>CAVPVZ010000001.1:0-8036 GCA_963709275.1 uncultured Gammaproteobacteria bacterium
ACATTCAGACATGCCTGCGCGGCGAGAGTGGTCAGCGGCGCGGGCGAACGTTTTTCCTGGCGGTTATAGCGGGCGGGTACCACCCGATCCCATTTCGAACTCGGAAGTGAAAACGCCCTGCGCCGATGGTAGTGTGGCCGCATAGCCATGTGAGAGTAGGTCACTGCCAGGATCCCAATCGAACCCCCCGGTCGCAAGGCCGGGGGGTTTTTGCGCGCCATCGCGCGGCTTGATCCAGTCAGGTAGCGCGAGCCCCGGCTGCCACGACTGCGGCGCCTTCCGCGGCTCCGGTCCCGGCTGCCTCGAGCAGCGCAAGCAGGCCCTTGAGCAGTTGTGTCGGGTCCGGTGGACAGCCGCGGATGTGCAGGTCGACCGGCACGACCTGCGATACGCCACCGGTCACTGCATAGCTGCCGGCGAAGCAGCCGCCGTCGGCGCCGCAGTCACCGACCGCAATCACCCACTTTGGGTCGGGCGTCGCGTTGTAGGTCCGCTCCAGCGCCTCACGCATGTTCTTTGTCACGGGTCCGGTGACGAGGAGCACGTCGGCATGGCGCGGCGAGGCCACGAAGCGGATGCCGAAGCGTTCGATGTCGTAATAGGCGTTGTTGAGAGCGTGGATTTCCAGTTCGCAGCCGTTGCAGGAACCCGCGTCGACGTGTCGGACCGCCAGGCTGCGGCCCAGCTGCCGGCGCGCGGCGCCATCGACCCTTGCGGCGAGCGCGGCAACCGCCTCCTCGTCGCGAGCCGGAGGCGGCTCCGTCAATGGAGTGCGAGAGATGTTCCTGAAGAGCAGCTTGCGCATGGTCTTGCCTCTACAGATCGTGGCCCGAGTAGGAGCAGTTGAACGACTTGTTGCAGAGCGGGAAGTCGGCCACGATGTTGCCTTCGATCACGGCCTCGAGCAGCGGCCATTGGAACCATGACGGATCGCGCAAACGGCAGCGCAGCACGGTGTGGTCGTCCCCGAGGCGAACCCAGGCGAGAACGTCGCCGCGGAAGCCCTCGACGAGCGCCATCCCCTCGCCCGCCCCTTGCGGCAGCCCCACGTGGAGCGGGCCCTCCGGAAGCCGCGCCAGCATCTGCCTGATCAACGACAGGCTCTGCTCCACTTCGCGGATGCGGATCCAGACACGCGCATTCACATCTCCTTCCACGAGCACCGGCACCTCGAAATCGAGGCTGCCATAGGGCGGATAGCCGGGAACCCGGCGCGCGTCGAACCCGCGGCCGGACGCTCGCCCGACGAAACCCCCGGCGCCGTACTCACGGGCAAGCGCCGGCGTCAGGATGCCGGTCGCAACCGTGCGGTCCGACAGCGATGCGGTGTTGTCGTAGAGCTCGATGAGGGACGGGAAGCGCTGGCCGATATTGCCCATCAAGGCCTGCAGCGCCGCCCTTCCTGTCGCGTCGAGGTCGGCCGTGACGCCGCCCGGCACAACGCAGTCGCGCATCAGGCGGTGCCCGAAGCAGGTGTCGGACGCCCGCAGGACCCGCTCGCGCAGGATGCCGCAGTGTGCATGCATGAGTGCGAACGCTGCATCGTTGCAGATGGCGCCGATGTCGCCCAGGTGATTGGCTAGGCGTTCGAGCTCGGCCATCAGGCCGCGCAACCAGCCGGAACGCGGCGGCGCCTCGACGCCGAGCGCGGCCTCGACGGCGCGGGCAAAGGCGATGGCGTAAGCGACCGCGCTGTCGCCCGAAGTCCGGCCGGCGAGCAGCGCGGCGCGATCAAGCCTGGCCCCGGCCATCAGTCCTTCGATGCCCTTGTGGGTGTAGCCCAGCCGCTCTTCCAGGCGCACGATGGTCTCGCCGTTGGCCGTGAAGCGGAAATGACCCGGCTCGATGATGCCGGCGTGCACAGGGCCGACGGGGATCTCGTGCAGGCTCTCGCCTTCGGCCGGAAGAAAGGCGTAGGAGGTATCGCAAGGCTGGGTAGCAACCGCGGCGCCCAGAGGTTGACACACGCCCCATCGGCCGTGGTCGAGCCACGGGCGCCCATCGGGCACGCCATTCGCTTCCAGCCCGAACAGGTCGCGGATGGTTCGCTCGAGGCGCAGTGCCGGTGCATGCCGAGTCGCAACGGAAGGAAACCAGCGGTCGGGGCAAGCGAGACTGAGAACCCCCAGATCGCCGGTCGTCTCGTCGAGCGCAACCATGTGCACGGCGTCCGTCTCGCCCCACAGATCCAGCAGCGTCCAGTGTCCCGCGGCGAATTGCTCCGCCGCCAGGCTCCAGGCCGGCCGCTCAACGATCGCGCGCGGCCAGGGATGGTGGTGCGGGACCGGGCGGCCTTTCAGGATCAAGTCGAGCAACGCTGACACCGTCTCTCCTCCCGGTCATCCCAGCATGGTCGCGACGTGCTGGAACCACGCGACGAGCGGTTGTGGCAGATAGACGCCGGCGACGAGCACCAGCGCCAGGTGGGCGAACAAGGGGACATATGAGGCTTGCGCGGGCAGCGTGCTGCCGCACGGTTCGCCGAAAGCGAGCCCGCCGAGACGCAGCAGCAGCGCACCGAACGCGACCAGCACGCCGAACACCAGCAGGATGGCCAGCAACGGCTCGCGGGCGAACGTCGAGCTGACCAGCAGGAACTCGCTCATGAAGATCCCGAAGGGCGGCAGGCCCGCGATGGCGACGACGCCAATGACGAGCGACCAGCCCAGCCAGGGGTGGGTATCGGTGAGGCCGCGGATGTCGGCGATCTTCTGCGTGCCCTTGACCTGGGCGATGTGGCCGACGGTGAAGAAGATTGCCGACTTGGTCAGGCTGTGCATGGTCATGTGCAGGAGCCCGGCGAAATTGGCGAGCGGCCCGCCCATGCCGAAGGCGAAGGCGATGATGCCCATATGCTCGATCGAGGAATAGGCGAACAGGCGCTTGATGTCGCGCCGGCGGTAGAGCATGAAGGCTGCGAATATCAGCGAGGCCAGTCCCATCGTGACCAGCAGCGGTCCCGGGGCGATCGCTCCTGGGTTCACGGCGAGCAGGATCTTGAAGCGCAGCACGGCGTACAGCGCGACGTTCAGCAGCAGCCCCGAAAGAACGGCCGAGATCGGCGTCGGGCCCTCGGCATGGGCATCGGGCAGCCAGGCATGCAGCGGCGCGAGGCCCACCTTGGTCCCGTAGCCGAGCAGCAGGAACACGAAGGCAAGGTTGAGCAGCGCCGGATCGAAGGCCGCCGCGCGCCCGATCAGCACCGACCAGGTCATGGCGTCCAGGCCCTCGCCCACCACCGGCAGCGCGGCCATGTAGACCAGGATCGTGCCGAACAGGGCCAGCGCAATGCCGACGCTGCCGAGGATGAAATACTTCCAGGCTGCCTCCAGCGCCTCGTGGGTGCGATAGATACCCACCATGAGCACGGTCGTGAGCGTGGCGAGTTCGATCGCAACCCACATGAGCCCGATGTTGTTGGCAATCAACGCCAGGTTCATCCCGAACATCAGGACCTGATACATGGCGTGGTAGAAGCGCAGATGGGTGGGCGTCAGCCGGCCGATTTCGAGCTCGTGGGCGATGTAACTGGCGCTGAACGCGCTCGTGGTGAAGCCGACGAAGGTGCTGAGGACGATGAAGACGATATTGAGGTCGTCGATCAGCAGGTAGTGCCCGGGCGCGGGCCGGTCGCCGAAGAAGAGCGACCCGGCCGCGAGGAACGTCAGGAACGTGGCCAGCACGTTCAGTCGCGCGGTGACCCGGTAGTTCGGCAGGAGCGCGAGCAGCGCCGCCGCAACAACCGGAATGACCAGGATCGCCGCAACGGGGTAAATCGAAATGACGCTCATTGCCACTCTCCCCGGAAGCGGTCGAGAGCGTGAACGTCAACCGTGTCGAAGCGCTCGCGGATCCGGAACAGGAAGATGCCAATGACGATGAAGGCGATCAGGATCGAGAACGCGACACTGATCTCGACCACGAGCGGCATGCCCTTGGCGCCGGTCGCGGCGAGCACGAGGCCGTTCTCCAGCGACATGAAGCCGACGACCTGGCCGACGGCGTTGCGTCGCGTAACCATGATCAGGAGGCCAAGCAGAATCACCGACAACGCGAACGCGAGGTCCTCCCGCGCCAGGGGACTGGCTTCCGCGGTCACACGCAGCATCACCACCATGGACAGGGCGACCAGGCCGATGCCCGCGAGCATCGTCCGGCCGATGCCGACCACGGTCTCGATCTCGCGGTGGATGCCCAGACGCTGGATGATGCGGTGCAATACCACGGGGATGACGATGGCCTTGAGAACCAGCGCAATTCCCGCCGTGACGTACAGGTGCGGCGCGTCCTGCAGGAACGCCTGCCAGGCGACCGACAGGGCCAGCACCAGGGCGTGCAGCGCGTAGATGTTGAGCAGCGCATAGAGGCGGTCCTGGTAGAGCAGCATGAAGCTCACCAGCACGAGCCCGCCGGCCAGCAGATGGGCGATGTCGAAAATGAGACCGTCCATCTAGAGGCTCCGCGAAACGAACCGCAAAAGCGTGCCGAGCAGACCGAGCATGAGGGCGACGCCAAGAAAATCGGGCACGCGGAAGACCCGCATCTTGGCGACGGCCGTCTCGAAGAGCGCGAGCAGGAAACCGCCCACGAGCAGCTTGGCCACGTAGGTCGTCAGGCCCACGGCGTAGGCGGCCGGTCCCGCGCCCGAAAACGTGAGGCCCAAGGGCATGAACAGGCACGCGATCAGGGACATGTAGAGGAGCAGCTTGAGCGACGCGGCGAACTCGATCATCGCCAGGTGCCGGCCGGAATACTCCAGAACCATGGCCTCGTGAACCATGGTGAGCTCCAGATGCGTCGCCGGATTGTCGACCGGGATGCGGCCGTTCTCCGCGATCGCGACGATGATCAACGCCACGAGCGCGAGGGCCAGCGAGGCCCGCACGCCCACCTCCGGCGACGCCATGTAGACCGCCACCGTCGAGAGCTGGGTCGAGCCGGCGACCAGCGCCAGCGTGAAGACAATGAGCAGCATCGCGGGCTCGGCCAGCGACGCGATCATGACCTCGCGACTCGATCCGATGCCGCCGAAGCTGGTCCCGACATCCATGCCGGCCAGCGCCAGGAAGAAACGGGCGCTGGCGAGCAGCGCGATCAGGGCGATCAGGTCGGCCGTCCGGGCGAAGATCAGGTCCGTGGCGAAGGTCGGCACGAGCGCGGCCGCGACCCAGGTCGTGCCGAAGACCAGGTAGGGCGTCACCCGAAACAGCCAGGATGCGTTCTCGGCCAGCACCACTTCCTTGCGCAGCAGCCGCAACAGGTCGCGATAGGGCTGAAGGACGGAAGCGCCCTGGCGCCGCAGCAGGCGCGCCCTCACCTTGCGCACGAAGCCGGTCAGCAGCGGCGCCAGGACGAATACGAGCGTCACTTGTGCGGCCTGGACGAGCACGTCGGAGATCATGGCCATATCGCCAGCACCAGCAGCAGTACGACGAGGGCGAGGAAGACGAGGGTCAGGTAGCGCCGGATGGTCAGGAACTGGAAGTGGTTGAGCCGCCCAGCGACCAGCCCGACGATCCCGGCGATTGGCGCGTAGAGATAATCCCAGACGAGGTCCTGCAGATCGATGTGAAAACGCGCGGGACGGGTATCGCCCGGCGGCGGCATTTCCACCCGTTCGCGGGCGTGGAACACGACCGTGCCGAAGACACGCCGGAGGGGCTGCGCGAAACTGCCGGCGGTGTATTGGCTGATCGGTCTCGACTCGGGGAATCCGCAGTCCCAGGCCGGTGCCCGACGCAGGGCGCGCGAGGCGAAACGATGGATGACGACAATGGCAAATGAGGCGGAAATGGCGATGAGGGCCAGGACCAGCGCGCCATTGTAGGAACTGCGGCTCGCTGAGATCGGAACAATGGAGAGCCACTGCAGGCCGGACTGGAGCGGCATGCGGTCGTCAAGCAGGGCCAGCGTCACGGGCGCGAGGCCATCCATGACCAGGCCGGGCAGTACCCCCGCGAACAGGCAAAGTGCCGCGATCACGAACATGGCGGACAGCGAAAGCCGGTCCACCTCCCGCGCCTGACCCGCCGCCGCCGTTCGAGGCCGGCCGAGAAACGAGATGCCGAACGCCTTGACGAAACAGGCCGCGGCGAGCGCCGCCGACAGCGCAAGCAGGCCGCCGACCGCCGGCACCATGATCTTCAGCCCCCATTGCGGCAGCTGTGGGCTTTGCAGGATCGCCTGGAACGTCAGCCACTCCGATACGAAGCCGTTGAGTGGCGGCAAGGCGGAAATCGCGACGCAGCCGACCAGGAAGGCAAAGCTCGTATAGGGCATGCGGTGGATGAGACCGCCCAGGCGCTCCATGTCGCGCTCCCTGGTAGCGGTCAGCACTGCGCCGGCGCCGAAGAACAGCAGGCTCTTGAACAGCGAGTGGTTCAAGACATGAAACAAGGCCGCGGTCAGCGCGAGCGCGGCGGCCCGGCCCATGCCGTTCGCCTGGAATGCGAGCGCCAACCCGAGGCCGATGAAGATGATGCCGATGTTCTCGACCGTGTGATAGGCCAGCAGGCGCTTGAGGTCGTGCTGCATCAGCGCGTAGAGCACGCCGAGCACGGCCGTGACGCCGCCCAGCGCGAGGACGACCATGCTGGCCCACCAGCTCGGCTCGCCGAGCAGGTCGAAGATGATCCTTATGAAGCCGTAGACGGCGACCTTGGTCATGACGCCGCTCATCAGGGCCGACACATGACTCGGCGCGGCCGGGTGGGCGATGGGCAGCCACACGTGGAGAGGCACAAGTCCGGCTTTCGAACCGGCACCGAGCAAGGTCAGCGCCAGGACGAGCGCGGAGACAGCGGTGGCGTGTTGCCCTGCACGGATCGCCGCGAACTCGTACGCACCGCCGGGCCCGGCCAAGAGGCCGAAGGCAAGCAGCAGCGCCAGGGCACCGAAGCTCGCCATCGCCAGGTAAATATACCCGGCACGGATATTGTCGCGGTTGCGGTGGTGGGCCATGACGAGGGCCCAGGAGGCAAGCGACATGAACTCCCATGACAGCAGAAAGCTGAAGGCGTCGTCGGCCAGCACCACGAGGTTCATGCCGGCGAGGAACGCAGGAAAGAAGGGCAGGACCCTGTGCGGCGCCGGCTCGCTGCGCCCGTAGCCGAGCCCGTAGAGACTGGCTGCGGCGCCGCCGAGGTTGACGACCACGAGAAAGAACCCGGCAAGGGCATCCAGGCGGAAATGGGCGCCCAGCCAGGGCAGCCCGAGCGGCAGCGTCAAGACCGAGGCCGTGCCGCTGCCCGCGACCAGATGCTCGCCGGCCGCGGCGAGAGCGATGCCGCACACCACCAGGCTGGCGCCGTAGGTCGCCCGATAAGATCCGGATGCGCTCGAGAGCCCAACGGAAAGGACCGCGATGCCAAGCAGCAGCGCGACGCACCACAACAGCACAACGACTGGCATTGCGCCCACGCTTCAAGCCGCCGTGGTGGGCATGTCGGTGTCGCCGGCGGGCCTGGCATCCGTGGGCTGCTCCCTCAACCGGACCCCGCGGCCGCCGCCCTGGCTGACGGCCCCGTCACCCAGCAGCTCGATGCCGGCGGCCTCAAGAGCCGAGATCAGCTTCATCAGCGAATCCATGTTGCAGCGAATCACGTCGTCGCTGGCCTCCATGCGCTGGATCGTGGGAACCGACAGGCCCGACAGTTCGGCCAGCTGGCGCTGATCGAGGCGGAGCAGGGCGCGAGCGGCTCGCAACTGGTCTGCGGTGATCATGCTCGAGGCATCTTTCTTATGGTCCCAAGTATCAGTATATAAATATCACACATCAAAATATTTGTATCAAGCATTATTATTGATGGTTGAAGCGGTATCTCGCAGCTGGGCAGTCTGGACTCGCCGGGAGTTCGCGAATGAGCGTGAGCCGCGGGCACAGCCAATCGTGCGCAGGAACATTCGGCGTCCGCGGTCATCGACGATCCTCTGGTGGCGAGCGTGACGCCGGGCGCCGTTCCGAGTAGCTCACGGTACTATCCCGGATCCGGTGCGGTGACGGGCGGCCGTTCGCGGCATGCGGCTCGATTGGAAGA
>CAVPVZ010000002.1:0-45000 GCA_963709275.1 uncultured Gammaproteobacteria bacterium
TCGCCAGCCCGCTGCTGTACTGCACGGCGGCGGGGCGGCTGCTGGCCGAGGAGTCGCTCGACGCCATCGAGCTGCCCGACTACCTCATCAAGTCGCCGGCCGATGCGCTGGACGTGTTCGACTTCCACGCCGTGGCGAAGCACACGCTGCCGCCGGCCCACTACGGTTACCTGGCGACCGGCACCGACGGCAACGAGACCCTGTCGGCCAACCGGCGCGCTTTCGAGCAGGTCTACCTGCGGCCGATGCGCATGGTGGACACCAGCCGGATCAGCCTCGAGACCACGCTGCTCGGCGAGTCGCTCCAGTCGCCGATCGTGCTGGCCCCGGTCGGCAGCCAGGGCGCCTTCCATCCCGATGCGGAGCTCGCCACGGCGCGGGCCGCGCAAGGCGCAGGGCCACCTGCAGCTCCTGTCGAACGTGGCGACCACGCCGATCGAGGACGTGATCGCCGCGCGCGGCGAGCCGGTCTGGTTCCAGTTCTACCCGACCAACCAGTGGTCGACGGCACAGATGATGCTGGAGCGGGCCGAGCGCGCCGGCGCCCGCGTGGTGGTGCTGACCGTGGACCTCAACTCCGGCAGCAACCGCGTCCTGCTCGGCCAGCATGAGCGCATCGACGACCGCGACTGCACGGTGTGCCACGGCACCGGCAGCGTCGAGGACTTCCTGCGCATGAACCCGATGTACGAGGGCTCGCAGGTCACGTACGCCGACTTCGACACGTCCGACATGACCTGGGACTACCTCGAGCGGATCCGCCGGGCCAGCTCGATGAAGATCGTGGTCAAGGGCATCGTCACGCGCGAGGATGCGACCAGCGCCGTGCGAGGCCGGGGCCGACGCGGTCTACGTCTCCAACCACGGCGGCCGCGCCGAGGCCAGCGGCTGGGGCGCGCTGGAGAGCCTGCCCGAGGTCGTGGAGGCCGTGAACGGCCGCGTCCCGGTGATGATCGACAGCGGGTTCCGCCGCGGCACCGACATCTTCAAGGCCCTGGCGCTGGGCGCGGATGCGGTGTGCATCGGCCGGCCCTATATCTGGGGCCTGGCGGCCTTCGGCCAGGCGGGCGTCGAGAAGGTGCTGGAGATGCTGCAAGGCGGAGCTGGCGATGGTGATGGGGCAGGTGGGTGCCCGCAGCATTGCGGAGATCGGGCGGCAGCATATCGGGACGCGATAACGTAGGGTTCTGAACAGGCTCACCCCGTGAGCCTGACCCCACAGATACTGGTCCCGTCACGAGGATGCGACGGGCCGAGCGCCCGGGGCCATGGACGGCCCGCTAACCAGAAGGAGATGGTGACGTGACCCTCGCACTCGACCACGCCTCGCTCAAGGCCCGCCAGCGCGCGCAGCGCGACACCTGGCCCGCAGCCGCTCGCCCTGCGCGTGCACCGCGCGCTCAGCTGGCTCGCAACGGGCCGAGCAGGAGCGCGGACGATCATGACGCGCGCTTCGTCTTCCTGTGGATCGCCTTCAACGCGGCCTACGCCCAGGAGTTCCCGCGCCGGCGCGACTTCTCCGAGACGCGGCTGCTGCTGACAGTTCCTCGACCGGCTCATCGACGCCGACCGCGACAAGCTGCTCTACGAACTCGTGTGGAAGCGTTACCCGGGCCCGATCCGGCTCCTGCTGGACAACCGCTTCGTGTACCAGCCGTTCTGGGACCACGTGAACGGCTACCTCAGCGAGGCGGAGTGGCAGGAACGCTTCGATCGCAGCCGGGCCTCGGCGCGCCGCGCCCTGGGCGAGGGGCACACCAGGAAGCTGTTCGCCGCCACCTTCGAGCGCCTCTACGTGCTGCGCAACCAGGTGCTGCACGGCGGCGCGACCTGGAACAGCAGCGTCAATCGCGACCAGATCCGCGACGGCGCCAACATCCTCGGCGACGTGGTGCCGATCGTCATCCACCTGATGATGGAGAACGCACAGGGGGTGTGGGGCGAGGCGTGTTATCCGGTGGTGGAGTGAGGAATATGTTGCCAAGAATCATTGCGGCCAGGTATTTGGGCAGGCATTCGGTCTGGCTGCGCTTCAACGACGGGCTCGAGGGCGCGGTCGATCTTTCGGCCGAGCTTGCGGGCGAGGTTTTCGACCCATTGCGCGACGAAGCTTACTTCGCCCTCGTTGAGCTTCACCCGGAGCTTCACACTCTGGTGTGGCCCAACGGCGCTGATTTCGCGCCCGAGTTCCTGCGCGAGAAGTTGCTAGTAGCAGCCTGATAGACTTTTCACCGATCTAGCCGCCCCAGCAGCCTGCCCCAGGCAATCTGCCGGCCGAAGGGCGAGGTCGAGAAAGTACGAGCTGACTTTTAGCCAGGAACCCCCCATGGACCACCGCTTCCAACACCAGCTCACCGCCCGCCGCCTGAGGTCCGACCACCCGCTGCGCTGGTTGCAGGCCGGCTGGGCGGATTTCCGGCGCACCTGGCCGGTCGGCCTGGCGCATGGCCTGGCCGTGGTGCTGTTTGCACTTGTCGTGCTGTTCGTCGCCGGCAACGACTTCTGGCTGCTGGCCGGCGCCTTCAGCGGCTTCCTGCTGGTGGCGCCGGTGATCGCGGTGGGGCTGTATGCCATCAGCCGCGAACTCGAGGCCGGGCGGCCGGGCGGTTTCCGCACCGTGTACGACGCCTGGATGAGCTGGCGCGGCACGCCGCGACATGACTGGCGCCTGGTGATCTTCGGCTGCCTGCTGGCGCTGGCCGGCACTGGCTGGGTACTGACCTCGGCGGCGCTGATCACGGCGCTGTCGCCGGAGCCGATCAACAGCCCGCTGGATTTTCTCAGGCACGTGGTGGCCTCGCGCGAGCATTACCTGTTCGAGCTGTGGATGATGCTCGGCGGCGTGCTGGCGGCGCCGGTGTTCGCTTCCAGCGTCATCACCCTGCCGCTGCTGCTGGATCGCCAGGTCACGGTGTTGCAGGCGGTCACGGCGAGCTGGCTGGTGGTGCTGCGTAACCCGGCGGTGATGGCGTTGTGGGCGATGGTGCTCGCCGGGCTGTCGCTGGCGGGCATGGCGATGGCGCTGCTCGGCTGCCTGGTGGTGGTGCCGGTGCTGGGCCATGCCAGCTGGCATGTGTACCGCGACACCCTGGAGGCCGACGCGCTGCCGGCGCGGGCGTCGGGGACGTCGTGATCTACGGCGACCTGTTCGGCTTCACGGAGCAGCAGATCTCGTGGTTCGGCCTGACCTTCGGCCTCACCGCGTTCATGCTCTACATGCTGTTCATCATCGGCCAGATCGCCTACGAGTCGAAGGCCGGCCTGTTCGGCACCTTCGTGCTGTTCCTGGTGCTGGCGCTGGGCATGCTCGGCTTCGCGGTCAAGTTCATCATCCAGAAGCTGCTCGATATCTGAGGGTAGGGCGTGTGGGCGTCACGCCGCGGCCGCGTGCAACCTCAGGCCGAGAGCCCTCGCGACTTTCAGGACAGTTGCAAGGCTGGGGTTGCCGGTTTCGCTCAACGCCTTGTACAGGCTTTCCCGGCTGAGGCCGGACTCTCTTGCGACCGCCGACATGCCCTTGGCGCGGGCGAGGTCGCCAAGCGCGCGAGCGATGCCCTGGGCGTCGTCAGGTGCTTCCTCGAGCCAGGCATCGAGGTACGCGGCCATTTCCGCAGGCGTGCGCAGCTGGTCCGCGACGTCATAGGCTACGGTCTTGATGCGGCCAGAAGCTTTTCGTGGTGATTTTTTCATAAGTGGCCCATATCCAGTCAAGGAAGGTCTGCGTCGCTCGCAGCTGCTTGGACGAAGTGTATCCCATGGGCTACATCCGTCAAGTTAATGAGGCAGTCCATTGAAGAGCAACACAGGCCTGATTTCCGCATGAGTTTCCATGGGGTTTGACCAGATAACCGGCTCCGGCAAGATGAGAGGCATGATCGACCCGGTTTCCCCTTTAGTGCACCACCGACGTCTCGGGGCCGGTCGGCACTGCCTCGAGACCGAGATCGTGCTGCCGGTGCCGCCGGAGGAGGTGTTCCCCTTCTTCTGCGACGTGCACAACCTGGAACGCATCACGCCGCCGGAGCTGGCGTTCCGCGTGCTGACGTCCGGGCCGGTGGAGATCGCCCAGGGCACGCTGATCGACTACCGCCTCGGGTTGTTCGGCGTGCCGTTCCGCTGGCGCACGCTGATTGCGGAATTGTTCGCGCCCGAATGACGCCCCTCTAGTCGTCGGGCCCCGGCGCCCCGCGCTTCTGCTTGACCTCGCCGCGATGGCGTTTCTCGGTGAGCCGCTTCTGCCGCGCGCCGGCGGTCGGCTTGGTCGGCACGCGCTTGCGCGGCGCGCGGCTGGCGCGTTCGATCAGCGCCGCCAGGCGGTCGCGGGCGTCTTCCCGGTTGCGGTGCTGGCTGCGATGGCTGCGCGCCTCGATGGTGATCACGCCGGCGGAGTCGGCACGGCTGCCGGCGAGCTTCAGCAGCCGCGTCTTGACCTCCTCGCTGATGAACGTCGACGCCGGCACGTCGTAGCGCAGCTGGACGCCGGACTCGGTGCGGTTGACGTGCTGCCCGCCCGGGCCGCCGGTGAGGATGAACTTCTCGGACAGCTCGTTTTCCGGTGGCTGGAAGGTGGAGCGGGTTGGTTTGATGGGTGTGGTCATGGCGATGTTATTCTGCGCGTTGGCCCGAATATTGGAACACCTGCGTGCAACCGACACACCCCAGGGCTCCCGCCGCCCAGGCCCTCGGCCTCGTTTTCTGGCTCGTCCTTGCCTACATCACCGCCGCCATCGGCGCCATTGCATCGGTGAATGCGCCGGAATTCTATGGCCAGCTGATGCAGCCCATCTGGGCGCCGCCGGCGTGGCTGTTCGGCCCAGTGTGGACCACGCTGTTCACCATGATGGGCATCGCTGCGTGGCTGGTGTGGCGCGCTGCGCCGTGGGAAGCCACGCGCGGCACGCTGGTGCTGTTCACGGTGCACCTCGCCGTCAACGCGCTGTGGAGCTGGCTGTTCTTTGCCTGGAACCTCGGCCTGTGGGCTTTCCTCGAGCTGCTGCTGCTGTGGGTGCTGATCGCCGCCGTCATCGCCGGCTTCTGGCGCTTCAGCCGGGTCGCTGCGCTGCTGCTGGTGCCGTACCTGTGCTGGGTCAGCTTCGCCGGCGCGCTCAACTTCTGGCTGTGGCGCAACAACGCGGGGTTGCTGGGCTAGGACCGCACCACCAGCCGCATGGTGACGATGGTCCAGAGGAGGACGGTGTTGCGCAGCAGGGTCATGGCGTGGCACTCCCGGCGTCGTCCTCGAATTGACGACGGGGTGATTCTAGCCTGACCTCAGGTGCCCGGCAGGTATAGCGACACGCCCACCCGGAGCGCGTCCCAGCTTTCGCCCTTCGGCTGCACGCCGACGATATGGCCACGCAGTTCGGCGCCCTGTTCCAGCAGGCGCACCAGCGGGCGATTCTCGCTGCGCGGCACGTAGCCGACGCGATGGCCGAGCGCCTCGATGCGGATGGCGCGCGGATCGTGCGGGTTGTCGGGTTCGGGCACCAGCGTGACGGGGTCGCCGGGCCGCAGGCGGTCGAGCAGGGCGGGGCCGTCGTAGTAACTGAAGCCCGCCACCGGGAAGACGCTGAAGTCGACTTCGGCGGTGCGCGCAGCGACCAGCGCCGGCGCGCCGAGCAGCGGTGCGGCCAGGAGCTGCTTGAGGAAATTCCGGCGCAGCAATGACGATGGCATTCGTGTTCCCTCCAGTTCGCGGGCGTCCGTGCCGCGTTGTTCTGGAGACCAGCGTACTTTCGGCCGGGCTCAGGGGATGAGCCCGGCGTCACATTCCGCGCAAAATGCTGCAGGGTCGATCACGGTGGCGCCGCGCTTGCGTGCGCGCCGCGCCAGCTTGATATCGCGCGTCACCACGATGGGCCGCTCTTCCGCCGCAGCCGACGCCGCATGCTGTGCGAGTGCAGCAAGAATCGCCTGGTCGGCGCGCTGGTCGCCCGTGCCGCCGGGATAAATCACTTCCACCTGCGCCGAGCGCTGCTCGGCATGCGCTTCGCCGCCATCAAAGTAGATGCGCACCACCGCGCCCGGCTGGTCGAACACCGCAACCATCTGTGCCGCCAGCGCGTCCCGCGCCGCCGTGCCCGGATGGCCGTCGACCAGCTGCGCCGCGAAGCGGGGCCGCAGCGCGTAGAGCAGGTTGTGGCCGTCGATGAGGACGATTTTTTTCACAAATCCAGCACCGTTCTGAAACATCCGTCGGCGGGGTCTTTCGCCAGCGAAAAATCCCCCCGTTGCTATGCTTAGGTCAAGCCCGCCCGACGGAGGTGTGCCATGACCCGCGAAACGATGCCGATCGACCAGGAGATCCTGAGACAGGTATTCGAGGCGATGGAGGCGGCCGGAGTGACCGGGCTGTGCCGCGACGGCCGGCTCGAGGTGGGCATACAGGAGGCACGCAAGCTGTTGCCCCAGCTGGACCAGGATGCCCTGCGCAGGCTCGTCGAGGAGTGCGATGCAGGGTAGCATCCCCGGATGCTGCTGTTTTTCGATGTCGAGACCACCGGCCTGCCGAGCCGGCGCAACGCCACTTATCGCGAGGTGGAGGTGTGGCCGCGCATCGTCTCCATCAGCTGGGCCCTGGCCACCGGCCCGGGCGAGGTCGCGGCACACCGCAGCGCCATCATCCGCCCCGACGGCTTCATCATCCCGTGGGGCGCGGAGCAGGTGCACGGCATCAGCACCGCCCGGGCCATGCAGTTCGGCCGCCCGCTGAACGACGTGCTGCGCGACCTGGCCGAGGACGTCGAGCTGCACATGCCGTTCCGCCTGGTGGCGCACAACCTGGATTTCGATCGCAACGTGCTGTTCTCCGAGCTGGTGCGCGCCGGGCGCATGCCGCCGGCGCCGGACCTGCTGCGCTCGCTCGGCGCGTTGCCGACGGTGTGCACCATGCTGTCCTCGGTGAACGTCTGCCGCCTGCCGGGGCGTTACGGCGACTTCAAGTGGCCGCGCCTTGAGGAGCTGCACCAGCACCTGTTCGGCGAGGGTTTCCCCGGCGCGCACGATGCCGCGGCCGACGTCATGGCCTGCGTGCGCTGCTACTTCGCGCTGCGCGGGGAAGACTGACTTTCTTTACGTCGCGCCCAGGAATGCTACCTTGTGTGTATGAAACCTGTGGTTTATACACATTGAAGGTCCAGGCATGAGAACCAACATCGTGATCGACGACGACTTGATGGCCGAGGCGCTGAAGGTCACCGGCGCGCGCAGCAAGCGGGAGGTGGTGGAGCTCGGGCTGAAAACCCTGGTGCAGCTGAAGCGCCAGGAACGTATTCGCGGGCTGCGCGGCAAGCTGCGCTGGAGCGGCGATCTCGAGGCCATGAGAACCGACTGATGGTGCTGGTGGATTCCAGCGTCTGGATCGATTATTTCAACGGCACGCCGACACGGGAAACCGACGTCCTCGACGGGCTGCTGGGGACCGAGCCTGTCGCGGTCGGGGACCTGGTCCTGGTTGAGGTCTTGCAGGGTTTTCGACGCGACCGGGATTTCCGGGTCGCGCGGGACCTGCTCTCTGCTTTGCCGATCTTCGAATTGCTGGATCGCAAGCGAGCTGGTCGGGTGGCGGAGAACTACCGGGCGCTCCGCAAACAGGGCGTCACTGTCCGCAAGACGACCGATGCGGTGATCGCCAGTTTCTGCATCGCCGAGAGCCTGCCGCTGCTCTACTCGGACCGGGACTTCGATCCCTTCGTCGAGCACCTCGGGCTGAGGCGCGCCTGAGGCCGCCTCAGTCGCCGAAGCTCCAGCTCCCCCGGAACGCCACCGCGCTGCCGCTCAGGCTGAGCGCGAAACCGAGGCGCTCGCGCTCCCAGCCGAGCGCCGGCACGATCGTGACGCCGACCCCGAACGCATTGTTCAGGGGCAGCTGGTCTTCGTGGGGCTCCTTGTAACCGTGCACGAGGCCGAAGCTGACCGCCCAGAACAGCTCGCCGCCCCAGGCCGGCTTCCAGTCCCACTCCAGCCCGTAGTAGACGGTCTGGGAGAACTGGCCGTAGGAGTTGTCGAATACCGCGGCGCCGAAGTGGCTGCGGTCGGCGTTCCACAGCTGGTAGCGGGGCGTAATCCACTCGACTGCCACGATGTGGTTCCAGTCGACGTAGTCCTTGTCGTTGGTGACGTGGAACACCCGCGGCGTGTAGCCGACGCGGATGCGATCGTCGGCGCCGAACCAGCCGGGTCGGGCGTCGGCGCTGGTCGTGGCCAGGACAAGGGAAGAAAAGGCGGCGAGGCAGGCGAGGCGGAGCAGCATCAGGCGGTATTCCTGGGAACCTGACATAGATATCGCTGGGGAGAGCCAGGCGGATTTCCCGGCTCGCCGCCTGGCCGCCTAGCTGAACTGCACCCGGCCCTTCAGCGCTTCCAGCGACAACTCGGGCGATGCCAGGCTGCCTTCGTCCGGGCCGCCGCCGACCACCACGCCGCGCCCGGCCACCGGGGGCAGGGTGTCGAGCTTGAATCGGCCGGGCTGGGGCTGCGCGCGGATGAAGCATTCTTCATCGAAGAACAGGCGGTCGTCGCTGCGCGAAAGTTCGTCCGAGTCGATGGAATCGAAACCGACCAGGCTGCGGATCGCGTCCAGCGACGGCTCGATTTCGACCTGCTCGATGGTCTGCTTGAAGGGATCGATGAGGAAGGCGTGCATACTGGGCCCCAGTGGTCTGTTGCGGTGCGCTAAAGTCTAGCCGAATCTCCCGCGGCCGCCCGGGCGAAAACTGGGCCCAGACCGCGCAAGTTCAACCTGCTGACACCCGCGACTTTTCGCGCCCAGCCACGACATGGATGCAATCGAGTCATGAATACGAGTCAACATCCCCTGTTCCAGCCCTACGAGCTCGGCCCGCTGACCCTGCAGAACCGCATCGTCCTGGCGCCGCTCACGCGCAGCCGGGCAGCGGGCAACGTGCCGAATGCCCTGATGGCCGAGTACTACGGCCAGCGCAGCTCGGGCGGCCTGCTCATCACCGAGGGCACCTCGCCGTCCCCGAACGGGCTGGGCTATCCGCGCATCCCGGGCATCTTCTCGCCGGAGCAGGTCGCCGGCTGGCAGGCGGTGACGCAGGCGATTCACGCCGGCGGAGCGAAGACCTTCATGCAGCTCATGCACACCGGCCGCGTCGGCCACGCCAATAACCTGCCCGAAGGCGCGCGCGTGATGGCGCCGTCGGCCATCGCAGCGGCGGGCGAGATGTACACCGACCAGGCCGGGCTGCAGCCGCACCCGGTGCCCGAGGCCATGACGCCGGAGGACATTGCAACCGCCGAGGCCGAGTTCGTGCATGCCGCGCAGCACGCCATCGCCGCCGGCTTCGACGGCGTCGAACTGCATGGCGCGAACGGTTACCTGCTGGAGCAGTTCCTGCGCCCGACCTCGAACCATCGCACCGACCAGTACGGCGGCTCGTTCGGTGACCGCGCCCGCTTCGTGCTGGAGGTAGCGGAACGGGTGAGCGCCGCCATCGGGCGCGAGCGCGTCGGCATCCGCCTGTCGCCCTTCGGCGTGTTCAACGACATGCCGCATTACGACGGCATGGCGGAGGAGTACGTCGAGCTGGCGACTGAGCTGGGCAAGATCGGCCTTGCCTACCTGCACATCGTGGATCACTCCGCGGTCGGCGCGCCCGAAGTGCCGGAAGCCGTGAAGCAGGCCATGTCCGACGGTTTCGGCGGCCCGATCATCCGCTGCGGTGCCTATACCGCGGAGCGGGCGATTGCCGACATCGATGCCGGGAAAGCGGACCTCATCGCCGTGGGCCGCGACTTCCTCGCCAACCCCGACCTGCCGCGGCGCTGGCGCGAAGGCCTGGAACTGAACACGCCGGACGCACAGACCTTCTACACGCCGGGGCCGAAGGGCTACACCGACTACCCGGCCGCCGACTGAGCGCGGCGCCGGGAGCTGTCGGGGGTTGGCCTCAGACGAGGCGCACCCACAGGAACAGCCCGATCATGGTGAAGCCGAGCGCAAGCTTGGCCGCGGTGCCGATGATCAGGCCGAGGGTCGCGCCCCAGCCGGCGCGGCTTGCGGCCGCCCAGTCGTTGCGCTCGGCGATCTCGCCCAACAGCGCGCCGATGAAGGGCCCGAGCAGCAGCCCGGGCAGGCCGAAGAAGATCCCGATCAGGGCGCCCAGCGCCGCGCCCGCCATGGCGCGCGGCGAGGCGCCATAGCGCCTGGCCCCGAGCGCGCCGGCCACGAAATCCGCCAGCATCGCCAGCCCGGCCATCACCGCGAGCGCCACCAGGGTCTTGGCGCCGACATGCACGAAGGCCTCGGCCCAGGCGGCCGTGAACAGCCCCGCGAACAGCAGCAGCGGCCCGGGCACCGCCGGCAGCACCATGCCCGCCAGCCCGGCGACCACCATCAGCATGGCAAGGATCCAGAGGAGAACGGTCATGGGGCGCGACTATACTGGAGCCGATGAGCGAATCCACTGACCACCGCTATTCCGCCCATCTGCTCGCCCTGGCGGGCGTGGCGTGCGTGCTCGCACTGCTGTACTGGTACCCGTTGCCGGCCATGGGCCGCGGCGGGCTGGCGGCCATGCTGCTGCTGCTCGGTTGGCTGGCGTACCAGTACCTCGAACCGATGCGCATGCTGCGCCGGCACGCACTGTTGTCGCACGTCACGCTCGAGACGAGCTGGGTGCGGCGGCGCCTGTGGCCCGGCTACCTGCTGCGCTTCCGCCAGGCCGTGCTGGCGCTGGTGACCGCGGCGCTGGCCTTGCTCATGACCGCCGGGCTCGCGCCCTACGAGTGGGCGGTATTGCTGGGCAGCCTCGCCAGCTTCGCGCTGCTGCTCGTTCTCGTCTCGCGCCGCGCGGCCAATCATGTCGTGCCGGCCTTCCGCACGGCGCTGGCCCTGCGCGCCACGTTCTGGATCAACCTTGCGCTGGCGGCCACAGTGCTGGCGCTGCTGCAGGTGTTCTGGGTCGAGGTGCCGGATGCGGGCGGCTTCGCGCCGCTGGAGCTGGCCGCGGCGGCCTTCGATGCGGAGCGGGCGCGGGCCAACCTGCCGGTGGTCGGCTGGCTGCTGGGCCTCGGCGCCGCCGGCGAGGCGTTGACCTGGCAGCTGTTGCAGGCGGCGCGGCCGGCCGCGGGCGGGCTGTGGGCTTACCTGGCCGCCGCGCTGGCGCTGCTGGGCTGGAACGGCCTCAAGCTCGGCTCCGTGGGCCTGGTGCTGCTGGGCGTGGTGTCCTTCGTGCTGCGCCGCCTCGGGCCCGCGACCGTGGACGAAACGCCGGATGCGCCACCTGCCGTGGCGACCCGCGGCGACGGGCGCGGCTTCGGCCTTAGCATGGTGGCGCTGGCGCTGCTCGGGTTGTTGTTGTTCAAGGCGGTGCCCGAGTCGCCGCCGCAATGGCTGGCGCTCGATCCCTGCACCTTCAAGGCGCCTGCCGAGCGGCGCGTGGCGGCGGTGCAGGCCGGGCAGGCGCTGGCGGTGCAGGAAACGGAATTCAAGGCCGCGCTCGAGCAGCGCCTGCAGGCCACGCTCGATGAGGCGTTCGCGCGTGCCGAGGCGGGCGTGGACAGTTACCTCGACTGGAATTTCAGCCTGCAGGGCCAGTACCTGCAGTTGTGGTACCTGGGCCGCTCGGTGACCGGCGGCGAGCCGTTCGAGGATTACATCGCGCGCATCATGGACGCGCACGTCGACGAGGCCCTCGCGCCGTTGCTCGACACGCTGCAACCGGAACTGGAAGCGGAACTGCGCGTGCGGGTGGCGGCCGCCTACGAGGGCCAGGCGGCGCTGGTGAGCAGCGTGCTGGAGCGCAGCGAATGCCTGCAGCCTGAGCTGCCCGATTTTGCGCTGGATGCCAGCATGCACAAGTCGCTGGTCGGCTTCGGCGCCGTCGGCGGCATCCTCGCCACCCGGCTCGGCGCCCGCGTCGGCGCGCGGGTGATGGGGCGCGAGGCGGTGCGGCGCATGTTCACCGCGATCACTGCACGCCTCGGCGCGCGCGCCGCGACGGCGACCCAGGCGGGCCAGGCCGGCGCGCTGTGCGGGCCGTGGGCGCCGCTGTGCGCCGTCGGCATCGGGGCGGCGGCGTGGGTCGGCACCGACCTGGTGCTGAACGAGATCGACGAAGTGCTGAACCGCGATGAAATGCGCGCCGAGATGCTGGCGGCGCTGGCCGCGCAGCGGGCGGACCTCGAGGCGGCCCTGCGCGCGCAATACCTGGCGGCGGCGTCGGACATGTTCCACGCCTTCGCGGACTACCAGGACCAGGTGTTCAACCCCTACCGCGGGGTGCTGCCTCAGCGCTGACCGGAGACTGCACAGCATGGAAAAGATCCACTTCGAGAATCGCGCCGGCGCGACGCTGGTCGGTTCGCTGGAACTGCCGCCGGGCGGCGACTGGCGTGCCACGGCGGTATTCGCGCACTGCTTCACCTGCAGTCGCAACATCCGCGCCGCGCGCGAGATCACCCGCGCCCTGGCACGGGCCGGCTTCGCGGTGCTGCGCTTCGACTTCACGGGCCTCGGCGAGAGCGAAGGCGACTTCGCCGACACCAGTTTCTCCAGCAACCTGGACGACCTGGAGGACGCCGCGCGCTGGCTCGGCGAACACTACGCCGCGCCGCAGTTGCTGGTGGGGCATTCGCTCGGCGGAACGGCGGCACTCGCGGTGGCCGGACGGCTGGACAGCGTGCGCGCGGTGGCGACGCTGGGCGCGCCGGCCGGGCCGGAGCATGTGCTGAAGCAGTTCGGCACGGGACTGGAGCAGATCGAGCGGGACGGGCTCGGCCGAGGTGGAGCTGGCCGGGCGCAGCTTCCGCGTGCGGCGCGACTTCATCGAGGATGCGCGCAGCCATCCGCTGCCGGAGCGCCTGGCGCAGCTACGGCGTGCCTTGCTGGTCCTGCATTCTCCGGTGGACACGGTTGTCTCGGTGGACCAGGCACAGCAGATCTTCGTCGCGGCGAAGCACCCGAAGAGCTTCGTCAGCCTGGACGATGCCGACCACCTGTTGTCGCGGGCGGCGGACGCCGCGTACGCCGGCGGCGTGATCGCGGCGTGGGCGGCGCGCTTCCTCGAGCTGGCGGCGCCCGAGCCCGCCCACGGGGCGCGCGTGAGCGGGCTGAGCGCGGACCAGTTCCTGTGCAGCGTGCAGGCCGGCCCGCATGCGCTGGTGGCCGACGAGCCGGGGGACAAGGGCGGCGCCGACCAGGGGCCCGACCCTTACCAGTTCCTTGCCGCGGCGCTGGGCAGCTGCACGGTGATGACGCTCAACATGTACGCGCGCCACAAGAAGCTGCCGGTGCGGCGGGTGCGCTGCGCGGTCAGCCATCGCCGCGTGCATGCCGAGGACTGCGCCGACTGCGATACGACCGACGGCCATGTGCACGAGCTGAGCCGGGTGATCTCCATCGAGGGCACGCTGGACGCGACACAGCGCAAGCGCATGCTGCAGATCGCCGACCGTTGCCCGGTGCATCGCACGCTCGAGGGCGAGATCAGGATCCGGTCGCGACTGGCGGACGCCTAGCCGGCTTGCCAGTAGGTAGCGAGGCGGTCCGCCATGTCGGTGATGACCTCGCGCAGCTCGAGCGGTTCCAGCAACTCCGCGGGTATGGCGTTGACGCCGTGCGCGGCGCCGAGCAGGTGGCCGGTGATGGCGCCGGTGGAGTCGGAGTCGCCGTCGTGGTTCACCGCCATCACCACGCCGTGCTCGAAGGACTCCGCGGTCAGGGCGCAATAGAGCGCGATCGCCAGTGCCTCTTCGGCCAGCCAGCCCTGGCCAAGCGCGGCAATCGCCAGGTGGGACGGGGTGCCGGCCTGCGCGAAGGCCTCGGCGCGGCGGAGGGCCAGCAGCGTCTCTTCGTGGCCCTCGTGTCGCGCCAGCAGGTGCGTGGCGACGGCGACTGCGCCCTGCAGGGACATGCCGTCGGCCAGCGCGGCAATCATGGCGGCGAACGCGCCGGCGCTCAGCTGGCCGGTCGGATGGCCGTGGGTGATGCCGGCCAGGTCGCGCGCCAGTACGAAGGCCGGACGGATCGAGAACGCACCTTCGGGCCGCCAGAAGAACAGCCCGACCGGGGCCACGCGCATCAGGCCGCCACAGCCCTTGCGGTCGTTCTTCGCCGCCAGCTCGCGGTTGCCGTCGCGCACCGCGCTCAGTTCGTCGAGACAGGTGGTGCCGGGGCCGCGGCGCGCGTGCAGCGCGGGCTGCTGCAGCAGCCAGCCATCGACGGGAATATCGTCGGCGGGCGCGGCCGGGTCTTCGGCCTGGGTATGCAGCCAGCGCAGGTAAGCCGCGCGGGTCGCCTCGAGCAGGCAGGCACTGCCCTGCGCGCAGCCGTCGGCCCAGCCGAGGAGCAGGCCCTCGGCAGTGAACAGGCTCATCTGGGTGTCGTCGGTGATGGTGCCGAGGCCGTTGTAAGCCGGGACGTAGCGGTTCACGCCGCCCGCGCCGTGCAGCGCCAGGATTTCATCCCGCTTCATGAACTCTACGGGCGCGCCGAGCGCATCGCCGACGGCGCCACCGAGCAGGCAGCCGCGGAACCGGTTTCGAATGTTGTCCATAGTCCGCTCAGTGGCTGAAAAGGTTGCAGGAAACGCCGGCGGCAAGCAGCACCGCGCGGACGTCGGAGACCGCCGTCGCGCTGTTGCCGAAGAAGTTTTCCAGCAGCGCGAGCAGGGCGTCGTCCTTGGCCGCCGCAGCGACGCGCAGCCAGTACTCCTCTTCGTGCGGGAGCTGCGAGGAATCACCTGCGGACGAGTCTTCGCGGCCGATCACCAGGAGGTCGCCCTCGTCGGTCACGACGGCCTCGATGGAGATCCCGTTCGCCGCGGTGCGGCGCAGGAGATCGACGCGCTTGCTCATTGGAGTCCTCCCTGACAGACCGCAGTCAAACCAGTATCCCTTGTAGCTGGCTCGCGGGGTGAGCCCATCTAAATGGGCGGTCGAGACCATATGTAGCCCTGGCGCGAAACTTTACCATCCGTATCGGCCACAGGGTGCATCGGGAGCGCGGCGCCCGAGCGAAGTATCATGCGCTCATGTTCGACTTCCAACACAGCTACGCGCAGTTGCCCGGGCAGGCGCACGCGCGCCTCGACCCGGTGCCGGTGGCGGCGCCGCGCCTGGTGGCTTTCAATCACGCGCTGGCGGCGGAAATGGGCGCCGCGGCGGTTCCGGAGGATGCCGCGCTGGCGGCGTGGTTCTCCGGCAACCAGGTGCCCGCGGGCGCGCGTCCGATCGCGCTGGCCTATGCCGGGCACCAGTTCGGGCATTTCGTGCCGCAGCTCGGCGACGGGCGGGCGCTGCTGCTCGGCGAGGTGGTGGACGGGGCGGGGCGGCGCCGTGACGTGCAGCTCAAGGGTTCCGGGATCACGCCGTTTTCGCGTGGCGGCGACGGTCGTGCGGCGCTGGGGCCGGTGTTGCGCGAGTACCTCATGAGCGAGGCGATGCATGCGCTGGGCATCCCGACCACGCGCGCCCTGGCGGCGGTGACAACGGGCGAGCCGGTGTTGCGCGACACGGCGCTGCCCGGCGCGGTGTTCACGCGCGTGGCGGCGAGTCATGTGCGCGTGGGGACGTTCCAGTACTTCGCTGCGCGCCAGGATTTCGCGACGCTGCGCGCGCTGGCGGACCACGTGATCGCGCGGCATCACCCGGCGGCGGGCGCGGCCGGGGAGCGTTACGTGGCTCTGCTGGAAGCAGTGGTCGAGGCACAGGCGGCGCTGGTGGCGCGCTGGCTCGGCGTGGGCTTCATCCACGGCGTGATGAACACCGACAACATGACGGTATCCGGCGAGACCATCGACTACGGGCCGTGCGCGTTCATGGACAGCTACGACCCGGCCACGGTGTTCAGTTCCATCGACCGCCGCGGGCGCTATGCCTACGCCAACCAGCCGCCGATCGCGCAGTGGAACCTGGCGCGCCTGGCGGAGGCGCTGTTGCCGCTGGTGGACGAGGTGCCGGCGGCGGCGGTGGAGCGCGTCACGCCGGTGGTGCAGGGTTTCGCGGCGCGTTTCGAGCGGCACTGGCTGGCGGTGATGCGCGCGAAGCTGGGGCTGGGGAGCGAGGAGGCGGAAGATGCCGAGCTGGCACAGGCGCTGCTCGACCGCATGCAAGGCGAGGGCCTGGATTTCACGGTGACGTTTCGCGCGCTGGCCGTCGCGGCAGATGGTGGCGAGGCGCCGGCGGGGCTGGACGGGTGGTGCGACGACTGGCGCGCGCGGCTGGGGCGGGACGCGTTGGCGCCGGCGGAGCGGGCGGCGGCGATGCGGCGTGCAAACCCGGCCGTGATCCCGCGCAACTACCGCGTCGAGGAGGCGTTGGCGGCAGCGGTGGCGGGGGATGACTTCGAGCCGTTCGAGCGGCTGCGGGCTGTGCTGGCACGGCCGTTCGCGGCAAGCGCCGAGGCCGAGGCGCTCCTGGCGCCGCCCGCGGAGCGCGATCCCTATTACCGGACTTTCTGCGGGACCTGAGCGCGCTTACATGACACAAAAGGCCGGGTTTCGTGTCACACAAGGGCCCTTCGGGGCCCTTTTTTCATAGTAAGATTCTTCTAAATCAATGGATTGAGGCGGTCCGACCCGATGCTTGGTTTTGGGAAGTCGTTGCTGGGGAGTTTTCGGGACCTGCTCCCGATCCTCGCGGTGATCGGCTTCTTCCAGGCGGTGGTCGTGCAGCAGCCGCTGGCCAACGTCGGCAGCATCATGGTCGGGCTCGTGCTGGTCGTGGTCGGCCTGACGCTGTTCGTGTACGGCCTCGAGCTCGGCCTGTTCCCCATCGGCGACTCCATGGCGCATGCTTTCGCCCGCAAGGGCAGCCTGGCCTGGCTGCTGGCCTTCGCCTTCGCGCTCGGCTTCGCCACCACCATCGCCGAGCCGGCGCTGATCGCGGTCGCCAACGAGGCGGCCAGCATGGCAGCCGCTGAAGGACGCATTGCCGGCACTGAACAGGCGCTCGATGCCTACGCGGTCGGGCTGCGCGTGGTGGTCGCGCTCGCCGTCGGCACCGCCATCCTGCTCGGCGTCATCCGCATCCTGAAAGGCTGGCCGCTGCATTACCTGGTCATCGGCGGGTACGTGCTGGTGATGTGCATCACCGGTTTCGCGCCGGCCGAGATGATCGGCATCGCCTACGACTCCGGCGGCGTCACCACCTCGACCATCACCGTGCCCCTGGTGACCGCCCTGGGCGTCGGCCTGGCGTCCTCGATCAAGGGCCGCAACCCGGCCACCGACGGCTTCGGCCTGATCGCCTTCGCTTCACTGGTGCCCATCATCTTCGTCCTGGTCTACAGCATGTTGGTGCGCTGAATGGACATCTTCGGCACGCTGCTCGCCGTGCTCGGCGCCACCCTCCAGGACGTGGCGCCCATCGTCGTCGTCATCTTCGGCTTCCAGTACCTGGTGATCCGCCGGCGCATCCCGCACATGGCTCGCTTCATGACCGGCCTGGCCTGCGTCGTCCTCGGCCTGACTTTCTTCCTCGTCGGACTCGACCTGGCGCTGTTCCCGCTCGGTCGCGCCATGGCCGCACAGCTGACGCAGGTCGATTTCGTCTACGGCCTGGACGCCGCCGCCAGCGCCGTAACGCACCAGTGGAGCCACTACTACTGGGTCTACCTCTTCGCCATGGCAATCGGCTTCAGCGCGGTGCTGGTGGAGCCGGCGGTGCTGGCCGTGGCGCTGAAGGCAAACGAGGTTTCCGGTGGGGCCATCCATGTCACCGGCCTGCGCCTGGCGATTGCCATCGGCGTCGGTGTCGGCATCACCATCGGCGCCTACCGCATCATCGCCGGCGGCGAACTGCACACGTTCATCATGGCGGCTTATGCCGTGGTGCTGGTGCAGACCTACTTCGCGCCTAAGCAAATGATCCCCATCGCCTACGACTCCGGCGGCGTGTCCACCTCCACGGTCACGGTGCCGCTGGTGGCAGCGCTCGGGCTCGGCCTGGCCTCGAGCATCCCGGGCCGCAGCCCGCTGCTCGACGGCTTCGGCCTGATCGCCTTTGCCGTCGTGTTCCCGATCATTTCCGTACTCACCTATGCCCAGCTCGCGCAGGCCTGGGAACGGCGCTCCGCCGCCCTCAGGCACCCGGAACGAGAGGAGAATTGACCATGCATTTCAAGCTCATCATCGCCCTGACCGAGGAGGACAAGAGCGACAAGGTCCTGGCGGCGGCGCGCGAGGCGGGTGCCACCGGTGCGACCGTGATCAACCATGCGCGCGGCGAAGGACTCGAGGTGAAGAAGACTTTCCTCGGCCTCTCGCTGGAGACGCAACGCGACGTGCTGCTTTTCCTTGTCGAGGAGCGCCTGTCGCGCCACATCCTCGAGACCATCAGCGCAGTCGGGGAGTTCGACACCACGCCCGGCACCGGCATCGCCTTCCAGATCAACGTCGAGGACGCGGTGGGCGTGAAACACCAGATGCAGACATTGCTGGATACCACGAAGGAACTCTGAACATGACCGAGACAGAAAGAAAAGCCGTGATCCGCGTGCAGGACGTGATGTTCCGCCGCTTCGAGGTCATCGACGGCTTCAGCACCGTGGCGGACGCCATCCGGCGCATGCGTGACACGCGCAGCAAGGCCCTGTTCGTGGCGCGGCGTGACCCCGACGACGAGTGGGGCATCCTGCTGCTGTCGGACATCGCCAAGAAAGTGCTGGCCCAGGACCGCTCGCCGGAGCGGGTGAACGTGTACGAGATCATGACCAAGCCGGCGCTCGGCGTGCCGCCCGAGATGGATATCCGCTACTGCGTGCGGCTGTTCGAGCAGTTCGGGATTTCTTTTGCCCCGGTGATGCAGGGGCGGGACATCGTCGGCACGGTGCGCTACGCCGACATGGTGCTGAACGGGATGTGCCGCGAGTCCTAGCCGGTCGGGGACGCGTCGATGTGCGCCTGTTCCGCCATGGCGAGCACGTCGGCGACGATGTCGTTCATGGTGATGATGCCGGCCAGCTCGTCCCCGTCCATGACCAGGATCCGCTGCACCAGCTGGTCGACCATGAGGCGGGCCACGTAATTCACGCGCATGCCCGGCGGCACCGAGATGACGGGCTTGGTGCACACGTCGTAGACGTTGATCAGGTCGATGTCGCCTTCCTCGGCGACGATGGTGCGCATGATCGTGGCGTAGGTGATGATGCCGAAGGCGTCCTCGGCGTCGCGACGCTCCACCACCAGCGACTTCACCTTGCGCCGGCGCATGATCTCCATGGCCTGGCGCAGCGTTGCCAGCGGCGACACCGTGATGACGTCCGGCTGCATGATTTCCCTGGCGAGCATCGCGATTCCTCTCGGGGCCTAGATTTCGTCGCGGATCTGTTCCGCGAAGCTTTCCACCTGGCGCATGTCGATGCCGGCGATGTGTTCCAGCGGCAAGGTGAACACCACCCCCCGGGAATCCGCCTGCAGGTCCAGGTCCTCCGTCAGGCGCTTCATCACCGTCACCGACAGCTTGCGCTCCAGGATGCAGATCAGCGCCACCTGGCTGCCCTGGTAGCTGAGACCGAAAAAGGTCTTGCGCTCCTCCGCGCCGATGCCGCGCCCGTGCAGGAGCGTCACGCCGCCGGCGCCGGCGGCCCGGGCCGCGTCGATAGCCTTTTCCTCGAGATCGTCTGCGACGATCGCCACCAGCACCGAGAATTTCATCTGTGGTTCCTGCGCAGGACGAGGCTCAATTGTCGTACATATTGACGAACAGCAACACCAGCCCCAGCTGCATGGTGAACTGGAAAGCGCCCGTCAGCGAAGCGTCTGCCGAGCTGGCGTCTGCCACATCTGGAAGCCCGCGCCGCCGAGCGTGGCGAACAGGCCGAACCACACGACGACGCCGAGACCCAGCCCCATCACCGCCCAGGGTCTTGGCCGCATTGAAGTCGCGGCCGCCGCATCTGGCGCGCCGTCCAAAGTACCCACGCGCCCTATCGCCGCGACGATGCCGGCCGTGTACTCCAGCAGGCAGATGAGCATCCGAGGGCGGCCCAGACCAGCGCCGGCGCAGTGATCGCCGGGAAGATCGAGCCGGGTAGGCCGCGTGGTCGGCCTGGCCCAGCACCGCGGCGACGAAACCGTAGGCGGCCTCGAAGTTCACTACGTTGTGGGTCGCGTAGAGCAGGCTCAGCAGCGCCGCGCAGGCGACCAAGACGATCTTGAGGTAACGGATGGGCATGGAGAAGTCCCCGCAAGTCGTTTCGGCTTTGGCACCGCGCGATAAGAACGCATCCCGGCGACAAAATCATGCTGCGGTGCATTAGCGTGCTGCAGCATCCCGGGAAGAGAAAAGGAGTACAGTCTGCGGTGAGGAGGGACACGGTATGACTGATCTTGAGAAAGCGGTCGCGACCCAACTCGCGAACATCGAGAAACGCACCGGCCGCAGCATCCACGAACTGACGCAAATGCTGCGCAACAGCGGGCTGGCGAAACACGGTGAGCAGGTGGCCATGCTCAAGCGCGAGCTGCGCATGGGCCACGGCGACGCCAACCTGCTGGCGCATCATGTGCGCAAGCTCGACGCCGCCGCCGCGGGGGAGGCGGGGCCGGCCACGCCGGCGGCCGCGGTGGACGCGCTTTACAGCGGCAAGAAGGCGCACCTGCGGCCGATCCACGACAAGCTGATGCAGGCGATCCGCCGCTTCGGCGCGTTCGAGGAGGCGCCGAAGAAGACCTACGTCAGCCTGCGGCGCAAGAAGCAGTTCGCCATGATCGGCCCGGCCACGAACTCCGAGGTCGAGGTCGGCATCAACCTGAAGGACGTCAAGCCGACCGGCGGCCTGGTCGCGTTGCCGCCGAAGAGCATGTGCGACTACAAGATTCGCCTCGGCAGCGTCGATAAAGTCAGCGAGGACCTGCTGTCCTGGATCAGGCAGGCTTACGACGCAGCCGGATGATGCCGTTTAGCGGGTCTTGATGCCGAAAATCGCCAGCAAGAGCCCGAGCACGACCGCGCCGCCTTGTCCTCGACGCCCAGGTAAGCCTCGGTCTCGGTGATGCGGCCGGCCAGGCGTGTGCCGTCGGGCAGGACGCGCACCAGCACCTGGCCGAGCAGGGCGCGCGCGAGGATTTCGGCGTCGCGCTGGTAGAACTTGCGGGACAGGCGGGTCACGGCGTTATGCTAATCCCGTCGCGGCGAAAGGAGATAGCGCATGTCGAGGGGAACCACGCGCGGCCTGGCGGGGCTGCTGGCGCTTGCGCTCATGACTGCTGCGCCGGTGGCGGCCGCGGCGGGGCCGGGCTACGAGCTCGGGGCATTCGGGGCCTGGCGCACGGGCGGCGAGTTCCGCGCGGATGCGGATACGCCGGATGAGCGCGACGTGAGTCTCGACGATGGGGGTGGCTGGGGCGTGGGGGCCGGTCTCTACCGCGACCCGGACTCGTTCTACGAGTTCCTGTACTCGCGCCAGGCCACGCGTCTCGATGCCGACGACTTCGGCAGCGGCGCCCCGGACATCACAGTGGAGTACTACCACTTCGGCGGCACGATCCTGCTTGGCGACGATCCGCGCCTGCGGCCCTTCCTCTCCATGACGCTCGGCGCCACCCGGTTCCGCGCGGACGGGTTCAGCGCGGAGACGGAACTGTCCGTCAGCCTGGGGACCGGCCTGCGGGTGCCGGTCACCGAGCGCTTCATGGTGGACCTCGGCGTGCGCGGTTATCTCACCTTCATCGACCAGGACACGCGGTTTTTCTGTGCCAGCATCAATGGCCAGGGTGGCTGCCTGCTGGAGTCGAGCGGCAGCAGCGTGTTCCAGGTGGAGGCGAGCGCCGGGTTGCGCTGGCTGTTCTGAGCCTCAGCCCAGATCGCCGCAAAAAGCCTGCAGCAGCGCCACCCCGGTGAGCGCCGCGGTCTCGGTGCGCAGGATGCGCGGCCCGAGGCGGATGCCGCGATAACCGGCTGCGCGTGCCGCCGTGCGCTCGCGCTCGTCCAGCCCGCCTTCCGGCCCGACCAGCAGGCACAACGGCCCCTGCGGCCGGCCCAGCGCCGCCGGGCCGCTTTTCGCCTCCGGGTCGAGCAGCACGCCCGTGGCGCCGGCATGGGCGGACAGGGCGCCCGGCACCGGCAGCGGCGGCAGGATGTCCGGCAGGGTGTTGCGGTCGCACTGCTCGCAGGCGCTGATGGCGATGGCGCGCCAGTGCTCGATCTTTGCCGCCACCTTGCCGGGGTCGAGTTTCACCACGGAGCGCGCCGTGAGCACCGGGCGGATGCCGCTGACGCCGAGTTCGGTGGCCTTGCGCACTACCCAGTCCATGCGCTCGTTGCGACACAGGCCCTGCAGCAGCACCAGTTCCAGCGGCGACTCGCGGTCGGCTTCGCGGCGCGCGCCGACCGCGAGCGTCACGCTGCGGCGCGTGGCCGCGACGATTTCGCCGGCGAACTCGGGCCCGCTGCCGTCGAACAGCGTCACCGCCTCGCCCGGCCGCGCTCGCAGCACGCGGCCGAGATGCGCGGCGGCCTCGTCCTCCAGCACCAGGCGCTGGCCCGGGGCGAGGGGGTCGTGGACGAAGATGCGAGGGGTGCGTGACATTGCTGTAGGCTCTCTGTAGCCGCCCGCCGGCAAGGCGCGTTGAGGGTGTGCTCTAGCGGGTATTGAGCCATACTGCCAGTGCCGACTCCAAGGGGGGAGTCGGTCTGGGGGAGAAAAGCAAATGAAGACGAATACTCGGGGCCACATGGCCGGGCTGGCGCAGGGGCTGGTTTCGGCTTTGCTGTTCGCGCTCGTCCTGCCTGGCAGTGCAGTTGCAGGCGACGACGACGGCAACCTGCTCAACGACCGCTTCCAGTTCGGATTCGGCACCTTTATCAACGGTTCGTCCCTGAAAATCAGGTTGGACGGGGAGCTCGGGGAAATCGGCACGCCGGTGGACTGGGGACGGACCATCGGCGACAAGGATGTTTCCCGCTTCCGTTTCGACGGCCTGTGGCGCATCACCGGCCGCCATCACCTGCGACTGATGTACACCGACTATTCATCGTCGGGCGAGCGCCGCATCGAGGACGAGATCATCTGGGACGGCGAAGTCATCCCGGTGGGTGCCCTGGCGCGCGGCACTTTCGGTTTCGAGGTCTTCGAGCTGGCCTACGAGTACGCGTTCGTGAAACGCCCGGACCTGGAGGTCAGCGGCAGCGTGGGCCTGCACAACACGACGCTGGAGGCGACGCTCCTGGCGCAGGTCCAGGTAGGTGGAGAGCAGGGCTCGGTGGAGCGCGGCGGCACGGCCGACGTCGATGCGCCGCTGCCGGTGTTCGGTGCGCGCGGCCTGTGGCGTCTCAGCGACGAGTTCTACGCTGACATGCTCGGCCAGGCTTTCTACCTGAGCGCCGGCGACTACACGGGCCGGATCCTGAACTGGCGCGCCACGCTGCTCTGGCAGTGGCATCCGCGGGTCGGCATAGGCGTGGGCTACGACTGGTTCCGCGTCGATGTCGATGGCGAGGATTCAGGCTTCAACGGTACCCTGGACTGGACCTACGAGGGACCGCAGGCTTTCATCAACGTCGCCTTCTGAACGCGGGCGGACGCCCGCCAGGCCGGCTCAGTCCGGCCGTGTGGCGTGGTGTATGCCGTCGATGGCCACGCGGGCCATGGAGGCGATGTCCTCCTCGCTCACCACGTAGGGCGGCATGAAATAGACCACGTGCCCGAGCGGGCGCAGCAGCATGCCGTGCTCGAGGCCGTACTGGTAGACGCGGATGCCACGCCGCTCCTGCCAGGGATAGGGCTCGCGCGTCTTGCGGTCCTTGACCATTTCCATCGCCAGGATCATGCCGTGCTGGCGGATATCGCCGACGTGCGGGTGGTCCGCCAGCTCGGCCACGCCGGCTCGCATCAGCCGCGCGCGCTCCTCGTTCTCGCCCAGCACGTCGTTGGCGGCAAAAAGATCGAGCGTGGCCAGCGCCGCGGCGCAGGCGACGGGATTGCCGGTGTAGCTGTGCGAGTGCAGGAAGGCGCGCAGCGAGGTGTACTCGTCGTAGAAGGCGCCGTAGACCTCGTCGCTGGTGAGCACCGCGGACAGCGGCAGGAAGCCCCCGGTCAGTCCCTTCGACAGGCACATGAAGTCGGGCGCAATGCCGGCCTGCTCGCAGGCGAACATCGTGCCGGTGCGGCCGAAGCCCACGGCGATCTCGTCGGCGATCAGGTGCACGCGATGGCGGTCGCAGATGGCGCGCAGCTCCGCCAGGTAGGCCGGGTCGTACATGCGCATGTAGCCGGCGCACTGCACCAGCGGCTCGATGATCACCGCGCACACCTCGCCTTCGTGCTGCGCCAGCAGGCGCTCGAGGTCGGCGGCACGCCGGCGCGCGAAATCCGCCGCGCTCTCGCCGGCTTCGGCCAGGTAGGCGTCGGGCGACGGCGCCAGCAGGCATTCCATCAGCAGCGGGCGGTAGGTGTCCTTGTAGAGGCTCACGTCGCCGACGGCGAGCGCGCCCAGCGTCTCGCCGTGGTAACTGTTCTCCAGCGCCACGAAACGGGTGCGTTTCGGCTCGCCCCGGTTCAGCCAGTAGTGGAAGCTCATCTTCAGCGCCACCTCGACGGCGGATGAGCCGTTGTCGGCGTAGAAGCAGCGCGTCAGGCCTGGCGGCGTGGCGGCGACCAGGCGCTCTGAAAGCTCCACCACCGGTTCGTGGGTGAACCCGGCCAGCATGACGTGCTCGAGCGACTCCACCTGGCGCCGCACTGCATTGGCAATCACCGGGTTGGCGTGGCCGAACAGGTTCACCCACCAGGAGCTGATGCAGTCCAGGTAGCGGCGGCCGTTGCAGTCCTCCAGCCACGCGCCGGCGCCGCGGCGGATGGGGATCATGGGCAACCATTCGTGGTCCTTCATCTGCGTGCAGGGATGCCACACGCAGGCCAGGTCGCGCGCCACCAGCGCGGCGTTGGCGTCGCGGCGCGTGTTCATCCCGCCTGGCTGCAGAAGTGCCGCACCACCTGCTCGACCACGTCCACGGCGCGATAGGCCTGGGTGAGCGCGATGGACTCGTCGGGCTGGTGCGCCACGGCGATGTCGCCCGGGCCGCAGATCACCACGTCCATGTCGAGCTGCTGGAACAGCGGGCCCTCGGTGCCGAAGTTGACCGTGCCGCAGGCATGCCCGGAGGCGTGCTCACAGGTCTCGGCGAGGTCCTTGTGGATGCCCGGGGCGAGCGGGTCGATGCCGTCGAACAGGGCGATGAACTCGAGCTCGAAGCCGCTGCCCTCGAGGGCGCGGCTGACGGCCGCCCGTAGCCCGGCGCGGGTGTCGGCGCACCGCATGCCGGGCACCAGCCTGAGGTCGACGTCCAGCTCGCAGCCGGCGCAGATGCGGTTCGGGTTGTCGCCGCCGCGGATGGCGCCGATGTTCAGCGTCGGGCCCGGCACCGGGAACGCCGCGCCGGGGAACTGTTCCGCCAGGCCGTCGATGAAAGCGTGCAGGGCGCCGATCGCGACCATGGCGCCGTCGATTGCATTGAGGCCCGCGGCCGGGTTGCTGGCGTGCCCGCTGCGGCCCCCGATGCGGATGCGCTCCATGAGCACGCCCTTGTGGCGGGTGATGGGCTGCAGGCCGGTGGGCTCGCCGATCACCACACGGCTGCCGAGCGGCTCGCCCTCGTCCACCAGCGCGCGGGCGCCGCCCATGCCGCTCTCCTCGTCGGCGGTGCCGACGATGACCAGCGGTCGCGCCAGTTTCTCCAGGTCGACGCGCGCCGCGGCGTGTGCGGCAACGGCGAGGAAGGACTTCATGTCGGCGCTGCCGAGGCCGTACAGGCGGCCGTTGTGCACTTCGCCGGCAAAAGGATCCCGGCTCCAGCGACTGGCGTCGTAGGGCACGGTGTCGGTGTGGCCGGACAGCACCAGGCCGTCGTCGCCGGGCGCGCTGCGCGCCACCAGGTTGTACTTGCCGGCGAGCCCCGGGACCGGCCGGATCTCGATGCTGAAGCCGAGCGGCTCGAGCCAGTCGGCGAGCAGCTCGCTCACCGCGTGGTTGCTCTGGTCGTGGGCGGGTTGCAGGCTGCTGACCGAGGGGAGGGCCACCAGCCGGCGCATCATGTCCTGGAGCGTGGGGAGCTTGTTGTTCATGCCGTGCATGATCCGGATGCGCCGCCACGGGTGCAAGCGGGCGCACGCCGGTGCAGACTGTGGCCATGGCGGCGCGCAAATCCCGGCCCAGGTTCACCATCGACCGCGACAGCGGGCTGTTCGCTGCCGCGCGCCAGGTGCCGTCGCCCAACCACAATGCGCGCCCCGCGGGCATGCGCCCTGAGCTGATCGTCGTGCACAACATCAGCCTGCCGCCCGGCGAGTTCGGCGGGCCCTGGATCGACCGCCTGTTCACCAACCAGTTGAACCCGCACGCGCATCCTTACTTCGGGGACATCGCGGCGCTGCGCGTCTCCGCGCACCTGCTCATCCGCCGCGACGGCGAGCTGGTGCAGTACGTCCCCTTCCATCGCCGCGCCTGGCATGCCGGCGCGTCCAGCTGGCAGGGGCGCGAGAACTGCAATGATTTCTCGGTGGGGATCGAGCTGGAGGGCACCGATGACGGCGGTTATGCGACCGCGCAGTACCGGCGCCTCGCGGTGTCCATTCGCGCGCTGTGCCGTGCCTATCCCACGCTGTCGCCGCGGCGGCTCGCCGGCCACGGCGACATCGCCCCGGGACGCAAGACCGACCCCGGCCCGTCCTTCGACTGGGACCGCCTCGCGCGCTGGCTGGCGCCGCGCCGCTATAATCGCAAGTCCAAGAGGGCCTCATGAACCTGATCGCACTGATACTCGGGCTGGCGCTGGAGCGCATGCAGACGCGGCTGCTGGACCTGCGCGAACACACGTGGTTCATGGGCTGGTTCGACCTCGGCGCGCGCTGGATGCGCAACGCCCCGGGCCACGCCGGCCTGCTCATCGGCGCGCTGGTGATGCTGCTGCCGGCGCTGCCGGTGGCCTGGGTCGCCTGGGCTTTCCACGACGTGCTGGCGGGGCTGCCCTACATCGCCTTCGCCACCCTGGTGCTGGTGTTGAGCCTCGGCCCGCAGGATCTCCTGGCGCAGGCCAACCGCTGGCTGGAAGCGAAAGCGCACGGCGATGAGCATGCTGCGGCGGAGGTCGAGCGGGCCATCTGCGCGGGCGACAGCGAGGCCACCGAGCGGGCCACGGCGCGCAAGCTGGAGGCCGCGGTCCTGGTGCAGGCCAACCACACCCTGTTCGGCGTCATATTCTGGTTCATGGTGCTCGGCCCGGCCGGCGCCTGGGCGTACCGCGTCGCCGACCTGTTCCGGCGCCACGTGCGCGCCACCGGCTCGGGCGGGCCCAACACCGCGCGCGCCGAGCTGTTGTTCGGCATCGTGACCTGGCTGCCGGCCCGCCTGCTCGCGGCTTCCTACGCCATCGCCGGCAGCTTCGACGACGCCTTCGAGGACTGGCGCGCCTATTACCAGCGCACCTCCGCGGGATTCTTCCGCGTCAGCGAGAACATTCTTGCCGCCGCGGGCATCGGCGCCATCCGGCGGCGCTGCCCGGAACCCGGCCAGGTGGCGGCCGTGGAGGGGGCCCGCGACCTCGTGCGGCGCGCCCTGCTGATCTGGCTCACGGTGGTCGCAGCCCTGACCCTGGTCGGCTGGACCACGTGACACCCTTGCGTTGCCTGGCAGCGGCGCTGTGCGTCGCGGGCAGCCTTGCTGCGGTGTCGACGACCGCGGCGACCGAGCCCGCCGCCGCGCACCCGCCGGCACAACGCATCGTCACCCTGGCGCCGCACCTCGCCGAACTGGTGCATGCCGCCGGCGCCGGCGACCGGCTGGTCGGGGTCAGCGACTGGAGCGATTACCCGCCCGGCGTGGAAGCCCTGCCGCGGGTGGGCAGCGCCGTGCAGGTGGATCTCGAGACGCTGGTCGCACTGGCACCCGACCTGGTGCTGGGCTGGGAGGGCGGCAACCCGTTGCGGCTGTTGCGCCAGGTCGAAGGCCAGGGTTTCCGGCTGGTGACTTTCGGCGTCGAGACGCTGGACGACATCGGCGCGCAAATCGAGGCCATCGGGCGGCTCGCCGGCACGCCCGAAACGGCGGCCCGGGCGGCGGCCCGCTACCGCGACGCGCTGGCTGCACTGGCTGCAGAGCAGGCCGGGAAAGCGGAGCTGCGCGTGTTCTACCAGGTGTCGTGGCGGCCGCTGTACACCATCGGCGGGCGCCAGGTCATCAGCCAGGTCATCAGCCTGTGCCGCGGGCGCAACGTGTTCGCGAACCAGGCCACGCTGGCCCCCGCCGTCGGCCTCGAGGCCGTGGTGGCGCGCGACCCGGAGGTGATTCTCGCCACGCAGCGGCAGGCGGCCGAGCTCGCGGAATGGCGCCGCTGGGACAACGTCGCAGCGGTGGCGGGCGGGCACCTTTACACGGTGCCCGGCGACCTGCTGGCGCGGCCGTCGCCGCGGATCCTCGACGGCGCGCGGGCGGTCTGCGCCGCCCTCGACCGGGCGCGCCCGTAGCGGCTCAGGAGCGGCTCAGGAGCGGTTCAGGCCCTTCTGCCACAGCACCTCGGAGCCCTGCTCGTGGCGCGCCAGCACGCGCGACAGCACGAACAGCAGGTCGGAGAGCCGGTTCAGGTAACGCGAGGCCTCGACATTGACGTCGTCGCGTTGCGCCAGGGTCCAGACGCGACGCTCTGCGCGGCGGGTCACCGTGCGCGCGAGGTGGCAGGCCGCCGCGCCGGGGCCACCGCCGGGCAGGATGAAGTCCTTGAGCGGCGGCAGCGGTGCGTTGAAGTCGTCCAGTTCGCGTTCCAGGCGGGCGACGTAGCCCGCCGTGATCGCGGCGTAGCCGGGGATGCACAGCTCGCCGCCCAGGTCGAACAGGTCGTGCTGCACGCGCACCAGGCACTCGACGATGGAGTCGGGCAGGCCGGGCACGGCGAGGATCATGCCGACGGCGCAGTTGGCCTCGTCGACCGTGCCGAAGGCCTCCACCCGCGCATCGTCCTTGGGCACGCGCGTGCCGTCGCCCAGCCCGGTGGTGCCGTCATCGCCCGTGCGCGTGTAGATCCGACTCAGCCTGTGTCCCATAACTTGATCCGTCCCGTTCAGTAACTGTAGGCCAGGCTGGCGTAAACGCCACGCCCCGCAGTGTTGTAGCCGTCGACCAGTTCGTAGTCCTGGTCGAGCATGTTCTCCAGCCGCGCCCGCAGGGCCCAGCGCTCGTTCAGTTGCAGCTTGGCGGTGAGATTGAGCAGCACGTAGCCGGCCAGTCTCACGTCGCCGAAGTCCCTGCGTTCGCCGGAGGCCAGCATTTGGAGTCCGAGTTCGTGTGCGCCGAGCCGGCGCGCGACCTGGGCGGTGGCGATGCGTTCGGCGCGCCGCAGCAGCTGCGCACCGGTGCGACGGTCCTCCGGGCGCTGCAACACGAGCTGCGTGTCCACCATCCAGGCGCCGTGTCGCGCGCGCCAGCCAAGCTCGGCGCCCCTGATGCGCGCGTCGCCGATGTTCTCGTTGCGTCCCGGCAGTGCCCCGGCGAAACCGTCCGGATCGAAGAACTCGATGAGGTCGTCGATCTCGGTATGGAACAGCGCGAGCCCCAGTTCATGCTCGGGGTGCGGGCGGTACTTGAGGCCGAAATCGATGCTGCGCGAGATTTCGGGCTGCAGGTCAGGGTTGCCGCCGAAGGCATACAGGTCGCTCGTGCCGGGTGCGCGGAAACCGCGGCCGACGCCCGCCGACACCGACCAGTCGTCGCCCAGGGGCGTGCCCCATTCCAGGTTCCAGGTATCGACGCCGCCAAAAGTGTCATGGTCGGTGTGACGCCCGGCGGCGATGAAGCGGTGCGTGCCGAGTGCGAAGCCCGCCTGCAGGTACACGGCGTCCTCGTCGCGGTCGGCCTCGCCGGCGCCGGGGGCTTCTTCCAGCGGCGTGCCGAAGCTCTGGCCGGAGGTGCGTTCGCGCACCAGGCTGAGACCCGCGGTGAGTTCCAGCCCGCGAATGAAGTCGAGGTCGTTCTGCCAGTCGACCAGGTCGCGCTCGGTGCGCACGAAATCGTCCGGGTCGAAGGCCAGCTCGCCCTGGTCGATATGGTCGATCACGCGCGCCACCGTGAGCTGCGAGCGCCAGTCGCGGGCCTGCCACGCGGCCTGCAGGCGGGTGAGGCGGTTCTCGAAGTCCTGGTCCTGCGGCGCGCGGAAGAAATCCGCGTACTCGGTGTTGCCCTGGGCCTGCCAGTGACTCGCTTCGAGGCGCAGGGCGCCGAGGTCCGCCTGCAGCCATGCATTCACCGCGTCGTTCTCGAAGCCGCGATCCTCGTCGCTGTCGCGATAGGTCGGGAAGCCGTCGGTGCGCAGCGAGGTCGCGGAGAGTCCGGCGGCGAGGCGCTCGCCCTGCGCTGACACGTGGGCGCCGGCCCCGCGCAGGCCGTAACGGCCGGCCTGCACATGGGCGCCGAACTCGCGCGCCGCGGCGCCGCGCCGGGTGATGATGTTGATCACGCCGCCGATGGCCTCGGACCCGTACAGGGACGAGCGCGGGCCCTTGACGATCTCGACGCGCTCGACCAGTTCAGGGGTGATGTTCTGCAGGGCCGCGCCGCCGGCGGTGCCCGGGTTCACCTTGACGCCGTCGATGAGCACCAGGGTGTGGTTGCTGTTGGCGCCGCGGATGAAGGCTGACGTGACCTGGCCAGGCCCGCCGTTGCGCGCGATCTCGATGCCGGCGTGGTAACGCAACAGCTCGGCGACGTCGATGGCGTTGCTGCGCTCGATCTCTTCGCGGTCGATGACCACCACCGGCGGCAGCGCCTGTTCGGCGCTGATGGCGCGACGCGTCGCGGTGACCAGCACGTTGTCGAGCAGGGCGGTGTCCGCCGCCACGGGCGACGCAAGAAGGGCGGCTGCCAGCGCGGCGGCCCCCGGGGCGTAGAGTTTCTGCAAGGCCTGTTCCCCTGCGCATGCACTCCCGCATGCGCGCGATCGCGGAATCCGCCGGGGATCGGGGGAAGGTACAGCGGCCGGTCCTGGCCGGTGCGTGCTCCCGCCGAGCACCCGGAACCCGCCAGGCCGGTCTCCGGGCTCGCGAGCGGGGGCTTCCCGGCGTCATCGCCTTCCCACGCTGTTGCGCAGTGGCTCCCGGCCGTGCGGACGGGGGATGACGCTTGACTCGCTTACCGTTGCGGGGGCAGCGCCGGACTCTCACCGGCTTCCCGGGGAACCCCTCGCGGGATTCCCAGCGCGTCGCGGCTGCGGCGCGCTCACCTGACCTGCGCATGTTGTCTCCCGCGTCGCAGGGTGTCAAATTGACGGGCATGAAACGCTCGCACTTTCTCCAGGTGGCCCTCGATGCCGCCGCCGCCGCCGCCGAGGTCATCCGCCACTACTATCGCGACGACATCGAGGTCACCCTGAAGCCCGACCAGACGCCGGTGACGCAGGCGGACGTGGAGTCCGAGCGGGTCATCCGCAAGGCGATCCACGACGCGTTCCCGGACCACGGCTTTTACGGCGAGGAGACCGGCCACGCAGGGCTGGATGCGGAGTACCTGTGGCTGGTCGACCCGATCGACGGCACGCGCAGCTTCGTGCGCGGCTACCCGTTCTTCTCTACCCAGGTGGCGCTGATGCACCGCGGCCGGGTGATCGTCGGCGTGTCCAGCGCGCCGGCGTTCGACCAGCTGGCCTGGGCGGAGCGCGGGGAGGGTGCGTTCCTCGACGGCCACGAGTGCCACGTGAGCCGCATCGAGCGCCTCGAGGAGGCCGCCGTGTCCTCGGGAAACCTGCGCACTCTGGCGTCGGGTCCACGCTGGTCCGACTGGGCCGAGGTGGTGCGCCGGGTGGCCCGTATCCGCGGCTACGGCGATTTCTACCACTACCACCTGCTGGCCTCCGGGCGCATCGAGGCGGTGGTCGAATCGGACGTCAACATCCTCGATATTGCAGCATTGTCACTGATTGTCGAGGAAGCAGGGGGCATTTTCACCGATCTCGACGGTCGGCCGGTGGGCCTTCAGACCACCAGTGTGCTGGCCGCCAATCGCCATCTTTATCCCGAGGTTGCGGCGCTGCTGCGCGTCCCCGGCGCATAGCGCCGATGCGCTGCAACAGGTTACATTTCCGGGCTGGACACTGAATGGAGGCAACCGCCATGGCCGCAGAGCCCGCCGACATTGCCGAGCAGCAAGAAATCACCCGCATGCGGCGCCTGTTCGATGCGCAGCGGGCGGCGTTCCAGGCGGCGCCGATGCCCGACCTCGCCGCGCGCCGCGCCGACCTGAAGCGCCTCAAGGACGTGCTCATCGCCAACCGCGAGCGCTTCGTGGCGGCGGTGTCGGCCGATTTCGGCGGTCGCGCCGCGGCCGAGACGCACGCCGAGATCCTCACGGTGGTGCACCACATCAAGTTCTGCCTGCGCCGCCTGCGACGCTGGATGAAGCCGCAGCGCCGTGGCACCAGCCTGCTGATGGCGACCACCAAGGCCATGGTGTACTACCAGCCGCTGGGCGTGGTCGGCGTCATCGTGCCGTGGAACTATCCCATTGCACTGTCCGCCGGCCCGCTGGTGTTCGCGCTCGCCGCGGGCAACCGCGTCATGATCAAGATGTCCGAGACCACGCCGCGCACGGCGGAGCTGATGCGCCACGCGCTGTCGGAGGCCTTCGAGGAGCGCCAGGTGGCGGTGGTGCTGGGCGAGACCGAGACGGCGCGCGAGTTCACGCAGATGCCCTTCGATCACCTGCTGTACACCGGCGGCTCCGAGATCGGCCGCGCGGTGATGCGCGCGGCGGCCGCGAACCTCACCCCGGTCACGCTCGAGCTCGGCGGCAAGTCGCCGACGCTGATTTCCGACGATGTGCCGATGGACCTCGCCGCCGAGCGCATCTGTTTCGGCAAGGCGCTGAACGCGGGCCAGACCTGCGTCGCGCCCGACTACGTGCTGTGTCCGGCCGGCCGGGTGGACGAGTTCGTGCAGGCCTTCGGCAAGGTGCTCGAGCGCATGTACCCGGGGCTGGTGCGCAGTGCGGACTACAGCGCCATCGTGAACGAGCGGCACTACCGCCGCATGAAGGGCTACATCGAGGACGCGCGCGAGAAAGGCGCCGAGGTGATCGAACTCAATCCCGGCGGGCAGTCGCCCGAGCCGGGCAGCCGCAAGCTGCCGCTGTACCTGGTGAAGAACGCGCGCGGCGACATGCGCGTGATGCAGGAGGAAGTGTTCGGGCCGGTGCTGCCGATCGTCAGCTACCAGCACCTGCAGGAGGCGATCGATTTCATCAATGCCCGCCCGCGGCCGCTGGCGCTGAACCTGTTCGACTTCAACGCCGAACGGCGCGAGCGCGTGCTTGCCGAGACGCATGCCGGCGGCGTGTGTATCAACGACGCCGTGAGCCAGTTCATTGCCGAGGACCTGCCGTTCGGCGGCGTGGGCGAGTCCGGCATGGGGCACTACCACGGCTACGAGGGCTTCCTCACCTTCTCGCATGCCAAGGCGGTGTTCGAGCGCCCGCGCATCAATACCGGGAAGGTGCTGTACGCGCCGCACGGCGGCTGGCTGCAGCGGCTGCTCTACTGGTTCTACCTGCGCTGACCCCGGGACGGAACAGAAGCGCATGTGGCTGACTGTCGAGGGCATCGAGCAGGCGTACGGCGATAACCGGGTCCTGCAGGATCTCTCCTTCCGCATTCCGGCGGGCGCCATCGGCTGCCTGCTGGGTCCGAGCGGCTGCGGCAAGACCACCGCGCTGCGCTGCATTGCCGGTTTCGAAAGCGTGCAGGCCGGCCGCATCCTGCTCAACGGCGAAGTGCTCAGCAGCCCCGGTTTCACGGTGCCGCCGGAAAAGCGCGGGCTCGGCATGGTGTTCCAGCAGTACGCCCTGTTCCCGCACCTCGACGTGGCGGCCAACGTCGGTTTCGGCCTGCGCGGCCTGAAGGGCGCCGAAAAACAGCGCCGCGTGGCCGAGGTGCTGGACATTGTCGGCCTCGGCGGGCGCGAGAACCTGTTCCCGGACGAGCTGTCCGGCGGCCAGCAGCAGCGCGTGGCGCTGGCGCGGGCGCTGGCGCCGCGGCCGGGCATGCTGCTCATGGACGAGCCCTTCTCGAGCCTGGATACCGGGCTGCGCGTGCGCCTCGGCACCGAGATCCGCGACATCCTCAAGCAGCAGGGCATCACCGCGCTGCTGGTCACGCATGACCAGGCCGAGGCCTTCGCCGTCGCCGACGAGATTGGCGTGATGCGCGCGGGGCGGTTGGAACAGTGGGATTCCGCCTACAACCTGTACCACCGGCCGGCCAGCCGCTTCGTCGCCGAGTTCGTCGGCGAGGGCTGTTTCGTGCCCGGCGAGGCCAACGGCGACGGCACGGTGCAGATCGAGCTCGGCCGGCTGGAGCCGACCGAGGAAATGTCGCTGGCGGCGTCGCAGTCGGTGGAAGTGCTGCTGCGGCCGGACGATATCGTGCACGACGACCACAGCAGCCAGACGGCCACCGTGCTGCGCAAGGCCTTCCGCGGCGCGTCCATCCTCTACACGCTCGGCCTGCCCAGCGGCCGCCGCGTCCTCGCGCTGGTCCCCAGCCACCACGATCATCGCATCGGAGAGCGCATCGGTATCCGCCTCGAGGCGGATCACGTGGTCGTGTTCCAGGGGTGACGCCCGCCCTTGGCTTCCCCGGCACCGTGTGGAAGAATCCAAGGCAACAGTTTTTGGCATAACCGCCGATGAAGGATTGCATAGACGAGCATGGCTTTCGGGCCAACGTCGGCATCATCCTCACCAACGAGGCGGGACGCGTTTTCTGGGCCGGCCGTGCAGGCCGCCCCGGCTGGCAGTTCCCGCAGGGGGGCATCCTGGAGGGCGAAAGCCCGCGTGAAGCGATGTTCCGCGAGCTGGAGGAGGAGATCGGGCTGACGCGCGACGACGTGCGGGTGCTGGGCACCACGCGCGGGTGGCTGCGTTACCGGCTGCCGCGACGCTACATCCGCCGCAACAGCCGGCCGGTGTGCATCGGGCAGAAGCAGCGCTGGTTCCTGCTCAGGCTCACCTCGGACGAGCAGCGCGTGCGCTTCGATTGCTGCGACCACCCCGAGTTCGACCGCTGGTGCTGGGTGAGCTGGTGGCATCCGGTCGACGAGGTCATTTATTTCAAGCGTCGCGTGTACTTGCGGGCGCTGCGAGAATTCGGCCAGCTGGTATTTCCTGAAGGCCCGCCGCCGCGCCCCGGTGCAGCGAACGGCCATACCGAGACCTGAGGGCGGGTTCCCGCCCGCACCTGGAGCTTCCTTGGACGAACAGCGCCTCGTAGTCAGGCTTCATGACCCGCGCCGCCTGCGCCTGCTGCTGGCGGCTGTCGCGCTGGTGGCCCTGGTGGCGGGCTTCGGCCTGTTCCAGTGGGGCCAGTTCGCCGCCGGCGGCGCCGGCTCGAGGGCCGAGGCCCGGGTCGCGGAGCTGGCGGCCGTCGTGGCCCGCCTGGAAACGGAGAACGGCAGCCTGCGGGAAGAGCTGGCGCGCGCCCGGACCTCGCTCGAGGTCGACCGCGAGGCGCAGGTGCACCTCGAGGAGGCGCTGGCGGCGAGCGAAAACCGGGTTGCGACCCTGAACGAGGAGCTGCAGTTCTACCAGCGCATCGTGGCGCCTTCCGAGGGCCGCACCGGCCTGCGCGTGCAGACGTTCGAGGTGGCGGACGGGTCCATCGAGCACAGTTACCGGCTGCGGCTGCTGCTGGTGCAGAACCCGCGGCGTTCCGGCCGCGCCAGCGGGCGTGTGGAGGTGGCGCTGCACGGCCAGCTGGACGGCGAGGAGGCGAGCCTGGCGCTGGATCAGCTGGCCGCGGAGCCGCAGCCTTACGAGTTTCTCTACTTCCAGGACGTGGACCTGGAAATCATTCTCCCGGAGGGTTTCGTGCCGCAGACCGCGGAGATCTCGCTCCGGCCGTCCGGGCGCAACGCGCGCGCGGTGACCGCCAGTTTTCCCTGGGACGCCCAGGGCTGAGGACAGAAAGCATGTTTGGCAAGAAGAAACGCGACATTTCAACCATCGCCACGCTGATCGGCGAGGGGACCAAGGTCACGGGTGACATGGCCTTCCGCGGCCGCCTGCACCTCGACGGCGTGGTGGAGGGCGATGTGACGGGCGAGGCCGGCGCCTCGGTGCTGGTGATCGGCGGGGACGGGCTCGTCGAGGGCTCGGTGCAGGTGGACGAACTGATCCTCAACGGCTCGGTGCGGGGCGACGTGGTGGCACGGGAGCGGGTCGAGCTCGGGCCCTCGTCGCGCGTCGACGGCAACGTGGCGTACAAGCTGCTGCAGATGTCGGCCGGCGGCTGCGTCAACGGGCGCCTGGTGCACCAGCCCGGCGGGCAGCAGGCCTTGCCGGCGCCGGAGGGGGACGCGTCGCCCTCCGAGGTCGGGTAGAATAGGCGACCGATCAACTGGCAGTGACGATCAGCAACATGGCAACGAACATGACCGAGACTCCCGCTACTGACCAGCCGCTGCTGTTCACGGACGCCGCCGCCGGCAAGGTCGGCGAGCTGATCCGGGAAGAGAGCAACCCGAATCTCAAGCTGCGCGTCTTCATCCAGGGCGGCGGCTGCTCCGGCTTCCAGTACGGCTTCACTTTCGACGAGAACGAGGACGAGGGCGACACCCGCATCGATAATTGCGGCGTCACCCTGCTCGTGGACCCGATGAGCATCCAGTACCTCATGGGTGCCGAGATCGATTATCGCGAGGACCTGAACGGCGCCCAGTTCGTGATTCGCAACCCGAACGCGTCCACGACGTGCGGTTGCGGCTCCTCCTTCGGGGTTTGACGGCGCCGCGGTGAAGCGCTGAGCCCGCGCGCGATGGCGACCGACCCGACGCCGGACGTCATCGCCGCGGTCGACCTCGGCTCAAACAGCTTTCACATGGTGGTGGCTCGCCGCAGTAACGGCGAGATCATCATCCTCGACCGCATCCGCGAAATGGTGCGCCTCGGTGCCGGGCTCGACGCCCAGGGCCGCATCACCGAGGAAGCGGCCGAAGTCGCACTGGCCTGCCTGGGACGCTTCCGCGAACGACTGGCGGCGCTGGAGGCCGGCCAGGTTCGGGCCGTCGGCACCAATACCCTGCGCCGCGCCCGTCGCCGCGCGGGCTTCCTGCGGCGGGCGCGCAAGGCGCTTGGCCATCCCATCGAAGTCATCTCCGGAGTCGAGGAGGCGCGCCTGGTGTACCTCGGCGCCGCCCACAGCCTGCCGACGCAGGCCGGGCGGCGGCTGGTGGTGGACATCGGTGGCGGCAGCACCGAGCTCATCGTGGGCGAGGGCTATGAAGCCCTGCGCCTGGAGAGCCTTTACATGGGCTGCGTCAGCAGCAGCGAGCGCTTCTTCCCGGACGGCGCCGTGAGCGCGGAAGGTTTCAGCGAAGCGCGCCTGTTTGCGCGCCGCGAGCTGGAGCCGGTGCGCAAGGCCTTCCGCCAGCAGCACTGGCAGCAGGCCGTCGGTACTTCGGGCACGATCCGCGCCACGGGACGCGTCCTGCGGCTGCTCGGCGTGACCGGCGGCGAGATCACGCGCGCAGGGCTCGAGGTCCTGCGCGAGCGCCTGCTGGCCGCGGGCAACATGGCGCGCCACGACCTGCCCAGCCTGAGCGAACAGCGCGCGCCGGTCTATCCGGGCGGACTGGCAGTGCTGACGGAGATCTTCGCCGCGCTACAGATCGAGACCATGGTGCCGGCGGAGGGCGCGCTGCGCGAGGGGCTGCTGTGGGACCTGGTCGGCCGGCTCACGGACGAGGATGCCCGCGACCGCAGCGTGCGCGGCTTCCAGCAACGCTTCCACGCCGACGTGGCGCAGGCCGAGCGCGTCGAGGTCGCGGCCCTGGCCCTGCTGCAGCAGCTGGCGGAGCCGTGGGGCCTGACGGATCCGGAGTGCGTCGACCTGCTGGCCTGGGGCGCGCGCCTGCATGAAGTGGGGCTGGATATCGCCCACGCCCAGCACCAGCTGCATGCGGCGTACCTGCTGCGCCATGCGGACCTGGCAGGCTTTTCCTTCGACCAGCAGCGCCGCCTCGCCGTGCTGGTCGGCGCGCACCGGCGCAAGATCCGCAAAGACCTGCTCGACGACCTGCAGGAACCGTGGTCGAAGCGGATGCCTTATCTCATGACCGTCCTGCGCCTGGCGGTACTGCTCAAGCGCAGCCGCAGCGACAAGCCGGTCCCGCCGCTGGCGATCGAGGCCACGCGTCGCAAGGTGAAGCTCGGCTTTCCCGAGGGCTGGCTGGAGGCGCACCCGCTCACGCTGGCCGACCTCGAGCAGGAGGCGCGCTACCTCAGCGCCCTGGATCTCAAGCTCAGCTTCCGCTGAGCACCTGGGCGAGGGCGGCCAGGCGGGTGTCCTGTGCCGACACGCCGTCCGCCGGCGCGGGTCGGCGCCAGCTGCCGTCGGGCAACATCTCCCAGGCGTAGCGCTCGTCCTGCAGCTCCAGTTCCAGGTCCTGGCGCAGGCGGCGCCGCAGTGCAGCCCGGGTGACCGGGTACAGCACCTCGACGCGGGTGAAGAAGTTGCGCTCCATCCAGTCCGCGCTGCTGAGGTAGACCTCTTCCTTGCCGCCGTTGGCGTACAGGAACGCCCGCGCATGCTCGAGGAAGCGGCCGACAGTGGAACGCACGCGGATGTTCTCCGACACGCCGGGGACGCCGGGCCGCAGGCAGCAGGTGCCGCGCACCAGCAGCTCCACCTGCACGCCGGCGCAGGATGCGGTGTAGAGCGCCTCGATGACTTCCGGCTCCACCAGGGCATTCAGCTTGGCCACGATGCGCGCCGGCCGTCCCTGCGCCGCATGTTTCGCCTCGCGCCGGATGAGTTCCAGCGTGCGCTCGTGCAGGCCCAGCGGCGCGACCGCGAGCAGCGAGGTGCGCATGCGGGCGCCCGGGCTGGTCAGCAGGTTCAGCACCTGGTGCACGTCGCGGCCGATGCGGGCGTTGCAGGTGAACAGCCCGTAGTCGGCGTAGCGGCGCGCCGTTTCCGGGTGGTAGTTGCCCGTGCCCAGGTGCACGTAACGCCGCAGCCGGCCGGCTTCGCGGCGTACCACCAGCAGCATCTTGGCGTGTGTCTTGTAGCCGACCACGCCGTAGACGACGTGGGCGCCGGCGTGTTGCAGGCGGTTGGCGAGCTTGATGTTTTCCGCCTCGTCGAAACGCGCCATCAGCTCCACGACGACGGTCACTTCCTTGCCGGCGCGGGCCGCTTCGACCAGCGCGTTGACCACCGGGGAGTCGGGGCCGGTGCGGTAGAGGGTCTGCTTGATGGCCAGCACCGCCGGGTCCGCAGCCGCCTCGCGCAGCAGTTCCAGCACCGGGGCGAAGCTCTCGTAGGGGTGGTGCAGCAGCAGGTCCCCGCGCCGCATCGCCGCCATGACGCCGTCGCCCTGCCGCAGGCTGCGCGGCCGGCCGGACGTGAAGGCCGGGAATTTAAGGTCGGGGCGGTCCACGAGTTCCGCCGCCTGCGACAGCCGGTTGAGGTTCACGGGGCCGTTGACCTCGTACAGGTCGTCGCCCGTCAGCCCGAAGCGGTTCAGCAGGAAGCGCACCAGGTGCGGCGGACAGCCCTGGGCGACCTCGAGGCGGACTTCGTCCCCGTAGGGCCGTGACGCGAGCTCGCCCTCGACTGCGCGCAGCAGGTCCTCGGCATCCTCGTCGTCCACCAGCAGGTCGGTGTTGCGCGTGACGCGGAACTGGTGGCAGCCGAGCAGTTCCAGCCCCGGGAACAGGTCGCCGACATAGGCGTGGATGATCGAGGAGAGGAATACGAAGTCCTCGCTGCCGGTGCCTTCCACGTCGGCCGGGACGCGGATCACGCGGGGCAGGGCGCGCGGCGCCTGCACCACGGCGAGCGGGGCCTCGCGCCCGAAAGCGTCCACGCCAGAGGGCTCGACGATGAAATTCAGCGCCTTGTTGAGGATGCGCGGGAAAGGGTGCGCCGGGTCCAGGCCGATGGGGGTCAGCACGGGGAGCACTTCCTCGCGGAAGAACTTGCGCGCCCAGCGTGTCTGCGCGGCGTTCCACTCGCCGCGCGGCAGGAAGCGCACGCCATGGGACGCCAGCTCGGGCGCGAGCGTCTCGTTGAAGACCCGGTACTGCTCGTCGACGAGCTCGTGCGCCGTGCGCGCGATGCCGGCCAGGGTCTCCACGCCGCTGAGGCCGTCGCGCCGCAGGTAGGTGGTGCCGTGCTCGAGCCGCTCCTTGAGGCCGCCGACGCGGATCTCGAAGAACTTGTCCAGGCTGGTGCAGGACAGGCACAGGAACCGCAGCCGTTCCAGCGGCGGAAGGGTCGTATCGCTGGCCAGTTCGAGGATGCGCCGGTTGAACTCGAGCGCGGCGAGCTCGCGGTTGAGGTACAGCTCCGGCCGGCGCAGCGCCTCGGGGTCAGGGGTTGCGTTCATGTCGACCATATTGCACCCAGCACGGCCGCGCGGCATGCGCCGGTCACCGTGGGCAGGTTGCCGGGCAGTCCGGCGAGCGTGCGCGCCGCGAGCCAGGCGAAGGCCGCGCCCTCCACGCAGTCGGGATCGATGTCGTGCGCGGCGCTGCTCTCGACGGTCGTTTCCGGCACCAGCGCGGCAATGCGCTCGAGCAGCGTGCGGTTGTGCGCCCCGCCGCCGCACACCACCAGGCGGGCCACGGGGCGCCCCCCGAGCCCGGCGACCACCGACCGGGCGGTGAACTCGCACAGGGTCGCCTGCACGTCGGCTGGCTCGAGCGCGCCGCGGCGGGCCAGTGTTTCGTCCAGCCAGTCCGGCGAAAAGTCTTCCGGCCCCGTGCTCTTGGGCGCGGGCAGGGCCAGGTAGGGATGCGCCAGCAGCGCCTGCAGCAGCGGCTTGTCGATGCGGCCGGTGGCGGCCCAGGCGCCGCCCGCGTCATAGGGCAGGCCGAGATGGCGCCGGGCCCAGGCGTCCATGAGGGTGTTGGCCGGACCGGTATCGAAGCCCGTCACGGGTCCGCCCGGCGGCAGCAGCGTGAGGTTGGCGATGCCGCCCAGGTTCAGGACCACGCGGTATTCCGCGGGATGGGCGAACACGGCGGCATGGAACGCCGGCACCAGGGGTGCGCCCTGGCCGCCGAGCGCCACGTCGCGGCGACGGAAGTCGGCCACCACCGGAATTCCCGTGCGCGTCGCGATGACGTTGGGGTCGCCGATTTGCAGCGTGAAGGGCGCTGGGTCGCGCGGCCGGTGGCGCAGCGTCTGGCCGTGACTGCCGATGGCCCGCACCGCGGCCGGCGCGACGTTCGCAGCCGCCAGCAGCGCCGTGGCCGCCGCCGCGAACAGGGCAGCGATTTCATGGTCGAGCCGGCCCAGTTCGTCCAGCACATCCAGCGCGGCGCCGGCCGCCGCGCCGGGGATCGCCAGTTGGCGCAGGCGCGCGGCCACCGGTCCGGGCAGCTCGACGCGGTGCGAGGCGCGCACGCTGAACCCGTCCGCAGAGGCCTCCGCCAGGACCGCGTCGACCGCGTCCATGGAGGTGCCGGACATCAGTCCGATGTAGAAGCCGGGCAGTAGTGGGTTGGCGGCAGCCAGGGCGCGACAGTCAGTCGGCCGCGGCGAGCCGCAGCGGCGGGCCGAGGCGGTCCAGCTCGGCGATCAGGGGCGCGACCACGGCGGCGAACTCGGCGCGGCGTGCCGCCGGCACGGGCTCGGCCTTCGGCAGGTCCACGGTGCGCGGGTTCTTGTGCACGCCGTTGACGCGGTACTCGTAATGCAGGTGCGGGCCGGAGGCGAGGCCGGTGGCGCCGACGTAGCCGATGATGTCCCCCTGCTTCACGCGCCGGCCGACGCGCGCCGACGAGGCGATGCGCGACATGTGGGCGTACAGGGTGGTGACATTGCCGCCGTGCTGCAGCACCACGGTCTTGCCGTAGCCGCCCTGGGTCCCGCTGGAGATCACCTTGCCGTCGCCGGCGGCCATGATGGGCGTGCCGACGCGGGCCGCATAGTCGACCCCGCGGTGCGGCCGCTTGGTCCCGAGCACGGGATGGCGCCGGCTGGGATTGAAGTTCGAGCTCACACGGGTGAAGTCGACCGGGGCGCGCAGGAAGGCCTTGCGCATGCTATGGCCTTCCGGCGTGTAGTAGCTGGCGCGGCCGTCTTCGTCGGGGAAGCGCACGGCACGGAAGGAGCGGCCCTGGTTGCTGAACTCGGCCGCGACGATCTCGCCGTCGCGCAGCTTCGCGCCGTCCTGCCAGATTTCCTCGTAGACCACGGAGAACCAGTCGTCGCTGCGGATCTCGAGGGCGAAGTCGATATCCCAGGCATAGATGCCCGCGAGGCGCATGATGGTGTTGTCGGACAGGCCAGCGGCCAGCCCGGCCGCATAGAAGGAGGAATCGATGCGGCCCGTGGCCTGCGCCAGGCGGATCTCCACCGGATGCTCGAGGAAGCGGGCTGTGAAGCCGGCCTCACCCTGTTCCACGACCAGGGTGCGGGTTTCGTCCAGGCGGCGCGTCAGGCCCAGCACCGCCGGGCCGTCGTGGTGAATCTCGAAGGTGTCTCCCGGGCGGATCCGCTTCAGGTGCGGCGCGGCCTCGTCCAGCGCCAGCAGGCGATGCAGGTCGGCCACCGAGAGCTCGTGGCGGCGGAACAGCCGGTCCAGGCTGTCTCCGGAGCGCACCTCCAGCATGGTGCGCTGGCCCAGCGGCTCCGGCGCGCTGACCTCCAGCGCTGCGACCGGTGCGGCGGCGTCGGCGACCGGCGCGGCGCTGCCGGGAAGGGTCTCGCCGGAGGCCGCGGGCGGCGGCAGCGGCAGGGACTGCACGGAGCGGGTGACGACAGGATCCTGCTTGCCCTCGGCGGGCCGGTCCGCCCACAACGCGACCAGGCCCGCGCATACCAGAACCGAAACCACGGCGGCCACGTGACGCCGCCGGAGCGACCGGCGAGGCCTGCCCTGGGGGTATTCCTTCAGCTTGTAGTCGTGGCGCACTCCGCTTCCCACTCGACCCACCGCGTCGCAGGCTGCAAAATTGGCGTTACCCTAGCCGTCCCGCGCTACCCGGTCAATGCGCTGTTTCACAGAAAAAACAGCAACTCGCCATGGAGTCTTGATGAAACCTGCTAAAGAACAGCTCGGTGAACTGCTGCGCGGCACCGAGGAGGTGCTGCTGGAGCGCGAACTGGACGAGCGTCTCTCCGCGGGCCGGCCGCTGCGCATCAAGGCGGGCTTCGACCCCACCGCGCCCGACCTGCACATCGGCCACACGGTGCTGATCAACAAGATGCGCCAGTTCCAGGCCTTCGGCCACGAGGTGATTTTCCTCATCGGCGACTTCACCGGCATGATCGGCGACCCGACCGGGAAGAACGCCACGCGCCCGCCGCTGACCCCGGACGAGATCGCGGAGAACGCGCGCACTTACGAGGCGCAGATCTTCAAGATCCTCGACCCGGAACTGACGCGCGTGGAGTTCAACTCGCGCTGGATGGGCGCCATGAATGCGGCCGACCTGATCGCCCTGGCGGCCCGGCACACCGTGGCGCGCATGCTGGAACGCGACGATTTCAATCGCCGCTACGCCGAGGGGCGGCCGATCGCCATCCACGAGTTCCTCTATCCGCTGGTGCAGGGTTACGACTCCGTCGCGCTGGAGGCGGACGTGGAGCTTGGCGGCACGGACCAGAAGTTCAACCTGCTGGTAGGGCGCCAGCTGCAACAGGCCTGGGGCCAGCCGCCGCAGGTGGTGATGACCGTGCCGCTGCTCGAGGGGCTGGACGGCGTGCAGAAGATGTCCAAGTCGCTCGGCAATTATGTCGGCATCAACGAGCCGCCGGCGATCATGTTCGGCAAGCTCATGTCGATCACCGACGATCTCATGTGGCGCTACTTCGAGCTGCTGTCCTTCCGCCCGCTGCCGGAGCTGGAGGCGCTGCGGGCTGAAGTTGCCGCGGGGCGCAATCCCATGGAAGTGAAGTTCGAGCTCGCGCACGAGGTGACCGCGCGCTTCCATGGTGACGAGGGCGCGCAGGCAGGCCGGCGCGACTTCGACCAGCGCATCCGTGCGGGCGCGATGCCCGAAGAGATCGAGTGCAAGGTGCTCGAGTGCCCGGAGGGCGAGATCGGGCTGGCGGCGGCGCTGACCGCGGCCGGCCTTACGGCGAGCAACTCGGAGGCGTTCCGGGAAATCCGCCAGCGCGCAGTGCGCGTGGATGGGGAACGCGTCGAAGATGTGCGCATGGTGCTGAAGGCGGGCGCGCGCCACGTGCTGGCCGTGGGCAAGAGGCGCATAGTGGAAGTCGACCTGCGTCCGGCCTGAGTCGCGGCGCAAGGAATTACAAATCGTTACATGGAGGAATGCTGATGTCTCACCGCAAACTCGTAGTCGCGCTGCTGGCGGCGCTGGTCGTGACGCCGGCCATGGCGCTGGATGCAGAGCAGGCGCAGAAGGCGACGGAAACGCGCCAGTCCGTGCTGAAGGTCGTGGGCTGGAACATCGGGCCGCTCGGCGCCATGGCGCGCGGGCTGGTGCCGTACGACGCCGACCTGGTGGCGCGCAACGCGCAGCGCATCGCCTGGATGTCGAGCATGATCCCCGACGCCTTCCGCGCCGACACGCGTGAGCATGCTGTCGAGACCGAGGCGCTGCCCGTGATCTGGGAGAACTACGCGCGCTTCGAGGAGCTGGCGGCCAACGCGCAGGCGTCGGCGGAGCGCCTCGCCGAGGTCGCTGCAAGCGGCGACGAAGCGGCGGGCAAGCAGGCCATCGGCGCGCTCATCGACGATTGCCGCGCCTGCCACAACGACTTCAGGCTGAAGGACTAGTACAGGCCGAGGTCGCTCAGGCTCGGTCCGGGCGCCGAGTTCACGAGGACCCACACCGCAGCCGCGGCTGCCGCCAGCAGCAACAGCGCGAGCGGCAGCCGCGATCCCGGGATGGCGGGCTCGCGCGTGGCCTTGCGCCCGGAAAACATCGCCGCAACGAGGTTCACGCCCGGGCGCACCAGATAGAGCAGCACCGCCACGATGTGCGCCGCCGCGGCGACCAGCAGGACGTCGAACACCGTCTGGTGCGTTTCCTCGGCCAGCTCGCGCAGGCCTTCCGATGCCGCCCAGTACCAGGGCCC
>CAVPVZ010000002.1:50000-939600 GCA_963709275.1 uncultured Gammaproteobacteria bacterium
TGAAATACCAGCCTGGCTTGCTTGGAGTTCTAACCTAGGTCCGTTATCCGGATCAGGGACAGTGTATGGTGGGTAGTTTGACTGGGGCGGTCTCCTCCCAAAGAGTAACGGAGGAGCACAAAGGTACCCTCAGCGCGGTCGGACATCGCGCATTGCGTGCAAGGGCATAAGGGTGCTTGACTGCGAGACAGACACGTCGAGCAGGTGCGAAAGCAGGTCCTAGTGATCCGGTGGTTCTGTATGGAAGGGCCATCGCTCAACGGATAAAAGGTACTCCGGGGATAACAGGCTGATTCCTCCCAAGAGTCCACATCGACGGGGGAGTTTGGCACCTCGATGTCGGCTCATCACATCCTGGGGCTGTAGCAGGTCCCAAGGGTATGGCTGTTCGCCATTTAAAGTGGTACGCGAGCTGGGTTCAGAACGTCGTGAGACAGTTCGGTCCCTATCTGCCGTGGGCGTTGGAAAATTGAAGGGATCTGCTCCTAGTACGAGAGGACCGGAGTGGACGTACCTCTGGTGTTCCGGTTGTCACGCCAGTGGCACTGCCGGGTAGCTATGTACGGAAGGGATAACCGCTGAAGGCATCTAAGCGGGAAGCCCACCCTGAGATAAGTTTTCCCTGGGGACTCGATCCCCCTGAAGGGCCCTCGTAGACTACGAGGTTGATAGGTCGGGTGTGTAAGCGCAGTAATGTGTTGAGCTAACCGATACTAATTGCCCGTGAGGCTTGACCATATAACACCCAAGCATTCAGGGTGTTGGTACTCCTTGAACAATGCGTCGCCTTGGAGCGACGACGTCAAAACTTTCCGATTTCGCGGCGCCCGGCCTGTGGCGGGGCGCGATACGTGAACCAGTTTGCCTGGCGGCATTAGCGAGCGGGAACCACCCGATCCCATTCCGAACTCGGAAGTGAAAACGCTCAGCGCCGATGGTAGTGCGGGGTTTCCCCGTGTGAGAGTAGGTCACTGCCAGGCACCTAAAACAAAACCCCCGGTCTCGAGAGAGGCCGGGGGTTTTTCTTTTTGGCCGTGAAAATGTGATCGGCCGCACATCCGTTATCGGCCTTCACGCGGCAAAGTCGGGGGCAGGTTCAGAAAAAGGCAAACCCACCGAAAGGTGGCGACGCAAAGTCTCCGGTCTACAGGGCCCCTGGCCCCAGGATAGCGGGACCGCCGGAATCACAGCCGTACTGGCTGTCTTTTCTCATCCCGGCGACGCGTGCGCGCATCGGGTGGCAGGAGTGGACAGTCATGAGCGAGCTCAACACGCCTCTCCGCAGGGTCTCCGGCTCCCCCGCGTTCGGGGCACTGCTCGCCGTCCTGTGCCTGGCCGCGCTGTTCAGTTCGACCGAGGCGCGGGCCGACGAGACTGCGGCGCGGGCCGACGAGTATGCCCCCCTGCACACGCGCCCCGATACGCTCACGAAGCTCGACCTGTATCGCCATGTCCCGGGTTTATCCCGGGACGCGGCGTTCCTGGCCGAGGGGCAGGCGTTGGGCGAAGACGCCGGGCTCTATCGTCATGTCAGCCGGAATTTCAAATTCGGGCTGCGCTACGCGCGCGCGGTGTTCTCGCTGGCTCCCGCCGAGACGGCGCCGGAAGACGATCACTACGTGTTCCTGAACCTGGTGGGCATGCTCTGAGCCGGGCTCGCTGAGCCGCTCGCGTCAGCGCTCGAAGACCCAGCGCAGCACCGTGTCCTGCACGGCTTCGCCGACGCCGCGATGCGCGTTCGCCGCATTCAGCACCACCACCACCACGAAGCGTTGCCCGGAGCGGCTCTGCATCACGCCGGCGATTGCCGACACCTCGTCCAGCCGCCCCGTTTTCATGCTCAGGCGGCCGGCCATGTCGCCCGCGTAGCGCCGCCGCAGCGTGCCGTCGTTTGCCGCGATCGGCATCGAGGCGATGAAATCCGCCATCTGCGGGTGGCGCCAGGCGTCCAGCAGCACGGCGCCCAGCCCGGCGGCGGTGACCCGGGTGTCGCGCGACAGCCCTGAGCCGTTGTCCAGGTAGAGGCCCGGCATCGCCAGGCCCTTAGTCTTCAGCCACTCGGCCACCGCGGCCCGGCCCTTCTCGGGCGTGGCCGGTGCGCCGCCGTGCTCCAGGCCAAGCGTAAGCAACAGGTGCCGCGTCATCGGGTTGTTGCTCCACTTGTTGATAGCGCGCACCTGGTCGTTGAGCGGCAATGACTGGTAGGTGAGCAACGGTTCGGCGTCGGCCGGCGTGGCCGCGATGCGCAGGCCGCCCTGGATGGTGCCGCCGAGCTGGCGCCACAGGGCACGGAACAGCGCGTTGGTGAACTGGGGCGCGCGCAGCACCGAGCGCCACAGGCTGTACTCGGTGCAGCCGGTGGGAAAATTGCCGGAAAGGACGGCATGTTTGCCCTCGAACCCATCGGGCAGGTCGAAGGCCACGCCGCGCTGGAAGCCGCTGCACGGGCCCTGGCGGTCCCCGATGCGGTTCTCGACACGGAATCCCTCCAACGGCGGGTCGAGGTAAACACTGACGCCTTCCGCGTCCCGCATGATGCGGAACTCCACCGTATTGCTGTTCACCAGCAGGGCGCTCGGCAGGACGTTGTAGGCGCGGTAGCGCTGGCTGTCGAAATCGCCGGGGTCCTCGCCGTTGGGGGCGAACAGCGTGTCGTCGACCACCAGGTCGCCCGTGATCTCGCGGATCCCGCGCGCGCGGATCTCCCGCAGCAGCGTCCAGAAGCGCTCCGTAGTGAGTCCCGGGTCGCCGCCGCCGCGCAACACCAGGTCGCCTTCGAGGCGGCCCTTGCGCACCGGCCCGGTCACCAGCACCTCGGTTTCCCAGGTGTAGGCCGGGCCGAGGATGTCGAGCGCGGCGTAGGTGGTGAGCAGCTTGATGACGGATGCCGGGCTGCGCACCACGTCTGCGTTGAAAGCGAGCAGCGGTGACGTGCCGTCGACCGCCTGCACGAAGATGCTCAGCCCGGCCCCGTCGAGCCGGTGTGTGGCCAGCGCGGCGGCTACCGGGCGTGGCAGGGTCTCGGCGGCCAGTGCCGGGCCCAGCGAAAGGCCCAGTAGCAATGCGAGAATGGCGCTGCGGAACATGTGGTGGAGCCTCGGCTGCGTGCAAAAGGTTACAATTGGCCGCGTCGTGCCGTTTTGCTATAAACGGACGGCACGAACCGGGCGCATGATGCCGAATCCGCGCCCCATCCAGCAACGAAGTAGCCCTGAAGGAAGGCCCTGATGGCGGAATCTCTCCTCAAGAGAGTAGCCGATGGCGACAGCGGCGCCGTAAAGGAAGTCATGGACCAGTTCGGCGGCCTGGTGTGGTCGCTCGCAAGGCGTTCCTGTTTCAACCCTGCGGATGCGGAGGACGCGACGCAGGAGATCTTCCTCGATATCTGGAAGAGCGCGGGGCGCTATGATGAATCGAAAGGCTCGGAGACATTGTTCGTGGCGATGATCGCCCGTCGGCGGCTGATCGACCGGATCCGTCGGCAGGGTCGCGAGCCGCAGATGGAAGACGTGGACGCGCCCGGGTTCGAACTCGCCGGGAGCACCTCGCTGGACGGCGAAACGGTGAGCGAGGCTGCGCTGGCCGCCCAGGCCGTGGCCACGCTGAAGCCGGCGCAGCAGCGGGTGCTGGAGCTCGGCTTGCTGCAGGGGCTGAGCCATAGCGAGATCGCGGACGTCACCGGCATGCCGCTGGGCACCGTGAAGACACAGATGCGCCGCGGCCTGATCAAGGTGCGCGAGTTGATGCAGGTGGGAGAACTTGACGGTCTCGGGGAGGGCGCGTCGTGAGCGCCGTGCTGCCTGACGACGAGAGACTGCAGGAGCTGCTCGCGCTGCGTGCTGTCGAGGGCCTGGACGCGCAGGAACAGCAGGAACTGCAGCAGCTGAAAGCGCGCTATCCGCACGCCGATACGGAGGCGCTGGATCGCGTCGCCGCTGCGCTTGCCCTGGTCGGCCTGAAGCCCGAACCGATGCCTGCTACCCTGCGCGCGCGCGTGGACGCGGATGCGTCTGCCTGGCTGGGACAGCAGCGCCCGGCATCGGACCGCGCACCTGCGGAGTCCGAGCGGCGCGTGGTCGAGCTGCGCCCCCGGCCTGCGGCAACCACTGCGTGGGGCGGCTGGTTCGCTGCTGCTGCGACACTGGTGCTGGCTGTTGTCGGCTGGCTGCAGGTCGATCGCATGGAGCAGCAGCGTGACCTGCTCGCCGCGCAACAGGGCGCGTTGGAATCCGCGGTGTCGCAACTGGAGCGCAATCTCGCGGCAAAGGACGTCGCGATCGACGCGCTGCAGGAACCCACGGCGGAAGAGCTGCTGGCGGCGCTGGAGAACCGCGCGGAGACCGAAGTGGTTGCCTGGTCGGCCACCGAGGATCCCGCGGCCACGGGTGCCGGCGGCGACGTGGTCTGGAACGGCGAGGCCCAGGCCGGCGTGATGCGGTTCAACGGCCTGCAGCCCAACGATCCGGCGGAATGGCAGTACCAGTTGTGGATTTTCGATGCCGCGCGCGACGAGCGCTTTCCCGTCGACGGTGGCGTCTTTGATGTCGGACCGAACGGCGAGGCGCTGGTGCCCATTCGCGCGCGCCTGCCGGTTAGCGACGCGGTTTTGTTCGCCATCACCGTGGAGCGTGCGGGCGGCGTGGTGGTGTCGTCGCGCGAGCGCATCGCACTCGTGGCCCAACCCGGCGCCTGAGTTTTTTTGAATCTGTCTCCCTGTACCTGACCGAACAGTCAGTCATTCCCGGATCCACCGGGTCATCACGGAGGAGACATCATGACTCGACTGCTCAGCCGCGGCCTCGTGGCTGCTTCCGTCCTGGCTCTCGCCGCATGCGGCGGGGACAACGACAACCCCACTATCATCGATCCGCCGGCGACTGCCCAGCTGCAGGTCGTGCATGCCTCGGCCGACGCGCCGGACGTCAACGTGCTGGTCAACGGCGAAGTGCCGGCCGGACTGGCGGGCGTGCCGTTCCAGGCGGCGTCGCCGTACCTCGAACTCGAGGCCGGGACCATTGACGCCGCGGTCAACGCGATCCTGGCGGACGGCAGCGAAGTCGAAGTGCTGACCGCGCCCGGCCTGGCGCTGGAAGCCGATATCGCTTACACCGTCATCGCCGCCGGCAGCACCTCCAACCTGCTGGGCGACGCAGACGCCAACCCCCTGCAGCTCTTCCTGCTGACCCGTCCGGTCGAGGAGACCATCGATGGCGTGCGCATCCAGGTGCTGCATGGCTCTCCGTCCGCGCCCGAGGTCGACGTCTATGTCAGCGCGCCGGATGCCGAGCTGGGCACGGTGACCCCCGCGACCTTCGCTTTCGGCGGCGTGCTCGACCTCGGTACGGTGCCGGCGGACGAGTACCGCATCCGCATCACGCTGGAAGGCGTTGACACGGTGGTGTTCGATTCGGGCGCCGTCGCACTGCCGAACGGTTCTGACCTCAGCATCATCGCGGTCGACAACTTTGGTCCCGGCGCGTCGCCGGTCGCCCTGCTGGCCGTGTTCGGCGACGGCACGGTTGCCGAGCTGCGCGACGGCGGGGCTGCTGCGCCCGCCGGCCTGACGGCCGTGCACAACTCGGCCGATGCGCCCCCCGTGTGCGTCGTGGCCGACGACGCAGGCACCGCCGAGGTCGAGCGTATCGAGTTGTTCGCCGGCGTGCCCTTCCGTGGCTTCGGTTACCTGGGCGAGGTGCCCCCCGGCAGCTACACCGTCGGTCTCGAGGTGTTTGACGAGCAGGCCGGTTGCGCCGGCACGTCGGCCGTGACCTTCGCCACGCCGGTGGATTTTGCGGCAGGCGCGGAAGCCACCGGCATCGTCGGCGGCTCGCTGGGCGGCGGCACGATTGACCTGCTGCCGCTGGGCGATGACCTGCGCCCGATCGCCACCGAGGCCCGCGTGCGCATCGTGCACGGCTCGGAGGCCACGCCGGCCGTCGACATCTACGTGGTTGCCGCCGGCACCGACATCACGTCGCCGGACGTTACTCCGGCCTTCAGTGGCGTCGAGTTCACCGGCTCGACCGGCTTCGTGCCGCTGCCGCCGGGCGACTACGATGTGTTCGTGACGCTTGCCGGCGACACCAACCCGGCGATCGCCGTGGAAGGCGCCACGTTCGCGGGCGGTGACGTCATCAGCGCGATTGCCAGCGATCCGCAGGGCGAGGAGACCGCGCCCGGCCTGATCGTCATCGACCACGTCGAGCTGAAGAACCCGCCGCTCTAATCCAGCGGGTTTGCACGCAAGGGCGCCCATGCCACGGCATGGGCGCCCTTTCTTTTAGAACGCCAGGGTGTACGGGCCGCCTTTTTTCAGCGCGCGCTGGTAGGCCGGGCGCGCGCCGACGCGCGCGACGAAATCCGCCAGGCGCGGCCGCGCAGCGCCCAGCAGGCCGGCTGCACCGGCGGCCTCCAGCGGGAAGCTCATCTGGATGTCCGCGGCGGTGAACTCATCCCCGGTGAACCAGTCGTGTTCCTGCAGCTCGCCTTCCATGTAGTCGAGATGCAGGTCCAGCTGCGGGCGAATAAAGGTGGACTGCACCTTGGCGGCGATGCCCTTGACCACCGGGCGCACGAAAAACGGCATGGGCGCTGCGGGCATCTTGCGAAACACCAGCGACAGCAGCAGCGGCGGCATGGCGGAGCCTTCGGCATAGTGCAGCCAGTAGATGTAACGCAGCCGTTCGCGTGTGCCCGGGGCAGGCGCAAGGCCGCTGTACGACCCATAACGCTCGACCAGGTACTCGATGATCGCGCCGGACTCTGCAATGGTCTGGCCGTCGTCGGTGATCACCGGCGATTTCCCCAGCGGGTGCACCTTGAAGAGCGCCTTTGGCGCCAGCCCCGTCTCGGGGTCCCGCGCGTAGCGCTTGACGCGGTATTGCAGCCCCAGTTCCTCGAGCAGCCAGAGGATGCGCTGCGAGCGCGAGTTCTCGAGATGGTGCAGGGTGATCATGTGCTTCTCCTCAGGATTCAGGTCTCGATGCTATCGTTTCGGCGACACGGATAGAATGCCGGCATGAATACATCCCACGACAAACAGGCCGCGGACACGGTGCTGCTGGTGCGCCCGGTGGCCTTCCACGGCAATCCCGAGACGGCAGACTCCAACGCTTTCCAGCGCCCGCCGGAAGCAGCAGACCCGGCCGCCGAGCAGGCCGCAGCGGCGGTGGAATTCGCCGGGCTGGTGGAGGCGCTGGAGGCTGCCGGCGTGAACACCGTGGTGGTGCCGGACAATTTGTCGCCGCCGACGCCCGACTCGGTGTTCCCGAACAACTGGGTCAGCTTCCACGCCGACGGCACCGCGGTGCTGTATCCCATGATGGCGCCGAGCCGTCGCGGCGAGCGGCGCCGCGACATCCTCGAGCTGCTCAGCAGTGCGCATGGTTTTCGCATCGAGCGCGTGCTGGACCTGTCGCGTCACGAGCAGGAAGGGCGGTTCCTCGAGGGCACCGGCAGCATGGTGCTCGATCGCGTGAACCGCGTGGCCTATGCCTGCCTGTCGCCGCGCACCGATGCGGAAGTGTTTGCCGAGGCCGCGCGCCTGCTGGACTACGAGCCCATCGCCTTCCTCGCCACCGACGAGGACGACGTCCCCGTGTATCACAGCAACGTGATGATGTGCCTGGGCGCCGATTTCGCTGTGCTGTGCGAGGACGCTATAAGGAACCCGGAGCAGCGTGCGGCCGTGCGCCGGCGGCTGGAGCAGACGGGACACGAGGTGGTGCCGATCGGGTTCGACCAGATGCGCAGTTTTGCCGGCAACATGCTCGAGCTGTCCGGCCAGGATGGCGAGCGCGTGCTGGCGCTCTCGGCGCGGGCGCTGGAATGCCTGTCACCCGGCCAGGTGCAGGCGCTGGAATCGCGCTGCCGGCTCCTGCCCGTGCCCGTCGCGGCGATCGAGGAGGGCGGCGGCGGCAGCGTGCGCTGCATGCTGGCCGAGGTGCACCTGCCGCGCCGGGGCTGAGCGCAGGGAATTTGCACATAATATGCAGTACACTCGTCCGCCTCCCCGGACTGCCAAGGTCACTGCATGAGCGCCGCTACCCGGATCCTGATGTGTCCGCCCGATTTCTTCGAGGTGGACTACGTGATCAACCCCTGGATGGACGGCCACGCCGGTTCCCTCGACCGCGAGCTCGCCCAGCGCCAGTGGGACGGGTTGCGCGCCGCGATCGCGGAATGCGCCGAGGTGTTGTTGCTCCAGCCCCAGCCCGGCTTGCCGGACCTGGTGTTCACGGCCAACGCCGGCTTCGTCCACGGTCGCCGGGCGGTGCCGTCCCACTTCATGCCGCACGAGCGCCGTCCCGAGGAGCCTTATCTGCGCGCCTGGTTCGAGCAGGAAGGTTTCGAAGTGCGCGTGCTGCCGGACAACGTCGCCTTCGAAGGCGCCGGTGATGCGCTCATCGACCGCGGCGGTCCCTGGCTGTGGGCTGGTTACGGCTTCCGCACCGAGATCGAGGCGCACGATCACCTGCGCCGCTGGTTCGATCTCGAGCTGGTCTCCATCCGCCTCGTCGACCCGCGCTTCTACCATATCGACACCTGCATGTGCCCGCTCGACGGCGGCTACCTGCTGTACCACCCACCGGCTTTCGACGACGCCTCGCGCGCCGAGATCGAACGCCGCGTGCCGCCGGCACGGCGCATTCCGGTGGGGATCGAGGACGCCGGCCATTTCGCCTGCAATGCGGTGAACATCGGCTCCAGGGTGTTCCTCAATCGGGCGCGCGAGGAGCTGGCGGCGGCGCTGCAGGCGCGTGGCTTCGAAGTGGTGCAGCTGCCGCTGTCCGAATTCCTCAAGGCGGGCGGCTCCGCCAAGTGCCTGACGCTGAAGCTCACGGAGCCCGTCGCGCGCGGCTAGAATAGTCGCTCGCCTGAAGGGAGAGCCCAGATGTCTGATCGTCCCCGTGTCTGCGTCATCGGCGCCGGATCCAGCGGCATCGCCGTGGTGAAGGCGCTCAAGGACCGCGGCATCCCGCATGCCTGTTACGAGAAAGGCGACGACATCGGCGGCAACTGGTATTTCCGCAACACCAACGGCATGTCGGCGGCCTACGAGTCGCTGCACATCAACACCGACGCGAAGCTGATGGAGTATCGCGACTATCCGATGCCGCCGGATACGCCCGACTACCCGAGCCACCGCGTCATCAAGGCCTATTTCGACGATTACGCGGCGCATTTCGGGCTGCGCGAGCATATCCGCTTCAACACCGAGGTGACCCGCGCCGAGCGCGCCGCGGACGGGTCCTGGACCGTGACGCTGGACAGCGGCGAGACGGAACGTTTCGACGCCCTGGTCGTGGCCAACGGCCACCACTGGGACCCGCGCTGGCCCGAACCGCCGTATCCCGGTGAATTCGACGGCCCGCAGATCCATTCGCACCATTACATGAACCCGCATGAGCCGCTGGATTTCCACGGCAAGCGCGTGCTGGTCGTCGGCATGGGCAACAGCGCCATGGACATCGCCTGCGAGCTGTCGCGTCCAGGGATCGCCGAGAAGCTGTTCCTTTCCGCGCGCAACGGCGTGTGGATCCTGCCCAAGTACCTGTTCGGCATCCCCATGTCGCGACTCGGCATGCTGCCGCACTGGCTGCCGTGGCAGCTCGGCGGCTTTCTCACGCGCCTGGCGGTGACGCTGAATGCGGGCTCGCCCTGGCGCTTCGGCCTGCCGCGGCCGCAGCACCGCATGCTCCAGGCTCATCCCACCATCAGCCAGGAAATCTACATGCGGCTCGGCAGCGGCGACGTGCTGCCGCGCGCCGGAATCCGCGCCCTCAAGGGCGATCGCGTCGAGTTCACCGACGGTCGCGAGGAGCAGGTCGACGCCATCGTGTGGTGCACGGGCTACAAGCTCAGCCTGCCGTTTTTCGATCCCGGCTTCATCTCCGCGCCGGGCAACGACCTGCCGCTGTGGGAGCGCATGATCAAGCCGGGCATCGACAACCTCTACTTCGTCGGCTTGCTGCAGCCCCTCGGCGCGATCATGCCGATCGCGGAGGCGCAGGGGCATTTCATCGGCGATCACCTGCTGGGGCACATCGCCCTGCCGGACGAGGCGGAGATGGAGCGCGCCATGGCGAAGGAGCGCGCGGCCATGTTCCGGCGCTACAAGGACCATGCGCCGCGCCATACCATGCAGGTGGACTTCGAGGCCTACCTGCACCGGCTGCGCAAGCATGCGCGCCGCGGCCGGCGCCTTGTCGCCGCAGCGGCCTAGCCTAGCCGCGTGGCGCTGCGCCGACTGACCGCGCGCTGGCTCGTGCGCACCCTGGTGCGGCGCGACCTGCAGCCGTCTCGCCCGCTGGCGGCACGCCGCCGCGCCGTGGACCGGGCCGCCCGGCTGCTGCGCCTGCCGCGCCGGATCCGGCGCGTGCCCGCTGGCACGTCTTTTCCGGGTAGCGAGTGGCTGCTGCCTGCCGGCGCTGCGGCGGACAACGGTCCTGCGGTGCTCTACCTGCATGGTGGCGGCTTCGTGCTCGGCTCGCCGCGCAGCCACCGCCCGGTGGCTGCGCACCTCGCGGCGGCATCCGGTTTGCCGGTGTTCCTGCTGGATTACCCGCTGGCGCCCGAACATGCATTCCCGGCGGCCCCGGATGCAGTGCTGCGCGCCTGGGACAGCCTGACCGCCGGCGGCGCGCGTCCGCTTGCGCTGGCGGCGGATTCGGCCGGGGGCTGGCTGGCGCTGCGCCTGGTGCAGCAGGCGGCCGCCATGGGCCTGCCCAGGCCGACGGCACTGGCGCTGTTTTCCCCGCTGCTGGACCTGGCGCGCGCCGCGGCCGCGCACGATGACGACATGATGTTGCCCCCGGGGTTCGTGGCGGAGGGCGTGCGCGCGTTCGGCGGCGGCATGCCGCCGGCAGACCCGCGCCTGGACCTGCTCGGGGCACCGCCGGCCGGGCTGCCGCCCTTGTTCCTGTCCTATGACGTCGACGAGATGCTGGCAGCCGACAGCCGGCGTCTCGCCGCCGCGGCGCAGGCGGCCGGTGTGCAGGTGCGCGTGCAGGCAGCGCAGGGTCTCTGGCATGCGTGGCCGCTGCTGGCCGGCTGGCTGCCCGAGGCCGGGGCCACTTTGCGCGAGGCAGCGGCAATGCTCGCGCCGCAGCCGGGCCGGCCGGCGTGAAACTGTTGCCCAACCCGACGCTGCGCTTGCTGGCCGGGGCAGCGATGATCAGCTTCGCCCCGGTGTTCGTGCGCCTGACGCCGGTCAGCCCGACCGAGAGCGCCTTCTACCGCACGCTGTTCGGCGGGCTGATGCTGGCCGCCTGGGTGTTCGCGCGGCGCACGCCGGTGGAGCGCCGCTCGGGCCTGGCGCTGGTCGCGCTGCTGGCGGCCGGGCTGCTGTTCGCTGCCGACCTGGCCGTGTGGCACCGGAGCATCTGGTACGTGGGTCCCGGGCTGGCGACGCTGCTGGGCAATTTCCAGGTGTTCGTGCTGGCCCTCGTCGGCATCATGTTCTTCCATGAAAAGGCGCGCTGGGAGCTGCTGCTCGCCATCCCCATGGCTTTCTTCGGCCTCGTCCTGATCATCGGCTTCGAGTGGAGTTCGCTGGATGAGGACTACCGCTGGGGCATTCTGTTCGGCCTGTCTACGGCGCTATTTTACTCGGCGTACATCCTGTCCCTGCGCCGCGCGCGCGCCGCCAGCCCCCAGGGCTCGATCGCCTCGGACCTGATGATCGTCTCGCTGGTCTCGGCCGCCGGCCTGTACGTCGGCTCCGGGGTCGGCGGCGCCGGTATCACGCTGCCCGACCCCGGCGCCGCGTGGATGCTGGCGGCCTATGCGCTGGTGGCCCAGGTCGTGGGGTGGCTGCTGATCTCCGGCAGCCTGCCGCATGTGCCCGCCTCGCGCGTGGGCCTGATCTTGTTGTTGCAGCCCACGCTGGCCTTCATCTGGGATGTGCTGATTTTCGCGCGCGAGTTCGGCCCGCGGGAGACGGCCGGTGCCGCGCTGGCCATCGCCGCCATCGGCCTCGGTTCCCTGCCGCGTCGCCGCAGCGCCGCCGCGACCTGAGGCCCCCGGCTCAGGTCCAGAGGGTGATCGCGCCGGGCAAGACCTCGATTTCGAGCCGCTGCAGCTCCAGTCCCAGCAACTCGCCATCGGCCTGGGCCGGCACCGGGCGGTCGCTCGTCACTTCCAGGCGCTGCGCCCGGGCCTGGTGGACGATCGGCAGCCGCGGATGCGTGCCGCGCATGACGCTGGGCGCGTGGCGCATGACGCGCAGGCGCCCGAGCGCGTCGGCCCACACCAGGTCGAGACGACCATCATCCAGCTCGGCCGCCGGCGCGAGGTGAAACAGCCCGCCGGCGTAGCGGCCGTTGCATGCCGCCACCAGCGTCACGGCGCGCCGGTCCTCGCCCCCGTCCCAGCGCAGCGTGCAGACCGGTGCGCCGACGCCGGCGTACAGTGCCTCGGCCAGGCCGGCGGCATAGCCCAGCGCGCCCGGCAGCCACTTGTAGCGTGCCGTGGCATGCGCGATCGCCGCGTCGAAGCCCAGGCCGACCGCATTGATGAAGGCGCGGCCGTTGACCCGGCCCGCGTCTATCCGCCGTGGCGTGCAACCGCCCGCGAGCAGGGCGCAGGCCGCACGCCAGTCGCGTGGCAGGCCGGCCGACTTGATGAAGTCGTTGCCGGTGCCGAGCGGCACGACGCCCAGCAGGGTGGGCGCGCCGGGCACCTCGAGCAGGCCGCGCGCCACTTCCGACAGGGTGCCGTCGCCGCCAAGCGCGATGATGCGGCGGCGGCCGCGCGCGGCTTCATGCGCTGCCGTGTCCGCCAGGTGCCCGGCGCCACGACTGACCACTGTCTCCACGCGCAGCCCCCCGCTCTCCAGCCGCTGCACAACCCGGGCGCCGAGCCGATCGCCCCGCCCGCTGCCGGCAGCCGGGTTGGCGAGCAGTACGACGGTCTCGGGCATGGGCTTCCTCCGCAGCGACGCCGCGCAGCATACCCCACTCGCACTCCGCGGCGAGCGCGCCCGGGCGGCGGGGATCCGGGATAGAATCGGGCCTTTATCCGCTGCGTCGTCGCGCCATGCTCGAACTCGCCTGCAAGCTCATCCTCGGTTACCTGGCCGGCTCCATCGTTGGCAGCCTGGTGGTCGGGCGCCTGCGCGGCGTGGACATCCGCCTGCTCGGGAGCGGCAACGCGGGCGGCACCAATGCGCTGCGCACCCAGGGCAAGGGCTTCGCGCTGGCGGTGGTGGCGATCGACGTGCTCAAGGCGGTGCTGCCGATTCTCTGGTTGACCGGGGCCGCGCTGCCCGGCGTGCCGGTGGATCCCGCGGTGTCGCGCGAGACCGTGGCCGTGGTGATCGGCGCGGCCGCCGTCGCAGGGCACGTGTGGCCGCTGTTTTTCGGTTTCCGCGGCGGCAAGGGCATGGCCACGCTGGTCGGCGCCTACGCCGCCATCGACGCCGTGCTGCTGGCCCCGGTGCTGGCGGGATGGGTGCTGGTCGCTGCCGTCGGCGGCTATGTCGGCATTGCCACCATGGCGGCCGCGGTCGTGGCCCCGGCGTGGCTCGCCCTCACCGGGCAGGCCGACCGGCCGCTGTTCTGGTTCGCGGTGCTGATGGCGCTGTTCGTGGCATGGACCCATCGCAGCAACATCGCGCGCATGCGCGCCGGCACCGAGAACCGCATGTTCCGCGGCCTGCTGGGTCGGCGCCGGTGAGCTTCAACCTGGCGCTGTTGCAGGCGTTGGCCCCGGGCGAAGCGGTTTCCGGTGCGGCCCTCGGGCGGGCGCTGGGCATCAGCCGCACCGCGATCTGGAAAGGTATACAGCGCCTGGTGGAACTCGGCCTCGAGGTCGAGGCGAAGCCGGGGCTCGGCTACCGCCTGTCTGCACCGCTCGAGTTGCTGGACGCGGAGCGCCTGCGCCAGGCGTTGCCGGCAGAAGCAGCTGCCAGGCTTGCCATCCTCGAGGTGCTGGCCGAGACGGATTCCACCAACAGCCGCGTGCTCGCGGCGGAAGCGCCGGCCGGTGCGCTGGTGGCCTGCCTGGCGGAATACCAGAATGCAGGTCGCGGCCGCCGCGGACGCAGCTGGCTGGCAGCACCGGGGCATGCCGTCTGCCTGTCCGTGGGCGGGCGCATGCCGGCCGGGCCGGCCGACTTTGCCGGCCTGCCGCCGGCCGTCGGGCTGGCCTGTGCCGAGGCGCTGGAACGGCTGGGCGTCCCGGGCGTGCGCCTGAAATGGCCCAACGACCTGCTGCTGGGCGAGGGCAAGCTGGGCGGGATACTGATCGAGCTGCGCGGCGAAGCCCAGGGTCCTGCCACGGTGGCGGTGGGTATTGGCGTGAATTTGCGCACCGGCGCGGCACTGCGCGCCGAAATCGGTGCTGCGGGCGGCTTGCCGCCGGCGGCGCTGGCGGATGCAGCGCCCCAGGTCGGGCGCAATGCCGTGGCGGGCGCGCTGCTGGCGGCGATCGTCGCCACCCTGTCGCGCGTGCCGGGGATGCTGGACGGCGCGGCGCTGGCCGCCTGGGACCGCCGCGATGCGCTGCGCGACCGCGCGGTGCGCCTTGAGACCCCTGGGCGCGCGGACAGCGGCATCGCGCGCGGCATCGACGCCAGCGGCGCGCTGCTGCTCGAGGGAGCGGACGGGCGGGTGCGGCGCGTCACCGCCGGCGAAGTGACCCTGAGGCCGGCGGCATGACGCTCTTGCTGGACCTCGGCAACACGCGGCTCAAGGCGGCCCAGAGCGATGCCGGGGGCGGAGTGCAGGTGCTCGGAGAGGCCTCGCATCGCGAACTCGGCATGGCAGGTGCGCTGGCGCGGGCCCTGGGCGGCGCCCCGCCCGGCGCCGCGTCCGCCTGGTGCGCCAACGTCGCCGGGACGGCGGCGGGGGAGGCCCTGGCGGACGCGCTGGCTGAGCGCGGCGTGGCTAATGTCCGCTTCCTGCGCGCGCGGGAGGAAGCCTGCGGCGTGCAATGTGCTTACGCGGAGCCGGCACGGCTCGGCGCTGACCGCTGGGCAGCGCTGCTGGGCGCGCGCGGCCTGACGGCGGGCCCCTGCCTGGTAGTGGATGCCGGTTCGGCCCTCACCATCGACGCCATGGCGGCCGGGGGGCGCCATCTCGGCGGCTGGATCCTGCCGGGGCTGGCCATGATGGTGGGCGCCCTGGAGGCGCGCACCGGGGACCTGGCGCGGTTCCGCCAGGCCTCCGCGCCCGGCGCGCCCGCCGCTTTTCCGCAAGACACCCGGCAGGCCATGGAAGACGGCGCGCGTCTCGCGGCCCTCGGCGCGGTCTCGGCAGCGCAGCAGCAGCTCACGCTTGTGGCGGGAACGCCGCCGCGGCTGTTCCTGGCGGGCGGAGATGCGCCGGTGTTGCAGGCGGGGCTGGAGAACGCGGAGCTGGTGCCGGAGCTCGTGCTGCTCGGACTGGCCCGTGCCGCCGGCGCGAACATGAACGCTTCCTGAACCTCGGGGCCGGCCCGATCGTGGGCTGTACGCATGTTCCGCGGGCAGTGGAACGGTATACTGCCATTGACTTTGTCATCGTCATGAGTCCAGGAGGACTGAAGTAATGAAGAAGCTCACCATCGCGATTCTCGCTGCCCCCATCCTGGCGTTCAGCGGCGCCGCGCTGGCCGGCGATGCCGATGCCGGCAAGGCCAAGGCCGAAGAAATGTATTGCTTGGACTGCCACGCCGCCGAAGACTTTGCGGGCATGTCCCTCGAGGAGATCACCGCGGCCCTGAAGGGGGCGGTCGGTCCTGATTCCGCGCATCCCCCGGGCCTCGAGGATGTGACCGAGACTGATATCCCCGACCTGGCCGCCTATTTCTACGCGGCCGGCGGCGGCAAGTAAATCGCCGCCACGGTCCCTGACCAGGCGCCGTCTCCGGGAGACCGGGGACGGCGTTCTCATTTCCAGGTCCGGCGCTGCCGCATACGGCGGTTGCCGCAGGGGCGGGGCGCTCCTAGAATGCGCCGGCAGGCCGGTGTAGCTCAGTTGGCAGAGCGGCTGATTTGTAATCAGCAGGTCGCAGGTTCGACTCCTGTCGCCGGCTCCAGTACCGTCCCCAACCCATGCGCCACAGGGTGTTCTGGACTATACTCCGTCGCCCACTTTCCTCTCTACTAAGGAAGCCTCTACATGAAGAAGTTTGCCATTGCGCTGATTTCCCTCCCCCTGGTCGCCTTCAGCGGGGCCGCCCTGGCGGGCGACGCCGAAGCCGGCGCCGCCAAGGCCGCGGCCTGCCTCGACTGCCATATGGCCGATGATTTCAGCGGCTTGGGCGCCGAAGAGATCGCTGCGCTGATCGTTGCCGCCCGCGGTGGCGAGGATCATGACCCGGTGATCAATGACGTGGCCGAGGAAGACATCGCCGACGTGGCCGCGTACTTCGCCCACGAGGGCGCCAAGTAGACTGACGCCCGGCCTGTCCCGGAACGGCGGCGGGGGCCCCGGCCCCCGCCGTTTCTGTTGACACCCTCCAGCCCGCGTTTAATAATACGCGGCTTGCGCTTTTGGGAGGGGTACCCAAGCGGTCAACGGGGGCAGACTGTAAATCTGCTGGCTCAGCCTTCGGAGGTTCGAATCCTCCCCCCTCCACCAGGCGTCCGCGAGAAGGCTCGTCGGGGCGCGGCGGCAGGCATCCTGGGGCCGAGACATGAGACGCACGCGCGGGTGTAGTTCAATGGTAGAACCTCAGCCTTCCAAGCTGATGATGTGGGTTCGATTCCCATCACCCGCTCCAGATGGGGGGCCGTGCCGGCGGGGCGGACAGGGTTTAGAGAGAGGATCGCGCCCACATAGCTCAGCGGTAGAGCACTTCCTTGGTAAGGAAGAGGTCACCGGTTCAAGTCCGGTTGTGGGCTCCATGACAGGACGCAGCGGATTTTCAGGCGGACGGAGCCGCGAGGCGCGCCGCGGGTCTTTTCAGGTAGACAAATTCACAGACTAGTCCGGAGTCGAGCACCGATGTCCAAGGCGAAATTTGAACGTACGAAGCCGCATGTGAATGTGGGGACGATTGGTCATGTTGACCATGGCAAGACGACGCTTGACGGCGGCGTTGACGAAGGTGATGGCGGAGAAGTATGGTGGTGAGGTGAGGGCCTACGACCAGATTGACAAGGCGCCGGAGGAGAAGGCGCGCGGTATCACGATTGCGACGGCGCACGTGGAGTACGAGACTGAGGCGCGTCATTACGCGCATGTGGATTGTCCGGGTCATGCTGACTACGTGAAGAACATGATCACGGGTGCGGCGCAGATGGACGGTGCGATTCTGGTGGTGTCGGCTGCGGACGGTCCGATGCCGCAGACGCGGGAGCACATTTTGCTGGCGCGTCAGGTGGGTGTGCCGTACATCGTGGTGTACCTGAACAAGGCGGACATGGTGGACGATGCGGAGCTGCTGGAGCTGGTGGAGCTGGAGGTTCGGGATCTGTTGACGCACGTACGAGTTCCCTGGCGACGACACGCCGATCATTACGGGCTCGGCGCTGAAGGCGTTCGAGGGTGACACGAGCGAGATTGGCGTGCCGTCGATCGAGAAGCTGGTGGAGGCGATGGACGCGTACATTCCGGAGCCGGAGCGTGCGATTGACGGTGCGTTTCTGATGCCGATCGAGGATGTGTTCTCGATTTCGGGTCGTGGCACGGTGGTGACGGGTCGTATTGAGCGCGGCATTGTGAAGGTGGGCGACGAGGTCGAGATTGTGGGCATCCGTGACACGACGAAGACCACGTGCACGGGCGTTGAGATGTTCCGCAAGCTGCTGGACCAGGGTCAGGCGGGAGACAACGTGGGTGTGCTGCTGCGCGGCACGAAGCGTGACGAGGTGGAGCGTGGCCAGGTGCTGGCGAAGCCCGGTTCGATCACGCCGCACACGAAGTTCGAGGCTGAGGTGTACATCCTGACGAAGGAAGAGGGCGGACGTCATACGCCGTTCTTCAAGGGTTACCGGCCGCAGTTTTATTTCCGCACGACGGACGTGACGGGGCGGTGCGAGCTGCCGGAGGGCGTCGAGATGGTGATGCCGGGCGACAACGTGCAGATGAAGGTGGAGCTGATTGCGCCGATCGCGATGGAAGAAGGCCTGCGCTTCGCGATCCGCGAGGGCGGCCGCACCGTCGGCGCCGGCGTCGTCGCGAAGATTTACGAATAAGGTTCGATTAGCGCAGGGCAGTAGCTCAATTGGCAGAGCGGCGGTCTCCAAAACCGCAGGTTGGGGGTTCGATTCCCTCCTGCCCTGCCAGGATCACACGCAGGCGCCCACGCCGGGCGCCGACGTCGTCTAGACGGCGGCAAATGAACGCAAAGTCAGATACAAGCAGCCTTTCCAGCCCGCTGGACAAGGTCAAAGTTTTCCTCGCCATCGCGATCCTGGTGGCCGGGGTGGCCGGCTATTACATTTACGAGGCTGCGCCGTCCGTGTTGCGCGTGGCCGGCGTGCTGTTCTCGTTGGCTGCGGCCATCGCGGTCTTCATGACCAGCGACTGGGGCACGAGCTGTGGCGCTTCATCCAGGGCTCCCGCATCGAGCTGCGCAAGGTCATCTGGCCCAACCGCCAGGAGACCGTGCAGACCACGCTGGTGATTATTGTTCTTCGTGGTCATCATGGGCGTCTTCTTCTGGCTGCTCGACATGTTCCTGCTGTGGGCGACGCGCCTGCTGACCGGGCAGGGAGGCTGAGGTCATGGCGTTGCGCTGGTACGTCGTGCACGCCTATTCGAACTTCGAGCACAAGGTGAAGGAGTCGCTCCAGGAGCGCATCAAGCGCTACGGCCTGGAGGACAAATTCGGCGAGATCCTGGTGCCGACCGAGGAAGTGGTCGAGATGCGCGAGGGTCAGAAGCGCAAGAGCGAGCGCAAGTTTTTCCCCGGCTACGTGCTGGTGCAGATGGAGATGGACGACGAGACCTGGCACCTGGTGAAGGAAGTGCCGAAGGTGCTGGGCTTCATCGGCGGTTCCAGCGACCGGCCGGCGCCCATCACGCGACAGCGAGGCCGACACCATCCTGCAGCGGGTGCAGGAAGGCGTGGAGAAGCCGCGGCCGAAGGTGCTGTTCGAGCCCGGCGAGGTGGTGCGGGTCACCGACGGTCCGTTCAACGACTTCAACGGGGTCGTCGAAGAGGTCAACTACGACAAGAGCAAGCTGCGCGTCGCGGTGCAGATTCTCGGCCGGTCGACGCCGGTCGAGCTGGATTTCGGCCAGGTCGAGAAGGCCTAGCAGGAACCGCCCCGAGGGATGGGGCGCAGGGCGCCACTGGCGCCGGGCAGGAAAGCCACAGGGGAGCCGCAAGGCGTTCGGACCCACACACGAGGTATAGCGAGTCATGGCAAAGAAAGTCACCGGCTACATCAAGCTGCAGATTCCTGCAGGCCAGGCGAATCCGAGCCCGCCCGTGGGTCCCGCGCTGGGCCAGCACGGCGTGAACATCATGGAGTTCTGCAAGGCCTTCAACGCCGCAGACCCAGGGCCTCGAGCAGGGCCTGCCGACCCCGGTCGTGATCACGGTCTACAGCGATCGCAGCTTCACCTTCGTCACCAAGACGCCGCCCGCCGCGGTGTTGCTGAGGAAGGCGCGGGCATGAAGAAGGGCAGCGGCGAGCCGAACACCAACAAGGTCGGCACGGTCACCCGCGCCCAGCTCGAGGAGATCGCGAAGATCAAGATGCCCGACCTGAACGCCGCGGATCTCGATGCCGCGGTCAGGATCATTGCCGGCAGCGCCCGCAGCATGGGCCTCGACGTGGAGGGTCTCTGACATGGCGCGCATGACCAAGCGTAAGAAGGCATTCGCCGAAAAGGTCGCAGCCGGGCCAGTTCTACAACATCGACGAGGCGCTGGACGCTGGCGCAAGGAGCTGGCCACGGCCAAGTTCCGCGAGTCGATCGATGTCGCCGTCAATCTCGGCGTCGACCCGCGCAAGTCGGACCAGGTGGTGCGCGGTTCCACCGTGCTGCCGAACGGCACCGGCAAGGACGTGCGCGTGGCGGTGTTCGCGCAGGGCGACAACGCCGACAAGGCGACCGCTGCCGGCGCCGACATCGTCGGCTTCGAGGACCTGGCGCAGAAAGTGAAGGGCGGCGTCCTGGACTTCGACGTGGTGATTGCTACGCCGGACGCCATGCGCGTTGTCGGGCAGCTGGGCCAGATCCTCGGTCCGCGCGGCCTGATGCCGAACCCGAAGGTCGGCACCGTCACGCCGGACGTGGCGACCGCGGTGAAGAATGCCAAGGCGGGCCAGGTGCGTTACCGCACCGACAAGGCCGGCATCATCCACTGCGCCATCGGCAAGGCCGACTTCGAGCCGGCTGCGCTGAAGGAGAACCTGGACGCGCTGCTGGCCGACCTGCAGAAGGCCAAGCCGGCTTCGTCCAAGGGCATTTACATGAAGAAGGTCACCGTGTCCTCGACCATGGGTCCGGGCATCGCGGTCGACCAGGCTTCGCTGAGTTACTAGGGAAAGACGCGCGGGCGGCGCGGCGGCTACGGCCGGCGCGACGCTTCGCGGCAATGGAGTGCAAAAAGGAGCCGGCGTGACTGCCGGCCGTCGTCAGAGACCGCAGGCGGCCTCGGCCTTAATGCAAGGCCTGCGCAGACGGTGTTACCCGAGTCAGGCATACCTGGTGAAGGTCACCGTCAAGGTGAGGAGCGAATGGACGCGTTTCCTCGATCATGGACTTTCGGCCAGGAGTAGAAAATGGCACTGAGGCTAGAAGACAAGAAGGCACTTGTCGCCGAAGTGAAGACGGTGGCGGAATCCGCACATTCAGCCGTAGCGGCTGAGTATCGCGGCCTCACCGTTGGCCAGATGACTGCGCTCAGGAAGGAGGCCCGCGAAAAGGGCGTCTACCTGCGCGTGGTCAAGAACACCCTGGCGCGGTTGGCCCTGGAAGGCACGGACTTCGAATGCATGAAGGACGCGCTGAAGGGGCCGCTGGTGCTGGCATTCTCGGTTGAGGATCCCGGCTCCGCCGCGCGGGTGGTCAAGGCCTTCGCGAAAGACAACGACAAGTTGGTGACCCGTATCGTCGCGATCGGTGGGCAGGTTTATCCCGCCGCGGATCTCGAGCGGCTCGCCAACCTGCCGACGCTGGATCAGGCCCGGGCAATGCTGCTCGGCGTGTTCCAGGCACCCGCTTCCAAGCTGGTGCGCACCCTCAACGAGCCCGCCGCGCAGCTCGCGCGCCTGCTCGCTGCGCGGCGCGACCAGCTCGAGGCGGCCTGAGGCAGGTTTTTCTTTTCCACATCGGGTAACACCGTTTTATCGGAGCACAGACAATGGCTGTTTCGCGTGAAGAAATCGTTGAAGTATTGAGCAACATGAGCGTCATCGAGGTCATCGAGCTGGTGTCCGAACTCGAGGAGAAGTGGGGCGTGTCCGCCGCTGCCCCGGTCGCCGTGGCCGCCGCCGGTGCCGCCGCCGAGGCCGCTGCCGCCGAAGAGAAGACCGAGTTCGACGTCGTCATGACCAGCTTCGGCGCCAACAAGGTCGGCGTCATCAAGGCGGTCCGCACCATTACCGGTCTCGGTCTGAAGGAAGCCAAGGACCTGGTCGAGGGCGCGCCCGCCACCGTCAAGGAAGGCGTGTCCAAGGACGAGGCCGATGACATCAAGAAGCAGCTCGAAGAGGCCGGCGCCAGCGTCGAGGTCAAGTAGATCTGCGTGCACGGGTTGAAGCCTGTGCCTTCGGGCAGGCTGGTGGCATGAGCCACCGGCCTGTTCCCGTTTCTGCCGGTTTCGCCCGGCCATGGGGTCCGGGCGCCTGGCCCTCCCGGCAGGGCCGTATCTGATAACGAGCCGCACTCGAAGGTGAGCCCGATGGCGTATTCCTTTACCGAGAAGAAGCGTATCCGCAAGGACTTCGGCAAGCGTCCGAGGATTCTTGAGGTGCCCTACCTGCTTTCCATCCAGCTCGATTCCTACCGGAGATTCCTGCAAACCGACCTCGCGGTAGACGGGCGCGATGAGATGGGCCTGCATGCCGCCTTCAAGAGCGTATTCCCGATCGTCAGCTATTCCGGCAACGCCGCGCTGGAGTACGTCAGCTATCGCCTCGGCGACCCGGTCTTCGACGTCAAGGAGTGCCAGGTCCGCGGCCTGACCTATGCCGCGCCGCTGCGCGTGAAGGTGCGCCTGGTCATCTACGACAAGGAAGCCTCCGGTACGCCGAAGCCCGTGAAGGACATTCGCGAGCAGGAAGTCTATCTCGGCGAGCTGCCGCTGATGACCGAGAACGGCACCTTCGTGATCAACGGCACCGAGCGCGTCATCGTGTCGCAGCTGCATCGCTCGCCGGGCGTGTTCTTCGACCACGACAAGGGCAAGACCCACTCCTCCGGCAAGCTGCTGTTCTCGGCGCGCGTCATTCCCTACCGCGGCTCCTGGCTGGACTTCGAGTTCGACCCGAAGGACTGCCTGTTCGCGCGCATCGACCGTCGCCGCAAGCTGCCGGTCACCATCATGCTGCGCGCGCTCGGCTACACCGAGGAGGAAATGCTGGCGCTGTTCTTCGAGACCAACGAGTTCCTGCTCGGCAAGAAGATCGAGCTGAAGCTGGTCCCGGAGCGTCTGCGCGGCGAGACCGCCAGCTTCGACATCAAGGTCGGTGACGAGCTGATGGTCGAGGAGGGCCGGCGCATCACTGCGCGCCACGTCCGCGAGCTGGCTGCGGCCGGCGTGGAGACGCTGGCGGTGCCGGACGATTACCTCGAGGGCAAGATTCTCGCCCACGACGTGGTCGACGAGAAGACCGGCGAGCTGCTGGCCACGGCCAACGACGAGCTCACCGCCGAGAGCATCAACAAGCTGGTCAAGTCCGGCATCGCCACGATCCACACGCTGTAGGTCAACGACCTCGATCGCGGCCCGTACGTTTCCAACACGCTGCGCATCGATCCGACCACCACGCCGCTCGAGGCGCTGGTCGAGATCTACCGCATGATGCGCCCGGGCGAGCCGCCGACCAAGGATGCTGCCGAGAACCTGTTCCACAACCTGTTCTTCAATGCCGAGCGCTACGACCTGTCCGCCGTCGGCCGCATGAAGTTCAACCGCCGCGTGGGCCGCGACAGCACGAGGGTCCCGGGATTCTTTACGACGGCCGCTATTTCGCGACCCGCAAGGACGAGGAGTCGAAGAAGCTGTTCGCCGAGTACGGCAAGGACGACCCGGCGGCCACGTCCGACATCATCGCCGTGCTGAACACGCTGATCGACATCCGCAACGGCAGCGGCACCGTCGACGACATCGACCATCTCGGCAATCGCCGTGTGCGCAGTGTCGGCGAGATGGCCGAGAACGCCTTCCGCATCGGCCTGGTGCGCGTCGAGCGCGCGGTCAAGGAGCGGCTGACGCTGGCCGAGTCCGAGGGCCTGATGCCGCAGGAGATGATCAACGCCAAGCCGGTGGCGGCGGCGGTGAAGGAGTTCTTCGGTTCCTCGCAGCTGTCGCAGTTCATGGACCAGAACAACCCGCTGTCCGAGGTGACCCACAAGCGCCGCGTGTCGGCGCTCGGCCCGGGCGGCCTGACGCGCGAGCGCGCCGGCTTCGAGGTGCGCGACGTGCACCCGACGCATTACGGCCGGGTGTGCCCGATCGAGACGCCGGAAGGTCCGAACATCGGTCTGATCAACTCGCTGGCGGTGTATGCGCGCACCAACGACTACGGCTTCCTCGAGACGCCGTATCGCAAGGTGCAGAACGGCAAGGTCACCGACGCAGATCGAGTACCTGTCGGCCATCGAGGAGGGCCAGTACGTCATCGCCCAGGCGAATGCGGAGCTCGGCACCAAGGGCGAGTTCACCAACGACCTGGTGTCGTGCCGGCACCACAACGAGTTCAGCATGGTGACGCCGGACCGGATCCAGTACATGGACGTGTCGCCGAAGCAGATCGTGTCGGTGGCGGCCTCGCTGATCCCGTTCCTCGAGCATGACGACGCCAACCGCGCGCTGATGGGTTCGAACATGCAGCGCCAGGCGGTGCCGACGCTGCGCGCCGAGACGCCGCTGGTGGGCACCGGCATGGAGCGTGCGGTAGCGATGGACTCCGGCGTGACCGTGGTCGCGCGCCGCGGCGGCGTGGTGGATTCCGTCGACGCCTCGCGCATCGTGGTGCGCGTGAACGACGACGAGACCACGGCCGACGAGCCCGGCGTCGATATCTACAACCTGACCAAGTACACGCGTTCCAACCAGAACACCTGCATCAACCAGCGCCCGCTGGTGAAGCAAGGGGACGTCATCGAGGCCGGCGACGTGCTGGCGGACGGCCCGTCCACCAACCTGGGCGAGCTGGCGCTGGGCCAGAACCTGCTGGTCGCGTTCATGCCCTGGAACGGCTACAACTTCGAGGACTCGATCCTGATCTCCGAGCGCGTGGTGCAGGAAGATCGCTTCACGACGATCCATATCGAGGAGCTGACCTGCGTCGCCCGCGATACCAAGCTCGGGCCGGAGGAGATCACCGCCGACATCCCGAACGTGGGCGAGGCGGCGCTGGCCAAGCTCGACGAGGCGGGCATCGCCTACATCGGCGCCGAGGTGAACGCGGGCGACATCCTGGTCGGCAAGGTGACGCCGAAGGGCGAGACGCAGCTGACGCCGGAGGAGAAGCTGCTGCGGGCGATCTTCGGCGAGAAGGCCTCGGACGTGAAGGACACGTCGCTGCGCGTGCCGCCCGGCATGGACGGCACCGTGATCGACGTGCGCGTGTTCACCCGCGACGGCGTCGAGAAGGACGCCCGCGCCCTGTCCATCGAGCGGCAGGAACTCGAGCGCGTGCGCAAGGATCTGGACGACACGCTGCGCATCCTCGAGGACGACATCTACGAGCGCGTCGAGAAGATGCTGGTCGGCAAGATGGCCGCCGGCGGGCCGAACAAGCTCAAGGCCGACAGCACGATCACCAAGACCTACCTGGCGGAGCTGCCGCGCGAGAAGTGGTTCGAGATTCGCCCCAAGAACGAGGATGCCGCGACCCAGCTCGAGCGCATGAAGGAGCGCCTGGGCGAGCAGCGCGAGGAGTTCGACAAGCGCTTCGAGGAGAAGCGCGGCAAGATCACGCAGGGCGACGATCTGGCGCCGGGCGTGCTGAAGATGGTCAAGGTCTACCTGGCCGTGAAGCGGCGCGTCCAGCCGGGCGACAAGATGGCCGGACGCCACGGCAACAAGGGCGTCATCTCCACCATCGTGCCGGTCGAAGACATGCCGTACCTCGAGGACGGCACGCCGGTCGACATCGTGCTGAACCCGCTCGGCGTGCCCTCGCGCATGAACGTCGGCCAGGTGCTCGAGACGCATCTCGGCTGGGCGGCGAACGGCCTCGGCCTGAAGATCGGGCGCATGCTCGACGATCAGGGCAACGTCAAGGAGCTGCGCAACTTCCTCGACGAGGTCTACAACAAGACCGGCGGCAAGAAGGAGCAGATCGACTCCCTCAACGACGACGAGGTGCTGGAGCTGGCCGGCAACCTGCGCGGCGGCGTGCCGATGGCGACGCCGGTGTTCGACGGCGCGGCCGAGGACGAGATCAAGGACCTGCTGCAGCTCGCCGGGCTGCCCGAGTCGGGCCAGACGACGCTCATCGACGGCCGCACCGGCGAGGCTTTCGATCGCCCGGTCACCGTCGGCTACATGTACATGCTGAAGCTCAATCACCTGGTCGACGACAAGATGCATGCGCGTTCGACCGGTCCGTACAGCCTGGTCACCCAGCAGCCGCTGGGCGGCAAGGCGCAGTTCGGCGGCCAGCGCTTCGGCGAGATGGAGGTGTGGGCGCTGGAGGCCTACGGCGCTTCCTACACGCTGCAGGAGATGCTCACGGTCAAGTCGGACGACGTGCAGGGCCGCACCAAGATGTACAAGAACATCGTCGACGGCACCCACCAGATGGAGGCGGGCATGCCCGAGTCGTTCAACGTGCTGGTCAAGGAGATCCGCTCGCTGGCGATCAACATCGAGCTGGAGCAGGAGTAATTACTGATGAAAGATCTTCTCAAGCTCTTCAAGCAGAACGTGCCGGTCGAGGACTTCGATGCCATCCGCATCGGGCTGGCCTCGCCGGACATGATCCGTTCCTGGTCCTTCGGCGAGGTCAAGAAGCCGGAGACCATCAACTACCGCACCTTCAAGCCGGAGCGTGACGGGCTGTTCTGCGCCAAGATCTTCGGGCCCATCAAGGACTACGAGTGCCTGTGCGGCAAGTACAAGCGCCTCAAGCACCGCGGCGTGGTGTGCGAGAAGTGCGGCGTCGAGGTGACGCAGACCAAGGTGCGCCGCGAGCGCATGGGCCACATCGAGCTGGCCAGCCCGGTGGCACACATCTGGTTCCTGAAGTCGCTGCCGTCGCGCATCGGCCTGATGCTGGACATGACGCTGCGCGAGATCGAGCGCGTGCTCTACTTCGAGGCCTTCGTGGTCGTCGAGCCGGGCATGACGCCGCTGGAGCGCGGCCAGCTGCTGACCGACGAGCAGTACCTCGAGGCCATCGAGGAGTACGGCGACGAGTTCGATGCCCGCATGGGCGCCGAGGCGGTGCACGAGATGCTGCGCACGCTCGATCTGCAGTCCGAGGTGGTGAAGGTGCGCGACGACATGTCGGCCACCAACTCCGAGACCAAGATCAAGCGCCTGTCGAAGCGGCTCAAGCTGCTCGAGTCTTTCCTCGAGTCCGGCAACAAGCCCGAGTGGATGGTGATGACCGTGCTGCCGGTGCTGCCGCCGGACCTGCGTCCGCTGGTGCCGCTGGACGGCGGCCGCTTCGCGACCTCCGACCTCAACGATCTGTATCGCCGCGTCATCAACCGCAACAACCGCCTGCGTCGCCTGCTCGAGCTCAACGCGCCCGACATCATCGTGCGCAACGAGAAGCGCATGCTGCAGGAGTCGGTGGACGCGCTGCTGGACAACGGCCGCCGCGGCCGCGCCATCACCGGCACCAACAAGCGCCCGCTGAAGTCGCTGGCCGACATGATCAAGGGCAAGCAGGGCCGGTTCCGCCAGAACCTGCTCGGCAAGCGCGTCGACTACTCCGGCCGTTCGGTGATCGTGGTCGGCCCGACGCTGAAGCTGCACCAGTGCGGCCTGCCGAAGAAGATGGCGCTGGAGCTGTTCAAGCCCTTCATCTTCCACAAGCTGCAGCTGCGCGGCGAGGCGCTGACCATCAAGGCCGCCAAGCGCGCGGTCGAGCGCGAAGGGCCGGAGGTCTGGGACATCCTCGAGGAGGTCATCCGCGAGCACCCGGTGATGCTGAACCGGGCGCCGACGCTGCACCGCCTCGGCATCCAGGCCTTCGAGCCGGTGCTGATCGAGGGCAAGGCCATCCAGCTGCATCCGCTGGTCTGCACCGCCTTCAACGCCGACTTCGACGGCGACCAGATGGCCGTGCACGTGCCGCTGTCGCTGGAGGCCCAGCTCGAGGCGCGCGCGCTGATGATGTCGTCCAACAACATCCTCTCGCCGGCCAATGGCGAGCCCATCATCGTGCCGTCGCAGGACGTCGTGCTGGGCCTCTATTACCTGACCCGCGAGCAGGCGAACGTGAAGGGCGAGGGCGCCATCTTCGCCGACGTGGCCGAGGTGCACCGCGCCTACGAGAACCGCGCCGTGAGCCTGCACGCCTCCGTGCGCGTGCGCATTCGCGAGTGGCAGGTGGGCGAGGAAGGTGAAAAGGCCTCCACCCTGAAGCTCATCGAGACCACCGTGGGCCGCGCGCTGCTGTCCGAGATCCTGCCCAAGGGCCTGCCCTTCGAGCTGATCAACCAGGACATGAACAAGAAGGCGATCTCGCGCGTCATCAACGACTGCTACCGCCAGCTCGGCCTGAAGGAGACCGTGGTCTTCGCCGACCAGCTGATGTACACGGGCTTCCGCTATGCCACCCGCTCCGGCGTCTCGTTCGGCGTCGACGACATGGTGGTGCCGGACGAGAAGGACGAGATCCTGGCCGAGGCCGAGGACGAGGTGAAGAACTTCCAGGACCAGTACGCTTCCGGTCTCGTCACCAACGGCGAGCGCTACAACAAGGTGGTCGACATCTGGTCGCACACCAACGACCACATCGCCAAGGCCATGATGGACAAGATCTCGGTGCAGGAGGTCAAGAACGCCAAGGGCAAGACGGTGCGCGAGAAGTCCTTCAACTCGATCTTCATGATGGCCGACTCCGGCGCCCGCGGCTCCGCCGCGCAGATCCGGCAGCTGGCCGGCATGCGCGGCCTGATGGCCAAGCCGGACGGCTCCATCATCGAGACGCCCATCACGGCCAACTTCCGTGAAGGCCTGGACGTGCTGCAGTACTTCATCTCCACCCACGGCGCCCGCAAGGGTCTGGCCGATACCGCGCTGAAGACCGCCAACTCGGGTTACCTGACCCGGCGCCTGGTGGACGTGGCGCAGGACCTGGTGGTCACCGAGATCGACTGCGGCACCACCGACGGTCTGCTCATGACCCCGCTGGTCGAGGGCGGCGACGTGGTCGAGCCGCTGCGCGAGCGCGTGCTGGGCCGCGTGGTGGCCGAGGACGTGCTGGTGCCGGGCAAGGACGAGGTGGCGGTTGCGGCCGGCACCCTGCTGGACGAGCACGAGGTCCGCAAGCTCGAAGAGCTGTCGGTCGACCAGGTCTGGGTGCGCTCGCCGATCACCTGCGAGACGCGCTACGGCGTGTGCGCAGTGCTACGGTCGCGACCTGGCGCGCGGTCACCAGGTCAACATCGGCGAGGCCGTGGGCGTCATCGCGGCGCAGTCGATCGGCGAGCCGGGCACGCAGCTGACGATGCGCACCTTCCACATCGGCGGCGCGGCTTCGCGTGCCGCGGCGCGCAACAACGTCACCGTCAAGAACGGCGGCACCGTGCGCCTGCACAACATCAAGACCGTGCGGCACGAGAAGGGCCACCTGGTGGCGGTGTCGCGCTCGGGCGAGCTCGGCATCATCGACGAGTACGGCCGCGAGCGTGAGCGCTACAAGATCCCCTACGGCGCGGCCATCATGGTCGACGAGGGCGACAACGTGGACGGCGGCCGCATCGTCGCGACCTGGGATCCGCACACCCACCCGGTGGTCACCGAGGCCGCCGGCATCATGAAGTTCGAGGACTTCATCGACGGCGTGACCGTGGAAGCCCGCGTGGACGAGCACACCGGCCTGTCCAGCATCGTGGTCATCGACCCGAAGCAGCGCGGCGCGGCCGGCAAGGACGTGCGTCCGATGGCCAAGCTGGTGGATGCGAAGGGCAAGGACCTGCACTTCCCCGACTCCAAGGAAGCGATCGCCTATCCCCTGTCGGTGGGCGCCATCGTGGTCATGGAGGACGGCCAGAAGGTGGGCGTCGGCGACGTCATCGCCCGCATCCCGCAGGAGTCCTCCAAGACCCGCGACATCACGGGCGGTCTGCCGCGCGTTGCCGACCTGTTCGAGGCGCGCAAGCCGAAGGAGCCGGCGATCCTGGCCGAGCAGAGCGGCACGGTGAGCTTCGGCAAGGAAACCAAGGGCAAGCGGCGCCTCATCATCGAGAACGAGGACGGCGAGCACGAGTTGCTGATCCCGAAGTGGCGCAACCTGTCGGTGTTCGAAGGCGAGGTGGTGCAGCGCGGTGAGGTCATCTCCGACGGCGAGCTGAACCCGCACGACATCCTGCGCCTGCAGGACGTCGAGCACCTGGCCGACTACCTGGTGCGCGAGATCCAGGACGTCTACCGGCTGCAGGGCGTGAAGATCAACGACAAGCACATCGAGGTGATCATTCGCCAGATGCTGCGCAAGATCGAGATCACCGATCCGGGCGACACCAAGTTCCTGCGGGGCGAGCAGCTCGACAAGGCCCGCCTGCTGGAGGAGAACGAGCGCGTCACGGCCCAGGACGGCCAGCTGGCGCAGTTCGAGCCGGTGCTGCTGGGTATCACCAAGGCCTCGCTGGCGACCGAGTCCTTCATTTCCGCGGCCTCCTTCCAGGAGACCACCCGGGTGCTGACCGAGGCCGCCGTGCGCGGGCTGCGGGACGACCTGCGCGGACTGAAGGAGAACGTCATCGTGGGCCGCCTGATCCCGGCCGGCACGGGCTTCGCCTTCCATACGGCGCGGCGTCGCAAGGTCGAGATCAGCCCGGCCGAGATGACCATGGCGGAGGCCATGGACGCGGCCGGCGTCAACCCGGACGAAGTCGAAGTGCCGGAGCCGACCGACAGCGACTGAGGCAAGGGGTTTTTTGGGCTTGGACGGCCCCCGTGCTTGACAGTACGGGGGCCGGTTCCTACAATCCTCGGGCTCAGCGCAGGCCAATTGAAACTGGGCCTGCAAAAGTTTCCACCGGGGAAGCGGGCCGCCAATGGGCGGCTCGGTTTTTCTGCGTCAGGTGAAACCGGGAAATAACAATCTATGGCAACGATCAATCAGCTCGTCCGCAAGCCGCGTCGGACCAAGAAGGAAAAGACGACGGTGCCCGCCCTGCAGGCCAGCCCGCAGCGGCGCGGAGTGTGCACGCGTGTCTACACCACGACCCCGAAGAAGCCGAACTCGGCCCTGCGCAAGGTCGCCCGCGTGCGCCTGACCAACGGCTTCGAGGTGACCAGCTACATCGGCGGCGAAGGCCACAACCTGCAGGAGCACTCGGTGGTGCTGATCCGCGGCGGCCGCGTCAAGGACCTGCCGGGTGTGCGCTACCACACCGTGCGCGGCACCCTCGACTGCGCCGGTGTCGGCGATCGCCGCAAGGGCCGCTCCAAGTACGGCGCCAAGCGTCCCAAGTCCTGAAGCTCTCCTCACTGAATACGACCGCCAGGTAGTCACATGTCCAGACGAGCCCAAGCGCCCAAGCGCATCATTCTTCCCGACCCGGACTACGGCAGCGAGACCCTGTCGAAGTTCATGAACATGATCATGGAGAGCGGCAAGAAGTCCGTCGCCGAGCGCATCGTCTACGGTGCCATCGAGCAGATCTCGGAGCGGCGCAAGATGCCGGCCGACAAGGCGGTCGAGGTGCTCGAGGAAGCGCTCGAGAACGTCAAGCCGATGGTCGAGGTGAAGTCCCGCCGGGTCGGCGGCGCCACCTACCAGGTGCCGGTCGAAGTGCGCGCCGTGCGCCGCCAGACGCTGGCCATGCGCTGGGTGATCGACGCCGCCCGCGCGCGCGGCGAGAAGTCCATGGCACAGCGCCTGGCGAACGAGCTGATGGATGCGGCCGAGAACCGCGGCACAGCCGTGAAGAAGCGTGAGGACACGCACCGGATGGCCGAGGCCAACAAGGCCTTCTCGCATTACCGCTGGTAAGCAGCCACCCGCCCGCAAGGAATTCCGAGGTAACCACCGTGGCCCGCACGACACCTATCGAGCGCTACCGCAATATCGGCATCATGGCCCACATCGATGCCGGCAAGACCACGACGACCGAGCGCGTCCTGTTCTACACCGGCGTCTCGCACAAGATCGGCGAGGTGCATGACGGCGCGGCCGTCATGGACTGGATGGAGCAGGAGCAGGAGCGCGGCATCACCATCACCTCTGCGGCGACCACCTGCTTCTGGAAGGGGATGGACCAGCAGTTTCCCCGAGCACCGCATCAACATCATCGACACGCCCGGCCACGTCGACTTCACCATCGAGGTGGAGCGGTCGCTGCGCGTGCTCGACGGCGCCGTCGCCGTGTTCTGTGCCGTGGGCGGCGTCGAGCCGCAGTCGGAGACGGTGTGGCGCCAGGCCAACAAGTACCACGTGCCGCGCATGGCGTTCGTCAACAAGATGGACCGCGCCGGCGCCAACTTCCTGCGCGTGGTGAAGCAGATGAAGGACCGGCTGCGCGCCACCCCGGTGCCGATCCAGCTGCCGATCGGCGCCGAGGAGAATTTCAAGGGCGTCGTCGACCTGATGCGCATGAAGGCGATCTATCTGGGACGACACCACCCAGGGCATGACCTTCGAGCTGCACGACATCCCGGCGGACATGGCGGACCTGTGCCAGGAATGGCGCGACCACCTGGTCGAGGCCGCTGCCGAGGGCAACGAAGAGCTGACCGAACAAGTACCTCGAGACCGCTCGAGCTCACGGACGACGAGATCAAGCGCGGCCTGCGCCTGCGCACCCTGCGCAACGAGATCGTGCCGGTGCTGTGCGGCTCCGCCTTCAAGAACAAGGGCGTGCAGGCCATGCTGGACGCCGTCATCGAGTACCTGCCTTCGCCGACCGACGTGCCCGCCATCCGCGGCGAGCTCGAGGACGGCGGAGAGGGCACGCGTCCCTCGGGCGACGATGAGCCCTTCGCGGCGCTGGCGTTCAAGATCGCCACCGACCCCTTCGTCGGCAACCTGACCTTTTTCCGCGTCTACTCGGGCGTGCTGACCTCGGGCGACACGGTGTACAACCCGGTCAAGGGCAAGAAGGAGCGCATCGGCCGCATCCTGCAGATGCACGCCAACGAGCGCAAGGAACTGAAGGAAGTCCGTGCCGGCGACATCGCCGCGGCCGTCGGCCTGAAGGACGTCACCACCGGCGACACGCTGTCCGACCCGAAGGAGATCATCACCCTCGAGCGCATGGAGTTCCCGGAGCCCGTGATCTCGGTGGCGGTCGAGCCGAAGACCAAGAGCGACCAGGAAAAGATGGGCATGGCCCTCTCCAAGCTGGCGCAGGAGGATCCGTCCTTCCGCGTGCACACCGACGAGGAGTCCGGGCAGACCATCATCTCCGGCATGGGCGAGCTGCATCTCGAGATCATCGTCGACCGCATGCGGCGCGAGTTCAAGGTCGAGGCCAACGTGGGCAAGCCCCAGGTCGCCTACCGCGAGACCATCCGCCAGCCGGTCGAGCAGGAAGGCAAGTTCGTGCGCCAGTCCGGCGGCCGCGGCCAGTACGGTCACGTGTGGCTGAAGATCGAGCCGCAGGAGCCGGGCGCCGGCTACGCCTTCGAGAACGAGATCGTCGGTGGCGTGGTGCCGAAGGAGTACATCCCGGCCGTCGACAAGGGCGTGCAGGAGCAGCTCGGCAACGGCGTGCTCGCCGGCTACCCGGTGGTGGACATCAAGGTCACGCTGTTCGACGGCTCCTACCACGAGGTCGACTCCAGCGAGATGGCGTTCAAGATCGCCGGCTCGATGGCGTTCAAGGAAGGCTGCAGCAAGGCCAAGCCGGTGCTGCTCGAGCCCATCATGAAGGTCGAGGTCGTCACTCCCGAGGACTACATGGGCGACGTCATGGGCGACCTGAACCGCCGCCGCGGCCTGGTGCAGGGCATGGAAGAGGCGCCTTCGGGCCGCATCATCCGCGCCGAGGTGCCGCTGGCCGAGATGTTCGGCTATGCCACCGACCTGCGCTCGATGAGCCAGGGCCGCGCGACCTACTCGATGGAGTTCGGGCACTACAACGAGGCCCCCAACACCGTGGCCGAGGCCGTGATCAAGAAGGCTTCCTGATCCGCGACGGACAGGAAGAACTGAGACTCTCAAGAACGAGGTAGACGCTGTGTCCAAGGCGAAATTCGAACGTACGAAGCCGCATGTGAATGTGGGGACGATTGGTCATGTTGACCATGGCAAGACGACGTTGACGGCGGCGTTGACGAAGGTGATGGCGGAGAAGTTTGGTGGTGAGGTGAGTGCCTACGACCAGATTGACAAGGCGCCGGAGGAGAAGGCGCGCGGCATCACGATTGCGACGGCGCACGTGGAGTACGAGTCTGAGGCGCGTCATTACGCGCATGTGGACTGTCCGGGTCATGCTGACTACGTGAAGAACATGATCACGGGTGCGGCGCAGATGGACGGTGCGATTCTGGTGGTGTCGGCGGCTGACGGTCCGATGCCGCAGACGCGGGAGCACATTTTGCTGGCGCGTCAGGTGGGTGTGCCGTACATCGTGGTGTACCTGAACAAGGCGGACATGGTGGACGACGCGGAGCTTCTGGAGCTGGTGGAGCTGGAGGTTCGGGATCTGTTGAGCACGTACGAGTTCCCTGGCGACGACACGCCGATCATTACGGGCTCGGCGCTGAAGGCGTTGGAGGGTGACACGAGCGAGATTGGCGTGCCGTCGATCGAGAAGCTGGTGGAGGCGATGGACGCGTACATTCCGGAGCCGGAGCGTGCGATTGACGGTGCGTTCCTGATGCCGATCGAGGATGTGTTCTCGATTTCGGGTCGTGGCACGGTGGTGACGGGTCGTATTGAGCGCGGCATTGTGAAGGTGGGAGACGAGGTGGCGATTGTGGGCATCCGTGACACGACGAAGACGACGTGACGGGCGTTGAGATGTTCCGCAAGCTGCTGGACCAGGGTCAGGCGGGCGACAACGTGGGTGTGCTGCTGCGCGGCACGAAGCGTGACGAGGTGGAGCGTGGCCAGGTGCTGGCGAAGCCGAGTTCGATCACGCCGCACACGAAGTTCGAGGCTGAGGTGTACATCCTGACGAAGGAAGAGGGCGGACGTCATACGCCGTTCTTCAAGGGTTACCGGCCGCAGTTTTATTTCCGCACGACGGACGTGACGGGGATGTGCGAGCTGCCAGAAGGCGTCGAGATGGTGATGCCGGGCGACAACGTGCAGATGAAGGTGGAGCTGATTGCGCCGATCGCGATGGAAGAAGGCCTGCGCTTCGCGATCCGCGAGGGCGGCCGCACCGTCGGCGCCGGCGTCGTGGCGAAGATTTACGAATAAGCCCGCAGGGCTCACTGGACACAGACCATGGCAAACCAGAACATCCGCATCCGGCTCAAGTCTTTCGATCACCGGCTGATCGACACCTCCGCCCAGGAGATCGTCGAGACCGCGCGGCGCACGGGCGCCCAGGTGCGGGGCCCGATCCCGTTGCCGAGCAAGACGGAGCGGTTCACCGTCCTGGTCTCCCCGCACGTCAACAAGGACGCGCGGGACCAGTATGAGCTGCTCACGCACAAGCGCTTGATGGACATCCTCGATCCCACCGACAAGACGGTGGACGCCCTGATGAAGCTGGAGCTTCCCGCGGGCGTGGACGTCCAAATCAAGCTGAACTAGGTATTGAACCGGAAGGGTCGCCCGCGTATAGTAGCGGGCTCCCTGCGGCCCGGTGCGGAAAACCCCGCGCCGGGCCGCTGATTTCCGGGCGCTGCGGCGCCTGAACCCGCCCCCCGCCATGGGCAGCCCGGTTTTCGGGCGCATGCGGGAGACGGCATGAAACCAAGGTGCAGCGCCGGCCAAACGAAGTCGGCGCGGTGATAGAGGAACAGACAAGATGGCAATCGGTCTCGTTGGCCGCAAGTGCGGCATGACCCGCGTGTTCACGGAAGACGGCGCCTCGGTGCCGGTGACCGTGATCGAGGCGTTGCCCAACCGGGTCACGCAGGTCAAGACGGAAGAGACGGACGGCTACCGGGCCGTGCAGGTCACCATGGGCAGCCGCAAGCCGTCCCGCGTGACCAAGGCCCAGGCCGGTCACTATGCGCGCGCCGGGATCGAAGCCGGCGAGGGGCTGTGGGAATTCCGCCTCGGGGCCGATGAGGGTGCCGACCTGGCGCCGGGCGCCGAGATCAAGGTCGACGCTTTCAGCGACGGCCAGATGGTGGACGTCTCCGGCGTCACCATCGGCAAGGGCTTCGCCGGCACCGTCAAGCGCCACAACTTCCGTATGCAGGACGCCACTCACGGCAACTCGCTGTCGCACCGCGTGCCGGGCTCCATCGGTCAGAACCAGACGCCGGGCCGCGTGTTCAAGGGCAAGAAGATGGCCGGCCACATGGGCGCCGCCAAGGCGACCGCCCAGAACCTCACCGTGGTCCGCGTCGACGCGGAGCGCAACCTTCTCCTGGTCAAGGGCGCCGTGCCCGGCGCACGCGGCGGACGCGTCATTGTCCGCCCGGCCGCCAAGGCGCGGGGTTAAGGACATGGCGATGAAACTGCAGTTGCATGGCGCCGACGGCAAGGACCTGCAGGTCTCCGAGCTGGCTTTCGGCAGGGAATACAACGAGCCCCTGGTGCACCAGGTCGTGACCGCCTACATGGCGGCGGGCCGCTCCGGCACCAAGGCGCAGAAGAACCGGTCCGAGGTCTCGGGCGGCGGCATCAAGCCGTGGCGCCAGAAGGGCACCGGCCGGGCGCGCGCCGGCTCCACCCGCAGCCCGATCTGGGTCGGCGGTGGCCGAGCCTTTGCCGCCCAGCCGCGGAGCTTCGAGCAGAAGGTCAACCGCAAGATGTATCGCGGCGCGATGCGTTCCCTGCTTTCGGAGCTGATCCGCCAGGATCGCCTCCGCGTGGTGGAGACGCTCGAGCTGGACGAGCCGAAGACCAAGCAGTTCGTGGCGCTGACTGAAGGGCCTCGGCGTGGACTCCGGCCTGTTCGTCATCGAGGCCTTCGACGAGAAGCTCTGGCTGGCCTCGCGCAACCTGCCCCGTGTCGAGGTGCTCGAGGCAGCCGCGCTGGATCCCGTCAGCCTGCTGCGCCACGAGCACGTCATCATGACCGTCGCTGCGCTGCGCAGTGTCGAGGAGAAGCTGGGATGAGCCAGGAACGACTGATGACCGTGCTGCTCGGGCCGCACGTTTCCGAGAAGGCGACCCTGGCCGACGAGCAGGGCAACCAGGTGGTCTTCAAGGTGCGCCGCGACGCCACCAAGGCGGAGATCGCGCAAGGCCGTCGAGCTGATGTTCGAGGTCAAGGTCGAGGACGTGCAGGTCGCCGATGGTCAGGGCAAGACCAAGCGCTTCGGCGCGATGACCGGGCGCCGGTCGGACTGGAAGAAGGCCTACGTCAGCCTGGCTGCAGGCCAGACATCGATTTCCTCGGCGGCGAATAGCCCGGCCGCGCAAGGACAGGACTGAGACTCATGGCAGTACATAAAGCAAAACCGACTTCGCCAGGCCGCCGCTTCGTCGTGCAGGTGAAGACCCCGGGCCTGCACAAGGGTGAGCCCTACGGGCCGCTGCTGGCGAAGAAGAATCGCAGCGGCGGGCGCAACAACATGGGCCGCATCACCACGCGCCACCAGGGTGGCGGTCACAAGCAGCGCTACCGGCTGGTCGACTTCAAGCGCGACAAGGACGGTATTCCGGCCCGCGTCGAGCGCCTCGAGTACGATCCGAACCGCAGCGCGCACCTGGCGCTGGTGCTGTACGCCGACGGCGAGCGTCGCTACATCCTGGCGCCGAAGGGCCTGCAGGCGGGCGATCCCGTCATGTCCGGTACCGAGGCGCCGATCAAGGCCGGCAACGCGCTGCCGCTGCGCAATATTCCGGTCGGCTCGACCGTGCACTGCGTCGAGATGAAGCCCGGCAAGGGTGCGCAGATCGCGCGCAGTGCCGGCGCCTCCGTGCAGCTGGCGGCGCGCGAAGGCATTACGCCACGTTGCGCCTGCGCTCGGGCGAGATGCGCAAGGTGCATGTGGACTGCCGCGCCACGATCGGTGAGGTCGGCCACAGCGAGCACAACCTGCGCAAGCTCGGCAAGGCCGGCGCGAAGCGCTGGCGCGGTGTGCGCCCGACCGTGCGCGGCGTCGCGATGAACCCGGTCGATCACCCGCATGGTGGTGGCGAGGGCCGCACCTCCGGTGGTCGCCATCCGGTCACCCCGTGGGGCGTGCCGACCAAGGGTTACAAGACCCGCAAGAACAAGCGCACCGACGCGATGATTGTTCGTCGTCGGGGCCGCAAAGTAAGGGAACGGAGAGGTAGATAGCTGTGCCACGTTCTGTTAAGAAGGGCCCTTTCGTCGACGCCGCACCTGGCTGAAGAAGGTCGAGCGAGGCGCAGGACAGGCAACGATCGTCGCCCGATCAAGACCTGGTCGCGGCGCTCGATGATCGTGCCGCGACATGGTCGGTCTGACCATTGCCGTGCACAACGGTCGTCAGCATGTTCCGGTGCTGATCTCGGAGAACATGGTCGGCCACAAGCTGGGCGAGTTCGCGCATGACCCGCACATTCAAGGGTCACTCCGGCGATCGGAAGGCCAAGTAGGAGTGCATTGACGATGCAGGTTGCAGCCAAACTTCGCTACGCCCGGATTTCGCCGCAGAAGTGCCGGCTGGTCGCGGATCAGGTCCGCGGGAAGCCGTCGGCGACGCGTTGCAGACCCTGAGCTTCATGCCGAAGAAAGCGGCGCGGATCGTGAAGAAAGTGCTCGAGTCGGCCATCGCCAACGCCGAGCACAACCACGGCGCGGACATCGACGAGCTGAAGGTCGTCGACGATCATGGTCGACGAGGCGCCGACGTTTCAAGCGCTTCCGGGCGCGGGCCAAGGGCCGCGGCAACCGCATCATCAAGCGCAACAGCCACATCACCGTCCACGTGGCGGACGAGTAGACGGGAAAGATCCGATGGGTCAGAAAGTAAATCCGATCGGCATTCGGCTCGGCATCACCCGGGACTGGGCACTCACCTGGTATCGCGGACACGCAAGAACTACGCCGGACTACGTCTGCAGAGCGATTTCCAGATTCGCGAGTTTCTGAAGAAGCGGCTGTCGCAGGCGTCGGTGAGCCGGATCCAGATCGAGCGGCCCGCCACGCAAGGCCCACATCACGATTCACACGGCGCGTCCGGGTATCGTGATCGGCAAGAAGGGCGAGGACATCGAGAAGCTGCGCACGGAAGTCGCGGCCATGCTCGAGCTGCCGCTTGGCGACGTGCGCATCAACATTGCCGAGATTCGCAAGCCCGAGCTGGATGCGCAACTGGTGGCGGAGGGCATCGCCCAGCAGCTGGAGCGTCGCGTGATGTTCCGCCGCGCCATGAAGCGCGCCGTGACCAACACCATGCGCCTCGGTGCCAGGGCATCAAGATCAAGGTCGGCGGCCGCCTGAACGGCGCGGAGATTGCGCGCTCGGAGTGGTACCGCGAGGGCCGTGTGCCGCTGCACACCTTGCGCGCCGACATTGATTACGGCTTCGCCGAGGCGAGCACCACCTACGGCATCATCGGCGTGAAGGTCTGGATTTTCAACGGCGAGGTCATCGAGACAGACCGACGGCTGCGCCGGCCGAAGCCGCGAGCGGCAGCGCTAGGAGTTACGAGGATGCTGCAGCCAAAAAGAACAAAGTTCCGCAAGCAGATCAAGGGTCCGCAATCGCGGTCTGGCCCAGCGCGGTGCGGACGGTGTCCTTCGGCGAGTTCGGCCTCAAGGCGATCGGTCGCGGCCGCATAACGGCGCGCCAGATCGAGGCGGCGCGTCGCGCGATGACCCGCCACGTCAAGCGTGGCGGCAAGATCTGGATTCGGGTTTTCCCGGACAAGCCGATCACCAAGAAGCCGCTCGAAGTTCGCCAGGGTAAGGGCAAGGGCAACGTCGAGTACTGGGTGGCGCAGATCCAGCCCGGGCGGTGCTGTACGAAATGGAAGGCGTCTCCGAGGAAATTGCTCGCGAGGCGTTTCGCCTGGCGGCGGCCAAGCTGCCGATTGCAACGACGTTCGTGAGCCGGCAGGTGATGTGATGAAGGCGAAGGAACTTCAGCGGCAAGAGCCGTGACGGAACTGAACGAGGAACTGCTCAAGTTGCGCCGCGAGCAGTTCAACCTGCGCATGCAGCAGGCGACCGGCCAGCTGGCCCGGCCGGATCAGTATCGGCAAGGTGCGCAAGAACATCGCGCGGGTGAAAACCGTGCTCGAGCGCAGAAGTGCCGCGGCAAGCAGGGGAGACAGTCGTGATGAGCTGAGACCACCGAGAAAGCAGGACGAAGCAGACGGCACGGATCGCTGACAGGCCGCGGTGGTCAGCAACAAGATGGACAAGACCGTCGCGGTTTCGGTCGAGCGCCTGGTGAAGCACCCGATGTACGGCAAGTACATGCGCCGCACCACCAAGTTGCTGGCCCACGACGAAAACAACGAGTGCCGTGAGGGCGACACGGTGCGCATTGCAGAGATGCCGGCCGATGTCCAAGCACAAGTCCTGGCGGGTGGTCGAGATCTTGCGAGCGGCAAGCGCTCGATAGCGTTGACATCGTGTTCAATACGGCGACGACGTTGAGGGAGAGCAACCATGATTCAGATGCAGACCGTATCTGAATGCGGCCGACAACAGCGGCGCGCGTCGCGTCCATGTGCATCAAGGTGCTTGGCGGTTCCAAGCGCCGTTACGCCGGATGTCGGTGACGTCATCAAGGTGAGCGTCAAGGATGCGATCCCGCGCGGCCAGGTGAAGAAGGGCGAGATCTACAACGCCGTCGTGGTGCGCACCCGCAAGGGTGTGCGTCGCCCGGACGGCTCGCTGATTCGCTTCGACGGCAACGCCGCGGTGCTGCTGAACGCCAAGCTCGAGCCGATCGGCACCCGCATTTTCGGGCCGGTTACTCGCGAACTGCGTACCGGCAATTTTATGAAGATCATTTCGCTGGCGCCGGAAGTGCTTTAAGGCCGCCGGGGAGCCAGGATCATGAACAGGATCAGGAAAGGCGACGAAGTTATCGTCATCGCGGGCCGCGACAAGGGCCGTCGCGGCACGGTGCTGCGTGTGTTCGAGGACGAGCGAGTGCTCGTGGAGGACATCAACGTCGTCAAGAAGCACCAGAAGCCCGAATCCGAAGCGGGCGTGCCCGGCGGCATCGTCGAGAAGGAGATGCCGCTGCACGCGTCGAACGTGATGCTGTGGAACCCGGTCGACCAAGAAGGGCGATCGGGTCGGCATCCGCACGCTCGAGGACGGCAGAAAGGTGCGTTACTTCAAGTCGAACAACGAGGTCGTGGACGTCTGACGGCGTCCGGGTGAAACATGGCCAGGCTGACAGGAACATTATCGAACAGAAACGTCATGCCCTCAGCTGATGGAGCAGCTGGGCCTGAAGAACGTCATGGAAGTCCCGCGGATCAGCAAGATCACGCTGAACATGGGCGTGGGCGAGGCGTTGGCCGACAAGAAGATCATCGATAACGCGGTCAAGCGACATGACCGCGATCACCGGCCAGAAGCCGGTGATCACCCTGGCGCGCAAGTCCGTGGCCGCCTTCAAGATCCGTGACGGCTATCCGATCGGCTGCAAGGTCACGCTGCGGCGCGAGCGTATGTACGAGTTCCTGGACCGGCTGATCAATATCGCCATCCCGCGCGTGCGCGATTTCCGCGGCTGATCGCCAAGGCCTTCGACGGCCGCGGCAACTACAGCCTGGGCGTGAAGGAGCAGATCATTTTCCCGGAGATCGACTACGACCAGGTCGACGCCATCCGGGGCATGGACATCACGATTACGACGACGGCGAAGGACGACGAGGAGGGCAGGGCGTTGCTGGATGCGTTCAACTTCCCCTTCAGGAAGTAGAGGACCGACAAGCCTATGGCCAAGAAATCGATGATCGAGCGCGAGATCCGCCGGCGAGAAGCTGGTGGCGAAATACGCCGCCAAGCGGGCCGAGCTGAAGGAGATCATCGCGACGCCGAAGTCCAGCGACGAGGAGCGCCTCGAGGCGGTCGCCAAGCTGCAGCGCTGCCGCGCGACGCGAGCCCGTCGCGCCTGCACAATCGTTGCGTCGATCACCGGCACGGCCGCACGGTTTCTATCGCAAGTTCGGTCTCGGGCGCAACAAGCTGCGCGAGAGCACGATGCGCGGCGAGATCCCCGGGCTGCGCAAGGCCAGCTGGTAAGCACGCGAGAGACAGGGCAAGGATTCTGAAATGAGCATGACCGATCCCATCGCGGACATGCTGACGCGAATCCGCAACGGCCAGAAGTCGGGCAAAGCGCAGGTGCGCATGCCTTCCTCCGGCGTGAAGGCAGGCCATTGCCGAAGGTGCTTGAGGACGAGGGCTATATCGACGGCTTCAGGTCGAGGAAGCCGGTCCCGGCAAGCGCGACCTGATCATCGAGCTGCGTTATTACGACGGCCGGCCGGTGATCGACGATGTGCAGCGCGTGAGCCGCCCGGGTCGTCGCGTGTACCGCGGCAAGGACGAGTTACCGACCGTGCTCGGTGGCCTGGGGATCGCCATCGTGTCGACTTCCGAAGGCGTTATGAGCGACCGCCAGGCGCGCGCGAAGGGTCGCGGCGGCGAAGTGATCTGCGTCGTGTCCTGACGGGCCCGACCAAGCGAAAGCGAGATCAGAACGATGTCCAGAGTCGCCAAAAAACCGATGGAGCTGCCCAAGGGTGTCGAGTTCAAGCTCGACGGCCGAGCTGCCGTGTCAAGGGGCCGAAGGGAGAGCTCTCCCTCGAGGTGGATCCCTCGGTCGAGTCGTGCAGGAAGGCGCCGAGATGCAGGTCGCACTCCCGGCACCGAAAAGCCGAAGGCGCGCCATGGCGGGTACCACCCGCGCGCTGCTCACCAACATGGCACAGGGCGTGTCGCGAGGGTTCGAGCGCAAGCTGGAGCTGGTCGGCGTCGGTTACCGCGCCCAGGCCCAGGGCAAAGCGCTGAACCTGACCCTCGGTTTCTCGCATCCGGTGGACTACGAGGTGCCCGAAGGCATCACGATCGAGACGCCGAGCCAGACCGAAATGCTGGTGAAGGGCATTGACAAGCAGCAAGTTGGTCAGGTCGCCGCCGAGATCCGCGGCTATCGCCCGCCGGAGCCCTACAAGGGCAAGGGTGTGCGTTATTCGGATGAGCGTGTCGTGCTGAAGGAAGCGAAGAAGAAGTAAGGCAGGGCGAGTGCATGGAAAAGAAAGTTGCACGCATGCCGGCGCGCGCGCCGCGCCCGCGCCAAGATTCGGGAGCTGGGATGCACCGTCTGAGCATCCATCGCACGCCGCGCCACATCTACGCGCAGGTCCTGTCGCCCGATGGCGGCAAGGTGCTCGCGACGGCGTCGACGTTGCAGCCGGATGTGCGCGAAGGCATCGAGAAGACCGGCAACATCGCAGCCGCCGCAGGCCGTCGGCAAGGCCATCGCCGAGAAGGCGCCAAGGCGGCCGGCGTGAGCAAGGTGGCATTCGACCGTTCGGGCTTCCGCTATCACGGGCGGGTCAAGGCGCTGGCCGATGCGCGCGCGAAAACGGCCTCGAGTTCTAGGCATACGCCCGGGGACAGTTGAACAATGGCAGCACCAGATAGAAATAGCGCCGGCGACGACCTGATTGAGAAGCTCGTCACCGTCAATCGCGTGGCCAAGGTCGTCAAGGGCGGCCGGCAGTTCGGTTTCACCGCCCTGACCGTGGTCGGCGACGGCACCGGTCGGGTCGGCTTCGGCTACGGCAAGGCCCGCGAAGTGCCGATCGCCATCCAGAAGGCGATGCAGGCCGCGCGCAAGAACATGCGCCGCGTCCAGCTCGAAGGACGAGACCCTGCAGTACGCCACCGAGGGCCACCACGGCGCGACCAAGGTGTACATGCAGCCGGCCTCGGACGGTACCGGCGTTATCGCCGGCGGTGCCATGCGCGCGGTGTTCGAGTGCGCCGGCGTGCGCAACGTGCTGGCCAAGAGTTATGGCTCGCGCAACCCGATCAACGTGGTTCGCGCAACGATCAACGCGTTGCGGGCATGCGCTCGCCGGAGCAGATCGCCGCGAAGCGCGGCAAGACCGTGGCAGAGATCCTGGGTTAATGCCATGGCTGACAAGAACGCAAACACCGCCAGGTCCGCGTGACGCTGGTGAAGAGCATCAACGGCCGCAGCGCCAAGCACAAGGCCTGCGTGTGCCGGCCTGGGTCTGCGGCGCATGCATCACACCGTGGTCGTGGCCGACACCCCGGAGAACCGCGGCATGATCAACAAGGTCTCGTATCTGTTGCAGGTCGAGGAAGTCTGAGATGCGTCTCAATGAACTCAAGCCCGCCGAGGGCAGCCGCAAGGAGCCGAAGCGTCTCGGCCGCGGCATTCCGCCGGCCAGGGCAAGACCAGTGGTCGTGGTGACAAGGGTCAGCACGCCCGCTCCGGCGGTTACCACAAGATCGGTTTCGAAGGCGGCCAGATGCCGCTGCAGCGCCGCCTGCCGAAGGTCGGCTTCGCCTCGCGCAAGGCGCGCTATACCGCCGAGGTGCGCCTGGACGAGCTGGCCAAGCTGGACGGCGAGGTCGACCTGCTGGCGCTGAAGGCTGCCGGCCTGGTGGGCCACGACGTGAAGCGCGTCAAGGTCATTGCCTCCGGCAAGATCGAGAAGGCAGTGACGGTCAAGGGCCTGGCCGTGACGCCGGGCGCGCGCGCGGCTATCGAAGCGGCCGGCGGCAAGATCGAGGAATAGCAGTGGCGAAGTCCGCCTCCAGCATGAACCCGGCTGCGGCCCTCGGCCAGGCCGCCCGCTTCGCCGACCTGCGCCAGCGGCTGTTTTTCCTGCTCGGCGCGCTGGTCGTTTATCGTATCGGCACCTTCATCCCGGTGCCGGGCATCGATCCCGAGGCCCTGGCCCAGTTCTTCCAGGAGCAGCAGGGCACCATTCTGAGCATGTTCAACATGTTCTCGGGCGGCGCGCTGGAGCGGCTGTCGATTTTTGCGCTCGGCATCATGCCCTACATTTCCGCCTCCATCATCATGCAGATGATGGCGGTCGTGGTGCCGTCGCTCGCCGCCATGAAGAAGGAAGGCGAGTCCGGGCGGCGCAAGATCACGCAGTACACCCGTTACGGCACGCGTCGGGCTGGCGACCTTCCAGTCGATTGGCGCCGCCGTGGCCTTCCAGAACCAGGGCGTCGTTATCACTCCCGGGCCGCAGTTCGTGTTCATCGCCTGCGTCACCTGGTGACCGGCACCATGTTCCTGATGTGGCTCGGCGAGCAGATCACCGAGCGCGGTATCGGCAACGGTATCTCGATGATCATCCTGGCGAGCATCGTGGCGGGCCTGCCGTCGGCCATCGGCGGCACCCTCGAGCTGGTGCGCAACGGCGAGATGCCGGCTGCGCTGGCGCTGATCCTGTTCTTCCTGGTCCTGGCGGTGACCGCTTTCGTGGTCTTCGTCGAGCGCGGCCAGCGCCGCATCGCGGTGAACTACGCCAAGCGCCAGCAGGGGCGGCGCATGTACCAGGGCCAGACGACCCACCTGCCGTTCAAGATGAACATGGCCGGCGTCATCCCGCCGATTTTCGCCAGCAGCCTGATCCTGTTCCCGGCGACCATCGCGCAGTGGTTCGGCACCGCCGACAGCATGGGCTGGCTGCAGACCATGGCCTCGAGCCTGTCTCCGGGGCAGCCGGTGTACATGCTGATCTACGCCGGCCTGATCGTCTTTTTCTGCTTCTTTTACACGGCGCTGGTGTTCAATTCGCGGGAGACCGCGGACAACCTGAAGCGCTCCGGCGCGTTCATCCCGGGTATTCGCCCGGGGCAGCAGACGGCCGAATACATCGACAGGGTGCTGACGCGCCTGACCTTCTGGGGCGCCATCTACATCACGGCGGTCTGCCTGCTGCCGGAATTCATGATCCTGTACTGGAAGGTGCCGTTCTACTTCGGCGGTACATCGCTGCTGATCATCGTGGTCGTCACCATGGACTTCATGTCGCAGCTGCAGGCGCACATGATGACTCACCAGTACGACGGCCTGCTGAAGAAGGCCAACCTGCGGGCTATGGCCGTGCCGGTCAGATCCGCTGAGCGGTACGGAACCAGGAGAGAAAGATGAAAGTTCGTGCATCGGTCAAGAAGATTTGCAGGAACTGCAAGATCATTCGCCGCAACGGCGTCTTGCGGGTGATTTGCACCGATCCGCGCCACAAGCAGCGTCAAGGCTGAAAGACATTGAAGGCGACCGCCGAATCAGGCACAATGATCGGCTTCGCGTGAGCGATAGGAGACGGCGTTAATGGCCCGTATTGCCGGGATAAATATCCCAGCCAACAAGCACACTGTGATTGCGCTGACCCACATCTATGGGGTCGGCAACACGCGCGCGAAGCAGATTTGCGAAGCCGCCGGTATTCCGCCCGACACCAAGGTGAAGGACCTGACGGAGCCGGAGGTGGAGAAGCTGCGTGCCGAGGTGGCCCGCATGGTCGTCGAGGGTGACTTACGTCGCGAGACCTCCATGAACATCAAGCGCCTGATGGACCTCGGTTGTTACCGCGGCATCCGTCATCGCCGCGGCCTGCCGCTGCGCGGCCAGCGCACGCGCACTAACGCCCGGACCCGGAAGGGTCCGCGCCGCCCGGTGAGGAAGTAAGGAATGGCTAAGCAAGCCCCGAAGGTGAGGAAGAAGGTCAAGAAGCAGGTGGTTGATGCCATCGCGCACATTCATGCCTCTTTCAACAACACCATCATCACGATCACCGATCGCCAGGGCAACGCGCTGTCGTGGGCGACTTCCGGCGGCTGCGGTTTCCGCGGTTCGCGCAAGAGCACGCCCTTCGCCGCCCAGGTGGCGGCCGAGAAGGCCGGCAACGCCGCGGCCGAGTATGGCGTGAAGAACGTGGAGGTCCGGGTCAAGGGCCCGGGCCCCGGCCGCGAGTCGGCCGTCCGCTCCCTCAATGCCGTGGGATTCCGCGTCACGAACATCGAGGACGTGACCCCGATCCCCCACAACGGCTGCCGGCCGCCCAAGAAGCGCCGCGTCTGATCTCCAGAGGCTCGAACTATGGCTAGATATCTCGGACCGAAGTGCAAGCTCTCCCGCCGGGAGGGTACGGACCTGTTCCTCAAGAGCAGCGTCCGTCCGCTTGAGTCCAAGTGCAAACTCGAGGTCCCGCCCGGAGGCGCGCCGCAGCGTCGCCCGCGCATCTCGGATTACGGCCTGCAGCTGCGCGAGAAGCAGAAGCTGCGTCGTATGTACGGGGTGCTGGAGCGGCAGTTCCGCAACTACTACAAGCGCGCCGCGCAGCAGAAGGGCTCCACGGGTGAGAACCTCCTCAAGCTGCTCGAGGGCCGGCTGGACAACGTCGTCTATCGCATGGGCTTCGCGTCCACCCGCGCCGAAGCGCGCCAGCTGGTCAGTCACAAGGGCGTCACGGTCAACGGCCAGGTCGTGAACATCCCGTCCTACCAGGTCAATCCGGGCGACGAGATCGCGGTCCGGGAAAAGGCCAAGAAGCAGCAGCGGATGCAGAACGCCCTGCAGCTGGCCGGGGAGGCGGGCTTCCCGGAATGGGTCGAAGTGGATCAGACCAAGATGAGCGGCGTGCTGAAGCAGCTGCCCGATCGCGACGACATCCTGCCCGACATCAACGAAAACCTGGTCGTCGAGCTCTATTCCAAGTAATTGCGAGGCACGAAGCCCATGCAGGCATCGGTCAACGAATTTCTGCGTCCCCGCGTCGTCAAGGTCCAGCCGCAAGGCCGGACCACGGCCCGGGTCACCATCGAGCCGCTCGAGCGCGGCTTCGGACACACGCTGGGCAATGCCCTGCGTCGCATCCTGCTGTCTTCCATGCCGGGTTGCGCGGTGGTCGAGGTCGAGATCGACGGGGTGCTGCATGAGTACACCAGCATCGAGGGCGTCCAGGAGGATGTCGTCGACATCCTGCTGAACCTCAAGCAGCTGGCCGTGAAGATGCACCAGCGCGACGAGATCGAGCTGACCCTGGCCAAGAAGGGCCCGGGCGTGGTGACGGCGGCCGACATTGAGACCGGCCACGACGTCGAGATCGTCAACCCCGACCTGGTCATCGCCACGTTGACCAAGGCCGGCCAGCTGTCGATGCGCCTCAAGGTGCGTCGCGGGCGCGGCTACCAGCCGGTGACCCAGCTCGACGACGAGGGCGGCCCGATCGGGCGGCTCCAGCTCGATGCCTCCTTCAGCCCGGTGCGGCGCGTCTCCTACACGGTCGACGCCGCCCGCGTGGAGCAGCGCACCGACCTGGACAAGCTGATTATCGACATCGAGACCAACGGCACCATCGACTCGGAAGAGGCGATCCGCCGCGCCGGCGCCATCCTCAAGGACCAGCTGGCGGTGTTCGTCGACCTGCAGGGCGAGGGCCTCGGCCCGGAGCCGGGCGACAAGGCCATCGACCCGATCCTGCTGAAGCCGGTGGACGAGCTCGAGCTGACGGTGCGCTCGGCGAACTGCCTCAAGGCCGAGAACATCAACTACATTGGCGACCTGGTCCAGAAGACGGAGGTGGAGCTGCTGCGCACCCCGAACCTGGGCAAGAAGTCGCTCACCGAGATCAAGCAGGTGCTGGACAACCACGGCCTGCAGCTCGGCATGCGCCTCGAGGGTTGGCCGCCGGCCAGCCTCAGACACGACGACGACCGGGTCGCCTGAGGCGTCCCAGGCAACAGGATAACGAGTCATGCGTCACCGCAAAGCAGGCCGCCAACTGGGCCGCAACAGTTCTCACCGCAGGGCCATGTACCGCAACATGGCTTCGTCGCTCTTGCTGCACGAGACCATCAAGACCACGCTGCCCAAGGCCAAGGAGCTGCGGCGCGTGGTCGAGCCGCTGATCACCATGGCCAAGGAAGACGGTGTCGCCCAGCGTCGCCGCGCTTTCGATCGCCTGCGTGACAAGGCGGTGGTGGGCAAGCTGTTCAATGAGCTGGGGCCGCGCTACCAGGCGCGCCCGGGCGGCTACCTGCGCATCCTCAAGATGGGATTCCGCCCCGGCGACAACGCCCCCATGGCGCTGGTGCAGCTGGTCGACCAGCCGGAGCAGCCGGCGGGCGAGTAAACGCGCGGCGGGCGCCGCCGAATTGCACGAAGAAAGGCCGGGCCCGCGCCCGGCTTTTTCTTTTTGCGCGGTGAGCGCGCCGTCAGCCGGCTGTCCTGCGGTATCCTCTCTGGCAAAGCCGCCGTGGGACGTAAAGATCATGAGCATCCACTATTTTCTGTTCGTTGCCGCGCTGCTGACGGCCACCGGCTGTGCGCATCTGCCTGCGCACGCGGAGCTTCCCCCGCAGCACGCCTACCCACCGGGGGCCACCTCCCGCCTCGAAGGGTTCATCGGCCCGGCGGAGACGGCGCGCCCTGGGCAGTCCGCCTTCCGGTTGCTGGGCGACGGCCCCGAGGCCTTTGCGCTGCGCGCCGTTTCCGTCCAGCTTGCGGATCGCAGCCTGGACGTGCAGACCTACATCTGGCACGAAGACCTGACCGGCAGTTACCTTGGTGGGCTGATCCTGGAGGCGGCCGACCGGGGGGTGTCGGTCAGGCTGCTGGTCGACGACATGGATGCGCGCGCGAAGAATTACGGCTTCGCGGCGCTGGCGGCTCATCCAAACATCCAGGTGCGACTGTTCAATCCCTTTGCCACGCGCGAGGGTACCTTAGCCCTGGCCTTCGAAGCGCTCGGCAGCTTCGGCCGCATCAACCGGCGGATGCACAATAAGACCTGGATCGTCGACAACCGGCTGGCGATTGCCGGGGGGCGTAATCTCGGTGACGAATACTTCGGTGCGTCCGAGGCAGGCAATTTCATCGACCTCGACTTTGCGATGATCGGGCCGGTCGTACGGGATGCGTCCGCCTCTTTCGATGCTTACTGGAACTCGCCGCTGGCCTACCCGATGACGGAGCTGTCGCCGGCTGATGTATCGGCTGAGCAATTGGATGTCTTGCGGGCCCGCCTCGCCGAGTGGAAGCCGAAAGCTTTGGAAAGTCGCTATGCCGCGAGTTTGCGGGACGATGGCATCGTGCGACGCCTCGTCGAGGGCGACTGGCCGATGACCTGGACAGCGGATTACCGCTTCGTGGCCGATGACCCGCGCAAGGCCGAGGACGCCTTCGAAGGTGCCGAGGGATCGTCGGTGATCGCTGCGCTGCTGCCTGCGATGAAGGCTGCGCAGGCAACGCTGACTGTGATTTCGCCCTATTTCGTTCCGGGCGAAGAGGGTACGGCCCTGCTGGTCGGCATCGACGAGGCCGGCAGCGAGGTGCGGATACTGACCAATTCGCTCGCCGCGAACGACGTGGCGGCGGTGCACGGCGGCTACTCGCGGCACCGCGAGGCCCTGCTGGCCGGCGGCGTGGAGTTGTGGGAGCTGAAGCCGTTGCGCGAAGGCGGTTCACGCCTGAGCCTGGTCGGCTCTTCCGGCGCCAGTCTCCATACGAAAGCGATGGTGATCGACAGCCGGGGGCTGTTCGTGGGCAGCTACAACCTCGACCCGCGCTCGACCACGCTCAATTGCGAACAGGGCGTGCTGGTGGAGAGCGAGGGCCTGGCCCGCGAGCTCGAGGCCCTGTTCGCCACGCAGGTGACAGGTGCCCATGCCTGGACCGTGACGCTGGAAGAAGGCGACTTATACTGGCGCGACGGCGTGCGGGAAGAGCGCAGCGACCCTGACGCCGGCTTCGGCCGGCGCTTCCAGGCCTGGCTGGCCCGACTACTGCGGCTCGACGCGCAGCTGTGAGCGTTGATCTAGCCGACTGCCTGGTGGTGGGCATCTCCTCCCGGGCGCTGTTTGACCTGCGCCAGGAGGATGCCCTGTTCATCGAGATGGGCCTGGATGCCTACCGGGCCGAGCAGCTGGCGCGCGAGGACGATATCCTGCCGCCGGGCACGGGCTTCCCGCTGGTGCGGGGCGTGCTGGCGCTGAATACGCCCGGCGCGCCGCGCCGTGCCGAGGTAGTGGTTATGTCGCGCAACTCCACCGAGACCAGCCTGCGGATCTTCAACTCCATCCGCCACTATGGGCTGGATATAACCCGCGCCGCCCTGTCGGGCGGCGCGCCGCTGGCGCCGTACTTGCAGGCCTTCCATGTCGACCTGTTCCTGTCGCGATACGAGGACGACGTGCAGCGGGCGCTGGCCGCGGGCACGGCGGCAGCGCTGCTCTACAACCAGCCGGACGACCCGCTGGAGGCAGCGGAGGAGATCCGCATCGCCTTCGACGGCGACGCGATCCTGTTCTCGGACGAGTCCGAGCGCATCTTCCAGGAGAACGGGCTCGAGGCCTTCGCGCGCCACGAGGCGGAACGGGCGCGGGAACCGCTGCCGGCGGGCCCCTTCGCCAACCTGCTGCATAAGCTGTCGCACCTGCAGCAGGCGGCGCGCCGGGAGCGCGTGACGTCGATCCGCACCGCGCTGGTCACCGCCCGCGGCGGCCCGGCGCACGAGCGCGTGATCCGTACCCTGCTTGCCTGGGGCGTGGAGGTCGACGAGGCGTTTTTCCTCGGTGGCGTGCCCAAGACCGAGATTCTCGCGGCGTTCCGGCCGCACATTTTTTTCGACGACCAGGCGGCGCACTGCGAGCGCGCCGCGCCGCGCGTGCCTACCGGCCGCGTGCTCCCGGTCCCTGTGGATAGCGAAAGGTGATTCCATGAGCGTCCCCGATCCGCGCGAATACCGCGCTCTCGGCTACATGATCGACGGCACGCCCTTTTTCCTGCGCGCCGTGCGCGAATGGGACCGCGCGGTGTTGCGCGACCTGTTCGAGCGCTCCAGCCAGCAGTCCCGCTACTTCCGCTACTTCGAGAACAAGAACACGCTCTCCGATAAGGAACTGGATTACTACACGCAGCTCGATTTCGAGCACCACGCCGCCCTCGCGGCCGAGGCCCCGGACGAGGACGGCATCATCGCCGTCGGGCGTTACATCGAAATCGAGCCGCTGACGAACCCGCGCCGGGCCGAAGTGGCCTTCCTGGTGCGCGATGACTACCAGGGGCAGGGCGTGGCGACCCAGTTGCTGAAACACCTCACCCGGATTGCGCGCGATAACAACATCGTCGAGTTCGAGGCCGAGATGCTGCCTTCCAATCGCAAGATGATCGAGGTCTTCGACCATTCCGGCTACGAGGTGAAACGCAGCCGCGAGCCGGACAGCGTCCGGGTCGTGTTCCCGATCCACGACGAGCGCATCCCGTTTCTGAGCATCCGCCCGGAGAGACGAATGTCCCGTAGAATGTCCCGCCTAGCCACAGCCCTGGTCCTGAGCCTAGCCAGCAGCATGTCCCTGAGCGCCGATCGCGTCACTGGTCCGGAATTCGTCACCCGCTCGGACGTCATGGCGCCCGCGGCCATGGCGGCCACGAGCCAGCCGCTGGCGACGCAGATCGCCCTCGACGTGATGCGCCAGGGCGGCAATGCCGTCGACGCCGCCATCGCCGCCAACGCGGCGCTCGGCCTGATGGAGCCGACCGGCTGCGGCATCGGCGGCGACCTGTTTGCCATCGTCTGGGACGCCGAGAGCGGCAAGCTGTACGGCCTGAACGCCAGCGGTCGCTCCCCGCGCGCGCTGTCGCTGCAGTGGTTCAAGGACAACGGCTACGACAGCATTCCACGCTACGGTCCGCTGCCGGTCAGCGTGCCGGGCGCCGTGGACGGCTGGTTCGAGCTCCACGGCCGCTTCGGACAGCCTGCCGATGAAGGACGTGCTGGCGCCGGCCATCCGCTATGCGCGCGAGGGCTTCCCGGTGAGCGAGGTCATCGCGCACTACTGGGCCATCAATGCGGAGCGCATCGGCGAGTACCCGGGCTTCGCGGACGTCTTCATGCCGGGCGGACGCGCGCCGGCGAAGGGCGAGATCTTCCGCAACCCGGCGCTGGCCGACACCTATGCGCGCATCGCCGCGGGCGGGCGCGACGCCTTCTACAAGGGCGAGGTGGCCCGCACGATCGCCGATTACATGCAGGCCAACGGCGGTTTCCTGTCCTATGAAGATCTGGCGACGCACAGCTCCGACTGGGTCGAGCCGGTGGCGGTGAACTACCGCGGCTACGACGTCTGGGAGCTGCCGCCCAACGGCCAGGGTATTGCCGGCCTGCAGATCCTGAAGATCCTCGAGGGATACGACATCGCCGGCATGGGCTTCGGCAGCGCCGACTACATGCACCTGTTCGTCGAGGCGAAGAAACTTGCTTTCGAGGATCGCGCGCGCTTCTACGCCGATCCCGACTTCATGCAGGCCAGCGTGGCCAGGCTCATCTCGGACGAGTATGCGGACGCGCCGGCGCAGCCTGATCGATCCGCAGAAGGCGGCGGCGATGTACCCGCACGGCGATCCCGAAGTGCTGGAGAACGGCGACACCATTTACCTGACCGTGGCGGACGCCGAGGGCAACATGGTTTCGCTCATCCAGAGCAACTATCGCGGCATGGGTTCCGGCATGACGCCGCCGGGGCTCGGCTTCGTGCTGCAGGATCGCGGCGAGATGTTCAGTCTCGACCCGGAGCACTCCGAACGCCTTCGCCCCGGGCAAGCGCCCCTTCCACACCATCATCCCGGCGTTCGTCACCAGGGACGGCGCTCCCTGGCTGAGCTTCGGCGTCATGGGCGGCGCCATGCAGCCGCAGGGACACGCGCAGGTGCTCGTGAACATGATCGATTTCGGCATGGACCTGCAGGCAGCGGGCGACGCGCCGCGCATCCGTCACGACGGCTCCAGCGAGCCGACCGGAGAACGCATGACCGACGGCGGCGTGGTGCGACTCGAGAAAGGCTTCCCGCCGCAGGCGATTGCCGAGCTGGAACGGCGCGGGCACCGCGTCGAATTGCGCAACGACGGTGGTTATGGTGGATACCAGGCCATCCGCAAGGATGAGGCGAGCTGGGTGGGGGCGTCCGAGTCGCGCAAGGACGGGCACGCCGCGGGTTACTGAAGGCAGCCGGGCGCTGCCGCTGCAGGAGGAGCTTGAGGAGCATGAAATCTCTGCCCGTGCACCAGGGTGCATTCAATGTCTTGCTGGTCTTCGAATGCAAGGCAGGCGAGAGCGAGTATTTCGCCAACCTGCTGGCCGATTTCGTCGAGAAGCGCATGCGCTTTCACCCCGGCTTCATTTCCGGGCTGGTGTACCTGAGCGAGGACGCCCGCAAGGTGGTCGAAGTCTTCCAGTGGGCCCGCGCAGAGGACTGGCTGGCCTACCGCAAGAGCGAGGTCGGCCAGGAAGCGCTGCTCTGGCTGTCCGCACGCGCGCCCGCCACGGACTTCCTCGAGCTGGTGCGTTGCGTGGACGCGCCCGCGCCCGGGGACTATGCTGAGTCTTCATACACCCTCGAGGAATGAAGCCATGACTCTTTGCCCCGTCGCCCTCGCCACAGGCTGCAAGAAATGCGCGATTTTCTCGATATGCCCGCTCAAGGGTGTGATCGGCGACTACAAGAAGGACTCCGGCGCAACCTCGAAGCGCGACGCCGGCTCCGGCAAGAAAGGGCATTGAGTCCCGTCCGGGCGCACCGGTGAGCGCGCCCGCCCACGACCTGGCGTCGGACCTCCGCGGCGCCAGTCGCCTGCTGGTCGAAGCAGCCACCGGCGTGACCGACCTGGTCGAATCGATGCACGGCACGATTGCCGGACTCGCGGGCCTCGTGCCCGGGTCGAGCAACCAGCGCACACGCGGCATCACCGGCTTCGTCTACCGTTGCATCGGCGGCGGCATGCGCCTGGTCGGCGCCGGTATCGAGCGCACGCTGGTGCCTGTGTCCGCCTGGCAACAGGCCGGCACGGGCGTGCAGCAGCGCCCACCAGGCCATGAAGCGGCGCTGAGCGTAATCAACGGCGTGCTTGGCGATCACCTCGCCGCCACGGACAATCCCCTGGCGATCAGGATGGGGCTGTGCCGGGACGGCGCGCGGCTCGAACTGGCCCGCGCCGCGCTGCGCGAGGCCGTGCCCGGCGCCAGTTCCCGCATCCTGGTCCAGGCGCACGGGCTGTGCATGCATCCCGGGCACTGGGGGCGCACCGGCCGGGACGAGGTTGCCGCCGCGGGCGCCAGGCTCGGCTACACCCCCCTGCAGCTGCACTACAATACCGGCCTGCACATTGCGGCCAACGGGCGCACTCTCGCCGCGCTGCTGGAAACCCTGCTCCAGCAGTGGCCGGTCGAGGTCCGCGAGATCGCGATCGTCGGGCACAGCATGGGCGGACTGGTGGCGCGCAGCGCGCACCACTACGGCACGCTTGCCGGTCACGCCTGGCCGCAGCGGCTGCGCAAGCTGGTTTTTCTTGGCACGCCGCACCACGGCTCGCCCCTGGAGCGTGCCGGGAACACGCTGGACGCGCTGCTGGGGCTGAGTCCTTACAGCCGGCCTTTCACACGTCTCGGTCGCGTCCGCAGCCACGGCATCACCGACCTGCGTTTCGGCATCCTGCTGGAGCAGGACTGGGCAGCGCGCGACCGTTATGCGCCGATGCGCAAGGATCCGCGCACGCCATTGCCTCTGCCGGCGCGCGTCGCGTGCTATACCGCCGCCGCGCTGCCCACCGACAACCACCGGGCGCTTTCCGCGCGCCTGCTCGGCGACGGCCTGGTGCCGCTGGCCAGCGCGCTCGGCGACCATAGGGATAAGCGTTTTGCACTCGATTTCCCGCGGGAAAATCGCTGGATCGGCACGGGCCTCAGCCATTTCGACCTGGTGTCGAGTCCGCGCCTGCTTGCGCGGCTGGAACGCTGGCTCGGGAACTAGCGGCCGGGGCGCCGCCGGGCCGTCGCCGGCTCAGCGCCGCAGCGTTGCCCGGCCAGTGGCCGCAGCGCCATCGAAACTCTCTATGCGCAGGTCGATGAGCTGGTCCACCTGGCCGGTCGTGGCCCCTTCGACCTGCAGCACGGTGTCGCCGATGCGCACCGTGCCGGCACCGGTGGCCGGGTCGAACCCCGTCAGGTAGGCACGGATTTCCTCGCCCGCAACGAAAGCGGGCCGGGTGCCGCGAAAGCGCCAGTTGGCGAAGAGTTCCCCGATCACAGGCTCACCCCTCCCTTGCTCACGCGGTCGGTGGTGTACTCGCGACCGAAGCCGGTCCAGGCCGAGAACAGGAACACGGCCACCAGCAGCCAGCCGTGGAACACCCATGGCCAGGCCTGGATCGGCTCCACCACCATGTCGGGCGTGAACCAGTCGTAGGTCGCCGTCAGGGACTGCATCTGGGTGTAGCCCACCAGCACGCCGCCTGCCCAGGGGAAGATGTAACCCAGCGCCGAGGTGTTAGCGTCGAGGATGTTGGCGCGCCGGTAGCCGTTCAGGTTGAAGCGCTTGCCGATGGTGGCGATGTAGGGCGCGATGGCGATCTGGGCCGCGGTATTGATGGTGATGGCGGCATTGATGGCGGCTGTCGCCGTGACCATGGTGACTTCGGCGGAGCGCACGGTGCGCGCCACCTTGCGTAGCAGCCAGTCCTGCAGCGCCTGGAAGCCGCCGCCGCGGATCATCACCTGGGCGCCGCCGAGCACCAGCAGGATCAGCACCACCAGGGTGGCGAAGCCGACCGGGCCGTCGTACAGGCTGCCGCCCACGCCGGCTGCGGACGCGGGCACCGCCTCGACCAGCGGCCAGCCGCCGAAGCTGGCGGCGGCCCAGCTGCCTTCCGCAACGCGAAAGACCAGCATGTCCGTGCCCGCGGCCAGGCCGAACACCAGGTTGATGACAATGGCGAGGATCAGCCCGGCGGAAATCGCCTCGATGATGTGGCGGCCCCGCACGGCCAGGCCGATGACCAGCGCGATGGGCAGCAGGTGGAACAGCCCGCTGGCGTCAGTCTGCGCGCGGAACAGGGCGGCGGCATCGGTGTCGATGGCGGCGCCGCTCGAGACCAGGCCGAAGGCGAGGTAGGCGATGAACGCCAGCGTGGCGGCGATGATGGCGTACTTGAAGCGGCTCGCGACCACGCCACCGACGTCGGAGTCCTGTGTCACGGCGCTGACGATGGTGGTGTCGCTGACGGGCGCAAGGTTGTCGCCGAACACGGCGCCGGACAGGATGGCCCCGAACATCAGCACGGGATCCGCGCCCAGCGCCACGCCGGCGGGAAAGAACAGGGCGACGAAGGCGATCACCGTGCCGTAGCCGGTGCCGATGCCGGTGGCGAGCAGCGCCGCCAGCAGGAAGGTGACGGCCGGGAACACGGCGGGGCCGAGCCCGAGGACATCGGCCAGCCAGCCGAGGCCGTCCACGAAACCGCCGACCTGCAGGGTGGCGGCGAACATGCCGGCCCACAGCCACGCCACGATGGCCGTCACCGCGACTTTCTGCGCCATGCCCTCGACCACGGCTTCGGCGTAGGCGGCCCAGTGCGCCCTTGACCAGCAGCATGCCGAGGACCAGCCCGACCAGCATGCCGACGACCAGGCCGGCGGTGTCACCGATGCCCAGCAGGCCGGATTGCACGATGGCCCAGGCGATGAAAAACAGGATCGGCACGGCGCTGACGGCCTTGCCGCCGCGAAAGCGGATGGCCTGGGGGAGTGCTGCGCCGGGATCGGGGTGGGTGCCCTGGTTCATGTCACTCCTTTTCGCCGCTGATGAACACCCAGAAGGGCGTGTTGCGCTCGCGTCCGCCGTGCGCCGCATCGGCGAAGACTTCGGCGGCGGTGGCATAGTCGTGCGGCGCGGCGCGCTGCAGTTCGCCGGGGTGCTCGAGCAGGAGCACGTAACCCTCGGCCGGCAGCCACTCGAGATCGCCGAGGCAGTCGGCCAGTGCGTCCCAATTCTGGCCGAACCACCAGGGGAACTCCAGCGCATCCGCGATGCGCGCAAGCAGGTCGGCCTTGCGCTGGCAGCCGGCAAGATCGATCCGCACGCAGCACAGGCCGGCTGCAGCAGCGGCGTCGAGCACGCTGTCCGCATCCTCCGGCGCGATCCGGACCAGTGCCGAGGCCGCGGCATCCCGCAGCAGTTGCGGCGTGACGGCGGGGTTCACGGCGCGACCTCCAGTCGCCGGAAGCTGCGGTAGTGGTCCTCGGTGTAGTAGTACACCTCGGGCGGATTGCCGCCGGTGACGATGCGGCGCGCGCCGCGGTGGGAGAGTCCCGGCGTGCGCACCGTGTACTCGCGGTAGTAGCCCCGCGGGCGCTGCGGTAGCAGGCCCTCGCGATTCTGGAACGTGGTGCCGTCCTGGCGGTGCGGGAAGGGCCCGCCCCGCTGGATCAGCTGCAGGGTGGCGACGGCCTCGGGCGGCAGGCCCGGCTGGGTCGCCGTGACTGCAGCACCCGGCGCGTCGGGCGCCTGCCCGGGCGCCTGCCCGGCCGGCTCCCAGGTGCCGACCAGCGCCGCGACCGCAAGCAGGAGCAACAGCAGCGGCAGGCGCAGGCGCATCGGGCTAGCCGCTCTTCCTGCGCCGGCGCGGCCGGGCCGGCGCCGCAGCAGCCAGGATGGGGGCGAGGAACTGGCCGGTGAAGGACGCCTTGCTGGCGGCCACCTGTTCCGGCGTGCCTGCGGCCACCAGCGTACCGCCGCCGGCGCCGCCCTCCGGGCCGAGGTCGATGATCCAGTCGGCCGTCTTGATGACGTCGAGGTTGTGCTCGATCACCACCACCGTGTTGCCGTGATCGCGCAGCCGGCCCAGCACGCCGAGCAGCTGGGCGATGTCGTGGAAATGCAGGCCGGTGGTGGGTTCGTCGAGGATGTACAGCGTCTTCCCCGTGTCCCGCTTGGAGAGCTCCTTGGCCAGCTTCACCCGCTGTGCTTCGCCGCCCGACAGGGTGGTGGCGTTCTGGCCCAGCCGCACGTAGGACAGGCCGACGTCCATCAGCGTCTGCAGCTTGCGCTTCACCACCGGGACGTTGGTGAAGAAGGCCAGCGCGTCCTCGACGGTCATTTCGAGGATCTCGTGGATGTTCTTGCCCTTGTAGCGGATCTCCAGCGTCTCGCGGTTGTAGCGCTGGCCGTGGCAGACGTCGCAGGCGACGTAGATGTCAGGCAGGAAATGCATCTCGACCTTGATTACGCCGTCGCCCTGGCAGGCCTCGCAGCGGCCGCCCTTGACGTTGAAGCTGAAGCGGCCGGCCTTGTAGCCGCGCGAGCGTGCTTCCGGGGTGCCGGCGAACAGTTCGCGGATGGGGGTGAACAAGCCGCTGTAGGTTGCCGGGTTGGAGCGCGGCGTGCGCCCGATCGGGCTCTGGCTGATGTCGATGACCTTGTCGATGTGCTCCAGCCCCTCGATGCGCTCGTGCGGCGACGGCGTCACCGCGGCACCGTTGAGTTTCTGCGCCGCCGCCAGGTAGAGCGTGTCGTTGATCAGGGTCGACTTGCCGGAGCCCGACACCCCGGTGACGCAAGTGAGCAGGCCGATGGGAAGCGCCACGTCGATGCCGGCGAGATTGTTGCCGCGCGCCCCGCGCACGACGATATCCATGCCCTTCTGGCGCGGCGTGCGCTGGGCCGGCACCGCGATCGCCTTGCGTCCGGAGAGGTAGTCGCCGGTGAGCGAATCGCGGTTCGCCATGATGTCGGCCGGCTTGCCCTGCGCCACGATGCGACCGCCGTGCACGCCGGCGCCGGGGCCGATGTCCACGATGTGGTCGGCGGTGGCGATGGCTTCCTCGTCGTGCTCGACCACGATCACGGTGTTGCCCAGGTCGCGCAGGTGCAGGAGGGTATTGAGCAGGCGGCGGTTGTCGCGCTGGTGCAGGCCGATGGAGGGTTCGTCGAGGATGTACATCACGCCGACCAGGCCGGACCCGATCTGGCTCGCCAGGCGGATACGCTGCGCCTCGCCGCCGGACAGGGTCTCGGCGCTGCGGTCCAGCGTCAGGTAGTCCAGTCCGACATCGACCAGGAAGCGGAGCCGGTCGTTGATCTCCTTGATGATCTTGCGTGCCACTTCGCCGCGCCAGCCCGGCAGCTCAAGCGTCTCGAAAAAGCGCAACGCCTCGCCCACGGCGTCGGCAGTGACGTCGGCCAGGCCGCGTTCCGCCACGAACACATGGCGCGCCGCCTCGTTCAGGCGAGTCCCCTGGCAGCTCGGGCAGGGGTGCGTGCCGAGGTACTTGGACAGCTCGTCGCGTACCGCGCCGGACTCGGTCTCGCGGTAGCGCCGCTCCATGTTCGGGATCACGCCCTCGAAGCGGTGCTTGCGCCGGGTCACGCCGCCGCGGCCGTTGAAGTAGGAAAACTCGATTTCCTCCTCGCCGGAGCCGAACAGGATGGTCTTGCGGGTGCGTGCCGGCAGCTTCTCGAACGGCGTCTCGACATCGAAGTCGTAGTGCCCGGCGAGGTTGCGGATGAGCTGGAAATAGTAGGCGTTGCGCCGGTCCCAGCCGCGCACCGCGCCGCCCGCCAGCGACAGGTGCGGATGGGCCACGACGCGCGCCGGATCGAAGAACTGCTGCACGCCGAGGCCGTCGCAGGTGGCGCAGGCGCCGGCAGGGTTGTTGAAGGAGAACAGCCGCGGCTCGAGCTGCGGGATGCTGTAGCCGCACACCGGGCAGGCGAAGCGGTCGGAGAATACCATCGGCTCGCGTTCCGGCTCGTCCATGAAGGCCACGGTGGCGCTGCCGTCGGCCAGCTTGAGCGCGGTCTCGAAGGATTCGGCGAGGCGCAGGCGCAGGTCGCCGCGCACGCGGAAGCGATCGATCACCGCCTCGATGGTGTGCTTGCGGTGCAGATCCAGGTCGGGCGGGTCGTCGAGCTCGCAGACCTCGCCGTCGATGCGGGCGCGGATGAAGCCGCGGCTGCGCAGTTCCGCGATCAGCTGGGCATGCTCGCCCTTGCGATCGCGCACCACCGGCGCCAGCAGCATCAGGCGCGTGCCCTCCGGCAGCGCCAGCACCTGGTCCACCATCTGCGTGACCGTCTGCGCCTCCAGTTTCTCGGCGTGGCGCGGGCAACGCGGCGTGCCCGCGCGGGCGTAGAGCAGGCGGAGGTAATCGTAGATCTCCGTGACCGTGCCGACGGTCGAGCGCGGGTTGTGCGAGGTCGACTTCTGCTCGATGGAGATGGCCGGGGACAGGCCCTCGATGGATTCCACGTCCGGCTTTTCCATCATCGACAGGAACTGGCGCGCGTAGGCCGAGAGCGACTCCACGTAGCGCCGCTGGCCCTCGGCGTAAATGGTGTCGAAGGCGAGCGAGGACTTCCCGGAGCCAGATAGCCCCGTAACCACTATGAGCTGGTCGCGCGGCAGATCGAGGTCCACCGACTTGAGGTTGTGGGTGCGGGCGCCGCGGATGCGGATGGTGTCCATGGGTACCGTGGGGCTGGGCCGAACTCGTTACTATACGCAGAAATGCCGCCGCGGCGCTCACCGCGTCCTAGCCCCTCAGTTCGGCGCCGGTCAAGGGTCGGTTTCCGCGCCCCGAGCGTGAGATTCGGGGCTGTTCAGGCTAAACTAGACGGCTATTCTCTGAGTCCGGGCAAGTGGTCCGGCAACACGACGAGCGAGGGACGCACATGGCGCGCGGTATCAACAAGGTCATCCTGGTGGGCAACCTGGGCGCGGATCCGGAGTCACGGACCACCCCCGGCGGGCTGACCGTCACGAACTTCAACGTTGCGACCAGCGACCGGCGCAAGGACAAGCAGAGCGGCGACTGGGTCGAGGAGACCGAGTGGCACCGCATCGTGATGTTCGACAAGCTTGCCGAGACCGCCCGCGAGTACCTCCGCAAGGGGTCCCAGGTGTACATCGAGGGGCGCCTGCAGACGCGCAAGTGGCAGGACAAGGACGGCAACGACCGTTACACCACAGAAATCGTCGCGCGCGACATGCAGATGCTGGGCGGCCGCCCCGGCGGCAGCGCCCCGGCGAGCCGCGACGACGATTACCGCTCGTCCGCGGGCAGTTCCTCCTCGGGCAGCCGCAAGGAAGAGCCCTTCGAGGACGACATTCCTTTCTGACCCCGGACAGATGAACCCGAACAAGCCCGGCGGCAAGCTCTTCATCCGCACCTTCGGGTGCCAGATGAACGAGTATGACTCGTCGAAGATGGCGGACGTCCTGCGCGCGTCGCACGGCTTCGAGGCCGCGGCCACGCCCGAGGAGGCCGACGTCCTGCTGCTCAACACCTGCTCCATCCGCGAGAAGGCCCAGGAAAAGGTCTTCTCGCTGCTGGGCCGTTGGCGTGAGCTGAAGGCGGCGCGGCCCGGCGTGGTGATCGGGGTCGGCGGCTGCGTGGCGAGCCAGGAGGGCGAGGCGATCCTGCAGCGGGCGCCTTTCGTCGACGTCGTGTTCGGTCCGCAGACCCTGCACCGCCTGCCGGCGATGCTCGACGACGTGCGCAGCCGCGGCAAGCCGGCGGTGGACATTTCCTTCCCCGAGATCGAGAAGTTCGACCGCCTGCCGGAACCGCGCGCCGAGGGCCCGACGGCGTTCGTCTCGGTGATGGAAGGCTGCAGCAAGTACTGCAGCTTCTGCGTCGTGCCCTACACGCGCGGCGAGGAGGTCAGCCGGCCGTTCGATGACGTCATCGTGGAGGTGGCGCAGCTGGCGGCGCAGGGCGTGCGTGAGATCAACCTGCTCGGCCAGAACGTGAATGCCTATCGCGGCCCGATGCATGACGGCACGACCGCGGACCTCGCGGCCCTGATCCGCTTCGTCGCCGCCGTGGACGGCATCGATCGGATTCGCTTCACCACCTCGCACCCGGTCGAGTTCACCGACAGCCTGGTCGAGGCCTATGCGGAGGTGCCGGAACTGGCGCCGTACCTGCACCTGCCGGTGCAAAGCGGCGCGGACCGCGTGCTGGCCATGATGAAACGCGGCCACACCGCCCTGGAATACCGGCAGAAGATTCGCCGCGTGCGTGCTGCGCGCCCGGGTATCAGCATCAGCTCGGATTTCATCGTCGGTTTCCCGGGGGAAACCGCGCAGGACTTCGACCAGACCATGAAGCTCATCGAGGAGGTCGGCTTCGACCAGTCCTTCAGCTTCATTTACAGCCGCCGCCCCGGCACGCCGGCAGCCTCGCTGCCGGATGATGTCACCGCGGCCGAAAAGCAGCGTCGCCTGGCGCTGCTCCAGCACCGCGTCAACCAGCAGGCGGCGGCCATCAGCGGCGCCATGGTGGGCGGCGTGGAGCGCGTGCTCGTGGAGCGCCCCTCGCGCAAGAGCCCGCGCCAGCTCGCGGGACGCACCGGCAACATGCGCTGGGTGAACTTCGACGGTGAGCCGGGCCTGATCGGCCGCTTCGTCGACGTGCTGGTCACCGAGGCCCTGCCCAATTCCTTGCGCGGCCGCGTGGTCGGCGTCGAGGACGTCCTGCCCCGTTCAGCCTGAGGTCCGACAGCGAACTTGAACGCCAACCTAGTCAGGGACCTGGTACTCGAACCGGCCGACAACCAGCGCCTCGCCAACCTGTGCGGGCAGTTCGACGAGCACCTGAAGCAGATCGAGCGCCGCCTCGGCGTGCAGCTTGGCCGGCGTGGCAACCTGTTCCAGCTCGAGGGCCCGGCGCCGGCGGTGGAGGCGGCCGAGCGCCTCCTGGTGTCGCTGTTCGAGCAGGCCGCCGAGGAGAACATCACCCCGCAGCTGGTGCACACGGCCCTGCAGGAGTCTGGCTTGTACGCCGCGCCCGACGAGCATGCGCCCGGCGAAATCCGCACGCGCCGCGGCGTCATCCGCGGGCGCGGGCCCAACCAGGGCCGTTACCTGGAATCCATGCGCACGCATGACCTGTGCTTCGGCATCGGCCCGGCGGGCACCGGCAAGACCTACCTTGCCGTGGCGCGCGCGGTGGAGGCGCTGGAAAGCGACGAGGTGCGGCGCATCGTGCTGGTGCGGCCGGCGGTCGAGGCCGGCGAGCGGCTCGGTTTCCTGCCGGGCGACATGTCGCAGAAGGTCGATCCTTACCTGCGCCCGATGTACGACGCCCTGTACGAGATGCTCGGCTTCGAGCGCGTGGCCAAGCTCATGGAGCGCCATGTCATCGAGGTCGCGCCGCTGGCCTTCATGCGCGGCCGGACGTTGAACGAGGCCTTCGTCATCCTCGACGAGGCGCAGAACTCGACGGTCGAGCAGATGAAGATGTTCCTCACCCGCATCGGCTTCGGCTCGCGCGCGGTGGTGACGGGCGACGTCACCCAGACGGACCTGCCGGCCAACAAGACCTCCGGCCTGCGCCATGCATCGAGCATCCTGCAGGACGTCGAGGGCGTCGGCCTGACCTGGTTCACGGCGCGCGACGTGGTGCGGCATCCGCTGGTGCAGCGGATCGTCGAGGCCTATGCGCGCCACCAGGAGGACCGGGCATGAGCGTGCGCATCGACGTGCAGGTGAGCGGCAGCCGCTCGGGGCTTCCCGCGGTCGGCAAGCTGCGGCACTGGGCCCGTTCCGCGCTCGCCGGGCGGCGCAACCCGGCGGAGCTGAGCATCCGCATCGTCGATGCCGCCGAGAGCCAGGCCCTGAATCGCCAGTTTCGCGCCAAGGACAAGCCGACCAACGTGCTGGCTTTCCCGGCCGACCTGCCTGCCGAGCTGGGACTGCCGCTGCTCGGTGACGTGGTGATCTGCCGTGACGTGGTGGCGGCGGAGGCTGCGGCCCAGGGCAAGGCGCCGGAGGCGCATTGGGCGCATATGGTGATTCACGGTACCCTGCACCTGCTCGGTTTCGATCACCAGGACCCGGCGCAGGCGGAAGAGATGGAAACACTCGAGACCGAGCTGCTCGCCGAGCTGGGCTGGCCCGATCCCTACCAGGAGGGGGACTCGCACGATGGCTGACGACCAACCTCCGAGTACCGGCGGGCGCCGCACGGGCCTGATGGCCCGCCTTGCCGGCGCCTTGCGCGCTGCGCCCCGCGACCGTGCCGAGCTGCTGGAGATACTGCAGCAGGCGCGCGCCCAGCAAATCCTCGACAGCGACGAACACCAGATGCTCGAGGGCGTGCTCGAAGTGTCCACCATGCAGGTGCGCGACATCATGATCCCGCGCGGGCAGATGGTGGTGCTGGAGCGTGACGCCAACCCGCAGGAAATGCTGGAAGTCATTATCGAGTCGGGGCACTCCCGCTTCCCGGTGATCGCCGACGACCGCGACGAAGTCACCGGCATCCTGCTGGCCAAGGACCTGCTCCGCTTCTATGCCGAGGGCGATCGCACGCGTTTCCGCATCAAGGAATGCCTGCGCCCGGCCGTGTTCATCCCCGAGAGCAAGCGCCTCAACGTGCTGCTGAAGGAGTTCCGCCACAGCCGCAACCACATGGCGATCGTGGTGGACGAGTACGGCGGCGTGTCCGGCCTGCTCACCATCGAGGACGTGCTGGAGCAGATCGTCGGCGAGATCGACGACGAGCACGATCCGGACGAGGAAGTGCTGATCGTGCCCGAGCGCGAAGATAGCTGGCGCGTCGACGCCCTGGCGCGCATCGAGGATTTGAACGAGGAACTCGGCACGCAGTTCAGCGACGAGGACTACGACACCGTGGGCGGGCTGGTGATGCACGAGCTCGGCCGCCTGCCGCGCAAGGGCGAGGCGCTGAACTTCGGCGGCATGCGCTTCACCGTGTTGCGCGCCGACCGGCGCCGCATCCACGCGCTGCGGTTGCGGCGGCTCACCGACTGAGTTGATGCCGCAGCGGGGTCAACTGCCGGCCCGGTACCGGCTGCGCCTCGTCGAGCTGGGCGCCGTTACAGCCGGGCTGCTGCTGGTGCTGGCCTTCGATCCGGCGGGGTGGTGGCCTCTCGCCCTGTTGTCACCTGCCTTGCTGTTCCTGCTGTGGCAGGGCGCCGGCCCGGGCCGGGCGGCCTGGCTCGGCTTCCTGTATGGCTTTGCGGCTTTCCTCGCGGGGACCTGGTGGACCTTCGTCTCGGTGCACGATTTCGGCAAGGCGCCGGCTGCGCTGGCAGCGTTGCTGACCCTCGGCCTGGCGGCGCTGATGGCGGGGTATTACGCGCTGCTCGGCTGGGCCGCCGCGCGCTGGCTGCCGCCGGCCGGGCTCATGCGCTGGCTGGCGGGGCTGCCGGCGGCCTGGGTGCTGCTGGAATGGGTCCGCGGCTGGTTCCTGAGCGGCTTCCCCTGGCTCAGCCTCGGCTTCAGCCAGACGGATTCGGTGCTCGGTGCGCTGGCGCCGCTGGGCGGCCTGTACGGGCTGAGCTGGGCCTGCGCACTGGGTGCGGGCGCGCTGGTGACGCTGCTGCGTGAGGACCTGGCGCGGCGCGCGGCGGCGATCATTGTGCTGTTTACGCTGTTCGCCGGCGCCGCCATCGCCGAGCGGCAGGTGTGGACGCGGCCGGCCGGGCCGCCGCTGCAGGCGGCGATGATCCAGGGCGCCGTGGGCCAGGACGAGAAGTGGCTGGAGACACAGCTGGAACCCACGCGCGAACTCTACCTCGGGCTGACCGAACCCCACTGGGGCAAGGACCTGCTGATCTGGCCCGAGGCCGCGCTGCCCGCGCTGCTGCACCAGGAGATCGAATTCCTCGAGGTGCTCGACGAGCGGGCCCGGGCGGCGGGCAGCGAGCTGCTGATGGGCATCCTCGAGCGGGACCCGCGCGACGGGCAGTTCTACAACACCCTCGTATCGCTCGGCGGAGAGCCGGAGATTTACCGCAAGCGCCACCTGGTGCCCTTTGGCGAGTATTTCCCGGTGCCGGAATTCGTGCGCGAGGTGATGCGCATGATGAGCCTGCCCTACAGCGACATTGCGCCGGGCCCGCCCGATCCGGGGCCGATGACGCTGGGCGGCGTGCCCGTGGCCCCCACCATCTGCTACGAAGACGCCTTCGGCGCCCAGCAGCGCGTGTTCTTTCCCGCCGCCGAGCTGCTGGTCAACGTCAGCAACGACGCCTGGTTCGGCGACACCATTGCGCCCTTCCAGCACCTGCAGATTGCGCGCATGCGCGCCATGGAGACCGGGCGCTGGATGCTGCGCGCGACCAACAACGGCATCACGGCCGTGATCGAGCCGGACGGCCGCGTGGCGGCCCGCTCGGTGCAGTTCGAGCCCGCGGTCGTGGTGGGGGCGGTCGTGCCCATGCAGGGGATGACGCCATGGCTGCGCATGGGCGACCTGCCGCTGGCGGGGGCCGCGGCGTTGCTGTTCCTGTTGCCGGCTTTGCGCCGCAACAGGGCGGGGCGGTAATCTTGGCAGCTTGTTTCCAGCGAAGCCCGCCATGGACCCCATCTACAAGCCGGAAGTAATCGAGCCCGAAGCCCAGCGCCACTGGGACGACACGGGCTGTTTCGAGGCCGACGAAGATCCCTCGAAAGAGAAATTCTATTGCCTGTGCATGTTCCCCTATCCCAGCGGGCGCCTGCACATGGGTCACGTGCGCAACTACACCATCGGCGACGTGGTGAGCCGCTACCAGCGCATGCAGGGCAAGAACGTGCTGCAACCCATGGGCTGGGACGCCTTCGGCCTGCCGGCCGAGAATGCGGCCATCAAGAACCAGGTGCCGCCGGGAAAGTGGACGCGCGAGAACATCGCGCACATGCGCGCGCAGCTGCGCCGGCTCGGCTTCGCCTATGACTGGCGGCGCGAGCTCGCCACCTGCGACCCCGGCTACTATCGCTGGGAACAGTGGTTTTTCCTGCGGCTGTACGAGAAAGGCCTGGTCTACAAGTCTTCCTCCACGGTGAACTGGGACCCGGTCGACCAGACCGTGCTGGCCAACGAGCAGGTCATCGACGGCCGCGGCTGGCGCTCCGGTGCACTGGTGGAACGGCGCGAGATTCCGCAGTGGTTCCTCAAGATCACCGCCTACGCCGACGAGCTGCTGGAGTGCCTCGACAAGCTGCCCGGCTGGCCGGAGCAGGTGCGCGCGATGCAGGCCAACTGGATCGGCCGCTCCGAGGGCCTGGAGCTGGACTTCGCCCTGGCGGGCGGCCCGGTGGCCGGCTACGACGCACTCACCGTTTACACCACCCGCCCGGACACGCTGCACGGCGTGACCTACATGGCGGTGGCCGCCGAGCACCCGCTGGCGGTGCACGCCGCCGAGGGCCGGCCCGAGCTGGGCGAGTTCCTCGCCGAGTGCCGCCGCGCGCACACCACGGAAGCGGCGCTGGAGACCATGGAGAAGCGCGGCATGCCGCTGGGCGTGAACGTGATCCACCCCCTCACCGGGCGGGAAGTGCCGGTGTGGGTCGCCAATTTCGTGCTCATGGGCTACGGCACCGGCGCCGTCATGGCCGTGCCCGGCCACGACAAGCGCGACTGGGAATTCGCCACCAAGTACCGGCTGCCGATCCGCCAGGTGATCGCGCCGGCCGACGGCGGCGACGCCGACCTGTCGCAGGGCGCTTACGTGGAGTACGGCGTGCTGGTGAACTCGGGCGAGCTGGACGGCAAGAGCTCGGCCGAGGCCTTCGAGGCCCTGGCGGAGAAGCTCGCCGCCGAGGGTCGCGGCCGCCGCCGGGTGAATTACCGCCTGCGCGACTGGAGCGTGTCGCGCCAACGGTACTGGGGTTGCCCGGTGCCGATGATCGACTGCCCGACCTGTGGCTCGGTGCCGGTGCCGGACGACCAGTTGCCGGTGCGCTTGCCGGAGGATGTGACGCTGTCCGGCGCGGGCTCGCCGCTCAAGCACATGGATGAATTCGTCAAGGTCGATTGCCCGCGGTGCGGCGGTCCGGCGCGGCGCGAAACCGACACGTTCGATACCTTCTTCGAGTCGTCCTGGTACTACGCCCGCTACTGCTCGGCGGACCAGGACCAGGCCATGCTCGACGACCGCGCGCGCTACTGGCTGCCGGTGGACCAGTACATCGGCGGCATCGAGCACGCTATCCTGCACCTGCTCTATTCGCGCTTCTTCCACAAGCTGCTGCGCGACGAGGGACTGGTGGACGGCGACGAGCCGTTCACCAACCTGCTGACGCAGGGCATGGTGCTGGCCGACTCCTTCTACCGCGAGGACGAGAAGGGCGGGCGCAACTGGTACAACCCGGCCGAGGTCGAGGTGCAGCGCGACGAGAAGGGCCGCGTGGTGAGCGCCACCCTGGCCGCCGACGACGCACCTGTGCAGCTCGGCGGCATGGGCACGATGTCCAAGTCGAAGAACAACGGCGTCGACCCGCAGGCCCTGATCGACCGCTACGGCGCCGACACGGTGCGGCTGTTCACCATGTTCGCCGCGCCGCCGGAGCAGAGCCTGGAGTGGTCCGACAGCGGCGTCGAGGGTGCGTATCGCTTCATGAAGCGCCTGTGGCGGTTGGTGCACGAACACGTCAGCGCCGGTCCCGCACCGGCCCTGGACGTCGCCGCCCTGGACGACGCGCAGCGCGAGCTGCGCCGCCAGCTGCACGCCACCATCGCCAAGGTCAGCGACGACGTCGGCCGGCGCTATACCTTCAACACCGCCATCGCGGCAGTGATGGAGCTGCTCAACTCACTCGGCCGCCATGGCGGTGATGGTGCGCAGGATCGCGCGTTGCGCCAGGAGACCTGCGAAGCCGTGGTGCTGCTGCTTTCGCCGATCGTGCCGCATGCCTGCCACGCCCTGTGGGCGGCGCTGGGCAAGAGCGGCTCGGTGGTCGACCAGCCATGGCCGACGCATGATCCCGCAGCTCTGGTGCAGGAAGAGGTCGAGCTGGTGGTGCAGGTGCAGGGCAAGTTGCGCGGCCGCATTCGCATGGCGCGCGACGCCTCCGACGAATCCATCCGCGCCGCCGCGCTGGCCGAGGACAACGTGGCGCGCTTCATCGACGGCCGCCCGGTGCGCAAGGTGATCATCGTGCCCGGTCGCCTCGTCAACATCGTGGTCTGACGCGTGCGCCGCATAACCCTCCTGCCGCTGGCTTGTCTCGTTCTCGCTGTTTCAGCCTGCGGGTTCCAGCTGCAGGGCGTCAGCAGCTTCCCGCCCCAGCTGGCCAGCCTCTACCTGGCCGTGCCCGATCCGAACTCGGACCTGGCGGTGCAGTTGCGCCGCGCGCTTGCGGCTGCGGGCGTGGGGCTGACCCAGGACGCTGCTGCCGGCAGCGCAACCCTGACGTTGGTCGACGAACGCTACGGTCGTCGCGTGAAGTCGGTGTCGGCCCAGAACCGGCCGACTGAGTACGAGGTCTTTTACGAGGCCCAGTATGAGCTGACAAGCGCCGGGGAGACGCTGCTGGCGCCGCCGCGCGTCAGTCGCAGCCGCGTGTTTCCGTACAGCGAGCGCGACATCCTCGGCAAGCAGCAGGAGGAGGACCTGCTGCGCGAGGCCCTGGCGCGCGACATCGCCGGGCTGATCACGCGCCAGCTGGCCGGCCTCAATCCTTGAACGAAGCGGAGGTCGTCGTACTCGGCGACGGTCTCGAAACGGCTTTGAGCGCTCTCCTCGGGCGCTACGGCTTGATGCTGGTCCGAATCGCGGACGGCGCCGCCATCCCGGGCTCCTGGTGGGGTGAAAATGAGGCCGGCCTGCGCGACAGGGCGCTCTACGCCCGTGCCGACACGCCGGTGCACTCCGTCCTGCACGAAGCCTGCCATTTCGTCTGCATGTCGCCCGAGCGCCGCGCGGCGCTGGATACCAACGCCGGCGGCGGCTATGACGAGGAGAACGGGGTCTGCTACCTGCAGGTGCTGCTCGCGGACGCGCTGCCCGGCTTCGGCCGCGCGCGCATGTTCGCCGACATGGATGCCTGGGGTTATTCCTTCCGTCTCGGCTCGGCCCGCGCATGGTTCGAGCACGATGCCGGCGACGCCCTGGAATGGCTCCGGCAGCATCGCCTGGTGGATGCCGCGGGACACCCGACCTGGCGGCTGCGCTCGAGTTGAGCTGCGGCCCTCAGCGCTCCAGCGTGCCGCTGCGATCGAAGGGAATGCTGCGCAGGAACATCCCGCCGAGATGCAGGCGGCCGCGCAAGCGGTACTCCAGCGCCTCGTCCTGGCTGCCCAGCTGCACCGCCTGGCGCAGCACGTCCAGCAGCGAGGTGGTGACGACGACCGTCGGTCTCCGCGTCGCCGAGCCGCGGCAGCAGGAAGCCGCGATCGCTCACGCCCCGTGCGAGCCGGCGACCGTTCAGATCGAGGCTGAAGTCCAGGCCCTCGATTTCGATGTCGCGGTTGTTCGGGTTGATCACGCGCAGGCCGACGGCGAAACGCTGTTCCAGCGAGTCCTGCTCGTGCTCGAGCACGCGGAAGCTGGTCAGCTGCAGCTCGGGCGTCTCCAGCGAATTCACGCTGGCACAACCGCCCGCGGCCATGAGCAGTCCCAGTGCGGCGAGCAATGCAATCAACCTCGACATGGCGTTCTCCGGAGTGCGCAAGGCGGCCATTATAGGCCGCGGACGCGCGTTGCGGGCGCCGCGCGGCGCTGCCACACTGCGAGGCGGGATTCACGCAAGCGACGAGGAGAGCGACGCATGCCCACGCTGTTCGAGAAGATCATTGCCGGCGACCTGCCCGCAGACTTCGTCTACCGCGACGAGCGGGTGGTGGCGTTCCGTGACATCCATCCGCAGGCGCCCGTGCACGTGCTGATCATCCCGGTGAAGCCGATCCCCACCGCCAACGACATCGAGGACGGGGACGCGGAGCTGGTCGGGCACATGTTCTGCGTGGCGCGGGATATCGCGCGCCAGGAAGGCCTGGCCGAGGACGGCTATCGGCTCATCATCAACTGCAACACGCATGGCGGCCAGGAGGTGTATCACCTGCACCTGCACCTGGTGGGCGGCCGCCCGCTCGGCCGCATGCTGCAGAAGCAATGAGCGTTGCCGCCTTGGCGCTGGCCGGCATGATGCTCGATCCTTCCGTGGCAGGACGTTTCGCCGACCTGGCGCTGGCCTGCGTGCATCGCGAGTATCCCAACAAGATCGCCCACGTGCTCAACAGCGACGAGGACGCCCGGCCGCCGCGGGCGCTGACGCCGGTGTTCTGGGGCTGCTTCGACTGGCACTCCTCGGTGCACGGGCACTGGCTGCTGGTCCGCCTGGCGCGGCTCGACCCTGCAGCCGGATATGCGCCCGCCGCGCGCGCGGCGCTGGCCCGCAGCCTGACGGTGGAGGGCATCCAGGGTGAAGTGACCTACCTGGAGGCGCCGGGGCGTGAGGGCTTCGAGCGGCCGTACGGCCTGGCCTGGCTGCTGCAGCTCGGCGCCGAGCTACGCGAGTGGGACGATCCTGACGCGCGGCGCTGGTCTGAGGCCCTGGCGCCGCTGGAAGAGCTCGCCGCGACGCAGCTCAAGACCTGGCTGCCGAAGCTGGCCTATCCGATCCGCTCGGGTGAGCATTCCCAGACGGCCTTCGCGTTCGGCCTGGCGCTGGACTGGGCCCGCGTGGCCGGCGACACGGAACTGGCTGCGCTCATCGAGGGTGTTGCGCGTGCGCTCTACCTGGGCGACCGGGATTGCCCGCTCGCCTACGAGCCCTCGGGACACGACTTCCTGTCGCCGTGCCTGGCCGAGGCCGACCTGCTGCGCCGCCTGCTGCCGCCCGATGAATTTGCCGCCTGGCTGGCGGGTTTCATGCCGGGCCTGCCGCGCGACGCCGGGGCGGACTGGCTGCCGGTGGCGCGGGTCACGGACCGTACGGACGGCAAGCTGGCGCATATCGATGGGCTGAACCTGAGCCGCGCGTGGATGCTGCAGGGCATCGCGGCCGGCTTGCCCCCGGGCGACCTGCGCCGCAACAGCCTGCACCCGGCGGCCGCGGCGCACGCGGAATCCGGCCTTGCCGGGGTGAGCGACGCGCATTACGCCGGCAGCCACTGGCTCGGCAGTTTCGCCACCTACCTGGTGACGGGACGGGGCCTGCCGGAATGGGCGCGCGACCGTGACCCTGGGGCCACGGCCGCACGCCCGGACAACCTGGGCTTCTAGCCCGGGTTTCTAGCTGCCGAACTCGAAGCGGATGCCGGCGATGAAGGCGCGCCCGATAATCGGGGCCTCGTCCTTGAAGAAGCTCTGGTGCAGGCGGCCGTCTTCATCGAGCAGGTTTCGGCCCTGAAGAAATACGCGGGCGCCCTGAAGGCTGGGCGGTTGCCAAAGGACGTCGAACGAAACGAGGTTAAATCCGCTCGTCGAGTCTTCCGCGATCCCCGTGTCGTTCTGGGTAAAGACCCGCCGGTAATCGAACCGCAAGTCGAGCTGGCGCCACGCCGTGTCGAACCCGATGCCAAGGCGGGCCGGGGTAATGCGAGGCAGGTTGCCGCCGTCGCGCAACTTGCCGCGCACATAATCACCCGACAGCCGGACAGTCACCGGCAGCGGCGCGCGCAGCACGTCGATCGCGGCCTGGAATTCGGCGCCATAGAACTCGGCATCCGCCTGGGTGTTGAAGACCAGCTGGTTGCCAAAGTCGCATATTCCGCCGTCATCGGGGCCGCAGCCGCCCGTCGCACCTTCGCCAGGGCGGTTGCCGATGTCGTTGACGAAGACCGGGTTGCCTGAGCCGTCATCATCGGAGAGCAAGTAAATGAAGTCATCGACCCGGTTGTAGAATGCCGTGAAGTCGTAGCGCACCTCGCCGATGTGACGATCGATGCCCAGTTCGAGGTTCAGGTACGTCTCCTTGCCGAGGCCGGGGTCGCCCACCTCGAAGGTTCCCGCGGCGGCATGCGGGCCGAAGGCGTACAACTGCTCTGGCGACGGCGCGCGCTGCGACCGCGTGAGCGACGCTCTCAGATGGCGCCTGTCGTCCAGGTTCACCAGTGTGCCGAGCGACAGGCTGGTCGGCGTGAAACTGCGGCTTGCGAGCTGCTCGGGGAACGCGATGAACTCTCCGTCCAGTCCGGTCACGCCGTCGATATCGAGTCCGATGAGATCGTCGGGATCAGAGTCTTCACGCTCGATGCGGGCGCCGAACTCCAGCCTGCCGAACGCGGTGGGCAGCTCCTCCAGCGCGAACAAGGCGATGCTGCGCGTCGTATTCGGCCGGACGTAGAAAACCTCCTCTTCTTCCGTCAGCGGCGCCCCGAATTCGCGATTCCGGTAGTGCAGCCCGAGGACGCCGCTAAGGGTGCCGATCGGGTCGTGCAGCAGCTCCAACCGCCCCTCCAGCTCGTCGTTCGTAAAAGACGTGCCCACTACCTTTTCGTCCAGTTCACCCCCGGCGGGAGTGCGCTCGAATTCGAACTCGATTTCCTCTTGCGTGAACTCCGTGTAGCCCATCTTCAGCCGCATCAGCTGTACTCCCGGCAGCGGCTCGATGAACTCGCTGCGGAGATCGATGCGGTCGTATTCCGCCACGATGCGCTCGAATTCATCTCCCTGTCCGCCTGACTCGATCGGCCTGGCATCGAAGTTCTCCGGTATGCCGTAGTCCGTATCCCAGGTGCTGAAGCCCAGCCCCAGGTGCCCCCAGTCACCACGTAGCACCCCGGTGGCGGAGTAGGAGTTGGACTCGACGTCCGAATTCCGCAGCCGGTCCTTGTTGCCCTCGGTCTGGTCCACCTCCTGGAAACCGTTAATCGAGAAATCGTCAGTTCGACGCAGGCCGGCATCGGCGCGCAGCACGAACTGCTCGCCAACGGGAGCCTCGATCCCGAGGCGGCCCTGGCGGTCACTGCCGTTTTCGCCGTAGGAGAGTGCACCGCGCACAGAGGGTCCGGTGCCAGACTCGGGATCGAAGCGGCCGGTGCGCACGTTGACGACGCCCCCTGCAGCGCCGTTACCGAACAACAGCGTAGCGGGGCCGCGGAAGACTTCCACCTGGTCTGCATGGGACGGATCGAGCCCGACGGCATGGTCGGCGCCTTCGCCGGAAATGTCCGCCGTGCCCATGCTGTCCTGCAGCGCCTGTACACGTGAACCCTGGAGTCCGCGGATCACCGGTCGGCCGACGCCGGGGCCGAAATCGGCGTTAGCTACGCCCGGGATGCCATCAAGCATGTCCCCGAGTGTGCCTGCCGGACGTAACTCCAGGTCGTCTCCCACCAGGACCCAGATCGGTTGTACGAGTTCGTCGGCGCTGCGGTTCCCGCGGGGGTCGGCACTGACCACAATCGGCGGCAGCGCCGCGGAATTCGAGTCGGTATCGTCGGCGAGCACCGGCGGTGCGCCGAGCGCAGCCGCGAGCGCGGCAACGCTGGTTGCATAGGACTTCTTCATTAATCTGCCTCATTCGATTCAAGAAGCTAACGAGCCCGCCCTCAGCCCGGGCACGGGCCGGGATGGCGATGCGGCGAAAGGCTTTACGCCCTGTCATGCCGACGGGCATCCGCCCGTCTGCTCAGCTTTGGATCGAGGGCGGACCCCGTGGCAGGGGAGAGGGATGAGGTTCCGCGCTGGGAAGGGTGGCTTGCCAGATTGCGGGCAGAACGCTGACGCCCTGGAGCGCCGGCTTGCCGCACTGCGACGGCATCCCGTCGACGTTACGTTCGAAGACAAGGCAGACTTCGCAGGTCTGGCCCGCCGAATGCGCCTCGAACGCATGATGCAAATCCCAGGCCACGACCCGCAGCACGACGAGCAAAGCGAACGCCAGCGCAAGGCGCTGTCGCCAGAGGCTCGATTCGTACTTGTGTCGGTGGCGCTCGAATTTCACGCGCCAATTATACCCGGGCTGTCAAGCCCCAACAGGGGGGCTAAAGCAGTGATTGAGCCCGGATTCCCCGTGCTACACTGCCGCTGCGATGAAAAACCCCGGGAACACCCTGCCGCCCCGTGTCACTCTCGCCTGAACAGCTTGAGGCCGGCCTCGCCCGTCGCCTCGCGCCCGCCTACCTGATCGCCGGAGACGAGCCCCTGCTCACGCAGGAGTGCGCCGACGCCGTGCGGCGTCGCGCCCGGCAGGACGGGTTCACCGAGCGTGAAGTGCACCATGTGGAGCGCGGTTTCGACTGGAGCGCCCTGTCCGGGAGCCTGTCCAGCATGTCCCTGTTTGCCTCGCGGCGCCTGGTCGAGCTGCGCTTCCGCACGCCCGGCGCCGGGGACGGCGGCGCTGACCTGTTCGCGCGCCTGGCGCAGTCGCCGCCGGACGACGTCGTGATCCTCGGCATGGCGCCGAAGCTGGATCGTCGCCAGCAGCAGAGCAAGTGGGTGCAGGCGCTGGCCGGCGCCGGCGAGTTCGTCGAAGTGCGTCCGGTCGAGCTGCCTGCGCTGCCGGCGTGGATCGAAAATCGCCTGCGCCGCGCGGGCCTGCGCGCCGATGCTGAGGCGGTGCGCCTGCTGGCCGAGCGGGTCGAGGGCAACCTGCTGGCTGCGCACCAGGAAATCGAGAAATTGCGCATGCTGTACGACGCCGGTGACCTGGACGCCGAGCGCGTGCGGGCCGCGGTGGCGGACAGCGCGCGCTACGACATTTTCAAGCTGGCGGATGCGGCGCTGGCCGGGGACCTCGGGCGCGCGCTGCGCATCCTGGCCGGGCTGCGGGCCGAGGGACTGGCGATCCCGCAGGTGCTGTGGCCGCTGGTGCGGGAGATCCGCAGCCTGGGCCGGGTGCGCCGTCTGCTGGACGAGGGCATGTCGCCGCAGGCGGCGATGTCCCGGGCCGGCGTATGGCGCAACCGCGCCGGCATGGTGCAGCGGGCCGTGGGCCGGCACGATGCGGCGCGCCTGCGGGCCCTGGCGCGCAAGGCAGCGTTGGTCGACCGCGTGTCGAAAGGCGACCCGCCCGGCAACGCCATGCGACTGCCCACCGAGCTCGGCGGCGTGCGCACCACGGCGCTGGCGGACGGATGGCTCGAATTGTCCGCGCTGGTGATCCAGCTGGCCGGACCGGCGCGGCGGACCGCGTGAGCAGCGCAGCGGGCGCCGGGGCCATGGGCGTGTTCGGCGGCACCTTCGATCCGGTGCATTACGGTCACTTGCGCACTGCGCTGGAGCTGCTGGAATACGCCGGTCTCGAGGAGATGCGCTTCATCCCGGCCGGGACGCCGCCGCATCGCGATACGCCGCGCGCCGCTGCGCGTACCCGCCTGGAGCTGGTGCAGGCGGCCGTCGCGGGCGAGCCGCGCTTTGTCGTCGATGACCGCGAGCTGCGGCGCGACGGGCCGTCCTGGACGGTGGACACGTTGCAGGAACTGCGCAGCGAAAACGGCCGACGACCCATTTGCCTGGTGGTCGGCATGGATGCCTTCATCGGCTTGACCGCATGGCATCGTTGGGAGGAGATCCTGGAGCTCGCCCACCTCCTCGTGGCGCACCGGCCCGGCTGGGCGGCGACCGGACGACGGCGTGCTCGGGCAACTGTTGCTCGAGCGCCGGGTCGAAACCGGCCCCGAGCTGCACATGGCGCCTGCGGGGCGCATCGGCATCTGTGCGGTGACCCAGCTGGAGATCTCCTCCAGCGCCATCCGCGAACTCGTGAAGGCGGGGCGTGAGCCGCGTTATCTCGTACCCGATCCGGTCTGCCGGCTGCTGGCCGCATCGGGGTGTTACCAGGCAGCCACAGAGAGGCATTGATGACGGAAGAATCCTTGCAGGACCAGGTAGTCGCGGCGCTGGAGGATCTCAAGGCGCGGGACGTCAAGGTGCTCGACGTGCGCGGGCTGACGAGCATTGCCGACAGCATGATCATCGCCAGCGGCACCTCCGACCGGCACGTGCGCTCGCTGGCGGAGAACGTCATCGAGAAGTGCAAGGAAAGCGGTCATCGACCGTTCGGCGTCGAGGGCCTGAAGGACGGCGAGTGGGTGCTCGTCGACCTGCACGATGTCGTGGTGCACGTGATGCTGCCGCGCATGCGCGACTTCTACAACCTGGAGAAGCTCTGGGCCGTCCCGGCGGGCGCCAGCCGGGTCCAGGCCGAGGCTTGAGCCAGTGCGCCTGCGGCTGATTGCCGTCGGCACGCGCATGCCCGCGTGGGTAGACCAGGGGTTTGCCGAGTACGCCGGGCGGATGCCGCGCGAATGTCGCCTCGAGCTGCGCGAGCTGCCCCTCGGCAAGCGCAGCAAGCAGTCCGATCCGACGCAGGCCATTGCCGACGAGGGCCGTCGGCTGCTGGCCGCCGCGGAGGGCTGTACCCGGGTATGCCTCGATGTGCGCGGACGGGCCGTCGATACGCCCGCGCTGGCACGCCGCCTCGCCGGATGGCTGCAGTCAGGCCGCGACGTGGCCCTGTTGGTCGGCGGTCCCGACGGCCTGGCGCCGGCCTGCCTCGAGGGGGCCGACTGGCGCTGGTCCCTCACGCCCCTGACCCTGCCGCACGGGCTGGTCCGGGTGATGCTGGCCGAGCAGTTGTACCGCGCCTGGACCGTACTGTCGGGCCATCCCTATCACCGCGCCTGAGACCGGCGCCGTCCCGCTTGTAACCACGCGCCGCAGCGGGGAAACTGGCGGCATGAATTCCTGTGCGCTGGTGCTCGCCTCGGCCTCGCCGCGGCGCCTCCAACTCCTGTCGTCTCTCGGGCTCCAGCTCGAGGTGTCTCCCGTGGACATCGACGAGACGCCCGCGCCCGGCGAAGACCCTGCCGCCCTGGCGCTGCGCCTCGCCGAGGCGAAGGCCGCGGTCGCGGCGCGGCGACACCCGGGGCGCGTGGTGGTCGCGGCCGATACGGTGGTCGCGCTCGGCGCGCAGGCGCTGGGCAAGCCGGCCGATGCGGTCGAAGCGGCGGCGATGCTGCAGCAACTGTCGGGCACGCGGCACGAGGTGTTCACCGCGGTGGCGGCCTGCCGGGATCGCCAGGCCGGTTCGCGGCTGTCGCGCAGCGAAGTCGATTTCCGCACCCTGGAGGCGAGTGAAATCGAGGCCTACGTCGGCACGGGCGAGCCCATGGACAAGGCAGGCGCCTACGGCATCCAGGGCGTGGCGGCGATCTTCGTCTCACGCTTGTGCGGCAGCTACAGCGGCGTCGTCGGCATGCCCCTGCACGACACCGCGGAATTGCTGCGCGATTTCGGCATCGACGTGTTGCGTTGCGCCGGGGAGGCGTCATGAGCGAGGAGATCCTGGTCAACGTCAACCCGCGTGAAACCCGTGCTGCGCTGCTGGAGAACGGCGTGGTGCAGGAAGTGTTCATCGAGCGCGAAAGTCGCCGCGGCCTGACCGGCAACGTCTACAAGGGCCGGGTGCGCCGCGTGCTGCCCGGCATGCAGGCGGCGTTTGTCGACATCGGGCTCGAGCGCACCGCTTTCCTGCATGCCTCGGACATCCTGCGCGGGGAGGAGGAGGCGTCCGCCGACGTGGTGCCGGCCGAAGACGTCGGTATTCGCGAGCTCCTGTTCGAGGGCCAGGAGATCCTGGTGCAGGTGGTCAAGGATCCGCTCGGCACCAAGGGCGCGCGCCTCACCACCTTCATCACCATCCCCTCTCGTTACCTGGTGTATCTGCCTTTCGGCTCCGGCATCGGCGTCTCTGCGCGCATCGACGAGGAGGCTGAACGCGCCCGACTGCGCGACATCATGGAGGACATTGCCGAGAGCACGGACGGCTGGATCGTGCGCACCGCGGCCGAGGGCGCGTCGCGCGATGCGCTGCGCGCCGACATGATCTTCCTGCGCAAGCTGTGGGAGGCCGTGTCGCGGCAGGGACGCACGGCCGTGCCCGGCACGCTGGTGCATGCGGACCTCGACCTGTCGCTGCGCCTGTTGCGCGACCTGCTGGCGCCGCGCGTGGAGCGCGTCAGGGTCGACGACGCGAACAGCTACGCCCGCATGAAGCAGTTCGCCACCACCTTCATTCCCGAGATGGCGCCGAAGATCGAGGTGTACGCGGAGGCGCGGCCGATCTTCGACCTGCACGGCGTCGAAGACGAGATCGTGCGCGCGCTGGAGCGCAAGGTGCCGCTGAAATCCGGCGGCTACCTGGTCCTCGACCAGACCGAGGCGATGACCACCATCGACGTGAACACCGGGGCCTACGTGGGCCACCGCAATCTCGAGGAAACCATTTTCCGCACCAACCTCGAGGCCGCGCAGGCGATCGCGCGCCAGGTGCGCCTCCGGAACCTCGGCGGCATCATCATCATCGACTTCATCGACATGGAAGAAGAGGAACACCGCCAGCAGGTGCTGGCCGCGCTGGAGCGCGCGCTGCAGGGCGACCATGCTCGCAACCAGATCACGGAGGTATCGCGCCTGGGGCTGGTGGAGATGACGCGCAAGCGCACGCGCGAGAGCCTCGAGCACGTGCTCTGCCATGCCTGCCCGACCTGTCGCGGGCGCGGTTCCGTGAAGACGCCGGAGAGCGTGTGCTACGAGATCTTCCGCGACATCCTGCGCCAGTCGCGCCAGTTCGACTTCCAGGAGTTGCTGGTGCTGGCTCATGCCGAGGTGCTCGACCTGCTGGTGGACGAGGAGGCAGCGGGCCTGGCCGAGCTGGAGTCCCTCACCGGCAAGCCCATTCGCCTGCAGGCGGAGGCAAGTTATTCCCACGACCAGTACGATGTCGTTCCGATCTAGCGCCGGCCGGGCGCGCACAGGCGGCGAGTGGCGATGCGGGGCGTGATTCGCAAGCTCTGGCGCATTCTTGGCGTCACCGTCGCCGTGCTGGTGATCCTGGCCGCGGTGCTGCTCGGCGTGCTGCGCCTGGTCCTGGTGCAGGTGCCTGAGTACCGCGCGCAGGTCGAGGCGCGTGCGGAGACGCTGCTGGGGTTCCCGATCGAGATCGGCGCCATGGATGCACGGCTCGGTCTCGGCGGGCCGGAGTTTCGCTTCGAGCGCATCCGGGTCCTGACGCAGGACCGGGCCCGCACCCTGTTCCTGGCTGAGCGCGGTGCCATCGAGTTCGACCCCTGGTCCTTGTTGCGCGGGCGGCCCACGCCTGAGCGGGTCGGATTGTCAGGTGTCTCCCTGCGCGTGGAACGGGGCGCGGACGGCGGCTGGCAGCTGTACAGCGAGGGTGAGCCGCTGCTGGACCGGAATGTCGTCGAGCAGGAGCGCGGGCCGCTGCCGCTGCTCGAAAACCTGCCGGAGGGATTGCTGCAGCTGAGCGACGTCATCGTCGAGTTCGAGGACCTGCAGCGCGGCACCGGACCCTGGGTGCTGTTCCTGGAGGAATTCGACCTCGACCTGCAGCCGGGACGCCTGGCGTTGGCTGCTGCAGGGCGCCTGCCGGGCGAGCTCGGCGATGCCGTGGACGTTTCGCTGGCGGTGACGGAGCAGGATGAGCGCGGCTGGCCGCGCGACTGGGAGGGCGGCGTATCCGGGACGATGCTCGACCTGGCCGCGCTGGGCACGGTGCTTGGCCCGCTGCGCGAATGGCCCGAGGCCGGGATCGTGGATGCCAGCATCTCGGTCACCGTCGAGGACGGTGCGCCAACCCGCATCGCGGGCGACCTGCGCGCGCGTGACCTGCAGCTCGCGGCAGCCGAGAGCCTGGCGGCGGGCGAGGCGGGGCTTGCGGCCCCCCGGTATGCCCGCCTCGGGTCGAGTTTCGACTGGACGCGTACTGCGGGCGGCTGGGCGTTGTCCCTCGACGACCTGGAAGCGGAGCGCGAGGGACGTGCCTGGCGCAGCCCCTCGCTGACCCTGGCGCTGGGGGCTGACAACGGCACCCGGCGCGTGTTGTGGTCGGCGGACCGCTTGCAGCTGGAGGACCTGTTGCCCGCGGCGCGATGGCTGCCGCAGGCCTGGCGTGACCCGATGCTCGCGCTCGCGCCGGCAGGGCAATTGAGCAGCATCGAGGGGCGCGTGGCGTGGCCGGACGGCGGCGGTCCGGTGCAGGAACTCAGGGTCGAGGGCGATTTCGCGGGGTTAGACCTGGAACCGTTTGGCCGCTGGCCCGGGGTCAGCAACCTGACCGGGAAGATCAGCGGAGATCTCGAGGGCGGCTCGGGCGAGATCGCGAGCCGCACCATGCGCCTGGCCTTGCCGACGCTGTTCAGGACGCCACTGTCATTCGACACGCTCGATGCCGCGTTCGAGTGGCGGCAGGAAGCGGGGGCAATGCTGCTGCGCATGCCGCAACTCGAGGCGGAAAACGCGGATGCCGTGGTGAGCGCGCGCGCAGTGCTGAAGCTGCCCGATGGAGATGCTTCGCCCGAGATCGATATCGATGCAGTGGCGCGCCAGGTTTCGATTGCGGCGGCGCCACGCTATCTCCCGGTAGGAATCATGCCGGAGCGGGTGGTGGAATGGCTCGACGCTGCGCTGCAGGCGGGCCGCGTGCCGGAGGCCCGCCTGAAACTGCGCGGCCCGGCGCGTTCGTTCCCATTCCGGGACGACAGCGGCGTTTTCCGCGTCGATTTCGACTGGGAGGAGGGCCGGCTCGACTTCAGCCCCGGCTGGCCTGCCGCCACGGGCATCTCGGCTGCCGTGCGCTTCGACAACGAGGGCCTGTTCGCAGACGTCGCGCGCGGCGAGCTCGCGGGAGTGCAGGCCGGGCCGGTGGAGGTGGCCATTCCGGACCTCGCGCTCGGCGAACTACGCCTGCAGGGGAAAGCGTCGGGCAGCCTGGCGACGATGCGCGAGTTCGTTCTCGCCGCTGACCTGCTCGAAGACATCATCGGCCCTGGACTGGCCCCGGCGCAGGTCCAGGGCGGGTCGGCCGAGGCGGAGGTGGACCTGGAACTGCCGCTGCGATCACTCGTGGACAGCCGCGCGCGCGTCGAGCTGGACGTGCGTGACGGCGTCATCAGCTACGACTTCCTCGGTGCGCCCGTGGCGGGCATCAATACCCGCCTGAGCATCGACAATGCGCGCGTGACCGCCGACCGGGTCAGCGCCACCCTGGCGGGCGCCGCCGTGAGCGCAGCGGTGTCGGTCCAGCCGGACGGGGCGGTGCGTGTCGACGGCGGCGGGCGCGTCACGGCCGCCCAGCTGGCCCGCGTGCTGCGGCTGCCGCTCGAGGAGTGGACGGCAGGCGAAATGCCTTGGCAGGGGCACGTCACTTTTGCTGCACCGGGTACCGACGCGCCGCTGCGCGCGGCCATCGTGTCCGGGCTGGAGGGCATGGCGGTCAGCCTGCCGCAGCCCTTCCGCAAGGCGCCCGCGGAAAAGCGACAGCTGCGCGTGCAGGCCGAGTTCGCCGACCCGGCCTACTACGACGCGACGTTCGAATGGGATGACGCCCTGCGCGCCACCCTGCGCATCGATCGTGCCGGACCGGAATTACAGCTCGGCTTCGTGCCTGGCGGCGTCGAGGGCCAGGTGCCGGGCGCGGTCCTGAGCGGCGCGGTGGCCGAGCTGGACCTCGGCGGCTGGCTCGGGCTCGAGTGGCCGGAGCAGGTGGGCGCCGGGGGCCTGCGGCAGGGGATCGCCGGGGGACGCCTGCTCATCGGCCGGCTGCTCACGCCATGGGCGGATTTCGAGGACCTGCTGGTCGAGGCGACGCACGAGGAATCCCATTGGCGGTTATCTGTGGATGCGGAGCGCGCCGCCGGCGAACTGCGCGTGCCGCACGCGATGTATGGCGACGAGCCGCTTGACGGCGAAACTCGACCGGCTGTGGTTCGCGTCGCCGGCGCAGGAGCAGGCGCCGGCCGAGCCCGATGCAGCCCCGTACCGCGTTCCGCCGTCGCGCGTGCCGGGCCTGGACCTGCAGGTGGATGACTTCCGCTGGGGCAACATTCGTGTGGGCAGCGTGTCGGCCCTGGTGCTGCACGAAGGGGACGGCTTCGAACTGGTCGGCCTGGAAGGGATGGGCGACGGGTTCCTGCTGCAGGCGCAGGGCCGCTCGCGCCTGTCGGACACGGTCGATGAGTCCAGCCTGACCCTGGAGCTGCAAAGCGACGACGTCGGCCAGGCGCTGGAGTTCATGGGCTTCAGGCGCGGCATGGATGCGCGCGAGGGCCGCTTCGAGGCCAGCGTCGAGTGGCAGGGCGGCCTGCGCACCGACTGGCTGAGCGCTATCGAGGGCACGGCGCGCATCGACATCCGGGATGGCACGCTGGTGGGCGTCGAGCCGGGCGCTGGGCGGGTGTTCGGCCTGCTCAGTATCCAGGCGCTGCCGCGCCGGCTGGCTCTGGATTTCAAGGATGTGTTCGGCGAGGGCACGGCCTTCGATCGCATCACCGGGGATTTCAGGATCGAGGGTGGCGATGCGTACACCGAGAACCTGGTGATGCGCGGTCCCGCGGCGGACATGGGCGTGGTCGGGCGCGCCGGCCTGGTGGCGCGGGACTACGACCAGACGGCAGTGATCGCTGCCGACCTCGGGCGCACCCTGCCGGTCGCCGGCACGGTCGTCGGCGGCCCGGTGGTGGGCGCGGCGCTGTTCATTCTCTCGGAGCTGCTGCGTAAGCCCTTCGAGGCGCAGCTGACTTACCGCATCACGGGTCCGTGGGAGGATCCGGTGATCGAGCGCCTGGGCGCGCAGGCGCCTGATACGCCGCCGCCGTCGTCACCCGAATCGCCGCCTGAATCTCGCCCGACTCACAACCCGAACTACGACCCGAGCCGCCGCCGCAACCCCGGGAGGACCCGCGATGAGCGAACGTGTCGCCGTGGTGCAGATGACATCGGGCCAGGACCGCGAGGCCAATCTCGCATCCGCGGCCAGCTGCTCGAGTCCGCGGCGCGCCAGGGCGCCAGGCTGGTGGTGCTGCCGGAGAATTTTGCTTTCCTTGGCCGCAGCGAAGCGGACCGCGTCGCGATGGCGGAGCCCCCCGGCGCCGGCCCGATGCAGGACTTCCTGGCGGCACAGGCGCGCGAGCTCGGCCTGTGGATTGTTGGCGGCACCCTGCCGGTGCTCGAGGCGGGCGAGTCCCGCCCGCGCGCCGCCTGCCTGCTGTACGACGCACAGGGGCCGCCTTGCCGCGCGCTACGACAAGATCCACCTGTTCGACGTCAACCTGCCCGGGGCAGCGAAGGCTACCGCGAGTCCGACGGTATCGCGCCGGGCGCGGAAGCCGTGGTGGCCGCTGTGCCCTTCGGCCGGCTCGGCCTCGCCGTCTGCTACGATATGCGCTTTCCCGGGTTGTTCCAGGTCATGTCGGCCTCCGGCATGGACGCCGTGGCATTGCCCGCGGCCTTCACCGAGACCACCGGCCGTGCCCACTGGGAATTGCTGGTGCGGGCGCGGGCGGTCGACAACCTGGCCTGCGTGCTTGCCGCCGCCCAGTGGGGCGAGCATCCGGGCGGACGACGGACCTGGGGCGACTCGATGATCGTCAATCACTGGGGCGAAGTGCTGGCGCGTCGCCGCGAAGGCGAGGGTGTGGTCGTGGCGGACCTCGACCTCGCCGCGCAACGCGAAGCGCGACAGAAATTCCCGGTGCTGGAACACAGGCGCGCGCAGGGGACCTTGCGTGTGCGCACGGAGAAGGATGCATGAACGAGATGACGACGCAGGCGACGGTCGATCGCCTGCTGGCCCCGGCGGGACTGCAGCAACAGGACCTCGACCGGCTGCTGGGCCGCATCATGGGCCGTGCGGTCGACGCCGCCGACATCTACATCCAGTCGCTGCGCCAGGAGGCGTGGACGCTGGAGGACGGCAAGGTCAAGGACGCCAGCCACACCATCGAGCAGGGCGCGGGCATCCGCGCCGTGAGCGGCGAAAAGACCGGCTTCGCCTATTCCGACGAGCTGGTCATGCCGGCGCTTAGCGCCGCGACCGAGGCCGCGCGCGCCATCACGCGCCAGGGCGGCAACGGCGCGGTGCAGGCCTGGCGTTCGCCGCGCCCGGCACCGCTGTATCCGGACCTCGACCCGCTGGGCACGCTGGCCGATGAGGCCAAGATCGCGTTCCTGGAACGGCTCGACGCCGTCACCCGCGCGGTCGACCCGCGCATCAAGGAAGTCGTGGTCAGCCTGGTGGGCGTGCACGAGCTCATCCTGGTCGCCGCCAGCGACGGCACGCTGGCGACGGACGTCCGGCCGCTGGTGCGCGCCAACGTCATGGCCATTGCGGAGCAGAACGGGCGGCGCGAGCAGGGCTACGCCGGCGGCGGCGGGCGCTTCGGCTACGGCTGGTTGCTCGAGGACGCGCCGCGCCGAGGAGTTCGCGCGCGAGGCTGCGCGCCAGGCGCTGGTGAACCTCGAGGCGGTGCCGGCGCCGGCCGGCACCATGCCGGTGGTGCTCGGTCCGGGCTGGCCGGGCGTGCTGCTGCACGAGGCCATCGGCCACGGGCTGGAGGGCGACTTCAACCGCAACGGCACGTCGGCCTTCACCGGCCGCATCGGCGAGAAGGTCGCGTCGCCGCTGTGCACCATCGTCGACGACGGCACGCTGCCCGGCCGGCGCGGTTCGCTCACCATCGACGACGAAGGCACGCCGACCAACTGCACCACGCTGATCGAGAACGGCGTGCTGAAGGGCTACCTGCAGGACAAGCTGAATGCGCGCCTGATGGGCACGCGCTCCACCGGCAACGGCCGGCGCGAGAGCTTCGCCCACCTGCCGATGCCGCGCATGACCAATACTTACATGCTGGCCGGGCCGCACGATCCGGCCGAGATCATCGCCAGCATCGATCGCGGCCTTTACGCCGTGAATTTCGGCGGCGGCCAGGTGGACATCACCTCGGGCAAGTTCGTGTTTTCGGCCAGCGAGGCCTACCTGGTCGAGAAGGGCAGCATCACCACGCCGGTGAAGGGCGCCACGCTGATCGGCAACGGCCCCGACGTGCTGACGCGCGTCTCCATGGTCGGCAACGATCTGCGGCTCGACGCCGGCATCGGCGTCTGCGGCAAGGAAGGCCAGAGCGTGCCGGTCGGGGTCGGCCAGCCGACGCTGAAGGTGGATTCGCTCACGGTCGGCGGCACCGCCTGACCCGGTATCTCAACCGGGACTTTTCCCCGCGCAAAAGAAAACGCCCGCGGATTTCTCCGCGGGCGTTCTTGTTTAGTCTCCCGGTCGCTTAGCTGCGACGGCGGCGCATCGCACCGGCGCCGAGCAGGCCGAGGCCGAGCAGGGCGAGGGTGCCGGGCTCGGGCACGCGGGACCAAGTGAGCATGTTCTGGTTGCCAGCCTCGTCGAACACGAGGAACGCGAAGGTGCTGGAACCCGAGAAGCCCGAGACACCCGTCAGGTAGCTGGCGGCCTGGGTCCGCACGTTTTCCGCCAAACGTGGACGTCCAGCAGCGTGGCCGAATCATAAATGATCGACCAGACGGCGAGCTGGAACGCTGCGGTGTTGACCTGGCCCATGCCGGAATCGTTGTAGTAAAGCTCGAACAGGGCGCCAAGGGCGTCCGTGTTCAACCCCTCCGCAGACTCCGGCGTGTAAGTCCCGGACCGCCGCAGGTTGGTCGACAAATCAATGCAGAAGCCATTGAAAGTACCGCCACCGCTGACGTTGAAGGTGATTTCGCCAGCGTAGATGCGCGGCGTCGTTGCAGTCGGATCGCCGTAGGTAACCGTCCCGGTGGGCGCCCCGCTGGATCCGTACTTCAGGCTGTAGCCGGAGTAAGTGACCGGCGCCGCCTGCGCCGCGACCGACAGCATCAGAGCCGCCAGGCCGGCCAGGAGCATCGTGGACTTGTTCTTGAGCATCTTCATTGCGACATCCTCTCGCGGAGTCAATTCTTGTGTACCCAAATCTTATGCAGACTTCGTGCCAAGCGATCGGAAAACAACAAAAACAACAGGTTATAAGACTTCCGCTGGTCCGCACGTGGCGCATGTGTAAATTCTTTCGACACAAAGCAATCACGCATCAACCCGGGACCGTCCGCGGTGCGCGCCGCGGTATCGCCCGGCCTGCTCCACCAGCGCCCGGAACAGGTGCCGCTGGGCGCGGAGGTAGAGCAGGAACTCGGGGTGCCATTGCACCCCGAGCAGGAAGGGCAGGCTCGGGTCCTCGACCGCCTGGACGATGCCGTCGAGGTCACGTCCGGACACGTGCAGCCCGACACCGACGCGGTCGATGGCCTGGTTGTGGAGGCTGTTGACCTGCCGCGGGCCGGGGCCGAGCAGGCCGGCGAGCCGTGTCGCGGGCTCGATATGCAGGGTCTTAAGCGGCAGCACGGTCCAGCGGTTGGACGTTTTGCTGCGACGTGATGCGAGCTCCTGGAACAGGCTGCCGCCGCGGCGCACGTTCAGCAGCTGCGCCCCCCGACAGATGCCGAGCAGGGGGATGCGCTCCTCCAGCGCCCGGTCGATGACGGCGGACTCGAACGCGTCGCGCGCGGGGTCGTGACGGGGCTCGACCTCCGGCTCGGCGGCGTACAGCACCGGGTCGACGTCATGCCCACCCGTGATAACGGCGCCGTCGAAGTCGGGCAGCGCCGCCTCCTGGCCGGGGCGGAGTTGCCGGACGCGCGCGCCGTAGCGGCGCAGGGCGAGGCTCACCAGGAGCCGCGGGCCGAAGGCGCCGCGGGTCGGGCCGGTGACGACGATCAGCGGCGCAGCCACTGGCGCTCGACCTCCTTCGCCCAGTCGCCCATCCAGCGTTGCAGGGGGTTGGCGAGGAACTTGCCGTAAGCCTCGCAGCACTTCGCGAGGCGGCGCGGGCGCGCCGCCAGTTCCTCCACCTCGAGCCAGTCGTTCCAGGCGAGGTAGAAACCCCAGTCCGGATGATGGATATCGCAGTTGGGCAGGCGGTAGTGAAAGGCGGGCCGCGGCTTGATGAGGGGGTCGTCCGTGACATTGCGCACCCGCTCCTCGTCGAGGTGCAGGAACAGCGGCAGGAAATCCAGCGCGCGGTTGCGCGTGGGGTTCCATTCCAGGTAGTCGTCGATCAGCGTGTCGAGATCGGGTGCGTACCCGGGCGCCACCACCTTGCGTACATAGTCCACCGGGAACGGGTCGATGTAACTGGTGATGCGCCGCGTGAGGTCGACCTTGGCGCGCAGGAACAGCCAGGGATAGAGGCACAGGAAGGCCTTGAGGTAGGGCGTGATGTCGCGCGCCGAAGCGCCCGGCACCTCGGGGTTGAACTGCATGGCGAAGGCGTAGCCGACGCTGTCCGAGGTGCCCCTGGCGCCGGCTGCGCGCAACAGTTCGATCAGCATCTCGATCTCGCCCAGCCGGTGCATTGGCAGCGGCGGGCTGACCAGCTCCTTCGGCACCACCAGTTCGGCGAGGGTCTTGAGCAGGTCTTCGGCGGAGTCGCGCAGCTCGTCCAGCAGGTCGTCAGTGCCGCGTTCCTGCTGGCCGAGTCGCTGCAGGAAATCGAAATCGAGCTCGACCGCCCAGTCTCCGGCCGGGTCGCCGCTGAGCACGCGCCGATAGCGGCCATCCACGCTGATCGAGAGGTCGAGCTGGGCGGCGACGCGCTCGGCGATGTCGTTGAGTTCGAGGCCGATCAGCTCGAGTTCGACCCCGACCCTCCGTTCCCGTCCCTCCGCCGTGTTGCGGCGGCGCGGCAGGCGCAAGCGGCGGCGAACTTGGGAACCGGCTTTCTTCAGTCTTCGTCTTCCTGCTCTTCTTCGAGCACGGCGTCGACCTGTTCGTCCGCGGAGCCACCGCGATGGTCTGCGAGGCGGAACAGCAATTCATGCTCGCCGATCATGAAGGTCTCGCCGTTCTTGAGCGTCTTGCGGCGCACGCGCCGGCCGTCGAAGTAGACGCCGTTGGTGCTCTTCAGGTCCTGGATGGTGGCCGAGCCGGCGCTGACCGTCAGCTGGGCGTGGTGCCGGCTGACGAACCGGCTGTCGAGCTGGATGTCGTTGTCGGCCGTGCGCCCGATGACGTAGCGGCCGCGCATCAGCGGGTATTCCAGCGGATCGTCGCCGGCGCCCGTGACCAGCAGGCGGGCGACGGATTTGCCCTCGGTGTCGATGGCGCGGAAACGATTGGTGCGGCTGGCGTAGTCCGTCCACTGCAGCTCGTCGATCGCTTCCTTCACTTCTTCTGCGCCGACCACGTCCTTTTCTTCGCCGAAGGCGACCAGCATCGCCGTGTCGCACAGCGTGTTGATGAGTCGCGGCACGCCACCGGAGTAGCGGTAGATGACGGGATAGACCTCGGGGGTGAAGATCTCGCGCTCCGCCCCGGCGACCTCCAGCCGGTGCTTGATGTAGTCCTGCGCCTCGTCCTCGGTCAGGGCCTTGAGATGGAAGCGCAGGCGGGTGCGCTGCGCCAGCTGTTCCAGCTCGGGCGAGTCCAGCGTGGCATTCAGCTCCGGCTGCCCGGCGAGAATGATGCTGACCACCCGGCCGGCCCCGGGGCCGACGTCCGACAGCATGCGGATCTCTTCCAGCACCGTGGTGTCGAGGTTCTGCGCTTCGTCCACCACGATGACCACGCGCCGGCCCTCGGCCAGCAGGCCCCTGAGGTGGCTGTCGAGAGCATCCAGCAGCTCCGCCTTGCGCATGTTGAAGGCGCGGATGCCGAACTGCATCAGCAGGCTCTGCAGGAACTGTACCGCGGTGACCTGGGTCTGGTGGATGCGGGCGACCGTGACGCTGTCGTCCAGCTCGGAGAGAAACTTCTCCAGCAGGGTGGTCTTGCCGGCGCCGATTTCGCCCGTGACGATCACGAACCCGTCGCTGAACCAGACCGTCGACTCCATGTAGGCGCGCGCCCGCGCATGCTGCTTGCTGAGGAACAGGAAGCGCGGGTCGGGGCTGAGGCGGAACGGGTGTTCCTTTAGACCGAAGGATTCAAGATACATGTGATGACCGGGTGACACGTCCGTGTTGCGCGACCGAGCTACCACTATATGCAGCGCACGCCGGGACGCAAGCGAACGGGTTCAAGTTTCACGCCAGGGCGGCGAGCTGCGCCAGCGCCTCATCGCGATCCGACGCGGTGGGCCGCACCACGGTGCAATGGCCCAGCTTGCGCGCGGGGCGGGGTGTTTTGCCGTAATCGTGGTAGTGGGCGCCCTCGATCGCCAGCACGTCCGCCAGCGGCGGCATGCGCCCGATGAAGTTCACCATGGCGGCGTGGCCGGTGGCCTGCGTCGATCCCAGCGGCAGGCCGAGGATGGCGCGCACGTGGTTCTCGAACTGGCTGGTCACGGCGCCCTCGATGGTCCAGTGCCCCGAGTTGTGCACGCGCGGCGCCATCTCGTTGGCGAGCAGCACCCCGCCGAGGAGAAAGAACTCCACCGTCAGCACGCCGACGTACTCGAAGCGCTCGAGCAGGGCGCGCAGGTGGCGTTCCGCCAGGGCCTGCAGTTCGGCGTCATCCCAGGGCGCGCGGGTCTGGCGCAGGATGCCCTCGGCATGGGTGTTCTCCGCCAGCGGCCAGAACGCGGTCTCGCCGTTGCGGCTGCGCACCCCGACCAGCGAGAGCTCGCGCTCGAAGGGCACGAAGCCCTCGAGGATCGCCGGCACGCCGCCGAGCGCAGCGAAAGCGCCGTCCAGGTCCGCTGTGGTCTCGAGACGCAGCTGGCCGCGGCCGTCGTAGCCGAGGCGCCGGGTCTTGAGGATTGCCGGCAGCCCGACCTGGGCGACTGCGGCTTCCAGGCCGGCCTGGGAGTCCACCGCGGCATGGGGCGCCGTCGGGATGCCGAGTTCGCCGAACAGGCGCTTTTCTGTCAGCCGGTCCTGGCCGGCGCCGAGCGCAGCGGGCGGCGGGTAGAAGGGGACGCGGGCCGCGACGGTCTCGGCCGCATCCTGCGGCACGTTCTCCACGTCGAAGGTCACGATGTCCACGGCGTCGGCCAGCGCGGCCAGCGCAGCCGGGTCGTCGAAGTGTCCGGGGATGATGCGTCCCACCTGGGCGCCGGGCGCGTCGGCGTCGAGGTCGACGAAGACGAAGCGCTGGCCCAGCGGATAACCCGCGAGCGCCAGCATGCGTCCCAGCTGGCCGGCGCCGATGATGCCGATGTTCATTCGCTGTCGGGGGCGGCCGGGTCCGGCGCCGCCAGCACCTTGCGCGTCTGCTCCGCGCGGAAACGCTCCAGCGCGGCGAGGATGTCGGGTCGCCCGGCGGCGACGATGGCCGTGGCCAGCAACGCTGCATTGACCGCGCCGGCCGTGCCGATCGCCAGCGTGCCGACCGGCACGCCCGCCGGCATCTGCGCGATGGAGAGCAGCGAGTCCAGGCCGTTCAGCGCCTTCGACTGCACCGGCACGCCGAGCACCGGCAGGCTGGTCTTGGCCGCCGCCATGCCGGGCAGGTGCGCCGCGCCGCCGGCGCCGGCGATGATCACTTCCAGCCCGCGTTCGCGTGCGCCCTCGCAGTACTCGAACAGGAGGTCGGGCGTGCGGTGCGCCGAGACCACGCGCGTCTCGTGCGGCACGCCGAGTGCCTCCAGTGTCTGGGCTGCGTGCTGCATCGTGCTCCAGTCGGAGCGTGAGCCCATGATGATGCCGACCAGCGTTTTCATCGCGCTATTCTAGCAGCGCTGCGCCGCCTGGTGCGCCATTGTCGTGCTCCCGCTCGACCAGCGCCTTGAGCTCGCGGAACAGGCGGCGCGAGGCGCCGCTGCGCCCGGCCTGGGCCGCCGCCAGCGTCTCTTCCAGCTGCTGCTTTTCCCGCGTCGTGACCGAGCCGTGCGTGGCGAGAAAAGCCTGCAGCACGTCGTCCCCGCCCTCCAGCATGCGATCTCGCCAGCTCTCGGTGAGCTTGAACAGGCGCGCCTCGGCGCGGCTCGGCTGGCTGCGTGCATCCAGGAAGGCCTGCAGCGGCGCGGCATCGACCTCGCGCATCAGGCGGCCGATGAACTGGCAATGCCGGCGCCGTGCCTCGTGCGAGCGGATCGAGCCCAGTTCCTCGAAGGCCTGCAGCAGGCGATCGGGCAGCTCCAGCGGCGCCAGGTCCGCGCGTGTGAATGCCGCCAGCGCCTCGCCCAGGGACTGCAGCGCCTCCGCGTCGCGCTTGCGCCGGCTCTTGCTGGGCGCGTCGCGCTCGCTCATAACGCGCCCTCGAGCGCCTGCAGGAGCTGCTCGACCTCGGCCAGCGAGTTGTAGTGCGCCATGGAAATCCGCACCACGCCCTCGTCGCGCGGCAGGCCGAGCGCCTCCACCAGGCGGGGCGCATAGAAGTGACCGTGGCGGATGCCGACGCGCGCGGCGTCCACCGCGGTCACGATCTCTTGCGGACGCTTGCGCGAGGAGACGAAAGAGATCGTCGGCAGGCGGTCCGGGCCGGCCTCGGCGGCGCCGATGACGCGCACGTCGTCGCGCTGCGCCAGCCACTCCAGCACCGCGGCGGCGAGGGCGCGTTCATGCGCCGCGATGAGTTCGAATGCCGGCTGGCCGTGGCGCGCCTCGATCGCGTCGAGGTACTCGGGCACGGCCGACGCGCCCCACGCCAGTTCGTAGGGCCAGGCGCCCGGCTCCAGCCGCGTGGCGGGCGCGGGCGACGACATCCATTCGTGGTTCAGGTTGGCCAGTGTCGCGGCGCCGTCTGCCGAGCAGGACAGCAGCGCGCAGTGCGGCCCGAAGACCTTGTAGAGGCTGAAGGCGTACCAGTCGATGCCCAGTGCCTCCGGCGCCAGCGCGCGGTGCGGCGCGTAGGCGACGCCGTCCACGCAGCAGCGCGCGCCGACGGCCCGGGCACGCTCGACGACGGGGCGCGGATCGACCACGCTGCCGAGGAGGTTGGAGGCATGCGTGAAACACACCAGGCGCGTGCGCGGGCCGAGCAGCTCGTCGAGGTCCTCCGCCTCGAGGCGCATGCTGTCGGGGCGCACACGCCACCAGCGAATGCGGATGCCGTGTGCCTGCAGGCGCAGCCAGGGGCCGATGTTGGCCTCGTGGTCGGCGTCGCTGACCACGATCTCGTCGCCCGGGGACAGGGTCGGCAGCAGGGCGCGTGCGAGGCGTGAGAGCAGGGACGTGGTCGAGGCGCCCATGGCGAGCCGGTCCGGCGCCAGGGGCGCGCCACCGCCACGGTTGAACAGGCCCGCCAGCGCGGTCCTGGCCCTCGACTGGAGCTCGCCGGCCTCGGCCGAGGGACCGTAGCTGGCGCCGAGCTGTACCGGCCAGCGCCGCATGTACTCGGCGGTGCGCGCGGCGACGGCTTCGAGCGTGGCGGCGCCGCCCGCGTTGTCCATCAGCACCCAGCCGTTTTCGAGCGCCGGGAAGTGCCCGCGCACCCAGTCGAGATCCAATGCTGCGGAGTCTGTTCGCGTCACGCCCGTATCCCCTGCGAGGGGCCGGGATGATAGCACGGGGGTTTGCTACACTGCGGCGCCTGTTCCGGGCCCTCCGGACCGAGAGGAAACACGATGTCGTCGTCTGATCTGAGCGATCTCGGCGCTGCGCGCGCGCGGCTCGAGACGCTGGCCGAAGATGCGCTGGCGCGTGCCCGCAAGGGCGGCGCCTCGGCCGCCGAGGTGGGCGCCAGCCTGGCTGCCGGCCTGTCCGTAACCGTGCGCAAGGGAGAAGTGGAGACGCTCGAACACCAGCGCGACCGCGGCTTCAGCGTCACCGTCTATTTCGGCCAGCGCAAGGGCAGCGCCAGCACCTCTGACCTCGCGCCCCAGGCGATCCAGGAGACCGTCGAAAAGGCCTGCACCATTGCGCGCTACACGGCCGAGGACACTTGTGCCGGCCTGCCCGACCCGGAGTGCATGGCAGTCGACCCGCCCGACCTCGACCTCGACCATCCGTGGGATCTCGAGCCGGACCAGGCGGTGGCACTGGCGCGCGACTGCGAGGCCGCGGGTCTGCAGGCGGACGAGCGCATCACCAACACCGAGGGCGGTTCGCTGTCGAGCCATCGCGGCCTGCGGGTGTATGCCAATACGCACGGGTTCAGCGGCGGCTATGCCAGCACCAGTCACAGCGTCAGCTGCGCGCTCATCGCCGGCAAGGGCGACCACATGCAGCGCGACTACTGGTACACCCTGTCGCGCTGCGCCGACACGCTGGAGTCGCCGGAAGCGGTCGGGCGCCGTGCCGCGGAACGTACCCTGCGCCGGCTCGGCGCGCGCAAGCTGTCGACGCGCAACGTGCCGGTGCTTTTCGTAGCGGAACTGGCGCGCGGCTTCCTCGGGCACCTGGTCGGCGCCGTGAAGGGCGGCGCGCAGTACCGCAAGGCCAGCTTCCTGCTGGATGCGGCCGGCACGCAGGTCCTGCCGGAGTGGATGAGCCTCGAGGAACGCCCGCACATCGCACGGGCGATGGGCTCGGCACCGTTCGATGCGGAGGGGGTCGCCACGCACGACCGGATGCTGGTGGAGACGGGCGTGTTGCAGGGCTACGTGCTCTCCAGCTACTCCGCGCGCCGCCTCGGCCTGCGCACGACGGGCAATGCCGGCGGTTTGCACAACCTGCGCGTGCTGGGCGACGGCCGGGACTTTGCTGCCCTGCTGCGCGACATGGGCCGCGGACTGGTGGTGACGGAGTTGATGGGCCAGGGGGTCAACGGCGTGACCGGTGACTATTCGCGCGGGGCCAGCGGCTTCTGGGTCGAGGGTGGCGAGATTGCGCACCCGGTCCAGGAGGTGACTATCGCCGGCAACCTGAAAGACCTTTACCTGGATATCCAGGCCGTCGGCTCGGACGTGGACCGACGCGGCGTCATCCAGTGCGGCTCACTGCTGGTCGGCCGCATGACCGTGGCCGGCGACTGACGGCGTGCGGCGCTAGACCAGGTCGGCCAGGGTGTGGCCGGCCAGTGACTTCGTCTCGGCTGCGCGCGCCTCGCGCAACACTGCGGTCGTCCCTTGTGCTTCGGTTCGCACGTCGCCGCGCACGGCGGCAAGGATGTCCGCCACGTTGATCTCGCCCGGCTCACGGCCCGGCACGAAGGTCTCATCCTCGGTATGCACCAGCAGCCCGGCCTGCTCGAGCTGCGCCGTGATTTCTTCCAGCGCGCGCGCCGGGTATTGCAGTGACTGTGCCAGCTGCAGAAAGCCGGGCCGGTCCCCGCTGCGGAAGCCCTGCGCCACCTGTTGCATGATCGCCAGCGCCAGGCTTTCCACCTCGGTGATGGACAGGCGCAGGCGCGCCTGGCCGTAGCGCAGGCGGCGCGGATACTGGGTGTAAAACGCGACCTGCGCCCCGAGCAGCAGGATCAGCCAGGACAGGTACAGCCAGATCAGCGCGACGATGGCGATGGCGAAGCTGGAGTAGATGGCGGCGTAACGCGTCGAGCCCACCACCATGGAGGCGAACAGCGACCCGCCCAGGGTCCATGCCGCACCGGCGATGGCGGCGCCGACCAGCGCCGGACCGATGCGCACCTTGGTATTGGGGACGAAGGCATATACGAAGGCGAACACGACGACCACCAGGGCAAATGGCGCGAGGCGGGTGATCAGCGCAATCAGCGAGCCGAACGGCTCGACCTCGGCCACGGCCTGCATGGCCGAGCTCGAATTGATGGTGGCGAGCAGGCCCATGGCCGTGACCATGAGGATCGGTCCCACCAGGATCACGCTGAGATAGTCGCTGAAGCGGCGCGCGATGCTGCGCGACTGCTGCACCTGCCAGATGTGGTTGAAGGTCTCTTCCACCTTCTGCACCATCGAGATCACGGTGAACACCAGCAGCGCCAGGCCGATGCCGCCCAGCACGCCGCCGCGCACGTTCTCGACGAAAGCGATGACCTGGTCGGTGATCTCGGCACCCTTGTCCCCCAGCGGTGCGAGGAACTCGTACAGCAGGGGTTCGATCTGCCGGTGCACGCCGAAGCCCTTCAACACCGAGAAACTGAAGGCCAGCAGCGGCACCACCGACAGCAGGGTGGTGTACACGAGGCTCATGGCCCGCAGGGTGAGCTGGCCCTGCGACAGGTCGCGCGCGATGGCGTAAACGAAACGCGCCGGCAGCAACAGCAGGTGACCCAGGGGATGGGAGGAGATGCCTGATTCCTCCCACAGGAGCCGTTCGCAGCGCGCTTGCAGCGTGGTGCTCATCCCGGGAACAGCTCCGTGTCGCCGGTCAGCCGGCGGTAGGCTTCGCGGTACTTGCCCGCGGTGCGCGTGATGATCTCGGCGGGCAGGCGCGGCCCCGGCGCTTGCTTGTTCCAGTCGAGGGTTTCCAGGTAGTCGCGCACGAACTGCTTGTCGAAACTCGGTGGACTGGCGCCCGGCGCCCACTCGTCGGCCGGCCAGAAACGCGAGGAGTCCGGCGTCAGCGCCTCGTCGATGAGGTACAGCGTGCCGTCCTCGTCCAGGCCGAACTCGAACTTGGTGTCCGCGATGATGATGCCGCGCTCGCGCGCGTAACGGGCGGCCTCGTCGTAAATGCGCAGGGTCAGCTCCCGCACCCGCTCGGCCAGCTCGGTGCCGATGATCCCGCTCATGCGTGCAAAGCTGATGTTCTCGTCGTGCTCGCCGACCGCCGCCTTGGTGGCGGGCGTAAAGATCGGTTCCGGCAGCCGGTCGGCCTGGCGCAGCCCGGCCGGCAGCGGAATGCCGCAGACCGCCCCGCTGGCCTGGTAGTCCTTCCAGCCGGAGCCGATGAGATAGCCCCGCGCCACCGCCTCCACCGGGAGCGGCTGCAGCCGGCGCGTGACGCTGCTGCGCAGCCGGTACTGTGCCGCATCTACGCCGTCCGGGAGCACGGATTCGACCGGCCGGTCCAGCAGGTGGTTGGGCACCAGCGACTGCGTGCGTGCGAACCAGAAGCGTGCCGTCTGGGTCAGGATCTCGCCCTTGCCAGGAATCGGGTCGGGCAACACCACGTCGAAGGCCGAGAGGCGGTCGGTTGCCACCATGAGCAGCGTGCGCGCATCCACGGCGTACACGTCGCGCACCTTGCCGCGATGTAGCAGCTCGAGCCCGGGCAGGTCGGATTCGAACAGCGTGCTCAAGGCGCGGCCGCTCCCGAGCCGGTGCGGGCGCCCCGGCTGGCGACGAATGCGCGTACTGTTAACATTGGGGCTCCCGTAGAGGCACAGGCCGTGATCCCCCGAATTCTCACCGCGCCCCGGCGCGCCCGTCAAATGCGCCCGCATGGCGCGCCGGTCCCGGGATCCCGGCCATGAAGTGGGCAGGCAAGCTCACGGGCGCGATCATCGGTTCGCTGGCCGGTCCCGTCGGCGCCGCCGTCGGGATTATTCTCGGGCACCAGTTCGACCGCGGCATGGCGCGGCCGGCCGGCCGTGAGCGTCTCGGCTCCGGTGATGTCGGCCGCGTGTTCTTTGCGGCGACCTTCGGCGTCATGGGCCACGTGGCGAAGTCCGACGGACGCGTCAGCGAAGCCGAGATCCAGGCGGCGCGCGCGATCATGGACCGCATGGGTCTCACGCCCGAGCAGGTGCAGGCGGCGATCGGCTTCTACACCGCCGGCAAGGCGCCCGATTTCCCGCTGCAGCAGACGCTGGCGGACCTGCGCGCCGCACTCGGCTCGCGCCGCACGCTGCGGCGCGCTTTCCTCGAGATCCAGATCGAGGCAGCGCTGGCCGACGGCCAGTTGCGCGCCGAGACGCGCGAGATCCTGTGGCGGATCGCGTCCACGCTGGACTTGAGCCGGGTCGAGATGGCGCAGGCGGAGGCGCTGCTGCGGCTGGGCCGGGGCTTCGGCGAGCGGCAAACCGCGGTCGCGACACGGCCCAGCACCGAGGATGCTTACCGCGTCCTCGGGCTCGGTCCCGAGGCCAGCAACGCGGAAGTGAAGCTGGCCTATCGGCGCCTGATGAACCAGCACCATCCCGACAAGCTGCGCGCCCGCGGTATGCCGGATTCCATGATCCCGATGGCCGAGGCCAGGACGCGCGAAATCCGCGCCGCCTGGGAGACGGTGCGCGCCGCGCGCGGCATGCGCTGAGCGCGGCCCGCAGGGTGGGGCGCGAGCCCGGCTTGGGTTAGAGTGTCGGCGTCACGACTCACCAGCCGGATCCCTGCCATGTCGGACTACCGCATCGCCCCCTCTATCCTGTCCGCCGACTTCGCCCGCCTCGGCGAGGAAGTCGACGCCGTCCTTGCCGCCGGCGCGGACATGGTCCACTTCGACGTCATGGACAACCATTACGTGCCCAACCTGACGATCGGCCCGATGGTGTGCGAGGCGCTGCGCAACTGGGGCGTCGAGGCGCCCATCGACGTGCACCTCATGGTGAGCCCGGTGGACGGGCTGATCGAGTCTTTCGCGCAGGCCGGCGCCAGCTGGATCACCTTTCATCCCGAGGCCAGCGAGCATCCGGACCGCAGCCTGCAGCTGGTGCGCGACCTGGGCTGCAAGTCGGGGCTGGTGTTCAACCCCGGCACGCCGCTGCACTGGCTGGACTACCTTGCCGACAAGGTCGACATGATCCTCATCATGTCGGTGAATCCCGGGTTCGGCGGGCAGAAGTTCATTCCCTCCGCCCTGCGCAAGATCGCCGCGGCGCGACGCTTCATCGACGACAACGGATTGCCGATCCGTCTCGAGGTGGACGGCGGCGTGAAGATCGACAACATCGCCGAGGTGGCGCGAGCGGGCGCGGACACGTTCGTGGCCGGTTCGGCGATCTTCGGTTCGGCGGACTACGCCAGCACGATCACCGCGATGCGGCGCGAGCTTGCCGGGGTAGACGCGGAAGCCGACTGAGCCTTCGGCGCTGCGGTCGAGTGATCTAGGCGCGTTGCTGCGGGCGCACGCCGTGCACCACGATGGTCTTGCCGCGCGCGCGCAGCAGGCCTTGTTCCTCGAGCACCTTGAGCACGCGTCCGGCCATTTCGCGCGAGCAGCCCACCAGGCGGGACAGCTCCTGGCGGCTGACCTTGATCTGCATCCCGTCCGGATGCGTCATCGCATCGGGCTCGGAACACAGGTCCATGATGGCGTGCGCGATGCGCCCGGTGACGTCGACGAACGCCAGGTCCCCGAGCTTGCGGTTGGTCCGCTCCAGGCGGGTGGCCAGCTGGGTGGCGAGTTCGAACAGCAGTCCCGGGTTCTCCGCGGCGACCTGGCGGAAGCGCGCGTAGGTCATCTCCGCGATCTCGCAGGGCGTCCGCGTGCGCACCCAGGCGCTGCGCGTGGGCTGGTCGCGGAACAGGCCCATTTCGCCGAAGAACTGGCCCTTGTTGAGGTAGGCCAGCACCATCTCGTTGCCGTCGGCGTCCTCGATCATCACTTCGACCGAACCGTCGACGATGTAATAGAGCACGTCGGGCAGGTCGCCGGCATGGATGACTGCGGTCTTGGATGGAATGGAACGGATACGACAGAGCCCCAGAAAGCGGCTCATGGCAGGAATCTCGTTCCCCCTCCCTACGGACTCAACCATTCGCTGGCCTCGCTGCTTCTTATGTAAAAAGCCTTACGGCGCGCACCCTTTTAACCTACCGCCGGAACAAGGGCAAGGGCAGCCCCGGGTTGCGGCGGTTCAGATCCAGTAGGCGGTGCGCGTCATTACTTTCGACATCAGCGTCATCAGGCCCTTGGCCGGCGCCGGCAAGGGCAGCCCGCCCGCGGCACGCGCCTCGGCGCCGTGATGCGCTTCGTCGATCTTCATTTGTTCGATAATTGCGCGGCTGCGCTGGTCGCCCGGAGGCAGCCGGCCCAGGTGCTCCTCGAGGTGGTTGATCACCTGCGCTTCGGTCTCGGACACGAAGCCGAGGCTCCAGCGGTCGCCGGCCAGGCCGGCGCCGGCACCGAGCGCGAAGGCACCGGCGTACCACAGCGGGCCGAGGCGGCTCGGCGTCTCGCTGAGCTCCTCCAGGCGTTGCTCGCACCACGCGAGGTGATCGAATTCTTCTACCGCAGCCTGCTCCATGGCCTCCCGCACGGTGTCGAGTTGCGCGGTGAGCGCCTGCCCCTGGTAGAGGCCCTGCGCCATGATCTCGCCGGCATGATTCACGCGCATGAGCCCGGCCGCGTGGCGGCGTTCCCGGTCGGTGAGCGTGCGCTCCGGGAGGTCGCCGGCCGGGTTGGGCCGGGATGGCGGCGGCGGCGGGCCGAACACGGTGCGGACGGCCTGGTCGAGCTGTTCGAGCGCCCGGTCGACGGGCGTGAGCCGGCGTTGGTTCATGTCCCCGATTCTAGCGCAGCGACGACCAGAGATGCTGGATGCAGTACCGGGATGTCGAGGCCGGCGCGTGCCAGGCCCGCCTTGAAATGCAGGGCGCAGCCGACGTTGCTGGTGACCAGTGCGTCGGGCGGCGCACCGCGCAACGCCTCCAGCAGCGGCTCGAGCAGGGTGTCCGCCAGCTCGGGCTGGCTGAGGAAGTTCTCGCCGGCGGCGCCGCAGCAGCCCGCCGGCAATTCCCGGAACCGCACGCCGGGCAGCCGCCTGAGCAGCCGGCGCACGCTGTCGTCGCTGCGCGTGACGTTGCGCTGGGTGCAAGGGACGTGCAGGACGATGTCCTGGTAAGGGCCGGCGCGCAGCTCGAGGCGCGCGTCGGCGAGCAACTCGGAGGGGTCCACCACGCGTCGTGCCAGCGCGTCGCCGTCCGTCCCGGCGAGGCGACCGTAGTCCAGCAGCGTGGCCGTGCAGCCGGTGGCGCAGCTCACGATCGGCGCAGCGCCGGCGAGGGCCTGCAAGTTGCGGCTCGCGGCCCGCGCGGCGAGGCTCGGGCGGCCGGCATGCTGGTCAAGAGCGCCGCAGCAGCCCTGGCCCGGCGGTGTCTCGACACGCCAGCCGGCGGCCTCGAGTGCCTGCCGGACATCATCCAGCGTAGCGCCATCCAGCGCCGCGCCGACGCAGCCCTGGAACAGCACCACGCGGTCGCCCGCGCTGTTGCGCGAGGCCTGCTGCAGCGTGCGCGGCGCCCGCGCGCTACGGGGCGCCAGGGCGGCGGCGCGTGCCGGCAGCCCGCCGACGAGGCGGGCCAGTCGTTGCGCGCCGGGGATGCGGCCGAGACGGGCCGCCAGCCGCAGCAGGGCGGGCCGGCGCGCCAGTGCCGCAAATGCGCGTCGCCATGGCCCGGCGCGCACGCCGCGTTCGCCAAGCAATACGCGCCCGGCATCGATCAGCTCGCCGTAGGGCACGCCGGCCGGGCAGGCGCGCTCGCAGGCGCGGCAGCCGAGGCAGCGGTCCAGGTGTCGCACCAGCACCGGGTCGGCCTCGAGACGGCCGCCGGCGAGCCCCTGCATCAGGGCGATCCGGCCGCGTGGTGACTCGCCCTCGACGTTCTCGACCCCGTAGGTCGGGCAGTGCGGCAGGCACAGGCCGCACTTCACGCAGCGATCGGCGAGTTCCAGCGGGAAGCGGGACGGGGTTGTGGAAGAGGGCATGCGGTTGAACAACTTGCTGGGTCGGGCCGGAGTACTTTGCTATTCTATCCGGCTTCGATTCGAGGGCGTGTCGCCCGCAGGAGACGAATTTCATGGTTAAAGGGGCTTTTCATTTTCCGGCGCTGTTTCTGGGGCTTGGCCTGCTGGCCGGGCTGCCGTCCATTGCTGCCGCTGAAGAGAGTGGTCCGGGCTTCAATGGCCGCACCGGATTCAGTTTCGCCCAGGCGCGCGGAAACACGGTCAACCAGGCCATCAGCGGCGAGGCCGAGGTCGAATACAAGACGGACGGCCGCTGGATCTACGACGGCAAGGTCGGCTTCCTCACGCGCGAGGAAGAAAATATTCGCACCGAGGAGCGCTACGAGCTCCGTGCTACGGCCAACTATTACTGGACGCCGGAAAACTATTTCTACGGCCGTTTCGAATGGCGCAAGGACAATTTCGGCGGCGTGCGGGAAGAGACGCTGCCCAGCATCGGTTACGGCCGCGTGCTGATTGATCGCGAGCGGCACTCCCTCAAGGGCGAGTTCGGCGTCGGTTACCGTTTCGCCACGCTGTCCGACGGCACCGACGAGGAAGGCGTCATGCTGAGCTCGGGCCTGCGCTACCTGTGGAACCTGTCGGAGACCACCGACGTGTTCCAGAACGTGCTGGTGCAGTGGACCTCGGACAACACCTTCGCCGAGAGCGAGACGGGGCTGGTCACCAACCTGGTCGGCAACCTCAATGGTCGCGTGACCTACCGCGTGCGCCACAACACTGACGTGCCGGCCGGTACCAAGAACTCCGATTTCCTCACCACCGTCGGCCTGGAATACAAGTTCTGAGCCATGGCCTGGTACCGCCACCACCTGTTCTTCTGCACCAACCGTCGCGAGGACGGCCGTCCCTGCTGCCAGGAGGCGGGGGCGGAATCCGCGCGCGCCTGGACCAAGGCGCGGGTGAAAGAGCTGGGGCTGGCGGGGCCGGGCAAGGTGCGGGTGAACAACGCGGGCTGCCTCGACCGGTGCGGCGAGGGGCCCGTGGCGGTCGTCTACCCGGAAGGCGTCTGGTACACCTATATAGACGAGGAAGACCTGGAGGAGATCATCCAGGAGCACCTGGTGAATGGTCGCGTGGTCGACCGCCTGCGACTGCCTTCGGAGCCGCCGGGCGACAAGGGCTGAACCGGGGGCGCCATGTTTTTTAACGGGTTTTGCCCCCGGCCCGGCCGCCCAGGGCCTCCAGGCCCTTGCATGGGGCGGGGCCGTGGATTATATTTCCCTGCTTTTCGCCTGCCGCTCATCCTTATTGGAGCTGGGACATGAAGACTTTTTCCGCCAAGCCGGAAACCGTGCGCCGCGACTGGTTCGTGGTGGACGCCTCGGGCAAGACGCTGGGCCGGCTGGCCACCGAGCTGGCGCGCCGCCTGCGCGGCAAGCACAAGCCGGAATTCACGCCGCACGTCGACACCGGTGACTACATCGTGGTCATCAATGCCGAAAAGGTGCGCGTCACCGGCAAGAAGATGTCGGACAAGGTGTATTACCACCACACCGGCTACATCGGGCATACTGAAGTCCGAGACCCTGGACAAGCGCCTGCAGCGCGCCCCCGAGCAGGTGCTCGAGGAGGCCGTGAAGGGCATGTTGCCGAAGAACCCGCTCGGTCGACAGATGCTGAAGAAGCTCCGCAGTCTTCGCCGGTGCAGAACACACCCACCAGGCCCAGCAGCCCCAGGCGCTGGAGATCTGAGCTCGCCAGGTAAATATATGAGCACCGAAATGAATTACGGCACCGGCCGTCGCAAGACCTCCACCGCGCGGGTGTACATCCGCCCCGGCAACGGGCAGCATCACGGTCAACAACAAGCCGCTCGACGAGTTCTTCGGCCGCAAGACGGCGCGCATGATCGTGCGCCAGCCGCTCGAGCTGACCCGCATGGATGATCGCTTCGACGTCGAAGTGACCGTGCACGGCGGCGGCACCACCGGCCAGGCCGGCGCCATCCGGCATGGCCTGACGCGGGCGCTGGTAGAGTACGACGAGTCGCTGAAGCCGTCGCTGCGCCAGGCCGGTTTCGTCACGCGCGACGCCCGCGAGGTGGAGCGCAAGAAGGTTGGCCTGCGCAAGGCCCGTCGCGCCACCCAGTACTCGAAGCGCTGATCGGGCAGACGCGCTTCCCGATATTGGGGGATCGTCTAGCGGTAGGACTACGGACTCTGACTCCGTCAACCCAGGTTCGAATCCTGGTCCCCCAGCCAAACGAGAAAGCGGGGCCCCGAAAGGGGCCCCGCTTTTTCGTTGGGGGAGCGGGATGAGAACCTGAGGTTCGATCGGGAGCGCAGCGACCAGACGGTGGAGCGTAGCGACGCCGCCCGCAGGGCGAGGGCCGCAGGCCCGAGTCAATCCTGGTCCCCCAGCCAAACGAGAAAGCGGGGCCCCGAAAGGGGCCCCGCTTTTTCGTTGGGGGAGCGGGATGAGAACCTGAGGTTCGATCGGGAGCGCAGCGACCAGACGGAGGTTCGGCTGCAAACCTCAGTATTCGATACGCTTCACGCCCGCTCCGGTGGCGGCCAGCGTGAGGTGTGCTTTCTGGTGTCCGAAGATGCCCACCGTCACCACGCCCGGAATGCTGTTGATGCGGTCTTCCAGCCCGACCGGGTCCAAGATGTCGAGGTGGCGCACGTCGAGGATGACGTTGCCGTTGTCGGTGACGAATCCCTCGCGGTATTCCGGCAGCCCGCCAAGCTTCACCATCTGGCGCGCAACGTAGGAGCGTGCCATGGGTATGACTTCCACCGGCAAGGGGAACTCGCCCAGAACGCGCACGATCTTGCTGTCGTCCACGATGCAGATGAATCGCTTTGAGGCGGCTGCGACAATTTTCTCTCGCGTCAGTGCGCCGCCACCGCCCTTGATCATGTGACCGGCGCCGTCGATCTCGTCCGCGCCGTCGATGTACAAGTCCAGGTCGCCGGTGCTGTTCAGCTCGCTGACGGTCATCCCATGCGCCTTGAGGCGGGCGGTCGTGCCTTCCGAGCTCGATACGACGCACGCCAGGTCCACGCCGCGCTCGGCCAGTGCGTCGATGAAGCAATTGACGGTCGAGCCGGTGCCGACGCCCAGCCTGCATCCCTCCGGCACCTCGGCTGCTGCGGCGCGACCGACTGCGATCTTCTTACTGTCCTGGTCCATGTTGTCGTCCTGTTCCGATTCAGGGGTGCCGAAAAAACCGAGGGCCGAGCCGCTTAGCGCGGACCCGGCCCTCGAATATTACAGCGGCCCCGGATTCAGCCGGGGCCGCGAGGCGGATACGCCTATTTCTTCTTCGAAGCTGCCTTCTTCTTGGAGGCAACCTTCTTCTTAGTCGCGGGCTTCTTCTTCGCTGCCGGCTTCTTCTTAGCCGCGGGCTTCTTCTTCGCCGCGGGCTTCTTCTTGGCTACGCGCTTCTTCTTCGCAGCAGGCTTCTTCTTCGCCGCAGGCTTCTTCTTGGCTACGCGCTTCTTCTTCGCTGCCGGCTTCTTCTTCGCCGCAGGCTTCTTCTTGGCAGCAGGCTTCTTCTTAGTCGCCGGCTTCTTCTTCGCTACCGCCTTCTTCTTCGCGGCGGGCTTCTTCGCAACTGCCTTCTTACGAGCAACCGGCTTCTTCTTCGCAACTGCCTTCTTGCGAGAAGCCGGTTTCTTCTTGCTGGCAGCCTTCTTCTTTGATGCAGCAGCCATGATCATCTCCGTGTAGTGGGTTCGCGCTGCTGTATATACAACAACGCGAAACTTCCAGCAAACATATCAACGCATTCTTTCGTCTAAGGTTGCCGCCGTCGCACCGCGTGCCAGGCTGAGACGACGCGAGACATCGTGCAAAGCTTTGCGTGGAAATCTATTTCGCGTGCTATTTGCCTTGCGAAAGCGATTCGATGAATTTCCACTGACGACCGGTCACCGGCATAACCGACAAGCGATTGCCCTTGGCAAGTAACTGGAACCCGGACAGCGATGCGTCAGTGCAAGCCTTGAGTTCGCGCAGACTTACGACGCGGGGAAACTTCTTCCTGAGCTTCACGTCGACCATGTACCAACGCGGATTTTCGGGATCACTCTTCGGATCGAAGTGGTGATCTTGGGGATCGAAAGCGGTGTGATCCGGATAACCTTCGCGCACGACTTCGACGATACCGGCGATGCCCGGCACCTCGCAGTTCGAGTGATAGAGAAAAACAAGGTCGCCTTTTTTCATCTGGTCGCGAAGCATGTTGCGCGCCTGGTAGTTGCGCACGCCATCCCAGCAAGTCGTTTTCTTCGGCGCCCGCGCCAGGTCGTCGATGGAAAATGCCTCGGGTTCCGATTTCATCAGCCAGTAGTTCATGCGTTCGCTCCTTTCTTGTGCTGACCGCGCTCCGTAACGACGAGGTCCAGTGGTATGTCCCAGGGCTGGCAGGGCAGCGCGCCGACCCGTTGCAAGGCGAAAGCGGCGCCGACCAGCAGGGGGCGGTGGCGTCGGCGCTGCAGGGCGCGATCGTAGTAGCCGCCGCCCATGCCGAGCCGGTTGCAGCGTGCGTCGAAGGCCACCAGCGGCACGATGACCAGGTCCAGCCGGGCCACGCCGGTCGTGCGCCGCGCGACGGGCTCGGGGATGCCGAAACTATTGCGGCGCAGGCGACCATGCCGGCTCCAGGGAGCGAAATGCATGGCGCCGGCATGACCCACCACCGGGAGGAAGACTTGTTTGCCATGCGCCCACGCGTGCGCTGCCAGTTCCCTCAGGTCGGGTTCGCCGTCGGCCGGCCAGTAGAGCGCGATCCGACGTGCCGTCCGGAGCGCCGGCAGGCCCTTGATGCGCGCAACGATGGCACGCGTCGCCAGCGTGCGCCTGCTGCCGGACAGCGCGCGGCGCCGCAGGCGCATTTCCCGGCGCAGGGCGGGGAGCCCGTCGACTGTGGGGTTGCTGGAGAGAATAAGGTGGCGCCTCCCGCCTGTGCCGTTACGAACCATTGCTCTCGAACCGGAGCAATAGGTGGGGCCGGCAATCGGGCCTAAGGCTTTCCGCTTTACTGCGGGCTTGCGCACTGGCTTCGACTGGTCCCGGCCCCTGGGTGGTTAATTAGGGTCGAGAGGAACCCGGCCCATATCGAACACCGCAGGAGGCGCCAAGACTAATAGACTCGCCGCGGGCAGTTACAGTTCCAACTGCTTGCCATCCTCGAGCGCCGCCTCGACGCGCTCGCGCAGCGTCTTGAGGCGTACACCGACCCGAGATTCCTGGGACTGGTCCCGGTTGCGTCCCTTGAGGAGGTCATTGGCGAGGTTGAGCGCGGCCATCACCGCGATCCGATCGGTACCGACCACGCTGCCCGCGTCGCGGATCTGCTTCATGCGGGCATTCAGATACTCCGCCGACCGCAGCAGGTCGTTCTGCTCCTCAGTGGGGCAGGCGAACTGGTATTCCTTTTCCAGGATACGCACCGAAACGCGTGCGGTATCGGCGCTCACGAGCCATGCTCCATGGCCTTGAGCCGGCCGATCATCGCTTCCACGCGCGTCCGCACCTGTTCGTTCTTCTGCATCAGCGAGGCCCGTTCAAGCATCAGGTTTTCCTGCCGCTGCCGCAGCGACCGATTCTCTTCCTTCAGCTGGCGGCAGACCGCGACGAGCTCCTCGAGCCGATGCTCGAGCCGCTTGAGTTCGATGTCCACTGCCTGCACGGTACCTTCGTCCATGGCCGCAACTATAGTTAGGGCCCCGGGGGCGGTCAATCAACCCCGTGCACCATGCCCCGGCGGCGGCCGTGGTGGTAGCATCGCCGCACCGGCCGCATCCGGCGCGGCCGCGCGTGCGAGGGAAGCGGGTCATGACCATGCCTTACTACGGCGAGCTCCAGGCGGCGCTGAACGCCGCGCCCTCCGGCAGCACCGCGGCCGAGGCTCACGGCACCCTGTGCGGGCTGCTCTGCGCGGGCGCCACGGACGTCCCGGAAGCCTGGCTGCACAACACGCTGTCCGAGCTCCATGACTACAGCTTCAGCGTCCCCGGCGATGCGCGCGACCTGCTCGAGGCGGTGCACCAGTCCACGGTCGCCGCGCTCGAAGGCGACCAGATGGGCTTTGAACTCCTCCTGCCCGACGACGAGGCCGCCCTGGACGACCGCGCCGCGGCACTTGCGGCCTGGTGCAATGCCTTCCTCTACGGCCTGGCGATGCGCGGCCTGCGCCCCATGGAAGAGCTGCCCGACGAGTTGCGCGAAATCCTTGCCGACTTTTCCGAGATCGGTCGCGCCGGGGTCGCCGCGGAGGAAGCGGAGGAGGTCGGCGAAAGCGCCTACGCGGAGCTGGTGGAATACGTTCGCGTGGGCGTGCAGATCGTGTTCGACGAGTGCCGGGCCCCGCGGCAGCTCGAGAGCGCCGGCCGACCGCACTAGCACGCCGCTCTGTCGGGCGTGCCACCGGTTATCATGGTCGCCAGCCCGACCAACGCAGGATATTACCGACGATGAACCAGAAGGAATTCGCGCGCCGGCGCCGCCAGCTCATGCGCATGATCGGCAAGGGCGGTATCGCCATCCTCCCGGCGGCGCCGACCCGTATCCGTAACCGCGACACGGAATATGCCTATCGCCAGGACAGCGATTTCCATTACCTCACCAACTTTCCCGAGCCCGAGGCGGTGGCGGTGCTCATGCCCGGCCGGCCGCACGGTGAGTACGTGCTGTTCTGTCGCGATCGCGATCCCGAGCGTGAGACCTGGGACGGCTACCGTGCCGGGCCCGAGGGGGCGGTCAAGGTCTACGGCGCGGACGACGCTTTCCCTATCGGCGACATCGACGACATTCTCCCCGGCATGCTCGAGCACAGCGAGCGCGTGTACTACACGATGGGGCTTAACGCCGACTTCGACCAGCGCCTGCTGGGCTGGGTGAACGGGCTGCGCGCGGCCGCGACCAAGGGCGTCACCACCCCGACGGAGTTCGTGGCGCTGGATCATCTCCTGCACGACATGCGGCTGTTCAAGAGCCGCGGCGAGATCTCGGCGATGCGCAAGGCCGCGCGGATCGCCGCGGCCGCGCATGTGCGCGCCATGCGGACGTGCAAGCCCGGCAAGTGGGAATACGAGATCGAAGCGGAGTTCCTGCACGAGTTCCGCCGTCACGACGCGACCACTTCCTACCAGCCGATCGTCGGCGGCGGCGCCGAACGGCTGCATCCTCCATTACGTCGAGAACAAGGACCAGCTCAAGGAAGGCGAGCTGCTGCTGATCGACGCCGGCTGCGAATACGAGAGCTATGCCTCCGACATCACGCGCACTTTCCCGGTCTCGGGTCGCTTCAGCCCCGAGCAACGGGCGCTGTACGAAGTGGTGCTGGAGGCGCAGCTCGCCGCGATCGACAAGGTGCGGGCAGGCAACCACTGGAACGACCCGCACGATGCCGCGGTGCGCGTGCTGACGCGCGGCCTGGTGAAGCTCGGCCTGCTCAAGGGGCGCGTGCCGACGCTGGTGAAGAACGGCGAGTACCGGCGCTTCTACATGCACCGCACCGGCCACTGGCTCGGCCTCGACGTGCACGACGTGGGCGACTACAAGGTGGGTGAAGCGTGGCGCCTGCTGGAACCGGGCATGGTGCTGACCGTCGAGCCCGGTCTTTACATCGCGCCCGGCAGCAAGGGCGTGGCGAAGAAGTGGTGGGGCATCGGCATCCGCATCGAGGACGACGTGCTCGTCACGGCCGACGGCCCGGACGTGCTGTCTGCCGACGCCCCCAAGGATCCCGAGGAGATAGAGCGCCTGATGCAGGGCGCCTGAAGAGAATGAACACGCGCGCGGAGTTCGACATCGTGATTGCCGGCGGCGGCATGGTCGGCGCGTCGCTGGCGTTGGCGCTGGCCGGACTGCCGCTGCGCACGCTGGTGGTGGAGGCGACGCCGCCCGCCGACTCTGCGCAGCCGAGCTACGACGATCGCGCCACCGCCATTGCGGAGAGCAGCCGGCGCATCCTCGAGGGCATCGGGTGCTGGGCGGCGCTGGAGCAGGGCGCGGCGCCGATCCGCGAGGTCCACGTCTCCGAGCGCGGCGCCTTCGGCATCGCCCGTTTGCGCGCCGCCGAACACGGGTTGTCCAGCTTCGGGCATGTGGTTGAGAACCGTGCGCTCGGCCAGGCGCTGTGGCAACGGCTCAACTCCGAGCCGCAGGTGTCGGTCCGCGTGCCGGCCAGGGTGACCGGCATGGCGCAGGATGAGCACGGCGTCACCGTGGAGGTGGAGGGCGAGGAAGACGGTGCCGCCACGGTGCGCGCGCGGCTGCTGGTGGCTGCCGATGGCGCCCGTTCCCCGACCCGGGCGCTCGCAGGCATCGGGCATGAGACCCGCGATTACCACCAGGTGGCGGTGATCGCGAACATCAGCCCGGCGGAAGATCACGCCGGCACCGCCTTCGAGCGCTTCACCAGCAGCGGTCCGCTGGCGGTGCTGCCGCTGGCGCGCGGCCGCGCGACCATCGTCTGGACGCTGCCGCCGGAGCGCGCCGCTGCGGTCATGGCGCTCGAGGACGCTGTCTTCCTGGCGGAGTTGCAGCGTGCCTTCGGTTATCGCCTCGGCGTGTTGCGCAAGGTCGGTCGCCGGGCCAGCTATCCGCTCTCCCTGGTGCAGGCGGATGCGTGGCATGCCGGCCGCGTGGTGCTGGCGGGCAACGCCGCGCACGGCATCCACCCGGTCGCCGGCCAGGGCTTCAACCTCGGCTTGCGTGATGCAGCCGCCCTGGCGGAGCTCGTGGCGCGCCATGCGGAGGACCCCGGACAGGCGGCTGTTCTCGAAGAGTATGCGGAGTGGCGCGAGGTGGACCGAGCCCGCACCGTGCGTGACACCGACAGCCTGGTGCAGGTGTTCACCAGCGAGCTGTCGACCTTGCGCGCAGGCCGCCGCCTCGGGCTGGTCGGGCTGGACCTGCTGCCGCCGGCGCGGGCCATGCTGGCGCGCCGCGGGATGGGTTTTGCCGGGCGGTTGCCGCGCCTCGCGCTCGGCCGGAGCCTCGGTCCATGAGGCGGGGCGCGGAAGACGTGGCGGTGGTCGGCGCCGGCATGGTCGGCGCGGCGACTGCGGCGCTGCTGGCGCGCGCGGCGCCCGACACCCCGATCGTCGTGCTGGATGCCGATACCCCGCCGCACTGGAGCCGCGAGGATGCGCCCGGGTTGCGCGTCTCCGCCCTGTCGGAAGCCAGCCGGCGCGTGCTCGCGGCCTGCGGCGCTTGGGACGAGATTGCCGCGGCGCGCATCAGTCCCTACGTCAGCATGCGGGTGTGGGATGGCGAGGTGCCCGCGGGCGGCCCGGGCGCGATCCGCTTCGACGCCGCCGACATTGCCCAGCCGGTGCTCGGCTATATCGTCGAGAACGAGCTCGTGCGACTGGCGCTGCGCAATGCGCTCCTGCGCCTGGACAATGTGCGGCTTCTCGACGGCGCGCGGCTGGAAAGCCTGGCGCTGGCCGACGCCGGCGCAGAGCTCGCCGTGGAAGACGGCCGCCGGCTGCAGGTGCGGCTGGTCATCGGGGCCGACGGCGCCGCGTCGCCGTCGCGGTCCATGGCCGGGCTGGAAGTGCACGGCCACGACTATGAGCAGCGCGCCGTGGTGTGCAACCTGCGCTGCCAGCTGCATCACGGCGAGACCGCGTGGCAGCGCTTCCTGCCGACCGGGCCGATCGCCCTGCTGCCGCTGGCGGACGGGCGCGTGTCGATCGTCTGGTCCACGACATCGGCGCACGCGCAGCAGCTGCTGGAAATGGACGAGGAGAGTTTCCGCGCCGCGGTCGCCGAGGGCAGCGACGGCTGTCTCGGCGAGGTCGTCGAGGCCGGGCCGCGCGCCGCATTTCCGCTGCGCATGCGCCATGCCCCGGTGTACACGCGGGCGCGCTTCGCCCTGGTCGGCGATGCGGCGCACACGGTGCATCCCCTCGCCGGGCAGGGCGCCAACCTGGGTTTCCTGGATGCCGCAGCACTGGCCGAAGTCGTGGCTGCGGCGCTGGCGGCGGGACGCGATCCCGGCGACCCGGCGCTGCTGCGTCGCTACGAGCGCTGGCGCAAGCCCGAGAACCTGCTGTCCATGCGCGCCTTCGACGGGATCAACCGCCTCTTCAGCAACGCCAACCCGGGGCTCGGCGCCGCGCGTCGCGCCGGCCTCACGCTGGTCGACCGGCTGGCGCCGCTCAAGGGCGTGTTCATGCGCCGCGCCATGGGACTCGAGGGCGACCTGCCCGCGATCGCGCGCCGCGCGGCCTGAGACGGACGACAAATTTTGGGAGGATCATGACCATGCCTAGGCAGGAGATGGATCAGCTGCTGGCCGAGCTGCGCAAACAGGTGGCGGGCTCGCGCGAACTCACTGCGGGACAACGGGCGCGCATGGAGGCCCTGCGCGAGCAGATCGCCGAGCGGCTGGCGGCCGACGAGGTGCCGCCGGAAGAAGGGTTGCGCGATCAGGTGCGCGAGCACATCGATGAGTTCCAGCGCACGCATCCGACGCTCACGCTGGTGCTCGGCCGCATCCTGGACTCGCTCAACAAGATGGGCATCTAGGCGCAGTGCAGGTCCGGCCGTTCAACCAGCCGGCGCCGCGGCTCGGCAACCAGTACGACGCCAGGCTACTTGTCGAGTAGGGCGTCGACCTTCGCGGCGCAGATGAAGTCGTTTTCCGACAGTCCGTTGATGGCGTGCGTGGAGAAGCGCACCAGGCAGTGACCCCAGCCGACCTCCAGGTCGGGATGGTGGTTCTCGTTGTTGGCAATCCAGGCCACGGCGTTGACGAAGCCCATGGTGCGGTTGAAGCCCTTGAACTTGAAGTCGCGGTGAATCTCCGTGGCGTCGTCGTTCAGGGCCCAGTCGGCGTGCAGGCGACCCAGGAACTCGCGGGCTTCGGTCGCGGACATCGGCTGCAGTCCCCCTTCGCAGGGGACGCAATGCTTGGCAGTGAGATCACTCACGGGGTGCTCCTCGGTACGGGTGTTGAAGTTCAGGCGCTGGCCGCTTCCTTGGGGGGGAAGGCCGGCGCGTGCATGCCCATCTTCCTGGCCTGCTCGATCAGGCCGAGCAGGTCCATCTGCGCCACCTCGAACAAGGTGTCGAAGCTCTCGATGACGAAATAGATGGGCTGGAAGATGTCGATTCGGTAAGGCGTGCGCAAGGCGTCGAGCGGGTCGAAGCGCTTGCGCTGCGGCTCCGGGCTTTCCAGCGCGTAGCTCATCTCGCCGATGGAGGAGACGATGCCGGCGCCGTAGGTGCGCAAGCCCTCGTCCGGCCGGTGGATCAGGCCGAACTCCACGGTGAACCAGTACAGCCGCGCCAGCATGGGGCGGTCTTCTTTGCGCGCGGCGGCGCCGGCGCGGCCGTAGGCGTGCGTGAAAGCCGCGAAGCGCGGGTCGGTGAGCAGCGGCGTATGGCCGAAGATCTCGTGGAAGATGTCCGGCTCCTGCAAGTACTCCATCTCGTCGCGGCTGCGGATGAAACTGGCTGCGGGAAAGCGCTTGTTCGCCAGCAGGTTGAAGAAATCGGTGAAGTTGATGAGCGCCGGCACGGGCGCGACTTCCCAGCCGGTGTGTTCGCGCAGGACGCGGCTCACGTCCTCGCACTGCGGCACGCGGTCTTCCGGCAGGTCCAGCCGGTCCAGCGCAGCGATGTATTCGGCGCAGGCGCGCCCGGGCAGCACTTTCTTCTGGCGCGTGATCAACTCGTGCCAGACCTGGTGCTCTTCATCCGTGTAGTGGATGTAACCGTTGTCGTCGGGGACCTTGGCCACGTATTTCGTGCCCTTGCCCATGACTGTCTCCGTGGATGCAGGTAAAGCGTATTCTACCGGCCCGCTCCGGCCATCTTCATGCCGCGCCGCGTCACGCCGCCGGGATCAGGCCCGTGGCGGGTAACGCCGGTCGACGTAGGCGTCCACCATCGCCTGGAACTCGGCGGCGATGTTGTCGCCCTTCAGCGTGACGTCTTTCTGCCCGTCGACGTACACCGGCGCCACCGGGCGCTCGCCGGTGCCGGGCAGGCTGATGCCGATGTTGGCGTGCTTGCTCTCGCCGGGGCCGTTGACCACGCAGCCCATGACCGCCACGGTCATGCTCTTCCACGCCCTCGTAGCGTTTCTTCCATTCGGGCATGCGATGACGCAGGTGCGACTGGATCTGCTGCGCCAGTTCCTGGAAGAAGGTGCTGGTGGTGCGGCCGCAGCCCGGGCAGGCGATCACCATCGGCGTGAACGACCGCAGCCCCATGGTCTGGAGCATTTCCTGCGCCACGATGACTTCCTGGGTGCGGTCGCCGCCCGGCTCGGGCGTCAGCGAGACGCGGATCGTGTCGCCGATGCCTTCCTGCAGCAGGACCGCCATGCGCCGCCGTGGAAGCGACGATGCCCTTGCTGCCCATGCCCGCCTCGGTCAGGCCGAGATGCAGCGGATAGTCGCAGCGCGCCGCGATGTCGCGGTAAACGGAGATCAGGTCCTGCACCCCGCTGACCTTGCAGGACAGGACGATGTGGTCGCGCGGCAGGCCGAGCTCGACGGCGCGCTCGGCACTGTCCAGCGCGGACCGGATCATGGCCTCCTGGGTCACTGCGTGGGCGTCCAGCGGCTCGGCCAGCTTCGAGTTCTCGTCCATCAGCCGCGTCAGCAGGTCCTGGTCGAGGCTGCCCCAGTTCACGCCGATGCGCACCGGCCGGTCGTTGCGGCAGGCCACCTCGATCATGGCGGCGAATTGCGGATCGCGCTTGGAGCCGCGCCCGACATTGCCGGGATTGATGCGGTATTTCGACAGTGCGACACCGCATTCGGGCACCTCGGCGAGGAGCTTGTGACCGTTGAAGTGGAAGTCGCCCACCAGCGGGACGTTCAGTCCCATGGCGTAAAGGCGCTCGCGGATGGCGGGCACCGCGGCGGCGGCTTCCCGGGTATTCACCGTGACGCGGACGACTTCGGAGCCGGCGCGGGCGAGTTCCGCCACCTGCCGCACCGTGCCCTCGATGTCGGCCGTGTCCGTGTTGGTCATGGACTGCACCACGATCGGGGCGTCGCCGCCGACGCGGACGTGGTCGACCTTGACCTGGAGGCAGGGACGCCTGCGTACGGGATTCATGCCTTTGGACTCCGACGAGAGGGGTTCCGGGGTGGCAATGATCCCCGCCTCGCGGCGCACTCGCAAGGGAGGCGCCGCCTCGGGTATCATGCGCGCTCCAACGTTACAGTCCCTGGTGGAGAGACCCCGGCCGAGCAGGTCCGGGGCGCCGAAGGCGCAAGCACCGCCCGGAAACGCTCAGGCAAAAGGACGCCGGGGACGAGTTGGCTCTGGAGAGCGGCCCGGCATGGGCCCACCGAAGGTGACCGGTACCGCGTTGCGTCGCGGCACTGAATCTCTCAGGTAACCGGACAGAGGGGCGGCGGGTGGCGCCGGCTGCCAGGCTGTTGGGTTATGGGAGATTGAGCGCGATGGGCGAGAAAACACCACTTTATTCTGAACATGAGCGCCTCGGGGCGCGGATCGTCGATTTCGGCGGCTGGGACATGCCGCTGCACTACGGTTCGCAGGTCGAGGAGCACCATGCAGTGCGCACCGAGGCCGGCATGTTCGACGTCTCCCACATGACCGTGGTCGATGTCGCCGGGGCGGAGGCCGAGGCCTGGCTGCGCCGCCTGCTGGCCAACGACGTCGGCGCGCCTGCAGGCGCCCGGCAAGGCCCTCTACAGCTGCATGCTGAATGATGACGGCGGCGTCATCGACGATCTCATCGCCTACTACCTGGGGCCGGAGCAGTACCGGCTGGTGGTCAACGCGGCGACCCGCGCCAAGGACCTGGACTGGATGCAGCGCGCCGCGGAAGGCGTGCAGGTGAGCGTTACCGAGCGCCCGGAGCTGGCCATGATTGCGGTGCAGGGACCGTCGGCGCGCGAGCGCGCGGCCGCCCTGCTGCCGGAAGCCGACCGCGCGGCGGCGCTGGCGCTGGCGCCGTTCACCGCGATGGCCAGCGGCGAGCTGTTCGTGGCGCGCACCGGCTACACCGGCGAGGACGGCTGGGAGATCATCCTGCCCGGCGGGCACGCGGTCGCAACCTGGCAGGCCCTGCTGGCGGCCGGCGTGCGCCCCTGCGGCCTCGGCGCCAGGGACACGCTGCGGCTGGAAGCCGGGATGAACCTGTACGGCCAGGACATGGACGAGACCACCACGCCGCTGGAGTCCGCGCTGGGCTGGACGGTGGCCTGGGAGCCGGCGGAGCGGGACTTCACCGGTCGTGCCGCGCTGCAGGCGCAGCGTGACGCCGGCCCGCCGCGCAAGCTGGTGGGACTGCTGCTGGAGGATCGCGGCGTGCTGCGCGCGCACCAGCGCGTGGTCACCCCCGACGGCGACGGCGAGGTCACCAGCGGCAGCTTTGCCCCGACGCTGGGACGCTCGGTAGGCTTTGCCCGTGTGCCGGCCGGCACCGGCGAGCGGGTCGAGGTCGATATCCGCGGTCGGCTCCTGTCCGCCCGCGTGGTGCGCCCGCCTTTCGTGCGCAACGGCAAGCCCCGCATCCAGCTCGACTGAACCCCGATTCGACGCCCACTACTTCGAGAGGCCCGCCATGAGCAACATCCCCTCCGATCTCAAGTACACCCGCACCCATGAGTGGCTGCGGCACGAGGACGACGGCACCGTCACCATCGGCATCACCGACCACGCCCAGGGCGCGCTGGGCGACCTGGTGTTCGTCGAGGCCCCGGAGGCGGGGCGCGAGGTCAAGGCGGGTGAAGCCTGCGCCGTGGTCGAGTCGGTCAAGGCCGCTTCCGACGTCTACAGCCCGCTCGACGGCGAAGTCGTGGCCGGGAACGAGGCGCTGGCTGGCCAGCCCGAGTTGCTCAACACGGACCCGTACGGCGCCGGCTGGATCATGAAAGTGCGCCCGGCAGCTGCGGCCGAAACCTCTGCGCTCATGGATGCGAAAGCCTACGAGACGACGCTGGAAGACTGAGCCGGGGCGCCACGCGCTTCCCTCCGGAGTAAAGCATGCCTTTCATTCCCCATACTGAAGACGACATTCGCGAGATGCTCGCCGCCATCGGCGTTGGCGAGATCGAGCAGTTGTTCGACGAGATCCCGGACGGGCTGAAGGTGGATTCCCTGCCCGGAGTGCCGCCGGCCCTGGGCGAGATGGAGATCCAGCGCCTGATGCGAGAACGGGCCACGCAGGACGCCGGGCATCTCAATTTCATCGGCGCCGGCGCCTACGAGCACCACATCCCGGCGGCGGTGTGGGAGATCACGACCCGTGGCGAGTTCTACAGCGCCTACACGCCGTACCAGGCGGAGGCCAGCCAGGGCACGCTGCAGCTCATCTACGAGTACCAGTCGATGATGGCGGCCCTGACCGGCATGGACGTGTCGAACGCCTCCCTTTACGACGGCGCTTCCGCCATGGCCGAGGCTGCGCTGATGGCCGTGCGCGCGCACCGGGCCTCGAAGTCGGCCCGCATCCTCGTGCCCAGCACGGTGAACCCGGCCTACCGTCGCGTGGCGCACGCCATCGCCGGCGGCCAGGGGCTGAACTTCGAAGCGGTGCCCTACGACACCGAGACCGGGACCACCGCGCTGGCCGCGCTGCAGCCCTGGGAGGACGAGGACGTCACGGCGCTCGTCATCCAGCAGCCGAATTTCTTCGGTGGCTACGAGGACGTGGCGGCGCTGACGGACTGGGCGCATGCGCGGGGCGCACTGGTGATCGCCGTGGTAAACCCGACCAGCCTGGCGCTGCTGCAGCCGCCGGGGGAGTGGGGCGAGACCGGTGCGGACATCGCCTGCGGCGAGGGCCAGCCGCTGGGCGTGCCGCTGTCTTCCGGCGGCCCCTATTTCGGCTTTCTCGCCTGCCGCAGCGCGCTGGTGCGCCAGATGCCCGGCCGCATCGTGGGCAAGACCGTCGACCTCGACGGGCGCGAGGGTTTCGCCCTCACGCTGCAGGCCCGCGAGCAGCACATCCGCCGTTCCAAGGCGACCTCGAACATCTGCACCAACCAGGGGCTGATGGTCACTGCCGCCACCATTTACATGAGCCTGCTCGGCGCCGAGGGCCTGGCGCGCGTCGCGGCCGCATCGGTGCGCAACACCGGCGAACTGGTGGGGCAGCTGGCATCGCTCGAGGGCGTGGAGCGGGTATTCCCCGGCCACTTCTTCCACGAGTCGGTGCTGCGGCTGGACCGGCCGGCCGGCCCGGTGCTCGAGGCGCTGGCGCGGCGCGGCATCCTCGGCGGCTACGACCTGTCCCGCGACTACCCGGAGCTGGGCAACGCCATGCTGGTGTGCGCCACGGAAACGCGCACGGCCACCGACATCGAGACTTATTTCCAGGCGCTCAGCGAAGTGCTGCGCGAGGCCCAGGTGGCCTGAACGGCCGCCCGTCATTCGAATTCATCCCGGAGCTAACCATGACCACCATCACCCTGCAGGGCAGCGAGATTCATACCGCCGGCGAGTTCCCGCGCGTCGGCAGCAAGGCGCCCGATTTCACCCTTACCGACAGCGCGCTCAACGACGTTTCGCTGTCGCGCTGGATGGGCAAGAAGAAGGTCGTGTCGATCTTCCCCAGCATCGACACCCCCGTGTGCGCGCTCTCGACCAAGAAGTTCAACGACTATGCGCGCGAGCATGACGACACCGTGATGCTGATGGTGTCGCCGGACCTGCCCTTCGCGCACAAGCGCTTCTGCGGCGACGAGGGCCTGGAGAACGTGGTCACGCTCTCGACCATGCGCGCGCCCGATTTCGCCCGCTCCTACGGCGTGCTGATTTCCGACAGCCCTTTCGCCGGCCTTACGGCGCGGGCGGTGGTGGTGCTGGACGAGAACGACACGGTCGTGCACGCCGAGCTGGTGCCGGAGATCGCCAACGAACCCGACTACGAGGCGGCGCTGAAGGCGCTCGGCTGAAATGCGTGAGCCGCTGATCTTCGAGCATTCCCGTCCCGGCCGCCGTGCCGTGGCCCAGGCGCCTTTGTCCCGGGCCGATGCGGACATCCCGGCGCCCTTCCGCCGTAAAGAGCCGCCGTGCCTGCCGGAAGTCTCCGAGCTGGGCGCGGTGCGCCACTACACGCGCCTGTCGCGCCTGAACTTCTCCATCGATACCAACTTCTACCCGTTGGGCTCGTGCACGATGAAGTACAACCCGCGGGCCTGTAACACGCTGGCGCTGCTGCCCGGCTTCACCGGCCGCCACCCGCTGGCGCCCGAGTCGACCGGCCAGGGCTTCCTCGCCTGCATGTGGGAGCTGCAGGAGATGCTGCGCGAGGTCACCGGCATGAAGGCGGTGTCCCTGACCCCCATGGCCGGAGCCCAGGGCGAGTTCGCCGGGGTGGCGATGATCCGCGCGTACCACGTGGCGCGCGGCGACGCGCATCGCAACGAGATCATCGTTCCCGACGCGGCGCACGGCACCAACCCGGCCACCGCCACCATGTGCGGCTGCAAGGTGATCGAGATCCCGACCTCTGCGGACGGCGACGTCGACCTGGAGGCGCTGAAAGCCGCCGTGGGCCCGAACACCGCCGGCATCATGCTGACCAACCCGTCCACCGTGGGCGTGTTCGATCGCAAGATCCTGGAAATGTCGAAAGTGGTGCACGCCGCCGGCGGCCTGCTGTACTACGACGGCGCCAACCTGAACGCCATCCTCGGCAAGGTGCGGCCCGGCGACATGGGCTTCGACGTCATCCACATGAACCTGCACAAGACCTTCTCCACGCCGCACGGCGGCGGCGGCCCGGGGTCCGGCGCAGTGGGCGTCAGCGAGCGTCTGGTGCCGTTCCTGCCGGTGCCGTTCGTGGTGAAGGCGGGCGAGCGCTATCGCTGGGTGAGCGAGGAAGAGCGGCCGCAGTCGATCGGTCGCCTCTCGGCCTTCATGGGCAATGCCGGCGTGTTGCTGCGCGCCTATGTGTATGCCCGCATGCTCGGTCGCGAGGGGATGCCGCGCGTGGCGGAGTTCGCCACGCTTAACGCCAACTACCTGATGGCGCGGCTGCGCGAGAAGGGCTTCAAGCTGGCGTATCCGGAGCGCCGCGCGAGCCACGAGTTCATCGTCACGCTCAAGCGCGAGGCCAAGGAACTCGGCGTCACGGCGATGGACTTCGCCAAGCGCCTGCTGGACTTCGAGTTCCATGCGCCGACGACGTACTTTCCGCTGCTGGTGCCCGAGTGCCTGCTCATCGAGCCCACCGAGACGGAATCCAAGGAGGCGCTGGACGGCTTCGTCGACGCCATGGCGGCCATCCTCGAGGAAGCCCGGACCGAGCCGGAGAAGGTCAAGGGCGCGCCCTTCACCACGCCGGTGCGGCGGCTCGACGACGTGCGCGCGGCACGCCAGCTCGACGTGGCCTGGAAGCCGGACGCGGCATGAGCGCGCTCATCTGCGGCTCGATCGCTTACGACAACATCATGGTGTTCCAGGGTCGGTTCCAGGACCAGATCCTGCCGGACCAGATCCACGTGCTGAACGTGTCCTTCCTGGTGCCGGCGCTGCGGCGCGAGTTCGGCGGTTGCGCGGCCAACATCGCCTACAACCTGCGCCTGCTGGGCGAGACCGGTTATCCCATGGCGACGGTGGGGCACGACTTTGCCCCCTACCGCGAGTGGCTCGGCGCGCGCGGCGTGCCGCTGGATCACGTGCGCGAGCTGCCGGACAGCTGGACTGCGGTGGCCTACATCACCACCGACCTGGCGGATAACCAGATCACTGCCTTCCATCCCGGCGCCATGCAGCATGCCCACCTCAACGCCGTGCCGGCCGGCGCCGGCATCCGCTGGGGCATGGTGTCGCCCGACGGCCGCCAGGGGATGATCGAGCACGCCGAGCAGTTCGCCGCGGCCGGCATCCCCTTCATCTTCGATCCCGGCCAGGGCCTGCCGATGTTCGGCGCCGAGGAGTTGACGCGCTTCATCGAGCTGGCCGAAGTGGTCGCGGTGAACGACTACGAAGCCAAGATGCTCAGCCAGCGCACGGGCCTCGACGACAGCGAGATCGCGGCGCGCGTGCGCGCTTACGTGGTGACGCGCGGCGCCGAAGGCTCGACGATCATGACCGGCGGCAAGCGCCATGACATCCCGTCGGCGGCGCCGGAGGCCGTGGTCGACCCGACGGGCTGCGGCGACGCTTATCGCGCCGGACTGCTGTTCGGGCTGCTGCGCGACGCCGACTGGGAAACCACCGGCCGCATCGCCTCGCTGATGGGCGCGGTGAAGGTCGAGTCCGCGGGTACCCAGAACCACCATATCGAACGCCAGGCGTTCGCGGAGCGCTTCTGTGCAAGTTTCGGATATGAGCATGGCATTGCGGACTGAGCGCTGCGTCGCTGCGGCGCTCCTGGTCCTGGCGCTGGGCGCCGGGCCGGTCCTGGCTGATGCCCTGCCGGTCGGTGAAGTGGCAGCGGAGCGTGCCGACTGGCGGCGCACCCTCGAGCGCATCGCGCCCAGCGTGGTGACTATCCGGGTCGACGCGCCGCGCGCCTTCGACACGCACTGGAACATGTCCACCCAGGCCACCGGCTTCGTGGTCGATGCCGAGCAAGGGCTGATCCTCACCAACCGCCACGTGGTGACGGCCGGTCCGGTGGTGGCCGAGGCGGTGTTCCTGAATCACGAGGAAGTCGAACTCACGGCCGTCTACCGCGACCCGGTGCACGACTTCGGTTTCTATCGCTACGACCCGGCAAAGCTGCGTCACATCAAGCCGCAGACCCTGCCGCTGGCGCCCGAGGGCGTCGAGGCCGGGCGCGAAATCCGCGTGGTCGGCAACGACGCCGGCGAGCAGATCTCGATTCTTGCCGGGACACTGGCGCGCCTGGACCGCGAGGCGCCGTTCTACGGCCGCGGCCAGTACAACGACTTCAACACCTTTTACATCCAGGCGGCCTCGGGCACCTCCGGCGGCTCTTCGGGCTCGCCGGTGATCGATATCCGCGGCCGCGTGGTGGCCCTCAACGCCGGCGCCAACACGCAGGCGGCCTCCAGTTTCTTCCTGCCGCTGGACCGGGTGATGCGGGCGCTGGAGTACGTGCGCAAGGGCGAGCCCGTGCCGCGCGGCACGCTGCTCACGACCTTCGTGCACATGCCCTACGACGAGCTGGGGCGCCTCGGGCTCGACGCCGAGGCCGAAGCGCGTTATCGCCAGCTGTTCCCGCAGCAGAAAGGCCTGCTGGTGGTGCGCGACATCGTCCCGGGCGCCCCCGGGGACGGCCTGCTGCAGCCGGGCGATATCCTGCTGGCGCTGAACGGGCGGCCGCTCGCGACCTTCGTGGCCCTGGCCGAGGCGCTGGACTCCCGCGTGGGCGAGACGCTGCAGCTCTCGCTGCGGCGCGGCCGGGCCGATATCGACATCGAAGTCGAAGTAACCGACCTGCATGCGGTGAGCCCCGACGAGTTCCTGCAGATCGGCGATGCCGTGCTGAACAACCTGTCCTACCAGCAGGCGCGCCACTTGAATGCGCCGCTGTATGGCGTGTACGTCGCCAATCCCGGCTACATGCTGATGGCCTCGGCCGTGCCGCGCGGCGCCGTGATCGTGGAAATGGACGGCCGGCCGACGCCGGATTTGGCGAGCCTGCGCGCGATTGTTGAAGAACTACCGGACGGCACGCGCGTCACGGCGCGTTATTTTGAATTCGACAATCCCCGCGGCACCCAGTTGCGCAGCGTGCGCATCGATCGCCGCTGGTTCCCCGCCGCGCGTTGCCGTCGCAACGACGTGATCGGCGACTGGCCCTGCGCGCCGCTGGCGGATCCCGGTCCCCCGGCACGCCAGGAACCGGCCACGACCAGCTTCCCGCCGGAGAAGGAGCGCCATATGAAGGCGCTCCAGCCGTCGCTGGTGATGGTGAATTTCGAGATGCCTTACCCCATCTCGGGCGTGTCCGACCGTTTCTATTACGGTACCGGCCTGGTGGTCGACGCCGAGGCCGGCCTGGTGGTGGTCGATCGCAACACGGTTCCGGAAACGCTGGGCGACGTGACGCTGACTTTTGCCGGCTCCCTGGAGATTCCGGGCACGGTCGAGTTCATGCATCCGCTGCATAACCTGGCGGTGGTCCGCTACGATCCCGCGCTCATTGGCGCGACCCCGGTACGGGCGGCGACGCTGGCGCCGCGCGCCCTGGAACCGGGCGAGGAGGTCTGGGTGGTTGGCCTCAGGGGCGATCAGCGCCTGGCCTCCCAGTCGACCGAGGTGTCTTCCATAGACGCGCTGGTGCTGCCGCTGTCGCGCACCTTGCGTTTTCGCGATGCCAACCTGGAAACGATCCAGCTGCTGAGCGGGCCGAACGACTTCGACGGCGTGCTATCGGATGCGCGCGGGCGCGTGCTGGGCATGTGGTCCAGTTTCGCCTTCGAGGCCGGCCGCACCATCGAGCAGTCGAACATGGGCGTGTCCGCGGACCTGGTGGCCGAGGTGCTGGCGCTGGCGCGTGGCGAGCGCGCGCTGCGGTCGCTCGAAGCCGAGTTCGTGCAGATCCCGCTGGCCAGTGCACGGCGCCTCGGGCTGCCGGAGTCGCTGGTGGCGCGGCTGGAAGCGCACGATCCCGAGCGGCGCCAGGTGTTGCAGGTGGTGCGCACGGTCGCGGCGACGCCTGCGGCGGAGCTGCTGCGCCCCGGTGACCTGCTGCTGTCCATCGACGGCCAGCTGGTGAACCGCTTCCGCGCCGTCGAGACGCTGAGCCAGGCGGAGTCGCTGCAGGTCGAGATCTGGCGCCAGGACGCGTTGCTCGAGCTCGAGGTGCCGACGGTGGTCCTCGGCAGCGGCGGCTTGGACCGCATCGTGTCGTGGGCCGGCGCGGTGCTGCAGCCGCCGCATCGCGCGGTGGCGGCCCAGCGCAGCATCGATCCGACCGGTGCGCTGGTGGCGTTCCATGCCTTCGGCTCGCCGGCCAGCCGCAACGGCCTGGGTGGCGGCCGTCGCATTGTCGCCGTGGACGGGCAGCCGACGCCGGACCTGGACGCTTTCCTGGCTGAGGTGGCGGGCCGCGCGCACGGCGAGTCCGTGCGCCTCAAGGTGGTGAACTGGAACGACCAGGTCGAGGTGGTGACCCTGAAGCTCGACCAGCGTTACTGGCCCACCTACGAGCTGCGGCGCGGTCCCGACGGCTGGCGCCGTATCGGTCCCTAGCCCTTCAGCGCGGTGGTGAAGCCGGACAGCGTGTCCACCGGGGGCAGGCAGGTCGTGCCGCGGCAAATCCAGGCGCGGGCGCCCGACTCGGGCGGCGTCTTTTCGGCCAGCAATGCCGGCAGCCCGGCGGCGTCGGCCGGGATCTCCAGCACCAGGCGCCGCGGCGCATAGACCAGGCGCGCCGTGCGCGCCCACTCGGCGGGCCGGCGGCCCGTGCCGCGCACGATCACGATCTCCGGCGGCGTCACCTGTTCTTCCAGCGCATCCAGCAGGGCGCAGTGCAGCCAGGGCGTGCGCCGCAAAGCCGGCATTGCCGAGCGCACCGCGCGTTCTGCGGCTTCCAGGTAGCGCGGCTCGCCCAGCAGGCAGCCAAGGCGGTTCAATGCCAGCGCGGCGATGCCGTTGCCGGCCGGCATGGCGTCGTCGGCCAGTGGCCGCGGGCGCTCCAGCAGCGACTCGTGGTCGTCGGCGGTGAACAGGAAGCCGCCGCCCGCAGCGTCCTCGAAGTGCGCCAGCAGGATGTCCGCCAGCGCCACGGCGAATTCCAGCACGGCGGGGTCCCAGCGCAGCTGCAGGTACTCCAGCGCTGCGTCCAGCAGGTAAGCGTGGTCGTCCAGGTATGCGCCGAGGCGTGCCTGGCCATCCTTCCAGGTCGCGCGCAGGCGTCCGTCGACAAACATCTCGCGCCGCACGAAATCCATTGCGCGTTCCGCCGAGGCCGCCATCTCGGCATCACCGAGGATGCGCGCAGCGATGCACATGCCGCGGATCATCAGACCGTTCCAGGCCGCGAGGATCTTGTCGTCGCGCCCCGGACGCACCCGCTTGGCGCGCGCCGCCAGCAGCTTGGTCCGCGCCGTGGCGAGCAGGGTCTCCACTTCCGCGCCGTCGAGGCCGCTGTGCGCAGCGAACTGCTCGGGGGTCATGAAGGTATGCAGGTGCCAGCGGCCTTCGAAGTTGGGCGCATGCTCGAGCCCGTAGACGGCGGTCACCGCGGGCAGCTCGCTCGGCGCCAGCAGGCGCTGGATCTCCTCGCGTGTCCAGGTGTAGAAGCGCCCTTCCTCGCCCTCGGAGTCGGCGTCGAGGGCGGCGTAGTAACCGCCCTCGGGGGACTGCATCTCGCGCATCACCCAGCCGGCCGTCGCCTGCGCCACGCGCCGGAACAACGCCTCGTTGGTGACCGAGTGCGCCTGGGCGTAGAGCGGCAGCAGCTGCGCATTGTCGTACAGCATTTTTTCGAAGTGCGGGATCATCCAGTGCGCGTCCACGGCATAGCGGTAGAAACCGCCGCCCAGCTGGTCGCACACGCCGCCCTCGGCCATCTGCTGCAGCGTGGCCGTGACCATGTAGAGCGCCTCGAGGTCGGGCGAATCGCCGAGCGCAGTGCCGCGCCAGTGGCGCAGCAGGCGCACCAGGTTGGGCGGATGCGGGAACTTGGGCGCCGCGCCGAAACCGCCGTGCTCCTTGTCGAAGCTCTCGCCCAGCGCACTGCGCGCCTGGTCGAGCGGCTCGCGGTCGATGGCCTGCCCGGCCAGGTCCGCGCCGGCCGGGGCGCGCCAGATTTCCGCGAAGGCTTCCTGCACGGCGCCTGCGTGCTCGCGGATTTCGTCGGTGTGGTCGCGCCAGTAACCGGCGACGCGATCCATCAGCTCGGGGAAACCCGGCAGCCCGTGGCGCGGCTCGGGCGGGAAGTAGGTGCCGCCGAAGAAGGGCGCCTGGTCGTCCGGCGAGAGGAACATGGTGAGCGGCCAGCCGCCGTTGCGCTGGGTGATCATCTGGTGGGCCAGTTGGTAGATGCGATCGAGGTCGGGCCGTTCCTCGCGGTCCACCTTGATGTTGACGAACAGCTCGTTCATGCGCGCCGCGATCGCCGGGTCCTCGAAGCACTCGTGCGCCATGACGTGGCACCAGTGGCAGGCGGAATAGCCGATCGACAGCAGGATCGGCTTGCCCTCGCGCCGCGCGGTCTCCAGCGCCTGTTCATCCCAGGGCTGCCAGTGGACCGGGTTGTCGGCATGCTGCAGGAGGTAGGGGCTGGTTTCCTCGGCGAGGCGGTTGCGCGTCTCGGTCATGGGGCTTCCTGGGGAGTTCGGGGCATGTTCAGCCCGAAACTATACTCGACCCGGCGGGGCTCAGGCGCCACCGTGGTCGAGGCTGTTCGAGAACAGGTTGATCACCGCCACGCCGGCGACGATGAGCGTAATGCCGGCGATGGCTGCGCCGTCGAGCTTCTGGCCGAACACCAGCGCGCCGACGATCGCGATCAGCGCCATGCCGGTGCCGGCCCAGACGGCGTAAGCGATGCCGACGGGAAGCGTGCGCAGCGTCAGGGCCAGGAAGTAGAAGGCGATGACGTAGGCGACGACCACGACCAGCGAAGGCGCGAGCCGTGTGAAGCCCTCCGAGCTCTTCAGGAAAGACGTGCCGATCACCTCTGCCACGATGGCAACCGCAAGATAGATCCAGTGCGTCACGGGCTTTCTCCTCCAGGTCGACGATCCCCGCCGGGCGCGGGTGTGGCGCAAGCTTACACGGCGGACGCGATGCGCAACGGCTGCCGTGTTCTGCAGTAAACTAGCGCGCCATGATTCCCTATCCGAACATCGATCCGGTTGCCGTCCAGCTGGGACCGCTGGCGATTCGCTGGTATGGCCTGATGTACATCATCGGCTTCGCCATCGCCTGGGGGCTGGCCCGGCATCGCGCCAAGCGACCGGGCTCCGGCTGGACGCCCGAGCAGGTCGACGACCTGATCTTCTATTGCGCCATCGGCGTCATCGTCGGCGGGCGCCTCGGCTCGATCCTGTTCTACAACTTCGACGCCTGGACGCGCGATCCGCTCATGCTGCTGCGCATCTGGGAGGGCGGGATGTCGTTCCACGGCGGCCTGCTGGGCGTGTTGCTGGCGGTGTGGCTGTATGGCCGCAAGCTGGGCAAGTCGTTTTTCCAGATGACCGATTTCATCGCCCCGCTGGCGCCGCTGGGCCTGGCTTGCGGGCGCCTCGGCAACTTCATCAACGGCGAGCTGTGGGGCAAGCCGACCGATGTGCCCTGGGCGTTCGTCGTGGACGGCACGGCCCGCCATGCCTCGCAGCTCTACCAGGCCGGGCTGGAGGGCGTCACGCTGTTCCTGATCCTGTGGTTCTACTCGGCGCGACGGCCGCCGCACATGGCCGTCTCGGGGATGTTCGCACTGGGTTACGGCGTGTTCCGGTTTGCGGTGGAATTCGTGCGCCTGCCCGACGCCCATATCGGCTACCTGGCCTGGGGCTGGCTGACCATGGGGCAACTGCTGTCCACGCCGCTCATCATCCTGGGCGTGGTGCTGCTCGGGCTGGCCTACCGGGCGCCGCGGAAGAGCGCCTGAGATGCAGCAGTACCTCGACATCCTGCGACACATCCGCGCGCACGGCCTGAAGAAGGAAGACCGCACCGGGACCGGGACGCTGTCAGTGTTCGGTCACCAGATGCGCTTCGACCTCGGCGCCGGGTTCCCGCTGCTGACCACGAAGAAGCTGCATATCCGGTCCATCGTGCACGAGCTGCTGTGGTTCCTCTCCGGCGAGACCAACATCGACTACCTGAAGCAGCACAAGGTCCGCATCTGGGACGAATGGGCTACGGAGGAGGGCGACCTCGGACCGGTATACGGCCGCCAGTGGCGCGCCTGGCCGACTGCGGACGGCGGTGCCATCGACCAGATCTCCGCTGCGGTGGACACCATTCGCACACGGCCTGACTCGCGCCGCATCCTGGTGGTGGCATGGAACCCGGCGGAGCTGCCGGACGAGACCCTGTCGCCGCAGGACAACGTGCGTGCCGGGCGCATGGCGCTGGCGCCCTGCCACTGCCTGATCCAGTTCTGGGTGGGCGACGGCAAGTTGTCCTGCCAGCTTTACCAGCGCAGCTGCGATATTTTCCTCGGTGTGCCGTTCAACATCGCCTCGTACGCGCTCCTCACCCACATGATGGCGCAGCAGTGCGACCTCGAGCCGGGCGAGTTCATCTGGACCGGCGGCGACGTGCACCTGTACCTGAACCATCTCGAGCAGGCCGACCTGCAGCTGGCGCGCACGCCCGGCCCGCCGCCGCAGCTGCGCATCCTGCGCCGGCCGCCGAGCATCTTCGAATACCGCTACGAGGATTTCGAAATCGTGGGCTACGAGGCGCAGCCGCACATTCCTGCGCCGGTGTCGGTCTAGCTTGAGTGGGAGGTGAGGTGCCGTCCCTGGCGCCTCGGGGGGAAGACTCGTGGCTCGTCCTTACTGGAAGGCGCAGCCAGGCTGCACGCCCGACTTCTTCAGGATGATCGCCAGCGGGCAGAACCCGGTGAAAGCGGCCTGGAGCATGTTCAGGCCGACGAAGGTCGGCAACAGCAGCCACCAGGGCGAGAACAGCTGCGACAGCACCAGCCCGAGCAGCACGATGGTGCCGGCGAAGGCGAAGACGAAGCGATCGATGTTCATGGCGTGTCCTCTATGAATCGGGACCATGCGCAAAATATTAGATTCTCCTGATATTAATGTCAACGCCTGCGGCCGCTGCGGACTATCATTGGGCCATGGCAGCACAAGTCACACTCGTCGTCGCCGTGGCGGACAACGGCATCATCGGCGCCCGCGGCGGGATGCCCTGGCACCTTCCGGCGGACCTCAGTCATTTCAAGCAGGTGACGCTGGGCAAGCCGGTTCTCATGGGTCGCCTCACCTGGGACTCGATCGGGCGACCGTTGCCGGGGCGGCGCAACCTGGTGCTGACCACCGACCCGGAATGGCGCGCGGAGGGCGCGGAACGCGTGAGTTCGCTGGACCAGGCCCTCGCCCTGGCGGAAGCGGAGGGCGCGGAGGAGCTGATGGTCATCGGCGGCGCTGCGGTTTACCGCCTGGCGTTGCCGCATGCCCGGCGCATCTACCTCACCCGCATCCACGCTGCGCCGGATGGCGACACGCGGTTCCCGGAGCTCGATCCCGACGACTGGGACGAAGTGGCGTGCCGCGAGCGGCCTGCGGACGAGCGCAACGAGCACGACCTGACCTTTGTCGTGCTGGAGCGCGCAGGCTAGGCCTGTCGCCGGCGACGTCGTAGGTAGATGCCGTCGTTCGTGATCCTGTTCAATATGCCCGGGTCTCCAGACCTGTATAAGGTCGGCTGGTCCGGGCGGGTCCGGGCAGGCGTGGAACAGCCATGTATCGAGTAGACATCCCGGACATCTTTGCGCGCTTCCTCGCGACCCAGGACGTTGGCCTGGCCGTGAAGGGGCTGGATGGCCGCTATGCCTACGCGAATCCGGGTTATGTGCGACTGCTTGGCATCGCGGCCGAGACCGCGGTGCAGGGCAACCAGGATGCAGACCTGCTGCCGCCGGGCGTAGCGGCTGCATTCGCTGAGGCGCAGGCCAAGGTGCAGTCCAACGCAGGCGCGCTCAGTTTCGACATTCCGGCGACGTCCCCGGACGCAGCACCGGCCGCGCTGCTGGTGACGCATTTCCCCGTGCTGGACGCAAACGGTGAGCTCGACGCCGTCGGCGTGATCGTGATCCCGCGGCGCGCATCGCGGCGCCAGGAGCGAGGAGGCCGAGCAGGCCCTGCGCTCTGCCGAGAAAGCCAATGCGGAACTCGAATCGGCATTGCGTTCTTTGCAGGAGCTGGCCAGCACGGACGGCCTCACCAAGGCCTGGAACCGGCGCCGCTTCGAGGAGGCGCTGGAGGGCGAGACGCACCGCGCCATGCGCTTCGGCCATCCGCTGTCGCTGGCGGTCGTCGACATCGATCATTTCAAGAGCGTGAACGATAATTTCGGCCACCCGGTCGGCGATCGCGTCCTGGCCGAGTTCGTCGATTGCCTGCGCGAAGGCATGCGCAAGTCCGATTCCGTCACCCGCTGGGGCGGCGAGGAATTCATCATCCTGATGCCGAACACGCCGCTGGCGGCGGCGCAGCGCTCCGCGGAGCGGCTGCGCGAGCGTGTAGAGCAGCACCAGTTCCGCGGCGTGGGTGCGCTCACCGCCAGCTTCGGCGTGGCGCAGTTCGCGCCCCCGGAAGTCACCACCGAATGGCTGCGCCGCGCGGACGACGCGCTCTATCGGGCCAAGAAGCGTGGCAGGAACCTGGTCGAGATCGACCGCGCCGAGACGGCTGCGCCCGAGGTGGAGCATGTCGAGGGCAACCTCGTGCGGCTGGTGTGGAAACAGCGCTTCTGCTGCGGGCATCCCCGTATCGATGCACAGCACCGGGCACTGTTCGAAGACGTGAATGCATTGCTCGACGCGGTCTTGTCCGACCGCCCTGCGGACGAGGTCGAGGTACTCATCGAGCGTCTGATCGACGATGTGACGCGCCATTTCCGCGACGAGGAGCAGGTGCTGGCGCAGGTGGGCTACGCGGGACGGGAAGCCCATGCGGCGGAGCATGCAGCCCTGCTCGCCCGCGCCCAAGACATGGCGTCCGCCTACGCGGCCGGGGCGTTGTCCAGCGGCGAACTGTTCAATTTCCTTGCCTACGACCTCGTGGCGCGGCACCTGCTCGGCGCCGACCGGGCGTTCTTCGCCAGCGTGGCGGCACGACGGGACTGAGACAGCGCTCAGGGCGCGGCAGCGTCCTTCGCTTTTTTCAGCAGCATGGCGGAGCGCAGTCCTTTCTCGCGCACCGCCCGCACCGCCACCCTGAGCGGCGTCGCGACATGAAAGCGCTTGCCGTGACGGCGCAGGAGCTTGTCGTCGATTTCGAGCCCGAGTCCCGGTGACTGCGGCACCGCGATGGTGCCCTCGGGCCCGACCGGGATGGCCGGCATGATCCCTTCGCGCGCCGACGGCACGAATCCGGGCGGCTCGTAGGGGTACTCCAGCAGCTTGCGCCGTTCCCACGCCGCGAAGGCGTGCAGGTTCACGACCATGTGGAAGCCGTTGGACCAGGTGTGCGGGGTGAACTCCAGGTCCCGGCGACGGCATTCGTCCATGACCTGCCGGGCTACCGTCAGGCCTGAGAACATCGCGTCCGGCTGGTACTTGTCTAGGCTTTCGTGCTCGAACAAGGGCAGCAGTTCGTGCCACGCGCCATGCAGCTCACCGCCGGCGATGGGTGTCTTCACCCTGCGGCGCAGCTCGGCCATGCCGTGCCAGTCATGCATGTCGAGCGGTTCTTCGAGCCACGCGACGCCGAGTTCGTCGCAGCCCCGTGCGAAGGCCGTGGCGCGCTCCAGGTCCCAGGTCGGATTCTGGCGAAACAGTGAGACCGGCCACCCCTGGTTGGCGTCGACGCCGATGGTGAAATCGTCGCCGACGTGCTCGCGCACGCCGCGCACCAGGGCCAGGTCTTCCTCGAGCGTGGCGTACTTGACGCGGATCTTGACGGCGTGGAAACCCATGCGCCGGACCTCGTCGAGATAGCGCTTGCGTTCTTCCAGCGGCTTCAGCGAGCCGCTGGAGGCGTACACCGGCGCCTCGAGCACCTGTGCCGGCTCGCGCTGCAGCAGCTGGTAGACCGGCTTGCCTGCAAGCTTGCCGGCCATGTCCCACCATGCCGCCTCCAGCCACCAGTTGCGCCAGCCGAGGTATGACGCTTCGCGCAGGCGCTGGCGCACCGCATCCATGTCGTCGACGGGCAATCCCAGCAGGAACCCGCCGAGCAGGTCGCCTAGCCCCCTGCGCTCCGTGGTGAAGGCGGGTCCTCCGGTCTCGCCCACGAGGCCGTCGCCGGCATAGATGCGCGCCACGGTCTGGGCCACGTGGGTCTGCGGGTAGCCGGGGATCCAGGAGGGCCAGAAGGGCGCGGGCAGGGGCACGTTGACGTGCCAGAGTTCGATGCGCTCGATGCGGTTCGCCATGCCGGATACCCTCCCTGGGGCACTGTCCTCATTCTAGACAATGCGCGCACTTCGCGGTCGGCCTGTGTTATATGAACGCGTTCTCATGAAGTCGTCGGGAGACCACATGTCCTCCACCAGTGCTCACCGCGCCTGGCGCGCGGCCCCTTGGCTCCTCAGCGCGCTGCTGCTGGCGGGGTGCGCATCCACGCCGGCGCAACATACTGCTGCATCGGACGGAGCCACCGCGCCCTTTGGCTCGACCTACAAGCCGCCTTCGGCCGCGCCGCTGCTGCTCGTCGGCGCGACCGTGCTCACGGGCGACGGCGGACGCCTCGACAATGCCTCGGTGTACATCGCCGATGGCGTCGTGCAGGCCGTCGGCCAGTCCATCGACGTGCCCGCGGGCACGCGGCGTATCGATGCGCGCGGCAAGTGGGTCACGCCCGGAATCATCGACGTGCATTCCCACATGGGCAATTACCCGGCGCCCGGCGCGCGCGGGCACCAGGACGGCAACGAGATGACTTCGCCGAACACCGCCGGCGTGTGGGCGGAGCACTCCGTGTGGCCGCAGGACCCGGGATTCAGCACCGCCCGCGCGGCCGGCGTGACCACCTTCCAGGTCCTGCCGGGCTCCGCCAACCTGTTCGGCGGCCGCGGCGTGACGCTGAAGAACGTGCCGGCGCGCACGGTGCAGGACATGAAGTTTCCGGGCGCGCCGCACGGGCTGAAGATGGCCTGCGGCGAAAACCCCAAGCGCGTCTACGGCGAGCGTGACATGGCCCCGATGACCCGCATGGGCAACGTGGCGGGATACCGCACCGCCTGGATCAAGGCGCGCGAGTACCTGGACAAGCAGGAGCGCGCCGCGGCGGGCAAGGGCGAGGCGCCGACACGGGACCTGGCGCTGGAGACCCTCGCCGGCGTGCTGAAGGGCGAGATCCTGGTGCACAACCACTGCTACCGCGCCGACGAGATGGCGCTGATGATCGACCTGGGCAGGGAGTTCGGCTACCACCCCGGCACCTTCCACCATGCCACCGAGGCCTACAAGATCGCCGACCTGCTCGCAGAGACCGGTTCCTGCGCCGCAATGTGGGCGGACTGGTGGGGTTTCAAGCTGGAAGCCTGGGACGCGATTCGTGAAAACGTGGCCATCGTCGACGCAGTCGGCGCCTGCGCCATCGTGCACTCGGACTCGGCGGTGGAGATCCAGCGCCTCAACCAGGAGGCGGCCAAGGTGATGGCGGCGGCGCGGCGCGCGGGCATGGAGATTGCCCCTGAACACGCCATGCGCTGGCTGGCCCTGAATGCGGCCCGCTCCCTCGGCATCGCCGACCGCGTGGGCACGCTGGCGCCGGGCAAGATGGCCGACCTGGTGGTGTGGAACGGCAATCCGTTCAGCGTTTATGCGCGTGCGGAGCAGGTCTACATCGACGGCGTGCTGGTGCATGAGCAGGGCAACGCGGCCTTCCCGGCAAAGACCGATTTCGAGCTCGGCATGATCGAGACGGGAGAAACGCCATGACGCGTCACCACACCCTTTGCGCCCTGGCCCTGGTGCTGGCGGCGGCGGACGCCCCGGCGCAGGTGATCGCCATCACCGGCGGCACTGTCGAGACCGCGTCCCCGGCCGGAACGATCCCGCAAGGCACGGTCCTGATCCGTGATGGCCGCATCGCGGCCGTGGGCGCGGACGTGGCAATCCCGGCCGGTGCGACGATCGTCGATGCGCGCGGCAAGATCGTCACGCCGGGCCTGTTCGACCCGTACTCGAGCATCGGCCTGGCCGAGGTGAGCCTGGAACCTGCCAGCGTCGATACCGGCGTCGACAACGACCGCCATGCCGCCGCGCTGGACGCGGCGGACGCCTTCAACCCGCGCTCCGTGCTGGTGCCGGTGAACCGGATCGACGGCATCACGCGTGCGATCGTGTTCCCGGCCAGCGTGCATGGCAGCGTGATCACGGGTCGCGCCGCAGCGGTCAATCTCGGCGATACAGAACGACCGGTGGACCGCCGCCACGTCGCCGTGCACGCGGTGTTCGGCGAGAGTGGTGCAGCGGAAGCCGGCGGCGCCCGCACCGCGGCGTTGGCGCAGTTGCGCCAGGCGCTTGCCGAGGCGCGCGACTACGGCCGCAACAAGGCGGCGTGGGAGCGGGCCGGGCGGCGCGATTACCTGCTCAATCACTACGACCTCGAGGCGCTGCAGCCGGTGCTGCGCGGCGAGGCTCCCCTGGCCGTGCGCGCGCAGCAGGCCAGCGACATAGCCACCTTGCTGGCGCTGGCGCAGGAGTACGAGCTGCGGCTGGTGATTGTCGGCGGCGCCGAAGCCTGGCTGCTGGCCGAGCGGCTGGCGGCGGCACAGGTGCCGGTGATCCTCGACCCGTTGTCCAACCTGCCCGATCGTTTCGAAACGCGCGGCGCCACGCTGGAAAACGCAGCACGGCTCCAGGCCGCCGGCGTGGAGCTCGCCTTTGCCACCCTCGGCGGGGAGTCGCACAACGCGCGCAACCTGTCGCAGGCCGCCGGCGTGGCAGTGGCGCACGGCCTGCCGTGGCAGGCGGGACTGGTGGCCCTGACGGCTGCGCCGGCGCGCATTTTCGGGCTCGACGACGTGGGGCAACTGCAGCCCGGCTTCGAGGCCGACGTGGTGATCTGGGACGGTGACCCGCTGAACGTGACCAGCTATCCGGACGCGGTGTTCATCAAGGGGACGGCAGTGCCCATGCACAGCCGGCAAACCCTGCTGCGCGACCGCTACATGGATTTTCACGGCTTGCCGCGCGGCGACTGAGCTGGTGGGCTTCTACAGTCGTCACGTCCTGCCGCACGTCGTGCACCTGGCGTGCAGCACGCGCTCTGCCATGCGGCAGCGCGCCGAAGTCGTGCCGCGGGCGCACGGGCGCGTGCTGGAGATCGGTTTCGGTTCCGGGCTGAACCTGCCTTTCTACGACCCGCAGCGCGTGCGCACGGTGTGGGGGCTGGATCCCTCGCCCGAGATGCAGGCGAAAGCGGCCCGGGCGATCGCGGCCGCGGCGATGCCGGTGGAGTTGCTCAGCGCCCCGGCGGACGAGATTCCGCTCGAGGATGCCAGCGTCGACACCGTGGTGACGACCTACACTCTGTGCACCATCCCGGATACGGACGCGGCGCTGGCGGAGATGCGCCGCGTGCTGAAGCCGGGAGGCGAGCTGCTGTTCTGCGAGCATGGTCTGGCGCCGGATCGCTGGATGCAGCGCCAGCAGGCGCTGCTGAATCCCCTTTGGCGGCGCCTCGGCGGCGGTTGCAACCTGGACCGGCGCATTCCCGCCGTGCTGGAGGCGGGAGGCTTCCGCGTGCGGGAGCTCGATGCCCGCTACATTCCCGGATGGGGGCCGGCAGCCTTCAACTACCGTGGCAGCGCGACGCCGGGCTAGGTATTTTTCGCTCTTGCCGGTACGCAGCCGGAAACCTACGGTCTATACTTCGCCTGCCTGGGTGGGAGACTCCGCTATGAAAACCTGCAAGCAGCTGGCCGCGCTGCCGATTGCTCTTGTTGCCGTGTTTTTTCTCGCTCCGCTCGCCACGAGCGCCGAGGAAACGGGCGGCGACCTGTTCATTTACAACTGGTCGGATTACATCGCCGATGACACGATCGCCAACTTCGAGGCGGAGACCGGCATCAAGGTCACCTACGACGTGTTCGACAGCAACGAGGTCCTCGAGGCCAAGCTGCTCGCCGGCAGCACGGGTTACGACCTGGTGGTGCCCTCGGCCGCGTTCCTCGGCCGCCAGGTACCGGCCGGCGTGTTCATGCCGCTGGACCGCGCCAGGCTGTCCAACTACGGCAACCTCGACGCAGACCTGATGGAGCGTATCGCCGTGCATGATCCGGGCAACCGCCATGCCGTGCCGTATCTCTGGGGCACGACCGGGATCGGTTACAACGTAGCGAAGATCGCCGAGATCTTCGGCGAGGACTTCGAGGTGAGCTCCTGGGACCTGGTGTTCAACCCGGAATACGCGGAGAAGATCTCGGCCTGCGGCTTCGCCATGCTGGACGCCGCCTCGGAGATGATTCCGGTGGCGCTGCATTACCTCGGCGAGGATCCGAACAGCTTCGACCCCGCGGTGATCGCCAAGGCTGCAGACGTGTTGCTGGCGGTGCGCCCGCACGTGACCTACTTCCATTCCTCGCAGTACATCAACGACCTGGCGAACGGCGACATCTGCGTGGCGGTCGGCTGGTCGGGCGATGTGGCCCAGGCCGCCTATCGCGCCGAGGAGGCCGAGAGCGGCGTGGAAGTCGCTTACACGATCCCGCGGGAGGGCGCCCCGATCTGGTTCGACACGCTCGCCATCCCGGCCGATGCACGCAATGCCGGCAACGCACACCTGTTCATCGATTACCTGCTGCGTCCGGAGGTCATCGCGGAGATCACCAACTACGTCGCCTATGCGAATCCCAACCCGGCGTCGCTGGACCTGCTCGACGAGGAGATCCGCGATGATCCGAATATCTTCCCCCCGCCCGAAGTCATGTCGCGCCTGTTCGGTCTGAAGACCCTGCCGCGCGAAGTCGACCGGGTATACACGCGGACCTGGACGCGGGTCCGCACCGGAAGGTGAGTTGACCGGCCGTCGCGGCGTCGCCCGACCTTTCGGGCCAGCCCGGTGAACAACGGCACGAAACCCGCGGCGGCGCGGGCCGCGGTGTCGCCTGCGCGCTCCGATGCGCTGGGTCGCTCGGCCTACCTCAGGATCGAGGGCGTATCGAAAGACTTCGACGGCTTCGTGGCGGTGGACAGCGTGACCCTGTCCATCCGCCAGCGCGAGATCTTTGCCCTGCTGGGCGCTTCCGGTTGCGGCAAGTCCACGCTGCTCAGGCTGCTGGCAGGCTTCGAGTTGCCCTCGTCCGGCCGCATCGAGCTGGACGGGCAGGACCTGGCCGGGCTGCCGCCATACCGGCGCCCGGTCAACATGATGTTCCAGTCCTATGCCCTGTTCCCGCACATGACCGTGGCGGACAACATCGCCTTCGGCCTGCGCCAGGACGGGCTGCCGCGCGCGCAGCGCGAGCGCCGCGTGGAGGAAATGCTGGCGCTGGTGAAAATGGAGTCCATGGCGCGGCGCAAGCCGCACCAGCTCTCGGGCGGCCAGCAGCAGCGCGTGGCGCTGGCGCGCTCGCTGGCCAAGCGCCCCAAGCTCCTGCTGCTCGATGAGCCCATGGGCGCGCTGGACAAGAAGCTGCGCTCGGAAATGCAGCTCGAGGTGGTGAACATCATCGAGCAGCTCGGCGTGACCTGCGTGATGGTGACGCACGACCAGGAAGAGGCCATGACCATGGCCCATCGCATCGCCATCATGGACGAGGGCCGGATCGTGCAGGTGGGCACCCCGGACGAGATCTACGAGCAGCCCGCCAATCGCTTCGCTGCGACGTTTGTCGGCTCGGTCAACCTGGTCGAGGGCAAGATCGAGGAAGACGCGCCCGATCACATCACCATCCGCGCCTCCGGTTTGCCGGAGCCGATCTACATCGGCCATGGCCATACCGGCTACGAGGACATGGACGTGATTTTTGCGCTGCGCCCGGAAAAGCTGGTGATCAGCAAGGAGATGCCGGACCAGCCGCACAACCGCTTCCGCGGCAAGATCGAGGAGATCGCCTATTTCGGCAGCCACTCGGTGATGCATATCCGCCTGCCGAGCGGCCTGAAGCTGCTGGCGCACGTGCCCAACTCGCGCCGCTGGGCCAACGAGGACTTCACCTGGGAAGACGAGGTGTGGGCGAGCTGGGACGAGATGGCCGGCGTGGTGCTGTCGTCGTGAAGGCCTCCCTGGCCATGCGCCTGCGGGCGCAGCTGCCAGGCGCGCGCTGGCTGGTGATTGCGCTGCCCTTCCTGTGGATGCTGCTGTTCTTCGCCGTGCCCTTCGCCATCGTGCTGAAGATCTCCTTCGCCGAAGGGCTGATCGCCATGCCCCCGTATGGCGACCTGCTGACCCGCACCGAGAACGGCATCACCATCAGCCTGAACTTCCAGAACTACCTCTACATGGTCCAGGACAGCCTGTACGTGTCTGCCTACCTGGGCTCGGTCAAGGTCGCGATCGTTTCCACGTTCTTGTGCCTGCTGATCGGCTACCCCATGGCCTATGCCATCTCCCGCCTCGACCCGGCCGCGCGCAACGTGGCGCTGCTGCTGGTCATCCTGCCGTCGTGGACCGCGTTCCTGATCCGCATCTATGCATGGATCGGCATCCTCAAGAACAACGGGCTGGTGAACAATGTCCTGCAGTGGGCCGGCCTCATCGACGAGCCGCTGCAGATGCTGCACACGCCGCTCGCGGTGTACATCGGCGTGGTCTACACCTACCTGCCGTTCATGATCCTGCCGCTGTACGCGAACCTGGTGCGCCTCGACCCGCGGCTGGAGGAGGCGGCGCACGATCTCGGCGCGCGCCCGTGGCAGGTGTTCCTGCGCATCACCCTGCCGCGCACCGTGTCCGGGATCGTCGCGGGCTCGATGCTGGTGATGATCCCGGTGATCGGCGAATTCGTGATCCCGGAGCTGCTCGGCGGGCCGGACACGCTGATGATCGGCAAGGTTTTGTGGGAAGAGTTCTTCAACAACCGCGACTGGCCGGTGGCGTCGGCGGTGGCGATCATCATGCTGTTGCTGCTGGTCATCCCCATCACGATCTTCCATAACTACCAGTCGCGTGAACTGGAGAAACAGCTGGCATGAGGCGGGCCGGACGCAACTCGACTTTCAGCCTGGTCATGCTGGGGCTCGGCTTCCTGTTCCTGTACGTGCCCATCATCAGCCTGGTGGTGTACTCCTTCAACGAGTCGCGGCTGGTTACGGTCTGGGGCGGATTCTCCACCAAGTGGTATGGCGAGCTGTTTGCCGACCGGCAGCTGATGGACTCGGCCTGGGTGAGCCTGCGCGTGGCCTTCAATACCGCCTGGAGCGCCGTTGTCATCGGCACCATGGCGGCGATGCTGCTGGTGCGCTTCCGCCGCTTTCGCGGCAAGACCCTGTTCGGCGCCCTGATCACCGCGCCGCTGGTGATGCCGGAGGTGATCACCGGCCTGTCGCTGCTGCTGCTGTTCGTGCACCTGGGCGACTTGTTCGGCACGCCGATCATGCGCGGCATGGGCACTATCTGGATCGCACATACCACCTTCGCCACGGCCTTCGTCACCGTGCTGGTCGCCTCGCGCCTGACGGAGATGGACCGCTCGCTGGAAGAGGCGGCGATGGATCTTGGCGCGAACCGGGTCAAGGTCTTTTTCATCATCACCCTGCCGCTGATCCTGCCGGCGCTGGCGGCCGGATGGCTGCTGGCGTTCACTTTGTCACTGGACGACCTGGTGATCGCCAGCTTCGTCTCGGGCCCGGCGTCGACCACGCTGCCGATGAAAGTCTTCTCCTCGGTGCGCATGGGCGTGAGTCCCAAGATCAATGCGCTGGCCACGATCTGGATCGCCGCGGTCTCGGTGGCCGCGATTTTCGCCTGGCGCGTGATGGCGCGCGGCGAACGCAAACGGCGCGCGCAACTGCGGCGCGCCGGCTGAACACGAATGTGCTCCGGCCGCGGCAACGGGCGGAGTTGGTTGAACGGAAAGACCGGGCGCGAGCCCGATAACGCGAGGGAGCTGAAAATGGCACAAAGAATCGCGCCGGTATTGTGGGCCGGCCTGCTGGCGGGGATGGCTTGCAACACGGCCCAGGCCGCAGATGGCGACTGGTGGTATAGCGGGTCGGTGGCGCTGACCAGCGACTATGTGTTCCGCGGCGTGACCCAGACGGACGAAAGTCCGGCCCTGCAGGGCAGCTTCGACGTTGGCCATGCGAGCGGGCTCTACGCCGGCGCATGGGCCTCGAACGTCGACTTCGATGCGCCGGACGGCATCGACCTCGAGCTGGACCTGTACGTTGGCTGGACGCTGGAGTTCGAGAACGAGACCTCGCTCGACCTGCAGCTGGTGCGCTACCTGTACCCGGGCGCGAAGCCCGGCTTCGGCATCAATTACAACGAGTTCCTCGCCGCCTACGGCTTCCGCAACATCACGGCGACACTCGGCTACACCGACAACTACATCAACAGCGACGAGAGCGCTCTGTACTACCACCTGGGCGCGGAGTTCCCGCTGGGCGACACCGAGTACACGCTGGCCGCCGGCGCAGCCTTTAACGACATTTCCAATGCGGCCGGCAGCGATTACTGGGATTACCAGCTTGGCGTCAGCCGCAGCTGGGATGCCATCACCGCTGACCTGTCGTACTACGACACCTCGGGTTTCGACGAGGACGTGCAGGATTTCCTCGGCCCCGAGAAATGGGCCGACGCGCGCCTGGTGCTGAGCTTCAGCTGGGAGTTCTGATCCCCGGACCGAGGCGTGCCGGCGCCGCTCAGTAGCCGACGTAAGGCAGGGTGGCCCGGTACGCTTCGAGTTCCGCCTCGTAATCGGGCAGCACGCGCTCCAGGGCATCGATCTCGACCGCGACCTGGGTGCGGCGATCGGTCAGGTTCTTCATGTCGAGCAGGGCCTGGGCCCGCGTTTCCGCCGTGGATTCAGCGCTGACGATGATCATGCTCGCCGCGCTGAGCATCTCGTCGATGCGCTGCATCTCGTTGCGCCGTGCGGTGATGCCGCCCAGCGCCTCGTCGACGCGCCGCTCCAGCCGCCACAGCTGGCGCCCGGCCTCATAGGCCACGAGGAATTCGTCTGCCAGCAGGTCGGGACAGGCGCCGGTGTAACTCTGTCCTGCAGCGCCGACCCGGAAGCCGTTGCCGGGCACGCAGAACTCCAGCAGCCCTTCGTCACGGCCCTGGCGGTAGGCCTCGAGATCCGGCACGACACCGTACTTGGCGCAGGCCTGGCGTCGCCATGTGAGGCGGTCGATGCCCATGCCGGCGGCGCCGTCTTCGTAGCCGACCGTGCGCCAGTCCATGGCCACGCATTCGTCCTCGCCGATACTGGCGCAGGCACCGAGGACCAGGGCCGCGAACGTCACGCAGATCGCGCGGGCGATGGACCTGGCGGGAAGTATGGCGAGGGTAGACATTGCCCTGTAGTCTCCGGGGACCTCTATGAATGCGGCGATGTTAGCACCGAAGTCAACCACGAATTCCTGCGCTGAGTCCCACAAATGGTGACCCGGGCGCGCAGGATCCGGTGCGCGTGAGCGCCGGCAATTTCATGCGCATGGCGCCGGTCACGGCGGCGCTCAGCCTCGTCATGCTGCAGAATGCGTCGGTGGACACGACCGGGTTCTGGTACGCCGTGGCCTCGGGTGCGCTTACCTCGGCGGTGCTCGGCGGTATCGGGCTGGTGATTTTGGAACGGGGCCGCAGGACGGCGGGAGCAACAGGATGAGCGAGATCAACCAGGCCGAAGTGGAACGCCTGTTCACCGCGGCGCCCTTCATTCGCGAGCTGGGGCTCGAGCTGGTGCAGGTGGCGCCGGGCGAATGTCGCAGCCGGTTGCTGCTGGCCGAGCGGCACCTGCAACAGGACGGTTTCGTCCATGCCGGCGTGCAGGGGGCGGTGGCAGACCACACCGCCGGCGCTGCGGCGGCTTCGCTGGTGCGTCCCGGGCAACAGATCCTCGGCGCCGAGTACAAGATCAACCTGTTGCGCGCCGCCCGTGGCGAAGAACTGCAGTGCGTGGCCCGGGTGATCAAGGCCGGCCGCACCCTGACCGTGGCGGAAGCGGAAAACTGGTGCGTTTCCGGCGGGGAGAAAAAACTGGTGTCCAAGGCCATCGTTACCCTGGCCGTGGTCGGTGACGCCGGCGGCGGGAGCTGAAGGCGTGGGCCGGCCCCGGGCGCGCTACTGGATGGTCTTCCTTCTGCTCGGCGGGGCAGTGGCCCTGGCCGCACCGCAGGTCGTGCTGCGCATCGGTGATTTCGGGCAAGGCCTGGACGGCTGGCAGGTACGCGAATTCAACGGCGCGACCGCTTACCGACTCGTGACCGTGGATGGCGAGCAGGTGCTGGAAGCCCAGGCGGATGGAACTGCGGCAGCGCTGTTCCACGAAGTGCGCATCGATCCGGCGCAGACGCCATGGCTGAGCTGGCGCTGGCGCGTGGACTCGACCTTCGGTTCCGACACCGACGAGCGCCGCAAGTCCGGCGATGATTACCCGGCGCGTATCTATGTCGTGCGCAGCGGCGGGCTGGCCTGGTGGCGGACCCGGGCCCTCAACTACGTGTGGGCCAGCGGCCAGCCAGAAGGTACGCGCTGGCCCAGTGCTTACGCCGGTGACAACGTCCAGCTCATCGCCGTGGACAGCGGCAACGATCGCGCCGGCGCATGGGTGAGTCACGCGCGCGACCTGCGGGCCGACTGGCGTGCCGCTTTCGGCGAGGAGCTGGACCGCCTGGACGGCGTCGCCATCATGACCGATGCAGACGATACCGGCGGCAGCGTGCGCGCATGGTACGCTGATATCCGCCTGTCGAGCACGCCTTGAGGAGGGGCCAATGCTGACCAGGAAACTGCTTTCGGGCCTTGTTTTGCTGCTGCTTGCCGTTACGGTCGAACCCGTGGCCGCGCAGGATGCGCCGCAGCGCGACACCGGGCTGGGCGTCGGCTACAGCGAACACATTCCGAGCGCCTGGGAGATGCGGCAGGGCCGCCAGGACTACGTCGCCGGGAATTTCACCGGCGCCTTCTGGCACTACATGAACGCGGCCGTCTGGGCCGACAAGTTCGCCCAGTACAACATCGGCGTGATGTACCTGCGCGGCGAGGGCGTGGAGTTCGACCCGGTACGCGGCTGGGCCTGGCTCGAGCTTGCCGCTGAACGCGGATACCCGGAAATGGTGGTGGCCGCGAACGATCTCTACCCGATGCTCGACGAGGCACAGCAGCGCGAAGGCCGCCGCATCCTGGAAGAAGAGCTGCTGCCGGACTACGGCGACGCGGTCCGCATCAAGCCGACTGCCCGGCGCATGGAGCGGGAGCGGCGCCAGGCCACGGGGACGCGCACCGGCAGCAAGGCAGCGCTTTCGGCGCTGCGCGTGTATGACGGCAGCGGCGTTTCGCGCCGGGGCGACGAGTTCTACGACCCGGCCAAGTGGGACTTCGAGCGCATCGTGCGCTTCGAGACACAGTTCATGCGGGACATCTCCAACGCCGGGGCCACCCTGGGCGAATTCCGCATCATCGAAGACGAAGCCGATTCCGAGGAGACGCCGGAGGACGAGCGCGGACGCTGAGCATGTTGCAGTCCTACGTCAAGAAAATACTTTCCTCGCGCGTCTATGACGTCGCCGTGGAGACGCCCCTGCAGCCCGCGCCCAACCTGTCGCGTCGGGCCGGGTGCCGTGTGCTGCTGAAGCGCGAGGACCTGCAACAGGTGTTCTCTTTCAAGATCCGCGGCGCCTACAACAAGATCGCACAGTTGCCGGAGCCGGTGCGGGCGCGGGGCGTGATTACGGCCTCGGCCGGCAACCACGCACAAGGCGTGGCGCTCGCAGCCCGCGAGCTGGGTCTCAAGGCGACCATCGTCATGGGACGGAACACCCCCAGCATCAAGGTCGACGCCGTGCGCATGCTGGGCGCGAAAGTGGTGTTGCATGGCGACACCTACGACGACGCGGCCGCGCATACCGCCGAGCTCTGCGCGCGCGAGGGCCTGACCTATATCCCGCCTTACGACGACCTCGACGTCATCGCCGGGCAGGGCACCGTCGGCATGGAGATCATGAAGCAGCATGCGGGCCCGCCGAACGCGATTTTCGTGCCGGTGGGCGGGGGCGGCCTGATCGCCGGGGTGGCCGCCTTCGTCAAGTATCTCGCGCCGCAGGTGCGCATCATCGGCGTTGAGCCGGAGGGGTCCGCTTGCCTGGCCGCCGCGCTGCAGGCGGGGCGACGCGTCCGCTTGCCCTACGAGAGCCTCGACCTGTTCGCCGACGGCGTGTCGGTGGCCCAGGTCGGACGCGAGCCCTTCAAGGTGGCGAAGCGCTGGGTCGACGAGGTGATCGTCGTCAACACCGACGAGATCTGCGCCGCGATCAAGGACCTGTTCGAGGACACCCGCTCCATCGCCGAGCCCGCCGGCGCGCTGGCGGTGGCCGGCATGAAGAAATACGCGGTGCGCGGCCTCGAGACTGGGGAATGCAGCCCGGCGACGAGCCTGGTGGCGATCGTCAGCGGCGCCAACGTCAACTTCGATCGCCTGCGCCATATCGCGGAACGGGCAGAGCTGGGCGAGCAGCGCGAGGCGATCCTTGGCGTCACCATCCCCGAGGAACGCGGCAGTTTCCGCCGCTTCTGCGCCACGCTGGGCAAGCGCTCGGTCAGCGAGTTCAATTACCGTTATGCCGACCCGAGCGCAGCGCAAGTCTATGTCGGCCTGCAGCTGGGCGCGCCCGCGGATCGAGAGAAGGTGATTCGCAAGCTGGGCGACGCCGGTTATGCGGTCGAGGACATGACGGAGAACGAGGCCGCCAAGCTGCACGTGCGTCACATGGTCGGGGGCCGCCCCCCGGGCGACAAGCCGGAGCTGCTGTTTCGCTTCGAATTCCCCGAGCGTCCGGGCGCCTTGCTGAACTTCCTTACCGGCCTTGGCGCCAGCTGGAACATCACGCTGTTCCACTACCGCAACCATGGGGCGGCATGGGGCCGCGTCCTGGTCGGCTTCGAGGCCAGTGAGCAGGATCGCGCCCGGCTGTTGGCGGACCTGAAGGGTATCGGCTACCGTTTCTGGGAGGAGACGGACAACCCGGCGTACCGGCTTTTCCTGCGCTGAGTGCCCGGCCCGCTACAGGCCGCGCGCCCAGGCGGGACGAAACGGTGCGTTCTCCGGATGGGCGATCGCCTCGCGTACCTGCTCCAGCAGCTGCGCCTTGTCCCGGCCCAGGGTCCCCTTGAGCACCAGCCAGTTCGAGGCGTGGTCCGCGCGGAACACCGTGCGCTCAAGCTCGAGCCGCTCGAGGAGTCGCTCCATTTCGCGCAGCAGGCCCGGCAGTGCCAGCGGTTCCCAATCCGGAAAGCCGGCGCGAAACCGATCCTCGCCAAGCGGGAAGCTGACGACCAAGGTGGCCAGGTACTCGGGCTGGGTGGCGTTGGCGAGGCGCGCCGAGTTCTCAGCGTGCTGTTCCCACAACGCCCCGCCGCCGAGACCGTTGAGGATCATCACGGAACGGGTGATCCCGGCCTCGCCCAGCTTGTCCAGCGCTTCGCGGGTGGAGTCGTAGGTCTCGCCCTTGTTGACCCGGGCGAGCACCGTGTCGTCGCCGGACTCGGCGCCGACATAGGCAATCCCCAGGCCGGCCGCGCGCAATTCCGCCAGTTCCGCCACCGACTTGCGGCGCAGGTTGCGCGGCAGGCAATAACTGGAGACCCGCTCCACGCCGGGCAGGTGCTCATGGATCGCTGCCAGGATCGACAGCAGCCGGCGTGTCGGCAACACCAGTGCATCGCCGTCGGCGAGGAATACGCGACGCACCTGGCTACCGAAGAGCTCGCCCGAGCGCCGGATGCTCGCGATGATCTCCGCCTCGTCCCGCGCCCGGAACTTCTTCTGCGGCGCGGTGTACATCTCGCAGAAAGTGCACTTGTTCCAGGAACAACCGTCCGTCACGGGCAGGATCAGCGAATGCGCCTCGCTGGGCGGGCGGAAGACAGGCTCCACGTAGCGGATGGGAGAATCGATTTGCGCGGACATGAGGGCGGATTCTAGGCGGCGCGCGGACTTTCGGGCGGCACGGCTAGAACGGGATCCGTCCGGTCAGGCCGTCCTTAAGCATGACCCAGTCGCCCATGAAGCTGTAGAGCGGATACTTGAAGGTCGCCGGCCTGTTCTTCTCGAACACGAAGTGGCCGATCCAGGCGAAACCGTAACCCACGACCGGGAGCGCCAGCAGCAGCAACCACTGCTGGGTGAAGAGGGTGTACCCCAGCAGGGCCAGCACCAGCAGGCTGCCCAGGTAGTGCAGGCGGCGGCACGCGGGATTGCTGTGCTCCTGCAGGTAATAGGGATAGAACTCGGCGAAAGTCTGGAAACGCTTTTCCGGCATGACGGCACTCATGGTCGGGCGGGCTCCGGGGATTGGCGGTCGGTGTGTACATTGTAGCGAACCCCCAGCCCGGTTCGGCGTACATCGGGCGAAATCCCCTGGCGTAAATGGCGACAGGCTGCCCCATCCGGCACACTTTCGCCACCGGTCTGAGCCAGGACACGACGCCATGACCAGCGAATTCACGGAGAACGACTACATTGCTGCGCTGATTGAGCTCCACGGGGGCGTGGCGTTCAAGGGGCCCGGGGACAAGGGCTACAGCCGTTCACTCATCGCCAGCCTGCCCGGCCTGCCGGCGAAGCCGCGCGTTGCCGACCTGGGCTGCGGCAGCGGGGTGATGACGCTCCTGCTGGCCGAGCATTTCGGCGGCCCGGTGAAGGCGGTCGATCTGAGCGCGGAATTCATCGAGGAACTCCGGTGCGATGTTGCCGCCGCCGGACTCGGCGACCGGGTCGAGGCCATCTGCGCCGACATGGGCGCGCTGGACTGGCCGCCGGCGTCGCTCGACCTGATCTGGTCGGAGGGCGCCGCCTACAACCTCGGCTTCGAGCGCGCGCTCACGCTGTGGCGTCCTCTGCTGGCGCCCGGCGGGCTGGCAGTGATCTCCGAGTTGTCGTGGTTCTCCGACGCCCGGCCGGGGCCGGTGCTGGATTACTGGCAGGCGGCTTACCCGGTCATGGGGAGCGAGACCGAGAACCGGGGGCACGCGGAGCGGGCCGGGTTCGACGTGCTCGAGGTCCGGCGGCTGCCGGCCGAGGCCTGGTGGCGCAACTATTACGACCCGCTCAAGGTGCGCATGCAGCAGGTCGAGCGGACGCCGGCGATGGCGGCCGTGATCGAGGAGACCAACACCGAGATGGCCCTGTTTCGCCGCTTCAGCGACGCCTACGGCTACAGCTTCTACCTGCTGCGGGCGGCCTGAGCGCCGGCGGGCGCGCCGCGCAGGCGCTGCGCCAGGTCCAGGATGGTGACCAGCAGCGCCGGCAGGAAGGTGAGCGTCACCAGCGGCGCGAACAGCAGGCCGAACAGCACGATCGCGCCGACGCCGCGGTACAGCTCGGTGCCCGCGCCGGGGATGAACACCAGCGGCGCCAGGCCGACCAGCGTGGTGATCGTGGACATCAGGATCGGCCGCAGGCGCGTCGCCACCGCGTCGCGCACGGCCTCGACCGGGTCGCAGTCGCCTTCCCGCAGGTTGGCGAGCGGCGCGGTCGACGATCAGGATCGGGTTGTTCACCACCGTGCCGAGCAGGATCAGGAAGCCCAGCATGGTGATCATGTCGAAGGGCTGTGCACCGCCGCGAGGCCGATGGCGGGCAGCAGCGCGCCGAGCCGTTGAGCAGCGCAAGGCCGACGATGCCGCCGGCGATGCCCAGCGGCACCGTGGTCAGGATGACCAGCGGATAGCCCCAGTGGCGGAAGATCGCGACCAGCAGCAGGTAGCACAGCACGACCGCGACGAGGAAGTTGCCGCGCGAGCGCGTCGCGGGTGGCGTCGAGCTGGTCGCTGGCGCCGGAGATGTCGAGGCTGACTTCGGGCGGCAGCTGCGCCCTCGCGGCGCAGGCGGCCGACCACCTCGCGTCGCGCACCTCGCCGACGCCGTCTCCAGCGGCACGGAGCGCGGCGGAATGATGTTCAGCGTCACCGTGCGCCGGCCGTTGACCCGGCGGATGGTGTCGGTGTCGACGGTCTCCACGATGTCGACCACGCGCCGAGAGCGGCACGACGCCCGCACCGGCGCGTAGATCGGCAGGTCGCTCCAGCGCGCGACAGCTGCTGTTCGCTGCCGGCGCTGGCTGAACAGGTAAGATGTCGATCTTGTCGTCGTCGCGGAAGAACTCGTCGACGAAGGCGCCGTCGGTCAGCGCGGCGACGGCGAAGCCCAGTCTGGCGCGCATCCAGCCCAGCTCGGCGGCGCGCTCCCAGTGCGGACGCAGCTCCACCAGCGGCTGGTCCAGGGACAGTGACGACGGCGAGGAGCCGATGCGCGGGATTGTCGAACACGGTCTCGCGCGCGGTCGTAGGCGAGCTGCGCCGACGCGATAGATCTCGGCCAGGTCGCGGCCGGAGATGTCGAGGTTGACGCTGCGCGTGCCGCCGTCGTTGCTGGAGATGATGGAGCCGCGCGCGGAGAAGGCGCGCATGCCGGGATAGCTGCGGAAATGCTCGTCGAGCACCGTCCATCAGCGCATCGATCTGGCCGGGATCGACGGTCTCGGCGATGATGCGCAGGTTGTCTGCGCCGACCGCCAGGTTCATGTACTCCAGGCGGGGACGGGCACCTCGCCGCGCGTCGAAGCCGTCCGGGTCATCGCCCACGTAGGGCAGCAGGTAGTCCTCGACCTGTTCGGCCACGCGCCTGCATTTCGCTCAGGTTGTAGCCCGGCGGCGCGATCATGCGCGGCGAAGGTCTTCGGCTCCTCGCCCTCCGGCAGGTACTCGGCCGGCGGGGTCAGCAGCAGGATGATGGCGAGCACGCCGCCCACCGTGGCCGCCAGCGTGCACTGCGCGCCGCCGGCCGGTCGCGATCAACCAGCCGACCCCGGCCACGAGCCGGTCGCGCAGGCCCTGGCCCGCCGCCACCGGCGGCATTGCGCAGGCCGAAGTCGAGGCGTGCGCTCAGGCTGGGCACCACGGTGATCGCCACCAGCATGCGAGGCGAGGATGGAGGCGGAGATGGCGATCGCCACGTCGGAATACAGCTGTCCGGCTTCCTGCTCGATGAACAGGATCGGCGCGAACACCAGCACGGTGGTCATGGTCGAGGCCAGCACGGCCGGCCAGACCTGGCGCACGCCCTCCAGCGCCGCCATCGGCCCGGTCGATGCCCTGGCGCCGGCGCCGCTCGATGCTCTCCAGCACCACGATGCTGTTGTCCAGCGTCATGCCGATGGCGAAGGCGATGCCGGCCAGCGAGATGACGTTGATGGTGCGGTCCATCAGCAGCAGGCCGAGGAAGCCGGCAATGGTGCAGATCGGCATGCCGATCACGCCGATCAGCGTGGCGCGCGCCGAGCGCAGGAAGGCGAACATCACCAGCGCGGCAAGCAGCGCACCGAGCGCCAGGTTTTGCCAGACGTTGCGCGACGGAGTCCTCGACGTAGCGCACGTCGTCGCTGGTCAGGCTCATCTCCATGCCGGCGGGTTCGAGCACGTCGCGGTTGATTTCGTCGATCACCGGCAGCATCGCGCGCTTGATGTCGATCACGTTGGAGCCCGGCTCGCGATCGACCGCAAGGCTCATGGTCGGGCTGGCCGTCGGAAGAGGAAATGCGCCGCATCTCGGAGTGGTCGAGAGCTCCACTTCGGCCACGTCGCGCAGGCGGATCAGGCGTCGCCGCGGCGGGCGAGGATCAGGTCCTCGAGTTCGTCGAGGTTGTCGAAGCGGCCGACGGTGCGCAGCAGGTAGCGGCGCTTGCCGCAGTCGAGGTCGCCGCCCGAGACGTCGCGATTGCGCGCGCGCATGGCGTCGCGGATGGCGTCGAGGGTGATGCCGCGCTCGGCCAGCGCGGCGGGATCGACCAGGATCCGCACCTGGCGTTCGGCCCCGCCCCCGATGTTGACCTGCGCGAGACGCCCGTCGACGCGCTCCATGCGCGGGCGCACGTTGTCGTCGACGAAGTCGTGCATCAGTGTCCATGTCGAGGTCGAACGGGTTGCCCGCGAGCGGCGCGATGCGGAAGAACATGAAGGAGTTCTGCGAGAACGAGCTCGCCGTCGAGGCGCGGCTCGTCGACGTTTTCGGGATAGGCGGGCACCTGGCTGAGCGCGTTGTTGACGCGGATCAGCGCCTCGTTGATGTCGGTGCCGAAGGGAAACTCCAGCTCGATTTCGGCGCTGCCGTCGCCGGCCCGCGAGATCATGCGCTTCAGGTTGGGCAGGGTGCGCAGGTACTCCTCCTGCTCGATCAGGATCTCCTTCTCCACGTCCTGCGGCGTGGCGCCGGGCCAGCGCGTGTCTACGCCGATAACCGTGCGCACCTCCAGGTCCGGGATCATCTGCACCGGAATGCGCAGCGCCGCGAGCACGCCGAGCACGCAGATGATGAGCACGACCACGGCGACGATGGTGCCGTGGCGCACCATGCCGGCGAACATCAGGCGACGCTCCGTACGCGCTTCATGGCGTCTCGATTATTTCGAGGGACTCGCCCTCGGCCAGGCCCTCGTTGCCGCGCGTGACGACGCGTGCGCCCGCGGGGAGGGCGCCGGCAAGCTCCGCGCGCCCGCCCGCCAGGCGCAATACCTCGACCTGGGCCTGTCGCGCGACCCAGCCACCGTTCTCCTGCACGGCCAGCCACACGGTGGTCGTGCCGTCCGGATAGCGCAGGATCGCGTCACGCGGCACGACGGTCGCCGCCTGGCCGCCTGGAAGCTCGATGCGCACCTGCGCCGACATGCCTGGCGTGAGGCGACCCGTCTTGTCGTGCACCAGTAGCCGCAGCAGGAAAGTGCGCGCGGCGGGGTCGTTCACGGGCACCTTGGCCGCGAAGACTGCGTCCAGCGCCTGGCCGGGCAACGCCTCGGTGGACGCCGCAAACTGGATCTGCTCGCCGAGCCGGTTCCAGAACTGCTGGGGCACGCGCACGTCGAGCCACAGGTCGTCCACTGCAACCAGTTCCAGCACCGGCGTGCCGGTCCCGACCCATTCGCCCGCTTCGGCGAGCCGGCGGCTCACGACGCCGGTGAAAGGCGCCCGCATATCGTGCTGCGCGACGCGCTCGCGCGCGATCGCCAACTCGGCCTGGGCGCGCGCCACCGTGGCTTCAGCCAGTTGCGCGCCGGCCTCCCGCGCCTGCACTTCGCTGTCGGGCAGCACGCGCCGCTCCAGCAGGCGGCGACCTTCATCGCGCAGCCGCCGTGCCTCCACCAGCGCCGCCTGCGCTTCGCCGAGGACGGCGCGCGCGCGCGCCTCTTCGAGTTCCGCGGTGCGCGCGTACAGCCTGACCAGCACGTCGCCGGCATCGACGGCGTCACCGGCATCCACGCGCATTTCCGCCACCAGCCCCGCGACCTGCGGCGACAGGCGCGACGCCTGGCGCGGCGTCAGGCTGCCGCTCAGCGAGAGGTCCTGGCTCGCCTGCCCGGTCTGCGGCAGCGCAACCGCCACGGGCGTCGCCGCCTGCAGCAAAGCGGGCAGCAAAAGGCCGGCGAGAGCCGGCAAGCCGAATGTCGCGTGACGATGGTTTGACAAGTCTTTTCCTCCGCCACCTTGTTCGGCCTGGCGTGCGTGACAGATTCGAATACCCTAACCGTGGTGCCGCAGCGCATCAATGCAGGTCGGCGAGAAACTCACTGACCACGGCCGCGGTTTCCTGCGGCGCTTCCTCGTGTGGCACGTGGCCCAGCCGGGGAAACATCACCAGCCGGCTGTCGGCTATGTCGCGCGCGAATCGTTCGCCGCTGGCCGGCGGGATGAGGCGGTCGAGCCCGCCCCACAGGATCAGCGTCGGCTGCCTGATCGAGGCGATCCGTGCGGCGCGCTCCGTTGTGGGCATGACGTGTTCGAAGCGCAGTCCCAGCGCGCGGCGGTTGCCCTCGCGCAGCGCGAGTTCGTAGTAACGATCGACCAGCGCTTCATCCACGCGGGACGGATCACCATACACATCACGCAGGCTGGCGCGGATCACGCGCCGCGGCAGCAGGCGTTCGATCATGGGGCGCAAGGCCGGGAAGCGCGCCAGCTGGAAGGCGAGGGGCACAGACTCGGGCGTGAAGGGATAACCCACAGCGTCGACCAGCACCAGCGCAGCCACGCGTGCAGGCATCTCGATCGCCGTCTCCCAGGCCACCTGCCCGCCGAAAGAGTTACCGGCGATGACGACGCGCTCGAGCGCCAGCGCGTCGAGCAAGGCGCGGATGAACTCGATGTAGCGCTCGATGCTGTAGTCGTCGTGGGGGAACGGTCCCGTGAGCCCGAAGCCGGGGAGGTCGATGCGAATCACCCGGTGCTGCGGCGACAGTGCCTGGGTCCATCCGTCCCAGGTATGCAGGCTCGCCGAAGTGCCATGCAGCAGGAGAATCGGCGTGGGGTCGTCGCGGCGACCTTCGTCCCGCAGGTGTACCTGCATGCCCTGGATGTCGCGGAACTCCGACGGCGGCGGCGCCCAGCGCGTCGCCAGCTCGGTCACCGGCCGGTCCGGGGCCCACGCGTCGCCGATCACCACCAGTAGGGCGGCTGCCACGACGAACAGGAGTGCGAGGAGCAGCTTGCGTATCGGCATCGCGGTCACTTCAGTCTGGCTGGAACACGCTGCCGTCGAGTACGACCTGCAGTGTCTTCAATGTGAGCCCCGCCATGCCCATCACGGTAGCGAAAAAGGAGACGTGGAAATGTCTCAACCTGCCGTCAGCGTGCATCGTGCCTGCCTCCCTGCACCGTCACAGCCGGTCGTACTTGCGGGCATGCCCCCGCGCCTGGTCTGCCGGGTACTTCTCGGCATTCAGGTCGATCTTCCTGTGCGCTGTCGCCACCAGGTCGACACCGAGGCGATCGGCCAGGCGCACCAGGTAGAGCTGCACGTCTGCCATCTCCAGCGCCACGGCGTCGAGTTCCTGCGCCGACAGCGCCGCGCTCTGCGCCTCGGTGAGCCACTGGAAATGCTCCAGCAGCTCCCCGCTCTCGGCTGCCAGCGCCATCGCCAGGTTCTTCGGCGCGTGAAACTGGTCCCAGTCGCGCGCAGCGGCGAACTCCGCCAGGCGGCGGCTGAGATCCTCGAAGCGCGGCTTGGACATTGAGTGGCCTCCCGGCGGCGTCAGGGCAGTCGCAATCTAGCATGGCGGGGGTCAGGGTATTAACCTTGTTGGGCGGGCATGCATGAGTATTTGAACCGAGCGCAATTTCCGATGGACTATCGTTACGCCGCCGTGGCCATGGCACCCCTGCTGCTGGCGCAAGGGCTTCGCGTCCGGCGCACTGCGATGCGCCTGGCGGAACCGCCCGGCCCGCGCAGCGGCACCGCCGGCGACGGGCCGCCGCTGAGATTGCTGGTGGCCGGTGATTCGGCCGCCGCGGCGGTCGGCGCTGCGAGCCAGGACGAGGGGCTTTCGGGGGCCATCGTCCGCGCCCTGGAGGGACGGTTCCGTGTGAGCTGGGAGGTGCGCGCCAAGACCGGGCTGCGCACCGCGCAGGTATTGCGCCGGCTCGAATCCGGCCCCGATTCTCCGTTCGATGTCGCGGTGCTCTCGCTCGGTGTCAACGACGTCACCGGCGGGACGCGGTCCGCCGACTTCGCGGCCCAGCAGCACAGGCTGGCCACCGTGCTCCAGGCGCGCTACGCCGTGCAACTCACGGTCCTGACCGGCTTGCCGCCGATGCATGCGTTTCCGGCCTTGCCGCAGCCCTTGCGCTGGGTGCTCGGCGAACGGGCGCGCGCATTCACGCGGCTGCTGGAGTCGGTCGCGGAGTCTGTGCCGCGCTGCGTGGTGCTCACGCCGCGCTTGCCGCTGGACGTCAGGTACATTGCCGTGGACGGTTACCATCCGGGGCCGCTGGCCTACGCAGAGTGGGGCCGGGAAGTGGCTGCGCTGGTGTGCGGCCAGTTCGGCCCGCGCTGACTCAACTTGCCAGTGCGATGACCACGCGCTTGTTGCGCTTGCCTTTGCTTTCGACCTTGCGCACTTCGACAGGGCCGATCTCGCCGGTGGCAGCGACGTGCGTGCCGCCGCAAGGCTGCAGGTCGACACCCCTGATCTCCAGCAGGCGGATCTTGCCCACGCCACGCGGCGGCTGGACCGACAGGGTACGCACCAGCTCAGGTTGCGCATCCAGCTCGTCGTCGGTGATCCAGCGCGAGGTGACGGGCTGGTTGGCCATGATGAGCGCGTTGACGGCGTCGGTGACACGCACCTTGTCGATATCGTCCTGCGTGTCGAAATCGAGCCGGCTCTTCTCCGCACCGACCTGGCCGCCGGTGACGCCATAGCGCAGCACCGCGCCGAGCAGGTGCAGGCAAGTGTGCATGCGCATGTGGGCGTAACGCCGTTCCCAGTCGATCTCCGCCCGCACACGCGCACCGGCCTCCGGCATGGGCGCCTCGCCCTCGACCAGGTGCAACACCGCGCCGTCCTCACCCTTGCGGGTGTCGTGCACGCGCCAGGCGCGGCCGTCGTCGGACCTCAGCCAGCCGGTGTCGCCCGGCTGGCCGCCGCCGAGCGGGTAGAACACGGTCTGGTCCAGCACCACGCCTGCCGGGCTTGAGTCGACCACCTCTGCCTCGCAGTCGCGCCGGTAGGCGTCGTCGACATACAGCGCGCGCGTGGTTGTCATGGCGCGGCCTCGGCGTCGTAGCGATCGAACCAGCCGATGATGTGCAGCACCTTCTCGATGGCGTTGCTGGGGCGGGACACGATGTTGTGCGGCGCCTCCGGGATGCGCACGAGCGCCGCTTCCACGCCCTTCAGCTTCAAGGCCTGGAAGTACTGCTCGGACTCGGACATCGGCGTGCGCCAGTCATGCTCGCCGGTGAGCACCATGGTCGGCGTGTTGACGTTGCCCACCAGCGAGATCGGTGACCGGCGCATGTACTCGTCCTGGTCTTCCCAGGGCATGGCGCCGAACCAGTAACGCGTGGTGAGGATCGGGATGTCGGTGACGAAGGCGAAGCTGTACCAGTTGATGACCGGTTTCTGCACCACCGCGGCGCGGAAGCGGTCAGTCTTGCCGATGGCCCAGCTGGTCAGCACTCCGCCGCCCGAACCGCCGGTGATGTAGAGGCGCTCGGGGTCGACATAGCCCTGCGCGATCACGGCATCGATCCCGTCCATCAGGTCGTCGTGGTCGTGCCCCGGGTAAGCATGGTGGATCAGGGCCGCGAACTCGGCCCCGTAGCTGGTGGAACCGCGCGGGTTGGTGTAGACGACGACGTAGCCGGCGGCAGCGTAGGACTGCAACTCATAGCTGAAGCGCGGCCCGTAATTGGCGAAGGGCCCGCCATGGATTTCCAGCACCAGCGGATATTTCTGCGCCGGGTCGAAACCGGGCGGCTTGATGACCCAGCCGTGGATCCGACGGCCGTCCACGGAGGATTCGTACCAGATTTCCTCGACTTCGCCGAGGCTGCGCTGGCCGAGCAGGTTCTCGTTCAATCCCGTCAGGCGTGTGACCCGTCCGCGCCGGTCCGCGACCGCAACCTCGGCCGGGCGCTGCGTGCTGGCCTGGGTGAACGCAATGGTGCCGTTGCGCGCCACGGTGTAGCTAGCGCCCGGATAGGGTCGCCCGATGGAGGCGCCGCCGAGGTCGCTGGCTATCATGCGCGCGCCGCCACGCAGGTCGGCGAGCCCCGCGCGCGTGACCCCAAGCTCGTCGTACTGGAAATACACGCCGCGGCTGTCCGCCGCCCAGTTGAGGTCGTCGATGTCCCGGTCGAGCTCGCCTGCCAGGCGCCGCGGCTCGCCGCCGTCGCTGCTGACCAGCCAAAGTTCCTGCTGCTGATAGGACTGCTCGCGGTCCACGAAGGCGCGAAAAGCCACCCATTTGCCGTCGGGCGAGACCTTCGGCCCGCCCACCGGCCCCTCGTGCTGGAACAGCGTCACCAGTTCGCGGGTGGCGAGGTCGAGGCGATACAGTGCCGCGCGCCGCGGCTGGTAGTCGGCGTCTTCGCGGCGGTTGGCGGCGAACACCAGCGCCGCGCCGTCCGGTGTCCAGGACACGGTACCGCCATGATCGAAGTCGCCCGATGTGACCTGCAGCGGGGCGCCGCCGTCCGCCGGCACGATGAAGACGTGGCGATGGCCCGCACGGCGATAGCCGCGGCCGTCGTTGCGGTACACCAGCCGGTCGATGTACTTCGCCCGCTCGGCCCACTGCGCTCCCTGCGGCGCCGGCGGCATTTTCACGAAGGGTTCGGGACGATCCGGGACAAACAGGGTGAAGGCGATGCGCGTGCCGTCGGGCGACCACGCCAGTCCCGCCGGCGCCTCCGTCAGCTGGGCGAGGCGCGCCTCGCGATCGTTCTCCAGCCAGCGCACGTAGAGCTGGGTGCTGCCGTCCTGGTTGCCGACGTAGGCGAGCCGGGTGCCGTCCGGCGACCAGCGTGGCTGCACGTGGTTCTCGCTGCCCGTGGTGAGCGGCTGGTGATTGCCGCCGTCTGCATCCACCAGCCAGAGATTCTGGCGGTAACGGTCCGCCATGATGTCGGCGTGGTTGCGCACGTAAGCCACACGCTTCCCGTCCGGCGAAATATTCGGATCGCTGGCCCATTGCAGCTGGAAGAGGTCTGCAGGCTGCATGGTTGGCGGCGTCGCCAGGGCGGGCAGGCTGAGGGCGAGCGCGAGGACCGCGAGAATGAGCTGGCGCATGCGTGTATCCCGTCGGAGATCAGGACGGGCGATTATTGCAGAAATGTCGCTCAGGACCGCGGCAGCAGGGCGAGCTTGCCGACGGTCTGGCCGGACTCCAGCCGTTGCTGCGCGGCTGCGGCGTCGGCGAGGGCGAAGGTTTCAACCGGCAAGGGTTGCAGGCGCCCGTCGGCAAAGCGCTCCAGCAGCCACAACATGCCCTCGCGCAGGCTCGGCGCATGCGACTGCAGGAAGCTCAGGTTGGCCGCCAGCACGCTGCGGTTCTCCTGGGTCATGCGCATGGGGTTGAACCGGGGCGTGCGCAGCCAGTCCCAGGCGAGCCGCGCCCAGTTCAGGCGGCCGTCATGCGGCAGCATGCTGTGGAAGCCGTAAACCACGAGCCGGCCGGTGGGGGCGAGATGGCGATAGCTTTGCCGCAAGGTGGCGACGCCGCTGGCATCGAACACCGCCTGGTAGCCGTCGGGCGCATGGCGATCGCGCCTCCGCCCACAGGTTGTCGTTGGAACGGTCGATGACCGCGTCCGCGCCCATGGCCTGGGCGTGCGCGACCTTGTGTCGCGCACCGACCACGCCGATCACGCGGGCGTCGGCGAGCCGCGCCGAGCTGCAGCAGCGCTGAGCCGACGCCCCCGGCGGCCGAATGCACCAGCCAGCGCTCACCCGGGACGCGGGTGCAGCTGGCGATGCACCATCCACCAGGCCGTGAGGAATACCGTCGGCAACGTCGCCGCCTGCGCCCAGTCGCAGCGGCGGCGGCGACGCAACACGCCCGCGCCGCACAGGCGCAGGTGGCTGGCGTAGCCGTTGAACAGGGTCAGCGCCGATGACTTCGTCGCCGGGCTGCCAGTGGCCGACCTCGTCGCCAACCGCAACGATGCGCCCGGCGACCTCGAACCCCGGCGTGATGGGGTAACCATGCAGTTCGCTTGGCCGACGCGTAGAGCCCCATGCGGATGATGCCGTCCGCATAGTTCACGCCGCAGGCCTCGCAGGCGATCACGACTTCGCCCGGGGCCCGGCTTCGGATCGGGGGCCTGGACCAGCTCCAGCGCGTCGTAACCGCCCGGCTTCCTGATGACGATGTGTTGCATATCGGCGCAGAGTCCAGTGCGATGCGCCGAGCAGGCAGTTGCCGCGGCGCTGAACTGGCGCGTTACTTGACCAGCCCGGCGCGCCGCAGCCGCTTGTCGATGGCCCTGGCAGCCTCGTCCATGATCTCGTAGCGGGTCTCGCGCGGCGGGATCACTACGTCGATGGTGTAGAGCAGCTGGCCGCTGTCGACGGCGTAAACGTCGGCCGCCAGCGTCACCGCAGCCTCGGTGGCGAGATAGGTCGGCGTTTCCAGCGTTTCGTAGTCGTAACGGAAGAAGTCGAGCGGCGTTTCACGGCGCCGTTGCACCTTGACGCTGTCGCGCTCGCCGGTCTGCGTCACTTCCACGTCCTGGTGCTGCAGCCGCGCCACCACCACCAGCCCGGCACCGGTCGCGTCGACCGCGGCAGTGACGGTGTCGCGCTGCAGCGGCGCATTCCCGGCCATGTGGCGGCTGCTTGCCCACGCCTGGTTGCCGGCGTCGCGCAGCCGCCCGGACAAGAGGTCCTCGAAGGTCCTGCGGTTGGTCAGGTCGCGCCCGACGCCGACCACAAGCACGCCCTCGGGCGTCGCGGCCGGCGCATCGGCATGCCAGGTGGAGGTGACACGGGTCGGCTGGGCGCAGGCGCCCAGCAACAGCAGCGTCGCCACGGTGGCCAGTTGCGCGGAATACTTGATGACGGGCACAGCGGTCTCCTCAGAATTTCTCGGGACGCAGCACGCCGACATCGCTGGAGAACAGGATCATGGCGTAATGGTCGTAGTAGTGCTTGCGCAGGTGGTCGGATATCTTCGCCGCAATGGCGGCGTCGCAGACGACTTCGACCCGGATGTTGCTGCTCGCGTCCCAGCCGGCGCTACGGGCGCCGCGACTGCCCTCGCCGCGGGCATCGCTGATGGTGTATCCATGCGCGCCGAGCCGCTTGAGGTCGTCCACGAGCCGGCGCTCGAGGGCGGCCTCGGTGACGATAGTGACCAGCTTGCGTGCTTCGGCTTGCATGTCCTCATCCTCCCAGTTGCAGCAGGGTTTCCGCAAGCCGGTGATACAGCGGGATGCCGACCAGGATGTTGAACGGGAAGGTCACGCCAAGGGAAGCGGTCAGCGACAGCGTCGGGTTGGCTTCAGGCACGGCCAGGCGCATCGCCGCCGGCACGGCGATGTACGACGCGCTGGCGGCGAGCACTGCGAGCAGCGTGGCTCCGCCCGCGGAAAGCTGGAACAGCGTTCCCAGCGAAGCGCCCACCGTGGCGCCGAAAAGCGGAAACAGGATGCCGAATGCGACCAGGAACAGGCCATGCCTTCGCAGGCTTCCCACCTGGCCCGCAGCCACCAGGCCCATCTCGAGCAGGAACAGCGCCAGCACGCCATGGAACAGGCCGAAGAACAAGCCGCCGATGGGTTCCAGTGCCTCGGGTCCCGTGACCCAGCCGATCAGCAGGCCGCCCACCAGCAGCACGATGCTCTTCCCCAGGAAGACCTCGTGGGCGAGTTCTTTCCAGTCGGTCTGTGCCGAGACGCCGCGCGCCAGCATGATGCCCACGACGATGGCAGGCATCTCCAGCAGCACCAGCATCAGCGGCATGTATTCCTCGTAGGGCACGTCGCGTGCTGCCAGCCAGGCCACCGCAACCGCATACGTGCCGACGCTGACGGAGCCGTAATGTGCGGCGATCGAGGCCGCATCGGCGCGCTTCAGCCGTCCCGCGGCCCGCAGCAGGGGATAGGCGACCAATGGCAGCAATGCGCCCATGAGGATCACGGCGACGACCTGCGGCAACAGCGCCAGCAGCGACTGCCGCGCCAGCTCTGCGCCACCCTTCAGGCCGATCGCCAGGAGCAGGATGACGCTGAGGAACTCGTAGATGGAGCCGGGCAGCCGCAGGTCGGAGCGACCCAGTCCGGCCACGAGGCCAAGCAGGAAGAACAGGACGATGGGGTCGATGCCGATCATGGAGCGGGATTCCGGGCCAATCGCGCCGACTAGAAACGCGTCGTGAAGCGCAAGTAGAAATCGTCGTCGACGCGCAGCTGCGGCGTGCCGGCAGGCACGTCGATTTCCTGCCGCTGGCGCAACCTGGCGGTCATCGTCCACTTGCTGGAGATGCGCCAGCGGTAGCGCACTTCCATCAGCTTGTCGTTATTGCGGAAGTCCGGCGACAGCAACCAGCCGGTCGTGACTTCGCCGTGCACGAAGGCGATGTCGTGTCCGGGCGCGAAGTCCCACAGGTTCACTGAGACCTGCCATGCGGTACCGTCGACGTTGCCCGTGTCGGCGGGGTCGTAAAGTGACGCGGACGGCGTGTCCGGGGCGTAGCCGAACTCGGCGCCAAGGCCGCCACGCATCGGGCCCAACGGGCCACTCGGCGAACAGCTTGGCGGTGAACGCCAGGTAGTCGTCGCGCGCCGGGGCCTCCAGGCCGTCGGTGGCGAGCGTGGAGGGCATGTATGTCACGGTGAACAGCCGCTGCGTGATCGACCCGAGCGGTTCGGCGGCCTCTACGGCTGCAAACATCGTGATGTGACTGCTGTTGTCGTCAAAGGTCAGCGGCGCCCGGGCGACCTGGCCCGATCCGTTGCTGGCGTTCGACTGCAGAACGAGGTGACTGCGCCACGTGGAGTTTGTGCCGTAGGTGAAATGCAGCCCGTCCGTCCAGTTGATGTCGGTGTTCGGGCTGTTGTTGCGGTCGAAGCTCTTGGAGGCGATGCCTTTCAGGGCGAACTTGCCCTGGAAGCGGCCCGCACGCAGGGACCAGTTGCCGCCTGCCGGGACGTAGTCGAGGTACAGCTCGTCGATTGTCGCGTCGCCGAGTTCGAGGCCGGTGCGCGTCGGTGCCCATGCCTTGAGCCAGAAGCGGCTGCTGTCCTGCTCCGTGCTGAACCGGCCGGCGAGCCGGCCGCGCATTTTCCATTCCTCGGAGAGGCGAGTCTCGGCCCCCAGGCGCAGCCGCAGGCGCAGGTCGTCTTCGCGCGGCAGGGATTCGCTCTCGCGCGTTTCGCGCTCGCTGACGGCATAGGCGAAACGGGCGTCGCCGAAGAACTTGTGCGCATCGGTCTCGGCGGCGGCAACCGGGCCGCTGGCGAGCGCGATGAGCATGGCGAGGGAAGCGCTGCTGGAAGGTCGCATGTCGATCTCTACTTTTTCTTATGTGTTCAGTCGGGCACGCGCAGGGTGCCTTCGGCGATGGCCACGGCGGTACCGCCCACGCGCACCGCGATGAGGTCGCCGTCGTCCAGCTCGGCTTCGATCATCATGGTGCTGGGCCGTCCGAGCCCGGCACCCTGCTCGATGGTCATGGTGAGGATGCCGTCCGTGGTCCCCAGTCTCGGGGCCAGCCAGCCCGGGAACGCCGTAGCCGCCGAGCCGGTGGCGGGATCTTCCGGAATACCGATGGCGGGCCCGAACATCCTGGCACGGTAGCGGGTGCCGCCGGGCCCGTCCATGGGCGCCACCACGTACACCTGGTTCGCCCACCAGTCCTTGAGGATTTCTTTCCAGCGCTGCAGGTCCAGCTCCGCACGCGCCAGCACATCGCTATCGCGCACCGGAATGAAGAGGTAAGGGATACCAGCCGAGACAGCGGCCGGGCCCCATTCACCGGCGAGGATGTCGGTGGGGCGGAGACCGAGCAGGGCCGCCAGGGCCGCCGTCGGCGGCGGGGTGGGTCCAACCTCCGGCATCTTCGGCGCCCAGAGCCAGGCGCTGCGCCGCTCTTTCTGCTGGCGCAGGCTCACGCGCACCGGGCCGATGGCCTGGCCGAATACCAGCTCCGGTTTCTCCCAGCCCGCATCCGCGAGGGCGAGGGCGGCGCCGATCGTCGGGTGTCCCGCAAAGGGCAACTCCTGCGTCGGCGTAAATATGCGCAGGCGATGCGTCTCCTCGCGATGGCGCGGCGGACGGATGAAAGCGGTCTCGGAGAGGTTGAACTCGCGCGCGATCTGCTGCATCTGGGTGTTGGACAGGCCCTCCGCTTCCGGTAACAGCGCCAGCGGGTTGCCGCCGTAGGGGCGATCGGTGAATACGTCCATCACCAGGTAACGGCGCCGGTTGCGGCTCATGCCGGCGGCCTCCCCACGCCAGACCGGCGCGCCTGTCGCCGCCGCAACAGCCACACCGGCAGCGCCGCCATCATCAGGCAGCCGAACACGAGCAAGCTGACGGCCGCGAGCGGCTGCGGCCAGGACTCCGGCAGCAGCTGCGGGCCGGTCTCGAGCAGGTCGAGAATGCTGATCGCGGCGAGCGCCGCGCCTGCCGCGTCGATTACGACCAGCCGCAGCGGGACGCGCACCCGGTGCAGGTCCGAACGTGCACTCACGCGCGCGCCTCCTCCAGGAACCGTGCGGCGACCCAGCTCGACCAGGCGGCGATGGTCATGGAAGGCGGGCCGCCCGGCGCCGCCGGCAATGCCGCGGCATCCACCACGAACAGGCCGGGGAAGCCGTAGATTTCGCCGCGCCCGTCGATGAGCCCGGCGGATTCGTTGGCGCCCAGCGTGGCGCCCCCTAGCGGATGCACCGTGAACGGCTTGCGCCGTACCCGGACCTTGTGACCCGAGGCATCGGCTACTTCGCGGAAAACCTGTTCGGCGCGCTGGAACACCGGGCTGGCGTCACGATCGTAGCGGACCCGCAGCCGTCCCTTGTGCAGTCGCACCCGCCCGTCCGCCTGGTCGGCCCCCATGGCGAGGAGCATCAGGCCGCGTCGCAGCTTGCGCCGCAGCGGTCCCGGCATGGGCATGCCGTCGATGCCGACCAGTCCGACCTCGATGACCGTGGGATCGTCCGGCCGCCGCCCGTCGCGCGGCGCCATGACGCCGTGACAGGGCAGGCCGCGGCTGTAATCGGCCTCGGCATCGTCCAGCGACCACCACGCGACGGCGTCGCCGTTGGTGCCGAAGCGCCGGCCGAGCGCGGGCATGCCGTCCAGGCCGCGCGCCTCGTCGCGGCTGGCGAGCAACAGGCGCAGGGTGTTCATGGTGCCGGCAGCCAGCATCACGTGCTGGGCATAGAACGGCTCGATGCGACCCGTGTAAAGGTTCCGCGTCTGCACGCAGTAGCGTGCCTTGTGCGTCTGGCGGCACAGGTGCACGGAAATCGCCTCGTGCAGGTCGAGCACGCGCAGCCCGCGTCGCATCGCCGGCGCCAGGAAGGCGAAGTCCAGCGTGGTCTTGGTGCCGAAGCGCGAGCCCAGCAGGCCGCCGTCCTTCCAGTCCGCCTCGCGGCGGCGGATGCCTTCGCCCCAGTCGATTTCCCTGCTGGTGCCCGGTGTTTCGGGGAACTGCACGGCGTGCCAGGGGCGCTCGAGCGTGGCAGAGGCGTCGAACAGCGGCGATTCCCGGTAGCGCTGCGCCGTGAGGTTGGGGATGGCGTCCTCCAGGCGCGGCGGGCGCCCGCCCATTTCTTCCATGACGCGCTGGTAGTGGGGCTCCAGTGCCGCGCTCGAGACGTCCGGATGATGGCCGTCCCAGTAGTTGGCCACCCGGGGCTTGTCGTTCAAGGCGGTATACACGTGGCTGCCGCCACCGACGCCGGAGGCGCACAGCGTGGTGACGTCGCCTGCGGCATGAATCTCGAACAGGCCGTAGCGGGACAGGCCGAGGCCCTGGCGCGGCAGCCAGCGCCCGTGTACTCGCCTGAGTCCGCGCGTATAGAGCTGCATGCCGGCCGGATAGCGGATGCGGTTGCCGATCCCCATGGATTGCACCGGCAAAGTATCGCGCCAGGGACCGCGCTCCAGCAGCGTGACGTCCACACCGGCCTCGGCGAGCCGGGCCGCAGCGATGCTGCCGCCAAAGCCACTGCCGATGATGAGCACTTCATGTACGCGGGCCATCGCGTCTCCTTGCGACCGTTGTCCCCCTGATTATGGCGCAAGCCGGGGTAAAGATGCCGCGCTCTACCAATATAAGGGAATGTGCGTAGAATCGTGCGCTGGCGCGAGCAAGGGGGGTGTTCGATGCTATGGCAACCTGCCGGAGATGCTTAGCGGCGTGGGCATTTCCGGCCTGATCGACCAGGCCGCACAAGTTTGCTCTACATGTGGGGCCATGCTTCCGTGACGTTGTTCGGAGAGCTGAGGCGCCGCAAGGTGTTCCGCGTGGCCGCGGCGTATGCAGTCGTAGCCTGGCTGCTGCTGCAGGTCGCCGACATCCTTCTCGATAACTTCGGCGCCCCGGAGTGGGTTTTCAAGTCCTTCACCGTGTTGCTGGTGCTGGGCTTCCCGCTGGCCGTGATCCTGGCCTGGATTTTCGACCTGACCCCGGAGGGCGTGCGGCGCACGCCGGAAGTGGCGGCGGCCGAAGGCGGCATGGCCGGCCGCGCGCGCTTGACCAACCGCGTGATCCTTGTCGGCGCCCTGCTCATCATCGTCGTCATGGCGACCGAGCGGATCTGGTTCGCCGGCCGCGGTAGCCCTGCGGACGCGCCGTCCGCAGCGCCTGCCGCCATGCTCGCGGAGCCGGATCGTGAGAAGGTAGCGGCCGACCCCGCGCGCTCCATTGCCGTGCTCGCCTTCGAAGACCTGAGTCCGGAAGGCGACCAGGGCTATTTCGCGGATGGGAGTTTCCGAGGAACTGCTCAACCTGCTGGCGCGCAGCCAGGGCTTCGCGTCGCCGCGCGCACCTCGTCCTTCAAGTTCAAGGGCAGCGACGCCGACATCGGCGAGATCGGCCGGGCGCTGAAAGTGGAGACCGTGCTGGAAGGCTCGGTGCGCAAGGCGGGCGACCAGGTGCGTATCACCGCCCAGCTGATCGAAGTCGACAGCGGTTTCCACCTCTGGTCGGACACCTACGACCGCCGCCTCGAGAACATCTTCGCGGTGCAGGACGAGATTGCCGCGGCGATCGTTCGTGCCCTGCAGCTCGAGCTCGACATTGGCGTCGAGACGGCCGGGCGCACGGAGAACGTGCAGGCCTATGACTTGTACCTGCGCGGGCGCCAGTTGGCCCGCGAGCCGACCCGCGCCGGCCTGCTGCAGGCGATCGAAATTTACGAGGAAGCGCTCACGCTGGATCCGCGCTTCGCCGGCGCCTACAGCGGCATCGCCGAGGCCTGGACTGGCTGGAAGACTACGGCGGCATTCCCTCGGCAGAGGCCTTTCCGAAGGCCGAACAGGCGGCGCGCCGCGCGCTGGCGCTCGATCCCCAGTCGGCCGAGGCGCATGCCGCCATGGCCTTCGTGCGGGACCGCTACTACAACGATGCGGTCGGCGCCAGTCGCTATTTCGAGCGCACGCTGGAGCTGAACCCGAACTACGTCACCGCGTACAACATCTACGGCGACGTGCTGCGCGACATCGGCAACCTCGAGCGCATGATCGAGGTGCACCGCAAGGCGGTCGAGCTCGATCCGCTGTCGCGTGTTCATGCGTACCCGGCTGGCTTCCAAGCTGCTCGATGTCGGCAAGTACGACGAGTCGCGCGCTTTGCTGGACGAGGTGCTGGCGGAATACCCGGATAACGACTATGCGAAGGAAGAGCTCGGCAACCTGGCCGTCAGCAAGGCCGGTTCGCCGATGCGATCAGGGAGTTTCGCTTCGTGCATTTCGCCAGGCCGGGCGACCCGTATTCAGCGGCACAGATCGTGTTGGCCGCCACCTTCCTCGATGACCGCGCGCTCGCCGAGGCCTGGATCGAAGAGGCGCGCCGCGTAGGCGGCAACAACCGCTGGGAGTTCTTCGCGCGCCACAGTCTGGCGGAGGCCGACGGAGACTGGGCGACCGTAGCTGAAATCGGCGCGGTGAGAGGCGGCCCTGTCGGCGCTTTCCTGCGCGGACTCGCGGCTTCGCGTTCGGACGCCTGGCACGAGGCAAGGCGCTTGTTGCTCGAGTCGCTTCAGCTCGCCAATTACGATGCCGTGCAGGGTGCGCGGCTCATCCACATGGCCCCGCTGCTCGAACTGGCGTGGGTGGAACGACAGCTTGACATGGAAGGTTGGGATGAACGCGCCGCCAATATCGAGAAGCTCATCGGTACCTGCTTGGGCAGGGTGGGGCCTATATCAACTGGGGCACTACCACACCCAGCTATGACGCCGCCCGGCTGGCCGCGATTCGCGGTGATCGAGACACTGCGCTGCGCGAATTGCGCGGACCGACCCAGGCCAATCACTGGCTGTCACGCTGGTTCCTGGAACACGATCACTTCTTTTCGGCCTGGCGCGAGGATCCGGACTTCATCGCGCTGGTGGCTGCGGTAGAAGAACAGTTGGCAGCTGAGCGCGCCAAGCTGGCCGGCATGGAGGTGGGGCCGTGAGCACCGGGGCCGACACGCCGGCCGCGGCACGCCAGCCCGGCTTCTTCGCCGACCTGAGGCGCCGCAACGTGTTCCGCGCCGGACTCGCCTGGCTGGCACTGTCCTGGTTCCTGATTGCGCTGGCGGACCTGCTGTTGCCGGCGCTCGGCCTGCCCGATGCGGCGGTGCGCTGGCTCATCATCGTCCTCGGCCTGCTGCTGGTGCCGGTGATGTCCTTCGCCTGGCTGATCGAGATCACGCCGGAAGGCATCCGCATCGATCGCGGCCCGGAGTACGAGAACCCGGAAAACGCGCGCACCGCGCGCCGCATGGACCAGGTGACGATCGTCCTGCTGCTGATGGCGATCGGGCTGTCGGCCATCCGCCAGTTCGTGCTGCCGCAGCGGGTTGAAGCGCCGGACACCGCGGCGGTGCAGGTGGAGCAGCCGGCCGCCCGGAGACGCCGCACCGCGGTGGGTGCCGGCGGGAGAGATCGATCCGCGTTCCATCGCGGTGCTGCCGTTCGCCAACCTCAGCCCGGACCCAGAGAACGCCTACCTGGCCGACGGCATGGCGGAGGAGATCCTCAACGTGCTGGCACGGGTCGAGGGCTTGCGCGTCGCCTCCCGCACTTCGTCTTTCAGCCTGCGCGACCGGCAGCTCGCGGTGCGCGACATCGGGCGCGAGCTCGGCGTCGCGACACCTGCTGGACGGCTCGGTGCGCCGGCAGGGCGACGAGCTGCGCATCACGGCGCAGCTGGTCGAGGCCGCGACGGATCGCCAGGTCTGGTCCGGCAGTTTCGACCGGCGCCTGACCGACATCTTCACGCTTGCAGGAAGAGATCGCCCAGGCCGTTACCGATGTGCTGGCCGACACCCTCGGCGTGCGCGAAGTGCAGGTGCGGCAGCCCACCACCGACCTGCAGGCCTACGAGCTGTACCTGCGCGGCCGGCAGCTGTTCGCCCAGCGCGGCGCCGCATTGCCGCCGGCGCGCGAGCTGCTCGAGCAGGCCGTGGACCGCGACCGCGCTTCGCCGAGGCCTGGGCTGCGCTCGGCGGCGTGATGCTGGTGCTGCCGTCGTATTTCTCCGACATGCCCTCCGACCGTGCCGCCGAGCAGGCACGCTCCGCGGCGAGCCGCGCGCTGGCGCTGGTGCCGGACCTGCCGGAGGCGCTGGCGGTCAGCGCTCGCCTGGCGGCGGAGCGCGGTGAGCGTCTCGCCGCCGTGCGCTGATGGAACGCGCCCTGGCACGGGATCCGAACAACGCCAACAGCTGGATGTGGCACGGCCTGAACCTGCTGGAAGCCGGTCATGTGCAGGCCGCGCGGGAAGCGTTCGAGCGGGCCAACGGTCTCGATCCGCTGAGCGGTATTCACTTCGGCTGGATCGGCGCGACGCAGGTGATCGAAGCGCGAGCACGAGGCGGCGGAGGCGAGCCTGCTGCGGGCGCACGAACTCGGATGGCGCGGGCCCGGCCAGCGCCTGGCTGGTGAAACTGGCGCTCGCGGACGGCTATGGTCCCGAGGCTGAGCGGCGCTTCCGTCAGTGGCTGCAGGACGACGGGCGCATCGCGCCGGAACATCGCGCAGTTTACGAGGCGGTGGCGCCGGCCATGGCGGATCCGGAACTGCGGTCCTCGGCGGGCTCTATGGTGGCTGAAGCGATCGAGGCGTGGCCGGAGCGCGAATGGAGCCAGCTCTACCTGATGCTGGGCCTGCACGACGACGGCGATTCGCGAGGCGCTGCGCAGCAAACCGGATGCCGGGCAGATCCTGTTGCTGATGGCCTGGTCGGGCGTGGATCGCCGTTCCGCGAGCATCCGCGTTTCGCCGAACTGGCGCAGCGCGACGGTCTGCTGGAGTTCTGGGAGCGCTTTGGCGATCCAGACTATTGTCGCCGCGTCGGCGTGGCCCCGCAGCGGCTGGAGTGCGAGCGATGAGCCTGTACAACGAGCTCAAGCGCCGGAACGTGTTCCGCGTCGCCGCGGCTTACGTGGTGATCGGTTGGCTGATTCTGCAGGTGGCCGAGATCGTGCTGGGGTTCATCGGCGCGCCGGAATGGGTCGGCAAGGCGCTCATCGCGCTGCTGCTGCTCGGCTTTGTCCCAGTGCTCGCCATTGCATGGGTATTCGAGGTCGGGCCTGAAGGTATCCGGCGCGACGACGGCGCGAATGCGCGCGACGCCAGCCCGCAGGCGCGTCGGCTGGACGTGATCACCCTCGGCGCCGTGGTGCTGGTGGTGATACTGCTGGCCTGGCAGCACCTGGGCACGGCGCTGCAGGGCCCGCAGCAGGAGGCCTCGAGCGTCGCCGGCCCGCCGGCGGCGGCCGTCCCGGCGCAACCTGCACCCGAGCAGGCGAAGCGGCCGCGACTGGAGCCGCCGCCCTTCGAGCCGCTGCCGGGCTCGATCGCGGTCTTGCCGTTCACCAACCGCAGCGCCGAGCCAGACACGGCGTATTTCGTCGACGGCGTGCACGACGACCTGTTGACGCAGCTGGCGCGCAACGGTGATCTCAGGGTCATCTCGCGCACCTCGATGATGGAGTACCGCGACACCACCAAGAACGTGCGCCAGATCGGCGAGGAGCTCGGCGTTGCCACCATCCTCGAGGGGGCGGTGCAGCGCGCGGGACAGCGCGTGCGAATCAACGCGCAGCTGATCGACACGCAGACCGACGCGCACCTGTGGGCGGAAACGTTCGACCGCGAGCTGACACCCGAGAACGTGTTCGAGATCCAGTCCGACATCGCCGCGGCGATCGCGGCGGCGCTGGGCAGTGCGCTTGGCGCGGGAGAGCCCGCGAGCCCGGGCGCGGCCGTGCCGACCAGGAGCGCCGAAGCTTACGACCTGTTCCTCAGGGCGCGCGCGACGCGCGAAATCTGGGCGGAAGCTGAAACCCGCGCCAGGATGGCGCTGTATCGCAGGGCACTGGAATACGACGAGAACTTCGTGCTGGCGATGGCCGAGCTCGGGCGCGAGTACACGAACATTTTCTGGCATCACAGTCGTCGCGATGAAGACCGGCGCGAGGGCGGCCGCTGGATCGACCGGGCGCTCGCGCTGGAGCCCGACAATCCCGAGGTGCGGTTGGCACGCGCCGAGTTCCTCTACCGGGCGTACCTGGACTACGAGGGCGCGCTCGAGGAGCTGGACCGGGCTGCGATCGGGCTGCCGGGCAGTGCCGAGATGGTGGCGCTGCGGGGCTTCATCCTGCGGCGTGCCGGTCGCGTGCAGGAGATGGTCGAAACCATGCAGTCCGCGGCGCTGCTGGCGCCGCGGTCGGAGCAGATCCTGGCCACGCTGATCGAGAATGCGTGGTTGGTCGGCGACGTGGACGAAGTGAAGCGCTGGCATACGCGTCTCGAAACGGTCCAGGGCGATGTGACTGCTCAGGGACTGGCCTGGTACCCGCGTTTCAGGCTGCAGGTGCTCGGCGACCCGGCGCCACTGGAGCGCTTCGTCGCGACATTGGGCCTCGGCCTGCCTGACTCCCAGGCCAGGTATCAAGAAGGACTGTTGTACTACCTGTCCGGCGACTACGCGTCGGTGGAGCGTCTGCTCGGCGATGATGGGGAGAAATGGTTCGAGGACCAGTTCGAACTCGTGCCGACCGAGCTGATGCGGGCCCGGTTGTCCTGGGCCAAGGGCAACAGCGTCGAGTCCACGGCGCACGCGAAGATGGCATTGAGCACGCTCGACGCAGTGCTGGCACAACATCCGGATGATTACCGCGCCCTGATGGCGCGGGCCGAGGTGTTGGCGCTGCTGGGCGAAGCCGAAGCGGCTCGGGAAGCCGCGCGCCAGGCATTGGCGCAGCGCATCCCGTCGCGCGACCTGGTGATCCGGTCGGAGCTGAACCGCCAGCAGCTCGTAGTGACGGGTCTGCTCGATTCGCCCGAGGCAGTGGCAGCTGCCACGGAAGCCTATCTCCAGCTCGAGATGAAGTACTGGGGTTTCGACGGCCTCATGCTGCACCCGGTGTTCAAGCAACATCGCGACCATCCCGGCCTTCCAGGCGCTGGCTGCAAAGTACTCGCGCAAGGGATCGGGTTCATGAGTCTCTGGGCCGAGCTCAAGCGCCGCAAGGTGGTGCGGGTTGCGGTGGTGTATGCCGCGACGTCCTTCGCGTTGCTGGAGGCGGCGGACCTGATGCTGCCGCGCCTGGGCGTGCCCGACTGGTCGATGAACCTCATCGTGGGCCTGGTGATACTCGGCTTCCCGATCGCGCTCATCATGGGCTGGGCGCTGGAGCTGACGCCGGAGGGCGTGAAGCGGACGGATGACCTGCCGGGCCGGCAGCGCCCGAGGCGGCGCCGGCGCTGCTGGGCAAGCGCACCGTGTTCCTTGCGGCCCTGCTGGTGGCCGTCGGCGTCGGGCTGGGCGCCGGCTGGTTTCTGAAACCCGCCGGAGACGAAGCGGAAGAGGGTCGGTTGCGACCGCCGCCGCCCCTCGCGCTGACACCAGGCAATCCAGCCACGACGGCGGCAGCAGGAGATGCGGACGGAGCACGGACAAGAACACTATCGCGGTGCTGCCCTTCGTGAACATGAGCGCTAATCCCGGACAACGTGTTCTTCGCGGAAGGCATTGCGGAAGAGTTGCTGAACATCCTCGCCGGCGTGGACGGGCTCAAGGTGGCCTCGCGCACCTCGGCCTTCTCGTTCCGCGGCAAGGACACGCCGATCCCGCAGATCGCGCGCGAGCTCGGCGTGCGCCACATCCTCGAGGGCTCGGTGCGGCGCCAGGGCGACCGGGTGCGGATCACCGCCCAGCTCATCGAAACGGACAGCGACACGCATCTCTGGTCGGAGACCTTCGAGCGCGACCTGGTGGATATCTTCCGCGTGCAGGAGGAAATCGCCCAGGCGATTACGGTGGCGCTGAAAGACGTGCTGGGCGTGCGCACGGTTTCGGTCGCCACGGCAACAGCCGACCTGGAAGCTTACGAGCGTTTCCTGCGCGGCCGGTCCCGGTTCTACCAGCGGGTCGATCTCGACGAGGCGATCAGCGACCTGCGCTTCGCGGTGGAAAGAGACCCTGACTTCGCCGAGGCCTGGGCGTTTCTTGCCGCAGCGAGTTTCGTCGTCGGGGTCGGCGGCTACCCGACTGACCTGGATCGCGGCGCCCTGACGGCCGAAGCGCTGGAAGCATCGGAGCGCGCCCTGGCGCTCGAGCCGGAACTCACCACCGGACTGGCCGTGAAAGGCCAGCTCCTGACCCGCACTTCCGGAAGCGGGGAGCAGATCGCTGAGGGTATCCGGTTGCTCGAACGCGCCGCTTCGAGGGTGTCGGCGGATACTTCGGCCCGCCTGTGGCTCGGCCTGACCTGGGTGCAACTGGGGTTCGTGGACCGCGCCATGCCGCTCTTCGCCAGCGCCCAAGACCAGGATCCCATGATGGCGATAAACAACGGCTACCTCGGGCTGGCACACGCCATGGAGGGTCGATGGGAAGAGGGCAGCCGGCTGGTGCAGCGCGCCGTTGAACTCAGCCCGCTGCCGTTCTGGACTTTCAACATGGCCATCGGGCTTTTCCATGCGGGCCGAACCGACGAGGCGCGCGAACTGCTCATCGCCGCGCGACCCGTGCTGGCGGATGTGCGCCAGTTAGGTGGCGACTTCCTGGAAGGACTGATTGCTTCGCTGGACGATCCCGAGCGGCGCGTGGAATTCCTCGCGGCCAATCGTTTCGACCCGGCGCAGGACAACGGTGCTCCGGCGATGTATGCCGTCCTGATGTTCCGCGATACCGGTCACATGTTCGAATTCGATGACGCGCGCGGCGCGGGGCTGATCATGACGTCATGCGCCTGGCTGCCGTCCATGAAGTGGCTGCGCGAGGATCCGCGCTTCTACCAGAGGATGCGCAGGACGGGTGCAGCGGGCTTTTGGGAGGCAAACGGCTATCCGCCGGGCTGCCGCCTGGTCGAAGACCCCGCCGGCCGCCGGCTCGATTGCAGCGGGACCGCCCCGTGAGCTTCTTCGACGAACTCAAGCGCCGCAAGGTGATCCGGGTGGCCGCGGCCTATCTCGTGGTGGGCTGGGTAATCATCGAGGTGGCCAGCACGGTGGCGCCGAACCTGAACCTGCCGGAATGGACCGCGCGCATGGTGACGCTGCTGGTCATCCTGGGTTTTCCGCTCGCCTTGATCCTGGCCTGGATCTTCGAGGTGACGCCCGAAGGCATGCAGGTCACCGAGGGGCGCACGGGCAGCAAGCGTTTCTATGCCATCGTTGCTTTGATCACGGCGGGTGCGCTCGGCTGGACGCTGTGGCCGGCGTCTGAGCCGGAGCAGGCGGCCGCGCCGTTGCAGGCGGAGGCGACCGGGCCCGGAAGCGCGGCGGAGACACTGGCCGGGGCCAGTGGTCCGCCTGAGCGAGCCGGCCGTGCCCGCGCGGGCCAGCGCCGAGAAGTCCGTCGCAGTCCTGCCCTTCGTCAACATGAGCGCCGACCCGGAGAACGAGTTCTTCGCCGACGGCATCTCGGAAGAGCTGCTCAACGTGCTGGTGAAGGTCGAGGACATCGGCGTGGCCTCGCGCACCTCGTCGTTCGCCTACAAGGGCCGCGAGCTCGGCGCGGCGGTGATCGCCGAGGAACTGAACGTCAACCACATCCTCGAGGGCAGCGTGCGCAAGGCGGGCAACCGAGTGCGCATCACCGCCCAGCTGATCGACGCGGTGAACGACCGCCATCTCTGGTCTGAGACCTACGACCGCGAGCTGACCGACATCTTCGCCATCCAGGACGAGATCGCCAACGCCATCGTGGCGGCACTGCGCGGCACGCTCGGCGGCGGACAGGCCGAGCGCGCTGTCACCGTGCGCGCCGACACCGGCAACCTCGACGCCTACCAGCTTTATCTCAAGGCGCGCGAGCTGTTCCTGACGCGGACGGCACTCGACGAGTCGGTGCGACTGTTCGAAGAGGCGGTGGCGCTGGATCCCGGGTTCGCGCGCGGCTGGGAGGGTCTTGCAGCCGCCGCCGCGGTGATCATCGACTGGGAGGCGGTGTACCCGGATACGGATGTCGCGGCGATGGATGCCCGGGCGCTCATGGCCGCAGAGCGGGCATTGGCCCTCGATTCGACGCTCGCCATGCCCTGGGCCGTGCGCGCACTGCTGATGCAGTACCGCTTGCCGATTCCCTTTGCCGAGACCCTGGCGCTGTTCGACCGGGCGCTCAATGCAGACCCGATGCTGGCTTCGGTCTATCTCTGGCGCGCCATCACCTGGGTCAATCTCGGCTTCATGGATCGGGCGCTTGCCGACCTCGAGGCCTGCCTGGCCATCGATCCCGCCTACGGCAACTGCGTGCGCTGGAAGGCGCTTGCGCTCGCCTTTGCTGGTGACGACGACCAGGCCCTGGCGCTGTACGAGCAGGGCGTGCTAGCGGGCTTCACGCACAATCGTGGCGATACCTTCCTGTTCCGGCTCGTGGCGCGCGGGGGGCGGCTGCCGGCCCTGCTGATGATGCGCGACCTGGACATGTCGCTGGAGCTGCAGCATGCGGTCCTCGACATCGATCGAGAAAGGCGAGGCTCCCGCCGACATGGACGGGCTGATGGCGCGCAATCCGCGCTTCGATACGCCCAACTGGCACTTCGTCCTGCACGACTACGATCGCGCCGCTGAATCCTCTGCGCGGCTCACCACCATGGTCGCGCAGTGGGATCCGCTGCACGCGGCGTTCCGTGATTCTCCAGCCTTCCGTAGCATCATCGAGCGGCAGGGCACCCCCGACTACTGGCGCGAGCACGGCTACCCGCCGCAGTGCCGGCCGGTGGGCGAAGACGGTTACGAGTGCGCGCCATGAGCCTCTGGAACGAGCTCAAGCGACGCAACGTGGTGCGGGTCGGGGCGGCCTACCTCGTGGTGTCGTGGTTGGTGATCGAGGTCAGCGACACGATTTTTCCGCGGCTCGGGTTGCCCGAATGGACCGTGACGCTGGTGATCGCGCTGGCGATCCTGGCCTTTCCGCTCGCCTTGTTCTTGTCCTGGGCCTTCGAGATTACGCCCGAAGGCGTGAAGCGCACCGAGGACGTGGAGCCTGCCGTATCGGTCACCCCGCAGACCGGGCGGCGCCTCGATCGCTTCATCATCGTGGTGCTCGGGTTCGTCATCGGCGGGCTGGTGGTGGAGCGCGTCTGGTTTGCGGGCAATGCCGAGGATCCGGCAGCGGAGGCCCCGCCGGCAGCCGCGGCGCTGCACCCTCCGGCGCCGCCGCCCGCGCCTGATGCCGGCGCGGAGCCTGCCAGCGGTATCGCCGTGCTGCCCTTCCTCAACATGAGCCCGGACCCGGAGAACGAGTACTTCGCCGACGGGATTTCCGAGGAATTGCTGAATATCCTGGCGGGCATCGACGGCCTCAAGGTCGCCTCGCGCACCTCGGCCTTTTCTTTCAAGGGCAAGAATGTCCCGGTGGCGGAGATCGCGGAGCTGCTCGACGTGCAGCACGTCCTGGAGGGCTCGGTGCGCAAGCAGGGCGCGCGCGTGCGCATCACGGCCCAGCTGATCGACGCCGAGAACGACGCCCACCTCTGGTCGCAGACCTACGAGCGTGACCTCGTGGACATCTTCCGCGTGCAGGAGGAAATCGCGGTCGCCATCACGACAGCGCTCGCGGACATTCTCGGCACGCGCCAGGTCGCGGTGGCTGCGCCGACGCAAGACCTGGAGGCCTACGAGTATTTCCTGCGCGGCCGCTCGCGTTTTTACCAGCGTGGCCTCGACATGGACGTGGCGATCGCGGACCTGCAGGCGTCTGTCGATCGCGATCCGGACTTTGCCGAGGCCTGGGCCTTCCTCGCTGCCGCGACCGGCGTGGTCGCCGGCGGCGGCTATCCGACCGAGTCGGATCCTGCAGTCCTCATGGAGCGATCTGCAGCGGCCCTGGCGCGAGCACTGGCGCTGGATCCCGGGATCCCGATCGCACTGGCGAGCATGGGCCGCGGCATGGTCGAGCAAGGCCAGGTCGCGGATGGCCTCGCCATGCTCGAGAAGGCGGCCCGGCAAGTCGATCCGGACACTTCGTCCCGGCTCTGGCTCGGCCTCTCACTTGCGGAGTTCGGGCGCCTCGACCTGGCGCTGCCCTGGCTCGAGAGCGCACATGCCCAGGACCCGCTGGTGCCCATCAACCACGGCTATCTCGGTTACGCCTATGCCGTCGTCGGGCGCGCAGCGGAGGGCCTGCGCCTTGCCAGGCGGGGCCTGGAGCTGAATCCCACTGCCTGGTACTGGGTCCAGCTCACCGCCATCGAGGCCATGAACCGGGGCGACACGGCGCAGTTCACTGCACTCTGGCGATGGCTCGGAGACGATGAAACGCAACTCGATCGCGTGCTCGCTGCCGCGGCCGATCCGAGCCAGCGGGAATCCCTGTTTGCGTCCCTGCCGAGCGATGATTCGCCGCACACCAGGAACACGACGGTGGTCATCATCTCACTGGTACTGCGCGACACCGACCGCTTGTTCGATGCCGCAAGGCGCACCGATCGCAGCGGCCAGAACTACATGCGCTTCGCTGCCTGGCTGCCCTCGCTCGGCTGGCTGCGCGAGGATCCACGCTTCTACGAGTTCATGCGCGACAGCGGCGCCGAGGCCTACTGGGAAGCCGCGGGTTACCCGGGAGGTTGCCGGCCGATCGACGAACCGGAGGGTCGACGGCTCGATTGCAGCGAGTACGCGCCATGAGCCTCATCGCCGAACTCAAGCGGCGCAACGTGTTTCGCGTCGGCGGAGCCTATGCCGTGGTGGCGTGGCTGCTGATCGAGATCAGCGACACGATCTTGCCACGCCTGGGCCTGCCGGAATGGACCGTCACCTTCGTTATCGTCCTGCTGTTGCTCGGCTTCCCGGTGGCGCTGTTCATGGCCTGGGCGTTCGAGCTGACGCCGGAGGGCATGAAACGCACGGCGGACGTGCCGGATGGGGCCGGCGCTACGCGTGACGGTCGGCACGGCCTGGACTGGCTGATCATCGCCGCGCTGGTGGTCGTTATCGGGATGATGGCTTCAGAGCGCTGGTTCCTGGCGGACCGGGGTGCGGCCGGGCCGGTGCCGGTGGCCGCAACGGACGGCAGCGACTCGACCCGATCGGGCAGCTCGATCGCAGTGCTGGCCTTCGACAACATGAGCCCGGACCCGGACAACGCTTACTTCGCCGAGGGGATTTCGGAGGAGATTCTCAACATCCTCGCCGGCGTCGAGGGCCTGCATGTCGCGTCGCGCAGCTCGGCCTTCTCCTTTAGAGGCAAGAACACGCCGATTCCCGAGGTCGCGCGTGAGCTCAACGTGAAGCACGTGCTGGAGGGATCGGTACGCAAGCAGGGCAATCGCGTGCGTATCACCGCCCAGCTGATTCGCGCCGACACGGACGGGCATCTCTGGTCGCAGGCCTTCGATCGCGACCTGGTGGATATTTTCCAGGTGCAGGAGGAGATCGCGCAGGCGATCACGCTCGCGCTGGCCGAAGTCCTCGGCGTGCGCGATGTGTCGGTGCAGGCGCCCACCAGTAACCTGGAGGCTTACGAGCGTTTCCTGCGCGGCCGCGCGCAGTTCCACCAGCGCAGCGACTTCGACCGCGCGATCGCCGATCTCCGTTACGCCGTCGAGCAGGATCCTGGTTTCGGCGAAGCCTGGATCTACCTGGCCGCGGCGAATCTCGTGGCGCCGGGCTATGACGTGGAAAAATATGATCACACTGCGATGATGCGCGAGACGCGGGGCGCACTGGAGCGGGCGCGAGCGCTGATGCCCGAACACCCGATGATCTTTGCGCTGCAAGGCATGATCCTGAGCAACGAGAGGAAACCCGAGGCACTCGAGTTGTTGCGCCAGGCGAGCGAGATGCGCTCGCATGATTCCACGCCCACGATGTGGTTCGGGCTGATGTTGTACGCTGCCGGCTACAGCGAGGAGGCCGCTCAAGTACTCGAGCAGGCGTCCGCGATGGACCCGATGGTGGGCATCAACCAGGGATATCTTGGCATGTCCTACCTGGCGCTGGGCCGCGAGGCCGAGGCGGAAAGTCGCTTCCGCCGCGCCCACCAACTCGGCTGGGCGCCCGGCTTATGGGTCCATGCCATCGAACTGGCTGCCAGGGGCGAGCCGGACGCGGCAGGCGCGCTGCTGCAGGAGGTGCTGGCCAGCGATGGTCCGTACGCTACGGACGTCGCCGCCTTGATCATGGCGTTGCGCGATCCGGCGCAAGCGGATGCGATTATCCTCGAGAAGGACTACAGCAGCTTCTCTCGTCCGCCCGAGGAGTGGTTGGCCCTCGGGCAGCCCGATCGCTATCTCGATGCGTTGCACACGCGCGCGATGACGGGGTTGCTGCAGAACCAGCCCGGCTGGCTGCGAGCGGCATGGCTGCCATCCTCCGGCCCGGTACGCGAGGATCCGCGTTTCTTCGTGGTGGCGGATTCCCTCGGCATGGTGACGTTGTGGGAGTCGCGCGGTTACCCGGCCGGCTGTGAGCGCGTCACGTCGCCGGCGGGCGACCGGCTGGAGTGCGGGGGCGTGGGACGATGAGTTTCTTCGCCGAACTCAAGCGCCGCAAGGTCGTCCGCGTCGCCGTGGTCTATGCGGCGACGGCGTTCGCTGTGCTGCAAGGCGCGGACATCATGCTGCCGCGCATGGGCGTGCCGGAATGGGGCATGAACCTGGTGGTGGCGCTGATCGTGCTCGGCTTCCCGATTGCGCTGGTGCTCGGGCTGGGCGCTGGAGCTGACGCCGGACGGACGTGAAGGACGGCCCGAGGCGACCCCGTCCGAGACGAGCCAGCGCGACAATGCCTGCGCTGCTGGGCAAGCGCACGGTGTTTGCCAGCGCACTGCTGGTGGTGCTGGGTCTCGGCCTCGGCGCCGGCTGGTTCCTGCGGCCCGTGAGCGACCCGGACGCGGCGTCGGCCGAGGTACCGGCCGAGGCGCTGGCTGAGGAAACGGCCGCCCGAGCTTGCGCGGGAAAGATCCATCGCCGTGCTGCCGTTCGCGGACATGAGCCCGAACCGGGACCAGGAATATTTCTCCGACGGCCTGTCGGAAGAGATCCTCAACCTGCTGGCGCAGATCCGTGACCTGAAGGTGATCGGCGCGCACCTCCTCGTTCGCCTTCAAGGGTCGCAACGAGGACCTGCGCACGATCGGCAGCACGCTGGGCGTGGCTTACCTGCTGGAAGGCAGCGTGCGCAAGGCCGGTGATGACCTGCGCATCACCGCGCAGCTGATCCAGGCCGACGATGGCTCGCACCTGTGGTCGCAAAGCTACGACCGGCGGCTGGAGAACGTGTTCGCGATCCAGACCGAGATTGCCGGGTCCATCGCCGAGGCCCTGCGGGTGAGCCTGGTGGGTCCGGACCAGGCCGCGCCGGTGGCCCAGGCGGCCGCCTCGATGCCGGCCTACGAACTGTTCCTGCAGGCTCGCCGGCTGATCCAGGGTCGCACGCGCAGCGGGATCGAAGCGGCGCGCAAGTTGCTCGACGAGGCGCTCGCGCTGGACCCCGACTACGCCCCCGCGCAGGCGGCGGCGGCGCAGGCGGTGCTGCTCCTGAACGACGAGGGGGTGCGCGGCTACGGCGACATCCCGCTCGACCAGGCTGAGGCCATCGCGCAACCGCTGCTGGACCGGGCGCTGGCGCTGGACCCTGACCTCGCCGAGGCCCATGCGGTGCAGGGCCTGCTGTTCAGCATGCAGCGGGACTCCGTGCGCGGCCGAGGCGGCGCTGGCGCGGGCGCTGGCGCTGAACCCCGGCCAGTCGGACGCGCTGCACTGGCAGGCGGGCCTACTCGGCAACGCCGGGCGCCTGCGCGAGCAGTTGGCAACCCGGCGCCGGCTGGCCGAGCTAGATCCGTTGCACGTGGCCAACCTGGCAAAACATGTCCTGGGCGCTTCTCGACAGCGGCGGGCGGCCGAAGCACAGGCGACCGCGGTGCGCCTGCAGCGCGCGTTTCCCGACAACCCGCAGGGCTTCACGGCGCGAGGCCGGCATATTGATCACCTCGGGCCGCCTGGCGGAAGCCCGGGCACCGGCAGCGCGGGCGCTGGCGCTGGCGCCGAGGACGCCGTCGCGCAGAGGGTGCGACGCCTGGCTCTACTACACGCTCGGCGACCTGGACGGGGTCCTGTCGCTGCCGGATACGCGTTTCCACGGGCGGGCGCTGATCGAAACGGGTCGGGACGACGAGGCCGTGGCCTGGCCCGCGGCCGCGCGGCGGCGGCGCCGGGCGATCACGATGCCGCCACCGACCTGCTGTTCACCCTGTCGCAGGCCGGTCGGCATGACGAAGTGCTGGCGCTGTATCGCGAGCGCTGGGCTGACCTCGACGGGATAGATGCGCGCTTCGGCACGGGAGCGTATCAAGTGCAGGCGCCGATCGCTGCCGCGCAGCATGCGCTGGGCCGGCAGGAGGCGCTGGCCGAGACGCTGTCACGATGGGGTGACCGCCTGGACATTCCTGCGCGGGCAAGGCTACGCAGGTCGCGAGTTCCCGATCTCGGAAGCCCGCTACCTGGCGCTGGCCGGCGAACATGCCGCCGCGCTGGCAGCGCTGGCCGTGGCCATCGATCGGGGCCATCGCGACCTGCTGCTGGGACGGGGACCCGGCTTTCGTCGGCGTTGCGCGACGATCCGGCTTTCCAGGCCCAGGTCAGCCGCATCCTCGACCTGGTCAACATCGAGCGCGCCAAGCTCGGCATGGAGCCCTTGGCATGAGCCTCATCGCCGAACTCAAGCGCCGCAAGGTGGTGCGCGTCGCGGTGGTCTATGCCGCGACGGCGTTCGCTGTGCTGGAGGCGGCCGACCTGCTGTTGCCGCGGATGGGCGTGCCGGAATGGGGCATGAACCTCGTGGTCGCGCTCATCCTGCTGGGGTTCCCGATCGCGCTGGTGCTGGGTTGGGCACTGGAGCTGACGCCGGAAGGGGTGAAGCGCACGGACCACGTGCCGGATGCGCAGGTTGCGCAGGAAAGCACGCCGGCGCTGCTCGGCAAGCGCACCTTGCTCGTGGCCGGGCTGCTGGTGGCGGTCGGCATCGGGCTGAGCGCCGGATGGTGGCTGAAGCCGGGGACGGACGATCCCCAGGGGGCAGTCGCCGGCGGGCCCACGCCACCGGCAGCCCCTGAGGCGCCGGCGGCGAATCCCGGCGCGGCGGCCGCCCCCGCTCCGGCCGCTACCGGCGTGGCCCGGGAGGAGGGTCTGGTCGCCGTGCTGCCGTTTCGCAACCGCAGCGTGCGGGCGGAGGATGCCTTCTTTGCCGAGGGTGTCCATGACGATCTCCTGACCCGCCTGGCGAAAGTCCCCTCCCTGAAAGTGATCTCGCGCACCTCGATGATGCGTTACGCCGACACGGACAAGTCAGTGCCGGAGATCGCCAGCGAGCTCAGCGCGGCGGTGGTGCTGGAGGGCGCGATCCAGCGGGCCGGCGACCACGTACGGGTCACCGTGCAGCTCATCGACGGCGCCACCGACACTCACCTCTGGGCAGAGAGCTACGACCGCGCGCTCACGACCGAGACCATCTTCGCCATCCAGGCCGACATCGCGCAGGCCGTCGCCAGCGCCATGCAGGTGGTGTTGAGCCCGGAAGAAACCGATGCATTGCGCGCGGGCTCGACGCGGAACCTGCAGGCCTACGAGGCGTTCCTGCGCGGCACGCTGTTGTCCAGTTCTTCGAGCATCTCGGCCGAGCGGTCCAGGCAGGCGATTGCCGAGTTCGATCGCGCCATCGCGCTCGATCCCGGGTTTGCCGAGGCCCACGCCCGCAAGGCGGACATCCAGCTACGGAGCTTCTGGCTGGCTGTCGGTCCGCGTTCGCTGCGCGACGAGGCGCGCGCGAGCGTGGCGGAGGCGAAGCGGCTGGCGCCCGACAGCATCGAGACCCGGCTGGTCGAAGCGCGACAGTATTACTTCGCGCAGCTCGATTTCGCCTCGGCTGACCGGATCCTGCAGGGGATCCTCGCGGAGGTCCCTGATCATGCCCAAGCCTGGGAGGCCAGCGCCTACGTGGCCCGCCGCGACGGCCGTTTCGACGATGCGATTGCTGCTTTCGAGCGCGCGCTCGCCATCAATCCGCAGGCGATCGATGTGATCAATTCCATGGCCGAGACGACCGCGATTGCGCGCGGCGATTTCGCTGCCGCAGCTGCGTGGCTGGAGCGCGCCAAGAGGATCGGTGGCGACACCATGGTCCGCGAGGTCTGGTGGCACGAGTGGCAGGGCGACGTCGAGGGGGCCTGGGCGGTGATCGACGGACCGTTGTCCAATTTCGTCGATGTACCCGCCCGTATCGCCGTCTATTCCCGCGACCCGGCGCGCATCGAGCATGCGCTGTCACCTGCGCTCTGGCCGGAGGGCCAGCGGGCCCCGGGTGACTTCCCGGAAACCTACGCGATGGCCAGGGCCTGGGCATTGCTGGTCATGGGCCGGCAGGCCGAGGCCGACCGGCTGCTGGCGGAGATCAAGGCCCGGATGGACCTGCGCAGTGACCCTTATCCCTCGCGCTGGCTCGGCAACAGCTATTACCAGCCCGTGGACCTGCCCGGCTTGATGGGTGACCTGGAGGGCGTGCGGGCGGCCGAGGCGGATTTCCTGGCGAACGCACCGCGAGATCTCTGGGGGCGGCAGTCGATTCTCCCCCGGCTGGCCGGCGCATTCGCTCGCGCCGGAGATCCCGAGCGGGCGATGCACTACCTCGAGCAGTTGGTCGAGACTTTCGGCCCGCACCGGTTCCTGATGTTCACGATCGACCCGGATTTAGACTCGCTGCGCGACCATCCGCGCTATCTCGCGCTGCAGGCGGACTACCAGGCGTGGGCGGAGGCGCGAGCAGATGACTAGGCTGCTCGCCGAGCTCAAGCGCCGCAAGGTCGTCCGGGTCGCGTTGGTGTATGCGGCGACGGCGTTTGCCGTGCTGCAGGCGGCCGACATCATGCTGCCGCAGATGAACGTGCCGGAGTGGGCAATGGGCCTGCTGGTCGCGTTCGTATTGTTCGGTTTCCCGATCGCACTGGTTCTGGCCTGGGCGCTGGAACTCACGCCGGAGGGGATCAGGCGCACTGAGGCGGCGCCGGAGCACGTAGAGCCGGGCACGACACCACCGCTGCTCGGCAAGCGCACGGTCCTCGCCAGCGCCTTGCTGGTGGCCGTCGGGATCGGCCTGTCGGCCGGTTGGCTGCTCAAGTCCAATACCCAGGAGCGGGTCGAACCCGCTGCCGTGGCAGTGTCGGCCGACGTCGGGGTGCCTGCCCAGGCCGATGCTCAGCAGCCGCCTGGGACGAGGGATCCGGCTGAAATCGAATCGATCGCCGTGCTGCCTTTCGTCAACATGAGCCCCGATCCCGAAAACGCCTACTTCGCCGACGGAATTTCCGAAGAGCTGTTGAATATCCTGGCCGGCATCGAGGGGCTGAAGGTCGCGTCGCGCACCTCGGCCTTCTCGTTCAAGGGCAGCAACACGCCGATCCCCGAGATCGCGCGGCAGCTCGGCGTCCGCCATGTGCTCGAGGGCTCGGTGCGCAAGCAGGGCAACCGCGTGCGCATCACGGCACAGCTGATCCAAGCCGGCGATGACGCCCACCTGTGGTCGGAGCGCTACGATCGCGACCTCGACGATATTTTCCAGGTCCAGGAAGACATCGCGCAGGCGATCACAGTGGCGCTGGAGGATATCCTCGGTACACGCCAGGTCGCCGTCGAAGCGCCGACCAGGAACCTGGATGCGTACCAGCGCTATCTGCATGGGCGCTCGCGTTTCTATCAGCGTGCTGAGCTGGACCAGGCGATCGAGGACTTCCGTTTTGCGGTCGATCGCGATCCGGACTTCGCCGAAGCCTGGGCTTTCCTGGCCGCCACCTACTGGATGCAGGGCAGCGCCGGTTATCCGACCGACCACGACCGGGCAGAGATGGCTCGGTTGGCCGGCCCCGCGGCCGACCGGGCGATGGCGCTGAACGCCGGGATCCCGATCGGCGTGGCGGTGAAAGGCCAGATCGTCACCGACTCGGGGACCCCCGGGGCCGTCGCCGAAGGCATACGACTGCTCGAGCGTGCAGCGGCCCTGTCCGCACCGGACACCACGCCGCGCTTGTGGCTGGCGCTGCTGTGGCTGGAACTCGGACAAGCAGAGCGTGCGCTGCCCTTGCTGCAGAGTGCCCGGCAATCCGATCCGCTGGTCGGCATCAACAGCGGCGTGCTCGGGATCGCCTACGCCATCGAGGGTCGGCGCGCCGAAGCCGAGCGACTGGCCCTGGAAGCAGTGGCGCTCGACGGCCTCGACTTCTGGGGCAATTTGCTGGCGACAGATCGCCTCCATGACGGGGACCTCGCCGGCGCGACTGAACTGGTCGCGGCCATGCTGAGTCGGTTGCAAGACGGATTCGAGTCCGAATCACACGTCGCAGCTGCGCTCCTGCAGGCACTGCAGGATCCATCGGCCCGCATGGCCCACCTTCATTCTCTGGAAACCCGGAACTGGGACGGAGAAGGAGAGGACGGGGACTTTTTTTCTGCGTCATTGATGTTCGAGCGTGGCGAGCGCGCGTTCGAGACAGCGCAGACCCGGGTGAACAGGCCATGGGCGATCCTGATGTCGGCGTGGCTGCCCGCCATGGAATGGCTGCGGGAAGACCCGCGCTATTTCCAGTCGATGGAGAGCCGCGGTCGGGTGGAGTACTGGGACAGCTACGGCTACCCGCGCGGTTGTCGGCCGGTGGATGAGCCGGAGGGGCGTCGGCTCGATTGCGAGGAGACGGCGCAGTGAGCCTGTTCGCCGAACTCAGGCGCCGCAACGTGTTCCGCGTGGGCGCGGCCTATGTCGTCGTGGCGTGGCTGCTGATCCAGGTCGCCGACATTCTGCTCGGCAACTTCGGTGCGCCGGAGTGGGTGTTCAAGTCTTTCGTGGCGCTGCTGGTGCTTGGCTTCCCGCTGGCGCTGTTGCTTTCCTGGGCCTATGAGATGACGCCCGAGGGCGTGAAGCGCGCCGCCGACGTTGCCGCGGCAACGTCCGGATCCAAGGCGGCCAAGCCGATCGACTGGCTGATACTCGCCGGCATCGCGGTGGTGATCGTGGTGATGGTCGCGGATCGCGTCTGGGCGCCGACCGCGCCGGCCACCACAAAACCGGGCGACGGCCCGGGGGAGGTATCGGATGCAACTCCGCCAGCCGGACCCGCGCCGCCGGCCCAGCGCGCAGCCCAGGAGGGCGTGTTCATCGCGGTGCTGCCGTTCGACAACTATTCACCTGATCCTGCCGACGCCTATTTCGCCAGCGGCATGACTGAGGAGATCACCAGCCAGCTGTCGCGCGTCTCGGCGCTGCACGTGATCAGCCGCACGGCGGTCAGCCGCGCGCTCGAAAGCCGGCTCTCGCTGGCGGAGATTGCCGCGACGCTGGGCGTCGGCGCAGTGCTCGAGGGCAGCGTGCGCAAATCCGGCGACATGGTCCGGATCACCACGCAGCTGGTGGACGCGACGAGCGGCCAGCATCTCTGGAGCACCGACTTCGACCGGGAGCTGGCCGACGTGTTCGGGATCCAGCGCGATGTGGCGCTGGCGATCGCTGCGGCGCTGCAGGCGGAACTCAGTCCGGGCGAGCAGGCGCGCATCGAAACCCCGCCCACGGACAATGTCGCGGCCTACCAGCTTTATCTGCGCAGCCGGGAGTTCTCGTCCGTCGGCATTGCGACCAATCGCACGGGCATCGAGCTGCTGCGCCAGGCTGTCGCGCTGGATCCGGGCTTCAGCGACGCCTGGGCGCGCCTCTCGTGGCGCTACACCTGGGCGGCCCGGCTCGGCGACCTCGATGCCGTCGAGGAGGCCTTCACGACGGCCCGGCGGGCACTGGACGTCGATCCCGAGTCGCCATTCGCCCACTTTGCCCTGGGCAGTGCCTACAGCGTCTCCGAAGAGATCGAGGAGAATATCGCGTCTTTCGAGCAAGCCATCGCGCTCGACCCGGACCACTTCACGCTAACGGACCTGAGCTACAACAATGCCTTGACCGGCAGGGCGGCGGTCGCGCTGGCGCAGATCACTCGCGCCGTGCGCCTGTCCCGGAACGTGCCCAACACGCGCTGGCATGCTGCGAACGTGCTCATGAGGCTGGGTGACGAGCAGCGACTGGAGGACTGGCTCGACCTGGCCGCCGCCGAAGGCCTGGAGCTGGGTCGGCTGGACATGGAGCGTGCCTGGCTGCTGGCGCGCCAGGGGCGCTCGGGGGAGGCCCTCGAACTCCTGCGCGCGGGCCGGGAACGCTGGGACGGCAACGAGGAATTCGAGCGCTTGTCCGCCGCCATACAGGTCTTCCTCGGGGATTACCAGGACGTGCGCAGCTTCATCGAGCGCCAGGCCGAGATCGCGCCGGCAGCGCGCCTGTATGTTTTCGGGGCCCCGCGCAGCCTGTTCGCCCAGGTGCTGCTGGACGAGGGGGAGGTCGCGCGAGCCACCGCCCTGTTCGAGGAAACCCTGCGGATACATGAGGAGATGTTCGACGAGGGTCGCGGCTGGCCGGACCGCTGGCTGCAGTCTGCCGCGATCCACGCGCTGCTTGGGCGGCCCGAGGAGTCGCTGCAATGGCTGCAGCGCGCTGTCGATGCCGGGTTTTACGTGCCCGACCTGCTCGCCCGGGACCGGCGCTTCGCCACGCTGCGGGATGATCCCCGCTTCCAGGACATCGTTGCGCAAATGGCTGACGCCCAGGCGGTCCAGCGTGCCCGGGTCGAAGCCGAGGGCATCGCCGCGGAAATGAATGCGATGATTGCGGCTGGGCTGGGGCGGTCTGCCTCGGCCGGTACCGCGGAGGCGGGGCAGTGAGCGCAAAGCAATCCTTATGGGCGGAACTCAAGCGCCGCAACGTCATCCGCGTGGCGTTGTTTTACGTTGTTTCCGCGTGGGTCCTGTTGCAGGTCGCGGAGACGGTGCTGCCGCTGTTCGACGTGCCTGACGGCGTGCTGCGCGGATTAGTCATCCTGCTCGCTCTGGGTTTCGTGCCAGTAATGGTGTCTGCCTGGATCTACGAGCTCACGCCCCAAGGGCTCAAGCGCGAGAGCGATCCGGCCCTGTCCGACGCATTGCGCGAACAAGGAGCGCGGCGGCTAAACATTGCGGTGATCGCGCTGCTGCTGCTGGCGATTTCGTTGTTCGCTTATGAGCGGCTGCTTGGCATCTCAACGTCGCCGGCGGCGCAAGTCACCGAAGATACCGCGCCGGTGGCTTCCGCTGACCCGCAATCGATCGCAGTGCTGGCGTTTGCCGACCTCAGTCCGGCCGGAGACCAGGAGTACTTCGGTGACGGCATCGCCGAGGAAATCCTGAATGCGCTGGTGCGCCTGCCCGGGCTGCGTGTGGCCGGGCGCACCTCGTCCTTCCACTTCAAGGGTCGCAACGAGGACCTGCGCACCATCGGTGCGACGCTGGGCGTGGCCCACATCCTGGAGGGCTCCGTGCGCAAGCAGGGCGAGCGGTTGCGCATCACGGCGCAGCTGGTCCGCAGCGAGGACGGTTTCCACCTGTGGTCGGAGACCTACGACGGCACCGACGCCGACATTTTTGCCCTGCAGGAGCGCATCGCCCGCGAGGTGACGCGCGAACTGAAGGTGGCCTTGGGCGCCGGCGAGGACCAGCGGCTGGTCAACGCGGGTACCACGAATCCCGATGCGTATGCACAGTATCTGCGCGCGACCGAGGTGTTCAACCGTCGCGAAACGGGGCGCTACGAAGAGGGCATCGCGGCGGCCCAGCAGGCGTTACGTCTCGATCCCGGCTATGCTCGCGCACATTCGCGCCTCGCCACGCTCTACTACTTGTGGGCCAATATCGTTGCGTCGGACCGCTTCGACTCCTTGATGGCCGAGGCAAGCAGCCACGCGAGATCCGCCCTGGACCTGGATCCCGGGCTGGCCGAGCCGCAAGCCGCGTTGGCGGTGCTTCATTGGGCGAACCGGCGCTTTGTTGACGGCGCCGAGGCCATCCAGCGTGCGCTAGCGGCCGATCCTAATGATTCGACTGCTGTGTTCTGGGCCGCAATTCGTCAATGCATGGTCGGCGCGATCGGCCTTTGCGAGCGTGAACTCGACGACGTCCTGGCGCTCGACCCGCTGATGCCCAATGCACTGGGCTGGCGCGCCCGCCTGTACGCTTCCGCTGGCGATCTGGCGACGGCGCAGGCGATGGTCGATCGCGCCCGTGGAGCAGGGCTGAGCTGGGCGGAGATCGCCTGGGCGTACGTTGCGCTCGAACGAGGGGATCGCGAGGCGGCGCAGGCCTACTTCGAGGAGTTCTACCGCATCTTCGGTTCCGACCTCACGCCCGAGGCGCCGGCAGCCTTTGCGGCAGTGCGCGTCGGAGATCAACAAGCAAGAGCGCGTGCGCTCGCCATTATCGATGACTATCTCGCCGCATCGCCGATGCGTATCAATTCGCTGGTTCCCGTGATCCTGGTGGCCATGGGCGAGGCCGAGCGTGGACTCGAAGTGTTTGCGGACTACCCGTCGAACAACGACTCCATGTTCCTGGGCGAAGTGCTGGGCACCCGCTTTTACCCGAATGCCTGGGCTTCGCCGGCGTTCCCGGCGTTCCTGCGCAAGACCGGCATCGCCGATTACTGGGATCGCTTCGGCGCGCCGGAGCGATGCCGCAAGGACGCCGATGGCGACTATCGCTGCGGATAGGCACCGTAGACGGAAACGTTCAAGCAGATCATCCGCGACGCTGGGGTGTTGGCGTACTGGCGCGAGCATCGCTTTCCGCCGCTGTGCCGGCCGATGGGGCCGAAGGACTTCAGATGTGATTTACATGGTAGCATGTAGAGCACATGAAACGAGGATGACCGCATGTCAAGCATGATTCAGATCCGCAATGTCCCGGTGAAGATCCACAGAGCGCTCAAGGCGCGCGCGGCACTGGCCGGCAAGAGCATGAGTGAACTGATCCTGGAGGAGCTGCAGGGGATGCTGGCGCTGCCCTCCGAACAGGAACTGCATGAACGACTGGAGCAGGCCGAGCCTTTCGCCATGAAGAAGTCGTCCGCTGCGCTGATTCGTCGGGAGCGTGACGCCGCGTGAGCCGAGTCCTGGTCGTCGATGCCTCGGTCGTGGTCGACTTGATCGGACGGTTCCGGCCGCAGCCGATCGAAGCGTTGCTGTGGGCAAAAGACAGCGTCCTGGCCGCGCCTGAGCTGCTCGACGTCGAGGTGCTGCAGGCCCTGCGCCGGCTGGACAAGGACGGGGCCATTCCGCCGAGCCGTGCGGACGTGGTCGAGCTGTTGCGGGCACTGCGCATCCGCCGCTACCGGCACCACAGTCTGCGCGGCGCCATCTGGTCCTTGCGCAAGAACATGACCTCATACGACGCTGCGTACGTGGCGCTTGCGAGCCTGCTGGACGCCACGCTGGTCACGCGCGACGCGAAACTGGCCCGCGCGCCCGGCCTCGATATCCAGGTAATTGTGCCATGAGCGGTCGGCCGGGCCTGTTCGCCGAACTCAAGCGCCGCAACGTCTTTCGCGTAGCCATCTTCTACGTGGTCTCCGCCTGGCTGGTGATCGAGGTGGCCGAGACCGTGCTGCCGATCTTCGACGTGCCGGAGGGTGTGCTGCGCGGCCTGGTGGTGCTACTGGTGATCGGCCTGGTGCCGGCGCTGGGCCTGTCGTGGATTTATGAGCTCACCCCGGAAGGGATCAAGCGCGACGCCGGGGCATCCCCGGAGCAGGCGGCCACCACGAGCCACAAGCTGAACTGGGCCACGCTGGTGGTCGCCGTCGCTGCGATCGGGCTGGTGGTTTACGACCGGATGACGCCCGAGGCGCCGGCGACAGCAGTTGAAGCGGAGGCGACAGGCGCAGCCGCGCAGGAGGCAGCACCCGCTGCGACTCCGCAGGCCTCCGCAGCCAAGGACGCGTCGATCGCAGTGTTGCCCTTCGCCGACCTGTCGCCCGGCAGCGACCAGGAGTACTTCGCCGACGGCATGGCCGAGGAAATCCTCAACGCGCTGGTGCGGGTGCAGGGCCTGGAGGTCGCTTCGCGCACCTCGTCCTTTGGTTTCAAGGGCCAGGAGAGCCTCGGCATGCCGGTGATCGCCGAGCGCCTGTCGGTGCGGCACGTGCTGGAGGGCAGCGTGCGCCGCGCCGGCAACAACTTGCGCATCACCGCGCAGCTGATCGATGCGCAGGTGGACCGGCACCTGTGGTCGGACACTTTCGATCGCCCGCTGACCGCCGAGAACGTCTTCGCCATCCAGGAAGAGATTGCCTCGGCCATCGTGGCCGCGCTGGTCGGTTCGCTGGGCATCGAGATCGAGGACGAAGTGCGGCTGGCCCACGCCACGGAAAACCTGCCTGCATATGACATGTACCTGCAGGCCCGCGCGCTGTTCCAGGGCCGCACCGGCCTGGACCAGGCCGACGACCTGCTGCGCCGGGCGCTGGAGCAGGACCCGGATTTCGCCAACGCGTGGTCATTGCGGGCGGCAGTGCAGACGGTCATCGTCGAGTACGGCTACTCCGACCTGAGCATGGAAGAACACCAGCGCCGCGGTGTGGAATTCGCCCAGCGTGCCCTGGCGCTGGAACCGGACAGCGGCATGGCCTTGGCAACTCTTGCGAACCTGCGCTCCCTGGCGACGACCAGCCTGCGGGAAAGACATGATATTGGCGCCATCATCCGGGACCTCGAGCGCGCGGTGGAGCTTGATCCGCACAACAGCTCCGCGCTCAACTGGCTGGGCATGACCTTCGGGCTGGTGGGCTCACAAGAGGATGCACTGCGCACGTTCCGCCGCTGCATCGAGGTGGCGCCCCGCTTCGGTCCCTGCCGCGAGAACCACTACGATACCTTGTGGTCAATGGGCCGCGCGGAGGAGGCGTACGCGAGGTTGCAGGTTGCACTCAATGACGGCGCAGTCGTGTCCGAGTACACCAATTTCGCGCTGCTGGCCCATTTCGAAGAGCGGACAGCTTTCATGCTCCTGGCCAACCAGTCCAAGTGGCTGCCGGGCTGGCATCGCCATGGCGACGTGTACGACGCGTTTCGTGACCTCGATGGCGACAATGGCGAACTGCTGGCGGAATTGAGAGCGTTCGTCGTCGCCAGGCCGCCTGATCCTGCCTCTTACGTCGGGGCGCTCATGGTCCCGCTGGGCGATCATGACGCGACGCCATTCTTTTTCCTGGTCTGGAGCCCGGAGTACGCGCGCTATCGCCGCTCGCCGCAGTTCCAGGAGTACACACGCCGGGCAGGCGTGCTGGACTACTGGCGCGAGCATGGTTTTCCGCCACAGTGCCGGCCCGTCGGCGCTGACGGCTTCGTCTGCGACTAAGGAGTAGAGGTGAGCGAGACCACGAACGAGACCCGCCGCAGGCTGTTGCGCGGCTCTTTCGGTGCGGCCGCCATGGTCGCCAGTGCGCCACTCGTGGCGGCCACCACGCCGCGGCAGTCCGAAGGTCCGTTTTATCCCGTGCGCGAACAGCGCGACACCGACGCCGACATGACCCAAATCGAAGGGCATACCGAACGTGCCGACGGCGAGATCGTCGAAGTGTCGGGGCGCGTGCTGGACGAGGACGGCAACGCGGTGGCCGACGCCCTGGTCGATGTCTGGCAGGCCAACTCCGAATGGCCGCTACGCCCACGAACGCGATCGCAACCCGGCGCCGCTGGACGAGAACTTCCAGGGCTGGGCGAAGCTGCAGACCGACGCGGAGGGGCGCTACCGTTTCCGCACCATCAAGCCCGGCGCGTACCCGGTCCGAGCGGACTGGAGCCGCCCGCCGCATATCCATTTCAAGGTCGCGCGCCGCGGCTACCACGAGCTCACCACGCAGATGTATTTCGCCGGCGACCCGCTCAATGAGCGCGACCTCTTGCTGCAGTCGGTGCCGGAGCCGGCCCAGCGCATGCTGGTCGTGGAATTCACCGCCCCGCCCCGAAACGAGGCAAAGCAGGGGGTATTTGATATCGTGTTGCGCCGTGTCTGAGAGCAAGCGTCCAGGGCTGTTCAGCGAGCTGAAGCGCCGCAACGTGTTCCGCGTGGCAGCGGCCTACGTGGTGGTCGCGTGGCTCGTGCTGCAGGTGGGCGATCTTGCGGCCGACAATCTCGGCTTCCCGGGCTGGTTCATGCCCATGCTGTTCGTGCTGCTGGGACTGGGATTTCCTGTCGCGGTCGTGCTGTCCTGGGCATTCGATCTGACGCCGGAAGGCGTGCAGCGCACCGTAAGCGTGGAGGACACCGGCGCGCGGCGCCCAGGCGCGGGACCGCTGGACTGGGTGATCGTGCTCGGCATCCTGTTGGTGCTCGGCATCTTCGTGGTCGATCGCTTTGCAGTCCAAACGAATGACCAGGCCCCCGAGAGCTCGGTCGCGGCCTCTGCTGATCCCGGCTCGTCGCAGGATGTGGCCGAGACGCGGGGGGCAGGCTCGATTGCGGTCCTGGCGTTCGAAAACATGAGCCCGGACCCGGAGAATGCCTACTTCGCCGAGGGTATCTCGGAAGAGATCCTCAACATCCTCGCCGACATCGACGGACTGCATGTCGCCTCGCGCACTTCGGCCTTTTCCTTCCGCGGCAGCAACACGCCGATCCCCGAGATTGCGCAGGCGCTGGATGTCGCCCATGTGCTGGAGGGCTCGGTACGCAAGCAGGGCAACCGGGTACGGATCACGGCACAGCTGATCCGCGCGGACACCGACGGTCATGTCTGGTCGGACACCTTCGACCGCGACCTGGTGGATATTTTCCAGGTCCAGGAAGAGATCGCCCAGTCGATCACCGACGCGCTGGGGCAGGTCCTCGGCACGCGCCGCGTGTCGGTAACGGCATCGACCGCGGACCTCGACGCCTATGAGCGATTCCTCCGTGGCCGGGCCCGCTTCCATCAGCGGCGGGAGTTCGCCGAAGCCATCAGTGACCTCGAGTTGGCGGTCGCGCAGGATCCTTCATTCGGCGAGGCGTGGATTTACCTGGCAGCTGCGAACTATGTTGCGCCCGGCTACTACGAAGCTGGCGCCTTCGACGCCCGCGAGATGTTCCATGCCGCGCGTCGGGCCATCGAGCGTGCCCGCGCCCTGCGGCCGGAAGATCCGATGGTGCTGGCGATCGATGCGATGTTGCGCTCGGAGGAGGGTGACCAGGCCAGGGCGCTGGACCTCGTGCAACGGGCCGCCGCGTTGCGCTCGCAGGACTCGACGCCGGAGCTCTGGTTGGGTCTCAGCCTGTATGTGGCCGGCTATGTAGCGGACTCCGTCGGCGCTTTCGAGCGTGCCGTCGAGATGGACCCGCTGGTCGGCATCAACAACGGCTATCTCGCCGTTGCGTACCTCGCGACCGGACGCGAGCAGGAGGCCGCACAACACGCGCAGCGTGCCATGGAGCTTGGCTGGGGCGCGGCGATGTGGGTATACGCCATCGAGCTTGCGGCCCGCGGTGAGCGCGACCGCGCTTTGGCGGTGCTGCGCAGCTTGTCCGACGGGGCCAGCCAGTTCGAGCCATTCAGGGTCGCACTGGCGGCAGCCATTGCCGACCCGGCTGCCGCTGGTGCGCAGTTCCAGGCGGATTTCGAGCGTCCCCCCGAGGAACTGCTGGCCATCGAGCGCGCCGACGAATATCTCGACCGGCTGGCCGCCCGCGCCGCCGCCGGGCCGCTCGCCAACCAGACCGGCTGGCTGCGCATGGCGTGGCTGCCGACGTTCAGGGCCGTGCGCGAGGATCCGCGCTTCTTGGAGGCGGCCGGGTCGATCGGCATGGTCGAATTGTGGGAGGAACGCGGTTACCCGGACGGCTGCTCGAGGATCAGCGATGATGCTGGCGATCACCTCGATTGCTCAGGAGGAGACGAGTGAGCCTGCTCGGAGAACTCAAGCGGCGCAACGTCTTCCGCGTCGCCATGCTGTACGTGGTGGCGGCCTGGCTGCTCATCGAGGTCGCCGAGACGGTGCTGCCGATCTTCGATGTGCCGGACGGAGTGCTGCGCGGGCTGGTCGTGCTGCTGGTGATTGGCCTGGTGCCGGCTCTGGGCTTTGCCTGGATTTACGAGCTCACGCCGGAGGGCCTGAAGCGCGATACAGGGGTCGCGGAGAACACAGAATTTTCTGCGACGACCGGGCACCGGCTGAACTGGGCGACGTTGTTCGTGGCGGTACTCGCCATCAGTTTTCTCGCTTATGACCGCCTGGTGCCAAGAGACACGGCCAGCGAGTCCGCGGCCGGGCAGCCTCCGGCCAGCGCAGCTGCGCCGGTCACCACTGACGCGGAGCTTCCGGCGCAAGAGAAGGTGACGGCTGCGGCTAACGAGCGGCCAGCCGTGGCCGTGCTGCCCTTCGCCAACCTTTCGACGGACCCCGAGCAGGAGTTCTTCGCCGACGGCATCACCGAGGATATCCTCACGCGGCTCGCCGGCGTCAGCAGTCTGCGGGTGATCAGCCGTACCTCTGTGATGCGTTACAAGAACACCGAGCTGAGCCTGCCCGAGATCGCTGCCGAGCTGGGCGTCAGCCATGTGCTCGAGGGTAGCGTACGGCGGGCCGGCGACCGGGTGCGCATTACCGGCCAGCTGATCCGTGCATCCGACGACGCGCATTTGTGGGCCGACAGCTTCGATCGCGAGCTGGCAGACATCTTTAGCGTCCAGACCGAGATCGCAGCCCGGATTGCGGAGCAGCTGGAGCTCCAGTTGACTGAGCGCGACCGAAAGGCCATCGCGCAGCGCGGCACGGACAGCCCGGAGGCTTATGAGTACATCCTGCGCGCGCGTGGCGTCTCGAGGCGGTCTTTCAGCACGCCGGCGGAGTTGCAGGCCATGACCGCGGAGGCCGCGGGCTACCTGGAGGCGGCGCTGGAACTTGATCCGGAGTATGCCGAGGCGTGGGCGGGGTTGGCGGGCGCCGCTCTCGAGCAGATGTACAGGAATGATAGCGACGCATCCGCGGCGTTGGCGGACTGGGAAAAGGCGGTAGAGGCCGCGCAGCGTGCCATCCGGGTCGGACCGGAGCAGGCGGCGGGCTACCTGGCCCTCGGCAGGGCCTACCACGCGCGAGGCGACGTCGAGGCAGCGCGGGAGCAATTCCGTCGTGCTGCCGAGCTGGAGCCTGATTCGCCGGAAGTGCTCGTCATTCAAGCGGCGCTGCTGTCCGGGCAGGGCGATCTACTGGAGGCGCTCGAGCGACTGGAGCGGGCCGCGGAATTGGACCCGGCTGATCCGAACGTCTGGCAAAGCCTGTCAGAACTTTATAGCGACCTGGGAGAGTTCGGGCGTGCGCGAGATGCATTGAACCGGGCCTGGGGAGAGCTGGCGCCGCACGAGGCGCGCTTGAATTGTCACCTCATGAGCATCGCGTTGGCTGAGGGCGACGTCCCCCGGGCCCAGGCCCATGTCGATCGTTTTCTCGAACTCGAGGGATATTCGCCGTTCGCCCAGAACTGCGCCGCCGCCTTCCATGTTCGGGCCGGCGACCTGACCGAGGCCGTGCGGCTGGTCCGGCAGCGCGAGGCCTATGTTCTCGCCCAGGCGCCGCTGACGGGCGCGGTGGTGTTGAACAAAGCCGGACAGCCTGCGGAGAAATTCCTGGAGGCGGCCGAACGCAACCTCGAGCGTGCGGTCCCCCGGAGCAGCGAGGCCGCGCGGTTGTATGCGCGGGCGCGGATTGCCGTGATGCGGGACCAGCGTGAGCTGGCGCTTGACCTGCTGGAGCAGGCGATCGCCGCAGGTTATTGGCTGGGGCCCTGGTATCAGCGGGCACCCGAATGGGATCCGCTCAGGGACGACCCGCGGCTTCAAGCCATCATGGCACCCATGAACGCCGAACTCGAGCGGATGCGTGCAGAGCTGGCTGCGCGGCTCGCTGCCGGTTCCTAGCTGGCTTACCGCGTCGCGGTGTCCAGCGCCTCGACCAGCTGCTCCACTTCGCTGAAGGTGTTGTAGAGCGGCGCGGGCGCGGCGCGGATGATGTCCGGCTCGCGCCAGTCGCACACCATGCCCAGCTCGCCGAGCCGGTCGAACACGGCGCGCCCCGAGTCCGCACCACCGCGCAGCCGCATGGACAGCTGGCAACCGCGCCGCGTCGGGTCGCGCGGCGTGACGACCTCGATCCGGTCCGCGACCGTCTCCTCGAGCCGGCGCTCCAGGTAACCCGTCAGGGCGATCGACTTCTCCCGCAGCCGGTCGAAGCCGGCGTCCATGAAATCCTGCAGCGAGGCGCGCAGGGTGCAGGTGCTGAGCACTGGCGAGTTGGAGATGTGCCAGCCCTCGGCGCCGGGCACCGGCTTGAAGTTGGGCTCCATGAGGAAGCGCGTCGGCTTGTCCTGCCCCCACCAGCCTGCAAAACGGGGCACGGACGGATCGTGCCCGTGTCGCCGATGCACGAAGGCGCCGGCGGTCGCGCCCGGACCGCCGTTGAGGTACTTGTAGCTGCACCAGGCGGCGAAATCGACGTTCCAGTCGTGCAGCCGGAGCGGGATGTTGCCGGCCGCATGCGCCAGGTCCCAGCCGGCGATGGCGCCGACGGCGTGTGCCTCGGCCGTCAGGCCCTCGATGTCCAGCACTTCGCCCGAGAGGTACTGCACCCCCGGCAAGAGCACCAGCGCCAGCGTATCGCCGGCCTCGCGCATGGCGGCTACGAGATCCTCGCGCCGCAGCAGGTATTCGCCCTCGGGCGGACCGACCTCGATCAGCGCCTCGGCCGGGTCGAGGCCGTGGTGCTGCAACTGGGAGACGATGGCGTAGCGGTCGGAGGGAAAGGCCGGCCGTTCCATCAGGATCTTGTAGCGCTGCGGCGTGGGCCGGTAGAAGCTGACCATCAGCAGGTGCAGGTTCACCGTCAGCGCGTTCATGCACACCACTTCGTCTTCCTCGGCGCCGACCAGCGCGGCCAGCGGCGGGATGAAGTTGACGGCATAGTCCTTCCAGGGACGCGGCCCGATGAAGTGGCCGCCGATGGCATGGGTGCGCCAGGTCGCCAGCTCTTCTTCGACGTACTCGGCCGCCTTCTTCGGCTGCAGCCCGAGCGAGTTGCCGAGAAAGTAGGCGCACTCGCGGCCGTTGTGCAGCGGGAGGTGGTAACGCTCGCGGAATCCGGCGAGCGGGTCCTGGCGGTCGAGCGCGGTGGCCTGTTCACGTGACATGTCGAACCCTCAAAGGCTGGCCATGCGGCCGCCGTCCACCGGGACGTTGATGCCGCTGATGTAGGCGGCCTGCGGGGAGGCGAGGAAAGCCACCGCCCAGGCGATCTCTTCCGGCCGCGCGAAACGCCCGGCCGGGACCTGCGCGATGGCGGCGCGCTCGATTTCTTCCACCGTGGTCCCCGCGTGCTGCGCGCGCTGGTTGAACAGGTAGTCGAGGCGCTCCGTGCCGGTGAACCCGGGCAGGATGTTGTTCACCGTGATGCCCTGGGAGGCCAGCTCGCGCGACAGGGTCTTGGCCCAGCTCGCCACCGCGGCGCGGATGGTGTTCGACACCCCGAGGCCCGGGATCGGCTCCTTCACCGAGGTCGAGGTGATGTTGATGATGCGGCCGTAGCCGGCCTTGCGCATGCCCGGCACCAGCGCCTGCGCGGCGACCTGGGCGGCGACGAGATGCTGGCGGAAGGCCCGCTCATAGTCCTCGGGCTTCCCATCGTACGCCGTTCCGGCAGCGGGGCCGCCGGTGTTGTTGATCAGCACGTGCACCGTTCCCGCGGCGGCGATCTCGGCGAAGGCCTGCTTCACCGCAGCCGTGTCCTGCAGGTCGAGCGTGACGACCCGGTGTCGTTCCGCGCCACCGGGGATGCTTTCGGCGACCGCAGCCAGTGCGGCTGCGTCGCGCGCCACGAGCACGAGCTCGGCCCCCATGTCCGCCAGGACGCCTGCGATGGCCTTCCCGATTCCACGACTGGCGCCACACACCACGGCGCGCCGTCCTTCCAGGCTGAGCTTCATTTGCGGGCCTCCTTCTTGCGCCCTTGTTTCTTGCCGGGACGTTTTTTGTGCAACCCCGGTCCGCAGTCGACACTGACATGTTGCAGGTCATCCAGCCGCAATGCCGTCAGGCACCCGCCATACACGCAGCCGGTATCGATGCTGAAGGTGGTATTGGACGCTATTTCCCCGACCAGCGACCAGTGCCCGAACACCAGGCGCAGGTCAGCGCTGCGGCGGCCGGGGAAAAGGAACCACGGGATCAGCCCGAAGCGCGGTCGATCGGCAGGTCCCTTGTTGACAAGGTCGAGGCTGCCGTCGGCGCGCAGGAAGCGCATGCGTGTGAGGGCATTGACGATGTAGCGCAGGCGATCGACCCCTGTCAGTTCAGGCGACCATTGGTCCGGCAAGTTGCCGTACATGTCGTGCAGGAAGTCCCCGAGGGCCTCTGACTGCAGCACCGCCTCCACTTCAGCGGCGAGCACGCGGGCGTCATCGAGGTCCCATTGCGGCGGCAGGCCTGCATGCACCATGGTGAAACCCAGCGCCGCGTCGTGGTGCAGCAGCGGCCGACGCCGCAGCCAGTCCAGCAGCTCATCCCGGTCCGCGGCCGCGAGTACCGGCGCCAGGGTGTCGCTTTTCTTGTTGGCTCGCGCGCCGGTCCACGCCGCCGCCAGCAGGTGCAGGTCGTGATTGCCCAGGACACTGATGGCGAGAGCGCCGAGATCGCGCACGAAGCGCAGCGCTTCTAGCGACTGCGGGCCGCGGTTGACCAGGTCGCCGGTGAACCAGAGCCGGTCGGTGGCGGGGTCGAAGCCGACCTGGTCGAGCAGTCGCTTGAGGGGGTCGAGGCAGCCCTGGAGGTCGCCGATGGCGTAAACCGCCATCAGTGCAGGGCGCCAGGTCTCGCCAGTGTGAACGCCGCGATCGGCGCCTGGAATTCCTGCCCCGAGGCATTGATCATGGTGTACGCGCCGCGCATCGACCCGACTGGCGTGGGGATGATGGCGCCGCTGGAGTAGTGGAAATACTCCCCGGGCCGGATGAGGGGCTGCTCTCCGACCACGCCCTCGCCGCGCACCTCCTGCACCCCGCCGTCCGCGTCGGTGATGATCCAGTGGCGTGACAGCAGCTTGGCTGCAATCGGCCCGTCATTGTGGATGGTGATGCTGTAGGCAAAGGCATAGCGGCCGTCGTCGGGCTCGCTCTGGTGATCCAGGTACGCGGTCTCCACCTCGATCCGGATCGGGCAATCGGCCATGGGGCTCTCCGTCAGGCGACGTTCATGGGAGCCTGATTTTACACGAGGTGGGGCGCTATCCCGGCAGGCGCACCGCAAGCACGTCGCAGGGGGCCGCGTGCAGGACCGCGTCCTCCGTCAGGTTTACGATGAGCGCCAGGCCGTGGCGCTCCCGGCTGCCCAGCACGACGAGGTCGGCAGGCCACTCGCGCGCCTCGCGCAACACCTCGCTCTTGATGGTGCCGGCGATCACCTGCTGCTCGCAGTCCTCGAGGCCGGTGTCCCGGGCCAGTTCCGCAAGCCGCTTGCGCGCTCCGGTGACCAGCTCTTCCTCGATGTTGACCGCGGGGAGGAGCGCCTCGCCCATCGGCTCCACCGGGACGTACTCCACCACGTGCAGGAGCTTCAAATCCGCCCCGGTCACGCCGGCTACTGCCTTGGCGCGCGCCAGCACCCGCTTGCTGTGTTCACCGAGGTCCATCGCCGCAAGAACCCGCTTGTATTCCATGTGCGCACCTGTATGGGTGGGGCCTGTCCCAAGTTTAGCAGCGGGCGCAGAATTCGTACGAAGCGTGGGGGTGTTGGTCGCGGGACTGAGGCTACGGCCGCGGGAAAACGCCGGGCAAAGAGGATGCCATGAACTTCACGAATTCCTCCGCGCCCACTCGCGAAAGATGATTGTCGTCGAGGTACAGAGTGCCCTGTTCGTTCATGTAGCGACACCACGCGCCACTGCACATGTATCGGCCGGTTTCTACGAAAGTAGCTGCCTCCTCCGGCACATGTGACCAGGCAATCTCCACATCCCGGTTGCGCTCGAGGTAATCGTTCCAGGACACGCGCATGTCTTCGGGCAACTCGCCGTCGGCGAACAGCGCGGCCTTGGCCAGGGAATCAGGGACGCGCGTGTGGTACTCGGGCACACTCTTTACGATTACTACCTGCTTGGTAGCCAGGCGCGCCAGGGTGGCCTGCAAAGCGGTGTCGAATGCTTCCGGATTACCGGCTGGCCCGGACGCCCGGTCATCCGGGCCGCTCGAATACGAAGCCTCCTTGCTGAACTGCCAGCGAACGCCGGTGGTGTAGTTGGCCCACTCGGCTACCAGGATTACGGTGTCTATTTCAGCACGTTCGGCAACCATGTCCAGCGCTGCAGTCATCAAGGCCCTGCAGCGTGGATTTCGGCTCGGTTCGCTGGTGCCGAAACGATAGAGCGGGGCACACCAGTTGTCGTTCACCGGTATGAAGGCAATGTTGTGTGCGATGCCGGCAGCATGTAGCGCATGGCTCAGGCTCGAAGCGTGGCTGTCGCCGAGCACTGCGATCTTGCGCGGTGCGTCCGGCATGCCGAGGACGCAAAGTTCAGTCCAACCGCCCCTCTCTACGCGTCGATCATTGTTGCAGCCGTGCATATACCCCGGAAGCGGGCTCCTCAGCTGCACCAGGCCGGGATCGTAGCGGTCGGCAAAGCCACGGCTGAAATGTCCCGACAGACCAATCGCCAGCATGGCCGCGCTGGCGCAGGCCGCCATGGTGAAGACCTGCCGCCGCGAGAAGTGCTGCCGGGTGCGGAACGGCTGTTCGACATAGCGCCAGCTCAGGTAAGCGAGCGCCAATGCCGCGAGAGTCAGCAGGAGGAATACCGAAACCGGGACTTCGCCCAAGGTCCGCAACCGAGCAAAGGCGAACAGCGGCTGGTGCCAGAGGTATGCGCTGTAGCTGATCAGCCCCACCCCCACCAGCGCTCGAGTGGACAGGAACTTCGCCACGCTCGTCCCATCGGTGGCGAACAGGATGATCAACGCGGTGCCGACGGTGGGCACGAGCGCCAGGGCGCCGGGGAAGGGTGTGCTGCGGTCGAAGGCGATGATGGAAAAACAGATCAGGAAGATGCCTGCTGCGGCACCCAGTTCGCGGCCCGGTCCCGGTCCGGGTACGGGTCGGCGGAAAAGGAAAAACGCGCACAAGGCGCCGAGCAGCAATTCCCAGGCGCGCGCAGGCGTCAGGTAGAAGGCATACTCGGGCACGGCCATCCATCGAAACGACGTATCCGGATCGCCCCTCAACCACGCCAGGTTGCCGCCGAACTGGGCCAGCGCAAAGCTCAGCAGGGCGATCGCGGTGATGACACCGACCAGTCGTCGCTTCCCGAAGCGCCACAAGCCCATCAACAACAGCGGAAACACGACGTAATACTGTTCCTCGACTGCCAGGCTCCAGGTATGGAGCAGAGGCTTGACCTCTGCGGCGGCGCCGAAATAGCCGCTTTCGATCCAGAACAGCACGTTCGAGCCGAACACCGTGACGGCGACGAGGCTGCGTCCGAAGTCACGCAGCTGGTCGGGTGTCATCCACGCCCAGGCAAAAGGGATGCACGCCAGCATGACGACAAACAAGGCGGGAAGGATCCGGCGAGCGCGACGCTCGTAGAACGCCACCAGCGAGAACCGGCCGTCGGCGAGCTCGCTGAGAAGGATCGAAGTGATCAGGTAACCACTGATCACGAAGAACACGTCGACACCGACATAGCCGCCGCTGAACTGCTCGATACCCGCATGGAACAGCATCACCGGCAGCACGGCGAGGGCGCGCAGGCCGTCGATTTCTGCGCGGTAGGCGTTTTTCATAACAACTTTGCCATGCGGGCGATGAAGGGCGCATGAGACGCTAACCCGCAGACGCCGTGTGCGATGTGATTCACAGCACGAATCGCGCCATATCCCGGGAATCTGTCCGCGCCGGCCGGGATTCGCCCGCGCGTCTCTGGCTCACGGTACAGCCCTGATCTCCATCGGGTGGCCATGGATGCGGCTGCAACTCATGGTTCTTGCCGCTCACCACAGTGGCCCGAGGCAAGTCGCGCGAACGCCTCGGGCGGCAGGGTCTCGGCACGCGCCCCCGGGTCCACGCCGGCGGCCCGGATCGCGGCCTCGTCCACCACGCCCGACAAGGCGTTGCGCAGCGTCTTGCGGCGCTGGCCGAAGGCGCGGCGCACGACCTCGGCGAAGCGGGCAGGATCGGGCACCGCGAACGGCGGATCGGCCCAGGGCTCGAGGCGGACAACAGACGACCAGACCTTGGGCGGCGGCCGGAAGGCGCCCGGGCCGATGTCGAACAGGGGCTCGACCCGGCAGGCCACCGCCAGCATCACGCTCAGCCGGCCGTAGGCCTTGCTGCCGGGGCCTGCCGCCATGCGCTCGACCACTTCCCGCTGCAGCATGAAGTGCATGTCCCGGATCACTGCCAGCTGCTCGACGAAGCGAAACAGCAGGGGCGTGGACACGTTGTAGGGCAGGTTGCCGACCAGCCGCAGGCGCTCGCCCGGCGCCGCCAGGCCGGCCAGGGGCACTTTGAGGGCGTCGCCCCGCACGACCTGCAACACGTCGCCGGACGCGGCGTGGGATTCCAGGCGGCCCGCGAGGTCGCGGTCGAGTTCGATCACCGTCAACCTTGCGCCGCGCTCGAGCAACGGGAACGTCAGGGCGCCTTCGCCTGGCCCGATCTCGACCAGTCGCTCGCCCGGGGCTGGATCGACGGCATCGATGATCCGCTGGATGACGCCCGGGTCATGCAGGAAGTGCTGGCCGAATCTTTTTCGCGGCTGGTGTTGCAAGGGCGTTGCTATCCGGGGGGGGCTATGCGGCCGATTATGAGTCAGCGCGCGGGCAATGCCCACGTAAACCGGCCTGGCGCAGTCTTGTTCAGCCGCGCCCCAGGCCCGCGTGCACCTCGGCCATCAGGGCCTCGTTGGCTTCGCGCATCTCGGCGTCGATGCGGCGCACGATCTCCATGTAGGCTTGCGCCGCAGGCGAGAGCATGCGGTTGCGCAGGTGAATGAAGCCGTAGTCCAGCTCCATCCATGGGCGGTGAAAGTCCAGGACCCTGAACTCGCCGCTGCGCAGCGCGTCCGCGATCTGCACCGGCGTAGCCATGCCGAAAGCGTCACTTCCGGCCACTACCAGGCGGGCGCTGGTCAGGTTGTCGATTTCGATGGTCGGGAGGAGATCCCCGGTCTCCGGGTCCACCTGTGTCTTGCCGGGGAAGAGGCCGACCCCGCGGGGTGGCAGCCGGGGTGTCACGGTCGGGAAGCCGTCGAGATCCTGCTCGGTCAAATCCCGGCGCCCGGCCAGCGGGTGACCCGGGCGACAGAACATCACCAGGCGCGGCCTGCCCAGCGCCTCTACGTCCAGTTCCTGCACGTCCCCCAGCGTGCTGATCTCGCCGACGCCAAGGTCGACGGAGCGCGCAGTAACGAGCCCCGCGAGGTCCTTCCAGGACGTAAGCCGAATTCGGCAGGTAACGCCGGGATGGCGCTCGACCAGTTCACCTATTGCCCGTGCGGCGGACATTTCGGCCGCATACACGCCCATCGCGACTTGCAGGTTGCCGGCATCCAGCCCCTTGAGCAGAGCGATTTCCCGCAGCAGTTCGTCGGTCTCACCCAGCGCGGAGGCAGCGTGTTTGAGCAACGCAGCGCCGAACAGGGTCGGCGCGATGCGGCCGCCCTGGCGATCAAAGAGCTGCACGCCCAGTTGGTCTTCCAGGGCACGGATACTGCGCGAAAGCGCCGGCTGGGAGATGTGTTCGGCCTTGGCTGCCCGTTCAAAATGGCCATGGCGATCGAGCGCCAGGGCGTGCCGAAGCTGCTTCAACGTGATGGCCATGCGTAAAAGTTATCAGAAATAGCACTTCAATGCATTTGACTTAGATCAACTCGGCCGCAAGACTGTTCTGCTCAAACGTAGATCGAGCGACAGATCAGAGAGGCACTGGAGCTATGCGGACTTTCGGCAAGATTATTACATGGACACTCGGCGCGGCCCTGATGGCGGTATCGGGCGCGCTGCTGGCGGCCGGGGGTGGCGCGATCGTCGCTGCCGACCCTTCGAAGCACTTCGACCCCAAGGGCAAGGCCCCTCCAAGTTCACCATCGAATTGCAGAACGGGCTGCGCAAGAGCCTGCCGTTCGACGACAAGCGCGATTTCGAGGAAGCCAAGAAAGGCTTCATCGCCGCGCCGCCCTACAAGCAGATCATGGCCGAGGCCGGCAACGTGGCCTGGGACATGGGCAGCTACGAGTGGCTGCTGGACGGCAAGGATTTCGACAGCATCCATCCCTCGCTGCAGCGCCAGGCCATCCTCAACATGGCCTACGGCCTGTACGAAGTGTTGCCCGGCAAGATCTACCAGGTGCGCGGCTACGACCTGGCCAACATCAGCTTCATCAAGGGCGAGACCGGCTGGATCGTGTTCGATCCGCTGACCGCCAAGGAGACCGCAGCGGCGGCGCTGAAGTTCATCAACGAGCAGCTCGGGCGAGCGCCCGGTCGTGGCGGTCGTCTACTCGCACTCGCACGCCGACCACTTCGGCGGCGTGCGCGGCGTGGTCGACGAGGCCGACGTGCGCAGCGGCAAGGTCAAGGTCATCGCTCCGGTCGGCTTCATGGACCACGCGGTCGCCGAGAACGTCTATGCCGGCAATGCCATGACCCGGCGCATGTTCTTCCAGTACGGCGTGCTGCTGCCGCGCAGCCCCTTCGGCCACGTCGACCAGTCCATCGGCAAGAACACGGCCGCGGGCAACCTCGGCCTGATCCCGCCCAACGTGATCATCAAGGACGACATCGAGGAAATGACCGTCGACGGCGTCAAGATGGTGTTCCAGAACACGCCGGGCACCGAGGCGCCGGCGGAGATGAACACCTAGTTCCCGGACCTGAAGGCGTTCTGGGCGGCGGAGAACATCACCGGCACCATCCACAACATCTACACCCTGCGCGGCGCGCTGGTGCGCGATGCGCTGGAGTGGTCCAAGCAGATCAACAAGGCGCTCTACCTCTTCGGCCAGGAGGCCGAGGTGATGTTCGCCTCGCACAGCTGGCCGCGCTGGGGCAACGACCGCATCCAGGAAGTCATGCGCGCGCAGCGTGACACCTATGCCCACCTGAACAACGAGGTGCTGCACCTGGCCAACCAGGGCGTGACCATCAACGAGATCCACAACGTCTACGAAGCTGCCCGAAGAGCCTGCAGCAGCAGTGGGCAGCGCACAGCTACCATGGCTCGGACGAGCACAACAGCCGCGCGGTGATCAACCGCTACCTCGGCTACTGGGATGCCAACCCGGCGACGCTGATCCCGCTGTCGCCCGAGGATTCCGCACCGCTGTACGTGGAGATGATGGGCGGCGCAGAGAAGATCATCGCCAAGGGCCAGCGAGCTCTACGACGCAGGGCAAGTATCGGCACGCACAGGAAATCCTCAACAAGCTGGTCTACGCCGAGCCGCAGAACCAGGAGGCCAAGGACCTGCTGGCCGACGTGTTCGAGCAGATCGGCTACCAGCAGGAAAGCCCGAGCGTGCGCAACAGCTTCCTCGCGGCGGCCTAGGAGCTGCGCAACGGCATCCCGACGGGCGCGACGCCGAAGAGCTGCCGGCCCCGACATGATCCGCGCCATGACCACCGAGCTGTGGCTGGACTTCCTCGGCGTCCGCCTCGACAGCAAGAAGGCCGAAGGCAAGGCACTTCAAGATCAACCTGGTCACGCCGGACAACGACGAGAAGTTCGTGCTCGAGCTGAGCAACGGCACGCTGACCAACATCGAAGGCTTCGCAGGCCGACGATGCCGACCTGACCATCACCATCAACCGCACCGACCTCGAGCAGACCATGATGGGCGCGGTGACCTTCGACGAGCAGATCGCATCGGGCAAGGCGAAGCTGGACGGCGACCGCGAGCCCTACGACGCAGCTGAAGAGCATGCTCGTCAGTTTCGATCTCGGCTTCGAGATGATGCCGGGCACTGGCGGCGCCGACCTGACGCCGCCGAAGAAGCCCTTCGAGCAGGAAGACCTCGGTCGGACCGACGGCGGTTGATCCGGTCTTTGATCTAACTCATGGCGGCGCAGGGACGCGCCGCCAGTCAGGAAGACGGCTTTCTCTACGACATGTCGAGCTCGGGCTTCTACCTCGGGCTGGGCGTGCGCTGGTAACGGCCGGCCAACTCGAGCGCCGCCTCCAGCGCTGCGACCAGGCTGCCTGAGTCGGCCTTGCCGGAACCGGCGAGATCCAGCGCCGTGCCATGGTCCACCGAGGTGCGCACGATCGGCAGCCCGAGCGTGATGTTCACGGCCCGGCCGAAGCCCGCGTATTTCAGCACCGGCAGGCCCTGGTCGTGGTACATGGCCAGCACCGCGTCGGCACCCTCCAGGTGCCGCGGCGTGAACAGGGTATCGGCGGGCAGGGGCCCTTCCAGTAACAGGCCGTCGGCGCGCAGCTGTTCCAGCGCCGGCTCGATGACCTCGATTTCCTCCCGGCCCAGGTGACCGCTCTCGCCGGCATGCGGATTCAGGCCTGCCACAAGGATGCGCGGCCGCGGGAGTCCGAAGCGAGTGCGCAGGTCATGGTCGAGGACCCGCAGCACGCGCTGCAGGCGCTCGCGGGTGATCGCCCGCGGCACCTCGGCCAGCGGCAGGTGGGTTGTGGCCAGCGCCACGCGCAGGTCGCCGGCCGCGAGCATCATCACCGGATCGCCGCCGGTGATCGCCGCAAGGAACTCGGTGTGGCCGGAGAAAGGCATGCCGGCTTCGTTGATCACCGCCTTGTGTACCGGCGCCGTCACCATCGCAGCATATTTGCCGGCCAGGCATCCTTCCGCCGCAACCCGCAGCATGGCCAGCACGGCTTTTGCGTTGGCCGGGTCAAGCTGCCCCGGGGTCGCCTCGTGGGCGAGGGGGATGTCGATCACCTGCAGCACGCCGGCGCGGTGGGGTCCCGGTTCGGACACGACCTCGATGCGCACGCCGGGTTGCAGGCGGCTGGCGAGCCGCTCCAGGTGGGCAGCGGGACCGATCGCGGCGAGGCGCGCCGGCCACGCGCGCGCGGCGACGGCAAGGCAGAGCTCCGGCCCGATGCCGGCCGGCTCGCCTGTGGTCAGGACGATGGCCGGGAACGCCACGTGTGCACCGCTAGCTATCGAGGATCTCGACCCAGGCCTCGTCGCGCAGCTTGCGCAGCCAGAGCTCGGTCTCCTGCTCCAGCTTGCTGGCGCGAATCGCCTGGATCGCGCGGCGGCGCTTCACTTCGTCCGTGGTGTCACGCTCCTGGCGGTCCTCGAGCAGGATGATGTGCCAGCCGAAGGGCGAGCTGAAGGGCTGGCTGATCTCGCCAGCCTGCAGCTCGGCCAGCACGGCCTCGAACTCCGGCACGAACGTGCCCGGCGGATTCCAGCCGAGATCGCCGCCGCGCGTGGCGGAGCCGGGATCTTCAGACTCGATCATGGCGATGTCGGCGAAGGACTCGCCCGCGAGCACGCGGTCCCGGATATCGTTCAGACGGCTGCGCACGGTGACGTCGTCGAGCACTTCATTGGTGGTCATGAGGATGTGGCGCGCACGGGTCTGCACTTCCAGCACCGTGTCGTCGCCGCCGCGGGTCTCGTTGACGCGGAAGATGTGGAAGCCGCTGCCGCTGCGCACCGGCTCGCTGATCTCTCCCGCGGACAGGCTCTGGATGGCCGGCGCAAACTGTTGCGGCAGCTGTGATCCCTGGCGCCAGCCAAGCCGGCCGCCCGAGAGTGCCTGTTGCCCTGCCGACTCTGCCACCGCCGTGGCGGCGAAGTCCGCGCCGGCGAGCAGGCGATCGTAGATATCGCGGGCCCGCGCCTCGACTTCGGCGACCTGCGCCTGCGTGGCGTCTACCGGCAGTGCCACGAGGATCTGCGAGATGTCGTAGTCGATCTCGTTGCCGCGGTTCGCCTCGTACTGCTCCAGCCAGCGCTCGATCTCGCGCTCCGACACCGCGATGCGCGCCATCACGTCGCGCTGGCGCAGGGCGTCGATCGCCATCTCGCGCCGCAGCTGCTCGCGAAACTCGGCGTAGTCGATGCCGTCCGCGGCCAGCGCCGCCGGCATGTCGGCGAAACTGAAGCCATTGCGCTCCGCCACGCGCGCCAGGGCCATGTTGAGCTGCTCGTCGCTGATGCGGATGCCGAGGCGCTCGGCGCGTTGCATCTGCACCTGCTGCACGATGAGGTTCTCCAGGATCTGCTCGCGCAGCACGGACTCGGGCGGCGCTGCCGTGCCCTGTTCCCGCAGCCGCCGCATGACGGTCGTCACCTGGTTTTCCAGCTCGGAACGCAGCACCACGCCGTCGTCCACCAGCGCGACGATGCGGTCCAGTAACACGCCGGAGTCGCTCAGTGTGGCTGCGCGCGGCGCTGCGCAGACACAGCACAGGCACGCCGTCAGGATCATAAGGCGCAATGAATTCAGTCGCATAACGTTGGGGTCAGTCGAAAGCGGAGTAGCCTAGGATATCACTCTCGTAGCGCCGCCTGGCACTCTGGCCGGCGAGGCCCTTGAACTCGACCTGCAGGCGGATCGCGTTGTCCGTGCTGCCGTCGCGGCGACTGACCTGCTCGGTGGCTGCGAAGCGGATGGCCCAGCAGCAACTCTCGTACTGCACGCCCAGGACCTGGTTCACCGGCGTCTTGTCACGCAGGGAGTATTCCAATGCGGTGACAAAACTCCAGCGGTCCGACAGCGGCCAGCCCATGGAGAACGCGACGTCCTCGAGCAGGTCGGGCCGGTAGCGGTAGGCCAGGTTGACCACGCGATTGGGTGCCGGCTGGTACTGCAGCCGGAATTGCGCCAGCCGCGTGGTGTCGGTCACGTTGTCCCACTGGTAGCCGATGTCGGCGTTCCAGTGGTTGAACAACCCCAGGCCGAGCTCGAGCACGATCGGGGAGCTGCCGGCGAGCTCCAGGGTTTCGCCCGGCAGCGTGACGCGCGGATCCTCGAAATACCATGCCTTGCCGATGGCCGCGGTGAGGAATTCCCGCCCGGAGCGGGTCTCCAGCAGGCGCGTGGTCACGCCGAAGCTCAGCTGGTTCGTGTCGCCGAGACGGTCGGCCCCCACGTAGCGGTTGGGCCGGAACAGCTGCACGTAGTTGAAGTCGGGGCGGCCGCTGTCGAACAGCGGCTGCGCATCCTGCTCGCGGAACGGAATGTAGGCGTACAGGATGCGCGGCTCCAGGGTCTGGACAAAGCGTGCCGAGGAAAACGGGCGCTCGAACCGTAGCCCCGAGTCCACGCTCACGATCGGCGCGACGTAGCCCGGCAGGTTGTCGGCGCCGGCATCCTGGCCGGTGAGGTAGTACTGCACCATGCGGAGCCGCGCCGACGGTGTGAAAAAGAACCCGGGGGCTTCGATCGGCAGGCTGACTTCCGGCTCGACCACCGTGCGCGCACCCTCCGTTCCGACGCCGCGTGTGAATGCGACGGCCTCGGTCCGCAGGCGCCAGTCCATGCCAAGGGGACCATCCAGCCACAGGCCTTCCGCCATCAGTTGCGGGATGCGCGCGTACGGGCGCTCGTCTTCAGGAATGTCCAGGTCGAGCGTGCGGAAATTCTGCGCCCTGGCGGTGATGCGCCAGATCTCGCCCGCATAGTCGGCCTGCAGGAGGCGCTCGACATGGGTGCGGCTGGTGACTTGCGGGGAATCGCCCAGGTTCTGGAAATAATCGGTGTCGGAAACGTCCTCGATCTCGGCTGTGAAGCGCCAGCCGTTGTCGAGCCGCGTCAGGTGCGAAAGGTTGAACCAGATGCGGGGGTTCTGCTCCGGTACCTGCCTGTCGCGATGCAGGTAGTCCAGCTGCACCTGGCCGCCGCTCTCCGGCGTGAGGTAGCGGAAATGGTTGTCCAGCTTGAGCCCTCGTTTCGACAGAAACACCGGGGTGAGGACGTGGTCGTAGTTGGGCGCCAGGTTGAAGTAGAAGGGTGTGCTGATCTCCAGTCCGTTGCGCGAGGACTGGCCGAATTCCGGTATCAGGAACCCTGTCTTGCGGCGGTCCGACAAGGGGAACGACATGTAGGGCAGGTAGACGATGGGCGCGCCGAAGAACCGCAGCGTCACGTTGTCGGCTTCCCCGACCTCGTCGGTGGTGTCGAGTTTCAGCGCGCCGATGCGGAGCAGCCAGTCAGGGTCGTCGCCCGGGCAGGTGGTGTAGGTCACGCCTTCCATGCGGACACGACCGTTGCCGCGGGCGAGGATGGTCTTGGCGCCGCCGCTCGCTGGCTGGGTCGGGAGGTAGTAGCGGTTGCCGGTGAGAATCGCGGTGCCTTCTCCGGGCAGGTACTCCAGGCGCTCGGACTCGACCTCCAGGCCGGGCTGGACGTAGCGCGCCCCGTCGACCGCGATGACCCGGCCCTCCGCCCGGTTCCAGGTGGCGCCCTCGGTCTCGAGTCGCTGGTTGCCTCGCTGCAGCACCACGCCGCCGGTGAACAGCGAGTCCCCGTCCGCTGTCAGCTCGGCCCGGTCCGCCGACACTTCGATCGGCGCGTCTTCATCCAGTGGCTCGAACTGGACCGGGTCCGGCACAGGGCAAACCGGCGCGGCCGCAAGCGGCGCGCTGCCCATCAGGATGATCAGAAAGGCCAGGAGACGGGGCATCAGGTTGTCCGGGCAAGGCTCGCTAACATGGCATACTTTCGCCGCAGGACTCCATTATCGCGGCAGGACGGCCCATGGGGGAAATAGCTTGAAAGCGATGGTGCTCGCGGCCGGTCGCGGCGAGAGGATGCGCCCCCTCACGGACCGCCTGCCGAAGCCCCTGTTGCCGGTCGGTGGAGAGCCGCTGGTCGGCTACCAGCTGCGCACGCTGGCTGCGGCCGGATGCCGCGAGGTGGTGATGAACTGCGCCTGGCTGGGGGACGTGTTGCGTGCGGCGCTGGGCGACGGCAGCCGCTGGGGTGTCGACATCACCTGGTCCCCTGAGCCGTGGCCGGCCCTCGACACCGGGGGCGGCATCTGCCAGGCGCTCCCGCTGCTCGGCGAGGCGCCGTTCCTCCTGGTCAACGGCGATGTCTGGTGTGAATGGTCGCCGGCCGCGTTGCGGCTGGAACAGGGCCAGCTGGCGCAGCTGCTGCTGGTGCCCAATCCGTCGCACAACCCTGCCGGGGACTTCGGGCTCGAGCGGGGCAAGGTGGTTCCGGACGGGGCGACGCGCTACACCTACGGCGGCATCGCGCTGCTGCATCCCGAGCTGTTCGCCGGTTGTCACCCGGGCCGCTTCCCGCTGGCGCCGCTGCTCAAGGAGGCGGCGGCGGCCGGCCGAGTGAGCGGGATACTGCACGAGGGGACCTGGCTCGACGTGGGCACGCCGGAACGGCTTTATGCGCTGCAGGCCAGGCTGGCGGGGTCCTGAAGCTCCGCCAGCAAAGCCTGCTCGAGATCGTCCATCACGGTATCCATCGCCCTGGCGACGCCGAGGTCTGCAAGCTGGGTGACTTCGAGGCCGCTGAAGCCGCAGGGATTGATGCGACGGAAGGGCTCGAGGTCCATGTCTACGTTCAGCGCCAGGCCGTGATAGCTGCAGTTGCGCCGGATGCGCAGGCCGATACTGGCCAGCTTGCAGGCGCCGACGTACACGCCCGGGGCCTCCCGGTCGCCGCGCGCCTCGATGCCGTAGCCGGCGACGCAGCGGATCACGGCGCGCTCCAGGGCGCACACCAGGGCCCGCACCCCGAGGCCACTGCGACCCAGGTCGAGCAGCGGGTAGACCACCAGTTGCCCCGGTCCGTGGTAGGTCACCTGCCCGCCGCGGTCGACCTGCACCACCGGTATGTCGCCCGGCGCCAGCACGTGCGCCCGGTTGCCGTTCAGCCCGAGGGTGAATACCGGCGGATGCTGCAGGAACCAGATCTCGTCCGGATCCGCCGCGCCCCGGGTCTCGACCAGCGCCTGCATGCGCCGCCAGGTCGGCTCGTAGTCCACCATGCCGAGACGTCGGACCACCGGCGCCATCAGAGCACCATCAGCACGCGTTCATGCGCGCTGAGCTCAGTGTAGATGGCGTCGAGCTGGGACTTGCTGTCCGCGCGCACCAGTACAGTCAGGGCCACGAAGTTGCCGTCCCGGCTGAGGCGTTCTCTGACGCGCGTCGCGGGAATCGGGCCGGCGTGGCTCTCTACGAGTTCCACCACCAGCGCGGCAAAATCATCCGCCTTCCGCCCCATCACCTTGAGCGGGAAGTCGCAGGGAAACTCCAGCAGCGTTTCGTCGCTCATTCGAACCAGAGCTGGACCGAGTCTACGGCGCGCTGCAGCAGGCTGCCTTCGGCGACGCGCGCCAGCGGATAAAGTTGCAGGTCGGCGAGCGACTGTCCCTCGAGCGTCAGCCGCAGCCGGCCGACCGCCTCTTCCGGGGCCACCGGCGCGATGAGCGGCGACTGCAGCTCCATCGTGGCTTCGATGAACTCGTAGCGGCCGCGCGGCAGCGTCACCCAAAGGTCCTCCTGCAGGCCCAGCGGCAGCTCCTCGACCTCGCCTTTCCACAGCCGGGTGGTGGTCACGGGCTCGTTCGCGGCATAGACGCGGTGACTCTCGTAGAAACGGAATCCCCAGTTGAGCAGCGCCTGCGTGGCGTCTGCGCGCGCCTTGTCGCTGCTGGTGCCGAGCAGTACCGAGATGAGTCGCATCTCGCCGCGCTCCGCGGATGAGACCAGGCAGTACCCGGCGGCATCGGTCATGCCGGTCTTGATCCCGTCGACGCTCGGGTCACGCCACAGCATCTTGTTGCGATTGCGCTGGGTGATGTCGTTGTAGGTGTACTCGCGCTCGGAATAGAGCGAGTAGAACTCCGGGAACTCGCGGATGATGGCTGCCGCCAGCAGGGCGATGTCGCGCGCCGAGCTGTAGTGGTCCTCGGCCGGCAGCCCGGTCGAATTGCGGAAGTTGGTGTTGCGCATGCCGAGGCGCCGCGCGTATTCGTTCATCAGCTCGGCAAAGGCCGCCTCGGTGCCCGCGGTGTATTCGGCGAGCGCCACGGAGGCGTCGTTGCCGGACTGGATGATCATGCCGCGGATCAGCTGGTCGACCCGGACGCGCGTGCCGACCTCGATGAACATGCGCGAGCCGCCGGTGCGCCAGGCGCGCTCGCTCACCGTCACCATGTCGTCCAGCTTCATCTCGCCCTTGCGCAGCTCGCTGAAGACCGCGTAGGCCGTCATCAGCTTGGTGATGCTGGCGGGGTCCATGCGCTCATCCGCGGCGTTCTCCGCGAGCACGGTGCCCGAGTGGTAGTCCATCAGGATGTGGGAGCGGGCAGCCACGGACGGCGCTGCCGGCACCGGCGGCAACATGGCCGGGTCGGCTTGCGCCGAGGCATGCAGCGGGGCGAGCAGGAGGGACAGGGCGACGCAGAGGGCGGTGATCAGGCGCATGGATTCCTTTGGCGGCTTGGTGCCGGCGGGCTGTGTAGGGGACGGCCGGAAATCTTACACCGTCCGGCCCTGACGGTCAGTCCGACGCCAGGTGCGCGTCGTCTATCCCCAGCGCACGCACGGCCGCGAGCATGCGCTCGATCTCGTCCACGGTGCCGAGCGGGCCGATGCGCACGCGGTAAACGGTACTGCGCCGGCGCTTTTCCGGATGCGTGACCACGTCGTCGATGCCCTGTTGCTCGAGCCTGGCCTCCAGGCGCGCTGCATTGGTGGCGTCGGTGAAGGCCCCGACCTGCAGCCACACGGGCTCCACCGCCATCGATCCGGCGGGCGGCGCCGGGGCCACGGCAGCGGTGGTGCTCGCTTCTGGGCCCACGACCTCGATGTCCACCAGCGCAGTGCCGTCGTTGTGCATGCCAAGGCGCACGGCGGCCGCATAGGACAGGTCGATGATCCGGTCGCCGACGAAGGGCCCGCGGTCGTTGACGCGCACGACGATGCTGCGACCGTTCTGCACGTGGGTCACGCGCACGTAGGTGGGCAGCGGCAGCGTCTTGTGGGCCGCCGTCATGGCGTACATGTCATAGGGCTCGCCGCTCGAAGTCAGGCGGCCGTGAAACTTCGTGCCGTACCAGCTCGCGACGCCGCGCTCGCGGTGACCCGCGGCGTCTCTCATCACGTAATAGCGGCGCCCCATGACCTCGTAGACGGGCGGATTGCCGCGCGCGCTGCGCGGCTCGGCGCGCGGCACGGCGTCCGGGATGCGGCTGACGTCGCGTGGCCGCGCCGGCGCCGAGTCCTCGTCCACGGGGGTGGTGCCGCAACCGCCCAGCGCCGCGGCGAGTACGAGCAGGCCCGCAAGTGCGCCCCGAGGGCGCACGGCTGTGCTAACCGGCATCCGTGCCGGCCTCGACGCGCGCCCGCACCGCCTGGCCGAGTTCGTGCACGGCGAGGGCGTACATCAGGCTGCGGTTGTAGCGCGTGATGACGTAGAGGTTGTGGAAGCCGACCCAGTAGGCGGTGCCGTCCTCGCGCTCGAGGGCGAACAGGCCCGCCGCCGCGGCAGGGTCGGCCGGGGCCGGGCCGGCGAGACCGATGCCTGCCGCCCACAGGGCCCCGACGGTCGTGTTCGCCGACAGCCCCTGGTGCGCCAGCGGCGCCGGATCGGCGGCGCCGGGTACGGCGGGCGCGACCACCGGCTCCCCGGGACGCCAGCCGTGCACGCGGAAGTAGTTGGCGACGCTGGCGAGGATGTCGTCCGTGCTCTCCCACAGGTCGACGCGCCCGTCCTGGTCGCCGTCCACGGCGTAGGCGCGGTAGCTGGAGGGAATGAACTGCGGCAGCCCCATGGCGCCGGCGTAGGAGCCGACCGGCCCGTCGATGGCCAGCCCCTGCTCACGAGTGAGCAGGAGGAACTGTTCCAGTTCCTTGCTGAAGAACGTACTGCGCGGCGGGTACTCGAAGGCCAGCGTGGCGAGCGCGTCCAGCACGCGGTAGCGGCCGAGGATGCGCCCGTAATACGTCTCCACGCCGATGATCGCGACGATCATCTCTTCCGGCACGCCGGACTCTGCGGCCACGCGCTCGAGCTGGTCGCGGTGCTGGCGCCAGAACTCCGCGCCGGCCGCGATCCGTTCGTCGGTGATGAATATCTTGCGGTACTCGTGCCAGGGGTCGGACGCGTTCGGCGGGCCGGCTGATCGCCTCGAGGATGGGCTGCTGGATGCGCGCCTCGGCGAGAACCGCGCGGACCGCAGCGGGCTCAAGCCCGTGGCGTTCCTGCGCGCCCTCGATGAAGGCACGCACGTCGTCGCGCGCCAGGTCCAGCGGCTGCTCCGCTGCGGCTGCCGCGCACGGAGGAAGGCCGACCGCCAGGCCGACGCAGCAGAAGAAGTGCAATAAGCGGTTCATCTGGCGAGCAAGTTACGGTGGCCTGAATGGACATGAGCATACCGAAACCCGCCATGAGGGTCACCATCGAGGTGCCGCCGTAGCTCACCAGCGGCAGCGGTACGCCGACCACCGGCAGCAGGCCGGTCACCATGCCCGTGTTGACGAACACGTAGACGAAGAAGGTCAGGCTGATGCTGCCGGCCAGCAGGCGGCCGAAAGTGTCCTGCGCCTGCACCGCGATATACAGCCCGCGGCCGACGATGAACAGGTAGGCGACCAACAGCAGCGACCAGCCCGAGGAGCCCGAACTCCTCGCCGAGGACGGCAAAGATGAAGTCGGTGGAGCGTTCCGGCAGGAATTCCAGCTGGGCCTGGCTGCCGTTGAGCCAGCCCTTGCCGAACAGGCCGCCGGATCCGATGGCGATCTTGGACTGGATGATGTGATAGCCGGCGCCGAGCGGGTCCGACTCCGGGCTGCAGGAAGGTCAGCACCCGCTGGCGCTGGTAGTCGTGCATGAAGTACCACAGCACCGGGGCGAGGGCAGCGCCGAGGGTGCCCAGCAGCACGATCACCGCACGCCGGAGCCCGCCCAGCAGCACCACCGAGGAGCCCGGAGCTGGCGATCAGCAGGGCGGTGCCCAGGTCGGGCTGGCGTGCGATCAGGACGGTCGGCACGACGATCAGCAGCAGCAACGCGCACAGTTCCAGGAAGCGCGGCGGCAGCGGGCGGTCGTGCAGGTACCAGGCTACCATCATGGGCACCGCCAGCTTCATGATTTCCGAAGGCTGGAAACGCACGATGCCGAGATCCAGCCAGCGCTGGGCGCCCTTGCCCGATGTCGCCGACGACGAGCACGGCGAAGAGCAGCGCCAGGCCGACGATGAACATCCAAGGCGCCCACATGCGCAGGATCTTGGGCGGAACCTGGGCCACGAAGAGCATGACACCGAAGGCGACGCCAATGCGGATGAGCCTGGCGCAGTCAGCAGCTCCTCGTCCTGGCCGCCCGCGCTGTACAAGCACCACCAGGCCGACAGGCGGCGACGGCGAGCAGGCCGGCCAGCAGCGGCGCGTCCAGGCCTGAGCAGAGCCAGGATACGCGCGCCCAGGCCGAGCGGCCTGCTTGTCGCCGAAGACGGATGAAGATACGGCCACGATCAGCCGCTCCCTGCCGAGCCAGTTGTCGATCACGGATACGCGCGATCGGCGCGGCGGCGCCGCTGCCGCTGCCGCCGTTCTCCACCAGCACCGCGATGGCGATGCGGGGGTTTTCCGCCGGGGCGAAGCCGACGAACAGGGCGTGGGGACGGTGCCGCTCTTCGACCTCGTCCTCGTCGTACTCCTCGTCCTGGGCGATCCTGAACACCTGCGCCGTGCCGGTCTTGCCGGCGATGGTCCAAGGTGAGTCCAGACCGATGGCCCGCGCGGTGCCGCGTTCGCCCGTGCACCACGGCCACCATGGCGTCGATGGCTTCCTCGACATGCGCAGGCTTGAACTGGAGCGGCGGCAGCGGCTGCGGGTCGAATTCCTCGCGCACCGCCGCTCACGGGGTCCTCGACCGCCGCCAGCAGGGTGGGGCGGTAGCCCTGGCCGCGATTGGCGAGGATCGCAGTGGCCTGCGCCAGCTGCATCGGCGTGGCCAGCATGTAGCCCTGGCCGATGCCGGTGATCACGGTTTCGCCGGGGAACCAGACCTGGTCCTGCGCGGCGCCGGAACGCGCTGCGTTTCCAGTCGCGCGAGGGCAACAGGCCGCCGCTTCTCGCCGGGTATGTCGATCCCGGTGGCTGCGCCGAGCCCGAAGCAAAGCGAGGAAATCGTGCATGCGGTCGATGCCGAGCTCGACCGCCAGGTCGGTAGAAGTACACGTCGCAGGACTGGGCGATGGAGTCTGTCGAGGTCCACCGACCCGTGGCCTTCCCGTTTCCAGTCCCGGTAGCGGTGGGAGTGTTCGGCAGGCTGAACCAGCCCGGACACCACATTGTGTCCAGCGGCGTGGTGATGCCGTGAGTGCAGCCCGGCGAGCCCCAGCATCGGCTTGATGGTCGAGCCGGGCGGGTACTGGCCGCGCAGGGCGCGGTTGAACAGGGGCTTGTCCAGGTCTTCCTGCAGTGCCCGGTACGTTGTGGCGCGGGATGCCCATGCTGAACAGGTTGGGGTCGTAGCCGGGCGTGCTGGCGAGCGCCAGCACCTGGCCGTTGCGCGGGTCGATGCGCCACGATCGCCCCGCGCCGCTCGCCGAGCGCGTCTTCGGCGGCGGCCTGCAGTTCCAGGTCCAGCGTCAGGTAGACGTTGCGCCCGGGCACCGCGTCGTTGCGTTCGAGCTCCTGCAGGGCCCGGCCCTGGGCGTTCACCAGCACCTGCCGGAAACCCGTCGTACCGTGCAGCAGGTCCTCGTAGGCGCGTTCGGCGCCGACCTTGCCGGTCTGCGCGGTGCCTGCGTAATTGGCAGTGTCGAGTCGCCTGAGGTCCGGTTCGCTGATCGCGCCCACGTAGCCCACGGCATGGGCGCCCCGCGCGCCGAGGGGATAGCGCCGCGCCAGCCGGGCCTGGATGTCGACGCCGGTGAAGCGCGGGCGGTTCACTGCAAAGCGCGCCGCCTCCTCGTCGCTGAGCCGGGCGCGCAGGATCGCCGGCTCGAAGCGCCGCTGGCTGCGGATCTGGCTCTGGATGCGCGGCAGGTCCTCGGTGCGCACAAGACCCAGCGTCACCAGGCCGTCCAGCGTGGCTTGCAGGTCCTTGACCTGCTCCGGGACGAGCTCGAGCTGGTACACGGGCTGGTTCTCGGCCAGGGGGCGGCCGGCGCGGTCGAACAGCAGTCCGCGCACCGGAGGCACGGGCTCGAGTCGCACGCGGTTGCCTTGCGAGAGGCGGCTGAAATGCTCGAAGTGCACGACCTGGAGGTCGACCAGGCGGTACATGAGCAGCCCCGCCAGCAGGGTCACGATCACCGCCGCTGCGATGATGCGGCCAAGGAACATGCGCTGTTCGCGCCAATGATCCTTGAGGCGATCGATGCTCATGTCTGCATGCGCAGCTGGAAGCGGAGGCGATCCAGCAGCGCGGCCAGCATCGGCCAGGCGATTGCCGCCACGACCACCGGCATGAGCCGCTGCCAGCCCAGCACCGCGTCCCCGGACACGCCGTCGACCCAGAACACCAGGAACTCGTGCGTCAGCACCACGCCGGTGACGGCCATGGCCTGTTGCCAGGGCGGAAAGACGCGCAGGCGCAGGTGGAAATGCAGCGTCACCCACACCGCGACGGTCATGGCGAGCGCGTGCTGCCCGAGCACGCCGCCCTTGAGCACGTCGAGCACCAGGCCCGTGCTCCAGGCCAGCGCAAGCCCGTAGCGACGCGGGTAGGTGAGCACCCAGTAAATCGCGACCAGCGCCAGCCACGGCGGGCGCCAGGCCGCCAGGTCAGCCGGCAGCGGCGCGACCTCCAGCGACATCGCTACCAGGAGCGAAATCACGACCGGCCAGTGCCGCACGCGTCCGGCCAGGGCTCATGGGGCGCCCTCGGGGCGCGCTGCGCCCGCCGGATCGGCGGCAGTCTCGGCCGTGTCGCTCGGGACTTCGACGGGCTCCGCTTCACCACCTTCCCACAGCAACAGCACCTGCCGGCTGCGATTCAACGCGCCGGTCGGTTCCGCTTCCACGCGGGCGAAAGGTTCGCCGGGTCGCCGCTCGACCTGGGTCACGCGCGCCACCGGGTAGCCGTGCGGAAAGGCGTCGCCGAGGCCCGAGGAGACCAGCAGGTCGCCGACGCGGATGTCGGCGCTGTTGGGCAGGAACGGGAGTTCCATGCGACTCACGTCGCCGACGCCCAGCGCCACGGTGCGCAGGCCGTTGCGCACGAGTTCCACGGGCGTGGCGTGGCTCGGGTCGCTGATAAGGATGGCCTCGGCGCCCAGCGGGTCGACGCGCACGACCTGGCCGACGATGCCGTCCGCATCCACCAGCGCCTGGCCGGGATAGACGCCGGCGTATTCGCCGCGGTTGATGGCGATGCGGTGGCGGTAGGGATCGAGGTCGACCGCCAGGATCTCGGCCACCTGCACGCGGTCAGCGAGCTTGGCAGGCGAGTCCATGAGCGCGCGCAGCCGTGCGTTCTCGGCCTCGAGTACGGCCATCTGCTGCAGGTGCACCCTCTGGCGCAGGCTCTGCGACCGCAGCGCTTCGTTCTCCTCCAGCAGCCGGGCGCGTTCCGCCAGTGACTCGCGGGTCCAGAGAAAGGCGGCCGACGGCATGTCGACCAGCACGCGAATGGGGTAGACCGCCACCGAAAGCGCGCGCCGCACCGTGTCCATGTGGCCCTCGCGGTGGTCGAGAAACATCAATGCGACGGACAGCACCGCGAGCAGCACTGCGCGCGTCCCGAGCGAAGGCCCGCGATCGAAGAGCGGCTTGTTGTCGGAGGCGTTGAGAGGGGTCACGGCAGGCCCTGGGCTAACCGCGCACTATTGTGGACTGCAGCGTGTGCCGCTGGCCAGCGCCTCACTCGAGGCCGAACAGGCCGGGGCCGTGCTGGTCGAGCAGTTCGAGCACCTTGCCGCCGCCGCGGGCGACGCAGGTGAGCGGGTCGTCGGCGATGACCACCGGCAGCCCGGTCTCCTCCATCAGCAGCTTGTCGAGGTCGCGCAGCAAGGCGCCGCCACCGGTGAGCACGATGCCGCGGTCGGCGACGTCGGCGCCCAGTTCCGGCGGGGTCTGCTCCAGCGCCGCCTTGACCGCGCCGACGATGCCCTGCAGGGGCTCCTGCAGCGCCTCGAGGATTTCGTTGCTGTTCAGCGTAAAGCTGCGCGGCACGCCTTCCGAGAGGTTGCGGCCCTTGCACCGAGATCTCGCGCACTTCCTGGCCCGGATAGGCGGAGCCGATCTCGTGCTTGATGCGCTCGGCGGTCGCTTCGCCGATCAGGATGCCGTAGTTGCGGCGCACGTAGTTGATGATGGCTTCGTCGAAGCGGTCGCCGCCAATGCGCACGGAGGCGGCATAGACGATGCCGTTGAGCGAGATCACCGCCACCTCCGAGGTGCCGCCGCCGATGTCCAGCACCATGGAGCCGCGCGCCTCGTGCACCGGCATGCCGGCGCCGATCGCCGCGGCCATCGGTTCCTCGATCAGGTAGACCTTGCGCGCGCCGGCGCCCTCGGCCGATTCGCGGATGGCGCGGCGCTCCACCTGGGTGGAGCCGTAGGGCACGCAGATCAGCACGCGCGGGCTGGGCCGGAAATAGCGGCTGCCGTGGGCTTTCTTGATGAAGTGCTGCAGCATTTTCTCGGTCACCGTGAAGTCGGCGATGACGCCGTCCTTCAGCGGGCGGATGGCCGTGATGTTGCCCGGCGTGCGCCCGAGCATGCATCTTGGCTTCCGTACCCACCGCCTGCACCGTGCGTCCGCCGCCGCGGCCCGGTCTCCTCGCGGATGGCCACGACGGAGGGCTCGTCCAGCACGATGCCCCGGCCGCGCACGTAGATCAGCGTATTGGCCGTCCCCAGGTCGATGGACAGGTCGTTGGAGAAATATCCCCGGAGATTCTTGAACATTAGGTTGACCGAGCAGGGACCAGGGAGACGCGATGGGGCGGTGCGTGGCGTCCGGCCGGGCCGGGACGCATAACGCAGCTAACTCTAGCAACGGGGGCGACTTCGGGCAAGCTCAACGGTATCATCGTCGCCTTGCCAGCACACTCATGCAGAGCTTTCAGGAGACCCGAATGAAGTTGACCCGCGACGAGGTCGCGAACATCGCGCATCTCGCCAGGCTGGGCATTTCGAACGAGGAAATGGCCGCCTATGTCGACAATCTGTCCCGGATCATCGATTTCGTGCATCAGCTGGAGGCCGCCGACACCGAGCGGCGTGACCCCCATGGCCCATCCGCTCGACATGACCCAGCCCCTGCGCCCGGACGCGGTGACCGAAAGCGACCAGCGCGACCTCTACCAGCGTAACGCCCGGGCCGTGGAGGCCGGGCTGTACCTGGTGCCGAAGGTCATCGAGTAAGCAGGCGAGCACCGGACCCATGCATGCCATGACCCTGGCCCAGATGGCGCGCGGTCTCGCGGCCGCGTGATTTCAGCAGCGAGGAGCTGACTGCGCCACCTGCTGGCGCGGATCGGCCAGCTCGACCGCGAGCTCAACGCCTTTGTCACGGTGACCGGCGATACCGGCCCTCGAGGCGGCCCGCGCCGCCGACGCCGCCCGCGCCGCGGGCGATGCCGGCCCGCTTGCCGGGCTGCCGATCGCCCACAAGGACATCTTCTGCACCGCCGGCGTGCAGACCAGCTGCGGATCGCGCATGCTCGACAACTTCGTCTCGCCCTACGACGCCACGGTGGTCGAGCGCCTGCGCGACGCCGGCGTCGTCATGCTGGGCAAGACCAACATGGACGAGTTCGCCATGGGCTCGTCGAACGAGACCAGCTGGTACGGCCCGGTGCGCAATCCCTGGGACCCGGCGCGGGTGCCCGGCGGCTCCTCGGGCGGCTCGGCGGCCGCAGTCGCCGCGCGCCTGGTGCCGGCGGCGACCGGCACCGACACCGGCGGCTCGATCCGCCAGCCGGCGGCGCTTGCCGGCATCACCGGCATCAAGCCGACCTACGGCCGGGTGTCCCGCTACGGCATGATCGCCTTCGCCTCCAGCCTCGACCAGGCGGGGCTGCTGACCGCGACGGCGGAGGACGCCGCGCTGCTGCTCGGCGCGATGGCCGGCCACGACCCGCGCGACTCGACTTCGGTGCGACGCGCCGGTGCCCGACTACACGGCCGGCCTCGATGCGCCGCTCGCCGGCCTGCGGATCGGCGTCGTGCGAGCAGTTTTTCGACGCGGGCCTGGACCCCGCCAATGCGGCGGCCGTGCGAAGCCGCGCTGACGGTGCTGGAAGGCCTCGGCGCGCGCGTGCAAGGGTCAGCCTGCCGAACATCGGCCTGTCGGTGCCGACCTATTACGTGGTCGCGCCGGCCGAGTGCTCCTCCAACCTGTCGCGCTTCGACGGCGTGCGCTTCGGCTATCGCTGCGACCGAGCCGCGCGATCTCGAGGACCTGTACAAGCGCACCCGTGGCGAGGGTTTCGGCGCGGAGGTCAAGCGCCGCATCATGACCGGCACCTACGTGCTGTCGGCCGGCTACTACGACGCCTATTACCTGAAGGCGCAGCAGGTGCGGCAGCTGATCGCCGCCGATTTCCAGCCGCGCCTTCGAGCGAGGTCGACGTCATTGTCGGGCCGACCACGCCGACCCCGGCCTTCGAGCTCGGCGCCAAGACCGACGACCCGGTGACGATGTACCTGAACGATATCTACACCATCGGCGTCAACCTCGCCGGGCTGCCGGGCACTGTCCATGCCCTGCGGTTTCGTCGACGGGCTGCCGGTCGGGCTGCAGCTCATGGGCGCGCACTTCGAAGAGGGGCGCATGCTGAACGTCGCCCATCGCTACCAGCAGGCCACCGACTGGCATCGCGCAGGCGCCCGGCGGCGTCTTCGCCTGAGGAGACCGAGCACATGGAATGGGAAACCGTCATCGGGCTGGAAATCCACGCCCAGCTCGCCACCCGGCAGCAAGATTTTTTCCGGCGCTTCCACCGCCTATGGCGCTGCGCCCAACACCCAGGCCTGCCTGGTCGACCTGGGCTATCCCGGCGTGTTGCCGGTGCTGAACAACGGCGCGGTGCGCATGGCCGTTGCGCTTCGGCCTCGCGACAGAGTCCACCGTGGCCGGCCGCTCGGTGTTCGCGCGCAAGAACTACTTCTATCCGGATCTGCCCAAGGGCTACCAGATCAGCCAGTACGAGCTGCCCATCGTGCACGACGGGCGGCATCGAGATCGCCTCGAGGACGGCGCCCGCAAGACCGTCGGCATCACCCGCGCGCACCTCGAGGAAGACGCCGGCAAGTCGCTGCACGAGGATTTTCACGGCATGACGCGGCATCGACCTCAACCGTGCCGGCACGCCGCTGCTGGAGATCGTGTCCGAGCCCGACATGCGCTCGGCGAAGGAAGCGATCGCCTACATGAAGGCGATTCACCAGCTGGTGCGCTACCTCGATATTTGCGACGGCAACATGCAGGAAGGCTCGTTCCGCTGCGATGCCAACGTTTCGGTGCGGCCCGTCGGACGGCACGAATTCGGCACCCGCGCCGAGATCAAGAACCTGAATTCCTTCCGTTTCGTCGAGCGCGCCATCCGTTCGAGGTGGAGCGGCAGATCGACATCCTCGAGTCGGGCGGCAAGGTGGTGCAGGAAACGCGCCTGTACGACCCGGACAAGGACGAGACCCGTCCGATGCGCAGCAAGGAAGAGGCGAACGACTACCGCTACTTCCCGGATCCCGACCTGCTGCCGCTGGAAATCGGCGCGAGGCGAGATCGAGGCGGTGCGCGCCGACCTGCCCGAGCTCCCGCGGCGACAAGCGCGACCGCTTCATCGAGCGAGTACGGCCTGTCCGACTACGACGCCGGTGTGCTCACGCGCCGGGCGCGCAGTGGCGGATTACTTCGAGACCGTGCGCCGCCGGACTGGAGGACAAGAAGCTGGCTGCCAACTGGGTCATGGGCGAGCTCGCCGGCGCCCTCAACAAGGCCGGCCTGGACATCGCCGCCAGCCCGGTTGAGGCGCGGACGCCTGGCTCGGCCTGCTGCGCCGGATCGAGGACAAGACCATCTCCGGCAAGATCGCCAAGGAAGTCTTCGAGGCCATGTGGAACGGGGAGGGCGACGCCGACGCCGTCATCGAGGCGCGCGGCCTGAAGCAGATCACCGACACCGGCGCGATCGAGGACGTGGTCGAGCAGGTCATGGCGGCCAATCCGGAGCAGCTCGAGCAGTACCGTTCCGGCAAGGACAAGCTGTTCGGCTTTTTCGTCGGCCAGGTGATGAAGGCCACCAGGGGCAAGGCCAATCCGGCGCTGGTGAACGAGCTGCTGAAGAAGTTGCTGGCCGGCTGATGAGCGGCGGCGACGGCGCTGCGGCGCTTCATGTTCGAGGACTTCCCGGTCCGCGGCCAGCTGGTGCGGCTCGAGGACAGCTGGCGCGAGGTGCTGGCACGCCACGACTACCCGCCGTCGTGCGCAGCCTGCTGGGTGAGGCCATGGCGGCCTGCGTGCTGCTCGCCTCGACGCTGAAGTTCGACGGCCTGCTGACCATGCAGATCCAGGGCGAGGGCGTGTTGAGCCTGCTGGTGGTCCAGTGCAGCAGCGATCTGCACGGTGCGCGGGCTGGCCAAGTGGGACGGGCGAGGACCCGCGGAGGACACTGGCCGAGCTCACCGCGCACGGGCGGCTGGCGATCACCATCGAGCGCGGTCGCGGCCGCGAGCGCTACCAGGGCATCGTGCTGGCGGACACTGACACGCTGGCGAGTTGCCTGGACGCGTACTTCGCGCAATCCGAGCAGCTGCCGACCCGGTTGTGGCTGGCCGCCGACGGCAGCGGCGCCGCCGGCATGCTGGTGCAGCAGCTGCCGCAGGGAGAGCGTCCCGAGGAGGCCGATGCGGACGGCTGGCGTCGTGTCGGCATGCTCGGTGACACCCTCACCGCCGAGGAGATGCTCGGCCTGGAGCCGCGCCAGCTGCTACGCCGGCTGTTTCACGAGGACGACTTGCGGCTCGCCGACGAGCGCGCCGTCAGGTTCCGCTGCAGCTGCACCCGCGAGCGCGTGGAGTCGGCCCTGCGGCTGCTCGGTCGCGAGGAGCTCGATGACCTGCTGGCGGGCGAGGGGCGCATCGAAGTGCGGTGCGAGTTCTGCAACGCCGCGTACGAGCTCGACCGGGTCGACGTGGCGCGGCTGCTGGTCGACCAGGACACGGTGCCGCCGCAGTCCGACCGACTGCACTAGCCGGCAGCGCCCGGCTTCGATTTCATCCCACCTGTTGAAGCCTATATAAAGATATGTTTATATGCGCGCCCTATGATTTCTGCAGCAAGCGCATCCATGAAACCGGTGCTGGAGGCCTTCAAGGCCCTGGGCGACCCAAGTCGCCTGCGCCTGCTGGCGTTGTGCGCCCGCGGGGAGCTTACCGTGACTGAGCTCACCGAGGTCCTGGGCCAGAGCCAGCCGCGCGTCTCGCGCCACCTCAAGGTGCTGTGCACGGCCGGGCTGCTCGACCGTTTTCGCGAGCAGAACTGGGTGTATTACCGCGTCCCGCTCGGCGGCTCCGGCGCAGAGCTGGCGCGCGCGCTGTTGCGCCTGGTGCCGGGCGACGATCCTGCGCTGCGGCTCGACCGGGAACGACTGGACCGGGTGCTGGCGCGCCGCGCCGAGCAGCTGCGCGGTCGCGCCGTGGATGAGACGACGCCGACCCCGGCCGGCGTGGACGCGCGCATCATCGATCTGATGGCGGGCGAGCACCTCGGTGAGCTGCTGGACATCGGCACCGGCACGGGCCGCATGCTGCGGCTGCTGGGCGTGAACGCGGATTCGGCCGTCGGCATCGACATCTCGCGCGAGATGCTGGTGCTGGCGCGCAGCAACCTGCATGCCGCGGGCCTGGACCACCTCTCCGTGCGCCAGGGCAACATGTACCAGCTGCGCTTTGCCGACGGCAGTTTCGACACCGTCACCATCGACCAGGTGCTGTACCGCGCCGAGCAGCCGGCCGATGTGCTGCGCGAGGCCGCCCGCGTGCTGCGCCCCGGCGGTCGCCTGCTGCTGGTTGAATACCTCACCGGGGAAGACGAGGCGCACGCTTCGTCTTCGACCGGCCTGCCCCTGGACCAGGACCGGCTCGCGACATGGTGCGCGCGCGCCGGACTGCACCAGGAAGTCGTCGAGCGGCTGCAGGCGAGCCCGTGGCCGCTGCTCGTGTCCGTCGTCCGTCGCCCCGGCGCCCAGCGCGTCGCAGCGGCCTGAAGCCAGGGAGCCCGATCTTGAATCCAGGGACGATCCGCTTTTCCTTCGAGTTCTTTCCGCCGCGCGACGCGGCGATGGAAGCGCGCCTGTGGCAGACCGTGAGCCAAGCTTGCGCCGCTCGAGCCCTCGTTCGTCTCCGTCACCTACGGCGCGGACGGGTCCACGCGTGAGCGCACGCACGACATCGTGACGCGCATTCATGCGGAGACCGGCCTGGTGAGCGCGCCGCACCTGACCTGTGTCGGCGCCACGCGCGAGGAAGTGCTGGAAATCGCGCAGCGCTACTGGGATGCGGGTATCCGCCAGATCGTCGCCCTGCGCGGCGATCCGCCGCAGGGCACCACGCATTACACGCCGCACCCCGGCGGCTTCGCCTACGCCGCCGACCTGGTCGCCGGCCTGCGCAGCGTCGGTGATTTCGACATTTCCGTGGCCGCCTATCCGGAGGTGCATCCGGAGGCCGCAAGCGCCCAGGCCGACCTCGACAACCTGAAGCGCAAGGTCGACGCGGGCGCGGCGCGCGCGATCACGCAGTTCTTCTTCGATCCGGCCGCGTTCCTGCGCTTTCGCGACGCTGCGGCGGCTGCCGGCATCAGCGTGCCGATCGTGCCCGGCATCCTGCCCATCACGCGCTTCCCGCAGATCACCAAGTTCGCCGCTGCCTGCGGCGCGACCATTCCCGACTGGCTGCGGGAACGCTTTGCCGGGCTCGAGGACGATGTGCAGACGCGCACGCTGATCTCGGCCAGCGTCGCCATCGACATGGTCGAGACCCTGCGCCGTCACGGCGTGCAGGATTTCCACTTCTACACCCTCAACCGTGCCGAGCTGGTGTACGCGATCTGTCACTGCCTGATGCACGGCCCGGCGCCGCGGGTGGCGTATGCCTGAGCAGCGCCCGCAGCACCGCCAGCCTGACCGCAGCACCGAGCTGGCCGCGCTGATGCGCCGGCGCATCCTCCTGCTGGACGGCGCCACCGGCACGCTGATGCAGGAGCGCAAGCTGGTCGAGGCCGACTTTCGTGGTGAGCGCTTCGCCGACCACGCCGCCGACCTGAAGGGCAACTTCGACCTGCTGTGCGTGGTGCGACCCGATATCGTCGCCGACGTGCACCGCGCCTACCTGGATGCCGGCGCTGACATCATCGAGACCAACACCTTCAGCGCGACCGCCATCGCCCAGGCCGACTACGGCCTGGAGTCGGCGGTGTCAGACATCAACTACGCCGCCGCGCGCATTGCGCGAGAATGCGCCGACGCCGCCGCGGCAGACGGCCGCCCGCGCTTCGTCGCCGGCGTGCTCGGCCCCACCAACCGCACCGCCTCGATCTCGCCGGACGTGACCGACCCGGGCAAGCGCAACGTGCGCTTCGACCAGCTCGTGGCGGCCTACCGCGAGGCGGCCCTGGCGCTTGCCGACGGCGGCGCCGACATTCTCATGGTGGAGACGGTGTTCGACACCCTGAACGCGCGCGCCGCGCTGTACGCGCTCGACGCGATGTTCGAGGAGGAGGGCTTTCGCCTGCCGATCATGGTTTCGGGCACCATCACCGATGCGTCCGGGCGCACGCTGTCCGGCCAGACGGTGGAAGCCTTCTGGAATTCCATCCGCCATGCCCGTCCGCTGGCAGTCGGCTTCAACTGCGCCCTCGGCGCGGAACAGCTGCGGCCGCACATCGAGGAGCTGTCCGGCCTCGCCGACACCTTCGTCAGCGTGCATCCGAACGCCGGCCTGCCGAACGCTTTCGGCGGCTACGACCAGGACGCCGAGACCATGGCGGGGCTGGTGGGCGAGTTTGCCGAAAGTGGTTTCGTCAACGTCATCGGCGGCTGCTGCGGCACCCGGCCGGAGCACATCGCCGCCCTGGCGGACGCCGTGCGCGGCAAGCCGCCGCGCGTGGTGCCGCAACGTCCGTCCGCCTGCCGCCTGAGCGGCCTGGAAGCGCTGAACATCACGCCCGAGTTGCTGTTCGTCAACGTCGGCGAGCGCACCAACGTCACCGGCTCGGCGCGCTTCCGCAAGCTCATCGAGGCGGACGATTACGCGGCCGCAGTTGACGTGGCACGCCAGCAGGTGGACAGCGGCGCACAGATCATCGACATCAACATGGACGAGGGGATGCTCGATTCCGAGGCGGCCATGCAGACCTTCCTCGACTTGCTGGCCGGCGAGCCCGACGTGGCGCGCGTCCCGGTGATGATCGACTCCTCGAAGTGGTCGGTGCTGGAAGCCGGCCTGAAGTGCCTGCAGGGCAAGCCGGTGGTCAACTCCATCAGCCTGAAGGAAGGCGAAGAGCCCTTCCTGAGCCAGGCGCGCGAGATCCGCCGCCACGGCGCGGCTGTCATCGTCATGGCTTTTGACGAGCAGGGCCAGGCCGAGACGCTGGAACGGAGGCTCGAGATCTGTCGTCGCTCCTGGCGGCTGCTGACTGAGACCATCGGCTTCCCGGCCGAGGACATCATCTTCGACCCGAACATTTTCGCCGTCGCCACGGGAATCGAGGCGCACGACCGCTACGCGCTGGATTTCGTCGAGGCCACCCGGGCGATCCGCGAGGATCTCGGCGCCCTGGTCAGCGGCGGCGTGTCCAACGTCTCCTTCGCCTTCCGCGGCAACGACCGCGTGCGCGAGGCGATGCACTCGGTGTTCCTGTACCACGCCATCCGGGCGGGCATGAGCATGGGCATCGTCAACGCCGGCCAGCTCGCCATCTACGAGGACATCCCGCCGCGGCTGCGCGAGGCCGTGGAGGACGTGATCCTGGCGCGGCGCCCGGATGCGACCGAGCGGCTGCTGGTGCTGGCGGACGAGTTCCGCGGCGGGCCGGGCGCCAAGCGCGAGAGCGACGACCGCGCCTGGCGCGAGCTGCCCGTGGTGCAGCGGCTCGAGCACGCCCTGGTGAAGGGCATCGACGAGTTCATCGTGGCCGACACCGAGGCAGCGCGGCTCGAGCTGGGGCGGCCGCTGGACGTCATCGAGGGTCCCTTGATGGCCGGCATGAACGTGGTCGGCGACCTGTTCGGCGAGGGCAAGATGTTCCTGCCGCAGGTGGTGAAGTCGGCCCGGGTGATGAAGAAGGCGGTGGCCCACCTGGTGCCCTACCTGGAGCAGGAAAAGGAGGCCGACCGGCAGCCGCGGGCGCGCATCATCATGGCGACGGTGAAGGGCGACGTGCACGACATCGGCAAGAACATCGTCGGCGTAGTGCTCCAGTGCAACGGCTTCGAGGTCGTCGACCTCGGTGTCATGGTGCCCTGCGACCGCATCCTCGAGACCGCACGCAAGGAAGAGGCGGACATCATCGGGCTGTCCGGCCTGATCACGCCGTCGCTGGACGAGATGATCCACGTGGCGTCCGAGATGCAGCGCCTGGGATTCGCACAGCCCCTGATGATCGGTGGCGCGACCACCTCGCCGGCGCACACCTCGGTGAAGATCGATCCCGCCTACGAGGGCACGGTGGTGTACGTGAAGGACGCTTCGCGTGCGGTCGGCGTGGTGCAGCAGCTCATCAGCGCCGACCAGGGCGACGCTTTTCGCGCCAAGGTGGAGCGGGAGCACGAGCAGCGCCGCGTGCAGCACAGCCGGCCGCGCAGCAAGGGCCCGCAGCTGAGCCTGGCGGAAGCGCGCGCCAACCGCTTCGACGGCGGGTGGAAGGACTACCAGCCGCCGGCTCCGGTCAGGCCGGGCATCGAAGTGCTGGAGGACGTCCCGCTGCAGACGCTGGTCGAGTACGTCGACTGGATGCCGTTCTTCAACGCCTGGGAGTTCTCCGGCCGGTTTCCGGCCATCCTCGAGGACCCGGTGCGGGGCGAGGCGGCGCGCTCCCTGTATGCCGATGCGCGCGAGATGCTGGATCAACTGGTACGCGAGCGCTGGCTGCGGGCGCGCGGCGTGGTGGGCTTTTTCCCCGCCGCCGGTGTCGGTGACGACATCCGTGTCTACAGCGGCGAGCACGGCGGCGACGTGCTGCTCACCCTGCACCAGCTGCGCGAGCAGAAGCGCAAGGCCGCGGGCCAGCCGAACCTGTGCCTGGCGGACTTCGTTGCCCCGGTCGAGGCCGGCGCACAGGACTGGGTGGGCGCATTCGCCGTCACGGCGGGGGAAGGCATCGACGCCCACGTGGCGCGCTTCGAGGCCGAACATGACGACTACCGCGCCATCCTGCTGAAGGCGCTGGCCGACCGCCTGGCGGAAGCCTTCGCCGAGTACCTGCACCTCAGGGTGCGGCGCGAGACCTGGGGCTACGCGCCCGACGAGCAGCTCGGCAACCAGGCGCTGATTGCCGAGGACTATCGCGGCATCCGCCCCGCGCCCGGCTACCCGGCCTGTCCAGACCACACTGAGAAAGCCGCGCTGTGGCAACTGCTGGATGTGGAGACGCGCATCGGCATGCGCCTCACGGAGCACTTCGCCATGATGCCCGCCGCTTCGGTCAGCGGGTGGTATTTCTCGCACCCCGGCGCACGCTATTTCCAGGTCGGCCGCATCGACCGCGACCAGGTCGAGGACTACGCTGCGCGCAAGGGCTGGAGCGTCGCCGAGGCCGAGCGCTGGCTGGCGCCTATACTGGGTTACACGCGCGACGCCGCATGATTTAATGGCGCCATGACACCCGAAATCGTCGAGCCCAGCCGGGCGCTGACCGGCGTCAAGTACGAAATCCGTGGCCGTCTCGCCCGCCGTGCGCTCGAGCTCGAGCGCATGGGATACGAGATCATCGCGCTGAATATCGGCAACCCGGGCCTGTACGGCTTCCGCACGCCCGAGACCATGCGCCTGGCGATGATCGAGAACCTCCCTGCCAGCGAGCCCTACTGCCACCAGAAAGGCATCTTCCCGGCGCGCGAGGCCGTGGTGATGCAGCAGCAGAGCCGCGGCATCATCGGCGTCACGGCCGACGACGTGTTCATCGGCAACGGCGTCAGCGAGCTGATCGACCTTACGTTGCGCGCGCTGGTGAACGACGGCGACGAGGTGCTGATTCCCAGCCCGGACTACCCGCTGTGGACCGCGGCCACGGTCCTCAACGGCGCCCGCGCCGTGCACTACCCCTGCCGCCCGGAGAACGGCTTCCTGCCCGACCCGGAGGAGGTCGAGCGCCTCGTCACGCCGCGCACCCGGGCGCTGGTGGTGATCAACCCGAACAACCCGACCGGGCGCGTGTACCCGCGTGAACTGCTGGAGTCGCTGGCGCGCATCGCGGAGCGCCACCACCTGGTGGTGTTCAGCGACGAGATCTACGACTCCATGACCTACGACGGCGCCGAGCACGTGCCCATGGCGACCCTGGTGCAGGACACGCTGTGCGGCACTTTCTCCGGCCTGTCGAAGGTCTACCGCGCGTGCGGCTATCGCGTCGGCTGGGTGTCTTTCTCCGGTGCCCGTGATACCGCCGACCGCTACCTGGAGTCGGTCGAGCTGCTGTCCGCGCTGCGCTTGTGCGCCAACGTGCCCGGACAGTGGGCGGTGCAGACGGCGATCGGCGGCTACCAGAGCATCCGCGACCTGGTCAGCCCCGGCGGGCGCCTGTATGAATCACGCCAGGCGGTGATCGACGGCGCGGCGGGCAGCAAGTTCATCGACCTGGTGACGCCCGACGGCGCCATGTACGCCTTTCCGCGCGTGCGCACCGACGAGCTGCCTGGCTTCGACGATGAGCGCTTCGCTTACGAGCTGCTGGAGCACAAGCACGTGCTGGTGGCGCCGGGCGTGAGCTTCAACACCAGCTACAAAGACCACTTCCGCATCACGACCCTGCCGGAGCCGGCGGTCGTCAGCGAGGTCTTCGCCCGCATCGAGGACCTGCTGCACGACTGGGCCGTGGCCGAGGCTTCCTGAGGCGCGCGGATCCGGGCGCCGTGCGCCCGCGCGGTTACTCGGCTTTCTCGTCGGCCGGCGCCAGTCGCTCCAGCAGGTACGTGAAAACCAGCGCGTTGAGATAGGCGCTCTGCTTCAGGTTGGCGGCGCCGCCGTGGCCGCCCTCGATGTTCTCGTAGTACAGCACCTCGTGCCCCTGGTCGAGCATCTTCGCCACCATCTTGCGGGCGTGGCCCGGGTGGACGCGGTCGTCGCGCGTCGAGGTGGCGAAGAAAGCGACCGGGTATTCGACGTCCTTGGCGACGTTCTGGTACGGCGAGTACTTGCTGATGTAGGCCCACTCCTCGGGGTCGTCCGGGTTGCCGTACTCGGCCATCCAGCTGGCGCCCGCCAGCAGCAGGTGGTAGCGCTGCATGTCGAGCAGGGGCACCTGGCAGACCACGGCATTGAAGAGGTCCGGCCGCTGAACCATCACGGCGCCGACCAGCAGGCCGCCGTTGCTGCCGCCGCGGATGCCGAGGTGCGCGGGCGAGGTGATCTTGCGCTCGACCAGGTCCCCGGCGACGGCGATCAGGTCGTCGAAGGCCCGTTGCCGGTTTTCCTTCAGCGCCGCCTGGTGCCAGCGCGGGCCGAACTCGCCGCCGCCGCGGATGTTCGCCAGCACGTAGACGCCGCCGCGCTCCAGCCAGGCCGAGCCGGTGATGCCGGAATAGCCCGGCAGGTAAGGCACTTCGAAACCGCCGTAGGCGAAGATCAAGGTTGGGTTCTTGCCGTTGGCCTCGAAGCCCGCCGGCGTGACGACGAAGTAGGGGATGCGCTCGCCGTCGGCTGAGACTGCCTCGTACTGGCTGACGGTCATGCCGGCGGGATCGAACCAGGCCGGTTCACTTTCGACCTGCTCGCTCTTGCCGGTCGCGGCATCTGCCTGGTACAGCGAGGTCGGCGTGAGAAAACCGGTGTAGGTGTAGAAGAACGTGTCGGAACGGTCATCCGTGGCGACCACGCTGACGGTTCCGAGCGGGGGCACTTCGACTTCCGCGGAATGCCAGCCCTTCTCGTCGTGGGTGAAGCGCAGCAGCTTGCCCACCACGTTTTCGAGCACGGACACCAGGACCACGCTTTCTGTGGTGCTCACCGCGGTAATCGAGGAGCGCGCATCCGGGGCCAGCAGCAGCGTCAACTCGGGTGCATCCGTGAGGAAGCTCTCGACGGTCCCGGCGACCAGCGCGCCCTGCGGGAAGAGCTGTTCGCCGACCGTCCAGTCCGACTTGAGCTGGATGGCGAGCTGGCCGTCCAGGATGCCGGCCAGCTCCGCGTCGCGCGGGATGCTCAGCTCCAGTACCTCGCCCTCGCGATACAGGTAGTAGATCCGGGAGAAAAAGTCCGGCACGCGCACGATCAGGTCGTGGTATTCGTCGCCGTCCCACTGGCGCGAGCCGAAGCTGCCCACATCAGTGCGCTCGCCCGCGAAAATCGTCCGGGCTTCTTCCATCGGCGTGCCGCGCTGCCAGATCTGCACGGTACGCGGATACCCGGAGTCCGTGGCCTGATCGGGGCTGAAGACCGGCCCGAGGAACACCGAGTCGCGGTCGCGCCAGGCGATGCTGCTCTTGGATTCGGGCAGGTAGAAGCCGTCGGTCACGAACTCGCCCTTGTGCAGATCGAACTCGCGCTGCACCGACGCGTCGGCTCCGCCGATCGACAGCCCCACCAGGCAGCGATCGTAGTCGGGATAGCGGCAGCTGGAGCCGGCCCAGACCCAGTTCTGCTCCTCCGCCTCGGCCAGCCGGTCCAGGTCGATGATGACCTCCCAGGCCGTATCGTCCTGCCGGTAGCTCGACAGCGTGGTGCGGCGCCAGAGGCCGCGCACATGCTCGGCGTCGCGCCAGAAGTTGTAGACCTGGCCGCCGCGCAACGCCGGCATGGCGATACGGTCGTCGGACGTCAGGATCTCCAGGTTGCGTGCATGGATGGCCTCGAACTCGGGATGTGCCTCGAGGCGGCCCAGGGAGTGCTCGTTCTGCGCCCGGGCCCAGTCGAGGGCCTGCTCGCCCTCGACTTCTTCCAGCCAGAGGAAGGGATCTTCTGCCGCCATTGCGTTACCTGTCATCACCAGCGCGCCGCACAGCGCGGCCAGGGTTGCCTTGTTCATGTGCTTGCTCCTGCCCCGCATACCGGGCACGCCGGATCGCGTTCCAGCTTGAGTGTTTTCCAGTCGTTTTCGATGGCGTCATAGAGGAAAAGTTTCCCGCTCGCAGCCGGCGCACAGCCGCTGGCGATCTTCAGCGCCTCGACCGCCATCAGGCTGCCGATGACGCCCGGCACCGGGCCGAGCACGCCGTTGCCGCGGCAGTTCTCCAGGCCCTCGGCCTCTTCCTGCCACAAACAGCGGTAACAGGGCTCGCCCGGACGGTCGAGACGGAATACCGCCAGCTGGCCCTCGAAGCGGATCGCGGCGCCGGACACCAGGGGCTTGCGCGCTGCGACGCAGGCGCGGTTCACGGCGAAGCGGGTGCCGAAGTTGTCGCAGCAATCGAGCACCAGGTCGGCGGCGGTCACGGCCTCGAGCAGGGCCTCGTCCATGAGTCGCTCATTCACCGCTTCCACCCGGGTCTCGGGGTTGAGCTGCGCGAGCCGCTCGGCTGCCGCTTCGGCCTTGGGCCGGCCGACGTCGGCGCTGGTGAACACCACCTGGCGCTGCAGGTTGGTCACATCGACGGTGTCGAAGTCGCTCACCACGAGGCGGCCGATGCCGGCTGCCGCGAGGTACAGCAGCGCGGGCGAGCCGAGCCCGCCGGCGCCGATCACCAGCGCGGTCGCCGCGCGCAGGCGCGCCTGCTCTGCGGTGCCGAAACCACTGAGCGCGAGGTGCCGGGCATAGCGTTCCATGCTCATCGCCTCACTCCACGAAGCGGCATTCGGTGACGCGATCGCGGCCCGCGGCGTCCTTGTGCGGCGTGATGTCGTGGTAGTGCTGCGCCTCCATCAGGCGGCGCAACGGCATGTGCTGGTCCGGGCCGTGTTCCAACAGCAGCCAGCCCTGGCGCACGATGTAGTTGTGGGCGCGATCGAGGATGGCGCGGAAGCAGTTCATGCCGGTTTCCCCGGCGTCCAGCGCCAGCCTCGGCTCGAAGCGCACGTCGCCGCGGCTCAGGTGCGGGTCGTCCTCGGCCACGTACGGCGGGTTGCCGACCACGACATTGAATTTCTCGCCCCGGACCGCATCGAACCAGTCGCTCTCGCGGAATTCGACATTGCCGATCTTCTGGAATTCCGCATTGGTGCGCGCCAGCTCCAGCGCGGCGACCGAGATGTCGACGCCGATCACCTGCGCCCGCGGCCGCTCGCGCGCAATCGCCAGCGACACCGCCCCGGAGCCGGTGCCGAGGTCGAGCACGCGCGTGTCCTCGTCTTGCGGCAGGCGGTGCAGCGCCCGCTCCACCAGCAGCTCGGTGTCCGGCCGGGGGATCAGCACCGCCGGCGTCACGCGTAACGGCATGGACCAGAACTCGCGGAAACCGGTCATGTAGGCGATCGGCTCGCCGGAGAAGCGCCGCCGCAGCAAGGCCTCGTAGCGCGCGGCCTCCTGCGCGCTCAGTTGTTGCTCCGGCCAGGCATGCAGGAAGCTGCGCGGTTTGCGCAGCACCATGCCCATGAGCAGCTCGGCATCGAGGCGCGGGCTGTCGCTGACGCGGCGCAGTATCGCGGCGCCATCCTCGAGGTATTGCCCTATCGACACGTCGTAGTCGGGTTCAGCCATGCGGGGTCCGGTGACCTCAACGGGGGCGTGTAGAATACGCGCAGCTTGCCGGGCGCGCGACACCTGCGCCGGCCGTCGGCGGCTGGAGGAGTCATGAAAATCTACCGCAATGTGCTCGAAATGGTGGGCGAAACACCCATGCTCGAGGTCACCCGCATCGATACCGGGCCGTGCCGGCTGTTCCTCAAGCTGGAGCTGGCCAATCCCGGCGGCTCGATCAAGGACCGCATCGGGATTTCCATGATCGAGGAGGCCGAGAAGCGCGGCGACATCAGCCCCGGCGACCTGCTGGTCGAAGCGACCGCCGGCAACACGGGCATCGGCCTGGCGCTGGCCGCGGCGCAGAAAGGCTACCGGCTGGTCCTCGTGCTGCCCGACAAGATGAGCCAGGAGAAGATCTTCAACCTGCGCGCCATGGGCGCCGAGATCGTGCTGACGCGCTCCGACGTCGGCAAGGGCCACCCGGAGTATTACCAGGACCTGGCGCAGAGCATCGCGCGCGAACGCGGCGGCTACTACATCAACCAGTTCGGCAATCCCGACAACCCGCGTGCCCACGAGCTCACCACCGCGCCGGAAATCTGGCAGCAGATGGAGCACGATGTCGACGCCATCGTCGTCGGCGTCGGCTCGAGCGGCACCATTTCGGGGATGACGCAGTTCTTCCGCGAGGCTGCGCCGGACCTCGAAATCGTGCTGGCGGATCCGGAGGGCTCGATCCTGGCGCACTACATCGAGACCGGCGAGATCGTCCCGGGCGGCCCGTGGCTGGTGGAGGGCATCGGCGAGGATTTCATGCCCGACATCTGCGACCTGTCGATGATCGGCAAGGCCTACACGATCAGCGATGCCGAGTCCTTCTCGGCCGCGCGCGACCTGTTGCGCAAGGAGGGCATACTGGCCGGGTCCTCCTCCGGCACGCTGCTGGCCGCGGCGCTGCGTTACTGCCGCGAGCAGACCGAACCGAAACGTGTCGTGACATTCGCCTGCGACACCGGCAACAAGTACCTGTCGAAGCTCTACAACGACTTCTGGATGGAAGACCAGGGCTTCATCAAGCGCGCGCAACACGGCGACCTGCGCGACCTCATCGGCCGGCCGCACGAGCATCGCGCGACCATCACCGTGGGTGCGGACGATATCGTCACCACCGCGCACAACCGGCTGCGCAACGCCGGCTTCTCGCAGTTGCCGGTGATGGAGGAAGAGCGGCTGGTCGGCGTCATCACCGAAGACGACATCATCCGCTACATCTTCGGTCGCCCGGCGCGGATGGCGGAGAAAGTTCGCGATGCGATGCGCACCAGCTTCCTCAAGGTCGACAAGGGGACCTCGGTGGAGAACCTGGTCGCGCTGCTGCACGGCGATTCCTATGCCGCCGTCACCGAGGATGGCGGCCAGCGCTTCCTCGGCCTGATCACCCGTTCCGACGTGCTCAATTACCTGCGCCGCCTGCACCAGGATGACAAATCATGACCAGCAAGACTGACGGGCTCGGCTTCGGCACCCGCGCCATCCACGCCGGGCAAGCGCCCGACCCGTCCACGGGCGCCGTGATGCCGCCCATTTACGCCACCTCGACTTACGCCCAGTCCAGCCCCGGCGTGCACCAGGGCTACGAGTACTCGCGCACGCAGAACCCGACGCGCATGGCCTGGGAGCGCTGCCTGGCGGACCTGGAAGGCGGAACCCACGGCTTCGCCTTTGCCTCGGGCATGGCGGCCATCGCCACGCTGCTCGAGTTGCTGGACGCGGGCAGTCACGTGGTCGCCATGGACGATCTCTACGGCGGCACGGGCCGGCTGTTCGACCGGGTGCGCGCGACGCACCGCCGGCCTGCAGTTCAGCTACGCCGACCTGGCGGATCCGGCCGGCCTCGACGCGGCCATGCGCGACGACACGCGCATGGTCTGGATCGAAACGCCCACCAACCCGATGCTGAAGCTGGTGGACATTGCCGCGGTGAGCGCGGCGGCGAAAGCGCGCGGCGCGATCGTGGTGGTCGACAACACCTTCGCCAGTCCCTGGGGCCAGCGTCCGCTGGAGCTCGGCGCCGACATCGTGATGCACTCGGCCACCAAGTACCTGAACGGCCATTCCGACATCGTCGGCGGCGTGGTGGCGGTGCGCGATGCCGCCCTGGCCGAGCAGCTCGCTTTCCTGCAGAACTCCATCGGCGCGGTGGCCGGCCCGTTCGACAGCTTCCTCGCGCTGCGCGGCGTGAAGACGCTGGCGCTGCGCATGGAGCGGCACAACGCCAACGCGCTGGAGATCGCGCGCTGGCTGGAAGGCCAGCCGGCGGTGGAGCGGGTGATCTACCCGGGGCTCGAATCGCACCCGCAGCATGCGCTGGCACAACGGCAGATGGCCGGAGGCGGCGGTATCGTCAGTTTCGACATCGCCGGCGGGCTGCAGGCGGCACGCCGCTTCCTCGAGAACACGCGGCTGTTCACCCTGGCCGAGAGCCTCGGCGGCGTGGAGAGCCTGGTGAATCACCCCGCCATCATGACGCACGCCTCCGTTCCGCCGGAGACGCGCGCGCGCCTGGGCATCAGCGACACGCTGATCCGCCTGTCGGTGGGCATCGAGGAGTGCGCGGACCTGATGGCGGACCTGGCGCGCGCGCTGGCGCCGGCCTCGGACTAGGCGTTTGCCGGGGCGGCGCGCAGGAAGGCGGGCACCGGCAATCCCTTCGACTCGAGGAACTCCGGGTTGAACAGCCGCTGGCGGTAACGCAGCCCGGAGTCGCACAGGATGGTCACGATGGTGTGGCCGGGCCCGAGCTTCCGCGCGAGGCGGATTGCGCCGGCCACGTTGACGCCGCTGGAACCGCCCAGCAGCAGCCCTTCCTCCTGCAGCAGGCGGAACACCAGCGGGATGGACTCGGTGTCCGGGATCTGGAAGGCGTGATCGACCACGGCCTCGGCCAGGTTCGTCGGTCATCCGTCCGTTGCCGATGCCCTCGGTGATCGAGTTTCCTTCCGCCTTCAGCTCGCCGTGCGTGAAGTGGTTGTAGAGCGCCGAGCCGCACGGATCCGCCAGGCCGACCTGCACGCGCATGTCACGCGCCTTGAGCGCGCGGCCGACGCCGGCGAGCGTGCCGCCGGTGCCGACGGCGCAGATGAAACCATCGATCCGTCCGCCGGTCTGTTCCCAGATTTCCGGCCCGGTCGTGGTCAGGTGAAAAGCGTGGTTGGCGGTGTTGTCGAACTGGTTGGCCCAGCAGCGCTGCCATTGGGTTCGCTCGCCGCCAGTTCCGCGGCCAGGCGCTGCGAGACGTGGACGTAGTTCTCCGGGTTCTTGTACGGCACCGCCGGCACCAGGCGCACCTCGGCGCCGTAGGCGCGCAGCGTGTCGATCTTCTCCTGGCTCTGGGTTGTCAGGCATCACGATGACGGTGCGGTAGCCGAGCGCGTTGCCCACCAGCGCCAGGCCGATGCCGGTGTTGCCCGCGGTGCCCTCGACGATGACGCCGCCGGGGCTGAGCTGCGCCGCGGGTCTCGGCGTCGCGCACGATGCCGAGCGCGGCCCGGTCCTTCACCGAGCCGCCCGGGTTCATGAACTCGGCCTTGCCCAGGATCTCGCAGCCGGTCTCCTCGGACGGGCCGCGCAGGCGAATCAGCGGCGTCTTGCCGATAGCGTCGAGTACGCGTGGGCAGCACTCCCATAGGGCTTCCTCTGCTTGGTTCACTCGGCCAGGGCGGCGAGCTGGTCGGCCTGGTATTCGTCCGTCAGCGGCCCGATGACCTGGTCCAGGTCGCCGGCAAGGATCTCTTCGAGCTTGTACAGCGTCAGGTTGATGCGGTGGTCGGTGACCCGGCCCTGGGGGAAATTGTAGGTGCGAATGCGTTCGGAGCGGTCGCCGGAGCCGACCTGGAGACGGCGGCTCTGCGCCTGGGCCGCGTCGCGCCGGCTGCGCTCCGCATCCAGCAGGCGGGCCTGCAGCAGCGACATCGCGCGCGCCCGGTTCTTGTGCTGCGAGCGCTCGTCCTGGCACTCCACCACGATGCCCGTGGGCAGGTGGGTCAGGCGCACCGCCGAGTCGGTCTTGTTGACGTGCTGGCCGCCGGCGCCGGAGGCGCGGTAGGTGTCGACGCGCAGGTCCGCCGGGTTGATCTCGATCTCCTCCATTTCCTCCGGCTCGGGCAACACCGCCACCGTGCAGGCGGAGGTATGGATGCGGCCCTGGGACTCGGTTTCCGGCACGCGTTGCACGCGGTGGGCGCCGGACTCGAACTTCAGGCGGGAATAGACGCCCTGGCCGACCACGCGGCTGATGATCTCCTTGTAGCCGCCGTGCTCGCCCTCGCTGGCGGAGAGAATTTCCATGCCCCAGCCCATGCGCTCGGCATAGCGGCTGTACATGCGGAACAGGTCGCCGGCGAAAATGCGCGGCTTCGTCACCCCCGGTGCCGGCGCGAATCTCCAGGAAGATATTGGCTTCGTCGAGCGGGTCGCGCGGGACCAGGTGCTTCTTCAGCGCGACCTCCAGCCCGTCGAGGCGTGTCTCCAGGCCGGCCAGTTCATCCTCGGCCATGGCGCGCACTTCCGGGTCGCGATCGCCCGCCATCTCCTGCGCCGCATCCTGCTCGGCGCGCGCCTGGCGCCATGCCTGGTAGTCGCGCACCACAGGCTCCAGGCGGGCGTACTCGCGCGACAGTTCACGGAAGCGCGCCTGGTCGCTGATGGTTTCAGGATCGGACAGCAGCGCCGAGACTTCCTCGTGACGCTCCACCAGGTCCGCCAGCTTGCTGACGATGGAGTTCTTCACTCTTGGTCGGCTTCGAGACCGAACAGGCGGCGCGCTGCGTCGAGCAACTCCTGGTCACCTGCCTCGCCCGCGCGCCGCAGGCTGACGCTGGGCAGGTGCATCAGCTTGTTGGTGAGGGTCTTGGACAGGAAGTCCATCACTTCGGCGGGCGAGCGGCCGGATTCGAGCATGCGCTGCGCCTGGGCGTTCACGGCATTGCGGATCTCTTCCGCGCGGCTGCGCACGGAGCGGATCGTCGGTGCCGCATCGCGCGTCTTCAGTGTCTGGGTGAAGCGCACCACCTCCACGTCGATGAGGCGCCGGGCGTGCGCGGCCGCTTCCTCGCGCGCCTTGATGTTCTCGTCCACCACGCCCTGCAGGTCGTCCACCGTGTACAGGTAGACATCCTCCAGCTCCGACACCTGCTGTTCGACGTCGCGCGGCACGGCGAGGTCGACCATGAAGATGGGCTTGCGCTTGCGCGCCTTCAGGGCCGCCTTGACCATCGGCTTGGTGATCAGCGGCTCGGGACTCGCGGTGGAGCAGATCACCATGTCGGCCGCAGGCAGGTGATCGGGGATCTCGCTGAGCTCGATGGCGAAGCCCTTGTGCGCCTGGGCCAGCTTGCGCGCGCGCTCGATGCTGCGGTTGGCGATGACAATACGGCCGATGCCACGCCCGGTGAGGTGCTGGGCCACCAGCTCGATGGTTTCGCCGGCGCCGACCAGCAGGGCGGAGTGCTGCGAGAAATCGGCAAAAATCTGCCGCGCCAGGTTGACCGCGGCGAAGGCGACCGAGACGGCCGAGGCGCCGATCTCGGTGTCGGTGCGCACCATCTTGGCCACCGAGAACGCCTGCTGGAACAGCGAATGCAGCATCGGGCCGGCGCTGCCGGCCTCGGTGGCGATGCGATAGGCCTCTTTCATCTGGCCGAGGATCTGCGGCTCGCCGAGCACGGCGGAGTCGAGGCCGCAGGCCACGGTGAAGGTGTGGCTGACGGCCAGCTTGTTTTCGAGCTGGTACAGGCAGTCGTTGGCGCGGTTGCCGAGGTGGTGATAGTCGTTCAGCCAGTCGCGCACGTGCCCCAGTCCCTGGTCCGCGCAGTGCCCGTAGAACTCGGTGCGGTTGCAGGTGGAGACGATCAGCATCTCGTCCACCTGCGGCAGCTGCACGAGTTCCTGCAGCGCCACGGGCAACCGTTCAGGGTTGAAGGCGAGCTTCTCCCGGATCTCGACGGGAGCCGAGCGATGATTGACGCCGAGGACTTTGAGGGACATCTGGTTGTTAAGCGCTTTCGCCCGGTGGGGATGACGGGTAATTGTCCGGTAAGCCGTACCGTGGTGACAAGCGAGGCATGTTCACGGAGCTTTGTTTTCATGCGGTATAGTGGCTTTCCGAGAGCCTGCCAGACGCCATGAGACTCCTTATCCTACCGCTCCTGCTGACGCTCGCCGCCTGCGCCGGGCCATCCCCCGGGGTGCCCGAGCCAAACGACAGCGCACCTGATTTCGGCCGCCCGGGCGAGCCGGATTACCACTTGTTCATGGGCGAGCTGGCCTTGGAGCGGGAAAAACCCGCGCTCGCCGCCACCGAGTTCCTGCGCGCGGCGCGCGCCGGCCAGGACCCGCTGGTGACGGAGCGCGCGGCCCGCTTTGCCGCCGCTTACGGCACCCCGGAGGAAGCCCTGGAAGCGGCGCAGCTATGGGCCGCGCTGTCGCCTGACTCGCTGCATCCGCAACGCCTGCTGGTGCGCGCCAACCTGGCTCTCGGCCTCCCTGAGCCGGCCGCGGCCGGCTTCGCGCGGCTGCGCGCCGCCGGCGGCGACGGCGGGCGGGCTTTCCTGGCCCTGCTGCCACTGGCAGGAGAGGCGCGTGATCCGCGCGTGGCGCTGGAGGCCATGACCGCCGTCACGGCGGACTATCCGGCCGACCCCAGTGCGGCCTATGTGGAGGCTTACCTGGCCCTGCGCGCGGGCGACACGGAACCGGCCCGCGCCGCGGCGCAGCGCGCCCTGGCGCTCGAGCCCGGCTGGGTGGACGCGGCGCTGCTCTACGGCCGCGCCCTGGATGCGGACGGCGAGACCGAGGCGGCGCTCGAGTGGCTGGCAGGCCACGAGGCCGCAGCAAGCCGTGAGCTGCGCCTCGAGCGGACGGCAATCCTGATCAATGCGGACCGCGCGGATGAAGCGCGCGCTCTGCTGCAGGCGCTGTTGCAGGAAGACCCGGCGGATCCGGAGGCGCTGCGGGCGCTCGGCTACCTGGAGTTTCATGCCGGCCGGGCGGCAGAGGCCCGCGACGCCTACACGGCCCTGCTGGGACAAGGCCAGTACACGAACGATGCGTTTTTTTACCTCGGCGGCCTGGCGGAGCAGGAAGGCAGTATCGAGGAGGCCGCGCAATTTTATTCACGCGTCGATGCCGGGGAGCACCTGGTAACTGCGCAGGTGCGCCTGGCCCTGCTCATGTTCCGCATGGGCCGGCCCGAGCTGGCGCTGAAACACCTGGCGATGTTCGCGGAGCGCAATCCGGGCGCGGAGATCGAGCTGGGCGTGGCGCGTGCCGAGCTCCTGTCGCGGCTGGGCCGGCCGGAGGACGCAGTGGCGGTCTACGACACGCTGCTGGAGCGGCATTCCGACGAGGTGGGTTTGCGCTACGCGCGCGGCATGCTTGGCGTCGAGCTGGGGCGCGTGGACGCCGCCGTAGCCGATTTCCGGCACATCGTGATGTTGCGCCCGGATGATCCTTTGGCCCTGAACGCGCTGGGGTACACCCTGGCAGACCTGACCGAGCGGCATGAAGAGGCCTACGGGCTGATCAGTCGTGCCCTGACGCTGGATCCGGAGAACCCCGCGGTGCTCGACAGCATGGGCTGGGTCCTGTACCGGCTCGGCCGGCCGGCCGAGGCGCTGGCGTACCTGGAGAGCGCGCTGGTGCGGCAGAACGACCCGGAGATCGCCGCACACCTCGGCGAGGTCCTGTGGGCGCTGGGGCGGAAAGAGGACGCGCGTGCGGCCTGGCTGGAGGCCCTGGTCGAATTCCCCGGCAGCAGCATCCTGCTCGATACCATGGGTCGACTGGACCCCTGAGCGATGCTGCGCCTTGCAGTACACTGTTGCACGTTTGGCCGCGGGAGCGGCCGGTTACTTATAATCCCGGTCCTGGCCGCGCTGGTCGCGGGTTGTGCCGGACCGGGTGGGCGACCTCAGGCGCCGGGAGTGGACTGGTTGGAAAGGCGGGAAATGCTGCGCGAAATCGAAGAGTTCCGCATGGAAGGCCGGCTGGCGTTGAACACCGGCCGCCGCGGCTACAGCGGCACGGTGTCGTGGGAACAGAACGACGACATCGTCGACTTCCGTTTCCGCGGGCCGTTCGGCTTCGGCGGTTTCCGTATCCACGGCGACCATGAACAGTTGCGCGTGAAGACGACCTCCGGCGACGAGATGCTGCTGCGCGATCCGGAAAAGGAAATGAGCGAGCGCTTCGGCTGGAGCCTGCCGGTACACAGCATGCGTTACTGGATCCTCGGCGTGTCCGATCCGGGCCTGCCGGCCAACGAGGTGCCGGACGCGGACGGGCTGCTGGACAGCATGGAGCAGGCCGGCTGGCTGGTGCGCTACGACAGCTACGGCGAGGCCGAGGGGCTGCTGTTGCCGCGCCGCCTCGACATGGAGCGCGGGGATGTGCGCATCCGGGTCATGACCGACCGCTGGGACATCCCCGGCGCGGGCACGCTGGCGCGGCGATGAGCCCGGCATGGCCGGCGCCGGCCAAGCTGAACCTGTTCCTGCATGTCACCGGGCGGCGTGCCGACGGCTACCACGAGCTGCAGACCGCCTTCCAGCTGCTGGACTACTGTGACGAGATCCTGGTCGAGCCGCGCGCGGACGGGCGCATCCTCAGGCCCCGGGGGGCGGCAGGCGTCGCCCCGGAGGCGGACCTGGCGGTGCGGGCGGCGCGCCGCCTGCAGGCGGCTGCCGCTTGTCCGCAGGGCGCGGATATCCACGTAAACAAGCGCATACCGCTCGGTGGCGGGCTCGGCGGCGGCAGCTCCGATGCCGCCACTACGCTGGTGGCGCTGAACCGTGTCTGGGGGCTGGACTGGCCGGAAGAGCGCCTGGCCGCGCTGGGGCTTGAGCTGGGTGCCGACGTGCCGGTATTCGTGCGCGGCCGCACCGCCTGGGCCGAGGGGGTGGGTGAGGAGCTCACGCCGCTGGCGTTGCCGCCCGCCTGGTACCTGGTCGTGTGCCCGTCCTGCGCAGTGTCGACGGCAAAGGTCTTTGCCGATCCTGAATTGACACGTGATACCCCAAAAACGACAATTAAGGGCTTTGTTTCGGCCGGTGGGCGGAATGATTGCGAGCCGGTCGTGCGGCGCCTGTACCCGGAGGTCGGGGCGGCGCTGGACTGGCTTGCGCCACGGGCTCGCGACGGGGCGCGGCTGACCGGGACCGGTGGCTGCGTGTTTGCGCGCTTCCCGTCTGCCGCCGAAGCCGAGGCGGTGCTGGCAGCCATGCCGGCACGCTGGACGGGATTTGTGGCGCGCGGGGTCGGTGAGAGCGCGTTGCTGGGACGGTGTCGCGCCGCCTGAAGACGGCGGGTAACCGCCCGGTGTGAGCAGCGACTGGGGTGTAGCCAAGTGGTAAGGCAGCGGGTTTTGATCCCGTCATGCGGAGGTTCGAATCCTGCCACCCCAGCCAATTTCATGGCGCGCGCGGGCGGCGTCGAACAGTCATAGAGCAGGCGCTCCAGGGGAGGCAGGCGTGGATCACGAAGCAGGTCACATGGCGGTGTTCTCGGGCAATGCAAACCGGGAACTGGCCGAGAGTATTGCGCGCCACCTGGGTTTCCCGCTGGGCAAGCTGCAGGTCGGACGGTTCAGCGACGGCGAGGTCACGGTCGAGGTGCTGGAGAACGTGCGCGGGCGGGACGTCTTCATCGTCCAGCCCACCTGCCCGCCGGTGAACGACAACCTGATGGAGCTGCTGGTCATGGTGGATGCCCTGCGGCGCGCCTCGGCGGCCCGCATCACCGCGGTGATCCCGTACTACGGTTATGCCCGCCAGGATCGGCGCCCCCGTGCCCAGCGCGTGGCCATCACCGCCAAGCTGGTGGCCAACATGATCACGCACGCCGGCGTCGATCGGGTGCTGACGGTGGACCTGCATGCCGACCAGATCCAGGGCTTCTTCGACATTCCCGTGGACAACGTCTATGCCTCGCCGGTGCTGCTGCACGACGCCTGGAAGCAGCGCTACCAGAACATGATCGTGGTCTCGCCGGACGTGGGCGGCGTGGTGCGCGCCCGGGCCCTGGCCAAGCGGCTCGACGATGCCGACCTGGCCATCATCGACAAGCGGCGCCCGCGCGCCAACGAGGCGCAGGTCATGCACATCATCGGCGACGTGCGCGGCAAGACCTGCCTCCTGGTCGACGACATGATCGATACCGCCGGCACGCTGTGCCAGGCCGTCGATGCGCTCAAGCAGCAGGGCGCCGAGGAGGTTCGCCTACATCACCCACCCGGTGCTCTCGGGCCCCGCGGTGCAACGCATCAACGATTCGCTGCTCGACGACCTGGTGGTCACCGACACCATCCCGCTGTCCGAGGCGGCGCGCGCCAGTGACAAGATTCGCCAGCTCAGCGTGGCGGAGATGCTGGCCGAGACCATGCGCCGGATCAGCGACGAGGAATCCGTCAGCTCGCTCTACGTGGATTGAGCCGACAGGAGCGGCGTTCCGGGGTCGGAACGCCGGGTCGGCATGCGCGCAAGCCTGGTCGCGGGCCCGCGCTGCCGGAATGATTGTTTAACGGAGAAACAAGATGAGCCAGAAATTCGAGCTTTTTGCCGAAGACCGGGAGGACCAGGGCAAAGGTGCGAGCCGCCGCCTGCGTCGGGACGGCAAGGTGCCCGCCATTCTTTACGGCGCGCACCGTGATCCGCGGGCACTGTCCCTCGACCACAATGCGCTGACGCATCACCTGCAGAACGATGCCTTTTTCTCGAGCATTCTGACGGTGAGCACGGGCGACAAGTCACAGCCCTGCATCCTCAAGGACGTGCAGCGGCACCCCTCCAAGCAACCAGGTGCTGCACGTGGACCTGCAGCGGGTGCTGGAAGACGAGGAGATTCGCGTGTCCGTGCCGTTCCACTTCCTCGGCGAGAAGACTGCGCCGGGCGTCAAGGCCGGCGGCGTCGTGTCGCGCGTCATGAACGAGCTGGAAATCACCTGCCTGCCCAAGCACCTGCCGGAGTTCATCGAGGTGGACTTGTCCGACCTGGAGCTGGAAGGCGTGCGCTCGCTTGGCGATGTCGTGCTGCCGGAAGGCGTCTCGATCTCCGGCGGCGAGGAGATGCTCGAGCAGCCGGTGGTGATCATCCACCGTCCGCGTCGCGAGGAAGAGGAAGAGACCGAAGGCGAGGCGACCGGCGAGGGCGAGGTCCCGAAGGTCGGCGAAGAAGCAGGGCCCGAGGAGGACTGAGCCTGCGGCGAGGCCGAATGATGCTTCCGGGCCGCCACCTGTGCGGCCCGGAAGCGTTCTGGGCCTGCTGACGGCACTGCGCCATGAGCACACGCTCCCGCATCCGCATGATCGTCGGGCTCGGCAACCCCGGGCCGGACTATGATGAGACCCGGCACAACGCCGGCTTCTGGCTGGTCGACCTGCTGGCGCGACAGCATGGTGGCGCTTTCCGTTCCGAGCGCAAGTTCAATGCCGACGCTGCGAGCAGCCGGATCGACGGCGCCGACGTGCTGTTGCTCAAGCCGCAGACCTTCATGAACCGCAGCGGCCAGGCAGTCCAGGCCGCCTGCGCATACCTGAAGATTCCGGTCGAGGAAGTGCTCGTGGCGCATGACGATCTCGACCTCCAGCCCGGGGACGCGCGCCTGAAGCTCGGCGGGGGTCATGGCGGGCACAACGGCCTGCGCGACCTGATCGCGCATCTCGGCGCCGGGTTCTGGCGCCTGCGGCTCGGCATCGGGCATCCCGGCAACCGCGCCGAGGTGATCGACTACGTGCTCAAGCGACCTTCCCGCGAGGACGAGTCACTGATTCGCAACGCGGTGGCCGAGGCCGCCGACGTCATACCGATCATGCTGGGGCGGGGCGAGCAGCCAGCCATGCACCGGCTTCACACCCGCGCCGCCGCAACGGACAAGAAATCCGGCGAAGCGGAGACCAAGGCACCGGAGTAAGCGCATGGGAATCCGAGTCGGAATCGTCGGCCTGCCGAACGTCGGCAAGTCGACGCTGTTCAACGCGCTCACCCGCGCGCGCATCGCGGCAGAGAACTACCCCTTCTGCACCATCGACCCGAACGTCGGCGTGGTGCCGGTGCCGGACCCGCGCCTGAAGGCGCTGGCGGATATCGCCCAGCCGCAGAAAGTGCTGCCCACGACCATCGAGTTCGTCGACATCGCCGGCCTGGTGCGGGGCGCATCCAAGGGGGAGGGCCTGGGAAACCAGTTCCTCGCCAACATCCGCGAAACCGACGCCATCGCCCACGTGGTGCGCTGCTTCGAGGACTCCGACGTGGTCCACGTCGAGGGCCGCGTCGATCCTGTCGGCGACATTGAGATGATCAATCTCGAGCTGGCGCTGGCCGACTTCGACACCGTGACACGACACCTGGAGCGCGCCGTGAAGACGGCGAAGACGGGCAAGAAAGAAGACCTGGCCCGCCGCGACCTGCTGGCGCGCGTCGCGGACCATCTCGACCAGGGACGCCCGGTCCGCTCGATGACACTGGATGCCGCGCAGCGCGAAATGCTGCGCGAGCTGCACCTGCTCACGGCCAAGCCGACGCTGTATATCGCCAACGTGGCGGAGGACGGCTTCACGGGCAACCCCCAGCTGGACACCGTGCGCGAGATCGCGGCGACGGAGGGCGCCGAGCTGGTGGCCGTGTGCGCGGCCATCGAGGCGGAGATCGCGCAGCTGGACGAGGCCGACAAGGGCGAGTTCCTGGCCGAACTCGGGCTGCAGGAGGCCGGCCTGGACCGCGTTATCCGTGCCGGCTACACGCTGCTGGGCCTGCACACCTTCTTCACCGTGGGCCCGAAGGAAGTGCGTGCCTGGACCGTCCATGTCGGCGCTACGGCGCCGGAGGCGGCCGGCGAGATTCACACCGACTTCCAGCGCGGCTTCATTCGGGCCGAAGTGATCGGCTACGACGACTTCATCGCCTGCGGCGGCGAGGCGAAGGCCAAAGAGACCGGCAAGATGCGCGTCGAAGGCAAGGAATACGTCGTCCGTGACGGCGACGTGATGCACTTCCGCTTCAACGTCTGAAGCGGGCCCGCGTTCGCGCGGCGGCTTTCACGCAGGTGTCGTCAGGAGCTGCCTGATCGTAGCTTCCTCGCCGCGCATGACGTCGGCGATGGTCTGCCTGTCGAGCTCGGCAAGGAACGCGGATAACGCGCGTCCGAGTGCAGGCGCCAGTCCGCAACGCGGTGTCAGGCGACAGGTATTTTCTGCGCGGAAGCACTCCACCAGGCCAAGGTCGTCCTCGGTCTTGCGCACGACGTCACCGAGGCGAATCTGCTGCGCCGGGCGCGCCAGCATCAGCCCGCCGTGGGGGCCTCGCTGGGCGACAACGAGTTCCGCGCGCGCCAGCGTGTTCACGACCTTCATCAGGTGCGCCTTGGAGATTCCGTAGGCATCCGAAATCTCCTGGATGGTGCAGCGTCGTTCCGGGTTCAGGGCGAGGTATATCAGGACCCGGAATGCGTAGTCGCTGAAATAGGTCAGTCTCATGTCGATCCCCCCGCAGCGACACGCCGCCGCGCCTAGATTGATGCATGTTACATGGAAGAAATATGCGTAACCAAACCGGTCACCCCGGGGCCGGCCAGCGCGGGACGGAATGTGGCTGAGTCGCGCCACAGCCGGCTTCGCGCCTTGACAGTTCCACGGGGCACGGGGAAAATTCCCGGCCCTCCCGGGAACGCGTGCCAGCAGGCGCGAATCAGGGGCTACGTAGCTCAGTCGGTCAGAGCGCGGCACTCATAATGCTGAGGTCGGTGGTTCGAGCCCACCCGTAGCCACCACCTTATGCCCAGCGGGGCGGGGCCTGTGCCCTGCAAGCGGACGACCATATGCTCGACCCAGCTGTACCTGCTCCGGATCGCTACGCGCTCGTCAGTGCGCTGCTGATCCTGCACGAGGAAGCCCCGGAGCTGGACGAATTCAATGTCGGCCTGCGCGCGGCCGAGCTGGCCGAGGAGCTTACCGACAGCCGGGCCGGCTACCTGCACGTGGTGGAGGCCGGCGGCGACATCCGTCTCGCGGCCTGGACCGGGCGCACGCTGGCCCGATGCAGCATGCAGTCCGAGAGCCATTATGCGCTGGATCGCGCGGGCATCTGGGCGGATTGCGTGCGCCGCGGCGAGCCCGTCGTGCACAACGAGCTGTCGGCGGAAGACTACCGGCGCGGGCTGCCCGAGGGCCATGCGCCGTTGACGCGCCATCTCGCTGTCCCGGTCATGGAGCAGGGGCGGCCGGTGATGGTGCTCGGCGTCGGCAACAAGCCCGCACCCTACGGCGAGCGCGACGTGGAGGAAGTGCGCCTGCTGGCGGAAAGCGCCTGGGGCCTGCTGCGGCGCAAGGCCCACGACGAGCGCGAAGCCCGGCACCTGCAATTCCTCGAAGACAACATGCTGGCCACCATCGAGGTGGTGAACACCATCGTTTCCATGCGTGATCCCTACACCGCGGGACACGAGCGCCGGGTGTCCCACCTTGCGCATGCCATCGCGACAGAGATGGGAGTGGACGAGGAGATCCGGGACCGGGTGCGCGTGGCGGCGCTGGTGCACGACGTCGGCAAGCTCGCCTTGCCTGCAGAGGTCCTTTCCAAGCCGGCGCGCCTGACGCCGATGGAGACGGAGATCGTGCGCACGCACAGCCGCCAGGGCTACCAGATCCTCGGCAAGAGCAACTTCTCCTGGCCGCTGGCGGACATCGTGCTGCAGCATCACGAGCGGCACGACGGTTCCGGATATCCCGACGGCCTGCGCGGCGAAGATATCCTGCTCGAGGCGCGCATCATCGCCGTGGCCGACGTGGTCGAGGCCATGAGCAGCCGGCGCCCGCATCGTCCGGCGCGCCCCTTGCCGGCGGTGCTGGAGGAGATCGAAGCCGGCGCCGGGAAGCGCTACGACCCGCGCGTGGCGCACGCCTGCCTGCGGCTGTTCCGCGAGCAGGGTTACGCCTTGCCCTGATCCTCCAGGACCTGCGCCGGGCGTTTCCGTCCGACCATCAGCTGGTACAGCGCCGGGATCACCACCAGTGTCAGCAGGGTCGACGCCAGCAAGCCGGAAATGATGGCCCATGCCAGCGGGGGCCACAGGGTGGAGCGGGTCAGCGTCAGCGGCAGCAGACCCGCGATGGTGGTGGCCGTGGTCATGAGGATGGGCCGCGTACGCCGCGCCACCGCCGCGATCACCGCCTGGCCGGAATCCGCGTATTCCAGTTCCAGGCGCTTGACCAGGTCGATGAGCACGATGGCGTTGTTCACCACGATGCCGACCAGCGCCACAACGCCGAGGATCGCGGTGAAGCTGAAGGGCTGGTTGGTCAGCAGCAGGCCGGGCGTCACGCCGACGACGGCCAGCGGTATCGTGACCAGCACGATGAGCATCAGGCGGAAGGAGTTGAACTGGTAGAGCAGGAATACCAGCAGCATCAGGACGCCGAGCGGCAGCGTGTGGAACAGCGCCGAGTTTGCTTCTCCAGCCTCTTCCGCGGCGCCGCCGTAGACGAAATGTACGCCGGGCGGCAGCTGCAGGGCGGCGAGGCGCGGCTCGAGGTCCGTCAACACCTGGTCGTAGGTGTAGCCTTCGGCGGTCTCCGCGAGCACGGCGGTCATGCGCTGCATGTCCCACTGCCGGATGACGGCCGGCTTCCATTCCAGGCTCATGCGGGCCACCTGGCCGAGCGGCACCGTGCCACCTTCCGGCAGCGGCAGCGGCAGGCCCTCGATGCCCTCGATCGGGAAATCGCGCCCTTCGGGCGCGCGGATCAGCATCGGCAGCGGCTCGCGCCGCGCCCGCCAGGTCGAGAATTCATTGCCCAGCGTGGCCCCGGCCAGGGCCCGCGCGACATCGCTCCGCGACAGGCCCAGCCGCGCTGCAGCGGCGTCGTCGATGTCCAGGCGCACGGTCGGCAGGCCCGTGCCCAGCGTATGGCGCACGTCGATGGCGCCGGGCGTGGCGCGCAGCAGCCGCATCACGTCCTCGGCCGCGGAGACCAGCATGTCGGGCTCCTCGGTGAACACCCGGATCTCGATCGGTGCATCCAGCGGCGGTCCCTGGCCGAGGCGGCTGGCAGTGACGTGAGCATCCGGCAGGCGGGACTGTGCATACTCGCGCACCCAGTGCATGAGTTGCGGCAGTTCGCGCTCGTGCCGGGTGATGGCGACGATGCGGCCGAGGTGCGGTGAGTTCGGGATCTTGACCAGGTTGTAGTAGAAACGCGGGCCGCTGGAGCCGGCGAAAACGTGGGCGTCCGTCACCGCGGGCTGGGTGGCCAGTTCGGCTGCCAGCGCATTCGCCTGCAAGGCCGTGTACTCCAGTTCGGTGCCCTCGGGGAAGCGCAGGTCGACGATGAGCTGGTTGCGATCCGTGCTGGGGAAGAAATCGCGCGGCAGCATCCCGCTCAGTGCGCCTGCTGCGCTCACCAGCAGCGCGGCGACGATCACCACGTGCCAGGGGCGGCGCACTGCCAGGCGGCCCAGCGCAGCGCCCAGGACCTGGATGCGCCCGCCGGAGCCGCCCACGCGCGGCTGCAGCGTCGCGGTGGCCATGACCGGCGTGGCGAAGACCGCGTACAGGTAGCTCACCACCAGCGTCAGCATCACCAGTATCGGGATGCCGCGCGTGAAGTCCGCGGTGTTGCCCTGCGAGAGGAGCAGCGGCATGAACGCAGCCAGCGTCGTGCCGGTGGCGGCCGCCAGCGGGCCGGACAGCTCGCGCACGGACATGATGGCCGCCTCGCGCCGGCCGCGGCCCTGGTCGAGATGCCATTGCAGGTTCTCAACCATGACGATCGCGTTGTCGACCAGCATGCCGAGTGCGATGACCAGCCCCGCCACCGCGATCTGGTGCAGCACGCCGCCGCCCATGGCGTACAGGGCGAGGGAAGACAGCGTCACCAGCGGCAGCACGCCCGCCACGGTCAGGCCGAGGCGCGGCCCCATGAAGGCGAGCAGCACGAAGACCACCACCACGACGCCGATGAGCAGTGAGCGTGCCAGTTCCGCGAGGCGGTCCTGCACCCACTGCGGCTGGTAGAACATCTCGTGGATCTCGAGCGGGGCGTAGTCGTCGCGCACCTGGTCCACGACGGCACGCACACGCTCGCCGAAGCGCACCGCGTTGAGACGGTTCTCGGGAATCACGATGCCCAGCCCCACGGCGGGACGACCGTTGAACCACATGCGCTCGGTTGGCGGCTCGGCCGGCTCCAGCACCAGGTTGGCCACTTCGCTCAGTGGTACCAGGTCGCCGGAAGGCAATTGCACCGGCGTTGCCGACAGCTCCGCCAGGCTGCCGAAGTCCGAGCGCGGGCGCAGCACGAATGAACGCGCGTCGCGACTCAGGACGCCGCCCGGCATGGTGATGTTGCGCGCCGCGAGTTGTGCTCCGAGGGTCTGCGTGTCCAGCCCCCAGGCCTGCGCCGCAGCCGGGTCGATGTTCAGCACCAGTTGCTCCCCGGGGTTGGCGAGAAGTTCGATGCGCGCGATGTCGGGTACGAGAAACAGGTCGCGCCGCAGCGATCGCGCCGTCTCGGTGAGTTCGAGCAGGTCGTCTGACCCGGTCACCACCAGCACGATGCCTTCGGTGTCCATCATGCGGTCGAACAACTCCGCCCGGCCGGCTTCCGGCGGGAACTTGCGTTCCGCCCGCTCGATCGCCACACGCACGCGCTGCCACACCTCGTCGGTGTCGTAAACTTGCTGCTGCATGCCGACGATGATCTGCGCAAAGCCGAGCCGGGCGGTGCCGCGCAGCTCGTTGACTTCATCGACCTGGGCGATTTCTTCCTGCAGCGGGTTGAGCACCAGGCGCTCGACCAGGTCGGCGTCGGCGCCGGGCCAGCTCACCAGCACCTGGGCGTAGCGATAGGGGAAGAACGGGTCTTCCTGCCGGTTCATGCCGAGCCACGACGCCAGCCCGATCAGCGACAGCGTCAGGACCACGGCGAGCACCAGGCGGCGACGCTCGATACTGGCGAGGATCAGGTTCAGGGCAGGATCCTCAGCAGGTCGCCGTCGAGCAGCTGCTGGTGGCCCGCCACCACTACCTCGTCGCCGGCGGCCAGTTCACCGCGGACCTCGACCCGCGCCCCGAGGGGCCGCCCCACCTGCACCGGCGTGAGGACGGCGCGCCCGTCCCGCACGCGATACACGCGGGTCCGCCCGGTGCCCGGGTCGACGACTGCGCTCAACGGCACGCTGAGGGCGGGCGCGGCGGAGAGTGCGAAGCCCGCCTGCACGGAAAGCCCCGGGAACCACTCCGGTGCGTCGGACGCGTCCACAGCCAGCTCCAGCACCGCGGGCGCGAGGCGTCCGTCCCGGGCCACGCCGAGCTCCCTTAGGACAGCGTCGATTTCCCGGCCCGAGGCCAGCGCACGGACGCGGGCCGGCGTCCCGGGGACGAGCTCGGCCGACAGGCCTTCCGGCAGTTTCACTTCGACTTCCAGCGCGCCTGTGCCGGAGAGCACCAGGACGGACTGGCCGGCCTGCACGAAGTCGCCGGGCTCCACCAGCAGGTCGCTGACCAGGGCGTCGAAGGGCGCGCGCAGGGTGGCTTCGCCAAGCTGTTCGCGAGCCTCGGCGACACCGGCCACGGCCTGCTCACGTGCTGCGCGCGTCGAGTTGCGTGCCGCCAGCGCCCGGTCGAGCTGGTCGGCAGAAGCCAGCCCGCGGGTGTTGAGTTCCAGCATGCGCTGGTACTCCGCCTCCAACTGCACGAGCCGTTCGTCGAGCTCGCGCACGCGCGCTTGTGCCGCGCTCAAGGTCGGACCCAGGGCCGGGTTGTTCAGCGTGGCGAGCGGTTGCCCAGCGGTCACGCGCTCACCCCGCACCACCAGGCGTTCGGCCAGGTAGCCGGGCTGCAGGAAAGCGGGTTGTGCACGTTGCGCGGCGCGCAGCACGCCGGGCAATTGCAGCATGCGCCCGCCCTCGACGCGCTCGACGGCGGCGACGCGCACCGCGCTGCGATGTTCGCCCGGGTCGCTCGTGGCCGGGGCCTCGCCTGGCAGGTCACAGGCGGCGAGCAGGGTGCACAGGAGAAGGGCCGGCACCGAAACGGACAGGGTGCGGCGACGAGCAGTGGCGGCACTCATGTCTCGTCCTCCGGCGCGCGCGGCAGCAGGCCTTCCATGACGATCTTGAGGAAGTCGTCGAGGTATTCGGCGTCGCTGCCCACGCCCGGCCATTGCGCGTGGTGGGCCCGCGCCTGGAACCAGTGCGTGCAGCCGTTCACGAACATGGTCACCACATGCGTCGGGTTGACGTCGGCGCGCAGCAGCCCGCGCGCCTGCGCCTGGCGCACGCGCTCGGCGCCGAGGCGCACCAGCTCCGCGTCCAGCTGGCCGCAGCTCTGGTCCGCGTCGAGATGAGTCCATGCGAAGAGCCGCACGACCTCGGGGTTCTGCTGCAGGAAATGGAAGTAGCGGGAAATGCCGTCGCGCAGCAGCTCGGCGTCGGGCGCTTCCGCAGCTTGCAGCTGCGCCACCTGGCCCTCGGCGTAGGCGGCAATGGCCTGTTCCTTTACCAGCTCCCAGAGCGCTTCCTTGCTGCCGAAATGGTGGTGAATGAGGCTCTTGGTCACGCCGGACTCGCGCGCCAGGTCGCGCATGCTGACAGCGGCGAAGCCCCTGCTCACGAACAGCTTGTGCGCAGCTTCGAGGATGCGTTCCCGGGTGAGATCAGGGTCCCGGGGGCCCGCGGAGGTGTTCATGCTGAAACGATAGTATTAACTGGCCGACCGGTCAATAGGGTCAACGCACGATGCGTCCGGTGCTCGCGGCAGGTCCGGCAGGCCCGACGGGCCCGGCGGCCGATTCAGTCCGGGCGGGGTGAAAAATCCTGGGCGAAGGGATTGCCTTCCGCCGGGACGATGCGGATGAAGCCGTGACCGGCCACGACGTGGCAGCCGTTGCACGACTTCAGCAGCTTGGCGAAACGTGCATCGGCGGTCGTCCAGTCGCCCGCCTTGACCGATTCCTCGAGGGCCTCGACCGAAGGCAGGAGCATGTCCTGCGTCAAGGACGCGATCGGATAGCCGCTGTAATCACCGATGTCGTTGATGATGGTCCCGGCGGTCTCTTCGATTTCGTGCAGGTAGAAATAGGCCAGCTCGCCGTTGCGCGCAGCCACCGAGAGCTGCAGCTTGTGGGCGTGGGTCTGCAGGTTGTGCATGAGCGCGGCCAGGCCGATGTCGGCCCGGGCCGGGGCTGCTGCGGCCAGTACCAGGGCGGCTCCAAGCAGGGGCGCGCCCAGCAGGCGCAAGAAACGAAGCGGCATGCGGAATCTCCTTGAACTGATCCGGGCGAGAGTGTCTAATTGAGAATCATTTGCGTCAACTACCTATCCACACGGCCGCTGGGGCGAACCTATACTGGGCTCCAGATTTCCGGCAGCCGCCGCCCGACGTGGTTTCGTTGCCAGAGTAACGACAGGATCCCTCCATGACCAGTTCCAACGAATTCATCCTCAGCGACCTGCCGGATGGGTTCTGCGGCGTCGTCGCACGGGTGACCGGGGGACGCGACCTGGCGGCCCGGCTCGCCGCCATGGGACTCACTGCGGGCACCGAGATCCTGGTGCTGCAGAACCGCGGCTTCGGGCCCATGCTGGCGCGCGTGCGCGATACCCGTATCGCCCTGGGGCGCAGCCAGGCCGGCCTGGTAACCGTTTATGAATGCCCATCCGCAACCGCTTGAGGCGCAGCAGGCGGCGTCTCCGCGCGCGTTGCCGCGGCGGCTCGTCATCGGGCTGGCCGGGCAGCCGAATGTCGGCAAGTCCACGGTCTTCAGCATCCTCACCGGACTCACGGCCGAGGTCGGCAACTGGCCGGGACGGACGGTAGAGCGGCGCGAAGGTTCGGCGCGCATCGGCGGCCGCGATTTCCACGTCGTCGACCTGCCCGGTACCTACAGCCTCACCTCCAATTCTGAAGAAGAGCGCGTGGCGCGCGAGTTCGTTCTCGGCGAGCGACCGGACGTCATCATCATGCTGGCGGATGCCGCGGCGCTGGAACGCAACCTCTATCTGCTGGCTGAACTGCTGCTGTTACCCATCCCGGTGGTGCTCGGCGTCAACATGGTCGACGTCGCGCGCCGCGAGGGCGTCGAGTTCGACGCGCACGTGCTCGAAGCGGCGCTCGGCCTGCCGGTGGTGCCGATGGTGGCGAGCCGCAACCAGGGCGTGGCGGAGTTGCTCGAGGCGGCAGCGGCCGTGGCAGACGGGCGGCGCGAGTATGCGCCGGACCGGCCGGAGATCGCGCCGGCCCACCAGGCCGTCTACGAAGAGGTCAGGACCCTGCTGTCCGGTGCCGTGCCGCAGGGGGTGCCGGAGCGCTGGGCAGCCCTGAAACTCCTCGAGGGCGACCGTGAGGTCACGGAGCTCGCGCCCGGCTGGCTGCCGCCGGAGACATGGGCCGCGGTGCAGGAACTGCTGCGCGAGCACGAGGACGCAGTGCTGGACGTGGCGGGCGCGCGCTACGAGTGGATCGGGCGCATGGTGCGGGCAGCCGTGCGGCGGCCGAAGCTCGGCCAGGTCAGCTTCACCGACCGCTTCGACCGGGTGGCGACGCATCCGGGCTGGGGGCTGGCCCTGTTGCTGTCCGTGTTCGGCCTGGTGTTCTGGATCACCTTCTCGGTGGCCGGGCCCTTGCAGGGCTGGCTGGAGGAGGCGGTGGTGGCGCGCGTCGCCGCCGGGCTCGGCGCCGTCCTCGGCGGCGCGCCGCCCTGGGTACAGGGGCTCGTCATCGACGGGCTGCTGGCCGGTGCAGGCATCGTGGTCACCTTCGTGCCGATCCTGTTCGTGTTTTACCTCGCACTGGGTTTCCTCGAGGACACCGGCTACCAGAGCCGCATGGCCTACGTCATGGATCGCTTCATGCACGGCATCGGGCTGCACGGCAAGAGCTTCCTGCCGTTGTTCCTCGGTTTCGGCTGCAACGTCCCGGCGGTGATGGGCAGCCGCGTGATCGAGTCGCGGCCCGCGCGGCTGCTGACCATCATGCTGACGCCCTTCGTTCCCTGCAGCGCGCGCCTGGTGGTGCTCGCCTTCCTCGTGCCGCTGTTCTTCCCGGGTTCGCCGACGCTGGTGGCGTGGGGCCTGGTGGTGGGCAACCTGGTGGTGCTGGTGCTTGTCGGCCTGCTGTTGGACCGTTTCGTGTTCCGGCGCGAGCGCCTCGCTTTCGTCATGGAGATGCCGCTCTATCACCTGCCCAACCCCCGCACCATCCTGGTTTTCGCCGCCACCAACGTGTGGACCTTCATCAAGCGCGCCGCCACCGTGATCGTGGTGGTGTCCATGGTGATCTGGGTGCTTGTCAGCTACCCGGGCGAGGGCGTGGAAGACAGTTACCTGGCGATGTTCGGCCGGTCGCTCGAGCCCGTCGGCGGCCTGCTTGGTCTCGACTGGCGGCTGATCGTGGCGACGCTCGCCTCATTCGTGGCCAAGGAGAACTCCATCGCCGCCCTGGGCATCATCTTCGGCGGCGACGGCGCCGCGCTGGGAGACACGCTGGCGCTGATGATCACGCCGGCTGCGGCGCTGTCCTTCCTGGTAGTGAACATGCTGTTCGTGCCCTGCGTGGCGACCGTGGCGGCGATTCGCATCGAGACGCGGAGCTGGGGCTGGACCCTGGCAAGCATCGGCCTGATGCTCAGTGCGGCCTTGCTGTTCGGCCTGCTGGTGTATCGCGGCGCCCTGTTGCTGGGCCTCGGGGGCGGCGGTGCTTAAACGTGCCCTGCAGACGATCGCCGGCGGCCGCGTGAGCAGTACAGCGGAGCTCGCTGCGGCACTGGATACCTCGCCGGCGATGGTCGAGGCGCTGGTGGACCAGCTGGCACGCAGCGGCCTGCTGGAACGCGTGGGGGAGTGCAGCGACGCCTGCGCCGGTTGTCCGGTGGAGGGCTGCGGCGCCGGCGTCAAGGGCAGCGCCTGGATGCTGACCGCGGCCGGGCGACGCTACGCGGCGCATTGATGCGGGCGGGCTGGATTGCGCTGCTGTGCTGGGCAGTGCCGACCCTCGCGGTCGTCATCACCTATCTGATTTCCGCCGGTACCGGGCAGGTGCCGACATGTGTTCCATTCTTCGAGGGCTGCACCTCGATCAGCGGCGCTGCGCGGCGCGATCCCTCGATCCACCTGTTCCGCGCCCTGATGCTGCCGACCGCCAGCGTGATGGTCGCGTACTGGATCCTGGTGCGGGCCTGGCTGGGACAGCTGGGTGCGCGCGGCCGCGGGCGCGACTGGATCACCGGCCTCGGTGTGGTCGGCGCCCTGTTCCTCGTCATGTACGTGGTGTTCCTGGGCACGGACGGACGCGCCTATGAGCTCATGCGCCGCTACGGCGTGACGGTGTATTTCGCCTTCACAGCGCTGGCCCAGCTGCTGCTGTCGGCGCGGCTGCAACAGCTGCCCGCGGGTGTGCGGGCCCGGGTCGGCAGCGGAGTGATCAAGGCCAAGGTCGGCTTCGGCGCCGCCATGCTCATCCTCGGGCTGGTCAACGTGCCGGCCAAGAACTTCTTTCCCGAGCTGCCGATCGACAACATGGCGGCGTGGAATTTCGCCCTGCTCATGCACGGCTATTTCGGGCTGACGGCGCTGGCGTGGTGGCGCGCGGGCTACCGCATCAACGCAGCGCTGCCGCCAGCGCAGTGACGTCCGGGTCGTCGCGCGTATCCACCGGGATCCGATAGCGGGTTTCCAGTGGCCCTGGCGTGTCGTGGCGCGCCAGCTGCGCTTCCAGCACGGCCGTGCCGGCGTCGGAGGGATCGCCGCGGCGCTGCGCCACGCGCTCGCGCAGCACTCCCGGCGGCGCCTCGCAGTGCAGGAGCGCAGGGCGGGCGCCTGCGTCCAGGCCGAGTTGCAGGAAGGTTTCGCGCCGCTCGCGGTCGAGAAAAGCGGCGTCCACAATGATGCTCCAGCCCGCATCGAGGGTCGCACGCGCCACGTCCGCGAGGCGCGCGTAGGTCTGCTCTGAAGCTGCTGCGTCATAGAGGCCGATCCCGACCGCGGCGGCGGCCGACTGGCGTGGATCGAGGCCGTGCAGGCGCTTCCGTTCCAGGTCGGAGCGCACCACCACCGCCGGCAGGCACGGCGCCAGACGCTGCGCCAGGCGGCTCTTGCCGGAGCCCGAATAGCCGTACATCAACAGCAGGCGGGGTGCCTGCGGAGCGGCATGCCGGGCGGCAAGGCCGATGTGGCATGCCTGCCGCTCAGCCAGCTGCCCGGCCTCCGCCTCGGCCAGCCCGGCCTGGGAGCGCCGGATGCCGTCGATCTTGGCGCGCACCAGGTGGCGGTAGACCAGGTACCAGCGCAGGACGCCGAGCCCGTCGTAGTCCCCGCTGGCCTGCAGCCAGGCGTTGTAAAAGCGCCAGCCGAGCGCGCTGCGCTCGCGTGACTCCAGGTCCATGAGGAGGAAGGCCACTTCGCTCTGCACGTCGATCCAGCGCAATGCGGGGTCGAACTCGATGCCATCGAAGGCGACGATGCGGCCGTCCAGCATGACCAGGTTGCCGAGGTGCATGTCCCCGTGGCCTTCGCGCACGAAGCCGGCGGCGAGGCGCGCCGCAAAGGCCGGGCCCAGGGTCTCCGCCTGTGCGCGGGTCCAGTCCTCGAGGCGCTCGAGTTCGGACCGTGCCTGCGCGCCCAGTCCTTCGGGCGACAAGGCCGCGAAGTTGGCATGCGCCGGACGCGTTACCGCGGCCGCCTTGCCCATGTTTCCGTCTGCGGGCGCCGGGGGCAGTCCCTGCTGGAACTCCGCCAGCGAGCGTGCGAAGGGTTCGAAAGCGTCCTCTGCCAGCCGGCCCGCAGCGAGCAACCGGTCCAGCCGGGCCTCGTCCGGGAAGCGGCGCATGCGCACGGCGGGTTCCGCGCCGTCGCGCCATGGCACCACGCGCCAGCCCGCGGGCGTTGCTACCGCGCCCGCCAGGTCGAGGTAGATTTGCGGCGCCAGGCGCGTATTGAGGCGCAGCTCCTCGCGGCAGTAATGCAGGCGGCGCGCAGGATCGCGGAAGTCGAGGAAGCCGAGGTCCAGCGGCTTCTTGAACTTGTAGGCGTACTCGCCGGCGAGAAACACCCAGGAGATGTGCGTCTCTGCCAGATCGACCCGCTGCACCTGGCCGGGATAGGCCAACGGTTGCAGCAGCCCCGCTTTCATCGCCTCGTCAGTAGTTATAGCGGACCCTCACCCAGGCGTTGGTGTTTTCTTCAAGCTGGCCGAAAAAGGTGTAATCGTCGCTGCCCCCGAACAGGTTCAGTCCGCCGGCGAACAGCCACTGGTCGTCGCGGCGCCAGGACACCGAGGGGCGCAGGTAATAGTCGCTCTCGGACGGGGAGACGAACAGGAACATCGAGCTGGTGAGCTTGTCCTGCAGCGCGCGATGCGTGAGACGCAGCGTGGCCACGGTGCGCCAGCGCTCACGCTCGCGCTCGGGGTCGGGTGAGTTCTCCAGCAGGCGGTCGTGGTGCTGGATGCGCTCGACATAGAACTGCGTGCCGAGCGTCAGGTTGCGCACCACCTCCTGCTCGTAGCCCAGCAGGGCGCGCAGCTCGGAGTTGGGCGTCGCGGGGTCGTCGCCGTCACGGTCGTCGTAGGAGTCGTACCAGGAGAACTCGGTGTTGAGCAGGCCGCGGTAGAAGGGCCGGCGCATGCTGGCGCCGATGCTGCGCAGGCGCGGAAAGCGCGGCATGCCTGCGGCGTCCACGCCGAGTGGCTGTTTCCAGCGGCCGACATAGCCGTAAGCGGCGTACTCGACGGCCTCCACGGTGCGGAACAGGCGCAAGGCCAGTTCTCCGGTGTCCGGCTCGTCCGCGCGTCGTGGCGGCTGCGGCGCGATCACGGCGCCCGCCGCCGGGTTCCAGAAGGAAAAGCGCTCGCCGTAAAGGTAATTGTCGGGCTGGAAGCGCGGCGTCCAGGCCAGGTCGAGGTTGACTAGGTCGGTGAAGATGCTGACCCGGGCCGTGTCGGACGGCAGCTTGAGATAGTCCTCGTCGCGACCGGCGAAGAAGGAAATGAAGTCCTTGGGGAACAGGTCGTTGAGAAACAGCAGGTCGCCCGTGCCCCAGGTCAGCACCTGCCGCCCGATCTTGGCGTCGACGCTGGAGAAGGGCCGGAAGCTGAGTGCGAGCTCGCGCAGCTTTGGATCCAGCGAATCGCGTACCTCATCCCAGGCCAGGTCGCCCTTGAAATCGAGCTGGAAACTACCATGGTCGTAGCGCGTTTCCGCGCGGATGCGCAGCTCCCCGAGGGTGAGGCGATCCAGCCCCGCGACGTCCTGGTCACGCGCGCCGAGCGCGCCCTCCACGAAGCCGCTCCAGCGCAGCCCCTGGTCTTCCGTCGCCCAGGGGTCCTCCCAGTCCTCGTCGAATTCGGCGAAGGGATCGTCCTTCGGCTCGTCGCCGGGTTCCGCCGACCAGCCGGCCGACGCAACGGCCAGCAGCGCCCAGGCGAGGACCGTGATCAGGGCCGCGCGCACGGCGTCATTCTCCGCCGCGCCGCAGCCAGTCGGTGGGCGGGGTGCGCAGGTAGCGCTCGGAGAAAATATCCGCCGGCAGGCCGACGTCATACTCGGTATAGCGGAACTCCATCAGCGTCTGGCCGCCGTCGAGCGGTTCGGACATGCGCGAGCGCGTCACCGTCGGATAACCGCCGATCTCCTCCACGCCGAGGACTTCCATGAGCCGATAGACACGGTCGCGGCTGTCGAAGTACTCGGTCTTCATGGGCAGGAAAGTCGCGCGATCGATGCGCGTCACATAGCGCGCGAACTCGACGCCGGCGGGATCTTTCGGCGTGCTCTCGAGCACGTAGTGCTCGGCGGTGGTTTCCACCAGGCGGTGCTCATCCTCGGCCGGGTTGCGGCCGGAGACGTCCTCGTAGAAGAAGTGCGAGCCGACGAAGCTGGTGCGCTTGTCGCCGGCGGTGATGCGCTTCACCAGGTCGAGGCCCGGCAGGTACAGCCAGCGGTCGTCGTCGCGGTCGATGTGCTTGGCGACCAGGAACACGGTGCCGCGCACGTCGGAGGGCCGCGAGAAGAACACCATGAAGTCCTGGTCGCCGCCGTCCGCGTGGTCGCGGCGCAGGATAGTGAACTGGCGCAGTTGGCTCGCGGCCCTGGTCGTCGCCGATGGTCATGCGGGCCTCGCTGCGCCCGTCGTCGCCGCCGTAGTAGGCGGCCAGGTTGGCGCGCGCGACGATCTCGTTCACGTCGGTGAGCGGCTCGGCAGACGCGCTCGCGCCCAGGGCGAGAGCGAACAGCGTGGTGGCGGTCAGCGCTAAAGTCTTCATGATTCGTTTCTCCTTGCCAGGCAGTGTCGTGTCAGCTCGCGGCCCGCAAGCGCCGCTCGATGAAGGGACGCATCGTCGGCGGCAGCAGCACCAGCGTGACGACGGCCGATACCGCCATGATCGATGCCAGGAAGACGCCCACCGTGATGTAGGGCACCAGCGGCGCCAGCAGCAGCGGCGTGAAGCCCACCGCGATGACGATGGCATTGCGGCTGATGGCGCGGGCCGGCTCTTCGAACATTTCCGCCATGGCAGCCTGGAAGTCGCCCTTCTGCGCCAGCGCTTCGCGGGCGCGCTGCGATGAAGTGAATGGCGAAGTCGATCGACAGGCCGAGCGTCAGCGAAGACAGCACCGCGATCGGCATGTCGTAGTCCTTGCCGACCCAGCCGATGAGGCCGTAGATGAAGGCGATGGTGATGGTCAGCGGCAGCATGGCCAGCAGGCCGAAGCCGACGGAGCGGAACAGCACCACCATCATGATGAACACGACGACGAAGGCGCCCACCAGGCTGCCGACCATGCCGTTCACCATGGCGTCCTGCCACACCACGTTGAGGTAGGTCTTGCCGGCCCAGCTGCAGGGCCACGCCTTCCGGCAGCCGGATGCTCGGCGAGGTAGGCGGTGACGTGGTCGCAGGACCGCAGTCATGTCCTGGTTGTCGCCGCTGGTGAGCTGCAGCCAGATCACGGCGCGGGTGAAGTCGGGCGTCACCATGTGCCACAGGTCCTGCGGACGATGCGAGGACTGGAACTGCAGCAGCGTCTGGGCCACGCCCGCGCACGCGGTCGGGAATGCTGAAGTCCGCCGGGTCGCCGCCACGCAGCTCGCGGTTCACCGTCTTCACCAGGTCCGGCAGGGCATTGCTCTTGCCGACCAGCCCGCTGGTCGCGAGCATCGGCCTGCAGGTCCGCGATCGCAGCGCAGCACCTCCGGCTGCTGGAAGTACTCGCGCCTCACTGGCCACGGACTCGACGTCGCGCACCAGGGCGTCGAGCGCGTCGAAGGCGTCGCCTTCGGCGTCGAACAGCCGCGTCTTCGAGCGTGGAACTGACGCTGGTCAGCCGCTCGCCGTCCAGGGTCTCGTCCGCCGCCGGCGGCAATTTCGCGCCAGAACGCGCTCACCTCGGCCGGGGCCTTGGCCAGCGTCCCGGACACCCGTTGCTGCAGCAGCGCGCCATCCGGCCGGCTGCGCATGGTCGAGCACGAGCAAGGCGTCATAGGTGCCGGCGAAGTGCTCGTTCAGCACCTGGTCGGCGACGCGGATGCGATGGTCCGCCTTGAACCAGCGCACCGGGTTGTCGTTGATCTGGATCTGCGCGATGCCGGCGACGCTGACGGCGAATACGACGGCGAAGCCCAGCAGGACCAGCTTGCCGTGCCGGCAGGGCGCCGCGGCCGCCGCGCGCGCAGGATGCGCGCCAGCAGGTCGAGTCGCCTTCGCCGGCATGCAGCGCACTCTGCAGCTTCTCCAGCTTGGCCGGCTTCATGCGCGACACCACTAGGCCGGGATGAAGACGATGGTGAGCAAGAAGGCCAGCAGGATGCCGAAGGCCACGAAGGCGCCGAACACCTGCACCGGCGGAATCGGCGTCAGGGCGAGCGAGACGAAGCCCACGGCCGAGGTCACCGAGGTGAACAGCATGGGCGTGAACAGGTGGTCCACGACTTCGCGGATAGTCGTCTTTCTGGTCGCGTCCCGGGCGGTAGCGGTCGGCGAACTCGGACATGATGTGCACCGAGTCCACCACCGCGATCGGCATGAGGAAGATCGGGATCATGGAGCTCATGATGTGGACGGTGAAGCCCATGCCGATGAGCAGCCCCATGGTGGCGATGACCGTGACCATGGCGACGATCATCGGCGCGACGATCAGCGGGATGCTGCGGAAGAAGAACCACAGCAGCAGGAAGATCATCAGGCCCGCCAGCGGCGCGGAGATGCCCATCTGCACGAACATCTCGAAGCCGAAGGTGTCCTCGGCTACCGGCAGGCCGGTGATGTGCTAGTCGCCGGTGGCGCCGAATTCCGCCGAGGCCGCGGCGGTGATGTCCTCGATCTCCTGCGACAGGCGGTGGCTCTCGTTCTTGTCGTGAATCGGCACGTAGATGGCGGCCGCCCTGCCGTCGCCGGAGACGAGCGTGTCCTTCAGCAGCGGCAGGCGTTCCACATGCGCGCGGATCGCGAGCGCCGCTTCCCGGGTCGCTGGCGGCTCGGGCATCATCCACTCGAAGCGCACGGTGCCCGGGCCGGCCTGGTCGATGTTGTCCGCCACCGACAGGGACATCAGGTCGCGCGCGATCACGCCGTCGATCTCCAGGATCTGCTCCGTGGCGCGATGCAGCGCGCCGCAGCGAAGCCGGGTTGTAGATTCCGTCCGGATGGTCGGGTTCCACCAGCCCGACCACGATGGCGTCGTGCAGCGCCAATCTCTTCCTTCACCTGGTTGTGGAAGACACGGTCGGGCTGCTCCGCGGGCAGCATGTTCTCGGGGTCCGTGTCGACCTGGATGCGCGGAATCTGCAGCCCCAGGACAAGGGTCAGCAGCAGGGTCAGCACGTAGATCGTGCGCGGGCGACGCAGGGCCAGTTCCAGCAGTGCCTGTTTCAAGAGTGCCTCTCCATCATGGCTCCGGATGACGCAGACCCCGGCGGGGTGCGTTCTCGAGTGCCAGCGATTGTAATTTAGAGGATTCTAATATGCAACCGTCCGTACGTGCCCCCAACATGGCAAACTGTGCCGCGTGAAGGTTTGACCTGAGTCAAGCGGCCGAGTGCCTGCGCGCGGCACTCTGCACCTACCGGTGACCCCAACGAGCGCCCATGTCGGCGCGCCCGAGGAGGAGGGTAATGAACCAACGCGACCTCGAAACCGCGGTGCTGAGAGCCTTGTCGCAAGCGGCAGGCGATATCGGGCACCGCCCGATCGAACCCGACCAGCCCCTGAGCGAACAGTTCACGCTGGACGCAGAGCGCTTTTTCGCTGCCCTGGTGCGCGAGACCGGCATCGAAATCCCCGTTGAGGACCGGCCGCGCCTGGCGACATTCTCCGGCTGCATGGACTATCTCGAAGGCGGGATGGAGGAGTGAGTTCCGGTCGCGGAGCCGGCCTCTCCATCGGCATTGCAGGACCCTCGGAAATCGCGGTGCGCGCCGGGGGCGCGGTCGCAGAGCGGGGCGGCAACGCTGTGGATGCCGCGGTGGCCGCTGCCATGGCGGCACTGGCGACGGAGATCGGCATTGTCGGCCTCGATGCCGGCGCGTTTATTTCGGTCTGGTGCCCGGGAGAAGCCCCGTGCGTGATTGACGGCGGGATCGCCATGCCAGGCCTCGGCCGGGCGCCGGAGCGGTTCGGCGCTGCCGGCCGCCCGGTGACCCTGGATTACGGCGGCGGCATGGAAACCATCGTCGGCTACGGTGCGGTCGGTGTCGGGGGTGCGGTGGCGGCACTGGGCGACGCGGCCGGCGGCTGGGGGCGCATGGAATGGCCCGACCTCCTCGCTCCTGCGGCCGAGCGGGCGCGCCAGGGTTTTCCCCTCGGGGCGGCGTCCGCGACCTGGCTGAATTACAGCCACCGCGAGATTTTCGGCTGGCAGCCGGAAAGCGGCGCGGTCATCCACGATGGCGCTGGGGAACTGCTTCCGGCCGGCAGCCCGATGCACGTGCCCGGCCTGGCCGAGACGCTGGTGGAACTGGGGCGCGAGGGCCCGGCAGCTTTCTACACCGGCCGCCTCGGCGCGGAGATTGCCGCTTGCATCGATGCGGGCGGCGGCCTGATGAGCGCGGCCGACCGCGCCGCCTATCGCGTCGCGCGCCGTGAGCCCTTGCATTGCAACGTGGACGACTGGGAGGTGGCCGTGCCGCCGCCGCCCGCGATCGGCGGCGCGGCGCTTGCCGCGATGCTGGCGCGCATGGGCGCAGAGCCTCGCGGCGCATGGAGCGACGCCACGGTGGCGCAACTGGCGGCGGCGCAGCGGGACGTGTTCGAGCGCGTCCAGGAGCTCTCGACGCATGCCGGCCCGGAGGCCGACGCGGCGCTAGAGGCGCTGCTGCGCTGGGCCGCTTCCGGGGGCGGCGCCACGGGTGGCTCGGCGCCTTCCACGGTGCATATCTCGACGCTCGACGAGGACGGACTGGCGTGCGCGGTGACCGCTTCTTCGGGCTACGGGTCCGGCGTGCTGGTGCCGGGCACGGGCATCTGGCTGAACAACTGTCTCGGAGAGCTCGAACTCAACCCGCGGGGCTTCCACGCCCTCGCGCCGGGGGCGCGCATGGGGTCGAACATGTCGCCGGTGGTTGCGCGCAGCGCGGACGGCGCCATGTTGTCGCTGGGCAGCCCGGGGGCAGAGCGCATCACGACCGCGCTGCTGCAGGTGATGCTGGATTTCATGCGTCTGGGACGAACCCTGGAAGAGGCGCTGGCGGCGCCGCGGCTGCACGTCGAAAAGGCCGCGGCCGGATGGCAGGCTGCGGTGGAACCCGGCCTGCCCGTCGCGCAGGTGGCCATGCCGGTGCGCGCCTTCGACGCGCTGTCGATGTTTTTCGGTGGCGCCGGAGCGGTGCTGCGCCAGGCGGATCGCACGCTGGTCGCTGCTGCGGATCCGCGCCGCCAGGGCGCTGCGCTGGTGGTGGCGGGCGCCTAGCGCTTAACCGGTGAGTGCCAGCGCTACGTGCGCCAGCAGCGCGCCAAGCAGGGCGCCGGCCGCGACGTCGCTAGGGTAGTGCAGCCCGAGAACGACGCGGGACATCGCCACCAGCACTGCGAAGGGCAGCAACAGCCAACCCAGCGCCGGGAATGCGCTGCACGCGACGAGCGTGAAGGCGACGGCATGCAGAGTATGGCCCGATGGGAAGCTGTACCTGTCCAGGGCGCGGGCCCCGGCGCGGATTCGCGGATTCATGGCGTAAGGCCGCTCGCGCACCAGGCGCTCCTTCAGGGCCCGGTAGATGACCAGGCCGGCCACACCGGTGGCCGCCAGTTGCAGCGAGACGAACAGGCCCGGCTCGCCGTACCACAGCGGCAACGCCAGCATCAGGCCGTACCAGAATACGCCGTCGCCGAGGCGGCTTACCGCGGCGAACAGGAGCAATAGCACGCGCCTGTCGCAGCTGCGGTTGGCGCGCAGGCAGAAGCGCACCTCTGCATCTTCGAGACGTGCGAGCCAGCCGATCGCATTGGCCATGTGTTGTCCCGGTGACCTCACCCGGGCACAGAGGATGGTGGCCGCACGCTACCAACGCGTGAAGAAACGGCTACGAGGAGATGACGTCGCCGGGGTCGCGGAATGCGCCCGAGATGGCCTCCACGGCGCGCGATGCCTCGCCCAGCCGCGCCATGCGTGCGACATGGAACAAGGCGTCCCCTTCGTTCACCAGCGGCAGGCTGTTGCGGCCGATGATGATGCCTTCATGCGTCGCATCCACGCGCACCTCGACGGCGCCGAAAGGGTCGGATACGCGGCCCAGCAGTTCCCCGGCGGCGACCCGCTGGCCCAGCCGGATAGCGGTGCGCAGGATACCGCCGGCCGGGGCCCGCACCCAGTGGCTGCCATCGGCGATGACCGGCTTCGCCGGCCGCGCCCGCGCCCCCGGCTTGCGCCGCAGCATGCCGAGCGTGCGCATCACTTCGACGATCCCGGCCACGCCGACGCGGATCGACATTTCGTCGAAGCGCAAGGCTTCGCCGGCTTCGTAGATCAGCGTCGGGATGCCGCGTTCCGCAGCCGCCTCGCGCAACGAGCCGTCGCGCAGCTGCGAGTCGAGCACCACGGGCGCGCCAAACGCCGTCGCCAGCGTCCGCGTCTCCTCGTTGTCGAGCTGGGCACGGATCTGCGGCAGGTTGCTGCGATGGACCGCGCCGGTGTGCAGGTCGATGCCGTGGGTGCAGCGCTCGACGATCTCCGTAATGAACAGGTGGGCGAGGCGCGCCGCCAGGGAGCCGCGCTCGGATCCGGGGAAACTGCGGTTGAGGTCGCGCCGGTCCGGCAGGTAACGCGAGTGCTGCAACAGGCCGAAGACATTCACTACCGGCACCAGCAGCAGGGTGCCTTTCAAGCCGGTGAGGGGGCGTGCGCGCACGCGGCGGATGATCTCGATGCCGTTGAGCTCGTCGCCATGGATGGCGGCGCTGATGAACAGCCGCGGCCCCGGGCGGCGTCCATGGATTACCCATACGGGCATCTGCACCGGCACGCGGGTGTGCAGCATGCCGACCGGCAGTGAGACGCCGCGACGCTCGCCCGGCGCCACGGTGACGCCGCCAATGACCAGGGGCGGTGCGACGGGCGCCACGCGGTCAGCCCTTGCCCCGCGTGCGGGTATGACCGGGCTGGGCCTTCTTCTCCAGGAAGCTGATGACCATGCCGGCGACGTCCTTGCCGGTCGCAGTCTCGATGCCTTCGAGGCCGGGGGAGGAGTTGACCTCCAGCACCAGCGGTCCGTCGTGGCCGCGCACGATGTCCACGCCGGCGACGTTAAGTCCCACGGTCTTCGCTGCACGCACTGCCGTGGCGCGCTCCTGTGGGCTGAGCTTCACGATCGAGGCGGAGCCGCCGCGATGCAGGTTGGAGCGGAACTCACCCTCTTTGGCCTGGCGCAGCATGGCCGCGACCACGCGGTCGCCGATGACGAAGGCGCGAATGTCGGCGCCGCCCGCCTCGCGGATGAACTGCTGCACCAGGAAGTTGGCGTCCAGTTCCCGGAACGCGTCGATGACGCTCTCGGCGGCCTGCTTGGTTTCCGCCAGCACGACACCGCGCCCCTGCGTGCCCTGCAGCAGCTTGAGCACGAGCGGGGCGCCGCCGACCAGCCTGACGAGGGTCTTGGTGTCGTCGGGCGAGTGGGCGAAGGCGGTCACGGGCAGGCCGACGCCGGCGCGAGCCAGCAGCTGCAGGCAGCGCAGCTTGTCGCGGCTGCGGCCGATGGCCACTGATTCGTTGGCGGGATACACGCCCATGACTTCGAACTGGCGCAACACGGCCAAGGCGTAGAAGGTGATGGAGGCGCCGATACGCGGGATGACGGCGTCGAATCGGGGCAGGGTCTCCCCGCGGTAGTACACGCTGGGCCGGCGCGAGGTGACGTCCATGACGCACTTCAGCGGGTCGATGACGCTGACCTCGTGGTCGCGCTCGCGCGCCGCCTCGATCAGCCGGCGCGTGGAGTAAAGCTGCCGATTACGCGACAGGATGGCAATGTGCATCAGCGTTTCTCCGCGGCAGGATCGGGAGTCCTGCCCATGCAATAAGAGCGGGCCGGATCGACGGTGAAGCGCCCGCGCAGGGCGGTGCGCCCGAGCAGCATGCGGAAGCGCATGGTGTCACGGTCGGTCAGGGTCATTTCGATCGGCCAGGTGTGGCTGCCGAGCTGCAGCGTGCTGGCGATCACCCAGCGTTGCTCGCGGTGTCCGCCTGAATCGGACACCAGGCGACGGTCGAGGACCGGCGCCTCGCAACGGATCACCTGGTTGCGGTCGTACTGGTCTGGGTGCACCGCAAAACGCACCCAGCGCGCACCGGCGCGCTCGAATGCCTCCAGCTCGAAGGCATGCAGCGCCGAGGTGCGTGCCCCAGTGTCTACCTTGGCCTTGATACAAGCAATGCCCAGGTCCGGCAGCGCGACCCATTCGCGCCAGCCCAGTGCCGGTCGCTTCGTATTACCCGCCATGGCTCAGAGCCAGTCCCGGCGACGGAACAGCCAGGCCATGCCGGCGCCGACGACCAGGAACAGGAGCAGCACCAGGGGGTAGCCGAAGCGGCTGCGCAACTCGGGCATGTTCCATGGGCTGGCGTCCGGGTCGAAGTTCATGCCGTAAACGCCGGCGATGAAAGTCAGCGGAATAAAAATGGTGGCGATCACGGTGAGCAGGCGCATGACGTGGTTCATGCGCTGGCTGATGGCGCTGAGATGCATCTCGTGCAGGCTGGCGCTCAGCTCCGTGAGGTTGTCGACCTGGTCACCGATGCGCGCCTGGTGATCCAGCACGTCGCGCACGTAACGCATGGTGGTTTCCTTGAGGGGTGTCTCCTCGTCGTGCAGCAGCTGCTGCAGCGCCGTCAGGCCCGGCAGCACCAGCCTGCGCAGGGCCGAGAGCTCGCGCCGGACCGCATGGATTTCGCCCACCTCCATGCTGCCGGGGTCGTCGAGCAGCCTGTCTTCCAACCCCTCGATCTCTTCGCGCAGCGCCTCCAGCGTCGGGAAGCAGCTGTCCACGGCCACGTCGACCAGGCAGTAGAACAGGTAGTCGGCGCCGCGCTTGCGGATGCGCCCGGAGGCGCTCTTGCGCAGCCTCTGGCGCACCGGCTCGAGCAACGCGGGGTCGCCGCTCCAGAAGCTGATGACCCAGTGCGGACCAAGAAACAGGCTGAGCTGTTCCAGCGACAGCTCGCCGTCGCGCAGCAGCGGCACCGATACCACCATGAAGCTGTGCCCGTCGTAAAAGTCGAGCTTGGTGCGTTGGTGGCCGTTGTGCACGTCCTCCAGCGCCAGCGGATCAAGTCCGAGGCGCTCGTGCAGCCAGCGCAGGGCCGCCGGACTCGGCTCGACGGGGAAATGCAGCCAGTCCACAGTACTCGAGCTCATGCCTTCGAGCGCTTCGGCCAGGCCGCATTCCATGCGTTCCTGGAGCTCGGTGTCGTTGTACCTCAGCCAGTGCACCGTGGTCCCGACAACGTCGGCCGGGACGGATTCGATCGCATGCCCCGGAGCGGCGCCCGGCTGGCTGCGCCTGGGGGTGGTCTTGCGCGGCTTCAAGCTGCACGCTCCTCGCAAATCTGGGCTGCCACGCGCATAGACTCTCACGGTCCGCCGTTCGACAACAGGGGCGCGGTACAATCGGCGCATGGCCTGCCTGTTCGTGGAACACCTGACGGTACTGGACTTCTCGCGCCTGGATCGCGAGCGCGGCCTGGTGGGCGAGAGCTGGATCGTGGACCTGGAACTGGAGGGCGAGCTGGACCCGCAGTCGATGGTGCTGGATTTCGGCGAGGTGAAGCGCGTCGCGCGCGATGCGGTGGAAGACTGCGCTGATCACAAGCTGCTCGTGCCGGCGCGTTGCGGCTGGCTGGAGATGATGGTTTCTGCGGCCAGCGCCGAGGTCTGTATCGAGGCACCGGCCGCCGGCCTGCGACTGCGCTCGCCCGGGGAGGCCGTGTGCGTGCTCGACGCCGCTGCGGTCACCATGCCGGTGCTGCGGGAAGCGCTCGAAGCCTGCGTGGCAGCGGTGATGCCGGCGAACGTGCGCGCGGTGCGCGTGGCGCTGCGCGAAGAAGATGCGCCGGGCGCCTACTACCACTACAGCCACGGGCTCAAGCGCCACGCCGGCAACTGCCAGCGCATCGCGCACGGCCACCGCTCGCGGATCCAGGTCTATGCCGATGACCGGCGCAACGATCACTGGGAGCGCTACTGGGCCGATCGCTGGCGGGACATATACCTTGCATCCGAGGAGGACCTGGTGGCCGAAACCACGCTGGGCGACCGGCCCGCATGGCGTTTTGCCTACCAGGCCGGCCAGGGCGAGTTCGAGCTCGAGCTGTGGCGCGAGCGCTGCGAGCTGGTGCCGGACGACACCACGGTGGAATGCCTGGCCGCCTACGTGGCGGGCGAGCTGCAGCGTCTCAGCCCGGGCACGCGCTTTCGCGTGCGGGCTTACGAGGGTATCAACAAGGGCGCGGTTGCAGCCGGTGCCTGACGGGCGGGGACGGAACCTGTCCGGCGCTATGGTGTCTTGTATTCGGGGTGGTTTGCCCCAAGGTTGTGGGCTGCGCCGGGGCGGCGCGCGAGGAGAGTCCGGATGAAACGCATCTTCCTGTTCATGGTCACCAACATCGCCGTGCTGCTGGTGCTCTCGGTCGTGCTCAGCCTGATCGGCTTCGAAGGCATCCTCGACGAGCAGGGCGTCGACCTCAACCTCGGCCAGCTGCTGGTCTTCGCGGCGATCTTCGGCTTTGGCGGCTCCCTGATCTCGCTGGCCATTTCGAAGTGGAGCGCCAAGCGCATGACCGGCGCGAAGGTCATCACGCAGCCCTCCAACCAGGTCGAGACCTGGCTGTTCGAGACCGTGCGTCGCCAGGCGCGCGAAGCCGGGATCGGGATGCCGGAAGTCGCGATCTACAACGCGCCCGAGCCGAATGCTTTCGCCACCGGCGCCCGGCGCGACCATGCGCTGGTCGCAGTCAGCACGGGCCTGCTGCATAACATGCGGCGCGAGGAAGTCGAGGCGGTGCTGGCGCACGAGGTCAGCCATGTGGCCAACGGCGACATGGTCACGCTCACGCTCATCCAGGGCGTCGTGAACACCTTCGTCATTTTCTTCTCGCGCGTCATCGGCCATCTCGTGGACCGCCTGATTTTCCGCACCGAGCGCGGCCATGGCCCCGGTTTCTGGATCGTGACCATCGTGGCGCAGCTGGTGCTGGGCATCCTGGCGAGCATGATCGTGATGTGGTTCTCGCGCCAGCGCGAATTCCGTGCCGACGCGGGCGGGGCGCGGCTCGCGGGCCGGGAGAAAATGATCTCGGCGCTGGAGCGGCTCAAGCAGGGCCACAATGCCTCGCTGCCCGACCAGCTGTCGGCCTTCGGCATTTCCGGTCATCGCGCCCTGGGCCTGAAGCGGCTGTTCATGACGCACCCGCCGCTGGACGAGCGCATCGCGGCCCTGCGCCGTATCGGCCATTAGCCGGGACCGTGCCGGGCGTGACGGGGCGCACAGTGCGGTGCGCCGCGGCTTGCGCTGGCGCCGGCGGTGGAACTAGTCTTGACCGCCAGAGGTCAGAACGCAGCATGAAGTCACTCCGTCGCCATAGTCGCGGGATCGCCGGTTTTGCCGCCACGTTGTTCGTGGCGGTGTGGGCCAGCATGGCTGTGGCGCCGTGCCTGATGGCTGCGGAAGCACTGGCCGACGGGGACTGTCCCCATTGCCCCGAGCCGCCGCCGCCCTGTCATGAGCCGGACGGCGCCGGGAGCTGCAGCTACATAGACGGCTACGACTTCGACGGCCGCTCACCCACGGCGCCCAAGGTCGATGTCGAACTGGTTGCGCTGCCGCCCCTGGCGCTCGCCACGGTCGCCCTGCCTGCGGTCCGCCAGGCGCCGGACGCGTATGCGGTCCGGGCGCCACCCGACCCGGGCGGGCCACGCCTGCACCTGAGGCTCTGCGTCCTCAACGATTAGCACCTCCGATTCGAGTCTTCTTTCTCGAGTCCACGGAGGTGTTTCATGTTGTTTTTCCCGGCGGCCGCATCCGGCTGCAACTGGCGTATCCATCCGCTCCGCCCGGCCCTGTGGCCGGCGCTGGCGGCACTTCTTTTCCTGGTCCTGCCGACGGCGCAGGCCGGCGATGATGCAACCGGCGAGCTTGCCCCCGACAGCGGGCTCGACGCGCTGATCGCCCACGCCGAAGCCCACAACCCGCAGCTGCAAGCCGCCCTGTATCGCTGGCAGGCTGCCGAGCAGAAAGTGCCCCAGGCCGCCGCGCTGCCTGACCCCGAGCTCGGGCTGGGGATCGTGCTCGACCAGGTTGATGCCGGCCGCGAGTACATGGGCGAGCGGTATTCGGTGTCGCAGGCCCTGCCCTGGTTCGGCAAGCGCGAACTGCGCGCGGATGCCGCCAGCGAGGGCGCGCGTGCGGAACGCCGGCGTTACGAGGCCCTGCGCCTGGCGCTGGCGGAGCAGGTCACTGCCGCCTGGTTCGAGTACGCCTGGGTGCATGAGGCCGCCGCCACGGCGCGGGTCAACCGCGACCTGGTGATGCGACTCGAGGCCGTGGCCCGTGCGCTGTACCGCGCCGACGCGGGCAACCAGGCCGACGTCAGCCGGGCGCAAGTGGAGCTGGGCCGGCTGGACGACCGCCTGCGCTCCTTGCTCGACCAGCTTGGACCTCGTGCCGCACGGGTCAACGCCTTGCTGGGACGCCCGTCCCACGCCAGCCTGCCGGAGCCGGCCGCACCGTCGCGCCAGCAGGTCTCGGAGTTGCCGCAGCACGATGACGCGACATGGCTGGCGCTGGCGCGCGAATGGAACCCGCAGCTGCAGGCGGCGCGTCACGAGATGGAGCGCGAACGCTATGGCGTGGCACTGGCAGAGAAGGGCTACTACCCGGATTTCCGCCTTGGCCTCGAGTACGCACGCGACGGCAGCGCGCGCATGGCCGCGATGGACGGGGGCGGCGCCGACATGCTCGTCGGCATGATCTCCATAAACGTGCCGCTCGGGCGCGGGCGCATCGATGCAGAAGTGAGTGAAGCGCGTTCGCGCCTGGATGCCGCCGGCCGTGATGCCCGTGCGCGCGAACTGGCGGTCGAGTCGGAGTTACAGGCGGCGCTGTTCGCCTACCGCGAGGGACAGCGCAAGCTGGTCCTTTACCGCGGCACCCTGGTGCCCAAGGCGCGTCATGCGCTGGAAGCGACCGAGGCGGCTTACCGCGCCGGGAGCGCCAGTTTCATGGACCTCATAGACAGCCAGCGCAGCCTGCTCGAGCTCGAGCTGGAGCGCGAGCGTGCCGCCGCCGACCGGGCGGTGGCTGCTGCCCGGGTAAGCGCTCTAGCGGGCGCCCCGGATGCCGTTGCACGCGAGGAGGGTTGAGCGATGAATCCCAGTTCCAGGAAAGTTCTTTATCCGCTGCTGCTGCTGGCGGGACTGCTGGCGGGCTTCGGCATCGCCGCCCTGTTCTCCGACGCGCCCGCGCCCGTGGCGCACTCGAGCGGCGTCGATAGGGCCGGCGACTCGAGCGAGCCCACGGCCGCTACCGTGTACACCTGCTCCATGCACCCGCAGGTGCGCAGCGCCGACCCGGACGGGCGGTGCCCGATCTGCGGCATGGGCCTGGTGCCCGTGCCGACCGAGGACGCGGCGCCCGACGATGACACAGGGCCGGTGACGCTGGGTGTGTCGCCGCGGGCCGCAGCGCTGATGCGGGTGGAAGTGACGCCGGTGCAACGGCGTGCGGCGCAAGTCCCGGTCAGCCTGTTCGGCATGCTCGAGCGTGACGAGACCCGGCTGCGCACCATTTCCGCGTGGATTCCCGGGCGCATCGACTGGCTGTACGTCGACTTCACCGGCGTCGAGGTCACGGCGGGCCAGCCCATGGCGCGGGTTTTCAGCCCGCGCCTGATCGCGGCGCAGGAAGAGCTGCTGCACGCGGTGCGTGCCGCACGAGAACTCGAGGAGGAGGGTATCGGCGTGGTGCGCGAGGCGACGCGCCTCACGGTTGAGGCGGCGCGCGACCGCTTGCGCCTGCTTGGGCTGGACGCGGCGCAGGTTGCGGCCCTGGAGCGGCGCGGCAAGGTCGAGGACCACGTCACGGTGCCGGCGCCCGCCGGCGGCGTGGTGCTGGAGCGGATGGTCGCGGTGGGGGACTACGTCGACACCGGCGCGCCCATCTACCGCCTGGCCGACCTGTCCGTGCTGTGGGCGCAGCTGGAGGTGTACGAGTCGGAGCTGCGCTGGCTCCAGCCGGGCCAGCAGGTCCGTCTCGGCAGCGAGACTTACCCCGGTGAAATCTTCGACGGCACGGTCGCGTTCGTCGATCCGGTGATCGACCCGCGCAAGCGTACGGCCCGCGTCCGCGTGGAAGTGCCCAATGCGGACGGCCGGCTGAAGCCGGGCATGTTCGTGCGCGGGGTTGTCACGGCCGGCGACGCGGCCGGCGGCGACGCGGCGGAGGCCTCACTGGTCATTCCGGCTTCCGCGCCGCTGCTCACCGGCAAGCGCGCCCTGGTGTATGTGCAGTCTCCGGACGCCGAGCGTCCGACCTTCGAGGCGCGGCAGGTCGAGCTCGGCGCCCGCGCGGGCGACTGGTACGTGGTGCGTGACGGGCTCAGCGAAGGCGAGCTGGTGGTCAGCCATGGCGCCTTCAAGATCGATGCGGAGCTGCAGATCCGAGGTCGGCCCAGCATGATGCAGCCGCAAGCCGGCCCGGCCCCGGAGCGCTTCCAGCGCGAGATCGGGCGCCTGGTCACGGCGCAGTTCGCGCTGGTGCAGGCGCTGGCCGACGACGATAGCGAGGCGGCACGCAGCACGGCGCTGGCGACCGACGCGGTGTTGCATGATCTCGACGCCACTGCGCTCGAGGACGCTGCGGCGCGCGAGCGCTGGAACGGCTGGGCGGGCACGATGCACGCGGGGCTCGACGGCGTTGCCCGCGCCCCGGGCCTGGAACCGCAGCGACGCCAGTTCGAAACCTTCAGCGATGCGCTCACCGCGGCAGTGGAGGCTTTCGGCATGACCGGCACCGGTCCGGTCTACCGCGCAGTCTGCCCGATGGTGCAGGGGCGGGACGGGTTCTGGCTGCAGCCGCGCGAGGAGATCGCCAACCCGTATTACGGCGCGGCCATGCTGCGTTGCGGCTGGGTGGTCGACACGCTGGTTGAACCTTCCGGCCGGGAAGACGGCCGGTGAGCGGGCCGGGCTCAGTCATGGAGCGGCTGGTCCGTTTCTTCCTCGAGCAGAAGCTCGTGGTCGCGCTGCTGGTGCTCGCGCTGCTCGGCGGCGGCGTGGCGGTGGCGCCGTTCGACTGGCACACGGGCTGGTTGCCGCGCAACCCGGTGCCGGTCGACGCGATTCCCGAACCTCGGCGAGAACCAGCAGATCGTCTTCACCGAGTGGCCGGGTCGCTCCCCGCAGGACGTCGAGGACCAGGTGACCTATCCGCTCACCGTCGCGCTCCTCGGCGTCCCCGGCGTGCGCGAGGTGCGCAGCAGTTCCGCTTTCGGTTTTTCCATGGTGTTCCTCATCTTCGACGAGGACGTCGAGTTCTACTGGTCGCGCGCGCGGATACTCGAGAAGCTCAACAGCCTGCCTGGCGGCACGCTGCCCGAGGGCGTGGCGCCGGCGCTGGGCCCGGACGCCACCGCGCTCGGGCAGGTGTTCTGGTACACGCTGGAGGGGCGCGACCGGGACGATGCGCCTGCCGGCGGCTGGGACCTGGACGAGCTGCGCACCGTGCAGGACTGGTACGTGCGCTACGGCCTGCTCGCCGCCGAGGGCGTGAGCGAGGTCGCCTCCATCGGCGGCTACGTGCGCGAGTACCAGGTGGACGTCGACCCGGACGCGCATGCGCGCCTACGGCGTCACGCTGCAACAGGTCTTCGCGGCCGTGCGCGACAGCAACCTGGACGTCGGCGCGCGCGTGGTGGAGATCAATCGCGTCGAGTACCTGGTGCGCGGCCTCGGTTTCATCGAGACGCTCGCCGACCTGGAGAAGGCGGTGGTCAGGGTCGGGCCCGACCGCGTGCCGATCCGCATCAGCGACGTCGCCACGGTGAAGTTCGGCCCGGCGCAGCGACGCGGCGCGCTGACCATCGGCGGCGCCGAGGCCGTGGGCGGCGTGGTGATCGTGCGCGAGGGTTACAACCCGCTGCAGGCGATCCAGAACGTCAAGGAGAAGATCGCCGAGATTTCGCCCGGCCTGCCGGCGAAGCCCGTCATCGACTGGTCGCGCGCAGCGCCGGCGGAAGTGCGGGCTTTCGCCGACGCGCAGGGCTTCGCGGCTTTCGCGGAGGCCAGTCCGGGCGGGCTCGACGAGGCTGCATGGACGGCGTGGCTGCGGGCTACGCCGCAGGCGCAATGGCCGCCATGGGTCGAGCTGAGCCAGCTCGAGATCGTGTCTTTCTACGACCGCACCGGCCTCATCCACGAGACGCTCGGCACGCTCGACGAGGCCCTGTTGCAGCAGGTGCTGGTCACCATCCTGGTGGTGATCATCATGGTCATGCACCTGCGCAGCGCCATGGTGATCAGCGCCACGCTGCCGCTGGCGGTGCTGTTCGGCTTCATCATGATGAAGCTCGCCGGCGTGGATGCAAACGTCGTCGCGCTGGCCGGCATCGCCATCGCCATCGGCACCATCGTCGACATGAGCATCATCGTCACCGAGAACGTGCTGCGCCACCTGCGCGAGGCGCCGCCGGACGCGGAGCGCAAGGAAGTGGTGCTGCGCGCGACCGTGGAGGTGGCGGGGCGGTGCTGGCCGCGATCAGCACCACCATCATCAGCTTCCTGCCGGTGTTCACCATGACCGGCGCCGAGGGCAAGATGTTCGTGCCGCTGGCCTTCACCAAGACCTTCGTGCTGGTGGGCGCAATCCTGCTGACGCTGATCGTAGTGCCCGCGGCCGCGCATCTCTTCATCGCCGGTCCCGGCGCGGCGCCGGGGCAGGAGAAATTGCGTCGCGGGCTGTGGTCCGGCGTGGCGTGCGCGGCCGGCGTGCTTGCACTGTATGCCATGACGCAGGGGTGGGCAGCGGTGTTCCTCGCCGCCGCCGCACTGCTGGCCTTGGCCGGCTGGCGGCTGGGTTCGGCGTCGCTGCGCGCGGCGCTGGCGCGGCACAGGCCGGCCCTGGCGGAACAGTTCGAGCGCTGGGCGGCGAAGATGCGTGCCGTGGGGCCGCGCCTGGCCACGGTGCTGGCCGCGCTGGCCGTGGGCTGGATGCTGAGTCTTTCCTGGGCGCCGCTCGGGCCCGAGGCGGGCTTGCTGCGCAACTTCGTCTTCGTGGCCTTGCTCGTGGGTGGGTTGCTGGGCCTGTTCTGGCTGTTCATGCGCGGCTACGCGACGATGCTGCGCTGGTGCCTGGCGCATCGGCTCGCCTTCTTCACCATCCCGGCGCTGGTGCTGGTGCTCGGGGCGTCGTCGTGGCTGGGCTTCGACCGCGTGTTCGGTTTCGTGCCGGCGGCAGCGCAGGCCGTGGGCCTGGACGCGCGCACGGTGCGCAGTAATCCCGCCTGGAGCCGGCTGGCGCATGCCTTCCCCGGTCTCGGGCGGGAGTTCATGCCGCCGCTGGACGAGGGGTCCTTCCTGTGGATGCCGACGACCATGCCGCATGCCTCGATCGGCGAGGTGCTCGAGGTCCTCAAGTACCAGGACCTCGCGATCCTGTCCGTGCCCGAGGTGGAAATGGTTGTCGGCAAGCTGGGCCGCGCGGAGACCGCGCTCGATCCGGCCCCGATCTCCATGATCGAGTCGCTGATCCACTACAAGCCCGAGTATGGCCTGGACGAGGATGGGCGCCGGGTGCGCCAGTGGCGCGATCATATCCGCAGCCCGCAGGACATCTGGGACGAGATCGTGCAGGCAGCACGACTGCCCGGCACCACCTCGGCGCCGCGGTTGCAGCCCATAGAGACGCGCCTGGTGATGCTGCAGACCGGCATGCGCGCGCCCATGGGCATCAAGCTGCGCGCACCGGACCTCGAAACGCTGGACCGCATGTCGCTGCTGCTGGAGCAGCAGCTGCGGCAGGTGCCGGCGATCCAGGCCGACACGGTGAATGCAGATCGCGTCGTCGGCAAGCCGTACCTCGAGATCGATCTCGACCGCGAGGCGATCGCGCGCTACGGCCTCAGTGTCACCGACGTGCAACAGGTGATCTCGGTGGCCATCGGCGGGCGCACCGTCACCACCACGGTGGAGGGCCGGGAACGTTATCCGGTGCGCGTGCGCTACCAGCGCGAGTTGCGCGCGGAGATCGATGACCTCGAGCGCGTCCTGGTCGCGGCGGCCGACGGCACGCAGGTGCCGCTGCGCGAGCTGGCCGAGGTGCGCTACACGCGCGGGCCGCAGATGATCCGCAGCGAGGATACGTTCCTGACCGCCTACGTGACCTTCGGCGGCCAGCCGGGCATCGCCGAGGTCGAGGTCGTGGAGCAGGCGCAGGCGTTCCTGCAGGCCCAGGTCGAGTCCGGGGCTTTGCCGGTGCCGCCGGGCGTCAACTGGAAGTTCGCCGGCAGCTACGAGAACCAGCTGCATGCCGCGCGCACGCTCAGCGTGGTGCTGCCGGTGGCCTTGCTGGCGATCTTCCTCGTGCTGTACTTCCAGTTCCGTGCGGTGAGCACCACGCTGATCGTGTTCAGCGGGATCGCGGTGGCCTGGGCGGGCGGCTTCATCCTGCTGTGGCTCTATGCCCAGCCGTGGTTCGCCGACTTCAGCATCCTCGGCGCCAACCTGCGCGAGCTGTTCCGCATGGGTACCGTCAACCTCAGCGTCGCCGTGTGGGTGGGATTCCTGGCTTTGTTCGGCATCGCCGTGGACAACGGCGTGGTGCTGGCCAGCTACCTGCGCCAGAGTTTCGCCGAGCGCCGGCCGGGCAGCGTGGACGAGATCCGCGCTGCCGCATTGATGGCAGGCATGCGCCGGGTGCGGCCCTGCATGATGACCACGGCCACGACCTTGCTGGCGCTGTTGCCGGTGCTGACTTCGACCGGGCGCGGGGCCGGGATTATGGTCCCCATGGCGTTGCCCAGCGTCGGCGGCATGGCCTTCGTGCTGCTCACCATGTTCACGGTTCCTGTCCTGTACGCCATGGTCGAGGAAGGAAGATTGCGCCGCGCCGCGCTGCCATGATTCGTCATGATCGGTCCGTGTTTCGTCCCGGCTGCGCCACGGGGATGCCGCTGCGGGAGGTTGCAATGACTCCCGGAGCGGACATCCCGTCCGCAGCTGTAACGGAGGATGCGAGACATGAGAAACAGGATCATCACGCTGGCCGCCATGGCGGCACTGGTGACGGCACCGGGACTGGCGTCGGCGGCGAACCCGGCTGAGGGCAAGCGCACCACGGATATCGGCATCATGGTGGGCGGTGTCCTCGGCGCCATCGTCGGCGGGCCGCCCGGCGCCATTGCCGGCATGACGCTCGGCGGCATCACGGCGGAGCGCGAGGTGACGGCGCGGCGCAACGGCGAGATGGAGGTGGAGCTGGCCGCGCTCGCCGGGGAACAGCGCGCGCTGTCCCGCGAGCGCACCCTGCTGCAGGCCCGGGTCACTGAGCTGGACCGCGACCTGGCGCAGGAGCGCCAGGCGGCAGCCGCCCGGCCCGATGTCGCTGCACTGGCCGACGGCCTGGCCTTCAGCGTCGGCTTTCGCACCAACAGCGCCCAGCCGCCCGCCCAGGCCGGCGACAGCCTGGAAGCGCTGGCGCTGTTGCTGAATGCCGTGCCGTCGCTGGAAGTGCATATCGACGGGTACGCTGATCCGCGTGGCACGGCAGCGTTGAATCGCTCGCTGTCGGAAGCGCGGGCCATCGCCATCCGCGACCAGCTGCTGGCCGCCGGTATTCCCGCGGAACGTATCAGCATGGCGGGCCATGGCGCGCAGCAAGCCGATGGCACGACGGCCACTGCCGACCCGGACGGCTGGGCGCTGCAGCGGCGCGCGGAGATCCGCCTGCAGCAAAAGGACGCGCGCATGGTGGCGCGGCCGTGAGCAGCCGGCGCGGCTAGAATAGGGCTCTGCCCGGACGACCACGGTCGTCCGGGCAGTTCCTGTTTTCGCCCTGGATGTCTCGCCGCCGATGCATTTCGAATTGCACTTGCTGCCTCCGGCAGCCGCGCCCTGGATCATGCTGGTCGCGGCGGTGTTGCTCGTCCTGGCCATGCCGGGGCTCAGGGCGCTGCGCGGACATCCCGAGCGCCTGCACCTGGTGCTGGGTTCCGCCGTGGCGCTGGCGGTGCTGTGGAGCGTGAGCGCAGGGGTCGATCCCGGCGTCAGCGTGCATGTGCTCGGCACGCCGCTGGTGACGCTGTTGCTCGGCTGGCGGCTGGCCCTGGTGGCGGCGGCATTGGCGGAGCTGGCGCTCATCCTGTTCGGCGCTAGCGCACCGGGCGCAGCGCCGCTGAGCTGGCTGCTGAGCGCCGCGCTGCCGGCGGCGGTCACCTACGGGGTGGCGCGAGCAGCGCGCTTCCGCTTGCCGCGCAATCCCTTCATTTTCATTTTCGTGTGCGGCTTCTTTGGCGCCGCCGCCTCCCTGCTGGCGACCTGGCTGGTGGCTGCGGCACTGCTCGGACTCGCCGGCCAGCCGCTCCCCAGCGGGGACGGCGCGTCGCTGTTGGCGTTCCTGCCGCTGGTGCTGTTCCCCGAGGCGTTCATCAACGGGGCGCTGGCCAGCATGTTCATCGTCTACCGGCCCGAATGGGTACGTCTCTACGACGAGCGGTTCTACGTGCGCGGAGCACATTGAGACGGCCCGGCGTCGCCGTCATGCGTTTGTAATATTTCCTTCCAGCCTGCTGTGCTAGGCTCCGCCGCCATTGGCCTGGCCCGCTGGAGTCGATCAAATGCCGAAGCGCTTTTTCCTGTATGTCCTCGTGCCTGCGGCCGTTGCGCTCGCGGGCTGCGCCGCCACCCCCCTGACCCTGCATGAGCCCGGCTTGCCGGCGGCGGCGGTCGCCAGCGTCGTGCTGCCGGAGCAGCTCGAGGTGGCGACGGTCAACGGCAAGGAAATCGAAGGCGCCAGCGGGATGATGACGCGCGGTGACAAGACGCTGGAGCTCGCGCCGGGTCGTTACGAGTTGCTGGTGTTCTACCGCGAGCTCTGGGAACAGGGCGACGCGCACGAAATCCTGCGGTCCGATCCGGCCCTGTTCGTCGTCGATGCTGCGGCGGGCGGTCGCTATCGCCTGGATTACGACCGGCCGGCGGGTATCGAGTCGGCGCGGACCATGGCGGAGGACTTCACTGGGTGGGTCGAGAACCTGGCCACCGGCGAGCGCACCGCGGCCGTGGAGAGCGGGCTGCAGTTCCGCCGCGGCCTGGTGCCGGCACTGACTTTCGACGACACGCTCGTGCCTGCCGCTCAGCAGGTCGTCGACGGCCAGGAAGTGCCGCCGCTGCCGACGGCCGTTGCGCCCGTCCCGGTGCCCGGCATGGCGCCGCAGCCCGCACCCGCAGCCACGCCGCAGGCTGCGCCTGGGACCATGCCGGAAGGCAGCTGGCTGGACCTCATGAAGAGCTTCTGGAGCGAAGCCAGCAGCGAAGAGCGGCGCGCTTTCCTGCGCTGGCTCGCCGAGCAGCGCTAGCGCCAGGCCCCTCCCGTCCCCGCATCCGAAGGGGACTGCGAAACGCCGGTTGTATCGCCGCTGCCACAGCGGAGCGATCCCGTGCGCTGTAATCAAAGCTTCATGCTTGCTGCGCATACTTTGCCGCGATTACGGGGGTACGGCATGCGGCGCAGCGCTTGTTTCAACGCACGTTCAAGCCGGCCGGTTCGCCTTCCGGCTGTCACACCGTCGCGCCGTGATCGACTTGGAATACAAAGCGATATTGCTCATATCAAGGAGTTTTCTGTGAAAAAGACACTGCTCGCGATTGCTGTCGGCAGCACCTTCCTCGCCTCCGGCGCGGCGTCTGCGGACCCGACCGTTTACGGCCGCTTCAACCTGGCCCTGGACAGCCAGAAGGACGAGATCGGCCTCGACTTCGGCACCCCGGACAGCACCATCAAGTTGCGCGACAACAACAATTCTTCCCGTCTCGGCGTGAAGGGCTCGGAGGAGCTTGGCCGCGGCGACCTCGAGATCATCTACCAGATGGAATTTGGTATCGATCCGGACGGCAGCGAGTCGAACGTGTTCTCGAAGCGGAACCTGTTCGTCGGCCTCAAGGGCGGATTCGGCACGGTGACGGCCGGCTTCTACGACACGCTGGTCAAGAATGTGGGCGGCAAGGTCGACCAGTTCGGCGACACCGTCGGCGACATCACGCGGCTGATGCGTGGTGAGACCCGTACCGGCAACCAGCTGACTTACATTGCGCCGAAGTTCGGCGGCCTGACGCTGTCCGCCAGCGCGCAGCTCGGCGAGGGCCGTACCGCCAGCGACGACGTCAACGAGGTCGAGGACGGCTTCGCCGACACCATCTACCTCGCTGCCGAATACGCCACCGGCGGCCTCTACGCCGCTGTCGCCTATGCCGACAACGAGCCGGGCAGCATGCGCTTCGATGGCCCGTCGTCCGCCAAGGACATCCTGCGCCTGGTCGGCAGTTACAGCTGGAGCGCCTTCGAGGTCGGCGGCCTCTACCAGATGGCCGAGGGCATCGACCAGGTCGGCGGCAACCCGGGCAGCGACTACCAGGAGGACAGCTGGATGCTGTCCGGCGCCTGGAAGACCGGCGACTGGAAGCTGAAGGCCCAGCTCGGCGAGACCGAGGGCGACTTCACCGGCGTGACCCGCTCCATGATGGGCATCGGCGCTGACTACAAGCTGAGCAAGTCGGCCACCGCCCAGTTCTACTACGTCACCTACGAGGACCAGGATCGCGTGGTCGACGGCATCACCGACCCGAAGACTGACACCATCGGGGCTGCCTTGATCTACAAGTTCTGAGTTCCGACGCACAAGGCAACGCTTGCGGGAGGCCCGGCTGCAAAGCCGGGCCTCTTGCTTTTGCGGCGTCCGCCGCGCTCGCCGCGCTCGCCGCGCCCGTCGCGGCCGGGAGGTGATGGCATAATCTGCGCCCAGCTATACCCGCCGAGGATCTTGTTCATGAGCGCGAAAGACTTTTACACCGACCAGGGCGCCGGCGCCTGTGCCGTCCACCTGGTCGACAGCGCCGGGCTCGGCGCGCTGCTCGGCAAGATGACTGACGCGCACCGCAGCTGGGTGCGCAGCACCGGCTGGGAAGCCAAGCCCGGCAGTGTGCTGTGCCTGCCGGGCACGGACGGCAGCGTCGCCGCGGTACTGGCCGGAACCGGTGGCGCCGAGCCGTTCTGGGCCCTTGCCGCGCTGCCCGGCCAGCTCCCGGCCGGAACCTATCGCTGCGCAGACGAAGCCGGCGCGGCCGAGGGTTACCGGCTGGCGGTGGCCTGGGGCCTCGGACAGTACGCGTATTCGCGTCGCAGCGACGACAAGCCGGCCGCGGTGCGCAAGCTGGCCTGGCCCGGAGACGTCGACCCGGCGGCCGTCCTCTCCGCGGTCGAGGCCGACAAGCTTGTGCGCGACCTGGTCAACACCCCGGCAGGCGATATGGGTCCTGCCGAGCTGTCGCAGGCGGCGGCCGCGCTGGCTGCAGCTGCCGGCGCGGAATTCCGCGAAATCGTCGGCGACGCGCTGCTCGCCGAGGGATTTCCAGCCATCCATGCGGTCGGGCGCGCGAGCTCGCGCCCGCCACGCCTGCTGGACCTGCGCTGGGGCGAGCCCGGCCGGCCGCGCGTGACGCTGGTGGGGAAGGGCGTGTGTTTCGATACCGGCGGCCTGAACCTCAAGGCAGCGGCGGGCATGCGCAACATGAAGAAGGACATGGGTGGCGCCGCGCACGTGCTCGGCCTGGCCCGCATGATCATGGACGCGGGGCTCCCGGTGCGCCTGCGCGTGCTCGTTCCGGCGGTGGAGAACAGTGTCTCGGGCAACGCCTACCGCCCGGGTGATGTCGTTGATACGCGCGCCGGCCTCACGGTGGAGATCGGCAACACCGATGCCGAGGGCCGGGTGGTGCTGGCGGATGCGCTGGCACTGGCGGACGAAGAAGCGCCCGAACTCCTGCTCGACTTCGCCACGTTGACCGGTGCCGCGCGCGTGGCGCTCGGCCCGGACCTGCCGGCGCTGTTCGCCACGGACGAGGCGCTCGGCCAGGCCTGGGCCATGGCCGGCCTCCCCGAGGGGACCCGCTGTGGCCGATGCCGCTGTGGGCGCCGTATGCCGCGAATCTTGCCGGCGGCATTGCCGACCTGAACAACTCACCAGCGACGGCTTTGCCGGCGCCATCTACGGCGGCCTGTTCCTGCAGCGCTTCGTGCGCAAAGCCCAGGCCTGGGCCCATGTGGATACCTTCGCCTGGAACCCGCGCAATCGTCCCGGCCGGCCCGAGGGCGGCATGAGCCAGGGCGTGCGCGCGGCCTTCGCCCTGCTGGCAGAGCGTTACGCGGGCTGAGCTGCCATCCGGCCGGCGCTCCAGAGCAGGGCGGCATAGAACAGCAGCCCCAGCAGGACCAGCGCCACGGCGATGGCGCCGAACAGGTCGGGCGCCTTCATGGAAGTCGACATGAGCGAGTCCTGGTAATAGAAGAACCAGGGGTGGTCCGGCGGGAAGGCGACCTCGTGGAACCACTGGAACAGCTTTCTCGGACCGGCGAGGAACACCGCGAGGGTGGCGCCGGCCGTGGCCAGCAGGCTGGCGCCGAGCATGCGCCGCAGGGGCGGCACGCGCCAGCGGCGCAAGCGGATCAGCGCCAGGTGCAGCCCGACCCAGGCCACGGCCAGCCAGCCGACCGGGGCAAGGCGCCCGACCAGGTTGGCGACATCCTGCAGGTGGCCCACCTCGGGTGGGCGGAACATGCGGTCCATGGCCTGGCCGTCGGGCCCGTAGTAAGTGATCTCTTCCAGGCCCTCGCCGGAGGCGTGGATGGCGTCGACGACGGCGCCGAAGAGACGGAAACGCTCCTCGCGCGTGGTGAGCTCGAAGCCGGACTTGTAGCGGTTCTGCGGGCCGAACTCCTGGATGTGCCCGTGGATATCCAGCGTGTCGTAGAACACCGGGTAGAGGAAATCGACCACCGCCAGGCAGCGCCACGCCAGCCACAGAGACGCCAGGGCAGCGACCGGTAACAGCAGCCACAGGTGGGCCTGGCCCCGGGGGCGGCGGGCTTCAGGCTGCACTTGCAGTAGCGGAGAGGCTGGGCCGGTAGGGAAGGATTTCCAGCACCTCGCCCGCCTCGTGGCGGCGCTTGAGATCACGCCAGAAATCCGGGGTCAGCAGGTCGCCATGGTGCTCGAGGAAAACCTCCAGCTGCTCCGGCTCCAAACCGAGGAAGTTGATGAACTGTTCCGGGAACACATCGTCCTCGTCGACGAAGAACCAGGCCTCGGACTGCATCTCTTCCTCCAGCGAGCGCGCACGCGGCAGCTTGCGGAAGTTGCATTCGGTCACCAGGCACAGCTCATCGTAGTCGTAGAAGATGACGCGACCGTTGCGCGTCACGCCGAAGTTCTTCAGCAGCAGGTCGCCCGGAAAGATATTCGTCGCGGCCAGGTCGCGGATCGCCTGCCCGTAGTCCAGCACCGCATGCCGCGCCGCCAGCGGGGAGGCTTCCGCCAGGTACAGGTTGAGCGGCCTGAGTCGGCGCTCGACGTAGGAGTGCGCCACCACCACGTCCTCGCCTTCGACCGAGACGGTCTGGGCGCAGGACTCGAGCAGGTGTTCCAGCAGCACCGGATCGAAGCGCGTGCGCGGGAAGCGCAGCTTCTTGAACTCCTGCGCATCCACCAGGCGGCCGGCGCGGTCGTGCCGGAACACCAGGTAGTACTTGTCCAGCACGTCGCGCCGCACCACCGTCTTGGGGTAGGCGAAGCGGTCGCGGATGATCTTGAACACCACGTCGTAGGAGGGCAGCGTGAACACCGCCATCACCATGCCGCGGTCGCCCGGCGCCTCGACGAACTGGTCGCGCGAGGTCTGCAGGTGGCGGAACAGCGTGCGATAGGTTTCGGTCTTGCCCTGGCGCGCGCGGCCCAGCACGGTGAACAGTTCGGCGAGCGGCTTGCGCGGCAAAATAGTTCTCAGGAACACCACCGCGTCGTGCACGGTTTCCAGGTCGGCGTGGAAATAACTGCGCGTGAAGCCGAACAGGATGCTGGTGTCGCGCACCGACGTGAGCAGCGCGTCCACGGTGACGCCCTCGGGCGTGTTCTTGAGCGCGATCACCAGCGGCTGCGGCTGCGCCGAGCCTAGCGCCCGGCCGACGATGTAGGCGCGCGTGTTCTGGTAAAAAATCGGCCGCATGAACTCCACGCGCTCGAGCCGCTCGAGGCCGCCCAGCGGATCCCAGGCGCGGGCCAGTTCGGCGGCGACAAAGTCGACGCTGCCCTTGAAATCGAGCCAGGGCGACTCGAAGGTGTGGTCCTCGAGGATGTCCTCGATCATGAGCTCGGGCCGGCCCTCGAAGTCGTAGCTGTTGAGCTGCTGCGGCGGACGCACCTTCGACAGCGGGTCGAGGTCCAGCGCGACGAATTCCACCTCGGAATCCACGCCGACCGTGGCGAACAGGCGGCGCGTGATGGAGCTGAAAAAGGTCTTCTCGAACTCGAGGTCGATGAAGTCTTCGATCTCGTCCTCGAAGCACTGCTTGATCAGTACCCAGAGGTCGCGGTCGGTGGCGCGCTGGTCGAGGCGCGTCCGCAGCATCGCCGTGGTGTCGGCGACATAGCGATCGTAGAGGTCGATGCGCTCGCGGGCATCGTTGCGCCCGCCCACCCAGTCGCGTGTCTCGAAGCGCAGGCGCGCGCGCCGCGTGACCGCGCGGAACTCCGCGTTGTAGTCGCCGAAGGCATCAAAAATGGCCCTGGCGCTGTCGCGCGCCAGGGCCATGTCAGGCGCAGCGTGCTGCATCCCTGGCCGGCGTCAGCCGAGGTTGCCGATCAGGGCGTCGGCAAACTCGCTGCACTTCACTTCTTTGGCCCCGTCCATCAGGCGGGCGAAGTCGTAGGTCACGGTCTTGCCGCCGATGGTCTTGTCCATGGCGCCGATGATCAGGTCTGCGGCCTCGAGCCAGCCCAGGTGCCTGAGCATCATCTCGCCGGACAGGATCAGGCTGCCCGGGTTGACCTTGTCGAGGTTGGCGTACTTCGGCGCCGTCCCGTGCGTGGCTTCGAACACGGCATGGCCGGTGACGGAGTTGATGTTGCCGCCCGGCGCGATGCCGATGCCGCCCACCTGGGCCGCGAGAGCGTCCGACAGGTAGTCGCCGTTGAGGTTCAGCGTGGCGATCACGTCGAACTCGGAGGGCCGCGTCAGGACCTGCTGCAGCGTGATGTCCGCGATGGCGTCCTTGATGAGCACCTTGCCCGAGGCCAGCGCTTCGCGCTGCTCGGTGTTGGCCGCAGCTTCGCCTTCCTCGTCGCGGGTGCGTTCCCACTGGTCCCAGGTGTACGTGCGGTCGGCGAATTCCCGCTCAGCGAGGGCGTAGCCCCACTTGCGGAATGCGCCTTCCGTGAACTTCATGATGTTGCCCTTGTGGACGAAGGTCACGCTCTTGCGGCCGTTGTCGATAGCGTACTGGATGGCGGCGCGCACCAGTCGCTCCGTGCCCTCGCGTGACACCGGCTTGATGCCGATGCCGCTGGTGTCAGGGAAACGGATCTTGCGGAACTCCTCCGGGAAGTGCTCCTCGAACAGCGCCAGGAAGCGCTTGGTGGCCGGCGAGCCCTGCTCGAACTCGATGCCGGCGTAGATGTCTTCGGTGTTCTCGCGGAAGATCACCATGTCGACGTCTTCGGGCTTCTTCACCGGCGAGGGCACGCCCTTGAACCAGCGCACCGGGCGCAGGCAGACGTAGAGGTCGAGCAGCTGCCGCAGCGCCACGTTCAGGCTGCGAATGCCGCCGCCGATCGGCGTGGTGAGCGGGCCCTTGATGGAGACCAGGTAATCGCGGCAGGCCTGCACCGTCTCGTCGGGCAGCCAGGAATTGAACAGGTCGTTGGACTTCTGGCCGGCGAACACTTCCATCCAGTAGATGTGCTTCTTGCCGCCGTATGCCTTCTCGACTGCGGCATCGAGCACGCGGACGGTGGCGCGCCAGATGTCGGGGCCGGTGCCGTCACCCTCGATGAAGGGGATGATCGGGTTGTCCGGGACCTGCAGGACGCCGTTGTCGATGGTGATCTTGGCGCCGCCCTCGGGGACGACGATCTTTGCTACAGACATTTCCGGGACTCCTTCTGGCGCGGCCTTCTGCGGGCCGCCTGCGTGGATGCAGATGATAACCGATCAGCCCATGGCTTGGCTTTCCGCGACGCGGCGTCCGCGCGCCTCGTCGACCCCGCGACTGACCAGCAGGGCGGCGCCGAACAACACGACGCAGAACAGCACCGCGACCTTGAGGCCCAGCAGGGCCTGCAGCAGTCCGATGGAGAGCAGGCCGAAGACCCCGGCCAGCTTCAGGGACAGCCCCCAGAAACCGAAGTACTCGCCGGCGCGGGACAGCGGCGAGAACAGGCCCACCAGGGTGCGCGTGGTGGACTGGCAGGCGCCCAGGCTGAGCCCGGCGAGGCTGCCCACGACCAGGAACACGTGCTGCGCCTCGACCTCCCGCCCCAGCGCCGTCGACAGCACTCCGGCGAGCCAGGGCGTCAGGTAGATGAGGATGATGGCGGCGATCCACATCACGAGAGTGACCTGGTAGGTCAGGCGGGCGCCGAGCCGGTCCTGGACGAAACCGAAGCCGAACGCGCCCGCGGCCGCGGTCAGCTGGACGATCACGAACATCAGGGTGCGGATGTCCTGGTCCCAGCCGATCACCTGGGCGCCGTAGATGAAGGCGTAGGTGATGATGATGTAGATCCCGCTCATGGAGAAGAACATGGACGCGAGCACCAGCGCCATGTCGCGGTGTTCGCCAAGTCCCTGCAGGGTCTCGCGCACGCGGCCGATGCCGATACCGAGATAGCTCCTGCCCGCGGGCAGCGGCCTGGCCTTGCCGCGTTCGCGCAGCCAGATGAAGGTCGGCAAGGCGGCGAGGAACACGAAGAAGCCGGCCCAGGGACCGACCCAGCGGATACGGTCGAAGTTGGCCAGGCTGACCTCGCCGAGCACCAGCAGCACGAACACGGCCGAGACCATGCCGCCGACGTAGCCCAGCGCCCAGCCGAAGCCGGAGATCTTGCCCAGGTCCTCCGGCGGGCCGAGATCCGGCAGGAAACTGGCGATGAAGGCCTCGTTGATGGAAAAAGCGAAGTTGGACAGGATCAGCAGGACGACACCGAGCAGGGCGTAGCCGGGCGCCACGAAGTACAACGCGGCGGTGGCGAAGACGGTGAGCAGCCAGGCGGCGAACAGGAAACGCTTCTTCGATGCCGTGTAATCCATCACGGCGCCGGCGACGGGCGAGCACACCACCACCATGAGATAGCTGATGGCGAGGGCCAGGCTCCAGAGGAGGTTGCCCAGCCGGTAGTCGCCGCCTTCGCCGCCGACGATGACCCGCGTGAACAGGTCGCCGAACACCACGGTGATGATGAGCAGCGTGTAGGCCTGGTTGGCGAAGTCGAACATCGCCCAGCCGAAAATCTCCCGCCGCGGGGCGCGCACGCGCGTGCTCATGCGTGCCGCCGCGGGTTCAGCGGCTCATCTCCGGGACCTGGCGCCGGCGTTCATGTCACTCACGCTTGCCCGCCAGATCGAGAATGAAGGCGTATTCCTGGGCGCTTTCGCGCAGTCGCTCGAAGCGCCCGCTGCGCCCGCCGTGACCGGCTTCCATGGTGGTGCGGAAAATCAGCGGAGCCGAGTTGGTGCGCGTGGCCCGCAGTTTCGCAACCCACTTGGCCGGCTCCCAGTACTGCACCTGCGAGTCGTACAGCCCGGTGGTCACGAGCAGTGGCGGGTAGTCCTGCGCCTGCACGTTGTCGTAAGGACTGTAGGAGAGCATGTACTCGTACCACGGCGCGAGCTTGGGATTGCCCCATTCGTCGAACTCGTTGGTGGTCAGCGGGATGGACTCGTCGAGCATGGTGCTGACGACGTCGACAAAAGGCACGTGCGCCACCATGCCGGCGTAAAGCTCCGGCGCCATGTTGGCCACCGCGCCCATCAGCAGGCCGCCGGCGGAACCCCCCATGGCGTACACCTGGCCGGGGGCGGCATAGCCCTCTTTCACCAGGTAGCGCGTCACGTCGATGAAGTCGGTGAAGGTATTCATCTTGTTCAGCAGGCGGCCATCGTCGTACCAGCGCCGGCCCATTTCCTGGCCGCCGCGGATGTGCGCGATGGCGTAGACGAAGCCGCGATCCAGCAGCGACAGGCGTACGGAGCTGAAGCTCGGGTCCGTGCTCGAGCCATAGGAGCCGTAGGCGTACTGGTAGAGCGGGGCGGTGCCGTCGCGCTTGACGCCCTTGCGATACACCAGCGAGACGGGGATCTTCTCGCCGTCGCGCGCCGTGGCCCAGGCGCGCTCGGTCTGGTAGTTCGCCGGGTCGAAGTCCCCGAGCACGGGATCGCGCTTCAACAGCTCGCGCTCGCCGCTGGCCACGTCGATGTCGTAGATCGTCGTCGGCGTGGTCATGGAGGTGTAGGCATAGCGCAGCACGGTGGTATCCAGCCGCGGGTTGCCGCTGTTGCTCAGCCAGGTCGTCGACGGGTCCTCGTCGGCCGCCAGGTAGTGCTCCTTGCCGTCCCAGTCGCGCACGCGCACGCGGAGGAGGCCGTTGGAGCGCTCGCCGATCGCCATGAAGGTGTCGAAGACGAGAAATTCGTCGATGAACACGTCTTCGCTATGCGGCACCACGTCGGTCCAGCGCTCGAAGTCACTCTCCGCGCCCACCGGCACGCTCATGAGGCGGAAGTTGGGCGCGTCCTTGTTGGTGCGCACGATCCAGCGATCGCCGATATGGTCGGGCAGGTAGAGATGCTCGCGCTCGCGCGGCAGGAAGACGCGGAAGGCCCCGGTCGGATCGTCGGCTTCGAGAATGCGCAGCTCGGTGGCTTCGGTGCTGCCGAGATAGATGGCGAGGTAGTCCCCGGAGCGGCTGCGGCCGACAAAGGTGTAATAGCTGGTGTCAGCTTCCTCGTAGACCACCGCGTCGTCACCCTGGCTACCGAGTTCGTGCCGGCGCACGCGGTAGGAGAGCAACGTGACCGGGTGGTTCTCGACGTAGAGGAGATTACGGTTGTCAGCCGCCCAGGTGAAGCTGGAAACGCGCTCGATGCCGTCGGCGAGCATTTCGCCGCTGGCGAGGTCGCGCACCTTGAGCACGAACTGGCGGCGTCCGACCGTGTCCTCGGCCCAGGCCAGCAGCCGGTTGTCATCCGACACCTCGTAGCCGGCGATCTGGAAGAAGGCGTGCCCCTCGGCCATGGCGTTGCCGTCCAGCAGCACCTCTTCGGGCGCGTCCATGCTGCCCTTGCGGCGCGCATGGATGGCGTACTGCTTGCCTTCCTCGAAGCGGGCGTAATACCAGTACCCGTTGTCGAACACGGGCACCGTGGAGTCGTCCTGCTTGATGCGCCCCACGATCTCGTCGAACAGCGTGTCGACGAGGCCGGCATAGCGTGACTCGTAGGCCTGGTAGTAAGCGTTTTCGGCTTCCAGGTAGCCAATGACGTCGGGATCCTTGCGCTCGTCGTCGCGCAGCCAGTACCACGGATCCTCCCGGTTACCCTGCGGCGAGACGACCACGAACGGGCGTTGCTCTGCCTGCGGCTCGGGTGGCAGTTGCGGCGTTGCAACCTCGATGCTGCGCGTCTGCGCACAGGCCGCGAGCGCGAGCAGGGAGGAAAACACCAGGAAGCGGGCAGCGGCGCGAAGCGACATGTCTCGATCTCCAGGGTTGCAGGCAGGCCGATCCGGCCGCGCGGGCTGGGTCCCGCGGGCGGCATCAGGGCGGCAGGACGCGAGTGTAACGGGCTTCCACCTCGATGTGGAACGCCGGCTGCGACGGCGCCACGCCGCGCTGCCGGCGCACCCGGTGCGGGATGGGGTTTTGCCCGCGGCCGGGGCATGAGGTAACTTCAGGGCAGGGCTTTGCCGGAGACGGTTGCATGAACACGTTGCGCACGATCATGAAGAACAAGGAAAGCCTCGAGGTATGGTCCGTCGCGCCGCAGCAATCGGTGCTCGAGGCCATTACCCTGATGGCCAGGCTGGGTATCGGCGCGCTGCTGGTGATGGACGGCGAGACCCTGGTCGGCGTGGTCTCGGAACGGGATTACGCGCGCAAGATCATCCTCAAGGGCCGCCGCTCGGATGCCACCCGCGTGTCCGAGATCATGACGGCCGAGGTGCAGACGGCAACGCCGGCGATGACGGCCCAGCACTGCCTCGGCATGATGACTGAGGGGCATTTCCGCCACTTGCCGGTCATGGAGGACGGCAAGGTGGTCGGCGTCGTTTCGATCGGCGACCTGGTGAAGTGCGTCATCGCCGACCAGCAGGTCGTGATCGAGGAGCTGGAGCGCTACGTAACCGGGGGATAGGAGGTCCTATGCTCGAAGTCAGCGGCCTGTTAGGCCTGATCATTCTCATTCTTGACGTCTACGCGATCGTCAAGACGGTGCAGAGCAACGCCAGCACGGGCACCAAGGTGGCCTGGATCGTGGTGATCCTGTTGTTGCCGGTGCTCGGCCTGCTGCTCTGGCTGTTCCTCGGCCCGAAGGGCTAGCTCCGCGCACCGGGTGAAGGGCGGCGTTTTCAGCCCCCGCGCCACGCGAGTTCGACGAACAGCGTGCGCTCCCGCCCGGGGAAGTAACGGTACTGGCCGAAAGCGAAGTCGGCCCGCTCGGCGTAGGCGCGGTCCGTGAGGTTGTGCACGCGCACGGCGGCCTCGAGCTGCGGCGTCAGGGTGCGCCGCAGTCGCAGGTGGAGCAGGTCGTGCCCGGGGTAACGCGCGGTGTTCGCCGCGTTGAGCCAGTAGGCGCCCATGTTGATCCATTCCAGCTCCGCGCCCCAGCGGCCGGCGCCGTCCCAGGCGAGGCGGGTGCTGCCGAAACGGCGCGGCGCGGCATCGGTCTCGTTGCCCGTAACGATGATCTCGCCCCGGCCGACGTCGCGGTCGAAGCGCCAGGTATGGCGTGCAAACGACTGGTCGGTCGCGATGCTCAGGCCCGGCACGATCTCCCAGCGCAGCGACAGCTCGACGCCTTCGTGCCGGGTGCGCCCGTCCGACACGTTGAACCCGTCGCCGTCACGGAAGATGTAGTTTCTCTTTTCCATGAAATAGCCGACCAGCTCCCAGGCGAACCCGGCGCGATAGCCACGCCAGCCAAGCTCCGCGCTGTCGAGCGTTTCGCTGTCCAGCTCGGCCACTGACTGCCCGCTCTGCAGGCGATACAGCTCGGTGGCCTGCGGCGCCCTGAAGCCTCGTCTCACTGCCAGCCAGCCCAGCTGGCCGGGCGCGACGCGCCAGCCGAGACTGAATTTCGGCGCCAGGTTGAAGAAGGCGTCGCTGCGATCAGCCGGGCGCGTATACAGGCAACCGCCCGGGCACTCGGTGCCGTCGTCGCGCGTGTTGCCGGCCAGCATGCGGTTGTCGTAGTCATAGGCCAGCCGCTCCGCGCGCAGGCCGAGGCCCAGCGACCAGTCGGCGCCGAGGTCCCGTTCCCAGTGCAGCCAGGGGGCCACGCTGCCCGCGCGCACGCTGTAGTCGTAATGCAGGCCCTGGGGACGCGTGGCCGCGACGGGCGGCGGCAGGCCGGTCGTTACGTCGGCCTGGAATTCTTCCAGGCGGCCCTCGGCGACTTCCAGGTCGACGCCGTAGTGCAGGCGCCCGGCGCCGGTGCGCCGCGTTGCCGCCACCTGGACACCGGCACTGACCTGGCTGTTCTGTTCCAGGGGTTGCCCGGGCAGGAAGTGTTGCAGGAACTCCATGCGGCTGGCGCGGAAGTAGGGGCGGATCTCGAGCCGCCGGCCGCCCTCGTCGCGGCGCCAGGCATACCAGCCGCGCATGCTGTCGGCGTCGCGGAAAGCTTCCGGGTTGGGGTTGGAGCGCGCCAGGTCCGGGTCGCGGTACGCGTCCAGCCCGGTGATGTAACCGGCGGTCTCCTGCCGCAGCGCCGAGCCGGCCAGCGCCGCAGCGCGCTCCACCGCGCCGTCGCGCGCCAGCCAGGAGGCATTCAGCTTGGCCTGCTCATGGCCGGTATCGTCGCGCCAGCCGTCATCGCGCATGGCCTGGCCAGTGATCCTGAAGCCGCGGGCGCCGTCCCAGCGGCCGCCGCTGACGCGGCCGCGCAGGTATCCGTCAGGGCCGGCATCGACTCGCACCGCATCGGCGCCGCTGGCGGGCGTCGGCATCAGCACGTTGATGATGCCGTGCAGGGCATTGGTGCCGTACAGCGCGCTGCCGGGGCCGCGCACGACCTCCACGGCCTCGGCCTGCTCTACGTTGAGTTCGAACAGCTGGTTGACGTTGCAGAACCCGGCGGGCCGCGACGGCAGGCCGTCCTCCAGCACCAGGAAAGCGCCACAGGCGCCGGCGCCGGTGAGGACCGGGGAGCGGATCGCGATGAGGCTTTCCTGCCCGCTGTTGAGCGTGACCCAGGTGCCTGGCGCGCGCCAGAACAGCTCGGAGGCATGCCGCGGCGCCACGGTCTCGACCGAGGCGGTGTCGATCAGGGCGACATTACCGGGCGTCGCCAGCAGCGGCTCGGCCGTGCGGGTGGCCGTCACGGTCATCGGTTCGAGCTCCGCGGGCACCGCGCTGCAGGCCAGGAGCAGGGCGCCGGCACCGATCAGTTGCCGGAAGCGAGGGCCTCGAGGCGCGTGCGAAGTTCGGCTGGTAGGGGTGTCTTGCACTGTTTACCGTAATCGTAGGAGACGATGCGACCGCTGCCTTCGGCCGCGACTCGCGCGTGACGCCGGCTCACGATCACGTAATGCATCATGAAATCGTCGGTGCCGATGGCGCCGATCCTGGCCGCCGCGACGATCGTGTCCGGGTACGTCAGCGGCAGCCTGAAGCGGCAGTCCGTCGCTGCCAGGATGGGGCCGACGCCGGTGCTTTCCGTCAGCGCGGTGTAGCCGATTTGTTCGAAACAGGCGATGCGAGCCGATTCGAAATAGCGAAAATAAACCACGTTGTTGACGTGGCCGAAGGCGTCCATTTCGCCCCAGGCGACCGGCAGTTCGACCTGGACGGGGAAGTCCTGCAGCGCTTCAGGCTGCATCTTCCGCGGGCCGGTTGACGCGTTCGAGCACGAAGCTGGGTCGGTCGCCCTGGCGGTAGTAGACGAACTGGCGCTGCAACTGCTCGAGCTTGGCTTCGCGCGCGGCTTCGCTGGTAAACCACTGGTATTCCTGCCATTCGTCGCCCAGCACGCTGCGCATCGGGTCGTTCTCGGGCAGGCTGAGCCGAATGCCCCAGGCACGCGGCGTCGCGGGCAGGGGTCGGCTGCGGTTGTGTTCGTGGCAACTCTGCGGCATGGCGATCACGCTGGCTTTCCGGGCGCCTATTATTCGCTGCCACGGCCGGGCGCGCCAGTTGCACCGCATGGGCTCAATGCCGCGGCCCTTGGCGCGCCGCCGGCGGTCGCGGACAATGGCCGCATGGAGTCATCCAGCGATACGCCCGACGGGCCGGCCGGCAACGCAGCTCCGCCGCGCAAGGCAGCGCGGCGCCGCGCCGGCGAATTCTTCGTCGCCGGCGGCCCTGTGGCCCCTGAGCGCCGTTGCTACCTGCGCCGCGCGGCAGACCGGCAGTTGCTGGAGCGACTGCTGGCCGGTGATTACTGTCACGTCATTGCGCCGCGCTTCTCCGGCAAGAGCAGCCTCGCCGCCAGCAGCGCGCGCCGCCTGCGCGAGTCGGGCGGCCTCGCCGCGGTGGTGGACCTGTCGCAGCTCGGCAGCCGTGACGGCTCTGCCGAGGCGGGCCGCTGGTACTACGCGCTGGCGTACCGTGTGCTGCGCGACCTGCGCCTGAAGCTGGACCTGCAGGCCTGGTGGCAGGACCACTTGCCCCTGTCGCCGGCGCAACGCCTGGGAGAATTCTTCTGGACCGTGGTCGTCGGCGGCACCAAGGGCCCGGTGGCGATCCTGCTGGATGAGATGGAAAGCGTAGGCCAGGCCGAGCATACGGCCGAGCTGTTCCGGGTGATCCGCGGCTGCTTCGACGCCCGTGCGGGGGAGCCCGAATACGGTCGTCTCAGCTTCGTGCTGCTCGGCACGGCGCTGCCCTCCGGTTCCGCGGAGCGGGCCAGCGAGGCAGTGACCGAGATCAGCACGCGCATCGAATTGCAGGATTTCAGTTTCGAGCAGGCCCGTCCGCTTGCCGAGGGCCTCGGGCTGGCCTCGGGGGATGCCGAACGCGCCCTTTACCGGGTGCTGTACTGGACCGGCGGGCATCCCTACCTCACGCAGCGCCTGTGCCAGGCGATCGCGCGCAACGCGGCGCAGGTCGACTCGGACGAGGCCGTCGACGCGCTGGTGCGGTCGCGTTTCCTGGGCCGCAATGTGGTGCAGACCGAGGCCAGCATGAGCCGCGTGCTCGACAGCCTGGACCGCGCCGGCAAGCTTGCGCGCCCCACTTTGCGCCTGTATCGCCGCATCCATCGTGGCTGGCGCGTGCGCTACCAGCCGGAGAACCCGAAGCACCAGCTGCTGCGCGTAGCCGGTCTCGCGACCGTGACCGGCGAGCGCCGCCTTGCGGTGCGCAACCGGATTTACGCCGAGGCTTTCTCGCGCCGCTGGGCGCGCGAGGCGCTGCCGGTGGAGTGGGGGCGTGTCGGCCGCGTCGTCGCCGTGCTCGCGCTGGTGGTGGGCGGCGTGTGGGGCTATGCCGAGGTCCTGCCGCGGCCGTACGAGAACACGCTGCGGGTGGCATCGATCGAGATGGGAGAGGCGCAGGAGGCCTGGAGTGCGCTGCGCCGCTTCCCGGGTTTTCGCGGCAAGGCGGACCGGCTGCTGGCCCGCGTGCTCGCGCGGCACAGTCGCCGCGCCGATTCCTGGGCGGTGGTGGCTGAGGCGGACACCCTTATGCGCGGCCTGCCCGGCTACGAGGCGCGTGCCGACAGCCTGCTGGTGGAGTTCTGGGAGCGCCGCGCGGCGGTGGCGGAGGCGGCGGAGCGGCGCGATGAGGCGTTGCTGTATCGCATGCGCGCTTACCAGGCCGGCCCTACTGCTGACGCGGGCCGGGCAGCCGCTCTCGCAGGCGGCGACTACGCGCAGTTGCAATGGGTCGTCAGGACGGCTGCGCCCGTGGAGCTGCTGGCGGCCGATCCCGCCGGCCGCAGCCTGGTCACGCTGAGCGGCGGCAACCTGGTGCAACGTTGGGACGGGCGGACCGGGACGGCCATCGATAGCGGCGGCCTTGCGCTGCTGGCGGAGGAGTTCGTGCCCGTGCGGCGCCGGGTGGGCTTCGACGCGCCGGGGCGCGTCACGGCCGTGCGCCTCGAACTCCGCCTGGAGCACGAGGATCCGGCGCGGCTGCACGCGCGGCTGGTCGCGCCCTCGGGGCGCGCGGTGGTGCTGCCGCTGGCACAGGCCCAGGCCGGCGCCGAGGGCCTGGTCATCGGCGAGCGCCAGGTGCCGGGGCTGCGGGCCCTGCGCGGCGAGCAGGTGCGGGGGACGTGGACGCTGGAGCTCGAGCAGCGCCGCGGGGGCGGGCCCGGCATGCTGCAGGGCTGGTCGCTGCGGCTGGCCGACGCAAGCGGTGCCGCAGCACAGGACCAGCCGGAGAATCCGCTGCTGCTGGAGGCGCCGACGCAAAGCGCGGTGCTGGTCGCAGCGCTCAGCCCGGACGGCGCGATCGCCGCGGCGGCGCCGCGCAACCCCGCCGCTGGCGGGCGGCTGCAGTTCGTGGACATTGCCTCCGGCACGCGTCTCGCCAGCGTTGAGCTGGACGCCGCCCGGCGCCAGCTGGGATTCCTGGACAGCGCCACGCTGCTGTTGCTGGAGCAAGGTGGCGATGGTGCGCGCATCCGCGCGCTGGACGCCACCGACGGCGCCGCGCGCTTCGACTACGTGACCGTATCCGAGCTGGCCGCCGGGCCGGTGGCATCTGCGGACGGCCTGTACCTGGCCGCGCTGGAGAGCGCATCGCGCAGCGCCTGGGTACGCGCCATCGAAACCGGCCGCGTGCTGCGGGAACTGCCGATCGCGGGCGATGCCACGGCGATCGCGGTAGCGCCGGGTGGCTTGCAGCTGGCGGTGGCCGACCGGGACGGTTTCGTGCGTGTATGGCATGTCACCGATGGTGCGCTCGCGGCCGAGCTGCGGCCTGGCGGCACGGTGGCGCGCCTGTCGTTCGGGCCGGCCGGCCGCTGGCTGTCGGCGACAGAGATCTCGGGTCGCGTGCTGGCGTGGGATCTCGGCGATCCGGGCACGCCACTGCAGCTGGCGCGGCTGCACAGCGCGGGGACCCCGGGCTTCACCGCAGGCGGGCAACTGGTCGCCCTGGATGCCGGCCGGGGCTACGAGCTCTGGGACCTCGCAGCCGGTGTCGCCCTCGCGCCCGTGCTGCGCGACGGCGGAATGCGCGCGTCCCGCAATAACGAGGCATCGTTGGTGCCGCGACCCGAGGCGCTGCTGCTGGCGGATGGACGGTTCGTGGGCGGCGCGGGCAGCCGCGTCGTGCGGATGTGGCACCCGCGCATGATCGAAGACGCCATGGCCCTGCCACGCATCCCCGCGGTCGTCGCCCTTGGCCCGGCCGGATTACGCGCCGCCTCGGGCACGGCCGACGGGCGCGTGGCATTGAGGCTGCGTGACCCGGAGTCATTGCGGCTGCGTTTGACGGGAATCAGCAACGCGGAAACCCGTCATGGAGAGGGCGTCGCCGCACTGGCGTTTTCAGCCGACGGCACGCGTCTCGCGAGCGCGGGTGGCGACAGCAGCATCGTCTTGTGGAACGCGGCGGATGGTCGTGCCGCAGGTCCGGTGTTCCAGCACGGTAGCGGGCGGCTGGCTGCGCTGGCCCTGGCACCCGACAACCGCACCGTCGTGGTCGCCGGAGAGCGTGGCGCCCGCGTCTGGGATGGGCTGCAAGGACAGCCCGGACCGATGCTCGGCGCCGGGCGCGAGGTCAGCGCTGTCGCGCTCGACGCACCGGGCGCGCGTGCCTACACGGGGACGGCGGAGGGACTGGTGGAGAGCTGGGATATCGCAGGCGGAGAACGCCTCTGGTTCAGCTCGATGGAGGCCCCTGTCGACAGCATTGCCCTGAGTATCGATGGGACTGCGGTGGCGGCCGGCGGGGCCACCGGACTGGTGCGAGCCTGGGGCATGGGTCCGGCCGGGCGCGCCGTGAGCCTGGCGCTGGCGGCGCCGATACTGCACCTGGCGTTCTCGCCGGACGGCCACGCACTGCTGGTGCAGACGCCGGCGTGGCTGCACCGGCTCGGGCTCGCGGATGGGCGCCTGCAGGTGCTCGGCAGCCGCATGTTGCCCGCTTCCGTCCCGGCCGCAGGCTGGCGCGCCGCGGACGCCGCCGGTACCCGGGTGGTGCTGGTCGGGGGTGCCCGCGGCGAATCCATGGCGCTGCTGGATTTCGTTCGGGCCGAGCCACCACCGGAAGACTGGGGCGCGGACCTGGCGGCCTGGCAGGCGCGCCTGGGACTGTATTTCGATGCCGAAGGCGAGCTGCGCGCGGCCCCGGCCGGCGAATAGTGTGAACTGGCGCGCACGCTGCGTGACGTGGGCTCGGCTAGACTCGAGCGTGCCCAGTTCTGGACCCAAGCGATGAAATACATTCCTTTCGCCATGCTCGCCGCCAGCCTTCTCGCAATCACCGGTTGCGAGGAAAAACGCCCGCTGACGGTGGCCGAGTTCATGGAAAACGAGATCCTGCTCTACGGCACGCTGGAACGCTGCGAAAGCAGCCCCGGGGCCGTGGACGAGGTGGAATGCAGGAACGCGCGCCTCGCCGGAGAGCGCCTCGCCGCGATCGAGGAGCGCTTGCTGCGCCAGGCGCGCGAGGAAGCATTCGAGTCCGCGCGCTCGGAATACCGGGCCCGGCTGGACCGTGAGCGGGAGCTTCGCCTCAAGGCCGAGGCCGAGGCCGAGGACGCCCGCCTGCGCAACCTGATCATGGCCGAACCCGAGGCGGCGGAGCCGCCGCCGGAGTAAGCGCCTCAGGCCGTCTCGCGAGCGGCCGCCTCCTTTACCCCGAGGTCCCGCAACCGGGCGTCATGATGGCGATGTTCCTGCTGTTCCATGGCAGGCGGATGCGCGCCGTGGCCCCCGCCGCCCGCCAGGCGCATCAGCGGCGTCACCGCGGTCCAGGCGCCGAACAACACCAGCAGCCACCCCATCATCCGGCGCCGGCGCGCGGTGAGCCAGCCGCTGCCGCGACCCGAGGCCCAGGTCAGGCCGATCATTGCCGGTGCCGTGCCCAGCCCGAACACGGCCATGAACAGCGCGCCGTTGGCGGCGCTGCCGGCGCCGGCAGCGGCGGCGAGCATGCCGTACACCAGGCCGCAGGGGAGCCAGCCCCACAGGGCACCCAGCGCCAGCGCCTGGCCGGCGTGCCGCGGCGGGATGAAGCGCCGTGCCAGCGGCGCCAGGCGGCGCCACAATCCGGCCCCGGCAGCCTCGAGCGGTGCCAGCAGCTTGAGGTTCAATGCCACCTGCAGCCCGAGCAAGATGAGCACCACGGCCATGACCAGGCGCAGCCAGGGGCCGAGTCCCGCTGCGCCCGCCAGGCCGCCGCCGATGGCGCCGATGAGCGCGCCGGCGAGCGCGTAGCTGGCGATGCGCCCGGCGCTGTATGACACCGCGAGCGAGAGGCGGCCACCGCCCGCCATGCCGAGTGCGCCGGCGATGCCGCCGCACATGCCGAGGCAGTGCACGCTGCCGACCAGTCCCGCAACCAGCGCTGCGGGAAGACCCGCTTCCACCAGGTTCATTCTTCCGTCTCCTTGTTTTCGCCCGCGTCCTTGTGTGCCGGGCTGCCCTGCCGCGGCGGCTTGGTGTCGTCGTCCAGCAGGATTCTCCAGGCCGGGCTGTCGAGGTCGTCGAACTGTCCGCTGTTGACCGCCCAGAAGAATGCCCACACGGCGCCGATCACGATCAGGATGCCCATGGGAATCATCAGGTAGAGGATGCTCATGCGCCGGCTCCGGCGATGGCCGGCGCGCTGTCCACGGCACGCGAGCGGGGCGGGCGTGACAGTCGCAGGGCGTTCAGCACCACCAGCAAGGAGCTGGCGGACATGCCGATCGCCGCCATCCACGGCGCGATGAAACCGGCGGCGGCCAGCGGCAGTGCGACCAAGTTGTAACCGGCCGCCCAGGCCAGGTTCTGGCGCACGATCCTGAGGGTGCGGCGCGCCTGCAGCACGCCCTCGGCCAGGGGCGCCAGCGACTCGCCCAGCAGCACCATGTCGGCGCTGGTCTGCGCCAGCGACGTGCCGCCCGCCATGGCCACGGAAACGTCCGCGCCCGCCAGCACCGGGGCGTCGTTGACCCCGTCACCCACCATCACCACCGTCTCGCCCGCCTGCTGGCGTGCGCGCAACAGCGCGAGCTTGTCCTCGGGCGTCATGCCGCCCTGCCAGGCATCCACGCCCACTGCGGCCGCCATGGGTGCTACCGCATCGGCGGCGTCACCGCTCGCCACCTCGGTGGCCAGGCCGAGTTGCCGCAAGCGCTGCAGCTGCTCACGTGCGCCGCCGCGCAGCCGGTCGGCGAGCCTGAACACCGCGCGCACGGCTTCCTCGTCTGCAAGGCAGACCGCCGTGTCGTCCCCGGGCAGCTCCGGCACGGCGACGCCGGCAAGCTGCGCAGCCCAGTCGGGTTTGCCCAGGCGCCAGCGTTTGCCGCGCACGCTCCCCTCTATGCCGCGGCCCGGCGCCACATGCACGTCGGAGGGCGGGCCGGCCGGATGGGCCATGCCGAATGCCCTCGCGATGGGATGCTCGGAGACCGACTCCAGCGCGGCCGCCACGGCCAGGGCCTCGTCGGCCTCCCAGCCGGAGCTCGTCTCCACCGAGGTGATGCGCAGCTGGCCCAGGGTGAGCGTCCCGGTCTTGTCGAATATCACCCGGTCGACGCCCGCCAGTCGCTCCACGGCGCCCGCCCGGGTCACCAGCAAACCGCGCCGGGCCAGCAGCCCGGTTGCCGCCGTGAGCGCGGCGGGCGTGGCGATGGAGAGCGCGCAAGGGCAGGTGATCACCAGCACCGCCAGCGTGATCTCGAAAGCGCGTGCGGGATCGATGGCGTTCCAGGCGAACCAGGTCAGCGCCGCCGCGCTGAGCACACCCAGCACGAACCAGCGCGCCACGCGATCGGCCGCCGCGGCGATTGGCGTGCGCTCCGACTGCGCCCGGTCGAGCAGGCGGCCGATCGACGACACTAGGGTCTCGCCGCCGGTGCGCTCCACCGTGAATTCCAGCGGGTCGCCAAGGTTGACGCTGCCTGCCAGCGCCGGCTCGCCCTGGCGGCGCAAGCGCGGGCGTGATTCCCCGGTGAGCATCGCCTCGTCCAGCCGGGCCCCGTCTACTGCCAGGCGCCCGTCCGCCGGGACGGTCTCGCCGTGCCGCACCGACACCACGTCGCCCGGGCGCAGCTCGCGCAGCGCCACGGTCTCCCATTCCCCGTCGTCGCGCCGGCGTCGTGCGACCTCGGGCAGCAGGCGCGCCAGCGCCTCCTGGGTATCACCCGCATGATGCCGTGCGCTCATCTCCAGGTAGCGGGCCAGGGAAAGGAAGAAGACAAACATGGTGACCGAGTCGAAATACACCTCGCCCTGGCCGCTGAGTGTATGCAGCACGCTGGCCGACCAGGCGCCGCCGACGGCGAGGGCAACGGGCACGTCCATCCCGGGGCGGCCCGAGCGCAGGTCGCGCCACGCGCCGGCGAAGAACGGGCGCCCGGCATACAGGGCCACCGGCGTCGCCACCAGCAGGCTGACCCAGCGGAACAACTGCTCGAGACCGGCGTCCATCTCCTGGAAGGCGCCGACGTACATCGCCACTGCGTACATCATCACCTGCATCATGCCGATGCCGGCCACGCCGAGCCGGCGCAGGGCGGCGCGACGTTCCCGCACGGCCATGTCGGCGGCGCCGGCGCTGCCCGGATGCGGCTGGTAGCCGAGACGCGACAACACGCCGAGGGCGCCGCTCAACGGCAGGACACCGGGCTCCCACACCAGCCGGGCACGCGCGGTGGCCGGGTTGACGCGAATCTCGCGCACGCCCGGCACCTGTTCGAGACTGCGCTCGATAAGCCAGCCGCAGGCGGCGCAGCGCACGCCCTCGACCAGCATGGTGCAGCTGCGCAGGCCCTGGCCCACCGGCGCGCTGACCGCCTCGAGCATTTCCGGGCGATCAAAGGGCTGCCACGGCAACTCCGGAGCGGCGGACGCGGCATCCGCCGGGCGCCCCGCGGGCAGGGTTCGGAAGCGATAGAAGTCGGCCAGGCCGCTGTCACGGATCAGCTCGGCCACGGCTTTGCAGCCCGGGCAGCAGACGCGATGCGATCGGCCCTCGATCTCGACGAACCACGGCTCGGTGCCGGTCAGCGGCTCGCCGCAATGGAAGCAGTCTGAGGACGGGGCCTGGGCCACGAGGCGTCAGGGCGCCGCGGGCGGCGCCAGGCGCAGCGTGCTTTCCCCGGCGAGCTCCCCGGCCAGCCGCCAGTCGGCATCGCCCGGGTAGAGCTGCAGGTACCAGCGCCCTTCGAGCGCCGGGAGCTGCCCGCTCCAGCCGCCCGGCACCTTGACCAGGTCGATGACGCGATCGCGCTCGGCCACCAGCGGGTGGGAGAGGCGCAGCTGCAGGGATCCGGGCTGCACGGTATCGGGGACCAGGCGCACTTCGACCAGCCCGGCAGCCGGAACGAGCCGGATCTCGGCCTCGACGCCGAGGGCGGCCGCGGCCAGGTCGCGCTCACGCCGCAGCTCGATGCTGCGCGCGATCTTGGCATAGTCGTCCACCACCATCGGATTCGGCGAGCTCGCTGCCAGCCAGATGGTGAACATGCTGGCCATCACCACGCTGGCGGGCAGGGCGATGAGGAACCAGGGCCAGAACTGCCGGTACCAGGGCGCCGGGGCGGGATCGTCGTGCGTTGTGTGGTTCATCAGCTTGCGCCTGGCATGCGAGTGGGGCCGATCAGGCGCGTCTCGCGCTGCACCTTGTCCGGCACTGCGCCGACCGCCTCGACGGTGATCTCGATCTCCGCCCCGTCGGCGGGGAGGCCGGCCAGCGGCGCCTGGATGCGCATCGGCACGCGGCGGACTTCGCCGGGATCCGAGGTGATCGGCACGGGAACGTCGAACTCCAGCCTGACGCCCTGCAGGCCGCTGGCGCTCACGCGGTACTCGCGCGGCGACTCGGTCTTGTTGACGAAGGTGATGGTGTACACATTCTCCACCAGGCCGCCGGGCAGCTCACGATACAGGCTGTTGCGATCGCGGATCACATCCACCACGAGCGTGCTGCGGTTGGCGACGGCGGTGCCGAAGCCGATCAGCAGCGCCAGCAGCAGCGTGGCATAGATCATGACGCGGGGACGCAGGACGCGCACCGGCTGGCGCTCCTCCATGGCGTTGTGCGTCGTGTAGCGCACCAGGCCGCGCGGATACTGCATCTTGTCCATGACGTCGTTGCACACGTCGACGCAGGCCGCACAGGCGATGCACTCGATCTGCAGACCCTCGCGAATGTCGATGCCGGTGGGACAGACCTGGACACACATGTTGCAGTCGATGCAGTCGCCCAGGCCGGCGGCCTTCGGATCGACGGAGCGCTTGCGGCCGCCGCGCGGCTCACCGCGCTGGAGGTCGTAGGAAATGATCAGCGTGTCCTTGTCGAACATGGCGCTCTGGAAGCGCGCATAGGGACACATGTACTTGCATACCTGTTCACGCAGCAGGCCGGCATTGCCATAGGTGGCGAAGCCGTAGAACAGCACCCAGAAGGTCTCCCACGGCCCGGTCGAGAAGCTCAGCACCTTGCTGCCGAGTTCCGGCGTCGGCGTGAAATAGGCGACGAAGGTGAACCCGGTCCACAGGGAGAAGGTGATCCACAGGAACTGCTTGGCGGACTTGCGCAGCACTTTCTCCCGCGTCCACGGGCCGCGGTCGAGCTTGCGGCGCTGCGAATGGTTGCCTTCCGTGATGCGCTCCATCCACAGGAAGGCCTCGGTCCATACGGTCTGCGGACAGGCGTAGCCGCACCACAGCCGGCCGGCGAGCGCGGTGACGAAGAACAGGGTGAGCGCCGCCATGATCAGCAGCCACGCCATGAAGAAGAAGTCCTGCGGCCAGAAGGTCAGCCCGAAGATGTAGAACTTGCGGGCCGGGAGGTCGAACAGCACGGCCTGGCGCCCCTCCCAGCTGATCCACGGCAGCACATAGTAGATGCCCAGCAGCGCCCACACCGCGAGGTTGCGCAGGGACGCGTAGCGGCCCTTCACTTCCCGCGGGTAGATCTTCTCTTGCGCAACGTAAAAGGACTCGGGAGCGCCGCCGCCGGCGCTGCCCTGCGCTTGCGCGTTCATCATTGGTCCCCTGTGTCGAGGTCGGCCGCGGGGCGGGCGCGACGGCGCAGCAAGCCGCGGCGTCGTCGGGTCTCAGGCGCGCGCGGCCGGCGGGTTCCTGCCGGGGTCCGCGGCGGTTCGGTGCGTACCAGCCAGATGGCAAAGCCCGCGGTCACCGCGGTCAGCAGCCAGAAACCGAAAAAGCCGATGGCGTAGCCGGCCTGGCGGCTGATCTCCCAGCCTGGCGTCGTAGTGCCGGACAGAACCTGCGGATCGACCATGGCAAAGAACACCGCGGAGGCTGCGCAGGCCATGAGGAACGACGCCCAGGCCGTGTAGGCGATATCACGCTGGCGCCTTCGCCAGGGCCGCGGCTTGGCGTCGTCCTCGACGGCACGATCCGGGCGGCCGAATGCCATGTCTTGCCTCCCTAGTCGCCGACCTGGCCGGACAGGCGCAGCACGTAGGCGGCCATGACGCGAGACTGCAGCTCGCCGAGCACGGGGAGCTGCGCCGGCATCTGGTTCTGGCGTCCGCCCGCGATGGTTTCGGCGATGGTGGCGCGGTCGGAGCCGTACAGCCAGTTGCCGTCGACCAGGTTGGGCGAGCCGAGCGCGGTCATGCCGGTGCCGTCCATGCCATGGCAGGCGCCGCACACCGGCCAGAGCGGCGCGGCAGCTGCCGCCATCGCCGCGTCATGGTCCAGTCCGGACAGGCTGCGCACGTACTCCACCATTTGCGCCACGCCCTGCGCGCCGCCGAGTGTATCGGCCATCGGCGGCATGATGCCGGCGCGGCCGTTCCGGATGCTTGTCAGCACCGCGGTTTCATCGCCACCCCACAGCCAGGCCGCGTCGGTCAGGTTGGGGAACCCGCGCGCGCCGCGGCCGTCCGAGCCGTGGCACTGTGCGCAGCGGTTGCCGAAGATGTTGGCGGCCGCGGACATGGCGTCCGGGTCAGCCGCGAGCTGCGCAATATCCATCTCGGCGAAGCGTGAGAAGAATGCATCCTGCCGCTCCTCGATGAGCTGGACTTCTTGCTGGTACTGGCCGGTCTGCGACCAGCCGAGCACACCCTTGAAGTTGCCGAGTCCCGGAAACAGGATCAGGTAGATGATCGAGAACACGACCGTCAGGTAGAACAGCCACAGCCACCAGCGCGGCAGCGGGTTGTTGTATTCCTTCAGGTCGCCGTCCCACACGTGGCCGGTAGTGTCGGAGGCTTTTTCCTCCGGCGTCATTTTCGAAGTCATCCGCAGCAGCCAGACGGCGCCGATGATGTTGGCCACGGTCAGCAGGATGATCCATCCGCTCCAGAAACTGCTCATCGCGATTCCCCATTCTCAGGAGTGCTTTGCGGCCGGCGCTCGTCTTCCTCCAGGGGAAGGTGCGCCGCCTCCTTGAAGTCCGTGTGTCGACGGTGGCTCCACGCCCACACCACGATCCCGATGAACGCCGTCATCAGGAGCACGGTCCAGACGATGTGCCAGTTGTCGCCACTCATGCCTCAGCGTCCCTGGGCCAGGTTGGTGCCCAGGCCCTGCAGGTAAAAGATCATGGCGTCCATCTCGGTCTTGCCATCCAACGCCGCGCTCACGCCGGCGATGTCTTCGTCCGAGTAGGGATGCCCCAGGGCGCGCAAGGCAAGCATGCGCTTCTCGATGGCGCGTGCATTGAGGCCGTTCTTTTCCAGCCAGGGATAGGCGGGCATGTTGGACTCGGGCACCACGATGCGCGGGTTGCGCAGGTGCAGGCGGTGCCACTCGTCGCTGTAGCGACCGCCGACGCGCGCCAGGTCCGGCCCGGTCCGCTTGGAGCCGAACTGGAAGGGCCGGTCGTAGACGGACTCGCCGGCGAGAGAGTAATGCCCGTAACGTTCGGTTTCGGCGCGGAAAGGCCGGATCATCTGCGAGTGGCAGCCGTAGCAGCCCTCGCGGATATAGATGTCGCGGCCGGCCAGCGCCAGCGGTGCGTAGGGCTCGACGCCAGGCGCCGGATCGCGCACCTGGGAGTCGAACACCAGCGGCACGATCTCGACCAGGCCGCCGATGCTGATCACCAGCACCACCAGCACGGCCATGAGGCCCACTTTCTTTTCGATGAATTCGTGGTTCATGCGAGCTCCCCCCTAGTGCGCCGGCGCCATGACGGGCACATCCGCTGCCTTGCCGCCGCGAATGGTCTGCCAGGTGTTCCAGCACATGATCAGCATGCCGCCGAGGAACAGGAATCCACCGAGGAGCCGGACGCCGTAGAACGGATAGGTACGGGCGATGCTCTCGATGAAGGTGTACGTGAGGGTGCCGTCCTCGTTGACTGCACGCCACATCAGGCCCTGCATCACGCCGGACATCCACATCGAGGCGATGTAGAGCACGACGCCGATGGTGGAGACCCAGAAGTGCACGTCGATGGCCTTGACGCTGTACATCTCCTTCTTGCCGAACAGGCGCGGCACCAGCATGTACACGCAGCCGATGGAGATCATCGCCACCCAGCCGAGGGCGCCGGAGTGCACGTGGCCGATGGTCCAGTCGGTGTAATGCGACAGCGCGTTCACCGTCTTGATGGACATCATCGGGCCCTCGAAGGTCGACATGCCGTAGAACGACAGCGACACGATGAGGAACTTCAGGATCGGGTCGGTGCGCAGCTTATGCCATGCGCCGGACAGGGTCATGATGCCGTTGATCATGCCGCCCCAGGAGGGCGCCAGCAGCATGAGCGAGAACACCATGCCGAGCGTCTGCGCCCAGTCGGGCAGGGTGGTGTAGTGCAGGTGATGCGGGCCGGCCCACATGTAGAGCGAGATCAGCGCCCAGAAATGCACCACTGACAGCCGGTAGGAGTAGATCGGCCGCCCCGCCTGTTTCGGCACGAAGTAATACATCATGCCGAGGAAGCCGGCGGTGAGGAAGAAGCCGACCGCGTTGTGCCCGTACCACCACTGCACCATGGCGTCCACCACGCCGGAGTACACGGGGTAGCTGTGCAGCGGGCTGGTCGGCAGCGCCAGGCTGTTGACGATGTGCAGCACGGCGACGGTGAGGATGAAGGCGCCATAGAACCAGTTGGCGACGTAGATGTGCTTCACCTTGCGCACGGCGATGGTGCCGAAAAACACCACGGCATAGGCCACCCATACCAGGGTGATGAGCACGTCCATCGGCCAGATCAGCTCGGCGTATTCCTTGCCCTGGGTCAGTCCCAGCGGCAGCGTGATGGCTGCCAGCACGATGATGACCTGCCAGCCCCAGAAGGTGAAGGCAGCGAGACCACCGGCGAACAGCCGCACATGGCAGGTGCGCTGCACGACGTAGTACGAGGTTGCGAACAGCGCGCTGCCGCCGAAAGCGAAGATCACTGCATTGGTGTGCAGCGGGCGCAAGCGGCCGTAGCTCAGCCACGAGATGTCCAGGGTCAGGCCCGGCCAGATGAGCTGGGCTGCGATGATCACGCCGACCAGCATCCCGACCACTCCCCAAACTATGGTCATGATGGTGAACTGGCGGACGACCTTGTCGTTATATGCGGTTGCTGTCGTCATAGTCCTCTACCGGCTGCCGGAAGATGAAACGGGCGGCAGAGCCGACCGTGGTGGAAAGAAACTCATGTGTCGGCCGGACGCAAAGAGCCGCGCCATGCGCGGCTCTTCAAGCCGGTGCCGGAACGCCAGGTGGCGTTCCGGCGCCTTGCGGCCATCGCGGAGTTGGTTGCCGCGCGCCAATTTCAGAAGCGGTAGCCCAGGTGGATGCCGTACACCACCGGGTCCACGTCGACTTTGGCTTTCGTGAAAGCAGCGCCGTCCACGATCAGCGTGGCGTCGGTGCTGATGTCTAGGTAGCGGACATCGACGTTCAGGAACCACTGGTCCGTGATCGTGTAGTCGAAGCCGAGCTGGGCCGCCAGGCCCACCGAGGTGCTGTCGACGTCGATGTCCGTGGTCACGCCAAGCAGGTCGTCTGCCGCGAACAGCCCTTCCTTTTTCTTGGAATCCATGAACCAGGTCAGGTTCAGGCCAACGCCCGCGTAGGGCTGGAAGGCGGCATCCGGCAGGAAGTGATACTGCAGGCTGAGGGTCGGCGGGAGATGGGTAACCGACGCAGCGGCGCCCGGCAATCCTTCCACGATGATGTCGTGCTTGTAGGGCAGCGCGGCGAGCAGTTCGACGCCGACGTTCTTCGTGTACATGTAGGTGACGTTGAAAGTCACGCCCGTCTGGTCGTCGACTTCGACGCCGAGGACGCCCAGGTCCACGGCGCTGAGATCCAGCGAGCCGTTGTTGCTCTTCGGGTCGACGACGCTGGCGCCGAAGCGAACCAGCCAGTCACCAGCTTCGTGGGCGGAGGCGGGGGCGGCGAGGCCGAGGGCGGCGGTCAGTGCAAGTGCTGAAGCAAAAGTGCGCATGTGGTTACTCCCATGCTTTGTCTTTGAATTTGCATGGAATTCTAGCTAGATCAGGAAACCGCGAATTGATTTGGGTCAAGTCTGGACAGAGTCCAGCTCGGGGTAAATAAGTGGTTTCAACAGGCCGCCGGGGCCAAGTCTTTGTTTACAATCCCCCTATGGCCGCGAAAGGATCTCCGGTGTCGCCGCTGACTAATTCGAACGTCGTAAGCATTGCTCATCTCCGGCAGACCTGCCGCACCTGCTCGCTGCGCGACTTGTGCCTGCCACTCGGTCTCGACGCCGATGACATGGAGAAGCTCGAGTCCATCGTCCACACGCGCGGGCCGATCCGCGCGGGGGAGCACCTGTTCCGCGAGGGCGACGGTTTCCACGCCCTTTACGCCGTCAAGAGCGGGGCGCTGAAGACCTACACCATCGACAACCAGGGCCGCGAACACGTGCTCGGCTTCCACATTGGCGGCGAGCTGGCCGGGCTGGACGGCATCCATTCCGGGCGTAATCGCTGCAACGCGGTCGCGCTGCAGACGACGTCCGTGTGCGCGCTGCCGTTCGCGCGCCTCGAGCAGCTGACCCGCGAGGTGTCGGGCCTGCAGACGCAGATCCTGCGGGTGATGAGCCGCGAGATGTCGGCCAGTGCGCAGCTGGCCACCGAGCACAGCGCCGACGAACGCCTCGCCGCTTTCCTGCTGGGACTGTCCCGGCGCTATGCGCGACGCGGTCTTTCGCCCCAGCTCGTCACGCTGCCCATGCCGCGGCGGGACATCGCCAGTCACCTGCGGCTCGCGACTGAGACCATCAGCCGCCTGTTTGCGCGCTTCCAGGAGGAAGGCATCGTGGCGGTGAAGCGCCGCGAGGTCGAGATCCTGGATTTCAATGCCCTGCAGCGGCTGGGCGAGGCGCTTGACCTGGACGGCGGCAGCGCGACGCGGGGCAATCCCCAGTCGAGGTAAGGCAATGAACGTTTCCGGCTCGGGCCCGGTGCTGGTGGTGATGGATCCTGCGGACGTGCCGGACCACGCCCTGCACCGCGGGGCGCGACTCGCCGGGGCGATGGGCCTTCCGCTGGAGCTGTTCGCGGTCGAGTTCGACCAGGCCATGGAGGGCAGCCACTTCCGCGTAACCGAGCGCCTCGAGGCTGCGCGCGCGGCCCGCGTCGAGGCCAGCGTTGCCTGGCTGGAAGACAAGGCCCGGCCGTGGCGCGCGCGCGGCTTGCAGGTCACGGCTGCCGCGGAGTATGCCAATCCACGCCACGAGGCCGTGACGCGGCGCGCGATGACCACCGACGCCACCCTCGTGGTGATGCGCACCCACCACCACGAGTGGCTCACGCGGGCGACCCTGAGCGCTGCGGACTGGCAGCTGATCCGCATATGCCCCGCGCCCTTGCTGCTGGCCAAGGGGCGCGCGTGGCCGGATGCCCCGCGCCTCCTGGCTGCCGTCGATCCCAGCCATCGTGACGACCGGCACGCAAGGCTCGATCATGCCATTCTCGACCTGTCCGAGCGCCTCGGCGCGGCGCTGCAGGCGGAGGTCGGCGTGGCGCATTGCGTCCTCGGCGGCGCCGCGCTGGAGTCGGCGGCCGTTGTCGCCATGATGCGCGAGGCCCTCGGCGCGTCGGCCGAGGACTATGCGCGGGAGCTGCTGCGCCAGGCGCGCGAGGGCGTGCTCGGCCTGCTCGAACAGCGGTCCCTCCCGGCCGAGCGCCTGCACCTCATCGAGGGGCGGCCGGAGCGCGAGCTGCCGCGGCTTGCGACCGAGCTCGGGGTGGACGTGTTGCTGACCGGCGGCGTCTCGCGCAGCCGGGTGGAGCAGGTGTTCATCGGCGGCACCGCGGAACGGTTGCTGGACCGCGTCGAGTGCGACCTGCTGGTGGTCAAGCCGCCGGGATTCCGCAGCCCGCTCGCCTGAGCCCGTCCCGCCGCAAGCGCCTTTCTGGCAGAATCCGGCCTTCATGTCTCCGGTTCACCAAGGGAGCCTGCTGACCATGCTGCTCAGAATACTGCTGCTATTACTGTGTTGCCTGCCCGCCCTCGCGCACGCCGACGAGGCCGAGGCACCGCGCCCCATGACCCACGCGGACCTCTGGCTGATGCCCCGGGTCGGCGCGCCGGTAGTGAGCCCGGACGGGCGCCAGGCCGTGTTCCAGGTAGTGCAGCCGGACTACGACAACGACAAGCAGGCGACGCACCTGTGGCTGGTGGACACTGATGGCGAAACACCGCCGCGCCAGCTCACCTTCGTCAAGGCGGGTGAATCCGGCGTCGCCTGGAGCCCGGACGGCAAGCGCATTGCCTTCACCGCCAAGCGCGACGAAGACGAGGCGGCGCAGGTCTACGTGCTGGACCTGGCGCTCGGCGGTGAGGCCCAGCGCGTCACCTCCATCAGCACCGGGGCGCGCCAGCCGCGGTTCTCGCCCGACGGCAAGCGCATCGCCTTCACCAGCGACGTGCACCGCGACGCGGCCAACGACGAGGACAGCAAGCGCATCAAGAAAGAGGCGGAGGAAGACAAGTACGAGGTGCACGCCTACGACGGCTTCCCCATCCGCAACTGGGACAAGTGGCTGCAGCCGGAGCGGCAGCCGCGCCTGCTGGTGCAGACCATCGGCGAGGATGCCGCCGTGGACCTGCTTGCCGGCAGTGAACTGGTGCGCCAGCCCGGCTTCGCGGCCAGCGGCGGCGGCCTGGATCCCGTGTGGGCGCCCGACGGGGAGTCCATCGTGTTCGTCGCCAGCCGCAACCGCCATCGCGCGGCATTCGACTTCACCAATTCGGAGTTGTGGCAGGTGCCGCTGTCCGGCGGGGAGCCGCGTCGCCTGACCGGGAGCGAAGGCCTCGAGGGCGGCGACAACTGGAGCTCGCCGGTGTTCAGCGCCGACGGGCGCAGCCTGTTCGCGCGGCGCGTGCCGCGCACGGAGCGCGTGTTCAACGCGGGTCGCGTGGCGCGCCTGGACTGGCCCGGCGCGGCGCCGGCGGCGGAGATCACACTGCCCGAGATGCGCACTGCGGGCGATTTCGCCATCACTCCCGACGGGCGCGAGGTTTACGTCCTCGGCCAGGATGCCGGCCAGGTGAAGCTGTATCGTGGCCGCAGCAGCGGCGGCGAGGCGCGGCTGGCCTTCGACATGGCCGAGGGCGGCTACGGCAGCCTGTCCATGTCGCAGCGCGGACGTCCCGTGCTGCTGGCGAACTTCGAAAGCGCCGTCAGTCCGGCGGAAGTGGTGCGCATCGACCTGCGCCGTGGCGGGCACCGTGCCCTGAGCGACTTCACCACGGCCCTCACGGCGCAGCTCGACCTGCAGCCGGTGGAACATTTCTGGTTCGAGACCGAGGACGGCCGGCGCATACACAACCTGCTGGTGAGACCGGCGGGCTTCGATCCCGCGCGCAAGTATCCCCTCGTGGTGCTGATGCACGGTGGTCCGCACAGCATGTGGCGCGACCAGGTGCACCTGCGCTGGAACTACCACCTCATCGCCGGCAGCGACTACGTGCTGGTGGCGACCAACTACAAGGGCTCGACCGGCTTCGGCGAGGCTTTCGCCCAGAGCATCCAGGGTGATCCCCTCAAGGGCCCTGCCGACGAGATCAACCAGGCCGCCGACGTGGCCATCGAGCGCTACGGCTTCATCGACGGTTCGCGCCAGTGCGCTGCCGGCGCCAGTTATGGCGGCCACCTGGCGAGCTGGATGCTGGCCAGCACTGATCGCTATCGCTGCCTGGTCAACCATGCCGGCCTGGTGGACCTGGCCAGCCAGTGGGGCACCAGCGACGCGGTCTACCACCGCGAGGTGAACGTCGGCGGGCCGCCGTGGGAAGGCGAACCGTTGTGGACGGAGCAGAGCCCGATGACCTACGCGGCCAATTTCAGCACGCCCACGCTGGTGACGGCCGGGGCGCTCGACTACCGCGTGCCGCTGAACAATACGCTCGAGCTGTGGACTGTGCTGCAACGCCTGCAGGTGGAGAGCCGGCTACTGGTTTACCCGAAGGAAAACCACTGGATCATGACCGGCTACAACAGCCGCCATTTCTACGGCGAAATGGCGGCCTGGTTCGAGCGCTGGCTGGGCGCGGAGTGAACGCTCAGTAGGACAGCGATAGCCGGCGATTGCGGGGCTTGGCGAGCAACATCTGCACGGTGCCGATGTTGCGCTCCAGGAAACCGCCCTCGCAGTAGCACAGGTAGTACTCCCACATCCGGATGAAGCTTTCCGGATAGCCCAGCGCCCGCACCTGGTCGATGTTGCGGAAGAACTGCTCGCGCCATTTGCGCAGCGTGGTGGCGTAGTGCATGCCGATGTCCTGCAGGTGCAGCAGCTGCAGGTCGCTGGTGCGTGACAGGCTGCCGGTCATGGCCGAAACCGACGGCAGGAAGCCGCCGGGGAAGATGAAGCGCTGGATGAAATCCACCGACTTCAGCGCGCGCGCATACAGCTCGTCGCGGATGGTGATGGCCTGGATGAGCATCAGGCCGTCCGGCTTCAGCAGCCGCGAGCAGGTGCTGAAGTAAGCGTCCAGGTACTGGTGGCCGACCGCTTCGATCATCTCGATCGAGACCAGCTTGTCGAACTGGCCCTCCAGGTCGCGGTAGTCGCTGCGCAGCAGGGTCACGCGGTCCTGCAGCCCCGCGGCACGGATGCGCTCGGAAGCCAGGGCGTGCTGCTCGCGCGAGATGGTGGTGGTGGTGACGCGGCAGCCGTAGTTCCGTGCCGCATGGAGCGCCAGGCCACCCCAGCCGGTGCCGATCTCCACCAGGTGGTCGCCGGGCTTCAGGTCGAGCTTGCGACAGGCGGCGTCCATTTTGGCGATGGAAGCCTGTTCCATGCTGGCGTCCTCGCGCTCGAAGATACCGCTCGAGTAGTTCATGGTGGGATCCAGGAACAGGCGGAAGAAATCGTTGCCGAGGTCGTAGTGGGCGGAGATGTTGCGCCGGCTGCCCTCGCGACTGTTGCGGTTAAGCCAGTGCGCAACACGACGGCCGAGCCCGGCGAAGCGCGTTGCGCCGCTGTCGAACGACTCGAGCACCTCTCGGTTCGCCACCAGGATCCGCACCAGCGAGGTCAGGTCGTCGCACTTCCACAGGCCGTGGATGTAAGCCTCGCCGCCGCTGGTGGTGCCGCCGAAGGCGGCGTCGGCCCAGAACTGCGGGTGCAGCACTTCGATCCTGGCCTGCGGTGCACCGGCTACGCCGTGCTCGCCGAAGCGCCGCGTGCCGTCGGCGTCGTGAATCTCGATGCCGCCCTGGCGGATATGGGCCATGCGCTCCAGCAGCAGGCGCTTGGCCAGTGCCTGCATGCGACTGGGTTGGATGCTGCGGTCGGCGAAGGAGGGCGCTAGTTCAGCCGGGATGATGTCTTCGTTCATGGTTTCTCCAGTCCCGCGGCACGCTTTCCGGGGTGCGTGTAGAAGATGGCGCCCTTCAGCTTGAGCTTCAGCGCCTGCCAGTAGATCAGGGCCACGACCCGCAGGGTCATGAAGGGAAAACGTGCCAGCGCCGCGGCCAGCGAGCGGCCGGTGATTTCACGGCGCTCCAGGCTGAGGGTGGCGTCAAAGGCATGCCCGCGCGCTTCATCGTTGCGCAGGTGCACCAGCAGGCGCGAGCCGGGCGCCGTGAAGCGCCAGCGGTAATGGGTCTCCATGGGCAGGAAGGGCGAGACGTGGAATTCCTTCTCCAGCTCGAATTCCTGGCTCGGTCCGCGCACGCGCGCAGCATCCCGCGGCAGCACATAGCAGTGCTGCTCACCCCAGGGTGTGTTGTTCACCTCGCACACCACGTAATCGACCTCCGCTCCTGCCGCGTCATAACAATAGTAGAAAGTGACGGGGTTGAAGCAGTGGCCGAAATAACGCAGGTGGGTGAGCATGCGCACCGGCCCGTCCGGCCGTCGGCCGGTGCGCTCCTGCACCAGGTCGCGCACCGCCTGCTCCAGCGGCACGCCGGGATCGCCGAGGTGATCCTCGCGCCGCAGCCAGGCCGGCGCGCGCCGCCGCGCGCTCCACAGCCAGCGGCCGCGGAACACACGATCCAGCTCGCCCAGGTCGAGATAGACCATGAACAGCCGGTAGGTGAAGGCGTTCGACACCGGGTCGGCGCCGCCACCGTGCCGGCGGTGGTTAACTTGCCCGACGTAGAGGCAGCTGTGCATGACTGCTCCAGGATTGCACCGCGGCGGCGGCCACCAGGCCGCTCTTCACGCCGTCCTCGTGGAAGCCGTAGCTCCACCACGCGCCGCAGTAGAAACTGCGGTTCCGCCCCATGATCTCGCCACGGCGACCTTGCGCCGCGACACCTTCGGGCGTGTAGACGGGATGCTGGTAGTCGATCTCGCGGATGACGCGCGCCGGATCGATGTCCATGGACGGGTTGAGCGTGACCAGGAACTGGGTCTGCGCCGGCAGGCTTTGCAGGATGTTCATGTGATAGGTCACGGCCACCGTGTCACGCTGCTCGCGCGGCACATGATAGTTCCATGCGGCCCAGGCTGCGCGCCGCCGCGGCAGCACGCTGGTGTCGGTGTGCAGCACGGCGCGGTTGTACTGGTAGGGGATTGCACCCAGCACCTCGCGCTCGGCCGCCTCCGGCTGGTCGAGCAAGGCCAGCGCCTGGTCGCTGTGACAGGCGAACACCACGGCGTCGAAGCGCGCCCGCTGCCCGCCGTCGAGCACCAGGTCGACGCCGCTCTCGTCGCGCTGCACGCTGCGCACCGGCGTGTTGAGTCGGATGCGGTCGGCGAAGGGCGCCGTCAGCGGCCCGATGTAGCTGCGGCTGCCGCCCTTGATGACGTGCCACTGCGGGCGCTCGTTCACCGACAGCAGGCCGTGGTTGTTGAAGAAGTCGACGAAGTAGCGCGCCGGAAAGCGCAGCATGGTCTGCGGGTCGGTGGACCAGATGGCGGCGCCCATGGGGACGATGTAGTGGTCGATGAAGCGCTGCGAGTAGCGGCCGCGGGCCAGGTAGTCGCCCAGGCCGAGCGCGTCGTCATGTCCCTGCAGCAACTCGGGTGACTCGCGGTTGAAGCGCAGGATGTCGCGGATCATGCTCCAGAAGCGCGGGCTCGCAATGTTGCGGCGCTGGGCGAACAACTGGTTGAGCGAGCTGCCGCAGTACTCCACGCCGGTACGCTCGCAGCGCATGCTGAAGCCCATCTGGCTGGGCTGTGAGGCGACACCGATCTCTTCCATGAGGGCGATGAAGTTGGGATAGGTCCAGTCGTTGAAGACGATGAAGCCGGTGTCTACCGCCCAGCTGCGGCCCTCGGCCTCCACGTCGACGGTGTTGGTGTGGCCGCCGATATAGTCGTTGGCCTCGAGCACGGTGACCTCATGGTCCGCGCACAGGCGGCGCGCCGCCGTGAGACCCGATATTCCACTGCCGATGATTGCAATTCTCATGATGTTTTCTCCCTGGAATCTTCAGACCCGGTTGCGGACGGCACGCACCAGGCTGCCGATCAGGGGGAGGCGCTCGTACAGCAGCGCCCCGGCGTCGAAATAGTCGCGGTGGTAATGCACCTGCTCGCCGAAGCGGACGTGCGTCGCGCCCGGCAGGGCCAGCGTCTCGCCGGGCCGCAGGCGCCGGTGCCGCATGTGCATGGTCCAGGTGAGCATCGCCTCCTGCGCCGTGTGCAGCACGGTGCCGAACTCGAAGCTGATGGACTCCACGCCCTCATACATGCGCGCGAAGTAGTCGCGCAGCGCATCGAGCCCCTCGATGCGGTGCAGCGGGTCCTCGAACACCACGTCCGAAGCGTAGATCTCGTCGAGGAGATGCAGGTGATCCTTGTCGAGCGCCTGGTAGGCCGCGCGGAATCGCGCCAGCACCACGGGTTCGACGGCGCGCGCCATCGCCACTGTGGCGCTCATGTGGCGGCGCCTTGACGCAGCGTCGTGGCGAGCACGCTGCGCGCGGCCGCCAGGTCGTCGCCAAGCACGGTTCCGGTGGCCGCGTCGGACCGGCAGAACACCGGCAGCCCGCGCGGCAGGCTCTCCTGCGCCGGTACCGGCGCGCCTGCCAGCACCAGGGCGGTGCAACCCGTCACGCTCGTTGCAGCCGCCAGCTCTGTCGCGCCCTCGGTGGTGATGACCACCGGCCGCAGGCCGTGCGCGTGCAGGTTGGCAGCCAGGGCGAGCCCCCAGGTGCGCTCGCCCTGCGCCGCGGGCCCGGCCGCGAACAGGACGCGAGGCTCGCCGCCCGGGCTGCGTGAGGCGGCGAACGTGAGGCGGCCGCCGAGCCAGGCATCAAGGAATTCGGCCTGCATCGGCGGCAGGGTGCTTGCCGTCTCCGGCAGCCGATCGACCACGGCGGTGCCGAGACCCGGGTGCTGGGCCTCGGCGGCATCGATGACGGCGTGCATGCCGATGTCGTCGAGCGACGCGAGACGCTCTGCGAACCGTTCCTGCCAGTGCGCCAGGTCGTCCGCGCGCCACCCCGGGGAAGTCTCGCCGGACTCGTGCAGCATGCGCGACGCGCCGCTGATCGATACTCCGCGCGCGACCAGGCGCGAGGCGGCGCGCAAGCGCTCCACGTCCACCTGGCTGTAGAGGCGGTGCCCGCCGGGCGTGCGCGATGGACGCACCAGCCCGTAACGGCGCTCCCAGGCGCGGATGGTGACGGGATTGATCCCGGTGAGCTGGGCGACGACGCGGATCGGAAACAGCCCGCCGCAGCTGCCATCAGACCACTCAGCTGCCATGTCCGGTCCCCTTCTTCTGGAAGAACAGCGTGACTTCGCCGACACGGAAGCCGAATTTCCTGATCTCCGAGCGGTTCACCAGGATGTCGTCCTGGATGAGCCACATCCAGTCGTCGAGGTAGACGTTGATGGTGCCGTCGTTCCAGGGCAGCGCGAGGGTGTAGCGCCAGCGCAGGGCGTTGCCGCGGGCTTCGCCTTCGGCTTCCCCGACGACGTCGCCGGCGGTGCCGATGTAGCGGTTCTCGTCCAGCTTGCGGAAATTCCAGACGCGCCGCTCGGTGCTGCCGTCGCTCCAGACGAAATCCTCTTCGAGCACACCCTCGTTACCGTCCCAGCGTCCGACCATGTCCACGCGGAAGCTGCGCGTCACCTCGCCCTTGCGGTCCTGCACGATGCCCCAGGCCACGAGCGGCCCGTCGAAGTAAGTCTGCAGGTCGAGGCGCGGCTCGCGGCCGGCGTAATCCGAGACCTGCACGGCGCAACCGGCGAGGAGCAGGGCGAGCGGCGCCAGCACCAGGGCGCGCGACCATGTGCGCAGGCGGCTCACTGTTCCGCTCCAAGCAGCGCCGCGCGCAGGGAGGCGTCGCGGCTCTCGGGGTGCAGCCAGATACCGAGGAAGGCGGGCCCGAACTCGGGGTCGTCGACCACGCCGAGCAGGCCCTCGTTGCCATAGAAGAAGGTGGGGCCGCCGGGCTCGACGCGAGCGATAATGCGGTCTCCCGGCGTCACATCCGGCCAGATTTCCGCCACCGCATCGAGCCAGGGCTGGACGCGCTCGTTACCGGGCAGGCTGAGCTCGGTGCGCAGGCGCCGCCATTCCTTGGCCGTCGTCTCGACCAGGCGCTTGCTGGAAACATTGCGACGGTAGGTGATCTCGAGCGCCAAAGGCACGGTGCTGCCCAGGCCCTGGAAGTCCGGGGTCGCGCTGAGCAGGCGCGCGTCGTACACCTCCAGCCCGAACCAGGTCAGCTCGCCACTGCCGACCTCGTGCAGCGTGTCGAGCGGGCCGGACGCGTCGGCGACCGCCCGGGCGGGGGCGGCCCAGAGACTGCCGAGCAGCAGCAAGAAAGCGATGATGAGGCGTGACGACATGGCGGAGCACTCCCGGATTGGACTGCACGGGAGTTCGCCGGGGGCCGAGCCGCCGGATTCAAATTCGTAGAACTAGGCTGTTCAGCCCGCGGCTTTGCCGCAGAAGATGTCGTGCAAGGTCTCGATGACCCGGCCGGCGGGGCCGTCAGCCAGCCGGTAGTAAATCTCCTGGGCGGAGCGGCGGGTCTTGACCAGGCCGTCGCGGCGCAGCACCGCGAGGTGTTGTGACAGGGCAGATTGCGACAGCGGGACGCGCTGGTTGATGTCGCGCACGTTCAATTCGCCGTCGGCAAGGCTGCACAGCACCATCAGGCGGGAGCTGTTGGCGAGCGCCTTCAGCAGGCGCTCCGCAGCTTCAGAATGCTTGCGCATCGCCTCCGCATCGATGTCGAGGCGGGGAATGCATTCCTGCTTTCCGTCCACTTTGGCACTCATGGCTTCAATATCCTACGCTCAGTTCGACCGCAAAAGAAGGCGGGTTAACTAAATTAGTGCGATCTGAAATAATGGCTGGACGTTAAGGTCGTTGGCCTAGGGAGACACGGACAAATGGCACACGCACCCGAGGTGAGGGCTCTCTACCACGAACCCACCTCCACGTTTTCCTACGTCGTATGGGATCCGGCAACGCGCGACGCGCTGGTGATCGACCCGGTGCTGGACTACGACGGCGCGGCCGGTCGCACCGGTACGGCGAGTGCGGCTGCGTTGCTTGCCGTGCTCGAGTCCGAGCAGCTGCAACTGTGCTGGATCCTCGAGACCCATGCCCATGCGGACCACCTCACGGCGGCAGCCTTCCTGCACGAGCGCACCGGCGCCCCGGTGGCCATCGGGCGCGGTATCACCTCGGTGCAGGCCAACTTCCGCGACATCTACCACCTCGGGCCTGCCTTCCCGGTGGACGGGCGCCAGTTCGACCGGCTGTTCGCCGACGGCGACCGCTTCGCGCTCGGGGAGCTGGAGGTCGAGGTCATGGCCACGCCGGGGCATACCGACGACAGCGTGACCTACCGCGTGGGCGATGCCGCCTTCGTCGGCGACACGCTGTTCGCCCCGGATTACGGCACGGCTCGCTGCGATTTTCCCGGCGGCGACGCGGCGCGGCTGTTCGCTTCCGTGCAGCGGCTGTACAGCCTGCCGCCGGACACGCGCCTGTTCCTGTGCCACGACTACCCGCCGGAGGGACGCGGGCCGCGCTGCGAATGGAGCGTGGCCGAGCAGAAGGCCGGCAACATCCATATCGACGCAGCCACGCGGGAGGAAGATTTCGTGCACATGCGCACGGAGCGCGATGCCGGGCTGAAAATGCCGGCCCTGATCATTCCGTCCGTGCAGGTGAATATTCGTGCCGGCCGCCTGCCGGAGCCCGAGGACAACGGCAGGCGCTACCTGCGCGTGCCGCTGGACACGCTCTGAGGAGAGTAGAAATGAGAGCAGTTCTTGCCCCGCTGACCCTGGCCCTGCTGCTGGCCGGCTTCGTCGCCGCGGCTGACGCCGCGGCGGAGGAGAGTGACCGCGCGGCCGAGGGCCGGGCGATCGCCGCCGGTTTCGGCGCCGAGTTGCGCACCGCCCTGCAGTCCGCCATGGCCGAGGGCGGACCGCTGGCCGCCATCAAGGTGTGCAACGAGGACGCACCGCGCATCGCGCGCGCCGCCGCAGAGTCGTCCGGTGCCGAGGTAGGCCGCACCTCGACCCGCCTGCGCAATCCCGCCAACCGCCCGGACGCACATGAGCAGGCCGTGCTGGAAGCATTCGCCGCGGAGCTGGCCGCGGCTGCCCCGGAGTCGCCGCCATGGCGCCTGGACACGCTCCCCGACGGGCGCGTGCGTTTCATGAGCGCGATCATCGTGCAGCCGCAGTGCCTCGGCTGCCACGGCGACAACCTTGTTGCGCCGGTGGCGGAGGTCATCGACCGCCTGTATCCCGAGGACCGGGCGCGCGGCTACCAGCCGGGTGACCTGCGCGGCGCCTTCACCATCACCTGGCCGGCCGACTGAGCGGGCTCAGTCGGAGCCTGGCGGGCCTGCGGGCGCGCCGGGTGCCGGGTGGGGCGGGGTCGGCAGCCGCAGCAGGTAGACGGTGACGGCGGCCGCCATCAGGAACATCGCGACCTTCGCCCAGGTGACGGGGACGAAGAAGATGATGGTGACGCCGAACGACAGCCACATCACCAGCAGGGTGGTGGCCTTGGCCGGCCGTGTCATGCCCCGGCCTTCCTCGAAATTGCGCACGTAGCTGCCCAGCCAGCGGTGGTTGAGGAGCCAGTTGTGGAAGTGCTCCGAGCTGCGCGCGAAGCAATAAGCCGCCAGCAGGAGGAAGGGCGTGGTCGGCAGCCCGGGCAGCAGGATACCCACCACGCCCAGGCCGACGCAGATCATGCCCGCCGCGATCAGCATCCAGCGTGCTGCGTGGTCGAGATAGGTCTCCGGGTTGTGCAGCCGGCCGCGCCGGGCCCTCTTGTCGCTCATCGCGCCGGGTCCGGACTAGGCTGCTTCCGACCCAGTGCTTGCACCTCGGCCAGCCGCTTCTGCCGTCCCTTGTCATCCTCCGCCTCCACCATGCCGATGAGCGTGCGGTGAATGGGTTTGAACCCGGTAAAGGCGAGAATGTTCCGCTCCAGGCTCTTCACCGCATGGGCGCCGTAGAACCAGCGATAGGCGAAGCCCGGCATGCCCATGGTGACGATGACGCGCGCGCTCTTGCCCTGCAGCAGCTTCTTGCCGGGACGCCCGGGTTTCTCCGCGCGCTCGAAGGCGAAGGCGGGACGGAATACCTGCTCCAGGAATCCTTTCAGCAGCGCCGGCATGGAGCCCAGCCACAAGGGGTGGATGATCACCAGGTGATCGGCCGCCTTGATGCTCGCCTGGCACTGGCGAATGGCATCGGGCGGCTCTCCGCTGTCGAAGTCACGCTTGCGGCGCAGCAGGGGAAACTCGAGCTGCGCCACGGGCAGCACCTCGACCGCGTGGCCGCCTGCCCTGGCGCCGTCTGCATAGGCCTCGGCGAGGGCGTGGCCGTAGTGTCCGCCCTCGGGGTCCGGATGTCCCTGGATGATGACGATGCGCTTGCCCATTGGCGGAACCCTCCTGGTAGCCGTGTCGCATGCTAGCGAGGGGGCCGCCGTGGGTGCATATCGGATTCCCGCAGCGCGGTCCGGCGCTCAGTCCAGCGCGGCCAGCCAGTCGTCGTCCGAGCCTTCGCTGATGTCTTCGAACAGGTAAGTGCTGAGATAGCGCTCGCCGGTGTCCGGCAGCATCGCCAGCAGCACCGCGCCGGGCTCGGCATGCTCGGCGACCTTCAGGGCCGCGGCCAGCGTGCCGCCCGCAGACAGGCCCACCAGGATGCCCTCCTTGGTCGCCAGGTCGCGGGCGCAGTCGCGCGACTCCTCGTCAGTCACGGTGACCAGGTCGTCGTACACCTCGCGGTTGAGCACCTTGGGGATGAAGTCTGGCGTCCAGCCCTGGATCTTGTGCGGCTTCCACTCCTTGCCGCCGAGCAGCGAGGCGCCCTCCGGTTCGGTGGCCACGATGCGGACTTCCGGCCGCGCCAGCTTGATGATCTCGCCGGCGCCGGTCAGCGTGCCGCCGGTGCCCCAGCCGCTGACCCAGTAGTCGAGGCGGCGCCCGGCGAAGTCGCGCAGGATCTCCGGGCCGGTGGTGTTGCGGTGATAGGCCGGGTTGGCCTCGTTTTCGAACTGCCGCGCCAGGAACCAGCCGTGCTTCGCCGCCAGCTCTTCGGCCCGGCGCACCATCCCGGTGCCGCGCTCCGCCGCCGGCGTCAGGATCACCTTGGCGCCGAGGGCTTTCATGACGCGCCGGCGCTCGATGGAGAAGGTCTCCACCATGGTGGCGACGAAGGGATAGCCCTTGGCCGCACACACCATTGCCAGCGCGATGCCGGTGTTGCCGGAGGTCGCCTCGACCACGGTCTGGCCCGGCTGCAGCAGGCCGCGCTTCTCCGCATCCTCGATGATGGCGAAGGCCAGGCGGTCCTTGACCGAGGCCATGGGATTGAACGACTCGACCTTCACGTAGATGGTCGTGTGCTTCGGCCCGATGCGGTTGAGACGCACCACCGGGGTGTAACCGATGGTGCCGAGAATGTTGTCGTAGATCATGAGACCTCCGTTGGCTTATGCTCAAAAGCATATAAGGCGGGTCCAGCCTTCGGGAAATACCCAATCCTTGGAGCCACATGCGATCTGGTTATGAAGCTGCAACAACTGCGCTACCTGCTGGCGGTCATCGATAACGGTCTAAACATGACCGCGGCGGCCGAGCGCCTGTCGACGTCGCAGCCGGGCGTGAGCAAGCAGATCAAGCTGCTGGAGGAGGAGCTCGGGCTGCATCTCTTCGCCCGCCACGGCAAGAACCTGATCGGACTGACGCCGGAGGGCGAGGAAGTCGCGCGCCGTGCCGCGCGCATCGCCCAGGAGGTGGAAGCAATACGCGGCATTTCCGCCGGGCGCTACCTGGAGGTCGCCGGCAGCCTGTCCATCGGCACCACGCACACGCAGGCGCGCTACGTGCTGCCCCGCGTGATCGCGCGCTTCCGCCAGCGCTATCCGGAGGTGACGCTCGACCTGCACCAGGGCACCTCGGAGCAACTGGCGGACATGGCCGCGCGAAGGCAGGTCGATTTCGTCATCGCCTCGGAGGCCCGCCACCGCTTCCCGGACCTGGTCAGCCTGCCGTGCTTCCGCTGGGACCGAGTGATCCTGGTGCCGCGCGACCATCCGCTCGCGGCCCTCGGCCGGCGTCCCGACCTCGCCGAGGTGGCGCAGCATCCGCTGGTCACCTATGTGTTCAACTTCGAGGGCGGCTCGAGCCTGAAGGATGCCTTCGCGGCGCGCGGACTGGAGCCGAAGATCGTGTTCACGGCGCGGGATGCCGACGTGATCAAGACCTACGTCCGGCTCGGGCTCGGGATCGGCATCGTGGCCGGGATGGCGCATGCCGAAACTGCCGACGAGGACCTCGTTGCAGTGGACGCCACCGGCCTGTTCCCGCGCTGCACCACCTGGATCGGCTTCCGGCGCGACCTGGTGCTGCGCAAGTACATGTTCGAGTTCCTGCAACTCTTCGCCGCGCACCTCGACCCGTACACGGTGCGGTCCGCCGCGGAGTGCGCTACCGCCGAGCAGGTGGACGCGCTGCTGGCTGCAGTGGAGCTTCCGCTGCGCGGCTGGGAGGGGCCGGAGGCATCGTGAGCGATGCTAGAGTAATGCCCTTTTCGAGCCTGTGGAGGAGATGAGTGTGTCGAACCTGAAGCGCATGTTGCTGCCGTGTGTGCTCGCCCTGGGCCTGCCCTCGTGGCTGGCCGCGGCCAGTCCCAGCGTCGTTGCGGACAGTGTCAGGACGCAATACCAGCAGATCCGCGTGGTGCAGCTGGCTGCGGGCCTGGACCGGCCGTGGGGGCTGGCGTTCCTGCCCGACGGGGCGTTCCTGGTCACGGAGCGGCCCGGGCACCTGCAACTCGTGCGCGCCGGGCGCAAGACGGAAATCGCCGGGCTGCCTGAGATCACCGCCATTCGGCAGGGCGGCCTGCTGGACGTGTCGCTGCACCCCGATTTCGCAGAGAATCGCTGGGTCTATCTCAGTTACGCCAAGGGCGGACCCGACGCGACCGCAACCACGCTCGGGCGCGGCCGGCTCGAAGGCGACCGCCTGGTGGACTTCGAGGAAGTCTTCACGCAGGACCGCTTGTCCGGCCCGGGTCGCCACTACGGCTCGCGCATCGCCTGGCTGTCGGACGGCACGCTGCTCCTCAGCATCGGCGACCGCGGTGCGGAGCCGCCCCGCGCGCAGGACCCGCTGGACCACGCCGGCAAGCTGCTGCGCCTCAACGCTGACGGCACGGTGCCCGAGGACAATCCCTTCGTCGGTCGTGACGACGTCCATCCCGAGATCTGGTCGCTCGGCCACCGCAACATCCAGGGCATGGTCGTCGCTGCCGGTGACGTGATCTGGGCCACCGAACACGGCCCGCGCGGCGGCGACGAGCTCAACCGCGTCGAGCCCGGCAAGAACTACGGCTGGCCGCTGGTCAGCAAGGCGCGGGAGTATCGCACCGAGGCCCCGTACGGCGAGGCGCGCAGCCGGCCCGGCTACGTCGACCCGGTGTACGAGTTCCTGCCCACGCTGGCGCCTTCCGGGCTGGCGCTGGTGACTTCCGATCGTTTCCCTGCCTGGCGCGGCAACCTGCTGGCGGGCGGCCTCGCGGCGGAGCGCATCCGGCGCGTGGTGCTGGAGAAGGACGAAGTCGTGCACGAGGAGGAACTGCTGCTTGGGCTGGTGGGCCGCATCCGCGACGTGCGCGAGGGTCCCGATGGGCTGATCTACGTTCTTACGGACTCCGCCGAGGGCGGGCTTTACCGCATCGAACCGGTCGACTGAGGCTCCAGCGGCGGCATCGGCAGTCCCAGCGCCGAGGCCGCGGTGCGCAGGAGTTCGACTTCGCTCGGGCGCAGGTGCCCGTCATGGCTGGCCACTACCGCCATGGCTTCCAGCAGTGCCTTGCGGTCGGGCGCGGTCATCGCCGCCAGGCGCGCAGCGCGGGAGGCGGAGTGGGCGCCTGCCGTCTGGTTCACGGTAGCGAAGTCGGGCAGCGGATCGGGCACGGCGAAACCGGCCTCGCGCAGTCGTGTGGCGCCATCGCGCCATGCCTCGGCCGCCGTCGCATCGGTCTCGTGGCCGGCGCGCGCGAGCAGCACCAGCATCGCCAGCGCGCCCTCGACGTCGGGCGCCGTGCCCGGGTCCGGTCGCAGTCGCGTCTCGATCGCCGCCGCGAGCGCGGCCTCGCGCGGCTCGATTACGCCGTCCAGCTCCACCAGGCGCTGCACGAGATGCAGCAGGTCTGACTGCCGCGCATCCGGCAGGTAATGCAGTGCCGGGCTGGCGAGGTCCAGCAGGGCGAGCCGCAGGCTGTTCGGCAGGGCGGCCACATGCCCGGCCAGCTGGGCGATGCGATCGGCGGCGACGCTGCCCAGTCGTGCTTCCAGCAGCGCCAGCTGGCTGTTGCGTTGCGGCTCCTTGGGATCGAGCAGCACGGAGAGACAGGCGGCCGCCGCGCCGTTCGGCTCCAGCACGGCCTGGCGCAGTTCATCCGGCACCATGGCGAGCACGCGGCGGGCCATGTCGAGATCGACGGCACCCACGATGGCCGCCGCCATGGCCGGTTCCAGTCCCGGCAGGCCGGGGAAGCCGGGGAAGCCGGGCAGGATGCCGCCGCCGTCTTCCCGGCCGGCCGCGTCGGCAGCCGTGTCGGCCGACGGTTGGGATTCCGGCGGGCGCGGCAGCGGTGGCGCCGGATCGCCCGGTTTCCAGTGCGGATCCAGCGCCTGGATGCGGCCGGCGATGGGCGGGTGAGTGGCCATGAGCCCGGCCAGGCTGCGCCGCCCCGTGGCAAAGAGCATGTGGCCTATTTCTTCGCGCCGCACCGCGCGCACTGCGGACGAGAGCGGCGAGGAAGCGATGCGCTTGAGGGCATTGGCCAGGCCGGTCGGGTTGCGCGTGAACTGCACCGCAGCGGCGTCGGCCAGGTGTTCACGCTGGCGCGAGACGGCGGCCTGGAGCAGCCGGCCGGCCAGCACGCCGATCGAGCCGAGCACCATGATGGCCAGTCCCACCGCCACCAGGGCGCCGGCGCCGCCGCCGCGGCGGTTGACCGCCCGCACGCGGGTGGAACCGTAAGTGCCGCCGCGCAGCATGGCGCGCCCGATCATGCTCACCGCCACCAGGCCGAACAGGTAGCCCATGAGGCGGGCATTGAGGCGCATGTCGCCATTCAGCACATGGCTGAACTCGTGCGCGACCACCCCCTGCAACTCGTCGCGGGACAGGCGGTCGAGCGCGCCCCGGGTCACGGCGATCGCAGCGTCGGAAGGCTCCATGCCGGCCGCGAAGGCATTGATGCCGGGCTCGTTCTCCAGCACATACACCTCGGGGACCGGCAATCCCGCGGCGATGGCCATCTCTTCCACCACGTTGTGGAGGCGCCGCTTCAGGGGATCGCGTTCCAGGCCGGTGACGCGCTCCCCGCCGAGCGAACGCGCCACCGCGCCGCCGCCGCTGCGCAAGTTGCGCAGTCGCCAGAGGGACGACAGCCCGATGAAGGCGGCGCTGACCATGGCGGCGACGACGAAGACCTGCGGGTCGAAGGTGCTGGCAAGCTGGCCCTCCGGCGCCACGATGACCGCGAAGGCCACCGCAAGCACCAGGCCCACCGCCAGCGCCACCACGCCGGTCGCCACGGCGAAGGCGCCGAGCAGCCAGACTGAGCGCTTGCGGGCCGCTTCCTGGCGTCCGAAGAAATCCATGCCGCGCCCGCGCCCGGTCGCGTGTCAGCCGCGCTTTAGAAGCTGACCTGCGGCACGGCGCGCTTCTCCTCGGACTCGATCTCGAGGAAGGCGGCCGCGTCGAAACTGAAGGCGTTCGCCACCAGGTTGTTGGGGAAGTTCTCGCGCGCGTTGTTGTAGCGCATGACGGCATCGTTGAACGCCTGGCGCGCGAAGGCGACCTTGTTCTCGGTGCTGGTGAGCTCTTCCTGGAACTGCATCATGTTGCGGTCCGCCTTGAGGTCCGGGTAGGCCTCGGACAACGCGAACAGCCGGCCGAGTGCGGCAGAGAGCCCGGAATCGGCGCTGGACAGTTCCTGGATCGCGGCGGCGCTCTCCGGGTGTTCGGACGCGGACTTCAGGCTCTGCACCGCCCGGGTGCGGGCCGAGATGACGGCTTCGAGCGTTTCGCGCTCGTGCTTCATGTATCCCTTGACCGCTTCCACCAGGTTGGGGATCAGGTCGTAGCGGCGGGTCAGCTGCACGTCGATCTGGGCGAAGGCGTTCTTCACCGCGTTGCGCAGGTTGACCAGCTGGTTGTAGATGCCGATCGCCCAGAGCACGACCGCGGCGATGATGGCCAGCAATATCCAAAGTCCCATGACGACTCCTCCCGGGTGGTTGCCTGGCGAGCATACGACACAGCCGCAGCATGGCAAAGCGCGCCGCGCCGGGTTGAGGCAGGGGCCCGGGGGCCCTACCATGACGCCCCTAACGGGGATCAGCCCCTGCAGGGAGTCAAGAAAATGGAAGAAGTGAAGAGCCTGGTCTCGCCCGAACAGATGAGCACCATCGTTGGTTGGGTGTCACAGTTCGGCCTCAAGCTCATTGCCGCCATCGTCGTATTTTTCGTCGGTAAATGGCTGGCGCGGAGGATCTCCAACCTCCTGAAGCGAGGCTTGGAAAGGGCCGATACCGATCCGACGCTGGTCGGCTTCGTCGGCAACATCACCTATTTCGGCCTGCTCACCATGGTGGTGATCGCGGCCGTCGGGCAGCTCGGCGTGCAGACCACGTCCTTCATCGCCGTGCTCGGTGCCGCCGGCCTGGCCATCGGCCTGGCCCTGCAGGGCTCGCTGGCGAACTTCGCCGCGGGCGTGCTGATGATCATCTTCCGGCCGTTCAAGTCGGGCGATTACATCGAGGCGGCGGGCACTGCGGGCTCGGTTGAGGAAGTCCAGCTGTTCACGACCACGCTGAAGACGCCTGACAACAAGACCGTGATCATCCCCAACGCCCAGGTCACTGCAGGCACGATCACCAATTACTCCGCGCGCGACACGCGGCGCCTCGACATGGTCTTCGGCGTCGGCTATGGCGACGACCTGGACAAGGTCAGGCGCGTGATCCTGGAGGTGCTGGGCGATGAGGAGCGGCTGCTCAAGGATCCGGAACCCCTGGTGGCCGTGCTCAACCTGGGGGAGAGCAGTGTGGACTTCGCAGTGCGTCCCTGGGTGAACAGTCCGGATTACTGGCCGGTGTTCTTCGCCCTGCAGGAGAAGATGAAGAAGCGCTTCGACCAGGAGGGCATCAGCATTCCCTTCCCGCAGCGCGATGTGCACCTGTTCCAGCAGTCGGCCTGAGCAGCGCGCAAAACAAAAGGGCCCCGGGGATCACCCCGGGGCCCTTTTCATATGCTGGATGGTCGGGGTGAGAGGATTCGAACCTCCGACCTTCTGCTCCCGAAGCAGACGCGCTACCAGGCTGCGCTACACCCCGAACGTCGGCCGCGGCGCGGCCCGTGCTTGCCCGAGTCAGGCCGTCCTGTCGACGGCGATGCGGGCGAGGGCCGCAAGGGCATCCCTGAACCCGGAGCGGGGCAGAGGCGCCAGGGCCTCGATCGCTGCGTCCGCCTGCTCTCGTGCAAGCCGCGCAGTGTAGTTGAGCGCCCCGGTCGATTCAATAGCGTCACGGATGGCGCCGAGCTCTTCCAGTCCGCCATGCTCGATGGCCGCTCGAATGACCGCGCGCTGCGTCGGCGTGCCGCCGCGCATGGCATGGATCAGCGGCAAGGTTGGCTTCCCTTCCGCCAGGTCGTCGCCGATGTTCTTGCCCATGGCCGCAGCGGAACCGGCGTAGTCGAGGGTGTCGTCCACCAGCTGGAAGGCGATGCCCAGGCGCATGCCGTACTCGGCCAGCGCGGTCTCGGCCTGCGGCTCGGCATCGGCGAGGATCGCCGCGACCCGGGCCCCGGCCTCGAACAGCTTGGCGGTCTTGCTGCGGATCACTTCGAAGTAGCGCGCCTCGTCGGTGTCGGGATCGTTGCAGTTCATGAGCTGCAGGACCTCACCCTCGGCGATCGTGTTGGTGGCGTCGGCCATGACTTCCATGATGCGCATGCGGCCGATCCGCACCATCATTTGGAAGGCGCGCGAATAGAGGAAGTCTCCCACCAGCACGCTGGCCTCGTTGCCGAACACCGAGTTGGCGGTGTCCCGGCCGCGCCGCAGCTCGGAGCCGTCCACGACGTCGTCGTGCAGCAGCGTGGCGGTGTGGATGAACTCGACGATGGCGCTGGCCTCGACGTGCGTCGCACCGCGGTAGCCGCAGGCGCGGGCCGCCAGGAGCACCAGCAGCGGGCGCAGCCGTTTGCCCCCGCCAGCCACGATGTAGCGCGCGACCTGGTCGACCAGTGCGACCTCGCTGCTCAGGCTGTCGACGATGCAGCGGTCGAGCGCTGCCAGGTCGTCGGCCACCAGGGCGCGGACCGCCGCCAGGGTGTCGGCCGGGGAGGTGTCGGCGGCGGGCGCGGTGGCGGATTCAGGCATGTTTGCTGGCGGCATCGGCTGGGCTTGGCCCGGGGGCGGTATTATGGCGAATCTGGCGCGGCGCGGCAGCCCCGCCCGCCGCGGCCGCAAAGGTTTGACCGGAGGCCTGCAAGCTCATACAATGCACGGCTTTCTCCGGGCCAGTTCGGTCGGGTCAACAGTTTCCAGGAGCATCCATGTACGCCGTGATCGCCACTGGCGGTAAGCAATACAGGGTCAGCGAGGGCGCGGTCCTGCGCGTCGAGAAGCTCGACGCCGAGGAAGGCGCCAAGGTCGAATTCGACCAGGTTCTCCTGGTCGGCGACGGCGACAAGGTCAGCGTCGGCAAGCCCTACATCGAGGGCGGCAAGGTGCAGGCCACCGTCATGACCCAGGGCAAGGCCCGCAAGGTCGAGATCGTGAAGTTCCGCCGGCGCAAGAACTACCGGCGCACCAAGGGTCATCGGCAGCATTTCACCCAGGTCAAGATCACCGGGATCGTCGGCGGCTGAGCCGGTATCACGGGGAGGTAAGGGCAAATGGCACATAAAAAGGCAGGCGGCAGCACGCGTAACGGCCGCGATTCCCAGTCCAAGCGCCTCGGCGTGAAGAAGTTCGGCGGCGAGCAGGTCATTGCCGGCAACATTCTCGTGCGCCAGCGCGGCACCAAGTTCCATCCCGGCGTGAACGTCGGCTGCGGCCGCGACTACACCCTGTTCGCCAAGGCGGACGGCAAAGTCGTGTTCGAGACCAAGGGCGCCGAGAACCGGAAGTTCGTGAGTATCGTCACGGACTGATCGGCCCGCATGGATTTATCTTATGAAGACCCCGGCATCCCCGGGGTCTTCGCGTTTGTGGGAGCGGAGTCATGAAATTCGTGGACGAGGCCGGCATCTCGGTGCAGGCGGGCGCAGGCGGCAACGGCTGTGTGAGTTTCCGGCGCGAGAAGTACATTCCCTTCGGCGGTCCTGACGGCGGTGACGGCGGTCATGGCGGCGGGGTCTGGCTGGTGGCCGACGCCGGGCTGAACACTCTCGCCGACTTCCGCCGTGCGCGCCGCTTCCGCGCCCCCAACGGCGCCCCGGGCCAGGGCAGCAACTGCTCCGGGCGCTCCGGCGAGCCCATCTTCATCCAGGTGCCGGTCGGCACCGTGGTGCATGAAATGGATACCGGCGAGGTGCTGGGCGATCTCATCGAGCCGGGCCAGAAGCTGCTGGTCGCCCAGGGCGGCATCGGCGGCAAGGGCAACACCCACTTCAAAAGCAGCGTCAACCGCGCCCCGCGCAAGACGACTCCGGGCACCCCGGGAGAGTTTCGCAACCTGAAGCTCGAGCTGCGCGTGCTCGCGGACGTCGGCTTGCTCGGGCTGCCGAACGCCGGCAAGTCCACGCTGTTGGCCGCGGTCACGGCGGCCACGCCCAAGATCGGCGATTATCCCTTCACCACCCTGCACCCGAACCTGGGCGTGGTGGAGCTGGAGGAGGGCCGCACCTTCGTCATTGCCGACATCCCCGGCCTGATCGAGGGCGCCGCCGAGGGCCATGGGCTGGGCACGCGCTTCCTGCGCCACCTGCAGCGCACGCGCCTGCTGTTCCATGTCGTGGACGCGACCCTGCGCGAGGGCGAGCCGTCGCCCGAGCAGGGCGCGCGCGACATCATCGATGAGCTGCATGCCTACAGCGCGGAACTCGCCGCCTGGCCGCGCTGGCTGGTGGTGAACAAGATTGACCGGCTGCCGCCGGGCAGGGGCGAGGAGGTCGGCCAGCGCATCGCCGCCGCCATCGATTACCAGGGCCCGGTGTTCTGCGTCTCGGCCGCCACCGGCCAGGGCACGGACGAGCTGGTGCGGGCGGCGGGAGACTACCTGGAGGCCGAGGCCCGGCGCGAGTCGGAAGCGAAGGACGGCGCGGGCGCCGGCTGAGGGCGATTCCGGGGCAAGAAAAAAGCCGGCGCGAGCGCCGGCTTTTTCGTCTCAGCCCAGGCTGGCAGGCTTCAGGCCGAGAGGCTCTTGATGCGCGCGTTCAGGCGGCTCTTGTGCCGGGCCGCCTTGTTCTTGTGCACGATGCCCTTGTTCACCATGGAATCGAGCACCGGCATCGCAGCCTTGTAGCTGGACTCTGCGGCCGCGCGGTCGCCCGACTCGATCGCCGTGGAGACCTTCTTCAGGTAGGTGCGCATCTTGGAGCGCAGCGCCATGTTGTGGGCCCGGTTCTTCACGCTCTGCCGAGCGCGCTTCTGGGCCGACTTGATGTTAGCCAAGGTATCGACTCCCGTTGAAACTGGTCTGCGTCGGGCCTGGGCCGGACGCGCGAAGCCGCATATCGTCTGCCAGCGTGGCCGTGATGTCAAGGTCTGAGCGGCCCGGCGACCCTGCCCCGGGGCCGCCCGGGTTGCTAGAATCTGCGCCCTTCCCGGCGCGCACGCGGATGCTGCCGGAAAAATGCTTGCCGGCCGACTCCGGCGGCCGGCCCGGCGCGAAAGTGGAAATATCATGACAAGCGAAACCCGACGCAACGAACGTCAGCTGGCGGCGTGGCTGCTGGCCTGCTGCCTGGTCCTGTTCTCACTGGTGGTGCTGGGCGGCGTCACCCGGATCACCGGCTCCGGCCTGTCCATCACGGAGTGGAAACCGGTCACCGGCGTGCTGCCGCCGCTGAGCGAGGCTGCGTGGCAGGCGGAACTGGAGCTGTATCGCGCCACACCGGAGTACCAGAAGGTGAACCGGGGCATGTCGATGGACGAGTTCAAGTTCATCTACGGCTTCGAGTACGCCCACCGGCTGCTGGCGCGGCTGCTCGGCCTGGTGTTCGTGGTGCCGCTGGTGATCTTCTGGGTGCGTGGCAAGATCCCGCCGCGATTGCGCTGGCCGCTGCTTGGCATCCTGGCGCTGGGCTGCCTGCAGGGCTACATGGGCTGGTTCATGGTGAAGAGCGGCCTGGTCGACATCCCGCGCGTCAGTCCCTATCGGCTCGTCATGCACCTCGGGCTTGCCCTGCTGATCTTCTGCGCCATGTTCTGGCTGGCGCTGAAGCTGCTGCGGCCGCGCCACGGTCCCCCTGCGGCGATCCACGCTCCGCTGCGCCTGCTGCTCGGCCTGCTGGTATTCACCGTGATCTCCGGGGCGTTCGTGGCCGGCAACAAGGCCGGGTACGTGTACAGCACCTTCCCCCTCATGGCCGGGCAATGGATTCCGGACGGCCTGCTGCATCTCGAGCCGGTGTGGCGGAACTGGACCGAGCACCCGGTCATGGTCCAGTTCACGCATCGCTGGCTGGGCGTCACCACGGCGCTGCTGGCGATCGTTGCGTGGGCCTATGCCTGGCGGGTTGCTCTCGACCGCACCCAGCGCCTGGCCATGCACCTGGTCGGCGTGATGGTGCTGGTGCAGGCCACCCTCGGTATCAAGACGCTGTTGCTGTACGTTCCCGTCGGCCTGGGCGCTGCGCACCAGGGCGGCGCCGTGGTGCTGATTGCCGCGCTCCTGTTCGCCCTGCACGAGACGGGCCGGGCGCCGCGCCCCGCTGCGCCGGCGGCCTGAGCGCGGCACAAAAAAAAGGGCCGGCGACAGTGCGCCGGCCCTTCGTTACGATCGCGTCGCGCGGGGATCAGTCGTCGAGGCTGCGGATGTAAGCCACCACGTTCTCGAGGTCGTCGCCCTTCAGCGCGTGGCCCCAGGCCGTCATCATCGGCGACAGGCCCACTGCGGCACCGCCTTCCACGATGACCTTCCTGATGTGGTCGTCATCGACCGACTTCTGCCATTCGGCGTCGTCGAGCGAGCGCGGCTTGGGATTCAGCGCGGCGGAGGCCGGGCCGTCGCCGTGGCCTTCGGCGCCGTGGCAGGCGCCGCAGAACTGCTGGAACTTCGCCTTGCCGGCTTCGACGTCGGCCGCGTGGGCAGGCACGGCGGCGATGCACAGGGCGGCCGCTGCGGACAGGAGGAATAACTTGCGCATGCGTGAACTCCTGGAGATGGAACTCGAAAAAAAGCCGGCGTCATGGTCAGCGGGGGAGCCGGCGTGAGCGTCCCGGACGTTGCCGTCCGTGAGACGTGTTTCGGTCAGGACCTCTTGCCCGATGCGTTGTATTAGCGTATTAATACGCTATCGCAAAGGTGTCATGACCGGAATACCTCCCAATTATGAAGAATCGTGTCGCCCCCTCCAAGTCCGAGGAGCAACTGGCCGAGGCCGCCCTGTGCCGGGCGTTGCTGGCGCTCGAGACCGCTGACGAGGCGCGCGCTTTCCTGCGCGACCTGTGCACGCCGGCGGAGCTGCAGGCGCTGGTGGATCGCTGGCGGGTCGTGGGGTTGTTGCGCGCGGGACTGACCTACCGGCAGATCAACGAGCAGACGGGCATCAGCGTAACGACGATCGGGCGCGTCGCCCGGTTCCTGGCCGACGGCAATGGGGGTTACCTCGCCGTGGCCGACAGACTGGATGGAGAGAACTCATGACGGTTCAGGCAGAGCGACGGATCAAGGTCGCGGTACAGAAATCCGGCCGGTTGACCGACAACTCGCTGCACCTGATGGAGACCTGCGGGCTCATCTACAGCCGCGGTCGCGACCAGCTGATCTGTTTCGGCGAGAACATGCCGGTGGACGTGCTGCTGGTGCGCGACGACGACATCCCCGAGCTGGTTGCGGAGGGCATCTGCGACCTCGGTATCGTGGGCATGAACGTGTTCCGCGAGAAGACCAGCGACGACATGGACCTGGCGCCTGTCATGGAACTGGACTTCGGTCGTTGCCGCTTGTCGATCGCGGTGCCGCGCGGCTTCGAATACCGCGGCGCAAAGAGCCTCGAGGGCCTGCGCATCGCCACCAGCTACCCGCGCATCCTCGGCCAGTGGCTGCAGGGCGAGGGCGTGCAGGCGGATGTCGTGACCCTGTCCGGTGCGGTCGAGATCGCCCCGCGGCTCGGCCGCGCCGACGTCATCTGTGACCTCGTCTCCACCGGGTCGACGCTGCTGGCGAATGAGCTGGAGGAGGCGGAGGTGATCTTCGACAGCAAGGCGGCGCTGATTTCGCGCAGCGGCGAACCTGCGCAGGGCTGGCCGGCGCGCCTCGCCAGCCGCATGCGCGGCGTGCTGAGCGTGCGCGAAAGCAAGTACATCATGCTGCATGCGCCGCGCGCGGCGCTGCCGGAGATCCGCCGCCTGTTGCCCGGCAGCGAATCGCCCACCGTGATGCCGCTCGAAGGCAGGGACGACAAGGTCGCGGTGCATGCCGTGTGCCGCGAAAACGTGTTCTGGGAGACCCTGGAAGGGCTGAAGGCCGCCGGCGCGAGCTCGATGCTGGTCCTGCCCGTGGAGAAGATGCTTGCCTGACCCAACCGTGAACCTGGCCCGTTACCGCTGGGCCGAGCTCGACGAAGCCGGGCGTCGTGCCGCCCTGGCGCGTCCCGAGGCGGCCCATCGCGACAGCCTGGCGGCCGACGTGGCCGCCATCATCGCTGACGTGCGGCGCGACGGCGACGCGGCCCTGCGGCGCTTCGCGCAGCGCTTCGACGGCGTGTCGCTGCAGGCCCTGCGCGTATCGCAGGACGAGTTCGATGCTGCCGAGGCGGCGCTCAGCGAAGTCCAGCGCAGCGCCCTGCGCATCGCCATCGAGAATGTGCGCGCCTTCCATGCCGCGCAGCTGGCGGCGCCGATCAGTGTCGAGACCATGCCCGGCGTGGTGTGCCGTCGCATCACGCGGCCGATTCGCGCGGTCGGGCTGTACGTGCCCGCCGGCTCGGCGCCGTTGCCCTCGACGGTGATCATGCTCGCCGTGCCCGCGGCGCTGGCCGGGTGCCCGCAGCGCATCCTGTGCACGCCGCCGCAAAAGGACGGCCGCGCCGATCCCGCGGTGCTCACGGCGGCGCGTTACTGCGGCGTCGAGGAGGTGTACCTGGTCGGCGGCGCGCAGGCCGTCGCCGCGATGGCTTACGGCACGGAAAGCATCCCTGCCGTGGACAAGATCTACGGGCCGGGCAACGCCTTCGTCACCGAAGCCAAGCTGCAGGTCTCGCGCGACCCGGACGGCGCCGCGCTGGACTTGCCGGCCGGACCTTCCGAGGTGCTGGTCATCGCCGACGGGCGCGCGGATCCGGAGTTCGTCGCCGCCGACCTGCTGTCGCAGGCCGAGCACGGGGCCGACTCGCAGGTGGTGCTGGTCACGCCCTCGCCCGAGCTGGCCGAGGCGGTGGAGGCCGCGGTCGCGGCGCAGCTCACGGTGCTGCCGCGCAACGACGTGGCGCGCGCGGCGCTGGAGCACGCCCGCATCGTGCTCACCCAGGATCTTGCGGAAGCCTTCGAGGTCAGCAACCTGTATGGGCCGGAGCACCTGATCGTGCAGGTGCCGGACGCCGAGGCGTGGCTCGAACACGTGCAGACGGCGGGCTCGGTGTTTCTCGGCGACTGGACCCCCGAGTCGCTGGGCGACTACTGCAGCGGCACCAATCACGTGCTGCCGACCTACGGCTACGCCCGCGCCTGGAGCGGCCTGTCGATGAGTGATTTCCAGCTGCACATCTCGGTGCAGGAAGCGACGCCGGAGGGTTTCCGGCAGATCGGTCCCGTGGCGCGCACCCTGGCCGAGCTCGAGCGCCTCGACGCGCACGCCCTCGCGGTGAAGCTGCGCCTCGAGGCGCTGGGCCAGCCACAGGCGCCGCTGCCGGCGCGTGAAGGGGACGCATGAGCGGCACCCTGCACCTGTTGCGTTCTGACCTGCGGGACTTCACCGCCTACCACGCGGCTTCGCCGCGCCGCGGCGTGGTGCGGCTGCACGCCAACGAGTCTTCCTGGCGCGCCGGCTGGGACGAGACCGACGACGGGCTGAACCGCTATCCGGACCCGCGCCCCGAGGCGCTGGTGCACGCCCTGGCATCGCTGTACGGCGTGGCGCCGGGCGCGGTGCTGGCGACGCGCGGCAGCGACGACGCCATCGACCTCCTGGTGCGTGCTTTTTGCGAGGCGGGGCGCGATGCGGTGCTGGTTTGCCCGCCGACCTTCGGCATGTATGCGGTGGCGGCGCGGCTGCAGGGCGCCGGCGTGGTCGAGGTGCCGCTGAAAGCGGATTTCTCGCTCGACATCGCGGGCGTGCTCGCAGCCGCCCAGGCGCACGTGAAGCTGGTGTTCCTGTGCTCGCCCAACAACCCCACCGGCAGCCTGGTCTCGGCACGTGCCGTGGACACGCTGTGCCGCGAACTGCATGGCCGCGCGGTGGTGGTGGTGGACGAGGCGTACGTCGAGTTCTCGCGTCATCCCGGCTTCGCCGACCGGCTCGAGCGCCATCCCAATCTGGTGCTGTTGCGCACCTTGTCCAAGGCGTGGGGCCTGGCCGGGGCACGGGTCGGCACGCTGCTGGCCGAGCCCGAGCTGGTGGCCGTGCTGCGCGCACTGGCGCCGCCGTATCCCTTGCCCTCGCTGGCGACGGAAGCGGCGCTGCGGCGCCTGCAGCCCGCCGAGCTGGCCGCGACGCGCCGGCGCACCGCCGCGGTCGTGCGCCGCCGGGAGACCCTGGCCGGCGAGCTGACAACGCTGCGTGCCGTGCGGCGCGTCTGGCCGAGCGAGGGCAATTTCCTGCTGGTGCGTTTCGCCGACGCTGCCGCTGCCATGGCCGCGTGCGAGGCGGCCGGCGTCCTGGTGCGCGATTTCAGCCGCCAGCCGCGACTCGAAGGGTGCCTGCGCCTCACCGTGGGCACTGCCGCCGAAAACCGCAAGCTGCTGCGCGCCCTGGCGCAGCTCGAAGCGCGCAAGGAGCGTGGGGCGAATGGATAGAGGCCTGTTTCTTTTCATCGATCGCGACGGGACGCTGGTGGCCGAGCCGCCCGACCAGCAGGTCGATGCCGTCGAGAAAGTGCGCCTGCTGCCCGGCGTCATCCCGGCGCTGCTGCGGCTCAAGGCCGCCGGCTATCGCATGGTGCTGGTGAGCAACCAGGATGGGCGCGGCACCGAGTCCTTCCCCGAGGAGCACTTCCGCACCGCGCACGACTTCATCCTCGAGCTGTTCGCCAGCCAGGGCATCCGCTTCGAGGCCGAGTTCATCTGTCCGCACTTCCCGGGCGACGGCTGCGCCTGCCGCAAGCCGGCCACCGGCCTGCTCACGGCTTTCATCGCGCGCAACCCGCCTGATCTCGAGCGCAGCTTCGTCATCGGCGACCGCGACACGGATCTCGAGCTGGCTGAAAACCTCGGCCTGCCGGGCCTGAAACTGGGCGCCGGCGGCGACGGCACGCTCGACTGGGACGAGATCGCGCGCCACATCCTCGGCGGCCTGCGTCGTGCCACCGTGAGCCGGGCAACGAAGGAGACGCGCATCAGCGTCAGCGTCGACCTCGACGATCCGGACGGGCCGGTCGAGGCCAGCACCGGCATCGGCTATTACGACCACATGCTCGAGCAGGTAGCCAAGCACGGCGGCTTCGCCATGCGCCTGGAGTGCGCCGGCGACCTGCACGTGGACGAGCACCACACCGTCGAGGATGTTGCGCTGGCCCTGGGAGAAGCCCTGCGCCAGGCGCTCGGCGCGCGCCGCGGCATCCGCCGCTATGGTTTCGTGCTGCCCATGGACGAGACGCGTGCGGAAGTTGCGGTGGACCTGGGCGGCCGGCCCTACCTGGTATTCGAGGGCGAGTTCCACCGCGAGCGCGTCGGCGAGCTGCCGACCGAGATGGTGCCGCACTTCTTCCGCTCCGTGGCCGACAGCCTGCGCGCCTCGATTCACGTGCGGCTGGAAGGCGAGAACGACCATCACCAGGTCGAGGGCGCCTTCAAGGCGCTGGGACGCGCGCTGCGCGACGCCTTCCGCGTCGAGGGCGGCGGCGTGCCCTCGACCAAGGGCATGCTGGCATGAGCGGCGGCCGCAGCGACAGCGCAGTGATCGTCGACTCCGGCGGCGCCAACATCAGCTCGCTGCGCTTCGCGCTCGGGCGCATCGGCTGCAATGCGCCGCTGACCGCGGATGCTGGCCTGATCACGGCCGCGAGCCACGTTTTCCTGCCCGGCGTGGGCGCCGCGGACGACGCCATGCGGCGCCTGGAAGAGCGCGGGCTGGCGGACCTGGTACGCGGGCTGGCACAGCCGGTGCTCGGCATCTGCCTCGGCATGCAGCTGCTGTTCGAGCATTCGGCGGAGGACGGCGGTCGCGCCTGTCTCGGCGTGGTGCCGGGGCGGGTGGAAAAGATCGCGGCGGCCCCGGACCGGCCGGTGCCGCACATGGGCTGGAACCTGACCAGCCTCGCCGCCGACAGCCCCCTGTTTGCCGGGCTGCCCGGGGCCGCGCATTTCTATTTCGTGCACAGCTACGCGGCGCCTGTCGGTCCCGACACGGTGGCCGTCGCCGATTACGGCGGTGAATTCACCGCGGCGGTGTCGCACCGAAATTTCCACGGCGCCCAGTTCCATCCGGAGCGGTCCGGCCCCGCCGGCGCGCGCGTGCTGAAGAATTTTCTCGCCCTGTGATGTTTAGGACGCCATGAGCCTGCAACCCATCCCCGCGATCGACCTGAAGGACGGCGGCTGCGTACGCCTGTACCAGGGACGCTTCGACCAGGTCTCCGAGTACGCCCGCGATCCCGAGGCCCTTGCCGCGCACTACCTGTCGCTCGGTGTCGAGTGGATGCACGTGGTGGATCTCGACGGCGCCCGCGCCGGGGCCGGCGGCAACCGCGAACTCATCGGCCGCATGGCAGGGCTGGCGCCCGGTCGCGTCCAGGTCGGCGGCGGCATCCGCAGCCGGGCCGACGTCGAGGCGGTGCTCGCCCTGCAGGTCGGCCGCGTGGTGGTCGGCAGCACGGCAGCGGAACGGCCGGCGGAGGTGCGGGCCTGGTTCGAGGAATTCGGGCCCGAGCGCATCGTGCTGGCTTTCGACGTGCAGCTGGATGCGGAGGGTACGCCGTGGCTGCGCACGCGCGGCTGGACGGAGGACGCGGGCCTGTCGTTGTGGGATGCGATCGAGACCTACCTGGACCTCGGGCCTCTGCACCTGTTGTGTACCGACGTGGCGCGCGACGGCGCCATGGCCGGCCCCAATTTCGAGCTTTACGCCGAGTGCATGCGGCGCTTCCCGGACCTGCGGCTGCAGGCCTCCGGCGGGGTGCGCGACATCGGCGACGTCGCGGCGCTGCGACCCACCGGGGCGAGCGGCGCGATCATCGGCAAGGCCCTGCTGGACGGCCGCATCACCGACGAGGAGATCCGCTCATTCTTGCCAAACGCATAATTCCCTGCCTCGACGTGCGCGACGGTCGCGTCGTCAAGGGCGTGCGCTTCCGCGATCACCGCGACATGGGCGGCATCCTCGAGCTGGCCGGCCGTTATCGCGACGAGGGCGCCGACGAGCTGGTGTTCTACGACATCACGGCCAGCCCCGGCGGGCGCAGCGTGGACCGCAGCTGGGTCACGCGCGTGGCCGAGCTGCTCGATATCCCGTTCTGCGTGGCCGGCGGCATCCGCGACCTGGCCACGGCCGAGGGCGTGCTGGCCGACGGCGCGGACAAGATCAGCATCAACACGCCGGCCCTCGAGGACCCCGCGCTGATCGACGCCCTGGCGCGCCGTTTCGGCAGCCAGTGCGTGGTGATCGGCATCGACAGTCGCCGCGAACCGGCGGGCGAGGGCGGCTGGCAGGTGGCCAGCCATACCGGCGACCCGGACCGTACGCGTTATGGCCGCCATGCCACCCTCGACTGGGTGCGCCAGGTACAGGACCGCGGCGCCGGGGAGATCGTGCTGAATTGCATGGACTCGGACGGCGTGCGCGACGGCTATGACATCGAACAGCTGGCGGCAGTGCGGGAAGCCTGCATGGTGCCGCTCATCGCCTCGGGCGGGGCGGGTGCTCCCGAGCACTTCGTCGACGTCTTCCATCGCGCGCGCGTCGACGGCGCGCTGGCCGCGACGGTATTCCATTCCGGGCAGATTCCGATCCCGGACCTGAAACAGTTGCTGGCCGAGAACGGCATCGAGGTGAGGTTATGAAGGCGCCTGCGAGCGAAAGCATCGACTGGGCCAAGAGCGACGGACTCGTCCCGGCCATCGTGCAGGACGCGACTTCCGGGCGCGTGCTGATGCTCGGCTACATGAATCGCGACGCCTACGAGCGCACCCTGAGTGTGGGTGAGGCCGTGTTCTACAGTCGCAGCAGGCAGCGCCTGTGGCGCAAGGGCGAGACTTCGGGCAATACGCTCAGGGTGCTGGAGATCCGGGCAGACTGCGACGGCGACACCTTGCTGGTTCGCGCCGACCCGGCCGGGCCGACCTGTCATCGCGGCACCGTGACCTGCTTCGGCGAGGCGTTGGAGGCGACGCTGCTGGATGAACTCGAAGGGGTCATCGACGGGCGCCTGGCGCAGCGACCGGAAGACAGCTACGTGGCGAAGCTGGCAGCTGCCGGCGTCGCGCGGGCCGCGCAGAAGGTGGGCGAGGAGGGCGTGGAGACCGCGCTCGCCGCCGTCACTCGTGACGACGACGGCCTGGCCGAGGAATCCGCCGACCTGGTGTTCCACCTGCTGGTGTTGCTGCGCATACGCGGCCTGTCCCTGGAGGACCTGCTGGCCAAGCTGGCGGCACGGCGACGCTGATTCCTGCCGCTGAGCGCAATCGAGCCACGAAAAAAGCGGCCGGGAGATTGCTCTCCCGGCCGCAACTCTTTCTTCTTTTCGGTGGTGTGGGGCGGGCCTTGCGGCCCACCCCAATCACCGTGCTTTACAGCGCGTCGATGATGGTCTGGCGACCCTCAGGGAATGCCTGCGGGGTCCAGCTGTTCTGGTACGCGTGGCCCTTCACAGCAGCCTCGTCACCAGCGTTGTAGACGCCGTCGCCATCACCGCGATGGCAGGTCACGCACGAAGATGTCTGCGCACCCTCGAGAATGTCGTTGACCTGGTCGCCGAAGGGCGCATCGCCCGTGCCGACAGTGGAGGCCATGGCGTCGGCGGGACCCGGGAACAGCTCGAGGCCGTCCACATGGCAGGCACCGCATTCGTACAGGCCGCGCGGATAGGTCGGGGTGTGGAACGTATGGTTCTGTTCCACGGGGTTCCCCGCGCCGTCATCCGAACCGAACACCGGGAAGCGACCCGAGCCCGGCCAGTTGGGCAGCAGATCCGTGCTCTCGCCCCAGGCGTAGATGCCGCGACCGCGATAGATCACGATCGGTGCGCCGGTCTCGCCCGCGGAATGCACGGCATGCAGCATTTCCTTGAGGCCGAAGTTCTGGCCGGCACGGCCATCGTAGGCTTCAGAAGCATCCACGTCGAAGGTGTCGACCCGGACGTACTCGTCGTTGGCGGCCGTGTTATGGCAGAGGTAGCACATATCCATGTTGTCGACACGGTTGCCACCGTGCTGGTACATGGAGCCGACGTGGCAGTTCAGGCACTTCTGCGAGTCCACCACGGCGCGACGCGCCGGCGCCGCAGCACCGTCACCGATGACCCAGTCGTAGGTCGGGGTGAAGGCGCGAACGGCCATCAGCTCGCCACCACCGAGCACGCTCGGCAGGCGCGGCTTGCCCTGGATGGCCACGCGGCCATACATGGCATCGGTCGCTTCGACCGGAACGACCGTCGTCGCCACGCCGCCGGAGCAGGTCGTGTTGTCGACGGAGACCCCAGGCGTGCCGCCGGGCTGACCGGCACGATCCGGGTTGGTCCCGAGGATGTAGTCGCCGCCCTGGGCGTAGTTGCGCAGGATGCTGAGGTTGCCGTTACCGTCGGCGAAGAACACCGGGGCACCCGCACCGGCCGTGGCGTTACAGGGGTCAACGCCGACGCCGTCGTAGCTGGCCGTCCAGGAGATCGCCAGGTCGGTGCCGTCATCGACAACGCCGGTGATCAGCCATTCGATCCGCGCACCTTCGGTCACGGAGGTGTCGACGCCATCAAAGATGATGCCGCCACGCTCGGTGGTCAGGCCGTTGTGGAAATCCGCCACCGCGCCGGGCGCGATCGCGCCGTCATGACAGACGGTGCAGTCAGCCGTCTCGGGATCGGCGAGACCAAGGTGGAAGTTGCCGGCCTCGAAGCCAAAGCCATTGATGTCACCGTGGCAGGTGAAGCAACCCGCGCCGGAAACCGGCATCGCGTTGACTGCTGTCAGGGTGGCGTCGCTGTCATGGCAGACGCTGCAGTTGGTCATGTAGGTCGGATAGGTGACCTCGACGAACTCGCCGTCGTCTTCCCAGATACCGGCGTGGTACTTGTGCACCGCCTCTGCGAGGGTCGGCCGGAGGGAACCGCGGTAGTCGTTGCCATGGCAGACGAGGCAGGGCTCGACACTGTCGACCGCCGCATAGTAGCCACCGTGGACGTCGATACCTTCCGGACCATGGCAATTGGTGCAGGACTCGGAACTGGCGCCCGGAGGCCCGAACGGCGAGGCCGGGAAGTCGAACCACGTGTATGCACGGCTGTCTCTGCCAACCGAGCCCACTTCGACCCGCAACAGGTAGCGGTTATTTTCGACTGTGACTGCGCCCGGGGCCGTGACGGTGTAGCTACCGCCGCCATTGTCGGTCAGGGTGCCGGTAAGGGTCGTCGTATCGACGAGCTCACCAGGTCCGGCGACGCGGTAGAAGCGGCTGATGGTGTCAAAGCCTTCGGTCGGGACGCCATCGACTTCGAGGTTGAAGTCGATCTGCAAGTCCGCACCGACGGCCGTGACCACGACGTCCGAAATGATTTCGTTCGAAGTGATGGCATGTTCCGCCGAGGCGTCGGCGAAAGAACCCGAGTCATGGCACACGGAGCACGACTCGAAGGGTGTAACGGCTGCGTTCTCACCCGGAGGGCCCGCAGGACCTTCGGGGCCGGTCGCACCCGGGGGGCCGGCGGGGCCAGGAGCACCGTCGTCCCCTTCACAGCCGGCGAGGCCAAGAAAAGCAGCAAGGGCTACCGTTGCTGCCATGTTCCATGTCGATTTCATTGTTCCCTCCAAAGGGATTAAGACGCTTCCCCACATATGAGCGCATCCCGCATTGCTCCCGAGGGAGCCCCCACGTCGGAATGCCCACGCACGATATTGAACGCGCTTAAAGCGCTATCCAATCAGGGGATTTACGCAGAGTTTTCCGAATCTAATCAATTTGTTAGTTGCTAAATGTAAGCCACTTAAGAATGCTTCTCATTGGCCATTGGCTTCGTAGATGTCCTAATTACCCGGTGCCCTTCAGCGGCTCACTATGTGTGTCGAGCATTCCGTCCAGGGGGTCCCCGTGGGACAGGTTCGGAGTGCGCACACATGGGGAAGCGCTTTACTCCCGTTGGAGGGAACAATGAAATCTAAATGGACACTTGCAGCGACCATCGCGCTCGCTGCGTTTATGGGACTCGCCGGCTGTGAAGGGGACGACGGTGCTCCTGGCGCCGCGGGCCCAGCTGGGCCGGCCGGACCTGAAGGCCCCGCCGGACCTCCAGGTGACTCCGTAGTCACACTGCCCTTGGAAAGCTGTGCGGTCTGCCATGGCGAAGGCTCGTTTGCCTCCGCATCGGCTGCGCACGAGATGTTCGACCTCGGCGCGTTTGCGGACTTCGCAGTCACGCCGGACGGTGCGGACCTCGTGATGAGCTTCAGCGCCGAAGTTGATGGTGCGCCCGCGACGGCTGCAACGTTCTACCGCGCATATACCGGTGACGGCACCAACCGCACGACCCTGTCGGGCGAGATCGAAGCCGACCCGACGTTGTTCACCAACAACGGTGACGGCACTTACGAGATCAGGATTGTCGACGGCGTGGCCCGTTTCGGTGGCGAAGACCTGCGTTACCTGGCCATCCTGCGCACCGGCGCGAACGACCTCGAGGTCGTGGCCTTCGGCGACTATCCGGCACCCCTCGGGCGCTCGGGCCTCGCCAGCGCAGAGTCGTGTAACGACTGCCATGGTGCAAGCGGCGAAGTCGGGCGGTTTGCGCCTGACAATCGCGGCGGACATTACTCCGCGCCGTTGCGCGTAGAAGCCTGCGTCGTCTGTCACCGCAGCGATGATCCGGCAACCCCGGAGGACGAGCGTCCTTCCTACGGCTCGGTCGCTGAGATCGTTCACGGCATCCACAATTCGCACAACTTCCCGGACGGCGAGTTCGTGTCGCGGCGTGACACCGTGTATGACGTGACGTACCCGACCTACATGACCAACTGCAACGTCTGCCACAGCGACGACAACGTCGTGCCGGCAGTGGGCGTGTCCGCCCTTGCAGCTGCGAACGCAATGCCGGTCTCCGGTCCGGGCTGCTTCACCTGCCATGGCGGCATGGACGGCTTCGACTTCACCGGCCTTGAATTCCACCTGTCGATCCCGGATCCGCTCACGGCCGACTGCGGCCAGTGCCATGACGGCGGCCTTGCGCGCGCCACGGTGGCCGAGTACCACAACGGCCTGTCGACTGAGCGCTCTGGCCTGATCTGGAACGGTACTGACGTTTCAGTGACTGAAGCCGAACGGTTCACCTGGCAGATTACCGGCGTCGTCGACGACGGCACGGACCTGGCAATCTCCTGGACGGCGACTTTCGATGGCGTAGCGGTCGACCCGTGTAACGCCACCGTGGGGCCCACGGGTCCGGTGTTCTTCCTGCCTGGCGGTGGTAGCGGTGGCACGTTCAGCATGCTGCGCAACTATGCGCAGGGTGATGACTTCATCCTTGGGCAGGCCAGTGCGCCCGGCCAGGCCGCTGCCGTGAACCTGACTGCCGACAACACCGCATGTGTCGGGCTGGTCGCAACGACCACCATTCCGGTTGACGCGGTGGACGCGACCGTAGGCCGCGTAGCCCTGCAGGGCAAGCCCGGCTTGCCCAGCCCCGCGAATCCAGCTGAATTGCTGCGCGTGCGGGTCCCCACCCCGGTCTACGACTGGGTGCTTGGCACGGATGACCCGGCGCCTGCGCGTCGCGCCATCGTCGACACCGGTGAGTGCCTGAAGTGCCATGTGGGTTCGCTTTACCAGCATGGCGGCAACCGCGTCGACAACGTCGACATGTGTATCCTTTGCCACAACTCGGCTTCTAATGAGCAGAGCGTGCGCGTCGAACTCGGCGTCGATCCTTCCGAGGCCTATGACGGCCAGGTTGGTGAAACCTTCGAGATGAAGACGATGCTGCATCGGATTCACTCGGCTGGCTTCACCGACGATCCGTACGTCATCTACCGCGGTCGTGGCATCTACGCCTGGGCGCCGAGCGAGGACGACCTGCCGGCATTCTGGCCGGGCACGGGAGCACAGATCGTGTTCGGTTCTGAGGGCGATCGTGTGATCAATCATAACTTCCATGCACCCACGTATCCGCGCGCGCTGAACGCGTGCTACGCCTGCCATACGGATGGCTTTGCCGTGTTGCCTGCCCAGGACGTGGCAATGGCGACGACTGTCGGTGCCGGCGGCGATGATGATTACCAGAATCAGATCGACGATACGCTGCAGGGCGCACAGACGACCGCTTGTGTCACTTGCCACACCGATGGCGCAAGCAAGGGTCATGCGTTCCAGAACAGCTGGGTCCCGCAGGAATTCCCTGAGGGTCGCCAGACGATCATCGACGCAGCGAACTAAACGACGGTGACCGGGGTGGGCCGCAAGGCCCGCCCCACACCTCTAAGAAGAAAGACATTCCGGCCGGGAGAGCAATCTCCCGGCCTTTTTCTTTGTCGCCACGGGCAATCCCTCGCCTTGCGACGGCGCGGCGGACTATGATGCGGCCCGACTGCACACGTCCTGGGTCCGCAATGAGCCATGCCCGCTCCACCACCGTCGTCGGCGCCAACACCCTCGCTTCGCGCGTGCTGGGTTTCGCGCGCGACGTGGTGTTAGCGCGCCTGTTCGGCGCCGGTGTCGGCATGGACGTGCTCGTCGTGGCCTTCCAGATTCCCAATTTCCTGCGTCGCCTGTTCGCCGAGGGCGCCTTCTCGCAGGCCTTCGTGCCGGTGCTGAACGAGTACAAGGCGAAGCGCTCGCATGCAGAGGTCCAGGAGCTGGCGGACCGGGTCACGGGGACGCTGGGGGTGGTGCTGTTCTGCATGACCCTCGTCGGTGTGCTGGCAGCACCGCTGTTCATCATGCTGTTCGCGCCCGGCTACCTGGAAGAACCGGAGAAGCTTGCCCTGGGCAGCGAGATGCTGCGCCTGACTTTTCCCTACCTGTTTTTCATTTCGCTGACGGCCTTGGCGGGCGGGATTCTCAACACATACGGCCGCTTCGGGGTACCGGCCTTCACGCCGGTGTTCCTCAACCTGGTGCTGATTGCCGCCGCAATCTGGCTGGCGCCGCACTTCGAGCGGCCGATTATGGGCGTGGCTGTCGGCGTGCTGCTCGCCGGTATCGTGCAGCTCGCCTTCCAGCTGCCCTTCCTGCGCGCGCTGAAGTTGCTGCCGCGGCCGCGCTGGGGCTGGCACCATCCGGGAGTGCGTCAGATCGGGCGCCTCATGGCGCCGGCGATCCTCGGCTCCTCGGTGGCCCAGATCAACCTCATCGTGGATCGCGTGATCGCGTCGTTCCTGGTCACCGGCAGCATCAGCTGGCTGTACTACTCGGACCGCCTGCTGGAGTTCCCCCTCGGCACCTTCGCCATCGCGGTGGCCACGGTGATCCTGCCGAGCCTGTCGAGCCGGCACGCCGAGCAGTCGATGGCGGGCTTCTCCGCGACGCTGGACTGGGCACTGAAGCTGGTGGTTGTGATCGCGCTGCCGGCGGCGGTGGGGCTGTTCATGCTGGCCGGGCCGATGCTGGCAACGCTGTTCCAGTACGGCGAGTTCACGCCCTTCGACGTGCGCATGACCAGCCTGAGCCTGATGGCGTACGCGCTGGCCCTGATCGGCTTCACGCTGGTGAAAGTGCTCTCACCGGCGTATTTCAGCCGCCAGGACATCAAGACGCCGGTGCGTATCAGCATTCGCGCCATGCTGCTCAACGTCGTACTCAACATCGTCATCGTGGTGCCGATGTACCTCAACGAGGTCCCGGGCGCCCATGCCGGCCTCGCGGCCGCGACCGGCCTGTCGGCGATCTACAACGCCACGGCGCTGTACCTCGGGCTGCGCCGGGCCGGCGTCTATACGCGCGGGGAAGGGTGGGGCGTGCTGCTCGGACGCGTGCTGTTCGCCAACCTCGCCATGGGCGCCGTGCTGTGGGCCGTGGCCGGGCCGCTGGACCCCTGGCTGGAGGCTGCCTGGCAGGAGCGCGGCCTGCGCCTCACGGGAGTCATTTTCCTTGGCTTCGGCGCCTATCTCGCCGCGCTGCTGCTGGCCGGCCTCCGGCCGCGCCACCTGCGCAGCGGGCCCGGCGCGCCGCCGCCGTCGCATTCCGTATAATCCGGTGTCTTTGGGCCGGCTTCCCGCGCCGATACCGGAAATCGACTTGGAACTTATCCGCGGCAAACACAACCTGCGTCCGGAGCACCGGGGCTCGGCCGTCACCATCGGCAACTTCGACGGGCTGCACCTGGGGCACCGTGCGGTGCTCGGCGGGCTCATCGCGGCGGCGCGGGCGCGCGGACTGCCGACCGTGGTGATGAGCTTCGAGCCCACGCCGCGCGAGTACTTCATGGGGGCGGCCGCACCGCCGCGCCTGGCGCGCTTTCGCGAGAAGTTCCAGGCGCTCACGGCGCAGGGCGTGGACCGGCTGTTCAGCGTGCGCTTCGACGCGGACATGGCGGCGCTCGCGCCGGAGGACTTCATCCGCGAGTACCTGGTGGATGGCCTGGGCACGCGTTACCTGGTGATCGGCGACGACTTCCGTTTCGGGCGCGATCGTGCCGGCGACTTCCAGACCCTGCAGGCCGCGGGCGAGCGCCACGGTTTCGAGGTCGCGGATACGCCCACCTGCTATGGTCGACGGCATGCGCGTCAGCAGCACGGCGGTGCGCCGGGCGCTGGCGGAAGGGGACCTGGGGCTCGCGACCCGGCTGCTGGGACGGCATTATGGGATGAGCGGGCGCGTGATCGAGGGTCGCAGGCGCGGGCGCGAGCTCGGGTTTCCCACCGCGAACCTGCGGCCCGGGCGGCGCGTGTTGCCGGTGACGGGGGTGTTCGCGGTGCTGGTGCGAGGCGTTGCGGACAAGCCGCTGGCCGGCGGTGGCGAACCTCGGCGTCCGCCCGACGGTGGAGGGCACCGAGCCCCTGCTCGAGGTGCACTTGTTCGATTTTCGCGGCGACCTGTACGGGCGCCGCATCACGGTGGATTTCGTGGCGCGGCTGCGCGACGAGCAGCGTTTCGCCGACCTGGACGCGCTGGCGGCGCAGATGCGGCGCGATGCGGAGCAGGCACGACGCATCCTGGCGGACGCGGGCCATGAGCCCGGCCCATTAACAGAGGAACGACACGGTGGCTGATTACAAGGACACGCTGAACCTGCCGCAGACGGAGTTCCCGATGCGCGCGGGGCTGGCGCAGCGCGAGCCCGGCATGCTGGCGGACTGGGATGGGCGCGACCTCTACGGCAAGATCCGCGCCGCGGCCATGGGCCGGCCGGCGTTCCTCCTGCCCGACGGCCCGCCCTACGCCAACGGCGACATCCACCTCGGCCACTGCGTCAACAAGGTCCTGAAGGACATCGTCGATCCGCTCCCGCACCCTGGACGGCTACGACGCCCCCTACATCCCGGGCTGGGACTGCCACGGCCTGCCCATCGAGCTGGTGGTGGAGCGCGAGCACGGCCCGGTCGGCGCGAAGCTGGCGCCGCGTGAGTTCCGCGACGCCTGCCGCAGCTTCGCCCGCGGCGCAGGTGGATGGCCAGCGCAAGGACTTCCGCCGCCTCGGCATCCTCGGCGACTGGGAGCGTCCGTACCTCACCATGGATCCCGCCTACGAGGCGGAGCAGCTGCGCGCCTTCGCGCGCATTTTTGCCAACGGTCATGTCTACAAGGGCTTCAAGCCGGTGCACTGGTGCCTCGACTGCGGCTCGGCGCTGGCCGAGGCCGAAGTGGAATACGCGGACAAGAAGTCGCCGGCCATCGACGTGCGCTTCCGCGTGCTGGACGAGGCGGCGCTGCTGGCCGCCTTCGACGGCGACGCCGCCAGCAACACCGCCGGGCCGGTGTCCATCCCCATCTGGACCACCACGCCCTGGACGCTGCCGGCCAACCAGGCCGTGGCGCTGCACCCGGACCTGGAATACGCGCTGGTGAGCTTCGACGGAGCAGCCGGGCGCGAGCGCATCGTGGTGGCGCGCGACCTGCTGGCCGAGGCCACGCGCCGCTGGGGCGTGGAGCATTTCGAGGAACTCGCCGTCTGTCGTGGCGCCGCGCTGGAGGGACTGTTGCTGCAGCATCCCTTCCTCGAGCGCCAGGTGCCGGTGATCCTCGGCGAGCACGTCACCATCGAGGCCGGCACCGGCGCGGTGCACACGGCGCCCGGCCACGGCCACGAGGACTTCGTGGTCGGGCAGCGCTATGACCTGGCTGTGGAGAATCCGGTCGGCGACGACGGCCGCTTCAAGCCGGGCACGGAATTCGTCGCCGGCAAGAACGTGTTCGAGGCCAACCCGGTGATCGTCGCGCTGCTCGAGGAGCGCGGTGCGCTGCTGCACCACGCAGGCATGCAGCACAGCTATCCGCATTGCTGGCGTCACAAGACGCCGCTGATCTTCCGCGCCACGCCGCAGTGGTTCATCAGCATGGACCGCGAGGGCCTGCGCAAGAATGCGCTCGAAGCCATCGGCACGGTGCAGTGGATGCCGGCGTGGGGTGAGAACCGCATCCGGGCCATGGTCGAGGGCCGCCCCGACTGGTGCATCTCGCGCCAGCGCACCTGGGGCGTGCCCATTGCGCTGTTCGTCGACCGCGAGACCGGCGAGCCGCATCCGCGCAGTCGGTGCGCCTGCTCGAGGAGGTGGCGCAGCGTGTGGCAAAGGACGGCATCGACGCGTGGTGGGAGCTGGAGCCCGCCGAGCTGCTGGGCGAGGAAGCCGCGCGCTACGAGAAGGTGCGCGACATCATGGACGTGTGGGTCGATTCGGGCCTGATGCATCACTGCCGTCAGCGCGACGCGAGAAGAGGTCGGCTTTCCCGCGGACCTGTATCTCGAGGGCTCCGACCAGCATCGCGGCTGGTTCCAGAGCTCGCTGCTGACCTCGGTGGCCATGCATGACGTGGCGCCCTATCGCGGCGTGCTCACCCACGGCTTCACCGTGGACGAGAAGGGCCGCAAGATGTCCAAGTAGCCTGGGCAACGTCATCGCGCCGCAGAAGGTGCTGGGCACGCTCGGCGCGGACATCCTGCGCCTGTGGGTGGCGGCCACCGACTATCGCGGCGAGATCAGCGTCTCCGACGAGATCCTCAAGCGCATGTCCGATTCCTACCGGCGCATGCGCAACACCGCGCGCTTCCTGCTCGGCAATCTCGCCGGCTTCGACCCGGCCACGCAGCAGGTGGCGCCGGAAGAGATGGTCGCGCTGGATCGCTGGGCGATCGCGCGCGCCACTGCCCTGCAGCAGGAGGTGCTGAAGGCCTACCGCGACTACGAGTTCCACCACATCTACCAGAAGGTGCACAACTTCTGCGTGCTGGACATGGGCGGCTTTTACCTCGATGTGCTCAAGGACCGCCTCTACACCACGCCGCGCGACAGCCATGCGCGGCGCTCGGCGCAGACCGCCATGTACCACGTCGCCGAGGCGATGGTGCGCTGGCTGGCGCCGGTGCTCGCCTTCACCAGCGAGGAGATCTGGGCCAGCCTGCCGGGCGAGCGGCCCGAGTCTGTGCTGCTCTCCACCTGGCACGAACTGCCCACGGTGCCGCAGCGCGACGATGATCCCGACTGGGAGCTGGTGCACAAGGTGCGCGACGCCGTGGCGCGCGAACTCGAGGCGCTGCGCAACGCCGGTGAGATCCGCGGCTCGCTGGATGCCGGCCTGGTGCTGTACGCCGACGCGGGTCTCGGCGACACGCTGCGCCGCCCGGGCGAGGAGTTGCGTTTCCTGTTCCTGACTTCGGCAGCGCACGTCGAAGCGCTGGAGTCGCGTCCGGCAGAGGCGACGGCGCTGGAAGGTTTTGACGGCCGCCTGTACGCGGTCGTGGCCCCGACCACGCATGCCAAGTGCGAGCGCTGCTGGCACCGGCGCGCCGATGTCGGCGTGGACCCCGAGCACCCGGAGATCTGCGGGCGCTGCGCCACCAACGTGGCGGGCGAAGGCGAGCAGAGGCGCTGGGCATGAGCATGCCGGAGCAGGCGGCCGGGCGGGGCCGTGGCGCGCTGAACTGGTTGTGGCTGTCGGCCGCCGTGGTGGTGGCGGACCAGCTGACCAAGTGGCTGGTGACGCACAACCTCGCCCTTTACGAGCGTATCGAACTGCTGCCGGTGCTCGGCCTGACCCACCTGCACAACACCGGCGCGGCTTTCAGTTTCCTTGCCGACGCGGGCGGCTGGCAGCGCTGGTTCTTCATCGCCATCGCGGTGCTCGTCACCGTGCTGGTCTGTTTCTGGCTCAGCCGCATGCCGGCCAGGGGCGAGGGCTGGCTCGCCGCTGCGCTGGCGCTGGTGGTCGGCGGCGCGGTCGGCAACGTCATCGATCGCGTCGTGCACGGTTATGTCATCGACTTCATCAGCGTGCACTGGGAGCGGTCGTTTTTCCCCGCTTTCAACGTCGCCGACTCGGCCATCACGGTGGGTGCCGCGATCCTCATCATCGACAGCTTTTTCGAGAGCCGCCGGAAACAAAAAGTGATCTAGGCGGTCAACACTCTGTTGAGCAACAAACAAAATAAAGACCTGTACCGGAGACCCGGCATGAGACTACCGATATTCCTCGTCCTCGCCCTGCTGCTCGGCGCGCCCGCCCATGCTGCGGAAGACACGCGCCTGCTGCGCTTCCCCGACGTGTGGGGCGGGCAGGTGGCCTTTGTGTACGGCGGCGACATCTACACCGCCTCCACCTCCGGCGGCGTGGCCCAGCGCCTGACTTCGGACGAGGGCCAGGAGCTGTATCCGAAGTTCTCGCCGGACGGCCAGTGGATCGCCTTCTCGGCCCAGTACTCCGGCACACGCCAGGTATGGGTGATGCCCGCCGCCGGCGGCACGCCGCGCCAGCTCACCTTCTACACCGACGTCGGGCCCATGCCGCCGCGCGGCGGCACGGACTACCGCATCCTCGACTGGACGCCGGATGGCCAGCACATCCTCGTGCGCGCCAACCGCACCCCCTATGGCGAGCGCAACGGCGTGCCCATGCTGGTGCCTTTCGCCGGCGGCATGGAGAAGCCGCTGGGCCCGCCCGAGACCGGCGGCGGCATGCTCTCCGCCGACGGCAACACCTACGTCTACACACCCATCGATCGCGAGTTCCGCACCTGGAAGCGGTATCGCGGCGGGCGCGCGCAGGATGTCTGGACCTATGACCTGGTCAACAACACTTCGCGCCAGCTGACCGACTTCGTCGGCACCGACCACCAGCCGATGTGGGTCGACGGACGGATCTATTTCGTGTCCGACCGCGACTACACGCTCAACCTGTTCGCCATGGACATGGACGGCGGCAACCTCAGCAAGGTCACGCAGTTCGACGACTTCGACGTGCTGTGGCCCAGCTCCGACCGCCGGCGCATCGTGTTCGAAAGCGGCGGCTATATCTGGCTGCACGACCCGGCCACGGCCCAGACTTCGCGTATCCCCATCCAGGTGACCGGCGACCGGCCCCATGCGCTGGCGACCTTCAAGAACGTCAGCAGCAACATCGAGAGTTTCGACATCGCCCCGCAGGGCGAACGCGCGGTGTTCGGCGCCCGCGGGGAGATCTTCACTGCGCCGGCCGAGCATGGCGAGATTCGCAATATCTCGCACACGCCGGCGGCGCGCGAGACCAGCGTGGCCTGGTCGCCGGACGGGCGCTGGATCTCTTACCTGTCCGACGCCACGGGGGAGTACGAACTCTACGTCCGGCCGCAGGACGGCAGCGGCGAGCCGCGGCAGATCACGCGGGACAGCCAGGTGTGGCGCTACCCGCCGGTATGGTCGCCGGATTCCAGGATGCTGGCGTTTGCCGACAGCAACAACACGCTCAGCGTCGTGGACGCGGACAGCGGACGCGTCAGCGTGGTCGACACCACGCGCTATACGAGCAACTCCTTCCGCAACCTGACGCAGTACACCTGGTCGCCGGACAGCAAGTGGCTGGCGTACACCAAGGTGAACGAGAGCTTCAACAGTTCCATCTGGGTCTACTCCGTTGCGTCCCGTGAGGCCACCCAGCTGACCACGGATGCGACCAACGAGCAGAGCCCCGCCTTCGATCCGCAGGGCCGCTACCTGTATTTCACTTCCACGCGCGACTGGAACCTGGTGTTCTCGAGCTACGAGTTCAACTATCTCTACAACGACGCGACGCGCATTTATGCCGCCACCCTGGCCGCCGACGGACCGGCGCTGAACCGGCCGCGCAGCGACGAGGTCACGCCGGGCGCCGCGCAGGAGGACAAGAGCAAGGAGGAAGGCAAGAAGGACGCGCCTGCAACGGTGCGTTTCGATATCGCCGGCTTCAACGAGCGCGTCACGGTTCTCGACGTGCCGGCCGCCAACTATGTCGGCCTCACCGCCGGCGACGGCGGCCTGTTTTTCATTGCAGCCCGGCAGGGGAACGGCAATGAGCTGCACTATTACGACCTGGAAGAGCGCAAGGCCAAGAAAGTGCTCGACGGCGTTACCGGGTATGTGCTTTCCGCCAACGGCAAGAAGTTGCTCTGGCGGCAGCGCGACAAGTTCGGCATCGTCGACGCCAAGCCCGAAGTCGACGCCGGCAAGACGGCCCTGAAGCTGGACAGCATGGAAATGCTGGTCGACCCGCGCGTCGAGTGGCAGCAGATGTACGTCGACGGCTGGCGCATCCTGCGTGACTGGTTCTGGGACCCGGGTATTCACGGCCAGGACTGGACGGCCATCCGCGACCGCTACGCGCCGCTGGTGGCGCATGTCGCGCACCGGGCCGATCTCGACTACATCTTCGGCGAACTCGGCGGCGAGCTGAACGCCGGCCATATCTACGTCAACAGCAGCCCCGACACGCCGGCCGCCGAGCGCAAGGCCGGCGGCCTGCTGGGCGCACAGGTCGAGGCGGACGAGTCCGGCTACTACCGTATCGCGCGCATCTTTCCCGGCGAGAACTGGCACGAATACTATCGTTCGCCGCTCACCGAGGCCGGCGTCAACGCCAATGAGGGCGACTTCATCCTGGCCGTGGACGGCGTCAGCACGCGCGGTGTGGACAACTTCTATCGACTGCTGCAAAACAAGGGCGACCGCGTGGTGGAGCTGACGCTCAACGATCGTCCGAGCGAGCGCGGCGCGCGGGTCGAGCGGGTGAAGACGGTGACCAGCGAGACGTCACTGCGCTACCTGGAGTGGGTGACGCGTAATCGCGAGCGCGTGCACGAGTTGTCCGGCGGTCGCGTCGGCTACATCCACGTGCCCAACACCGCGGTGGAAGGCAACCGCGAGCTGTTCAAGGGCATGCTCGCGGAGGCACGGCGCGATGCACTGATCATCGACGACCGCTACAACGGCGGCGGTTTCATCCCCGATCGCATGATCGAGCTGCTGGCGCGCACACCGCTCAACTACTGGAAGCGGCGCGGCTTCGAGCCGCAGCCGCGGCCCGCTGCTGAGCCACGACGGACCCAAGGCCATGCTGATCAACGGTCTCTCCAGCTCGGGCGGCGACGCCCTGCCGTACTACTTCCGCAAGCTGGAGCTCGGGCCCGCTGATCGGCACGCGCACCTGGGGCGGGCTGATCGGCATCAGCGGCAATCCGGACCTGGCCGACGGCGGCAGCATCATCGCGGCGACCTTCCGCTTCCTCGACACCGACGGCAACTGGGCGGTCGAAGACGAGGGCGTGGCGCCGGACATCGAGGTCGTCGATCGCCCGGAGGCCATTGCTGCCGGGCGTGACCCGAGCCTGGAGAAGGCGGTCGAGGTCATGCTCGAGGCGCTGGAGGCGAACCCGCCACGGCAGATCGAGACACCACCGGCGCCGACCGATTTCAGGTTCCGCTGATGAAGATATTGCTGGCCAACCCCCGCGGCTTTTGCGCCGGTGTCGATCGCGCCATCGACATCGTCGAGCGCGCGCTGCAGTTGTTCGGGGCGCCGATCTACGTGCGCCATGAAGTGGTGCACAACCGCTATGTGGTGGACCGGCTGCGCAACCTGGGCGCCGTGTTCGTGGACGAGCTGGACGAGGTGCCAGATGGCGCCACGGTCATCTTCAGCGCCCACGGCGTTTCCAAGGCGGTGCAGGCCGAGGCCGCGCGGCGCGGGCTCGAGGTGTTCGACGCCACCTGCCCGCTGGTCACCAAGGTGCACATGGAAGTGTCGACCTATGGCCGCGAGGGCCGCGAGGTCATCCTCATCGGCCACGCCGGACACCCGGAAGTGGAAGGGACGATGGGCCAGTACGATCGCAGCCGAGGCGGCGAGATCTACCTGGTGGAGAACCCGGAGGACGTGGACCGCCTGCAGGTGCGCGATCCGGACAAGCTCGCCTTCGTCACCCAGACCACGCTCTCCGTCGACGACACGGCGCGCGTCATCGAGGCCCTGAAGCGGCGTTTCCCGACGCTCACCAGCCCGCGCAAGGAAGACATCTGCTACGCGACGCAGAACCGCCAGGATGCGGTCAAGGACCTCGTGCAGCGCTGTGACGCCGTCGTGGTGGTCGGCTCGCAGACCAGCTCGAACTCCAGCCGCCTGAAGGAGATCGCCCTGAAGTCAGGTATTCCCGGGTACATGGTGGACGGTGCGGAGGACCTCAGGCAGGAGTGGTTCGAGGGTTGTGCGACGGTCGGCGTCACCGCCGGCGCTTCGGCCCCCGAAATCCTGGTGCAGCAAGTGGTGTCGCGCCTCAAGGAGTGGGGCGGCGAACTGCCGGAAGAGATCAAGGGTCGCGAGGAGCACGTGGTGTTCTCGCTGCCCAAGGTGCTGCGCTCCGCCTGACGCACAGCCCGTGGCCCCGCTGCGCCGGCTGCCCCGCGTCCTGTGACCCCTGTGCCGGCGGCCGGATTCAGGGCCAGCAGGTAGCGGGATCCGCTGGTGCGGAGCCGCGCGCCCCCAGCGCATCGATGGTGAACAGCCGGCATGCCTCGTCACGGGCGGGCGGCGTGCCGTCGATCGGCCTTGCGCTGGCGATGAACCCCGATGCGTCTGCACGCTCGATACGCAGGCGATACCAGCCCCGCTCGCTGCCGGCGAGACCCAGCCCTACCGGGGGCGCCGGGCCGGCGCGGTCTGCATAGCGCCCGTGCACCATGCGGTAGCGCTCCTGCGCCGCGGCGACGGCGTACAGCGCCTGGACCGCATCGCCGCGGTGGGCGCGTGCGATGACCCCGCGCCAGGTCGGAATCGCCACGCTGGCGAGGATTGCGGCGATAGCGATGCAGGCGAGCAGTTCGACCAGGGTGAACCCGCGCTTCACGGTGCCGGCTCCAGTTGCCGCCACCAGGTCGGCCGCGCGCTGCCCGGGAGCGCGCCGGTGACATGGAAGCCCTGCGAGAGGGCTACCTGCGCAGCCGCGGCCTGGCCGGTGCTGTGGATTTCGAACACCCATTCCGTGGCGCCGCCCAGCGGGTCGATGCGCGCCGCCAACAGGGTGATAGTCGCGCTCCAGGAGGCGCCACCCGCCAGTGTGCCGTGCCCTGTCCATGGGGTCGCCGCCGACCATGCGCCGGACCGGAGCGCCGCCGCCAGCCCGGCTTCCGCCGCAGCCCGCGCGCGGACCCGTGACACCTCATGCTCGGCCATGGCCATTTCCAGCGCCGCCGAGCGCGCCAGCCCGCCGGCCAGCAGCATGCCAGCGGCGAGGAAGGCCAGCACGACCACCAGCGCGCTGCCCGCGGCGCCACGGCGCCCATGGCGGCACGCGTTCACGGCAGCGGCCCGTTGCGCAGCGGAATGGTGCGCGTCAACGCCAGGCCCGGCGCGTCGTCGCTGCGCAGCGTAAGCCGCACGGCCACGACCGGCGCCGTGGCCGCCGCGGGCGCCACGAACGCATCGGCCTGCCCATGCCCGGGGTCGCCAGGTGGATCGGCGTCGACCCCGAGTTCGATGTCCAGTGCCGCAATGCCGGGCATGATCTCCTCGTCGACCACCCGGGGACCCCGCTGCAGCGTCTTGCGACGCAGCGAGGGACGGGTCGCGTCCCCGGTGGAGCGGGCGCTCACGTAATACGCGCGCGCCACCAGGTTGCGGGCTTCGTGGCCGGGCGGGGGCGCAGCGGCTCCCACGGCCAGCTGGCCGCCCCAGAAATCCGCCAGCACCTGCAGTCTCCCGGCCTCAGGGGACGCAGTCGCGGCTTCGGCCCGGCGCAGTACCAGCACGCCGCTGCGCGACGCGGCGCCGCCATAGGGCGCGCAGTCGAGCGGCCAGCCGGCGGACCAGGCCTGCAGGGGCTGGTCCAGATCGATGGCCCAGCCCGGCCCGCAGTCCCCGCCGACGGGCACGGCCAGCGGTGCCGCAGCGCTGCGCCGGCCCGTGATGGCGCCTGCGTCCGGTGCCAGGCCCCAATGGCCGGCATGCAGCAGGTCGTACTCGAGCAGGGCGAGCGCGATACGCAGCGCATCCTGCGTGTCCGCCGCCCGGGTCGAGTCCAGCGACAGGCGCAGCACCCGGGCGTGCAAGGTGGTCATGGCAAGCAGGAGCAGCAGCATCAGCCCCATGGCCACCAGCACCTCGACCAGGCTGAAGCCGGAGGCGTCCGGCCGGCCTCCCGCATGGTGGCTCACGGCAGCATCCCGAGCTCGAGCTGGCGCGGCATGCCGCCGGTCTCGGTCCATTCCAGGCGCAGCAGCAGGGCGCCCGAGGCGGTGCCTTCCAGCGTGCCGGTGCCCCCCGGCAGCGTGGCGGCGAGCTGTTCGCGCCAGCGGCCCAGTTCCACCGCCGCGAGTTGTTCCGGGCTGCAACCCGGCGCACACGGCGCGGCCCCCGGCAGGCGGGTCCAGTCGATGCCGGGCAGCGCCGCCACGCGTCCGGCCAGGTCCGCCGCCAGGGCTGCCGCCTGTTGCGCGCGGCGCGCCTCCAGTGTCGTGGCGAAACCCTCCAGCGCCAGGCCCAGGCCGCCGCTCAGCGCCATGCCGAGTAGCGCCAGCGCCACCAGTGCCTCCGTCATGGCGAAGCCGCGCGCGTTCATGGCGGACTGCACTCGATGGACCCGGACCCGCGCTGCAGCCGCGGGCGTCCGGTGGGCGAGATGACGATGGCTCGCGAGGCGCTTTCGCCGCGCGGGTCGCACCAGGCCAGCGTGCCGTTGGTGCTGCGCCGGTCCTGGACCTCGAAGGTAAAGGCGTCGCGGTTGGCCAGGAGCGTCGCGCGTGCCGGTCCCACACCCCGGCCGGTCCTGAGCGCGGCGTCCGGCGCGGCCGCCGCGGCCACGACCCAGCCGTCGCTCCAGGCCTCGCGGCGCGTTGCACAGGCATCGCCGGGACCGGCAGGGCAGAGCAGGACCGGCCGGCCCTGGCGGATGGCTTCGCTGCGCGCGAACCAGGCCGCCCGCAACAGGCCTTCCATCACGGCGGCGCGGCCGGCGTTCAGCCGCAGGCTTTCCAGGGCCGGGGTGGCCAGCGCGGCGAGGATGGCCAGCAGGGCCAATGCCACCAGTAATTCCATCAGCGTCATCCCTTGCGCGTGTCTCACGGTCTCCCTCCGTACGGCAAGGTTGCCGTGCCGGCCCGGCGCGGGACAGGGGCGAAATCGGCGGCATTGCGGGAGATATGCGGCGTCGCGAACGGCCGGGCGCCGGGCGGCGCGGGCCGGGATATGGCACATGGGGGCCGAGCTGAATATAATGCAGCGGTCAGAACAGGTTCAGATGCCTATGAACACGCAGGAAAAAATCGCCTCCCGCCTGGCCCGGCACGGCGCCAAGCCCACCACGCAGCGGCTCAAGCTGGCCGAGCTGGTGCTGTCGCGTCCGCAGCACATCTCCGCCGAGCAGTTGCTCCAGCGGGCGCGCGCGACCGGCATCCGCGTATCCAAGGCGACGGTGTACAACACGTTGAACCTGTTCGTTGAGTGCGGCCTGCTGCGCGAGCTGGTGGTCGACCGCGATCGCGTCTACTACGACTCCACGGTTCACGAGCACCATCACTTCTACAACGTCGACACCGGCGAGATGATCGACATCCCGGTGGAGTCCGTGTCTTTTGCCGGCGTGCCGAACGCGCCCGAGGGCATGGAGCGCGAGGGCGTGGACGTGATCATCCGGGTGCGCAGCCGGCCCAGCTAGGCCGGTCCTGCAGCATTGCCGCTACGGCGGCCATCTCCTATACTTCGCCGCCTCGCGAAGGCCCCAGTGCCGGGGTAGCTCAGTCGGCAGAGCAACTGATTCGTAATCAGTAGGTCGGTGGTTCGAATCCACTCTCCGGCACCATTCCCCGGTCTTCCCTGCGCCGGCTACTTGCCTTTCTTGGCACGCTTCTCCGCGCGCTTCTCCTCCGGCGTCTTGGCCGGTTTCTTCTTGGTTTCCTTCTTACGGTCCATGCCCTTGCTCATGTCACTGCCTCCTCAGGCGATTCGGGCGCTGCTCCGTTGGCACCGGCCGCGCGCCCTGCGGGCCGGTAATCGATTCTAGGTCCGTGTCGAGAAAGCTACCAGTACCGCAAGCGTCGCTGCCGCCGCTTTGTGGTAACTTTCCGCGTTCATTTGGCCACCGTTGGCACTTCATGTTTCGTCACTTTTTCCTATACGCGCTGGCCGGCGTGGTGTTGTTCCTCGCCGGCTGCTCGGACCCGGGGCCATCCGGTCGTGACGCTGCCGGGAAGCTGCAGATCGGCGGCGCCTCCGGCACGGAGCTGGCGGCGCGCCAGGTACTGCGCCGGGGCAACGGCGCCGAGCCGCAGTCGCTGGACCCTCACAAGAGCGAGGGCGTGCCGGAATCGAACCTGCAGCGCGACCTGTTCGAGGGCCTGGCCAACGACGACGCCGAGGCCGGCATCGTGCCGGGCGCGGCGCGCGCGTGGGAAATCAGCGCCGACGGCACCGTGTACATCTTCCACATGCGCGAGAACGGCCGCTGGTCCAATGGCGACCGGGTCACCGCGCGGGATTTCGAATACGGGCTGCGACGCTCGGTGGACCCGGCCACCCTGTCGAATTACAGCATCATGCTGCGCCCGATCCTCAACGCGGAGAAAGTCATCGCCGGCGAATTGCCGCCCGAGGCGCTCGGCGTGCGCGCCATTGACGACCTGACGCTGGAAATCCGCCTCGAGGCGCCGACGCCGTATTTCCTCGGCGTGCTGACGCACTCGTCCTCCTACCCCGTGCATCGCCCGACTGTGGAGCGCTACGGCACCCGCTGGGCGCGCCCCGGGCGGCTGGTGTCCAACGGCGCGTACCGGCTCAAGGACTGGGTGATGCAGTCGCACATCATCCTGCAGCGCAATCCCTATTACTGGGACAACGACAACACCACCATCGACGAGGTCTGGTTCTACCCGATCGAGAACCAGTCCACCGAACTGCAGCGCTATCGCGCCGATGCGCTGGACATGAGCTACGACCTGCCGTTCCGCCAGCTCGGCTGGATTCGCGAGAACCTGCCCGACGAGCTGGTGATCAGCGAATACCTCGGGGTGTATTACTACGGCCTCAACGTGACGCAACCGCCTTTCAAGGACAACCTCGAGCTGCGGCGTGCCCTGAACCTGGCGGTGGACCGGGAGATACTGACACGCCAGGTGACCACGGCCGGCGAGATCCCGGCTTACGGCTACGTGCCCGCCGCGGCGAACTACGAGCAGGTGGTGCCGGAGTGGGCGCACTGGACGCAGGAGGAGCGCGTGGCCGAGGCGCGCCGGCTGTACGAGGCTGCGGGCTACTCGCGCGACGAGCCGCTCCGAGTGCAGATTCTCTACAACACCCACGAGAACCACCGCACCATCGCCGTGGCCATCGCCTCGATGTGGAAGGAGGCGCTGGGCATCGAGGTGGAGCTGGTGAACGAGGAGTGGAAGGTCTACCTGGAGACGCGCCGCACCAAGCAGACCACCCAGGTGTTCCGCGCCGGGTGGATTGGCGATTACAACGACGCCTACAATTTCCTCGAAATACTGCATTCGCAGAGCGGCCTGAACGACCCGGGCTGGAACAATCCGCGCTACGACGCGCTGCTGGAGGAGGCGGCGCGCGAGAACGACCTGGAGCGCCGGGCGCAGCTGATGCACCAGGCGGAGCAGATCATCATGGAGGATGTGCCGGTGATCCCGGTGTATTTCTACGTCACCAAGCGCCTGGTGAAGCCCTGGGTCGGTAACTACCGGCCGCACGTGCAGGACTTCATTCTCACCAAAGACCTCGAGATCCTGAAACACTGATGCAGAGGCACGGCAACATGCAGGGGACAAGGGAGGCCGACTCGCGTGATCCGCTACGCGCTGACGCGCTTTCTCGGCGCCATCCCGACGCTGTTCATCCTCGTGGCCCTGGCGTTCTTCATGATCCGGGTCGCGCCCGGGCGGACCGTTCGACTCGGAGAAGGCCCTGCCGCCCGGAGATCGAGGCCAACCTGCGCGCGGCCTATCACCTCGACGAGCCGCTGGTGCAGCAGTTTGGCCGCTACCTGCTGCAACCTGGCGCGCGGCGACTTCGGCCCGTCCTTCCAGTACAAGGACTACACGCGTCACCGAGCTCATCGCCACCGGCTTCCCCGTGTCGCTGCAGGCTCGGCGCCTCGGCCATGCTGCTGGCGCTGCTGGTCGGCGTGACGGCCGGGCACCATCGCCGCGCTGCGCCAGAATTCGCCGCGCCGACCACGCCGTCATGGCGGTCTCCATGACCGGCATCTCGATCCCGAATTTCGTCATGGCGCCGCTGCTGATCCTGTTGTTCGCGGTCACGCTGCGGCTGGCTGCCTGCCGGCGGCCTCGGCGACGGCTGCGCTGCGCAATCTGGTGCTGCCGGTGATCTCGCTGGCGCTGCCGCAGATCGCCTACATCGCGCGCCTGACGCGCGGCAGCATGATCGAGGTGCTGCGCAGCAACTTCATCCGCACCGCACGCGCCCAGGGCCTGCCGGAGCGCACGGTGATCCTGCGCCACGCGCTGAAGCCCGCGCTTGCTGCCGGTGGTGTCCTATCTCGGCCCGGCCACCGCCGCGGTGATCACCGGCTCGGTGGTGATCGAGCAGATCTTCGGCGTGCCCGGGCTCGGCCGCTATTTCGTGCAGGGCGCGCTGAACCGCGACTACACGCTGGTGATGGGCGTGGTGGTGTTCTACGGCGCGCTGATCATCCTCTTCAACCTGCTGGTCGACCTGGTCTACGCCTGGCTCGATCCGAAGGTGAAGTACGCATGAGCGCCGCGCCGCAGCCTGCTGCCGCCGCCGGCGCGCGGTCCCGATCAAGGGCCGCAGCCTGTGGGTCGACGCCTGGCGCGTGCTGCGCCGGAACCGCGCCGCCGTGGTCGCCGGCGCCCTGATCGTGGCCATGGCGCTGCTGGTGATCGTCGGCCCGTGGCTAGTCGCCGTACAGCTACGACTACCACCGACTGGGACAACGTTTCCATCGGCGCCGGACTGGGACAGCCGCGCATTATTTCGGCACCGACGCGCTCGGCCGCGACCTGTTCGTGCGCACGCTGTACGGCGGCCGGATCTCGCTGCTGGTCGGCGTGGTGGCAACCGCTGGTGAGCCTGCTCATCGGCATCACCTGCGGCGCCACGGCCGGCTACCTCGGCGGCCGCGTCGACCACGTCATGATGCGCATCGTCGACATCCTCTACGCCCTGCCCTTCATGTTCTTCGTGATCCTGCTGATGGTGTTCTTCGGCCGCAACATCCTGCTGATCTTCGTCGCCATCGGCGCGATCAACTGGCTCGACATGGCGCGCATCGTGCGCGGCCAGACGCTGTCGCTGAAGCACAAGGAGTTCGTCGAGGCGGCCGAGGCGCAGGGCGTCTCCAGCTTCAACATCATCCGCCGCCACATCATGCCGAACCTGCTCGGCGTGGTGGTCGTCTACGTCACGCTGACCATCCCGCAGGTGATTCTGGTCGAGTCGCTTCCTGAGCTTCCTCGGCCTCGGCGTGCAGGAGCCGATGACCTCCTGGGGCGCGCTGGTGAACGAGGGCGCGCAGGAGATGGAGACCGCGCCCTGGATGCTGCTGTTCCCCGCGGTGTTCCTGGCGCTCACGCTGTTCTGCTTCAACTTCATCGGCGACGGCCTGCGCGACGCGCTGGACCCGAAGGACCGCTAGATGGCGCTGCTCGAGGTCGACAAGCTGAACGTCCGCTTCCGCGACGCCCGACGGCGAGGTGCACGCGGTGCGCGACCTGAGCTTCTGCGCTCGACAAGGGCGAGACGCTGGGCATCGTGGGCGAGTCGGGCTCCGGCAAGAGCCAGACCGTGCTGGCCATGATCGGGCTGCTGGCGGCCAACGGCCGCGCCGAGCGGCTCGCGCGCGCTTCGACGGCGCCGAGCTTGTCGGCATGCCGCTGGCCGGAGCTGCGCCGCGTGCGCGGCCGCCGCATCGGCATGATCTTCCAGGACCCGATGACCTCGCTGAACCCGTACCTGACGGTGTGGCACGCAGATGGCGCAGGTGCTGCAGCGCGCACGAGGGCATCGGTCGCAAGGCGGCGCGCGCGCGCTGCAGTCGAGATGCTCGACGCGGTGCACATCCCGGAAGCGCGCAAGCGCGCTGCGACATGCTATCCCCACGAGTTCTCCGGCGGCATGCGCCAGCGCGTGATGATCGCCACGGCGCTGCTGTGCCGGCCGGACCTGCTGATCGCCGACGAGCCCACCACGGCGCTGGACGTCACCGTGCAGGCGCAGATCCTGGAGCTGATGCGCGAGCTGCAGCGGCGACTTCGGCACCGCCATCATCCTGATCACCCACGACCTCGGCGTGGTGGCCGGGCTGTGCGACCGCGTGCTGGTGATGCACGGGGCGAGGAGAAGGAGTCCGGCCCGGTGGACGAGATTTTCTACCGGCCGCAGCATCCCTACACGCGCGCGCTGCTGGCGGCGGTGCCGCGCCTCGACCAGCGCCGAGATCCGGCGCCTCGCCGCCGTGGCGCAGGCGAGGCCGAGCCGGCAGGCTGCCGACGCGGGCGCCGAGCGGCTGCGCCGCGAGCCGGATCGCGCGGCGCCGCCGCTGCTGCAGGCGTGACGAGCTCAAGGTGCACTTCACGCTGGCGCCCGAGACGCTGCTGGGGCGGCACGCCGCACCCTCAAGGCGGTGGACGGCGTGAGCCTCGCAGCTGCAGCCGGGCGAGACGCTCGGCGTCGTCGGCGAATCAGGCTGCGGCAAGTCGACCCTGGCGCGCGCCGTGCTGCGGCTGGTGCCGCGCGACCGCGGCCGGGTACGCTGCTGGGCGACGACATCACGCGCGCTCGGACAAGAAGGCCATGCGGCCGCACCGGCGCGACATGCAGGTGATCTTCCAGGATCCGCTGGCCTCGCTGAACCCGCGCATGACGGTGGGCGACATCGTGGCCGAGCCGTTGCAGACGCACTTCCCGTCCATGCGACCGGCGCGGAAGTGCGGCGCAAGGTGGATCGCCATGCTGGAGCGGGTCGGGCTCGGCCCGCGAGCATGTCAACCGCTACCCGCACGAGTTCTCCGGCGGCCAGTGCCAGCGCATCGGCATCGCGCGCGCCCTGGTGCTGGAGCCGAAGCTGATGATCTGCGACGAGCCGGTGAGCGCGCTGGACGTCTCCATCCAGGCGCAGATCGTCAACCTGCTGATGGACCTGCAGGCGGAGATGAACCTGTCGCTGATCTTCATCGCCCACGACCTGGCGGTGGTGCGGCACATCAGCCACCGCGTCATGGTGATGTATCTCGGGCGCGTGGTGGAGATCGCGGACCGCGTCGCGCTGTACGAGCGGCCGCTGCATCCCTACACCCGGCGCTGATCGGCGCGGTGCCGATTCCCGATCCGGCACAAGGAGCGCGCCAAGGCGTACGCGCCGCTGCAGGGCGACCTGCCGTCGCCGGTGAATCCGCCCTCGGGCTGCGCCTTCCGCACGCGCTGCCCGCATCGCCGTGCCGCGCTGCGCCGCCGAGGTGCCGCCGCTGCGCCAGGTCGGCGGTCATTTCGTCGCCTGTCACCAGGCGGGCGAGGGCGATGCACCGGACGTCATGCGCAGCGAATCTCCGGAATTGCGGACTGGTGCTTAGGCCGGGGGTGCAGAATCCGGCATTCTCGCCGGATTAATTGGACGGGAGGTCCCCGAACTTGTCACAAGACGCGCCACCCATAGCACTGCTCGTGGGGCCGGACGAGCACACGGCTTTCCTGCTGGAGTTCACGCTGCAGCGAGAAGGCTTCGTCGTGCATTCGTTCCCCGAGGGCGCCTCGGCGGCGGAGCATATCGCGGCGCACCCGCGCGCCGACGTGGTGGTGACCGACGTGGTGATGCCCTTCGTGGACGGCTTTGAACTGATTCGGCGAATCCGCGCCAACCGGCGCTGGCGCCCGGTCGCGGTGATCGTTCTTTCCGCGCACAGCGGCGACCAGGAAGTGATGCGGGCGCTGCAACTCGGCGCCAATGACTATGTCACCAAGCCCTTCAGTCCGGGCGTGCTGCTGGCGCGGATCCGTCGCCACATGAAAAAGAGGAGGGCGACATGAGTACTGTTGCGGACGTTGTTGTTCACCTTGCTGCTGGGCGCGGCGTGGCCTGCCGGGTCGGTGGCACTGGCCGACGAGCCCGACCTGGCGGAGCTCGAGGCGCAGGTCGCCGCCACGCCCGCTCGGCTGGACCTCCGCTTCGACTACGCCCGTGCCCTGTCCTGGGCGGAACGGTGGGAGGCGGCGCTCGAGCAGTACGACCGCCTGCTGGCAGCGGCCCCGGAAAACCCCGACTACCTGCTCGGCAAGGCGCAGGTACTGGCATGGTCCGGCCGGCCGGCGCAGGCCCTGCCGACTCCTGGAGCAGGCGCGAGGCCTGGCGCCGGACTACGCGGCGATCACGCGCCTCGAGGCACAGGTGCAGACAACCTGGAGGAGGCCGCGCGCCCGGTGCAGTGGGTCGAGGCCGGCCTGGGTTGGGAGGCGCTCAGCCGCGGCCTGCCGGACTGGAATTCGCAGTACGTGAGCTACCTGCGCCGCGCGCCAGACGGCGAGGCGCTGGCGGCCGGCCTGCGTCGCACCGACCGCTTCGATTCCGCCGACATGGAGGCCATGGCCGGCTGGTCGCGCCCGTGGAGCGAGGACTGGACCGTGACGCTGGAGGGGAGCCTGGCGCCGGGCGCGGACGTACTGCCGCGCTGGGCCGGCCGGGTTCGCGTGTTGCGCGCGCTTGCCCGATGGCTGGGGCGCGCACGGCAGTCTCTATCACGCCGGCTACTCCGCGGACGACGTGTCCACCGTCACGTTCGGCGCGGAGCGCTACCTGGGCCGCTGGTACGGCGGCCTCACCGTCTACGCCAGCCGCCTGCAGGGCGCGGACACGACCTGGAGCGGCCAGCTGCGCGCCGACCGTTACTACGCCGGCGACAGCCGCGTCGGCGTGGTCGTGGCGGTCGGCCGGGAGAGTGCCAGTATCGGCGGCGGGCGATTCATCACCACCAGCACCCGCAGCCTCTCGCTGCTCGGCCAGCATCGCCTGGCGCCGCAGTGGAGCGTCACCTGGGAAGTGCTCGTCCACGAGCAGGGCGACGCATACACGCGCAAGGGTTTTCATGCCGGGCTTCGGCACCACTTCTGAGCTGGTCCTCAGGGTTGCGCTTCTGACCGGCCTGGGGGCCGTGTTCGTCGCCCTGCTGGTGTTCCTGGGCGTGGTGTGGCTGCGCGCCCGCCTGTTGCGTTCGCAACAGCGCCGCGACGACTTCAACGCGCGCTGGCGCCCGGTGCTGGCGCGGACCGTGATCGACGACGAGCACGGGGTGAACGAGGCGGAGCTGCCGCCACTGCTGCCGCGCGATCGTCAGCTGTTCCTCACTGAGTGGAACGTGCTGCACGACCTGCTGCGTGGGGCGTCCGGCGAGCGACTCAACCAACTGGCCCGCCGGCTGGGTATCGACGACTACGCCTTGCACCTGCTCCGCAGCGGGCAGGTCCCAGACCGCCTGCTGGCTGCGGTGACGCTCGGCCACCTGCGCGAACTCGCTGCGTGGGACACCCTGCTCGAAATGCTGGAGAGCGAGAGCACGCTAATCTCGCTGGTGTCGGCGCGCGCCCTGATCGGCATCGACCCGGTCGCGGCCATCCCCCTGGTGCTGCCGGTGATCCGGGAGCGCGAGGACTGGTCGACGCCGCGGGTGGCCGACCTGTTCATGGAGGCGGGGGCAGAGGCGGTCTCGGGCCCGCTCGAGGAGGCCATCTTGACCTGCCCGCCGGAGCAGGTGCCCAAGCTCATCGCCGTGCTGCCGGAGGTCGCCCTGCCGGTGTCGGATCGCATCGTAAGCCGCCTGTTGCGCGAGCCGACCGACGATCGCATCAAGTCGATCTGCCTGCGGATCCTGCGCAACCCACGCGACCTGCCCGAGGTGCGCAGCTGACCACACACCCGCGCTGGCACGTGCGCATGAACGCGGCGGTGGTGCTGGGGCGACTCGGCCTGCCGCAGGACCGGGACACGCTGGCCGGGCCTGCTGTCCGACCCGGAGTGGTGGGTCCGCTACCGCGGCCGCTCAGGCGCTCGACGCGATGCCGTTCCTGGGCCGGGTCGAGCTGGACAGAAGATTCGCGACACCAGTGAACGGACGCGTTCGCGCGCGACATCCTCGACCATGTGCTGGCGGAGCAACCGTCATGCTGAACGAGTTCATCCAGGCGGGCCAGTGGGTGTTCCTCGGTTACTTCGTGCTGATGAACAGCGCCTACCTGTTGCTGAGCCTGAGCTCCCTGCTGCGCCCTGCGCGAGTACTTCCTCAGCCGGCGCACGGAGGTACTGCCGCGGGCGTACTCCGACTACGAGATGCCCATCACCATCATCGTCCCGGCCTTCAACGAGCAGGCGACGATCGTGGCCTCGGTGCGTGCGCTGTTGCAGCTGCGTTACCCGGAATACGAGATCGTGGTGGTGAACGACGGCTCGCGTGACGGCACGATGCAGGCGCTGGTCGAGGCCTTCGGCCTGCAGCCGTTCCCGGAGGCCTATCGCCAGCGCCTGCCGGTCGCCGAGGTGCGTCAGGTCTATCGCTCCACGACCCACGACAACGTGCGCGTCATCGACAAGGTGAACGGCGGCAAGGCGGACTCGCTCAATGCCGGGATCAACGCCAGCCGCTACCCGCTTGTTCTGCTGCGTCGACGCCGACTCCATCCTGCATCCGGACAGCCTTTATCGAGTGCTGCAGCCGTTCCTCGATGATCCCCGCACGGTCGCCTGCGGCGGCACGGTGCGCATCGTCAACGGCTCCACGGTGCGGGAGGGTTTCGTGGAGCAGGTCCGCCTGCCACGCTCGCCGCTGGCCTTGCTGCAGATCGTCGAGTACCTGCGTGCCTTCCTGTTCGGCCGCCTCGGCTGGTCGCCAATGAATGCGCTGCTGATCATCTCGGGCGCCTTCGGCCTGTTTCGCAAGGAAGTCGTCGTCGCGGCCGGCGGTTACCGCACCGACACGGTCGGCGAGGACATGGAACTGGTGGTGCGCCTGCATCGCACACTGCGGGCGGCGGGCAAGCCCTACCGCATCACTTTCGTGCCGGATCCGATCTGCTGGACCGAGGCGCCCGAGGACCTGCGCACGCTGGGGCGCCAGCGGATCCGCTGGCAGCGCGGGCTCGGTGAGAGCCTGGCGCGCAATGTCGGTCTGATGACGCAGCGGCGCGCCGGGCTGGTGGGTCGTTTCGCGTACCCGTTCAACGTGGTGTTCGAGCTGTTCGGTCCGTTGCTGGAGGTGTTCGGCTACGTTTTCCTGCTGCTGGCCTGGCTGAACGGCTGGATGTCGGTGGAGGCGTCGCTGGTGTTCCTGCTGGTCGCCGTCGGTCTCGGGGTGGTGCTGTCGACCAGCGCGCTGCTGCTGGAGGAGCTGTCGTTCCACGTCTATCCCGGGGTGCGCAGTACGCTGGTCCTGTTCACCGTCGCGATCCTGGAAAACTTCGGCTACCGTCAGCTGAACGCCGTCTGGCGCCTCATCGGACTGGTACGCTGGCTCGGCGGCGGCAAGGCGCAATGGGGCGAGATGCGGCGCGGCGGCGAGTGGAGCAAGCCGCGCGAGTGACCAGGAGTCGGACAATGCTCAAGAGAAAGCGCACTGCGGCGCCTGGCCGTCCTGTTCTTCCTGGTATATGCCGCGGCCGCCACGTGGCCGGTGGCGCTGCTGGTGGCCGAGGGCGGCCCGCTGGTGCTCGGCCTGCCGCGGCCGATGGCCTGGACCATCCTGTGGATCCTGCTCGGCTTCGCCGCGTTGTTGCTGCTCTACTATTGTGAAAGCCGCGGGGAGCAGGACTGATGGAGCGCTGGCACTGGGTGTCGCTGGTGGTGCTGGCCTATCTCGCCCTGACCCTCTATATCGGCCTGCGCGCCGGTCGCAAGGCGACGCACACGGTGGCGGGCTTCGTCGCCGGCGATCGTGACTTCGGCCTGCTGGTGATGTACTTCGTCACCGGCGCCACCGTGTTCTCGGCTTTCGCCTTCCTCGGCGGGCCGGGGTGGGCCTACTCGCGCGGCGCGGCGGCGTTCTACATTCTCTCCTACGGCGTGCTGGGCATCGCGCCGTGGTATTTCATCGGCCCGCGCGTGGCGCGCATCGGGCGCAACCTGGGCTATGTCACCCAGGCGCAGTTCCTCGCCGGGCGTTTCCCCTCGCGCGTGCTGTCGCTCCTGATCGCCGTGCTCAGCGTGGTGGCGCTGCTGCCCTACGTCACGCTGCAGATCCGCGGCGCCGGCATCGTCATCGAGGTGGTCACGGACGGCAACGTGCCGCTGTGGGCCGGGGCCGCCGTGGCGTACGGCATCGTGCTGCTCTACGTGCTGGTCAGCGGCGTGCGCGGCGTCGGCTGGACGAATACTTTCCAGGGAATCTTCATGGTGGTGATGGCCTGGACCCTCGGCCTGTACCTGCCCTATGCCCTGCATGGCGGGGTCGGTCCGATGTTCGAGGCCATCCTCACCGAGCGACCCGAGCTGCTGGAACTGCCCGGGCTGACGGGCAGCGGCGCGCCCTGGAGCTGGGGCGGCTACAGCAGTGCGATCCTCATCAGCGCCATCGGCTTCACGATGTGGCCGCACCTGTTCATGAAAGCCTTCACGGCGCGTGACGAGCGCACCCTCAAGCGCACCATCGTGCTGTTCCCGACGTTCCAGCTGTTCCTGGTCCCGGTCCTCCTGATCGGGTTTGCCGGGGTGCTGTACATGCCCGGCCTGGAGCAGCCTGATTTTATCCTGCCGCAGCTCGTCCTCGAGGTGCAGCTGCCGCTGCTGGTGGTGGGGCTGTTCTGCGCCGGCGCGCTTTCGGCGTCCATGTCGACCGGGGACGCCGTGCTGCATGCCACCGCCTCGGTGGCGGTCGAGGACGGCGTGCGCCCCTTCGTGGCGCTCAGCGACAGCACGCAGCGCCTGCTGATCCGCATCGGCGTGCTGCTCGCCGGCGCCGTGGCCTATTTCTTCGCCGTCACCGAGGGCATTTCGCTGGTGGTGCTGCTGCTGACCTCCTATGGAGTGATCGCGCAGCTCGCGCCGGCGGTGCTCGCGGCCCTGTACTGGCGGCGTGCCACCACGGCGGGCGTCCTGGCCGGCCTGGTGGCCGGCGGCCTCGCGACGCTGGTGTTCTTTTTCAACCCCGGGTTGCGTCCCTGGGATCTCCACGAGGGCCTGCTGGGCCTCGCGGTCCACGTGCCGGTGCTGGTGGCGGTATCGCTGCTGACGCGGCCGCAGCAGCGCGCGCACGTCGATGCCTTCGTCCTGCCCTGACAGAGAGGGAATGCCCCATGCAGGCGCTTGAACTCCGCATTCCGCCAGTCGTGCTGTTCCTGCTTGCCGCCGCCGCCATGGGCGGCGTGGCGGCGCTCGCGCCGGCGCCTCGCATGACTTTTCCCGGCCAGTTGCTCGCCGCCAGCCTGCTGCTGCTGGCGGCGGGGCTGGTCGGCCTGGCGAGCGTGCGCACCTTTGCGCGCCACGAGACCACGGTGAACCCGTTGCGGCCGGAGCGCGCCAGCCGCCTGGTGGCGGCAGGCATCTACCGCTACAGCCGCAATCCCATGTACCTGTCGCTGCTGCTGGCGCTCGCGGCCTGGGCCACCTGGCTGGGCTCCTGGCCCGCCACGATCGTCCTGCCGGGCTTCGTATGGGCAATGAACCGCTGGCAGATCCAGCCGGAGGAACGCGCGCTGGCGGCCCTTTTCGGTGCCGAGTTCGAGGACTACCGGCGCAGCGTGCGCCGCTGGCTCTGAGCTCAGCTCAGCACGGCGCCCTTGGAGGCGCATTGCACCAGGCGGGCGTACTTTTCCAGCACCGTGCCGCGCTTCTCGCCCTCGCGCGGGCGCCAGTCCTGCAGTCGCCGGGCCAGCTCGGTCGGCCCGACGCGCAGGGTGAGCGTGCGCTCACGTGCGTCGATCTCGATCTCGTCGCCGTCCTCGACCGCGGCGAGCGGGCCGCCGGCCGCGGCCTCCGGGGCGACGTGCCCGACCACGAAGCCGTGGCTGCCGCCGGAGAAGCGCCCGTCGGTGATGAGCGCGACCGAGTCGCCCAGGCCGCGCCCATGATGGCCGAGGTCGGCGACAGCATCTCCGCGCATGCCCGGCGCCGCCCTTCGGGCCCTCGTAGCGGATCACCACCACGTCGCCGGCCGCGATGCGGCCGCCGAGGATGGCGTCCAGCGCCTGCTTCCTCGACCATCAAACACGCGCGCGATTCCGACGAAGCGCTCGCCTTCCTTGCCGGTGATCTTGGCCACGGCGCCGTCCGGGCGCGAGGTTGCCGTGCAGGATGACCAGGTGGCTGTCGGTCTTGATGGGATCTGTCCAGGCGCACGCACGATGTCCTGCCCGGCCGGGTAGGGCGCGACGTCTGCCAGGTTCTCGGCCAGCGTGCGGCCGCTGACGGTCAGGCAGTCGCCGTGCAGCAGGCCGGCGTCGAGCAGCATCTTCATCAGCGGCCGGATGCCGCCGATGGCGATCAGCTCCGACATCAGGTACTTGCCGCTGGGCTTGAGGTCGGCCAGCACCGGCACGCGCGCGCCGATGCGGGTGAAATCGTCGAGCTCGAGCGGCACCCCGGCCGCATCCGCGATGGCCAGCAGGTGCAGCACCGCATTGGTCGAGCCGCCCAGCGCGATGGTCACCGTGATGGCGTTCTCGAAGGCCTCGCGCGTCAGGATGTCGGACGGCTTGATGCCGCGCGCGAGCAGCTCCAGGACCGCTGCGCCGGCACGCCGGCAGTCCTCGCGCTTGGCGTCGCCGACGGCCTCCTGGGCAGAGCTGTTCGGCAGGCTCAGGCCGAGCGCCTCGATGGCGGAGGCCATGGTGTTGGCGGTGTACATGCCGCCGCAGGAGCCGGGGCCCGGGATGCGCCGTGCGCTCGACTTCGCGCAGTTGCGCATCTGATGACCGTGCCGCGCGGCATGGCCGCCCACCGCTTCGAACACCGAGACGATGTCCGCGCTGGTTCGGCGCCGGGACGGATGGTCCCGCCGTAGACGAAGACCGACGGGCGGTTCAGGCGCGCCATGGCCATGACGCAGCCCGGCATGTTCTTGTCGCAGCCGCCGATGGCGACGAGGCCGTCGAAGCCTTCGCCTGCCACCACGGTCTCGATGGAGTCGGCGATGACCTCGCGCGACACCAGCGAGTAGCGCATGCCCGGCGATGCCCATGGAGATGCCGTCGGAGACGGTGATGGTGTTGAAGATCACGGCCTTGCCGCCGGCCGCGTCGGCGCCGGCCGCGGCCTCGCGCGCCAGCTTGTCGATGTGCATGTTGCAGGGCGTGACCTGCGCCCAGGTCGACGCGATGCCGATCTGCGGCTTGCTGAAATCCACGTCGTTGAAGCCGACCGCGCGCAGCATGGCGCGGCTCGGCGCGCGTGTCACGCCGTCGACGACGGGGCTGGAATACTTGCGGGAACGCTGGTCAGTCATGGCAAAAACCGCCTCGGCATATATAAGGTAGGGACCGGCCCGGATCGGGCCGCGTGGCACGCCGCCCCGGCGAAGATGTGAAAACAGGTGTTGACACGCCCGAGAGCATCGTGGTTAAACTCCGTCCAACCTGATTGCACCGCAACAAGCGTCACCTAAACAATGATCCACGGCAAGTCACAGCGCAGGAATGATACGAGGCAGCGGCCCATCGCCGTCGCCCGCGTCCCCGAGCGCATGCCGTTGAACGCAATCAACGCCCTCCTTGGCCTTCTTATCGTGATTCTCGTACTTGGGAAGAGCGGGGTCATGGTGTAGGTAGGCCAAAAAGCAGCAAACAACCGAACCAGGAACCCCGCAACCGGAAACGGCTGCGGGGTTCTCGCATTCTGGGCCTGAGAATTACTGACTTGAGGAAAGGTATTGAGCATGAAGATCTACGTCGAATCGGATGTTGACCAGGGCAAGGCCGGCGTGAGCCGCATCGCCGTCATCGGCTACGGCAGCCAGGGCCGGGCGCATGCGCTGAACCTGCGCGACAGCGGCTTCGACGTCACGGTCGGGCTGCGCCCGGGCGGCCCGAGCTGGAAGCAGGCGGAACGGCGACGGCATCAGGGTGGCCGCCCCCGCCGAGGCGGCCGCCGGGGCCGACATCGTCGCCATCCTGGTGCCGGACATGGCCGCGCCGCCGGTGTGGCGCACCATCGAGTCCGCGATCAAGCCCGGTGCGGCGATCCTGTTCGCGCACGGCTTCAACATCCACTACGGCTCGATCCAGGCGCCCGAGACCATCGACGTGATCCTGGTGGCGCCCAAGGGTCCCGGCGCCCTGGTGCGGCGCGCAGTACGAGGAAGGCCGTGGCGTGCCCTGCCTGATGGCGGTGGCCCAGGACGCCACCGGCCGCGCCAAGGCGCGCGCACTGACCTACGCCCACGGCATCGGCGGCACCCGCGGCGGCGTGCTGGAGACCACTTTTGCCGAGGAGACCGAGACCGACCTGTTCGGCGAGCAGGCGGTCCTGTGCGGCGGCGTCACCGAGCTGGTCGTGCAGGGCTTCGAAACGCTGGTCGATGCCGGCTATCAGCCCGAGGTGGCCTACTTCGAGTGCATGCACGAGCTGAAGCTGATCGTCGATCTGCTGCACGAGGGCGGGCTGGCGAAGATGCACCAGTTCATCAGCGAGACCGCCAAGTACGGCGATCTGACCCGGGGCCCGCGCGTCGTCGACGCGAACACGCGCGAGCGCATGCGTGAGGTGCTGAAGGATATCCAGGACGGCACCTTCGCGCGCGAGTGGCAGGCCGAGTACCGCGGCCGGCATGCCGAGCTACAAGGCCATGATGGCAGGCCGACCTCGACCATCCCATCGAGAAGGTGGGGCGCGAGCTGCGCGCGCGCATGTCGTGGCTGCGCTCGGACAAGCAGGACGCGGCATGAGCACGAAGGGTGCCGAGCTGCTCGTCCACGCCCTGGAGCAACAGGGCGTCGAGATCATTTTCGGTTACCCGGGCGGGGCCATCATGCCCGTCTACGATGCGCTTACTGAGCTCGTCGCATCAGGCACATCCTGGCGCGCCACGAGCAGGGCGCGGCGCTGGCCGCCGACGCCTATGCGCGGGTCACGGGCCGGCCGGCGTGTGCATGGCGACCTCCGGGCCCGGCGCCACCAACCTGGTCACCGGGATCGCCAACGCCTTCATGGACTCCGTGCCGCTCGTGGCCATCACCGGCCAGGTCCCCACGGGGCTGATGGGCACCGACGCCTTCCAGGAAGTCGACATGTTCGGTATCACGCATGCCCATCGTGAAGCACAGCTTCATCGTGCGGCGTGCCGAGGACATCCCGCAAGACCATCGCCGAGGCCTTCCACGATCGCCAGTGAGGGCCGGCCCGGGCCGGTGCTGATCGACCTGCCGAAGGACGTCGACCAACGCGGTGCCGGCGACCACGCCGATCTACGAGACGCGGCGGCAGAAGCGCCAGTCGCCCGATCCCGCGCAGGTGGAGATCGCACGCGAGCTGATCCGCGGCGCCCGGCGTCCCGTGCTGTACGGCGGCGGCGGCATCCCCATCGCCGGCGCCGTGCGACGCCTTCCGCGCCTACGCGCAGGCCAGCGGCATCCCGGTCGTCACCACGCTGAAGGGTATCGGCTCGGTCTCCACGCGCGACGAGAACTTCCTCGGCATGCTGGGCATGCACGGCAACCGCGCCGCCAACCACGCCGTCCAGGAATCCGACCTGCTGATCTGCGTCGGCGCGCGCTTCGACGACCGCGCCACGGGCAAGCTGGACGGCTTCGCGCCCAAGGCCAGCGTCATCCACATGGACGCCGACCCGAGCCGAGATCGGCAAGCTGCGTTTCGCCGACGCCGGCCTGCTGGGCGACCTGGCGGAGTCCCTGGGCGCCATGCCGACCGGGCTGGCCATCGCGCCCTGGCAGCAGTGCGTGCGCCGAGCGCAAGGTCGAGCATGCCTGGCGCTACGACGCGCCCGGCGACTACATCTACGTGCCGCACATGCTGCGCCGCCTGACCGAAGCGGCGCCCGACGTGACCATCACCTGCGACGTCGGCCAGCACCAGATGTGGGTCGCGCAGCACTGCCATTTCGACCGCCCCGAGCAGCACCTGACCAGCGCCGGCCTGGGCACCATGGGTTACGGCATCCCGGCCGGCATCGGCGCCTGCCTGGCGCGGCCCGGGCGCGCGCGTCGTCACGGTCTCCGGCGACGGCTCGATCATGATGAACATCCAGGAGCTGGCGACCATCAAGCGCTACGACCTGGACCTGAAGATCCTGCTGGTCGACAACTCCTCGCTGGGCATGGTGCGCCAGTGGCAGCAGCTGTTCCACGAGGAGCGCTACAGCGAGGTCGACCTGTCCGACAACCCTGACTTCGTCGAAGTGGCGCAGTCCTTCGGCATCCCCGCCTTCCGCATCACCCGGCGTGACGAGGTCGAGGGTGCCATCCGGCGCCTGCTGGATACCGAGGGCCCGTTGCTGGCCCATGTCTGCATCGATCCAAAGAGCAACGTCTGGCCGCTGGTGCCGCCGGGCCAGAGTAACGACGTGATGATGGAGGAGTTGAGCGCATGAACCACACGCTGCGGATGAACATACACAAGGTCGAGGGCGCGCTGATCCGGCTGCTCGGCCTCATCGAGCGTCGCGGTTTCGCCGTGACCTCCATGAACGCCCATTCCGACGAAAGCGCGCAGCACGTGGAGGTGACGGTCCACGTTCACTCTGCCGGGCGCTCGGTCGAGACGCTGACGCGACAGATCCAGAAGCTGTACGACGTGCGCACCGTGGCGTGCCTGACTGCCGGCGAGACCCCGGCCGTAGTAGGGGAGAGCGTGGCATGTTGAGCCAAGAATCCACGATCCTGGATGCCACCACCGCGGCCGCCGCGCGCGGCCACATGCATGCGGCCGATACCGGCGCACCGCTGGTGACGCTGGCGCAGGTGGAGGCCGCCATGGCGGTGGTCAGCGCCCAGCTGCCGCCCACGCCGATGATGCATCACCCGATGCTGGACGCGCATGTGGGCTGCGAGGTGCACGTCAAGCTGGAGAACGCGCAGGACGTCGGCTCCTTCAAGATCCGCGGTGCGCTCAACCTGCTGCACGGCATGTCGGCGGAGGACCGGGCCCGCGGCCTGGTGACCGCCACGCGCGGCAACCACGGCCATGCGGTGGCCTACGCCGCGCGCATGCATGGCGTGTGCTGCACCGTGTTCGTGCCGCGCGACAACAGCCACGAAAAGAACGACGCCATGACGGCGCTGGGCGCGCGCGTGATCGAGACCGGGCACGACTTCGACGCGGCGATGATCGCGGCCGAGGAACATGCGGCGCGCACGGGCGCCCGGCTGGTGCACACCGGGCGCGATCCGGACATGGTGGCCGGTGCCGGCACCATCGCCATGGAAATGCTGGCCCAGTCACGGCAGCCCTACGACGCGGTGTTCGTGCCGGTCGGGGCCGGCGGCATCGCGGCCGGGATGGCGGCCGTCATCAAGGCGCGCAGCCCGGCGACCCGGGTGATCGGCGTGTGCGCGGAGAACGCGCCGGCGATGCACCATGCCTGGCACACCGGCGAGTGCCATCCCTTCGCCGCGGTCGACACGCTGGCGGACGGCCTGGCAGTGCGCGTCCCGGTGCAGGCGACGCTGGAGATGATGCGGCGGCACCTGGACGACGTGTTGCTGGTCTCGGAGCGTGACATCCAGGCCGCCATCGCGGCCTATGCGCGCAACGTGCACCAGATGGCGGAGGGTGCCGGCGCCGCGGCGCTGGCCGGCGCGCAGCGCTATGCGAGCGAGCACCGCTGCAAGCGCATCGCGGTGGTGCTGACCGGCGGCAACATCGACGCTGCCACCATGTTGCGCGCGCTGCAGGATGAGCGCCCGATGCACCAGCCCAAGGCGATGCCTTACTTCCCCATCGGGGAGCTGTCGTATGGCTACTGAGCCGGACCAGCTGGTCATCTTCGACACCACGCTGCGCGACGGCGAGCAGGCGCCGGGCTGCAGCATGACGCGACCGCGAGAAGCTCCGCGTGGCGCGGGCGCTGGCCGAGCTGGGCGTGGACGTCATCGAGGCCGGATTCCCCGCCGCCTCGCGACGGCGACTTCGAGTCCGTGCGCGCTGATCGCGCGCGAGATACGCGGGCCGATCATCTGCGGCCTGGCGCGCTGCGGCGACAACGACATCGAGCGCGCGTGGCAGGCGCTGCGCGAGGCGCGAACGCCCGCGCATGCACGTGTTCATCGCCACCAGCCCGATCCATCGCGAGCACAAGCTGAACATGAGCCGGGACGAAGTGATCCGGCGCGCGGTGGAGGGCGTGCGCGTGGCGCGCGCGCTGTGTGCGACGACGTCGAGTTCTCCGCCGAGGACGCGGCGCGCACCGAGCTGGACTACCTGGCCGAGGTGGTGCAGGCGGTGATCGAGGCCGGCGCCACCACGGTGAACATCCCCGACACCGTCGGCTACGCGGTGCCGGCCGAGTTCGCGGAGCTGCATCGCCTACCTGCGCCAGAACGTGCCCGGCATCGAGCGCGCGGTGCTCAGCGTGCACTGCCACGACGACCTGGGCCTGGCGGTGGCCAACAGCCTGGCGGCGGTGCAGGCCGGCGCCCGCCAGGTCGAGTGCACCATCAACGGCATCGGCGAGCGCGCCGGCAACTGCGCGCTGGAAGAGATCGTGATGGCGGTGCGCACGCGCGCCGACCGTCTTCGGCGTGAGCACCGGCATCGATACGCGCGCGCCTGTACGCCGACCAGCCGCCTGGTGGCCGCAGTCACCGGCGTGGCCGTGCCGCGCAACAAGGCCATCGTCGGCGAGAACGCCTTCGCCCATGAAGCCGGCATTCACCAGCACGGCATGCTGCGCACACCAGGAGACCTACGAGATCATGCGTCCCGAGGACGTCGGCCTCGGCGGCAGCCGCCTGGTGCTGGGCAAGCACAGCGGCCGGCACGCCTTCCGCAGCCGGGTCGAAGACCTGGGGCTGGCCCTCGATGAGGTCGAGCTGGACCGCGCGTTCATCGCCTTCAAGACGCTGGCCGATCGCAAGAAGGAAATCTTCGATGCCGACATCGAGGCGCTGGTGCTGCGTTCCGACGAGGTCGGCGCCGGTCCGTGGCAGCTGGTGCAGCTGCGCATCGCTTCCGGCGACGGTCCGCGCGCCACGGCCGAGGTGGAGCTGGCGCACAGCGACGGCAGCCGGCGCCGCGAGCACGCCGAGGGTGACGGCCCGGTCGAAGCGGCCTTCAGCGCCATCGAGCGCGCCACCGGTGTAGCGGTCGAGCTGAAGAGTTTCGACGTGCGCAACGTCACCGTCGGCGAGGACGCCCAGGGCGAGGCCGTGGTGTCGGTCTCGCACGGCGGCCGCAGCTGGCAGGGCAAGGGTTTCGACACCGACATCATCCAGGCGAGCGCGCTTGCTTTCCTGCAGGCGTTGAACCGTATAGCGTCCCGCCGCGACGCGGAGCAGGCCGCCTGAACGGCGGCACGACAGAGTTTTTCATCCGACCCGAGTCAACGGAGTATTCAAGTGGCGCCCCAGTTTCCACGCTATATCTGGCAGAACGGCAGGATCGTCCCCGGCGAGAGCGCCACGGTGCACGTGCTGTCGCACGCCCTGCATTACGGCTCATCGGTGTTCGAGGGGATCCGTGTGTATCGCACCCCGGAGGGTTCCCGTTCCTTCCGCCAGCGTGAGCACATCCAGCGCCTGTTCAACTCGGCGAAGATCTATCACCTGCGCATGCCCTTCACGCCGCAGGAGATCGAGGCGGCCTGCAACCAGGCGGTGCTGGCGAATGAGCTGAACTCCGGTGCCTACGTGCGGCCGGTGGTGTTTCGCGGCTACGCCGGCCTCGGCCTGACCGCGCCCGCCGATTCGCCCGTGGAGGTCGCCATTGCCGCCATCGAGTGGGGCGCCTACCTCGGCGCCGAGGGCCTGAAGAACGGCGTCGACGTGTGCGTGTCGTCCTGGAACCGCGTCGCGCCCAACACCATCCCGTCCGGCGCCAAGGCCGCCGGCGACTACCTGTCCAGCCAGCTCATCAGCATGGAGGCGAAGCGGCACGGCTACGCCGAGGGCATCGGCCTGACCACCGACGGCATGATCGGCGAGGGCGCGGGTGAGAACATCTTCATCGTCAAGGACGGCAAGATCTACACGCCGCCGGCCGCCTGCTCGATCCTCGCCGGCATCACGCGCGACACCGTGATCACGCTGGCGCGCGCGGCCGGGCTGGAGGTCCATGAGCAGCCTATGCCGCGCGAGATGCTGTATTTCGCCGACGAGATTTTCTTCACCGGCACTGCAGCCGAGGTCACGCCGGTACGCTCGGTGGATCGCATCGAGGTCGGCAACGGCTCCCGCGGCCCCGTCACCGAACTCGTGCAGCAGCGCTTCTTCGGCCTGTTCAACGGCGAGACGCGCGACGAGTGGGGCTGGCTGCAGCCGCTCGAGACCCCGGGCTCGGCCTTCGCACCGGTCGCCTCGGTGGCGGTATGAGCGCGCCGCGCACGCTGTTCGGCAAGGTCTGGGACCGGCACGTGGTGGTGCCCGAGAGCGCGGAGACGCCGGCGGTGCTGTACATCGACCTGCACCTGGTGCACGAGGTGACCTCGCCGCAGGCCTTCGCCGCCCTGCGCGAGCGCGGCCTGCCGGTGCGCCGGCCCGATCGCACCCTCGCGACGGTGGATCATTCCATTCCCGACCAACGACGCCAGCTGGAGCGACGGGCTGGGCGAGATGGACCCCGCCGCGCGCTAGCAGCAGATGCGCATGCTGGGCGACAACTGCGCGCGTGCCGGCGTGCGGTTGTTCGGCGTCAACAGCACGCGCCGCGGCATCGTGCACGTGATCGGCCCGGAGCAGGGCGCCACGCAACCCGGCATGACCATCGTCTGCGGCGACAGCCATACCACGCACGCACGGTGCCTTCGGCGCGCTGGCCTTCGGCATCGGCACCACGGAAGTCGGCCACGTGCTGGCGACGCAGTGCCTGCTGCAGCGCAGGCCGAAGACGCTGCTGGTCGAGCTGGCCGGGCGGCTGCCAGCCGGGCGTCACCGCCAAGGACGTGATCCTGGCAGTGATCGGGCGCATCGGCGTGGACGGCGGCACCGGGCACGTCATCGAGTTCCGCGGCGCGGCCGTGCGAGGCGCATGTCGATGGACGAGCGCATGACCCTGTGCAACATGGCCATCGAGGCCGGTGCGCGCGCCGGCATGGTGGCGCCGGACGAGACCACCTTCGAGTACCTGCAGGGCCGGCCGATGGCGCCGCGCGGCGCCGACTGGGACCGGGCCGTGGCCGAGTGGCGCGAGCTGCGCAGCGACCCCGGCGCCGAGCTACGACCGCAGCGTGACCATCGACGTGTCCGAACTGGAGCCGCAGGTCACCTGGGGCACCGATCCGGGCATGGTCATGCCGATCAGCGGCCGCGTCCCCGATGCGCTCAGCGGCGGCCAGCGCAAGGCGCTCGACTACATGGGCCTGAAAGCCGGGCAGCCGCCATCGCCGGGCAGCCCATCGATGTGGTGTTCGTCGGCAGCTGCACCAATTCGCGCCTCGAGCGACCTGCGCGCGGCCGCCGCCGTGCTGCGCGGCCGCACGTGTGGCGCCGGGCGTGCGCATGCTGGTGGTGCCGGGCACCCAGCAGACGCGCCGCGATGCGGAGGCCGAGGGCCTGGACCGCGTGTTCCGTGAAGCCGGGCGCCGAATGGCACGAGTCGGGCTGCTCGCTGTGTATCGCCATGAACGGCGACCGCGCCGCCGCCGGCCAGTACGTGGTGAGCACCAGCAACCGCAACTTCGAGGGGCGCCAGGGGCAGGGCGCGCGCACGCTGCTGGCGAGCCCGCTCACCGCGGCCGCCTCGGCCATCACCGGCAAGGTGGCCGATCCGCGGCCGTTGCTGGAAGAGGGGAGGCGCATCGCATGACCGAGCCTTTCTCCGTCCTCACCTCGCGCACCGTCGGTGCTGCCGGTGGACAACATCGACACCGACCAGATCATCCCGGCGCGCTTCCTCACCACGACCCAGCGCACCGGGCTCGGCCGGCACCTGTTCGCCGACTGGCGCCGTGACGCCGCCGACGGCCCGCGCGAGGACTTCGTGCTCAACCGGCCGGAAGCGCAGGGCGCGCGCATCCTGGTGGCCGGACGCAACTTCGGCTGCGGCTCGTCGCGCGAGCATGCGCCATGGGCACTGCTGGATTACGGCTTCCGCGCCGTCATCAGCACCGAGATCGCCGACATCTTCCGCAGCAATGCATTGCGCAACGGCCTGCTGCCGGTCGTCCTCGACGCTGCGTCACACGCCTGGCTGATGGCGCACCCGGGTGCGGAGATCACCATCGACCTGCGCGGTGGCACCGTGCGCCTTGAGGACGGTCGCGAGGCCGGCTTCGAGGTCGAGGCCTTCGCGCGTCACTGCATGCTGAACGGCGTCGACCCGCTCGGCTGGCTGCTGAGCCGGGAGGCCGACATCGCGGCGTACGAGGCGCGGCACGCATGTCCCGCCTGATCGCCCTGCTGCCGGGCGACGGCATTGGCCCGGAGATCATCGCGGCGGCGCGCAGCTGTCCTGGAAGCCGTGGCCCGCAACTGGGGCCACGACTTCGAGTTCCGCGAGGGCATGATCGGCGGCTGCGCCATCGACGCCACGGGCGAGGCGCTGCCGGCGCAGACGTCGGCGCTGTGCCTGGCCAGCGAGGGCGTGCTGCTGGGCGCCGTGGGCGGGCCGCAGTGGTCCGATCCTTCCGCGCCGGTGCGACCCGAGCAGGGACTGCTGGCCTTGCGGCGCGCGCTTGGCGTCTACGCCAACCTGCGCCCCATCGCCACGCAGCCGGTGCTGTATGACGCTTCGCCGTTGAAGCAGCGACCTGCTCGAGGGGGTCGATATCCTGTTCGTGCGCGAGCTGACCGGCGGCATCTATTTCGGCGCCAAGGAGCGCGATGCCGACGGCGCCTCGGACGTCTGCCACTACAGCCGCGCGGAGATCGAGCGCGTGCTGCGGCTCGGTTTCGAGCTGGCCCGGGAGCGCAGCGGGCGGCTTACCTCGGTGGACAAGGCCAATGTGCTGGAGACTTCGCGGCTGTGGCGCGAAATCGCCACCCGCATGGGGCGGGATGAGTTTTCGGACGTGCGCCTGGAGCATGCCCTGGTGGACGCGGCGGCGATGCAGTTGATCCAGGGCCCGGGGCGCTTCGACGTGGTGGTGACGGAAAACATGTTCGGCGACATCCTCACCGACGAGGCGTCCGTCATCACCGGTTCGATCGGCATGCTGCCGTCCGCTTCGCTGGCGCAGTCCGGGCCGGGACTGTACGAGCCGATTCACGGCTCGGCGCCGGACATCGCCGGTCAGGGGATCGCAAATCCCTGCGGCACGATTCTCAGTGCCGCCATGCTGCTGCGCCACTCGCTCGGCCTGGAGGAAGAGGCGCAGGCGGTGGAGCAGGCGGTGCAGGACACGCTGGTGCGCGGCATCGGCACGCCCGACGTGGTTGGGCGGGACCGCGCGGTTTCCACGCAGCAGGTCGCTGCGGCCGTCGCCGGCGCGCTCGGGGCGGGATTCGCTGCAAGGGCTATTGCCTGAGCGGCATAAACGGTTAGAGTACAGACGCACACTCATCCAGACCGGCGGAGGGACAGGCCCTTTGATGCCGGGGCAACCTGCGGGACTCACCATCCCGCAACGGTGCCAACTCCTGCGGGGAGCAAGACGGTCTACGCCGCTTGTTTGCCGGGAGATGAGTTGCCGGGCAGCCCCGCCTTCGCCGGCGGACGCGTGGGCCCGGTAACCCCGCCCGACGCCTCCGCAGGGTTCGCGATGAGCCGAACCCACTCCTTCGGGAGCACAGACGGAGGAAAGTAATGAGCAACAAAGCCCCGGCCACGCGCGCCGCCCGATCCGGCCTCGGCAGCGATGCCCAGCATGGCGCGGTCGTCCCGCCCATGCACCTGAGTTCCAACTTCACCTTTGCCGGCTTCGGCGACAAGCGACGTTACGACTACACGCGCTCCGGCAATCCGACGCGTGATGCGCTCGGCGACGCGCTGGCTGGCCTCGAGGGCGGGGCCGGTACCGTCGTCACCTGTTCCGGCATGGCGGCAATTACGCTGGTGTGCCAGTTGCTCGAGCCGGGCGACCTGCTGCTGGCGCCACACGACTGTTACGGCGGGACCCACCGGCTGTTGTCCTCGCTGGCCGCGCGCGGCCAGTTCCGTGTCACCTTCGTCGACCAGTCCGACCCCGCGGCGCTGGCGTCCGGCTTTGCGGCAAGGCCGCGCATGATCCTGGTCGAGACCCCGAGCAACCCCTTGCTCAGGATCACCGACCTCGACGCCGTGGGCCGCCTGTGCCGCGACACCGGCACGCTCTTCGTCGCCGACAACACCTTCCTCTCGCCGGGCTGGCAGCGCCCGATGGCGCACGGTGCCGACATCGTGCTGCACTCGACGACCAAGTACCTGAACGGCCACAGCGACGTGGTGGGCGGGGCCGTGGTGGCGGGCAGCGCGGAGTTGCACGAGCGTATCGACTGGTGGGCCAACTGCCTCGGGCTCACCGGCGCGCCCTTCGACAGCTTCATGACTCTGCGCGGCATACGAACGCTGCACGCCCGCTTGCGCAGCCACGCGGAGAACGCGGCGGCGCTCGCGGAGGTCCTGTGCCGGCATCCTGCGGTGAGCCGGGTGCATTACCCGGGGCTGCCCGAACACCCCGGCCACCACGTGGCCCGCCGCCAGCAGTCCGGCTTCGGCGGCATGCTGAGCTTCGAGCTGGCGGGCGGCGAGCCGGCGGTGCGCGCCTTCCTGGACGGTCTCGAGCTGTTCTTCCTGGCCGAGTCGCTGGGCGGGGTCGAGAGCCTGGTGGCCCACCCGGCCTCCATGACGCACGCGGCCATGGACCCGGAGGCGCGCCGCGTCGCCGGGATCAGCGACGCGCTGCTGCGCCTGTCGGTCGGCATCGAGGACGCGGGAGACCTGGTGTCCGATCTCGACGCGGGGCTGGAGCGCGCACTCCATGCCACCGGGCAGCCGCTTGCAGCGGTGGCGGCGGGGTAGCGCGGGACGATAACAAAGTGATATCATCCTGACATCATCCGCTCACCGAGGTACAGAGCCGTGGTCGAGGAAAGAAACTATCGTCCCCTGTCGGGCTGGCTGCCGCTGGTCGTGACCGTCGCCTTGCTGGCCGGCGGCCCTTGGTATTTCTTCTACACGCTGAACGTCGGCGGCTCCGGCTGGCACATCGGGGCCAGCATCGTGATGCTGTCGATCGCGTTCGTCATGGGTTTCGGATTCATGGCGATCGCGCCCAACGATTCCCGCGTACTGCTGCTGTTCGGCGAGTACAAGGGCTCGGTGCGCGAGTCCGGGTTCTTCTGGGTCAATCCCTTCTTCAGCAAGAAAAAGCTGTCGCTGCGCGTGCGCAACTTCGAGACCGGCTCGCTCTCCACGCCGGAGAGAAAGGACGCCGCGGGCAAGGTGGTACAGGAGAAGACGCGCACCCACGGGAGGCCTTCCAAGGTCAACGATCGCGACGGCAACCCGATCGAGATCTCTGCCGTCGTGGTGTGGCGCGTGGTGAATACGGTCGAGGCGCTGTTCGAAGTCGACGACTACGAGGACTTCGTTGCGGTGCAAAGCGAGGCCGCGCTGCGCAGCATGGCGAGCCGCTATCCCTACGACAGCGAGGACCACGAGGTCTCCCTGCGCGGCGACACCAACAAGATCTCGGCGCAGCTGCGCGAAGACATCCAGGAGCGGCTCGACAAGGCGGGCGTGCACGTCATCGAGGCGCGCATCAGCCACCTGGCATACGCGTCCGAGATCGCGGCGGCCATGCTGCAGCGCCAGCAGGCGCAGGCGGTGGTCGCGGCGCGCACCAAGATTGTCGAGGGTGCGGTCGGGATGGTGCAGATGGCGCTCGACCACCTGGCGCGTGACCAGATCGTCGAGCTCGATGACGAGCGCCGCGCGGCCATGGTGTCGAACCTGCTGGTGGTGTTGTGCAGTGACCGGCACACCCAGCCGGTGGTGAATACCGGCACGCTTTACAGCTAGCTGCAAAGCAGGGAGCCCGGCCCTTGGCCAAACGCGACGCGTTCCTGCTGCGCATCGATCCGGAGATCCTCGCGGCCCTGCGGCGCTGGGCCGACGACGACCTGCGCAGCCTGAACGCCCAGATCGACTACCTGCTGCGGCAGCGCCTGCGCGAGGCCGGCCGGATGCCCGCGCGCGGCGCCGGCGCGCGCCGTGGCGGGGACCAGGGCGGCGGTGAGGATTCGGGTGCAGGCTGAGGCCGGTCGCAGGACTTCACATGATGCGCTGCAGCGGTCATGCTGTCCGGCAAGATGACGCTAGATCCAGCGGACAGTTCGCCCAGCCGCATCGCGGCAGCCAGGCGGGTCGTGATCAAGATCGGCTCGGCCCTGCTCGTGGACCGCGCCAGCAATCGCCTCGACGCGCCCTGGTTCGAGAGCCTCGTCGAAGACGTCGCCCGGCTGCGCCGACGCGGCCAGGAAGTGCTGGTCGTGTCTTCCGGCGCCATCGCCCTGGGGCGGCGCCACCTCGGCCTGCGCGCCGGAGCCCTGCGGCTGGAGGAGAGCCAGGCGGCCGCCGCGGCGGGGCAGGTGCAACTGGCGCATGCGTGGCAGGAGGCGCTGGGTCGCCAGCGAGATCCCCGCAGCCCAGGTGCTGCTGACGCTGGGCGACACGGAGCAACGCCGGCGCTACCTCAATGCCCGCGGCACCCTCGAGACCCTGCTCGGGCTCGGCGCGGTGCCGGTCATCAACGAGAACGACACGGTGGCCACGGAGGAGATCCGCTACGGCGACAACGATCGCCTGGCGGCCCGGGTGGCGCAGATGATCAGCGCGGATTGCCTGGTGCTGCTGTCGGACATGTCCGGGCTGCTACACGGCCGATCCGACGCGCGATCCCGCGGCCCGGCTGGTGCCCGAGGTCCACGCGGTGACGCCGGAGATCGAGGCCATGGCGGGCGCCTCGGCGACCGACGTCGGTTCCGGCGGCATGATCACCAAGGTCATGGCGGGGCGCATCGCGCTGGCCGCCGGCTGCCACATGGTGATCGCTTCGGGCCGCGTCAGGCATCCGCTGGCCGCCCTCGAGGCCGGCGCGCGAATGCACCTGGTTCGTGGCGTCGTCCAGCCCGGCCAGGGTACGCAAGCAATGGATCGCCGGCGCGCTCCAGCCACGTGGCGAGCTGGTAATCGATGCGGGCGCAGCCGCGGCCCTCGCCAGCGGCAAGAGCCTGCTGCCGGCCGGCGTGGTCAGCGTCACGGGACGGTTCGAGCGCGGCGACCTGGTGCTGGTGCGCGACACCGCCGGCCACGATACTGGCGCGCGGCCTGTCCGCCTACGATTCGGCCGAGGCGACGCGCATCATCGGACTGCGCAGCAGCATGATCGAGCAGGTCCTCGGCTACCGCGGGCGGGAGGAACTGGTACACCGCAACGACCTGGCAATGGTGGAGACACATGGTTGACCTGATGGGACAGGAAGGGCCCGAGGCCGTCACCCGGCTCATGCGCGAGCTCGGCCAGCAGGCGCGCGCGGCGGCGGCGGCGCTGGCGCGGGCCACGCCGGCGGCGCGCGATGCCGCGCTGGATGCGGCGGCGGCCCTGCTGCGCGAGCGTGCCGGCACGATCCTCGAAGCCAACGCCGAGGACGTCGCCGCGGGCGAGGAGCGCGGGCTGTCCGCGGCCATGCTGGATCGGCTGCGCCTGGACGATGCCCGGGTCGAGGCGATGGCTGCCGGCATCGAGGCGATCGCGCGCGCTGCCGAACCCGCTCGGCCGGGTGCTCGCGGAGTGGTACGCGGCCCAACGGACTGTTGATCCGGCGCGTGAGCGTGCCGCTCGGCGTCATCGGCATCATCTACGAGAGCCGCCCCAACGTGACCGCCGACGCCGGCGCGCTGTGCCTGAAATCCGGCAACGCGGTGATCCTGCGCGGCGGCTCCGAGAGTTTCCGCTTCCAGCATGCCGATCCACGCTTGCCTGGCCGCGGCGCTGCGCGCGGCAGGACTGCCCGCGGAAGCTGTCCAGATGGTGCCGACCCGCGATCGCGCCGCGGTCGGGCGAGCTGCTCGGCGGTCTCGGCGGTTGCCGTCGACGTGGTCGTGCCGCGCGGCGGCCGCAGCCTGATCGAGCGCGTGCAGCGCGACGCGCGGGTGCCGGTGATCGGGCACCTCGAGGGCATCTGCCACGTCTACGTGGACGCTGCGCGCCGACCTGGAGATGGCGCGCCAGGTCGTGCTCAACTCGAAGATGCGGCGCACCGGGATCTGCGGCGCCGCCGAGACCCTGCTGGTCGACCGGGCCTGCATGGACAGCCATCTGCAGCCCCTGGTCGCGCGCGCTGCTCGAGGCCGGCTGCGAGGTGCGCGGCGACGCCGCGGCCTGCGCAGCGCGATGCGCGCGTGCGCCGGCAGCCGAGGCGGCGGACTGGGGCACGCGAATATCCTCGACGCCATCATCGCGGTGCGCGTCGTCGACGGGGTGACGGACGCCATCGAGCATATCGCGCGCTACGGCTCGGGCCACACCGAGTCGATCGTCACCGCCGACGCCGCGGCCGCGCAGCGTTTCCTGCGACGAGGTCGACAGCGCCATCGTGCTGCACAACGCCTCCACCCAGTTCGCCGACGGCGGCGAGTTCGGCATGGGCGCGGAGATCGGCATTTCCACCGGGCGGATACACGCCCGCGGGCCGGTCGGCGTGGAACAGCTCACCAGCTTCAAGTACCAGGTCCTGGGCAATGGGCAGACCCGACCCTGAGCATCCATGCCATGGCCTGTGGTAGGGTGGCCGCTTGCATTGCATAAACTACCGGAGGCACGCTTTGCGCAAAATGCCCGCAGTCGCTGTCGCGGCTCTGAGTTTTCTTTTCATTGGAGCGTCGCTTGAGGCGCAGGAGGAAGTCCCCGTGGTCAAGGACGGGAGCACCGTAAGCATCGAATACACCCTCAAGCTGGACGACGGCTCAACCGCAGACACCAATGTCGGTGGCGAGCCGCTCACCTACGTTCAGGGTGAGCAGCAGATCCTGCCCGCGCTCGAGGCGCAGCTGGCCGGCATGAAGCCCGACGAGACGCGCGAAGTCACCCTCAGCGCCGAAGAGGGCTACGGCCCCGTGCGCGAGGAAGGCTTCCAGGAAGTGCCGCTGGAAATGATCCCGGAAGACGCCCGCCAGGCCGGTTCCAGGCTGGTCGGACAGAACCAGCAGGGCCAGCCGATCCACGCGCAGGTGAAGGAAGTCCGCGACGATACCGCGGTGCTCGACCTGAACCATCCGCTGGCGGGCCAGAACCTGCACTTCGACGTCAAGGTTCTCGAGATCAAGTAATTGCCTGTGGGCTTGCGGGCGCCGTCCCGGCGGGGCGGCGCCCGTATTTATTTGCGACGTCGATGCGCCAAGCGGCGGCGCGGGCCGTACAATTGCGCACAAGCGCGAGTGAGCCGGGGGAGGGAGAGTGATGACACGCTGGAAAGAGGTTGCCGAGGCGATCCGGGAATTGCAGGAGGAAGGCCAGCTCGACGTCTTCATCGGCGACCACTCGGTCAGCTTCGAGGTGAACGTCGACGACCAGGGGGTCTACCTGACGGTCTGTCCGCACTGTGTCGGCGAGGCAGTCAACCTGGCGCTGGGCGGCGAGGAGCAAAGCGCGCCCCCCGACTGCGAAGTGCATTGAGCGCCGCGCGTCCTCAGATCCGGTAAGGCAGCGCTTGCCGGATCCTCGCCGGGTCGGCATCCGAGAGGTTCTTGTGCAGCTCCGTGGTAAGCATGCTGCGCGTGGCGGGCGTCAGTCCCTGGCGCAGGTGCCCGAGGAAGCGCGGATCGGCGACCAGCACCAGGCGGTCGAAAGCATCGCGCTTGCGTGCCGCATCGAGCCGCGACGCAACGGTCTTGGCGAAGCGGATGTTCTCCTGTTCTGTCGGGCTGACTGCTTGTCCCATGCCGTGCCGGCCGGGTCCGGCGCTGTCATAGGTGCGTCCCGGGCGATCCGTGGCAAGGTCCCGGTCATGCAGGCGGCCTTGCGGATGTTCCAGTTCTTCGAGCTGTTCGAGCGGTGCGTTGTGCTTGTGCTGTGCAAAGATCCGGCACCGGGTGCTGGATGCCACGACTACCCACACATCGCTCATGTTGATCTCCCGTGCAAACGTGGTCACCCTACGGTCTGGCGGAAATATTCCTGCAGTACCGCGCCTGACCTGAGCGTAGTTCCGCGGCAGGGCGATTTCCACCGCGGGCGCGCGGCGCGCGCCGTTGAAAGGGACGGTGACGGAACATGTGACGCCGTTCCTGCGCACGGGCCGTCTCGTCTTGTATTTTTGGCGTGTACTGTCCAGAATGCGCGCTAATCAAGAAGGCGGACGGAACAAGGACTTAGCAACAATTATTAAGGCCTTTTATTTGGATCCCGCATGAGCGAAGAAACCTCGCCAGAGTCGGTGTCCCGGATCAGCGCTGATCTGGGCGGCACCCTTCGCAAAAACCGGGCCAGCCCGTCCCGCGTCGGCCTGAACCCCGCCATCACCAAGGTGACGGTCGACCTCCTCAACATCGAGCCGGAAAACGCCGAGCAGACGCTGAGCGAATCACTCGAAGTGATCCGCGAGACGCTGGGCGCGGACTCCGTGTGCTTCGCGCTGCTGACCGCGGACGGCACCGCCTTTGACCAGGTCAGCCACGCTTCCACGGTCATGTCGGGCTGCTGCCCGGAACGCCTCACCGGCGCGCGACTCGCCGACCTGGAGTGGTTTCGCGGCAAGCTGGGCCACATGCGCCTGGTCGAGATCCGCGATGCCGGGCGTCTCTCCCCCAGTCTCGAGCGCGAGTCCGAAATGATGCGCGAGATGGCGGCGGGCGCGGCGCTGTTCGCCGGCCTGGACATCGAGGGCCGCCTGGGCGGCGTGCTGGGCGTGTTGTCCGCACGGCCGGTGGAGAGCTGGCACGTCGATGTCTACCTGCTGCTGAAATTGCTTGGCGCCAGCCTCTCGGCCGCATTGACGCGGCTCAAGCTCGGCCGCGAACTGGAAGACATCAACGAGCGTGAAGAACTCACGCGCCACGCCGCCAACGACGGCCTGTGGGATTTCGACGTCGAGAGCAACACCATCCGTTTCTCGCCCCGCTGGAAAGTCATGATGGGCTTCGGCGAGGACGAGGCCGACGAGGACATGCCGGACTGGCGCCAGCTGGTGCATCCGGAGGACATGGTGCGGGTGCAGGGCAAGATCCGCGACCACCTCGAGGGCAAGTCGGAGCTGTTCGAGAGCGTGCATCGCATGCGCCATCGTTCCGGCGAATGGCGCTGGGTGATGAGCCGCGCCAAGGCCCTCGTGGACGATGAGGGCCGGATGCTGCGCCTGGTCGGGGTCGAGCTCGATATCACCGACCAGAAGCTCTACGAGGAAGCGCTGTTCCGCGAGAAGCAGAACGCGCAGATCACGCTGCAGTCCATCGGCGACGGCGTGATCACCACGGACTCGGACTGTCGTATCGAGTACCTCAACCCGGTGGCGCAGGAGCTCACTGGCTGGACGCTGGACGATGCCGCCGGGCGCGAGGTGAACGAGATCTTCCGCAGCTTCCACGAGGAGACCTGCGAGCCGATGGAGAACCCGCTGTCGGTCGCCATCCGCCGTGACCGGCTGTACAAGTCGATGCGCCCCATGTTGCTGATCCGGCGCGACGGCAACGAGCTCTACGTCGAGAGTTCCGCGGCGCCGATCCGCAACGACGTGAGCCAGGTCATCGGCGGCGTGCTGGTATTCCACGACGTCAGCGAGGCGCGCGAGCTGAACCGCCGCCTGTCCTACCACGCCAGCCACGACATGCTGACGGGCCTGGTGAACCGGCGCGAGTTCGAGGCCCGCCTGGAGCGGGCGCTGAAGATGGGGCGTGCGCGCGAAGCGCAGTACGCGCTGTGCTACATGGATCTCGACCAGTTCAAGATCATCAACGACTCCTGCGGCCACATGGCGGGCGACGCGCTGCTCGGCCAGCTCGGTGCGCTGCTGAAGTCGAAGATCCGCTGGCGCGACACCCTGGCGCGCCTGGGCGGCGACGAGTTCGGCATCCTGCTGGAGAACTGCACCCTGGAGGAGGCCATCGAGACCGCCGAGGCCCTGCTGAAAGCGGTGCAGGAATTCCGCTTCATCTGGGAGGACCGCAGCTTCCGCCTCGGCGCCAGCATCGGCGTGGTGCCGATCGCGCCCGAGACCGCCAGTGTCGCGGAGCTGCTGACCGCCGCGGACAGCGCCTGCGCACGCCGCCAAGGAGTCCGGCCGCAACCGCGTGCAGACCTGGCAGGAAAACGACATCGACCTGATGCGCCGCCGCCGCGAGATGCAGTGGGCAGCGCGCATCAACAACGCGCTGGAAGAGTCCCGCTTCGAGCTGTTCCGGCAGCCGATCATGCCGCTGCAGACGGAGGAGGACCAGGGCGCGCACTACGAGCTGCTCCTGCGCATGCGCGACGAGCAGGGCCAGATCATCGCCCCGGACGTGTTCATCAATGCCGCCGAGCGCTACGGCCTGACGCCGAACATCGACCGCTGGGTCATCAGCAACGCCCTGCGCTGGCTGGTGTCGGAGGCCGACGAGCGCGAGCGCCTCGCCATGTGCTCGATCAACCTCTCCGGCCAGAGCCTGTGCGACGACAAGTTCCTGCCCTTCGTCATCGAGCAGTTCGAACACAGCGGCCTGGACGCGTCCAAGATCTGTTTCGAGATCACCGAGACGGCGGCCATCGCCAGCTACTCGCAGGCCAACCGCGTCATCAACTCGCTCAAGGAGCTGGGCTGCAAGTTCGCGCTGGACGACTTCGGCACCGGCCTGTCCTCCTTCGGCTACCTGAAGCATTTCCCGGTCGACTTCCTGAAGATCGACGGCAGCTTCGTGAAGGAGATCCTGCACGATCCGATCGACCGCGAAATGGTCCGCTCGATCAACGAGATCGGGCACCTCACGGGCAAGAAGACCATCGCCGAGTTCGTCGAGAACAGGGAGCTGATCACCATGCTGCGCGGCATGGGCGTGGACTACGCCCAGGGCTACGGCGTGGGTGAGCCGCGCCGCATCATGGATCCCGAGTTCGCAGTGCGCAACGCCCGCTAGGGCGAGCCGGCTGCTAAACTCGCGCCGTCTTTTCCAACGGAGTCTGCGTCATGACGATGCTCATCGTCGGCCTGTTGCTGTTTCTCGGCGGCCACATGGTCCGGGTTGCCGCGCCCGGGTGGCGCGACACGATGCTCGCGCGGCTCGGCCCCTGGGGTTGGAAGGCGGTCTATTCCGTGCCGGCGCTGGTCGGTTTCGTGCTGCTGGTGATCGGTTACGACGCCGCGCGCTGGACCAGTCCCGTGCTGTGGAACTCGCCGCCCTGGACCCGCATGGTAGCGACGCTGGCCATGGCGCCCGTGCTGGTGATCTTCGTCTCCGCGTACCTGCCTGGGAAGATTCGCGACGGCCTGCGGCATCCCATGCTGCTGGCCACGATGGGCTGGGCGGTGGTGCACCTGATGGCGAACGGTCGCGTCGCCGACCTGGTCCTGTTCGGCAGCATCCTCGCCTGGGCGGTGGTGGTGACGATCGCAGCCTGGCGGCGGCCCTGGCGCCCCTCCGCCGGCCCCAACGGCCCGGTGTTCGACCTCGTCGCGGTGCTGGTCGGCGTGGCCGCCTGGATGCTCCTCATCCGCGGCGGCCACGTCTGGCTGGTGGGGATGCCGGTCAGCTAGACCGGCACACCCGCCCGGGCGGCGTGGCGGCCCTCAGGCCGCCTGCTGCCCGGCCTTGCGCGCACGACCGGGGAAGTCGTCCACGGCGATGGCTTCCGTGGTGATGGCCATCGCCTCGCGCACGGTCTCGGCTTCCAGTTCGTTGATCACGCCGTCGGCCAGGCCCTTGGCCAGCACCCGCTCCATGTTGCTGGTGTTGACCACCGTGCCGAGCTTGCGCTCGATCGGCTCGAAGGCGATGACCTTCTCCAGCGCCAGCTCCATCAGGCCCAGCGGGTCGTCCTCGCTGAGCTCGATGAACATGCCCGAGGTGAGGCGGTCGCGCGTCTCCGACGGGCTGAGCAACAGCTTCGCGACCTCGTGACCGAGGCGGTCGGAGGCGGGGCGACAGCGGCGGCCAAGCGGCAGGACGAAGGGCCGCAGCAGCGGGCCGATGCCCTTCACCGGGAAGTTGCGCAGGATGCCGTCGAGACGCTCCTCGATGATGGCGAGGGAGTCGTCCAGCGCCCAGCGCACGATCGGCAGGTCGGCGGCCGGGCGGCCGTCGTCCTCGAAGCGCTTCAGCACGGCCGAGGCCATGTACAGGTGGCTGAGGATGTCGGCGAATCGGCCGGACAGCTTCTCGCGCCGCTTCAGGTCGCCGCCCAGCGTCAGCATGGCGACGTCCGCGAGCAACGCAAAGGACGCGCTCATGCGCGTGAGCTTGCGCGCGTACTCCGCGGTCGGCCCGAGGTCCGGCGCCTGCACGAAGCGGGCCCCGGTGATCGCCAGGACGAAAGAACGCACCAGGTTGCTGATGGTGAACCCGGCGTGGCCGAAGAAAGCCTCGTCGAAGGCCTTCAGTCCGGCCGCCTCGTCCGTATCCGCGGCCGCCAGCATTTCCTTCAGCACGTACGGATGGCAGCGGATGGCGCCCTGGCCGAAGATGATCATGCTGCGCGTGAGGATGTTGGCGCCTTCCACCGTGATGGCCACGGGCACCGTCTGGTAGGTCTGGGCGAGGTAGTTCTTCGGTCCCAGGCATACCGCGCGGCCCGCGTGCACGTCCATGGCGTCGTTGATCGCCTGGCGCATGCCCTCGGTGTTGTTGTACTTGAGGATGGCCGAAAGCACCGACGGCTTGCCGCCGAGCGCCAACGCCGTGGCCGTGAGGATGCGCGCCGCGTCCATGCGATAGGTGACGCCGGCAATGCGCGCCAGCGGCTCCTCGATGCCCTCGAAGCGGCCGATCGGGATCTTGAACTGGCGCCGCACGCGGGCATAGGCGCCGGTCATGCGCGCAGCGGTCTTGCCGCCGGCCGTGCCGAGCGCCGGCAGCGAGATGGCGCGGCCGACGGACAGGCAGTCCATCAGCATCTTCCAGCCGTTGCCGACCTGGGCCTGGCCGCCAATGACCCATTCCATCGGCACGAACACGTCCGTGCCGAAGTTGGGACCGTTCTGGAACGCGCCGGCCGGATTGTGGCGGCGGCCGATTTCCAGGCCGGGCGTGTCGGTCGGGATCAGGGCGCAGGTGATGCCCAGTTCCTTCTTGCCGCCGAGCAGGCCGTCCGGGTCGCGGGCCTTGAAGGCGAGGCCGAGGATAGTGGCGATGGGACCGAGCGTGATGTAGCGCTTGGACCAGTTGACGCGGAAGCCGAGGACTTCCTTGCCCTTGTACTCGCCCATGCACACCACGCCGTCGTCGGGCATCGAGCCCGCGTCCGAGCCGGCCCACGGGCCGGTGAGGGCGAAGGCCGGAATCTCCAGGCCCTTGGCCAGGCGCGGCAGGAAATATTTCTTCTGCTCGGCCGTGCCGTAATGCATGAGCAGTTCGCCGGGACCGAGGGAGTTGGGCACCATGACGGTGACGGCCGCCGCGACGCTGCGGCTGGCGATCTTCATCACCACGTCCGACTGGGCGCGCGCGGAGAAATCGAGCCCGCCGAATTCCTTCGGGATGATCATGGCGAAGAAGCGATGCTTGCCGAGGAAGTCCCATACCTCGGGCGGCAGGTCGTCCAGCTCGCGGTTGATCTTCCAGTCGTCCAGCATGCGGCACAGGTCTTCGACCGGGCCGTCGATAAAGGCCTGTTCTTCTTCGGTCAGCTCGGGGCGGGGCGTGCGCAGCAGCGCGGTCCAGTTCGGGCGCCCGGTGAACAACTCGGCGTCCCACCACACTGTGCCGGCGTCGATGGCGTCCTTCTCGGTCTGCGACATCGGCGGTAGCACGGACTTGAACCACTTCAGCAGCGGGCGGCTCAGCACGGCCCGGCGCAGCGGCTTGAGGTTCAGCAGCCCCGCGACCAGCGCGAACACGACCCAGGGCACCGGCGAGAGTCCGCCGCCGGCCAGCTGCACGGCCAGCAACAGCACGGCCAGCGCGCCGGTCCAGACCGGCAGGCTGCTGCGCCGGTAGGCGAGCACGCCGAAGACGACGAGGGTAAGCAGAATGGTGGTGAGTACGGTCATGGTGTCCTCCGCCCTTTTTCGGGTTGCGCGCAGCGCCATCTCGCGCCGCATTTGCCGCGCCGCATCATTCGCTTATAACCCACGCAAACACGGCCCTGCAAGCAACTACGTCTTCGATTCAAACAGCTGTTGGGATTCTCTTTGTGCGCTGCAAAAAGCGAGTCCCGGGGACCGCGTCGGGGCGCGGAAAGCCCCGGCAACCTTTGGCCCGGCTGCGGCAGCGCCGGCGCGCGTGCGGGCGTTGCCTAGTGCGCTGCAACAGGCGCGGAAGGCGCCTGCTCAGAGATGCAGGCTGAAGCGCATCGACAGGTCGATTGCGCGCACGTTCTTGGTCAGCTCCCCGGTGGAAACGAAATCCACGCCGGTGGCGGCAATGGCGCCCACGGTATCGAGCGAAACGTTGCCGGAGGCCTCCAGCCGCGTCGCGCAGTCCGGGCGTGCGCGCACGCTGTGCACGGCGGCGCACAAAGCCTCCAGGTCGAAGTTGTCCAGCAGCACGATGTCCGGGCTGCCGTCCAGCGCCTGTTCCAGTTCGGACAGCGACTCCACCTCGATCTCCACGGTCAGGCCGGGATGGGCGGCGCGCGCAGCATGCAGCGCCTGGCGCAGGCCGCCGGCTGCGATGATGTGGTTTTCCTTGATCAGCAAGGCGTCGAACAGGCCGTGCCGGTGGTTGCTCGCGCCACCGCAGGCGACAGCGTACTTCTGTGCCGAGCGCAGGCCGGGCAGGGTCTTGCGCGTGTCCAGCACGCGGCAGCCGGTGCCGGCCACGGCTTCGGCGTAGCGGCGCGCCACGGTGGCGGTCGCCGACAAGGTCTGCAGGAAATTCAGCGCGGTGCGTTCGCCGCTGAGCAGCGGCCGCGCCGGGCCGGACAGGGTGCACAACTCGGTGCCCGCGGCCACGACATCGCCGTCCGCGGCCTGCCACCGTACCGAAACCGCCGGGTCGAGCTGGGCGAACACTTCGTCGAACCAGGCGGTGCCGCAAAGCACGGCGTTTTCGCGCGTTATGACGGTGGCCGCCGCGGTCGTTGCGGCGGGTACGAGGTCGGCGGTGACGTCGCCGGAGCCCACGTCCTCGGCGATGGCGCGGCGGACGACATCGGGCAGATCCGGCGGGAGCGAAGTGCGGGCCATGCGCGTTCCTTTCTGGCGGCAGCGGGAGTATACCGGCCCCGTCGCCGGGCGGCTGGACCGGCGCGGGCACGAGGGGCCGTCTGGTATACTTCGGCTTATACCTATGGGGCTGCGGCCCCTTCATTCTTACAGCGACGACAGTTTCGAGGAGTACGCAATGGCGCACACCCTGCCTGACCTTCCTTACGCGAAGGACGCCCTGGAACCCCACATTTCCCAGGAGACGCTCGAGTACCACTACGGCAAGCACCACAACACCTACGTGGAGAAGCTGAACGGTCTCATCAAGGACACCGAGTGGGCCAACGCCTCGCTGGAAGACATCGTGCGCGGCAGCTCCGGCGGCGTGTTCAACAACGCCGCCCAGGTGTGGAACCACACGTTCTACTGGCACTGCCTGTCGCCGAACGGCGGCGGCGCGCCGAGCGGCAAGCTCGCCAAGGCGATCGACGATGCGTTCGGCTCCTTCGACAAGTTCAAGGCGGAGTTTTCCGACAAGGCCGTGACCCTGTTCGGCTCCGGCTGGGCCTGGCTGGTGAAGAAGCCCGACGGCAAGCTGGCGATCGTCCAGACCGGCAATGCCGAGACCCCGCTCACCGGCGACAGCAAGCCGCTCATGACCTGCGACGTCTGGGAGCACGCCTACTACATCGATTACCGCAATGCGCGGCCGAAGTATCTCGAGGCCTTCTGGAACCTGGTCAACTGGGACTTCGTCGCGTCCAACCTGGACTGAACACAAGAACACCAATCGAGGAGACTCCTGTCGATGGAAGCCATCAACGAGCGGATCAAGCAGACTCTTGAGTCGCACCCGGTGCTGCTGTTCATGAAAGGCAGCCCCGACTTTCCCCAGTGCGGCTTTTCGGCCCAGGCCGTGGCCGCGCTGCGTGCCTGCGGCACGGACTTCACCCACTTCAACATCTTCGAGGACCCGGAGGTGCGCGAGGGATTGAAGGCCTATTCCAACTGGCCGACCTATCCCCAGCTCTACGTCAACGGCGAGCTGATCGGCGGCTGCGACATCGTGGTGGAGATGTACCACTCCGGTGAGCTGAAGAAGCTGCTGGACGAGGCCGCAGCCAAGGCCTGAACCGGCCTGGCCCAAGTCGGAGGGGGACGTCGCGTTGCGGCGTCCCCTTTTTCATTGCGCGGGACTCAGCGCAGGCGCGCTTCGTAGATCGACTGGAACTGGTTGACGATGCCGCAGAACACTTCGGCGGTGATGCGCGCGTCATAGCCCGCCGAGTGCGCGGCGCTGCTGTCCCATTTCAGTCCCGCGGCCTCGACGATGCGCGACAGCACCGTTTGGCCGTAGGCGACGCCGCCCAGCGTGGCGGTGTCGAAACTCGAGAACGGGTGGAAGGGATTGCGCTTGATGCCGCAGCGTTCCACCGCGGCGTTGAGGAAGTTCAGGTCGAAGAAGGCGTTGTGCCCGACCAGGATGGCGCGGCTGCAGTCGTGGCGCCGCACGGCGGCACGCACCTCACGGAACACCCGTTGCAGGGCGTCGCGCTCCGGCAGCGCCGGGCGCAGCGGATGCCACGGATCGATGCCGTTGACCTCCAGCGATGCCGGCTCCATGTTGGCGCCCTCAAAGGGTTGCACGTGATGACGCCAGCTTTCCCCGGGCGCGAAGCGGCCCTCGGCATCCGGTTCGATCAGTACTGCGGCGATTTCCAGCAGGGCGTCGGTGCGCGCATTGAAGCCGCCCGTCTCCACGTCGACCACCACCGGCAGAAAGCCGCGGAAGCGGCGCGCCATGAGGCCGCTGACATTGCTCTCGGTACCCGGCGGGGTGGCGCTCACGCAGCCACCAGCTGCCAGCGCACCGTCTCGCCGGCGCGGAAGGGCACCAGGGCGTCGGCGCCGACGGCGTACTCGGCGGGCGGGGTCCAGTCGCGACGCTCCAGCGTAATCGTGGCCTCGTTCAGGGGCAGGCCGTAGAAGCGCGCGCCGTGCTCGCTGGCGAAGGCCTCCAGCCGGTCGAGCGCGGCCGCCTGCTCGAAGGCCTCGGCATAGATCTCGATGCCCACGGGCGCCGAGTAGATGCCGGCGCAGCCGCAGGACGATTCCTTGCTGCCGCGCGTATGCGGCGCGCTGTCGGTGCCAAGGAAGAAACGTTCGCTGCCGCTGGTGGCCGCACCGAGCACAGCCTCGCGGTGGCGCTCGGCCTTGAGAACCGGCAGGCAGTAGTTGTGCGGTCGCAGGCCGCCGGCGAACAGGGCGTTGCGATTCAGCAGCATGTGCTGCGGGGTCACGGTGGCGGCGATGCCGTCGCGTGCAGCGCGCACGAACTCCACCGCGTCGGCCGTGGTGACGTGCTCGAACACCACCTTCAGCCCCGGGAAACGCTCCACCGCCGGCGCCAGCACGCGCTCGATGAACACGCGCTCGCGATCGAAGACATCGACGCCCGGCTCGGTCACTTCGCCATGCACCTGCAGCACCAGGCCGACTTCTTCCATCGCCGCCAGGGCCGCATCGCAATGCCGCAGGTCGGTGACGCCGGAGTCCGAGTTGGTGGTGGCGCCGGCTGGGTAGAGCTTGACGCCGAACACGGCGCCGCTGGCCTTGGCGCGACGGATCTCGTCGGCCGGCGTGTTGTCCGTCAGGTACAGCGTCATCAGCGGCGTGAAGTCGCTGCCCTGCGGCAGCGCCGCCAGGATCCGGTCGCGGTAGGCGAGCGCCGCGGCCGTGGTGGTCACCGGCGGCGCGAGGTTCGGCATCACGATGGCGCGCGCGAATCGCGCCGCAGTGTGCGGCAGCACGGCGCCGAGCATGTCTCCGTCCCGCAGGTGCAGGTGCCAGTCGTCGGGACGACGTAATGTCAGCTTCATGCGGGCTGTTCTCCGGCAGCGGCGACCAGTGCGTGGTCGAGCAGCATGGCGAGCGTGAGCCGCACGCCGAAGCCCGTCTGCGCCGTCGGCACATGGGCGAGTCCGCCCTTGCTGTGGCCGGCGGCGAGGTCGACATGCAGCCACGGCAGCTCGTCCGGGACGAAGCGCTGCAGGAAGCGCGCCGCCAGGATGTGGTCGCCGTCGTTGTCCAGCGAGCACTGCATGACATCGGCGATGCGGCTTTCCAGCGGCTCGTCGAAGTCCTCGTCGAGCGGGAAGGACCAGACGCGCTCACCGCAGGCGCGGCCGGCGGTCACGGCCCGTTCCAGCACCGCCGGGCGGTTGCTGAACACGCCGCTGTAGCGATGCGTCAGGGCGGCGACGCAGGCGCCGGTCAGCGTGGCGTAATCGATGCAGCAGTGCCGGCTTCTCGCGTGCCGCCAGCGCCAGGGTGTCGGCCAGCACCATGCGCCCCTCGGCGTCGGTATGGATGACCTCGATGGTCACGCCGTTGGCGGCCGTCACCACGTCACGCGAGTTGTAGGCGTTCGGGCCGATGCGGTTCTCGGTGATGGCCAGCCAGCAATCCACCGGCTGCGCGAAACCGAGCCGGCTGAGCGCGAGCAGCGTGCCGAGCGCCACCGACGCTGCCCTGCATGTCTTCGTGCATGTCGAGCATGGCGCGGAAGGGCTTCAGGTTGGTGCCGCCGGTGTCGAAACAGATGCCCTTGCCGACCAGCGCCAGGGGCTGTGCATCCTTCGCGGCGGCGCGCGGCCGGTAGCGCAGGTGCGCGATGCCGGCTTCGCGATGTGCATTTGCCTGCGCCACCGCGAGGAAGGCGCCGGCGCCGAGCTTCGCCAGCTCTTTTTCACCGAGGAAGCTCATCTCCCAGCCTTCCGCGTCGGCGAGTTCCTGCAGCAGCCCGCGGTAGGCGCCGGCGTGCAGCATGTTCGGCGGCAGCGCGGCCAGCCAGCGCGCCAGGTGATTGCCCTCGGCCTCGGCGCGCAGGCGGCCGAAGTCGAGCCCGGGCGCGTCGTCGAGCACGGTAATGGTGGACAGGCGCGACGACGACGGTTCGTCTTTGCTGCGGAAGCGCGGCATCTCGCCTTCGGCGGCGAGGAGCGCGGCGAGCCCGGCTTCCAGCCAGGCCTCCGCGACGGCGGCAGCGGCGCCGGCGGCGCCGATCCCGACCTTGGCGGGACGATGCTTGCGCACTTCGGCCGCAGCCTTGCGCGCCAGGGTCAGCCAGTTGAACGGCGTGCCCTTCGGGTCGGCGAGCGCGACCGTGACCGGGCAGGGCGTCTCGAGATGCAGCGTGAACACCGAGCCGGCCTTGGTCTGCTTGCGACGACGCGCGGCGGCGGCGAGGGCTTCTCCACCCGGTATGGCTTCCCAGATGCTGCGCGAAGGGGCGGCCGGCAGCACGACCAGCATATGGTCCAGATGCGGCAGCGCGCGCGGGTCACGCCGCTTGACGATGCGGGGCAGGGCGCCTTCCGGCAGCAGGCTCGACATGGGTGATCCTTGACCTCATCGGGGGGAGACAGGAAGATACCGGCACGACAAGAAAACGACGGTTTCGAGGCGTCCCGGCCCGTATTTTTTCGGGGCGTCATCGTAGCAGCAAGACCGCGATTATTCACCCGAGCGACCTTTGGAGGCACCGGTCGCTCCCGCCTCGAGGGAGCCCGCGAACATGTCCTACGATCCCAAGTTCCAGGACCGCGACCCGGACGAAACCCGGGAATGGCTGGATTCCATCGACTCCGTGCTGCGGGTGCACGGCGGCGAGCGCGCGCACTGGCTGGTCGAGCGCATGATCGACCACGTGCGCCGCGCCGGCCATTACCTGCCGTTCAGCCCGAACACCGCCTACCTCAACACCATCTCCCCGGCGCGCGAGCCGTCTTACCCGGGCGACCGCGCCATCGAGCAACGCATCGAGGCCTGGCTGCGCTGGAACGCCATGGCGATGGTGGTGCACGCCAACCGCGAGTCCTCGGAATACGGCGGCCACATCGCCAGCTATGCTTCCTCGCTGACGCTGTACGAAGTCGGCTTCCAGCACTTCTGGCGCGGCGCCACGGAAGAGAACCGCGGCGACATGATCTTCATCCAGGGCCACTCGGCGCCGGGCATCTACGCCCGCTCCTTCCTCGAGGGGCGCCTGGAAAACGACGACCTCTTGAAGTTCCGCCAGGAAGTGAGCGGCGGCCTGTCGTCCTATCCGCATCCCTGGCTGATGCCTGACTACTGGCAGTTCCCCACCGTGTCCATGGGCCTCGGCCCGATGCAGGCCATCTTCCAGGCGAAGTTCATCAAGTACCTCGAGCACCGCGGCCTGGTGGAGCCCTCCGACCGCAAGGTGTGGGCCTTCATGGGTGACGGCGAGATGGACGAGCCCGAGTCCATGGGCGAGATCGGCCTGCCGGTGCGCGAAGGGCTCGATAACCTCGTGTTCGTCATCAACTGCAACCTGCAACGCCTCGACGGCCCGGTGCGCGGCAACGGCAAGATCATCCAGGAGCTGGAGGCGACCTTCCAGGGCGCCGGCTGGAAGGTCATCAAGGTGATCTGGGGCCACGGCTGGGACGCGCTGCTGGCGCGCGACGACAAGGGCCTGCTGCGCCAGCGCATGGAAGAGTGCGTCGACGGCGACTACCAGAACTTCAAGTCCAAGGACGGCGCCTACGTGCGCGAGCATTTCTTCGGCAAGTATCCCGAGCTGAAGGCGATGGTCGCCAACATGTCGGACGCCGAAATCTGGGGCCTGAACCGCGGCGGCCACAGCCGCGGCAAGGTCTACGCGGCCTACAAGGAAGCGGTGGAGACCGAGGGGCGGCCGGTGGTGATCCTGGCCAAGACCGTGAAGGGTTACGGCATGGGCGCGGCCGGCGAGGGCAGGATGATTGCCCACCAGCAGAAGAAGCTCGGGCTCGACGACCTCAAGGCTTTCCGCGACCGCTTCGACATCCCCATCTCCGACGCCGAAATCGACGAGGTGCCGTTCCGCCGGCCGGATGAGAACAGCCCCGAGATCGAATACCTGAAGGCGCGCCGCGAGGCGCTCGGCGGCTACCTGCCGCGGCGCATCGCGAAGGCGCCGCCGCTGGATATTCCGGCCTGCGAAGAGATCTTCAAGGGCCAGCTCGAGGGTACCGGCGAGCGCGAGATCTCGACCACCATGGCGATGGTGCGCATGCTCACCGCCCTGTGCCGCGACAAGTCCATCGGCAAGCACATCGTGCCGATCGTGCCGGACGAGGCGCGCACCTTCGGCATGGAAGGCATGTTCCGCCAGTTCGGCATCTGGTCGCGCGAGGGCCAGCTGTACACGCCGCAGGACGCCGACACGCTGAGCTACTACAAGGAAGACAAGAGCGGCCAGATCCTGCAGCTGGGCATCAACGAGGCGGGCGCGCTGTGCGCCTGGACCGCGGCCGGTACGGCCTACGCCAACCACGGCGTGAACATGGTGCCGTTCTATCTCTTCTACTCCATGTTCGGCTTCCAGCGCGTGGGCGACTTCATTTGGGCGGCCGGCGACTCGCAGGCGCGCGGCTTCCTCATCGGCGGCACCGCCGGGCGCACCACGCTGGCGGGCGAGGGCCTGCAGCACCAGGACGGCCACAGTCACCTGCTGTCGTCTACGGTACCGAACTGCCGCTCCTACGACCCCGCGTATGCCTACGAGCTGGCGGTGATCGTGCACGACGGCCTGCAGCGCATGTTCCAGCGCAATGAGCGGGTGTTCTATTACATCACCTGCATGAACGAGAACTACGCCCACCCGGCGCTACCGAAGAGTGCCGAGGAAGGCATCCTCAAGGGCCTGTACGAGCTGAGCAACGCCGGCAAGCAGGGCAAGAAGCCGCGCGTGCAGCTGATGGGTTCGGGCACCATCCTGCGCGAAGTGCTGGCGGCGGCCGACATGCTGCGCGAGGAGCACGGCGTGGAGTCGGACGTGTGGAGCGTCACCAGCTTCAACGAGCTGCGGCGCGACGCGCTGTCGGTGACGCGGCGCAATCGCCTCAACCCGAGCAGAAAGCCGGAGCAGGCTTTCATCGAGCAGTGCTTCGACGGTCGCAAGGGGCCGTTCATCGCGGCCACTGACTACATGACCGCTGTCCCCGACCAGGTGCGCGAATGGGTGCCGGGCCGCTACGTGACGCTGGGCACCGACGGCTACGGTCGCAGCGATGCGCGCGCGCCGCTGCGCAACCACTTCGAGGTCGACCGGCGCTATATCACCGCCGCCGCGCTCGCGGCGCTGGCGGCGGACGGGGCGATCGACGCCAAGGCGGCGCAGAAAGCGATAAAGGCGTACGACATCGATCCTGACAAGCCCGACCCGGTGGAGCTGTGAGCATGGCCGGCCGCAACGAGGTCCGCGTCCCCGATATCGGCGACTTTGAAGGCGTCGAGATCATCGAGGTGCATGTACAGGAGGGCGCCACGGTATCCGCCGAGGACCCGCTCATTACGCTGGAGACCGACAAGGCGTCCATGGACGTGCCGGCGCCGGCGGCCGGCAAGGTCGTCGAGGTGAAGGTCGGCAAGGGCGACCGCGTTTCGGAAGGCGACGTCATCGTGGTGCTCGAGGGCGCGGACGCGTCGGGCAATGACGGGCAAAGAGCCGACAAGTCCGATAAGGCAGGCAAGTCTAAAGAGTCCGGGAGGGACGGCGAGCCGGCTAAGGACGTGCAGGCCGAAAAGCCGCAGCAGGCGGAGAAGGCCGAGGCCCCTGCCCGGGCGGAGCAGCCCGAGCGCGGCGAGAAGTCCGGCCGCACGGCCCATGCGCCGCCGCAACTCGGCCCGCAGGCCGGTGCGGACGTGCATGCCGGTCCGTCGGTGCGCAAGTTCGCGCGCGAGATGGGCGTCGACCTGGCGCGGGTCAAGGGCCGCGGCGTCAAGGGTCGCATCACGCACGACGACGTAAAGGCCTGGGTGAAACAGGCGCTGCAGGGCGGCGCCGCTGCGGGCGGCGGCGCCGGATTGCCGGCCGTGCCCGAAGTCGATTTCTCGAAGTTCGGCCCGACCGAGCTGAAGCCGCTGTCGCGGGTGCAGCGCATCTCCGGGCCGCGGCTGCACGCCTCGTGGGTCAACCTGCCGCACGTCACCCAGTTCGACGAGGCCGACATCACCGAGACCGAGCGCGCGCGCAAGGACCTCAAGGCCGACGCCGAGAAGGAAGGGGCGAAGCTGACGCCGCTGGCCTTCATCCTGCGCGCCTGCGTCAAGGCGCTGCGCGAGTTCCCGCAGTTCAACGCCTCGCTGCACGCCGACGGCCAGCAGCTGGTGACGAAGCAGTACTACAACGTCGGCTTCGCGGTGGACACGCCGGGCGGGCTGGTGGTGCCGGTGATCAAGGAACTGGAAAAGAAGAGCCTGTTCCAGGTGGCGCGCGAGCTCGGCGAGCTGTCGGAGAAGGCGCGCGACGGCAAGCTTGCCGCCGCCGACATGCAGGGCGGTAACTTCACCGTCTCCAGCCTCGGCAGCATCGGCGGCACCTTCTTCACCCCGATCATCAACGCGCCTGAAGTGGCGATCCTCGGCGTGTCGCGTCACAAGATGCAGCCGGTGTGGCAGGACGGCGAGTTCGTGCCGAAGCTGATGCTGCCGCTGTCGCTGTCCTACGACCACCGCGTCATCGACGGCGCGGCCGCGGTGCGCTTCACGCGTTACCTGGCCGAGCTGCTGGCCGACACCGACCGGCTGCTGGCATGAGCACGAACAAGGAAATCCGCGTCCCCGACATCGGCGACTTCAAGGACGTCGAGATCATCGAGGTGCTGGTGCGCCGAGGGCGACACCGTCGCGCTCGACGACGGCCTGGTGACGCTGGAGACCGACAAGGCCTCGATGGATGTGCCGGCCTCGCATGCCGGGCAAGATCGTCGAGCTGAAGGTGGGCAAGGGCGACCGCGTGTCCGAAGGCGACTTGATCGCGGTCGTGGCAGTGGAAGAAAAGGCCGGCGCCGCGGACACCGAGGACGACTCAGGCGACACGTCCGCTGAGAGCGCGGCGAGCGCCCCGACCCGCGAGGAAGCGGCGCCAGCGGAAACCGCTGTTGCAGAACCCGACGCGTCGCTTGCTGCACAGGCCGAAGACGAGGGCGACTACGACACCGACCTGCTGGTGCTCGGCGCCGGACCGGGCGGCTACACCGCGGCCTTTCGCGCCGCCGACCTCGGCCGCGACGTGACGCTTATCGAGCGCTGGGACACGCTGGGCGGCGTGTGCCTCAATGTGGGCTGCATCCCCTCGAAGGCCTTGCTGCATGCTGCAGAAGTGATCGAGGAAGCGGCCCACATGTCCGACCACGGCATCGTGTTCGGCACGCCGAAGATCGAGCTCGACAAGCTGCGCAGCTGGAAAGAGGGTGTGGTCGGGCGCCTGACTAAGGGGCTCGACACCATCGCCAGGCAGCGCAAAGTGAAAGTGCTGCGCGGCACAGCCAAGTTCACCGGCGCGCATACGCTCAAGCTGGATGGGCCCGAGGGCGCGCAGGAACTCAGCTTCCGCCAGTGCATCATCGCTGCCGGCTCCGAGTCGGTCGCGCTGCCCGGCATGCCGGACGATCCGCGCGTGATGGACTCCACCGGCGCGCTGGCGCTGGAGGAGCTGCCGAAGAGCCTGCTGGTCATCGGTGGCGGCATCATCGGCCTGGAGATGGCCTGCGTTTACGCCGCGCTCGGCGTGAAAGTCAGCGTGGTCGAATTGACCGACACGCTCATGCCCGGCTGCGATCGCGACCTGGTGCGGCCGCTGGAGAAGCGCATCAAGGCGCGCTACGCCGCGATCATGACGGGAACCAAGGTCACCGAGATCAAGGCGCTGAAAGGCGGCATCAAGGTCAGCTTCGAGGGCAAGAACGCGCCGGACAAGCCGCAGACCTACGACCGCGTGCTGGTCGCTGTCGGCCGTCGCCCGAACGGCGAGGCGATCGACGCGGCCGCCGCCGGCGTCAAGGTCGAGCGCGGCTTCATCCCCGTGGACCGCCAGCAGCGCACGAACGTGAAACACATCTTCGCCATCGGCGACATCGTCGGGCAGCCCATGCTGGCGCACAAGGCGACGCACGAAGGCAAGGTCGCGGCCGAGGTCGCATCCGGCGAGAAGAGCGCCTTCGATGCGCGCGTCATCCCGTCGGTCGCCTACACCGATCCAGAAGTGGCCTGGGTCGGCCTCACCGAGGACCAGGCCAAGGTCGAGGGCGTGGCCTATGAGAAGGGGGTGTTCCCCTGGGCCGCATCAGGCCGCTCGCTGGCCATCGGCCGCGACGAGGGCATCACCAAACTGCTGTTCGACCCTAAGTCCGGGCGCCTGCTAGGCGCGGGCATCGTCGGCACCAATGCCGGCGACCTCATCTCCGAGGCCGCCCTGGCCATCGAGATGGGCTGCGACGCAGCGGATATCGGCCTCACCGTGCATCCACACCCGACGCTGTCCGAGACCGTCGCCATGGCGGCCGAGGCTTTCGAAGGGACGCTGACGGATCTTTACCTGCCGAAGAAGCGCGGGAAGTGATCCCGGGCAAACGACGCGGACGATCCATCCGCGTCCGCGCGCCATTGACGTCTCTCCGGATCGCAATGGCGAGCTTGCTCGCGTAGCCGCTAGAGCACGACCTGTGAGGTTCTCATTCCCGTCGAAGGGGCCCGAGACTCGCTTTATTCGGGAAGTCGGCCGTGTCTGTTCGGGGCGCTTAGCGCTCCTGCTTCAGGTCGAGCACGATGGAATATTTCTCGGAACTAGGACATGTCGGCCTTTTCATCGCCGCATTCCTGGCCGCGACGATTTTGCCTTTGAGTTCAGAGGTCGTCCTGAGTGCCTTACTTCTAAGCGGGTTATCACCGACGACGCTGGTGATCACCGCGACCTTAGGGAATGTGCTGGGCTCAGTGACGAACTATGCCTTGGGCTACTGGGGCAGCTTGGTGGTGGTGAAAAAGTGGTTTCGGATGTCGGAAGACGATTTCCTGCGCCCAGAACAGCGCTTTACCAAATACGGCATGTTTTCCTTATGCTTCGCCTGGGTTCCGGTAATTGGTGACCCACTGACCGTTATGGCGGGTGTGTTACGCGTCCCCTTGCAGTGGTTTCTCGTGCTGGTGACTGCTGGTAAATTGCTGCGCTATGCCGTCATCAGTTACATGTTATTGCAAGTAAACTGACTCATTAAGGATTAGAGAACACAGGAAAAATGGATCCACGAAGACTGTCTGAGCTCGGCGACGAGGAACTGCTTGACGAATTCCAGAGCATCAAGCCGACCCCTGTTTTCGACGCATTTTTTATCGGGGCTTTGATTGGAATAATTATTTTCAGCGTTGCTGTAAGTTCCTGGGGTCTAGTGACTTTGGTGCCATTATTCTTGATTAATCTTTTCTTAAAGAAGACGAAGAGATATGAGGCTCTGAAAAGGGAACTCGTGGAGCGAAATTTGCTGTAACGCTTCAGCTATAAAATATAGTTTGAACAAGTCGATAGATCTGACGTAGATGGCTGGCGCCACCACGAAGGTCATCTCTACGTTCGGCGGAAACAGGGTGCCTTTCGGTATGCGTCTTCAGGGAAGGATTACGCGCTGGGATGATGCACGGGGCTTCGGCTTCATCGCGTGGCATGGTGATGAGAGCGAAGTGTTCGTGCACATCAAGGCGTTCTCGAGACCGCCCCGTCGGCCTGTCGTCGGAGATATCGTTACCTACGAAATAGCGAAGGGGAAAAACGGAAAATCACGAGCGGAGAAAGTTCGGTTCGCGAGCCGAAGAAAACCGCGAAAGCAAACACCTGGCAAATATCAAAGCGGCTGGGTGCCCGTGATATTTTCATGCCTTTTCGTGGCTTTGCTATTTCTCTCGGTGTACTTTGGCCGAATACCATGGCTGATCGTGGCAGCGTACTTCGCACTGAGCGTTGTGACGTTTTTCGCCTACGCTTGGGACAAGTCCTCCGCAAGGATGGGACTCTGGCGTACGCCGGAATCCACCCTGCACCTCCTCAGCTTGGCGGGTGGCTGGCCTGGGGCGCTAGCCGCACAACGACTTCTACGACACAAATCCGTCAAGCAGGAGTTCCTGTCCGGATTCTGGTTTACGGTGTTCATGAACGTATTAGCGGTCGGCTATCTCGTCTGGATTGGTGATGAAGGTTTCATCAATCAACTGATTGCCAGCGCTTGGCAACGCGAAATGTGACCCGCGAATGGAAGGCGACATGACGGACCTGCTCCTGTTGCCTCGTTCCTGGGGGTTGTTCTCCGGCGTGCTGGAGGGGCCTTCAGTCTCTACGCAGTGCAAATCTGGTTCGGACTTCATAAGCACTAGCCCATGAACACTACCCCACCCCGCGTCGCCCTCGTCACCTGCACCACGTATCCCAACCTCTTCGAGGACGACCTCCCACTCGCCCGGGAGCTCGAGCAACTCGGCATCATCCCGGTCCCGGCCATCTGGGACGACCCGGCCATCGACTGGACTGCGTTCGACGCGCTGGTGATCCGCACGCCCTGGGACTACTTCGAGCGGGCCGCCGAGTTTCGCGCCTGGCTCGATGCGCGCATCACCAGCGGCGTGCTCATGTGCAACGCCGGCGACATCCTCGCCTGGAACTACGACAAGGCTTACCTGCTGGACCTTGAGGCGGCGGGCGTGCCATTGGTGCCGACGATCTGCATTCCGCGCGGCGCACAGGCCGATGTCGCGGCGCTGGCTTCGGAGCGCGGCTGGCGCGAGATCGTGGTGAAGCCGACCATCTCGGGCGGCGCGTATCGTACCCATCGCTTCCTCGTCGACGACGCGGCGGCCTACCAGGACGAGATCGGCGCGACCCTCGCCGACCGGGGCGTGCTGGTCCAGCCCTTCCTGCCCGAAATCCTGGATGGGGGAGAGCTTTCCTTGCTGTTCTTCGACGGGGTGTTCAGCCATGCCGTGCGCAAGCGGCCAAAGCCCGGCGACTACCGCGTGCAGTTCCAGTTCGGCGGCACCACGGAGCGTGTCGAGGTCGCGCCGGCGCTGGTGGCGCAGGCGCGGGCCTGCGCCCTTGCGGCTCCGTCCTTGCCGGTCTACGCGCGTGTCGACGGCGTGGTGAAGGACGGGCAGTTCCTCCTCATGGAGCTCGAGGTCTTCGAGCCGCTGATGTTCCTCGCCCAGCACCCGGAAGCGGCGGGGCGCTTCGCCCGCGCCGTGCAGGGGCGCTTGTCGGCTGGAATCGAGGAAATCCGAAGGTAATCAGGCGTTAACCAGGCCTGACCGGCGGCTGGGTACGCTAACGCACGGACATCCCCCGCCAGATCGGCAACTCTGTGTCCTGGTCCGATGCAAGTTCGCATCGGCAAGTCATACCAGGACACAGTATATGAACCATTCGAAGCGCTTTACCCAGCTGAAGGGGATCCGTGGATCGCCTTTAGCCACCGTCATCGCTCTCGCGGGCGTCTTTGCGCTGGCCGGCTGCGCTACCGCGCCGCCGCCCAGCCAGGAACTACAGGCCGCCGAGTCGGCGATCACCAATGCTGAACAGTCACGCGTTGCCGACTACGCCTCGGCAGAGCTGACGATCGCGCGCGAGAAGCTCGTCGCGGCGCAGGTCGCGACCCGCAAAGAGGATATGCCGAGAGCCGAATTGCTCGCGGTTGAATCCCGCGTGCATGCGGAACTGGCCTATGCCCAGGCCGAAGAGATGAAGGCCAAGGCCGTCAACGACGAAATGCAGCTGAGCATCGATACGCTCAAGCAGGAAATGAATCGCGCGACGGGAGCCCGCTAATGAACATCCAGCACCATGGTTTCAGTAGATTTATCCCCGTAGGCACGGCGCTGTTGCTCTTGTCCGCCTGCGCGACCCCGATGATGGCGCCCGAAGGCGCGCAGACAGCGCGCGAGAAGCTCACCATGCTCCAGTCGGACGCGCAATTGGCCAATCGGGCGCCGGTGGAAATAAAGGACGCCGAGGCGGCCGTGCTCGCAGCCGAAGTGCCCCGCGAGGATGCGGAACAGGCGGCCCATCTCGTGCTGATTGCCACCAACAAGGTGGAAATCGCCCGTGCCCGCGCCCAGAGCAGGCTGTACGAGGACCAGCGCCAGGCGCTCAGTCGCGAAAGCGAGCGCGCCCGCCTGGATGCCCGTACTCTCGAAGTGAACCGGGCGCGTCTCGAAGCACAATCCGCGCGTGCTGAAACGGCGGACCTGCAGCGCCAGATCGAGGAGCTCAACGCACGCGAGACCGATCGCGGCCTCGTAGTCACCCTCGGGGACCTGTTGTTTGCCACCGGTAAGTCGGATCTCAGCGGCGGCGCCGGCGCGAACCTAGACAAGCTCGCTGCCTTCCTGCAGGAATACCCTGACCGAAGCGTGTTCATCGAAGGGCACACCGACAGCGTTGGCAATAGCGCATTCAACCAGCAGTTGTCCGAGCGCCGCGCGGATTCCGTGAAGTCTTACCTGGTCGGGCAGGGCGTCAGCCATGGCCGGCTTTCCACCGCCGGACTGGGCGAAGGTTCGCCAGTCGCCAGCAACGAGACATCCACGGGTCGCCAGCAGAACCGTCGAGTGGAAGTGGTTATCGCCAACTTGAGCACCACTTCGCGCGTCGACTAGCTGGGGTTTCTAGAGCTGCCTGTGGCCGCAGTTCCGCTGCCACAGGCAGGAGTCGAGTCAAGTCATCATCCGGAGTAACAGTCATGAACAAGGACCAGGTCAAGGGCCGCGCTGACGAAGCGAAGGGCAAGATCAAAGAGGTCACCGGCAAGGTGATCGGCAACAAGCGCATGGAGTACGAAGGTAAGGCCGACAAGCATGGCGGCAAGGCGCAAGCAGCCTACGGCGACATCAAGAGCGACCTCAAGGGCGGGTTCAAGAAGGCTACGGACTGACCTGCACGGCAATTCATCGTCTTCGCTTGAATATTACCCGGCCGAGAGGCCGTTACAGTGAGATCCCCATGAAGAATCGCTATCCAAATTTACTCAACACTCTGGTCGCCATAGGGCTCACCGCCTCGCTTGGCGCCGGTGTTGCGGCCTGCGGCAAGCAGCCGGAGTCCTCGTCCTCCACGGCGCGCAGTGAAGCGGCGAGTGGTACGGCGTCGGACAAAGCCACTACCGCGCAGGTCAAGGCCGAACCCGCTACTTACAGTAAGGCCGGCGCCAACACCACCGATGGCATGGCGGCGATGAAGGACCCGTCGAGCGATGCGGAGGACGACATGGTCGAGGCCGTGTCCGACTCCTGGATCACTACCAAGGTCAAAGCCCTGCTGCTGGCCGATAGTGAAGCCAAGGGCTTCGACGTGAGCGTCGAGACCATGAACGGCGTGGTCATCCTGCGCGGCGCGCTACGGGACCAGGCTGCCGTCGATCACGCCAAGCAGATCGCTGCAAGCGTCGAGGGAGTCAAGAACGTCAATACGACGGCGCTGACGGTCGACGGCAAGCGCTGATCAGCTCTCGGATGAACCGGGGTCCGGACGCCTGTCCGTGCCCCGGTTCAGAGGACGCGACGCCCGTTGATCACTTGCACCAGCACCATGACGATTGCGATCACCAGGAGCAAATGGACGAAGCCCCCGATGGTGGTGCCGGATACGAGGCCCAGCGCCCACAGGACGAGAAGAACGATTGCGATTGTGTACAGCATGACACGGCCTCTAGCAGTTGATCGGGGCGCCTGGAATCAGGCGCGGCTTACGCTTAAGAGGATGCACGCGACCACGGTGGATATCTGTGCGGTTCCGCACCGAGACCGCCGCCGCCCGACTCGGGCAAGCCGGGTGCCGTGGTGTCCGGGCCCTTAGTGCGCTAGCGGACGGACGGGGCGCAGGAGAGAACTGTACTGTCCAGTTACCGACCAACAGCAAGCGGAGAAAGAAGTGGGCACACTCAAAATTCTAGCGATCATCCTGATCTTGGGCGGCGCGTTCGGCCTGGTCTACGGCGGATTCAGCTATACGAGAGAGACGCACGCTGTCGACATGGGTCCGATGCACCTCGAGGTCAAGGATCGGGAACGCATCAACATCCCGTTATGGGTCGGGCTCGGCGCCCTGCTCGGTGGCGGGCTGCTGCTCGTTGCGCCCCTGAAGCGCTGAGGCCAGGGAGCCCGGCGAGACTCGCCAGGGCAAGCGATCACTGCCCTGCCGGGCAGTGATCGCTCGTAAGCGCCGCAAGTGCCTGGAGCGTGAGCTACCGTACGACGATCACACTAGCCCTCGTCGCGTGTCTCACTTGCGCGCCAACGCACCACGCACGCGCGCGCTCCGGTCCCGCAAGGTTGCATAACAGCCGCACGAGGCCGCTTCGAGGCCGCGTCGATCGAGGACCGTGATGTCGCCTCGGGAGTAATGGATAATCTCGCGTGCCTGAAGGTTGCCCGCCGCTACGGTGATTCCGCTTCGGCGCACGCCCAGCATGTCGGCGAGGTACGCATGCGTGAGATGAAAGCGATCGGACTGCGCGCGATCGTGGGTAAGCAACAGCCAGCGCGCGAGGCGCTGTTCGATATTGTGGAAGCGTGTGCAAGCGCCGGCCAGCGAAAGCTCGATCAGCTGCAGGTAGAGGTGCTGGTTTAGGATCCGGCGTAGCGCTGGGCTCTTGAGCAGCTCGTGGCGCAACCTGGCAACGGGAATACGCAATGCTGTACCCGGGCCCTGCACGATCGCTCGCATTGGCGCCGCCCCGATCCCGAGAACCAGGGTCGTGCCAAGCATGCTCTCGTGGCCGATGAGACCCATCTCGAGCGGCCGGTGCCCGTGCACGCTCGACACCAAGGAAATCTGGCCGCTGTCTGGGAAATATGCGTGCTGATACAGCTCGCCGGCCTCCGCCAGCATATCGTCGAATATCAGCTTGCAGGGTTGGCATGCGCTCATGAGCCGGTCCCGCTGCTGCCGAGGCAGCGCGTTGACCAGCCGGTTGTTGCTACCGGCGTTCTCCATGGCGGGAATAATGGAGGCGGCCGCAGCGCTGGTCTGTGCGCCGCCACACGAAGAACCGAAAGCCCGGGATGGTGTCGGATGACAGGACGGGCGGACCCGGCCCTCAATCCATCGTCTGGGATGATCTCCGCGGGAACGGGTAGGGCAAGAGCCGGTCGGTTTCCTTCTTCACCACCGCGTAGCACTCGCAGCTCAGTTTCTCGAGTGCGGCCCGGTCGATGACGGTGATGTGGCCGCGCTGGTAGGTGATGACGCCGAGGCGCTGCAGGCGGCCGGCGGCTTCCGTGACCCCCTCGCGACGCACGCCGAGCATGTTGGCGATGAGTTCCTGCGTCATGACGAGGTTGCGGGTGGGCAGGCGGTCGAGGGACAGCAACAGCCAGCGGCACAGCTGCTGGTCGATGCTGTGATGGCGGTTACAGACCGCGGTCTGCGCCATCTGGGTGATCAGCGCCTGCGTGTACCGCAGCACCAGGTTGAGCAGTTCTCCGTGGCGGTTGAACTCGTCCTTGATGCGTTGTCCTGAGAGCCGAAAGGCGGTGCCCGCACTCTGGACGATCGCGCGGCTCGGTGTGCTCTCGCCGCCCATGAACAGCGCCACGCCCACGAGCCCCTCGTTGCCGACTACCGAGATCTCGGCCGACGCGCCGCTCTCCATGACGTAGAGCAGGCTGACGATCGCGTCGGTCGGGAAATAGACATGGCTGAGCTGATCGCCGGACTCATACAGTGCCTTGCCCAGCTTCAGGTGGAATAACTCAAGACTCGGAAACACCCGCTCGCGCACCTCGGGCGACAACGCGGCAAGAAGGTGGTTGTCCTGTGGTCTCGGTTCAGGGGCGACAGTCATAGGGAGTACCGGACGACCACGCAATGTGCGCTAACGCACCCACCTTAGATGCTGGGGCGCCGCGCTGTCGATTGCTGTCGGGCGCCGACCTGTGGCCACGCACAGGAACCCCGCAGCCAAGTAGGGGTTTTCCGCTGTTGCAAGCACAAATGCGAATCATTAGTATTCACGAGTCATTCTCAATCGGGGACTCGTTCGATGCCTTCGCAGAAACTTCTCGCCGCCGGCCTGGCGCTGGCCCTTTGCTCGCCCGGCCTCCTGGCGGACGAAACTGATCGTGAACCGGCAGCGGAGCTTTCTCCGTTCGAAGTGTCGGGTAGCAGCCAAATGGATCCCCTCCTGCCTTCGAACCTGCCGTCCGTCGAAGAGGGCATGATCTTCTCCGGCAAGAAGACCACAGCGATCGACGTGGAGGCCCAGCCGATCTTCGTCGAGCCGAACCTGCGCCAGCTGTTCGCGCGCCTGCCGGGCGTCTTCGTGTCGGAACAGAAGATCCCCAGCATCTACAACGTGAACTATCGCGGCCTGGGTAATCCCCACGAGTCCGAGTTCGTCGCATTCTTCCAGAACTCGGTGCCGCTGGCGTCGGACCTGTTCGGTTATCCGACCATCTACTACCTGCCGCCCGCCCAGCGCATCGAGCGCGTGGAGTTCGTGCGCGGCGGTTCCGGGCTGCTGTATGGGCCGCAGATCGGTCCGACCATCAACTTCGTCACCTACCGGGCTGACGCCCAGGCCGAGCTCGGCGGTTCCACCGAGAACAGCTTCGGTACGGACGGTTTCTTCAGCACCTACAACCAGGTTCGCTGGGGCGACGGCACCTGGGGCCTGATGGCGAGTTATGACCATCGCGAGGCTGACGGGCCGCGCCTGAACGAGGACTACCAGGTGGATGCCGGGTATTTCGGTCTCTCCTACGAGGGCATCGAGGACGTCCGCATCGGCTTCGACCTGGATCTCTACCAGTCGGATTCCGGCGAAGCCGGGCGCCTCACTTCGGCAGAATTCGCCTCCAACCGCGACCTGACGAAGACGCCGTTCAACCGCGTGGAGATCGACCGGCTCATCGCCACTCTCAGCTACGATCAGCGCATCAGCGACGACGCTACGCTGAACGGCCGGCTCTGGCACTCCTACCAGGACCGCTTCAGCCGGCGCTCCGCGGCCTTCATCGACCCGGCCGACGAGCCGGACACCACCAATATCGACCAGCAGGAATTCAAGACCTTCGGGCTGGACCTGCGCTATGCGCGTGCCTGGGGCGCAGACAACGTCCTGACGGTGGGCACGACGGCATACCGCACCGACAGCCCGCGCACGCGTCACGTCAGTTCGGACATCCGCTCCAACGCGCAGTTGCCCGCGGACCTGTTGTACGACCAGGACCGCGTCATGACCTATAGCGCGCTGTTCCTGGAGAACCTGTTCCGCTTCGGCAACCTGAGCCTGGCTCCGGCCGTGCGCTTCGAGCGGGTCAATTACGACCTGTTCGAGAACGTGAAGAACCCGAGCCTGGCGCGTGATCCTGTCGACGTCGACAAGACCGAGAACGAGCTGCTGTTCGGCCTCGGCGGCATGTACCGGCTGGGCGATGTCAGCGAGCTCTACGCCAACGTGTCCGAGTCCTATCGGCCGCAGCGCTTCGACGACCTGGCCAATCCGAGTTCCGAGCTGGCCGCTGAGAACGGCCCGGATATTTCCAAGGCCATGAACTACGAGCTCGGTTTCCGCAGCAGCCCGATCACCGGCCTGTTGCTGGACGTCAGCCTGTTCCGCATCGAGTTCGACGACAAGATCGAGCAGATCCAGGTCAACGTCAGCGACGTGCTGCGCGTCAACAGTGGTGATTCCCGGCACCAGGGCCTGGAATTCAGCGCCGAGTACGACTTCTTTGCGCTCGGCAACTCGCCCAGCCATCTCATTGGCTTCATCAACGGCTCGCTGCTGGACGCCGAGATCACCCGCAGCGTGACGCCGGAACTGGTCGGAAATACGCCGGCCTTCGCGCCCGAGTACCTGTTCCGTGCCGGCCTGATCTACGACAACGATCGCCTCAAGGCCGCCCTGACCGCGACGCTGGTGGACGAGCAGTACTGGCAGGACTCCAACCTGCCGCGGGGCACCGGTGATGCGCAGATCGACGCGAAGATCCCGTCCTACCAGGTGTTGGACCTGAGCGCCGAGTACCGCCTGAACCGCTCCTGGACGCTGTTCGGCGGTATCAACAACCTGCTCGACGAGGACTACTACAGCCGCGTCCGCAACGACGGCATTGAGCCGGCCGCGGAACAGACGTTCTACGCCGGTTTCCGCTTCGAGCTCTGATCCCGGCTCATGCGGCGGGCCGCGGGACGGTTTTTCCGTCCCGCGGCCTTTTCTTGTTGCGCCTATTCCCGGTACACGTCGCTCGGCGGCTGCGCCGGCTCACGGTACTTGCCGCTATTCTCGCCGCTGCGGCTTAGGTAGTTGTAGCCCGTCCAGTCAGTCACCTCGCAAGCCTGGTCGGCGCCCTCGTTGGCGCCCAGGTCGCAATGGAGGGTCAGCGTGACCGGCAGCGTCGCCCAGATGCTCTCGGCAAAGATCGGTGTAGGGCCGTTCTCATCTTCCATGCAGAGCGTCATGGAGTAGGTGGGGGATGACGGCGCCAGGACCACAACGCGCCAGGTCTTGCGGGAGGTGAGCTCATCGAAGGCGAACTCGCCATTCTCGCCCGTTACGACCCGGGCGATCGGGTCTGTGCAAGGCCCGGTGTCATGCAGCGAGTTCATGGTCAGCGCCAGGCCGGCCACCGGTTGGCCGTCCCGGGTCAAGCGGCCGTCGACGGGGGAGAGCTGGATCACGTCGCGCGGCTGCGGAATGACGACACAGGCGCCGAGCCCGACGCAGGCCGCCAGCAGGAGCCCGACGCAGTGTCGCCCGGTCAGGCATCGGCCGCAGGCCCGCGCAGCCGCTGCACCAGCTTGACCACCACCAGGACGACGGCCCCGGCCACGATCCCCACCACCGCGTTGAACAACACCGGCGCCAGGAACCCCAGCGCGCCGCCGAGGCCTTCGGCCAGCGCATGCGCCCAGTGCTCCAGCGGCCCGATGCCATGGACGATAATGCCGCCGCCGACCAGGAACATCGCGGCAGTTCCCGCGATCGACAGGCCCTTCATCAGCCACGGCGCCAGCCGCAGGATGCCGCGGCCGGTCGCCATCGCGGCCTTCGAGCCTTCCTGCTTCGAGAGGTACAGCCCGACGTCGTCCAGCTTCACGATCGCCGCCACCAGCCCGTACACGCCGACGGTCATCAGCAGCGCGATGGTGACCATCACCGCCACCCGCGTGCCGAAGGCGGCGTCGGCGACGATGCCGAGCGAGATGACGATGATTTCCGCCGAGAGGATGAAATCAGTGCGGATGGCGCCCTTGATCTTCTGCTGCTCCAGGGCCACGAGGTCGACTTTCGGGTCGGCCATGGCGCGCACCAGTACCTCGCGCTGGGCCTGGTCCTCGGCGGGGCGATGCAGGAACTTGTGCGCCAGCTTTTCGCAGCCCTCGTAGCACAGGAACAGCCCGCCGAGCATGAGCAGCGGCAGCACGGCCCACGGCGCCAGCGCACTGATCGCCAGCGCGGCCGGCACCAGGATCGCCTTGTTGAGCAGCGAGCCCTTCGCCACCGCCCACACCACGGGCAGTTCGCGCGCGGCGCGGATCCCGGTCAGCTGCTGCGCGTTCAGCGCCAGGTCGTCGCCCAGCACGCCGGCGGTCTTCTTGGTGGCGACCTTGCTGAGCACCGCCACGTCGTCGAGGACGGTGGCGATGTCGTCCAGCAGCGCGAGCAGGCTGGCGCCGGCCATGGCTAGTTGCCGGCTTCCGCGTCGATGGCGGCGGCGATCTCGTAGGCGAGCCGAATCTGGGCGGCGCGGCGGTCCTGCTCGCGCGCGCCGGGCCAGGCGGCCGCGATGGCGACGATTAGTCGGCGCTCCGGGTCGAGGTGGATGAACTGGCCGAAAATGCCGCGGGCCTGGAAGGTGCCGTCGCCCAGCGGCCACCACTGGTAGCCGTAGCCGCCCGGGAAGCCGGTGTCCACCTGGGTGCTGGTCGCGGCCGCCAGCCAGCCCTCGGGCAGGATCGATTCGCCATCGATGCGTGCGCCATCGAGGATGAACTGGCCGAAGCGCGCATAGTCGCGCAGGGTGGCCTGCAGGCAGCAACCGCCCTGCTCGTTGCCGACGTGGTCGACCAGCCAGGTGGCGTCCTGGTCCATCCCGTAGGGCTGCCAGATCTTCTCCGCCAGGTACTCGGCCAGCGGCTTGCCGGTCGCCTTCATCACCAGCAGCCCGGCGAGGTTGGTCTCGGGCGTCTTGTAGCGCCACTGTGTGCCGGGCTCGAACTCGCGCGGTTGGTGGCGCATGTAGCCGACCGAGGCGTCGATGCCGGGGGTCGGCGGCTCGCGATACAGACGGCGGATGTCGGAATCGGGGTCGCTGTAATCCTCGTTGAAGGCGACGCCCGGAGGTCATGGTGAGCAGCTGGCGCACGGTCACGCCGTCGTAGGCGGTGCCCTTCAATTCATCGATATAGCGCGTGATGTCCGCGTCCAGGCCCTCGATGTGGCCGTCGCGGATGGCGGCGCCGACCAGGGTCGAGGTGATGCTCTTGGCGACCGAGAACGAGGTCCAGCGATCGGTGGGGCGACTGGCCGAGGGCATAGCGCTCGAGCCGGACCTTGCCGTCGTGCACCACGATCAGGCCGGCGACGTACTCGTCCGCGATGAAGCGCTCAAGCTGCGCGGCCAGCGCTCCGCCGGTCTCGAAGGCGGCCAGCGGCGCGCCGGCCGCGAGGGGTTCCGGGTTCGCGCCGGCGGCGATGGTGCGGGCGGGGAAGAGCGCCTCCATGGCACGGAAACCGCTCTTCTTCTGCTCCAGGTCCCAGCTGAAGACCTCGGTGCCGCGGGTGTTGACGGGCTCCATGGCGCTGCGCGCGGCGGCGTCGTCGGCCGCGGCGGGCAGGGCGAGGAGGGTGCTGGCCGCAATCAGCGCGGCGACGGTTCGGTACGCTTTCATGGGCGGCATTATACTGGCCCGACGACGCGATCGACGGAGCCCTCCAGGATGCAATTCAAGACTTTCCAACCGCCGCACCGGACCCTCATGGGGCCGGGTCCCTCCGACGTCCACCCGCGGGTGCTGGAGGCGCTCGGCCGCCCGACCATCGGCCATCTCGACCCGCAGTTCGTGACCATGATGGACGAGCTCAAGCAGCTGCTGCAGTACGCCTTCCGCACCAGCAACCCGCTCACCATCCCGGTCTCGGGGCCGGGCTCGGCCGGCATGGAAACGGCCTTCGTCAACCTGGTGGAGCCGGGCGACACCGTGATCGTGTGCATCAACGGCGTGTTTGGCGGGCGCATGAAGGAGAACGTGGAGCGCTGCGGCGCCACGGCGGTGGTGGTGGAGGATCCCTGGGGCCACCCGGTGGACGTGGACAAGGTCGAGCTGGCGCTGAAGGAGCACCCGGAGGCCAGCGTGCTGGCCTTCGTGCATGCCGAGACCTCGACCGGCGCGCGCTCGGACGCCGAGACGCTGTGCCGCCTGGCGCATGAATACGGCTGCCTGGTGATCATGGACGCGGTGACGTCGCTGGGCGGCATCCCGGTGGAGATCGACGCCTGGGGCGTGGACGCCGTGTACTCGGGCTCGCAGAAATGCCTGTCCTGCACGCCGGGGCTGTCACCGGTGAGCTTTTCGCCGCGCGCGGTCGAGCGCATCCGCAACCGCACGCATCGGGTGCAGAGCTGGTTCCTCGACCTGAACCTCGTCATGGGCTACTGGGGCAGCGCCGACACCACGCCGAAGCGCGCCTACCACCACACCGCACCGATCAACGCGTTGTACGGCCTGCACGAGTCGCTGGTGATGCTGGCCGAGGAAGGCCTGGAGGCGAGCTGGGCGCGCCACCAGCGCATGCACGAGGCGCTCGCCGCCGGTATCGAGGCCATGGGCCTGGAGTTCATCGTGGCTGCGCCCTGGCGCCTGCCGCAGCTCAACGCCATCCGCGTGCCGGTGGGCGTGGACGAGGCCGCGGTGCGGCAGCGGCTGCTGGCCGACTACGACCTGGAGATCGGCGGCGGGCTCGGCGCCCTCGCCGGCAAGGCCTGGCGCATCGGGCTGATGGGCTATGCGGCCCGCCCGGACAACGTGCGCCTGTGCCTGCGCGCGCTGGGAACGGCGCTGGAAGGCGTCGCGGGCGTGCACGCAGGCGCCGGTCTCGAGGCTGCGGAAAATATGCTCGGCCGCGCCGCCGCCTGAGCGGGCGGTCGTGGAACATACGGGCGAGCAGGAACGCCTGATCCGCTAGAATTGGCGGCAATTACGCCCCCAGGACGGACAGCGATGCCCAGGATTCTGCAGCTTTATTCCGGTGTCTACGGCCATACGCGCCGCATCAGCGAGCGCATCAGGGCCACCCTCGAGTCACGCGGTTTTCAGGTCGAGCTGCTGCCCGTGGCTGAGGCCGCGGACCCGGCCGCCTACGACGCTGTGCTCATCGGCGCCGCCATTCGCAACGGCAAGCACAACCGGGCGGTGCTGGAGTTCATCGACCGGCACAAGGCGACCCTCGACGCCAGGCCGAGCGCGTTCTTCTCCATCAACCTGGTCGCGCGCAAGCCGCACAAGAACACGCCGGAGACCAACCCTTACACCAAGGCCTTCGTCGCCAAGAGCCCGTGGCAGCCGAAGCTGCTCGGCGTGTTCGGCGGCGACCTGGACTACCAGCGCTACAGCGCCTTCGACCGCAACGTGATCCGCTTCATCATGTGGCTGACCAAGGGCCCGACCGACCCGCAGACCAAGGCTGAGTACACCGACTGGGACGAGGTCGAGCGCTTCGCCCAGCGCTTCGCCGACCTGGCGGCGGGCTGAGCGGACCGTGAGCGCCGGAGCGGGCGGCGGCAGCCGGCAACACCTCCTGCTGGCGCTGCTGGCCGCGTGGCTGGTGCTGACCAGCCCCTGGGTGCACATGCTGCGGCAGATCCCGCGCAATGCGGGCTGGCTCGACTACGCCCACGTCGGCCTGGGTCTGCTCGCGGCGGTGCTGGCGCTGACCTATTTCGTCACCTGTTGCCGCGGCGGCGGCTGGCGCGTGTATTTCCCCTGGCTTGCCGGCAACCTCGGCCCCGTCGGGCGCGACCTGCGCGGCCTGCGCCGGCGCGAGCTGCCGACGGCCGAAGGCGGCGGACTGTTCGCGCTCATCGAGGGGCTGCTGTTGCTGGCGGTCCTGCTCACCGGCCTGACCGGCGTAGGCTGGCTGCTGCTGGCCGGGACCCCGGAGGCGGGGGCCTGGCGCGGCTACCACATCCTCGCCGCGCAGGGCATGATTGCTCTTTTGGTGCTGCACGTCGTCACCGTGTCGCTGCACCTGCTCGATTTCATCAGGGAGTAAGCCATGACCGATAACAATATCAACGCCGGGAGCGCACATGCCTGGCGCTTCTTCCGCTGCGGCGGGTTCGACCAGGTCGCTATCGAGACTGGCGAGGACCTGCGCCACCTGTCTGAGCTGGATCCCAAGCTGTGGACGGCGCTGAGCTGCCCGACCACGGGCCTGGAGTTCGACGCCCGCACCCTGGCGCTGCTGGACACTGACGGCGACGGCCAGATCCGTGTGCCGGAGATCGTGGCCGCAGTGCGCTGGGCCTGCCGCATGGTCAAGGATCCGCAGGCGCTGTTCGGTGACGGCGCGCTCCCGGTGGACGCGATCGACGACAGCCACGAGGAGGGCGCGGTCCTCAAGGCGGCCGCGCTGAAGGTCCTCGGGTATCTCGACAAGACGGAAGCGGGCGTGCTGTCCGTGGACGACTTCGCCGACATGACGAAGCTGTTCTCGCCCGAGCACGTGAACGGCGACGGCGTGGTGCCGGCGGGTGTCGCCGGCGACGCGGCCCTGGCCCAGGTCATCGGCGAGATCGTCGCCACCCAGGGCGGTGTGCCGGACCGCAGCGGCGAACCCGGCATCACGGCCGAGACGCTGGAGGCGTTCTTCACCCAGGCCCAGGCCGTCATCGACTGGCGGCGCCGGGCCGCTGAATCTGCCGACCTCATCCTGCCGCTCGGCGATGCGACCGCGGCGGCGGCGGCAGCCTTCGAAGCCGTCCGCGCCAAGGTGGACGATTACTTCGCGCGGTGCCGCCTGGCGGCCTTCGACGCGCGTGCGGCCGAGGGACTCAACGCCCCCGTGGCCATCTACGGCACCATCGGCGAGCGTGTCATCGGCGCTGGAGATGCCGAGATCGCGGCGCTGCCGCTGGCAGAGATTGCTGCCGACCGGCCGCTACCGCTGGCCGAGGGCGTCAACCCCGCCTGGACAGGGCACGTGGCACAGCTGCACGACGAGGTGATCGAGCCGGTGCTGGGCGCCCGCGAGTCCCTCAAGCCGGAGGAGTGGATCGAGCTGTCGGCGAAGTTCGACGCCTATCGCGCCTGGATGGCCGACCGGCCGGAGACGACGGTGCACGACCTCGACCTCGCCTACCTCGAGCAGATCAACGCAGACGATACGCGCGAGCGTCTCGCGGCGCTCGTCGAGCGTGACCTGAAGGCCGAGGCGTCCGCGGCGAATATCGACGCGGTGGAGCGGCTGGTGCGTTACCAGCGCGACCTGGTCGTGTTGCTGCGCAATTTCGTCACCCTGAGCGACTTCTACGGCGGCGAGAGCAAGGCGATCTTCCAGGCCGGCACGCTGTACCTCGACCAGCGCAGCTGCGAGCTGGTGATGCGCGTCTCCGACATGGCCAAGCACGCCAAGCTGGCGCCGTTCAGCGGCTGTTACCTGGTGTACTGCACCTGCGTGCGCGCAGGCAGCGGACCGATCGACATCGTCGCGGCACTGACCGGCGGCGAGGTCGACGAGCTGATGGTGCCCGGCCGCAACGGCATGTTCGTGGATCGCGACGGCAACGACTGGAAGGCCAGCGTGGTGAAGGTCGTCGAGCAGCCGGTGAGCATCCGCCAGGCGTTCTGGTCGCCCTATCGCCGCGTCGCCAAGATGATCGAGGAGCAGCTGCGCAAGTTCGCCGCATCGCGCGACAAGGAAATGGAAAGCAGTGCCGCCTCCAACGTGGCCGGAGCGGCCGCCAAGGTCGAGAGCGGGCAGGCGAAAGCGCCGCCCTTCGACATCGCCAAGTTCGCCGGCATCTTCGCCGCCATCGGCCTGGCCGTGGGCGCTATTGGCACGGCGCTCGCCGCGGCGATCGCGGGCCTGTTCAAACTCGCCTGGTGGCAGCTGCCGCTGGTGGCGATTGCCCTGGTTCTGATCATCTCGGGGCCGTCCATGCTGCTGGCGTGGCTCACGCTCAGGCGCCGCAACCTCGGCCCGCTGCTCGACGCCAACGGCTGGGCGGTGAATGCCCGCGCCCGGATCAACCTGCCCTTCGGCGAGTCGCTCACCGGACTGGCCGAGCTGCCCGCGGGCGCGAAGAGTTCGGTGAAGGACCCTTTCGCCGAGAAGAAGCGGTCGTGGAAGGCCTGGCTGTTCCTGCTGGCGCTGGCGGTGCTGCTGTTCGTGTTGTGGCGCCGCGGCGTGTTCGCGGGGCTGCTGGGCGGCTGAGCCGGCGCCAGGCTAAGTGATGCCGGCGTGCTGGGTCACGGCTCAGTGCGCCGGCACGTCCAGCACGCCGAAAGCCTGCTGCGTCAGGCTGCCGAGGTAGAGTCGGCCACCGGCCTCGGTGACGCTGGTCACCGGCGCGAAGCTGTCCGGGCTGTCGTGCTGCAGGTTGTGCACCACTTCGCCGTCGAGAGACAGGCCGAGCACGAAGGCGTGCGGCGCCGGTTGCGGTTGCAGGAACTGTGGCAGGCGATACACGATCTTGCGCAGCGCGGGATAGCCGGAGAGCGCGTCCAGCGCCGGGTTGCGCGCCGTGAACAGGGCCAGCCAGTAGGTGTCGCGGCCGTTGCTGGAGAGGCCGTCAGGGATGCCCGGCAGGTTGTCGATGAAGACCTCGTGCGTCCCCGCCTGCGGCCCGTCGAGCCAGTAGCGCAGCACGTTGTAGCTGCCGGTCTGCACCACCAGCACTGAGCGGCCGTCAGGCGCCAGCGCGACGCCGTTGGCGAACTGCAGCCCGTCGAGCAGGACCGTGACGTTGCCGGTGCCCGGGTCGTACCGCATCAGGCGCCCGTTGCCGCCGTGCTCCAGGATGTCGTCGCGCGCCTTCATGGCGGGCCCGAACTTCCACGATGCGTCGCTGAAGTAGATGGTGCCGTCGGCGGCGATGTCGAGGTCGTTGGTGAAGCCGAAGGGCAGGCCGTCGGCCTCGGTGGCAAGCACTTCGATCGCTCCGTCGGGCGCGATCCGCAGCAGCCCCTTGTAGCCGTCGCACACGACGAGGCGACCCGCGGCGTCGAACTCCAGCCCCAGCGGCCGCCCGCCCGTGTGGGCGAACAGTTGCGGCGCGCCCCGGCCCGGCACGAACCGCACGATGCGGCCGTCCTCGTAGCCGACGTAGACCGCGCCGCTGGCAGTCACGGCCACGTCCTCGGGCCCCGCGCCCACGCTGCGGCCCACCCGACGCACGGCCGCGAGCCGGTCGTTCACGGCGTACGGTCCCTCGAGGGCAGGCGCGGGCGGCGCGTCCCAGGCGACCGGCTCCAGCGGCACCGGGGCGAGGGCCAGCCAGGCTACCAGTGCAAAGACCGCGAAGATGACGAGTTTCATAAGCTTGTCATTGAAGCATACCCACTCGGGCTCAGGCAGCCAGCGCCTGCAAGGCCGCGCGCAGCGCTTCCGGGAGGCGTTCGCGCAAGCGCTCCGGTCGCGCCAGCTGGGCGGCGATGAGGCGCGTGGCGAAGGGCCGTGCGGACTCTACGATGTCGATATCGGGGTAGATCGCACGGGCCACGCCCTCGACGGTCACCAGGGCCTTCACCAGCAGCCCGTAGCCCGCCGGGATCGCGATGCGGAAGTCGGCCAGCATCCCGAGGAAGCCGAGCGCGAAGCCGCGCACGTCGGCCTGGCCGGGCGCGGCCAGCGTGCGCTGCATCAGCGCTGCGACGCGTGCGCGTACCGCCGCCTCGTGTTGTTGCGGAATCTCCAGGCCAAGCTCGCGCGAGTAGCGCAGGGCCCGGTCGGCGTCGCCGTACACCGTGGCGACCAGCACCTGCGCGATGGCGATGCGCTGCGCCGGCGTCGTGCGGCCGACGATGCCGAAGTCCAGGTAACAGATGCGGCTGTCGGGCGTGACGAACAGGTTCGCAGGGTGCAGGTCGGCGTGATAGCGGCCGTGCACCAGCACCTGGCGCATGAAGACTTCGGCGCCGTGAGCCGCCAGGCCGCGCGCGTCGATGCCCGCGCGCTCCGCCTCGCCCAGGTCGCTCAGGCGCCAGCCCTGCACGAACTCGGTGGCCAGCACCCGGCGCGTCGTCAGCGGCCAGACCACGCGCGGCACCACCACGCGCGGATCATCGGCGAAGTCGCGCGCGAAACGGTCCGCGACGCGGCCCTCGTTGCGCAGGTCTAGCTCGCTGGCCAGGGTGTGCTCGAACTCGGCAAGCAATGCGGCCGGACGCCAGCGCGCCAGGCGCGAGAATTTTTCCAGCCGCGCCGCCCAGCGCGCGGCGATGGCGAGGTCGGCCTTGATGGACGCTTCCACGCCGGGGCGCACCACCTTCACCGCCAACGGCGTCCCCGCCGGCAATACCGCGCCCTGCACCGGCCGGTAGTCGTACGCCAGCACGGCGCGATGGACCTGTGCGATGGACGCAGTGGCGACGGGCTCGGGGCTGAACTCTGCGAACAGGTCCTGCACCGGCCGGCCCAGTTCGCGCCGGATGATGGCTTCGATCTCCCCCGCGGGCACGGCCGGCACATTGTCCTGCAGGCGTTCCATTTCGAATACCGTCTCGGGCGCGAACACGTCCGGCCTCACGGATGCCAGCTGCCCCAGCTTGATCCAGGCCGGACCGAGGGATTCGCAGGCGAGGCGCGTGTGGCGCGCGAAGATGGCCCGCCGCGCATGCCCGCGCACGAGCCCGAGCCGCGCCTCGAGCAGCGCCCGGGACAGGCGGCCGAGCGTGACCGTGGCAAGGGTCCGTCCGCGGGATGCCATGGTGTCAGTCCGTGTTGCGCGCGACCAGGGCGTCGATGGACGCCTGCAGCGACTCGATGCGGCCGCGCAGCTCCGCGAGCTCGAAGCGCATGGCATCGACCTGTCCGGCCAGTGCCGCCTGGTCCTGGTTCGCCGGGAGGCGCACATCACCCTGCTGCGCGAGCTCGTGCTTGAGACGCTCCTTTTCCGACTCCACCAGGGCGGCGAGGCCGTCGACGAAGTCATCGGGACCGCCCTGGAGCTCGCCGGGAGATTGCGCCCGGCCGCGCGCGATGGCGGCTTTCCAGCCCTCGTCGGCGCTCTCGTGCACCAGGGCCCATGCGGCGAGGAATCGCACCAAGTCGGTCATCGGCATGCATCCATGGCGGCCTGTCAGGGCCCCAGTATAGCCAGCCGCCCGCGTCGCGGCTTGGGCCGCGCAACGCCAGGTGTTAGCTTAGGTGCCGGCCATGCCGGCCGGCGGGGGCGCAGGACGGATGCTCGAGATCCCGGTCTGGTTCAAGATCGTTTACACCGTGCTGGTGCTGGCGTTCATCATCATCTACTGGCCGCGGCACGGGCCGGCAAACTTCCTGTGGTTCTCGGACATCGCCTTCATCGGCGCGGTGCCGGCGATGTGGCTGGAGAGCGCCTGGCTCTCCGGCGTGCTGGCCTGCATGGTGCTGCTGCCCGAGATACTTTGGAACGTGGACTACGCCCTGCGCCTGCTGCTGCGCCGGCGCATCACCGGCCTGACCGAGTACATGTTCGATCCCTTCATACCGCGCTGGCTGCGCGCCGTGTCGTTGTTCCACGTGCCGCTGCCGCTGGTGCTGGTGTGGCTGGTGGCGGCCTACGGCTACCCGGCCCAGTCGCTGCTGTGGTCTGCGCTGTGCGGCGCCCTGGTGCTCGCCCTGAGCAGGGTGTTCAGCAGCAAGGAAAAGAACATCAACTGGGTGTACGGCCCGGCTATGGTGCAGCACCGGATGGCCCCGGCCGCTTACCTGCTGCTGCTGTACCTGTGTTTCCTGCTGCTGGTCTTCGTGCCCACGCACCTGCTGTTGCAGCACTGGTTCGCGGGCTGAGGTTTCAGGGCTCCACGTCGACGGACGCCTGCTTGCGGCTCTGGCTGCTGCTCTGGAACTTTTGCGTCCCGTAGCGCAGCAGCAGCACCGCGACGGCCAGGATCAGCACCGCCCCCGTGGTAACCAGGATGCGTGACTCGCTCAGTTCCTCGGCGCTGATCAGCTTTCGCGTCATCACGGTGATGGTGATGTAGAGCAGGAACTCCACCGGCAGCTCATCGGTGCGGAAGTAGATCCCGACCATGGCGCCCAGCTCGAGATAAATGAACAGCAGCAGGATGTCGTGCAGGCTGACGTGGCGTGCCGCGATCATCTCGAACACGAACGTCGCGGCGGATATCACGATCGCGGCGCCGATGACGAACAGCGCCAGCAGCTCGAAGGTTTCTACCAGCTTGTCCCCGATGCGCTCGGCAACGTTCTTGGCATGCTCTTCGGCGTGCTCGGTTTTTTCCAGTGTCCCCATGTCGATCCCCTGAGTTGCCCTCGCCCGAGCCTAGCGCAAATAGGGCGCGAAGTGGGCCGGGGGGCGACTCAGGCGACGGCGCGGGGATCGACCAGCAGTGCCGGCGTGCGCGACTGCAACATGGTCGACATGGCATGCGGGCCGGGTTCCGGATGGTCCTGGTTGAAGTGCGCGCCACGGCTCTCGCTGCGCAGCAGGGCGCTGCGCGCCACCAGCAGGCCGACACACGCGAGGTTGCGCAGCTCCAGGAGCTCCGGCGCAGGCCCGTGGGTGCGGTACAGCGCGTCGGCCCGCGCCTGCATCCACTCGAGTCGCGCCGCTGCTGCGGCGAGACCCTGGTCGCTGCGCACGATGCCGACTTCGCGTGCCAGCAGGCGTCGCATGCCGACGGCCAGCTGGCGTGCCTCCTGGGCGACCTCGGTGTCGAGCGCTGCGGGCACAGCGTGCAGGCCGCGGGGCGCGCGCGCATCCTCGAGCGCGGTGCCGTGCGGCACATCGGCAAGGATCGCCGCGGCGGCGGCTTCGCCGTACACGAGGCCTTCCAGCAGCGAGTTGCTTGCCAGGCGATTGGCGCCGTGCAGGCCGGTCCATGCCGTCTCACCCACGGCGTACAGCCCGGCCAGGTCCGTCTGCCCGGCGCCGCCGGTCACCACGCCGCCGCAGGTGTAATGGGCGGCAGGCGCCACCGGCATCGGCTCGCGCGTGATGTCGAGGCCCAGCGCGAGGCAGTGCTGGTAGGTGTTCGGGAAGTGACTGCGAATGAATTCCGGGGCCGCATGGCTGATGTCCAGCAGCACGAACTCGAGCTTGTGCGCCGCCATCTCGCTATGGATCGCGCGCGCCACGATGTCGCGCGGCGCGAGCTCGCCGCGCGCGTCATAGCGGTGCATGAAGCGCTCGCCGTCGGGCAGCATGAGTCGGCCGCCTTCGCCGCGCACGGCCTCGGTCACCAGCCAGCCCTCGGCGGCGGGGTGGCGCAGCGCCGTGGGATGGAACTGCACCATTTCCATGTCGGCGACGCGGCAGCCGGCACGCCATGCCAGCGCAATGCCGTCGCCCACCGGACGGGCGCGGTTGGTGGAGACCGGGTAGATGCCGGAGGCCCCGCCGGTGGCCAGCACCACGTGGTCCGCATGCAGCGTCGTCAGCAGGCCGCGTGCCGCGTCGAGCGCGCGCACGCCCTGGCAGCTGCGTCCGCCCGGAGCGGCCGTGTCTTCCTGCACCAGCAGCTCGACGGCGACATGATCGCCGCGCAGGGAAATACGCGGATGGGCGCGCAGGCGACGGGTGAGCGCCAGCATCACGGCGCGCCCGGTGGTGTCGGCGGCATGCACCACGCGGCGGCGACTGTGGGCACCCTCCTGCGTCAGGTCGAGCGCGTCGCCGTCGCGGTCGAAGGCGACGCCCTGCGCCAGCAGCCACTCGATGGCAGCCGGCGCGCGTTCCACCACGCCGCGCACCGTGGACTCGCGGCACAGCTCGCCGCCGGCGGCGAGAGTGTCGGCCAGGTGCAGGGCAGGGGAGTCGTCCGGCCCGATGGCGGCGGCGATACCGCCCATGGCCTGGTTGCTGGCGGAATCCTCCAGCGCGTGGCGCGCCAGCACGGTGACGTGGCGCCCGGCGTCCGCCAGGCGCAGCGCAACGGAGGCCCCGGCCACGCCGGCGCCGATCACGATGACATCACTGACGGTACGCGGGTTCATGGTCACTTCACCTCGAGCATGGCCTCCACGGCCTTGCGGGCGCGACGCGCGGTGTCCGGATCGATCACGATCTCGTGGGTGCGCGTCTGCAGTGAGTGCAGGATCTTCGGCAGCGTGATGCGCTTCATGTGCGGGCACAGGTTGCAAGGCCGCACGAACTCGACCTCGGGATACTCCACCGCGACGTTGTCGCTCATGGAGCACTCGGTGATCATCACGACGCGTTCCGGGCGATGGTGGCCGACCCAGTCGATCATGCCCTTGGTCGAACCGACGAAGTCGGCTTCGTCGAGCACGTCGGGCGGGCACTCGGGATGCGCGATGACGCTGATGTGCTCGAACTGCTTGCGATAGTCGCGCAACTCGGCGCCGGTGAAGCGCTCGTGCACCTCGCAGGCGCCTTCCCACAGGATCAGCTCGACGTCGGTCTGGCTGGCCACGTAGCGACCCAGGTACTGGTCGGGCAGGAAGATCACCCGGTCCACGCCGAGGGACTCGACGATGCGTACGGCGTTGCCGGAGGTGCAGCAGATGTCCGACTCCGCCTTCACGTCGGCGCTGGTGTTGACGTAGGTCACCACCGGCACGCCCGGGTGCTGGGCCTTCAGGCGGCGCACGTCTTCCCCGGTGATCGAGTCGGCGAGGGAGCACCCGGCCCTGAGGTCGGGGATCAGCACGGTCTTGTCGGGGCAGAGGATCTTCGAGGTCTCCGCCATGAAGTGAACGCCGCACTGCACGATGACGTCGGCGTCGGTCTCGGCAGCCTCGCGCGCCAGCCCGAGCGAGTCGCCGGTGTAATCGGCGACGCCGTGGAAGATTTCCGGCGTCTGGTAGTTGTGCACCAGCAGCACCGCGTTCATGCGGCGCTTGAGCTCGTTGATGGCGGCAATGTACGGCGCATGCACGCCCCATTCCGCTTCCGGGATGACGTGCCGGAGGCGGTCGTAGATCGGTTGCGTCTGGCGCGCAACCTCGGGCGTGTAGTTGAGCTGTGTCATTTACTTATACTCATAAAGAGCAAAACTAGCGTCCAAAAAAAGCCCGATACGCAGGCCGACACTTATGCTACGCGTGAGCATATCGAATGTCCAGTGCTGGCAAGGCGCACGGCCAGGCCGCCGTTCAGCGGCCGCGCGGGCTGAGCGCGCCGACGCCGGGCGCGCGACGTTCGCGCAGGACCTCGCGGCGGAAGCGGAACAGCTCGGCCGGCCGGCCGCCCGTGCGGGTGTCGATGCGGCCGGTCTTCTCCACCAGTCCGCCGCGCTCCACCAGGCGGCGGAAGTTCTGCTTGTGCAGGCGCAGGCCGGCCAACGCCTCCACCACGCGTTGCAGGTGGGCGAGGGTGAACTGGTCCTCGATCAGTTCGAACACCAGCGGACGATAGCGCAGCTTGCCGCGCAGGCGCGCCAGGCCGGTGGCCAGGATGCGCCGGTGATCGTGCGCCATGGGCTTGCCGAACAGCGGCGCGGCGGCGGGCGGCCGGCGTCCCTTGTCCGCCCAGGATTCGTGCGTCAGGCCGGCGCCATAGAGCAGTTCGTAGCGTTCCAGCACACGGTAGCCGTCCCAGCCGGCGCCGCCGAGGCCGAAACAGATCTCGGTGCGCTCAGAGCGACGCGCCCGCTCTGCGCCCGAGCGGGCCTGGCGCGCCCAGGCGTCCAGCGCCCGACCGATCTCGTCCAGCACTACCGGCCGCTCGTTGCGCCAGTCCTCCCAGGGCAGGAAGCCGTAGCAGCTCATCCAGTGTCCGCCGGCGGCCTCCGCCGGCAGGTCCTGCGTCAGGGCCAGGTAGGCGACCGACAGCATGCGTGGCCCGCCGGCGCGCTCGCGCGGATCGCGGTCCTGGTCGCCGAAGGTGTAGAGCTGCTCGACGTAGCCGAGCTCGCGGCCGGTCTGGTGACGCACCCAGCCGCGCAGGCCCAGCTCCAGCGTGCGGTCGCTCTCAGGGTCGAGCGCGCCGGAAGGCAGCATGGGCAAGTCCGAGGCATCGGCTACCGTGAGCACGCGCGGCTCGTCGTCCCGCACCGAGATGATGACCGCATTCAGTCCGACGGTGATGTCGCGGTTCATGGGTGATGCTCAGTCCCGATCGAGTTCTTCGCCGCAGGTACGGCAGTAGCGGGCGTCGTTCTCGTGGCCTTTCTGCCCGCAGGACTTGCATGCCACCGTGTTGCGGCGGCGCCGCGTGGCCTGGGTGTATTCGGAAAAATAGATGCCCATCGGCACGGCGATGATGCCGTAGCCGAGGATCATGATGATCGAGGCGATGAACTTGCCGGGTACCGTCATGGGCGTGATGTCGCCGTAACCGACGGTCGTCAGTGTCACGATGGCCCAGTACATGCTTATCGGGATGCTGGTGAAGCCCGCCTCCGGACCCTCGATGAAATGCATCAGGGTGGCGAAGATCACGACCAGCGTGATCACGGTGTAGACGAAGATCAGCGTCTTGCGCCAGCTCGTGCGCAGCACCTCGAGCAGTATGTTGGCGTCGGTCACGTAGTCGGCCATGTGCATGACGCGGAACAGGCGCAGGATGCGCATGATCCGGATCACCAGCATCGGGCCCGTGCCGGTGAACAGCAGCCCGAGATAGGTCGGCAGGATCGACAGCAGGTCGACGATGCCGTAGAAGCTGCGCGCGTAATGCAACGGTCGCCGCACGCAATACAGGCGCAGGGCGTATTCCAGCGTGAAAGCGATGGTGAAACACCATTCAATGAGATACAGCAGGCGGCCGTAACGGGCGTTCACCTCGTGCACGGTGGTCAGTATCACCACCGTGACGCTGACCAGGATGGCGGCGATCAGCAGCACGTCGAATGCCATGCCGGCGGGCGTGTCGGAGCGGAAAATTACGCTGAAAAGTTTCCGCCGCAGCGCTCCGGCGCCGGCCTCGTGCTGGGCGCGGGTCACCGCGGCTGCTCCCTTTCCGTCGCGTCGGGGCAGGGCGCCACGCCGATGATCACGTCACGGGCCTGCAGCCCGGAGAGAATCTCCAGCCCGCCACTGAGCACGGCTTCGGGTTCCGGGTGCGCGAGCTCGGCGGCGATCTGCAGCAGGCACGCCCGACCGCTGCGACGCGCGTCGGGCGGCACGTCGAGCAGCTCGAGCAGGCGGGCAGTGACCGCATTGATCTCGATGAATCCGACCTCGTCTTTGCGGTCCCGATAAACCAGCAGCCGGGTCGGCTCTGCGGGCGGCTCGGCAGGCTGGTATGCGGGCGCGATCCTGTGCACCGGCCAAGTGTAAGCCAGGGACGCAGCCAGCGGGGATACGACCGGGCAGCCTTCCAGCAGGTCTCCGGACGCGTCCAGTGCAGCATCGTCGATCTCGCGTTCGTCGATGCCCAGGGCGAGCTCGACCCACTCGTAGTGCGCCAGCTCGAGCATGAAGGGCGGGTCGCCCGGCATCGGCTGTCGCTCATCCTGCAGGTAAGCGAGGAACTCCTGCGGCAACTCGAGGAACAGCGGCGTCTGCGCGCGGTGACGGCGCAGCCAGTCGCGCACTATTTCGTTCCAGGCCGCTTCGCCGAGGATCTTTTTCAGCACCGGGAAGCTGCGCCCGAGCAGGTCGCGCAGGTTGTTGTAGAACAGCTCGCGGTAGATCTGCATGCGCCGGTCTTCGATGCCTGCCGGGGCCGGTGCGTGCTCAGGATCGCGGATGTGGGCCGCGAATTCGAATTGCAGGCGGCGCAGCCGGTCGCGCTCAGTCATCCTGCACCGGCTCGTGCCCGGCCTGGAGCTTGCGAATGATTTCGAGCTCGCAGCGCAGCACCGACATTGGCGGAATGTTGAAGTCGCGCTCCAGCAGCGTCGGCAGCACCCCGAAGCGCTGGTAGGCCGCATCGAGCAGCGCCCATACCGGGTCCGATACCGGCGCGCCGTGCGTGTCCACGCGCAGGTCCTCCGCTTCGACGTAATGCCCCGCGACATGCAGGTAGACCACGCGCTCGCCCGGGATGGCGGCGAGGAATTCTTCCGGCGCGTAGCCGTGATTGACGGCATTCACATAGACGTTGTTGACGTCCAGCAGCAGGCCGCAGTCCGCTTCTTCCAGTACCGCCTTGAGGAACTCGATCTCGCGCATCTCCTGCCCCGGGGCGGCGTAATAGGAGACGTTCTCCACGGCGATGGGCCGCTCCAGGATCTCGCTGGCCTGGCGGATGCGCCCGGCGACGTGCCGCACCGCCTCCTCGGTGAAGGGAATCGGCATCAGGTCGTAGAGCTGGCCGTCGTCCCCGGTGTAGGAGAGGTGCTCGGTGTAGTAGCGAATGCCGTGCAGGTCCATGAACTGCCGCGCGCGGCGCAGGAAATCCGTGTCCAGCGGCGCCTGCCCGCCGAGGGACAAAGACAGGCCGTGCATGACGAAGGGAAAACGATCAGAGAACCAGCAGAACTTGCGCCCCAGCGACCCGCCCACGCCGATCCAGTTCTCCGGCGCCACCTCCATGAAATCGACGTCCCACGGCGGATCGGCCATGAGTTCGTCCATCATGCTGCGCCTGAGGCCGAGGCCGACGCCGCTGACCGGGTGGTTGTCCATGCTCGATGCCTGTCCGATGTTCCGTGCGCGTGGCGGTCAGCGCTGCGCGCGCTCGAGGGCCCGCAACGCCTCCATGTAAGAGACCTCGTCGGGTGGCGAATTATTTCGTTGTGCCTGCCAGATGGCCTGGGCGAGACGCTCGGCCATGAGGTGCTCGGCCTCGTGGCGTCCGACGCGCGCCACCAGCGCGCGGTGCAGCGCGGCGATCCCCGCAGGCCGGTCGGTGCTCACCTGCTCGCGCAGCGCGAGGTGCAGCCCCATGTGCAGGAAGGGGTTGCTTTGGCCCGACTCGGGGGTCCAGTCACCGCCCAGCGCCGCATCCGGGTCCTGCAGCAGGGCGTGATATTCCGGGTGCTCCGCGATGACGTCCGCGACCTGTACCTCGAGCGGCTCGGCGGGCAGCCGCTCGAGTCGCTTGCGCCAGGCTGCCAGGTAAAAAGCCCGCAGCCCGTCGCGGTCATTCGGCAGCAGCACGACGGGTTGCCTTGCGGCGCACGGGCGGACGCAACGGGCGCGGCGGCGGATCGCCCGATGTCTTGCGCTTGTAGTCGCACAGGTCGGCGATGATGCAGGTCGGGCAGTCCGGCTTGCGCGCCTTGCACACGTAGCGGCCGTGCAGGATCAGCCAGTGGTGGGCGTCGTGCTGGAACTCGTCCGGGCGTCACGCGCTCGAGCCGGCTTTCCTCGACGGCGCGCACCGTCTTGCCCGGCGCCAGGCCGGTGCGGTTGGCGACGCGGAAGATGTGCGTGTCGACCGCGATGGTCGGTTCGCCGAAGGCGGTGTTCAGCACCACGTTGGCGGTCTTGCGGCCGACGCCGGGCAGCGCCTCCAGCGCGGCGCGGTCGCGCGGCACCTCGCCGCCGTGCTCGTCGAGCAGCATGCGCGCACAGCGCGATGACGTTCTTCGCCTTGGTGTTGAACAGCCCGATGGTGCTGATATCGCGCTTCAGCCCGTCCTCGCCCAGCGCCAGCATTGCTGCGGGCGTGTTGGCGACGCGGGAACAGCGCGCGCGTGGCCTTGTTGACGCCCACGTCGGTCGCCTGCGCCGACAGCACCACCGCGACCAGCAGCTCGAAGGGCGTCGTGTAGTTCAGTTCGGTGGTCGGCTTGCGGATTGGCTTCGCGCAGCCGGCGCGAAGAGTTCCTGGCGCTTTTCGCTGTTCATGTGCCGGCCTTCATCAGGCGGCCTCGCCCCGTGCGCTGCCGGGCACGGCAGTGGTCGCCTGCGCCGGCGTTGCAGCCGGCATCGATCAGGTTCTTGGCCGCCACCAGCAGGCCAGGCCGATAAAGGCGCCGGGTCGGCAGCACCGCCAGCAGGAAGCCCGGGTAGTCGGCCAGCCGCAGCTCGAGCCGCGCGCCGCTTCGCCGAACATCAGTGCGGCGCCGGCGAACAGCGTGCCCTGGCCGACGAGTTCGCGCACGGCCACCCAGCAGCCACCAGCACGCACGGTGAAGCCGAGGCCCATGGCGAGGCCGTCCAGCGCCGCGCGGCCCGGGCTGTTGCGCGAGGCGAAGGCCTCGGCGCGGCCGATGATGCGCGCAGTTGGTGACGATCAGCGGGATGAAGATGCCCAGCACTGCGTAGCAGCTCGTGGAAGCCAGGCGTTCATGGCCAGCTCGATCGCGGTGACGACGGAGGCGATCACCAGCACGAAGACCGGGATGCGGATTTCCGGCCGCACCAGATTGCGGATCAGCGGATACGGTCAGGTTGGAGGCGAGCAGCACCAGCGTGGTGGCGAGGCCCAGGCCCAGGCCGTTGACCGCGCTGGTGCTGACCGCCAGCAGGGGACAGAGCCCGAGCAGCTGCACCAGCCCGACGTTGTTGCTCCACAGGCCGTGTGCGAGATGACTGCAGCTGGCGGCGCTCATTGCTGGCCGTCGCTCCCGGTGGCCGAGTCGATGCGCAGTGCCCTCGCTGCCGGCGGGCGCGGCAAACAGGGCATCGCGATGCTGCGTCGAAGTATACCAGCGCGCTTCACGCACGGCCGGACCACGGCGCGCGGCGTGACGGTGGCGCCGGTGAACTGGTCGAAAGCGCCGCCGTCGCGCTGCACCGCCCAGCCCGTGCGGCCGGGTCGCTGCAAGGAACGCCCGGTGAAGCCCAGGATCCAGTCGCTGCGCTCCGGCCTCGATCTCGTCGCCGAGGCCCGGCGTTTCCCGGTGGCAGATCACGCGCACGCCGGTCAGCCGGCCGTCGCGCGCGACGCCGACCAGCAGTCGGATGGGGCCGCTGTAGCCGCCGGCGCGATCGGCGTCAGCACCGCCGCCACCGGCGCCTGGCCATGCCGCCGCGCCCGGTACACGGTCGCCGGATCGCTGGTGCCCAGCAGCTCGGGGTCCTGCACGGTGATGGCGTCTTCGTGACCAGGTCGTTGTCGTAGCTCGCCGTCGGGCAGGACTTCGGCCAGGCGTGCGCAGCAGGAAAGCGCGCTCGTTGGCGGCGATGCGTTCCGCGGTCGAGTCCGTAGGTGACCGCCACGCAGGCCGCGTGCCCAGCACGGCGAAGCCGGAGCAGCACGCCGGCGGCGCGCCACACGTGGCGCATCACCTCAGCCTCGCCATCGCCGTAGGATGCGCGGCCGGGTGAAGTGGTCGATGGCCGGCACGGCCATGTTCATCAGCAGCACGGCGAAGGCGACGCCGTCCGGGTAGCCGCCCCAGCTGCGGATGATGAAGATCAGCAGGCCGATACCGACGCCGTAGAGCAGGCGGCCGCGCGGGCTGGTGGCAGCGGATACCGGGTCGGTGGCGATGAAAAACGCGCACAGCAGGGTGGCGCCGCTGACCAGCTGGAAGGTGGGCGGCGGATAGGCGCCCGGGGCGAGCAGCCACGCCAGCGTCGCCGGCAGGCACACGCCGACGATGACCCCGACCGGGATCTGCCAGCGGATGACCCGGCGCCACAGCAGGTACAGGCCGCCCAGGCCGATCCATGTCGCCGTCCACTCCCAGCCGCGCCCGCCGAGCAGCCCGTAAAGCGGGCCGCTGCGCGATCTCCGCCACGGGCACGCCGAGCTGCAGCTGCGTGCGCAGGTCGTCGAGTGGCGTGGCGCCGCTCAGCATGTCCCAGCCGCTCCCTGTCGGCAGGCTGCCCGTGAGCGTGAACATGAGCGTCTGCCACCCATCCAGCGCCGGGGGCGTCGTGCCCGCCAGTTCGACCAGCGGCGGCAGCCAGCGCGTCATCTGTTCCGGGAAGGAGATCAGCAGCACCACGTAGCCGGCCATGGCCGGGTTGAAGGGGTTGAAACCGAGGCCGCCGTACAGCTGCTTGGCGAACAGGATGGCGAAAGCCGCGCCGGTCGCGGTGATCCACCAGGGCGTCAGCGGCGGGATGCAGAAAGCGAGCAGGACTGCCGTGACGACTGCGCTCAGGTCGGCCAGTTGCGGCCCCACCGCGCGCCCGCGCAGGGCCAGGACAGCGGCCTCGCAGGCGAGGGCGGTCGCCGTCGCCACGGCCATGTTGTAGAGGATCCCCGGCCCGAAGAACCAGGTCCATGCGATCGCGGCGGGCACCAGCGCGAGGAGCACGTCTCCCATGACTCGCGTGACGGTGCGCGCGGGGCGGAGATGGGGCGGCCGCGTCGGCTCGAACCTCATCCGCGCGGTTCCTGCGTGTCGTCACTCTCCGACCCGCGCCGCGCCTGCACTCTCTCCAGCGCCGCGTCGATCATGGCCTTGCGCGCTTTCTCGTCGCCACGCGCTTCGTCGGCGGCGCGCGCCTTCTCCTCGAGGCGCTTCTTGCGCGCCTCCTGCTCCGCATCCAGGCGCTCGCGCCGCGCCTCGAAGCGCTCGCGCGCGATGTCCGAGCGGGCGCGTTCGCGCTGGCGGGTCCACAGTTCCGTCTTGGCGTAGCGGAAATACTGGGTCAGCGGAATCTGGCTGGGACATGCCAGGTCACAGCAGCCGCACTCGATGCAGTCGAACAGGTGGTACTCGTCCAGCGGTTCGAGATCGTCGCTGCGCGCGTGCCAGTAGAGCTGCTGGGGCAGCAGCTGCGCCGGGCAGACCTCGGCGCATTCGCCGCAGCGGATGCAGGGCATCACTGGCGCGCGCGGCCGCGATTTCCGCCGCCGAGGCCACCACGACGCAGTTCATTGCCTTGATCACTGGCAGGCTGTCGTCGGCCAGCGGGAAGCCCATCATGGCGCCGCCCATGAGCAGGTGGGCGGCCTGGTCGGTGTAGCCGCCGCAGGCCTGCACCAGCGCCGCCACGGGCGTGCCGAGGCGCACCTCCAGGTTGCGCGGCGCGGCGACGCCTGCGCCGGTGACGGTGATGATGCGCGAGATCAGCGGTTCGCCCTGCGTGACGGCGCGCGCCACGGCGGCGGCCGTGCCGACGTTCTGGCACAGGTAGCCGATGTCCGGCGGCACGCCGCGTGCCGGCACCTCTTCGCCCGTCAGCACCTTGATGAGCTGCCGCTCGCCGCCTTCCGGGTAGATTGCCGGCACCGAGACGACCTCGATGCGGGCGTCGCCTGCGTCGCGGATGGCCGCTTCGAGCGCCGCCTGGGCGGCAGGCTTGTCGTCCTCGATCGCCATCACGCAGCGCGTGATGTCCAGCGCCTGCAACAGCACCTGCGCACCCGTCAGTACCTCGTCGGCACGCTCGCGCAGCAGCCGCTCGTCGCAGCAGATGTACGGCTCGCATTCGGCGCCGTTGAGGATCAGCAGTTTCAGTCGCCGCGCCCGCGCCGAGCTTCACGGCGGTGGGGAACGCGGCGCCGCCGAGCCCGACCACGCCGGCGGCCCTGACCCGGGCGCGCAGCTCCGGCCCGGTGAGTGCAGCAAAATCGGTGAGCGGCTCGTAGCCCGTCCAGGGCTCGTCCAGCCCATCGGTCTCGATCACGATGCACGGCGCCGACAGCCCGCTCGGGTGCGGCACGGGATAGTCTGCGATCTCGACCACGGTGCCGGAGCTGGAGGCATGTACCTTGGCGCCGATGTAGCCGTTGGGCCGCGCGATGGGCTGGCCTTTCAGCACCCGTTCGCCCGGGCTGACCACGGGTTCTGCCGGCTGGCCGACATGCTGGGACAGCGGCAGCACCAGGCGGAGCGGTACCGGCACCACGCCGATGGGCGCCTCGACGGCGCGCGAGGTGCGCGCATCCAGCTGCAGTCCGCCGTGAAAATGCCAGAGCCGCGTCGGGTTCACCGCTGTTCCGCCGCCGCCGGCTCCGCGGGCCGCGGCCATTTCCAGGTCTTCAGCGTCACCGGCTCCTCGACCATGGCGATGCAGTCCACCGGGCAGGGCGCCAGACACAGTTCACAACCGGTGCATTCGCTGGCGATGACCGTGTGCATCTGCTTGGCGGCGCCGAGAATGGCGTCCACCGGGCAGGCCTGGATGCACAGGGTGCAGCCGATGCACACGGTTCGTCGATGACGGCCACGGGTGCGCGGCTTGATCTCGCCGGCCTCGGGGTCGAGCGGCTTCGGGTCGCGCTCGAGCAGGTCGGCCAGCGCCTGATGGTGGCGTCGCCGCCGGGCGGGCAGCGGTTGATGTCTGCCTCGCCGGCGGCAATCGCTTCGGCATAGGGCCGGCAGCCCGGCGATAGCTGCACTGGCCGCACTGGGTCTGCGGCAGCAGCGCGTCGATGCGGTCGACCACCGGGTCGCCCTCGACGCGAAAGCGCACGGCGGCAAAGCCCAGCAGCAAGGCCGAACAGCAGCGCGATGCCGGCGATGACGGCGACGGCGGCAAGCATCTCAGCCGCGCACCAGGCCGGCGAAGCCCATGAAGGCCAGCGACATCAGGCCGGCCGTGACCAGCGCGATGGCAGGCGCCGCGAAAAGGCAGCGGGACGTCGGCCGCGGCGACGCGCTCGCGCACGCCGGCAAACAGCACCAGCACCAGCGAGAAGCCCACCGCGGCGCCGAAGCCGTAAACGAATGACTCGAGGAAGCCGTGGCTCTCCTGCACGTTGAGCAGGGCGACGCCGAGCACCGCGCAGTTGGTGGTGATGAGCGGCAGGTAGATGCCGAGCACCTGGTACAGCAGCGGGCTGGTCTTCTTCACCACCATCTCGGTGAACTGCACCACGGCGGCGATCACCAGGATGAAGGAGATGGTGCGCAGGTACTCGAGGCCGAGCGGGGAAAGCAGGAACTCCTCCACCAGGTAGCTGCACACGGACGACAGGGTCAGCACGAAGGTCGTGGCCAGCGCCATGCCCACGGCGGTCTCGAGCTTGCGCGACACGCCCATGAAGGGGCACAGGCCGAGGAACTTCACCAGCACGAAGTTGTTCACCAGCACGGTGGCCACGAGTATGAGCGCCAGTTCTTGCATCGCCGTCGGGTCCGGATCCGTCAACGTCTCAGGTGACCCGCATGCCGGGCTCAGCCCCGCTGTCGGGCGCGAGCAGGAAAATGCCGTCGCCGCCCGCAGCCGCCAGGACCATGCCCTCGGACAGGCCGAACCGCATTTTCCGCGGCTTCAGGTTGGCCACCACCACCGTCAGCCTTCCTGGGAGGTCTTCGGCGCGATAGGCAGACCGGATGCCTGAGAACACCTGGCGACGGCTGTCACCGAGGTCCAGCGTGAGCTTGAGCAGCTTGTCCGCACCGTCCACGTAGTCCGCTTCCAGGATGCGCGCCACGCGCAGGTCGACCTTCAGGAAGTCGTCGATGCCGATCTCGGCCGGCTTCGACTCCTTGCTCTCGGGCGCCGGCGCCGCCGCGGCGCGGGCGGGCGCCGGCTTTTTCTCCAGGCTGTCGCGCGAGGCTTCGAGCAGGGCCTTCACGGCCTGCGGGTCGACGCGCTGCATGAGAGGCTCGAACGGCCCGATCTCGTGGTCCAGCAACGGGTGCCCGGCATCGTCCCAGTTCATCGGCGGACAGCGCAGGAAGGCCTCGGACGCGGCAGCCAGCCGGGGCAGCACGGGCTTCAGCTAGGCCACCAGGGTGCGGAAGCCGTTCAGCCCCTGGGTGCACACCGCCTGCACCTCCTGCTCGCTGCCTCCCTCGCGCGCCTTGATCCAGGGCTTCTCGCGATCGATGTACTGGTTGACGCGGTCCGCCAGCGCCATCACCTGGCGCATGGCCTGGCCGTAGCGGCGCTGCTCGAAGCTCTCCGCGATATCCGGACCGGCCGCCGCCAGTTCGGCCTGCAGCTCGGGCTCGGGCAGCTCCGCGGCAAGCCGGCCGCCGGCAACACGATGGATGAAGCCGGCGCAGCGGCTGGCGATGTTGACCAGCTTGCCCACCAGGTCGGAATTGACCCGCAGCACGAAGTCGTCGAGGTTGAGGTCGATGTCCTCCGGTCCGGAACCCAGCTTGGTGGCGTAGTAATAGCGCAGGGACTCCGGGTCCAGGTGTTCCAGCCAGGTGCTGGCGCGGATGAAAGTGCCGCGCGACTTGGACATCTTCTCGCCGTTCACGGTGAGGAAGCCGTGGGCGAAAACCGCCGTCGGCATCCGGAAACCGGCGCCGTGCAGCACGGCCGGCCAGAAGAGGGAGTGGAAGTAGACGATGTCCTTGCCGATGAAGTGATACAGCTCCTTGGCGCTGCCCGGACGCCACCAGGCGTCGAAATCCAGGTCGTCGCGCCGGTCGCACAGGTGGCGGAAGCTGGCCATGTAGCCGATCGGCGCGTCCAGCCAGACGTAGAAGTACTTGCCCGGCCGCCCCGGGATCTCGAAGCCGAAGTAGGGCGCGTCGCGGCTGATGTCCCAGTCCTGCAGGCCGGCCTCGAACCATTCCTCCAGCTTGTTGCGCATGCTCTCGTGCAGGCGCCCTTCCGCCATCCAGGACTTCAGCAGGGACTCGAAGTCACCCAGCTTGAAGAACAGGTGCTCGGACTCGCGCTCCACCGGCGGCGTGCCGGACAGCACCGACACCGGCTCGATCAGCTCGGACGGGCGGTAGGTGGCGCCGCAGACCTCGCAGCTGTCGCCGTACTGGTCGGCGGCGCCGCAGCGCGGGCAGGTGCCGCGCACGAAGCGGTCCGGCAGGAACATGCTGCTCCTGCTCGTCGTAGGACTGGCGGATGGTGCGGCGTATCGATGTGCCCGCGCGCCTCGAGGGCGGCAAAGATCTCCTCCACCAGCGCCCGGTTCTCGTCGGAATGCGTGCTGTGGTAGTTGTCGAAGCTGACGTGGAAGCCGGCGAAGTCCTCTACCTGGCCGGCGTGGATCTGCCGGATCAGGGCTTCCGGCGTGATGCCGTCCTGGCGCGCCTTGAGCATGATCGGCGTGCCGTGGGCGTCGCTGGCGCAGACGTAGATGCAGCGGTGCCCGCGCATGCGCTGGAAGCGCACCCAGATGTCGGTCTGGATGTACTCGACGAGGTGGCCGATGTGGAGCGGACCGTTGGCGTAGGGCAGGGCGCTGGTGACGAGGATTTCGCGGCTGTCGCTCATGGTCTCTTCCCGCAGGCTTGCGGAGTCAATGAGGCTGGAGCTCGGCGGCCGGCCGCGCACGAGACGCGGTCCCTTCCGCCGGGAACGATAAGCCGGAAATTATGCCATATCCGGGGCTCAGGCCCCGTGACGGCTCGGCGGGGGCTCGGAGTCCTCGACGCGCTTGCGGAAGCGCTCCTTTGCGATGGCCTTTTCGTAGGCTTCGCGCGGCGTGATGAAGCGGCGGTCGAGCAGTTCCTGCAAGGCCGCATCCATGGTGCGCATGCCCACGCCGGCGCCGCACTGCATGGCCGTCTCGAGCTGGTCCAGCTTGCCCTGGCGCAACAGGTTGGAGATCGCCGGCGTGTTCACCAGGATCTCGAGTGCCGGGATACGGCCGTCCCCGGTCTTGCGTTTGCACAGCTGCTGGGAGATCACGCCGCGCAGCGAGGTCGAGAGCATGGTGCGCACGTGCGGCTGCTTTTCCGGCGGAAAGGCATGGACGATGCGGTCGACCGTGGGCGCGGCGCCGTTGGTGTGCAGCGTGCCCATCACCAGGATGCCCATCTCGGCCGCGGTGATCGCCGTGGCCATGGTTTCCAGGTCCCGCAACTCGCCCACCAGGACCACGTCCGGATCCTCGCGCAGGGCGGAATGCAGCGCCTCGGCGAAGCTCGGCGTGTGGTTGCCGATCTCGCGCTGGCTGACCAGGCAGCCGATGCGCGTGTGCACGAATTCGATCGGATCCTCGATGGTGATGATGTGGCCTTTGCGGCTGCGATTGATCTCGTCGATCATCGCGGCCAGCGTGGTGGACTTGCCTGAGCCGGTCTTGCCGGTGACCAGGATCATGCCCTGGCGGTGCTGGCACAGGCTGCGCACCACGTCGGGCAACTTGAGCGATTCGAGCGTCACCGCCTCGGAGGGGATGGCGCGCATCACGGCGCCCATGCCGCCGAGGTGGCGGAACACGTTCACGCGGAAGCGGGACAGGCCTTCGATGGAGTAGGCGAAGTCGGCCTGGTCCTCGCGGTCGAAGGTTGCGGCGGCGACATTGGTCGCGATCGCCTGCAGGTTGCCGGTCAGCTCCTGCTCGTCCAGCAGGGCCGGCTCCAGCACCTGCAGGTCGCCGTGCAGCCGGAAGCGCGGCGGCGCGTGGGCGATGAGGTGCAGGTCGGAGCCGCCGCGCTCCACCGCCTTGCGCAGCAAGCGGTTGACGAGGTCGGCGCGACGGTGGGTCGTGCTGGTGGTGCCGGTGCTCATTCCGCCAGGTCCAGTTTCGGCATGACGCCGGTGTCGGTGACGTAGCGGGCGAACTGCTTCTTCTCGGTGGTGAAGCGGTAGGCGTCGTCCGGATCGATCTCGCGCCGCTGGATCGCCTCGAGCAGCGCCTGGTCCATGAGCTGCATGCCCATCTCCTTGCCCGTCTGCAGCTGCGAGGGAATCAGGTGGGTCTGGTCGCTCATGATGAGGTGGGCGATCGCCTTGTTGCGGATCATGATCTCGTGCACCGCCTTGCGGCTGCGGCCGTCAGCGGTCTTCACCAGCACCTGGGTCACCACCGCCACCAGGCTCTGCGCGAGGAAGCTCTTGGTCTGCTCGCGCTGGTTGGCCGGGAGAGCGTCGATGATGCGGTCGATGGTCTTCACGGCGCCGGTGGTGTGCAGCGTGCCGAGCACCAGGTGGCCGGTCTCGGCCGCCGTCATGGCCATGTTGATGGTTTCCGCGTCGCGCATCTCGCCCACCAGGATCACGTCGGGATCCTCGCGCAGCGCCGCGCGCACGCCGTCGGCAAAGCTGCGCAGGTGAGTGTTCAGCTCGCGCTGGATGATCTGCGAGCTCTTGCACTTGTGCACGAACTCGATCGGGTCCTCGAGGCTGATGATGTTCATCTTGCGCGTCGAGTTGAGGAAATCGATCATCGCCGCCAGCGTGGTCGACTTGCCGGTGCCGGTGGCGCCGGTCACCAGCACCATGCCCTGGTGGTAGTCGCACAGCTGGCGGATGATCGGCGGCAGCCCGAGGGATTCAAGCGTCGGCACCTCGGCCGGGATGAAGCGGAACACCGCGCCCGGCCCGGTGTCCTTGCGGAACAGGTTGACCCGGAAGCGACCGCCTTCGCCGCTGACGTAGGAAAAGTCCAGGTCATGGCCCTGGCGGAACGATTCTTTCTGGGACGGCAGGAGAATTTCCGAGACGTAGCTTTCCAGTTCGGCGGCCGACAACTCGCGGAACTTGATCGGCATCAGGTCGCCGCGCAGGCGCAGCATCGGGGGCACGCCCACGGCGAGGTGGATGTCGGAGCAGCCCTGCGCCATGGCGAGCTGCAGGAATGCGTCGATCCTCGCCAGGGTTTAGCCCTCCGCCCCGAAGAAGGGAGCGATGGCGCCGCGCAGTTCTTCCATCGTGCTGAAGCGCTTGCTCTTGTCCACGGCCATGCAGCGCGTGACGATGTCCGACAGGCCCTGGGGAATGTCCGGGTTCAGCTCGCGCGCAGGCTTGGCCTTGCCCTGGACGTGCTGGTACATCACCGACATGTGGTCTCCGCGCGTGTAGGGGGCAAAGCCGGTCAGCATCTCGTAGAGAATGACGCCGAGGCTGTAGATGTCCGCCTTTTCGTCCACTTTCTTGCCCAGGATCTGCTCCGGGGCCATGTACTTGGGCGAGCCTATCACATAGCCGGTGCGGGTGAGCTGGGTGTCCCCGCTGGCGCGCGCAGCTGCCACGCCGAAGTCCACCACCTTCACCAGGCCGCCCTTGTCGATGAGCACGTTGGCGGGCTTGAGATCGCGGTGGATGACCCCGGCCTGGTGCGCCACGGACATGCCCGTGGCGATGTCCGTGCCGTAGCGCAGCGCCCGATCGAAGGGCAGCGGCTGCTCTTCCTTCAGCTCGCTGGACAGCGGGTGCGAGGCGAAGTACTCCATCGAGATCGCGTACAGGCCGCCGAGCGAGACGAAATCGTAGATGCGGATGATGTTGTGGTGGGTGATCTTGCGCGAGTAGCGCAGCTCATGGATGAACCGCTTCATCATCTCCTCGTCCTGGGCCACGCCGGGGTTGAGGAACTTGAGCACGAGTTGCTCGTCGACGACCTGGTCCTGCACCAGCAGCACGGTGCCGAACGCGCCCTTGCCGATCTGGCGGATGAACTTGTAGCGGCCGTCGATCACGTCGCCCGCCTCGAGCTTGGTGATGTCCAGCGTCTGCACCTGCTGCGACGCGGCCTTGAGCAGTTCGCGCCAGTCCTTGGCCTCGCCTGGCGTCAGCTCTGTGCCGCCGCCGGGGCCGGTTCCGGAGGAGGAGGTCAGCGTCCCAGTGGTGGTGCCCGTGCGCTCGTGCAGGCGCTGCACCGCGGCGCTCGCCGCTTCGCTCACGGCCGGGTCGCGCGAGCTGCTCTCCCGCGCGATGCGCGTGATCACCTCGTCGGCTGTGGCAGGGTCCACGGCTTCGGCGAGCGCCTTGATGGCCTCGATCCGTACTTCCTTGTCCTTGTGGTCGAGCAGGCGCATCAGGTGCGGCACCGCCTCCGACCCCGCCAGCTTGCCGAGTGCGCGTGCGGCGGCGGGGATCGATCGCGCCTCGGACTTCAGCATCGCCACCAGGGCCGGGACGGCGCGCTCGTCACCGATTTCACCCAGGGCGTCGGCGGCCCGTTCCCGCACCCACCAGTCCTCGTCGCGAGTCGCCGCGATGAGGTGCTTGACTGCGCGCTCGTCCTTGGTGGTGTTCAGGATCTCGACCGCCGCGCGGCGCACGGACTCGTCCTTGTCGCCGATGAGGCCGAGCACGGCGTCGATCACCCGGGGGCCGCCGATGCGGGCCAGCGCATCCGTGGCCCGCGCGCGCACCCACCAGTCGTCGTCGCCGAGCGCGCTGAGCAGGTCCTTGATCGATTCCTGGTCGCCGATCTCGTTGAGCACCTCGACCGCAGCACGCCGCGCGAAGTCCGACTCGTCCTTCAGCACTTCCACCAGGTGCTTGAGCGTGTCCGGGTGGCGCTTGGTGATGATGACTTCCACGGCGCGGTTCTGCACTGCAAGGTCGGGGTCGCGCAGCAGCGCGCACAGGAGGCCGATGTTCGGTTCCCCGCTCATTCTCTCCAGCGCGGCCAGTGCGGCCTGGCGGATGACCTTGTTGTCGCTCTGCAGCTCGCGTTCCAGGGCATGCTGGACATCGGGGCGGTCGAAGCGAGAGAGAATGTCGATGATGTGCGCCTTGGCGCCTATGTCCTTGCCGGTGAGGCGGCTGACGAGCTCCGGCACCAGGTTCTCGTCGGCGCCGGCGGCCACCAGCTTGAACAGGGAGGCCTTCTCGGTCGGGTCGGCCTGGTAGGCGCGGTTCAGCAGGGCGCGGGTTTCGAGCCGCTCCTGCTGGGCGTTCAGGATCTCCAGCAGCGCGGCGCGCGGCGCGCGCTCGTCCGCGAGGTGGTCGAGCAGCTTGTTCGGGTCGTAGTCGCGGCTGTTGCTGAGCGCCCACACCAGCCCCTGCAACGCCTTGGCATTGCTGGTGGACATCAGCTCGACCGCGTCGGGCAGGGTGCGTTGGGAGATGAGGATGCCGAGTACGCGGCACAGGGCCTGGACACGCGGCGCATCCGCGGTTTCCATTTCCTCCACCGTCTTGCGCAGCGCAGGCGTGCCCATCTTGCGCAGCCGCGCTGCGGCCTTGCGGCCGGCTTCGCTGTCGAGGTCCGCCGGCGTGCGGATGCGCGCGAGCAGTCGCTCGGCAAACATGCCGCCGAACGGGTTCACGACTGACTCCTGCCGCCCGTCGCCGCCGGGCCGGATACGGAACCACGGCGCAGCGGTGAGTGCAGGGCTTTGGGCCTGGGCTTGATCAAGCAGTCTTTCCGGCTTCCATAACCAGCATTCTAAGGCCTCGAGGGGCCCACAGGGGCCTTGGCGCCATACCGTGCCACGGGGCCCGCGAACTCCCTACAGTACACCGGGGACCGGCAGCCGTCCAAGCCATGCTGCCGGGGCCCGCGTGGTCGGCTACAATGCGCGCCTCTCAACGGCAATCAGGCAATCTGCGGGGACTGTAATGACCCAGGAAACGATCGAACGCGCGCGCGCCCTGCTGGCGGAACGCGTGGATCCCGTTATCGAGCAGGACCTGGTCTCGGCCGGCGCCGTGACCGACCTCAGCCTCAGCGACGGCGAGTTGCGGGTGCGCTTGCGCCTCGGTTTTCCTGCAGATCGCTACGCGCGGGACCTGGAGCGGGAGCTCGGCGAATCGCTCGGCGCGTTGCCTGGCGTCTCCCGCGTGAAGGTCACAGCGGAGTGGGGCGTGGAGACGCGCTCGGTGCAGCCGGGCCTCTCGCCGCTCCCGGGGATCCGCAACATCATCGCGGTGTCGTCCGGCAAGGGCGGCGTCGGCAAGTCCACCACCACCGTGAACCTGGCGCTCGCCCTCGCGGCGGAAGGCGCCAAGGTCGGTATCCTCGACGCCGATATCTACGGCCCCAGCCAGCCGCGCATGCTGGGCCTGTCCGGCCGGCGTCCTACCAGCGAGGACGGCAAGCGCATCCGGCCGCTGGACGCCTTCGGCGTGAAGTGCATGTCCATCGGCTTCCTCATCGACGAGGACCAGCCGATGATCTGGCGCGGACCTATGGTCACCCAGGCCCTGCAGCAGCTGCTCGGCGACACGGACTGGGGCGAGATCGACTATCTCATGGTGGACATGCCGCCGGGCACCGGCGACATCCAGCTGACGCTGTCGCAGCGCGTGCCGGTGAGCGGCGCAGTGATCGTCACCACGCCGCAGGACATCGCCCTGCTCGACGCGCGCAAGGGCCTGCGCATGTACGAGAAGGTCAAGGTGCCGGTGCTCGGGATCGTGGAAAACATGAGCCTGCACATCTGCTCCAACTGTGGCCACCAGGAGCCGATCTTCGGCACCGGCGGCGGCGAGCGCATGGCCGAGCAGTACGGCGTGCCGCTGCTGGGCAACCTGCCGCTGGACATTCACATCCGCGAAGAGGCCGATGCCGGCCAGCCCTCGGTGGTGGCCGACCCCGACGGTCCCGCGGCGCGCGCCTACCTCGACATCGCGCGGCGCATGTGCGCCCGCCTGGCCGCCGGCGGCGAGCTGCCCGGCGCCAAGTTCCCGACCATCAGCTTCGAGGACGACTGATGAGCATCAAGTCCGATCGCTGGATCCGCCGCATGGCGGAGTCGCACGGCATGATCGAGCCCTTCGAGCCGGCCCAGGTGCGGGCGGTGGACGGCCGCAAGATCGTCAGCTACGGCACCTCCAGCTACGGCTACGACGTGCGCTGCGCCTCGGACTTCAAGATCTTCACCAACATCAACTCGGCGGTGGTGGACCCGAAGGCCTTCGACGCCTCCAGCTTCGTCGACGTCAGCGCGGACGTGTGCATCATCCCGCCCAACTCCTTCGCCCTGGCGCGCACCGTGGAGTACTTCCGCATCCCGCGCAGCGTGCTGACGATCTGCCTCGGCAAGAGCACGTACGCGCGGTGCGGCATCATCGTCAACGTGACGCCGCTGGAGCCGGAGTGGGAGGGCCACGTGACGCTGGAGTTCTCCAACACCACGCCGCTGCCCGCCAAGATCTACGCCAACGAGGGCGTGGCGCAGATGCTGTTCCTGGAGTCGGACGAGGTGTGCGAAACGTCCTATGCGGACCGCGGCGGCAAGTACCAGGGGCAGCGCGGAGTCACCCTGCCAAAGGCCTGAGGGCGGCGCCGCTCAGACCAGCACCGGCCGGCGCAGCGGCCGGCCGTACAGCCAGGGCCCGTCCGCGCGCCACTGCAGCCAACCTTCCGCGACCCAGCGCACCACGCGCGGGTACACCTCGTGCTCCCGGGCCTGCACGCGCTGCGCCAGGCTCTCCGGGTCGTCCCCCGGCAACACGGGCAGGCGCGCCTGCAGGACAACCGGGCCGCCGTCCAGCTCCTCGGTGACGAAGTGGATGCTGGTGCCGTGCATGCGGTCGCCGGCCTCCAGCGCGCGGCGATGCGTGTGCAGGCCCCGATGCAGCGGCAGCAGCGAGGGATGGATGTTCAGCATGCGCCCTTCCCAGGCCCGCACCAGCTCCGGCGCCAGCACGCGCATGAACCCCGCGAGCACGACGAGTTCCGCACCCGACGCCGCGAGCAGTTCACCCAGCGCGGTATTCCAGGCTGCGCGGTCGGCGCTCGCGCCGGGCGGCACCGCCTCCGCGCGCACGCCGGCGCGCCGCGCGCGCTCCAGCCCCATGGCGTCGGGCCGGTCCGAGGCGACGAGCCGGAAATCGACCGGCAGGCGGCCCGCGGCACGGGCGTCGAGCAGCGCCTGCAGGTTGCTGCCGTAGCCGGAGACGAGGACGGCGACCGGCAGCGCGGGGCGTGGCATCAGGCCAGCACCACCTTGCGTTCGCCGGCCTCGACCCGACCCGCGAGCCAGGCCTGCTCGCCGTGCGCCGCCAGCAGCTCGATGGCGCGCTGCGCCTGTGCTGCGGGCAGCACCACGGCCATGCCGAGGCCGCAATTGAAGGTGCGATACAGCTCGGCGTCGGCGATGCCGCCCTCGGCCTGCAGCCAGTCGAATACTGCCGGGCGCTGCCAGCTGCGCGTGTCGATCACGGCCGTCGCGTCCTCGGGCAGGACGCGCGGCAGGTTCTCCGGCAGGCCGCCGCCGGTGATGTGCGCCAGGGCGTGCACTTCCACCTCCTGCAGCAGGGCGAGCAGCGGCTTGACGTAAATGCGCGTCGGCGCCAGCAACTGGTCGACCAGGGACCGACCTTCGAGCAGGGTGTCGGAGCCGGCGCCACTGCGCGCCAGGACTTTGCGTGCCAGCGAGTAGCCGTTTGAATGCAGCCCGGAAGAGGCGATGCCGACGATGGCGTCTCCGGGGGCGACCCGGGCGCCGTCGATGATCCTGTCGTGCTCGACCACGCCAACGCAGAACCCGGCCAGGTCGTATTCGCCGCCTTCGTAGAACCCGGGCAACTCTGCGGTTTCGCCGCCGAGCAATGCTGCGCCGGCCTGGCGGCAGCCTTCCGCGATGCCCGCGATCACGCTTGCGGCGACCTCGACGTCGAGGCGCCCGGTGGCGTAGTAATCGAGAAAAAACAACGGTTCGGCGCCCTGGACGATGACGTCGTTGACGCACATCGCCACCAGGTCGATGCCGACGGTGTCGTGCTTGCCGGTCTCGATGGCCAGCTTGAGTTTGGTGCCCACACCGTCCGTGCCCGCCACCAGCACCGGGCGCTTATAGCCGGCCGGCACCTCGAACAAGCCGCCGAAGCCCCCGATGCCGGACAGCACCCCGGGCCGATGGGTCGCCCGGACCGCGGGCTTGATGCGCTCGACGAGCGCGTTGCCGGCATCTATGTCCACGCCGGCGTCCTTGTACGTCAGCGGTGTGTGATCGCTCATGGGAATGACATCCGTTTGCGGCCCCGGCCGGGGCGGTGGCGTGTTATTTTATCCGACGCTTCGACGCGAGGCAGGATACTCCGAAAGTGAGCCCCTTCATCCGTTTTTGTTCTTCCTTGGCCCTGGCGGCCGGCATGGTCATGCTGCTGGCCGCGGCGCCCCTGCAAGCCGACCGTGTCGACGGCCTTTACGAGGCCGAGGGCGCGTTCGAGGAGGACCGGGCCGACGGCTTCGTGGATGCGCTCGGGCAGGTCCTGGTGCGCATCACCGGACGCCGCGACATCGCCGGCCGGGAAGAGGCGCGCGCCGTGCTGGAGAACGCCCAGGGCTTCGCGCAGCAGTTTCGGCAGCCGGCGCCCGGACGCCTCTGGGTGGCCTTCGACGGCGCCGCGCTCGAGCAGGAACTGGGGCAGCGCGGGCTGCCCGTATGGGGCGCGGATCGCCCGGCCACGTTGTTGTGGGTCGCGGTGGATACGGGCGGGGGCAGCCGTTTCGTGTTGTCTTCGGGCGCGGAGTCGGGGGTCGAGACCCGCCTGCGCGACACCTTGCGCGCCGCGGCGGCGCGCCGTGGCATCCCGGTGATGTTCCCGCTCATGGATGCCGAGGACCGTTCGCGGGCGTCCTTCGCCGAGGTATGGGGCGGCTTCGAGGACTCCATCCTGGCCGCGTCGGCAAGATACGGCGCCGATGCAGTGCTGGTGGGACGCATGAGCGCCAGCGACCCGGGCTTCGTGCGCTGGACCCTGCTCGACGAGAACGGCTCGCAGCGCTGGAGCGGCGGCCTGGAGGAGAGCATCGACCGCGTCGCGGACCAGTTCGCCGCGCGTTTCGCCGTAGTGTCCTCGGGCGGCGTTGCGACCGTGAACCTTGCGGTAACGGGGATCGCGAGCGTGGACGATTACGCGCGCGTGCTGCGCTTCCTCGAGCGGCTCACGGCGGTCGAGTCCTGCGTCGTGGAACGCGTCGAGGGCGAGGAAGTGCTGTTCCGGCTGACCCTGCGCGGCGATTCCGCGGCGCTGCAGGAGGCCATCGGGCTCGGGCGCCTGCTGGATCGCGTGCCCTCGGCTCCGGGCGACCCCGGCCTGCGGTACCGCGTGTCGCGATGAGAGCCCGCGACATCCCCAACCTGCTGTGCGTGCTGCGCATACTGCTGACCGTGCCCGTGGGTTGGGGCGTGGTGACCGGGCGCTACGAGCTGGCGCTGGTGCTGTTCTTCATCGCCGGCTTCACCGACGGGCTGGATGGCTACCTTGCCAAGCGCTTTCACTGGCAGAGTCATCTCGGCGGCATGCTCGACCCGGTGGCCGACAAGCTGCTGCTGGTGACCGGCTTCGTCACGCTGTGGCTCGCCGGCTACGTGCCGGACTGGCTGCTCGCCGCGGTAGTGGCGCGTGACGTGGTGATCGTGCTCGGGGCCGGCCTGTATCGCTGGCTGATCGGCGCCTTCGAGGCCGAGCCCACGCCGATCAGCAAGTTGAATTCCATGCTCCAGCTGGGCTACGTGATCCTTATCCTGTCGAAGCTGGTGTTCGGCGTGCCGGCGCCGGCCATCATCGCCGCCCTGGGCTGGTGCGTGCTGGCGACGACGGTGATCAGCGGGCTCGACTATGTCCTGCGCTGGGGCGCGCGGGCGCGCGCCGCGGGGCGCTGATGCGACAGCTTCCCTTGCCCGTGCGGCTGCGGGACTTCGCGCTCTTCGATACCTTCGAGCCGGGGCCAAACGGGGCCGTGGTGGCCTGGCTGGCAGATCCTGCCGCGGCCGGTCCCGCCGCCTGGTTGTGGGGCGCAGCCGGTTGCGGCAAGAGCCACCTGCTGCAGGCCGCCTGCGCCGCCCGTCCGGGCGCGGCCTACCTGCCTGCGGCAGAGCTGGCGCCCGCAGGGCCGGATGCGCTCAGCGGCTGGGAGGAGCGGGGCCTGGTCTGTATCGACGACGTCGACCGGCTGCTTGGTCGTCGCGACTGGGAGCTGGCGCTGTTCCGCCTGTTCAATGCCTTGTGGGAACGGCAAGGGTGCCTGGTGGTGAGCGCTGCAGCGGCGCCCGCCGCCATCGTTTTCGAGCTGCCCGACCTGGCGTCCCGCCTGGCCTGGGGTGGCGTGTTCCACCTGTTGCCCCTGGACGACGAGCAGCGCGTCGCGGCATTGCGCCGGCGCGCCACCCACCGCGGCCTCGAGCTGCCGGAGGACGCGGCGCGTTACCTCATGAAGCGGCTGCCGCGCGACATGCGCGCGTTGTGCGACTGGCTCGATCGCCTGGACACGGCTTCCCTGGCGGCGGGGCGGCGACTGACCACGCCTTTCGTGCGCGAGGTCATCGCGAGCGAGCGTCAGGAGCACCCCGCCTGACCCATCCCACCACGGCGCCGAAGGCGAGTGCCACGGCAAAGGCGCCGGCCGTGACCCAGCCGCGCGCGCCCGGGTTGCCCACGGCGCCGACCAGTAACAGCGCGCCGTAGAAGGGCAGCACCAGGCTCAACCAGCGCGCCGTGCGCAAGCGCGCCTGCGCCAGGCCGCGCAACCCCAGCAGCAGCGGCGCCAGCACCAGCAGCAGGATGACCATGCCGGGCCACCCGTTCGCCATGGCCGCCGGCAGCAGCCAGCCGGTGAGACAGGCCAGCGCGCCTGCCAGCGCGAGCAGGGCGACGGCCCTGGCCGTGGCGACGCGGCTCACCTGAGGGCCTCCCGATGACCGGCCAGGGCCCCTGCGGCCACGGCGAGGCGGCGCCCGAGCGCGCGCGCCAGGGCCTGCTCATGTTCATCGAGGCGCGTGCCGGCCTCGGCCGAGGCGACGTGCGAGGGCCCGTAGGGCGTGCCGCCACTGCGGGTATCGCTGAGCGGCTGCAGGGTGTAGGGCAGGCCGAGCACCAGGGCGCCGTGGTGCAGCAGCGGGACCATCATGGTGAGCAGCGTGCTCTCCTGGCCGCCGTGCTGGGTCGAGGTCGAGGTGAAGACTCCGGCCGGCTTGCCCGACAGCGCGCCTTCCAGCCACAGCTCGCTGGTGCCGTCGAGGAAATACTTCAGCGGCGCCGCCATGTTGCCGAAACGGGTCGGGCTGCCCAGCGCGAGTGCATCGCAGTCCCGCAGGTCGGCCAGCGTCGCGTAGGGTGCGCCTTCCTCCGGCACCGGCGGGCTGGCGACCCGCGTCTCCGGCGTTACCGGCGGCACGGTGCGCAGCATGGCGTCGGCCCCGGGCACGCTGCTGACACCGCGCGCGACCTGCCGCGCCAGCGCGGCCGTGCTGCCGTGGCGCGAATAGAACAGCACCAGTACGCGCGTCACGGCAGGATCTCGAGCACGCTCTCAGGCGGGCGCCCGATGCGCGCCTTGCGCCCGCTCACCACGATGGGTCGCTCGAGCAGGCGCGGATGGCTGGCGAGGGCCTCGAGGAACGCGTCTTCGGTGGTGCCGGGTCGATCGAGCCCCAGGGACTTGAACTCTTCTTCCTTGCGCCGCACCAGGGCGCTGGCGGGCATCCCCAGCTTGCGCAGCAGCGACTTCAGGGTCGCGTGATCCGGCGGAGACTTCAGGTACTCGATGACGCGCGGCCTGATCCCGCGCGACTCGAGCAGCTCCAGCGTCTGCCGCGACTTTGAACAACGAGGATTATGATAGATCGTCACTGCCATGATTTGACTCCGGTTTCTTGTGCCTTGCGGCAGTTGCTCCAGCTTGACGCGCAGAAGCGAGCGCTGCTAGTTTCTGTTCCCGGCCAGTTGCTTGAGAGTGGCTTCACCGATGATCGATGTCCCGGGCGCCAGAAGCATGGCGGCGCGTCTCGCCTCCGTGGCGGCGTTGCTGCTGCTGGCTGCGTGCGCCGGCGCGCCGGTGCAGGAAATGAGTGATGCCCGACAGGCGATCCAGGCGGCGGAAGAGGCCGGCGCGCGCGAATATGCCCCGGCCGCGCTCAGCGACGCGCAACGGCTCCTGAGCAGCGCGGAACAGAAACTCCAGGTGCAAGCTTACTCGGGGGCGCGGCACGATGCGCGCGAGGCGCGTCGCCGTGCCGCCGAGGCCCTGCGCGCTTCCCGCATCGACGAGAACTGAGGCACGGGTGCTGGTCGCCCGACGCTGCATCGTCACCGGACGCGTCCAGGGCGTGTTCTTCCGCGCCAGCACGGCACGACGGGCGAGCGAGCTCGGCGTGCGAGGACATGCCCGCAATCTCCCCGACGGCACAGTCGAAGTGTTCGTGGCCGGACCCGAAGACGCCGTGGCGGTGCTGTGCGCATGGTTGCACGAGGGTCCGCCGGCGGCGCGCGTGACCGCGGTCAGCATCGAGCCGGCGACGGTGCCGGAGCCGCTGCCCGGCGCCTTTTCCACCGCCTGAGCCCGCCGTTGCGCGGCGGCGCGCTTCAGTAGCGGTACCACTTCGCGCTCAACTTGTTGAACACGCGGTCCGGATACCAGCGTTGGCCGCGGCTGCCGTTGTAGCGGGCCAGCGCCGCGCGCCGGTCGCCTTTTTCCTTTTCCAGGTAGTAGGCCAGGATGCGGCAGCCGTACAGCAGGTTGGTCTCGATGTCGTGGAGGTTGTCGTCGGGACGCCCGATCTCCTCGCGCCAGAAGGGCATCACCTGCATCAGACCGAGAGCGCCGGCATGGGAAATGGCGTAGCGGTCGAAGTTGCTCTCCACGTCGATCACCGCCAGCACCAGTTCCGGCGGCAGCTCGAACATCTCTGCATGCCGATGCACCAGCCTGAGGATCAGCATGCGCTCGCCTTCGTCCGGCACCTGGCGGGCGAGGCGGGCCGACATGTCGGTGAGCCAGACCTCGGCGTCGAAGCGGTCGGCGAAACTGTCCGCCGCCTCTACCGCGGCGCGCAGCGCGTCGCGCAGCTCGGGATCCACCGGCGCCTGCGCCCGGTCTGCCGCCGCGGGCAGCGCGACCAGCACCAGCAGCGCGGCGAGCAGTCGGGTCATGGCGTGTGCCGGGCGATTCCCTGGCGCACGCGCTCCACGAGGGCCTCGACCGCGCCCTCGAGGGGCAGCGCCTCGTTGTCCTCGGCGCGGCGCGCCCGGTATTCCAGCGCACCGTCCTTGAGGCCACGTTCGCCGACCACCACGCGATGCGGAATACCCAGCAGCTCCATATCGGCAAACTTCACCCCGGGGCGCACGTCGCGATCGTCCAGCAGAACCTGCACGCCGGCCTGCAGCAGCGCGTCGTAGAGCGGCTCGACTGCCTCGCGCACGGCCTCGCTCTTCTGCAGGTTCATCGGCACCAGTGCGACCTGGAAGGGCGCAATGGTCTCCGGCCACACGATCCCGCGCTCGTCGAAGTGCTGTTCGATGGCCGCGGCAACCAGGCGCGTCACGCCGATGCCGTAGCAGCCCATGTACATCGCCTGCTCGCGGCCGTCAGCATCCAGCACCAGGGCGCCCATGGACTCGCTGTACTTGCGTCCCAGCTGGAACACGTGACCGACCTCGATGCCGCGTGCGATCTCCAGCGTCCCCTGGCCGTCGGGGCTCGGATCACCGCTGACCACGTTGCGAATGTCCACCGCCACCGGCTCGGGCAGGTCGCGACCCCAGTTGACCCCCACCAGGTGCGCGTCGGCCTCGTTGGCCCCGCAGGTGAAGTCGGCCGCGGCGAGGACGGCGTGGTCGGCATAGACCTGGAGCTTGATGCCCACCGGGCCGACGAAGCCCGGCTCGCAGCCTGCGGCGGTGCGTACCTGCTCTGCCGTCGCCATGCGCAGCGGTGCGGCGACGCCCGGCAGCTTTTCCGCCTTGACCGCGTTCAGCTCATGGTCGCCGCGGATGACCAGCGCCACGGCGCCATCGTCTTCGCCCTGCACGATGAGGGTCTTCAGGCACTGTTCCGGGCCGACGCCGAGGAAGCTGGTGAGTTCGGCAATAGTGCGCACACCCGGCGTGGCGATCCGCTCCATGGCGCGCGTCGCAGCCGGCCGCGGCGCCTGCGGCGGCAGTGCGGGGGCGAGCTCGACGTTGGCGGCATAACCGGAGGTGTTGGAAAACGCGATGGCGTCCTCGCCGGATTCCGCCAGCACGTGGAATTCATGCGACAGGTTGCCGCCGATGCTGCCGGTGTCGGCCTCGACGGCGCGGTAGGCCAGCCCGAGGCGTCGGCACACGCGCCCGTAGGCTTCGTACATGCGCTCGTAGGTGCGCCCGAGGCAGTCCTGGTCGAGATGGAATGAGTAGGCGTCCTTCATGATGAACTCGCGCGAGCGCATCACGCCGAAGCGCGGGCGGATTTCGTCGCGGAACTTGGACTGCACCTGGTACCAGTTGACCGGCAGCTGCTTGTAGCTTTTCAGCTCGCGCCGGGCGAGGTCGGTAATCACTTCCTCGTGGGTCGGGCCGAGGCAGAAGTCGCGCTGGTGGCGGTCCTTGAGCCGCAGCAGCTCGGGGCCGAAATGATCCCAGCGACCCGATTCACGCCACAATTCGGCCGGCTGCACCATCGGCATGAGCATTTCCTGGGCGCCCGCGCGATTCATCTCCTCGCGCACGATCGCCTCGACCTGGCGCAGCACGCGCACGCCGAGCGGCAGCCAGGTGTAGAGACCCGAAGCGAGCTGGCGGATCAGCCCCGCGCGGAGCATCAGCTGGTGGCTGACGATTTCCGCGCCGGCGGGCACTTCCTTTAGAGTGTTGAGCGGGAACTCGGAGAGGCGCATGAAAATGCCTTTGCTGTCGTGTGCGGGTTGGCGGCCGGTGTTCCGGCCTGTAGCCCGGCATTCTAAAGGCCGGCGTTGCCGCCGGTACAGTTCGGCGCGGAGAAGAGGTTGAACATGGAAGCGCTCGCGGACGACAGGCTGGACCCGGCGGCCCTGCATGGCCGCCGCGTCGCGGTGCTCGGTTTCGGCGCCCAGGGCCGCGCCCAGGCGCTGAACCTGCGCGACTCGGGGGTCGACGTTGTGGTGGGGCTGCGCGAGGGTTCGCCGCACCGCGCCGATTGCGCTCGTGCCGGGCTGGAGGTACAGACGCCCGCTGCAGCGGCGCGCGCCTGTGACGTCTGCGCCATGCTGGTGCCGGACGAGGTGCAGCCGCGCGTCTACGAGGACACGCTGGCGGCGGCGTTGCGGCCGGGCAGCGCGCTGCTGTTCGCCCACGGCTACAACATTCATTACCGCAAGTTGCTGCCGCGCGCGGATCTCGACGTGGTGATGGTGGCGCCGCTGGGCATCGGCGAGCAGGTGCGCCGCCAGTACGAGCTGGGGCGCGGCGTGCCGGCGTTGCTGGCGGTGCACCAGGACGCCAGCGGGCGGGCCGCGGCGGTGGCGGGCGCTTATGCAGCAGCTGACGGTCACGCGCGCGCGGCGGTGTTCGAGACCACGTTCGCGGACGAGACGGAGACTGATCTCTTTGCCGAGCAGGCGGTGCTGTGCGGCGGGCTGGGCCAGCTCATCACGGCCGCCTTCGAGACCCTGGCGGAGGCCGGCTACCCGAAAGAGCTGGCCTATTTCTGCTGCCTGCACGAGGTGCAGCTCATCGCCGACCTGGTGCAGAGCCGCGGTATCGCCGGCATGCGGCGCTCTATTTCCAGCACCGCGGCATTCGGCGACGCCACGCGCGGCCCGCGCGTCATCGGTGCCGAGAGCCGCCAGGCCATGCGGGACATGCTGGCCGAGATCCGCGACGGTCGCTTCGCCGCCGAGCTGAGCGCAGAGATGGCGCAGGGCGCGCCCAACCTCGCGGCCTGGCGCAAGGCGGCCGAGGAACACCCGATCGAGGCGGTGGGAACGCGCCTCCGGGCGCACATGCCCTGGCTGGAACAGGACTGAGCGCTGGAAATCCCGCACCCGAAATGAGTAAATGGCGAGTTCATACAGCCCGCGATACCCTATGGACGACTCCCGCCCGCGTAGCAAGGGCATCTACATCCTGCCCAACCTGATCACCACCGGCGCCCTGTTCGCCGGCTTCGCCGCCGTGGTCACGGCGATGGACGGGAATTTCATCACCGCCGCGATTGCCATTTACATCGCCGGCGCGCTGGACGGCATGGACGGCCGGGTCGCCCGCATGACCAGCACCGAGAGCGAGTTCGGCAAGCAGTACGACAGCCTGGCCGACATGGTGTCTTTCGGCCTGGCGCCCGCCCTGGTGTTTTACTCCTGGGGTGCGCGGCAGTTGCAGGAGCTCGGGTGGCTGTGGGGCAAGCTCGGCTGGCTGGTGGCCTTTTTCTTCGCCGTCGCCGCCGCGATGCGCCTGGCGCGCTTCAACTCGCGCACCGGCCTCGCCGACAAGCGTTACTTCGAAGGCCTGCCGAGCCCGTCCGCGGCGGCGCTGGTCGCCGGCCTGGTCTGGCTGAGTACGGTGCTGGAAGCATCCGGCGCCGTGGCGATGGTCATCGGGCTGGTGGTCACGGCTGGAGCCGGTGCCCTGATGGTGAGCCGGCTGGCCTATTACAGCGGCAAGGACTTCAACCTCGGCGGGCGGATCCCCTTCGGTTACGCCTTGCTCATCCCGGCCATTTTCATCCTCATCAGCCTCAATCCGCCCACGGTGCTGTTCCTGCTGTTCCTCGGCTATGCCTTGTCGGCGCCGGTCATGGCAGCGTGGCGCTGGGGCCGGCGCCGGCGTCGCCGCCAGGCGCTGGAGGATGTCGACGACGCGGACAAGCCGGAGTCCGACTGAGGTGGAGCCGCGTCGCGTCGCCTGCCTGAACGCCATGGGACTGCCCGCGTGGTCGCGTCGACCGGGCAGCGTCCTGCCGGGCGCGCCGGCCGCGCTGCGGGAGGTGTCCGTGGCCGCGCAGGGCGCGCCGGCCGAGGTCCCGGTGCCGGGTGCCGATAGCGGCATGGACATCGGGAGCATCGACTGGGATGCGCTGGAGGCCCGCGTCAGCGGCTGCGTCAGCTGTGCGCTCCATGCCGGGCGCACCCATACCGTATTCGGGGTGGGCAGCCGCAAGGCCGACTGGCTGGTGATCGGCGAGGCGCCGGGCGCCGAGGAGGATCGCCGCGGCGAGCCTTTCGTCGGCCGTGCCGGCAAGCTGCTGGACGCCATGCTGTTTGCCACGGGCCGCGCGCGCGGCGAGGTCTACATCGCCAACGTGGTCAAGTGCCGCCCGCCGGAGAATCGCGACCCGCGCCCGGAGGAGGCCGCCAGTTGTGCGCCTTACCTGGAGCGGCAGATCGCCTTGCTGCGACCGAAAGTCATCCTCGCCGTCGGCCGCGTCGCGGCGCAGCGGCTGCTGGATGTGGAGACCCCGGTCGGGCGCCTGCGCGGCAAGGTGCATCGCCATGCGAGCTCCGGGACGCCGCTGGTGGTGACCTGGCATCCTGCCTACCTGCTGCGGCGGCCGGAGGCCAAGGCCGAGGCGTGGCACGACCTGGTGCTGGCCATGACGGTGGCGGAGGGTTCATGAGCGCTGCAATCGACACTGCGGGACTGCGCGTGCGGGCGATGGCCGAGGCCGACCTCGAGGCGGTATGGGACATCGAGCGGCGCGCGTACGACTATCCCTGGTCGCGGGGAATCTTCATCGACTGCCTGCGGGTGCCCTACCAGTGCGACGTGCTGGAGCAGGACGGCCGCATCGCCGGGTATGCCATCGTGTCGATGGCGGCCGACGAGGCGCACCTGCTGAACCTGTGCCTGGACCCGGAAGCGCAGGGCCGGGGGCTGGGACGCTTCATGCTGGACCACGTCCTCGAGGCGGCGCAGGAACAGAAGGCGCGCGTGATTTACCTGGAAGTGCGCCCCTCGAACCAGCGCGCCGTCGCGTTGTACCTGCGCAACGGATTCCGGCGCATTGGCGTGCGTCCCCGTTACTATCGCAGCGGCGACGGGCGCGAAGACGCGCTGGTATTCGCGCGCACGCCCTGAGCGCGCTTCCTGCTAGAATGCCGCGCCCTGCCAACCCCGGCGGCCGGCTGGCCGCAACCGTCACATGAGTTCACTACCTCCCGAAGTCGCCAGGCGACGGACCTTCGCCATCATTTCGCATCCGGACGCGGGCAAGACCACGCTGACGGAAAAGCTGCTTTTGTTCGGCGGCGCGATCCAGATGGCCGGGTCGGTGAAGGGCCGCAAGGCCGAGCGCCACGCCACCTCGGACTGGATGGCGCTGGAGCAGCAGCGCGGTATCTCGGTGACCTCTTCGGTGATGCAGTTTCCTTATCGCGACCGGGTCATCAACCTGCTGGACACGCCGGGCCATGCAGACTTCTCCGAGGACACCTACCGCACGCTGACCGCGGTGGACTCGGCGCTGATGGTGATCGACGCAGCCAAGGGCGTGGAGGAGCGCACCATCAAGCTGATGGAGGTTTGCCGCCTGCGCACCACGCCGATCATCAGCTTCATCAACAAGCTCGACCGCGACGGGCGCGAGCCGCTGGAACTGCTGGACGAGATCGAGCGCGTGCTGAAAATCCGCTGCACGCCGGTGACCTGGCCGATCGGCATGGGCCGTGACTTTCGCGGCGTCTACCATTTCCTGCAGGATCGCATCTACGTCTATCGGGAGGCGGCGAAGGGCGCCGCGGGCCAGACCGACATCATCGAGGGGCTCGATTCGCCGGCTGCGCAGGCGCTGCTCGGGTCTTCCGCCGAGCTGTTCCGCGAGGAAGTCGAACTGGTGCGCGAGGCGTGCGACGACTTCGATCTCGAGGCTTACCTGGGCGGACTGCAGACGCCGGTGTTCTTCGGCTCGGCCATCAGCAATTTTGGCGTGCGCGAGCTGCTGGACGGGTTCATCGAGTGGGCGCCGGCGCCCATGCACCGGCCCACCACCACGCGCGAGGTCGATGCCGGCGAGCCTGCGCTCACCGGCTTCGTGTTCAAGATCCAGGCGAACATGGACCCCGCCCACCGCGACCGCATCGCCTTCTTCCGCATTTGCTCCGGGCGTTACACCCGCGGCATGAAGCTGCGCCACGTGCGGCTCGGGCGCGACGTCCGGATCGCCGATGCCCTGACCTTCATGGCTTCCGACCGCGAGCGCGCGGAAGAGGCCTTCGCGGGCGACATCCTCGGCCTGCACAACCACGGCACCATCAACATCGGCGATACCTTCACCGAGGGCGAGGAGCTGACCTTCACCGGCATCCCGAATTTCGCCCCGGAGCTGTTCCGTCGCGCCGTGCTCGGCGACCCGCTGCGCGCCAAGGCGCTGCACAAGGGACTCGACCAGCTATGCGAGGAGGGCGCCACGCAGCTGTTCCGGCCGATGCGCAACAACGACGTCATCCTGGGCGCGGTCGGGCCGTTGCAGTTCGATGTCGTGGCCTGGCGCCTGAAAGAGGAGTACGGCGTGGACTGCCGCTTCGAGCAGGTCAACGTGGCCACCGCGCGCTGGGTCTACGCCGATGATGCGCGGCGGCTGGAAGAGTTTCGCAACAAGGCCCAGGAACACCTGGCGGTGGACCATGCCGGTGCGCTGGTCTACGTCGCGCCGTCGCGCGTCAACCTGCAGCTGACCCAGGAACGCTGGCCGGAGATCCGCTTCATGCCGACGCGGGACCACCTCGCCACCTGAGGTCGGCCACGCCGGCGTCCTCAGGTGCGGAAGCGGCGCAGTTCCAGCCGCAGCATCTCCAGCAAGTCATCCTCGCCGCCACGCGCCTCGTAGCGCAGCGCGAGGTAGAGGCGCGTGATGCGCGCGGCAGCCGCCGCGCTGGCCGGTTGCTCGGCCGCAACCCGGGCGGCAAAGTCGCGCGGCCCTTCCTGCGGCTTGCGCTGCAGGCCGGCCTTGCCCATGCGCCGGCAGAACTCGCGATACAGGCGCGCCGCCTCGGGCTCCGGCGGGGGGCGCAGGCGCCGGGCCAGCCACAGCGTCAGGCCGCCCATCACGACGCCGATCAGCACTACGAGGCCAATGATCAGGGCGCGCCAGTCCCCCTGCGGCAGGCCGAGCCGCGCCAGCAGCGCCAGCTGGCGCTCCGGCCCGTAACCCAGCACCCAGTCGGTCCACAGGCTGTTGAGGGCGTCCCAGCCCTGGCTGAGCCCCCGCAGGCCGTAAAGCTGGCGCAGGATGGCCCCGCGCACGCGCTCTCCGGCCGGCAGAGCCTCGCTCAGGCCCAGCTCGATACGTTCCGGCGCAATGGCCCCGGTCGGATCGACGCGCATCCAGCCCCGGCCCTCCAGCCACACTTCCGCCCAGGCATGCGCATCCGACTGGCGCACCACCAGGCGCCCGCTGAGAGGATTGAGTTCGCCGCCCAGGTAGCCCGTGACGACGCGTGCAGGCACCCCCGCGGCGCGCGCCATGACGGTGAAAGCCGACGCGTAGTGCTCGCAGAAACCGCGCCGCGTGCGGAACAGGAATTCGTCCACCGGGTGGTTGGAGCCGAGGGCCGGAGGCTCCAGGGTGTAGACGAAAGGCTCGTTGCGGAAATGCGCCAGCAGCGCATCCACCAGCGCCGCGTCCGAGTCCACGCGCGCGCGCAGTTCCGCGGCGAGCGCTGCGGCCCTGGGGTTGCGTCCTTCCGGCAGGCGCAGGCTGCGGAAGCGCACCAGCGCACCGAGCTCCGCCTCGACAATGGCGCCCGGCCAGGACTCGATCGCGATCGGTGTGGTGTTGTCCAGCGGCCGGCGCGAGACGAGCTGGAACTCGTGCGTGAGGAAGGCCTGGTCGTCGGACCAGGCGCCCGGAAAATCCAGCGCCAGCAGCCAGGCGCGACCGTGCGGCTCGATGATCGAGCGGTAGCGGTAACTCGGGCCGGCCAGCTCGAACGGCTGGTTGAGGCGCGGCAGGCGCTCGAGGTCACTCCACGTCCAGCCGTCGAAACGCTCCAGCACGGGGCCCCGCCAGTAGCGCTCCGCCGGTGGCGGCAGCGGGCCCTCGAAGTTCACGCGGAAGGCCACCGCATCGGACTGGATCAGGCGCGAGATCATCCCCGGCGACATTTCGTCCGAGAGCCCGGTGGTGGCCTCGGCCCCGCGCGAGGGCAGTGACCAGAACGGGCCCGGGACGCGCGGGAACAGCAGGAACAGCACCAGCGCGACGGGGAGGGCGAATGCCAGCATGCGTGCCACGATGCCGCCGGCCACCCGCCACGGCAGCGGCGCGCCCAGGCGCAGGCCCTGCAACAGCGCCAGCGTGATCGCCGCGACGCTGAGGGCGAGCCACGGCAAGCTCCAGATCGGCTGGTCGTAGAGCAGCTGCATCATGACGATGAAATAGCCGATGAAGGCCAGGACCTGGATATCCCGCCGGCTGCGCGTCTCGAGCAGCTTCATCGCGCCCATCACCACCAGCAGCGCGCCGCCGGCCTCGAGACCGTTCAGGGTGCGGTAATTGAACAACACGCCGACCAGGCAGGCGGCGGCCAGCCCGAGGCGCAGCCACGACGGCGGCAGGCGCCATCCCTGGTGCTGGATCGCCAGGCGCCAGGCCGCGGCCGCTGCGAACACCACGGTGATCCACAGCGGCAGGCGCGGCACGGCGGGCGCCAGCGCAAGCGCCAGCGCGCCGAGCATCCAGCCAAGACGCAGCGCGGTGGGGTCAGCCATCGGCTGGTCCTGCGCCGCCGGGGAAGAGCGCCAGCGCCGCGAGGCAGCGGTGGCGGTGGGCCGGCCCGATGGCCGGCGCGATCACCGTGCCCGGGATGCGCAGGCCGAAGGCGCCGCCGCCGGCGTGTGCGTCGAGCACCCAGCGGCACAGCACGGACAGCCGCTCTTCCTCGCCCAGCGCCGCCAGGCTGTCCCAGTCCAGCCAGGCGCTGCCGCGGGCGCTGCCGGAAAAATGCTTCACCGGCAGCTCGTCACCGCGCGCGGCCGCTTTCCAGGCGATGCGGCGCGGCGAGTCGCCGCTGCGGAAGGCGCGCAGGCCGGCGAAGTCGTCCTCTCCCTGGTGTTCGTCCCAGCGCCCGTCCGCATCCTCGGGACCGCCGCTCGGGGGCGTGGGCGCCTGGGCTGCAGCGGCAGGGTAGACCACGGTCTCGCAGTCCGGGTGCAGCCAGGCCCAGGCGCGGAACAGGCCGAAGGGGAATGTCGTGCTGACGCGGATGCGCTCCACGCGCAGGCGCCCGCGCCGGGAGGTGGGCAGCTCGATGTGCATTTCGCCGGTGCGCAGGGGCGCCAGGTCCAGCGCGCTCGAACGCGCGCTGCCACAGTTGCTTTCCAGGTCGTAGCGCGGGCCGGCGCCGGTGTTTTCCAGCGTCATCTCCAGGCGTGCCGCGCTGCCCGCAAACGCCGGCCGCAGGTGCAGGCCGCGCGCCACCACGCCGCTCAGGTTCTGGTGGCACCAGTGCATGGTGACCAGGCCGAGCCCCGCCAGCATGAACGTCAGCATGAATCCCATGCTGTTGCTGTAATTCATCGCCGCCAGCAGCATGCCGAACAGGCTCAGGCCGTAGCCGGCGCCGAGGGCGGTCGGCAGGATGTAGATGCGGCGGCGATGCAGGCAGACCGGATCGGGATCGGGGCCCTGGCGCCGCCGCGCCCATGCGGCTGCCAGCCCTGCCAGCCGTGCGCGCATTCCCCGGCCGGCGGTGCGCGCCGTCGGCGCCACCGGTTCAGGGGATCGGAACGGCGGCGACAAGGCGTTCTCCGGGATCGTCGCCCGTCGATTCGCCCTCGGTGCGCAAGCGATGGCCGACCACGGCCGGGGTCACGGCCTGGACGTCCTCCGGGATCACGGCGTGGCGGCCGTCGAGCAGGGCCCAGGCCCGGGCGGCACGCAACAGCGCGATCGCGGCGCGCGGCGAGAGCCCGGCACCGTAGCCCGGGTGTTCGCGGCTCCACGCCACGAGCGCCTGCACGTAGTCGAGCAGCGCCTCCGAGGCGTGCACCCGCGCCACTTCCTCGCGCAGGCGCAGGAGAGCCTCCGGCGACGCCGCGGCCGGCAGCCGGCGCAGCAGGGCCCGGCGGTCCTCGCCGCGCAGCAGTTCGCGTTCCAGCGCCCGCTCCGGATAGCCAAGGCCGATGCGCATGAGGAAGCGGTCCAGCTGCGACTCCGGCAGCGGAAACGTGCCGACCTGCTCGGCCGGGTTCTGCGTGGCGACGACGAAGAACGGTTCCGGCAGCGGGTGGCTGGTGCCGTCGACGGTGACCTGGCGTTCCTCCATGGCTTCGAGCAGCGCGCTCTGCGCCTTGGGCGTGGCGCGGTTCACTTCGTCGGCGAGCACCAGTTGCGCGAACACCGGGCCGGGGTGGAAGTTGAAGCGCCCCGTGTCGCGCTGGTAGACGGAGACGCCCACGATATCGGCCGGCAGCAGGTCGCTGGTGAACTGGATGCGCTGGCACGACAACCCGAGCGCATGCGCGAGGCCGTGCGCCAGGGTGGTCTTGCCCACGCCCGGGACGTCCTCGATCAGCAGGTGCCCCCCCGCCAGCAGGCAGGCGATGCACAGGCGCAGCTGCTGCTCCTTGCCGAGGATGACACGGTCGAGCATCTGCAGGGCCTGGCGCAGCTGCTCCAGGTCCGCGGCGGCCTGTGCGCCGCCCGCGGCGCGCGACTCAGCCGAGGGCACGGATGCGCTCCAGTTGCTGCTCGATCTTGGCGATGGCACTGCCGAGCTCCTCGGCACGACGGCGCTCCTTGTCGACCACCGCTGCGGGCGCGTTGTCGACGAAAGACGGCTTGTCCAGCTTGGCGCGCGTCTTGGCAAGATCGCTTTCGATCTTTGCGCGCTGTTTATCGAGGCGCGCGATCTCGGCCTCGGCGTCGATCAGCCCTGCCATCGGCACCAGCAGGCGCATCTCACCGAGCAGCACGGCGGCGGCCGGGGGCGGCGCTTCGCCGGCGTCGAGCGGTCGCACCGACTCCAGCCGCGCCAGGCCCGCGAGCAGGCCCTGGTGCGCGTCGAGCCATGCCAGGTCGCGTGCGGACGCGTCCTGCAGCAGCACCGGCAACGGCTTGCCCGGCGCGATGTTCATTTCACCCCGCACCTGGCGCACGCCCAGCACGAAGCCCTGCAGCCAGGCCATCTCCGCTTCCGCGGACGCGTCGCGCGGATAGTCCGCGGGCTCTGGATAGGGCTGCAGCATGACGGTGGCGCCGTCGGCGCCCGCCAGCGGCGCGGCTTTCTGCCACAGTGCTTCCGTAATGAAAGGCATGAGCGGATGCAGCAGGCGCAGCAACGCTTCCAGCACCTCTGCCAGGGTGCGCCGGGTGCCGCGCTTGCGTGCCTCCGGCGCCGCCTCGTCGTTGAGCACCGGCTTCACCAGTTCCAGGTACCAGTCGCAGAACTCGTGCCAGGTGAAGTCGTAGATCGCCTGCGCGGCAAGGTCGAGGCGATAGGCGTCGAAGGCTTCCAGCGCCGTGCGGGCAGCTTCCCCGAGGCGCGACCGGATCCAGCGATCGGCGATGCCGAGCTCGATGTCCCCTTCCCGCCCGCAGTCCTGGCCCTCGGTGTTCATGAGTACGAAGCGCGAGGCGTTCCACAGCTTGTTGCAGAAATTGCGGTAACCCTCGACCCGTCCCAGGTCGAGACGCACGTCGCGACCGGTGGTGGCGAGCGAGGCGAAAGTGAAGCGCAGCGCGTCCGTGCCGAAAGCGGGGATGCCGTCCGGGAATTCCTTGCGCGTCGCCTTCTCGATGCGCGCCCTGAGTTGCGGCTGCATCATCCCGGTGGTCCGCTTCGCCACCAGGGTCTCCAGGTCGACGCCGTCGATGAGGTCCAGCGGGTCCAGCACATTGCCCTTGGATTTCGACATCTTCTGGCCTTCGCCGTCGCGCACCAGGCCGTGGATGTAGACCTCGCGGAAAGGCACGTCGCCCATGAACTTCAGGCCCATCATGATCATCCGGGCGACCCAGAAGAAAATGATGTCGAAGCCGGTGACGAGCACGGAGCCGGGATACCAGGTGTCCAGCGCCGGCGTGCGGTCCGGCCAGCCGAGCGTGCTGAACGGCCACAGCGCGGAGGAGAACCAGGTGTCGAGCACGTCCTCGTCCTGCGCCAGCGGCACGTCGTCCGCCAGCCCGCTGCGCCGGCGCGCGTCGGCCTCGTCCACGCCCACGTGCACGCCGCCCTCCGGGTCGTACCACGCCGGGATGCGGTGGCCCCACCACAGCTGGCGGCTGATGCACCAGTCCTGGATGTTGCGCATCCACTCGAAGTAGGTCTTCGACCAGTTCTCGGGCACGAAGCGCACCCGGCCGTCTTCCACCGCCTGGATGGCGGGCTCCGCCAACGGGGCGATCTTCACGTACCACTGGTCGGTCAGGTAGGGCTCCAGCACCGCGCCGCTGCGATCGCCGCGCGGCACGAACAGGCGATGGTCCTGGGTGCGCTCGAGCAGGCCGAGCGTGTCGAGATCGGCAACGATGCGTTCGCGTGCGGCGAAGCGGTCGAGACCGCGATAGGCCTCCGGCACCGCCTCGTTCAGCGCCGCGTCGTCGTCGAGTACGTTGATCGTCTCGAGGCCGTGGCGCCGGCCGATCTCGTAGTCGTTGAAGTCGTGCGCCGGCGTGATCTTCACGCAGCCGCTGCCGAATTCCGGGTCGACGTAGTCGTCGGCGATGATGGGGATGCGGCGCCCGGTCAGCGGCAGCTCGATCTCGCGTCCCACCAGGGCCGTATAGCGTGCATCGTCCGGGTGCACGGCCACCGCGGTGTCGCCGAGCATGGTCTCGGGCCGGGTGGTGGCGACCACCAGGTGCCCGCTGCCGTCGGCCAGCGGGTAGCGGAAATGCCACAGCTTGCCCTGTTCCTCCTCGCTCACGACCTCGAGGTCGGACAGCGCGGTGTGCAGCACCGGGTCCCAGTTCACCAGCCGCTTGCCGCGATAGATCAGGCCTTCTTCGTACAGGCTGACGAATTCGTGCGTCACCGCGCGGGACAGCTCCGCGTCCATGGTGAACTTGTGCCGGCTCCAGTCCACCGAGGCACCGAGCCGCTTCAGCTGGCGCTCGATGGTGTCGCCGGACTCCTGCTTCCACTGCCACACGCGTTCCACGAAGCGTTCACGCCCGAGCTCACGCCGGTGCAGGCCCTCGGCGTTCAGCTGCCGCTCCACCACCATCTGCGTGGCGATGCCGGCATGGTCGGTGCCCGGCTGCCACAGCGTGTTGCGCCCGCGCATGCGCTGCAGGCGGGTCAGGGCATCCATGATCGTGTCCTGGAAGGCATGACCCATGTGCAGCGTGCCGGTGACATTCGGCGGCGGCAGCATGATGCAGTACGGCTCGCCCTTGCCGGACGGCGCGAAACAGCCGCGCTGCTCCCAGTCAGCGTAGATATCGGCCTCGATGTCCTCGGGGTTGTAGGTCTTCTGCATGTGGGATGGAGTCCGGTGTCAGGTACGCAAGTGGTTGCGCAGGGCGCGCTCGACGATATCGGGCAGCTCATCGCGCAGCCGGGAAGATACCTGTTCGAACAGGGCCGCCTCGACTTCGCGCACCGCGGAGTGGAGCAGGTCCACCACGACTTCCCAGGCCACCGCCACGAGCTCCGCCTTGAGCGCGGCCAGCTCGTGGTCCGAGAGCTGGCCCGGAGCGGGCACCGCCACCGCGCGCAGAACCGGCGGTGCAGCCGCGTCCTCTGCTGCGATCTTGTGGTGCAGCACCGGGCGCGGGTCGGAAGTCTGGTCGTCGCTCATGTGCGCTGCCCGCCGATCTGGTGGTGCTCCAGGGTGTAGCCCCGATCGCGGTAAAAACGGAACCGCTCGCGCGCCGCAGCCTTGCCGTCCTCGCCCGCGACGATTTCCGCCACGCGCTCGAAGCGGCTGAAGAACAGCGGCACCTCGCGGTCGAGGTTGACCAGCAGGTCAGCCTCGAAGCGCGGCTCCGCGCCCGACCCGATGTGCACCGGTGTGACCGCGGCCAGCGGCTCCTCCGCTTCGCCCGAGTGCAAGGTGTGCGGCACGAAACTGCCGTCGCGGAAAGTCCACAGCAACTGGTCGACGCGCTGCGCATCTTCCGGCGAGGCGGCATGCAGGTAGATCCTGTGCTTCAGCCGCCAGGCTTTCTCCACCAGGCGACAGGCAAAGCGCTCCCGCGCCAGGTCGGTCGCATCATCGAGGACGTAGAAGTCGACGCGCGTCATCCGGCTCGGGTGCGCGGCCGTCAGGCCACGCCCGCCCGGCTCATCAGGAACTGCGACAACAGCGGCACCGGCCGTCCGGTGGCGCCCTTGGCCTGGCCGGTCTTCCATGCCGTGCCGGCGATGTCGAGGTGCGCCCAGCTGAGATCGCGGGTGAAGCGGTTGAGGAAGCAGGCCGCGGTGATCGCACCGGCGTCGCGTCCGGCGACATTGGCGAAATCGGCGAAGTTGCTCTTCAGTTGCTCGTCGTACTCCGGGGCGATCGGCAGGTGCCAGGCGCGGTCCTCGGCATCCGTGCCGGCGCGCAGCAGCTCATTGGCCAGCATGTCGTCGCTGCTCATGAGACCGCTGAGATGATGGCCGAGCGCGATCACGCAGGCGCCGGTCAGGGTGGCGATGTCGATCACGGCCGACGGCTTGAAGCGGCGCGCGTAGGTCAGCGTGTCGCACAGGATGAGGCGGCCTTCGGCATCCGTGTTGAGGATCTCGACAGTCTGGCCCGACATGGTCTTGACGATGTCGCCCGGGCGGCTGGCAAGGCCGTCCGGCATGTTCTCCGCCGCGGGCACCAGGCCGACCACGTTGACGGGCAGGTTGAGGCGGGCCACGGTGGCCATGGTGCCGATGACGCTGGCGCCGCCGCACATGTCGAACTTCATCTCGTCCATGGCCGGGGCCGGCTTGATGGAGATACCGCCGGAGTCGAAGGTGATGGCCTTGCCTACCAGGGTCACCGGCGCCTTCTGCTTCGGGCCGCCGCGCCATTCCATCACGATCAGCTTGGGCGGCTGGCGGCTGCCCTGGGCCACCGAGAGCAGGGCGTTCATGCCCAGCTTCTTCATCTGCGCCTGCTCGACCACCGAGACCTTCAGGCCCTGGTGCGCGGAAGCCAGCTTCTTGGCCTCGCCGGCCAGGTAGGTCGGTGTGCACACGTTGCCGGGCAGGTTGCCGAGCCGGCGGGCGAGGGACTGGCCCTCAGCCACGGCCTGGCCGTGCTTGAAGCCGGTGCTGGCTGCGGACTGCGCCTTGCGGTCGGCGACCCAGATCGCCAGCCTGGCGAATACCGGCTTGGGGGTGTCCAGGCTCGACTTCAATTCGTCGAAGCGATACGCGGCCTCTTCCGCCGCCTCGGCGGCATGCCGCGCGAGGGTGTAGGTATCGGTGTCCGCCACGGTCTCGCTGGAGAGAAAGCTGAAAGCTTCCCTGGCGCCCGTGCCGAGCAGGGCCTTGACTGCGGCGCCATGCGCCTTGCGCCAGCCCTTGAGGTCGAGCTTCCCGGCCTCGCCCAGCCCGACCAGCAGCAGGCGCTTGGCGCTCGAGCCGCCCGGCTTGGGGACCAGCAGCGTGGCGCCGGCCTGGCCGCGGAAATCACCGCCTTTCACCAGGTCGCTGACCAGCTTGTCGGTCACCGCGTCGATTTCCTTGGCGGCCTCGGAGAGCCTTCCGTCCTTGTAGACGCCAACGATGACGCAATCGGTCCTGACGGTTGCCGCCGACCCGGTCTTCGCCGTGAAATCCATCATTCCCTCTCCTCAGGTTCTGCCGCCGGGAGCGGCGTTACGCGTTACAGACGCGGTAAGATGCGGAAGTTTAATGGATTAGGGGGCAGGCCGAAACTGCGCGCACCGTGTCAGGGATCATCAATCGCTACATTCTGCGCGAGACCGTGCGCAACTTCCTCGGCGTGACGGTCGTGCTCATGCTGATTCTGCTCGGCGACCAGTTTGCCCGCGGGCTGGCGCGCGCCGCGGCAGACCGCATCCCGCGCGAGGCCGTGCTGCAGCTCATGGGCCTGACCACCATCGAGTACCTGAGCCTGCTGGTGCCGGCCGCTTTCTTCTTTGCCGTGATGCTGGCCCTCGGCCGCCTGTACCGCGACAGCGAGATGGCGGCGCTCAACGCCTGCGGCATCGGCGTGGTGCAGATTCTCCGGCCCCTGCTGTGGGGCGCGGCCCTGACTGCCTGCGTGCTGGCCTGGCTCAGCTTCGATGTTGCGCCCTGGGCCGCGTCCAAGGCGCAGGACATCCGTGACGAGGGACGACGCCAGGTCCAGCTCACGGCGCTCGAGCCGGGCCGCTTCCGCAGTGCATCGGCCGGACGGCTGGTGTTCTATGCGCGCGACCGGGATGCGGACGGCCAGCTGACGGGCATATTCATCCAGCAGCGCGTGGAGGACACGGTGGAGATCGTCACGGCGGCGCGCGCGGAACAGCGCCTGTCGCTGGAGCGCAACGAGAACTTCCTGGTCCTGTTCGACGGCATACGTTACTCGGGGCGGCCCGGCAGCGCCGAGTTCCGCACCGCGCGCTTCGAGGAACACGGTATTCCGCTGCCGGTCCCGCGGCGCAGCGACCCGACGCGCAAGCGCGAGCAGATGCCGACGATGAGCCTGTTCGGCAGCGGCGATCCTGCGGACCGGGCCGAGCTGCACTGGCGGCTGTCGGCACCGGTATCGCTGCTCATCCTGACATTGATTGCGGTGCCGCTGGGGCGTGCGCCGCCGCGCTCGGGACGCTACGGCAGGCTCGGCTTCGCCATCCTGGTATTCGTCATCTACAGCAACGCGCTCGGCGTCGGCCGGATGCTGCTGGAGACCGGCCGGGCGCCGGCCTGGCTCGGCCTGTGGTGGGTGCATGCCGTCATCGGAGGCGTCGGGCTATTGCTGATCTACCTCCACGCCGGGGGTGCCTGGCGACTGCGCGCGCGGCGGAGCGCGGCATGAATATCCTCGACCGCTACATCGCATTGGCGGCGGGCCGGGCCATCCTGCTGGTGCTGCTGGTGCTGCTGGCGCTGATCGCCTTCATCGGCCTGACCGGCGAGCTGCAGGACGTGGGGCAGGGCGACTTCCAGGCTGCGGACGCGTTCGTGGTGATAGTGGCGCACCTGCCACGCAATGCCTTCGACGTGTTCCCGATCGCCGCCCTGCTCGGCGGCATGATGGGTCTCGGCGCGCTGGCCAAGCACAGCGAACTGGTGGCGCTGCGCGCGGCCGGCGTCGGGTTGCGCCGCTTGGCCTATTCCATGCTGCTGGCCGGGCTGGCCTTCGCCAGCGTCGCGGGTGTGCTGGGCGAATTCGTGATGCCCGGAGCCGAGCGTTTCGCCAACGCCTATTCGGACGAGCTGAAGCGCGACCGCGACAGCCTTTCCGGGCTTTCCGGCAGCTGGCTCAGGGACGGCGAGCGCATCTTCAACATCCTGCAGGTGGAGACCCTGGAGCGGCTCGGCGGCGTGTACGCCTATCGCTTCGACGAGTCCGGCCGCTTGCGCTCGGTATCCCTGGCGCGCCGCGCCGAGGTCGGGGCTGATCGCACCTGGACGATGGAGGACGTGGAGGTGACGCGTTTCGGCGCGACCATCGAGACGGAGCACCTCGACACGCTGCAGATCGCGACCGGCATCGATCCCGGCGTCATGTCGGTCACGGTCATCAACACCAACAACATGAGCATCCCCATGTTGCAGGAGTACATCCGCTACCTCGAGGCCAACGACCTGCAGGCCGGCCGCTATGCCATGGCCATGTGGCAGCGGATTGCCAACGTGGCCGCGGTACCGGCGATGCTGTTGCTGGCCTTGCCCTTCGTGTTCGGCCCGCTACGCTCCGGCGGCAACAGCACGCGCTTCGTGGTCGGGTTCCTGGTCGGGATCGTGTACATCCTGGGGAAGGGCGCGCTGGCGGATGGCGCCCAGGTCTACGGCGCGCCGATCTGGCTCTCGGCGTGGCTGCCGGTGGCGGCGATCTTTGCCGCGGCCCTGTTCGGCCTCTCGCGCGTGCGCTGAGCGCGTTGCGGGCCTAGTCGGCGCGCCGCACGAGGTGCGTTTTGGACAGCCGGTCGTGCCAGGCGAGCCGGTCCCGGTCGACCAGGACCCACAGGAAGCCCAGCCCGGCCGGCAGCCACGAGAGCAGTGCCGCGGCGAAACGGAGCAGGGCGCGACCCCAGCCCGGCGGCCGCCCGTCGGGCCCCTCGAGGCGAAGTTTCCAGGCGCGCAGGCCCAGCGTCTCGCCACGAGTCCAGAAGCCGGCGTAGAAGAGCGCGCAGACGGCGACCAGGTAGGCGCGAAAGGCCCAGTCGCCGGGCGGCGCGGCGGCGCGATGCAGGGCCACCCAGGCCGCGCCGGCGACCATCAGGACCGCGCACAGGACCAGCCCGTCGTAGAGCATCGCCAGCAAGCGGCGCGGCAGGCCCGGGTGTTCCCCGGCCTGTTCAACCGCCATGGGCAAGCGCCTCCATCTCCGCCGGGCCGAGGCGACGAGTGCCCGGTTGCGGATGCAGTGCCGCGGCATCCAGGGCGCGCGCCACGGTCTCGACCGGCACGCTGCGGTAACGCGCGAGGGGACCGAGCATCACGCGGTCGGCCAGTGGCGCCATCACCTGGCCGAGCCGTTCGCCGAGCCGGAACTCGCGGCGCGGGCCGCGCAGCAGGCCCGGTTGCATTATCGCCAGGCTGGTGAAACCGAGAGCTTCCACGCGTGCCTCCGCTTCACCCTTGGTGCGCAGGTAGAAATTGCGCGCCTGCGGGTCGGCGCCGGCCGCGGACACCAGGCCGAAAAAGCGTGCGCCCGAGTCCCGCGCCGCGGTGGCGAAAGCCGCCACGCCCGCCAGGTCCACGGCGCGAAACGCCTCCTGCGATCCCGCCTGTCGCATGGTCGTGCCCAGGCAGCAGTGCGCCTCGCCGACCTGCACCCCGGCGAGCGCCTGCTCGAGCGCTGTAAGTTCGGCGCGCATCCAGCGCAGCCGGGCATGGGTCCGGCGTGCCGGGCCGCGCGCCACCACCACGACCTCGCTGAGGTCCGGGCGCTGCAGCAGGTGTTCGAGCACGCGGCTGCCGACCGCACCGGTGGCACCTGCGAGAAGAGCGACGTGGGTATGCTTCATGAGCGTTGCGACCTCGGGCGGGTCTGTCGCGGCAAGATGGCGCTCCGTAGGGGATTCGAACCCCTGTTACCGGCGTGAGAGGCCAGCGTCCTAACCACTAGACGAACGGAGCGTCGAGCCGCGATGTGCACCGGGAGGTGCAGCGAGCGGCGCATTGTAACGGCACCGCCGGCCCGACTCAATGGCCCGGCGCCGGGCCGCGTGCTTGGTGGTAAACTTGCGGGCTTGGCTCACACAGGCGGACACGGATTGGCCAGCGCGGCGACAGGCATGGGGACGCCCCCTCGGGTCATACCCCGGCCGGAACACAACATCTCTCGCTCGAATATCTCGCGCAACGCGCTGAAGGTGATGTATCGCCTGCGTGAGGCCGGCTACCAGGCGTTTCTCGTCGGCGGCGGCGTGCGCGACCTGTTGCTCGGCCGCGAGCCGAAGGACTTCGACATCGCGACCGACGCGCATCCGGAAGACGTGCGTCGGCTGTTCCGCAACTGCCGCCTCATCGGGCGTCGCTTCCGCCTCGCCCACGTGTACTTCGGCCGCGACATCGTGGAGGTCGCGACTTTCCGCGCCTCCGGCGAGGAGGGTGCGGCGGACGGAGATGATGCGCTGGTGGTGCTGGACGACGAAGGCCGCATCCTGCGCGACAACCGCTACGGCAGCATCGACGACGATATCTGGCGGCGCGATTTCACCGCCAACGCGCTCTACTACAACATCGAAGACTTCTCGATCTGGGACTATGCCGGCGGCGTGGACGACATCCGGGCCGGCGTGCTGCGCCTGATCGGCGATCCCGAAGCGCGTTACCGGGAAGACCCGGTGCGCCTGCTGCGGGCAGTACGCTTCGCCGCGAAGCTCGGCTTCCGCGTCGACGGCGAGAGCGAGCGGCCGCTGCGGGAGCTCGCCGGGTTGCTGGATTCCGTGCCGCCCGCACGCCTCTTCGACGAAGTGCTGAAGCTGTTTCTCAGCGGGCATGGCGTGGCCTCCTACGAGCTGCTGCGGCACTACGGCCATTTCGCCCAGCTGTTCCCCGCCACTGACCGGCTGCTGGACAGCGAAGACGGCGATCCGTACCGCGCCCTGCTGCTGGCGTCGCTGCAGAACACCGACCAGCGCGTAGCGGAAGACGAGCCGGTGACGCCCGTGTTCCTGTTTGCCGTGCTGTTGTGGGGGCCGGTGCGACGGCGCGCCGCGGAGCTGGAGGCGGCCGGCGAAGCGCCGATCCAGGCCATGCTGCTTGCTGCCGACGAGGTGGCGGACCGCCAGCAGGGCCGCGTGGCCATACCGCGTCGCATTACGACGCCGATGAAAGAGCTGATGGTGATGCAGCTGCGGCTGCAGCGCACGCGCGGCCGGCGCGTGCTCGGGCTGCTCGGCCAGGGACGCTTTCGCGCCGCCTACGATTTCCTGTGCCTGCGCGCGCAGGTCGGCGATGCCGATCCGGCGCTGGCCGCGTTCTGGACCGGCCTGCAGGAGATGGACGAGGCCTCCCGCGTGGCGGCCGTGGACCCCAATGCGCGGCGGGGGGAGGGCGGCACGGCCGCGCCGCCCGCACCGCGCGAGCCTGCGGGCGAGGGGGCGGACGACGCCCCCCGGCCGCGTCGCCGCCGCCGCCGGCCACGCCGGCGCAAGCCAACGGGCGGCGCCGACTGACCATGCCCCACGCCGGTTTAATGCCCGCCTATGTAGGCCTGGGCAGTAATCTCGACGACCCCGGCGCGCAGTTGAGCAGGGCGCTGCAGGCCCTCGCGGGCTTGCCGGAGACCCTTCTCGTTGCCGTCTCGGGGCGCTACCGCAATCCGCCCATGGGTCCCCGGGACCAGCCCGACTACCTGAACGCCGTGGCCGGCCTGCTGACCCGCCTCTCGCCCGGAGCGCTGCTGGACGCGCTGCAGGGGATAGAGAACGACCAGGGGCGTCGCCGCGATGGGCAGCGCTGGGGGCCGCGCACGCTGGACCTCGACCTGCTCGCGTACGGCAACGTCCGGCTCGAGTCCGATGCGCTCACCCTGCCGCATCCCGGCATCTGCAGCCGGCCGTTCGTGCTGGTGCCGCTGGCGGAGGTGGCTCCAGGCTTGCGCCTGCCCGACGGGCAGAGCGTCGCGGCGCTGGCGGCCGCGGCCGACGCGACGGCGCTGTCGCGGGAGGTCGAGTGATGCCGCGGGAGCTGCGCTACCTGGCCATCGAGGGGCCCATCGGCGTCGGCAAGACCTCGCTGGCGCGCCGCCTGGCCGAGACGCTGCAGTTCGACCTGGTGCTCGAGCAGGCCGAGGAGAACCCCTTCCTGGAGCGCTTCTACCGCGACCCGGCGGCGAACGCCTTGCCGACCCAGTTGCACTTCCTGTTCCAGCGCGCGCGCCAGGCGCAGGAGATGCGCCAGGCCGATCTGTTTGCCGGCGGACGCGTGGCCGATTTCCTGCTGGAGAAAGACCGCATCTTCGCCAGACTCACGCTGCCGGACGAGGAATACCGCCTGTACGAACAGGTCTACCACGGGCTGGCGCTGGATGCGCCGACGCCGGACCTCGTCGTCTACCTGCAGGCGCCGGTGGAAGTGCTCATCGAGCGGGTGCAGCGGCGCGGCATCAGCTACGAGCAGACGGTGCGCCCGGACTACCTGCGCCGCCTGTCCGAGGCCTACATGAACTTCTTCCACCGCTATGACGCCGGGCCGCTGCTGATCGTGAACGCCGCGACCATCGACCCGGTGCGCCGCGAGGCGGATTACCAGGACCTCCTGCAGCGCATCCGCGCCATGGAGGGCGGGCGCCAGTACTACAATCCCACGCCCTTCGGCGTCAGCGGCTGAGCCCGGATTGATGTTGGCGGGCGAATTGTCCATGCTGGCCCGCGAGCGCACGGGGGAAATCGCGTCATGACCATGTACAGCCATCTGCAGGACCGCGCGCGTGTCGAGAAGCCGGTCACGCTCGATACCTTGCGACGCATGAAAGCGGACGGCGAGAAGATCGCGTGCCTCACCGCCTACGACGCCAGCTTCGCCGCCGCCGTGGATGCCGCGGGGACCGACGTCGTGCTGGTGGGTGATTCGCTCGGCATGGTGGTGCAGGGACACGACACCACCGTCCCGGTGACCATGAACGACATGGTCTATCACACGCGCTGCGTGACCCGCGGCCTGCGCCGCGGCTTCCTGGTGGCAGACATGCCCTTCGGCAGCTACAGCCTGCCCGAGCCGGCATTCGCCAACGCCGTGCGGCTGATGCAGGACGGCGGTGCGGCGATGGTGAAGCTGGAGGGTGGCGAACTGCAGGTGCGCACGGTGGAGTTCCTCGCTTCGCGCGACATTCCGGTATGCGCCCACATCGGGCTCACGCCGCAGTCGATTCACAAGCTCGGCGGCTTCAAGGTGCAGGGCCGGGAACAGGCGGCGGCCGAGCAGATGGTGAAGGACGCGCATGCCCTGCAGGAGGCCGGCGCGGACATCGTGCTGCTGGAATGCGTGCCGTCCATGCTGGGCAAGGCCATCGCCGCCGCGTTGCGCGTGCCGGTGATCGGGATCGGCGCCGGCCCGGACGTGGACGGACAGATCCTCGTCCTGTACGACATTCTTTCCGTCACGCCCGGCCGGAAACCGCGTTTTGCCAAGGATTTCCTGGCCGGCGCGGACGGGCTGCCGGATGCGCTGGCGGCCTACGTGGCCGCAGTGAAGGAGGGGAGCTACCCCGCGCCGGAGCACTGCTTCTCGTGAACAACACGCCCGTCGTCGGCGATGCGTCCGGCCTGCGGGCGGCGCTGACGCGCTGGCGCCGCGAGGGCGCGCGCATCGGCTTCGTACCCACCATGGGGAACCTGCACGATGGACACCTCGACCTGGTGCGCGCCGCGGCCGCGCGCACCCCGCGGGTGGTGGTCAGCATTTTCGTCAACCCGCTGCAGTTCGGCCCGGGGGAGGATTTCGCCGCCTATCCGCGCACCCTCGAGGAGGACCTGGCGCGGCTGCAGGACACCGGTTGCGACGTCGTCTTCGCGCCCACTGAGGCCGTGATGTACCCGTCGGGCCGCGCGGGCACGACCCGCGTGGAAGTGCCCGAGGTGTCGGACATCCTCTGCGGCGCCAGCCGCGCGGGACATTTTGCCGGCGTCACTACGGTGGTCGCCAAGCTGTTCAACCTGGTGCAGCCCGACCTTGCCGTGTTCGGGCAGAAGGACTACCAGCAGCTGAGCATCATTCGCCGCATGACCCGGGACCTGGACTTTCCGGTGGAGGTCCTGGGGATGCCCACGCGGCGCGAAGCCGACGGGCTCGCCATGAGTTCCCGCAACCGCTATCTCACCGCCGAGGAGCGCCGGGTGGCCCCGGCCCTGCACGGCGCCCTGCAGGCCGCGGCCGACGCGCTGCAGCGGGGAGAACGCGACTTTGTTGCATTACAGCAGGCTGGCATGGACAATATTCGGTCAGCCGGAATGTCCCCGGAGTACTTTGAAGTGCGCCGGCAGGATGATCTTGGGACACCGACCGGGAACGACGGGAACCTCGTCGTGCTGGCGGCGTCCAAGCTGGGGCGGGCGCGATTGATCGATAACGTGCTCGTCGATTTGGATTAGACCCGGTCCCTGCGTGGGAAGGAGGAACCGATGCAGCTGACTTTGCTCAAGGCCAAGCTACACCGGGCCTGCGTGACTCACGCAGAGCTCGACTACGAGGGCTCCTGCGCCATCGATTCCGACCTGCTCGACCTGGCCGGGATCATGGAGTACGAACAGATCCAGATCTACAACGTGACGGGCGGCGAGCGCTTCACGACCTACGCGATTCGCGCCGAGGCCGGTTCGCGCATCATTTCCGTGAACGGGGCCGCCGCGCACAAGGCGCGGCCCGGCGACCGCGTCATCATCTGTGCCTACGGCGGCATGAGCGAGCAGGAAGCCCGCCTGCACAAGCCGAAGCTGGTCTATCTCGACGAGCTCAACCGCGTAACCCGCACCGGCGACGCCATTCCCGTCCAGGCCGCCTGAGCTTTCCCTAGATTGCGATCTGGTTCCTGCCGCCGATCTTGGCGCGGTACAGGGCATCGTCCGCGCGCGCGATGAGGTGCTCGAGGGTGTCCCCGGGCTCTGCTTCCGCCACGCCTGCCGACAGCGTCACCTTGGGTGCGCCGGGATCCTCTTCGGTTGCCTTGAGCACCGACCAGCGGGCGCGCTCCGCACAGGTGCGCGCCGCTTCCTTGTCCGCGCCGGGCAGCAGGATGCAGAACTCGTCGCCGCCGAAGCGCGCCACCATGTCGCCCGGACGGAAATGGTTGCGCAGCGTTTCCGCCACCAGGCGCAGGGCGCGGTCGCCGGCGACGTGGCCGAACCGGTCGTTGAACTTCTTGAACTGGTCCACGTCGACCATCACCATGGCGGTCGGGGTCTCGTCTTTCAGGCAACGCTCCAGCCGGCGGCGGAACATGTTCTCCAGCCAGTGACGGTTGTGCAGGTCGGTCAGGGCGTCGGTCACCGCGTGCCTTTCGAACTCGCGCAAAATGCCGGCGTTCTCGAGTATCACCTCGTTGTCTGAGCGCACGCGCGAGGACAGGATCACCAGCAGGTTGCGGGCGAAGGCGTGCGATACGTTGATCATGCGCCAGAGAATGTCCTGCTCGATCACCATCAGGTGCGAGTCGCGCGCCGCCACGACCCACGCCGAGGGGTGCTTCTCCTCGATGATGGACATCTCCCCCGCGCACTGGCCCGGCTGCAGCACGGTGAGCGGCTCGGCGTCGATCGACGCCCAGCCGCACCTCGAGCGCACCCGACAGGATCACGAACACGCGGGAATTGGTGCTCGAGGGCGCGAGCAGCACTTCGCCGGCATGCACGTCGCGCCGGCGCGTGCGCGCCAGGAAGGGCCCGACCGAGCGCACATCCACGCCGTTGAACAGCTGCAGGCCGGAGATGAACTGCCGGATGTCGGGCGCGTCGACGAAGTCCAATCCGTTTGTCCTCCCGTCCTGGCTGCTGGGCTCGAGCAGCGGGTCCGTGGCGTCGCCGAGGGATCCATCCGCGAGCGACGCTTCAGGCCTTCATTCTGTGTGCAAAGCGGCGCGAACTCAACGCTGCGCGGCCGCGTGGCGTTCCAGCGCCCAGGCGACGTGCGTGCGCACCAGCGGCGACGGATCTGCGGCACGGCATTCCAGGGCGGTTCGTGCGGCCGCATCCGGGGCGGCATTGCCGAGCGCCACGGCAATGTTGCGCAGCCAGCGTTCATAACCGATGCGACGGATGGCGGAGCCTTCCATGCGCTGCTTGAACTCCGGCTCCGACCAGCGGAACAGCTCGGTCAGCGCCGGCGCGTCCAGGCGCTGCGCGCGCGCGGAAGTCCGGCGTCCCGGCCAGTTGCGCGTAGCGGTTCCAGGGGCACACCAGCTGGCAGTCGTCGCAGCCGTAGATGCGGTTGCCCATGGCGGCACGAAACTCCTCGGGGATGGGCCCGTCGTGCTCGATGGTGAGGTAGGAGATGCAGCGGCGCGCATCGAGTTCATAGGGCGCGACGATGGCGTCGGTGGGGCAGGCGTCGATGCAGGCGGTGCAGCTGCCGCAATGGTTGCTGGGCGGCGCATCCGCCGGCAGCGGCAGGTCGGTGTAGATCTCGCCGAGAAAAAACCAGCTGCCGGCGTCGCGTGCCAGCAGGTTGGTGTGCTTGCCGATCCAGCCGAGTCCGGCGTCGCGTGCCAGGGCCTTCTCCAGCACCGGCGCGCTGTCGGTGAAAACGCGATAACCGAAGGGGCCGGCCGCCGCCTCGATGCGGTCCGCCAGCTGCTGCAGCTTCTTGCGCAGCACCTTGTGGTAGTCGCGACCGAGCGCGTAGCGCGAGATGTAGCCGAGGCTGCGCTCCGCCAGCACCTGTTCGGGCGCCGTCGCCTGCGGGGGCAGGTAGTCCATGCGCACCGATATGACCGTGACGGTGCCCGGCAAAAGCTCGGCGGGCCGGCTGCGGCGCGTGCCGTGCCGCGCCATCCAGGCCATGCCGCCATGGCGCCCGAGCGCCAGCCAGCGCTTCAGCCACGCCTCGTCCTCCGGCAGGTCCGCACGGGCGATGCCGACCGCGCCGAAACCCAGCTCGCGGCCCCACTCCCTGACCTGCCGGACCAGACTCTCCATGGGCGGCAGTATAATCCGGCCCATGTCAGCCATGCCCCGCGAACTCTGGACTGCCGCGCAGGTGCGCGAACTCGATCGCCGCGCCATCGAGGTGCACGGCACGGCCGGCCGGGAGCTCATGGAGCGGGCCGGCAGCGCGGCGCTGGATGCGCTGCTGCAGCGCTGGCCGGCAGCGCGCGACGTCACGGTTCTATGCGGCGGCGGCAATAACGGCGGCGACGGCTACGTGCTGGCACGCCGCGCCCTGCAACGCGGATTGACGCCCCGGGTGCTGGCGCTCACGGCGCCGGAGTCGTTGCAAGGCGACGCCGCAACAGCCTGCGCGGATTACCGTCATGCCGGCGGCGCCATCGAGAGCTGGGCAGGCGAGGAGACGCTGCCAGGCGACGGGCCGCTGGTGGACGGGCTGCTCGGCACGGGGCTCGACCGGACGCTGGAGGGTCGCTATGCGCAGGCCGTGGCGGCGCTGAACGCCAGCGGGCGCCCGGTGCTCGCCCTGGACATTCCCACCGGCCTGCATGCGGACACCGGGCGCGTGCTCGGCACGGCCGTGCGGGCGGCGCTCACGGTCTGCTTCATCGGTCTCAAGCTCGGGCTCTTCACCGGGCGCGGGCGCGGTTGCGCCGGGGAGATCCTGTATGCGGGCCTCGGCGTGCCCGCCGGCCTCGACGCAGGGCTGGAACCTGCGGCGCGGCGGCTCGAGCCGGCCGACCTGCGCGACTGGCTGGGCCCGCGTCTGCGCGATGCACACAAGGGGCACTTCGGTCATGTGCTGGTGCTCGGTGGCGACCTCGGCATGGGCGGGGCGGCCTTGCTTGCCGGTCGTGCCGCCCTGCGCAGTGGCGCCGGCCTGGTCAGCGTCGCCACCCGGCCGGCCCATGCCGCCGCCATGTTCTCCGCCCAGCCGGAGCTGATGTGCCGCGGCGTGGAAGCGCCGCGCGACCTCGAGCCCCTGCTGGAGCGCGCCTCGGTCATCGTGGCGGGCCCGGGCCTGGGCCGCTCGCGCTGGGCGCAGGCCCTGCTGGCTGCGGCGCTCGACAGCGGCCTGCCCTGCGTACTCGACGCCGACGCCCTGAACCTGTTGTCGGAACATCACCGCCGCGTCACGCGCGCCGTGCTGACGCCACATCCGGGCGAGGCGGCGCGGCTGCTGGACACGACGGTCCCGGAAATCGAGGCGGATCGCCCCGCGGCACTGCGCGCCTTGCGCTCCCGGTGGGGCGGGGTGGTCGTGTTGAAGGGCGCGGGCACCCTGGTGGCCGGCGCGGGATCCGTCCCCTGGCTCTGTGGCGCCGGGAATCCCGGCATGGCCAGCGGCGGCATGGGCGACGTGCTCAGCGGCATCATCGGCGGGCTGGCGGCACAGGTCCACGACCTGGAGCAGGCCGCCTGCGCCGGGGTGCTGGTGCACGCGCTCGCGGCGGACGATGCCGCCGCGGGCGGGGAACGCGGCCTGGTGGCCGGCGACCTGCTGCACCACATCCGGCCATGGGTGAATCCGGGTGCGACGCATCCATCTGCCTGACGCAGCCGCCACCGAGGCACTCGGCAGCCGACTGGCCGGCCTGCTGGCCGAGGCCTGTCGGGAGACGCCGCTGGTCGTCCATCTCCAGGGCCCCCTGGGTGCTGGCAAGACCACGCTGGTGCGTGGGCTGCTGCGCGGCCTGGGCCATGCCGGACGGGTGCGCAGCCCCACGTTCACCCTCCTTGAGCCATACGAACTGCCGGCTTGCGACGTGGCTCACCTCGACCTGTACCGCCTCGCGGACCCTGGCGAGCTGGAGTACCTCGGGCTTGCCGACATGCTCCGGCCGGGGACGCTGGTGCTGGTGGAGTGGGCCGAGAAAGGCGGCGACCGCCTGCCGGCGGCCGACCTCAGGGTCGGGCTCGACTACGAGGGCGCGGGCCGCTGCGCCCGCTGCGATGCGGGCTCACCCCGGGGCGAGCCCGTGCTCGCCGGTCTCGAGCCTGCGCCCCGGCCGGCCATCGGGGTCGAGAAAAGCCCCTAACTTTCCCTCGCAGCAAGCTGTTTCTAAAGAAAGTTATTGCCTTCGGCATCTGACTGTGGTTAAAGTTGGTTCCCGAAATCCAACCAAACTGTTGGAAATGTCGAGGAAATTCCTAAACATTCTCTTGCTGGCGACCCTGTTCCTGGCCACGGCGGCAAGAGCCGAGGTGCTGGTGCAGGACGTCCGCCTGTGGGCGGGCCCCAACGCCACGCGCGTCGTCCTCGACCTCACTGCTCCCGTCGGGCACAAGCTGTTCACGCTGGAAAACCCCGCCCGTGTGGTCGTCGACCTGAAGCCGGCGCGACTGGGCGCAGGACTTGGCGATATGCCCGCCGGCACCGGGCTGGTGCAGTCCGTGCGCGGGGCCAACAAGGCCGGAGGCGAGGCGCGGATCGTGCTGGACCTCACCGCCAACACCAAGCCGCGCAGCTTCCTGGTGCGACCCGAGGGCCGCTACGGGCACCGGCTCATCATCGAACTCGACAACCAGCAGCAGCGCACGCGGGCGCCGGTGGTGCGTGCCGACGAGGGCAACCGCGACCTGGTCATCGCCATCGACGCGGGCCACGGCGGCGAGGATCCGGGCGCCATCGGGCCGCGCGGCACCTATGAGAAGGACGTGGTGCTCGCGGTGGCGCGCAAGCTTGCCGCACGCATCAACAAAGAGCCCGGCATGCGCGCGGTGATGACGCGCGAGGATGACTACTTCCTCAGTTTGCGGCAGCGCGTGGAACGGGCGCGCACGCTGGGTGCCGACCTGTTCGTCTCGGTGCATGCCGACGCCTTCAAGAATCCCAAGGCGCATGGCTCATCGGTATATGTGTTGTCCGGCAAGGGCGCCACCGACGAGGCTGCCCGCTGGCTGGCGGAGCGCGAGAATGCGGCCGACCTGGTGGGCGGCGTCAGCCTGGACGACAAGGACGACCTGCTCGCCTCGGTGTTGCTCGACCTGTCGCAGAATGCGTCCATCGGCGCCAGTCTCGAAGTCGGCGAATTCGTGCTGCAGCGTCTCGGCGCAGTGAACCGCCTGCACAAGAGTTCGGTGCAGCAGGCCGGCTTCGCCGTGCTCAAGGCGCCGGATATTCCCTCGATCCTGGTCGAGACGGCGTTCATCTCGAATCACGACGAGGAGCGCCGCCTGCGCGACAAGCGCTACCAGGACGAGCTGGCCGCAGCCCTCGTGAGCGGCATCCGCGAGTACTTCTACCTCAACCCGCCGCCCGGCACCTGGGTGGCGCACAATCGGCATCGGGCGCCCGCCCCGCGCGAGATCGTCATTGCGCGCGGCGACACCCTGTCGTCGATCGCCAGCCGCTACAACACCAGCGTGCCGGCACTGCGTCGCCACAACGGTTTGCGCGGCGATAACATTCGCGTCGGCCAGGTCCTGACCATCCCCGGCGGCTAGCGCTCCCGCGGTCTCCCGCCGCTGCCGGGTACTGTCCGCCTGCGAGGTTTGCCGTATCCTAATGGGCCCATGCCCATTCGCCAGCTTCCCCCCCAGTTGATCGACCAGATCGCCGCCGGCGAGGTGGTCGAGCGTCCTGCGTCCGTCATCAAAGAGCTCGTCGAGAACAGCCTCGATGCCGGCGCCGGCCGGGTCGAGCTGGAGATCGAGGGCGGCGGCTTGCGTCGTTGCCTGGTGCGCGACGACGGCTGCGGCATTCCGCGCGACGAACTCGCCCTCGCGTTGTCGCGCCACGCCACGAGCAAGATCACCAGCCTCGACGACCTCGAGCGCGTCGGCACCCTGGGCTTTCGCGGCGAGGCCTTGCCGAGCATCGCCTCGGTCTCGCGCCTGGCAATGACGTCGCGGGCCACGGACGCGGAGGCCGCTTGGATGGTCGAGGCGGACGGCGGCCACCTGGCCGCCCCGGCGCCGGCTGCGCACCCCCGCGGGACCACCATCGCGGTGAGCGATCTCTTCTACAACACGCCCGCGCGCCGCCGCTTCATGCGCAGTGAGCGCACCGAGGCCGGCCACGTCGAGCGCGTCGCGCGGCGGCTGGCATTGTCGCGCTTCGACACGGGTTTCAGCCTGCGACGCGACGGCCGCGTGCTGTTCGATTTGCGCCCGGCGCAGGACGCGGCCGCGCGTTCCCGCCGCGTCGCCGAGCTGTGCGGGGAAACCTTCGCGGCGCACATGATGGAAGTCGAGCAGGGCGCGGCAGGACTGAGGTTGTCCGGCTGGCTCGGCCTGCCGACGTTCTCGCGCTCGCAGCCGGACCTGCAGTATTTCTTCGTCAACGGCCGCATGATCCGCGACCGCCTGGTGACGCATGCCTTGCGCCAGGCCTATGCCGACGTGCTGTTTCACGGCCGGCATCCGGCCTACGTGCTGTACCTTGAAATGGATCCCGCGCTGGTCGACGTGAACGCCCACCCGACCAAGCACGAGGTGCGTTTCCGCGATGCGCGCAGCATGCACGGCTTCCTCTACAGGGTCGTGGAAAGCGCGTTGGCCGGCACGCGGCCTGCGTCGGGCGCCGGCGCCCCGCCCCCGGCGACGCCCCGGTTCAGCGCGCCGGGCGCCGAGGCGTCGGGCTGGCAACGCCCGCACCAGGGCGCGATGCCGCTGGCGGTGCGCGAGCCCCACGCACCGGAGCAGGCGGGCGAGGCCGGGGCCGCTCTTGTCGCGCCGGCCGCCGCTATGGCAGCGGCTCCGCGCCCGCAGGACGACAGCGCGGTGCTCGGTTACGCCATCGGCCAGCTCGGCGGCGTGTATATCCTGGCGCAGAACCGCGACGGCCTGGTGGTCGTCGACATGCATGCGGCGCACGAGCGCGTCCTTTATGAGCGACTCAAGACCGCCCTTGCAGGCAATGCAGCGGCGGGGCAGCCCCTGCTCGTGCCGCTGAGCGTCCGCGTCTCGCCGCAGGAGGCCGAGCTGGCGGAGTCCATGCAGGAAGACCTGGCGGCGATCGGCCTGGTGATCGACCGGCGCGGCCCGGACGTGGTGGTGATCCGACAGCTGCCGGCGCTGCTGTCGAATGCGGATGCCGAATCATTGCTGCGCGACCTGTTGTCGGACCTGGTTGAGCAGGGCAGCAGCCGGCGGGTCGAGGAGCGCATGAACGAGGTGCTGGCCACCATGGCGTGCCACGGCTCGGTGCGCGCCAATCGCCAGCTCACGCTGGCGGAGATGAACGCTTTGCTGCGGGAAATGGAGCGCACCGAGCGCGCCGACCAGTGCAATCACGGCCGCCCCACCTGGACCCAGCTCAGCATGGCGGAACTCGACAAGCTGTTCCTGCGCGGGCGCTGAGGATCGACTTGGAAGCCGAGCCGGCGATCCTGCTCATGGGCCCCACGGCGTCGGGCAAGACCGGGCTGGCGCTGGCGCTGGCGCGCGCGCTGCCGGTGGAGATCGTGAGCGTCGACTCGGCGCTGGTGTACCGCGGCATGGACATCGGCACGGCCAAGCCGTCGGCAGCGGTGCGCGCGCAGATCCCCCACCATCTCGTCGACCTGATCGACCCTGCGGAAGCTTACTCGGCGGGCCGCTTCCGGCGCGACGCGCTCGCCGCCATGCGCGACATCCGGGCGCGCGGCCGCATCCCGCTGCTGGCGGGCGGCACCATGCTGTATTTCCGCGCCCTGCAGCGGGGGCTGGCGGAGCTGCCGCAGGCCGACCCGGCGGTGCGCGCCGAACTGGACCGCGCGGCCGCCGCCCGCGGCTGGCCCGCACTGCACGCCGAGCTCAGGCAGGTCGATCCGCGCGCCGCGGAGCGCATCCAGCCCGCCGACTCGCAGCGCATCCAGCGCGCGCTCGAGGTGTTTCGGCTGACGGGCCGGCCGTTGTCGGAGCTGCAGGCCGCGGCGGAGACCCCGCTCGAGGGTTGGCGCCTGCTGAAGCTCGGGCTGGCACCGCCGAGCCGCGCCGCGCTGCACGAAGGCATTGCGGCTCGCTTCCGCGCCATGATGGCGGCCGGCTTCCTGCAGGAGGTAGAGCAGCTGTACGCGCGGGGCGACCTGCACCCGGGCTTGCCGGCGATCCGCGCCGTGGGCTACCGCCAGCTGTGGGCGGCCGTGGCAGGGGAGAGCGAGGTGGACGAGGCGGTGGCGGCAGCCATCATCGCCACGCGTCGCCTGGCCAAGCGGCAGATGACCTGGTTGCGGGCCGAGACCGATCTGCACTGGCTGCAGGCCCCCGCGGAAGCCCTGGCACTGGCGGCCGGGTGGGTCGCCGCGGGAGCCGGCGACGCGGCACCGGTGTGATAAGATTTCGCGTCGGGTGTACGGGCTCGGGCCTGTCCGTGCATCGCCGGCGGAGGGAACGCCCGGAATAATGACTGGCCCGTCACGGAGAGTTCATTCAATGGCCAGAGGACAGTCGCTGCAGGATCCATTCCTCAACGCCCTGCGCAGGGAAAAAGTGCCGGTTTCCATTTACCTGGTGAACGGCATCAAGCTTCAGGGGCAGATCGAGTCTTTCGACCAGTTCGTCGTATTGCTCAGGAACAGCGTGAGCCAGATGGTCTACAAGCACGCCATCTCCACCGTCGTGCCCGCGCGCAACGTGCGCATCACGAGCGGCGACGACGCGCCCGACGAAGGCGCGGGCGACTAGGGCGCAGCGCGGGAGAATCGGTTGTTCGAACGTCCGGGGCACGGCGAGCGTGCCATCCTGGTACAGATCGGATTCGGCGGCCGTGCTTCCGCGGAGGAACTCGAGGAACTCGAGCGACTCGCGGTGTCGGCGGGCGCCACCGTGGTCGCGCGGCTGACGGCCACGCGGGCCGCCCCGGATCCGCGCTATTTCATCGGTTCCGGCAAGGCCGAGGAGCTCGCCGCGCTCATCCATGAGACCGGCGCCGACCTGGTGCTGTTCAACCATGCCCTGTCGCCAAGCCAGGAGCGCAACCTGGAGAAGGCGCTGAGCTGCCGCGTGCTCGACCGCACCGGCCTGATTCTCGACATATTTGCCCAGCGGGCGCGCAGTTTCGAGGGCAAGCTGCAGGTGGAGCTGGCGCAGCTGCGGCACCTGTCCACCCGCCTGGTGCGGGGCTGGACCCACCTGGAGCGCCAGAAGGGCGGCATCGGCCTGCGCGGGCCCGGCGAGACCCAGCTCGAGACCGACCGTCGCCTGCTCGCCAACCGCATCCGCATGCTGACGCGCCGGCTGGAAAAGGTCGACAAGCAGCGCGAACAGGGGCGGCGCACGCGCGCCAAGGCCGAAGTGCCGACCATCGCCCTGGTGGGCTACACCAATGCCGGCAAGTCGACGCTCTTCAACCGTCTCACCGAGGCCGAGGTCTACGCCGCGGACAAGCTGTTCGCCACGCTCGACCCGACGCTGCGCGGCCTGCAGCTGGGCCCCGGGCTCGAGCTGGTGCTGGCGGATACGGTGGGCTTCGTGCGCGACCTGCCGCACGAACTGGTGGCCGCTTTCCGCTCGACGCTGAAGGAGACGCGGGATGCCGCGCTGCTCCTGCACGTGGCGGACAGCGCCGACCCGCTGCGCGACGAGCGCATCGACCACGTCAACCGCGTGCTGGCCGAGATCGGCGCAGAGGACCTGCCGCAGCTGCTGGTCTACAACAAGATCGACGAGGCCGGCGAGATGCCCGGCATGACGCGCGACGAAGCGGGTCGGGTGCGCTCGGTGCGCGTGTCGGCGCGCACCGGAGCCGGCATCGACCTGCTCATCGAGGCGCTGAAGGACTATTTCGGCGAGGGCCGGGTCACAGGCACGGTCCACCTGGATGCATCGGAAGGCGGCATGCGGGCGAAACTCTATGACGCGGAGATGGTGCGCAAAGAGAGCGGCGACGAGGCCGGCGGGTGGAATATCGATGTCGAAGCGCCAAAGGTGGCGCTGGAACGATTCTGCCGGGATACTGGTCTGAACCGTAGCCGTATCCGGCCCCGTCCTTGTGAGGGGTCGGGCGCATCCCTACAATCGCGGACGGTGGCCTGAGCGCGCCTGGCTGCGCGCGACACAATCAACGAAGGAACATCATGGCTTGGAACGAACCTGGCAAGGGCGGTAATCCCTGGAATGCGGGCGGTAGCGGCGGCGGTGGCAAGGAAGGGCCGCCGGACCTCGACAAGGTCGTGCGCGACCTGCAGCAGAAGCTGTCGGGCGTTTTCGGCGGCAAGGGCCGCTCGGGCGGCTCCGGTGGCGCGGGCGGCGGTGCAGCCGGCGCCGGCGTTGGCCTGGTGGCGGCCGCGGCGATCGTCCTGTGGCTGCTGTCGGGCTTCTATCAGGTGGAAGAGGCTGAGCGCGGCGTGGTGCTGCAGTTCGGCGCCTATGAAAAGACCACCCTGCCTGGCCTGCACTGGCATCTGCCGTACCCGTTCCAGCGGGTCGAGACGGTGAATGTCGCGCAGGTGGACTCGTTCAACCATTCCACGCGCATGCTGACCTCGGACGAGAACATCGTCAGCGTCGACCTGCGCGTGCAGTTTCGGCGCACTGACGCGCAGGCCTTCCTGTTCAATGTGCGCAGCCCCGAGGAGACGCTCGGCGAAGTGACCGAGACGGCCATCCGCGAGGTGGTGGGCAAGAGCACGCTGGACTTCGTGCTGACCGAAGGCCGCGCCGAAGTGGCGGCCCGGGCGCGGGAGATCATCCAGTCCACGCTGGACGCTTACGGCGCCGGCATCGAGATCACCTCCGTGAACCTCGAGGACGCGAACTTCCCGTCCCAGGTGGAGGCGGCCGTGCAGGACGCCATCAAGGCGCGCGAGGATCGCGACCGCCTGGCGCTGGAAGCCGAAGCCTATGCCAACGACGTGGTGCCGCGGGCACGCGGTAACGCCGCCAGGCTGCTGGAGAGCGCCGAGGCCTACCGGGCCCAGGTGATCGCGGAGGCGGAAGGTGAAAGCGACCGCTTCATCGCGCTGTTGACCGAGTATGAGCGCGCACCCGAAGTGACGCGCCAGCGGCTCTATTACGAGACCATGGAGCAGGTGCTGGGCAACTCCAGCAAGGTGATCCTGGATGCGCAGGGCAGCGGCACGCTGATGTACCTGCCCATCGACGAGCTGCTGAAGCGCTCGGGCGGCAATTCCACGCGCCTGGTCGACCCGGCGGACCAGGGCCAGCCGAACACGCTGCGCCAGACTGAGACCTCGCCCACGCCGACCAACGACCTGCGCTCGAGGGGGACTCGCTGATGGGTGCCAAGTCCACGACCCTGATACTTATCGTCGCTGCGGCGGCATTCCTTCTGTCCATGTCCGTGTTCACGGTCGATGAGCGCGAGTACGCCATCAAGCTGCGCTTCGGCGAAATCGTGCGCATGGACTACGAGCCGGGGCTGCATTTCAAGATGCCCTTCGTCAACACGGTGCGGAAGTTCGACAACCGCGTCCTGACGCGCAACAACCCGAACGAGCCGTTCCTCACGGCGGAGAAGAAGAACCTCCGGGTGGACTTCTACGTCAAGTGGCGGATCGTGGACGTCGGGCAGTATTTCCGCGCCACCGCCGGTGACGAACGCCTCGCCACCAGTCGCTTGCTGGAAATCATGAAGGACGGCCTGCGCGCGCAGTTTGCGCGCCAGACGGTGCAGGAGGTCGTGACGGCCGATCGTTCCGATGTGGTCAACGAACTCATGGACACGGCGGGCGTGACCGCGCGCGAGCTGGGCATCGAGATCGTCGACGTGCGCGTGAAGACCCTCGACCTGCCGCCCGACGTCAGCGAGAGCGTGTTCAACCGCATGCGCCAGGAGCGTGCCCGAGTCGCCGCGCAGCTGCGCGCCGAGGGTGCCGAGACGGCCGAGCGCATCCGCTCGGACGCCGACCGGCAGCGCACCATCATCATTGCCGAGGCTGAGCGTGACTCGCAGCGCATCCGCGGTGCCGGTGACGCCCGTGCGGCGGACATCTATGCCGAGGCATTCAATCGCGACCAGGGCTTCTACGAGTTCTGGCGCAGCATGCAGTCCTACCGCACCGCCATCGGCCGCGGCGACGACTTGCTGGTGATCGAGCCGGAGGGTGAGTTCTTCCGTTACCTGAAGGACCCGACGGGCGCGGCAGGCCGCTGAACGGCGATAGCGCCCGATGAACTGGACCGACCTGATGTCGGCCGTGGCGCTGGTCATGGTGATCGAGGGCCTGTTGCCTTTCGCAAATCCGCGCGGCTCCCGCCGAACCATGGCGATGCTGGCGCAGATGCCGGACGACAAGCTGCGCCTGGCCGGCCTCGCCAGCATTGTGGCCGGCCTGGTCCTGCTGTATTTCGTGCGTTCGTGAACTGAACGAGGGGAGGGCTCCGCCCGTGGGCAAGAACGTAGTCGTCATCGGCACCCAGTGGGGTGACGAGGGCAAGGGCAAGATCGTCGACCTGCTCACGGATCGCGTCGCCGCGGTGGTGCGCTTCCAGGGCGGCCACAACGCCGGCCACACGCTGGTCATCGAGGGCCGCAAGACCATCGTCCGCCTGTTGCCCTCAGGCATCCTGCGCGAGGGCGTGGCCTGCCTGATCGGCAACGGCGTGGTGCTCTCGCCCGAGGCGTTGCTGGGCGAGCTCGATGAGCTGACGGCCAACGGCGTGCCAGTGGCCGAGAGACTCAAGATCAGCCCGGCCTGCCCGCTGATCATTCCCTCGCACGTCGCGCTGGATGCTGCCCGTGAGCATGCCAAGGGTGCCGCCAAGATCGGTACCACCGGGCGCGGCATCGGTCCGGCCTACGAGGACAAGGTCGCGCGCCGTGCGCTGCGGGTCTCCGACCTGGCGCACCGCGAGCGCTTCGCCGCCAAGCTCGGCGAGGTGCTGGACTTCCACAATTTCGTGTTGCAGCGGTACTTCCAGCGCGACCCGGTCGATTTCCAGGAGACGCTGGAGACGCTGCTGGCGCAGGGTGAGCGAATCCTGCCGATGATGGCGGATGTCGCCAGCCTGCTCGAGGGTTATCGCCGCGCCGGGCACAACGTGCTGTTCGAGGGCGCACAGGGCGCCCTGCTGGATATCGACCAGGGCACCTACCCGTATGTGACTTCCTCGAACACCACGGCGGGAGGCGCCTGCACCGGCGCCGGTGTGGGGCCGCGGGCCATCGACCACGTGCTGGGCATCGTCAAGGCCTACACCACGCGCGTCGGCGCCGGGCCGTTCCCCACCGAGCTGTTCGACGAAATGGGTGAGCACCTGGCCCGCGTCGGGCACGAGTTCGGCTCCGTCACCGGGCGGGCGCGGCGTTGCGGCTGGTTCGACGCCGTGGCGCTGCGGCGTTCCATCGCGCTCAACAGCGTTTCCGGGCTGTGCATCACCAAGCTCGATGTGCTGGACGCCATCGACACGATCCGCATCTGCGTGGGCTACGAGGTGGGCGGCAAGCTGGTGGAGACGCCGCCGCTGGCCGCCGACCAATACGCCGAAATCAAGCCCGTTTACGAGGACGTGCCAGGGTGGAAGAGTTCCACTGTCGGCCTGACCCGTTACGAGGACCTGCCGGAGAACGCGCGAGCCTACCTCGATCGCCTGCAGGAGGTGGTGGGCGTGCCGATCGAGATCATCTCCACCGGGCCCGACCGGGCCGAGACCATCGTCCTGCGCAACCCGTTCGACTGATAGTCAGCCGAGCCTGCCGCAGGCACGGCACAGCGTTTCGGGCATCCACGGAAGTGATGGTGCCGAGGAGAGGACTTGAACCTCCACGGGGTTGCCCCCACTGGCACCTGAAGCCAGCGCGTCTACCAATTCCGCCACCTCGGCACGAGGGAAAAGCAGGGGAACCCTGCTGAGCGGGACGCGAAGAATACGGCCGCCGTGTATCCTTGTCAACGCGGCCGGGTGAGTTTCCGGGCGCCACTCATCATGGATCCCAGGAACCGACTATGAAACGTACCGGACGGCGTGGTGGCACGCCGACTCGACCCCGCGATGGCAAGCCCGACAGCGAACGCTATCGCGTCGCCATTCCCTCCCGCGAGGAGGTGCTGAAGGCGCTGGAGCAGGCCGGGCGGCCGCTGGCGCCGAAGGCGCTGCACCAGGCGCTGGGCATCGAGGACGACGAAGTGCGCAGCGCGCTGGGCAACCGCCTGCGCGCCATGATTCGCGACGGCCAGATCATCGCCAACCGGCGCGGTGACTTCTGCCTGGTCGGGCACATTGGCCTGATCACCGGCATCGTCACCGGTCACCGCGACGGCTACGGCTTCGTCAGCCCGGATGCCGGCGGCGAGGACATCTACCTCTCCCCGCGCGAGATGCGCGAGGTCATGCACGGCGACAAGGTCGCGGTGCGCATTGCCCGCACCGACGCGCGCGGCCGCGCGGAAGGCAAGCTGGTCGAGGTGCTGGCGCGCAATACCTCCGAGATCGTCGGCCGCTACGTGCGCGAGAGCGGTATCGGCTTCGTGGTGCCCGACAATCGCCGCTTCAGCCAGAGCATCGCCGTGCCGCCGCGCGACGCCAAGGGCGCGCGCCCCGGCGACATCGTGGTGGTGGAGCTCACGGACCCGCCCAGCCGCGACACCCAGCCGGTCGGCCGCGTGGTGGAGAACCTGGGCGAGGCGGGTGGGCCGGGCATGGAGACCGAGATCGCCATGCGCGCGCACGGCCTCCCGTTCCGCTGGCCCGAGGAGGCGCTCGAGGAAGCCGAGGCCTGGGGCGACCGGGTGAAGCCTTCTGCCAAGCGCGGGCGACTCGACCTGCGCGAAGTGCCGCTGGTCACCATCGACGGCGCCGATGCCAAGGACTTCGACGACGCCGTGTGGTGCGAGCCGGTCGGCAAGGGCTGGCGCCTGCTGGTTGCCATCGCCGACGTATCGCACCATGTCCCGGCGGGCGGGCCGCTCGACACCGAGGCGCTGGAGCGCGGCACCTCGGTGTATTTCCCGCGTCGGGTGATCCCCATGCTGCCGGAGAGCCTGTCCAACGGGCTGTGCTCGCTCAACCCGGACGTCGACCGGCTGTGCATGGTGTGCGAGATGGAAGTCGGCCCGACCGGCAAGGTCCGTGCGGCGAAATTCCACGAGGGCCTGATGCGCTCGCATGCACGCCTCACGTATGACGAAGTCGCAGGCATTCTCGTCGAGGGCGATCCCGCCCTGCGCAAACGCCATGAGAAGCTGCTGCCGCATCTCGAGGCGCTGCACGGCCTGTGGCGGGCGCTGGCGAAGGCGCGGGCGCGCCGTGGCGCGGTCGATTTCGACCTGCCCGAGGTGGTGCTGCGTTTCGATCCCAAGGGACACATTGCACGCATCGAGCCGCGCCACCGCAATGACGCGCACCGCATCATCGAAGAGTGCATGATCGCGGCCAATGTCGAGGCCGCCCGGTTCCTCGAGAAACACAAGATTCCGACGCTGTACCGGGTACACGCCGCACCCGAGGAAGACCGCCTCACGGCGCTGCGCGAATTCCTCGGCGCCTTCGGTCTCAAGCTGCCGACGCGTGAGCGTCTCGAGCCGAAGGACCTCTCGGCGCTGGTGGCCGAGGTGGCGGGGCGCCCGGACGCCGACCTGATCGAGACCGTGATCCTGCGCTCCATGAGCCAGGCGGTGTACCAGCCGGACAACATCGGCCACTTCGGTCTCGCGCTGGAGCGTTACGCCCATTTCACCTCGCCCATCCGGCGCTACCCGGACCTGCTGGTCCACCGCGCCATCCGCCATGTGCTGCGCGGCGGCAAGGCCGAGGATTTCGAACATACCCGGCGCGACATGGAGGGCTTCGGCCGCCACTGCTCCATGACCGAGCGGCGCGCCGACGAGGCCACGCGCGACGCCATGGACTGGCTCAAGTGCGAGTTCATGCAGGACCGTGTCGGCGAAGAGTTCGATGCCGTGGTCACGGGGGTGGTCGAGTTCGGACTGTTCGTGCAGATCCCCGAGTACCAGATCGACGGCCTGGTGCACGTCAGCTCGCTGGGCGGGGACTACTACCAGCGCGACCCGGTGCACCAGCGCCTGGTAGGCGAGCACAGCGGGCGCGTGTTCCGCCTCAGCGACCGGCTCCCGGTGCGCCTGCTCCGCGTCAGCATGGACGACCGCAAGATCGACTTCGAGCTGGTGGAGCAGGCGGCGCCGGAACGTGGCGCGAAGAGCGGGCGCAAGCGTGGCGGCCGCGATGGCGGCAAGAGCAGCGGCAAGCGCGGCGGCCGGCGTGGCGGCAAGGGCGGCCGGGGATGAGTGCACGGGAACTGGCCTGGGGCCTGCACCCGGTGCGCGAGGCGCTGCAGCGCGCGCCGGAACGCGTGCTCGAGCTGTGGGCCCTGGAGCGGCGGGCGGATGCCCGGATCGCCGAGGTGCTCGCGCTTGCCGAAGCGCAGGGCATCCGCTGCCAGTTCGTGCCGCGCGAGACGCTGGACGGGATGGCCGGCGGTGGCGTGCACCAGGGCGTGGTGGCGCGGCTGGCGCCGGCGGCGGCGCTGGACGAGGACGACCTGTATGACCTGCTCGACCGGCTGCAGGGGCCGCCGTTCCTGCTGGTGCTGGACGGCGTGCAGGACCCGCACAACCTGGGCGCCTGCCTGCGCACGGCCGACGCGGCCGGGGCGCATGCGGTGATCGTGCCGAAGGACCGCGCGGCGGGGCTGACCCCGGCGGCGCGCAAGGCAGCGGCCGGGGCCGCGGAGACCGTGCCGCTGGTGCAGGTGGTGAACCTGGCGCGCTGCCTGCGCGCCCTTAAGGAGCGCGGGATCTGGGTGGCCGGGGCGGAGGCGGGCGGTGAATCGGCGTTCAAGGCCGACCTGTCAGGCCCGCTGGCGCTGGTGCTCGGCGCCGAGGGTACCGGCCTGCGCCGGTTGACGCGCGAGCATTGCGACCTGTTCCTGAGCCTGCCGATGAGAGGCGCGGTGGAGAGCCTCAACGTCTCCGTGGCAGCCGGGATCCTGCTCTACCTGGCGCTTGCGCGCAGGGGGGTATAACCGGTATCCTGCCGGGCTTCGCGCTGGCATTGGGCCGGCGTGATTTCCCTGCCGCACCGCCATGCCGGGCGGGCGGCTACACCAATCCGAAGGGAGACGACATGCGGCACTACGAGATCGTGTTCCTGGTCCACCCGGACCAGAGCGAGCAGGTCCCTGCCATGATCGAACGCTATCGCGGGATGATCGAGGGCGAAGGGGGCACCATCCACCGCCAGGAAGACTGGGGCCGGCGCCAGCTCGCATTCCCCATCCAGAAGGTCCACAAGGCCCATTACGTGCTGCTCAACATCGAGTGCAGCAAGGCCACGCTGGACGAACTGACCGGCGCCTTCCGCTTCAATGACGCCGTCCTGCGTCACATGGTCATCGCCCGCGACGAGGCCGTCACCGAGCCTTCGCCGATGGCGAAGCCGGAGGAAGAGCGCGGCGAGGGCCGTCGCCGCAGCCGCGACGACGATGACGACAACGATGATGACGACGATGACGGCGACGACCTTGGTCGCGGCCGTTCGTCCGATGACTGAGGAGTAGCAGGACATGGCACGTTTCATGCGCAGGAGAAAGTTCTGCCGCTTCACGGCAGACAACGTGAAGGAGATCGACTACAAGGATCTCGCCACGCTCAAGGCCTACGTGACGGAGACCGGGAAGATCGTCCCGAGCCGCATCACGGGGACGCGTTCGAACTACCAGCGCCAGCTCGCGGTCGCCGTCAAGCGCGCCCGTTTCCTGGCGCTGCTGCCCTACACCGACCGTCACTGACGGGCGGTGCCGCCCGGACGCTGACTGGCGCCCGGGAGGGACGGGATGCCGGAATTTGCCCGCTGGATCACGGAGCGTGATTACCGCGCCGCGCTAATGGCGGCCGGTCTCGCCCTGTTGCCGATGCTGGCGCCCCTGAGCTGCGCGGTGCTGTCGCTGACGGCGTTGCAGCGCGGCCCCGGGGCCGGCTGGCGGGCGGCAGCCGGGGCCGCGGTGTTGCTGGCGGTCGTGGGCTGGGCCTCGGGCATGCACCCGCTGGCCGGGGTGATCTCGGCGGTGATGATCTGGGCGCCCACGCTGGCGGTGACGCAGTTGCTGATCAGCAGCGGCTCGTTGTCCGCAGCGGCGCGCCTGGCTACCACCGGCGCCCTGCTGCTGGCCGGCGGCTGGGCGCTGGCAGCGCCGATCCAGGGCGAGCCGTGGACGGGGCTGGTGAACGAGCTGGTGGCGCCGCTGGCGACCCAGACCGGGACGGATCCGGTGCTGCTGGCGGAGCGGCTGCTGGCGTTGATGCCGGGGATTATCGCGGCATCGCTGCTGCTGGTGTCGCTGGGCGGGACGTTGCTGGCGATGTGGCTGCATGCGGCGGTAAAGACGCGCGGGGCCTTCGGCGAGGCGTTTCGCGCCTTGCAGCTCGGGCCGCTGGTCGGCGGGGTCGGCGCCGTGGCGATGACCGTCGGGCTGGCCGGCGGACCGGCAGGTGCGGCGGCCGTGGCGCTGCCCGCGGGGGCGGCCCTGATGTTGCAGGGCATCGCGGTGATGCACGGCATGGTGAAGATCCGCGGCATGCACCGCGGCTGGCTGATCGGCGGCTGGTTGGCGCTGGTGATCCTGTCGCCCTGGGCGATGATGGCGTTTGCGTTTTACGGCTTGCTGGATACCTTCCTGGACTTGCGTCGAAGGGCGGCCGGCAGGAATTGATCACACAGGCTCCGGGGCGGGGTTCCGGAGGAGACAGAGGACGAGGACGATGGAAGTAATTCTGCTGGACAAGGTCGAGAACCTGGGCGGCATCGGCGACAAGGTCAAGGTGAAGCCGGGCTACGCGCGCAACTACCTGCTGCCGCAGGGCAAGGCGGCGCGGGCGACGCCGGAGAACGTGGCCGAGTTCGAGGCACGCCGTGCCGAGCTCGAAGCCAAGGCCGCGGCCGTTATCGCGGACGCCAAGGCGCGTTCCGAGAAGATCGAGGGCCTGACCCTGACGATCCGTGCCAAGGCCGGCACCGAGGGCAAGCTGTTCGGTTCCGTGGGCCCGGTGGACATCGCCGAGGCGGCCGAAGCCGTCGGCGTGACCATCGAGCGCAGCGAGATCCGGCTGGCCGAGGGCCCGCTGCGCGCCGTGGGTGAGCACCAGGTCGAAGTGCACCTGCACTCCGAGGTCTCGGTGCCCATCACCGTCACGGTGGAAGCCGAGGAATGACCGGTTGGCCGTGCTGCCTGGCAGCACGGCCTGCCTGTGCTAATGTGACAAGCTCGCGTTCGCGGGCAAGGTCGTAGTCCATTGGCAGGTATCCCTGAATCGGTGTATCCGGGCCGCAACACAGAGGCGTTGCGCACCCCGCCGCACTCCGTGGAAGCCGAGCAGTCAGTGCTCGGCGGCCTGATGCTGGACAACAGCGCCTGGGACACCATCGCCGACGCCGTCTCGGCCGGTGATTTTTACCGTCGCGACCACAAGCTGATCTTCACGGCCATCGGTGAGCTCGCCGAACTCGGCCAGCCGTCCGATGCGGTGACCGTGTCGGAGTTGCTGGACCGCAAAGGCGAGCTGGACGACGCCGGCGGGCTGGCGTATCTCGGCCAGCTGGCGCGCGAGACCCCCAGCGCCGCGAACATCAAGGCCTATGCCGCCATCGTGCGCGAGCGCGCCATGCTGCGCGAGCTCATCCGCATCGGCGGCGAGATCGCCTCCAGCGCCTACCAGCCGGAGGGACGCGACGCCGGCGCCCTGGTGGACGAGGCCGAGCGCAAGGTGTTCGAGATCGCCGAGCAGGGCAAGCGGCGCGGCTCGGGTTTCCAGCCGCTGAAGCGCATCCTCGGCACCACCATCGACCGGCTCGACGAGCTGCAAAAGAACGGGGGCGACGTGACCGGACTTGGCACCGGCTTCAAGGATCTCGACAGCATGACCGCCGGCCTCCAGCCGGGCGACCTGGTGATCATCGCGGGCCGCCCGTCCATGGGCAAGACCAGCTTTGCCATGAACATGGCCGAGCATGCCGCCATCGGCCTGGAGAAGTCGGTGGCCATCTTCAGCATGGAAATGTCGGCCGAACAGCTGTCGTTCCGCATGATTTCTTCTCTCGGTCGCGTCAACCAGTCGAACCTGCGCCGCGGCCGCTTCTCCGACGAGGACTGGAGCCGGATCAATTCCGCGGTCTCCGTGATGTCGCGCGCCCGGGTTTTCATTGACGACACCCCGGCGCTCAACCCCACCGAGCTGCGCGCCCGCTCGCGGCGGCTGAAGCGGGAACACGGGCTCGACCTGATCGTGGTCGACTACCTGCAGCTGATGCAGGTCACCGGCACGGCCGAGAACCGCGCCACCGAGATCTCGGAGATCTCGCGCTCGCTCAAGGCGCTGGCGCGCGAGCTCGAAGTGCCGGTGATCACGCTGTCGCAGCTGAATCGCAGCGTGGAGCAGCGCACCGACAAGCGCCCGGTGATGTCGGACCTGCGCGAGTCGGGCGCCATCGAGCAGGACGCCGACCTGATCGCCTTCATCTATCGTGAAGAGGTCTACAACAAGGATTCCACCCGCAAGGGCGTGGCGGACATCATTGTCGCCAAGCAGCGCAACGGCCCGATCGGCGACGTGCAGCTGACGTTCCTCGGCGAGTACACGAAGTTCGAGAACTACCTGCCCGATGCCTACGGCAGCGCCCCCTTCGGCTGAGCGGGACGCGGCCGAACCGGCCCCGCGCCGCGCCGCGCGCGCCACGGTGTCCACGGCCGCGCTGCGCCACAACCTGCGTCGGGCGCGTGCGCTGGCGCCAGCCGCGCGCGTGATGGCCGTGATCAAGGCCAACGGCTACGGCCACGGCCTGGTGGGCACGGCGCGGGCCCTGCGCGAAGCCGATGCCTTCGCCGTGGCGCGCATGGAGGAAGCGACGGCGCTGCGCGAAGCCGCGCTGGACCATCCCATCGTGCTGCTGGAGGGCGTGCTGGACGCGCAGCAGCTGCCGCTGGCCTCGGCGCTCGGCCTGGAGATGGTGGTGCACTCGCCCGAGCAGCTGGAAATGCTCGAGTCGGTCGCCCTGGCGCGGCCCGTGCAGGCATGGCTCAAGGTAGACACCGGCATGAACCGTCTCGGCCTGCCGCCGGACGCGGTACACGAGGCGCTGCATCGCCTGGAGCGCTGTGCAGGCGTGTTGCCCGGCGTGCGCCTGATGACGCACCTGGCGTGTGCCGACGAGCGCGACGAGAGTGTTACCGCCCGCCAGCTGGCGCGCTTTGACGCCGCCGTGGGCGCGCTGCCGGGCGAGCGCAGCGTAGCCAACTCGGCCGGCCTGCTGTGGCGCCCGGACGCCCAGGCCGACTGGGTCCGGCCCGGCATCATGCTGTATGGGGTATCGCCCTTTGCGGACAACACCGGCACTGACCTTGGCCTGGAGCCGGCGATGGCGCTGCTCAGCACGGTGATCGCGTTGCGCACGGTACGGCGTGGCGAGCGGGTCGGCTACGGCGGCGTGTGGCAGGCGCGCGAGGATTCACGCGTGGCCATCGCAGCCATCGGCTACGGCGACGGTTACAGCCGCCACCTCGGCAGCGGCACGCCGGTGCTGGTGCGCGGGCAAAGGGCCCCACTGGCCGGACGCATTTCCATGGACATGATCGCGGTGGACGTGACGCGTGTGCCGGGGGTGCAGGTCGGCGACGAGGTCACGCTATGGGGCGCGGGGCTGCCGGTGGAGGAGTTGGCGCGCCTCGCCGGCACCATTCCCTACGAGCTGCTGTGCGGGGTGACGCAGCGGGTCGGCGTCACCATGACCTGAGCTGCCTGCGCTTCAGCCGGCGAAAAAGCCCATCTTGATGCCCGCCACCTCGAGCACGTCGTTGTCGTTCAGCCGACGCGCGCTGGCGCCGAGGGGCTCGCCGTTGACCATCGGCGCGCCCTTGCTGGCGGCGAGATTCATCGCGATCACGGTATAGCTGTCGGCACGCCGGGTGATGGCGACGACCTGCACGCCAGGCCGGCCCAGCGTGGTGATCGGTTTCTTCAATTCCAGGTCACGGCCGGCAAACGCACCGGTGAGGATCTGCAGCCGGGCGGGCGGTGCCTGCAGCACGCTGGTCGAAACCTCGGGCCTGGCGTGCTCGGGTTCCCCCGGCGGACTCGGGAAGCGGTCCATCCCCAGGTCACGCGGCGACAGCACCAGGGTCTTCTCCACGATGTCTTCGTCGTCCTCCACCTGGCTGTCGACGAACTTCAGCTGGTGGTGACCCACGGTGATGACGTCCCCATGGGTCAACGCGTGCTTCTTGATCAGCCGGCCGTTGACGTAGGTGCCGTTGGTGCTGTTCAGGTCCTCGAGGAAGGAGTCATTGAGGATGTTGATGACGAGTGAGTGATGGCCGCTGACAGCCGGGTTGTCGATACGGATATCGTTGTCGGCGAGCCGACCCACGGTGTAACGCTCCTTGCTGAGGTTGTACTCCGCAAGGGTCTGTCCGTTCAGGCTGAGAATCATCCGGGCCATATCTGCTCCGAGCAAAGTTCGAGCGTCAGCCGAACCATCCCTTGAGGCGACTGACGATTCCACGCGATTCCGCAAACGACTCGATAACCTGTGCCAGGCACACGGAAATGTTGTCCCGCCCGCCGTTGGTGTTGGCCAGCTGCACCAGTTGGTCGCCGCCGGTGCTGAGGTTAGCACTAAAGGTGCTGAGCGTTAAATGGATGTCTTCCTCCTCGACCATGTCGGAGAGGCCGTCGGAGCAGAGCATGTAGATATCGTCTTTCTTGACCGTCTCTTCCTGGATCTCCACTTCGACCCCGGATTCGACGCCGAGCGCGCGCGTGACGTAGTTCCGGTTCGCCGAGCGCATGGCCTCTTCGTGCGAGAAATAGCCGCGATCCACCAGCTCCTGCATGAGCGAATGGTCCAGCGTCAGCTGCTCGAAGCGATTCTTGCGCAAGCGGTAGACGCGCGAGTCGCCGACATGCGCGATCGAGACACGGTCGTCGTGGAACAGGCAGGCGGCGATGGTCGTGCCCATGCCGCGACACTGCGGCTGGGTCTGGGCCGTCTGCCAGATGATCTTGTTGGCGCGGATGATGGCGTTGCGGAGCACGATGCTCTGGCGCATCAGCCCGCTGGTATCGTCGATGTCGCTGCGCGTTTCACGCTGCAAGCCGGCGCCAACCATGTCGGTGACGGTCTTGATGGCAAGCTCGGACGCGATTTCGCCGGCGTTATAGCCGCCCATGCCGTCCGCGAGCACCACGAGGCCGAGATCCATGTCCCCGAACACGGCGTCTTCGTTGTGGTCCCGCACCTGGCCGGTGTGGGTGAACTCGAAATAGCGAACTTTTTCTTTGAGGCTCATCGGCAAAACTATTCCGTAACGGTCCGGTCCGCGCGCGCGTCGCTGCCGTGCGATCACGGCTGTCGGGCCGGCCTGGCCGCGCCCGGCCGGTAATTGAACAGCTTAATACACCCTTGGGACAAGTCCGAGGCAAGGATCACATTAATCGCGCCAGAATACGCGCGCTTGCGGCCGGTGTCCCGGCCCGTATACCTTGACCCACTGCCGCCGGCACCGGAGATCACATGGCGAAGCCGAAGACACTGTTCGTCTGCAATGAATGCGGCGGCTCGAGCCCCAAGTGGGTCGGCCAGTGCCCCGATTGCGGACGCTGGAACACCCTCGAGGAGAGCGTGGAGAGCGCGCGGCCGAGGGCCGTCGGCTGGGCGGGGGAAGCGCCGCGCCTGGTGTCCGAGGTGGAAGGGGAGTCGGAGGCGCGCTGGCCCACCGGGATCGGCGAGCTCGACCGGGTGCTCGGGGGCGGCCTGGTGCCCGGTTCCGTGACCCTGATCGGCGGCGACCCCGGCATCGGCAAGTCGACCTTGCTCCTGCAGGCTGCGGTTCGCCTCGCCGGAGCCATGCCGACGTTGTACGTGACCGGCGAGGAGTCGCTGCGCCAGGTAGGGATGCGGGCGCGCCGCATCGGCATGGAGGAGGGCGCCCTCAAGCTGCTCGCCGAGACCAACATCGAGCGCATCCTGGCCCAGGCCGACACCGTGCGCCCGCGCGTGCTGGTGGTGGACTCGATCCAGACCATGCACACCGATGCCCTGCAGTCGGCGCCCGGCGCGGTGGCCCAGCTGCGCGAGAGCTCGGCGCGCCTGGTGCGCTATGCCAAACAGGGCGGGCCGGCGGTGTTCCTGGTCGGACACGTCACCAAGGACGGCGCCATCGCCGGCCCGCGCGTGCTCGAGCACATGGTGGACACGGTGCTGTATTTCGAGAGCGACGTGGGCAGCCGTTTTCGCATCATCCGCGCGGTGAAGAACCGTTTCGGCGCAGCCAATGAGATCGGGGTCTTCGCCATGACGGGGCAGGGCCTGCGCGAGGTGCTGAACCCGTCGTCGATCTTCCTTTCCGGGCACGACGAAGCGGTCTCCGGCAGCGCCATCATGGTGACGCGCGAAGGCAGCCGGCCGCTGCTGGTGGAGGTCCAGGCGCTGGTCGACGAAAGCCACTCGGGCCACCCGCGACGGGTCTCGGTCGGGCTCGACTCGAACCGCCTGGCGTTGCTGCTGGCGGTCCTGCATCGGCACGCCGGGATCGCCATGTACGACCAGGACGTGTTCGTCAATGTGGTGGGCGGCGTGCGCATCGTGGAGACCGCCGCCGACCTGCCGATGCTGCTGGCGGCCCTGGGCAGCCTTCGCGACCGGCCGCTGGAGCGGGGACTGGTCTCCTTCGGCGAGGTCGGGCTGGCCGGAGAGATCCGGCCTGTGCCCTATGGTGAAGAGCGCCTGCGCGAGGCCGCCAAGCATGGCTTCCGCCGCGCCGTGGTCCCGGCGGCGAATGCGCCGCGTACGCGCCTGGAGGGACTCGAGGTCATACCGGTGAAGCGCCTCGGCCAGGCGATCGAGGCCGCCTTCGGCTAGCCGTCCGAGCCTGCCGGCTTGCCCGGCGGGCGCACGCGCACCGCGCGCACCGCATTGTCCGCCGTCTGCACGATCTCGAGGCCGTAACCCGCCAGCTGCAGCGAGGCGCCGGCTTCGGGGATGGTCTCGAGCCGCTCGACGATCAGCCCGTTGAGGGTCTTCGGCCCGTCCGTCGGCAGGCGCCAGGCCATCATGCGGTTGAGGTCGCGCACGTTTGCCCCGCCGCTGACCATGTAGCTGCCGTCCGGCTCCGGCTGGACCTCGCGGTAAATGTCCGCCGGGTCCGTGGTGAACTCGCCGACGATCTCTTCCAGGATGTCGTCCAGCGTGACCAGCCCCTGGATGTCGCCGTACTCGTCCACCACCAGCGCCAGGCGCCGCTTGGCGCGCTGGAAGTTGACCAGCTGGGTGTGCAGCGGGGTGCCTTCCGGGATGAAATAGGGCTCCAGCGCCCGGTCCGCCAGGTCCGAGCGGCTCAGGTCGCCCTCCGCCAGGCGGCCGAGAATGGTGCGCAGGTGCAATGATGCCGACCACCTGGTCGAGGTCGCCGCGGAACACCGGCAGGCGCGTGTGGCGACTCTCTGCGAGCTGCTCCAGCAGGTCGTCCCAGTCGTCCTCGAGGTCGAGTCCGTCGATGTCGTTGCGCGGCACCATGATGTCGTCGACCGTGACGTCCTGCAGCTCCAGCACGCTGATCAGCATGCGCTGGTGGCGCTTGGGGATCAGGGCGCCGGCTTCGCGCACCACGGTGCGCAGCTCCTCGCTGCGAGAGCGCATGGCCCTGCACGTGCTCGGTGCTGATGCCAAGCAGGCGCAGTACCCCGTTCGCCAGCAGGTTCACGAGCCCACACGATCGGGTAGGTGACCTTCAGCAGGGGGTAGTAGATCACGGCGGCCGGCAGGGCCAGCCGCTCAGGGTGCAGGGCGGCGAGGGTTTTCGGCGCGACCTCGCGAAGAACATCAGGATCACCAGGGTGAGCAGGCCGGCGCCGATCGCGATCGCGCCTTCGCCGCCGATGCGCAGCGCGATCACCGTCACCAGGGAGGAAGCGAAGATGTTGACGAAGTTGTTGCCGAGCAGGATCAGGCCGATCAGGCGATCGGGCCGCTGCAGCAGGGCTTCGGCGAGGCGCGCCGCGCGGTGCCCCTGCGCGGGCGCGGTGGCGCAGCCGGTAGCGGTTGATGCTCATCAGCGCCGTCTCGGTACTGGAGAAGAACGCCGAGAGCAGCAGCAGCAGGACCAGCAGGGAAAATAGCGTGCCTAGCGGAACATCGTTCAAGGCGATTGCGGCCCTCTTAGCCCCAGTGACGACCCAGAATAAACTCCAGCACGAAGCGGCTGCCGAAATACGACAGGGCCAGCAGCCCGTAGCCGGCGAGCACCCAGTGGACCGCCTGGCGGCCGCGCCAGCCGAGGCGCATGCGGCCGAACAGCAGCACGGCGAACACGCCCCAGGCCACCAGCGACAGTACGGTCTTGTGCAGCAGGTGCTGGGCGAAGATGTCCTCGAGGAACATCAGGCCGCTGAACAGCGCCAGGGTCAGCAGTGAGAACCCCGCCACCAGCGCGGTGAAGAGCGCCGACTCGAGGGACTCGAGCGGCGGCAGGATCCGCGTCCAGGCCTGCAGGCGCCGCTGGCGCAGCGTCCGTTCGCGGTACAGGAACAGGATCGCCAGCGCGGCGCCGAGGCTCAGCAGGCTGTAGGAGAGGATGGACAGGGTGACATGGGCATGCAGGCCCCAGTCGGGCGGCTCGGGGCGCGCGCTCACGGGGTCGGGCACCAGTGCGGCCAGCGCGGCGATGCCGGCCGCAGGCAGCACCACGGCCGCCAGGCCGCGGAAACGCGGCTTGAGCGCCGCCAGCAATGCGAAGGCGGCCAGCAGCCAGGCGACCAGAGACAGGACGCCGCCCAGCGAGAGCGCCGGGCCGCCCGCGCTGCCGACCAGCGCGGCGAGGCTGAAGGAGTGCAGGGCGAGGCCGGCGGCGCCCGTCAGCAGCGCCGGCGCGACGCGCTCGTCGGGAGCTTCCGTGGTTCCGCTGGCGAGCTGGCGCCGCAGCAGCTGCAGGCCCGCAGCCAGGTAGAGAAGGAAGACGATGATCGGTGTCATCAGGGGCGCTCGATGGCGAGGGTCAAAACCGCATTCTGACACAGCGCCGCACCCGGATAGAAACGGGGAAATCCGAAGCGCGGCCCGGCAGGTATAATTGCCCGCCGATATCACCAGCGACGCTGCCCGATGTTCGAGAACCTGACTGACCGTCTGTCCCGCGCCGGCGACGCCCTCAAGGGGCGTGGCCGCATCACCGAGGACAACATCCGCGACACGTTGCGCCAGGTGCGCATGGCCCTGCTCGAGGCGGACGTGGCCCTGCCGGTAGTGAAGGACTTCGTCGACCGCGTCCGTGAGCGGGCGTCGGCGCCGAGGTGGCGAAGCAGCCTGACGCCGGGCCAGGCCTTCATCAAGATCATTCACGACGAGCTCGTCGCGCACCATGGGCTCGGCCGAACGAGAGCCTGAACCTGCGCGCCCAGCCGCCGGCAGTGGTGCTGCTGGCGGGCCTGCAGGGCGCCGGCAAGACGACCACGGCGGCGAAGCTGGCGCGGCGCCTGCAGGAGCGTGACGGCAAGAAAGTCATGGTGGCCAGCGCCGACGTCTATCGCCCCGCGGCCATTCTCCAGCTCGAGCGGCTGGCCGCCGAGATCGGCGCGGCGTTTTTCCCCAGTGACGCGGGGCAGGACCCGGTGGAGATCGCGCGGCGCGCGCTCGAGGCGGCCCGCCTCGAGTTGTGCGACGTGCTGATCGTCGACACTGCCGGCCGGCTGCACGTGGACGAGGACATGATGGCCGAGGTCGGGCGCATCCACGCGGCGGTGAGCCCGGTGGAGACCCTGTTCGTGGTCGACAGCATGGCCGGCCAGGACGCGGTGAACGCGGCGCGCGCCTTCGGCGAGGCGCTGGATCTGACCGGCGTCATCGCTGACCAAGACGGACGGCGACGCGCGCGGCGGCGTGGCGCTGTCGGTGCGCCAGGTGACGGGCAAGCCGATCAAGTTCCTCGGCACCGGCGAGAAGACCGACGGCGCTCGAGCCGTTCCACCCGGACCGGCTGGCCTCGCGCATCCTCGGCATGGGCGACGTGGTGTCGCTGGTGGAGGAGGTCCAGCACAAGGTCGACCGCGAGCAGGCCGACAAGCTGGCGCGCAAGATTTCCAAAGGGCAAGGGCTTCGACGCTGCAGGACCTGCGCGACCAGATCGCGCCAGATGCAGGACATGGGCGGCCTGGCGGCACTGATGGACAAGCTGCCGGGCAAGGCCGTTCCGGCGCAGCTGGATGCCCAGTGTCGGCGAGCGGGAAATGCGCCGCCAGGTGGCGATGATCGACTCGATGACTCCGCACGAGCGCCGGCTTTCCCGACGATCATCGACGGTTCACGCAAGCGGCGCATCGCGGCCGGCGCCGGGGTCGCAGGTGCAGGACGTCAACCGCCTGCTCAAGCAGCATGCCCAGATGCAGAAAATGATGAAGAAATTCAGCAAGGGCGGCATGGCGAAGATGATGCGCGCCATGAAGGGACGCCTGCCGCCCGGCTTCGGTTGATGGGTCGAGGCCGGCGCTCTTCCCATCAGGCGAATTTCCAGTAGAATAGCGGGTTTACTTGCGGCGGCCCCTGGCCGGCCGCCTTGCGGTGTCCGGGCCTTGCCCGGCGCGGCCTCCAGCGCAAACGAGGAAATCTGGATCCATGGTGACGATTCGTCTTACCCGGGGCGGCGCAAAGAAGCGGCCCTTCTATCACGTGGTGGTGACCGACAGCCGGAACCGTCGCGACGGGCGCTATATCGAGCGCATCGGCTTCTTCAACCCGGTGGCGACCGGCAAGGAAGAGGGCCTGAAGCTCGACCTGGAGCGCGTGCGAGTACTGGCTCGGCCAGGGCGCGCAGCCGTCCGAGCGCGTGGCCAGCCTGATCAAGCAGGTCGAGAAGCAGGCGGCCTGAGCCTGGCCGCGGCGCGCCCGCGGCGGGATGGATCATGAGCGCCGGCAAGCGGGTGATCCTGGGCAAGGTCGGTGCGGTGTTCGGCGTACGGGGCTGGGTGAAACTCTGGTCCTACACTGACCCGCCGGCTAACCTGCTCGATTACGCCGAGCTGGAGCTGGGACAGGGCGGAAGCTGGTCCCCGGCCAGGCTGGCGGAAGCGCGGCCACACGGCGATGCCCTGGTGGCGCGCTTCGAGGGCATGACAGACCGCGATGCGGCTGCAGCCCTGGTCGGCGCGGAGCTGGCGGTGACGCGGGAGAAGATGCCGCAGCCGGCCGAGGGCGAGTATTACTGGACCGACCTGGTCGGGCTCGAGGTGGTGAATCGCGCGGGCGTGCACCTGGGCCGGGTCAGGGAGATGATGGCCACCGGGGCGAACGACGTGATGGTGGTCGCCGGGGACAGGGAGCGGCTGGTGCCCTTCCTCCCCGGGCACTGGGTGGACAAGGTGGACCTGGCAGGCGGACGGATATTCGTCGACTGGGATCCGGATTTCTGAGGACGGCGGCATGCGCTTTGAGGTCGTGACGCTGTTCCCCGAGCTGGTCACCGCGGTGGGCCGGTTCGGTGTGGTGGGGCGCGCGGTGAGCGGGGCCTGCTGCAGCTGGATACGACGGACCCGCGCGAGTTCGCGACGGATCTGCACCGCACGGTGGACGATCGCCCCTACGGCGGCGGCCCCGGGATGGTGATGAAGGTCGAACCCCTGCGCAGCGCGATTCGAGCGGCGCGGGCGAAACTGCCGGAGGGCAGTCGCACCGTGGTGCTGACGCCGCAGGGGCGGGTGTTCGACCAGGGGGTGGCGCGGGAATACGCCGCGTTGCCCGGACTGCTGCTCGTGGCGGGGCGCTACGAGGGCATGGACGAGCGAATCGTTCGCATGGAGGCGGACGAGACGCTGTCGGTCGGCGACTACGTGCTGAGCGGGGGCGAGGTTGCCGCGATGCTGGTGGTCGACGCAGTGGCGCGACTGGTGCCGGGCGTGCTGGGTGACGAGGAGTCCGCCGTGGAGGACTCGTTCAGTGACGGGCTGCTGGATTGCCCGCACTACACGCGGCCGGAGGAGGTCGACGGACTGCGGGTGCCGGCGGTGCTGTTGTCGGGCGACCACGGCGCGATCCGCCGCTGGCGACTGAAGCAGTCGCTGGGACGGACCTGGCAGCGGCGTCCGGATTTGCTGGCGGAGCGCCGGCTGACGGCGGAAGAGCAGGGACTGCTGGCGGAATACATCGCCGACCGGGAATCCGGCGGCGCGGAATGAACTTGAATGACCCTGGGTGCGGGTGACGATATGAGCAACATCATCGAGGAACTCGAAAAAGAGCAGATGCAGCGGGAGATTCCCGACTTTGCCCCCGGCGACACTGTCGTCGTGCAGGTCAAGGTGAAGGAAGGCAACCGCGAGCGCCTGCAGGCTTTCGAAGGCGTCGTGATCGCCCGGCGCAACCGCGGCCTGAACTCGGCCTTCACGGTGCGCAAGATGTCGCACGGCGAGGGTGTCGAGCGCGTGTTCCAGACCTACAGCCCGAGCATCGCGGGGATCAAGGTGAAGCGCCGCGGCGACGTGCGCCGCGCCAAGCTTTACTACCTGCGCGAGCGCACCGGCAAGGCCGCGCGCATCAAGGAAAAGGTCTGATCCTTGCTGGCGCGTAGCATCGGCCGGGTGCTGGGCTTCGCCTGGCGGGTCCTGGACGGGATCCGCCGCGTCGTGCACCTGGTGCTGATGCTGCTGGTCCTGGTGGTACTGGGCCTGGTGCTGGCGCAGCGTCCGGGCAAGCTGCCCGAGGCTTTCGCGCTGGTGCTCAGCCCCCAGGGCGTGCTGGTAGAGCAGTACGACGGCGACCCGCTGGAGCGGGCGCTGGACGCGGCGCGCGGCCTCGATTCCAACCAGGTTCTCGTCAGCGAACTGGTGGAACTCATCGACGACGCTGCGGCCGATGCGCGCGTCACGGCGATCCACCTCGAACTTGACGGCTTCCAGGGCGGCAGCCTCGACAAGCTCGAGCGCGTCGCCGCGGCCATGGAGCGCTTCCGCGCGACCGGCAAGCCCGTGCTGGCTTCGGGCGCCGGTATCGAGCAAGCCTCGTTCTACCTCGGCGCGCATGCCGACGAGCTTTACCTCGATCCGGCCGGCGGCCTGTTCTTCACCGGCTACGGCTTCTACCGCAACTATTTCCGCAGCGCGCTGGACAAGCTGTCCATCGACTGGCACGTGTTCGCCGCCGGCGAAGCCAAGAGCTACGGCGACCCGTACGTGCGGGACAGCATGTCTGAAGCGGCGCGCGCCAACCTGCAGCCCATTGCCGACGGGCTCTGGGGCAGCTGGCGCACAGCGGTGGCCGAGGCGCGTGGCCTCGAACCGGCCCTGCTGGACGACTACATCGACCGTTTCCTGCCGCGCATGAAAGCGGCGAACGGGGACATGGCCCGCGCGGCGCTCGACGCCGGCCTGGTCGACGGGGTGCGCACCCTGGCGGAACTGGAACAGCAGCTCGCCGAGACCGGCGCCAGGGACGAGGACGGCAAGTTCGTCGGCGTCTTTGCCGAGGAGTATCTCGAGGCCCAGCAGCTCGCCGCGGCGGCCACGCCGGGTGAGGGCAAGGGCCCCGCAGTCGGACTCATCGTGGCGCGCGGCAGCATCCTTCCCGGCTACCAGTCGCCGGGCAGCATCGGTGACGCCAGCCTGCGTGAACTGCTGCGCGAAGCGGCCGAGAACGAGGACATCCGTGCGGTGGTGCTGCGCGTCGACAGCGGCGGCGGCAGCGCGCTGGCCTCGGAAGCTATCCTGCGCGAGATGCAGATGGTGCGCGAGGCGGGCAAGCCTGTCGTCGTCTCCATGGGTGGTGTGGCGGCTTCCGGCGGCTACATGATCTCGCTCGCGTCGGACGAGGTCTGGGCGCATCCCACCACGGTCACCGGCTCGATCGGCGTGGTGGCCATGTTCCCGAATTTCGGCCGCCTGTTCGAGAACCTCGGCATCAGCGTGGACGGCGTCGGCACGCACCGCTACAGCGGCGCTCTGCGACTCGACGAGCCCATGGACGAGGAAGTGAAGCAGGTCATCGAGACCCTCGTCGAGGGGGTCTACGACCGTTTCAAGGGCCTGGTTGCCGAGTACCGCGACCTGTCGCCGGAGGCGGTGCAGCGCTTCGCCGAAGGGCGCGTCTGGCTGGGTCCCGTGGCCCAGGAAGCGGGGCTGGTTGATCGGCTCGGCACGCTCGACGATGCGCTGGCGAGCGCGGCGGCCCTGGCCGGCGTGGGCGAGGACTTCCGGGTCGAGCCCATCGAGCCGGAAGTCGGTTTCACGGAACAGTTCATGGCGGACATGCTGACGCGCGGCGTGCGCGCCGGGATCGTCCGCCTGCCCGGCTCATGGCTGGCGGAGGCGCCGGCCCCGGTGCGCGGCGTGCTGCGGGAAGTGCGCGAGCTGGGCGAGTTGTCCGACCCCCGGGACCTCTACTACCACTGCTTCTGCGACACCTTCTGACGGCGCGGCCGGCGCCGCTCAGGCCCAGTCGAGAATCACCTTGCCGGACTGGCCGGACCCCATGGTGCGGAAGCCTTCCAGGTAGTCGTCGCAGCGAAGCGGTGCGTGATCACGGGCGTGACGTCCAGCCCGCTCTGCAGCATGCTTGCCATCTTGTACCAGGTCTCGAACATCTCGCGGCCGTAGATGCCCTTGATGGTCAGGCCCTTGAAGATGACCTGGTTCCAGTCGATGGCCATTTCGCCCGGCGGGATGCCGAGCATGGCGACACTGCCGCCGTGGTGCATGGTGCGCAGCATGTCGCGAAAGGCCTGCGGGTTGCCGGACATCTCCAGGCCGACATCGAAGCCTTCGTGCATCCCCAGTTCCTGCATCACGTCGTCCAGCGACTGCTGCGTGACGTTGACGGCGCGCGTCGCGCCCATTCTGGCGGCGAGATCGAGCCGGTAGTCGTTGACGTCGGTGATGACGACATGGCGCGCGCCGACATGGCGCGCGATGGCCACGGCCATGATGCCGATCGGGCCGGCGCCGGTGATCAGCACGTCCTCGCCGACCAGGTCGAAGGACAGCGCGGTGTGCGTGGCGTTGCCGAGCGGATCGAGGATCGAGGCGACATCGTCGGTGATCGCGTCCGGCAGCTTGAACACGTTGCTGGCGGGAATGCAGAGGTACTCGGCGAAGCAGCCCGGGCGGTTGACGCCGACGCCCACGGTGTTGCGGCACAGGTGGCGCCGGCCGGCACGGCAATTGCGGCAGATGGCCGCAGGTGATGTGCCCCTCGCCGGAGACGCGGTCGCCCGGCTGCGATACCGCTGCACTTCGCTGCCGACGGCTCGACCACGCCGACGAACTCGTGGCCGACCGTCATCGGCACCGGGATGGTGCGCGCGCCCACTCGTCCCAGTTGTAGATGTGCATGTCGGTGCCGCAGATCGCGGTCTTGCGGATCTTGATCAGCACGTCGTTGTGGCCGGGATCCGGACACCGGCACGTCCTCCATCCAGATACCGGGTTCGGCCTTGGCCTTGACGAGGGCGCGCATGTTGGACTCCGTGGTGTAGAGGTCTGTGGCCGGATTCGCCGGCGCGGCCTCAGTGGATGACGCCGAGTTCGCGGCCGACTTTCGCGAACGCCGCGACCGCTTGTTCCAGGTGGTGCGGCTGTGCGCGGCCGACATCTGCGTGCGGATGCGCGCCTCGCCATGCGGCACCACCGGAAAGGAGAAGCCGATGACGTAGACGCCTTCGTCCAGCAGGCGGTCGGCCATGCGCCGTGGCGAGCTTCGCGTCGCCCAGCATCACCGGGATGATCGGGTGCTCGCCGGGCGCAGGTCGAAGCCGAGGCGCGGCCATGCGCTCGCGGAAGATAACGCGTGTTGTCCCACAGGCGGCCGCCGCAGATCGTCGCCCGATTCCAGCAGGTCGAGCACGCGGATCGAGGTGGCGGCGATCACCGGTGCGACGGTGTTGGAGAACAGGTAGGGCCGCGAGCGCTGGCGCAGCCAGTCGACGATCTGCGCCCGCGCCGAGGTGTAGCCGCCGGAGGCGCCGCCCAGCGCCTTGCCGAGCGTGCCGGTGATGATGTCGACCCGGTCCGATCACGCCGCGGTGCTCGTGCGTGCCGCGCCCGGTGGCGCCGAGGAAGCCGATGGCGTGGGAGTCGTCGACCATGACCAGGGCGTCGTACTTCTCCGCCAGGTCGCAGATGCGGCGCCAGGTCGGCGATGGTGCCGTCCATGGAGAACACGCCGTCGGTGGCGATCAGGCGGCACGCGCGCGTCTGGCCGCTTCCTGCAGCCTGCGCTTCCAGGTCGTCCATGTCGTTGTGGCGTAGCGGAAGCGCTGCGCCTTGCACAGGCGGATGCCGTCGATGATGCTGGCATGGTTCAGCTCGTCGCTGATGACGGCGTCCTCCTCGCCGAGCAGCGTCTCGAACAGCCCGCCGTTGGCGTCGAAGCAGGAGGAGTAGAGGATCGTGTCCTCCAGTGCCGAGAAACGGTGCTGATGCGCCGCTCGAGTTCCTTGTGCACGGTCTGCGTGCCGCAGATGAAGCGCACCGACGCCATGCCGTAGCCGTAGCGGTCGAGCGCCCCGTGCGCGGCCGCGATCAGCTCCGGGATGATTGGCCAGGCCGAGATAGTTGTTGGCGCAGAGGTTGATGACCTCGCGCCCGCCCGGCATGCTGATCGCGGCTTCCTGTGGCGATGCGATGACGCGCTCGGACTTGTAGAGACCCTGCGCCCTGAGTTGGTCGAGTTCCTCGCGCAGTCGGTCGAGCAAAGCCTGGTTCATCCTGGTGTCCTGCTGCAGTGAAGCGGCGATTATAGCAAGCAGGAGCGATGCAACTGGAGCCGCCTGCGCTAAACTGCGCGCATGGAACACGAGGAGGTCCGGCTGGATCGCTGGCTGTGGGCAGCGCGGTTTTTCAAGACCCGCGCACTGGCCCAGCAGGCCATTTCGGGCGGGCACGTGCACGTCAACGGGCAGCGCAGCAAAGCGGCCCGGCCGGTGCACCCGGGCGACCGCCTGGAGATTACCCGCGGTGAGGAGAAGATCGAGGTCGAAGTCGTCGGGTTGTCCGCGCGACGCGGCGCTGCGCCGGTGGCGCGGCGGCTCTACGCGGAGACGCCCGACAGCATGGCAGCGCGGGAAGCGGCACGGCTGCTGCGGCGTGACCTGTCCGGTAACCGCGCGCCGGCCTCGCGACCCGGCAAGCGGGACCGGCGCCGCCTGATCGACCTGACGCGGGTTTCCTGAACATCAGTATCCCGCCTGCATGGCGCCGGGGGGCGGCCGCAGGCACGAGGAGGAAACGAGTTGAACGCCAACCCAGAATCGCCCGCTGACGGGCAGGACCGCGCGCCTTTTATATTTGCCGCAGACGACGCCGCTTCGGCGGTCGCGGCTGCGGTGAACCCGCGCTATCTCGCCGACGAAACGCCGCTGGTGCGCGAACTCGCGGACCTGGCGCGCGTCGGCCCCGAGGAGGCCACGGCCGTGCGTGACACGGCGCTGCGGCTGGTCGAATCCGTGCGGCGCAACCGCAAGCGTGTCAGCGGCCTGGACGCTTTCCTGCAGCAGTACGACTTGTCCAGCCAGGAAGGCGTGGTGCTGATGTGCCTGGCCGAGGCGCTGCTGCGCGTGCCGGACAAGGCGACGGCGGATCGCCTGATCGCCGACAAGCTGACGTCCGCCGACTGGCGCAGCCACCTCGGCACCAGCGAGTCGACGTTCGTCAACGCCTCCACCTGGGGACTGATGCTGACCGGACGCATCATTCGTCCGGCCAGCCACGACGTGGATCAGCCGGGCAAGTTCATGCAGCGGCTGGTGAGCCGGCTGGGCGAGCCGGTGGTGCGGGGCGCGATGCGCCAGGCCATGCGCATCATGGGACACCAGTTCGTCATGGGCCGCACCATCGGTGACGCGCTCAAGCGAGCATCCGGCGGGGAGGGCGCGTCTTACCGCTATTCCTTCGACATGCTGGGCGAGGCGGCGCTGACCGCAGCGGACAGCCAGCGCTACCTGGAGGCCTACCATGCCGGCATCCGCGCCATTGCGGCCGCCGACCGCAAGCCCGCATCCATTTTTGCCGCCGACAGTATTTCGGTGAAGCTCTCCGCGCTCTTCCCCCGCTACGAATTCGCCAAGCGCGAGCGCGTGCTGGAGGAGCTGACGCCGCGCATCCTCGACCTGGCTGTCGCGGCGCGCGAGGCCGGGGTCGGCCTCACCGTCGATGCCGAGGAGGCAGACCGCCTGCAGATCTCACTGGAGCTGTTCGAGCGCGTCTACCGTGACGATGCCCTGCAGGGCTGGGACGGCTTCGGCCTGGCGGTGCAGTCCTACCTCAAGCGCGGCCTGGACGCCTGCCGCTGGGTGATCGACCTGGCCGAGGAAACCGGGCGCTGCATCCCGGTGCGCCTGGTCAAGGGCGCCTACTGGGATGCGGAGATCAAGCGCGCGCAGGAGAACGGGCTGGACAGCTACCCGGTATTCACGCGCAAGGTCAACAGCGACGTGTCGTTCCTGGCCTGCGCACGGGTGCTGCTGGGCGCGCCGGGGCGCGTGTATCCGCAGTTCGCCACGCACAACGCGCACAGCGTGGCGAGCATCATCCATTTCGCCGGGGACAACCGCCAGTTCGAGTTCCAGCGCCTGCACGGCATGGGCGAGGAGCTTTACGCGGAAGTGATCGGCAAGCAGCACTTCGACCTGCCGTGCCGCGTGTACGCCCCGGTCGGCAACCACGAGGACCTGTTGCCCTACCTGGTGCGCCGCCTGCTGGAGAACGGCTCGAACACCTCTTTCGTCAACCGCATCGTCGACGAGGAAGCGCCGGTGGAGCAGATCGTGGCCGACCCGGTCGCGACAGTGGATGCGCTGGATCACGTGCCGCACCCGCGAATTCCTGCGCCGGCCGGAATCTTCGGTGCGGAGCGGGCCAATTCCCGCGGCGTCAACCTGGCTGATCCCGCGGCGCTGCATCAGCTCGCGGCCGGCATGCGCGCAGCGATGCTGCAACCGCGCCGGGCCATGCCCGTGATCGACGGGCGCCATTGCGCCGGCGATGCGCGGGCGGTGCGGGACCCGGCCGACAACCGGCGCGTCGTCGGCGAGGTCGTGTGGGCCACGGAGGCGCAGGCGCGGCAGGCGCTGGAAATCGCGCACCGGTCGCAACCGCGCTGGAATGCCGCGGGGGCCGCAGCACGCGCCACCGTGCTCGAGCGCGCGGCCGACCTGTTCGAATCGAACGCGCCCGAGCTGCTGGCGCTGTGCGTGCGCGAGGCCGGCAAGACACTGCCAGACGCGGTCTCGGAGCTGCGCGAGGCGGTCGATTTCCTGCGCTACTACGCGGCGCAGGCGAAACGCGAGTTTCGCGACGCCGACGCGGCTGCCCGGTCCGACCGGGGAGAGCAACGAGCTGTCGCTGCATGGCCGCGGCGTGTTCGTGTGCATCAGCCCGTGGAATTTCCCGCTGGCGATCTTCACCGGCCAGGTCGCCGCAGCGCTGGCGACGGGCAACACGGTGCTGGCCAAGCCGGCCGAGCAGACGCCGCTCGTCGCGTCCGCGGCAGTGCGCCTGCTGCACGAAGCCGGCGTCCCCGGCGACGTGCTGCACCTGCTGCCGGGCGACGGCGCGGAGCGTCGGCGCCGCGCTGCTCCCTGATGCGCGCATCGCCGGCGTCGCCTTCACCGGCTCGACGGAAACGGCGCGGCTCATCAACCGCACGCTGGCCGCCCGCGACGGCCGCCATCGCCACGCTGATCGCCGAGACCGGCGGGCAGAACGCCATGCTCGTGGACAGCTCGGCGCTGCCGGAGCAGGTGGTGCTGGATACCGTGCGAGTCGGCCTTCAACAGCGCCGGGCAGCGCTGCTCGGCGCTGCGCGTGCTGTTCCTGCAGGAGGAGATCGCAGACGCACGCTGCGACCTGCTGAAGGGCTACATGCAGGAGCTGCGCATCGGCGACCCGGCGCTGCTGTCGACCGACGTCGGCCCGGTGATCGATCGCGAGGCGCTGGAGCACGCTGGAAGCGCACGTCGCGCAGATGGCGCGGCAGGGCCGGGTGCATCGCACCGCTGCCACCGTGCCGGCTGCGGCGGTCAACGGCACCTTCTTCGCGCCGACCGTGGTCGAGCTGGACGACCATCGGCCAGCTCGAGCGCGAGGTGTTCGGGCCGGTGCTGCACGTGGTGCGTTACGCGGCGCGCGGACCTCGAGCAGGTGGTCGACGCAGATCAACGCCACCGGCTATGGCCTGACGCTCGGCATGCACAGCCGCATCGACGCGCGCGCGCGGGAGGTTTTCGCGCGGACGCGCGCCGGCAACGTCTACGTCAACCGCAACATGATCGGCGCGGTGGTGGGCGTGCAGCCGTTCGGCGGCTGCGGGTCTGTCCGGCACCGGCCCGAAGGCGGGCGGCCCGCACTACCTGCACCGCTTCGCCACGAGCGCACCCTGACCATCAACACCTCGGCGGTGGGCGGCAACGCCAGCCTGCTGGCGCTGTCTGACGGCTGAGGGAGCGCAGCGTGGCCATCAGCATTTTCGATCTGTTCAAGATCGGCGTCGGCCCGTCGAGTTCGCACACCATGGGGCCGATGCGTGGCCGCGCGGCAGTTCCTCGCTCGACCTGCGCGAGCGCGGGGACTCTCGAGCACGTGGCAGCGCGTGGGCGCGCAGCTCTACGGCTCGCTGGCGCTGACGGGCAAGGGTCACTGCACGGACCGGGCGATGCTGCTGGGCCTCGAGGGCGAGGAGCCGCGGACCCTGGATGCCGAGACCGTCGAGGAGCGCCTCGAGCGCATTCGCGGCGCCGGGCGCGTCTGCGGCTGCTGGGCGAGCACGAGATCGCCTTCGACGAGCCCATGGACCTGCTGTTCCACACGGACCAGATGCTGCCGCGGCATCCCAACGGCATGCGCTTCACCGCCTGCGACGCCGCGGGCGAAACGCTCTGCCAGCGAGACTTTCTATTCCATCGGCGGCGGCTTCATCGTGCGCGGCGAGGACATCCGAAGCGGCGCCGGAGGAGGCCAAGGTTTCGGTGCCGTTTCCCTTCGACAGCGCCGCGGAGCTGCTGGCGCAATGCCGCCGCCACGACATGAACGATCCACGAACTGGTGCTGGCCAACGAGACGGCCTGGCAGCCGGCCGAGCGAAACGCGCGCGCGGCTGCTGGACCTCTGGCAGGTCATGCAAGACCTGCGTGCGCCAGGGCTTCGAGGCGCAGGGCGTCCTGCCCGGGGTGCTCAAGGTGCCGCGCCGTGCGCCGCGCCTGTACCGGGAGTTGCTGCGGCGAAGGCGCTGCCGGCGACTTCATGGACTGGGTGAACGCCTACGCGCTGGCCGTCAACGAGGAGAACGCCGCGGGCGGGCGCGTGGTCACGGCGCCGACCAACGGCGCGGCCGGGATCATGCCCGCGGTGCTGCACTACTACCGTCGCTTCGTCAGCGGCGCCGACGAGGAGGGCGTGATCCGTTTCCTGCTCACCGCCGGCGCCATCGGCATCCTCTACAAGAAGAACGCCTCGATCTCCGGCGCCGAGATGGGCTGCCAGGGCGAGGTCGGCGTGGCCTGCTCGATGGCTGCGGCCGGGCTGGTGGCGGCGCTGGGCGGCAGCAACGCGCAGGTCGAGAACGCGCGCGGAGATCGGCATGGAGCACAACCTGGGGCTGACCTGCGATCCGATCGCCGGGCTGGTGCAGATCCCGTGCATCGAGCGCAACGCGATGGGCGCGGTGAAGGCCATCAACGCGGCGCGCATGGCCTTGCGCGGCGACGGCAGCCACAAGGTCAGCCTCGACCAGGTGATCGCCACCATGCGCCAGACCGGGATCGACATGTCGACCATCTACAAGGAGACGTCACAGGGCGGCCTTGCGGTGAATGTGCCCGAGTGTTGAGCCCATGGCGCTGCCCCCGCGCAATGGGCCGACGCCGCCTGGCTGCCGCGGTTGACGGCATCCTGGTCTGCGGTTAGGTTGTTGCAATGCAACAGGCTGCGATGAAAGTTTCCCCGCAATATGCGCCAGGCAACCGGCCCCAGTCGCGTGGCGAGGAGATCGCCAACAGCGTGAGCCACGGCGCGGGGTTCCTCGCCGCCGCCATCGCCACCCCGTTCCTGCTCGCCGAAGTCGGGCGTAACGGCGGCGTGGCGGACATGGTGGGCGCGGTGGTGTTCGCGGTTACCGTGATGCTGGCCTACCTGGCCTCCACGCTGTACCACGCGGTGCCTCAGCCGCGCGCCAAGGCGCTCCTGCGGGCGATTGATCATGGGTCGATATTTCTATTGATTGCAGGGACTTACACGCCATTCACGCTGGGAGTTCTGAAGGGTGGATGGGGCTGGACCCTGTTCGGCATGGTGTGGACGCTGGCCCTCGCCGGCGTGGTCATGAAGGCCCTGGGCGGGGTGCGCTTCCGCCGTCTCTCCGTCGTCATTTACCTGGCCATGGGCTGGCTGGTGATTATCGCCATCGGCCCGCTGGTGGAGCGGATGGAACCCGCCGGCCTGGCCTGGCTGGTGGCCGGCGGGCTCGCGTACACGGCCGGCGTCGTGTTCTACGCGCTGGATGGGCGCCGTTTCTGGCATTTCGTCTGGCACCTCTTCGTGCTTGCGGGCACGGTCTGCCATTTCGTTGCGGTGATGGGCTACGCGGCCGGCAACGGGATGCTGGTCGCGGCCTGATCCCGGCCTGCGGAAACTGCTGACAGTATTCCTGCGGATGCCCGCCGGCGGAGCACGGGCCTAAGCTGGGAACCGTATCGATCACGGACCGGGCAGGGGCGCCGTCCGCATGCGGGAATACAGTCCAGCCAGGGACGGCTACGCCGTCTTCCATGGCTTCAAGACCCGCTTCAGGGTATTCGGCAAGAGCACATCGCGCCGACCGCTTCTCTGCATCCATGGCGGCCCGGGCTACGGGCTGGATTACCTTGAACCCCTCGGTGCCATGCAGTCCACGGGCCGCCAGGTCGTGTTCTACGACCAGCTGGGCTGTGGCCGTTCCGACGAACTCGCAGCCGGCACGGGATGGTCAATGTCGCTGTTCCTCGCCGAGCTGCGCGCCGTCAGGGAGGCGGTCGGGCTGGAGCGCTGTCATGTGCTCGGACACGGCTGGGGTGGCATGGTGGCGTTGGAATATGCACTGAGCCGGCCGGACGGGCTGGAAAGCCTGGTGCTCTCCAGCACCGTTGCCAGCGTGCCGCAGTGGCGCCGGGCGCTGGCCCGGCTGGCCGCCGGCCTGCCGGAGGAGATCAGCGGCCCGCTGGACCGGCACCGGCTGTCCGGGACGCTGGCGAGCCCGCCGTGCCGCTGCATCGTCGACGCCTTCCTGCGCCGCCACCTGTGCCGCATGAATCCCTGGCCGGAATGCCTCGAGCGCAGCGTGGAAGCAGCCCGCAGCCATCCCGAGGCCCGTTGCGCAATGCTCGGGCCCAGCGAGCTGGAGCCGGCGGGGCAGCTGGCGGAATGGGACATCACCGCGCGCCTGGGCGAGATCGACACGCCGACGCTGGTGGTCTCGGGGCGCTACGATCTCGCGCCCCCGGAGGCGGCCGCCGCGCTGTATCGCGGCGTGACCAGCTCCGAGTGGGTGGTGTTCGAGCACAGCGCGCACGTGCCGCACCTGGAGGAGTCGCAGCGCTACCTCGAGGTGCTGGACGGATTCCTCGGCAAGACCGAGGTGCGGGAGCGAACAGTGGGCGCCTGAGGGCGCCGGATCAGGCCGGCTGCTTGCGCGGGTAGTCGAACCAGCACAGCTGGGCTTCCTGCGGCTGGATGTCCGCCCAGCTCGAAGCCGCGAACTCGACGCACAGCATGGCGGCCGTCGGCATGTTGTCGAGCCGGATGTCGTCGAGGCGATTGGCCAGGTCGGTGAGGCCCGGGTTGTGTCCCACCACCATCAGTGTCCTGGCGTCTGCCGGGGCGCTGCGGATCACCGCCAGGATCTCGTCCGGCGCAGCGAGGTACAGCTCCGGCGCTGAGCGGATACGATCCTCCCGGTAACCGATCTCCCTGGCCACGCCGCGCGCCGTCGCCAATGCGCGCACCGCAGTGCTGGAGACCACCAGGTCCGGGGCAAGACCGCGTCGTGCGAGGCGCCGACCCATTTCCGGGACATTGCGCAGGCCGCGCGGCGCCAGGGGCCGCTCGAAGTCGTCGAGCAGGGCATCGTCCCAGCTGGACTTGCCATGCCGCAGCAGGATCAGGCGCAACATCCCTCAGTCCGGGAGTTCGACTTCTATGCGGCCTTCGCGGGTACGGACCGGGAAAGTCTGTACCGCCGCATAGGCCGGGGGCGTCAGGGCGCGACCGGTGCGCAGGCAGAAGCGGGCACCATGGCGCGGGCAGACCACCTGGTCGCCGACCACCGGCCCGCCCGCGAGCTCGGCGCCGTCGTGCGTGCAGACGTCCTCGATGGCATACAGTGTCCCATCCACATTGAACACGGCCGCGGTCAGGTCGTCGGTTTCCAGCAGGGCGAAGCCGCCGGGCTCGATATCGCCTTCCGCCGTTACGTCGTGCCACTTGGCCATCAGTACATCCCCGTCTGCAGTCGCGCCGCCTCGGACATCATGGCCCGGTTCCATGGCGGGTCGAAGACGAGTTCGACCCTGGCCTCGCTGATGGTCGGGATGATCTCGAGCTTGTCCTTCACGTCCTGACGAGCACCTCGCCCATGCCGCAGCCGGGCGCGGTCAGCGTCATCGTCACTTCCACGTCGCGGTCGCCGTCGTCGGCGTGCTTCAGCTGTGCATTCGTAGATCAGCCCCAGGTCCACGATGTTGATCGGAATCTCCGGGTCGTAGCAGGTGCGCAGCTGCTCCCAGACGAGTGTCTTCCACGTCCTCGTCGGTGGCGTCCGGCGGCAGCTGCGGCGGCGGCACCGGTTCCTTGCCGAGCGCATCGGCGTCCTCGCCCGCGATGCGGAACAGGTTGCCCTCGAGGTAGACGGTGAAACTGCCGCCCAGGGCCTGGGTGATGTAGCCCGCGCGCGCCCTTGCGCAGCACGACCTGGTCGCCCGCGGGGACGATGATGGCGTCGCAGTCTCGCGGCAGAGTGACGGGTTCGTTGTCTTGTCCGTACATGATGGCCTTCCGCGGTGGACTCTATTCGGTGCTGACGGTACCGCCCGCGTCCAGCGCGGAGTGGGCAGTGTGCCAGCAAAGGCTGGCGCATTTTACCCGCGTCGGGAATTCACGCACGCCGGACAGGGCCGCGAGCTTGCCCATGGCGCCGACATCGGCGTTCTTCGCCGTCCCGTGAGCATGGCGTGCATGTGTTCGAAAAGGGCCTCGGCCTCGGCCCGGGTGCGCCGCGCAGCGCCTCGGTCATGAGCGAGGCGGAGGCGACCGAGATGGCGCAGCCGGTGCCGTCGAAAGTGACGTCGTCGATGCGGCCGGCTCGTCCAGCTTGAGGTACACCTTCAGCTTGTCGCCGCACAGCGGGTTGAGGCCCTCGGCATGCCGGCAGGGCGGCGGGATCTTGCGAAAGTTCCGCGGCTTGCGGTTGTGATCGATGATGACGTCCTGGTACAGGTCTGCCAGGTCCATCAGGCGAAAACCTCCTGGCCTGCTGCAGCGCCGCGCCAGGCGATCGATCTCGTCGCTGGTGTTGTAGAAAGCGAACGAGGCGCGCGCCGTGGCCGGCACGCCGAAGAACTCCATGACCGGCATGGCGCAGTGGTGGCCGGTGCGAATGGCGACGCCCTGCATGGTCGAGGATCGTGCCGAGATCGTGCGGATGCACGCCGTCGATGGTGAAGGAAAGCACGCCGGCCTTGTGCGCGGCCGTGCCGATGAGGCGCAGGCCCGGCGACTTCCTGCGAGCCGCGCGGTGCCGTAGTCCAGCAGCTCGTGCTCGTAGGCGGCCGACCGCGTCGATGCCGAGGTCCGTCCAGGTAGTCGACCGCCGCGCCGAGCCCGATGGCGCCGGCGATGTTGCGGCGTGCCGGCCTCGAAGTTATAGGGCAGCTCGTTGTAGGTCGTCTTCTCGAAGCTGACCGGCAGGATCATGTCGCCGCCGCCCTGCCAGGGCGGCATCGCGCGCAGCAGCGTCTTCCCGGCCCACAGAGCACGCCGATGCCGGTCGGGCCGAACATCTTGTGACCGGAGAAGGCGTAGAAATCGCAGTCGAGCGCCTGCACGTCGACGGCGCATGGTGCGGCACGCCCTGCGCACCGTCGAGCAGCACCAGGACGCCCGCGGCTCGCGCCGCGCGATCATGCTCGGCCACCGGGTTGACCGTGCCGAGCGCGTTCGACACATGCGGAAGGCCACCAGGCGGGTGCGCTCGGTCCAGAAGTCTCGCGAAACGCCGTCAGGTCAACTCGCCGCGCTCGGTTGATCGGGATGACCTTCAGCCCGGCGCCGGTCTGCTCGCACAGCATCTGCCAGGGCACGATGTTGGAGTGATGCTCGAGGTGGCTGATCAGGATTTCGTCGCCGGGGCCGAGACTTGGCGCGGCCCCAGCTTTGCGCCACCAGGTTGATGGCCTCCGTCGTGCCGCGGGTGAAGACGATCTCGCGGGTCGGAAGCGGCGTTGATGAAGCGACGCACCTTGTCGCGCGCGCCTTCGTAGGCATCGGTGGCCCGCTGGCTGAGCGTATGCACGCCGCGATGCACGTTGGCGTGGTCGCGCCGGTAGTAGTCGGACGACCGCATCGATCACCGCACGTGGCTGCTGCGCAGAGGCGGCGTTGTCGAGGTAGGCGAGGGGCTCGCCGTGGACTTCCTGGTGCAGCATCGGGAAGTCCGCGCGCAGCGCCTCGACGTCCAGACTGGCGTCCGCGGAATCGCGGCCTCGGGCTGGCAGCGCTCATGCGGAACTCCCGGATGCGCTCGGCGTCAGGCAGGCGCCCGACCACCAGCTGTTCCGCGTGCCTGCGCAGCGGCGGCCAGCGGCATGCGGGCCAGCACATCGGCGGCGAAGGCGAAGGTCAGCATGCGCCGCGCGGTCTCCTCGTCGATGCCGCGTGAGCGCAGGTAGAACAGCGCGTTAGTGTCCAGCTGACCCGGTCGTAGCGCCGTGCGCACATTTCACGTCGTCGGCATAAATTTCGAGTTCCGGCTTGGTGTCGACTTCGCGCCCGGCGGACAGCAGCAGGTTGGCGTTCGACTGTTGCGGCATCGGTCCCTGCGCGCCCTGGTGCACGATGACCTTGCCGTTGAACACGCCGCGACCTCGGCCGTCGAGCAATGCCGCGGTAGATCTCGTCGCTGCTGGTGCTGCGGCACGGCATGATCGACGCGCGTGTGGTAGTCGATGTGCTGCCGCCACTGGCCACGAACAGGCCGTTCAGCTCGACGTCGGCGCCGGCTCTCGACCAGGCCGACGTGCAAGATCGATGCCGCGCAAGTCGCGCCGCCGAGGCCAGCCAGGTGACTGACGAGCTGCGCGTCCCGCGCCGATCGGTGCCTGCCAGCGCGGCCAGGTGGATGCGCCTGCGCCGCCTCGTCCTGCAGGCGGAAGTGTCGAGCTCGGGCGCCGGATTCCAGCGCCACTTCGGCCACCGCCAAGGCTGAGCTGCTCGCCGGCCGCGCCCGTAATGCTCGATCAGGGTCGCAGCGGCTGTTCGGCGCCAGCGCGCACCAGCACCCGCGGGCTGTCCAGCGCCGGGGTCTCACCGCCGCTCGGCGAGGAATACCAGCCGCAGCGGCTCGCGCGAGCTCCAGCGCCGGCGGCAAGCTCGACCAGCGCGCCGTCGCTGGAACAGCGCGGTGTTGAGGGCGGCGAAGCCGGTCCTGGCGCGCCGGATCCGCGACCGTGCCAAGCAGCTCACCGCAGTGCCGGCTGATCGGCCGCGCATGTCGCGAGCGCCCAGGCGCGTCACGCCGCTGCCTGCCGGCAGTCGCCATGTGCGGCCGCGCAGCTGCCCGTTGCACGAACACCAGGGTCCGGGCAGTCCAGCTGGCAATTTCAGGCCGGTGGCAGGCACGGCCGCCACGCGCGTCTACCGGTAGGCGAGCGCCGCGTCGCAACGAGCGTGAGGTCGGTGTACTTCCAGTCCTCGTCGCGCGGGTCGGGAATCCGACCGCGCCGAAAGCAGCCAGGGCCTCCGCGCGCCGCTGCTGCAGCCAGTCGGGACCGGCCGCGGCGGCGGCGGCGTGTTCGACCCTTCGGGCAGCGCAGGCGCCTGCTCGCGCTTCACCGCAGTGGCGCCGCTCATGCCGCGTCCGCCCCCTCGCGCAGCCAGTCGTAGCCGCGCTGCTTCGAGTTCCAGCGCCAGCTCGCGCTCGCCGGTGCGGACGATGCGGCCGCCCGCCAGCACGTGCACGAAGTCGGGCACGATGTAGTCGAGCAGGCGCTGGTAGTGCGTGACCAGCACCATGGCGCGCTCCGGGCTGCGCAGGCTGTTGACGCCATTGGCGACGACCTTCAGCGCGTCGATGTCGAGGCCGGAGTCGGTCTCGTCGAGCATGGCCAGCGCGCGGCTCCAGCACCGCCATCTGCAGGATCTCGTTGCGCTTCTTCTCGCCGCCGGAGAAGCCCTCGTTGACGCCGCGGTTGCAGGAAGCTGTCGTCCATCTGCATCAGCTTCATGCGCTTCTCGCGACCAGCGTCGAGGAACTCGACGGCATCGAGCTCCGCCTCGCCGCGATGCTTGCGCACGCGCGTTGAGCGCCGGCCTTGAGCAGGTAGACGTTGTTCACGCCGGGAATCTCGACCGGGTACTGGAAGGCGAGGAACACGCCCTCGCGCGCGCGCTCCTCCGGGTCGAGCTCGAGCAGGTCCTGCCCGTCGTAAGTGACCTGCCGCCGGTGACCTCGTAGCCGTCGCGCCCGGCCAGCACCTGCGCCAGCGTGCTCTTGCCGGAGCCGTTCGGCCCCATGATGGCGTGCACCTCGCCGGCGCCGACCTCGAGGTCGAGCCCTTGAGGATCTCGCGTCTCTCCGACGCGGGCGTGCAGGTTCGTTGATGCTCAGCATTGCTTCTGTCTCTGTCGTGTCGTGCATCAGCCGACCGCTCCTTCCAGGCTGACGCTCAGCAGCTTCTGCGCTTCGACCGCGAACTCCATCGGCAGCTCGCGGAACACCTCCTTGCAGAAGCCGTTGACGATCATGTTCACCGCGTCTTCTTCCGTGAGATGCCGCGCTGGCGGCAGTAGAACAGCTGGTCTTCGCCGATCTTCGAGGTCGTCGCCTCGTGCTCGACGACGGCGCTGGGATTCTCGACCTCGATGTAGGGAAAGGTGTGCGCGCCGCACTCGTCGCCCATCAGCAGCGAGTCGCACTGCGTGTAGTTGCGCGCGCCTTCGGCGCTCCGGGCAGGATCTTCACCAGGCCGCGATAGGCGTTCTGGCCGCGGCCGGCCGAGATGCCCTTGGAGACGATGGTGCTGCGGGTGTTGCTGCCGATGTGGATCATCTTGGTGCCGGTGTCGGCCTGCTGGCAGGTTGTTGGTCGACGCGCCACCGAGTAGAACTCGCCCACCGAGTTGTCGCCGCGCAGGATGCAGCTCGGATACTTCCAGGTGATGGCCGAGCCGGTCTCGACCTGGGTCCAGGAGATCTTCGAGTTGCGCGCCGCGGCAGTCGCCGCGCTTGGTGACGAAGTTGTAGATGCCGCCGTCGCCCTTCCTCGTCGCCCGGGTACCAGTTCTGCACCGTGGAGTACTTGATCTCCGCGTCGTCCAGGGCGACCAGCTCGACCACCGCCGCGTGCAGCTGGTTCTCGTCGCGCATGGGCGCGGTGCAGCCCTCGAGGTAGCTCACGTGGCTGCCTTCGTCGGCGACGATCAGCGTGCGCTCGAACTGGCCGGTGTTGGCCGCGTTGATGCGGAAGTAGGTCGACAGCTCCATCGGGCAGCGCACGCCCTTGGGGATGTAGACGAAGGAGCCGTCGGTGAACACCGCCGAGTTGAGCGCGGCGAAGAAGTTGTCGCCGTAGCGGCACCACCGAGCCGAGGTACTGCTCGACCAGCTCCGGATGCTCCTGCACCGCCTCGGAGAACGAGCAGAAGATGACGCCCGGCTTCGGCCAGCTTGTCCTTGAAGGTGGTGGCGACCGAGACGCTGTCGAACACCGCGTCCACCGCGACGCCGGCCAGCGCGTGCGCGCTCGTGCAGCGGGATGCCGAGCTTCTCGTAGGTCTCGAGCAGCTTCGGGTCGACTTCGTCCAGGCTCTTCGGCCCGTCCGTCTTCGACTTCGGCGCCGAGTAGTAGGAGATGCGCCTGGTAGTCGATCGGCGGATGGTGCACGTGCGCCCACGTGCGGCTCGCGCATCGTCAGCCAGTGCCGGTAGGCCTTCAGGCGCCACTCGAGCAGCAACTCCGGCTCGCTCCTTCTTGCCGAGATCAGGCGGATCGACGTCCTCGTTCAGGCCGGGCGGCACCGTGTCGGACTCGATGTCGGTGACGAAGCCGTGCTGGTACTTCCGCGCTACGAGCTGCTCAACGTCTTGCTGTCCAGTTGCCATGTCTTGCTCCAGGCTGTCTTCAGCCGCGTTCCAGTCGCGCCATCCTCCCCGGCGACGCGACAATCGTCCTAAGGTCCACGCGAGGCCGATGGCCGGCCTGCATGTTCGCCAGCTCCGCCAGGCTGATCTCGTCGAGCGCGCGGCGGATCGCGAGGTTGATGCGCTGCCAGGCCGTGCCTACCAGGCACGAGGCTTCGAGCTCGCAGCTCCCTGCCTCTACCGAGCACTCGGTCAGCGCCAGCGGTCCCTCGAGCGCGTCGATGACCTCGGCCGCAGTGATCTCGCTGGCCGGCCGCGCCAGCAGGTAGCCGCCCTGCGCGCCACGGTGTGAAGTCACGAGCCCGCCCCGCGTAAGCAGCTTCAGGATCTTGCTCACCGTGGCGGCCGGCAGGCCGGTCTGCTCGGCCACCTGGCTGGCGCTGTGCGGTGCTTCGCCCGCTGCCGCAAGGTAGGCCAGCACACCGGTGCCGTAGTCCGTCAATTGGCTCATTTTCAGCATCTTGCGCCTCGTCTCGCCCGCCCCGGGCTCGAATGGGGACCATTTTAGTCCTGATTGGCGCTCGGGCCAACCCCGGAGGCAGTGGAGGTGGGTGGTTGTGGTAGCATTCGCGCTTGTCAAAGGGCGCCTGGCGCCCGGTGTTTCTTGGCGCATACAGGCGGCGGAGCGAGCGATGGGGTCCGGATGTCCCGGTGAGGACAACATCGTCGTTATCCGCGACCTGCATTACGCCCGCGGGCAGTCGGTCGTGTTCGGCGGCCTGGACCTGGAGATCCGGCGCGGCGGCGTGACCGCCATCATGGGCCCGAGCGGCACCGGCAAGACCACCCTGTTGCGCCTGGTCACCGGCCAGGAGCGCCCCGATCGCGGCAGCATCCTGTTCGACGGCGAGGAAGTCACGCGGATGAGCCGGCGCGAGCTGTTCCGCATGCGCAAGCGCGTCGGCATGCTGTTCCAGAACGGCGCCCTGCTCACCGACCTCAGCGTCTACGACAACGTCGCATTTCCCCTGCGCGAGCACACCGACTTGCCGGAAAGGCTGATCCGTCACATTGTCCTGACCAAGCTGCATGCGGTGGGCCTGCGGGGCGCGTGGCAGCTGATGCCCGCGCAGCTGTCCGGAGGCATGGCCCGGCGCGTGGCGCTGGCCCGCGCCATCGTCATGGACCCGGAGATCATCTACTACGACGAGCCCTTCGTCGGCCTCGACCCCATCTCCATGGGAGTGGTGGTGCGGCTCATCCGGCGCATGAACGACGCCCTCGGGCTCACCAGCGTGGTCGTGACCCACGACGTGGACGAAGTCTCGTCCATCGCGGACTGCAGCTTCCTGCTGTCGGAGGGGCGCGTGGCCGCAGCCGGGACGCCGGAGCAGTTGCGCGACCATCACTCCGACGTGGTGACACAGTTCATGCAGGGCATGGCGGACGGCCCGGTCCCCTTCCATTACCCGGCGCCGGACTACGGCGAGCAGCTGCTCGCGTCCGATCGCGACTAGGGGCGGGTATGCAACCTCCGGAGACAAGTGGCGTGCGGCGCATGTTGCGCGAGGTGGGGTACTCGCTGCAGGGATTCTTCGGCACCTTCGGTGCCGGGCAGTTGTTCCTGCTGAGAATCCTGGCGGACCTCCCATACGCGCTGGCGCGGCCGCGCCTGGTCATCAAGCAGGTCTATGTCGCGGGCGTGCAGTCGCTGGTCGTGATCATGCTGGCCGGGTTCTTCGTTGGCATGGTGCTGGCGCTGCAGGGACACAACACCCTGTCGCGATTCGGCGCCGAGGACACCATCGGCATGGTCGCCGCCCTCGGGCTGGTGCGCGAACTCGGCCCGGTGGTCACGGCATTGCTGTTCGCGGGCCGCGCCGGCACGGCGCTGTCGTCCGAGATCGGCCTCATGAAGGCGACCGACCAATTGTCCGGCATGGAAATGATGGCAGTCGACCCCATCAAGCGGGTCGTGGCGCCGCGTTTTCTCGGCGGCGTGATCGCCATGCCGATCCTGGCGCTGATCTTCAGCGCCATGGGCATTTTCGGGGCCTGGCTCGAGGCCGTGGTCATCCTGGGCGTCGACGAGGGCGCCTTCTGGGGCCAGATGCAGGCGCAGGTGGACCTGAACGAGGACGTCATGTCCGGGGTCATAAAGAGCGTGTTCTTCGGGATCGCGGCCAGCCTGCTGGCCGTGTTCGAAGGTTACAATTGCGTCCCCACGGCCGAGGGCGTGGGGCGGGCGACGACACGTGCCGTGGTGCACACCTCGCTCACCGTGCTGGTGCTCAACTTCATGCTGACGGCCTGGCTGCTGGGAGGGAACTGAGAATGCAACAGACGCGGGCTGTGGAACTCGGGACAGGATTATTTGTCTTCATGGGCATACTGGCCCTGTTCTTCCTCACGACACGGGTGACGACTTTCGACGCCTATGCCGGGGATGAGGGCTACGAACTGAAGGCGCGTTTCGACCAGATCGGGACGCTGAAAGTACGCGCGCCGGTGTCGATCTCGGGCGTCCAGATCGGGCGCGTGACGGGGATCGACTTCGACACGCAGAAACTGGAGGCCGTGGTGACCATGCGCATTGGCGCGAAGTACGACCAGATCCCGAACGATTCGGACGCCAGCATCCTGACCGCCGGCATTCTCGGCGGGCAGTACATCGGTCTCCAGCCCGGCGGCGCAGAAGATTATTTCGCGGACGGCGACGAGATCCTGTTCACGCAGTCCGCGGTGGTCCTGGAGCAGCTGATCAGCAAGTACCTTTTCAACCAGGCAGGCGGCGACAATTAGTCGAGAGAAACATATGAAGGCATTCGGCAAGAAGATTTCCCTGGCCCTGGTCGCTGCGGCGGCCATGGTGGCGGTCCCGGCGCTGGCGCAGACGCCGCCCGGGCCCGAGCAGGTCATTCGCGAGGCGTCGGAGCTGACGATGCAGGCGATCGAAGGTCGCCGTGACGAACTGAAAGAAGACCGCGCCGCCTTGTTCGCGATCGTGGACGAGGTGCTGCTGCCGCGTTGGGACAGGAGCGCCACCGGGCAGGCCGTCATGGGCCGCTACTGGCGCGAGGCCACGCCGGAGCAGCGCGAGGCCTTCATCGACGGGTTGTACCGCAAGCTGCTGGACAGCTACGGCGAGGGCATCCTCGAGTACAACTCGGACCAGCTGAAGATCACGGGGATGCGCGGCGACGCGGAGAAGGGGCTGGCTGTGGTCGACTCGGAGGTGAAGCTGACTGACGGGACCCAGGTGCCGATCAGTTACCGGCTGCGTTTCCATGAAGGCAGCTGGAAGGTATTCGACGTCATCGTCGAAGGGATTTCCTATCTCACGACCTACCGCAACCAGTACGCCAGTGAGTTTCGTGCCAAGGGCATCCAGACCGTGATCGACGAACTGCAGGCGTCGGCGCCCGGCAGCAGCAGCGGCACTTGAGCGCCCGCCCCAGCGAAAAATCGGGCGGTGATATGGGCGTCAAGTTCCACGCGCGGGGGGACGGGCGCTTTTGTATCGAGGGCGAACTCAGCTTCCGCACTGCGGGGGACGCGCTGGCCCGCAGCCGCAAGCTGTTCCGGGATTACGCCGTCATCGAGCTCGACCTGTCGGGCGTGCGGCGCGCCGACAGCGCCGGGCTGGCGCTGCTGCTGGAGTGGGTCAACTGGGCGCGCCACAGTGCGCGCGAGATCGAGTTCCACCACATTCCGGCGCAGCTCATGGCGATCGCGGAAATCAGCGAAGTGGACGACATGCTCCGGCGCGCCGAGGAGTGGTCTTAGCACCGACCCCGAGCAGCAGACTCACGGGTCGTCGTCGAACTCGAAGTCGAACTCTTCCTCGAGGCTGACTTCACCGCGGATCTCGTACTCCATGCGCTGGCGATAGGCCTCACGCATGAAGATGTACGGGTCGGGCGCTTCGTCCATCATGCGGTCGACCCGCAACAGCCGGTAGCGCAGGTCGATGAACTCCACCGCCACCAGCTTGTCCCGCAAGCTGCGGTTGTCGTCCAGGCGGTTCCAGATGATGTCGCTCTGGAAACGTGCATACCAGGCAACGGCGCTGCGCGGCGTGTTGGGGCCCAGAAAGGGCACCACGATGTAGGGGCCGGAGGGAACGCCCCATTTGCCGAAAGTCTGGTCGAAACGCGCCGGGTTCTCGCCCAGCCCGTTCTGACTCGCCGGGTCGAGTATGCCGCCGAGGCCGAAGGTGGAGTTCATGAGGAAACGGCCGGTCTGGCGCGCCGCATCACCCGGGTTGCCCTGCAGCAGGTGGTTGATCACCCAGATCGGCGCCGACAGGTTATCGAAGAAATTGCCCACGCCGGTCTTGACGGGGTTCGGCAGGAGCCAGTCATAGCCGCGCGCGATCGGGCGCAACAACACGCGGTCGGTTACCTGGTTGAAGGCGAAAACCTTGCGGTTGAGCGGTTCGAACGGGTCGTAGGCGCTGCCATCGTCCTGCTCCGCAGGCACCGATGCGCAGCCCGCGGCGCCCAGCAGCAGCAGGGCGAGCAGCAGCGGGCGGGCGGCGCGGCGCGCGGCCCCACGGCCACGCGCCGCGCGAGGAGCCGGAAGGCCGGGTTGTTGTTCTGCGTTCATTCTTGCTTTTCGTTATCCGCGCGGCGCGCTCCGCGGCCTGCCAGGAAGGGTTCCAGTTCAGCCACTCGGGCCTCAAAGCGAGCCCGCTGCCAGGGTTGCAAACCGGGTTGCAACAGGGCGAGGCGCAGCTTGTCCAGCGCCATCGGCAGGTCGCCGTTCAGCAAATGATACTCGGAGAGATAGAAAAGCGCTTCAGCCGGCAGCCCGGCGGCGTCGGCCGCATTGGCGATCAGCCGCACCTGGGCGGGGGTCGGGGGTACGACGTTGAAAAGGTCCAGCAGGACCGCGTGGGCGCGCTCGAAGTTCCGCGTGCGCAACAGGGCCTCAGCGTGGCGCACCACCAGTGGACGGTTGCGCGGAAAGAGGGCGGCCGCGCGCTCGAACACGGCCAGGCCCTCGGCGTCGCGTCCGGCAAGGATCAGCGCTGCCCCCAGGGCGGAGTGAAATACCACCACGTTCTCGTCGGCGACGAGCAGGGGCTGCAGGACCTCGACGGCTTCCGGGTAACGCCCCGCCCGCAATAGCGCGAGGCCATAACCGTACAGGTCAGCGGTGGATTTTTCCTTGCTCGCGGCGAGCCGCGCCGCGAAACGCGCCAGCGCCTCGTCCGAGGAGCGGGCGTTGAGCACGCGCACGCGCGCCTTCATGAGTGCGTAGCTGCGGCTCTCGCGCACCTCGGCCACTTCGGTGCGTTCGGCGCGATCGCGCGTCTCGGACATGCGCGTGGTCGAGAGCGGATGGGTCTGGAGGAACTCCGGCAGGCGCGAGCCGGGCATGGCGGCCTGGCGCGACAAAACCTCGAAGAAGGAGGGCATGCCCATCGGGTCGAAACCGGCCCGGGCGAGGTATTCCAGGCCCACGCGGTCTGCCTCGTACTCGTTGGCGCGCGTGTAGTTGATCTGCTCCTGCATGGCCAGGCCCTGGGCGCTGGCAATGGCGGCAGGCACCAAGTCGCCGCCGGCGCCCAGCAGGATCGCGGCGAGTATGGCCGCCGTGGCGAGAATCCCGGTCTTGCCGGTTCCCTGGATGCGCCGCGCGATGTGGTTCTGGCTGACGTGGGCGATTTCGTGCGCCAGCACACCGGCCAGCTCGCTCTCGCTGCGTGTGGCTGAAATCAGCCCGGTATTGATGCCGATGTAGCCGCCGGGGAGGGCGAAAGCGTTGATCTCGTCCTCGTTCACGACAAAGAAGGAGAAGGTGTGTTCTCCGTCGTGCGCATGGGGCGCGATGCGCCGCCCGAGGTCCGTGATGTACTCGGCGATCTCGGGATCCTCGAGCACCACCCCCTGTTCCCGCAGCTGGCGCAGCACCGTGCGGCCGATGGCCTCCGCCTGGCTGCGCGTAAACACCGTGTCCGCGGGGCTGCCGATATCCGGCAGGTCCCAGCGCGGCTCTGCGCCGGCGACCGTGGTCAGCAGCGATGCGGTGAGCAGGATGGCAAGTCGTTTCAGCATCAAGAGTCCGGGGCGGGCGCGCACAACTGTGCTTAGCATAGGACACGCGGGGCCGCCGGGCGGTTCCCCACGCTAGAGGGATTCCGAGGCAAAGTCCGCCAGCCGCGAGCGTTCGCCACGCATCAGGGTCACGTGGCCGGCGTGCGGCCAGCCCCTGAAACGGTTCACCACGTAGGTCAGGCCGGAGGTGGTTTCCGTCAGGTAGGGCGTGTCGATCTGCGACACGTTGCCCAGACACACCACCTTGGTGCCCGGCCCGGCGCGGGTGATGAGCGCCTTCATCTGCTTCGGTGTCAGGTTCTGGGCTTCGTCGATGATGATGAAACGGTTCAGGAAAGTGCGGCCGCGCATGAAGTTGAGCGAGCGGATCTTGATGCGGCTGCGCAACAGGTCCTGGGTGGCGGCGCGGCCCCATTCACCGCCTTCCTGGCTCTGCGTCAGGACTTCCAGGTTGTCCATCAGGGCGCCCATCCACGGCTCCATCTTCTCTTCTTCCGTTCCCGGCAGGAAACCGATGTCCTCGCCCAGCGGGACCGTCACGCGCGTCATGATGATTTCCCGGAAACGCCCCTGGTCCATGGTCTGGGCGAGCGCGGCGGCCAGGGTCAGCAGGGTCTTGCCGGTGCCGGCGGGGCCGAGCACGGTGACGAAATCCACGCTTTCGGACATGAGCAGGTTGAGGGCGAAGTTCTGCTCGCGATTGCGCGCGGTCACCCCCCAGATGGTGTTGCGGCCGCGGTAGCTCTGCGCCAGCTCGATGACCGCGCTGTCGCCGTCCGTCTCGCGCACGATGGCTTCGAACTGGCTGTCGTCGTCCAGGTAGATGAACTCGTTCACCTGCCAGTGGGGCACGCGCTCGCCGCTGACCCGGTAAAAGGTCCGGCCGTCCTCCTTCCAGGAATCCATGGCCTTGCTGTGGGCTTCCCAGAAGTCGGGCGCCAGCGCTTCGGCGCCACCGTACAGGAGGTCGGCGTCCTCCAGGGTGCGATCGTTGAAGTAGTCCTCGGCATGGACCCCGAGGATGGTCGCCTTGATGCGCAGGTTGATGTCCTTGGACACGAGCGTCACCCGGGCGTCCGGGTGAGCTTCCTGCAGCATCAGGCAGTTCTCGAGGATGGAATTGTCGGCACGGCTCCCGGGCAGGGTGTCGGGCAGCAAGGCCTGGTTGGGCCGGGTCTGGAAAAACAGCCGCCCGGGTCGCCGGTTGCCGGCCCCGTTGAGGCGATGCTCGCCGGGGATCTCGATGCCGTGGTCGATATGCTGCTTGTCGGCCCCATGGATCATCTGGTCGATGAAGCGGCTCACCTGGCGCACGTTTCGCGCCGCCTCGGACATGCCTTTCTTGTTCGCGTCCAGTTCCTCGAGCACCACCATGGGCAGGTGGATATCGTGCTCGTCGAAACGGAACAGCGCGCTCGGGTCGTGCATCAGGACGTTGGTGTCCAGCACGAAAACGCGCCGGGTTTCTGCCGGTATGCTCACGGGGATTCCTGCCTCTCGGGGCGGTTGCGCGGACCAGCGCAGCAACGGATCAAAGGGACTTCACAGCCTCCAGGACTGCGTCGACATGGCCGGGCACCTTCACCTTGCGCCACTCCTGGCGCAGCACGCCCTTCTCGTCGACCAGGAAGGTGCTGCGCTCGACGCCCATGTACTTGCGTCCGTACATGTTCTTTTCTTGCATCACGGCAAAGATGTTGCACAGCGTCTCGTCGGGATCGGAGATGAGGTCGAAGGGGAATGCGTGCTTCGCCTTGAACTTCTCGTGCGAGGCGACGCTGTCGCGGGACACGCCGACGATCTCCGCGCCGGCCTTCTGGAACGCCTTGTAGTTGTCCCTGAAGCCCTGGCCCTCGGTGGTGCAGCCCGGCGTGTCGTCCTTCGGGTAGAAGTAGATCACGAGCTTGCGTCCCTTGAAGTCCGCCAGCCCGAGCTCCTGGTCGCCGGTGGCGGGGAGCTTGAATGCGGGCACCTTCTTGCCGATGACGGCGTTGGCCATTTCCGGTTCCTCCTGGTTCTTCAGCCCTTGACGGGCTCCATGATGGCGTCGAGGTTGAGATGGTCGCAGAAGTCCATGAACTCGTCGCGCAGCGCGGAAATCTGCAGGTTGCCCGGGATGTTGACCGTCATCTGCACCGAGAACATGGGCGCGCCGGTATGCGCGGCCGAGTAGCTGCGGGTGGCCATCTCCGCGATGTCGATGTCCCGGCTGGCGAAAAAGCTGGCGAGGTTATAGACGATGCCCGGCTGGTCGAGGCAGACCACGTCGATCGCGTAGGGCAGCATGTCCGCGCGCGGCGCCCGTTCCTCGGTGCGGCGCATGGACAGCGACAGACCCGAGCTTTCCTCGACTTTCTTCAGTTCCGATTCCAGCCGGGCCAGCGTGTGCCAGCTGCCGCTCACCAGCAGCAGCATCGCAAACTCGGAGCCAAGCGCGATCATGCGGCTGTCGAGTATGTTGCCGCCGCAATCGAGCACGGCGCGCGTGAGGTCGTGGACGACGCCGGAGCGATCGCCGCCGACCGCGGAGATAACAACAAGCTGCTTCAATGGCTGGGTTCCGGACACGGGAAGGGTCGAGGGTGATGAGGCGACCAGTTTACCCGCATCGGTGACAGCTGCGAAGGGCGCGGTGGCCGGGCACGACGTCGCTTGCTGCTGCCGCAACCGGCCGATACCATCGTCGGCTGAGTTTGTCGGGCGCCCCGCGCCCCGGAGAAAGCCGATGTTCGGCGGCAGCATAGTGGCCCTGGTTACGCCCATGCACGAGGACGGCGGCCTCGACCTCGAGGCCCTGGGCCGCCTGGTGGAGTTCCACGCTGCGGCCGGCACCTCCGGCGTGGTCATCGCCGGCACCACCGGAGAGTCCCCCTGCATCTCCCCAGCCGAGCTGGAGACCATGCTGAGGGGAGCGCTCGAGGCGGCCGCCGGGCGCGTGGCGATCATCGCCGGCACCGGCAGCAACTCCACGGCCCATGCGGTGGAACTTACCCGCACCGCCGCGCGTGCCGGGGCCCTGGCTGCGCTGGTGGTGACGCCTTACTACAACAAGCCGACCCAGCAGGGGCTGTACCTGCACTACAGCGCGGTGGCTCGCGAGGGCGGGCTACCGGTGATCCTGTACAACGTCCCGGGACGCACGGCTTGCGACCTGTTGCCGGAAACCGTCGCCCGGCTGGCGCAGGTGGAGGGCGTCGTCGGCATCAAGGAGGCCGTGCCCGGCACCGAGCGCATCAAGCAGCTGCGCGGGCTGCTGGGCGACCGGCTCGATCTGCTGAGCGGTGACGACGCCAGCGCGATGGATTTTCTCCTCGCGGGGGGTGACGGCGTCATCAGCGTTACCGCCAACGTGGTGCCGCGGCTCATGCACGGCATGGTCGAGGCCGCCCGGCACGGCGAACCCCGCAAGGCCGAAGCCCTGAACGATCGCTTGACCGGCCTGCATCGGGCACTGTTCGTTGAACCCAACCCGATACCTGTAAAATGGGCGCTGATGCACATGGGGCTCATCCGCGCCGGGATCCGGTTGCCGCTGACGCCTCTTGAACCGTCTCATTACGACGAGGTGCGGGCAGCGATGCTCCGCGCCGGAGTGGAATAGATCTCTTGAAATCCCTGATTCGAGGCTTCGGCCTGTTAGTGCTCTGCCTGGCAATGACGGGCTGCACCCTGCGCTCGGCCTGCGAGCAGGCGGCTTACATGGATGCGCGCGCGCGCCCCGCGCTGGCGATACCGGACGGACTGGACGTACCGGACCGCGCGATGGCGCTGCGCGTGCCTGCCGCGGGCCAGGTCGGTGGCCGCCTGGCGAACGACCCTGCCAATTGCATCATCGAGCCGCCGCCTTTCAGGGCCGACGCCAGCGCCGTCCCCCCTGTGCGCGCCGCCGTCGGGGCACGCGCCGCGGGAGGCGTCGCAGGCTTCGTCTCGGCCTGGACCCAGTACTGGAACGGACGCGACGCAGACGCCTGGCTGGCCCTGTACGCGGCCGACTATGCGCCGCAGGGATACGCTGGGCCCGCGGAATGGCGCGCCGAGCAGCGCGGGCGCTTCGAAGTCCCGGCCTCGACCCGGGTCGAACTGGACTCGCTGGAGATCGAAGAGACGACGGACGGCGTCGTCCGCGCGCGCTTCATACAGCGTTTCGGGCAGCCGCCGGAGGAACGGGCGGTGCGCAAGGAACTGGTCCTGTTGCCCTTGAGCGACGGGTCTTGGCGCATCATCGAGGAGCGGATCCTCGCGGTGCTTTGAGTCCGCGCCGGCGGCCCGGTCCGGGCGGGCGGGGGCTTCGTTGAATGCGGACCCGGGGTAGGGTACATTGCCCGCCCCTTCGGGCTGCGCGCCCGGAGGGTCGACGGAGAGGTGGCCGAGCGGTCGAAGGCGCTTGCTTGGAAAGCAAGTTTAGGGTAACCCCCTAACGCGGGTTCGAATCCCGCCCTCTCCGCCACTTTTGCGCCCCGTTTGCTGCCGGATTCGAACCCGCGTCAGTCATACAGCAGGGGTTTGCAGCCGAGGCCGGCATTCGCCGGCCGAGACGGCGCCCGCCAGGGCGCCCATCCTGCCCTCTCCGCCACTTTTGCGCCCCGTTTGCCGGCCGACGGGCTTATCTTCCCGGACTCATCTAGAATCCTCACCCTGGGGCACGCAACCGCAGTGGTTGACGCGTCCGGGGGGACTGCTTGGCCATTTCCAGATGAGCGCAATATCGCACCAGGCGACTGTCATGGTGGTCGACGACATGTCGGCCAACCTCGCCGTGCTGCAGGACATCCTCGTCGACGCGGGGTACCGGGTGGCGACCTTCCGCAGCGGGCGTGAAGCGCTCGAACAGGCCCCGGGGGTGGACCCGGACCTCATCATGCTCGACCTGATGATGCCCGAAATGGACGGCATCGAGGTGTGCCGCAGGCTCAAGGAGGATCCGCGGCTGTGCTCGGTGCCGGTCGTATTCATCAGTGCGCTGGACGACGTGGCGAGCAAGATGCGCGCTTTCGAGCACGGCGCCGTGGACTACGTCTCCAAGCCATTCGAACCGGAAGAAATCCTGGCCCGCGTCAGGACCCAGCTGGAACTGCGCGTGGCCCAGCGCGACCTGCAGCGGCAGCGCAGGGAACTCGAGCGCGCCGTCGACCAGCGCACCGCGCAGCTGTTGCATGCGCAGCGAATCGCCCGTATCGGCGCATGGGCTATCGACATCGTGCGGGACCGCATCGAATGGATCGGCGATACCCATCGCATGTTCGGCATGCGTGATCGCTCTCCGGTGAGCTTCAGCGAGTCGATCCGTCACGTTCATCCCGAGGATCGGCCGCGCGTTGAACAGGCGTGGCAGGACGCGCTGGCGGGCAGGACGCCGTACTACGCGGTGACTTACCGGGTCGTGATCGACGGTACGGAAACCTGGATCGACGAGCGTGCAGAGCTGCAGCGAGATGTTTCGGGCCGGCCCGTGCGCGCGCTGGGCACGGTGCAGGATATCTCCGCACACAAGTCCTACGAATCCGCGCTCAAGCTCCAGCAGCAGCGTCTGGACGGGGCACTGCGGGCAGCGAATGCCGGGGCGTGGGAGTGGAACCTCAACGAGACGCGCATGCGCACCAGCAAGCGCTGGGCGCGCATGCTGGGCTACACGAACGAGAAACTGCAGGACCTGACGAAGGCCGGCTGGGAGGGGCTCTCGCATCCGGACGACACCCCGCGCGTGTGGCACGCCATGCGGCAGTACCTTACTGGCGCGATTCCGGTGTTCGAGGTCGAACATCGCTTGCGCAACGCGGGTGGCGGGTGGACCTGGGTGCGCAGCGTTGGCCGTGCCGTGGGGAAGGATGCGGCCGGCCATGTCGACACGATCGCCGGCATCGACGTGGACATCAGCCAGCACAAGGAGCAGGAGGAGAAGCTGGCCTTTGCCGCCAGCCATGACGAGCTCACGGGGTTGCCCAACCGCCGGGTTTTCGCGCAATACCTGGCCGAGACCATGGAAGCCTGTGCTGCACGCGGGCAGCGCGTGGTGGTGGCCTACGTCGATCTCGACGGCCTGGCGGAGTTCAATGAGCGCCACGGCCGCGAGAACGGGGACCGGCTGATCGCTGTGCTTGCCACGCGGCTGGTGGCTTTTTGCGGCGCCGGCAATGTGGCCCGTGTGGGCGGGGACGAGTTCGTCTGCATCCTGCACTCGCCGGGGAATGCGGAGGAACTTTCGGGCGTCCTGGAACGGCTCATGGCGGAACTGGCGGTTCCGGTGGACATCGACGGCGAGCAGGCGCTCGCCACCGCCAGCATCGGTGTGGCCGAATTCCCGGGGCAGGGCAACATCGATGCAGAGCAGCTGATGCGCCAGGCTGACCAGGCGATGTACCAGTCCAAGCTGTCGGGCAAGAACAGGTACACATTTTTCGACGCTGCACGGGACGAAAGCACGCGCGAGTACCGGGCGCAGATCGAGGAGATCCGGCGCGCACTGGATGCGGGTGAATTCAGGTTGTACTACCAGCCGAAGGCGAACATGCGGTCGGGCACGGTGCTGGGGTTCGAGGCGCTGGTGCGCTGGCAGCATCCCGAGCGCGGGGTGCTCGAGCCCGCCGGGTTCATCCCGTTGCTCGAGGAGCATCCGCTGGCAGCGATACTGGGCGACCAGGTCATCACGCAGGCGCTGGAACAGCTTGCGGCATGGAAGAGCGCCGGCCTCGACACGCGCGTCAGCGTCAATGTCACCAGCCTGCAGCTGCACGATCCGAGTTTCCTCGAGCGGCTGGAGCAGCAGCTTGCTGCACATCCGTCGGTCGAGCCGCACCAGCTCGAGATCGAGGTGGTCGAGACGGGCTCCATGCGGGACCTGGCCCATGTGTCGGCGCTGGTGGACCGCCTGCGTGAGCAGGACGTCGGCGTGGCGCTGGACGATTTTGGCACCGGCTTCTCCTCGCTGACGTTCCTGAAGCGCCTCGCTGCGGGCACCATCAAGATCGACCAGAGTTTCGTGCGCGACCTGCTGGACGACGAGGAACACGCCGTCATCATCGACAGCGTGTGCGGGCTTGCGCAGAGTTTCAGTCGCCAGGTGATCGCGGAGGGCGTGGAGACGGAAGTGCACGGCCGGCTCCTGCTGGAGCTGGGCTGTAATCTCGGCCAGGGCTATGCCATCGCGCGGCCGATGCCGGGCGAGCAGGTGATGTCATGGCTGGAGCAATGGCGGCCGCCGGAGTCCTGGGTCGAGGCGGCTGCGCTGCCGCGGGACCGCGTGCCGGAGCTGTTCGCCGAGCTGGGGCACCGCGCATGGCGCAACGCCCTGCGGCGCTACGTGACCGGTGACAGCACGGCGCTCCCGAATATGGACCCGCAGGCCTGCAAGGTAGGCATCTGGCTCGGCGACCCGGAGGTTGTCTCCACCCTGGGTGAAAGCGCCCAGTTTCGTGCCGCAGTGCAACTTCACCTCGAGTTCCATGAAGCGGCGCAGCGCGCAGCGACGCTGGCACAGGCGGGCCGGCGCGAAGAGAGCGGGGTGGCGCTGGAACGGGCGCTGGAGTTGAGCAACCAGGTGCTCGATCTGCTGAAAGCCCTGCGCTTGAGGCCCTGAGGGGCGACCGGGCCGCGAGCCGGCAGCGCACGGATATTGCGCGAAATGCCCCCAGAGTGACGGGCATCACGGTTCCGGGCAGCGTGTTCGCACTAGCATTCCGCGAGCATGAATACTGCGTGGAACTGCCCATGAGCAAGAGGGTGAGCCAGCAAGACGCGTTGTTGGAACCCGTTGCGCCGGACCAGCTTGAGATCGCCAGGCTGGCGCGGCGTGCCCGGCCGTCGGGCAGTGAAGACCAGCAGCAGGAATCGCGCGCGGCCGTGGTGCGCGTCGGCGTACGGCTCGACCGGGCGCGGCTCGGCATCAGCGACGATCCGATGATGTTTCGCCTGAAGATGGCTCTCATCCAGGGGCTGAGAAGGCGCTTTCGCTACTCCATCATCGATGTCGACGATATCGACCTGGGGCAACAGCACGAAGGCGCGACGCATGTGGAAATCGAGCCGCATACGCCAGATGCACTGAAGCGGGCGGTTGCCGTGGTCGAACGCGTGCTGCGCTGGGAGCGCTGGCGCACCTGAGAACCTGAGCGGGCGCTGTGCGCCGATGCGCCCCGCAGACACGACAGCTTGGGAGCATGCGGCGCGCAACCTGTTTGCCATCGCCGGTAGCGGCGGCTACGCTCAACCTCCACGCCTGTCCGGCGGGCCCTCCGGCCTGGATCCAGCCTTTCACCACCACTCTCCGGTATCCGATGCTAGCCACGATCGCACCCCTCAGCGCCCTGTTTTCCGGTGTCGCGGTGTTGCTGCTGGGCAGTGGCCTGCTGGGCACACTCCTTGGCGTGCGCGGCACCCTCGAGGGCTTCGGCGACCAGGTGCTCGGACTGATCATGTCGGCGTATTTCCTGGGGTTCTTCTTCGGCACTTTCATTGCGCCCGCCGCCATCCGGCGCATGGGCCACATCCGCGCCTTCGCGTTCTTCGGCGCCGTGTTCACCTGCACCGTGCTGCTGCACGCGATCTGGGTCAGCCCGCTGGCCTGGGGGCTGCTGCGTGTCGGCACCGGCATCGCCGTGGTCGCGCTGTATACCGTCATCGAGAGCTGGCTCAATGCCACGGTCTCCGGTGAGCAGCGGGGGCGGGTTTTCGCGGTCTACATGGCAATCAACCTGGTGGCGCTCGCCATCGGGCAGCAGCTGCTGCGCATCGCTCCGCCGGATTCTTTCGCCCTGTTCTCGGTGGCGGCGATTCTCGTGGTGGCGGCCATGTTGCCGGTGACGGCGACCCGCATGGCCCAGCCCGTGTTGCACGAGGCGGGGCGGCTCGGTGTCCGGCGCATGTTCGGGCTTGCACCCGCCGCGTCCGCAGGCGCCCTCGTCTCCGGCCTGGCGGTGGGCGTGTTCTGGGGCCTGGGCCCGGTGTATGCCGGCCGCCTCGGGCTGGATCCCGACGGGATCGCCATGTTCATGACGGTCACGATCATCGGCGGTGCGTTGCTGCAATGGCCGATCGGCCGCTTCTCCGACAGCGGTGATCGGCGCAGGACGCTGGCTGCAGCCTGTCTCGGGGCGGCGCTGATGGCGGGGATCGCCATGGTGCTGCCGGAATCACGCACTTTCGTCTTTTACGGCGCTTTCTTTTTCTACGGCGGCCTGGCTTTTTCGGTGTACCCGGTGGCCGTGGCGCACCTGCTGGATCATGTCGACCCGTCCGAGGTGCTGCCTGCCTGCAGCACGGTGCTGCTGCTGCATGGCGTCGGCGCCGCCATCGGCCCGACGGTCGCGGGCTTCATGATGGCGCATCTCGGCCCGGCTGCCTTTCCCGGCATGCTCATGGTGTTGCAGCTGTCGCTCGGGCTTTATGCGCTGGCGCGCCTGTCGCTGCGCCGTCGCGGCGTCTCTACCACGGACAGCCATTTTCATCCCATGCTGCGCACTACGCCGACGGCGATGGAGTTGCTGCCTGAGGCCGAGCCCGGCCTGGAGACCGCGGCGGAAGAGCGGGCCGCGGCAGACCTGGCGGCTCAGGGCGACGAGCGCCAGCCGAAATAGACGCCGAAATCCGGGGTGGTGTCCGTGCGGAGGTTCTGGATCATTGCCATTTCCAGCAGGCTCCCGTCGCGCAGGCGCATGCCGAAGCCCGAGGTCAGCTGAACGCTGCCGCGGCCGAGCGTCCGCAGCTCGGAGTCGTACATGGCCGTATGCATGTCCAGCTGCATGCCGGCCTCGAAACGCGGCGTGATGCGCCAGCGCAGCCCTGCAGAGGCAATGCCGACGAAGTCTTCGCGCACGGCGTCGAGCACGTCGGACTGCCCAAGCCACAACGCGCCGACCGACCATGCGAGTGACAAGTTCCAGCGCGCCAGCGAGCGGTGGTCGCTGGAGAGCAGCTGCAGCGAAAGGTCCGTCCCGCCGCTGCCGAGCAGCTGATCGCTGTCGCCCGTCGGCAGCTTGACGCCGCCCCGGACGACCAGGCTGCGCTCGCCTTGGCCCGCGCTGCGAAGATGCCAGTCCAGGTCCAGGCGCACGTCACCCAGGCCGCGGCCGCGGTCGCGCAGGGCGAGTTCCTCGATGCCGTCGCGCTGGTAGCTGAAGTCGAGCTGGTTGTTCTCGAACCCGTCGCGACGCTCGTTGGACAACCCCCACAGGTCGTGCCAGTCGATGATGAAGCCATCAAGAAAGCCGCTGCTGTGAGCCACCAGCGGCACCGTGGCCGCCACCGCAAGGCCCGGCCGCAAGCCGCGCGACAGGGTGAGGGCAGTGCGGTAGGTCTCGCCGTCCAGGACGATGCGTTCGACGCCGGCATCGCCTTCTTCGAAGGAGTTGTTGTTCAGGCGCAGGTCGAGATTCCAGCGCCATGTGCCGGGCGCGACTGCCGCGCGCTCGCCGGGGGCCGGCGGCGCATGAATCTGTATCAACGGGTGCTCGTTGTGCACGTTGAAGAGGACCTCCTGGGCGGCCGCAGGGCCGGCGGAAGTCACCAGCAGCGCTACAAGGTACAATTCGCGGCTTGTCGGGCGGGTGAGATTCATATTCATGGTTGCGGCACCTTTTAGCGCATCGCCTCGCGGAAAGCCATGGCGGCGACTGATGTACGTCTTTGCGCTGCTGGCGCCGGTTCTGTCGGCCTTGCTGCCCGGCGAGGCCGCCGCGGTTACCACTCCCTCCATGGCCGAAACCGAGTTCGCCTACAGTTCCGAGCTGCAGGCGCCCGACCGTGAGGGATTGCGTCGGGACACCACTTTCCTCCTGTCCTACCAGGTGGGCTCGGTCGTCGTGCTGTACATGCTGCCGGAGAGCGTGACCAACTGGACCGATGAACAGAGATCGGAATACAGCCTCAAGACCTGGTGGGATAACGTTCGGAACCCGCAGTGGGACAGCGATGACTTCTACCTCAACTACGTGCTGCATCCTTACTGGGGGGCGGCGTACTACGTTCGCGCCCGCGAGCGCGGCTACGACGAACGTGCCGGCCTGTGGTACTCGTTCGCCATGTCTTCGGCGTTCGAGTTCGGCGTGGAGGCCTTGTTCGAGGAGCCGTCCATCCAGGACGTGATCGTGACACCCGTCGCCGGCGCGATACTCGGCGAATACTTCATGGACGTGCGTGCGCGCACCCAGGCGCTTTACGCGCCCGGTGAGCCGATGCAATTTCGCCACCGCGCCCTGCTGGCATTGACCGACCCGCTTGGCGCCATCAACAGGCAGGTCGAATCCTGGCTGGGCCTCGAGGAGGGAAATGCATCCCTGCGTCCGTACCTGGGCAGCACGCCGCGCAGGCTTGCGGCCCGATACGACGGTGACCGCGGGCCGGAAGAGACGATGTATGGCATTCGCCTTTATTACCGCTGGTAAGGTCGCCCGTACAAATTGATTGGCTGAGCAGGCGGCCCGACTCTGGCTTCGGTGCATGATCCGTGAGCATAATCGGGCCATGCTGCAACGCGACGAAAGCCCGGAGCCGTCATGAACAAACCCAGATACGAAACCCTTCAGGTCCACGCAGGCCAGTCGCCTGCGGCGGGGACGCAGTCCCGCGCGGTGCCCATTCACCAGACCACTTCTTTCACTTTCACGGATGCGGACCATGGGGCGCGCCTGTTCGCGCTGCAGGAGTTCGGCAACATCTACACGCGGATCATGAATCCGACCACCGACGTGTTCGAGCAGCGCGTCGCGGCGCTGGAGGGCGGAGTGGCGGCCCTGGCGACGGCGAGCGGCCAGTCCGCGCAGTTCCTGGCGCTGACCACGCTGGCGGAGGCGGGCGACAACATCGTCTCCGGGAGCAGCCTCTACGGCGGCACCTGGAACCAGTTCAAGGTGCAGTTCCCGCGTATCGGCATCGACGTCCGTTTCGTGGCCACTGACGACTTCGAGGCCTGGGAGGCCGCTATCGACGAGCGCACGCGCGCGCTGTACGTGGAGAGCATCGGCAATCCCGGCTTCGAAGTGCCTGAGTTCCGGCGCCTGGCGGAGATCGCCCGTCGCCACGGCCTGCCGCTGGTGGTCGACAACACCTTCGGCTGCGCCGGCTACCTGGTGCGCCCCATCGATCACGGCGCCGACATCGTGGTGCAGTCGGCGACCAAGTGGATCGGCGGGCATGGCACTTCCATCGGCGGTGTCATCGTGGACGCCGGCCGATTCGACTGGTTCGGCGAGCGTTTCAAGACCTTCCACACGCCGTCACCCGGCTACCATGGGCTGAACTTCGCCGAAGTGTTCGGTCCCGACGGTCCGTTCGGCAATATCGCCTTCATCATCCGTGCGCGCGTGGAGGGATTGCGCGACTGGGGCCCGGCGCTGTCGCCCTTCAACGCCTTCATGTTCCTGCAGGGACTGGAGACCCTGTCGCTGCGCGTGCAGCGCCATTGCGACAATGCACTGGAGCTGGCGCGCTGGTTGCAGGCGCAACCGCAGGTCGAGCGCGTGAATTATCTCGGCCTCGATACCCATCCCTTCCACCAGCGCGCCCGCGAGTACCTCGAGCATGGCTTCGGCGCGGTGCTGACTTTCGGCATCAAGGGCGGCCTCGAGGCCGGCAAGCGTTTCATCAACTCGGTGGAACTGGCCAGCCATCTCGCCAATGTGGGTGACGCCAAGACGCTGGTGATCCATCCCGCGAGCACGACCCACCAGCAGCTGTCGGAGGCCGAGCAGCGCGCCGCCGGTGTCGCGCCCGACCTGGTGCGGGTCTCGGTGGGCATCGAGCACATAGAGGACATCAAGGCAGACTTCGCCCAGGCCTTCGACAAGGTGGCGGCGGGAGATTGATGAGCGAACCCGGCCTGCGCACATCCGGCCCGGTCTCGCGCGAGACCCGCACCTGGCGCCCGGGCATGGCGTTCCGGCTCGAGAGCGGGGCGGAGGTGCCGGATGTGCAGGTGGCGTATCGCACCTGGGGTGAGCTGGCGCCCGACGGCGGCAACGCCGTGCTGGTATGCCATGCGCTGACCGGCTCCGCGGACGCGGATGCATGGTGGGGCGGAATTTTCGGTGCCGGCAAGGCGCTGGACCCGGCGCAAGATTTCATCGTCTGCAGCAACGTGCTGGCCGGCTGCTACGGCACCAGCGGGCCGATCCAGCCCCATCCCGAGGACGGAGAGCCCTGGGGCAGCCGTTTCCCGGAGGTCACGATCCGTGACATGGTGCGGCTGCAGGGCTTGCTGCTGGAGCACCTCGGCGTCGACAAGCTGAAGCTTGTCCTCGGCCCGTCCCTCGGCGGCATGCAGGTGCTGGAGTGGGCTGCCACGTTCCCCGGCCGGGTACAGGCCATGGCGCCCATCGGCGTGTCCGGCCGCCACTCGGCATGGTGCATATCCATCGGCGAAGCCCAGCGTAGCGCCATTCGCCTCGACCCGGACTGGCGCGAGGGTCGCTATGCGAGCGACAAGCCGCCGCGCCATGGCCTCGCGGTGGCACGCATGATGGCCATGGTGAGCTATCGCAGCTGGGAGAACTTCGAGACACGGTTCGGACGCAAGACCCAGGACTGGGACGGGCGATTTGCTGCAGCGTCCTACCTGGACTACCAGGGCGAGAAGCTCTACCGGCGCTTCGACGCCAACACCTATGTGCGACTCACCCAGGCCATGGACAGCCATGACCTCGCGCGCGGCCGCGGCGAATATGCCGACGTGTTGCGCGGGATCGACGTGCCGGCGCTGGTGGTATCGGTGGATTCGGACGTCCTGTACCCGCCGCGCGAGCAGCGCGAACTGGCCGAGTTGCTGCCGCGAGCACACTATGAGGTGCTGCACACGCCGGCGGGCCACGACGGCTTCCTCATCGAGACCGACGCGCTGAGCGAACTCCTCCTGCGATTCCTGCGGGGCTGACTCGCGCGCGGGGACGCGGTATCTTTCCCTGCTTTATGCAAGTCACCTGGAGATTTCTCATGCGGAACGTCCTGGCCCTGCTGTTGGTCCTGCTCGCGGCGTCTTTGCCTGCGGCCCAGGCAAACGAACCCAAGCCACTGGATGCAGACACCCTGTGGCAGTTGAAGCGACTGTCCACGCCCGCCATTTCACCGGACGGCAGCCAGGCGGTGCTGGCGGTGACGCGCTACGAGATGAAGGACGACAAGGCGATCACCAACCTGTGGCTGGTGGCCACCGACGGCAGCGGCGCACGCCAGTTGACGACCCATTCCGGCAGCGACTCCAGCCCGGCCTGGAGCCCGGACGGCAGCCATATTGCCTTCATTTCGAAGCGCGGCGACGACGAGCAGAGTCAGGTCTACGTCATTCCCACGGGCGGCGGCGAAGCGCGCGTCCTGACCTCTGTCCCCACCGGGGCCAGTGCGCCCATGTGGTTTCCGGATTCGAGCGAGATCGCGTTCATCAGCCGCGTGTTCGAGGATGCCGCCGACTGGGACGAAATGTCCGCGCGCCTGAAGGAGAAGAAAGACAGCAAGGTCTCCGCGCAGGCCTGGGACCAGGCGCCGATCCGGTACTGGGACCGCTGGCACGACGAGCGCAAGCCCCATCTCTACCGCGTGTCCCGCGACGGCGGCGAGGTGCGGCCGATCACCCCGGGCTCGGGCGTCCACTTGCCGATCAGTGTTGCCGGCACCGGCAGCTATGACATCTCGCCGGACGGCGAGCAGGTTGCGGTGGTGGCCGATTCGGACACCACCGGCACCGCGTCGAACCCGGATATCTACGTGCTCCCGGTCGCGGGCGGCGAGGCGGTCAACCTGACGCCCGGCAACCCGGCGCCGGACTTCGCCCCTGCCTACAGCCCCGACGGGCGCTGGCTGGCCTTCTCGCAGCGACAGATCCCGGGTTTCTACGCCGACCGCGCCCGCCTCGTGCTGCACGACCGGCGCGATGGCGCGCAGCGCGTCGTGACGGAGGATTTCGATCGCACGGTCAGCGGCGTCACCTGGGCGCCGGACAGCCGCAAGGTATACGCGGCGATCGACGACGCGGCCAACAACCGCATCTACGCCATCGACGTGCGCAGCGGCAAGCCCACGCCGCTCACGGCCGAGCACAGCTTCGGCAGCCTGGAGCTGTCCGAGAACGGTCGTACCATGGTGGCATTGCGGCAGAGCTTCATCGAGCCGCCGACGCTGGTGCGGGTCGACCCGCGGCGCGGCACCGTTACCAAGCTCTCCAGCTTCAACGACGAGATTCTCGCCGGCGTCGATTTCGGCCGCTACGAGAGCGTCACCTATGAGGGCGCCAATGGCGACCCGGTGCAGATGTGGGTCATCTATCCGCCGGGCTTCGACCCGGAGCAGAAGTACCCGCTGTACCTCCTGCTGCATGGCGGCCCGCACAACGGCATCACCGACAGCTTCCATTTCCGCTGGAACGCCCAGATATTCTCCGGCTGGGGCTACGTCACGGCGTGGCACAACTTCCACGGTTCCAGCGGCTTCGGCCAGGACTTCACCGACTCCATCAACCCCTACCAGTCCGAGCTGCCGTACATCGACACCATCAAGGCGGCGGAGTGGTTTGCGGCGCAGCCCTGGATCGACAGCGAGCGCATGGGCGCCGGTGGCGGCAGTTACGGCGGCTACCTGGCCTCGATCCTGCTCGGCCGCGAGCACCCCTTCAAGACGCTGGTGGCGCACGCCGCGGTGTTCAACTGGCTGACCCAGTACGCCGCAGACTACGGCGCCTCGCAGCGTCGCCACGGCGAGTACTGGGAGAAGCCCGGGCACTACGAGAAGTCGTCCCCGCACGTGGGCGCGGCCAATTTCGACACGCCGACGCTGGTGATCCACGGGCAGCTGGATTACCGCGTGCCGCTGAACCACGGCATCGAGTTGTTCAACATCCTGCAGAACCGGGGCGTGCGCAGCCGCCTGGTCTACTACCCGGATGAGAACCACTGGATTCTCAAGCCCAACAACTCGCTGCGCTGGTACCAGGAGAAGAAGGACTGGCTGGCGAAGTTCCTGCAGCCGGCGGACTGAGGACGCCATATCGACGGGGTGCCATCGCCGTGCAATGATCGTCGGCGATGGCATCCCGCCCGATCATCCCCAACTTGTCCTTGCCCCGCGTCTCCGCGGGCCTGCGCGATGCCTGGCGCGCCGGTTACGGACTCGCCGAGCTGCGCAAGGACGTCCTGGCCGGCCTGACGATCGGCATTGTCGCCGTACCCCTGGCGATGGCGCTGGCAATCGCCACCGGCGTGCCGCCGCAGCACGGACTCTATACGGCCATCATCGCCGGCATCATCATCGCGTTGACCGGCGGGTCGCGCTTCAACGTCTCGGGTCCTACTGCGGCGTTCGTGGTCATCCTGCTGCCCATCGTGCAGGCCTACGGCCTGGGTGGACTGCTGTTGGCCACCGTCATGGCCGGCTTCATCCTCCTGGCCATGGGGCTGGCGCGCATGGGCGCGCTGATCCAGTTCGTGCCCTATCCCGTGGTACTCGGCTTCACGGCCGGGATCGGGGTCGTGATCGCCACGCTGCAGCTGCCCGACTTCCTCGGCCTCGTGCTGCCTGCAGGCGAGGCGGGGAGCGACTACCTGCAGAAGCTCATCGCCATCCTGCGGGCACTGCCCGGCCTGCGCCCTGCCGAGCTCGGACTCGGACTGGCCACGCTCGCCGTCCTGATCGCCTGGCCGCGATTGCGCTCGCCCGTCCCCGGGCCGCTGGTGGCGCTGGTGGCGACGACGCTCCTGGCCGCGGCGCTGGGCGGCCTGGGTGTTCCGGTCGAGACGGTGGCGGACCGCTTCAGCTGGCAGGTCGGGGATGCAAGCGGCCACGGGGTGCCCCCGCTGCTGCCGGCATTCGGTTTGCCATGGCAGTTTCCCGGGCCGGACGGGGCGGTCATGCAGCTGGATTTCGGTGTCTTTCGCGCGCTGCTCGGACCGGCCATCGCCATCGCCCTGTTGGCGGCGATCGAGTCGCTGTTGTGCGGGGTGATTGCGAACGGCCTCACTCGCACCCGCTATGACCCCAACAGCGAGCTGATCGGCCAGGGCATCGGGAACATCGTGACGCCCTTTTTCGGCGGCATTACCGCCACGGCGGCCATTGCGCGCACCGCCACGAACATCCGCAGCGGTGCCGTTTCGCCCGTGGCGGCGGTGGTGCATGGTGTGGTGGTGTTGCTGGCCGTAGTGACACTGGCCGGCCTGCTGGGCCGGGTGCCCATGGCGGCGCTGGCGGCGTTGCTGTTCGTCATCGCCTGGAACATGAGCGAACCGCACCTGTTCGTGCGCACCCTCCGCTCGGCGCCCCGTGGTGACGCCGCGATCCTCCTGCTTTGTTTCCTTCTCACCGTGCTCTTCGACATGGTGCTGGCAGTCGGCGTGGGTGTCGGCCTGGCCGCGATGCTGTTTATCCAGCGTATGGCAGGCCTGACTCACAGCAGCCGCGTCCACGCCGCCGCGACAGCCGGCGCCCCGGCCATGCCGGACGAAGTCGCGGTCTACGACGTCAACGGGCCGCTCTTCTTCGCGGCTGCGGAGAAAGCCGTGACGTCGTTGCAAGTGGTCGATCCGGGCATCCGCGTGGTGGTCCTGGACATGACGGACGTACCGAGCATGGACGGGACCGCCGTGGTGGCGATGCAGGGCCTGCTTGAAGAGATGCGGCGCCAGCAGGTCGGCGTGGTAATCGCCGGACTGAAGGGCCGCATGGTGCTGAAACTGCTGCGCGCCGGCGTGACCCGGCGCGCCGGCAGCCTGAACTTCAGCCGTAACCTGCCGCAGGGGCTGCGGGTGGCCGCGCGCTGGTGCAGCGTGTCGCCGCTACTGTAGCTGGCGACGGCTCCGGCTCTCGCCGCCCGAGTTCCCCTGCCGGACCTTGGGGGCTGCCGCGCTGCCCCGGCTGGAGGAGGCCTGGGACTGGGACGGCCTGGTGCTGCGCACGGTGCCCGAACTCGGCGCACGACTCTGCTCCGGCGGCGATGGCGCTGCCTGCCGGGACGGCGCGGCCTGGCGCGTGGGTTCAGCTTGTCGGGACGGCGCGGCCTGGCGCGTGGGCGCAGCTTGCCGCGCTGGTGCAGCCTGGCGCGCTGGTGCAGCCTGGCGCGTGGGCGCTGCCCGGCTGGCCGGGGCCGCCTGGCGCGACGGCTCGGCACGCCGCACCTGGGACTGTTGCCGGGTGGTCCGGTAGTTCTGCGTCTGCGTCTGTGCCCTGGAACCGGACTGCGGGCGGGTTTGAACCGTGCCCTCCGTCCTGCGCTCGCGCGGCGCGCGTGTCGTCAGGTCGGCGCCTGGATCACGCTGGGTGCGCAGCTGCCGCTCGACGCGAGCCTGCCGCTCTGTTCCCGTGGCGCGAGTCGCCTCTGGCGCGCGTTGGCGCGTCTCGCGACCGGCACGCAGCGAGTCCTGGACCTCGCGGTAGTTGCGCGGCGCGCTGCGGCTGCCGGCACGCTGCTCGGGCTGGCGTGCGCTGGGCGGCCGAATCTCCGGCTCATAGCGCTTGCGCAGCTCGTGGTGGCGGTACTTCACGCTGTGCCGGTGCCACGGATTGTGCCTCCAGCGCTCCCCGGGCACGTAATAGTGACTCTTGCCGTAATAGTGCCGCGGCGGATGATAGTAATACGGGGCGCGCACGATGATGACGTTGCGGTGCGGCCAGTAGAAGTCGCTGAAGAAGAAGCCGGCGGAGACATGGATGCCGCCGCTCCAGTAGAAGCCGGTCGAGCCGTAATAGGTGTAGTAGGGCGGGCGGGTCCAGTAGATCGGCGGGTAAGCCGGGCGCCACCAGCTGCCGTAAACGATGCGGGTGTCGTAGTAGGGCACGTAGACGATGCGCTCGCGTGCCGGCTCGATGACGATGGTCTCCTGTTCACGCACCACGCGCACCTGCTCGTTGTCCTGCAGGCTGCCGGCCTCGTCGGCCTTGGCGCGCAGGAACTGGATGGAGTCCATGACGTCGCCTTCCTGCAGCAGCATGGCTTCGCCCAGCTGGCGCGTCCATTCCAGGTCCTGGTCCATACGCGCCAGCAGGTCAGGGAATGCGACCAGCGACTTCACGCTTGCGTCCCATTCCTGGTCCTCCACCGCCGCCACCGCATCCTCGCCCTGCAGGCCCGGATTGGCGCGCGACCAGCGCGCGGCCTCCACGATCTCCAGCGGGTAGGTCGCTGCGATCAGCACCTGCGACAGCAAGGCGTCGGGGTAAAGTGCGATCGGCGCCAGCAACTGGTCGAGCTGGGCTTCGGTGAAGGCAGCGCTCTCCCCGGAGAGCGTCGTCTCATCGACGATCGGCTCTACCACGTACTCCTGGGCCATGGTCGGCGCGGCGACGAGCGCCAGTCCGAGCAGGGCGATGGAGGCCGTAGTGATGGTGCGTGTCCGGTTCATGGCGCACTCCTGGTTGATGCCATGGTGTAAAACTACCACTCCTAACCTGAACGTAGGGCAACGAGTGTCTCTTTCCGGTTAACATATGCGGCCCCGGCAGCCGCCGGGACCCGTCAATGGTGGCCCGTGCCGGTCCCCTCGCGACGGCCAGCCGTGAACCCCGCCAGGCCCGGAAGGGAGCAACGGTAGCGGCGACGCCGGGCGCCGGGGTGTGGCTGGTGCGGGCCGCCACCTCTCGCGGCGCCACGGGGAGGCGGGATGATAAACTCAGCCGCGACCCGAAACCGAACCAGGTACGCTGCCCCAAGCCCATGAGTTACCAAGCGCTCGCCCGCAAGTGGCGCCCCCGTGTTTTCGCCGACCTGGTGGGCCAGGAACACGTCCTGCGCGCCCTCGTGCATGCACTGGACAACGACCGGCTCCACCACGCCTACCTGTTCACGGGCACCCGCGGCGTCGGCAAGACCACGATCGCCCGTATATTCGCCAAGGCGCTGAACTGCGAGCAGGGCGTCTCCTCGACGCCCTGCGGCGAATGTCCCGCCTGTCGCGACATCGACGACGGGCGTTTCGTCGACCTGATCGAGGTCGACGCAGCCTCGCGCACCAAGGTGGAGGACACCCGGGACCTGCTCGACAACGTGCAGTACTCACCGGCGCGCGGCCGCTACAAGGTGTACCTCATCGACGAGGTGCACATGCTGTCGAAACACTCCTTCAACGCCCTGTTGAAGACGCTGGAGGAGCCGCCGCCGCACGTGAAGTTCCTGCTCGCCACGACCGACCCGCAGCAGCTGCCGATGACCGTGCTGTCGCGCTGCCTGCAGTTCAATCTCAAGCGCTTGCCGGTGGCCATGATCCGCGAGCGACTGAAGCTGGTGGCCGAGAGCGAGGGCCTGGCGTTCGAGCCGCCGGCGCTGGACCTGCTGGCGCGCGCTGCCGACGGCAGCCTGCGCGACGCCCTCAGCCTGCTGGACCAGGCCGCGTCGCACGGCGGCGGCCGTCTCACCGAGACCGACGTGGCGGCGATGCTCGGCACTGTCGATCGGGAGTATGCCGGGCGCCTGCTGGAGGCGGTCGTGGCCGGTGACGCGCCGCGGCTGATGGCCGAGGTCGCGGCCCTCGACGAGCATGTGCCGGACTATTTCGAGCTCCTGGGCACCCTGGCGGCACTGTTGCAACGGGCTGCGGTTTTGCAGGCGGTGCCGGACCTGGATGACGACGAGGATGGCCTTACGCCGCGGGCGCGGCCGGTGGCCAACCAGGCGGCCCCCGAGGACCTGCAGCTTTGGTACCAGGTGGCCGTGGCCGGGCGCCGCGACCTGCCGTTGGCGCCGTCGCCGCGCGCCGGCTGCGAGATGGTCCTGCTGCGCATGCTGGCCTTCCGTTATGCGGAGGCCGGTACGCTGGCCGACACGCCACCCCCGGGCAGTCGCGCAGAGCGGCCGCCTGGGCCGCGGCGTGATGCGACCGCGCCGGCGCCGGCGGCGTCGAAGCCTGCTGCTGCGCCGGCTGCGCCGCAGCGCGCTGCCAGCGCTGCGCCGTCCGCCGAGGACGTCTCGTGGGAGGCCATGATCGAGCGCATGGGACTCAGTGGGGCTACGCGCCAGTTGGCGCGCCACTGCAGCTTCGTCGGGCGCGAGGGCGGGCTGGTGCGGCTGGAAATCGATCGCGCGCACGAGATCCTCGCCACGCCGGCGCAGCAGGAGCGGCTGCGTGAAGCGCTGGCGGGCTATTTCGGCACGGAGCTGCGCGTACAGCTCGACTTCTCGCGTCCGGGCGACGAAACACCGGCAGAGCGCGAGCGGCGCGCGGCGCTGGAGCGCCAGCGGGGCGCCGAGGCGGCCATCGCCACGGACCCGCTGGTGAAGGAGCTCGAGAAAGTCTTCGACGCCACCGTGGACGAAGAAAGCATCCGCCCGGCGGATTGAGCACATAAGAGAGAGGGTGCGGACTGATGAAAGGTCAAATCGGACAACTCATGCGCCAGGCCCAGCAGATGCAGGAAAACCTGCAGAAGGCCCAGGAGGAGCTGGCGGCACTCGAGGTGGTCGGCGAAGCGGGCGGCGGCATGGTCAAGGTGACGATGAGCTGCAAGCACGAGGTGCGCGGGATCGTGATCGATCCCGAACTGGTCGGCGACGATCGGGAAATGCTCGAGGACCTGGTGGCGGCAGGCGTGAACGACGCGCTGCGCAAGGTCGAGCGCACGGTGCAGGAAAAATACTCCGGCATGACCTCCGGGCTCGGTCTGCCGCCCGGCATGAAGCTGCCGTTCTGAGCCCCGCGTGCGTTATCCCCCCCGACTCGCGGGCCTGATCGAGGCGCTGCGCCGCCTGCCCGGGGTCGGGCCGCGTTCCGCGCAGCGTATCGCCTTTTACCTGCTGGAAAAGGACCGCGAGGGCGCCGCGACGCTGGCGCGGGCCCTCGATGCGGCACTGGAAGGCGTCGGGCGCTGCACGCGCTGCCGCATGTTCACCGAGACCGAACTGTGTGAGATCTGCCGCGCCCCCTCGCGCAACGCGGCGCTGCTGTGCGTGGTGGAGACGCCGGCCGACGTGGTTGCGGTCGAGACCGGTTCAGGTTACGCCGGCAGGTACTTCGTCCTCATGGGCCACCTCTCGCCGCTCGACGGCATCGGCCCGGACGAACTCGGCCTCGACGCACTGGAGGGGTTGCTGGACGAGGGCGGCGTGACCGAGGTGATCCTGGCCACCAACCCCACGGTGGAAGGGGAGGCGACCGCGCACTACATCGCGGAGTTGTGCGCGCGTCGTGGCATCGGCGCGAGCCGCATTGCGCACGGCGTGCCGGTCGGCGGCGAACTGGAATACGTCGACAGCGGCACGCTGTCCCATGCCTTCGCGGGGCGCCAGAAGATCTAGCTGCGGCGCTGCAGGTCTTCGGTGAGGCGCAGCAGGCGCCGATAGCTCTCGTAACGGCGCGGCGCAATGGCGCCGGTCTCCACCGCCGCCTTCACCGCGCATCCCGGTTCCCGCATGTGCCTGCAGTTGGCGAAGCGGCATTCCCCGGCCGCGGCGACGATCTCCCGGAAGCCGCTTGCCGCGAGGCGCGGATCATCCAGCGCCGGCGCGAAGTCGCGCACGCCGGGAGAGTCCAGCAGTTCGCCGCCACCCGGAACGGGATGCAGCGTCGTGGCCGTGGTGCGGTGCCGGCCCTCGCCGGTGGCGCTGGAGATTCCGGCGGTGGCCAATTCGGCGTCCGGCACCAGGGCATTCAGCAGCGACGACTTGCCTACGCCGGACTGTCCGACCAGCATGCTGCGCTCATTCGCCAGGCAGGCGTGCAGCCTGTCCAGCCCCGCGCCGGTGACGGCGCTCACCTGTAGCACGGGATAGCCGAGCGCGGCGAACTCATCCAGCAGTCCGGCAGGCAGGCCGTCCGGCTGGTCGACCTTGTTGCATACGATGACGGCGGCTACGTCCATGACCTCCGCCGCGGCCAGGTAGCGGTCGATGATGTACGGGTCCGGCTCGGGCTGGGCGGCGCACACCACCAGGAGCTGCGTGATGTTGGCGGCCAGCACTTCACTGCGGCCGCGCGAATCGGGCCGGGTCAGCTCGGAGTCCCGCGGCAGTCGCTCCACCACGGCGCGGTCGCCCTCGTCGTCGCCCGCCAGCCAGCGGACCCGGTCGCCGCATACCAGGCGCAGCCCACGCCGTGCCACGAAGGCGGGGTGGCGCTGCCCGGACGGTTCCTCCACGACGAGGCGCTGGCCGTAGGCTGCCACCACGCGGCCCTCGACCTGGCCGGTCCCGGAGTTGCGCGCGGCCGCTCTGCTAGAATTCCTCGACTGCAAAAGAGGCTACCTGCCGAAGCTATGAAAGACGCCGACAACCTGGTCTGGATCGACCTGGAGATGACCGGGCTGAACCCGGACAGCGACCGAATCATCGAGATTGCCACCGTGGTTACGGACAAGCAACTCAATGTCCTGGCGGAAGGTCCTGTCATTGCCGTGCACCAGGCCGAGGAGGCCCTGCAGGCCATGGACGAATGGAACACGCGCCAGCACGGCGGCTCCGGCCTGGTGGATCGCGTGCGCCGCAGTCGCGCCACCGAACGGGATGCCGAGCTGGCCACGCTGACCTTTCTCGCGCGCCACGCGGAGCCGGGCGCATCGCCGATGTGCGGCAACAGCATCTGCCAGGACCGCCGCTTCCTGGCGCGCTGGATGCCTGAACTCGAGCGCTTCTTCCACTATCGCAACCTCGACGTGAGCACGCTGAAGGAACTGGCGCGACGCTGGGCGCCCGGCGTGGCCGCGGGCTTTCAGAAGCAGTCCACTCACCTGGCGCTGCAGGACATTCGCGACTCGATCGAGGAGCTGCGCTACTACCGCGAACACCTGTTCCGGGAATCATGAACGACTTGCCCTGTTCCCCCGCTTGCGAGCGCAACCGCGAGCCGATCCTGCAGTGCCTCCGTCCGCTCCTCGAGGACTGCCGGCGCGTGGTCGAGATCGGCAGCGGCACGGGCCAACACGCGGCCTGGTTCGCGCCGCGCCTGCCGGAGCTGACCTGGGTGACCACGGACCGGCCGGAGAATCACGCCGTCATCCGCGCCTGGCTCGAGGCGAGCGGCGCGGCCAATGTCGCGGGGCCGTTGTGTCTCGACGTGCTCGATACACCATGGCCGGAGCTGGGCGCCTTGGATGGCGCATTCAGCGCCAACACTGCGCACATCATGCCGGAGGCGGCCGTGGCGGCCATGTTCGCGGGCCTCGGCGAGCGCCTGCCGGCCGGCGCGCCGTTCCTGCTCTACGGCCCGTTCTTGGAACAGGGCCGTCACACCAGCGCGAGCAATGCGGCCTTCGATGCGGACTTGCGTGCGCGCGGGGATGGCATGGGTGTGCGGGACCTCGGCTGGCTGCTGCAGGTCGGGGCCGTGGCGGGGTTCGACCTCGAGGCGGTGATGCCGATGCCCGCGAACAACAGGCTGCTGGTATGGCGACGCACATGAGTCCCGGCGTGGAAGCTGCGGACGTCTACGCCGCCGCCGAACGCATCCGCCCGTTCATCCATCGCACGCCGGTGATGACCTCGCGCCGGCTGGACGAGATGAGCGGGGCCCGCTTGTTCTTCAAGTGCGAGAACTTCCAGGTCGGCGGCGCCTTCAAGGCACGCGGCGCATTCAATGCCGTGCTGTCCCTGTCAGAGCAGGCGGCGGCACAGGGTGTCGCCACGCATTCCTCCGGCAACCACGGCGCCGCGCTGGCGCTCGCTGCGCGCGAACGCGGCATTCCCGCCTGGGTGGTGGTGCCGCGCGATGCCTCCGGCTTCAAGCGGCGCGCCATCGAGCGCTATGGCGCGCAGGTCGTGGAGTGCGAGCCGGGCTTGCGCAACCGTGAGGAGCGTCTCGCGCGGCTGCTGGAGGAGTGTGGCGCGACCGTGGTGCATCCATATGACGACGCGCGCGTGATCGCGGGCCAGGGCACCGTGGCATGCGAGTTGCTCGAGCAGGCGGGCGCGCTGGATGTCCTGCTGTCGCCGGTCGGCGGCGGCGGGCTGCTGTCCGGCTGCGCGCTGGTGGTGCGCGACAGCCGGCCCGGCATGCGCGTGGTGGCGGCCGAACCCGCCGGCGCAGATGATTGCTGGCGCTCGATGGACACCGGCACGCGTGTGCGCCTGGAGCAGGTGGACACGATCGCGGACGGCCTGCGGGCCTCGATCGGCGAGCGCAACTGGGCAGTGATTGCGCGCCTGGTCGACGAGGTGGTGCGCGTGGAGGAGGCGGACATCCTCGCTGCGATGCGGCTGGCCTGGGAGACGCTGAAGATCGTCATCGAGCCGTCTTCCGCCGTGCCGCTGGCGGCGCTGCTGTCGGGCGGCATGGGGACGCCGGGCGCGCGCATCGGTGTCGTGCTCTCCGGCGGCAATGTGGACCTCGATTCCCTGCCCGGCCAGCTCTCGACGGCCGGGGCGGGGTTTCGGTTATGATGCTTGCCCGCCCTCCTGAGAGCGCCTGTTTGCCATGATCGGCCGATTCCTGACCCTGCTGCTGCTGGTATGCGTCGCCAGCACCGCCCTGGCAGAGACACGTTATGTGTCGGATCGCCTGGAGATCACCCTGCGCACCGGGACCTCCACGCAGTACTCCATCATCCGCATGCTGCCGAGCGGGATGCGCCTCGAGGTGCTCGAGCGCGACGCCGACAGTGGGTACACGCGTGTGCGCACGCCCGACGGGACGGAAGGCTGGGTGCTGGCCCGCTATCTCATGGAGCAGCCCGCGGCACGGGACCGGGTGGCCGTCGCCACTGAGCGCGCCGCCAACGCCTCGCTCAGGGTCACCGACCTGGAGGCACAGCTCGAAGCGCTGAGCGCCGAACGCGATGCACTGCAGGCCCAGCGCGACGGTCTGGAAAGCGAGCTCGCAGAGGTCCGTTCGGAGCTCGAGCGGATCCGGCGGGTTTCCGCCTCGGCTGTCGAGCTGGACAATGCGAATCGCGAGCTGCGCACGCGCGTGGCTGCGTCGGAGCAGGATGGCACGCTGCTGCGCGCGGAGATCGCCGAGCTCAAGCGCAACACCCAGCGCGACTGGTTCGTAGCCGGAGCCGGGGTGCTGTTGCTCGGGCTGGTGCTTGGCCTGGTGCTGCCGCGCATTCGCTGGCGGCGCCGCTCCGGCTGGGGCGACCTCTAGCCCGATCTGTTCCGGCCCGCGCGGGCGGAGATGCTTCAGCCGACGGCCTGTCCGGCAAGGAACATCCAGGTCTCGACCACCGTGTCGGGATTGAGCGAAATGCTCTCGATGCCCTCGTCCAGCAACCATTGCGCAAAGTCGGCGTGGTCGGACGGGCCCTGGCCGCAGATGCCGATGTACTTGCCCTGCTTGCGGCAGGCGGAGATCGCCATGTGCAGCAGCGCCTTGACCGCGCCGTCACGCTCGTCGAACAGGTCGGCGATGATGCTCGAGTCGCGGTCCAGCCCCAGCGTCAGCTGGGTCATGTCGTTGGACCCGATGGACATGCCGTCGAAATGCTCCAGGAACTCCTCCGCCAGCAGGGCGTTGGAGGGGATTTCGCACATCATGATCAGTTTCAGGTTGTGCTTGCCGCGCTCCAGGCCGTTGGCGGCGAGCAGCTCGACGACCTGCTTGGCCTCGGCCACGGTGCGCACGAAGGGCACCATGACCTGCACGTTCTCCAGGCCCATCTCTTCGCGCACACGCCGCAGCGCCCGGCATTCCAGCTCGAAGCACGGCCGGAAGCTCTCGGCCACGTAACGGGAAGCGCCACGGAATCCCAGCATCGGGTTCTCTTCGTGGGGTTCGTATTCGCGGCCGCCGATCAGGTTGGCGTACTCGTTGGACTTGAAGTCCGACAGGCGCACGATGACCGGGTGCGGGGCGAATGCGGCGCCGATGGTGCTGATGCCTTCGGCCAGCTTCTCGACAAAAAACTCCACCGGGTCGTCGTAGCCCGCCATCTGCTGCGAGATGGTGTGTTTCAGATCGTCGGGCAGGGAGTCGAAGTCGAGCAGCGCGCGCGGATGCACCCCGATCATGCGGTTGATGATGAACTCGAGGCGCGCCAGGCCGACGCCGCGGTGCGGGATGCCGGCGAAGTCGAAGGCGCGGTCCGGGTTGCCGACGTTCATCATGATCTTGACCGGGATGTCCGGCATCCGGTCCAGCTCGATGGTCTGTTCCTCGTAGTCGAGCCGCCCGTCGAAAATGAAGCCCGTGTCGCCCTCGGCACAGGACACCGTGACCGGCTTGCCGTCGGCGACGCGCTCGGTGGCGTCGCCGCAGCCCACCACCGCCGGGATGCCCAGCTCGCGCGCAATGATGGCCGCATGACAGGTGCGGCCGCCCCGGTTCGTGACGATGGCCGCGGCCCGCTTCATCACCGGCTCCCAGTCCGGGTCGGTCATGTCGGCGACGAGCACGTCGCCGGGCTGCACACGGTTCATTTCCTTCACGCTGGTGATGATCCGCGCCGTCCCTGCACCGATGCGCTGGCCGATGCTGCGCCCGGTGGCGATCACGGTGGAGCGGTCCTTCAGCTTGAAACGCAGGATGGAGCGCCCCTGGCGGCTCTGCACCGTCTCCGGCCGGGCCTGCAGGATGTAGAGTTTCCCGTCGGCGCCGTCCTTGCCCCACTCGATGTCCATCGGAGCGCCGTAGTGCTTCTCGATGGCGACGGCGTGGCGGGCGAGGGTCTCGATGTCGGCCTCGTCGAGGCAGAAGCGAGCACGATCCGCCGCGGGCACGTCGATGGTGCGCGTGCCGTGGCCGTCGTCGCCGTGCACCATCTTGATGGCCTTGCTGCCCAGGGTCTTGCGCAGCACGGCGCGCTTGCCGGCCGCCAGGCCGGGCTTGTAGACGTAGAACTCGTCAGGATTCACGGCCCCCTGCACCACCATTTCCCCCAGGCCCCAGGAGGCGGTGATGAACACCACGTCGCGGAAACCGGACTCGGTGTCGAGCGTGAACATCACGCCGCTGGCGCCGGTGTCGCTGCGCACCATGTGCTGGATGCCCGCGGAGAGGGCGACCTGGTTGTGGTCGAAGTTGTGGTGGACGCGGTAGGCGATGGCGCGGTCGTTGAACAGCGAGGCGAAGACGTCGTGGATGCGCTCGATCACCTGGTCGATGCCGCGCACGTTGAGAAACGTCTCCTGCTGGCCGGCAAAGCTGGCCTCCGGCAGATCCTCGGCGGTGGCAGAAGAGCGCACCGCCACGGCAATGTCGCGGCCGCTGGACATCTGTTCCCAGGCCTTGCGGATTTCCTCGTTGAGGCGTGGCTGCAGGGGCGTTTCCTTGATCCAGCGGCGAATGGCGGCGCCGGTCTCCACCAGCTTGTCGACGTCGTCCACGTCGAGTTCCTGTAATACGTCGCGGATGCGCTCGGCCAGGCCCTCCTGTGCCATGAAGTCGCGGTAGGCCGCGGCGGTCGTGGCGAAGCCGTCGGGCACCGTGACGCCGAGGCTTTCGAGGTTGGCGAGCATCTCGCCGAGGGAAGCGTTCTTGCCGCCGACCCGCTCGACGTCGCTCATGCCGAGCTCGTCAAGCTTGAGGATGTACTGTTCCACCTTGGACCCCTTGAGTTTCCCTTGCCCGGGAAAGGACAATGCGTGCTGCCCTGTCGAACGGACCAGCTTATGAATCATCGCACCGTTTTCTTCGTCTCGGACCAGACCGGCGTCACATCCGAGACCCTAGGGCACAGCCTGCTGACGCAGTTCGACGGGCTCAAATTTCGCGGCGTGACTGTGCCATTTATCAACACCCGTGACAAGGCGAAAGAATGCGTACGCCGCATCAACCTGACGGCCGAAGTGGAGGGCGTCAAGCCGATCGTCTTCGCCACCATGGTGCAGGATGAACTTCGCGCGATTGTCGAGGAAAGTCATGGGCTTGTGCTCGACTTCTTCGGTGCTTTCATAGGACCGATGGAGCGCGAGCTGGGTCGCGCCTCGAGCCACGCCACGGGCAAGGCCCACGGTGTCGCGGACCAGCGTTCTTACACGCGGCGCATCGACGCCATGAACTATTCGCTGGAGCACGACGACGGTTCCACCACGCGTGATTACAGCAAGGCGGACATCATCCTGGTGGGCGTGTCCCGTTCCGGCAAGACGCCGACCTGCCTGTACATGGCCCTGCGCTATGGCGTCTACGCGGCGAATTACCCGCTCACCGAGGAGGAGTTCGAGCAGGGCAAGCTGCCCCCGGCCCTGGAGCGGCACAAGGAGCGCCTGTTCGGCCTCACCATCAAGCCGCAGCGGCTGCAGCAGATCCGCCATGAGCGCAGGCCGGAGAGCAAATACGCCTCTGCAGGCCAGGTAAGCTTCGAGCTGCGTTCAGCCGAGGCGCTGTTCACGCGCTATGGCATCGATCACATCGACACCACGGAGAGCTCGGTGGAGGAGATCGCGAGCGCCGTGCTCGACCGGACGGGCCTGCTGAACCGCCTGCAGGAGGGCGGGGCGGGCTAGATGACGCCGGCCGGCGACTCGATCCCGGTGAGCGCCGGGATGCGCGCGAGTTCGGCCGCCGCCTTGCCCAGCGCCGCGGTCAGGTCCGGCCCGCTGCCGTCGTGGCTGGCGCTCGGCGGCAGGTACCGTTCGAGGTAGATACGCAGCGTGGCGCCCTCGGTACCCGTCCCGGAGAGGCGATACACGATGCGCGAGCCGTCATCGAGGAACACCCGCAGCCCCTGGTTGGCCGAGACACTGCCGTCGACCGGGTCGGTGTAAGCGAAACTGTCCGCGCGCTCGACACGGGCGCCTGCCAGCGGCTGCCCGGCAAGACCCCCGAGGCGCGCCTCCAGCTCTTGCATGACCCGGGTTGCCAGGTCCCCGTCCGGGATGAACCAGTCGTGCCGGGCAAAGGCATGGCGGCCGTAGCGCTGCCAGTGGTCGTGCACCAGGCCTGCCACGGGGCGTCCGGTGGCGGCCACCAGGTTGAGCCAGAACAGCACCGCCCACAGGCCGTCCTTTTCACGTGCATGGCTGGAACTGGTGCCAAAACTTTCTTCGCCGCACAGGTCGACGCGCCCTGCATCCAGCAGGTTGCAGAAAAAACGCCAGCCGGTGGGCGTTTCGAAGCAGGGGACACCGAGTTCCTCGGCGACGCGGTCCACGGCGCGGCTGGTCGGCATGGAGCGTGCAATGCCGGCGAGGCCCGCAGCGTAGCCCGGCACCCGGCGCGCATGTTCCGCCAGCAGCGCCAGGCTGTCGCCGGGACTCACCATCATGTCCCGTCCCAGGATCATGTTGCGGTCGCCGTCGCCGTCCGAGGCAGCGGCGAGGTCGCCGGCGGCGGGGCCGGCCATCCAGTCCACCAGGTGTGCGGCATCGACCGGGTTGGGGTCCGGGTGCAGGCCGCCGAAATCTTCCAGCGGTACGGCGTTGACCACGGTGCCCGCGGGAGCGCCGAGACGCCGCTCGAGGATGTCCACCGCATACGGGCCGGTGACCGCGTTCATGGCGTCAAAGCGCATGCGGAAGCTGCCGCTGGTGAGGAGGGTGCGGATGCGTTCGAAATCGAACAGGCGCTCCATCAGATCGGCATAGTCGACCACCGGGTCCACCACTTCGACTTCCAGCGGCCCCGCCTGGTGCACGCCCAGGATGTCGAGATCGGGCGCCGCCACGTCGGCCACGCGGTACTCGCGGATCTCCAGCGAGCGGCGCCACACGGCCTCGGTGAGCGATTCGGGTGCCTGGCCGCCGTTAGCGGTGTCGAACTTGACGCCAAAATCGCCGTCGGGGCCGCCGGGATTGTGGCTCGCGGTCAGCAGGAATCCGCCCGCCGCGCCGCGCAGGCGAATGAGGTTCGACGCGGCGGGCGTGGAGAGCATGCCGCGCCGGCCGACGACGATGCGGCGCACGCCGTTGCCGGCGGCGATGCGGAATAACCGCTCCAGCGCAATGTCGTTCCAGTAGCGACCGTCGCCGCCCGCGATCAGCGTGGCGCCGCGAAAATCACCGGCCGCATCGAACACCGACTGGAGGAAGTTCTCGAGGTAGTTCGGCTGGCGAAAGCGCGATACCTTTTTGCGCAGCCCGGCAGTGCCGGGACGCTGGTCGTCAAATGGTTCTGTAGGAATGCGACGCACGTCCATTTTTCGGGCTCTCTTTGCCGCGAGAGAGGCGATTTCCCTGTGCTATATTGCCGCGCATGATAGCAGACGGCTCAATTGCTTTGCCGTGTCCGACGCAGCCGGGCAGCTTCACTGCACTGATGCATCTGTACGAGAGCAACTACCTGCGTCTTCACTGGCTGCTCGAGGAACTGGACGACCTGCCCGTGCGCCAGTGGTCGCGTCCCGCGGGCGACCTGCCGTTGTGCCTGGAGCTGCTCGACTCGAGCGCCTACACCACCACGCTGCGCCTGACTTATTTTTTCGACGAAGGCGGTGAGCCTGTCGCCGATCCGGACCTCACCATTCGCGTCTATCACGATGCCGGACTGGCCGAGGCGATGGCCTGCACCCGGCAGCACCTGCACCATGCGTTGCGTCGTTTCGACACCGCGCCCGGCGACGAGCTGGGACGACGCTGGGCGCGCAACAACATGCTCAACAAGTGGCTGGAATATTGTCACCATCACGGCCACAGGTTCCGCTCGGGCGGCGGTCGCGTCGCGGCGGCAGGGTGAGGCCGGAGGTGCGTGCTGCGCGGAGAGCCGGGCATGAGTGAAGACAGCGAAGGCTTCGCCGCACGCGCATTGAAGCGCGGCGCGCGCGAGGATGAAGTCGACGACGACCGCCTGCTGAACCTGTTTCGCAACCGTGCGGAACTGAAGAAGGCGTTCGCCGAGCTGCAGAAAGCCCTGCGTCTCGCCGAGGAGCGGCTGGCGAGCCAGGAAGCGGCGACGCGCCGGGCGGAAGAGCGCTTCCAGGCCATCGAACAACTCCTGGCCCGGCCCGATACCGGTTACACGGCGCTGGTGTACTTCCAGCTGCGCGCGCTCTGGCACGCGTGCCAGGAGCGGCTGCAGACGATCTCGGCGGAGCTGCGCGGACGCCACGAAGAGCGACAGCGGCGCGAGGAGCTGATGCGGTTCAACCAGCGCAAGAAGCGCCAGCTCGCCGGGCTCGATCAGCAGGTGGCGCAGGCCCAGGACGAGCTCGAGGAGCGGCGTGAACGCCGCAACGAGATCCGCACGGAGCTCGAGGGCGCGCAGCAACTGTGGGCCTATTTTCGCCGGCGCCGGCTCGGGGTGCTGCTGGCACAGCGCCAGGGTGAACTGGAGGCCGCCCGGCTGCGAGTGGCGGAGTTGCAGGACCGGCGCGCGGCTGTGAACGCCGAGCCCTGGCCCGAGTTCGCCGGCCTGGAAGTGAGCGCCAAGCGCGACATCAACCTGCGCCTCATTGCCGCGGCCCAGGAGCTCTACCTGTATTTCACCACCGACGAGGTGGCGCGCAAGGCGCGCGACGCCAACCTGAACACCGTGCAGGAAATGCGCTACGGGTCGGAAGCGGATTGCAAGGTGCTGATCGGCAAGGTGCGCGAGGCCGTGGCAGTACTCGGCCCCGGTGTCCCCGCTGCGGAGGCGGTCGAGGCGCGCGCGCAGCTGCTGGCGCAGGAGGTTGAGTACCGCAGCGAGCGCGAGACCGTGCCGATGGCGTCATCGGTGGCGCGGATCGACATGCCCACCCTGAACCCCGCGAGCGGTTCGCGCCGGCGCGTCCCCATCGAGGTGAACGTGCTCGCCGAAGAGTACTGGGGTATCTACGACGCGCTCATTCCCTGAGCGGCGCCGGAGCATCTGCGGCGACCGGCGCGCGCCCGGAGGCGCTGGCGCGCAGCCGACGCACCCATCGGCCCGCATCATCGATCAGCGCGTAGGTCCACGGCACCAGCAGCAGTGAAGTCAGGGTCGAGAAGCCGAGTCCGCCGATGATGGCGCGCGCCATGGGGAAATAGGCGGGCGCACCGATCTCGTCACCGCCCACCTTGGTGGCGCTGAGCGCCAGCGGCAACAGCCCCAGTATCGTGGTCGCCACGGTCATCAGGATCGGGCGCAGGCGGTCGCGCCCAGCCTGCACCAGCGCCTCGTTGCGCGCCATGCCCTCGCGCCGCAGGTTGTTCACGTGGTCGACGAGGACGATGCCGTTGTTCACCACGACGCCCACCAGGATCATGATCCCGATGGTGGCCATGAAAGAGAACGTGGTCCCGGTGAGCATGAAGAACCAGAGCACGCCGATGATGGAGAAGCCGATCGACGTGATGATGGAGATCGGGTACACGGTCGACTCGAACAGCGCCGCCATGACGAGGAAGATCAGGGCGATGGCCAGCAGGATGTTCTGCATCATGACCTGCTGCGTCTGGTCGGCCTGCTGGAACCCGCGCCCGAACTGCCACTTGTATCCCGGCGGCAGCTGGTAGGCATCCATCAGGTTCTTGATGGTGGGGCGCAGCTCATCCAGTGATGTGTCGTCGAGGTTGGCGTTGATCACGACAGCCGTAACGCGATCGATGCGGCGGATCTGCTCGTAGCCGCGACTGACATCGAATTCGGCAACGGAGCCGAGCGGTACCAGGTTGCCGTCGGGCGTATACAAGGGCAGGTTGGCGAGCTGCTCGATGCTCTGGCGGTCGTTGTCGCGGAAGGCGATACGCACCTTGATCTCGCCATCGCGGCCGCGGAAGTCGCGCAGCTGCTGGCCGCGCAGCGCGACCGCGACGGAAGAGGCCACCGACTGCGGTGTCAGGCCGACCTGGATGGCCCGCTCGCGATCGACGCGCACGCGGATCTCGCGGTCTCCGCTGCCGATGTCCGCGCGCACGTCGGTAAGGCCCTCGACGGTCCCCAGCACGCGCACCACTTCGGGTGCGATCCGGCCCAGCACCTCGGTCGATTCTCCGGACAACTGCAGGCTGAAACTCTCGTCACCGCCCTGCGCATCGAATTCGAAGGAGGGCCGTCCGATGATGATTTCGGGCAGGTTGGCCATGACCCGTTCGATGACCTCGCCCGTCGGGACGCTGGCCTCATCGCCATCGTGCAGCAGCAGCGTGCTCTGCGCGCGCCCTTCCTCGTAGTAGCTGTAGACCGAGCGGATATCGAACTCCTCCTGGTTCGCGTACAGGTATTCCTCGATCAGGTCGACGGCCTGCACCATCTGCTCCAGGGGGTACTTCTCTTTCACGTTGTATTGCAACAGGAGCTGGCGGCCGGCTTCCTGCGGAAAGGTGTCGAACTTCACCTGCTTGAGCGGAATGGCGACACTGGCCACGATCAGGACCACGGCGAGCCCGGTCCACCAGCGATGCCGCAGCGTCCACTCCAGCGCGCGCGCGTAGCGGCCCGTCAGGCGCGTCATCCAGGAGCCCGCGCTGGGCAGCGGCGGGGAGGGGATGCGTGCCGCCACCATGGGCACTACTGTCTGCGCCATCAGCAGCGAGGCCAGCATGGCCACCACGATGCTCACCGCGACGTGGGTGAGGAAGACCGTGATGTTGGTCTTCACGCCGAACAGGATAGGCACGAAGACGATGATGGAGGTGAGTGTTCCAGCCGTGACGGCGAGCCAGACCTCCCGGACGCCCCGCACCGTGGCTTCGCGGGGGTTGTCCGGATCCAGCTGTCGCTGGCGGAAGATGCTCTCGGTGACCACCACGGCGTTGTCCACCAGCATGCCGATGGCGAGCATCAGGCCCATCATCGACAGGATGTTCAGGCTGATGTCGAGGAAGTACATGACGCCCAGCGTGATGAGGATCGAGAACGGCACACAGGCCACCACGATGAGCGTCGTCGCCGCCTGGCGCAGGAACAGGTACAGCACGCCGAAGGCGAACAGGGCGCCGAGCGCACCTGAGCTGAGCAGATCCGACAGGGAGGAGGTGACACCGTCCGCCTGGTCGCCCAGTGCGAACATGCTGATGCCTTTCATCTGCGGATTGTCCGCCGCCGCATTGACCTCCTGCATGACCCGGCGCGAGACTTCGACCAGGTTGGCGCCGGGCTGCTTGTACACGTCCAGCCCGATGGAGTAGCGGCGATCGAGGTGGCGGCCGTTGACCCGCTCAGGGCTGCGTAGCTCGATTTCAGCGATGTCGCTGAGGCGCAGGTTGTCGCGGATGAGGATGTTCTGCACCTCCGCCACCGAGGAGAGCTCGCCGATCGGTCGCACGCTGAAACGCTGCTGCCCGTCCGTGAGACGCCCGGCACTGACCGAGAAGTTGGCGCGCTGCAGCAGCTGCTGCAGTTGCACCAGGTCGACGCCGTGCGCCGCCACGCGGTTGGCGTCCAGCAGGATGCGGATTTCCCGCTGGTCGACCCCGTACAGTGTGACGCGGGACACGCCCTCGACCCGTTCGATGCGGCGCTTCAGCTGCCGGTCCAGCATGGTGTAGGCGTCGGAAAGATCGCGCTCGCTGCTGATGCGCAGGTTGAGGACCGGCTGGTCGCCGAGTGAGCCGGTGAAAATCAGCACCCGACGCACGTCGGCGGGCAGCTGGTGGCGAATGGCGTCGACCTTGGCCCGCGCCTCGATGCCCTTCGACGCCACTTCCTCGTCCCAGCCGAACTGCAGGAAAATCTGGCCGCCATCCTGGCGCGACGTCGATTGCATGCGTTCCACGCCGCTGAGCGTCGCCAGCGCTTCCTCGACCGGCCGCGTGATGAGCCGCTCGACCTCCTCGGGGGTTGAACCCTCGTAGGGGATATTGATGAAAATGCCCGGGAACTGGATGTCCGGGAACTTCTCCAGCGGCAGCAGCCTGGAGGCGATGGTGCCGACCAGCGCCAGCGCGATGAAGATCATCACGGTGGTCACCGGTCGCTGGATGGCGCCGCGCGTGAGAATCATCCGCGCGCCTCCGCCGGCGTCGCTGCGACGACCATGACGCCGCGGTCGAGCAGCGAGTACACCACCGGTATGACCACCAGCGTGAGCAGGGTGGACACCACCAGGCCGCCGATCACCGTGATCGCCATCGGCGCCCGCACCTCGGCACCTTCACCGAAGCCCATCGCCATGGGCAGCAGTCCGAGGACGGTGGTTGACGTGGTCATCAGGATCGGTCTCAGGCGCGCCCGTCCGGCCTCCAGGATGGCGGAGGTGACGTCCTGTCCCGCGCGCCGCAGCTGGTTGATGAGATCGACCAGCACGATGGCGTTGTTGACCACGATGCCGGCCAGCATGATGACGCCGATAAATGCCACCACGCTGACCGTGGTGCCGGTGAGCCACAGGGCCCAGGCGGCGCCGACCAGGGCCAGCGGTATGGTGAACAGGATGACGAAGGGATGGACCAGCGACTCGAACTGCGACGCCATGACCAGGTAGACGAGGAACACCGCCATGGCCAGCGTGAACAGCATCGAGTTGAAAGACGCCTGCATCTCCGCGCTCTGCCCCGAGATCACGGCGCCGACGCCCGGCGAGAAGGGGATGCCGGCAAGAATCTGTTCGACCTCCTGGGTCGCCGCGGCGAGGTCGCCATAGGCCGTGTTGGCCGAGATGATCGCCACCCGGTACTGGTCGGCGCGGCGGATCTCTGCCGGCCCCACGGCAAGGCGGATGTCCGCCACCGCTTCCAGCGGCACGGGCCGCTCGCTGCCCGGATTGATGATCAGGTTGCGCACCTCGTCCACGGACGCGTCGCGCGTGTCCACGCTGCGCACCAGGACGTCGATCTTCTTGTCGCGCCAGGTGTAGCGCGTGGCCACTTCGCCGCGCACCTTGGCGACGACCACGTCGGCGACGTCGCGCACCACCAGTCCGAGGCGCGCCGCACGCTCCTGGTCGAACACGATCTGGATTTCCGGATTGCCCTGTTCCACGGTGCTGCGCACGTCGGCGAAGCGCGGCGAGTCTTCCAGGGCGCGACGGACCTGGCGCGCATAGTCGGCCAGCTGGTCCAGGTCATAGCCGGCCAGTCTCGATTTCCAGCGGCGTGTTCAGGGTGAACAGGGCGGGCCGGGCGAACTCGTAGGCGACGCCGGGCGTCGCTTCAAGCGAGCTGCGCAGCAGCGCGACAGTCTGCGCTTCGTTCGCGCTCCCGGCCGCGGCATCGAGCTTGAAGTTGATGCGCCCGGTGTGCTCGCCGGCATCGACCGGGCTCGCATCGAGACGGTTGCCGGTGCCGGCGACGGAGTAGCTCAACTCCATGCCCGGCAACTCGGCCGCGCGCTCCTGCAAGCGCTGGATGACGGCGTCGGTGGCCTGGATGGGTGATCCCGCGGGCAGCCGGACGTCGACGTAGAACTCGCCCTGGGCCAGCTGGGGCAACAGTTCGTAACCCAGGCGCGGCACGATGGCCAGCGTGGAGGCGAAGGCCACCGTGGCCGCTCCCATCACGATCCAGCGATGCCGCAGGGAGCTTGCCAGCAGCGGTGCGTAGATCCGGGCCGCCAGGTTGTAGAAGCCCTGGAACACCCAGGTCAGCGGCCGCATCGCCCGGCGCGCCACCCAGGCGATGCCGCGCCCCAGGCGGATGAAAAGGCGCAGGATGAACGCCAGGCCCCGCGTGACGCGCCCCGGCCGGACCGCCTCTGCGTCGTCGGCGTAGCGCGCCGGGCCGCCGCGAGCCGCAAGCATCGGGATCAGCGTCAGCGCCACCAGCAGCGAGAACAGCAGCGCGAAGGTCACGGTGAGCGCCTGGTCGCGGAACAGCTGGCCGGCGATGCCGCTGACGAACACCATGGGGAAGAACACGGCCACCGTGGTGAGTGTCGCGGCGGTCACGGCGCCGGCCACTTCGCCGGTGCCTTCCTGGGCGGCGTGCAGGATGCTGGCGCCTTCCTCGCGCTTGCGCACGATGTTCTCCAGCACCACGATGGAGTTGTCCACCAGCATGCCGATGGCGAGCGCGATGCCGCCGAGCGACATGATGTTCAGGCTCACGTCGCGCTGTACATCAGCACGAAGGTGCCGATCACCGAGACCGGGATCGCGGCGCCGATGATGAGAGTCGCGCGGACGTCGCGCAGGAAGGCATACAGCACCAGCACTGCCAGCAGACCGCCGATCAGGGCCGCGTTGCGCACTTCGCTGATGGCGTCGGAAATGAAGCGCGACTGGTCGTAGACCATGCGCAGTTGCGTGCCGTCCGGCAGCGCTTCGCGATGGCTTCGACGCGCTGGTTGACGCGTCGTGCGACCTGGCACGGTGTTGGCGTCGCCTTCCTTGTATACCGCCAGCTCGACGCTTTCGCTGCCGTCGACCCGGGTGATGGCCTCGCGTTCCTTGTAGCCGCGTTGCACCGTGGCGACGTCGCGCAGGTAGAGCGGGCGCCCGTCCGGGGTCGCGATGATGGCGTCGGCGATTTCCTCGACGCTGGCGAACTCGTTGATGCGTGCGCACCAGGAAACGCTGCGCGCCCTGTTCCAGGCGCCCGCCGGAGAGGTTGATGTTTTCGGCGCGCAGCCGCGCGGCGACGCCCTGGATGGAAATTCCCAGCTGGGCCAGCTTCTCCTGGTCGACCAGCACCTGGATCTCGTCTTCCAGGCCGCCACTGACCTTGACCGCAGCGACGCCCTCCACCGACTCGATGTCGTTCTTCAGGCGGTCTTCGGCAAAGCGCCGCAGGGCTTGCAGGCGCGCGGTCTGGTTCGCGACGGCGCCGGCTTCCTCGTAGATGTAGGCGAGGCGCTGGATCGGCTCGTTGGAGGGATCGAAGCGCAGCAGGAGCGGGCGGCTGGCTTCCAGAGGCAGTTCCAGCAGGTCCAGTTTCTCGCGCACTTCCACGCCGGCGATGTCCATGTCGGTGCCCCAGAGGAACTCGAGCACCACGTCCGACTGCCCCGGCCGCGAGACCGAGCGCACCTGGCGGATGTTCTTGATGGTGCCGACGGACTCCTCGATCGGCCGCGTCAGCAGGCTCTCGACTTCCAGCGGGGCGCTGCCGTCCAGCTCCGTACGCACCGTCAGCGTGGGATAGGAGAGATCGGGCAGCAGGTTGACCTTGAGGCGAGACAGCGAGACGAAGCCGAACAGGACGATGGCAAGGGTGAACATGGCAATGGTCACCCGACGCTGGGTGGCGATGTCTACCAGGCGCATGGCGGGATCTCCTGCGCCGCTCAGAGAGCGTCGCCGGCCAGGCGGGAAGGCGAGCGCCGCACCACCTCAACGCGGCTGCCGTCACGCAGCCCGGACTGGCCCACGACGACGATTTCCTCGTCACCCTCCAGGCCTTCGACGACTTCCACGCTGTCGCCCTTGGCGTACCCGGTGATCACCGGGCGCCGTTCCACCTTGCCGTTGACGATGACGAATACCGAGTCGGAAACGTCGTCGTCCACGATCGCCACGCGCGGCACCAGCAGCACGTTGCTGCGCGAGTCCCACACGATGTTGAAACGGCCGAACATGCCGGGCTTGAGCTGGCTCTCGGGGTCGGGGACTTCCACCGTCACCTTGAAGGTGCCGGTGGCCGGGTCCACCACCGGGCTGACGCGTTGCACCTGCGCGGTGAAGCGGCGGCCGGGAATGGCATCGAGCCGGAGCTCGGCAGCCTGGCCGCTCTCCAGGCGGCGGAATTCCCGTTCCGGTATGTGCAGGTAAGCGATCAGGGGGTCCAGCGCGGTGACGCGGAAGGCCGGGGAATTCGCGGTAATGGTGTTGCCCAGCTTGATGTGGCGCTCGGCCACCACCCCGGCGATCGGGGCCCGGATCTGGGTGTAGTCGTATTCCAGCTGGGCCAGGCGATAGACGGCGCGCAGCGCCTCGAGCTCGAACTTCAGGTCCTCGAACGCGCCCGAGCTGACCAGGCCGCGCTCGAACAGCTGCACGTTGCGGTTGTATTCCTGCTCCAGCTTGCGCAGGTTGGCGCGGGCGCGTTCCATCTCGAGCCGCAGCCGGTCGCCATCCAGGCGGGCCAATACCTGGCCCTCGGTGACGCGGTCGCCTTCTTCTACCAGCAAGTCGACGACTTCGCCGCCCACTTTCGCGACCACCAGCGCGTCGGCATCGGTTTCCAGAGATGCCGTGCCGGTGTAGACGGCGGCCACGTCACCTCGCTCGAGGCTGGTCACCTCGACCGGGATGGCGGTTTCTTCCTTCTCCTCGGCTTCCGGCTCCGGGCCCTTCTGCATGCATCCGGCGAGAAACATGGCGGCCAGCAGCGCGGCTGGGGCGGTGCGAAGGAGGCGCAAGGATGCGAAACGCTGGGTCATGGATAGGCTCCGGCTGTAACCGATGGCTCACTACGATAGTGTTGTAGTGAAGTATAACACCGGTTATCCGCCTGGCAACCCCCGCGTCATTCCGCCTTGCCGGTGCTCCTGCCGGCAATGACCGCTCCCGGCAGCGCCGCCAGATCCACGACCATCCGCGCAGCCTCCTGCAGCAGCACGTCCGGCGCATCGTCGTCCTCGGCCTCGGCCAGCGACTCCAGGGGCTCCAGCCCCAGCGCGGCGCGGCGCTCGTTCTCCCGCGCCAGCTGTTCCGCCTCGCTGGCCTCGTTCTCCGCCCGCCGGGTCTCGATGTTGAGGGAGACCGACTTGCGCTCCCTGCGCGCCTCGATCGCCTCGATGTTGCCCATCATGTAGCGGAAGTCCGGGTCATCGGCACGGCGCTCCTGGTGGTGCGCGGCCACGACTTCGATGGCGTTGCCCAGCGTGCCCTGCGGGGAGAACGGCGTCGGACGGATCTGGTCCCAGGGCAACGCGGTCTCGCGCGTGCTCTCGCCGACCATGTGGGTATCCACGGGGGAGGGCACGATGATGTCGGGCACGACGCCACGATGCTGGGTGCTTTCCCCGGTGACGCGGTAGTACTTGCCCACAGTCAGCGTCAGCTGGCCGAAACGCGGTTCCGCGCCGGGAGCATAGCGGTCCAGCGGGTAGAGGTTCTGCACCGTGCCCTTGCCGTAGGTCTGCTGGCCAATGACGATGCCGCGACCGTAGTCCTGGATGGCGCCGGCGAAGATTTCCGATGCTGATGCGCTGAAGCGATTCACCAGGACGGCGAGCGGTCCGTCATAGACCGGCTCCTGCGCCTGTTCCTCCAGCACCTCGATGCGGCCGCTGGTGTCGCGCAGCTGGACCACGGGCCCGGGCGGTATGAACAGGCCGGTCATGGCCGTGGCCTCCGACAGGTGGCCGCCACCGTTGTTGCGCAGGTCGAGCACCATGCCGTCGATGCCCTCGGCCTTGAGTTCCTCGGCCAGGCGGCGCACGTCGGCGGTAGTGCTGGTGTACTCGCGGGCTCCCGCGACGCGGGCGTTGTAGTCCTGGTAAAAGGACGGCACGGTAATCACGCCGATACGCCGGGTCTGGCCGTCCTGCTCGATCTCCAGCAACTCCTTGCGGGCGGCCTGGGCCTCGAGCTTCACCTTGTCGCGCACCAGCGGGACGATGACCGACTGGCTGCCGGGCGCCGCGCCACCAGGCAGGATCTGCAGGCGCACGGTGGAGCCGCTCGGGCCGCGAATCAGGTCGACGACCTCGTCCAGCCGCCAGCCCACGACGTCCACGATCTCGCCGTCGTCGCCCTGGCCGACACCGGTGATGCGGTCCTTGGGCTTGAGGGTGCCGTCGAGCGCGGCCGGGCCGCCCTCGATGACGTTGATGACGGCCACGTACTCGTCCTGCAGCTGCAGCGTCGCCCCGATGCCGTCGTAATTCAGGCTCATCTGGATCCGGTACTCCTCCGAGTTCCGCGGCGAGTAGTAGCTGGTGTGCGGATCCATGGTGTTGGCGAAGGCGTTCATGAAGGTTTCGAAGACGTCGTCGCTCTTGACCTGCTCGAAGCGCTTCAGCACCTGGCGATATCGACCATCCAGGATTTCGCGCGTCTCATCCCAGTCCTTGCCGGTGAGCATCAGGCCGATGGCGTCGTTCTTGACGCGCTTGCGCCAGATGTCATCCAGTTCGGCCTGGGTGGTCGGCCAGCGGACCTCGCTGCGATCGAAAATGAACTCTTCGTCGACAGTGAAATCATGCTCGACCTCGAGCTGTGACAGGGCATACTCGAGGCGCTCGCGGGTCCGCTCCAGGTAGCGCTGGTAGATGTCGAACACGGGCTGCAGCTGGCCGCGCTTGACTGCGTCGTCGAGGCCGGTGCGCAGCGGCTCGAACTCCTCGACGTCGCTGGCGAGGAAGTACTGGTGGTTGCCGTCGAGCGCTTCCAGGTAGGCGTCCAGCATGCGCGAAGATGCGACATCGTCCACCGGCATGCGGCGGTAGTGCGAACGCTCGAACAGGGTGGTGACCAGCCGGCTGACCTTGCCGTGGCGGTCGCTGGGGGCGAGGACCTCGTCCCCGGCCGGCGGGACCGCGGCGGCGGTCGCGGAGAGCAGCGCGGCTGCCAGCAGCGCTGCTATGCCCACCCATGCAGATGTCTTTACAATACGCATCTCGACTCCAAGATCGGTCGAATACCCAAAAACTTCGACTGTCGCTATTTCAGCGCTGATTAGGCTAGAGCGCCCGACGTCGCCAATCAAGCGATGCCGGGCCGGACCGGATTACATGCACCCACTCACTGTCATCACCGGAATTCTCCTGGGCTCTGCAGCGTCTATCGCTGCCGGCCTGCTCGTCGTCATGTTCCTGTTCTTCCTGTTGTCCGGTAACCACCCCCGGGTGGAAGCGGAAATCGGGCCCCTGTTACTCAATGCAGGCCTGTTCCTCGCTATGACAGCGATTTGCGCCGCCAGTTTCATCGGGCTGGTGAAACAGCGCAGCTGGTGGTGGCTGCCACAGCTCGGGATGTGGTGCGGGCTGGGGTTGATCGTGCTGTACTACCTGCCATGAAACGTCCTTCGCGCGCCGAGCTCGAGAAGATGCACGCGGTGGGGCCGCTGGTGGCGCGGTGGCGCCGTGCGCTCGGCTGGCTGCTGCCTCGTTCCTGGCTGCATCCGGCGGGGGTGCCGGCAGCAGGGATCCGCGGACGACGCCTGTCGCCCGCACGCATGGAACTCGAGCCGGGCGCGCCGGCCAAGTCGTGGGCGGACTGGGAAATCAGCCGGCGTGGCCGGGGCCCCGGCTGATTGCTTCAGAACAGCGAGAAAGGTGAGCGCCGGCTGCCGCCGGCGGTGCTGCTGCTGCGGCGGCGTTCACGCTCGCGGCGGCGGCGGTTGCGCATGCGCGACTGCAGGGCCTTGCGGCGCGCATCCAGCCATGCCTCGCGGTCGACGGCATCTTCGCCGCGTTCGTCCTGGGCTTTGCGGAAGCCGCAGAAATCCCGGTAGGCCTCGATCTCGTGGCGCAGTTCGCGCACCACCAGCTCAACCATGATGGCGTCATCGAGCAGGCCCAGGCCGGGGACCTCGTCCGGAATGATGTCCTCGGGCTCGCAGAAGTAGGCGAGGGCGTTGAGCACGCGCGCGCGCTCCTCGTCGGGAAGCTGCCACTCCCCGTCACGCACCATGTCGATGAGGATCTTGATGCTGTTGAGGCGGTCGCGGATGAAGTCCGGTGCCGCGTCCTCCTCGACCCTGGCGAGGAGGGTGCCTGCCGCCGTCATGATTTCTTCGGCGCTGTGCTGTTCGGCCACGGCGCGGGCCTCGCGCATCACGCGCCGAAAATGGCCGAGATCGGTGTTCGAAAGCTCGATGATTACCTTCAAGGACATCCGTTCATGCTCCGTGGGCAAGGCCAGCGGGAGAGTACGCTGCAGCCCTTGAAGCGTCAAATATCCCCGGGTGCGGCTGCGGCCGGAGCGGCCGGGTCCGCTGTCTTGCCGCGGCGCAGCAGCATGCGCATGGGCAGCCACAGCAGTCGCAGCCACTGGATCCCGAGCCAGGGACCGAGGACCAGCAACCAGGCCCACGGCGAGGGCGCCAGTAGCTCTCTGTACAAGTCGCCGTAAAAGGTCCCTACGGTGGCCCCGGGCCGGTACTCACCCAGCAGGAAGGCGCCCACGGCGTACACCAGGCCCGGCAGGGCCAGCAAGCCGAAGCCGACCAGCAAAGCCAGCAATAACAGTTCCTTGCGCAGGGGTTTCAAGGTCCGGCTCTCCACCATGCGATTCGCCCTGGGCGCAATTGTCGCATACCGCCGCGCCGGCGTGACCGCGCGCTTCGAACTGCTATCCTAGCCACCTGGTTTCGAGGGTCCTTGCATGGAAACGGTCCTTGTGTGGCTGCGCCGCCAGCTGGCCAACCCCCAGGTGGTGGCGCTCACGCTCATCGTGCTGCTGCTCGGCGTGTCTATCTGGCTGTTCGGCCAGATACTTGCGCCGGCGCTCGGCTCGCTCGTGATCGCTTACCTGCTTGACACCCTTGCCACCCGGCTGCGCAACCGGGGTATACCGCACCTGCTGGCGGTGCTGCTCGTGTTCACGCTGTTCCTTGCCATCCTGTGGGTCTGTTTCTTCTGGCTGGTGCCGCTGCTGGCGCGCCAGGGGGCGCAGTTGTTCCAGCAGGTGCCGTTCATGGTGGCGGAGGTGCAGAAGGCCCTCCTCAAGCTGCCGCAGGAGTACCCCAACTTCATCTCGGAGCAGCAGATCCGCGAAATGTTCGGCGGCGTCAGCAGTGAGCTGATCCGCTTCGGCCAGCGCATCGTCACCTTTTCCGTCGCTTCCCTGATGACGCTCATCACCCTGCTGGTGTACCTGGTGCTGGTCCCGATCCTGGTGTTCTTCCTGCTGAAGGACAAGCGAATGCTGACGGGATGGGTGGCCGGCTTCCTGCCGCGCGACCGGCGCCTGAGCCAGGAAGTGTGGCTCGAGGTCGACCGGCAGATCGGTAATTACGTGCGTGGCAAGTTCGTCGAGATCCTGATCGTCGGTATCGTGGCCTGGATCGCGTTCCGTGTGCTTGGACTGCAGTACGCAGTGCTGCTTGCGGCGGTCACCGGCGTCTCGGTCCTGATCCCCTACGTCGGCGCCACCGTGGTCACCCTGCCGGTCGCGCTGGTGGCCTATTTCCAGTTCGGGCTGGCGGCGCAGTTCTACTACGTGATGCTGGCCTACGGCGTGATCCAGTTCCTCGACGGCAACGTGCTGGTGCCGCTGCTGTTCAGTGAGGCGGTCAACCTGCACCCGGTGGCCATCATCGTGGCGATACTGTTTTTCGGCGGGCTATGGGGGTTCTGGGGCATTTTCTTTGCCATCCCGCTGGCCACCGTCATCCAGGCGATTCTCAGGGCCTGGCCGCGTGACGACACGGCAGCCGCGCCGGCAGCAGCTACAGGAGCACAGGAATGAAATACCTGCATACCATGGTGCGCGTCAGCGACCTCGAAGCGTCGCTGGATTTCTATTGCGACAAGCTTGGCCTGGTCGAGCTGCGGCGGCATGAAAATGAGGCCGGCCGCTACACGCTGGTGTTCCTCGCGGCGCCGGGGGACGAGTCGGCGCAGGTGGAGCTGACCTGGAACTGGGATGCGGAGGACTACGGCAGCGCGCGCAATTTCGGCCACCTGGCTTACCAGGTGGAGGACATCTATGCGGCCTGCCAGCGCCTCATGGACGGGGGCGTGACCATCAACCGGCCGCCTCGCGACGGGCGCATGGCTTTCGTGCGCTCGCCGGACAAGGTATCCATAGAGTTGCTGCAAAAGGGGCCGGCCTTGCCTCCCCGCGAGCCATGGGCGAGCATGCCTAATTCGGGCGAGTGGTAGGGTGTCCCTGTCGGGGCAGCACCCGGCGGGGCAGTGACACAGGACATACGTCGCGCGTGACAAGCGAAGACCCATTCCGCCATTTCGGCATGAGCCGCGACCCTTTCGTGGCGAAGAGCGGTGAGCCGGACTTCTATACCGGGCCGCAGCACCGCGACGCGCTGAGTTTTCTCGACCATGCGCTGCACTCCAATGACCTGCTGCTGGCCCTGACCGGCGAGTCGGGCTGCGGCAAGACCACGGCCCTGAATGTCGGGCTGGCCCGTTACCTGCCCGATGCGGTCACGGCGCGCCTCAGCGCGCTGAGCGGGGACGCGCTGGATTTCCTCGCGCGCATGCTGAACGGCTTCGGTTTCGAGGGCGTGAAGGCCAGTCACGACGAGATGCGCGGACTGCTCACGGTGTTCTTCAGTCACCAGCGGCAGAAGGGCGTGACCACGGTGATCGTGGTGGACGAGATCGACACCGTGTCCTCCGGGGTGATGGAGGAGCTGAGCTGGCTCTCGCTGCTGGAATCGGTCCGGGTCGGCCGCCTCAAGCTGGCCATGCTGGGCGACGAGCGCCTGGAGCGGCAGATGTTCGCGCCCCGCATGCAGGCGCTGCGCCAGATGGTGCGCTGGCAGCACCGGCTCGAGCCGCTGGGCGTGGACGAGACGCGGGATTACCTGGAATTTCATGTCGAAGGCGCCGGTTGCGCCGATCCGGGCCAGGTGTTCTCGCCGGACGCTGTGGCTCATATCCATGCCCGTGCCTCGGGCCTGCCGGGGCGCATCGACCCCATCGCAAGACGCGCCCTGGAACTCGCGGCGGAGGCGGGCGACAAGTCTGTGCGTCGTAGCCACGTGCGGGCCGCCAACGTGGAGGACGCCGAGGCGCCATCACCGCGGCGCCGCACCGTGGCGTCCATGGACATCCTGCTGGAGCACGAGCCGAAGGCGCGGATTCGCCTCAACTCGCCGCGGCTGCTGCTAGGTCGCCATCCCTGGAACGACGTGCAGCTGGACCATGACTCGGTCAGCCGCTATCACGCCATGCTGGTGCGCGAGGGCGGCCACTGGACGGTGGTCGATCTCAACAGCACGAATGGCATCCACGTCAACGACCATTCTGTGCGGCAGCAGCGACTGCAACACGGCGATGTGGTGCACATCGGTCGTTTCCGCCTGGTGCTCAACGAAGGCAGCGGCCCGACGCTCACGCTCCCCAGCGTGGGCGACTTGTCCGATACGATGGTCCTGGGCTGAGGCCGTCCGGCCGCGCCGGTTACGAGACCAGGCGGTCCTCGGCCTCGCTGTCTTCGGGCTCCGTCTCGCCGCTCTCCGGCTCCACCGCCTCGAGCTGTTCCATCAGCGCGATCGCGACGCCGAGGAAATCCGAATCGGTGATGATCCCCGTGAGTTCGCCCCCACGCATCACCGGCAGACAGCTGCGCTTGCGGCGGAACATCAGCATGGCGGCATGGCGCAGGTTGCTGCGCTCGTCGATGGTGTCCACCGCGCGCACCATGATTTCGCGCAGCGGGCGCTCCACGCTATCCCCGGCCACCAGGATGTCGGTCAGGGACACCAGCCCCAGCAGCTTGCCGTCAACGTCCGCGATCGGCAGGTGGCGGATGGCGTGCGCGGCCATGGTGCGGCGCGCCTCGGAGATGGTCGCGTCCGGTCCAAGCAGGACCAGGCTGCGGCGGGGCGTCATGATTTCGCTGACATTGAGCATGGTATGACCGTGGTTCTGTAGTGACTTCATCTTCGCGCCCTGGCGCCGCGGTGCATTGACCTGTGTCAACGACGCGGCGCCAGGGCGTTCTTCAATCGGCCTCGGCGGGCTTGGCGGCCGCAACGAGGTCCTGCTGCACCTTTGCCGGCACAGGCTCGTAGCGATCGAGCTCCATCGACCAGGCGCCGGAACCGCCGGTGATGGATTTCAGCTGGTTCGCGTAGTCCTGCAGCTCCGACAACGGCGCTTCCGCATTGATCTGGATGCGCTGCCCGGTGAGCGAGGTCGACCCCAGCATGCGCCCACGCCGCTGTGACAGGTGGCCGGTGACGGCGCCGAGCGCGTCGATCGGGACCGTGACCTGGAGCTGCACGATGGGTTCCAGCACGATCGGCGCGGCATTCTGGATCGCCTCGAGAAAAGCTCTGCGCCCGGCGCTGACGAAGGCGACTTCCTTGGAGTCCACCGGGTGGGTCTTGCCGTCGTACACGGCGACACGGATGTCCTGCAGCGGGAAGCCGGCGATGGCGCCGCTTTCCAGTGCCTGGCGGACGCCTTTTTCCACCGCCGGAATGAATTGCTGCGGAATCGTGCCGCCGACCACCTCGCTGGCGAACTCGAATCCGGAGCCCCGCGGCAGCGGCTGGATGCGCAGGTAGACCTCGCCGAACTGTCCCGCGCCGCCGGTCTGTTTCTTGTGCCGGTGATGGCCCTCGGCAGGGCGGGTAATGGTCTCGCGGTAGGGAATCGTGGGCGCATGCGTCTGGACTTCGACGTTGAAGCGCTCCTTCATCGCCTCCAGCACGAGGCGCAAGTGCAGCTCGCCGCTGCACAACACCACGGTCTCGTTGGTGGAAGGGCGATGCTCCACGCGCAGCGCGGGGTCTTCTGCGCACAGCTTCTGCAGCGCATCGGAGAGTTTCTGCTCGTTGCCGCGCTGGGCCGGCGCGATGGCGACGCCCATCATCGGCGGCGCCATCTCCGGCAGGCGTACGTGGAAATTGTCCTCGTCATGCGAGTCATGCAGGACGTCGTTGAAATCGAGACTCTCGATGCGTGTCACGGCAATGATGTCGCCCGGGCCGGCGCTGTCCACCTCGATGTTCTGCTTGCCTTGCATCTTGTAAAGGTGGCTCAGCTTGATGGGCTTGCGCGCGTCGCCGACGAACAGCTGGGAACCCGCCTTCACCGTCCCCTGGTGCACCCGCAGCACGGCGGTGCGGCCCACGTAGGGATCGACGATGACCTTGAAGACATGTGCGACCACGTGCTGGTCGGGCTCGGAGGCGACGACCACGGGCTCGGCCGCGTCCCCTTCGCCGCTCATGAACGGCGGGGGATTGGCCTCGCGCGGGCTGGGCATCAGCTTCACGATGTAGTCGAGCAGCTCGGCCACGCCGGCGCCCGTCTCGGCCGAGACGAAGAACACGGGTATCAGGTGACGCTCGCGCAATGCCTTCTCGAAGGCGTCGTGCAGCTGTCCCGGCTCCAGGTTCTGGCCCGATTCCAGGTAGGCCTCCATGAGCGCCTCGTCCACCTCGACGACCTGGTCGATGATGTGGGTATGCGCCTCCTGGATGCTGGAAAAGTCCGTCGCCTCGCCGCCCTCGTGGAAGAAGCAGTCGACCACCTTCTTGCCGTGGTCCCCGGGCAGGTTGACGGGGAGGCAGCGCTTGCCGAAGGCGTCCTGGATCGCCTCAAGGAGCGTCCCGAGCTGGTCCGGATCGGTGTCCATCTTGTTGACGATGATGATCCGGCTGAGCTGCGCATCACCGGCGGCTTTCATCATCCGGCGCACGCCGGTCTCGAGCCCGCCGGCGGCAGACAGGACCAGGGCGGCACATTCGACGGCCGGCAGCACAGCCACGGCGCGCGGCAGGAAGTCGGTAAATCCGGGCGTGTCGATCAGGTTGATGTGGGTGTCTTTCCAGTCCAGGTTGCAAACGGCCGTATCCAGCGAGTGCGCCATGTCGATCTCGCGCGCTTCGAAATCGCATACGGTGTCGCCGCGCTCGATGCGGCCACGTTGCGGCACGGCACCGGCGGCATACAGCAGGGCTTCTGCCAGCGAGGTCTTGCCGGTGCCGGCGGGTCCAATCAGGGCGAGGTTGCGGATGGCGTCTGTTCTGTCGTTGTTCATGGGGTCAACCTTTACGCAAGTGCAACTATGAAACCGAGTTTACGCTTCTCATGTGTTGATGCCGTCGCGGATAACCACGGTTTGCCCGGGGCCCAGCCCGAGGCCTACGGCGGCGTTTCCGCCGCGCACCGCGATCTCCACCAGGCCGAAAGCATTCACCAGCGCCAGCGCCGCGCCGGGTGCGGCGTCGGCATAGGTGCGCAGGAACGGCAGCGACTGTCCGCCAGCCTCCGCCCGGGGCAGCCGGAATTCGTGCAGCAGGCGGGCGCCGATGTTGGTGATGAGATTGCCGAAATGGTCGGCTAGCACCACCTCGCCCCGGATACAGCCCGGCGCAGGGCGGGGGGGCGGCAGCGGCGTCGGGTCCTGCGGCGGCCCCGGCGGGCCGAGACCGGCGGGCTCGAGCTCGCCAGCGGCCAGCAGTGCCGCCAGGGGCGCGAAGAGATCGCGCCCGTGGAAAGTGCGTGACAGCGGCCCGAGCCCGAGGCGCGCGGGCAGGTCCGGATGCATGACGCGCCAGGCGGGCGCGCGGGCGGCCCGCAGCGCCTCCGGCAGCAGGCCGTTGTCCGGCGCCAGCAGGAGCTGGCCGTCACACTCCGCCAGCACGACCCTGCGCTCGGTGCCCACGCCCGGGTCCACCACGGCCAGGTGCACCGTGCCGGGCGGGAAATCGGCCCAGGCCTGCGCCAGCCAGAAACCGCCGAGATCCGGCCGTCCCGGCGGGATGGCATGCGTGAGGTCGATGATGCCGGCGCCGGGCAGACGCTGCAGGATGCGGCCCTTCATGATGCCGACGAAGGGGTCCGACGTGCCGAAGTCGGTGGTAAGCGTTAACAGCCCTGTCGGGGCAAACGGCATCGCAGGTCTCTTCGGTCAGCAGATCCGTGGCAGCGGGTCGTCCTCGAGTTCCTCGAGCATGCGCCGGCCGCCGAGTGCCGTTTCTATTTCCACCGGGCGTCCTTCCGCATCGACCTGGCCGATCAGGGCGGCGTCCGCGCCGCCCGGCAGGGCGCGCCATGCCGCCAGCGCGGCTTCCGCCGTCCTCCGGCGCCACCACCGCCACCACGCGGCCTTCACAGGCGAGGTAGAGGGGTCGTAGCCGAGCATTTCGCACACGCTGCGCACCGTGTCGCGCACCGGGATGGCCGCTTCCGACAGCCGCACCGAGCAGCCCGTGGCCCGGGCGATTTCGTGCGCCACCGTGGCGAGGCCGCCGCGCGTCGGGTCGCGCATGAAGCGCAGTCCGCCAGCCCAGCAGCGCGCTGCGTGAGCGGCAGCACGCTGGCGGCATCGGATTTGAGATCGCCGCTGAGGCCGAACTGCTCGCGCGCCAGCATGACCGCGAAATCCCGTGGTCGCCCACGGGACCACTGACCAGCAGGCGGTCGCCGGGCGAATCGCTCCAGCTCCGGGCTTCAGGTGGCGGGACGCACACCGATGCCCGGTGGTGGCCAGGTACAGGCCGCCGCCTTCGCCACGCCGCAGTACCTTGGTGTCGCCGGCGGCCACCTGGACGCCGGCCTCGCGCGCGGCGCGGGCGAGGCTGCCGATGACGCGCGCTCGAGCAGTTCGATCTCGAGGCCTTCCTCGATGAAAACAGTTGAGGCTCAGGTAGAGCGGCGTCGCTCCGGCCACGGCGAGGTCATTGGTCGTCCCGTGAACCGCCAGCGAGCCAATGTCGCCGCCCGGAAACTCCAGCGGCTGCACGGTGAAGCCGTCTGTGGTGAACACGACCTCGCCGTCCGGCAGGGTCGGGAGGGGGCGGCGTCGGCCCGCGTATCCAGCACGGCGCTCGCCAGATGCCGGGCAAACACTTCCTCGATCAGTTCGCGCATGAAACGTCCGCCGTTGCCGTGCGCCAGGCGATGCGTGCTCGTCAGCGCCATGCGGAATCTCCTCGGGAAGCTTTAGTTCTGGCCACATTCTACCTTCCCGCGCGCTGGCTGCGGCGCATTCGACGATCTGGCCGAAGGAGATCGCCGCGTCGTTGACCGGCAACCGCACCGGGAGCAAAGGCGGCACGTCCGCGGCCTCGAAGGGGCCTGCATGCGCTCCGCCAGCATGCGATTCTGCAAGACGCCGCCGGTGAGCGCCGACGCCCGCGATGGCCGCACCTGCGCTGAGCGTTCGGCAGATCGCCACGGCACGTCATGGCCAGGGTCTCGTGAAACCATGCCGCACGCTCGTCAGCGGCGACGTCGGACATCATGCAGCGGGGCCAGCAGCGACTCCCAGTCGGCGCGAGCAGGCCGGCCTGGTCCGGGGCCAGCGGCAGCGCGCCGGCGCCGCCCGCCTGCCGGCCGGTGGCCAGCGGCTTCGAGGCGCATCGGGCCCTTGCCTTCGTAGCTGGCCACCAGGCAGATCCCGCGAGCGCGGCGGCGGCATCGAACAGCCGTCCGACGGCGGTCGTCTCGGGACTGTTGAGCCGGCGTTGCCAGGCCGCCTGGCCAGTCGTCCCGTCGGACATCCGGGCAGGGCCACGCCGGTCTCCCAGCACATGGCGGCGGCGCTGCGCCAGGGCTCACGCCCGGCCGCTTCGCCGCCGGGCAGGCGGAAGGGACGGAAGCTGGCCACGCGATCGCCACGCGCCGGGGCGGCCGAGGAAAGTCTCGCCGCCCCACAGGGTGCCGTCCCCGCCGTAGCCCACGCCGTCCCAGGTAAATACGAGCAGCGGTCCGCTCATCGGCAGCTTCAGCCGCCAGTCGCCGAGGCGTGCGCGTGGTGATGCAGCACCTTTGTCACCGGCAGGCCCTGACGGCGCGCCCAGCGCGTAGTGGCGTAGCCGGGATGGGCGTCGCAGACCAGCGCCTACGCGCGGACGTCGTAGAGCGCCTGCAGATCGGCGATGACCTATTCGAACACGTCGAGGCTGCGCGCCGCTCCCATGTCACCGATGTGCGGCGACACGACACAGCGGTCGTCCCAGGCCAGCGCTCACGGTGTTCTTCATGTGTGCGCCCACGGCCAGCGACCGGTGCGTCCAGTTGGAACGGCAGCGTCGATCTCCAGCCGGTGCGAGCCGCGCCCGATGCGCAATGGGTCGCATGCGACCGGCGATGCTGCGCTATACCGGGTCGTCCGCGGGCCGCACGATCGGCCGGTCGTGGTGCAGGTAGCCCTCGACGAGTGCGCCAGGCGCTGTTCGACCTGCTCGCTGTCCGTCAGCACCGGCTCGCCACTGATGTTGCGCCGAGGTCGCGACCAGCGGCCGACCGAGGCGTCGAGCAGCAGATGCGTGCAGCGGGCTGTACGGCAGCATGACGCCGAGTTCGGCCAGGCCCGGCGCGAGCGACTCGGACAGCGGTCGCCGCGGCGCTCTCGCGCACCAGCACGATCGGGCCGCTGCGGCGAGCGCAGCAGTGCCGCTTCTGCCGCGATCGGTGACGGCCGCCTCGCGCACCGTCTCCAGCTCCGTCCGCGCCCGCCAGCGGGAACATGACGGCCAGGGGCTTGTGCGGGGCGCGGCTTGAGCCGGCGCAGACGGCGATGGCGGGCTCGACTGGCGGCGTCACACACCAGGTGGTAGCCGCCGATGCCCTTGACCGCGACCAGGCGTCCGGCACCGATCGCGGCGATACAGGCCGCCAGCGCGCTGGGCTCGCACAGCGCCGGTGTCGCACCGGGCGCAGACCAGCGCAGCTGCGGGACCGCAGACCGGGCAGGCGACCGGCTCGGCGTGGAAGCGGCGATCGGTCGGATCTCCGTACTCGGCCGGCAGTGCCGCGCACAGCGCGAAGCCGGCCATCGACGTGTTGGGGCGGTCGTAGGGCAGGGCGCGGATCAGGGTGTAGCGCGGCCCGCACTGGGTGCAGTTGATGAACGGATAGCCGAAACGCCGGTCGGCCGGGTCGTGCAGTTCCGCGCAGGCACTCGTCGCAGGCGAAATAGTCCGGCGGCACGAAAATCCGCGGCCTGCCACCGGCGTCGCTGGGCAGGATGGCGAAGCCCTCGGGTTGATCGCCCCGCCAGGCCTCGCTGCGCCGGACATGGGGCGCGGCGATGGCGGGCGCGGCGCTCACCACTTCCGGGCGAAGGTCTCCACGGCCTGCGGGCTGCCGCACACCAGCACTTCGACCTCGCCCACGGTGTTGCGCGCCCAGCCCGTCAAGCCATGTCGCTGAGCGAGCCGATACAGGAAGGGACGGAAGCCGACGCCCTGGACCTGGCCGGTGATCCAGAGACGGCGGCCGGCGCTCAGGCCACCTCCCGCGTCCGAATTCCGTTAGACCACCAGATCCTGCATGCGCCCTCGTCGGAGACCATGCACGGACCGACCGGCGTGCGCGGCGTGCAGGCGCCGCCGTAGATGCGGCACTGGTTGGGGTAGATCTTGCCCAGCACCACGCGGGCGCAGTCGCAGCCCTTCGGCATGAGGCCGGCGCGCTTGCGGTCATGGGCGCCGTAGTCCGGGAAGTGCTGGCGCGCGTCGCGTGCCGCCAGGTGCGGTCGCAAGCCGTAGCCCGAGGCAGGGATGGAGCCAATCCCGCGCCACGAGGCGTCGACCACTTCCATGGTCTCGTCCAGGAAGCGCCGCGCGGTCGGGTTGCCGCCGGGGCGCGCCACCTCCGGGTAGCAGTTGTCGAGAAACACTTGCCCTCGACCAGCTGGCGCAGCACCGAATAGGTGGCGGCGAGGAGGCTCTCCGGGTGGAAGCCCGCTACCGCGGCCGGCAGCTTGTGCTCGTCCACGACGAATTCCCATTCCTCCGGTCCCATCACGGTCGCAACGTGTCCCGGCGCGATGAGGGCGTCGAAGCCCCGGTCCTCGGACTCGAGCAGCATCGCCACTGCCGGCCAGGTGCGGCGGCCGGACAGCAGCACCATGAGGTTCTCGGGGACGTCGGCCGCGAGCATCGCGGCGACCGGTGCGGTGGTGGTTTCGAAGCCGGCGGCAAAAAACACCACGCGTTGGCCCGGGTTCGCCCTGGCAATGTCCACCGCCTCCATGGGCGAGGCCACGGGGCGGACGTCGCCGCCGGCCGCCTTGGCCTGTTCCAGGCTGCGGGTTTCCTTGAGGGGCAGGTTCACCGGCACGCGCAGCATGTCGCCGAAGCTGACCACGATCACGTCGGGATCGTGCAGGGCGATCTGCATGGCGTGGTAGACGTCTTCTTCCGGGCACACACACACCGGGCAGCCGGGTCCCGGGATCAGCTCCACCTGCGGCGGCAGTGCGCCGCGCAGCCCGGCCATGGAGATGGAGCGCTCATGTCCGCCACAGACGTTCATGACGCGCACGCGTTCCGGCAGCGGCAGGGCACGGATGCGCTCGAGCCATTCCCGCGCCGTGGTGCTCATGGGCGTGAACCCCCCGCGTGCTCATGTTGGTGGCCGTGTTCGTGATCGTGCTCGTCGCCGTGCGCATGTGAATGTGCATGCGTGTGCACGGTCCCGTCGGCATGCCGGTGCTCGTGCTGGTGCGCATGCGCATGCGCGTGGTCGTGGGCGCCGCTCGCCGGATCGGCGGCGTGCAGCCGGGCGCCCTCGGCCTGGATGGCGGGTCGCCGCGTGGTGCCGGCGGCGACGCGGGCGCGCTGCGCCTCGAGTTCGCCGTCGATCCAGTCGATCCACTCCTTGACGCCGATACCCTTGCGCGGCGCCGCGTGCAGCACCGGTGCGGCAGAGCCGACCAGGCGCAGGGCGCGTTCCGCCTGGGTGGTGTCGAAGTCGTCGAGCACCGCCAGCAGGTCGGTCTTGGTGAGCAGCATGAGATCGGCCGCGCGGAACATCACCGGGTACTTGGCCGGCTTGTCGTCGCCCTCGGTGACCGAGAGCAGCGTGACGTTGAGGTGCTGGCCGAGGTCGAAGCTGGCCGGACAGACGAGGTTGCCGACATTCTCGATGAACACCAGGTCGACGCCGTCGAGCTCGAGCCGGTGCAGGGCGTCGTGCACCATGTGCGCGTCGAGATGGCAGGCGCTGCCGGTCGCGATCTGCACCGCTTCCACGCCCTTGGCGCGAATGCGTGCGGCGTCGTTCTCCGTTTCCAGGTCACCCTCGATGACCACAATGCGGTACTTGTCGCCGATGGCGTCGATGGTCGCCTCGAGCAGGGCGGTCTTGCCGGCCCCGGGCGAAGACATCAGGTTGAGCGCGAGGATGCCGCGGGCATCGAAATGCGCGCGGTTGTGGGCTGCCTGGTGGTCGTTCTCGCTCAGCAGGCTCTTCAGCACCGTCACCGCGGCCCGGCCGTCCTCGGTCTGGGCCAGGCGTCCGCCCGGGGAGACCAGGTGGCGGTTGCCGTCAGTGATGTTGCAGCCGCAGGTATCACACATGGGACGCTCCGATAGGCAGTCGTAATCGAAACAAGACTCTATAACATTCAGGCGCCGGCGTCGGCCGGCACCGCGAGCTCCACGGACTCGAGCAGCATCTCCGTGCCGGACACCGTGCGCACGCGGTAGCCGCCGCAGCCCGGGCAAAGCATGCGGTTCGGCAGGGCCTCGCCGCTGGCGCCGCAGTCATTGCATTGCACGACGATCGGGGCCGGGGTGATGACCAGCTCCGCGCCCTCGGCGATGGTGCCGGCGGCGGCGATGGGGAAGGCCTGGCTGAGCAGCGCGGCCTCGATCCCCGACAGCGGGCCGATGCGCAGCCGCGCCAGCTCGACACGCCCCCCGCCATTGGCCGCGGAGACCTCCTCGAGCTGCTGCACCAGGGCCTGGCAGACGGCGAGCTCGTGCATGGTTCAGGCGCCCGCGGGTTCGCCCAGCATCTGGTCGTAAATCTCCCAGGCCGAGCGGGCTTCCTGCTCCGTCATTTTCTGGATGGCGTAGCCGACATGGACCATCACGAACTCGCCCACGTCGACTTTTTCATCCTGCATCATGAACAGGCTGACGTCGCGCTGTACGCCCTTGGCCTCGCAGCGCGCCAGGAAGCCGTCCACCGCGACCACTTGCATCGGAATTCCAAGGCACATCGGGGCTTTCCCTCCAATCTCTCTCAATGGTGCACGCTGCCACTCGCGGCCAGCCGGCGCAAGCTCGTAGTTATCCTGATGCGTCTAATTCTCATCTGGTTATCCTGCTGCCGCGGCCATGGTTTCCGGGCCGGGAGCGAGCAAATGACCGACCAGGCACATGCGAAGAGTGGCACGCTGGTTCTCGGCGTGGGCAACACCATCCTCACGGACGAAGGCATCGGGCCCTGGGTGGTCGAACGCCTGCGCGAGCTCAACCCGGAGGCTCCGGGCGTCGAGTGGATGGACGGCGGCACTCTCAGCTTCTCCATCGCCGCGTGCGTCGAGGACGCGGAATACCTCATCGTCGTGGATGCCACCGAGCTCAAGTCCGAGCCGGGCACGGTCAAGGTTTTCGTCGACGCCGACATGGACCGGATGCTCGGCGGTCACGGCCGCAGCATCCATGAAGTCGGTTTGATGGACCTGATGAACATGGCGCGTTTTGCCGACCGCGTGCCGCAGCGCCGCGCGCTGGTCGGGATCCAGCCGGAGGTCGTCGACTGGGGCACCGAGCCGAGTCCGCGGGTCGCCGCGGCCGTGCCGGAGGCCGCGCAGGCGGTGGCCGACCTCATCAAGGACTGGACGGGTAACGATATCCGGGTGCCCACAGCGGACTAGCTCTGCGTGAATTGCGTATTGTGAGGCCATCACTGCGCGCCTAGATTGCTCCCTAAGGTATTGAACCCGCTACTAAGACCGGCAGGCACCGGGGTTTTGGGGAAAACCCGGTCGCAGTCGGCGGAGTACACATGAGCGGCCTATCAGGGATCGGGGTCAAGGTGGAGTCGGGCGAACTGGAGCCCGGCGAAGTGTTTGCCAACACGCTGCCCCTGCTGCATGAAATTCGCCACGCGCTGGCCCGCCTCGTCGCAGAGGGGGAGCCGACGGTCATCGACGTGCAGAGCATTCCCATGGGCCCCGGCGATATGCGCCGCCTGCTCGACGCCCTGGGCGAGGGCGAGGTCCGGGCCGAATTCGAGGCCCTGGGCAAGACCGTCATTCGCGAGTCCCGTTACTCCGGCGTCTGGATCGTAGAGCATTTGAACGGCTCCGGCGCGGTCGCCGGCCGTTTCGTCGAGATCACCTGGATACCGTCCGTGCTGCAAGCGCAGCGGGAGGATGTCGAGGCGGGTCTTAAGGAACTTGGCGACGCCCTGGCGTCGGCAGGTAGTTGAAGCCAACCGAAGCGCCCTGTGCCTTGACGCAGGGCAGTGCGGAGGAGCACAGCATGGCAGCAAGCAAAACCGTAGGCGACGTCCTCCGGGCGAACGGAGTCAGCCGTCGCGGATTCATGAAGTTCTGCGCGGCCACCGCGTCCATGATGGCCTTACCGCCAAGCATGGTCAGCGCCGTCGCTGCGGCAATCGAGAAGGCCCGTCGTCCCTCGGTCATCTGGCTCCCGTTCCAGGAGTGCACCGGATGCACCGAGGCGCTGACGCGCTCCCACACGCCGACCGTGGAAGGGCTGATTTTCGACGCCATTTCGCTCGACTATCACCACACCCTGCAGGCGGCCGCCGGCCAGCGCGCCGAGGACGCCATGCACCAGGCGATGAAGGAGAACTACGGCAACTACCTGTTGCTCGTGGACGGCTCCATTCCCACGGAAGAGTACGAGTCGCATTCCTGCACTAACGGCCACAGCCACCTGTCGATGCTGAAGGAAGCGGCGGCGGGCGCGGCGGCGATCGTCTCGATCGGTACCTGCGCGGCGTATGGCGGCATTCCCAAGGCTAACCCGAACCCGACCAAGGCCAAGGGCGTGCAGGACCTGATCACCGACAAGCCGATCATCAACGTGCCCGGCTGTCCGCCGGTGCCCACCGTGATTACCGGCGTGCTGGCGCACTACCTGACCTTCGGCACTATCCCCGAGCTCGATCCGATGGGCCGCCCAATGGCCTTCTTCGGCCAGAACATTCATGACCGGTGCTATCGCCGGCCGTTCTACGAGCGGGGCCAGTTCGCCGAGACCTTCGACGACGAGGGCGCTAAGAAGGGTTACTGCCTGTACAAGCTCGGTTGCAAGGGCCCGGTCACCTACAACGCCTGCGCCACCCTCAAGTGGAACGAGGGCACCAGCTGGCCGGTGCAGTCCGGCCACGGTTGCCTCGGCTGCTCCGAGCCGGATTTCTGGGACAAGGGCAGCTTCTACCGTCCGTTGTCGGCGGCTTACTGGGGCGACGCCAAGACCGTGGGCATCGGCGCTGCTGCCGGCGCTGCGGCCGGCCTGGCCGCCGCCGCCCTCGCGCGCGGCAAGCAAAAGAAAGCGCAGCAGGAGGAAAAGGCATGAACGAGGGACTCTACTTACAGGGCATGTCGCTGCTCGACTTCGCCCGGGGCCCCGCATTGCGCTGGGCCGTGATCATCTTCATCGTCGGCATCGTGTGGCGCATCACTGCGCTGCTGCTGGCCTCGCGGAAGCAGCTCGAACCCGCCAAGGGCTCGGCCACCTCCGGTGGCATCCAGACCCTGTTGACGCGCTCTGCACCCGCCCATGAGCTGGAGAAGAACATCGTCTTCCAGCACTACTCGGGTTATGCCTGGCACATCGGCATGTTCGTCGTGCTGCTGTTCTTCGCGCCGCACATGCTGTTCTTCAAGGACATCCTTGGTTTCGGCTGGCCCACGCTGCCCAACCTGTTCATCACCTTCTTCTCGGTGGTGACCATGGGCATCCTGCTGGTCCTGCTGGCCCGGCGGTTGATGAACCCGGTGCTGCGCCAGATCTCGACCCTGGACGACTACATCAGCTGGATCATCGCCTTCCTGCCGTTCCTGAGCGGCATCATGGCCTTCACGCATATCACTTTCGGCATGCGTTACGAGACGGTGCTGGCGTTGCACCTCCTGAGCGTCTGCCTGCTGCTGGTGTGGTTCCCGTTCGGCAAGCTGATGCATGCGATCTTTATCTGGCCGTCCCGTTACAAGGTTGGGGCTGCCTTCGCACGGAGAGGGGTACGGGCATGAGCGCGACAACTATTCCTGACTACGGCACCCTGGGTGAGCGGGCCGCGGCCGGCCTGAAGCCCAAGGCGCTATCCGACGACCAGAAGGTCGCCAAGGCCAAGGCCGCATTCCTTGCCGGGATGACCGCCGACATGGCGACCTACCTCGAGTCCTGCATTCATTGCGGGATGTGCGCGGAGGCCTGCCATTTCTACATCGCCACGGGCGACGCCAAGTACACGCCGATCTTCAAGGTCGAGCCCCTGAAGAAGGTGTACCGGCGCGAGCTGGCGCCGCTGCGGGCGTTCAACCGCTTCGTCAGCCGCGACATCACCGTGCAGGACCTGGAAGACTGGAAAGAGCTGGCCTACGACTCCTGCACCCAGTGCGGTCGTTGCAGCCTGCTGTGCCCGATGGGTATCCACATCCAGAGCATGATCCAGGTCGTCCGCAACGGCCTTGCGGCCGCCGGCATGGCGCCGGCCGAGCTGCAGGCGGTGTCGGATGAGCAGAAGGACAAGGGCAGCATCCTCGGCGCAGGCGCCGACAAGCTGCGCGAAGTCGTCGAGCGCGTGCGTGCCAAGGGCATCGAGGTGCCGCTGGACAAGGACAAGGCCGACGTGCTGGTGCTGTCCTCGGCGCTGGATTTCCTCAAGGACGAGAGCGCCCTCGCCGCCACGGCGAAGGTCATGAACAAGCTCGGTGTCAGCTGGACCATCCGCAGCGACGGCTTCGAGTCCGCCAATTTTGGCGCGCTCTCCGGCGACGTGCAGGCCCAGAAGCGCATCAGCAAGCGAGTCATTGACGCGGCCATCGCGTCTGGCGCCAAGAAGGTCATCGTCGCCGAGTGCGGCCATGCCTACCCGGTGCTGCGCTGGGAGGCGGCGACGCTGTACGGCAAGGCGCTGCCCTTCGAGATCCTCTCGGTGTCCGAGTACCTGGGCCAGGAGCTCAAGGCCGGCCGCCTGAAGGTCAAGAAGGCCGGCAATGGTGCCAGCCACGTCACCTTCCATGACCCTTGCAAGCTGGGGCGCATGGGCGGCTCATTCGAGGAGCCGCGCGACGTGCTGCGGGCGCTTGGCGTGAAGCTCACCGAGATGGAATCGCACGGTCGCACCAACCTCTGCTGCGGCGGTGGTGGCGGTGTCTCCATGCTGAAGAGCGCATTGCCTCTGCGTCAGAAGGCTTTCGAGCTCAAGCGCGAGGAAGTCGAGCGGACCGGTGCACCCACGGTGGTCACTGCCTGCAACACCTGCATGCAGAATCTTGCGGCGGGCAAGGCCTGGCTGAACTGGGACAAGGACATCGTGAACCTCGTCCAGCTCGTCAGCGACAATCTCGCCTGAGCCCGGAACGCCGGTAGCGAACGACTTACAAGGATCGGGGTAACTAAATATGAGCAATCGAGTCGTCGTCGACCCGATCACCCGCATCGAAGGACATCTCCGTGTCGAGGTGCAAATGCAGGGTGATCGTATCCAACAGGCGTATTCCTCGGGCACGATGGTGCGCGGTATCGAGATCATCATGCGCGGGCGAGACCCCCGTGATGCCTGGGCTTTCGTCCAGCGCATCTGCGGTGTGTGCACGCTGGTGCACGGCATGGCCTCCATCCGCGCCGTCGAGGACGCGCTGAAGTACGAAATCCCGCCGAACGCGCAGCTGATCCGCAACCTCATGATCGGTGCGCAGTACGTCCACGACCATGTCATGCATTTCTATCACCTGCATGCCCTGGACTGGGTGGACGTGGTATCGGCGCTGAGCGCCGACCCGGCCGAGACGGCCGCGCTGGCCAAGGCCGTGTCGCCGAGCTGGCCGAAGTCCTCCGAGGGCTATTTCCGCGATGTGAAGAAGAAGCTGCAGACCTTCGTCGAGGGCGGACAGCTGGGTATCTTCGCCAATGCCTACTGGGGCCACCCGGCCTACAAGCTGCCCCCGGCAGCTAACCTGATGGCCGTGGCGCACTATCTCGAGGCGCTGGCGTGGCAGCGTGATGTGGTCAAGCTGCACGCAATCTTCGGCGGCAAGAACCCGCATCCGAACTTCGTCGTTGGCGGCGTGCCGTGCCCGATCGACCTGAATTCCGACTCGGCGATCAACGCCGAGCGCTTGCAGATCGTGCAGGACGTCATCAACACGATGAAGATGTTTGTCGACCAGGTCTACGTGCCTGACACCATCGCCATCGCCGGCTTCTACAAGGACTGGGGCGCCCGCGGCGAGGGCCTGGGCAACTTCCTCTGCTTCGGCGACCTGCCGTCCAAATCCATGAACGACGTGGACAGCTTCCTGTTCCCGCGCGGCGCGATCCTGAATCGCAACATCAACGCGCTCGAAGAAGTGGACTTCAGTGACCCGAACGGCGTGCAGGAGTTTGCTTCGCACTCGTGGTACGACTACTCCGGCGGCCGCGAACAGGGTCTGCATCCCTGGGACGGCGAGACCAAGTTCGACTACGACGGCCGGGGCGGTCCGCAACCGCCTTACAAGCAGCTCAACGTGGAAGACGGCTACAGCTGGTTGAAGTCGCCGCGCTGGAAGGGCAACTCCATGGAAGTGGGCCCGCTGGCCCGCGTCCTGGCGCTGTACGCGACCGGCCATGACCAGACGGTCGAGCTGGTCAACTACACGCTGCGCACCCTCGACGTCCCTGTGGAGGCATTGTTCTCGACGCTCGGCCGCACCGCGGCCCGCACCCTCGAGACCAAGGTCGTGGCCGACGCCATGCAGGGCTGGATGGACCAGCTGCTCAACAATATCCGCGCCGGCGACACCAAGACCTTCAACGAGGTGCAGTGGAACCCGTCGACCTGGCCGAGCACCGCCAAGGGCGTGGGCGCGCACGAGGCGCCGCGTGGCGGCCTGTCGCACTGGATCGTCATCAAGGACGGCCTCATCGACAACTACCAGGCGGTCGTGCCGAGCACCTGGAATGCCGGTCCGCGCGATGCCAAGGGCGTTCCCGGGGCTTACGAGGCGGCGTTGCAGGACAACCACCAGCTGTACGATCCGGAGCAGCCGATCGAGATCCTGCGCACCATCCACAGCTTCGACCCCTGCCTGGCCTGCGCCGTCCATGTGGCGGACGAGGACGGCAAGGAGCTGATCCAGGTGAAGGCGCTGTAGCGCAAGCACCCGGTTCCGAAGCTCGACCCATGGAAAAGCCCGGCGCTCGCCGGGCTTTTCCTTTTGTTGAGGATGCTATCCTGCGCTGCTGACGGTCTCGTCACGGGAGGAGACGATGGACGAGTGGTATGACGCCGAGCAGGTGGCCCGCTGGACGCAGCAGGCCTGGCAGTGGGTGCAGGCCGAGGTGCTGGTCCTGCCTAACCTGCTGCAGCTGCTTATAGTCCTTGTCTCGCTCGCCATTACGGCCTTCCTGGCGCCGCGGCTGCGGCGCTTCCTCGAGCGCGTGTCGCCACCCGGGCGCTGGCAGCGCCTGGTCGCGGCGCTGGGCGGGCTGCTGCTGCCGTTGCTGTGGCTGCTGCTGGTGGGCGTCGCCTGGCAGGTGGCGATGCTGCAGGCCTGGCCGGCCCGGATCCTGGAGATCTTCTCCAGCCTCCTGACGGCATGGCTGGTCATCAACCTCGCGTCCATGGTCATCAGCAACCCGGTATGGTCGCGCGCGGTCGCGGTCAGCGCCTGGACGGTTGCGGCCCTGAATATCCTGCGCCTGCTCGATCCGACCGTGGCCTTGCTGGACAGCGTCGCCATGCAGTTCGGCGCCGTGCGGATTTCGTTGCTCACCCTGACCAAGTCCGTTTTCGCCTTCGCCATCCTGCTGTGGATCGCGACCGTGATATCGGAGCTGCTGGAGGCGCGGCTGAAACACAGCCCGAACCTTACGCCTTCGGTGCAGGTGCTGTTCGGCAAGTTGTTCAAGTTCGGCCTGATCACCATCGCGGTGCTGGCGGCCGTGGCGACCACGGGCATGGACCTGACCGCGCTGGCGGTCTTTGGCGGTGCCCTCGGCGTCGGCATCGGCCTGGGCCTGCAGAAAGTGATCGCCAACCTCTTTTCCGGCCTCATCCTGCTGGTGGACAAGTCGATCAAGCCCGGTGACGTGGTTGCGGTGGCCGGCACCTATGGCTGGGTGAACACGCTCGGTGGTCGCTACGTGTCCGTCATCACGCGCGACGGCATCGAGCATCTCATTCCGAACGAGGAGTTCATCACGACGCGGGTGGAAAACTGGACCCACTCGGACACCAAGGTGCGTCTCAAGATCCCGCTTGGCATCCACTACAAGTCGGACGTGGAGCGGGCCATCACGCTGTGCGAGGAGTGCGCCGCGGAGATTCCGCGCGTGATCCACGATCCGGTACCCATATGCCAGCTGCGCAACTTTGGCGACAGCGCCGTCGAGCTCGAGCTTCGCGTCTGGATCGCGGATCCGATGAACGGAGTCAACAACGTGCGCAGCGCGATCCTGCGGCGTATCTGGCGCGCGTTCCACGAGGAAGGTATCGAGATTCCCTATCCGCAGCGGGACCTGCACCTGGCCAGCGCCGTGCCGCTCGAAGTCAGGCTCACGGGCGAGAAAGGAGAAGAAGCAGGATGAGCGAACGCAGGGGACTGGGTCCGGGCGCTTTCGAGCCGCCGCCTCCGGGAGGGGCATACCAGCCCTACGTGCCGGCGTCCGCCGGCTTGGCCGAATTCACGCTCAAGGCCATCGGCCTGGGGATCCTTTTCGGCATCATCTTCGGCGCGGCCAATGCCTATCTCGGGCTGCGGGCGGGACTGACCATCAGCACTTCGATCCCCGTGGCCGTGATGACGGTGGCGGTGTTCAAGGCGCTGCAGGCAGCCGGGCGCGAAGGCACGATCCTCGAGGCCAACCTGTCGCAGACGGTCGGCTCAGCCTCGAGCTCGCTGGCCAGCGGCATCATCTTCACGCTGCCGGCACTGTTCCTGTGGGGGCTTTCTCCCAGCCTGTTGCAGATGACCATGCTGGCCATGTGCGGCGGCCTGCTGGGTGTCCTGTTCATGGTGCCGCTGCGACAGTTCCTGATCCACCGCGAGCACGGCAAGCTGCCGTACCCGGAGGGCACTGCGTGTGCCGAGGTGCTGGTGGCCAACGAGACGGGCGGCGGTAATGCGCGTTTCGTTTTTATCGGCCTGGCCGTCGGTGCCGCCTTCAAGGCGCTGACTTCCTGGGCGCGGGCGATCCCCGACTCGATCCATGCGGCGCTGCCCTGGCCGCGCAAGGCGGAGCTCGGCCTGGACCTTTCGCCCGCGCTGTTCGGCGTCGGCTACATCCTCGGTATCCGGATCGCGGCGGTGATGGTCGGCGGCGGCCTCCTGTCCTGGCTGGTGATCATCCCGATGCTGGACTGGTGGGGCGCCGGTCGTACGCTGCCGCTGTACCCGGAGACACAGCTGCTCATGACCGACATGAGCCCGTCCCAGCTGTGGACGCGCTACGTGCGCTACATCGGGGCGGGCGCGGTGGCCGCCGCGGGCATCATCACCCTGGTGCGCAGCCTGCCGATGATGCTGGAGAGTTTCCGCATCGGCTTCGGCCAGATGCGGCAGCGCCAGGGTCGCGAGCCGGTAGCGGTGCCGCGCACTGCGCAGGACCTGCCGCTGCGTTTCGTCGGGCTTGGCGTGGTGACAGTCATCCTGGTGCTTGCCGTCGTGCCGGTAGCATTCGGCCAGGTGGGCGGCGTGGGGCTGCGACTCGTGGCGGCGATCTGCGTCGCGGTGTTTGCCTTCTTCTTCGTCACCGTGGCCTCGCGCATCGTGGGCCTGGTGGGCGTGACCAGTAATCCGACCAGCGGCATGACCATCGCCGCGCTGCTGGGCACGGCCGGCATTTTCCTCGCCTTCGGCTGGACCGACCTGAGCGGCAAGGCCGCCGCCCTCACGGTCGGCTGCGTCGTGGCGATCGCGGCCTCGATCGCCGGCGACACCTCGCAGGACCTCAAGACCGGTTACCTGCTCGGCGCCACGCCGCGGCGGCAGCAGGTGGGCGAACTGGTGGGTGTGCTCACTTCCGCCGTCTTCGTCTGCCTTGCCGTGCTGCTGTTGGCAGAGACTTTCGGTTTCGGCAGCACGGAGCTGCCGGCGCCGCAGGCCACGCTGATGAAGCTGGTGATCGACGGCGTGCTCGACCAGTCGCTGCCGTGGGGCCTGGTCGCGGTCGGCGTCGGTATCGCCGTGGCCTGCGAACTGCTGCGCATCCCCTCGCTGCCTTTCGCCGTTGGCGTGTACCTGCCGGTTTCCACCATGACGCCGATCTTCCTGGGCGGACTCATTCGCTGGTGGGCGGAGCGCAGTGCCCGCCAGGTCGAAGAGGCCGGCGAACGCCGCGAGCGCGGCATTCTGCTTGGCAGCGGTTTCGTCGGTGGTGAAGGACTGCTGGGGGTTGCGATCGCCGGCGCGGCCTTCGTGCTGGGACGCAAGCCGCTGGGCCTCGGCACTGACTGGCTCGGCAGTGAGGTGGTTGCCATGCTGGTGGGTCTCGCGGCCTTCGGCGCCTTCGCAGCGTGGTTCTGGCTCCAGGTGCGCCGTGCCGGGCGCTAGAGTCTTGACGATGCGCGCCTCCGGACTGAGCACATCGCCGCGCCGGCGTTTGGCGGCCTGGGTGCTTGCGGTCCTGCTGGGCTCATGGATTGCGCCACTTGCGGCGGCCCCGGACGCGGTGCTCGTGACCGAGACATTGCGCCGCGCGGTGGAACAGTTGCACGTCACCGGCCAGGTCATCGTGGCCGGGCAGCGCCTGCGTTCTGCCAGCGTGCTGCCGGAGCTCTACCAGCAGCGGGGCTTCACGCTGCTGTGGAATACGCGCGCCAACGAGGAGGCCATGCTCGGTGAGATCGCCGCAGTCAGCGGCGACGGCCTGGACCCTGCGGACTATCATTTCGATGCGCTGCGTGCGCTGCTGCGGCAGCGCGCCGAAGCGCCTGACGACGCGGCCCTGGCGGCTGCGGCGGACCTGCTGCTGAGTGATGCGCTGGCGCGCCTTGTTGCGCACCTTGCGCGCGGCAAGCTGGATCCGGGCACCGGTGCACCGCGCTGGGACCTCGAGGGGACAGTGCGAGGCGAGCCGGTCGCACGGGTGCTGGCGCGCATCGCCACGGGAAGCGCCGTGGCGGTGCAACTCGGCGAACTGCGCCCCGTGCAGCCCATCTACGGCCGACTGAAGTCGATGCTGGCGCGCTACCGGCTGGCGGCGGAGGAGGGCGGATGGCCGGAGATCGGCAGCGGCCCGGTGCTGCAGGAAGGAATGGACGACCCCCGGATTCCGCTGCTGCGCCGCCGGCTCGCGCAGAGCGGTGATTTCCCCGGCGTCGTAATTGATTCGCCACGCTTCGAGCCGGCACTGGATGCGGCATTGCGTTCCTTCCAGGCGCGGCACCAGCTGGAGGCGGATGGGCGCTTCGGCCCGGCGACGCGACGCGCCATCAATCGTCCCGTCGACGAACTCATGGGAATACTTCGCGCCAACCTCGAGCGCGCGCGGTGGCTCCTGGCCGATGTGCGTGGGCGGCTGCTGGTCATCGACACGGCCGGGCGGCGTGTTGCGCTGCTCGACCACAGCGAGCCGGTGGCCACTTTCGCTGCGGAACTGGCCCCCAGCGTGTCAAAGGTGACGCCGTTCCGCGGCGAATTGCGTTACCTGGTGGTCAATCCAGACTGGGTGCTGCCGACCGACCTGGTCCGGGCGCAGGTGGCGCCGCTGGCACGCCGCGTCCCGGGGCGCTTCGACGATCTCGGCTTGCAGGTGTTCAACGCGGACGGCGCCCGCATCGCACCGGCGAATGCGAACTGGGCCGTGCCCGAGAGGTACATCGTCCGGCAGGTGCCCGGGCCGCAGAGCTTCCTGGGGGATTTTCGTTTCCCCATCTGGCCGCGCCCGGAGATGTTCCTGCATGGCGGCGCCGGCACGGGCGCATCGCTGCCCGGCGTGGTGCGGCTGGCGGATGCGGCGGGCCTGGCCAAGCAGCTGGCGATGCCGGAGGCGGGGTTCGCGCCGGACGAGGTCGCAGCCGCGCTGGCCGCCGGCGCGCCGCGTACCTTCAGCCTGCGGCGTCCCGTGACCGCGATCGTCGTGCCCTGGACGGCCTGGGTGGATCCTGCCGGCAGCGTCTTCTTCCGCGGCGGGTACGAGCGTGCCGACGCCGACATCATTGCGGGACTGGCGCGCCGCACGAGCGCGGACTGAGCCCATGTCCCGCGCGTACCGGCGAGGTGATTCACTGGCAAAGCCTTTGCGCCTGCGACGCGTCCGCGCATAATCGTGACCCATAGCTACGGGACCCACAGACAGATGGAGCAGCTTTCCGGCCTCGACGCCGCTTTCGTGTATCTCGACGCGCGCAACGCGCCCATGCATGTGGGCGGGCTGCACGTCTACCAGCCCGTCGATGGTCCTTTCGAGTTTGCGCAGTTCCGTGATCACATCGCGGCATGCATCGACAGGTCGCCCATTTTTCGGCGGCGCCTGCAGCAGGTGCCCCTGCGGCTCGGCCGTCCGTTCTGGGTAGACGACCCGCACTTCGACCTCGACCTGCATCTGCAGCACTCGGCCTCGCCGCATCCGGGCGACTGGGACGCGCTGCGCGATCTCGCGGCGCGCATGTTCTCGCGCCCGCTCGATCCCGAGCGCCCGCTGTGGCATCTCACTTTCGTCTCCGACCTGGCCGCCTGCAAGCGTTTCCCGCCCGGCAGTTTCGCGGTCATCTCGCGCGTACATCACGCTGCCGCCGACGGGCTCGGCACGCTGGACATGTTCAATGCCGTCTGGAGTGCAGCACCGCAGCGCGTGAAGCGGCGCCGCAGCGCGCCGCGCCCACGCCGGTCGGAGCCGGCGCCCGGCGGCCTGGAGCTGCTGGGCCAGAGCCTGCGCGGCGTCATCCGCGAACCGCGCGAAGCGCTCAGCTGGGCGGCCGGGCTGGTGCGCGGAGGGCTCGGCGTCGGGCGCGAATTCATCGCCCGTGAGCACCATGCGCCGCCGATGCTGTTCCAGGCGCCGCGCAGTCCCTTCAACGTGCCCATCAGCTCGCGCCGCGGCTTCGACGTGGCCACGCTGTCGCTGGACGAGATCCGGGAGGTCCGCGCCGCGGTCCCCGGCGCGACCGTCAACGACGTCGTGCTGGCGGTCTGCAGCGGCGGCCTGCACCACTACCTGAAGGACTTCGGCAGCCTGCCCGAGCGCGACCTGGTAGCGATGGCGCCGATTTCGATCCGCAACAAGGTCGACAAGGGCGGCAACCGCGTGTCCGCCATGCTGGTGCCGCTCGAGGTTGCTGTGAAAGACCCGCTGGAGCGGCTGCGCCGGATTCACACGCATGCGGTGGACAGCAAGGCTTACACCGATGCGATCGGTGCTGCCACGCTGGCCGACACCTCGCGCTTCGTGCCGTATTCGCTGGCGACGGCCGCCGCGGGGCTGTATTCAGGACTGCACCTGGCGCGTTACCACCGGCCGCCCTTCAACCTGGTCATTACGAACGTGCCGGGGCCGCGCGACCCGTTGTACCTGGGGACGGCACAGTTGCTCGAGGGCTACGGCACCGCGCCGGTGCTGGACGGCCTGGGGCTGATCCTTGTCGTCACCAGCTACCTGGATACGCTCTCGATCAGCGCCACTGCGGCGCACGAGGCGGTGCCGGACCTGGGGCGCCTGGCGGCGGGGCTCCGCGCCAGCTTCGAAGAACTCAAGCAGGCGGTCGCGCCGCCCGCGGCGACGCGCGTGCGCAAGACGCGCTCCAGCAGCGTGGCCGGCAAGGCGCCGCGCAAGACCACGACGCGGAAGCGGAAGCGCGCTCATGTCCGGAGCTGAAGAGCGCATCGGCCCGCCGCCGTTGGTGTGGCAGATGCTCGAGGGCCGGGCGCTGCTCGAGCTCGGGGCCATGGCCTGGCTTTATCCCTTGTTGCGCCAGGCGCCGCGCGGCGACGGGCACCCGGTGCTGGTGGTGCCGGGCTTCCTCGCCAGCGGCAGTTCGACCTTTCCCCTGCGGCAGTTCCTGAAGTCCCTCGGCTATGCTGCGCATCGCTGGAAGCAGGGGCGCAACCTCGGTGGGGTCGGAGAGACCGAGGAACGCCTGCTCGGGCGGCTGCGCGAGCTGCGCCGACGCTACGGGCGCAAGGTCAGTGTCATCGGCTGGAGCCTCGGCGGGATGTATGCGCGCGAGCTGGCGTGGATGGCGCCCGAGGACGTGCGCCTGGTGATCACCCTCGGCTCGCCCTTTCGCAACCACACGGGCACTGCGGTGACGCTCCTGTACGAGGACGTGAGCGGACAGAGCGAGGCGCACATGGACCCGTCGCTGCTGGCTCGCCTCTCGCAGCCGCTCCCCGTGCCTTCGACCTCGATCTATACCCGCACCGACGGCGTGGTGCACTGGCGCTGCTCACTGGAGCACCCGTCTGCCACGACCGAGAACATTCGCGTGCTGGGCAGTCACTGCGGCCTCGGGCACAACCCCCTCGCGTTGTGGGCGATCGCGGATCGGCTCGCGCAACCCGAGGACCGGTGGCGTCCCTTCCGCCGTGAAGCCTTCCGGCGCTTCGCCTACCCGGTCCCGGACCGTGGCGACTGAGCGCGCCCGGGTCCGCCTGCGACCCGAGGCGTTCTCGCGTAGACTCTCGCGCTGGCTGCCAGCTGGAGTGTTGCAGGCGTGAAGGAACTCGTCGACGCCGCCAATAACCTGATGTGGGGCTCGCTGCTGATCTGGCTGCTACTCGGCGCGGGCCTGCTGTTCACGGTGATGTCCGGTTTCATCCAGGTGCGGCACTTCGGCCATACCTTCGGTGTCATGAAGCGCAGCTTCCGGCGCGAGCACGGCGGCATCTCGTCCTTCGAGGCCTACTGCACCAGTCTCGGTGCGCGCGTGGGGACCGGCAACCTGGCCGGCGTCGCGGTGGCTTTGGAGCTCGGCGGCCCTGGCGCGGTGTTCTGGATGTGGGTCACGGCCATGCTGGGCATGGCGACGAGCTTTTTTGAGTCGACCCTGGCGCAGTTGTTCAAGGTGCCGAACGGCGACGGCAGCTACCGCGGCGGCCCGGCTTTCTACATGCAATACGGGCTCGGCAAGCGCTGGATGGGCGTGCTGTTTTCCGTGTTCCTCATCCTCGCCTATCCCATCGCCTTCAACGGCGTGCAGTCGAACACCATGGCGGCCGCAGTGGCGGAGGTGACGGACATCAGCACGGCGTGGATGGGCGTGCTCACCGCCTTTTTCGTCGGCCTGGTGATCTTCGGCGGCATCCGGCGCATCGCGCGCGTGGCCGAGATCGTGGTGCCGTTCATGGCGCTGGCCTACCTCGGCATGGCGTTGTGGCTGGTGGCGACGCATGCCGATCGCCTGCCCGGCGTCTTCCGCCTCGTGATCGAGAGCGCGTTCGGCATCGGCGAGGCGGCCGGCGGCGTGCTCGGCTACGGCATCGCCCAGGCGCTGATCAACGGCGTGCGGCGCGGGCTGTTCTCCAACGAGGCCGGTTCCGGCAGCGCGCCGATCGCGGCGGCGACGGCCGACGTGCGCCACCCGGCGAGCCAGGGCTATGTGCAGATGCTTGGCGTGTTTACCGACACCATCGTCATCTGCACCTGCACCGCCGCCATCATCCTGCTCTCCGGCCAGTTCGAGGCCGGCGCCGGCCTCACCGGGATGGCCCTGACCCAGGGCGCGATGAGCGCGCTGGTGGGCGACTGGGGCGCGGGCTTCATGACCGTGGCGCTGCTGTTCTTCGCATTCACCTCGATCATGGCGAATACCTACTACGGTGAGACCAGTCTCGCCTTCATCCATGGCGACCGCCGCCTCGTAACCGCCTATCGCTGCGTGGTGCTGCTCGGCATCTTTGCCGGTTCGCAGCTGGACCTGCCGCTGGTGTGGGCCATCGCCGACTTGTCGATGGGGTTCATGACCATCGTCAACCTGGTTGCGGTGCTGCTGCTGTCGGGCCTGGTCATCAAGCTGATGCGGGACTACAACAAGCAGCTGGCCTTCCACGTCGAGCCCGTATTCGAAATCGAGCGCCATCCCGAGATCCGCGCGCGCCTGCCCGAGGGCGGCTGGTAGGGGGAGGGAGCCATGCACCGGGTGCTGCGGATGCTGGACTCGCCGCGCATGATGCGCTGGCTGTTCAATGCCTACCCGCCCTACCTGATGACCGGGATCGTGGTGCGCGAAATCAGCCCCGACTGGCGTCGCGTCAGGGTCGATATGGGCCTGCACTGGTACAACCGCAACTACTTCGGCACGCATTTCGGCGGCAGCCTCTACGCCATGACCGATCCGTTCCTCGCCATCATGCTGGTGCGCAACCTGGGGTCCGGCTACATCGTGTGGGACCAGTCGGCCGAAATTGAATTCCTGCGCCCCGGGCGCGGGCGTGTGACGGCGACGTTTACACTCGACCAGGCCATGATCGATTCCGCGCGCGAGGGTACACGCGACGGGCAGCGATTCCGGCCGCGCTGGCCGGTGGAAGTGCAGGACGAGTCCGGAGAGCTGGTGGCCCGCGTGCACAAGCAGCTTTACGTGCGGGAGAAATCTGCGCGCGCCGGCGCGGCGTCCTGAATCGGCGCCTGGCGCCGCGGCGATATACACTGCATGGCATGCGCGAGAGCAACGACGCCGTGAGGGCCGGGCGGGTTCTGAGGTGGGCCGCGTGCGCCGCCGCCCTGGTCCTCGCTGCGGGCTGTGCGCCGCCCGAACCGGGCGAGGGCCGGGATCCGTCCGCAGCGCTCGAGGCTTCCCTGGCCGGGCTGGAGTCGCTGGCGCGCAGTTTTCCCGCCCCTGGCGATGCTCCGCTCGCGTGGCCGTCCGACCACGCTTTTCATCCGCAGCAGTTCACCGAGTCCTGGCTGCTGGCGGGTTTGCTGCGCGCCGAAGACGGGCAGCGCTACGGATTCCAACTGCTGCTGCAGCGCGTGGCGCTGACCGCGGAAGAGCCGGCGAGGGACTCGGCCTGGGCCGCGGGTGCAGCATGGCAGGGTGTTTTCACCGTCGAGCCGGAGAGGGGCGCACGCGTCACGGCGGAGCGCTTCAGTCGCGAGGCGCTGGGGCTGGCGGGAGCGGCCAAAGACAGTGCTTCTGCCTGGCTGGAAGACTGGCGCATCGAGATCCTCCCCGAGTCGGGCACTGGGCGCATGCGGGCTGCGAGCGAAAACGCGGCGCTCGAGTTGTCTTTCCGGTTGCCGGATGCGCCGCCGGCAGGCACCACGGCCGACGCGCGGCGCGGTTACTGGTGGCCGGGGCTGGATGCCGCCGGCAGCCTGGTGGTCGACGGCGGGGCGCGCCCGGTAAGCGGCGCTGCGCTGCTGGACCGGAGCTGGGGACAGTCGCCGCCGGCCGGGCGCGGCCAGCTGGCGCTGGCGCGGTCGTGGATCCAGTTTGCGGACGGCACCGGCATACGGTGCGAGCAACTGCGCCGGCGCGGCGGAGGGGGCGTGCCGCTGGGCGCCTGCACAGAGTTTCCTTCCGGTCGGTCGGCGGGCCAGCTGCCTGAGCCGGCCGCCGCCGCCGAGGCGGCGGCGCGCGAGGGCCGGGTGCCGCTGGAGTGGCGCATGGGCCTGCCGGGCGTGGACGAGGCGACCCTCTGGACGCCGCTTGCGGACCCAGGTGCGCCGGGTGTCGCGTGGTCCGGCGTGATTGTGCCGGTCGATGAGAGCGAGAGCGGAAACCCCTGGGGATTCCTCTCGCTGAGCAATTTCGCGGCGCCGTGAGCGGCGCGTTGCAGGGGAGATAGCGGACATGAATCATCGCGCCAGGCTCGCAGTAGTGCTCGCCGCACTCGGCCTTGCCGCCTGCGGGCGGGGTGACGATCCGGCCCCTCAGCAGGCTTCAGTTCAGCCAGGCACGCCAGGGGTACTGCCCGCCGCCACGCAGCGCGACGGGGATCCGGCGCTCGGCTACGAAATCATCGTCAATCGCGGCTACGTCAGCTGCGGAGTGCCGCTGACCGCCTACCGCGCCGCCGTCGCGGACACCGTCCCGGACCTTGCCCTGCAGCCGCCGGGGCGCCTCGGGCGCAATGCGGAACTGCCTTACAACCTCAACGCGACCACCAATTCGGACGGCGTGGAACTGATCGTCAGTAACTGCCTGGCGTGCCATGGCGCGGAGTTCAACGGGGAGCTGGTGGTGGGCCTGGGCAACGCCTTCGCGGACTTCACCACCGACCCCATGGGCGGCATCGAGCGACTCGGGCTGCTGGTCGAGGATGGCCCGGAGGCGGATGCGTGGCGCCGCTGGGCGGACCGTATCGGCGCCATTGCACCGTACATGGTGACCGACACGCTCGGCGTGAATCCGGCGCCGAACCTCACCATGGCGCTGATGGCGCATCGCGACCCGCAGACGCTGGCCTGGCTGGACGAGCCGCAACTGGAGCCGCCGCCGCGCGAGCCGCTGCCGACGGCGGTGCCGCCGTGGTGGCGCATGCAGAAAAAGAACGCCATGTTCTATCACGGCGGCGGACAGGGCGACCAGGTGCCGTACATGATGCTGAAGTCGCTGGTATGCACCGACGATCCGGCCGAAGCGCGTGAGATCGACGCCTGGTTCAGCCACGTGCGTGCCTTCATCGCCGCACTCGAGCCACCGGCCTGGCCTTATGCGCTGGATGCAGCGCTGGCGGCCGAGGGGCAGGAGGTGTTCGAGCGCCACTGCGCGGCGTGCCACGGCACCTACGGCGAGCAAGAGAGCTACCCCAACCTTGTGGTTGCGCTGGAGCAGGTCGGGACCGATCCGGCCTATGCGCTGCAGGCAGTGGAGGCAGAGCGGTTCATCCGCTGGTTCAACGGCTCGTTCTACGGCCGCACGGCGCAGGCGCGGCCCGCACCGGGCTATGTGGCGCCGCCGCTGGACGGCGTATGGGCGACCGCTCCGTACCTGCACAACGACTCGGTGCCGAGCATCGCGGCGCTGTTGGAAAGCAGCACTCGGCCACGTTTCTGGCGCCACGTGCTGGAGCCGCGCGAATACGACACCGCGACGCTCGGGTGGCGCCACGAGGCGCTCGGCCACGGCAAGGACGGCGCCGCCGACGAGGCCGCGGCGGGGCGCATCTACGACACCACCCGAACGGGTTACGGCAACGGCGGCCACACCTTCGGCGACGTGCTCAGCGAACGCGAGCGGACTGCGTTGATCGAGTACCTGAAGACGTTGTGAGATCGCCGATGATCTTCAGGTTCGCGCGCCGCGCCGGCGCAGGACCCATTTCTCCAGTTCCACGAGCGGCACCACGGTGACTGCTACCAGCAAGACTACGAGCCAGTCCCTGCCGCTCAGCGCGACGGTACTGAACAGCGTATTCATGGCTGGCAGGTAGGTGAATCCGACCTGGAACAGGGACACGGCAATCACGGCCGCCACGGCGATCCGGTTGCCGAACAGGCCGTTGCGGTTCAGCGTCGGCGCGACCATGTGGCGCACGTTGAGCAGGTAGAAGGCCTCGAACATCACCAGTGCGTTCACCGCCATGGTGCGCGCGTGGTCGAGTTCATAGCCGGCGTCACGGGCCATCACGAACAGGCCGAAGGTGCCGCTGACCACGACCGCCGAGACGAAAGCGATGCGCCAGGTAACGAAGCGTCCGAGGAGGGGCTCGTCAGGGTGGCGCGGCGGACGCCCCATGATGTCGCGCTCGGGCGGCTCAAAGGCCAGCGCCAGCGCGAGTGTCACCGCCGTGATCATGTTGACCCACAGGATCTGCAAGGGCGTGATCGGCAAGGCCCGCCCGACGACGATCGCGAGGACGATCATCATGGCCTCGGCCGCGTTGGTCGGCAGGATGAAGAGAATAGCCTTGCGGATGTTGTCGTAGACGGTGCGGCCTTCTTCCACTGCACTTTCAATTGAAGCGAAGTTGTCGTCGGAGAGCACCATCTCGGCCGCCTGGCGCGACACCTCGGTGCCGCCTTTGCCCATGGCGACACCGACGTCGGCGCGCTTCAGTGCAGGGGCGTCGTTTACGCCGTCGCCGGTCATGGCCACGACGCGACCGCCGGCCTGCAGCGCTTCCACGAGGCGCAGCTTGTGTTCGGGACTGGCGCGCGCGAAAACGTCTGTCTCCAGTGCGACTTCCATCAGCGCCGCATCGTCGAGTGGCTCCAGTTCCGCGCCGAGTACGGCCTTGCGTCCGTCGCCGATCCCCATGGCGGCAGCGACGGCCCGGGCGGTGCTGAGGTGGTCGCCCGTGATCATCTTCACGTTGATCCCCGCGCTGCGACATTGCTCGACGGCCTGGATTGCTTCCTCACGCGGCGGATCGATCAGCCCGACCAGCCCGAGCAGCGTAAGCCCGGATTCGACCTCGGCGGTGGTGAGTTCCCCGCCGCAGCCCGCATGCGGCACGCCTGTCGCCAGCGCCAGGACACGTAACCCGTCTGCAGCAAGCGCCTCGGCCCGATCGAGCCAGGCCTGGCGGCAGCAGGGTTCGTCGCCGTTGCGCGCGGCAACCGAGTCGCACATGGCGAGAATCCTTTCGGGCGCACCCTTGGCGACGACAAAGCGGTGGCCATGGTGGTCGTGGTGGAGGGTCGCCATGTAACGGCTTTCGGACTCGAAAGGAATGGCGTCGTCACGCGGTACCTCGAGGCGCAGCCGGTCCGGATCGAGGCCTGCCTTCATCGCCAGCACGAGCAGGGCGCCTTCCGTAGGATCCCCATTGAGCCTCGGCGCCGCGTCCTCGAGGTGGAATTCCGCGTCGTTGCACAATGCGGCGCCCCGGCACAGCTCCATCAGGACCCCGTTCGCCCTGGGGTCCGCCTCCACGCCGTCAAGCTTTAAGGCGCCGTGCGGGTCGTAGCCGACCCCCGTGACCTGGTACTCGGCGTCTTGCAGCGCCACCCGGCTGGCGGTCATTTCGTTCCGGGTCAGGGTGCCGGTCTTGTCGCTGCAGATGACGGAGACCGAGCCGAGCGTCTCCACCGCCGGCAGCTGGCGGATGATGGCGTTGCGCGCCGCCATGCGCTGGACGCCGATCGCCAGCGTGATGGTGATGATCGCCGGCAGGCCCTCGGGTATGGCCGCCACCGCGAGTCCCACTGCGGCCAGGAACATTTCCGTGAGCGGGTAATCGTGCACCAGGACGCCGAACAGCAGCGTGGCCAGCGCAATAACAGCGATGACCAGGCTGAGCTTGCGGGCGAAGCGATCGAGCTGCCGCGTCAGCGGCGTGCTCAGGGTCTGCACGCGCGAGAGCATCGCGCTGATGCGCCCGATCTGTGTATCGCCGCCGGTGGCCACGACGACCCCGACGCCGGTGCCGGCAGTGACGAGCGTACCCGACCAGGTCATGCAAAGCCGGTCTCCGAGTGACGCGGCCTCCGCCACGGGCAGCATGCTTTTTTCCACCGCCACCGATTCCCCGGTGAGGATCGCTTCATCGACCTGGAGATTGCGGCGGCTCGTAATCCGGAGGTCGGCGGGCACGAGGTCTCCCGCCTGGAGCACGACCAGGTCGCCGGGTACCAGGTCCTCGGCGGGGATTTCCTCCCGGTGCCCGTCGCGTAACGCCATGGCGCGTGGGGACAGCAGGCCGCTGATCGCTTCCAGGGCTCGCTCCGCCTTGCCTTCCTGCACGAAGCCAATTGCCGCGTTGACGGCCACCACGCCTATGATCACGGCCGTGTCAGTCCATTCCCCGAGCAGTGCCGTGATCACTGCGGCGGCAAGCAGCACCCAGATGAGCACGTTGTTGCACTGGGAGAGCAGCCGCATGAGGGCACTGCGCCGCGGTGGCTCGGGCAGGCGATTGGCGCCGTAGCGCCCGCGACGCCGCTGCGCTTCAGCTGCGGACAGGCCCCTGGGGTCGGCTTCAAGCCGGGCCAGCACGTCGGCGACCGGCAGGCTGTGCCATCTGGTTTCTGCCGGGCGGGGCTGGGGCGATGCCATCGGGATTTCTCGCGTTCTCTGCTTTCAAGACTAGTAGGGCCTGGAGGACTAGGGTAGTCGCACACACCGCAAGACCGGATGCGATGCACATTGCGGAACAGGCGATAACTCATTGAGTGTTATAGAAAGTGTTGGCGTCGGCATCGCGCCCCGTCGACCGGGACGGCGGCCAATGCGTGCTGGTTGCCATGGATCCCGTGTGATGATTCGCAACTCCAAACGCCTCGCGTGGTCGAACTACACTTCAGGATCACGCGATGGGAGATGGTTATGCACAGGAGAGTCTTGTTGGGACATATGGCTGCGGCGCTGCTGGTGCCGCCGCTGTGGCCCGCCTTCGCACGGGCCGATGAGGCCGGGCAGGAAGGGCCGGGCGGCGGGGTCCTGTTGAAGGCCACGCCAGAGGACTGGAAGGAAATGCTGCCGGAGGACCGCTATCGCGTGCTCTTCGAGGAGGCGACCGAACCGGCGCGCAGCAGCCCGCTGGACAAGCAGTATGACGACGGCACCTACATCTGTGCCGCCTGCTACCAGCCGCTGTTTGACAGCGCGGACAAGTTCGACAGCGGCACGGGCTGGCCCAGCTTCATCCGCCCGCTGGACGGTGCAATGGGCACCAAGCGGGACTTCAAGCTGATCTGGCCGCGCACCGAGTACCACTGCAGCCGCTGCGGCGGGCACCAGGGGCACGTGTTCAAGGACGGCCCGCCGCCGACCGGGGAGCGCTGGTGCAACAACGGCCTGGCGCTGGAGTTCGTGCCGCGCGGGGAGGCCCTGCCGCCGTTGCGGGACCCGGGCCAGTGAGCCGTCGTCGGCTTGGCCTGGGCGCCGCCCTGCTGGGGATCGCCGTCCTCGGCTGGTCGGCAGTCGGCACGGCGTCGGAGGAGGCGGCCCCGGCGGAAGATGGCGCCGTGGCGCTTGCCACCTTCGCCGGCGGTTGCTTCTGGTGCATGGAGCCGCCCTTCGACAAGCTCGAGGGCGTGATTTCGACCACCTCCGGTTACGCCGGTGGGCCGGAAAAGGACCCGACCTACGAGCAGGTGGCCCGCGGCCAGACGGGACACGCCGAGGTGGTGCAGGTCGTCTACGACCCGACGCGCATCAGCTACGCGGAACTGCTGCACGTGTTCTGGCGCAACATCGACCCGCTGGCTGTGGACCGGCAGTTTTGCGACGCCGGGCGCCAGTACCGGAGCGCGATTTTCTACCACGACGAGGCACAGCGGGTGGCGGCGGAGCAGTCGCTGGCCGAGATTCGCGACCGCTTCAGCGATCCTGTTGCCACGGTGGTGGCGCCGCTGCAGGACAGCTTCTACCCGGCCGAGGCCTATCACCAGGACTATTACCTCAAGAACCCGTTGCGTTACCGTTTCTACCGCTACAACTGCGGACGCGACCAGCGCCTCGAATCCCTGTGGGGGCAGGAAGCCGGCATAGCAAATTAAAACATATACTTAGCGGGTTAATCTCATGCGTTTTGTGTCTTTAGTGCTGCTGCTCGCGGGCCTCGTGGCGCCGCTGTCAGGGGTCGCCGCGGCGCGGCCCTTCGATGTCGAGGACCTGGTGAACCTGGCGCGTGTCTCTGACCCGCAGGTGTCGCCTGACGGGCGCGCCGTGGCCTATGCGCTGCGCGAGACGGATCGGGCCGGCGACCGGGGCGTGACGAGCATCTGGCTGGCGCCTGTCGACGGCGACAGCGCCCCGGTGCGTCTGACTGCGCCCACCGCGAGTGCGTCGCAGCCGCGCTGGGCGCTCGACGGCAAGGCGCTTTATTTCCTTTCCACCCGGGGCGGGGATGCGCAGGTCTGGCGGTTGCCGCTGGCCGAGGCGGGCGAGGCGCGCCAGGTGACGGATTACCCGGTAGCCGTGAACGCGTTTGCGGTGTCGCCATCAGGCAACCAGCTGGCGCTGAGCCTGGATGTCTTCCTGGACTGCGTAGACCTGGACTGTACTCGCGATCGCCTGGACGCGCGGGTCGCCGCCCCGGCGACCGGGGTGCTGCACGAGCGGGTCTTTGTAAGGCACTGGGACACCTGGAAGGATGGGCGCCGCGCGCAGCTGTTCCTCGCGGAATTAGGTGAGGACGGCCGCGCGGCGGCACCGCGACGGGTGAGCGCGGGACTGGATGCCGATATTCCCACGCGGCCCTTCGGCAACGCAGACGAATGGGCGTTCAGTCCCGACGGGAGTGCGCTGTTGTTCGTGGCGCGGGTCGTGCCGGAAGGCGAGCCCTGGAGCACGAACACGGATATTTTCCGCGTCGCGACACGAGGGGAGCCGGCGCCGGAGAACCTCACGGCAGACAACGCTGCCAGCGACACCAGCCCGGCCTGGTCGCCGGACGGTCGTCGTATAGCGTGGCTGGCCATGAGCCGGCCCGGGTTCGAGGCCGATCGCTACCGCATCATGCTGCGCGACGCGGCCAACGGAGATACGCGCGAGGTGGCGCCGGCCTGGGACCGTTCGGCCCACGGGCTGGCATTTGCCCCGGACGGACGCAGCGTTTTCACCTGGTCCGATGACCTGGGGCACCGCCGCCTGTTCCGGGTGGAACTGCGCTCCGGTGATGTGACGCCGCTGAGCGGTGACGGCAGCGTGGCGGGTTTCAGCGTCGGCCCGGGGGTAGTGGTGTTCGCGCGCCAGAACCTGGCGGCGCCGGCGCAGCTGTTCGCCACCAGCCTGCGCGGGCGCAACGAGAGACAGCTGACGAGTCACAACGCAGCACTGCTGGAAGAGATCGCCTTCGGCGCCTATGAGCAGTTCAGCTTTGCCGGCGCCGGCGGGGAGACGGTGTACGGCTGGGTGGTGAAGCCGGTCGGCTTCGAATCGGGGCAGCGCTATCCGGTCGCTTTCATCGTCCACGGCGGCCCGCAGGGCAGCATGGGGAATTCCTTTCACTATCGCTGGAACCCCCAGACCTACGCCGGGAAGGGCTATGCAGTCGTATTCATAGACTTCCATGGATCAACGGGTTACGGCCAGGACTTCACGGACAGTATCACCGGTGACTGGGGCGGCAAGCCGCTCGAGGACCTGCAGCGGGGCTGGGCTGCCGCGCAGGCGAGTTACCCGTTCCTCGACGGCGACCGCGCCTGTGCCCTCGGCGCCAGCTACGGCGGTTACATGATCAACTGGATCGCCGGCGCCTGGCCCGACGGGTTCGACTGCCTGGTCAACCACTCCGGGATCTTCGACAACCGCAGCATGTACTACTCGACCGAGGAGCTGTGGTTCCCCGAATGGGAGATGGGAGGGCCCCAGTTCGTCGCCCCGGAGGGGTTCGAGCGGCACAACCCGGTCAATCTGGTCGGTGCCTGGCAGACACCCATGCTCGTGATTCACGGCGCCAGGGATTTCCGCGTGCCACTGGAGCAGGGGCTGGCCACGTTCAACGCCCTGCATCGGCGCGGCATCCCCAGCCGCTTCCTCTATTTCCCGGACGAGAACCACTGGATCCTCAAGCCGGCCAATTCGGTGCAGTGGCACCGGGTGGTCGAGTCCTGGCTGGCGCAGTGGACCGGCCCGGGCGCGACGCAGGAATAGCTTCAGCGGCGGGAGACGAGGAGGCCCGGACACTTGCGTGCGGGTTGTTTACATACATTCACGAATGTATACTTGCGGCACTCTAAAGTCTTACTCCGCCTGACCCGTCGCCCCCGTTCTCGCGACCGGCAGCGCGCTGACCTCATCCCGGAGTTTCAGCATGCACGCTCTAGTTCGCTTTCGTCACGGCCTCCCGCGAGGGGCCTGGCTTGTTGTTGTGCTGGCGCTGGCGGCCTGTGGCCGCGACGGCGGGGGCGGGGGTGCGCCGGGACCGGGCGGGCCGGGCGAAATGCCGCCGGCCCCGGTGACCGTGGCGACGATGCAGGCCGAGACCGTGGTGATCGAGGCGGATTACACGGCCCGGGTGCGTGGCTTGCGCCAGGCCGAGGTGCGGGCGCGCGTCGGCGGCATCCTCGAGGAACGGCTGTACACGGAGGGCGCGGAGGTGGAAGCTGGCGCACCCTTGTTCCGCATCGACCAGGCGCCTTTCCGGATCGCGCTGGAGCGTGCCCGCGCCGAGCGTGCGAATGCACAGGCCGCCCTCAACCAGGCCGAGCGCGAATGGCGGCAGGTTTCCGCCCTGTTCGAGCAGGCCGCGGTCAGCGAGCGCGAACGGGACCTGGCCCTGTCTAATACGGAGCTGGCGTCTGCCCGCCTGGCGCAGGCCGAGGCCGGCGTGTCGCAGGCGGAACTGGAGCTTGGATATACGACGGTACGCGCCCCCGTGTCCGGCGTCACCGAGCTGGAGCAGGTGACTCCCGGTAACCTCCTGAGCGTCGGCGCCATGCTTACCACGGTGACGCAGCTCGACCCGGTGCAGCTGCGTTTCTCCTTGCCGGCCGCAGACGCTGCCGCGCGGCGGGCGCTGCAGGATGCCGGCGTTACCGAGCTGGGCGTAACGCTGTTTTGGCCCGATGGCAGCGTTTACACCCACCGCGGGCAGGTCGATTACCTCGCCAGCACGGTGGACCCCGAAACCGGCAGTGTTGCGGCCCAGGCGGTGTTCCCGAATCCTGGGCGCGCACTGCGGCCGGGCGAGACCTTGCGCCTGCGCCTCGTAGTCAAACGGCTGGAAAACGTGTTCCTGCTGCCGCCGGAAGCGGTTTCCCAGGCCAGCGACGGCCCGCGCGTGTTTGTCGTCACACAGGAGAACGCGGCACAGGCCCGGCCGGTGCAGCTGGGTCCGCTGTATGACGGCCGGCAGGTGGTGCTGGATGGGCTTGGCGCGGGAGACCGCGTGGTGGTGAACGGCCAGGTGGGACTGCAGGACGGCGCGGCCGTGAACCCACGGGACGCAGCTGACGGACAAGACTGATGCTGCGTTTTTTCATCGACCGGCCGATCTTTTCCTCGGTCATCTCGATCCTCATCATCCTCGGTGGTTCGGTGGCGCTGCGCGCCCTGCCGGTGGAACAGTATCCCAACGTGGTGCCGCCGCAGGTGGTCGTGACGGCGGTGTTCCCGGGGGCCAGCGCGCAGGTGCTGGCGGACTCGGTGGCGGCGCCGCTGGAACAGGAAATCAACGGCGTCGACGACATGATCTACATGGAGTCTTCCGCCAACGACTCCGGCTTCGTGCAGATCTCGGTCTCTTTCGAGATCGGCACCGATCCCGACCAGGCCCAGATCAACGTCAACAACCGGGTGCAGGCGGCGCTGCCGCGCATGCCGCAGACGGTGCGCAACCTCGGCTTGCGCGTGGAGTCTCGCTCCACGAGCATCCTCATGGTGCCGGTCATGCTGTCGCCGGACGGGCGCTTTGACACGCTGTACATCAGCAACTATGCGCTGCTGAACGTGCTGGACGAACTGGTGCGTCTGCCGGGCGTCGGCAATGCCTCGCTGTTCGGTGCGCAGGACTATTCCATGCGGATCTGGCTGCTTCCCGACCTGCTGGCGCAGTACGGGCTGACGCCGAGTGACGTCGCTGCCGCGATCCGGCAGCAGAACGCCCAGTTCGCTGCGGGCCGGATCGGCGCGGCGCCGGCGCCCGACGACCAGGCTTTCACCCTGGCCGTGTCCACGCGCGGCCAGCTCACCACACCGGAAGAGTTCGAAAACATCATCCTGCGCAGCCGCGCGGACGGCGCCATCCTGCGGCTCGGGGACGTGGCGCGAGCCGAGCTGGGCGCACAGAACTACGGTTTTTCCGCCACCTATAACGGCAAGCCGGCCGTGCCGATGGGCATCTTCCTGCAGCCGGGCGCCAATGCGCTCGAGACCGCAGACGCGGTGTATGCCGCTTTCGCGGAGATGTCGCAGCGTTTCCCCGAGGGCCTGGAGTACCGCATACCCTACGACACCAGCGATTTCGTGCGCATCTCGATACGCGAGGTGTACACCACGTTGCTGATCGCAATTGCGCTGGTGGTGATCGTCACTTTCCTGTTCCTGCAGCATTGGCGCGCCACCCTGATCCCGGTCGTCGCCATTCCGGTGTCGCTGGTCGGCACATTCCTGGGGATGCAGGCTTTCGGCTTCTCGGTAAACCTGCTCACCCTGTTCGGCCTGGTGCTCTCCATCGGCATCGTCGTGGACAATGCCATCATCGTGATGGAAAACGTCGAGCGGCTCATGCAGGAGGAGAAGATGAAAGCCCGCGAGGCAGCCATCGCAACCATGCAGCAGGTGGCGGGCGCGGTCGTCTCCTCCACGCTGGTGCTGGTGGCCGTGTTCGCACCCGTGACTTTTCTCGGGGGCCTCTCGGGCGAGCTCTACCGGCAGTTTGCCGTCACCATCGCCATCTCGGTGGTGGTCTCCGGCGTCGTCGCGCTGACGCTCACGCCGGCGATGTGCGCCCTGCTGCTGGACAAGGAGGCGCACACCGCGTCGGCACCCTTCAGGGTCTTCAACCGGGGCTTCGAGGCCGTCACGGCCGCGTTCGTGGCCGGCGTCAGCTTCCTGCTGCGGCATAGCGTCGCGGGCGTCGTCGCCTTTGCCGCCATCATTGCGCTGACCATGGTCCTGCTGTTCAGGATGCCCGGCGGGCTGGTGCCGCAGGAGGACCAGGGCGTCTCCATCGTCGTCGGCCAGCTGCCTCCGGCGGCGGCGCTGCAACGCACGGAGAAAGTGCGCGACGCGATCACCGGCGCCCTGCTGGCGAATTTTCCGGAGGTCGAGGAGTTCACGAGCTTCGCCGGCTTCGACATCATCGGCACTGCGGAGAAGAGTAACGCGATCGTCGGCTTTGCCAACCTTGCGCACTGGGACGAGCGCACGGGCGCTGGCCAGGACGCCGCAACGGTGACCGGTCGCATCATGGGGATGGGTTTCGGCATCCAGGAAGCGAACGTGTTCGCCTTCACGCCGCCGCCCATCCAGGGGTTGTCGCTGACCGGAGGCGTGGAGGGCTACCTGCAGGGCCGCGGCCAGCTGGGCGTCGAGGGCCTGGGCATGCTGTCGAACCGCATGTACGGCGCAACGGCCGCCAGCCCCGCGATCGGCAGCCTGCGCATGTTCCTCGATACCAGCGTCCCGCACTATCGTGCGGAGATCGATCGTGACCGCGTGCACACGCTGCGTGTGCCGATCAACTCGGTCTTCGAGGCGATGCAGAGCACGTTCGGCAGCCTGTACATCAACGACTTCACGCTCGAGGGCCGCAACTGGCAGGTGAACGTCCAGGCGGAAGGCGAATTCCGCAGCGAGCCGGAGGACCTGCGGCGCGTGTTCGTGCGCGCGGCTGACGGCAGCATGGTGCCGCTGAGCTCGCTGCTGCGACTGGAGCGCTACGGCGCCACGGATTCGGTAGACCGTTACAACCTTTTCCCCGCCATACGCTTTCTCGCGGAACCGGCGCCGGGCTACACCACCGGCCAGGTCAAGGCCGCGCTCGAGACCGCTGTGGCGGAGAATTTCGGCAGCGAGGCGCGGCTGGGCTGGATCGGCGAGGCGTACCAGCTCGAAGCTGCGCAGGGTGCCGGCGGCGTCGCCTTCGGCATAGGGCTGGTCATGGTGTTCCTTATCCTTGCCGCCCAGTACGAGCGCTGGTCATTGCCCCTGGCGGTGGCCACGGCCGTGCCCTTCGGCGTGCTCGGTGCAGTGCTGGCGAACACGCTCAGCGGTTACCCGAACGACATCTACTTCCAGGTCGGCCTGCTGGTGCTCATCGGGCTCGCGGCCAAGAACGCCATTCTCATCGTCGATTTCGCGGCCCAGAACCGCGCCGAGGGGCTCAGCGCGTTCGAGGCGGCTGTGCGGGCCGCACGCCAACGTTTCCGCGCCATCATGATGACGGCACTGACCTTCATTATCGGCAGCCTGCCGCTGGTCTTCGCCACCGGCGCCGGAGCGGCCAGCCGGCGCGAAATCGGCACCGTGGTGGTCGGCGGCATGATCCTGGCGAGCAGCCTGGCGCTGCTGTTCGTGCCGCTGTTCTACAAGCTGCTCGAGGACCTGTCCTCGTGGCGGCGCGGCGACAAGGAGGCCGGCCATGCATAAGGCACGACGCCTGCCAGTGGCGCTGCTCCTCGCGCTGGGGGGGGTGGGCGGTGGGTCCCGGCTATGAGCGACCGGAGCTGGAGATGCCTGCCGCATGGCCCGATGTATCGGCCGCGCCCCAGTCCACCGCAGAGGACATGCAGGGGTGGTGGCGTTGCTTCGAAGATCCGGTGCTGGACCGGCTCATCGAGCGTGTCCTGGTCGACAACCCGGACCTGCGTGCCGTGGAAGCGGGCCTGCAGGCCGCAACGGCGCGTGTCGGCGTGGCCATGACGGCGCGCCTGCCGCAACTCGACCTGGTGGCGCTGGCGGAGATTCGCTACCGGGAGGTTTACGTCAGCATCCTCGAGCTGCTGGGCGCCCAACGCGGCCTGCTTGGCGCCGAGCCGCTGCTGGCGCAATCCCGCGCCGATCATTACGCCGCCACGGCCACGCGGTTCAAGGCACTGGGCGGAGGATGGGAACAGTCATGGTGAGACGGACGCGCGCGGAGGCGGAAGCAACTCGCGAGGCCCTGCTGGATGCCGCCGAGCAGGAATTCCTCCAGCGCGGCGTGTCGCGCACCAGCCTCGAGCATATCGCCCGACGCGCGGGCGTCACGCGCGGCGCCATCTACTGGCACTTCAAGGACAAGAGCGACCTGTTCGCCGCCATGCTCGACCGGGTACGCTTGCCGTTCGCGAACATGGCGGACGAGTACCGGCGTGAAGTCGGCGGCGAAGACCCGGTGGGGCTGCTGCGCAACCTGTGCCGCATCGCCTTCGCGCAGCTCGACAAGAACGAGACCTATCGCAACGTCTACAGCATCCTGCTGACGCGATGCGAGTTCACCGGCGAGGTCAATCCGGCCTTCGAACAGCAGCTGGCCATCGATGCCGAGAGCCTGCAGCGGGTGCAGGGCGATTTCCAGCGCGCCAGGGAACTCGGGCACGTGCGTGCGGACGTGGAGCCGCGCGTTGCCGCACTGGCGCTGTACTCGCTGATGCACGGTATCTACGTCTCCTGGCTGCGCGCACCGGACAGCTTCGCCATCCGCCGCGACGGCGAGGCGATGCTGGACCTGTTTTTCCGCGGCCTGGCCTGACTCGGCGGCGGTCCCGGCATGGCGGCGCTGCTGCGCCGGACTACACTTTGACTGAAGGCTCGGTTCCCGCGAGCTGAAGGCAGGAGCAGCAGCATGAAGGGATATATCAATACGGTTCTCGTGCCGGTCGACGGCTCCGAATACGCCGTGCGCGCCGCTCGCTTCGGCATCCAGTTGGCCGCAGCCCTCGAGGCGCAGGCGAAGCTCTTCTATGTCTTCCCGGCCGCCTCGGTAGAGCTGATCGGTATGGCGGGGATCTCCCGCCAGGACATCGAGGAAGCGGCACAGGAGTGCGCCCAGCGCACCTTCAACCAGGTCCGTCTCGGGCTCGACGCAGAGATGTTGCAGCGGGTCGAAGAGGAAATCGCCATCGGCGCCCCGGCGGAGGAGATCATCGCCCGCACCGAATCGGACCCGGCGACCATTGTCGTGATGGGTCGTCGCGGCCTGTCGACGCTGAAGACACTGGTGCTGGGCAGCGTCAGTGAGAAGGTGCTGCGACACGCCGCGGTGCCGGTCACGGTCGTTACCTGAGGCGCTAAGGGTCGAGTTTTCGCGCGCTGAAAAGCGGATGCTCCGGCGCGTAAATCGCTGCGGCCGGCTCGCCGCGCTCGTAGCGCTCGAGGTTGGCGCGCAGGTCGGGTCGCTGCGGGAGCTCGCCCGACTTGAGCGCCTCGAATATCGCCTGCACCTGCAGCTCGACAGCTTCATCGAAACGCCCCACGGCCGCGTAGGCCATAGCCAGGGTCTCGGCAGACTCCCGCCCCGGTATCTGGTCGTAGAACGCCTCAGCCAGCGCCAGGGCATCCAGCCGGCGGTCGGGCGCGCCGTCGCTGCAGCGCGCCTGCAGCCGCGCCACCATGGCGACGAGCTCCGCAGGCGGCGTAGCCGCTCCGGACAGGGCATCCTCCGCAATCGCCAGCGCTCGCCGGCAGTCGCCATCGCCTATGTAGCTTGCCCCCAGCAGGAGCCCGTAGAGTGGCCGATCCGCTGCTGCACCTGCATCGTTCCACAGCTTCTCGTACTCGGTTGCGGCGGCCGGAAAATCGCCGCGACTGAAGAACAGGTCCGCCAGCGCCAGGCGCGCATCCGCCTGCGCCGGGTCTGCGGCGAGGGCGCGGCGATAGTGCTCGATGGCGACGTCCGGCATGGCCTCGAGTTCGTCCAGCTGGCCGAGGTAGAACCAGGCGCCGGCGTCTTTCGGGTCGAGTGCGGCCAGTCGCTCGAACATTCCCCGTGCCGTAGCGACGTCACCGCGGCGCGCCAGGATTTCCCCGGCATTGAGGAGTGCGGGCCGGTGATCGGGGTCCAGCTGGATCGCCCGCTGCAGCGCGTGGGATGCTGCATCGAGGCGGCCGGCGGCGGCCAGTTCCAGGCCCATTTCGACGTAGAACTGCGGGCTGCGGGACTTGGCGCGCACGGCGTCCAGCAAGGGATCGTCGATGGCTTCCGGGCGATTGCCACGCAAGCCCAGGTGGTAGCGCGCGCGCTCGATGTCGCCCAGGCCGCGGTAGGCCATGCCCAGCGAGTGGTGCAGCTGGGAGGCCGCCGAATCGAGAGCGAGGGCACGCTCGAGGTAATCCACCGCTTCCTGGTCGCGCCCCGTTGCCAGCGCTGCCCGGCCCATGCCGCCCAGCGCCGCCGGCGCGGACGGCGCCAGACGGTAGGCGCGCTGGAAACGCGTCTCGGCCGCGGCCGCCTCACCCGCTTCGAGGAAGATCCGGCCGCGCCGAAGCAGGGCCGGGACGTCGTCCGGCGCCATCGCCAACACCTCGTCGAGGAAGCCTGCCGCCGCGACGGGGTCGTTGGCGCTGAGTTCCACCAGCGCCTGCAGGTAGGACCAGGCCTGGTTGGCGGGATCCAGCGCCTGCGCCCGGGCGTAAGCGACGCGCGCCGGCGCGAGCAGTTCGTGCACGAACAACAGGTCGCCGTAGTGGCCCCATGCGCCGGCCAGCGCGGTCGTTTCGCCGGGTCGCTGCACCGCCTGTTCGAGCGCGGCACGGGCGGTGGCGATTGCGGTCTGCACCGGGACGGGAAATGACGTGGTGTCCACGCTCGGGATGGACGTGCCTTGCGCCGCGGCAGCAGGCAGCGCCGGCGGCGTGAGCGAGCCGAGCAGCAGGGCGATGGCGAGGAGGGCGCGCGCGCTCATGGCCCCTCGGGCGCGACGCCCGTGCCTTGCCGCAGGACGTGATAGCGGTCCACCACGAGCCCGGTGAAATCTTCCACGCTTCCGTCTGGCCAGCGCACTCGCACGGCGCGTGGCGCCTCCTGGTCGCCGAGGGCGAACAGGAGGCGGGGGTCCTGTGCCGAGGCGTATGAGCCGTCGGCGCGGGAACGCCGTTTCGCAAGGGCCTTTTCGTCCTCCGGGAGCCAGGCGACGGCGCCGGTGGCGTGCCGGCGGCCCGAGGCGTCGACCAGTTCGAGGCCGAGCCAGCGTGCATCGCCTTGCGTCCGGTTCATCAATACCTGCGCCGGGCCCTCGATATTGCTGAAGACGATATCCGGGCGCCCGTCGTTATCCAGGTCGCCCACGGCGGCACCGCGCGTGACATTGGCGACAGTGAAGGCCGGGCCGGCGTCCTCAGTGGCATCGCGGAACCGTCCCGCGCCGTCGTTGAGGAAAAGCTGGTTGCGCTGGTGGTAGGGGAAAATGCTGCCCGCCTCGACCAGGTCTCTTTCCAGCGTCACCGCGCCGTTACCGACGACGAGGTCAAGCCAGCCGTCCATGTTGACGTCGACCCAGGCAGTGCCGAAACCGGTATAGCTGAGACTCGGCACGCCCAGCCCGGAGCGGGATGTCACGTCGGTAAACCAGCCGTCGCCCTCATTGCGATAGAGGGTGTTGCTTTCGCTCCGCATGTGCGTAACGAAGATGTCCTCGGTGCCGGAACGGTCATAGTCGGCGGCATCGACACCCATCCCGGCTTCGGTCATGCCATCGGCGTTGACCGCGCTGCCGGCAAGGAACGCCTCGTCCTCGAACTTCAGGTTGCCGCGGTTCAGCCAGAGTGAATTCGGGTCACCGTCATTCGCGACGTAGATGTCAGGCCGGCCGTCGTAGTCCAGGTCGGCCACGATGACGCCGAGGCCGTGCCGCGCCACGCCGGCGATCCCGGCGGGCCCGGTTGCGTCCTCGAAGCGCCCCGCGCCGAGGTTGCGGAACAGCCGGTCGGGCACCCCCGGATAGGCGGACGGCGAGCAGTAGTCGAGCTGGTTGGTCAGCGTGCTGCGGCACTCGCGGTTCTTTGCCACGGCGTAGTCGGCATAGTTGGCGACAAAGAGTTCCGGCAAGCCGTCGCCATCGAGGTCGCCGAAGCTGGCGCTGACACTCCACGCCGCATCGTTGACGCCTGCAGCTACGGTCACATCGCTGAAAGTGCCGTCGCCGTTGTTGCGCCACAGCTGGTTGTCGCCGAGATTCAATACGTAAAGGTCGGTGAAGCCGTCGGCATTGAAGTCGCCGCTGGCCACGCCCATGCCGTAGCCGTGGGCGGTGATGCCGGCGTCTTCCGTCACATCCCGGAACCGTGCCACCCAGTGACCCGCTTCGTCCCGGGACGATTCGTTGCGGTACAGCCGATCGCCCCCTGCCGCCGTGGCATCGCCCGCGGCGCCCGGCATGAGCCCGCCTTGCACCAGGTAGATGTCGAGACGCCCGTCGTTGTCGTAGTCCAGCAGGGCCACCCCGCCGCCCATGATCTCGGGGAACCAGAACTTGCCCGTCATGCCGTTGCGGTAGACGAAATCCACGCCCGCTTCCTGCGCCACGTCGACGAACCAAGGGTCTTCGTCAGCGCTCGCCGGCAGGACGGCGCCGAGCAGGAACGCGGACAGCAGGACATGAGATCTATTCATCGCGCGGCATTATACGGATTGGCGCTGGCGAGGCCCGTGCACGCCGCGCTCAGGGCTGGCGGATGACATGCAGCCGGCCGGGCTCGAGGTCAGGAATGATCTGCTCTTGTCCGTCCGGCCAGCGGATGGTGACAGGGCCGGCCGCGGCGGCTGCGCCGAGACCGAAGGTCAGGGGCTGCTCGACCTGCGAGAGGTAGCTGCGTGTCGGTGTCACGGTCCGGTGTTGCACGCCTTGCGGGCCCTGCAGCATCACTTCGGCCCCGATGGCGCCGGTGTTCGGCGCGCGGCCTTCCAGTCGGAGGCGAATCCAGTGTTGCGCCACCGGCGTCTCGTTGCGCAACAGCAGCGGGGCGCCGCCGACCTGGGTCAGCACGAGATCGAGCCGGCCATCGCTGTCGAAGTCGGCATATGCAGCGCCGCGCCCGACGATCGGTTGCGCGAGATCGAGCGTGCGCTCCGGCGGCACCTGCACATAGGGTTGCCGGCACTGTGCGCCGCAGTTCCAGAACAGTTGCGCCGCTTGCCGGTACTGCTGGCTGGCCTGCACGCGGTTGATCTCGTTCTCGACATGCCCGTTGGCCTGCAGGTAGTCGAGCCGGCCGTCGAGGTCGTAGTCGAAGAACAGCACGCCGAACGTGAGGGCGGCGCGCGACGCGGCGACCGACACCGGCGATGATGGTCTCGTCCGAGAACTGGGCGCTGGCGTCTGCCGCGACGAAGAAGGAACTCATCTCGTTGGCGAAGTTCCCGATGGCGATCGCCAGCGCATCATCGTTGCGGAAATAGGCCGCATCGACGCCCATGGCGCCGGTTGCGAGGCCGTTCCGGTCGAAGCCGGCGCCGGACTCGACACCGATTTCCTCGAAGGTCCCGCCACCGAGGTTATGAAAGACGAAGTTGCGCACCGTGTCATTGGCAACCACCACATCGAGGTTGCCGTCGCGGTCGATATCCACGAAGGCCAGGGCCAGGCCCTTGCCGACGGGCTGGCCGGTGGTGGAGTGGCTGACATGGATGCCTGCCGCGGCGCCTAGCTCGCTGAAGCGGCCGTCGCCCAGGTTGCGGTAGAGGTAGGACTGGGTGCCGCGGAAGTTGGTGGGCGGGCCGTAGGCGCGGCCGATGCCGGCCAGCCGGTAGTCGACTTCCATGTCGATCTCGCGCGACCACTCCACGTAGTTGACCACGAACAGGTCCAGCCAGCCGTCCGCGTCGTAGTCGAAAAACCCGGCCGACGTGCTCCAGGTGTTGTCGCCTCCGGCGATGCCGCTCGCCGTGGTGACGTCCTCGAAACGGCCGCCCAGGTTGCGATACAGGCGATTACTGCCGACGGCGGTCACGAATATGTCGTCCCAGCCGTCGCCGTCGAAATCACCGATGGCCACGCCCTGTCCGTAGAAGGCGTCGCCGTCCAGCCCCGCCTCGGCGGACGCATCGGTGAAGCGGCCGGTGCCGTCGTTGCGGTACAGGTACAGCGCGCGGGGGCGTGGTTCATCCGCTGCGCGCGAGAAAGGCCAGCTGTCTGAGTTCACGAACAACAGGTCCTGGTCGCCGTCGTTGTCGAAATCCAGCCAGGCGACGCCACCGCCCATGGTCTCCGGCAGCATGCGGTCGCCGCGAGCGCCGTTCTCGTGGCGGAATTCGATGCCAGCGGAGCGCGTGACGTCGCGGAACAACGCCGGCGGCGGGTCCGGGCGCGCATCTTTCTCCAGCAGGCCGGACAGGTCGACATCGGCCTCCGGGACGGCCGGTTCCGGCGGCGTGCGCGCCAGGCGCAGCAGGACGATCGCCAGGATCACCAGCATCACCACCGCGATCACCGCCAGCGAGCGACGGAAGGCGGTCGCAATGACGGCATCGCGTGGAGATCGTGGGGCGCTCATGGTGCGGCTCCCATCGTCGCGAAAGTCGGCACTGAGGCCGGATAGGCGGCGTGATCGGGCCGCTGCAGGTCGTACACGACGACCGGGTCGGCGGCATGGTTCGCGGCCGGGTCGGTGCGCCGCGCGGCTGCAACGGCGTGATCGCGCGCATTGTCGTCTACCCGGTAACGGGCGTGCGCCGTACGATGTTTCTCCATCTCAGGCATGTCACCCAGCTCGCCGTAGACGCGCGCCAGGTTGTAGTGCGCGGTGCTGTTTTCCGGGTCCTGGACCAGGGATGCGAGGAACCAGTCGCGCGCTGCGCGCAATGCATCCGTGCGCGCCTCTTCGTCGCCGCGCAGTTGCCGGGCCTGCTCCAGCCACGCCAGGCCGAGCTGGTTGAGCAGCCGGTAGTCGCGCGAGAAGTCGAAACCGCGCGCGCGGGCGTCGGCGAAGCGGTTCTCCACCAGCGCGGTGAACGTCGCAGTGGCTTCCTCCAGCCGGCCCTGCTGGAACAGCAGTTGCGCGCCGAACCACGCCCCGGACCACGGCGCAGCAGGATCCGGGTGATCGAGGGCGCGCTGCAGCGCTGTTGCGGCGTCTTCGAGGCGGCCTTCCTGCAGGTAGGTGCGCGCCAGGTTCAGAGCGCCGTCGGCCCGGCCCAGCGCCTCCACCTTGCGGAAAGCTTCCTCCGCCTGCCGCAGCTGGCGGCGCTGGGGCTTGCGCAGGGCGCCGATGCCGTAGTCGTTCCAGCGTTCCCAGGCCGGCACCGGCGGGGGCGGGGCCGTGCTCCAGCCGCCTTCCGGCAGCACACTGAACACCACGCGGTCGGTGGCCAGGGTGGTGATCGGCAGGTCGTTGCGCAGGAACGCCTCGCCCAGCATGAGTTGCATCAGCCGGGTGTCGAACTTGCGGTAATGCAGGCGTGCCTCGACTTCGAGCTCGCCTGCCAGGTCCGGCGGCACCGCGAGCCGGTAATGCAGCAGGTCGGCCGCACCCGGCGGGATCTGGTGGTCGTACAGCGGGACGAAGATGTCCTCGGCGTTGCGCCGGTCGATACGCTCGCCGTCACGATCCAGCATGTAGGTGTTGACGAAATGCGACCAGGGGTCGACCTTGCCGGTGGCCGGATCGATGCCGCCGCTGCGGGCGATGACGCGGCCCTGGTGGCGCACCTCGACTTCCACCCAGGTCTGGTTGGAGTCCGAGGTGCCCTGGGTGAAGGCATGCCCGACCCGCACGTTGCGCAGCACGATTTGCAACAGGTATTCGCGCCCGGGCTGCAAGGCAGGCACGCGCGGGCGGAGCGGACCCACCAGCTCGCCGTCCACGGCACCGCCCTCGCGCAGCGCGACGATATCGAGGCGCATCGACCCGGTGAGCATTTCCCGATGGGCCGCCTGAACTTCATCCGGCAGCCCGAGGAGATGGGGCAGGGCGGTGTTGGCGGCGGGGAACAGGTGATCGAGGATGGTCGGTGCTTCTCCCGGCGCGCGCACCCGGCTGGAGAAGTCGTCCGATGGCCGGGGCTGCATATGGCAACCGTTGCAGTTCGGCTCGGCTTCGTCCGGGTAGTAGAAACTCGCCACGCTGTGACCGGAGACACCGCTCAGCAGGAAGGAGTCGTAGTGATTCTGCCCGCGCAGCCACTGGTAGTCGTTCAGCGTCTCGGGCAGGTGCACCTTGTGGCAGGCGCCGCAGAACTCGGCGCTGCGGTGCAGCGGCTTGAGAAAGGTCGGCTTGTGGAAGTCCGGCTTGGCCTTGACCAGCTGGCGGTTGACCCAGCGCAGCAGCGGCGTTCTCGCTGAAGGCGAAGGGATAGTGCAGCGGCTCGTCGATGGTGTAGTCGGCGTTGCCGCGCGGGCTGTCGACTGAAGTCACCGCATGGCATACGGTACAGGTGATCCCCGCCTTGGCGGTGGGATCGCGCACATCGTCGAAGTCCGGGTCGTCGAGGGCGCCGGAGAGCAGCGGGACCAGATCGTGGCAGCCGGCGCAAAAGCGGACGCCGCTGGTATCCCCGTCGCGGGCGGCAAGGACATCCCGCGTGTTGCGCACCGAGAAGCGGTATACGGGGTTGTTGAACGAGGCGAAGCGATGCGCGCTGTGGCTCCATTGCGCATGCGCATCGGCATGACACTCGGCGCAGTAGTCGTCCATCATCAGCACGCGCGCAGGGATCGGGCCGCCGGTGTCTGTCTGCATCAGTGACGGGGCAAACTGCGCGTCGTCGTTGCCGGCGGCGGGACCGGCGCGCAGGCCGTGAACCTGGAACAGCACCAGCGCGACGGCCGCCGCCACCCCGGGGCCGGCGATAAGGAAGCCGCTGCGCCAGCGGATGCGCGGTCCGGCCAGGCGGTGCAGCACGAACAGCCACGCGCAGAGCACGGGCGCGACGACATGCACCCAGTAAGCCGCCTCGCGCACGGCGGGGCTGCGCACGCTGAAGAAATCGAAGCGCACCAGCAGCAGCCCGCTGAGCAGGAGCGCGCACGATCGCGACAAGCAGCCCGAGTCCGGCGCGGACCGCATTGCGGTTCGGCCGGTGCCATGCGCGCCGCAGGTGCGAGGTGATGAACACGACGGCCGGGACGATGAGCGCCAGGCCAACGACCAGGTGGAACAGGAACATCAGCTGGTAGAAATGGTCCTCGATCCCACGCTGCTGCCACCATTCGAGGAAGGTGACCAGGCCCAGGTAAAAGCTGTTCACGGCCAGCAGGCCGAAAACAGCCAGCAGCGCGGCCAGCAGGATGCGTAGTCGCGGGCTGACCACAGGCCTGGAGACCGGCGCGCGCGGCATCACTCTCCGCCCTGGTACCGGTTCAGATACCGCTCGTGCAGCGCATCCCGACGGGCAGGGTCGCCCGCTCCCGGCGTGCTGGGCAGCGGCCCGACGGTTTCGCCGTCCAGGGTGTACATATCCATGTCCTTGGCATAGCCGCGCGCCTCGAGGACCAGCACGCGCCGATGGCCGGAGACTTCCGGCGGCGCGTCGAACTCTACGTGCAGCTCGTCCCCGGGGCCGATCACTGCAAAGGCATCATTCTGTTCCTGCACCAGCGGCAGGACCGGGCCCAGCGCCGTGTAGAAGCCGGACTGGTAGCGCGTATCCCAGAAGGGGCTGCGCTCGGAGTAGTCGTAGTACGGCCTCATCTGCTCGTAGGTGACACGCCGGGCGAAGCCGGTTTTCGCCACGCGGGCCGCGACCATCTCCGGGGTCACCAGGGCAGTGGCCGCAGGCCGCTGCTCGCGGCCCACCACGCGGATGCGATCCCAGTAGATCTCCCAGTTGGAACGCAGCCGCAGGCGCCGGGTCCCGGTCGGCAGGCCCTCCAGCGGCAGCGACATTTCGCGTGGCATCCCGGCTGGATAGCCGAAGGCCTCGTAGACGACGACCCACTCGCCGGAAGGCGCCTGGGCTTCCAGGGTCGGCGGTGCGTAGCTTGCGCCCGCCTGCCAGGCAGCGAAAACCGTCTGGGAGTAGGGGTACTCGACCCAGCCGTCGGCCACCAGCACGGGCGCGGCCGGTGAGACTGTCCAGCGGTGCCGCGAATTCAAGCTCGAGCACGTGTTCGTCCGCCAGGCGGGCGAGGAAGCGCGGATCGCGCTGCCCGGGCGGCGCCGCGATGTTGTCACGGCCTGCCAGCGCGCCGGTCACGTCGTTGCCGCGGTCGTCGCTGGCCCGGGCCAGCTCCAGCACGTTGTCCTCGCGATAGAACACCGGGGCGCCGGTGGGCGCCGGACCGCCGCCCGTGTGCATGCGCTCGTCGAGCGCCAGGTTCCAGCCCGGAGGCAGGTCGTAGACATGCAGCCGCAGCGTGTCGAGGTAGGCGATCTCTTCCATCGGCTCGGCGATCTTCAGCGCGTAGCGGCCGTCGCGCGGCACCAGCGAACCTTCGGGGAGGCGGAAGAATTCCCACGGCCGCGGCGTGGAGTAGCTGCCGGGCTCGAGCAGGAAGCCGATGCCGCCCACACCCAGCACATCGCTGACGAACTCGAAGCGTTCGCCGTTCCAGGCGAACAGCACCGGGCAGCTCGCCAGCTGGCGCTGCGTCTCCGCGATGACGTGCAGCGCCCCGGCTTCTAGACCGAGCTCGGTCTGCAGTACACCGTCGGTCCAGGTCAGCCGCACGAAATCCGCGCGGCTGCGGCCGCCGAGGCCGAGGGCGAGCGGCTGCAGGCTCTGCCCAGGCGCGGAGTGGCGGTCGTAGGTGTCGGCCAGTGTCCAGCCGTCGAGCGTGCGCAGCATGACGGCGGTGCCGACGCCGGAGGCGTTCGAGCGCATGCCTTCACCGCTGTCCGAGCGGCCGGTGGGCGCAAGTGCGAGGAAGGGTTGCCGTCCGGGCCCCGGCGGCCACAGCGCCAGTTCCGCGCCTGCCGCTCCGCGTGTGAAGCCCACCAGGGCGTAACCGCGGGCGGGATCCAGCAGCACCGGAGCCAGCGCACCGAGCGCGATCTCTTCCTCATGCAGGACCACGAGTGTTCCCGCGGCATCGAAGCCCAGCACGCTGAAGCCGCCCGGGTGGTGCACCAGGAGGTTGGCCTGCCCGGAGCCGTCGATGTCCAGCAGCGCAAGTTCGGCCGCTGCGCCCGCCGGCACCACGCCCGCGGCCAGCACCGAAGCCGTCCATTCGCCGTCCTCGCCGGCGCGCCACTGCAACAGGTCACCGGCCGCATCGATGGCGTACAGCTCGAGCGCGCCGTCGGCATCGAGATCACCCGGTGCGACAGCCGCCAGGGCGGTGCCGGCGAAAGCGGCGAAACCTGCGGCGGTTTCGTAGCGCCAGAGACGGTCGTTGCGCAGCACCTGGTGCGGGCCGAGCCGGTTCAGCAGCAGGATGTCCGCGTCGCGATCCAGGTCCAGGTCCAGCGCGATGCCGCGATGCGCGGAGACACCCGGCGCGTCGGGCGCCGGCAGCGTGTCGAGCGGGCGGAAGGTCCCGTCGAGATTGTTGTTGAACAGCACGGCCGGTCCGTTGCCGGGGCTGAGCAGCAGGTCCAGGTCGCCGTCGTGATCGGCATCGAAGGCACCGGCCGCAACGCAAGCCTCGACACTCGCCAGGCCTGCCGCCTCGGCCACATCGCGCCATGCGTGTTCTTGTTGCAGGAAAAGCTGGCTGCGCCCCTGGCGGCAGAGAAACACGTCCACCCGGCCGTCGTTGTCGATGTCGCCCCATGCGGCCGCCATGACGCCTTCATGGCCGCTAAGCGGGTGTTTCGGGCGCGGTGCGAAGCCCCCGTCGGCGGCCTGCAGGAGCACCAGGCTCGGCGCGCTGCTGGCGCCGGCCGCGAACAGGTCGAGCCGACCGTCGGCGTCGATGTCGGCGACCGTCAGGTCGGTGTACCCGTGTCCGGGCAGGTCGGTCGTCACCGCGGTCCGCGCGCCGAACACCGGGCCCTCGGCACGGGGAGGTGCAGCGCTTGGCGGCAGGTCGATCGCCAGCGCTTCGGCCAGCGGGCCCTTCCGCGTGTAGCGGAACTCGGCAAGCTGGGCGCGGGGATTGTTCTCGAAGCGCTGGTAGGCCGCCATCATTGCGCGCGCTTCGTCGCGGTTGCCCTCGCGGCGCAACACCAGCGCTGCGCCGTAGTAGCTGCTGCGCAGGTAAGGGTCGCGGCTTACTGCCTCGCGATACCAGCGCAGCGCTTCGGCGGTGCGGTCGAGCTGCACCAGCGCCTGGCCGAGAAAGTAGGCCGGATACGCGTCGTCGGCTGCCTGCGTGGCGACACGCTCCAGCTTTTCCACCGCAGCCGCGCTTTCACCCAGGTAGAGGTTCAACAAACCAGCCACATAAAGTGCGCGCAGGTGCTCCGCATCCTCCTGCAGCACGGCAGTCACGATGTCGAGGGCGCGCTGCTCGTCGCCTTCGCGTTGGCGGTTCAGCGTGGCGATGGCCAGGTTGACGCGTGCGTCGAGCCACTCCGGACGCGCCTCGACCAGTTCCGCGAAGACCTGGCGTGCATCCTCGTTGCGATACTGGCCCATCAAACCCACACCGAGGTTGTTGCGCTGGATCTCCTGCTCGGAGAAGGGCGCGGGCGACGGCCGGCAGCCCGTCAGCAGCAGGCATGCCAGGACCGATGTCAGCAATACGCGGAGACTCATGCGGGGCCTCGCTATGTCAGTCCAGTCGCTGCTTGGCCGCAGCAATGCGCGACTGCAGGGACTCTAGGGTGATTTCTTTGTCGCCCGCGGGCTGCAGGTACTCCCGCCCGGCGTAGCCGTGCAGGCTGCTGCGGAAATGCGCGCGTGTGTCATGCCCGATGCGGCGCGCGCGTTCCTCGCGCAGCGTCCGGATGTCGATCGGTGCGACCACGACTTTCTCGCCGGGACCGGGATCTGCCTGGGCCAGGATGCGGCCGTCGTAATCCACCACCATGCTGCCGCCCGGCCAGCTGAACGGCGGATAGTGCTTCATCTGCGCGCCCTGGTTTGCTGCCACGACATAGGCGGTGTTTTCCAGGGCGCGCGTGCGGTTCACCAGGGTCCACCAGTCCATGGGTGAGGCGGTGCCCCACGGGTCCATGTAGGCGGACACCCGGATCAGCACCTCGGCGCCGCGGAAGGCCAGCTCCCGGATCGTCTCCGGGAACAGCCAGTCATAGCAGATCGCCACGCCGAGCTTGCCGAGCTCCGTGTCGACGACCGGAAAGGGATCTTCCGCATAGTCGGCGAAGTCGTGCGGACTGGCGTGCACTTCCCAGGGAATCCAGGGATTGATCTTGCGGTACTTCGCCAGCACGCCCTCGGGCCCGACCAGGACCGTGGTGTTGAACACGGCGCCAGGGTAGTTGTCGTCCCGCTCGAGGAAGGTGCCGGTCTGGATGTAGCAGCCGTACTTCCGGGCCAGGGCCTGGTAACGGTCGGTATGTTCGTTGGGTACCGGGATCGCCAGGTACTTGAGCAATTTCGTGGGCGACTCATGTATCGGGACGGCATGGGCGAACTCGGGAAACGCGAGCAGCCTGACGTCGAAGAAGGGTTCGTAGCCGACCAGCGTCTGCTCGGCGATATCGCACATGCGCCTCGTGCGGGCGGCGATTTCGGAGCGGTCGGTGGGGCAGGGGAAGTCGGTCTGGCAGGCGGCGGCGTAATACATCGATCCACGGCAAGTTCGGGTGCCGGCGCGACGCCGGCGCGAGGCAGAAGGATAACCCAACTGGCAGCCATTTCCCCCTCCAGCGCTGGACGGCGCGGGGCTGTCCAATTATCTTGCAGCGATGCTTGCGAACCTCGGCCTGCTGTTCTCTCTCGCGCTGCTGATCTGGCTGGTACTGCGCGGCGTCAATGTCATCCTGGCATCGCTGCTGGCCGCCATCGCGGTGGCGCTGAGCAACGGCCTGCCGCTCACCGAGAGCCTGCTGCTGCACTACGCGACCGGCCGCTCCGGCGCCTTCACGTTCGCCGGCCAGTTCTTCCTGATCTTTATCGCCGGGGCGATCTTCGGCAAGGTCATGGCCGAAGGCCGCGCCACGACGACCATCGCCCTGATGTTCCGCGACCTCCTCGGACGGGAACGCGTGCTGTGGATCATCATGCTGGCGTGTGCGTTGCTGACCTACGGCGGCGTAGTGGTCTTCGTCGTAATTTTCGCCGTGTACCCCCTGGCCCTGGAGCTGGCGCGTGACGCCAACACGCCGAAACGGCTGCTGGCCGGTGCCGCGGCGCTCGGCGCCGGCACCTTTACCATGACCGCCATGCCCGGCACGCCGTCGATTCACAACGTCATCGCTGCCCGCGCGCTGGGCACTGACCTGTTCGCGGCGCCGGTGCTGGGCCTGGCGGCCAGCGTGGTCATGGTGGTCCTTGGCATGGCCTACCTCGAACGGGAACGACGCGCTGCACTGGCCAGCGGCGAGGGCTTCGACCCGGCGCCCAGCGAGCACGTCCCGGACGACGCAGAACTCGAGGCCGGCCTGCCCGGGCGCGCCGCGGCGCTCCTGCCGCTGCTCGTGGTGCTCGGCATCATCATCGGTCCGCGCCTGGCGGCCGTATTCATTGACGCGGGTGCGGACTCCGTGTCAGCCCGCATCGTCGGGTTCGCAGCGCGCCAGCCGGTGTTCTGGCCCAGCCTGGCCCTCGCCGTGGGCACTGTGCTCGCATTGCTCCTGCTGCCGCGCCTGCGCGGGCAGGGGCTGGCCAGCCTGGGCCGCGGTACCAACGACGCCATACTGCCGATCATGAACACCGCCGCCATCATCGGCTTCGGCGGGGTGGTGGTGCAGACGTCGGGATTCGCGGCCTTTTCCAACCTGGTGGTGGACAGCGGGCTGCCGCCGCTGCTATCCGCGTTCCTGTCCATCAGCACGGTTGCCGCGATCACCGGATCGGCATCCGGCGGGCTGCAGATCTTCATGGCCTCGCTGGCGCCGCGCTACCTGGAAATGGGCATCGAGCCCGAAGTGCTGCACCGGATCTCGACCCTGGCCTCGGGGGGGCTGGACTCGCTGCCACATTGCGGGGCCGTAGTGGTGATGATGACCATCATGGGCCTGTCCTATCGCACCGCTTACCGGGACATCGCCATGGTCACCATCGTGGTGCCGGTGGTTGCGACCCTGGTGGCGCTGGGCCTGGCGGTGGTATCCGCCTAGTCTCCGCGCGACGCGGCCGCGTCCAGGGTCAGGTTGCGGCAGCGGGTCTCGACCAGGAAGATCGACGCGAACAGGGCGAGGGCAGCGAAGCCCGCCAGCAACCACAGGCCGCGGCCGTAATCGGCAGCCGCATACACCGGGACGCCGTTGACGATGGTGCCGTCCCACGCCAGGTCCATGGCCCAGCCGAACAGCGGCTGAAACACCGCGGTGCCGAGGAACAGGCCGGTGTTCACCAGTGCGATCGCCATCCCGGACAGTGCCGGCGCCGTGACTTCCTTGGCATGCGCGTAGGCGACGACGAAACTGCCTGCGCCCAGGCCAAGGAGGCCGAACAGGCACAGCGCGAAGCCGCCCGGCACCCAGGGGAAGAACAACAACGCCAGGCACACCGCCAGGTAGAGCAGGGCGCCCCCGCGCAGGATCGGAATACGCCGCCCCATGCGGTCTGACAGGCTGCCCGCCAGCAGGCAGCCGACGGCGAAGGCGGCGGTGGCGAGTGTGGTGTAGATCGAGGCTTCGCCGCGCCCCAGCCCATGCACGTCCCGCAGCAGGGGGATGGCCCACAGGCCGAGCATGGCAAACAGGCTGCCGGTCATGCCGAAGTCGTACAGGAAGCCCGGCCATAACCTGCGGTTGGCCAGTACCGTGCGCAGGTCGTGGAGCCAGTGACGCTCCCGCGCCGCATGTGAGGCCAGGCCTTCCATCTGGCGCATGGAGGGAAAGCCCAGGTCTTCCGGCTTGTTGCGCACCAGCAGCCACGAGACGAGGCCCAGCACCAGCGCGAAGAGTCCGAGCGCGACGAACAGGGTGCGCCACTCCATGCGCATGAGCAGCAGGGCCATGGGGCCCGTGGCGGCGATCGCCCCGAGGTTACCCAGCAGCAGGGTGAGGCCGCTGATGGTGCCGTAACGCCGCTCGCTGAACCACACCGTGTTGCTCTTCATCAGGCCGACGAAGACCACGGACACGCCGAGCCCGACCAGGAACCGGCCGACGCTGGCGCCGGCAAAGGTCTGCGCCATGCCGAATACGATCGCGCCGGCCCCCGCCACGATATTGCCGATGGTGACGGCGAAGCGCGCGCCGAGCGTGTCGGCGAGCACGCCGGCCGGGATCTGCATCGCGGTGTAAATGTAAAAGTACATGGCGGCCAGAGAGCCCAGCGCCGCGGCGGTGATGCCGAAGGCCTGGGACAGCTCCGCCGACACCATGGCCGGGGCGAAGCGGTGGAAGAAGGCCAGCATGTAGGCGGCGATGAGGATGCCGTAGATGGTCCAGCGCACGCGCCCGAAGCGTCGGGAATCGTAATGCTGGCTCATGGTTTCGGGCTCACGAGGACTCGCGGACCGCCATCTCCAGGGCCTGCAGGAAGCGCGAGCGGTCTTTCTGCTCGAAAGGCGGCGGACCGCCGCCCATGCCGTAGGCGCGCAGGTCGGCCATCAACTCGCGCGTGGCCAGCGCATTGCCGATATTGTCTTCGGTGAACGGCTTACCCGAGGGGCCGAGCACCCGGGCGCCTTTTTTCAGCGCCAGGGACGCGAGTGGAATGTCCGCGGTGACGACGATGTCGTTCGGGCGCAGCTGGGCCACGATCCAGTCGTCGGCAGCATCGAAAGCGCCGGAGACGACCTCGAGCCGCACGCGGGGTCCACGCGGCAGGGCCATGCCCGAGTTGGCGACAAAGGTCACCGGCAGGCTGTGGCGCACAGCGACGCGGACCGCTTCGGCCTTGACCGGGCACGCGTCGGCATCGACGTAGATGTGCGGCGTTTGGCGATCCGGATTGCCAGGCAAGGGATCAGTAACGCCCGCCGGTTTTCATCATGTAGTTGCGCAGCTCGGCGCTCTCGAGGTTCATGCGCATCAGGTTGGCGTGCGTGACGCGGAACAGCGCCCGCATGACCTTGTAGACCACCCAGGGATGCGTCTCGACCAGGCTTTCGAAATCCTCCGGCTCGAGCGTCAGTACGACGCTGTCCGCCTCGGCCCGCAGGCCGGCCTTGCGCTCGGAGCCGTCCAGGAATGCCCGCGTGCCGGCGCACTCGCCAACCCGCAGCTGGTAGATCGGCTGCTCGCTCTCCCCCTCACCCCTGCATACGCTGATCCGACCCTCGGCCAGCACGAACAGCGTGCGTCGCGGCTCCCCTTCGCGCACCAGGCGACCACCCCGGGTCAACCGCTCCACGCCCATCGTCGCGGCCAGGGCGGCGGCTTCGCCCGCGTCGAGTTCGCTGCCGAGCACCGAGCGGGTGACGGCTTGTGTCTTGTCGATGTCAGTCATGGTTTTGTCCGGACTCGTGGCTGGGGGCGCCTCACGCTCGAGGGGCCAGCGAGAATTCTAACGCCGGGCTTGCGCCATGTCGCGCGCGGCATCGCGTACGGTGACGAAGATCACCGCATTTTTGCGCGAATCGCCTAATATTCGACTTGGAAACCAGGTTTCCAGGCCCGGAAAAGTAGCCCGTCGACACGCCAGGGAGGTTGCGGTGAACGGGAAGCCCTACTGGGAGTCTCTGCTGGGATTGCAGTCTCGCCTGCTCATGGCGTTTGTCGTCGTCGCCATCCTGCCCCTGGCCACCTTCTACTTCGTCCAGCAACGACAGCTCGAGCGCGAAGTGTTCGCGTACGCCGAGAACCGCCTCGAACAGCTGGCTGCCGTGCAACAGCGCCGCGTCGAACACGAGTTCGACCGCCTTTTCGGCCAGCTCGGGCTCGTGGCCAGCCGGACGCAGATGCGCCTCGTCCTGGCGGACTACGCGGAACGAGGCGATACGACCGGGTTGCCGTTGCTGGCGCGGATACTGGAGGACGCGCTTGCGCCGGCGGACAACCTGCAGGGGGTCTGGGTCAAGGCGCCGGATGGTGCAGTGCTGGCCGCTGCCGCCCGGTCCGAAGGGATTGTCCCTGGTCCGGCTGCTGCCGCCGCAGGCCCGCTGTTGGTGCTGGCAGAGGGCGACGCGCACCGGGCACCGAGGATGGTGCTCGCGGCAGACGCCCAGGGGGAATTGATTGCGCGGCTATCGGTCGGACTGCGAGTGGGGGAACGCAGTGTCGGCTCGCTGCACGTTGCCAGTGAAACGCGCGACATCGCGGCGATCCTGTCTGATTACGAGGACCCGTTGCAGGGCGGGCTTACGTTGCTGCTGGGCGCGGTGCCGGGTGGCCGGCACGTGCTGTTCGCCCCGGGAAGCGCCTCCGGCGCCGGACTGCAGGTTGCGGACCTTGCCTCGACCCGCATGCTCGAGGCGAATGCGCACATCGAGTCTGACGCAGAACACCAGCGCCTGCTGGCATCGGACGACGAGAACATCTACGCCTTCCGGCCTGTCGCGGATATGCCGTTGCAAGTCGTTGCGCTCGCTTCGCGCGACGCCCTGCGGCAGGTCGGCCTGGGCCGGGCCAGGGCGCTGGGCGTCAACCTGGCGGCCCTGCTGTTACTTGCCGTCGGGGCCGCGTGGCTGATGTCGGCAAGGATCGCCAGGCCGGTGCACGAACTCAGCAAGGCCACGCAGAGGCTGAGCGAGGGCGCGCCGCATGTGCGCGTGCCGGAGAAGGGATGGGGCGAGATCGGCGACCTGACACGCGCATTCAACCGCGCTGCCGCGGAGCTGGAGCGCCACGCACGGGAGCTCGAGGACGAGACCAGGCGAAGCCGCGAGGCGCAACGTGAGCTCACCGACATGGCGAGCACCGACCACCTCACCGGGCTGATGAACCGGCGTCGCTTCCTCGAAGTGCTGGCCGCCCAGCTCGACGCGTCGTCGGCGCCCGGCAGGCAGGGCGCCTTGCTGTATCTCGACCTGGACCGCTTCAAGCCGATCAATGACGCCTATGGGCACGACGCCGGGGACGAGACGCTCAGGGTCGTCGCCAGGCGGCTGCAGGGCCTGCTGCGGGCCGACGACCCGGTGGCGCGGCTGGGCGGCGACGAGTTTGCCGTACTGATTCGCAAGACGCTGCCGCGGGAGGAGCTGCGAGCGCTCGTCGAGCGCATCGCGACGGCGCTTTCGAAGCCCATGTCGATCCAGGGCCGCACGGTGCAGGTGGGATGCAGTATCGGCATAGCGCAAATCGACGCGGAGAGCACGCAACAGGAACTGTTGCACCGCGCTGACCGGGATATGTACCGGGTCAAGTCGGCACGGCGTGCGGAGGAAAAAAGAGGCCGCTGACATCAGCCAGCGGCCTCGCATGTTGCCTGATCGTCGGGCGATCAGTCGTCGATGTCGTCTTCTTCCTGCTCGACCCGGTCGGCCAGGATGGCCGCTTCGCTCGTCTGGATTCCCTCCACGACGACCAGGGCGCCGGCCTGGACCGTGCTGAAGAAGTCGGCCTGCGATGCGTTGTCGACGCCGATCACCTCGAACTCGGTGTCGCCCGTGGTCTGCACGGACACGCCGAGGATTACCAGGTCCGGCTGGGCCAGGCTCTCGACGAAGCCCTGCAACGCGACGTCGCTGTCGTCATCGTCTTCACGCTCGATCTTCGTCGCAATCACGTCCGCGCCGGCGTCGGCGGCGGGGATCCCCGTGATCTCGAGATAATCCCCGACGCGGATGTCCTCGGCGCGGAAGGGCAGGGCCTGCGCCACGCTGAAGTCTTCGAAGCGGGTCTTGCTCGTGAACTGGACGTCGATACCGAGCAGGGTGACCAGACCGTTGTCCAGGTCAATGGCCTGCACGGGGGCCTCGATCTCGATCGGGCGATCGTCATCTTCGAAGTCGATTTCCTCGGCCACCAGCACACCGTCGGCGTTGACGAAGCCGTCGACCTCAAGCCGCACGTTGAGCGCGATGTTGGCGGCGGTGCCGTCCTCGAAAATGGTGCCGGCGGTGATCAGCACCGGGATGCCGTTGAGCTCGAAACTGGTCGCCGAGTTGACGGCCGAGACGTAGCCTTCGATCTCGACTTCGCACTCACCGTTGTCGTCATCGCCGGCGAAGTTGTCACAGGCCAGCCGAGGCCGGTTGCCCCAGAAGTCGACGTCGTTAGCGAACAGCGTGCCGCCGTCGAACACGGTGCCCTCGGCCTCGACCAGGTCGCCCTCCGAGATCGTGCCGCCCGGGAAGTCGTCGTCCAGGCTGGCCGCGGCGTAGTCGACCACCAGGCCGTTGATGTTGAAAGTGCGAGCGCCGCTGTCCAGATTGGTGACATAGCCGACGACCTCAAAGCCGTCGTTGTCCGTGTCGCGCTCCACCCGGGTAGCGATAATGCTGTTGTCGCCAAGGAAGCCGGCAACTTCCACCACGTCCCCGGCAGACAACCCTTCGAGGGTGCGAAGCGCGAAGTCGTCATCGAAGATCGTGTCGGCGGTGACGATGACGGTCTGTTCCAGGACCGTGAACTGACCTGCCGCCAGGTCGATCGAGTCGACCACGCCCTCGAGGACGTCGTCGGCAATGATCTGCTCGGCCACGCCGGTCACGCCGTCGTCGTTGACCGTGCCCGAGAGCAGTACCACGTCGCCCACGTCCAGGGCCGACTGGCTTGCGGTCAAGCCGTTGACGGTAATGGTCGCGTTGGCCGTATCGTAGCGGACGCCCTTGACCACGACGCTGCCGAAGGCCGTGATCTCAGCGTACAGCAGCCCGCCGCGATCGATGCCGATGTCCGGGTCGCCACCGCCGCCCGGAGGAGGTGTGACAACCCCGCCGCCGCCGCCGGGAGGCGGGACGACGACCGAGCCGCCGCCCGAGGACCCGCCGCCGCAGGCAGTGAGCGCCAGCGCGACTGCCAGGGCGGAAGCTGGCCGGAAGAACGATTGGAGCTTGGAGATATTGGCAGTCATGTGCGGATTACCTTGGGTGCAGAATGTTCAGGAATTGGATTGGGCGGGTGAGTCGGGTGCTGTGTTCTCGACGGGTTCAGTAATCTGGTAGACGCCTACCCCGAGACGGATCATTTTCTTGGCGTCAGCGGGGTACCGAGACGCTTGTTCAAGCAGCCAACGGTCCATCGACTCCAGGAAACGCATGCCCTCGGTTTCGAGGAAGCGTCTGAAGTCGGCCTCTGCCTGCACCGGGATCTGCGGGTGGGTGGCGCGGCCTTCGAAGCGGCCGATGGTCCCGGGCTTGCGCGTGAGATTGCGCGTCACCGTATTGCCCATGAGCAGCAGGACGTCGCCCGCCCGGTCGACCGCGTCCGCCTCGAGCGGCAACGGCATGAAGTAGCGGGTCAGGGCGCGAAGACGACCGTCCTCGTCGACCCTGACTGCCCCTGTGCGCAGCAGATCCTTTTCCAGGGTCGATGCCGGCACGTCGCCACCATGCTCATGGTGCAGCGCGTCGAACGACGGGCGCCGGACCCTCCCGCGGGATGGCGAGCGGCGCGCCGCCTGCATCCTGGTACCCCGGCAGTTCATGCCAGGCAGTCAGGAGGCGGGTCGCCTCGGTGGTCTTGCGCAGGGCCGGCGTCGGAGCATCGTGCTCGGCCAGTTCGTCGCGCAGTTTCTTGACTTCTTTACGCGCGATCCCGGTCATGAGCGAAACACGGGACACGTTGGTGGGGCGGCCGGCACGCCCAAACTCGTCGGTCGCTACGGCCACGAATACGCGGCGGGCGAGGGCGTTGAATTCCCGAAAAGTGAAGCCGCTGGCAAGTAACATGCGGGCGAGCGGACGCAGGGCGCGGCTGGCGGCGCCTACGATGGCGGACTTGAAGTCGTCACTGCTCATGGATAAATGGTCCCTTGCCGGTTTACGCTGTATCGCCTTGCTGGCATTTGCGTCCAGTTCCTGGATCTTATGTGGGGATTTTAACCCCAAATATGAGAATGTCAATGCCCCGCAGTGGCCGCCGGGAGAAAACCGTAGATCGCCTGGTCCCGGTCTTCCCGCCATGACCTGTGCACTGCGTCCACGCCGCCGACTGCCGTGATTGCCTCGGCGACTTCGTCGAGCCGGATCCGGCCCGTATCCATCAAGCCGAGCGACCAGGCCACTGCCGATTCGAGCGGTGCGCGGTCCTGGCGCGCGCAGGGTCGGCCAGAACAGCCGCGCCAGCGCCCCGATCGGCTTTTGTTCCGCCACGCCGAGCAGGCCGGCCTCGTCGAGTGCGCGCGCCCAGCTTCCGGATGCGCACGGGCCGCGGCGTAAAGCGCGACGGCTCGGGCCACTTCCTCGACGGAGCCCTGGTCTCGCGCCGCCAGCTCGGCGGCCAACAGGCGGGCGGGGTCGTCGAACTGTGCGGCCGGCTCGACGCCCGATCCGGCAGCAGGTCGAAGATCAGGTGGATGCGGTCGTCATCCGAGTCGTTGCAGGCGTCGTGGACGGCCTTGTTGTCGAACCACCAGAGTTCGCCTTCCTGCATGCGTACGGATTCGCCGCCGGCATTCAGCGCGCTGCCTTTCTCGCTCTTGATGACCAGGTGGTAGCGGTCCCGGTACCGGTAGTACTCGCCGCGGTCCATGTGCGGCAGCACGATCTTCCCCGGCGGCAGGCAGGCGAAGCGGGCGCGCCCCGGCTTGCCCTGCTGCTCGGCGGCGAAGGCTCTCGATCAGAGCCCGGGTCGCCGGGAACTGGGCGGAGAGGGACGTCCAGCGGCTCTCGTGCACGTCGCGCCGGCGGCGTCCGCAGATGCGCGACCGACGCAGGCCCCGCAGTGGGATGGCGTTGGTGTGGCGCTGCGCGGGGGCGGTGAGCTGGCGCCCCTGCTGAGCATCCCATGCGCTCGCATGGTTCGCCGAGTTCCAGACGCAGGGGCTCGAGATCGACCTCGGCGCGAATCAGGCGAAAGTGTTCCATCAGCGGGCTCCTACATCGACGTACTGGAGGCGGAACATCAGGATCGAGCCGTCCTCGTCGATGCCGTCGCTGTTGGGCGCCGCATCGTACTGGCTGTAGTTCACGCTGGTCCGGAGCTGCCGGTTCACATACCAGGACACGGCGGCCGTCAGCTGGGTCTGCTCGCCGCCGGAGACGAGGCCGTCCTCGAGATCGAGCATGCTGTAGCGCACGGAGAGCTCGAGCGCGCCCCAGTCGCCCCGCGGCCGCACCGCCGTCGGCACGCCACGGGAACGGCTGTAGCGGTAGCGCTCGCCGGTGACGAGCCAGCTCGCCTGGACATAACCGCCGCTGAAGGTGGCGTCATTGAGCCCGCCGTCCAGGGTCATGCGCAGGTACTCCGTCTGCAGCCGCACGCTGTCGAGGATGGCCATCAGCTCGAGCCCGGTGGTCGAGAGGCTGTCCACGCCGACGATGCTGCCGGTATCGACCAGCCGGGCGTCGGTGAGGCGGGACTCGGGACGCGCGCGGATCCGCACGTCCGTGTTGGAGTCAATGGAGCGGTACTCCTGCGAGATGCCGAAGTGGACGACCTGGCGCTGCTTGCGGATCGGGGCGTAGGTGAAGCGGCCGACGAACGAGGTGCCCTCGGCAGTGCGCCGGTCCAGGTCACTGAGCTCGTCGCCGAACACGCCGGCCGTCGCGCTCCAGTCGCCGCCCCAGGTGCCCACCGAGATGCCGGTGAGCATCGCTGGGCTCAGGGCCGACGCAAGGGAACGCTCCAGGAACGCAAGGTCGTTCGAGCTCGACAGTTCGTCGAGGGAGAACGGGGCGACCTGGTTGCCGGCCGTGACCCGCACGCGATCCCACCCGTCGTAGCGCAGGTACAGGTTGCGCCAGCCGTCCACCAGGCCGACGTCGTAGTCGGCGCGAAACTGCCAGTCGTCGTAGCCCGCTCGCAGCACGAACCGCGCGCGCCGGAAGTCCTGCTCGTCCTCGAGCAGCGTGACGTCGTCACTGAAGCGCGCCACGTCGTAGTGAACGCGGCCGCCGAGACGGAGGTAACGATCGTCGTCCCAGGCGACTTCCGCGCCGTCGGCGAGCGAGACGGAGGTTTCCGCTGCCTTTGCGGCTGCCGCAGGCGCAAGGGCAAGTGCGGCAACAAAAAGGTAACGAGGCCAGTGACTTAACATCATCATCTCCATGAGTTTCTAAGTAGCGGTCAGAGGGCGGCGACGCGCACGGGATCGGTGTCGCGGTGCATCTGGTGGGGTGCGACGCAAAGCTCGTCGATGAAGTGCGTGACGTGCTCATGCAGGCGGCCGTGCTGGTAGCACTCCTGCCAGTCGTGGCCGGCGCCGCGGACCACGACCAGGCGGCACGGCGGGGCCGCCGGGGCCTTGGCGCTGGCGCGGTTGATGGCGGCCACCCAGGCGGTTGCACGGGCGAGGCGGTTGTCGCCCTGTTCCCGGTCCAGCACGCGGTTGGACCGCAGCGACGGGTCGCGCTCCACGTCCCGGTCGCCGACCAGGACGCATTTCGGCAGCTGCAGGAAGGCGGGGAAATCGATCGCCAGGGAGCCGGGCAGGCGGCCGGGCGCGAGTCCGTAGGGGAAACTCGCAGCGGCGCTCGGGAAGGTGTACCAGCCGGCTGCGGCCAGGGCCATGCCGGCCACGCGCTCCGGGCGCACCAGGGCGTACCGGTGGGCGAACTGGGCGCCCCCCGAGAAGCCGTACAACAGGCATGGCCGCGCGCCCACGGTCTCGTCGAGGATGGCGTCGAGGGCTGCAACGGGATGCAAGGTGCGGTTCGAGGCCTTCAGCCGCTGATAGCCGCGGTAGCGACGGCGATCGAACAGCGGCGCCAGCAGCTCGGTCCCGGTCCGCTCGGCCCAGTCCGTGAACGCGGCCAGGTGACCCTGCGCATCGCGGCCGATGCCATGTACGCAAACCAGCGGCGGCCGCTGCGGGTCCGGCGCGGTGGGCAGGAAGCGCAGGTAGCGGGTCCGGCGGTCGGCGCCCAGGCGGCGCTCCACCGCGGTGCCGGTTGGAAGAGGAGAACCAGTCACGCGCCGCCCCCTAGGCCACTTCCGCGGTCGGGCGCAGGCGGTCGCCGACGACGGCGCCGCCGGCGTCCAGCTCGATCACGCGGTGTGCCGCGTCCAGCAGGCGCGGGTCGTGGGTCACTATGATGGCGGTGCCGGGGAAGGTCTCGATGACCTGGCGCAGGACCGACAGGCTCTCGGCGTCCAGATGGTTGTCGATCTCGTCCAGCAGCAACACGCAGGGTTCCGGCCACAGGGCCCGGGCCAACGCCAGGCGCTGGCGTTCGCCGCTGGACAGGTTCAGCCCCGCCTCTGCGATACGAGCGGGCGAGTCGCCGCCGTCCGCCACCAGGTGCTCCAGCCGGCACCGTTGCAGCAGCGTGCCGAACGCCTCGGGCGTCATGCCCCGACTGCGGTAACTGGCGTTGCGCCGGACCGAGCCACGGATCAGCGGCAGGTCGGGCCCGACGATGGCGATGTGCTGCCGCAGGTCGCTGTTGCGCACCTGTGCAAGGTCCTGGCCGCCAAGCAGCACCCGACCGGCCACCGGGGCCTGCAGGCGGGCCGTGACCGCAAGCAGCGAGCTCTTGCCGCAGCCGTTCGGTCCGGTCACCACGGTCACCGTGCCTCTTTCCAGCACCAGGTCCAGCGGCGCGCGACCCGGGCACGCCACCAGCCCCTCGAAACGAAGCTCACCGGCCGGCCGCCGCAGGCGCCGGCCCCCATGCAGGCCGGGCAATTGCGGCCAGCTGAAGAACGCGCTGATCCGCTCGCGCGCGACCGTCGCGGCCTGCCAGTACTCGAACACCCGCCCGAGGTCGCGAATCGGTGTGGTCAGCCAGGCGACCACCGTCAGCGCGGCGACCATCTCGCCGGCCTGCAGGCGCGCCGCGCCGATCACCAGCACCGCCAGCAAGGCGCCCGAGCCGAGCAGCTGGACCAGGCTCCGCGCGCGACCGACCAGCACGGCGCGGGCGCAGGCGGCATCGATGACTTTCTCGCCGCGCGCGTCGAGACGCTTCTGCTCGCGCGGCTCTTTGCCGTGCGCCTGCACCGAGGGCGCGGCGGACATCATCTCCGTGACGAAGCGCGCCAGCTGGCCCCTGCGGTTGCGCAGTTCCCGGTTGGCGTCGGCGAGGGGGTTGGCGAGCAGGGCCGCGCCGACCGCGCCGGCCGCCACGATGGCGGCGGCGATGATGCCGAGCATCGGGTCCATCCAGCCGAGGACCGCCACGGAGGCGGCCAGCATTGGCAGGGCGACGATGAGCTGCGCCAGGCCGCGGCTGATCCAGGACTTGATGGCCTGCAGGTCGCCCACGAAGCGCACCAGCGCGCCGCCTTTCGGGCGCTCGCTCAGATCACGTGAAGGGACGGCCAGCAGGTGGTCGAACAGCCGCAGCCTGACGTCGTGGACGAACCTCTGTCCCAGCGCCTCGCCGTCGACGCGCTCGCGGCCGCGGAGCCAGGCGCCACCGAGCGCGGCAATGGCGAGCACCATGATGGTTCCGGCGGCCGGCCCGGACTCGATCGCCGCGCGGGCGCCGAGGGCGAGCGCCACTGTGCAGGCGGCCTGGGCGAGGGCGTTGGCCAGCAGGGCGGCGAAGTGCCGAGGCGCCGCGGCAGCGGCCGCGCGGACGTCGAGCGGAAGGGTCTCAGCCGGTGCAGGCATTGCGCAGCTCTGTGCCGCGAGCATCGCGGGCCACGAGTGAACGGGAGACGTAGCGGTCGGACAGGCCGTCGAGGCCGATGACCGGCTGTTGCAGCAGGTCGCCGGCCTCGCGCATCGCCAGCGGCGCAGCCGTCAGGACCCCGGAGACGGCGAGCACGTCATGGCCGCGCTGCTCGAGCCATTCCACGCCCGCCTTGGCGCCCATCGCGTCCTGGGCACAGAAGATGACCCCGTCGATGGCGTGCCGGAACCAGGCCGCGCTGAGCAGCGCCGCGGTTTCGGCCTGGACCAGCCCGTCGGCCACCTCGAGCACGGCGACGTCCAGTTCGTGCCGCGACAGCTCGGCGCTCAGCGTCTCGACGATCCGCCGGATCGCCGGCTCGCCGACACGGTAAGTCGACACGTGGCCGGCGTCGGTGAAATCCAGCACCACCGAAGCGCCGGCATCCTGCATCAGGAAGAAATCGTTGCAGGCACCGGTGCCGGTGACCTTGGCGGCGCCGACGCGCAGCCCCGCGCGACTCAGCCCGCGCACCAGGTGGGCCCCGGACGTGGTCTTGCCCGAGTCCATCGAGGTGCCCGCCAGGACCACCAGCCGTGGCCGGGAGCGCGGCGCTTCGTTCGAGCCCGAGGGCAGGGCGTAGTGGCGCAGGTTGAGGGCGCGGCCGTTCTGGTCGCCGAGGATGCCGAGCACCTCGATTTCGGTCGGGCCACGATGGATCCGCTGGTGCCAGTTGATCGCCTGCGCCGCCACACCGCCGGACGCAACCAGGTGGCAGGGGCCGATGGTCTCGGGGACGTAGGCCTCAAACTGCTGGGGCGCATAGCGGTCGCCATAACAGACCACGATCTCGTCGCCGTGAAAGAGCTGGACCCGGCGCCCGCTGGCGCACTGGAGCCGCGCGTGGTGGCGCAGGCGCTTCACCCGGGCGAGCACGACGTCGCCCGCCCGGGGGCGGGCCTGGGTCAATAGGGTGGCGGCGTCGCCGAGGTTCACGCGCCGCGTCACGAAGGACGCCCGGGCGGCCGCGATGCGGCCCTCGGCCAGGTGGCTCAGGCTTTGCTCGGCGGCGAACGGTGCGGCTTCGCCGCGATGCGACTCATTGGCGATATTTGAGATCAGGGTTTCAGTGCTCATGCGGGCGGGCTTCCTCTTGGCCGGTCACATCTGGCGGGATTGGAAAGGGCCGAGTTGATGCATGTGGGGAGAATAAACCCAAATATAAGAATGTCAACCCGTATCCGGGAAGAAAGTCGTCCACCGAGCGCGCTGGTGGCCGACCCCATGGCCTACAGCACGGGGCGGTCGGGGGTCGATAAGGGTTTCAGGGACGAGCTAGCGGGAAAGATGTCCCGCGAGCTGGCGGCGGAGTTCCGCGGCCGCGGGCTGCGCTTGCTCGAGCACCTCGTCGATGCGGTTGAACTCCAGCAGCCGGACGTTGCTGCTATCCACCTTGATGTAGATATCCGGCGGGTTCTCCCGGAGCCGCAGGGCAATCAGCGAGCCCTGCATGATCTCGAAAGTCTTGAACAGCATGTCGAGCATGCCGGGTTTCGCGGTGCCGTTGCGATGTCGGGAGCCCGACACGTCGACCGCCACGACAAGCTCGCAGCGGTCCTGCAGCAGGTCGAACGGCAGCGGGTTGGAGGTGCCGCCGTCGATCAGCAGCGCGTCGCCGCGCTCCACCGGGGCAAAGAGGCCCGGCACCGCCATGCTGGCGGCAAGCGCCGGGAACAGTGGACCTGTGTCGATGACTTGCATCTTTCCGCTCCAGTAATCCGTGGCGACGACGACCAGCGGGATATCGAGCTCGGCGAAAGTGCGCGCCTCGATCTTGTCGGCGAGGAACTCGAGGAAGCCGTTAATGTCCAGCACGCCCCCATTGGTGAGATCCGTTTCCAACAGGCCCGCGATGCTCGGTCCCGCGTCCGCCTGCAGCATGCCGGAGAGCATGTCGAGACGTGAGCCGCCGAATTCCTCGAACACGACGCGAATCTCCGCGGCGTCGAGACCGCCGGCGTACAGGGCGCCCATCACTGCGCCGATGCTGGTCCCCGCGATGGCGGCCGGCTTGATGCCGAGCTCGTCGAAGACGCCGAGCATGGCGATGTGTGCGAGGCCGCTGGCGCCTCCCGAGCCCAGCGCCAGGCCGATGGAGGGCGGCGGGGTTTCCGGCGCGGCGCGCGGCTCAGTTGCCGCAACCGGGTGGCAGCACAGCAGCACCAGCACGCAGAGGGCAGCGTGCAGGCGGCGGAAGCGCTCAGACTTCATGCGGTTGGGACAGCGCGCGGCGGATGTCGGTACCGGCGGGCGCCTGGAACACCTTGAGGCCGAACTCCGGCAGGATCGCGTACAGGTGGTCGAAGATGTCCGCCTGGATGCTCTCGTACTCGGCCCATGCCGTGGTGTTGGTGAAGCAGTAGATCTCCAGCGGCAGGCCGTCCGGGCCGGGCTGCAGCTGGCGCACGATCAGGGTCATGTCCCTGGTGCACGCGCGGATGCGCACGCAGGTAGGCTTCGCAGTAGGCGCGGAAGGTGCCGATGTTCGTCACGCGGCGCGTATTCACCGGGTCACGCCCTTCCGCCAGCAGGCGCTGGTTATAGGCTTCCAGCTCCTCGCGCTTGCGTTCCAGGTACTCGTCGATGAGCGCGAAGCGGCGCAGCCGGTTCCGTTCCTCGTCGGTGAGAAAGCGGATCGAGCCCTGGTCGATGGGCAGGGCGCGCTTGATGCGTCGGCCGCCCGACTCGGACATGCCGCGCCAGTTCTTGAAGCTCTCGTTGATCAGCCGCCATGTCGGAATGGTGGTGATGGTCTTGTCCCAGTTCTGCACCTTGACCGTGTGCAGGGCGATATCGATCACGTCGCCGTCGGCGTTGAGCGCCGGCATCTCGATCCAGTCCCCGACCCGCAGCATGTCGTTGGCTCGACAGCTGCACGCAGGCGACGAACGACAGGATGGTGTCCTTGAACACCAGCAGCAGCACCGCCGTCATGGCGCCGAGGCCTGACAGCAGCAACAACGGCGACCGGTCGATGAGCACCGCGAGGACCAGGATCCCCGTCAGGATGAAGACGATGATCTTGACCAGCTGGAGGTAGCCCTTGATGGGCTTGTTGCGCGCCCTCACCGGGTCGGCCGCGTCGTAGATGTCGCCGAGCGCATTCAGCAGGTGGCCGAAGGCCAGCGCCACGGTGAGGATCATGTAGGCGTTGGCGACGTTGCGCGTGACCGTCGCAAGGGCGTCCGGGATCCCGGGGACATGCGGGATGCCGAGATAGATGACCAGCGCCGGCACCACGTGGGCCAGGCGCGAGATGACGCCGCGCCCGAGCAGGGCGTCGTCGTAGCGGGTGGGGGAGGCGGCGACCGCGCGGCTCACCAGCCGCAGCAGGACACGCTTGGTCAGCCAGTCGGCGGCAAAGGCGAGGAGGAGGAGGCCCGCAAGAAACACCGTGGTTGCGAGCCACGGTGTTTCCTGCAGGCGGTTCAGCCAGGCCGCAAAGTCAGGCATCAGTCCGACGTGCGCGCCGGATTCAGCTAGCGCTCAGCTGCAGCGGTATCAGCGGTGGTCGGGCCGCCCGGGCCGATGTGCTTGTCGAAGAAGGCGAGCATGCTCTCGTACAGCTCGACACGGTTGGGCACCTGGTAGAAGCCGTGGCCTTCCTTCTCCTTGATCATCCACTCGTAGTCCTTGCCGATCTTGTTCAGCGCATCGCGCAGGCGGTAGGCATGCCCGACCGGCACGCGTACGTCCGACTCGCCATGGACGATGAACAGGTCCGCCTTGATCTTCTCGACATGATGGACCGGCGAGGAGGGCAGAACCGACTCCGGCGTCACGCCCACGGCCGAGCTCATGAAGCGCTCGAAGTTCTCGCGTGATTCGCGATCCTGGCGGCGGGAGAAGTCCGAGCCGTCGCCCTCGCGGAACCAGGTGAGGTCGTACACGCCGACGTAACCGACGCCACAGGCATAAAGATCGGGTTCCTTCACGACGCCCATGAGCGTGGCGTAGCCGCCATAGCTGCCGCCGTAGATGCAGATGCGGTCCGCATCCGCGATGCCCTGCTCGATCGCCCAGTTCGTGGCATCGGTAAGATCGTCCTGCATCTTGCCGCCCCACTCGCGCCAGCCGGCGCGCTGGAAGTCCTGGCCGCGGTTGCCCGAGCCGCGGTAGTTGACCTGCAGCGTGGCGTAGCCATGCTGGGCAAAGTACTGCGCCTCGGGGTTGAAACCCCAGGTGTCCGTGACGCCGAAGGGTCCGCCGTGGACGTTGAGGATCAGCGGCAGGTCCTTCTTCGCGTCCCTGGGGCGCGTCAGGAGGGCGTGCAGCACCAGGCCGTCGCGGGCAACGATGCGTACCGGCTCCATGTCGACCAGCGTGCTCTTGTCGATGTCGGGCATGGACGCGGAGAGAAACTCAACCTTGCGGGTCTGGCTGTCGAAGAGGAAAAACTCGGGCGGACGGCGGTCACCCTGCACGACCAGCGTGGACAGGTGGCCGTCGCTGGTGGTGGAGGTGATGAAGACATCATCATCGGGGAAAGCGTTCAGCAGTCCCACGAGCAGCGCCGCCTCGTCCGGCAGTGCCTCCACCTGGTCATCGAACAGCGAGTAGTTAGCAGGTCCGAAAATGCTGTAGGCGCCGAGGACCTTGCGCCCGGGCGTGTACAGCAGCCCGCGTGCGTCCGATTCGTCGTCGCGGAACATCAGGTCGATCTTGCCGCTGTCGAAATCGTAACGGAACACGCCCATGCGGTCGTTCTCGGGCATGTCGTGGTTGGAGGAGAAGTACAGCTGCCTGTTGTCCGCGGAAAAGCCGAGGAAATCGACCATCGGGCGCTGGCGCTGGCTAGGCAGGTCGATAGTGCTCCACTTGCCATCTTTCTTCGCATACAGGCGGATCTCGATGTCGTCCAGCGTCTCGCCGACCTTGACGGCTGCAGCACCGCGCAGCTCGCCGTCGTTGTCTGCGATGAGCGCACTCATGTCCGGGTCGAGGGGCTGGTCGTCGAGGTAGACCATGTCGCCGTTGAATATGTCGAGCAAGTGGCCCTTGGGAATGCGGTCGGAACCGTGATAGCGGGAAATCAGGATGTAGCGCGGGTCTTCCGGCAGCGGATGCAGCAGCGTGTAAAAGCCGGTCTGCATCTCGAAAATTTGCTGGCGCTGCGTGCCGTCGATATTGGCGGCATACAGGTGCTGGGGGCGGCCGAGGTTGTCCAGGCTCCCGGTGACCTCGCCGACGGCCATCACCACGCGCGAATTGCTGCCCCAGATGTAACGCAGGACATGCATGTTCTCGCCGAAGCCGAACGAGGACAGGATCTTCTTGCTGTCGCGCTCCATCACGCCCAGCTTGACCTCGTTGCCCTCCTCGTAAGTGAAGGCGAAGTGCTTGCCGTCCGGAGAAATCGCGACGGATCGAACCAGGGACTTGCCGAACATGGTCTCCGCGGGGATCGAGTCCGCAGCAGCAAACGGGCTTGCGAGAAGCCCGAGCAGGGCCAGGATGAGTACCGGAAGCTTGTACATGAAACCTACCTCAATGGCTGAAATTTCAGGTGCCGCGCACCAAAACGGGCATTGTAAAGCATCAATATGCGTTTGCGCTCAGAGGCCTTGGACGCGCTGGCGCCAGCCAGGTTCCGCAGTATGGAACCTCAGCGCAGCACGCCGCGGGCGAGCATGGACTTGCTGTACCACACCAGCAGGATGCTGATCACGGCGATCACGCCGGAAAAGACGACCCCGCCGCTCCCCATCATCTCGGCACCGTTCGTAAGAGCAAAGCTGTGGATGGTGCTGACGATCATCGCTGCCAGCGAGATGGTGAAGAGCGGGTACGCGAGGCGACGGCGCAACAGCAGCGCCAGGGAGCCGAACAGGGCGAACCAGACGGCGGTCGCCCATGCGGCCACGGCCCAGGCCGGGAACGCATAGAAATAGTCCAGCTGCTCCTGGCTGAACTGGCTCATGTGGCCCTCGAGGCGCAGCTGCGTCGCGATGTAGTCGTATGCGCCCACTGCATTCCACAACAGCGCGACGACGGCGACGATCCAAAGGTGCGCCGGCGTCTTGGGCGCCGGCGCGGGCGATCCGGTGGCATTCATGGTGTTCTCCGCGGCTAGTGCACGTCCCGCGACTGGCCTGGGGCCACATTGCCTGCGGCAGGCTGTGCAGTGCCAGACAATGCACCAGCCAGCAGCTCCGAGGCAAGATGCGCCATCTGCGCCGGGTCGCCGGGCAGAATCCTCGTCCGGACCGCCAGGGCCATGGCGAGCGCCTGCAGCACGTCGCCGTTGCTTACCGCGCCCGCCTGGCGGATTTCCCGATCCAGCGTGCCAAGCATCGCATCCAGCAGATTGGCGACATGGACGGCGGAGCCGGTCTCGGGATGCAGCGGGAATTCGAACTCGAACTGGTTGCCGCTGGCGGTCGTGGCGCGGTAGGGGAGTCGCTTCGGCATCGGGGCTCCTTGGTCTTGGTCTCATGAGATCGCTTCGCAGCAAACCTACCATTGGTGTCGACAGCGCCGCTGCTCCGGTGGTATATCGTAAGACGCTAAATTAAGACAACGCTCAACTGCGGGTTTCTCGGGAGGATGTCTCAATGGCGAAGATCGTGATCCTCGGCGCCGGACTCGGCGGCATCTGCATGGCTTACGAGATGAAGGCGCTGGCGGGCAAGGGCGACGAGGTGCATGTCGTCACGGACGGCGAGTACTTCGAGTTCACCCCCTCGAACCCCTGGGTCGCGGTCGGCTGGCGCAAGCCCGAGCAGATCAAGGTGCATCTCCCGCCGGTGTTCGCCAAGCACGGCATTGGCTTCGACGGGATCCCTGCGAAGAAGGTGCTGGCCGAAGAGAAGGCGCTGGAACTCGCCGACGGCCGGCGCATCGAATACGACTTCCTGGTCATCGCCACCGGCCCCGAGCTGGCCTTCGACGAAGTCCCCGGCCTCGGCCCCCACGGCGGCCACACCGATTCCGTCTGCCGCACCGGCCACGCCTTCGAGAGCTACGAGCGCTGGCAGCGCTTTGTCGAGAACCCGGGCCCGATCGTGGTTGGCGCCGTGGCCGGCGCATCCTGTTTCGGCCCCGCCTACGAGTACGCCTTCATCCTCGACACCGAGCTGAAGCGCCGCAAGATTCGCGACCGCGTGCCGATGACCTTCATCACCCCCGAGCCCTACATCGGCCACCTCGGCCTGGACGGCGTGGGCGACACCAAGTCGCTGCTGGAGTCCGAGCTGCGCGACCGCAACATCAAGTGGATGGAGAATGCGCGCATCGACCGGGTGGAAGAGGGCAAGGTGTTCGTCACCCGCTTCGACGATCGCGGCAACGAGATCGGCAATGCCGAGGTCCCCTTCGCCCACAGCATGGTGCTGCCGGCCTTCCGCGGCATCGAGGCGGTGCGCGGCGTCGAGGGCCTGGTGAACCCGCGCGGCTTCATCCTCATCGACGAGCACCAGCGCAACCCGAAATACCCCGAGATATTCTCGGTCGGCGTGTGCGTCGCCATCCCGCCGATGGGCCCGACGCCCCTGCCGGTCGGCGTGCCCAAGACCGGCTACATGATCGAGTCCATGGTGACCGCCACCGCGCACAACATCCGCGCGATGCTCGACGGCAGGGAACCGCAGGAGAAAGCGACCTGGAACGCGCTGTGCCTGGCGGACTTCGGCGACTCGGGCGTGGCCTTCATCGCCCAGCCGCAGATCCCGCCGCGCAACCTGAACTGGGCCTCGCGCGGCCGCTGGGTGCACCTCGCCAAGATCGCCTTCGAGAAGTACTTCCTGCGCAAGGTGAAGAAGGGCGTCTCCGAGCCGATCTACGAGAAGGTGATCCTCGAGTTCATCGGGCTGAAGAAGCTGCGCGAGAGCTAGCGGCGGGCCGTGTTCGGGTAGACTGCGGGTCATCGGAGCGCGGGCTCCGGAGGGCCAATATGCGATGAGCGGCGCGAACCAGGACCAGCCCGAGATCAGGCAGCTGTGGCCGACCCAGATGCTGCGCCATCGCCTGCCGGGTGCCGAGCGGGCCAACCCGGTGCTGGTGAAGCTGCTGACGGACCTCGACGAGGGCAAGGCGGAATTCACCACCGACTACCTCTCCGGCAACCTGTTCGACCATGAGCACCCGGTCGTAGGCTGGCTGAAAAGCTGCGTCAACCGTGCGGTTCTCGACTACGCGAGAGCCGCCGGCGTGGGCTACGAGCTCGATTTCTACCTGCAGGCCTGGGGCAACGTGAACCGCTTCGGGGACTACCACAACCTGCACAACCACCCGCATTCCTGGCTCAGCGGCACTTACTACGTGCAGGTGCCCGAGCCGAAGCCGCTGCCGGGGCGCTCGGACCGCAACCCGGGCGCGATCAGCTTCTACGACCCGCGGCCGCAGGCCAACATGCTGGCGATCAAGGGCGATCCGCAGGTGGACCCGGAGCATCGCATCCTGCCACAGGCGGGCGAGATCCTGGTGTGGCCGGCTTTCCTGCACCACCTGGTGCACCCGAACCTGTCCGACGAGGTCCGGGTGTCGATCTCGTTCAACGTAGTGTTGCGGATGCGGCGCGAATACTTGCCCTGAGACGGAGGGTGCCGCGGTCGCCCGGTGATCAGGGACCGACGGCGGGACCTGCGCTGAGCGCGCGCAGGATGCGCCATGCAGCCTCCACGTTGTCGCGCGCCGCCGGTGACAATTCGGTGCCGAGGTCGAAGGCGTCTCCGCGCACCGCCAGCACCCAGGCCGGTGGCGCGGCCCTGCCGGTGCAGCGCTCGAAGGTCTCGAGCACCGCCGCGGGTGACAGGGCATGGCTGGTGTGGCTGCGATCGCGGCTCGGGCGCACCTGCTTCAGTTCGTAGGGCGGCTCAACATCCACTGCGGCATCGACGAATATCGCCAGGTCCCGGCCCTCGAGGTCGAGGGCGTGCTCCACCTGGAGCTGGAAGTCCATGATCACGTCGACCTCTGGAAGGTCCTCGGCCTCGAGCCGGGCGCCGAGCTCCGGCCCGATCGCGTCGTCGCCGCGGCTCGGGTTGCCGACCGCGAAGACGACGACGGGCGCGGTCATCCCCCGTCCCGCCGCAGGGTATCGATGACGGTGCCGTCGGCGTCCGCCAGCTCGACCGCCAGCGGCATCTTGCCGAGTGCGTGGGTGGCGCAGGAGAGGCAGGGATCGAACGCGCGCACGGCCACTTCGATATGGTTCAGCAGCCCCTCGGTGAGCGTGCGCCCGTCCAGGTAGCGCTGCGCCACGGCGCGGATGGCCCGGTTCATGGCCTCGTTGTTGTGCGTTGTGGACACGATGAGGTTGGCACGCACGACCTGGTCGTGCTCGTCCACGCGGTAGTGGTGGATCAGCGTGCCGCGCGGAGCCTCGAGCACGCCGACACCGCGGCGCCGGCGCTCGCCGTAGGCCATGAGATCGTCGCCGCAGACGTCGTCGTCCGCCAGCAGGCCGGCGATGACCTCGGCGGCATGCAGCATCTCGATCATGCGTGCCCAGTGGAAGCCGAGCGTCGCGCGCGCAGCACTGCCGTCATCGAAGGCCATGAAGTCGCGGCGCTCCTGCTCAGCAAGCGCGGAGGGGATGAAGTCGCAGTTGGTCACACGCGTCAGCGGCCCGACGCGGTACCAGCCGTCGCCGGGGCCGATGTCGCGCAGGAAGGGGAACTTCATGTACGACCAGGGCTTCACGTCCTCGAGGATCCGTTCCCAGTAGTCGCAGTAGTCGGCATGGTCGAACAGCGTCTCGCCGGTGGCGCTGCGCGCACGCAGCCCGCCGTGGTACAGGTCCATGGCGCCGTCGGCCCGCACCAGCGCCAGCGAGTGCGAGGGGAAGGTGGCGAACTCGCGGTACTGTTCGAGGTTCTGTTCGAACAGCCGCTTGACCAGGTGCACCGCGTCCCGGCTCCAGTCGATGACCTGGGCGCATTGTTCGCGCAGGGCGCGACGCTCGTGCGGCGGAACGCTGCGGTTCACGCCGCCCGGGACCGAGCCCGTGCCGTGGATGCGCTTGCCGGCGGTGACACGGATCACTTCCTGGCCGAACTTGCGCAGCAGCACGCCGCGCCGGGCGAGGTCGGGGTGCGCCGCGGCGACACCGACGATATTGCGACGCGCCACGTCGGAGTCGAAGCCGAACAGCAGGTCCGGCGACGAGAGATGGAAGAAGTGCAGGGCGTGGGATTGCAGGATCTGCCCGTAGTGCATCAGGCGGCGGACTTTTTCAGCGGTGGGGGTGAGCTGGTCCACACCGACGACCAGGTCCATGGCCTTGCACGCAGCGAGGTGGTGGCTGACCGGGCAGATGCCGCACAGGCGCTGCACCATGACCGGGACCTCCCAGTAAGGACGTCCCTGGATGAATTTTTCGAAACCGCGGAACTCGACGATGTGCAGGCGCGCCTGGCGCACGTGCCCGTCCTCGTCGAGCAACAGCGTGACCTTGCCGTGGCCCTCGACGCGCGTGAGCGTCTCGATGGCCACGCGCTTCAGGCCGGGGGTGCGATCGGTTTCGAGGGGGTTGATTTCAGTCATAGCTGATGAGTCCGTGTCCCAGCCGGGGCGTGCGACCGCTGATCAGGTCGGTGAGGAAACTCCAGATCGCATCCGCCGACGGCGGGCAGCCGGGAATGAAGTAATCCACCTTCACGACTTCGTGCAGGGGATGCACCTTGTCCAGCGGCAGGGGCAGCTCGGGATCGTCCGGAATGCAGCCGGCCGACAGGCTGGGTTCGGTCTCGTACACCTCCTGCAGGCAAAGCCCGAGGTCGAGGTGGTTACGCTGGGCGGGGAGGCCACCGGTCACGGCGCAGGCGCCGATCGCCACCAGGATGCGGCAGTTGGCGCGGAACTCGCGCAGCACGCGCACGTTCTCCGCGTTGCAGATGCCGCCCTCGATGATACCGATGTCGCACTTGCCGCAATGCTTGATGTCGGTCAGCGGGGAGCGGTCGAACTCGATCTTGTCCAGCAGCGGAAAGAGGCGCTCGTCGATGTCGAGCAGCGACATGTGACAGCCGAAACAGCCGGCCAGGGAAGTGGTGGCGACCCGCAGTTTGCGCGGCGCTGCAGCGCTCATGGCTTTTTCTCCGGAGCCCGCGGTGCATCCGCCAGCGCCTGGGCGCTGATGGGTGAGCGGTCGTAGCGGCGCTCGCCGATCGGCACCGCAAAGCCGACGCGTTTCTTAAGGATCACGCCGACCGGACAAACCTCCATGGCCTTGTCGTCGAGGGCGATGTTCGTGTCCGCCAGTTGCCCGGACTCGGAGTTCACTACCAGGTGCTTGTCGATGCCGCGGCCGGAGAGAGCAAACACGCCCTTGCCGTCCACCTCGTTCGAGGCGCGCACGCACAGCTCGCACAGCACGCAGCGGTTGAAGTCCAGCAGGATGTCCGGGTGCGAAGCGTCCACCGCGCGGACGGGGAACATGTGGCGAAAACCGGCGGTGAGCACGCCGAGGTCATAACCCAGCGCCTGCAACACGCAGTTGCCGCTGGCCTCGCAGGAGGGGCAGAAATGGTTGCCCTCGGCGAACAGCATCCGGATCAGCATGCGGCGGAGGTCGTTCAGTTCGTCGGTGTCGCTTTCCACGGTGATGCCTGCGGCCGCGGGCGTGGTGCAGGCCGCGGCCATGCGGCCGTCCACCCGGGCCGTGCATACCTTGCAGCTGCCATGGGGTCGGAATTCGGGGTGGTAACACAGGTGGGGGATGTAGCGGCCGGCGGCGAGCGCCGCCTGCAGCACCGTCTGGCCCGGCTCGAAGGACACTTCCTGGTCGTCGAGGACGAAGGTCGGCCGATTGCTCATGAGTCCTGCTCCAGGTAGGCCCCGGGATCGTTGCGGCCGGTCGCCCGGCGCGCCGCTGCGAGGGCGCCGTCGAGGTCGAAGTCCGGCGCGAAGCGCAGCGATTGCAGGCGGCGCTCGAAGGTTGGCCGGAAGCGCTTCAGGGTGTCGATGACCGGGTTGCAGGCAGTGTGGCCGAGGCCGCAGTGTGCCGAGGCCTGCAATACCTGGTGCAGGCGCGTCATTTCCTCGATCTCGTGCAGGCTGCCGCGACCGCCGCCGATCTTGGCCATGGTGCCGCGCAGGATGCTGGTGCCTACCCGGCAGGGCGTGCAGAAGCCGCAACTCTCATGGGCGAAGAAATCGACGTAGTTGCGCGCCACATCGAACATGTCGCGACTGTCGTCGAAGATGGTGAACGCACCGGCCGTGGGCAGGTCTTCGAACGCGATCTTGCGAGCGAACTCGCCGGCATCGATACAGTGGCCGGAGGGCCCGCTGACCTGTACCGCGAGGGTGCGCTCGGCGCCGCAGTCCGCCAGCACCTCTGCCACGCTGACGCCAAAGGGGTACTCGTACAGCCCCGGCCGCGCGCAGTCGCCGGCTACCGAGAGGATCTTGGTTCCGGTGGAGCGCGGCGTGCCCATGGAGCGGAACCACTCACCGCCATGGACCGCCACCAGGGCGGCCGCACACAAGGTCTCAACATTGTTGACCACGGTGGGCTGGCCGAGATACCCGGCCGTGACGGGGTACGGGGGCCGGTTGCGCGGGATGCCGCGCCGTCCTTCCAGCGACTCGAGCAGGGCGGACTCCTCGCCGCAGACGTAGGAGCCTGCGCCGACATGGATGCGGATATCGAAATCGAAACCTTGCCGGCCGAGCAGGTTGCGGCCCAGCAGTCCGGCGGCACGCCGGCGTTCCAGCGTCGCCTCGAGAGCATCGAGCAGGTAGCGGTACTCGCCGCGCAGGTAGACCAGGCCTTCGCTCGCCCCGACGCAGAAAGCAGCGATGGTCATGCCGTCGAACACCAGGTCTGCATGCGCCGACAGCAGCACGCGATCCTTGAACGTGCCGGGCTCACCTTCGTCTGCATTGCACACGACGTAACGCGTATGCGCGGGTGCGGCGCGGCATGCCGACCATTTCGCGCCGGTGGTAAAGCCGGCGCCGCCGCGGCCGCGCAGGCCGGACAGCTCGATCTCGCGCAGGACGGCTTGCGGTCCCTGCGAATCGCCGGGGATGCCCTCGCGCCAGGAACGCTCGTTCGCCGCCAGCTCGCGGCCCACGGCGGCTGCTCTTTCCAGTGCCGCGCGGACCGCTTCCCCGGGGCGCAGGTCGCTGCCCAGCAGGACATGGCGGCGTCGCACATTGTCGGCGATCTCGAACAGTTCGCGCGGCCAGTCCGCAATCGCTCGTCGCTCCAGGATCAGTTCGCGCACCAGCTCGAGGCGTTCATGACTCGCCCTGGGTATCGCCCAGCCGTTAACCAGCAGGCCCGGTCCCTGGTCGCACAGTCCGGTGCAGGACGTGCGGTCCACGCGCACCAGTCCGTCTTCCGATACCTTGCCCGGCTCGACCCAGAGCTTGCTGCAGAAGGTCGCCAGCAGATCTGCGTTACCCTGCATGCGGTCGGTGATGTTGTCCGAGAACAGGACCTGGTAGCGTCCGGCCGGCTCGGTGTGGAGGAAGGCATAGAAGCCGGCTACGCCGCGCACCGCGGCGAGGGGTGTTGCCAGCTTCCGCGCCACCAGCGAGAGCGCGGGAGGGGGCAACCAGCCAAGCTGCTCCTGGATCTCGCGCAGTACCTGGACCAGGTGGGTCGGGTCGTTGCCCCAACGATCGAGGGCGGCGAGCACGCGGCCCTCATCTCCTGCGTTGTCCCAGGAGGGGAGTGCTGCGTTCGACATGCTTTCCATGGCTTGTCTTCTTGCCGCCTGGCGGCGGCGCCGGTCCTTGTTTCTAGGCCGTGGCGGGTGCGGGCTCTCCCGACGTGCCGCGCCGGTTCTCCAGTTTGGCCCTGATCTCGTGGGCCTTCTGCTCAGTGATGGAGAAAGTATAGATGGAGTAAATCGCGATCGCCGACGTGATGCAGGGGATAAAGGCGTCACACATGCGCATCAGGGTAATCGTGCGCTCGGTCTGGGCGCCGCCCAGTGCTTCGTCGAAGCCAGTGGCGTTGAGCAGGAAGCCGCCGCCTGCCAGGGCGGCCGCCATGCCGAGTTTGACCATCCACCAGAAGATGGAACCGTACATGCCCTCGCGGCGCTCGTACGTTTCCAGCTCGTCCGCATCGACGACGTCGGCAATCATCGACGGCATCAAGGTGAACAGGGCGCCGAGGCCGAACGCCATCAGCGGCGCCGGTAATACCACCAGCCAGGGAATCTCCGGGTTGTAGCAGAACCACTTCGATGCGTAGCCAAGCATTGAGACGCCAATGGCCAGGAAGAAGGTCTTGCGCTTGCCGAGATGGGTGCCGATCCAGGTCACCAGCACGATGACGGCGAAGGTGGAAACCGCACCGACCGTGCCCGCGAGGCCGGCCCACTTGGCGCCGTCCACCGTGTCGCCGCCGGAGACGTAGTAGATGATGACGTAAAACTGGAACGAGGCGATCAGCATGAAGCCGTTGAAGACCAGGAAGGTGGCCACGCAGAGCTTGACGAAGGGCTTGAACTTGAGCGAGGTGGCGAAGCCCTTCAGGAAACATTTCATGTTGCGCATCATGGCAACCGCCAGTGTCTCCTTGGGCGGCTCGACATCGCCGCAGCTGTTGGCAATGTCGGCGCTGATGCGCTCGCGCAGGAAGATGGCCGGCAGGATACCGACGACGGCGGCGAAGACGCCGATGATGATGGCCAGCCCTGCGGCCCCGTCCACCATGCCGTCGAACCATTCTTCCTTCTGCATGATGAGGAGGAACCAGGGCGCAACCACGTAAGCCAGCTGGGCGATGAAATTCTGCGTGCCCATCAGGCGCGTGCGCTCGTGGTAGTCCGGCGTCAGCTCATAGCCGAGCGCCACCCAGGGCGTCGCGAACATGGTGTAGGCGAGATAGAAGATCACGGAGCCGGCGAGGAAGTACCAGAAGTAGAAGGCCTCGCTCTTGCCGATCGGCAACTGCCAAAGCAGGGCGAAAAACAGGCCGGAGAGGATGGCGCCACAGAAGATGTAAGGCCTGCGCCTTCCCCACCGCGAGCGCGTGTTGTCCGAGATGTAGCCCATCAGCGGGTCGGTGAACGCGTCGGTGAGGCGGGGCAGGGCGGCGACGAGCCCGACCAGCGCCGGGTTCATGCCAAGTCCGAGGTTCAGCACGATGATCATGCCGCCGATCGCTGCGGCGAGCAGGTTGTTGACGAAGGCGCCAGACCCGTAAATCACCTTGTGTGCGAACGGGATGCGGTCTTCGGGAGCAGTCTGGTAGTGCGGCATTATTTTTATCCCGTGGCTGCGATCCCCAAGTGGCAGCCGGACTCCTGCCCGATAGTCTGCCAAATTGACAGCGCTGTCAAACGTTGCTAAAAGTCCCTACCTCCCGAGCCGCCCGATCAACATGAACTCTGCCAGCCCGAAGCCAGCGAGCGATGCCGTGCCGATCGAGCAGCAAGTCCAGTTGTTGCTCGGCAAGATGACGCTGTCAGAGAAGATCGGCCAGATGTGGCAGCGCAATGCGAGCGAGGGACATCCGGCGGACTACCTCCGCGAAGACCTGCGCGCCGGACGGGTCGGCGCCGTGATCAACGTGGTCGACGTGAACGTGGTCAATGAGCTGCAACGCATCGCGGTAGAGGAAAGCCGCCTCGGGATCCCCTTGCTGGTCGGGCGTGACGTGATTCATGGTTTCCGCACCATCATGCCGCTGCCGCTCGGACTGGCCGCTACGTGGAATCCTGCTCTGGTCGGGGAGTGCGCCCGGCTGTCCGCGCGCGAAGCTGCGACCGCCGGGATCAACTGGACCTTCGCCCCCATGATCGACATTGCACGCGATCCCCGCTGGGGCCGTATTGCCGAGAGTTTCGGCGAGGACGTGTTTCTCACCAGCCGCCTGGCCGAGGCGATGGTGCACGGGTTCCAGGATGTCGATCTCGCGGCGCCGGGCGCGATCGCGGCGTGCGCCAAGCATTTCGCCGGCTACGGTGCGGCCGAGAGCGGACGCGACTATGCCACCACAAGCATCCCGGAAGTCGAGCTGCGCAACGTGTATTTCCCTCCGTTCGAGGCCGCGGTGGCTGCGGGCGTGTCCACCTTGATGCCCTCTTTCTGCGATCTGAATGGCGTGCCGGCCTCGGGTAACGAGTTCCTGCTGCGCCAGGTGCTGCGAGATGAATGGGGCTTCGCCGGCGTGGTCGTCAGCGACTGGGACTCCGTGCGCCAGCTCAGCATCCATGGACTGACCGAGGACGATGCGCACTCGGCCCAGGCTGCAGCACTGGCCGGGGTCGACATGGAAATGGAGGGGGATGCTTACCGCAACCACCTCGCCGACCTCGTCGAGCAGGGTCAGGTCGGCATGGAGCTTATCGACAGCGCTGTCGCCCGCATACTGGAACTCAAGTTCCGCCTCGGGTTGTTCGAGAATCCTTACACCGAACCGGCGGATTTCCCGCCGCTGCTCGCTGCGGATGCACTGGAGACGGCGCGGCGCGCGGCTGTGCAGAGCATCGTCTTGCTGCGGAATCAGGACGCCACGCTGCCCTTGTGCCGTGAGCGCCTGGACTCGGTGGCCGTGATTGGCCCGCTGGCTGAAGCGCCGCATGAGCAGCTCGGCACCTGGGTCTTTGACGGCCTCGCCGCCGATACCGTGACGCCCCTGCAGGCGCTACGGACGCTGCTCGGTGCGGGAACCGAGGTGCGTCATGTGCCGGCCATGGCGCACTCGCGTAGCAGGAAGGGGCCGGAGTTCGATGACGCCGTCGCCGCGGCGCGAGACACGGACGCGACCCTCGTTTTCCTGGGCGAGGAGGCGATCCTCTCCGGTGAGGCTCATTCCCGTGCCGACATCGGCCTGCCGGGCGACCAGGTCGAACTCGTGCGGCGCCTGCGGCAGGCTGGCAAGCCGCTGGTGGCCGTGATCATGGCCGGCCGGCCTTTGACCCTGACGGATATCGTGGACGAGGTGGATGCCCTGTTGTTCGCATGGCATCCGGGCACCATGGGCGGTCCGGCGCTTGCCGACGTGCTGTTCGGGCAGGAATCACCCTCCGGCAAGCTCCCGGCCACGTTTCCGCGCATGGTCGGCCAGGTGCCCATTTATTACAGCCAGAAGAACACTGGCAAGCCGCCTACCCCGGAACAGGTGGTGCACATCGACGCCATCGACCCATGCGCGCCGCAGACGTCGCTGGGCATGACGGCGTTTCATCTCGATGCAGGATATCGGCCGCTGTTTCCCTTCGGCTTCGGGCTGTCCTACGCCGATTTCCACTATTCGGACATCCGCGCCGACGCCGACGAGATCCGGCCTGGCGAGACGCTGGAAGTCAGTGTCCAGTTGAGTAATCACGGATCCATCGCTGCCGAGGAAGTCGTGCAGCTCTACGTGCGCGACCTGGTGGGCAGCGTGACCCGACCGGTCCGTGAGCTGAAGGGCTTCCGGCGCGTCAGGGTCGAGCCGGGTGAATCGGTCAGGGTGAAATTCGACCTGCATACCGACCAGCTCGCATTCTTCGGGCGCGGGCTGCGGCGCGCGACGGAACCCGGGGAGTTCCATGCCTGGATCGGCGGCAGTTCCGATGCCGACCTGGGCATCCGTTTCCGCTTACTGGGAGCCGATTGAGACATGAAGCTTTGGCAGGGTATCGCGACCGTGATCGCGAGCACGATGTTGGGCGCGCCGGCGCCCGTGACTGGGGATGCAAATGCAAGCGATGACGGACTTATGAGCGACGGGGCCTATTCTTACCTGCTGGCCGGGGAGCCCATCGCTATCGCGTATTCGGGGTTTCGCGAAGGGCAGCACCCGGACCGCGGCAACGGTGCGGTGAATCCCTCGCGGGCAGAGATCCTTGAAGACCTGCAGATCCTGGTGCAATACGACCTGCGCCTGATCCGGCTCTACGACACGGGTGAGAATGCCCTGGTGACGCTGGAACTCATCCGGGAGCACGAACTGCCGATCAAGGTGCTGCAGGGCATCTGGCTGAATGCCGAGATCAGCAATCACGAGGGCTGCCCGTGGCTGGACGAGCCGATCCCGGCAGAGGAACTGGCGGCGAACGTGCTGCGCAACCAGGACGAGATCCAGCGTGGTATTGACCTGGCGCGCGAGTTCGCGGACATCGTGGTAGCCGTGAACGTCGGTAACGAGGCCCTGGTGAGCTGGAACGATCACATGGTCCCGGTCGAGCGGGTGATCGCCTACGTGCGCCAGGTCAAGGCGGCGATCGACCAGCCGGTGACCGTGGCCGACAATTATGAGTGGTGGGCCGAGGACGGCGCTGCGCTGGCGGCGGAGGTCGACTTCCTCGGCGTGCACACCTACCCGGTGTGGGAGAACAAGCCGATCGAGGAGGGGCTCTCCTACACCATCGAAAACATCGAGCGGGTGCGCCAGGCCTTGCCTGGGCATCCGATCGCCATCCTCGAGGCGGGCTGGGCCACGGTGGCGGAGGAGTTCCCCGAGCAGGCCAGCATCGCCAACCAGGTTCGCTACCTGCGCGAGCTCACCGAGTGGGCGCGGGCCGAACAGATGACGGTGTTCATCTTCGAGGCTTTCGACGAGCCGTGGAAGGGCGACCCCATCAGGCCGCTCGGTGCGGAGAAGCACTGGGGCATGTTCTACGTCGACCGCACGCCCAAGTACCCGATCGAGCAGGCCATCGCGCCCGGAGATAACTGAGGTTACATGCCGGTCAATCCGCGCTTCTCTTTGCGTGGCCTGCGCTCCTTCTGCGTGGCCGCGCGCTATGGCAGTTTCCGCACTGCGGCGGAGGAGTTGCACATCACGGCGTCCGCCGTGAGCCACCAGATCAAGAACCTGGAGGAAATGCTCGGCGAGCAATTGTTCGAACGCGGCGGCCGGGAGCTGAAGCTGTCGAGCGTCGGCGCCCAGCTCTACGAGGAAGTGACCCCGCTGATCGAGCAGCTCGACGCGATGGTGGCGCGCTACAAGAAGGGACCTGAACGCAGCTCCATCCGCATCTCGGTGCAGCCGTTCTTCGCCAGCGAGTATTTCATTCCGCGGCTGCATGACTTCACCACGGTCCACCCCACCATCGACATCAAGGTCGGCACCAGCGACGAGAGCGCGGAGAAGCACCCGGGCGACGCCGACCTCTCCATACGCCTGTTCCGCACGCCGCCCGCGGACATCCGCTCGGACCTGCTCTTTCCGTTGACCATGGCGCCGGCCGGCTCGCCCGAATTCCGCCGCAAGGTGGTGGTGAAAGGGGGGAAGATCTGCAGCGACTTTCCCATCATCGTGCACGAGACCTACCCGAACGCCTGGAAGCAATGGTCTGAAGTGGCCGGGATCAAGCTGCCCGAGAAGCAGAAGGTGACCCGTCTCGACTCCATGATCGCGGTGGTGCGCGCGGCTCAGCGCGGGATCGGTGCGGCGTTGGTCCCGGTTCCGATCGGCAACCTGTGGTTCGAGGAGGGCAGCGTGGTGCGCCTGTTCGACAAGGAGCTGGTCGCCAACGTCAGTTACTACCTGGTCGGGGCGGAAGGCGATGAATCCCTGGAGCGTTTCCGTTCCTGGATCCTCGAAACCTTCGCTACCGCGCGCTGAGTTTTTCTCAACCCAGCACTGAAATCTTTTCGTTTGTGGTCTTGCGTGCCCTTGCATAGAGTGCGCTCTCGGGCATGTTGCGCAGCAACAAGAGCGCAAGACCCTAAGCAAAGCGGAAGGAGAGTGCCATGTCAGAAAAAGCTGGACAAAAGCGTGATCCATTCACGTTCAGCCTCGGCGGGCTGACGACCGTTGCCTCGTTCTTCCCGGCCCCGGCCGTGCCGGACGACCAGTTCCGCCAGTCGCTTACGCGCCGCGGACGGCGCGCCGCGCAGGAAAGGACGGCGGCGCGGTGCCAGCCGGAGGGCGAGCCCGCGAACGCCGTCTGAACCACGGGTTTCGGGCCGCGAGGCTCACCTCTCTTTCTACGCCTTTCGCCGGGAGATTCCGCTCCTGCCCGGCCTAAATTGACAACGCTGTCAGCGTCTGATAATCCTTAGCCCCGAAAATCAACACAGAACAACATCCTCGCGTTGAGAGGCGGTTTTCGGGGGAGTTAATGAGATCTGCTAACGGCGTTCCGCCGCGCGTTGCCCTGACACCGGCAGCGCTGTCATTCCTGCACTTATCCATCGGTGACGGGCGCAGCGCGCCCTCGACGCCGGTCGATCCGCGGACCTGCCCGGCCCCGGATCCCGAGACGCGCGAAAACATCCATCAGCACATCAGCCTCAAGCCTTCGGGCTTTCCGTTTTTGAGGGTCACCCTATGATGCCCGGTCCGCGAGCATTGCCACGCTATGTCGTAGCTCTTGCCACTCTGTTGGCGCTGTCTGCCTGTACCTCGGAAGACCGTGACCAACCGCTTGGGAACGTCGACACGATCGAAGTCCCGGTGGCTGACACCACCACCCGGGTCAACTTCAACATCGATGATCCGACACTCGAGATACCCACGACGTATCCGGTGGCCGACGGCGACCTGCTGACGCTCGTCTGGAGCGACGAATTCAACGGCGGGCAGCTGGATCCGGAGACCTGGTTCTTCGAGTCTGGTGATGGCGCGAATTTCATCGGCGACGGCGGCATTGTTGGCCTGCCATCGGGGTGGGGCAACAACGAGCTGCAGTGGTACCTGCCGGATAACGCCCAGCTCGAGGACGGCGTGCTGAAAATTACGGCGCGACGCGAGACGGTCGACGATTTCGGCTACACGTCGGCGCGCATCACCACGCGCGACCGATTCGCATTTAAATACGGCCGCATCGAGGCAAGCATCAAGTTGCCCTCCGGCCAGGGCCTGTGGCCGGCGTTCTGGTTACTTTCCCAGAACAGTCCGTACGGCAGCTGGGCTGCGACCGGAGAGATCGATATCCTCGAGGCCATCAACCTCGACGGCCAGCCAGGTGCGGGCGGGCTTGGCGGCGGCAACGATATCTTCGGCACCATCCACTTCGGCGGCGAGTTTCCCGCCAACCAGTCTTCTACGATCGCCTACACCCCGTCGGAAGACGTGACGGCAGGGTTCAATACCTACGCGCTGGAATGGGATGAGTTCGAGATCCGCTGGTATTTCAACGGCATTCTGTACGGCGTGCAGAACGCATGGTCTTCGACCGCGGCCCCTTACCCGGCGCCTTTCGACCAGCCGTTCCACATCCTCCTGAACCTTGCTGTCGGCGGCAATCTGCCTGGACCGCCCAACGGGTCCACGCCGTTCCCGGCCACCATGGAGGTGGATTGGGTAAGGGTTTACTCGGGCGAAGCGGACGAGGCTGCGCCCGCCGATCCGGGTATTGCGCCGGATGTGGCGATTTACGCGGCTGACGGCTCGGCGGCGGACCTGGACCCGGTCTACGACCCGTTTGGTTCGGGTAGTTCTTTCGCTACTGTGGTGGACAGCTCCTTTGCCAATGCGCTGCAGGTCACGGTCGGCGCCGGCTACGGCGGTGGCGCCCTGGCACAGCTTGGCCTGACGCAGCTTGCTCCGGGCTTTGCGTCCGGCTTCGGCGAGTTCGTGTTCAAGGTGAAGGGCCTGACTGCGGACAACACGCTGCTGGTGAAGTTTGAAGCCGGCGGTGGGGCGGAGGTACAGGTCGACCTGACTGCGCCTCCGGCGAATGTGACCGTGACCGATCTGGGTGACGGCTGGTCGCAGGTGGCGATGCAGATGTCGGTGTTCGGGGATGTATCCACCTCGAGCCAGATAGTGTTCCAGACGCTGGATGGTGCCTATGCAGCCGGTGCGGTGTTCTACCTGACGGATATCGGCTTCACGGCTGGCGGCGGTGCCGGCGTGGGTGTCGTACCCGAGGTGGTGATTTACGCAGCTGACGGAACGGCGCCGGACCTGGGCCCGATCTATGACCCGTTTGGTTCGGGCAGTGCTTTCGCTACGGTGGTGGACAGCTCCTTCGCCAATGCGCTGGAAGTCACGGTGGGTGTCGGCTATGGCGGAGGCGCCCTGGCGCAGCTCGGTCTGACGCAGCTTGCTCCGGGGTTTGCGTCGGGCTTTGGCGAGTTCGTGTTCAAGGTGAAGGGCCTGACTGCGGACAACACGCTGCTGGTGAAGTTTGAAGCCGGCGGTGGGGCGGAGGTTCAGGTCGACCTGACGGCGCCTCCGGCGAATGTGACGGTGACCGACCTGGGTGACGGCTGGTCGCAGGTGGTGATGCAGATGTCGGTGTTCGGGGATGTATCCACCTCGAGCCAGATTGTGTTCCAGACGCTGGACGGAGCCTATGCCGCGGGTGATGTGTTCTACCTGACGGACATTGGCTTCATGGCCGGCAGCGCCGGTGCGGGTGTCGTGCCCGAGGTGGTGATTTACGCAGCGGACGGCGCGGCGGCGGACCTGGCGCCGGTCTACGACCCGTTTGGTTCGGGCAGTGCTTTCGCTACGGTGGTGGACAGTTCCTACGCCAATGCGCTGGAAGTGACGGTGGGCGTCGGCTACGGCGGTGGTGCCCTGGCGCAGCTCGGTCTGACGCAGCTCGCCGCAGGTTTTGCGGCGACCTACGACGAGTTCGTGTTCAAGGTGAAGGGCCTGACTGCGGACAACACGCTGCTGGTGAAGTTTGAAGCCGGCGGTGGGGCGGAGGTTCAGGTCGACCTGACGGCGCCTCCGGCGAATGTGACCGTGACCGATCTGGGTGACGGCTGGTCGCAGGTGGTGATGCAGATGTCGGTGTTCGGGGATGTATCCACCTCGAGCCAGATTGTGTTCCAGACGCTGGACGGTGCCTACGCGGCCGGTGCGGTGTTCTACCTGACGGACATCGGCTTCATGACTGCCAGCGGCGGTGGCGGCCCCGGGCTCGTGGTGAACGGCGGTTTCGATGACGGTTTCACCGGTTGGGAGACGTTCAACAATGGCGGCACCTTCACGATTGCCGCGACGGCGGGTTCGGACGGTGGGCCGGCGGCCAACCTGAATGCGACGTCTCCGGCGAACCCGACCATCAAGCAGACGTTGATTGGCGCTGGCGTGATCGGCCCGAACCAGACGTTCAGCGTCACCTTCGACTGGAGGGGCACGGCGGCGAATGGCGGCGTGATCGCTTTCCAGGTGTTTTCTGAACAGACTGGCGGCGGTGTCACCAAGGCTGACCTGGTCCAGGGTGGGGACGGGTTCCCCGCGGACTGGACGACGGTTGGACCGCTGAATTTCACGAGCGCAGGCACGGCCGCGGCAGTCGGTGACGGACTGACGCTGGAGATATCGGCGATCTGTGGCGGTGTTGCAGGCTGTGTATCCGACCTGTTCATCGACAACCTCGTCGTCGAGATCGTCGGTAACTGATTACTGCTTGCGGAAGATCGCACAGAGCCCAGACGAACAATTCTGGAAATAACGTTACTCAGAGAATTCGTTTATGCACGCACTAGCAACCGCACGCCCGTTTCGCAACCTGGCGATGATTGTTCCCGTCCTGGTCCTTGCGGCATGTGGGCAGGGGAGCGGGCCTGACTCCATCGTCAACCAGCCGGCGACTCCGCTGCCGCCGGTGCCGCCTGACTTCTGTGATGCGATCAACTTCGAGCTCGCTTGTCAGGATCCGGCCTTCGTGAATTTCAATGGTGGCGCTTCGATCGTCGTGGAGAATCCGGACAAGACCGGTCTCAACGCCAGCGACCGCGTCGTGCGGATGCAGAAATTCCCGGACGAGGTATTCGGCGGGACGCGACTGGATCTGGCTGAGGCGATCGACTTCACCGAAGGGGAGTCCTATCTGGTGAAAATCTGGTCGCCCCGGCCGGTCACCGTCTTGTTCAAGCTCGAGGAACTGGGCAATCCGGCCGGCGGTCTGGCGGTCGAGCAGGACCACAGCGGCAGTGGGAGCTGGGAAGAGCTCTGCTTCGACTTCACGGGTCAGAACGTACCGCCTCCTGTCGTCGGCCTGACCATCATCTTCGATAACGGCACTCTGGGGCAGGCTGATACGGACCCGGACAACTGGACCTTCTACTACGACGATATCAAGCAGGTACAGAGCTGTGCGGGGAGCAGTGGTCCGCCTCCGATCGATCCGGATGCGGCGATCTACAGAACGGAAGGCGAACCCGACTTCGTGCTCGGCGCAGACTATGAGCAAACGGCATTCGGGTCGGGTTCAGTCATCGATCGTTTGTATGCCGATGACGAGACCTTCAGCCCCGTTCTGTCGGTCTTCAGCGGCGCGGGCTACGGCGCCAATGTTGCCCAGGTTGGTTTCATCGCGTTCGAGGCCGGATTCCTCGGTGCTTACGAGACCATCGACTTCAAGGTCAAGGGCATGCCGAACGAGGTCATCTTCGTGAAGCTGTTCGATGGCGTGGATGCGCTACGGATCAGTCTTACCAGGCCCGATTCTTCTTTTGCCGGGGACCTGGGCGATGGCTGGTACCAGGTTTCGATCCCGGTGTCGCGATTCAGCGGGGCCGACCAGGCCACGGGGATCGTGTTCGAGAGTGACGACAGCGCTGCACAGCAGTTCCGCATGCTGTTGACTGACATCGGTTTCAGTGGCGAAGGCGACAACCCGCCGCCAGGGGCAGCCGATCCGGGTATTGCGCCGGATACGGTGATTTACGCTGCGGACGGTTCGGCGCCTGACCTCGACCCCATCTATGACCCGTTTGGTTCGGGCAGTGCTTTCGCTACGGTGGTGGACAGCTCCTTCGCCAATGCGCTGGAAGTCACGGTGGGTGTCGGCTATGGCGGAGGTGCCCTGGCGCAGCTCGGCCTGACGCAGCTTGCTCCGGGGTTTGCGTCGGGCTTTGGCGAGTTCGTGTTCAAGGTGAAGGGCCTGACTGCGGACAACACGCTGCTGGTGAAGTTTGAAGCCGGCGGTGGGGCGGAGGTTCAGGTCGACCTGACGGCGCCTCCGGCGAATGTGACGGTGACCGATCTGGGTGACGGCTGGTCGCAGGTGGTGATGCAGATGTCGGTGTTCGGGGATGTATCCACCTCGAGCCAGATTGTGTTCCAGACGCTGGACGGTGCCTACGCGGCGGGTGCTGTGTTCTACCTGACGGACATTGGCTTCATGGCCGGCAGCGCCGGTGCGGGTGTCGTGCCCGAGGTGGTGATTTACGCAGCGGACGGCGCGGCGGCGGACCTGGCGCCGGTCTACGACCCGTTTGGTTCGGGCAGTGCTTTCGCTACGGTGGTGGACAGTTCCTACGCCAATGCGCTGGAGGTGACGGTGGGCGTCGGCTACGGCGGTGGTGCCCTGGCGCAGCTCGGTCTGACGCAGCTCGCCGCAGGTTTTGCGGCGACCTACGACGAGTTCGTGTTCAAGGTGAAGGGCCTGACTGCGGACAACACGCTGCTGGTGAAGTTTGAAGCCGGCGGTGGGGCGGAGGTTCAGGTCGACCTGACTGCGCCTCCGGCGAATGTGACCGTGACCGATCTGGGTGACGGCTGGTCGCAGGTGGTGATGCAGATGTCGGTGTTCGGGGATGTATCCACCTCGAGCCAGATTGTGTTCCAGACGCTGGACGGTGCCTACGCGGCCGGAGCTGTGTTTTACCTGACGGACATCGGCTTCATGACTGCCAGCGGCGGTGGCGGCCCCGGCCTCGTGGTGAACGGTGGGTTCGACGACGGCTTCACCGGTTGGGAGACGTTCAACAATGGCGGCACCTTCACGATTGCCGCGACGGCGGGTTCGGACGGTGGGCCGGCGGCCAACCTGAATGCGACGTCTCCGGCGAACCCGACCATCAAGCAGACGTTGATTGGCGCTGGCGTGATCGGCCCGAACCAGACGTTCAGCGTCACCTTCGACTGGAGGGGCACGGCGGCGAACGGCGGCGTGATCGCTTTCCAGGTGTTTTCTGAACAGACTGGCGGCGGTGTCACCAAGGCTGACCTGGTCCAGGGTGGGGACGGGTTCCCCGCGGACTGGACGACGGTTGGACCGCTGAATTTCACGAGCGCGGACACGGCCGCGGCAGTCGGTGACGGACTGACGCTGGAGATATCGGCGATCTGTGGCGGTGTTGCAGGCTGTGTATCCGACCTGTTCATCGACAACCTCGTCGTCGAGATCGTCGGTAACTGAGTTCGATACACGCCTCGTCCGAAGCACGAAGAATGCACAAACATCAAAGAGTAGTCGCCATGGCGAAATCTAGAGTCTTCAACCGTGTGGCCTTCATCGGCAGCCTGCTGGTGGCCGCGCTGGTCCTTGCCGCGCCCGACGTGAGTTATGCACAGGCGAACGTCGTCGAGACCTACAAAGACGAGAAGGGCTGGAAGCTCAAAGTCGACGGCGAGGATTTCTACGTCAAGGGCGTCGTCTGGGGCTACTCGCCGCGCGGCCAGAACTACACCTACGGCCTGTTCAACGAATCCGACGACTTCATCCGCAAGGTGCTGGACTACGAGTTCGGCCTGATGAAGAAGATGGGCGTGAACACCATCCGCAGCTTCACCACGATTCCGCCGGAGTGGGTGGAATACATCTACCGTGAACACGGCATCATGACGGTCGTCAATCCGCTGATGGGTCGTTACGGTTATTCCATTGACGGCCAATGGGTGCCTTTCACCGACTACTCCGATCCGCGTACGCGTGAGGTTCTGAAGCGGGACATGCAGGAGTTCGTGCGCCGCTACAAGGCCACGCCCGGCGTCCTGATGTTCGCCTTCGGCAACGAGAGCAACTACGGCCTGTCCTGGTCGAGCTTCGAGATCGAGAACCTGCCCGAGGGCGAGCAGAACACGGCCAAGGCGCGCTACCTGTACAGCCTGTACGAAGAGGTCATCTCGGCGGGCAAGGAGATCGCTCCGAATCACCCGTTCAGCATCGTGAACGGCGACATCCAGTACATCGACCTCATCGCCGAGCTCGTCCCGTCGCTCGATATCCTCGGCAGCAACGTCTACCGCGGCACGAGCTTCACCGACCTGTGGCAGCGCGTCGATGAGAAGCTCGACCTGCCGGTCGTGCTTCTTCGAGTTCGGCAGCGACGCGTTCAACGCCCGCACCTTCCAGGAGGACCAGGCGGCCCAGGCCCTGATCCTGAAGGAGCAGTGGCAGGAGATGTACAACAAGGCCTACGGCAACGGCGAAGAGGGCAACTCGATCGGCGGCTATATCTTCGAGTGGCGCGACGAGTGGTGGAAGTACCTCCAGACGGAGAACCTCGACATTCAGGATACCAATGCCTCGTGGTCCAACCAGGCGTACCTGTTCGACTGGACGCCCGACGGCAACAACATGAACGAGGAGTGGTTCGGCATCACGGCGCTGGGCATGCCGAATGCGGAGGGCGTTTACGAGGCCATTCCGCGCATGGCCTACGACGTGATGCAAGAGATCTTCGCGATGGATCCCTACGAGGCTTCCAGGAGCGAGATCAACTCCATGTTCGCCGCCATGGATGTGGGTTACTACGAACTCAAGGGCGACGTGCGTCGCGTAAAGGCCGACGCCGACGAGCAGAGGCGTACCCTGAGGTTCACGGGCGGCAGGTTGCAGGCGGAATTCGTCGCTCGGGGCGAGGATCAGCCCATCAAGGAAGACGGGGAGAACGCCATCGAGTTCAGTGACGGCCAGATGGTGTTCCTGGATTTCGCTTTCAATCCGAACAACAAGCTGAACGGCCAGTTCACGCTGAACGTCCTTGGCAACGTCGCCGACAAGCGCCCGCTGGAGTTCACCTACGGTGACCGGGGACTGGAGCGCGAGATCTTCGTGGCTACCGAGGAGATCGAGGGCGTCCAGCGGACGCCAATCACCGTCGACGACGGCCGGCGCATCGAGATCTATGATTTCAGCGCGGAGTATGAGGGCGAAGCCTTTGACCTGGAGGCTTTCTATCACACGCCGCGTTATCACTGGGGCTATGAAGGGGATTTCTTCGGCCTCGTGCAGGAGGCGACCGACATTACCGGTATCGACATCTGGGACGCGAAGGCGCCTTCCGGTGTCGAGATTCGGGGCAAGGGCAGCTTTGACGGCCTGACGCTGCTGTTCGGTCCCGAAGTCTACTGGGGCGCCAACCCGAAATTCGTCGTGAAATACGATTTCGGTCTCGCCGACATGGACTGGACCTTCATCCACTCCGAGGACGTCGCGCGCCTGGGTAGCGCCGTCGGCGGTGCCGGGCAGACCGAGCGCCAGTCCCGGCAGACCACGATCTACGGCAAGAAAGAGTTCCTGAACGGCTGGGAACTGGAACTCGGCGGAATCATGTCGGCGACGGAAAAGGTGGGCGAAGCCTTCGACCGTGTCGACAGCAACGGCGACATTTACCTCGACGAGATCGACTGGGAGGACACGCTCGGCCTGAAGGCCAAGCTCACATTCCCGCTGATGGGCACGCGCACCTACCTTTCGGCTCACCATGCGGGTCTGGTCGCCGACGGTGGACAGCACCACAAGGTCTATGGCGTTTCGGACCCCAGCAACCTTCCTTACTCCGGCCTTGGCAACAAGCAGGAGTACGAGGCCGGAATGCAGATGTTCTTTGGGAACTGGATGGTCTTCCCGCGGCTGATGTACCGGGACAACCTGGTGCACGCCAACCCGCTCATCGAGCCGGAGATCATCGACGGCATCCTGTATCCGGGCACCAACCCGCGTAACCGCGACGCCGATCCTTTCGCGGTCCTTGGCAACCGCGAGGCGCGCTCGGCCGAGATCTTCTTTACCTACGATCCCACCGGCGCAACGCCTTATTACGACTGGGACAACGAGTGGCGGGAGGACGCATCGTTCGCCATCGACTTCGGCGGCACGTATACGGAATTCCCGACGTTCACGGATTCTTACCTGTTCTTCTTCGCGCCAAACGACTCCAACGCGGCCTTCGGCGAAGGCTTGCCGGCGGAGGATGTCTGGACAGTCTCGAGTCGAGTGACCTTCAATACGAAGAACCGGACCAAGCTCATATTCAAGGGTGTCCGGGGCTTCCAGCAGTCCACAGGCAGCCCCACCGGCGGTACGCGCGACTTCTGGGAGCTGCACGGCAAGGCGATCTGGGGCGGCAAGCACACGCTCGAGGGCTATTTCCTGAAAGACGCCTGGGGACCGTACGACTTTTACCGACAGTTCAACGTGACGTTCCCGGAACAGATCAAGCTGGACTACTCCTACCTGCTCGGATCGGGCTATTACGCGATCAATGACCGCGTGTCGCAGAACCAGGCGACCAAGATCGGGATCCGCACGCTTTACCGGGCCTTCGACGAAAACTCGCTGGCCGAGGAAGAGTATCCGGGCAGCGACTACATCTTCAGCGTCAATGTCTATTTCATCTATCAGTTCTAGCGAAGTGCATGTACAGCCGAGGTAATATTCGAATGAGAGCGCTGAATCGACCACATGCCGGCCCGGCTCGAGGCAAATACCGGTTTCTTGCCCTGATCGCTACCGCAGCGCTGGTCTCTACCGGCTGCAGCGGAGAACGTGACGAGAGCGACGGCCAGCTGATCAATTCCCTCGTCCTGCCGACGGACGTGGTACTGGACCTCTATTGTGAGGATGTGGGCGTCCACCCGCAGAACTGTGTCCTGGACGACCCGCAAAATCCGTTCGCAACCACCACGATCATCGAGTTCGACGTCAACGACCCGGATGCCGACAACAAGTTTGACTTGTTCAACGCGTTACCGCCGGGGCCGTCGGGTGCCAAGGCACGCTTCTACTTCTGGGCCACGGCCCTTGCGCAGCGGCCTTCGGGGGAGAACCAGTATTACACCGCGCTTGCGTTGCACGAGCTGTACGATGCGAACAGCAACGCCGTCTCGACGGATGAACTGGTGCGGCAGCAGGCCCTGAAAGCCTACCGGTCGGTGTTGGATAACTTTTTCGGCTCCGTCACGGTGTTCGAGTGTTGCCCGGCGGCGAGCCCTGATGGCGAGCCCGTACCATTTTCGGTTCCGCTCAACGAACTCACGGCTGACGCTCTTTATCGGACCGAAGCGACCGGGTTCCGGCGCGTGGTCCCCGGTGACCCGATCCTGGTGCTGGAGGTGCTGCTCGACTGGGGATACTCGTATCAGCCCGCCACGCCGCCGCTATACAACGATGGCGTGATTTCCGTAAACGGCGGCTGACCTGCGCCGCGCACGCACGCCAACGCCCTGAACAAGGCCCCGCTTAATGCGGGGCCTTTTCTTTTCTGCAATGCGTCCCGGACAGCTATCGGGATGGGGCAGGCCCGGTCGACTCGCGAATCCTGAGTTGCGCAGGCACAACGGTGATGCCGTCGCGCAGAGCATCGTCGCGTGAGCCATTCACCAGCGCCAGAGTTGCCAGCTCCGCCATGGCGGCGATGGGCTGCCGGATTGTCGTCAGGCTGGGGTAGATCTGGCGTGCCAGTGAGATGTCATCGCAGCCCGCGACAGAGAGCTGTGCCGGGATTTCGATGCCCAGCTGTGCCGCGACGCGCATCACGCCCGCGGCCATGTCGTCGTTCGCCGCGAAGACGGCCGTCGGTGGCTGCTTTGAGCGCAACAGCCGCCAGGCGCACTCTTCGCCGGAACCGACCGAGTTGTCGCCTTGCTCGACCAGGCCTTGCTCGAGCTCGAGACCGCTCGCGCGCAAGCCGTCAACGAATCCCAGGTAACGGTTGCCGACCGCCTTGTGTTGGCGGTTTCCTTTGATGAAAGCGATGCGCCGATGCCCCAGGGACGCGAGATATCGGGTCATCTCCGCGCTGATTTCACGGTCGTTGGTGGCCACGCAATACTGGTATCCATCCTGTCGCCCGGGAGACAGGCGCACCAGCGGAGTACCGCTTGCCTGGATCGCTGCGACGATACGGGGCATGTTCGATAGCGGCGCAGCCAAGACCACCCCGGTGGGCCGGATGTGCCTGATCAGCGCTTCGAGTTCCGCCACCACGTCCTTGTTCCGATAACGGCAGGGATGAATGAGCAGTTCGTAGTTGGCCGCGCGGCAGGCGCGGAGGGTCCCCTGTTGCAGGCGGATCACATAGCCTGAGCTCGGCACCTCGTAGGCGCTCGGGTCGTCATACACCAGCGCGATGAGACGAGCGCGCTGGCTGGCGAGGTTGCGCGCGAACTGGTCCGGGCGGTAGCCGAGCTCCGCGACTGCTCGTTCGACCTTCTCCCGCGTCGCATCCTTGACGTTGGGCTCGCGATTGACGACCCGGGAGACCGTCTTTGGCGACACTCCGGCAAGTCGCGCGACGTCTTCGATCCTGGGTTTCGCCATTTCATGGGGCCCTTGAGCTGGGATATGTACGCTGTTACCAGTACTTGGGTTGGCCGTCCTTGTCGAGCAGGCCCCAGTAGGCGCCCACATCGCCTTCCGCCGCGACTTTCCAGGGCTCATCGAAGGCCGAGAAGTAGAACATTTCGATCTCGTCCTCGTGTGCCCAGCGGCAGGTGTCGATAAAGTATTTCAGGGCATTTTCGTAGGACGGCTCTGCGCCCCCGGTGGCCTTGCCGATGGTGGGCCAGCCCGTTTCGCTGACGATGACACGCTTACCTCCTGCGACCCTGGCCACGCGCTGATACATGTCCTTCATGTAGAGGAGCGCATACGGGGCGGGGCAGCCCTCCCAGAAGGGATAGCAGTTGGCGAGCAGCACGTCGCAGGCGGCCGTGATCCGGGGGTGGTCGACGAACTCGAAGTAGGCGTCCACATAGCCGACCGGCACGCCCGGGACCGCCGCCTTGGCGCGTGCGAGGTAATCGAGCAGCTCATCTTCCGTGAGGTCGCCGCGCAGCAGGACCTCGTTGCCCACGGCGAGGATCGAAGCGTGCCCGGCCTGCGCCACGGCAATGCCGTTCGCCAGCTCGCGCTCGTTCAGTTCCCGGTCATCGCCGAGCCAGACGCCGACCATGGTCTCCAGCCCCTTGGCTGCCGCGATCGCCGGGATCAACTCGTTGCCGTCGGTGCAGGAGAAGCTCCGGATCCATTTCACCCAGGGCCGGATGCGCTCCAGGCGTTGCTCCACCTGCTCGGCCTGGATGATGTCCCCCGGCGCCTGGTGGGGCAGGTACGGGCTGAAGCACAGCCCATGGATGCCCTCGTCGAGGATTTCCCGCGCGAGTTGCCCCAGTTCGCGGGTGGTCATGCCGGAGGTGTCTATGCCGGCCAACGGCAATTTTCTCTGGTACAGGTTCGACATGTGCGGTCTCCTGCGCTCGCGCTAGGCGAACAGTTCATGCGATGCCAGGCGCAGCTCGATACAGCGGATGCGTCCGCTGCGGCCGAACAAGTCGGCACTGTCTTCCCGGGACAATGAGTTGCCGCGCGGCCGTGACGTGCTGCCGTCGTCGTAGGTGACGTTCAGCGTGCTATCGGACTCCCCGTGCAGCCTGTAGACGATCGGCACCTGGCACCAGGTGAAGGCCAGGGCACCGGACGGAAGTTCGAGTTCTTGCCACGCGCCGTCGACATCGAGATGGCGGAATACGCCGGGGTCTTTCCTGAACTCCCGCGCCCTGAGCAAGGCCGGCTGGAAGCGCGCGATGCCGCCGGACACTCGCACGCCGAGTTCTCCGAATCGGGTCAGGATTTCCTCTTTCACCTGGCCGGTCATGCCCGGCTGCTGCGCGCCGGCATGGCGCGGGGTGTGCGAGTAGGGGTCGCAGGGGAAGGCGCCGTATTCCGCGGGGCCCTTGTTGAAACCGATACCGCCGCGGATGCGGTAATAGAGGTTGCCGAGGCGCCGGCAGGTCTCCGCGCCGGCGCCTGCGTCCTGGGCCGCGAAATAGCTCTCCTGCGCTGCGAGCAGGAGCTTGGCCACCATGTGCCAGTAGATCGAGCCGAGCCCTTCGAAGGCGAACATCGTGCCCGAACGGCCGGTGAAGGCGCGGTGGTGGAAAACCGTTTCGAACAGTTCATGCAGTTGCGGTCTTGCCGCCGCCAGCGCATCACCATAGTCCGCAAGCAGGCGATCGATCTCGGCATCCAGGTCGCGCGCGTTCCGGAACTCGGAGCTGAACCGGTAGGATCCTTCGGCGTCACGCAGGATGATGCGCTCGTCGTCCCGGGCGAGCATGCGCTCGAGCACGGGCAGGGCGGCCACGCGGTCGGGTGGTATGCGGTTCTTGTCCAGGAACCTCGGCAGCGTGCGGTCCGGGTAGAGCAGGAAGCTGTCCTGGTCCGGGCGATACAAGGGGCTGGAATAGAGCGCTTCAAGCAAGTGCGCTGCTTCGCCGGGTTCGACAACGCCCGAACTGAGTGCAGCGACCTGGCCCTCGAGCATGGGGTATAACGTTTCGACCTTCACGCCGGCCTGCCGCAGATCGAGCAGGTTGTACGAGTGGTAAAGCCCGTCCTCGCGACGATTGTTCACGATGCTGTGGTCGATCGCAGCGATTGCGTGCGCGAGCAGGCGATTGATTTCTTCGATCCCCACCGTGGCCTGGCCCGAGAAACCGTCCTGCTCGTAGACCGCCTTGCGGTAACGACCGGCCGCCTGTCCAAGCTCGGATAACGACTCGTATCGTAGCTCGGGGTCAACGGGGCCGGACCCCAGCTTATCGCGGAGTTGCCCGAGCGCCGAGGTGGTGTCGGCCAGCCATGCCGCCACTTCGGCGGAGATGTCGAGACTGCCGTCGACCTCGGCCAGCAAATCCGCCAGGAAGTGCACGTAACGGCGCATGTGGCACAAGGTCACCATGGAAAGGCCGTGGCCCACCAGCGCGTTGTTGGCGTCGTTCCATTCCGGCCGCTGGGTGTTCATCCAGATGCCGCCATCGACGACCAGGTTGCCGAGCTTGGCGAGCAGGGGTACCAGCAGCTTCTCTGCCAGGGTGACGAGATAAACGTCTCCGTCGGCGTCGAGGATGAGTTTGCCGTCGGCACCCACTGCAGCCACGCGTCGCTCGATCTCTTCGGCCAGCGGCTCGTCGTAGTCCACGGTGCTCCTGCGGATCCCGCAGCAGGGCATCAAAGGGCCTGATGCGATACGGCACGTTGGCGTAGCAGAACAGCCGCTCCTGCAGCAGCTGGTTGAGTCGCGCCGGATAGAAACTGCGCGACAGCTCGAGCAGCCGCAACAGGTACACGATCTGGTGATCGCCCCAGTAACCGATGTAGCTCCAGGGGTCGTCGGGCTCCTCGACCTCCCAGTCGATCCCTTCCTGCGTGATGCGGTAGGGGTTGTAGCCGTCCATGGTGGACGCGTTCACGAACCGGGCGATGATGCTGTCGAGGAATTCCGGGAAGCTGAAGGACAGGGCTTCCCAGTTCTGGAAGATGTCGCGCCAGTTCCCTTCGTACGCCAGGATGTCTTTGCCGTATTCGTCATGCAGGCGTATGGCGAACTGGTTCCACGGGCGGCTGGGATCGCCATGGCGCCGCCCGAACGTGATCGGAAGGTATTCCCCGGTCAGTCGTTGCAGCTGGGGGTCCCCGCTGGCCTTCGTCGCGGCCAGCAGTTCATCCAGCGTCAGTCGTTGCGGCAGGGACTCCAGCAATGCACGGTTCCGCTCATGGACCGCGCGGTTGAAGTGCCTGATGGTGCGCGCGAAATGTCCTGAGCGGATCGAATACTGGTCGAAGAAAATACCGCCGCGCAGGACGTTGAAGAGCACGTTGGCGTAATGGTGTTCGGCAACGTTCTCCTCCGCGGTGGCCTGGAAACCGTCGGCAGCGGCGAGGATGCGAGCCAGGCGATCGGAGCCGTCGTCTATGGAAGCGGCTATCGCGTGCTCAAGCTTGTCGGGGTCGCGCAGTTCCAGGCGCAGCGCGACCACGTCTTTCTGGCTCTGCGAAGTATTGGCGACGATCATCCATTGCTGCGTGGCGCCGGGCCGCAGGTCCAGTGACTTGCACACCAGGTAGGCGCCGCGGATGCCGCGCTTGAGGTTCTCCTGCGCGGGATCCTCGCCGGCGCGGAAGACGTCGACCTGTTCCGAAGAAAGCAGAATCGTCGGTTCTTCCAGGCCGAGGCAGAACAGCGTGGTCGCCTTGAGCGATTCGCTCGGCTCGGCACGATCGGTGATGGCCGAGTACAGACTCAGGATGGCCAGGCTGCTGTCGTCGTCCAGTTCGGCCCACTTGTAGGCATCGACCAGGTTGCTGACGTTGGTCTGGGTGAACATGGGCGTGTTGGCCGGCAGCAGGTTCTGCAGTCCGTCGAGCACGTCGACCCTGAGCCTGCGGGCGCCAAGGTTCTCGATCTCACACCGCCGCACAAAACCGTAGCGCCGGCTGGTCATCCAGGTGCAACGGTACGCCAGGCACAGCTCATGGTTGATCTCTTCGAGGCAGATCTTGTTGCCGAGCGTGTTCTTGTACAGGTTGCGGGTCAGGGCCGGTCCGAGCAGTTGCTCGCCGTTGAACGGCTCCCAGTTCACAGGCGTTTCGCCGGCGTGAACGCGCAGCACCGTGCGGCCGCCGGTGTGGCGCCCGCATTCGTGGATCTTGTCCACGGTGATATAGGGGAACAGTGAATTCTGGGGCGACACGCGCCCGGCAGTCATCCCGCCCGTAGAAGACAGGAACAGCCAGTGGTCGTCATCCGACACCATGCTGACGAAGAAGGGCGACATCCGGTTGACGTTGCGGATAGCGTAAAAGCGCTCGCCCGCAACGTCGACGAATTCGCCTTCCACGACGCGATCTTCAGCGATCCCATTCGAGGCAACTTTCACGTCCACGCTATCCCCCAAGAAACCAGCGGCGCCAGGTGCAGCATTCGGTTCCCGCTTAGCGTCCTGGCGCGGAATACCGTGCTGCTGCGCACCCCGTCGATTCTAGTCAATACTGACAGCGCTGTCAGCCGGATTCGCGGCTTTCTGCCGTGACGAGCCGTTGCGGCGCGGTTGCGCCGCAACAAGGACTTGGCCCCGAACCCGAGCGTATTTGACAGCGCTGTCAGCAGTCGTTAAACCTTGGGCTCGAGATTCCCTGTTGCCACGCAGCAGCAGTCCGATCGGAGTGGGCGAAAAATGAACCTGAGTCGTGATGCCACGCTGGCCGTGCTTCTTGCGGCCATCCTGGTCCCGTCCGGCAGCGCAGCGCGGGCCGCCGCGGCCGAAGTCAGCTGGGCGGTCAACGTGGGCGGTCCGGCCTACGTCGCCGCGGACGGGACGCGTTACGAGGCCGAGTCATCGCTGAGCGGCGGGTCGCCGGGGACGCTGGAAGTGGTGAAGGGTTCCCAGGACCCGGTGCTGTACCAGACGTTTCGCGAAGGCGATATACGGGTAGAGCGCCCGCTGGCCAATGGTGCTTACGACATCACCTTCCATTTCGCGGAGCACGAGCCCATCGAGGGCGGAGAGCGGGTGTTCGACGTCCTGGTCGAGGACCGGCCCGTGATCCGCGGGCTGGACATCATGAGCAGCCGTGACGGCAAGGTCTTTTCCGCCCTCACGGTCACCATACCCCGGGTGGAGATCGCCGACGGCATGCTGGATGTGCGGTTGTCCGCCAGCGCCCGGCAGCCGGTCCTGAGTGCACTGCTCGTGCGGCCGGCACAGTCGCCACCCACGGGCTGGGAGATGGTGTGGAGCGACGAGTTCGAGACGGACGGCGCGCCCGACCCGCTGAAGTGGAACACCGACGTGTGGCCGGCGCGGGTCGTGAACGACGAGGACCAGGCCTACACGGCTCGCCCGAAGAACCTGCGCGTGGAGAACGGGCACCTCGTCATCGAAGCGCACAAAGAGGCATACGATGGGGCAGACTACACGTCAGCCAGGATTCATACGCAGGGCAAAGCGGATTTCCTCTACGGGCGCTTCGAAGCGCGCGCCATGGTGCCGCGCGGCAAGGGGACCTGGGCGGCGATCTGGATGCTGCCGAGCGATCCGTTTCGCTACGCCACCACCTGTGGCGAGGGCGACACCTGGCAGGGCAGCGAGACCTGCGACGCCTGGCCCAACTCGGGCGAGATGGACATCCTGGAGCACGTCGGTTACGAGATGGGGCACGTTCACGGCACCGTGCACAACCGCGCCTATTACTGGATCAACTGGGAGCAGCGCAAGGGGCGGATCCTGCTGGACGACATCGACAAGGAATGGTTCGTCTACGCCATGGAGTGGACGCCCGACAAGATCGACATTTTCGTGGACGATACCTTGTACTTCACTTACGTGAACGAAAACGGCGGCTGGGAATCCTGGCCTTACGATCATCCGTTCCACCTGATCATCAATCTCGCCGTGGGCGGCGCCTGGGGCCGCGCGGGCGGCGGCATCGACGACGAAATATTTCCGCAAAAGCTGCTGGTGGACTGGGTGCGTGTCTATCGAAAGGACGGCAGCGAATGAACGAGAATCACCGCCCATTGTCCGCGGAGGAACTGCGCCGCATGGATGCCTACTGGCGTGCGGCGAATTATCTTTCCGTGGGGCAGATCTACCTGCTCGACAACCCGCTGCTGCGCATGCCGCTGGAGCGGGAGCACATCGTCGGCGATGGGAGTGGCATCATGTGCGGCGGTTTGGGTTTGTTGCGGGGCGCGGTGGTCCTCGTCGCTGCGCTGCTTGCAGCCTGTACCACGCTGCAGCAGGCGGAGCTGCCGCCAGAGCCGGCGCTGGCGCCGTCGGAGGCCCCGTTCTGGCAGGCGGTCACTGCGCATCACACGGACGACTGGTTCTACCTGCTGAATTCCGGTGACGAGGCGCTGAGCTGGCGCCTGCGGGCCATCGACAGCGCGCGGCTCTCGGTGGACATGGAAACCTTCCTGTGGAAACCGGATTCGAGCGGGTACCAGGTATTGGCGCACTTGCTGGCAGCGGCCGATCGTGGCGTGCGCGTCCGCCTGATGCTCGATGACTCGTTCACCATGCACGAGGACCTGATGCTGCATGCGGTCGACGAGCATCCCAATATCGAGCTGCGCATCTACAACCCTTTCCGCTACCGCTCGGACAACGTGGTGTTGCGCCAGTTGTTCAACCTGGGCGAATTCGCCCGCACCAACCATCGGATGCACAACAAGGCGCTGGTGGTGGATGGTCGCGCCGCGGTTGTCGGCGGGCGCAACCTGGCCGATGAGTACTTTGGTCGCCATGCGGAGATGAATTTCCGCGACATGGAGGTGATCACGGTCGGTTCGAGCGTGCCCTCAGTGATCGAGCATTTCGACCGCTTCTGGAACAGTGGCTGGGCGTTTCCGGTCGGCGACATCGTAGCTGCCCGCCCTGACGGGCCGGGACTTGCGGACGTCCGGCAGCGGCTGGCCGAGAGCGCCCTGCCAGTCGTCGTCATGGAGCGGGGAGAACTGTTGGGTGAATGGAACGCCCTGGCCGAGCAAGCCTATCCGGGCACGGCGGCTTTCTTCTTCGACTACCCGCCTGGATCGGACCCGGACGCGCCCGGCGAGCAACATGACCCCCTGGCGTTCGAGTTGTACCGCCTGGTGGCTGCCGCCGAGCAGGAAATCATACTGGTGACTGCTTACCTCGTGCCCACGCCGGAGCTGGAGGCCGCGGTCGAGCAGGCCGAGGCGCGGGGCGTGCAGGTCCGGATCCTGACCAATTCGCTGCGCTCCAATAACCACCTGGCGGCACACGCGGCCTATCGCGGCCACGTCGAACGCCTGGTGGATCACGGCGCCGACCTGCACGAGGTGAGGGCGCTCGCTGTCGATCGGTACCGGTACATGCGCTTGCCCGTCGACGATAAGACGCTCGGCCTGCACGCCAAGTTGTTGCTGGTCGACGATGATACGAGCTTCATCGGCAGCGCCAACCTCGATCCGCGTTCGCTGGACATCAACACCGAGGTCGGCCTGGTAATTCGCAGCCCGGAATTGAATGCGGCTCTGCGCGAGCGGCTGCAGATCGATTTCCATCCGCGCAATGCCTGGGCTGTCCGGCGCGGGGAGAGCGGCAACCTCGAGTGGGTCGGCCACGACCAGGTCCTGCAGCACCAGCCGTCCGAATCGGGTATCCAGCGGCTGGAGGACTGGTTTATCGGCCTGCTGCCCATCGACGGGCAGATGTAAACTATGGGGCTGAGCCGACCCTGACGAGCCAGCCCCTATGAATACTGACTATCGCAAGCCCCTCCCCGGCACCGACCTCGACTATTTCGACGCCCGCGCTGCGATCGAGGCCATCCAGCCGGACAGTTACGATCGACTGCCCTACGTCTCCAGGGTGCTGGCCGAGCAGCTGGTGCGCCGTTGCGACCCCGAGGCGCTCACCGAGTCGCTGCGCCAGCTGGTCGAGCGTCGTCGCGATCTCGACTTCCCGTGGTACCCGGCGCGCGTCGTGTGCCACGACATCCTCGGCCAGACGGCGCTGGTGGACCTGGCCGGCCTCCGCGACGCCATCGCCGAGAAGGGTGGCGATCCCGTCGCTGGTGAACCCGGTGGTGCCGACCCAGCTGATCGTCGACCACTCGCTGGCCGTGGAGGCCGCCGGCTTCGACCCTGACGCCTTCCGCAAGAACCGCGAGATCGAGGACCGGCGCAACGAGGATCGCTTCCATTTCATCGAGTGGACCAAGACCGCATTCAAGAACGTCGACGTGATTCCGGCCGGCAACGGCATCATGCACCAGATCAACCTGGAGAAGATGTCACCCGTGGTGCAGGTGCGCGACGGCGTCGCCTTTCCCGATACCTGCGTCGGTACCGACTCGCACACGCCGCATGTGGACTCTCTGGGGGTGATTGCCATCGGTGTCGGTGGGCTGGAGGCCGAGACGGTGATGCTGGGCCACCCATCGATGATGCGCCTGCCGGACATCGTCGGCGTGAAGCTTACGGGCCGGCGCAAGCCGGGCATCACGGCCACCGACATCGTGCTGGCCATCACCGAGTTCCTGCGCAAGCAGCGGGTCGTGGGCGCCTGGCTGGAGTTCTTCGGCCCGGGTGCGGCGACGCTGACCATCGGCGACCGCGCCACCATTTCCAACATGACCCCAGAGTACGGCGCCACCGCCGGGATGTTCTACATCGACGAGCAGACCATCGACTACCTGAAGCTGACGGGGCGTGAGCCGGCGCAGGTGGAGCTGGTGGAGCGCTACGCGAAGACCACCGGCCTTTGGGCCGACCAGATGCAAGACGCGGAATACGAACGGGTGCTGGAGTTCGACCTGTCGACCGTTGAGCGCAACCTCGCCGGGCCGTCGAACCCGCATCGCCGGCTGCCCACCGCGGCGCTGGCGGAGCGTGGTGTCGCCGGCCACCTGGCGGAGGCACAGGCCGAGGAAGCGCAGGGCCTGTTGCCGGACGGCGCGGTGATCATTGCGGCGATCACCTCCTGCACCAACACCTCGAACCCGCGCAATGTCGTCGCTGCCGGCCTGTTGGCGCGCAAGGCCAACGAACTCGGCCTGGTACGCAAGCCCTGGGTCAAGTCGTCCTTCGCGCCCGGCTCGAAGGTGGCCCAGCTGTACCTGGAGGAGGCGGGACTGCTGCCTGAGCTGGAGAAGCTCGGCTTCGGCATCGTCGCGTTCGCCTGCACCACCTGCAACGGCATGTCGGGCGCTCTCGACCCGAAGATCCAGCAGGAAATCATCGACCGCGACCTGTACGCGGTGGCCGTGCTCTCGGGCAACCGCAATTTCGACGGCCGCATCCATCCCTATGCCAAGCAGGCCTTCCTGGCCTCGCCGCCGCTGGTGGTGGCCTACGCCATCGCCGGCACGGTGCGCTTCGATATCGAGCGCGACGTCCTGGGCACCGACCAGGACGGCAACCCGGTCACCCTGAAGGACATCTGGCCCTCGGACGAGGAGATCGACGCCATCGTGGCCGAGTACGTCAAGCCGGAACAGTTCCGGCGTGTCTATATCCCGATGTTCGACCTCGGCAAGGTGGAAGAGGCCTCGAGCCCTCTGTACGAATGGCGGCCACAGTCGACCTACATCCGCCGACCGCCGTACTGGGAAGGGGCGCTGGCCGGCGAGCGGACGCTCAAGGGCATGCGGCCGCTCGCCGTCCTCGGCGACAACATCACGACCGACCATCTCTCGCCCTCCAACGCCATCCTGGCGAGCAGTGCGGCGGGCGAGTACCTGGCGAAGATGGGCCTGCCGGAGGAGGACTTCAACTCCTACGCCACGCATCGCGGCGACCACCTGACCGCGCAACGCGCCACCTTCGCCAACCCCAAGCTCATTAACGAGATGGCCGTGGTGGACGGAGAAGTGAAGCAGGGCTCGCTGGCGCGCGTGGAGCCGGACGGGAGGGTGATGCGCATGTGGGAGGCGATCGAGACCTACATGAACCGCAAGCAGCCGCTGATCATCATTGCCGGCGCCGACTACGGCCAGGGCTCGTCGCGCGACTGGGCGGCGAAGGGCGTGCGCCTGGCCGGCGTCGAGGCGATCGTGGCGGAGGGCTTCGAGCGCATCCACCGCACCAACCTGGTGGGCATGGGCGTGTTGCCGTTGCAGTTCCAGCCCGGCACCACCCGCAAGACACTGGGCCTCGACGGCACTGAGACCTACGACGTCGAGGGCGAGATCGCGCCGGGGGCGGAGCTGACGCTGGTCATCCATCGCGCCGACGGCGAGACGACGCGCGTGCCCGTCACCTGCCGCCTCGACACTGGGGCCGAGGTCCATGTTTACGCAGCGGGCGGCGTGCTGCAGCGCTTCGCGCAGGACTTCCTGGAGTCGGCTGCATGAGCAAGGCGCCGCAAACCCGCATACCGGCAACCTACATGCGCGGCGGCACCTCCAAGGGCGTGTTTTTCAAACTCGGCGACCTGCCCGAGCCGGCCCAGGCGCCGGGCGCGGCGCGCGACAATTTGCTGTTGCGTGTCATCGGCAGTCCCGATCCCTACGGCAAGCACACCGACGGCATGGGCGGCGCCACGTCCAGCACCAGCAAGACAGTGATCCTGTCGCCGAGCACGCGCCCGGATCACGACGTGGATTACCTGTTCGGCCAGGTGTCCATCGACAAGCCCTTCATCGACTGGAGCGGCAACTGCGGCAACCTCACCGCCGCCGTAGGCTCCTTCGCCATCAGCACCGGCCTGGTCGATCCGGCGCGGGTGCCGGCCGACGGCACGGCAGTGGTGCGCATCTGGCAGCAGAACATCGGCAAGACCATCATCGCCCACGTGCCGATGACCGGCGGCGCGGTGCAGGAGACCGGCGACTTCGAGCTCGACGGCGTGACCTTCCCGGCCGCCGAGGTGCAGGTCGAGTTCATCAGTCCGGTCGACGCCACCGACGCCATGTTCCCCACCGGCAATATCGTCGACCAGCTGGACGTGCCGGGAGTCGGGACCTTCCCGGCGACCATGATCAACGCCGGCATCCCGACCGTGTTCCTGAACGCGGCCGACATCGGCTACGACGGCCGCGAGTTGCAGGAGGCGATCAACGGCGACCCGGCGGCACTGGCGCGCTTCGAGATTATTCGCGCCCATGGCGCCGTAGCGATGGGCCTGATCAAGGATGTCGCCGAAGCCGCTGCGCGCCAGCACACGCCCAAGGTCGCCTTCGTCGCGCCGCCGGCCGGCTACACGGCCTCCAGCGGCAAAGAGATCACAGCAGCAGAAATCGACCTGAACGTGCGCGCACTGTCCATGGGCAAGCTGCATCACGCCATGATGGGCACTGCGGCCGTGGCGATCGGCACGGCCGCGGCGATACCCGGCACCCTGGTCAACCTCGCGGCGGGCGGTGGCGAGCGCCGGGCGGTGCACCTTCGGCCATCCCGTCCGGCACGCTCAGGGTCGGCGCGGCGGTGAGCCAGGCGGACGGCGACTGGAAAGTCGAAAAGGTCGTCATGAGCCGCAGCGCCCGGGTCCTGATGGAAGGCTGGGTGCGCGTGCCCGGCGACTGCTTCTGAGCTTGTCCATGCGCCTTATCCGCCAGAGGCTCCTGCGACTCAGCCCGGTGCCGGAGGACCTGGACGAGGTCATCCGCATCAATGCGCGTGCGGAATCGGATCCCGTGTCTGTCGGGCTGCGCCGCGCCGACATCGACCGCGTCTGGGACGAAGTCATCAAGGTGTATCGCAGCGGCGTGCACCCGGCCATTACGATCAACCTGCGCTACCGCGGCAAGGTCGTGATGGCACGCAGCATAGGCCACGCTCGCGGCAACGGCCCCAACGACGATCCCGACGGTGAACAGGTGGTCGTGCAGCCGGATACACCCATGTGCCTGTTCTCCGCGTCCAAGGCGGTCACGGCGCTGCTGGTGCACATGCTGGCGGAGGACGGGCTGGTCGAGCTGGATCGCCCAGTCGCTTTCTACAACCCGGAGTTCGCGCGTCGGGGTAAGGACAAGATCACGCTGCACCAGGTGCTGGCCCACCGCGGCGGCATCCCCGGACTGCCGAGCGACACGCCGTTGGAGACGCTGTGGGACGAGGATGCGACCTGGGCGTTGTTATGTAACGCGGAGCCGATCATCACCGACGGCTCGAAACTCGCCTACCACGCCATCACCGGCGGTTTCGTGTTGCAGCGCGTGCTGCGGACGGTGACGGGGGCCGACATCGACGCCTACCTCGAGCGCAAGATCCGCCGGCCGATGAGGATGAAATACTTCACCTTTGGGGCCGCGCCCGAACATCGCGACGCGCTCGCGTTGAATTACGCCACGGGGCCGCGCCAGGGGCCGTTACTGAATGCTCTCATAAGGCGGGCGCTCGGCACGGACATGGAGTCGATCGAGGAACTCAGCAACGATCCGCGCTTCCACGATGCCATCATTCCTGCTGGCAACCTGGTGGCGTCCGCGGCGGAGTTGTCGGCCTTCTTCCAGATGATGCTCGACGGCGGCACCTGGCGCGGCCACCGCGTGTGCAAGCCCGCAACCATCGCCGGCGCCGTGCGTGAAGTGGGCGACCGGACCTTCGACCGCACGCTGCTGCTTCCGATGCGCTACAGCGCCGGCCTGATGCTCGGCGACGAGCCGTTCGGCCTGTGGGGCGCCCACAGTGGCGAAGCATTTGGGCACGTCGGACTGATCAACAAGTTTGCCTGGGCGGATCCGCAGCGGCAGCTGTCCGCAGCTATTCTGACGTCCGGTATCTTGCTCGTCGCACACCACCTGGTGCCGTTCGGCAAGATGGTACAGAGCATCGCCGATCTCGGCGCGCGGCAGGCGTCGGGCAAGGCGGCCTCGGTCGCCTAGTTCGTAGAGCGTGATCGGACCGGCTACGGGCGCGCTGGCACGGCCCCTTGGGATCAGGATCTGGACTGGCTGCAGGTGTGCATGAGGTCGAGGCGCAGCATGGGGCTGTTGATTGCCGGCGGCTAGTCGGTCTTGTCGGTCGTTGCCTGCTGTTCCTGGCTCACCGCGTTGAACTCGCTGCTGAAGATCTGCCAGAAAGCGACGAACAGCACCGCGATGAGCGGCCCGATGACGAAGCCGTTGATACCGACCATGGCGATGCCGCCGAGCGTGGAGAGCAGCACCATCCAGTCCGGCAGCTTGGTGTCCCGCCCGACGAGCAGCGGGCGCAGGATATTGTCGGCCAGGCCGATGATCAGCACGCCGTAGGCGATGAGGACGGTCGCGGAGATCGAGTCGCCGACCGCGTACAGGTAGATCGCGGCCGGCAGCCACACGAGGCCCGCGCCGACGGCCGGGATCAGCGACAGGACCGTCATCACCACGCCCCACAACAAGGCGGCCGGCAGGCCGAGGATCCAGAAGATCAGGCCGCCGAGCATGCCCTGCACCAGGGCCACCAGCAGGTTGCCCTTCACCGTGGCCCGCGCGACCTCGGCGAATTTCTGTAACAGCAGGCGCTCGCGTTCGTCGCCCAGGGGGATCGCAAGCACCAGTTTGTCGACAAGCTTGCGCCCGTCGCGCAGCAGGAAATAGGCGACATAGAGCATCAGCGCCAGTTTCAGCACGAAACCGAACGCGCCCTGGCCGACGGCCAGGGCGTTGCGGGCGAGGAACTGGCTGGCGGCGACGGCGGCCTTGGCGGCGTTGTCGCGCACCGTGTTCATGTCGATGTCGAAGCGTTCGAGCAGGCCCTGCAGCACCGGAAAGGCATTGCGGACCTGGTCGACGTACTTGCCGGGTTGAAGTTCACCGGCCTGGATCTGCTCGTAGACGGCCAGGCCCTGCTGCAGGAAGGAGGCGAGCAGCAGCAGCACCGGGATCACCACCAGCACCATGCAGGCGAGCAGGGTGACGAGAGCCGTGGTGTTCGGGCGCTCACCCCAGCGTTTCTGCAGCCAGACCTGCACGGGGTGGAATAGCACCGCGATGATGCAGGCCCACAGCAGCGGGGCGAAGAACGGCCTCAGCAGCGAGAAGAACAAGCCCGTGACCACGGCCAGCATGATCAGGAAAGCAGACTGCTCGAGCTTTTCGCTCATCTGTACACCCGGTTGACGGCTTGAGCTGCGGCCACTTTATCCAGTGGGATGGGCTGGGGCAACTTCGGTCTGCCCAAGGCGCCGAAAGCCAGTTCGCCTTAGTCCGTGTGTGCCCGAGGGGCATGGACTGGAGGTGCTCACCCCGTGCGCAGCAGCTCGGCGAGGAGGGGATTCGGGAAACGGCGTTCCGTGGTGACCCCGTAAAAGGTCTCGGTGAGGTTGGGCAGCTGGGCGATCTCGATGAGATCGCCGCGCTCGAGCTCGTCGCGCACCACGATCGGGGGCAGCACGGCGAGGCCGATGCCCTCGCGCGCCAGCAGGCGCAGCATCGCCATGTCGTCGACCTCGGCCACCAGTTGCGGCCGCGCGTCGAGGCGGTCCGTCAGCGCGTCGAAGCCCACGCGCAGGCCGCTGGCGGTGGTCGGTACGATCAGGGGCGCGCTCGCCAGGCGTTCTGCCAGGGACAGGCCGGGTGGGCACAGGGCGGGGATGCCGATCAGGCTCACGGCCTGCTCGTCGAGACGCTGGACGATGAAGGTGGTCAGCGCGTCGGCGGGCGGTGGGTAGTTCGTCAGCACCAGGTCGAGGTGGTGGGCGGCGAGCGCATTGAACAGCTCGGCTGCGCTGCCCGAGCGAAGAATGATCTCGATATCCGGCCGGCCGAGGACCGGGCGCAGGAAGGCATGCTGGAAGTTGCGCGACAGGGTGGCCAGGGACCCCACGCGCAGCACCTGCCGGTGGTGTCCGCGCTGCTGTAACGTGGCAAGCATTTCGCGGCTGGTGGCGAAGATTGCGTCGGCGTAGTCGAGCGCGATTCGTCCGGCTTCCGTGAGGTGCAGGCCGCGGCCGCGGCGCTCGAACAGCGCCTGGCCGAGGCGCTCCTCCAGCTGGCGGATCTGGGTGGATACGGCGGATTGCGAAACATGCAGGCGTTCCGCGGCCCGGGTCAGGTTGCCCTCGTGGGCCACCGTCTGGAAGTAGCGCAGGTGGTGAAAATTGAGTTCTGCCATTCCGTTCACTAAAACAGAACGAAACAGAAAAAACAATGAATTTTTGTTTATGCGCGGACTGCTCTAGAGTGCGCGCCCAGGTTTAGCCGGAGTCGCCCTGATGCAGCACGCGTTGTTCTCACTGTTGGGCCCAGCGGTCCTGCTGCTCGCAGCGGTCGTCACTATGACCCAGCCCGCCCGTCGGCCGGCCTGGTCGGCGCGACTCACGGAAGTGGCAGCGTTGTTCGCCTTGGTGGTGGCGGTGGCCGCAGCGGTCCTGCTCGCGCTCCAGGGTCCTGGCACGGGGCGCGTTCCCGGGATCGCGGGCGCGCTGCTCGCCGTCCGGCTCGACGTCCTCAGCGTCACGATGCAGCTGCTGGTCACTTTTGTCGGTTGGGTGGTGCTGCGCTACTCGGGCACTTACCTGGATGGCGAAGCGCGCCAGGGTCCGTTCCTGGCGTGGATGGCGACGACCCTGGCCGCGGTGCTGCTCCTCGTCCAGGCGTCCAGCCTGCTACTGCTGGTGCTGGCCTGGGTGGCCACCAGCCTGGCGCTGCACCGGCTGCTGCTTTTCTATCCGGACCGCGTCGAGGCGGTGCGGGCGGCGCGCAAGAAGTTCATCGTAGCCCGGCTTGGGGATGCTGCCTTGATCGGCGCCTGCATCCTGCTGTTTCTCGGCTACGACACGGTCGATATCCCGGCCATTCTGGCAGCGGCACGCGGCGGGGTCATGCCGGCCGGTGCAGGTACGGCGGCCGCGCTGCTGGCGGTGGCCGCAATCCTCAAGTCGGCCCAGTTTCCCACCCATGGCTGGCTCACCGAGGTGATGGAGACGCCGACCCCGGTGTCAGCGCTGCTGCATGCGGGGGTCATCAATGCCGGCGGGTTCCTGCTGATCCGCTTCGCCGACGTGCTGTTGCTCGCCCCCGGCGCGCTGGCTGGCCTGCTCATGATCGGCGGTTTCACAGCGTTGCTCGGCGGCCTGGCCATGCTGGCGCAGCCGGCGGTGAAGACGTCCCTGGCTTGGTCGACCATCGCGCAGATGGGTTTCATGATCATGCAGTGCGGCCTCGGCCTGTTCCCGCTCGCGCTGCTGCATATCGTCGCCCACTCGCTCTACAAGGCACACGCTTTCCTCTCGTCCGGCACCGCGGTGGAACTGGTGGCCGCGATTCGCCGCCCCGGTCCGATTGCGATCCCGGACGCTGCGGCCGTGGCGCGGGCTTTCGTGCTGGCGCTCGCCACCTACATCGTGACTGGCCTCGTGTTCGGCCTTTGGTCGAAGTCGCCGCAGGTCATCGCGCTCGGCGCGATCCTCATTTTCGGCGTGGCCTACCTGCTGGCCCAAGGCCTCGCCGACCGCGCGCCACGCGCCCTGACCCGGCGCACCTTGTTGTATGCCTTTGCCGCCACCGTGAGCTATTTCGCGCTGCAGGGCGGGGCGGCGTTGCTCACGGCCGGCACGCTCCCGGCCCCGCCTGTGCCGGGCCCGCTGGAGTGGGCCCTGCTGGTGCTCGCGGTGGCCAGCTTTGCCGTGGTGGCGGTGGCCCAGGCCATGTTCCCGCTCTGGTCGCACCACCCCGCAGCCGCAGGGCTGCGCGTGCACCTGGCGAACGGGCTTTACGCCAACGCCGTCTTCGATCGCCTGGTCGGCAACTGGGCCGCCAGGCGCCCCTCCTGAATATCCGGGGAGCAGGAAACTATGTCGACTGACATGACGATGAACAACCTCGCGCCGGAAAACGTGACGGCAGCGATCGAGACGGCGGTCCGCCAGGTCCCGCCGGTGTGGCCGCTCGCCTCCTTTGTGGCGGTCAATCCCTACCTCGGGCAAACCAGCCAGACCCTGGCGGAGACCGCGACGCGGCTGGCGCGCATCGGCGGCGTCCCGATGACGATGCCACGCGCGTGGTACCTGGAGCGGATGGCCGGCGGCGCGATCAAGGACGCAGACATCGCCGCGGCATTGCAAGCGTCGCCGCACCACGACAAGCCGGCCGATGTCGCAGCCCTGAAAGCGGCCGCGGCGGCAGAGCGGCCGGCGCCGCAGGGGCTTGCCAACCATCGCGGAACTGGCGGCCGGTGTCTCGGGATCGACTGGCCGGGCCTCCTGGCGGCGCGCATCGGCACCTGGGCAGGCAGTCATTTCGATCGCGGGCAGGCGCTCTGGGCCGCCCCGCGCAGTCACTCAGCCTGGGCGGCATACCGCGCCTATGCCACCCACGACCTGACGCCGGAGATCGTCGGGCTGCGTGACTTCGCCGCTTTCGTTGCCGACGCCCCGGACGAGCCGGTGGCGTACATCAGCCGCGCGATCGAGCGGCTGGGCCTGCGAGGAGGAGGCTCTCGCCAGCTACTTCCACCAGCTGCTCTTCTCCCTAGGCGGATGGGCACAGCTCGCGCGCCAGTCGCTGTGGCAGGCGGAGCTGGCCGGCCGCACGGACCGCGCACTGGTGGACATGCTGGCGATTCGTCTGCTGTGGGAGGAGGCGCTGTTCCTGCAGTACGAGGCGGAAACCGGAGAGGCCTGGGCCCGCGTGCGCACTGCGCACGCAGCCCCCTTCGAACCGGCCGCGGCAGACGTCGTCGACGAGATCCTGCAGGAGGCGGCGGAGCGCAGCGTGCAGCGGGACCTGGCGCAGCACGCTGGCTGCGCCGCAAGCCGCCGGCGGCAGCGAGCGTCCGGTGCTGCAGGCGGCCTTCTGTATCGACGTGCGTTCCGAAGTGTTCCGGCGCGCCCTCGAGACCGTTGATACGCGCATTCGCACGCTCGGCTTCGCCGGGTTCTTCGGGGTGTTCGCGCGACACCGGCGTTTTGCCTCCGACGTCGAGGAATTGCGCCTGCCGGTGCTGCTGAACCCCAACGTCTCCTCGTGTTCGGGCGCGAAAGATCTCTCGCAACAGGACCTGCTTGCCCGCTACGCGGCGCGCGCCCGCCGCGCGTGGGGGCGTTTCAAGCTTGCCGCAGTCTCGTCCTTCGCCTTCGTCGAGGCGATGGGGCCGGTGTACGTCGGCAAGCTCCTGCGCGACGCGCTGGGGCTCAATCCGACACCGGTGCCTGATGATCCGACGCCGCGCTTCGATCCGGAACTGGACCTCGGGGCCCGGATCGATGCCGCCGAGACGGTGCTGCGCGCCATGTCGCTGACCTCGGGTTTCGGGCGCGTCGTCATGCTCGCCGGTCATGGCGCCAATGTGGTGAACAACCCGCATGCGAGCGGCCTGCACTGCGGCGCCTGTGGCGGTTACTCGGGCGAGGTGAATGCGCGACTGCTGGCCGGGCTGCTGAACGATCCGGTGGTGAGGGACGGCCTGGTGCCGCGCGGCATCGAGCTCCCTACGGATACCGTGTTCGTCGGCGCCCTGCACGACACGACCACGGATACCGTCACGCTGTACGAGCAGGACCTGCCGGCGGATCGCCGCCCCGAAGAGCTGGCGCAAGCAAGACAGTGGCTTGCCGCGGCGGGCCAGGTGGCGCGGGGCGAACGCGCCCTGCGCCTGCCGCGGGCGAGCGAGGCCCGGGACCTGCCCGAGCGTGCACGGGACTGGGCGGAGGTGAGGCCCGAATGGGGCCTGGCCGGATGCAAGGCCTTCATTGCCGCACCGCGCGCCGGGACCGCGGGCCGGAGCCTGGAGGGCAGGGCCTTCCTGCACGATTACGACTGGCGCCAGGACAGCGCACAGGGTTTCAAGGTGCTCGAGCTGATCATGACGGCCCCGGTCGTGGTCGCGAGCTGGATCAGCCTGCAGTACTACGGCTCCACCGTGGCGCCCGCAACCTTCGGCTCCGGCAACAAGCTGTTGCACAACGTCGTCGGCGGCGTCGGGGTGTTCGAAGGCAATGGCGGGCTGATGCGCGCCGGACTGCCGTGGCAGTCCGTGCATGACGGCGAAGACTATGTGCACGAACCGCTGCGCCTCTCCGTGTGCATCGACGCGCCGCGCGAGGCGATGACGGCGATCCTGGCGCGCCATGGGGAAGTCCGCGCCCTGTTCGACAACCGCTGGCTGCACCTTTTCGCGATGGGCGAAGACGGCGGTCTCGCGTACCGCTACGCCGGTGACCTGGAGTGGGGGCCCCTCGCCGCAGGCTAGCAGGCACGCCCCACCGGTACCGGGCGCGGCGGTTGGAGACTGGCCGAGACACGTGGCGAGCACGGATTGCGGGATCAGCCTGGTTGGTCTATGAGTGAAAGCATCCGAGGCTTTTCTCGCAGGCAGGCCGGCCATGGCAGCACAGCGCAAGCATTACGATTCCACGCTCCGGCGGCGCGCGATCGCGGCCTTCGAAGGCATCGCCATTGCGGCCTGCGCCATGCTGCTCGTTGCCTGTGGCGGTGAGCGCCAGCACTCCGCCTGATGCGCTCACCGTGAATACTGTGCTGGACGACGACGCGGCGCCGTCAGGCGCCGTCACGCTGCGTGCGGCGCTCGCAGCGGCGCGCAGCGGTGAGGCGATCCGCTTCGACCCGGTGCTCGACGGTGCGACCATAGAGCTCGCCATCGTCGGCGCGGAGCACACCGTCCTCAAGGGCGAAGTGATGGGCATCCGCGACGAACCCAGCGGCCCGGTCTCCTACCTGGTGGGCTACTTCGACCGCGACTACGGGCGCTCGGCGCTGTATGCGCGCAAGAACGTGGTCATCGATGCCTCCGACCTGCCGTCGGGCATCACCATCGCATGGACCGGCGGCGTGCAGGACCCGGCCCGGGTGCTTGCAGTCTACGGCGACCTCACGCTGCGCAACGTGTCGATCACGGGCGGCGTCAACATTACCGAGGACATCTCGACGGACAATCCGGAAGACCAGCCGTGGACCCTGGCGCGTGGCGGCGGCGTCGCCGTCTGGGGCCGGGCGCGGCTGTCCGACTGCCGCATCTACGACAACCACGTGCAGGGCGATTTCGACCCGTCGCGCGATCGCGGCGCCTTCGGCGGCGGTGTCTACGCCGACATCGTGCGAGATGCAGCGCTGCGTCGTGAGCGGCAACTCCGTGCTCGGCGGCGGTGCTGCCGGCGGCGGCGTGTTCTCTGTCGGCGGCCGGGACGTCCCATCGGATACCTCCCTCATCGAGCAGTCGGCGGTCACCGGCAACCGCATCAGCGGCCTGTTCACTTATGGCGGCGGGATCTACTCCGACGGCGGCGGCATCGGCAGGCGCAACCTGCTGCACGTGCGCAACACCACGGTGGCGCAGAACCTCGTCGAGCCGGCGCCGGGACTGCCGCCGTTCGTGCTTGCCACGGGTTACTGGCGCGGCGGCGGCGTCTACATCTCCAACGGTTACCTCGCCCTGGAAGGCATGACCATCGTCGAGAACGAGGTCTATGGGGTGGCGCGCACCGACGATCTCGGCAAGCGCAACCTGGCGGGCGGCGTGGCCGCGACGATCGGCAACGCGCACGGGATCGAGGATATCTTGATCGGGCATTCCATCATCGCCGGCAACACCGTGCACGAGATCGGCGGCGCGAGCTACGCGCACGACGTCTTCACCGGCTCGGCGTTCTACTTCCGCAGTCTCGGTTACAACCGGATCGGCGTCCTCGACTTCAGCCAGATGCTGGTCCCGGTCGGCGAGCCGACGTGGGCCTCCCTGTCACGCCGGCATTATCCGCAGGTCGGCGACGAGGACGGCGTCCAGCTCGACCAGGTGGTCGAGCTGCCTTCCGGCGTGACCCGCTCGGACTTCATTCGTTCGGTGGGTTCCGACGCCGGCGACTTCGCCGTGTTGCACTACCGGCCGTGGGACCGTGCGCGGGACCAGATTCCGGCGGGCCGCTACGAGCTGAGCGAGCTGCTGGGCGAGTACAGCGTGGCTCCCGGCGCGGTCGACAATTTCCTCTCGATCCTGCTGGCCAGGCTCGAGATCCACTACGGGCTGCCGGGATTCGCAGCCACTTTCAGAGCGGACTTCGAGACTTTTCTCGCCGAAGTGGATATCGATCCAGAAGCCCCCGGGCTGCAACCCTATCGCGACCCGGCCGGCGATCCCATCCTGGGCCTCGACGATGCGCTCTGGTTCGGTCCGGCCGTGACATGGCCCCGTGAGCTGTACAACTATCCCTACATCGAGTTCTGGCACCGTCTCGACACGGCGCTGCATGGCGCGCCCGTCGCCGGGATGGGCCCGGAAGCGATGGGCGACGCCGCCTGGGACGCGCTGTTCTCCTCGGGACCGCTGGCCGAAAACCCGGGCATTACCATGACCGTGGTACGGCAGCAGCAGCTTTCGACGCAGTTGTCCCGGTGGACCAGCTTGGTGCCGCGCGGCCTGCTTCGATCTTGGGCGATGTCGGGGCGATTGAAGCGCCTTAGTGACGATCGCCGCCCGGGCCGATAACATCGGCACCCTCCAAGCCCTTCTTTAGATCGCCACCCTGCCGGTCCACGCCCGGCGCGGACCAATGACCATGCAAGCAAGTCCAAGCCTGGATGAAGCCAATCAGCTGATCGCGGCCGGTCGCAGCGCAGACGCCATGGCCGTGCTGGAGCGCGTGCGCGACGACCGGGAATGCGCCGTGCGCCTGCGCGAGTTGTATCTCGGCGAGCAGCGGCGCGAGCAGGCCATGGCAGTCAGCCGGCTGCTGGCCGTGGGGCATGATGTCGAGGCGCATGTCAGCCGTTCTATCATCGCGCTGCTGCAGGGCGACCCGGAGCGTGCGCTGATGGAGTGCACCCTGGCGCTCGAGGTCGACCCGAAGCGCGCCACGGCGCACAACCACCTCGGCCGCGCGCTGCATAACGCGGGCCAGTCACTGCAGGCCGTGTCCGCGCTGCGCAAGGCGGTGGAACTGCATGACGCCTATCCGGAAGCCTGGGGCAACCTGGGCCTTGTGTTGCGCGCCACCGGCGGCCTGGACGAGGCCATCAAGGCCTACCGCCGGGCCGTGGAGCTGGCGCCGGGCTTCGTCACGGCTGAGCTGAACCTCGGCATATCGCTGCTGCTGGCCGACCAGGTCGATCCGGCGCTGTTCTGCCTGGAGTCCGTGCTGAAGCGTGATCCTCACAACCTCGAGGCACTGCTGAATGCCGGGTTGGCGCTGCACCTGCGTGGAGAGCTGCACAAGGCCGGGCAGTACTTCGAGCAGGCCATTCGGCTGGACGAGAATCATCCGCTGGCCTGGCTCTACCTCGGCGCGCTGCTGCATGAACGCGATGAAACCGAGCGGGCGCAGGAGGCCTTGCACAAGGCTCTCGAGTTGAACCCGATGGAAATCGAGGCGTGGGTCGAGCTGGCCGGCATTCATGAGCAGGCGAACCGGTTGGACGAGGCGGCCGGCGCCCTGGCGCGGGCACGGCAGATCGACCCGGTGCATCCGGCGCTGCAACTGGAATTGGCGCGCCTGGAACGCCGCCAGGGCCGGCTCGACGAAGCACTGCAATTGCTGCAGGAGCTGGCGCGCAAGCCCTTGCCTACGCGCCTGGCGCAACAACACCGCTTCGAAGCCGGGATCGTGCTGGATCGTCTCGGCCGGTATGAGCAGGCATTCGAGGCCTACCAGCAGGGCAACCGCCTGTTAGCGAAGAATATCCGGCGCCGCGACGTAGACCCGCAGGGTTTCGACCGGGAATGCAGGCAGCTCGAGCGGTGGCTGGAACTCGACGCGCCCGGCGCCCGTCCCGAGGCCGATGACCCGGCGACTGACCGCGGCGCCGACCTGTGTTTCCTGGTGGGCTTCCAGCGCTCCGGCACCACGCTGCTGGAGACCATGCTGGCGGCTCACCCGGATGTCACGACGATCGACGAGCGACCGACGCTGGAACGGGTCATTGGCATGCTGCGCGCAGTCAAGCCTGGCTATCCCGCCGCGCTCGAGTCGCTGTCCGCCGACCGGGTGACCGAGCTGCGACAGGCCTACCGGGCAGAGAACGAGCGCTATCTCGATGGTCGCCACGCGGGGCTGGTGGTGGACAAACTGCCGTTACGCTTCATGCATGCCGGCCTGGCGCATCGCATGTTCCCCGAGGCCCGCATCCTGTTCGCCCTGCGGCATCCCTGCGACGTCGTGCTGAGCAACTTCATGCAGGCCTACGCGGTCAACGAGGCCTCGATCCACTTCGACACGCTGCAGGGCTGCGCGGCGATGTACGTGCGCACCATGGCACTGTGGCAGCGCATCGAGTCGCTGCTGCCGCTCAACTTGCAGTACACGCGCTACGAGGACCTGGTGGCCGATCCGCAGGCCGAGATGGCCGCGGTGTGCACCTTCCTTGGCATCGAGCCCGTGGCGGCGATGTTCGATGCGGCCGCGCGCCTGGCCGGCCGGGCGCCGGTCCGCTCGGCCAGCTACCAACAGGTTGCCGAGCCCATTCACCGGCGTTCAGCCGGCCGGTGGATGAACTATCGGAACCACCTCGCGCCTTACCTGGACGGCCTGCGGCCTTTCGCAAGGCAGTTCGGCTACACGGACGTCTGAGCAAGCCTGGCCCCGTCATGCCGACGCGCGCAAGCCACACCATCGCGTGCATGAAATGGGGGACGAAATATCCTGCCCTCTACGCCAATGTCCTGTATTCCATGCTCAGCCGTTTCCTGCAGGCGCCGTTTCGGCTGGTGTGCTTTACCGACGACCCGAGCGACCTGGACCCGTTGATCGAGCACCGACCGCTGCCGCACGTGCCGATCGGGGAGGGGTGGCCGGAGCGCGGCTGGAACAAGCTCGGGATGTTTCATCCCGACCTGGGGTTGCCGGCCGAGCCCACCCTGTTCCTCGACCTGGACGTCGTCATCACCGGGCGGATGGAGGTGTTCTTCGAGATTCCGGGGGACTTCCTGATTTCCAACGACTGGGACTGGCGTAAGCCCGGCGTCGGCAATTCTTCCATTTTCCGCTGGATTCCCGGTACTCAGGATCACCTGTGGCGGCGCTTCCGGGCGGAGCCCGAGGCGGTGCGAACGCAATACCGCAACGAGCAGGAATACGTCTCAGCGGAGGCGCGGGCCCTTGCCTTCTGGCCCGATGCGCTGTGCCGGAGCTACAAGCGCCACTGCCTGCCACGCGGAATTGCCAAGCCCCTTTTTACCCCGAAGTTGCCCGAGGAGGCCCGCGTCCTTATTTTTCACGGCGATCCGAAGCCGGAGGACGCGATCGCCGGACGGTCGCGCAAGTGGTACCGCAGGTTTCGTCCGGCGCCCTGGCTCGCCGACTATTACAGGCTGTAGAAGCGGCACGTCATGACCGACCCGGACAGCAGGACGGAGAAACCCGCTTACAGCAGCGCCGCCGATATCGACGCGGCCGTGCGAGTGATCAGGCGAGGCGGCCTCGTGGTGTTCCCCACGGAGACCGTCTATGGCCTCGGCGCGGACGCACTGAACCCCGATGCGGTAGCGCGGATTTTCGCCGCCAAGGGGCGGCCCGCGGATAACCCGCTGATCGTGCATGTCGCCGAGATCTCCTGGGTCGAGCGGGTGGCCAGCGAGACCAGTCCTGCGGCGCAACGCCTGCTGAGCGAATTTGCGCCGGGGCCCATAACCCTGGTACTTCCGGCGCGTGCGGACCTGCCGCGCGTCGTTACCGCCGGCCTGGACACGGTTGCAGTGCGCCTGCCTGCCCACCCGGTTGCCCAGGCGCTGCTGCACGCGGCCGGCGTGCCCCTGGCAGCGCCCAGCGCCAATCGCTCGGGCGCGCCCAGTCCCACGACCATGGCGATGGCGCGGCGCAGTCTGGGTGATGCGGCCGACGTTTACCTGGACGGCGGCCCATGTGCCGTGGGCCTGGAATCGACCGTCATCAGGGTGCGTGACGACGAGGTCACGATCCTGCGTCCGGGCGCAGTGACAGAGGCTGACATTCGCGCCGTGCTCCCGGACGTCACGGTCCGCGCCGGCTCAGGCAGTGCGTCGGATGAGGACCATGCGGTAAGATCGCCGGGAACGCGCCACCAGCACTATCGGCCGGCAGCCCGGGTGGTCGTGTGGGAGTCCGTGGCGGCCCTGCGCGATGCGCTCGCAGACCGGGCAGGTTCTGCCAGGCCCGTCATGGTCATCGCCTCGCGTGCGGCGGGAATTTCCGAGGAAAGCCTGGCCAGCGTGGCCGGCGGCCGCGTCTTCCTGCGGGTCTACGCGGACCTGGCCGAGTATGGCCGCTGCCTGTACGGCTGGTTCGCCGAGAGCGACGTCTTAGGGGCAGATCGTGTTCTCGCACACCTGCCGCCGGGGGAGGGTCTCGGCGCCGCGCTTCGCGACCGTCTCATGCGGGCGAGCGGTAAGACCGCCGCTTCCTAGCGTCAGGCACGATGGGGCTGGGCTCTCAGAACTCCCAGCCCAGTCCTACCACATAGCGCCAGTCGTCCTGTTCCGGCAAGACGCCGTCCGCGTTGGGCCGCGGCTCCTCGATGCGATCCCAGAACAGCGAGAGCTCGAGATCCAGGCTGTCGGTCAACTCGATTTCCAGGCTGCCCATCATATGGTGGATGTAACGTCCGCTGCGCGACCCGGTGAACTGGAAGCCGTACTCGTAGTGGAAGTCGATCCAGTTGGTCAGTTCGCGATCGTAGAACGTGCCCAGGACCAACGCGGCGCTTGCCACCGAGGTATCCTCGCCGGGCTCGACCTCCTTGAACCGCGTGGCCTGGTAGGCGGGGCCGGTAAAGATCTCCCAAGACTCATCGGGTGTGTCGATGATCTGCCAGCCAATGCCCGTGCCGACCCAAAGCCTGTTGGCGATGTTCTGGAAAGGATCGCGGTAGTACTCGCCGAAAGTCGGCCTGAGGAAGAAACGATCCGTGATGAAACGGTCCCAGGAAAAGTTGGCGCGATGATTGTTTGTGGTCTCCACGTCGTTGGTCTGTGAGTAGTTCCCCATGTATTCGATGCGCACCCGGTTTTCCACCGTGCGTCGCATGGTGGTGGCCTTGGCGAAAAAATCGCGCTGTTCCGAGTTGCCCTGGCGGACCGTAGCCCCGGCCGATACCCTCACTACCCAGAAATTGCTCTCTCTCGGCTCACCGGCCGTGATGCTGATTATCCTATTCTGGGAGAACGTCACGTCGGCGCCGAGGACGTTCAGCTGCCGTCCTTCCAGCACAACCTGGCCGGTCGCGATCCGGTCACCCGTGGCGCGCACCTGGAGAACGCCGGCAGTGCGCAGTTCCTTGACGTCCTTCCAGTCCAGCATGACGACGCCGAGCTCGTCGCTGTCAAACTCCAGTTGGTTGTCATACATCGCCTTTACGTCGCCCTTGAGCCACTCGTCCGAGGGCAGGCGGACCCAGTCGTAGTCCTTTGGCGTCGGCGATTCCTCGGGCCAGCTCAGTTGTGCGACGGCTGGTGATGCGGCGGCCAGCAGGCTCACGCTAAGTACAACGGAGAGAAAGATAGAAAATCGGCAGCGCGTGTCGGTCATTGGTTCTGGAATCCCTTTTTGTCTTCACCTGCAAGGCGACGCCGGCGGCACCCTCCTGCCGGCGGAGGAAGGGATCCACCTCGGCGGGGATTCCGCCCGGGCACCGCGCCGGACAATGAGTCAGCCGGCCTCGGACGGCGAACGGCAGGTAAGTTCCGATTATACTGGCGAGGAAACCCCGTGCATCGCAGGGCGTCGGCGTATCCAGGGCGCAGCCCTTCAGGAGTCATCCATGTATCGTTTTCTTGCTCTGATCACCGTGTTCCTTGTGCCTTCGTTTGCTGCGGCCCAGTTCTATTCCGGCGACTCAGGTTGGGATTTCGCCATTGGCGCTGTCTACCAGGACAGGGAGTCGGCCATCGGCGAGAATGGCTCGCGGCTGTCTGTCGACAGTGCACTGGGTTTGAGCCTATCCCTGAACTACAACCTGAACTCGCGGTTCGCGCTCGGCGCGGATTTCGACTGGCTCTGGCCGGATTACAGCGCAGTGCTGGTCAATGAAGAGGATCCGCTGGAAACATTCCGGCTCGACCACCAGGCGTCGCAGTGGAACGGGCGTTTCAAAGGCACCTTCAACTTCATCGAGCAAGGCCCGCTGGTGCCGTACGTCCAGCTCGGGTTCGGCTGGACCTGGTTCGACTCAAACGTCGCCGACGGTCCGCCGGTGACGGGATGCTGGTGGCATCCGTTGTTGGGGTATATCTGCGAAAACTTTTACCAGACTTATACCTCGACTGAGTTCAGCTATGGGGGAGCGCTCGGTATGCGCTATGAATTGCGCGGCGGCGCGTTCTTGAACCTGAGTTATGACTACTGGGAGCTCGACACCGGTAGCAGGCGCGCGAACCCCTCGCTGGAGAGCTGGCGACTGCAGTACGGTTGGCGTTTCTAACGTCGCCGGCCCGCTGGGAGGGCAGCAGCGTCGGTGCAGTGAAGGGCTCCGAGCGCCGGACTCCGATGCCGTGACGCAGTACACGGCAAAGATTCAAGGAAATCGGGAATATTGCCGACAATTGAATCAATGAAGCGGCGCATCCGTCGCTTCCGGAGTACGTTATGCACGAGAGCAAGCCCTGCGAAATTCCCGGGTGGCCCGGCCATGTCCGTTGGCTGCACCTGGTGGTTGCCATGCTCGTGGCCAGCCTGCTGGGCGCCTGTGGCGGCGGCAGCGGCCAGCCTGATCCCACCGTTGTCGACCCCGGGATGCTGGACCCGGTGGCCGATGCGCCGGACGAGTCCAACGACCGCATCGAGATCACCAATACCCAGTCGGCGCTCGATATCCGTGTGATCTACCCGGAAACCGAGATTCCCGTAGATGAGAACGGCACCGGCTATGACTCAGGCGCGCCGGTGGCAATGGAGCGCATCGGCCTCAACCGCCTGGACAACGTCAGGCTGACGCTTGCCTCCGAGATCAGCCCGCCGGTAGTCGACGGCCAGGTCGTGCAGGCTACTGCCATCGCCCGGAGCACCGGCAACAATGCAGTGGTCAGCTACAACATGCGCGGGGAGCCACGCCTCGGGGCGATCGACTGGGTGATGCGGCTCAACAGTTCGCGGCCCGAACTCGGCTCGAGCGCCACCTTCAACGATGCCGATGTCAGCGCTGTATCCACGAACGGTCGCGACGTGTACATGGCGATGGCGTCGGGCGCCCCGGAATTCGCCTTCCCCGCGGTCGTGGAGCGCCTGGTGGTCGATGGCAATCGCCTGCGGCTGGCCGGCAATGAGCGTGCGCCCCTGACCAGCTTCGTGGCCACCAGCGTGGCCGCATTCGGCGGCACGGTCTACGCCACCTCTGGTAATACCGGCGGGGTGTTCGCGCTGGCCGAGGATGATCTCGCGCCCCTCGGTGACTTCCCGCTGCATGATGCGCGCTGGGTGGCTGCCGATCCGGGCGGCGGGCGGATCGCGGTTGTGCAAGGGACTCCGGGCCAGGTCTCGGTATTTGCCGAGGGCGAATTCCCCGGCGGCGGCTTGACCTTGCTGAACAGCTTTCCGTTCCCCGGCGCCAACGTGCCCGAGTCCAAGTCCACGGTGGAAATCGTCGGCAACAAGGCGTTCATTGCCGCCGGCCCAGAGGGCGTGCAGGTGATGTGCCTGGACGATGGCGCGATCATCGGCGAAGTGCCGCGCCCGGACCCGGCACAGCTCGGACTTGACCCCTCCGTCGTGGTGACCAATGCGGTTACGGTGGACGGCGACCTGATGTTCATCTCTAACGGCGAAGCCGGCATTTACGTGGCGCGCGCCACGCGCTCCTTCGCCGAATCGGGCTGCAGCCCACAGGAGATCACGGTTGCGGGTAAACTTCGTTTCGACGACCTCGAGTCAGCCAACCACGTGTCCTACCGGGGAGACTACCTGTTCGTGGCGGCGGGCCTGGGCGGCGTCAAAGTGGTACGCGTGCGCCGGAACTGATTTGTCCCTGCGCATCCACGTGCGGCCGGCTTGACCCCGGCCTCGCGGCACATCGTCTTTCACACCGGAGTTCCCTGTATGCAACGCAGAAATACCGTCCATACCTTCCGTCGCGCGAGCGTGCCCGTAGCCCTGTTGGTTGCCGGCCTGTGCGCAGTCCCCGCTGCGAGCCATGCGGACTCTGGCTTCTACCTCGGCGGCAGCATCGGCCGCTCGCTCCTGCAGAGCGACATCGTCGATCCGGACCTCGGATCAATTGATTTTGACGATGGCGCCTCGGCCTGGAAAGGTTTCGCCGGTTTCAACATTGACGCCTTCGTCATCGACCTTGCGATCGAGGGCGGCTATGTCAATTTCGGTAAGCCGGACGACAGCATCGCCGGCGACAATGTCGAATTCGACGTGGACGGCTGGGATGTGTTCGGTCTTGCCGGTCTCGAGCTCGGCCCAGTCGGTGTATTCGCCAAGGCCGGCTTCATCGACTGGTCCGCGGATGCGTCGTTCAATGGCACCCGCATCGGCAGCGACAGCGGCACCGATCCTGCCTATGGCATCGGCGCGCGTTTCAGCCTGTTTTCGGTCGAGGTCCGGGCCGAGTACGAATATTTCGATGTCGAGGATATCGACGTGTCGCTGGTGAGCGTTGGGGTGGTCTGGACCTTCTGAGACGCGCCACCTGACGGCGTGGGCCCTCTATCTGGACAGGATTTCCAACCATGTTCGAGAAGATGGCGCCGATCATGCCGAGCCGGGATATCGACGTATCCGAGCGCTTCTACGGGCGGCTCGGATTCCGCACCGTCTACCGTGATGATGCCTACTTGCTGATGAAGCGCGATCTAGCGGAGGTGCACTTTTTCCTGCACCGGGATCACCGGCCGGAAGCGAGCGACCATGGCGCCTACCTGCGTCCGTCAGACATTGACGCGTTGTCCGCCGAATTCACCGCCCTGGCGCTGCCGAGCAGTGGCATCCCGAGATTTCAGCCGGTCGAGGCAAAACCCTGGGGTATGAGGGAACTCATCATCGTTGACCCCGACGGCAATTTGATCCGGGCCGGCCAGGAGAGCTGAGCCCGCACTAGAAGGGAGTAGGGCTGGATGAAAATCGTTGCCGCAGTTGATCGTTCCGATTTCGCCGATCTTGTCGTCGGGATGGTGCGCCGTATCGCCGACGTCGAGTCGACAGAGGTGCTGCTCCTGAGCGTTGCCCCACGCGAGGCCGACATGCTGGGCAGGCAGCTTTCCCGCAAAGTCGTGCAGGACCCCGTGCCCGAGGAGCTGCTGGACCGGCGCGAACTGCTCGATCGGCTGGCCGGCGAGCTGGAGAGCAGCGGCATTCGGTGCGAGACGCTCTTGCTCCGGGGCTCGCCCGCGGCGACGATTGTCCAGGAGGCGAGCGGCTGGTCGGCCGACCTGATCGTCGTCGGCTCACAGGGGCGCGGCATGCTGTATCGCCGCGTTCTCGGCAGCGTCAGCGAAGAAGTGCTGGCGGCCCGCCGGTTCCCCGTCCTGGTCGTGCCCCGACAGGCTGACGACTGACCTGCCGCAGGCCACGAGCTGGTCTCTTTAGCCCCGCGGCTCCCCGGCCGCGCGGAGAAACTCTCTGACCGCTGCCAGCCGCGGGTTCACGGGCAAGTCCAGCAGGGTCTCCAGGGCCTTGTAGGGTGCCCCCTGTATCACTGCTCCGTGTGGCGAGCAGTTGTAGACCTCTGCCCCCGATGCAGGAATCAGGTTTTCAATGCAGCGCTGGAAGGACAGGAACTCCCTGGTCGTGGTGCGCTCGATGCCGTCATTACATAAGAGTTTCCCGGCGGTGACGGTAGCGGCGACATTTGAACCACCATCCGCATGGGAATGACTCCCAATGAAGCAGAGGTCCTGTCCGATGAGATAGAGAGGCGTGCAGCCCAGATGCCCCGCCAGGTCCAGGGCAAAGGCCCCCACGGTGGTCTTGCCGAGCGCCAGCGCATGGGTGTCGTCACTGGAGTCCGCAGACCGAACGAGCAGGCAACGGCCTTTGAAGTAGTCATGCATCAGCACGGAGGCCGAATCGAGTATCGCAAGAGGGGCCGCGGGGTCGGCATCCGAAAGCCGCTCCCAGATCTCCGGACGGTTCTGCCCATCCATCTCCACCCACAGATCGGGGGTGATGCCCAGCTCCCTGAAGAATGGTCCGTTCCTGCCCGATGAGAAGAGAAGGCACCGTCCCCGGAGTTCCCGCAGCAGCGGCGCCGCCTCCCGCAGGGAGGGTCCGGCCATGAGGATCAGGCAGGGTATCCCTTGTGCGATACCCGAGGCTTCTGCGAGCAGATCCCGCAAGCCCAGGGCCCGGTTGTGCCGCATATTGCTGTCCAGTTCGTCGCCCGCCGCGGCACTGTTCATGCGCAGCTGCAGGTCGATCAGCCAACGCCGCAGGAAGGGCAGCTCTTCTGGAATGGTATGGACTGAAGGCGGATACCAGCGAACGATCACGTCCCCCGGAAGGCTGGACAGCACTCTTTGCACTGCCTCTGCCGAGCGCGGCTGATGCAGGGAGAAGCGATTGCCGAAGCGCTCCTCCAGGGCATTTCGTGTAAGAACGTTTTCCGCATGCGCCATGATTCCTGGGCCACACTCGAGAACGGTCAGTGTCCTCACCTCGGTCTGCTCGAGAACGGCCTGGGCAAGACGCACGTCGGGGAGACCGTAAAGGAGGTAGTCTCCTGCCGTCGAAAAATTCTGTTGTGCGAAGAGCTCATAGAAGAATGCTTCACCGCTCCGGCTGGTGAGCTGCCGTTGCACCCCGTCCCGCGTGAAAAACACAGCGCCGCCTGAAACGGAAACACCGTCACTCATCGGGATCTCCCGAGAGTTCCCTGTACAGCATTTCAAGCAAAGGCTGCACATCGAGAAGCAGGATGTCGCAGAGTGCGACCGTATCCTCACGCTGCAAGGCGGCGAGCAGCGGGGTGAGTTGCTCTGCAAGAAGGGGAACGGGATAGATGTTCAGGAGCTCGGCATACCCGTCGGCAAAGGTGGTGAGGGCGCGATAGCCATCACCCTCGCGGCCATTGGTATACAGAAGGCACACGACCTCTTCCGCTGCACCATGGAGTGCAGCGATGGCGTCAAGATCGGTTTGCGTGCCCTGCTGTCGAACCATGCGGTCCTCCCCGGAGTCTGTAAATCATCTAACGTAAAGGCGGCACATTGAACTCGATCGCGGACAGTTGTTCCGGTGCCGCCCCGACGGACCGGAGGAAGGGCAGCCAGCGAGGGTCGCCGGCCAGGTTTTTTACCTGGGGGTAGCCCAGGATCTGCGTCCAGCCGGAACCCGCCCCGGTTTCCCGTTCCTTTTCCAGCCAGAAAAAAGCCTGGTCGAGATTCCCCGCCCAGGCATAGACGAGGGCGACCTCGGAACCGTATTCCTCGCCGGTAAGCTCGATCAGGCGGGACACTTCCTGTTCGAACTCGGCTTTCTGCCCCAGCTCGTGAAAGATGAGGGCGCGCCCGCTCGCCTGGTTGGACTCCCCGGCTCCTCCTCGATCGCCTGCCGGGCGAGTTCCACTTCGCCCATGAGCAGGTACGCGATGCAGCGGAAGAAACCGGTGCCATGCCGCTGCGGTGCCAGCAGCCGCACCGTATCCAGCTTCGCCAGGGCGCGCTCCGGGTCTCCCGTAAAGAGATACATGAGCCCCAGGTTGAAATGCGCATCTGCGCTCAGGGGATTATCGACGGCGATGCGCTCGTAATAGGGCAGCGATTCCTCGATTCGGCCCAGGGCGAACAGCATCGTCGCCGCGTCGGTGGCATCGGAGGAGAGTTCGATGGCCCGCTCGTAGTGACGAGCTGCGGACTGGAGGTCGTTCCGCCAGGCATAGGCGGCAAAGCCGAGGGCGCTGTGCGCGGAAGCCAGCCCGGGATCGATGTTCACGGCGTTTTCCAAGGCTTCTTCTACCTTGGCGACCCCTTGTTCGAAGTCGACCAGTCCAAAGTAAATCTCGTTTGCATACGCGTCCGACAATCCCACCCAGGCTGACGCATACCCGGGATCGATCGCCAGCGCCTGCTGGTAGAGTTCGACCGCCCGTTCCGTGTCCCCGGGCGTTCTTCGCGCACCGACGGAGCCGGCCTGGAGATAGAGCGCATAGGCTTCGGGATCGGTCTTTTCGATGCCGTTGGCCGCGTCGACCAGGGTCACTTTCAGTCGCTCGACAACGGCGGCGGCCACCTCGTCCTGGATCGCGAAAATGTCCCGCCAGGGCCGGTCGAAGGTCTCGGACCAGATGTGGGCATCGGTGCGCCCGTCGATCAACTGGGCCGTGATGCGGATCTGGTCGCCGGACCGGCGCACGGAGCCTTCCAGGATATGGTTCACGCCCAGTTCCCTGGCCACTTCCGTGAGCTTGATGTCCTTGCCCTTGTAGCTGAAAGCCGAGGAGCGCGAGATGACCTTCAGGTCTGGAATCCTGGCGAGGAGATTGAGCAGTTCCTCGGAGATGCCGTCGGAGAAATATTCCTGTTCCGCGTCCGCGCTCATGTTGACGAACGGCAGGACCACGATGGATTTTTCGCCATAGGCGCTGTTGCCGGGCATCGTCCAGCCCCGACTGACGCGCTTCCTGCACCCGTTCGGCCAGCTCCGCCTCTCGCGCAGCTTCCCGGTGATGGGAGAGAATGAATTTGTCGACCGCGAAGTAGGTCAGTGCGAGCACGAGACCGACGATGATCAGGCGGTCGAGTTGCCGGCTCCGGCGCAGGTCATCCGAAGACTCGCGAACGATATTTTCTTCACGGATCAAGCCCTTCGGGGTGAGATCGAACCACCACGACAGCACGATGGCCGGCACGAAGCCGATCGCCAGGATGAGCACGATCGTGCGGATCGCCGCGTCGGCCAGGCCGAACACCGGAAACAAGGTCTCCGCGACCTGGATGATCAGCCAGGATGTCACGACATACGCAGCGCCTGCGCGAAACACGTTTCTGCGCTTCAGTTCGCTGAACAGTGACATCAGGTGCGCGCTCCCGTCTTCCCCGACCGCCCCGATGTCATGGGCCGGGTGCTCGGCTTTTCATCCAAACCGCCCGGGCGCTCAGTCCGTTTTCACCGGCGGCGGCGGCTTCGGTGTGAACCGCGGCGGATTTTGCTCCATGCGGCGCAGCACCTCGGCGATGCCACGATCCAGTTGCGCGTCGACGTCGCTGGCCGGGTCGTTGCTCACTTCGATATCCGGCGCCACGCCCTCACCCTCGATGATCCAGCCTCCTGCGACGCTGCCCATGCCGAATTCCGGCACGAAGACCGTGCCACCGTCCAGCAGCGGCCCGCGGTTGGTGATGCCCACGACACCGCCCCAGCTGCGCTTGCCGATCAGTGGACCCAGGCCGGCCTCGCGGAAGAAGTAGGGAAATATGTCGCCGTCGGACGCCGAGTCCTCGCTGATCAGGGACACCATGGGCCCGTTGAAGGCGGTGCCCGGATAAGTCTGGGACCAGGAGGAATGCGCCTGGTAACCGTACCCCAGGGGTTTCTGCATCAGCCGGCGGAGAATCATCTGTGACACGTTGCCGCCGCCATTGGAGCGGACGTCGACGACGAGCCCCTGCTTGCGCTGCTGCGGGTAGAACCACTTGATGAACTCGTAGATGCCGTTCGCACCCATGTCCGGGATGTGCAGGTATCCGACGCGCCCGTCCGTGCGCTCGGTGACATAAGCGTGGTTGTCGAGTACCCAGTCCAGGTACGCCAGGCCACCCTCGCTGCCGATAGGCTCCACGAGGACGCGACGCGCCCCTTCAGGACGGGGGCGCTCATTCACGGTCAGTTCCACCGGCTGCTGGCCGCGGTTGGTCAGCCGCTGGTAGGGATTGTCGTCCAGGGTCAGCGCGCGACCGTCGATGGCAAGGACGTAATCGCCGGGCTTCACGCCGATACCCACTTCGGTCAGCGGCGAACGGTATTTCGTTTCCGCGTTGTGGCCGCGGTAGACCTTCGCGACGCGGTAGCGGCCGGCGCGTTCGTCTGCCTCGAAAATCGCACCGAGGAGCGAGACTTGCGGGCGCTGGCCCGCCGCCTGCAGGTCGCCGCCGGCGACGTAGGCATGCCCCACGTTCAGCTCGGCGATCATCTCGCCGATGAGCGTGTTCAGGTCCTCGCGAGTCGACACGTGCTCGACCAGGGGCCGGTACTGCTCGCGCAGCGCCTCCCAGTCGTAACCGTGCATGTTCGGTACGTAGAAGTAGTCGCGAAAGCGACGCCAGGTCTCGTCGAAGATCGCCGCCCACTCGGCGGCCGGGCTGCGCTGCACGATGAGATTGGCCAGGCTCACTTCGTCCGGCTTGTCCGGCTTCGCCAGCTCGACCCGGTGAAAGCCGCCATTGCGGCGAACCATGACGTACTTGCCGTCGGCGCTCGGCACGATGCCCGCGACGTCCGCGATCACTTCCTTCGACTCGCGGGACTCGAAATCCAGGCTGCGTAGCGTGGTCTTCACGTCGCTCTCGCGTCCGTAATAGAACGGCCCGCCGGTGGCGTAGAGCAGCCGGTCCGCCAACGGCATGATGCCGAGGATGTTGTCCGAGTCCACGGGCACGCGGATGAGCCGGTCCGCCAGGCCCTCGGCGTCGATTTTCACCTCGACGTTCTTCTTTTCTTTCTTGTCTCCGTTGTCTTCCTTGCCGTTGCCGTCCGCTTCGGCACCGACTTCATCGTTGCGCGGGCCAAAGGGGTTGCCGGACTCGCCGTTCAGGGCAAGCGCGTAGATTCCCGTCTCACGGTCGCCCACGTAGTTCCACTCGAAGGCGCCGATCTGCGGGGCGAACTCCCGGTCACTCAGAAAGTAGAGATGCTTGCCGTCCGCAGAAAACGCCGGGTTGTAGGCATTGAAGGCGCCGTCGGTCGCAGCGAGAATGCGCTTGGAAGCGCGCGACCAAATACGGATAGCGCCGGTCTCCGCGTCGGTCTGCACCGTGAACGCCAGCCACTGCGAGTCCGGCGCCCATTGGTAGTCGGTCACCGCGCCGTACTCGCTCTGGAAAACCTCCGTGACGTCGCCGTCGAGATCGACGACATGGACGCGCCCCGTGTGGTCGTGAACGGCGATCGCATTCGAGTCCGGCGACCAGGTCGGACGGTAGAGGCGGGCGGCCTCGAAACGGGTGAGAACCCGGGCGTCACCGCCCTGGTCGTCGATGATGTAGATCTGTTCCTCGCCGGAGCGGTCGCTGATGAAAGCGACGTGCTCACCATCCGGGGACCAGGCCGCCTCCCGGTCGTGCGCATCGCCGCGCTGGGTGAGGTTACGCGTCACGCCGTGTTTCACCGGTACGGTGAATACGTCTCCACGGGCGGTCACCAGCAGGCGCTCGCCGCCGGGTGAGACACCAAAGTCTTCCACCTGCCCCTTCACATCGATGCGCCGCGCCGTGCGCCGCCAGGCGTCGTCCGGAACGCGCACCGCGATGCGGCGGGACGTGTCGCTGGTGGCGTCGTACAGACCGATGCGGCCTTCGACCTCGTAAACGATGCGCGAGACGCCGTCGCCGCTGGCCCACTTGATGTCCCAGGTATCCTCGTCGGTCACCTTGCGCCAGCTGCCGTCGTCCTCGAGGCGATAGAGGTTCAGCGTGCCGTCCCGGTCGGACACGAAGTACATGCCGGCCTCGTTCCACACCGGATCGCGCTCCGTGCGCGCATCCGAGGTCACCTGGCGGGCCGTGTTGCCCTCCAGGTCGTAAACGTAGAGATTCTGCGCCCACCCGCCCTGGTAACGCTTCCAAGTGCGGAAGTCGCGGAACAGCGGGGAGTAGAGGATAGAGGCACCGTCCGGGGCGTAGTCGCCGGAACCGGCCCGGGGCATGGGCAGGACCTCCGGCAGTCCACCCGCCACCGGCACGCGCCATAGGCGGCGGTCGATGGCCGAGTGGCGCTGGGAGCGGAAAAGCACGTGTTCACCATCCGGCGTCCAGCCGTAGACCTGGTGGTCCGTGCCCCAGCGCGCCGGCGGCAAGCCGCCCGTGGGATAGAAGGTCAGCTGCCGCGGCGCGCCGCCTTCCACATCGATGACATAAACCTGCTCGTCACCGCCGTACTGTCCCGTGAACGCCACGCGCGCACCGTCCGGTGAAAAGCGCGGATAAAGCTCCATGCCCGGATGCGACGTAAGCCGTCGCGCAGGCTCGCTGTCGTCCAGCGGCCCGAGCCAGAGATCTCCGGCATAACTGAACACGATGCGGTCGCCGTGGATATCCGGGTAGCGCAGCATGAGCGTTTCGTCGGCGTGGAGCGGGCCAGCGGCAAGCAGGGTCAGGGCGGCGAGCAGTCGTTTCATGGCGTCGTTCCATCGCAATGCAGAAATCGCCCGCAAGCATAGCGTGGCGGTGGCGACAGCGGTAGCTGGAGAGTCGCGTTCGGCGATCGCGAGGTATTACAGATCGGGGGGGCGCCTTCCGCCGCAGAGATGATGAAGGCCCGCTCCTCACGGAGCGGGCCTTCATAGTTTGGTGGAGGCGGCGGGAATCGAACCCGCGTCCGCGAGCCCTCCGCCCGGAGGTCTACATGCTTATTCACGTCTATTGTTTTAACCGGCTGCTACCCGACGGACAGGGAAAACAGACGGCGATCCCTCGAGAGATTTAACCGCTCGGCCCCGGGCGGGCTTTGCGGCGATCTTGTGAGTTATGACGCCTGAAATCTGGTGCTCACAAGCACGCGTCCAGTCAGACGGCACCCTACCGGGTTTTAGGCGGCGAGTGCGTAGTTGTCGTCGTTGGCAACTAAAGTTTGCAAAGTGTTTTACGAGGTCCCTGCACCTCGGCATGCACCCCGGGTTTTGCGACACACGTCGAAGCCATGTCGCCCCCAGGTAACTGTAAGACCGGGATTCTACGCGTTGGGTTCCCTTTGCGCCATCAACGGTCGAATGTAGCTGCCCTGGTCAAGTTAGCGGCATATCGGCCTTAAACTGGAATCCGAACAGCGGCCCGGCACTAAAAGAAGGGTCACAAGCGGCGTCCGGCGCCGTCTAACGCAAGGCATGAGGTGAAGATGCAGATCCGCTCAGATTATCGTGAACGCGCCGTCGTGCGGCCCGGTGACGAACGTTTCGTGCCGTCGCCGCTGCCCGGGGTGGAGCGCCTGATGCTCGACCGTGAGGGCGGCGAGGTTGCCCGTGCCACGAGTATCGTGCGTTACGCTCCCGGTTCCCGCTTTTCCGCGCATTCGCATGGCGGCGGTGAGGAATTCTTCGTGCTCGACGGAACGTTTGCCGACGAGCGCGGCGTTTATCCTGCCGGGACTTACGTGCGGAATCCGCCGGGTTCCTCGCATGCTCCGTGGAGCGAGGAAGGTTGCACCCTGTTCGTGAAGCTGATGCAGTTCGACCCGCAGGACCTGGAACACAAGGTGGTCGATACGCGTTCAGCGCCCTGGTCGCCGGGACTGGTCGACGGCCTCTCGGTGCTGCCGCTGCACCAGTTCGGCACCGAGAATGTGGCGCTGGTGCGCTGGGCGCCCGGTACGGTGTTCAACCCGCATACGCATTTCGGCGGCGAGGAGGTCCTGGTGCTCGAGGGCACCTTCGAAGACGAGCACGGTGCGTATCCGGCCGGAAGCTGGATCCGCTCGCCGTCGATGAGCCGGCATCATCCCTTCACGCGGGAGGGCTGCACGATCCTCGTCAAGGTCGGCCACTTGCCGGCCGAGCCGGCGCCGGGCGGATAATCGACTTAAATAAAACTGCGGAACTACATAAAAAATATAGTCATCCCGCGTGCTTCATGATGCGGGATTTCTGCCGCTCCCAGTCGCGGTCGCGCTCTGCGTGGCGCTTGTCGTGCTGTTTCTTGCCCTTGGCGAGGCCGATCTCCAGCTTGGCGCGGCCCCGTTTCCAGTAGAGCTTGAGCGGCACCATGGTGTAGCCGGCGCGTTCCACGGCACCGACCAGGCGGTCGATGTCGCGCCTTTGCAGCAGGAGCTTGCGGCTGCGGCCCGCGTCGGCCTGCACATGGGTGGAGGCGGAGGTCAGCGGGGTCATGTTGGCCCCGACCAGCCAGATCTCGCCCCCGCGCACCACCACGTAGGCCTCGGCAATCTGCGCTCGGCCGGCCCGCAGGCTCTTCACTTCCCAGCCTTGCAGCACCAGTCCGGCTTCCTGGCTCTCCTCGATGAAGTAGTCGTGGCGCGCCTTTTTGTTGAGCGCGATGGTCGAACTGCCTTCGCCGGAAGTGGTTTTCTTGGTCTTGTTGCTCATCTGGTGTCCGGGTGCGTGGTTGCCGGGGGCGTGGATTTAATCCAAAATCGCCCGCCTTTGAAAGCGCAGGGTTTTTCCGCCCCATGGCCAAGCGTACCTCGCTCCACGGCCTCTGGTCGTCCCGGATGGCATTTATCCTTGCCGTCAGCGGCTCGGCCGTGGGGCTGGGGAACATCTGGAAGTTCCCCTACGTGGCCGGCGCGAACGGCGGCGGCGCCTTCGTCCTGTTCTATCTCCTGTGCGTCGCGCTGATCGGCCTGCCCATCATGATGGCCGAAATCCTCATCGGGCGTCGCGGCCGGCGCAATCCCGTGGCCACGATGCGCATCGTCGGCGAGGAGGAGGGCAGTCGCCCGAGCTGGGCGCTGGTCGGGATCATGGGCGTCATAGCCGGCATCATCATCCTCTCTTTTTACAGCGTGATTGCCGGCTGGTCCCTGTACTACATCGTGCACGCGGCGCTGAACCACTTCGATGGCGCGGATGCGGACGTGGTCAACGGCTTGTTCGGCAGCATGCTCGGCAACTGGAAAGTGCTCGCGCTGTGGCACACCGCGTTCATGCTCATCACCGTGTGGGTGGTCGCGCGCGGGGTGGAGCGCGGGCTGGAGCGCGCGGTGCGCTTCCTCATGCCTTCGCTGGCGATACTCATGGTGGCGCTGCTCGGCTACGCGATTGTCAGCGGCGATTTCCGCGCCGGGGCGGCGTTCCTGCTGGAGCCCGATTTCTCCAAGCTCACCGGCGAAGCGATGCTCGCGGCACTCGGCCAGGCGTTCTTCAGCCTGAGTATCGGCATGGGCGCGATCATGGCCTACGGCGCCTACCTGCCCGAGGGCACGTCGATCGCCAATACCTCGATCTCCGTCGTCGTCGCCGATACGGCCATGGCGCTCCTTGCCGGCCTGGCGATCTTCCCCATCGTGTTCGCGCACGCCATGGACCCGGCGGCCGGGCCGGGGCTGATTTTCCAGACGCTGCCGCTGGCCTTCGGCAACATGGTCGGCGGCCACCTGTTCGGCACGCTGTTTTTCGTGCTGCTGACGTTTGCTGCCTGGACCTCGTCCATCGGCCTGATCGAGCCCGCCGTCGCCTGGAGCGTCGAGACCCATGGCCGCAGCCGCGTGGCGGCGGCAACCGTCATCGGGGTGATCATCTGGGCGCTGGGTTTCCTCACCATCCTCAGCTTCAACGAGTTCGAGCACATCAAGCTGTTCGGCCGCACGCTGTTCGAGAACCTGGATCACCTTTCCAGCAACATCCTGCTGCCGCTCGGCGGCCTGTTCATCACGGTGTTCGCCGGCTGGGTGATGTGCAAAAACTCGACCGCCGAGGAGCTGGACATGGGCACGGGGACCGCCTACCGCGCCTGGCGCTTCCTGGCGCGCTGGGTGGCGCCGGCGGCCGTGCTGCTGGTGTTCCTGCACGCCACGGGGCTGCTCCACTTCTTCGGCATCACGACCTCCTGAGCACGCATGGACCCGCAGGAGACCATCGAGGTCGAGGTCGCCTACGCGCGCCCGGAACGCCAGTTGATTCTCACCGTGGAAGTCCCCGCGGGCACCACTGCGATCGAAGCGGCCCGGCTGTCCGGGATCGAGGAGCAGTTTCCTGAAATCGAGCTCGGCAAGCACCGCATGGGCGTGTTCGGCAAGCTGTGCAAGGCAGACCGCCCGCTCAATCCGGGTGACCGCGTAGAGATCTACCGACCCCTGCTGGCGGACCCACGCGCCGCCCGCCGCGAGCTGGCAGCGGCAGGTAAGAGCATGGGGAAGGGCGGACGCGAGACTGAGGACGACGGCTGAGACTCAGGCGTCGAACTCCGGACGGTCCTCATCGGCCTGTTCGATCGATTCCGGCCGATCGATGCGCACCACGCGGCCGTCCTCGAACCAGACCGTGAGCCGGCTCGTGACCTCGTTGCGCGTGCGCCCGACCTTGAAGAAAAACACGTAGTCCCAGCGATCCGCGTTGAAGGGGTCGGCGATCATCGGCGTGCCGATGAGAAAGCGCACCTGGCTTTGCGTCATGCCGATCTCGAGCTGGTCCACGGCCTCGGCCTCGAGGTAGTTGCCCTGCTGGATGTTCATCCGATAGGGCTTCAGCGAGAAGCCCTGCAGGGCGGTGCAGCCACCGAGCAAAGCGATGGCCAGCAGGAGGATCAGGCGCGTAGTGTGTGTCATGGAAAACCACGATTTGGACGAAGGGTGCTCGTGAGCAATAATAATAACCAATCTCAAGTGCGAATTCTCCCGGAGCAGAGCATGGAATCCAAGGAACTCAGGAAAGTCGGCCTCAAGGTGACGCTGCCCCGGCTGAAGATTCTGGAGATTCTCGAGGCGCACCCCGAGCGTCACGTGAGTGCAGAGGACGTCTATAAATTCCTGCTCGACTCCGAGGCCGATATCGGCCTGGCCACCGTCTATCGCGTGCTGACGCAGTTCGAGGCGGCCGGGCTGGTACGCCGGCACAACTTCGAAGGCGGCAGCGCCGTGTTCGAACTGGATGATGGCGGGCACCATGACCACATCATCTGCCAGCAGTGCGGCCACGTGGAAGAATTCGTCGACGAGACCATCGAGGCCCGGCAGGAAGCGGCGGCAGCCGCGCACGGCTTCACCGTGGCTGACCACTCGCTGGTCATTTACGGCACCTGCACCAAGGAAAACTGCCCCCATCTCGCAGCGCGCGAGGCCGAGGAAGCCGGCAAGGCCTGAGGCCGGTCGAGCCGGGCGGCAGCTCAGTCTCCGCCGCCGGCCCGCTTGCGCATCTCGCGTGCGTGCGCCCGAGTGGTGCCGGTGATTTCGACCCCGCCCAGCATGCGCGCCAGTTCCTCTACTTTTTCGGCCTCGGTGAGCGGCTTGAGCGTGGTGCGCGTGGTCTCGCCGTCGGTGAGCTTCGCCACCCGGAGGTGGTGTTGCGCCTGGCTGGCCACCTGCGGCAGGTGGGTGACGCACAGGACCTGGGCTCGGGCGCCCAACTCGGCGAGGCGCCGGCCGACGATCTCCGCCACGCCGCCACCCACGCCGGAGTCGACCTCGTCGAACACCATCACCGGGATGGGCCGGGCGGTCTTTGCAGCCACCTGGATCGCCAGGCTGATGCGCGACAACTCGCCGCCGGACGCCACTCGCGCTACGGGCGCCGGTGGTTGGCCCGGATTGGCCGTGACGCGAAATTCGATTTCATCGAGACCCTGCGGCTGGCAGGCCCCGTCCGGGTCATGCTCCACCGCCACCAGGAAGCGCCCGCCCGGCATGCCCAGCTGCTGCATCAGGGCCGTGACCTGTTCTGAGAACTTTCCTGCCGCGGCGCTTCGTGCCTTGCTCAGCACGCCGGCCGCCTGGCGGTAGCTCTTTTCGGCCGCGGCCACCTGCGCATCGGCGCGGCCAAGCCGCACCTCGGCCTGCTCCAGTTCCTCGATTTCCTGCTCCAGGGCGGAGCGGCGCGCGGGGAGTTCGTCGGGGTCGACCTGGTGCTTGTGCGCCAGGCTCTTCAAGCCCTCCAGCCTTTCCTGCACCACATCGAGTCGCGCCGGATCCATCTCCAGATCGCCGAGGTAGCTGCGCAGCTCGGCAGCGGCTTCCGACAGCTGGATCTCGGCCTCCGCCAGCAGCCGCTGCGGGCCTTCCAGGCGCGGGTCCAGGCGCAGCAGGGCCTCGAGCATGTCGGCCGCCCGACTTACCGCGCCCTGGGCCGATCCGCTCTCACCCTCGTAGACCAGCTCCAGCGCACCGCCAGCACCCTCCGCGAGGCGCCCCGAGTTGGCCAGCTGCGAGTACTCGGTCTCCAGGCGTGCCGCTTCACCGGCTTCGGGCGCGAAAGCCTCGAGCTCGCGGAACTGGTAGCGCAGCAGGTCGAGCCGCTGTTCGCGGTCGCGCGCGGCGCCGCGCAGCCGGTCCCGTTCCTCCCTTGCGTCGCGCCAGCGCTGCCAGGCATCGCGCACCGCAGTGGCCAGGTCGGCGTCCGGCAGGCGCGCGTCGAGCAACCCACGCTGCACGGCAGCGCGGCCGAGCGACTGGTGTTCGTGCTGGCCATGGATGTCGACCAGCATTTCGCCCAGCTCGCGCAGGGTCTGCAGGGTCGCGGGTGCGCCGTTGATCCAGGCGCGCGAGCGCCCTTCGGCGCCGACGACCCGGCGCAGCACGCACTCGTCGTCGGCGTCCAGTTCGTTCTCGCCCAGCCAGGCGGCAGCTTCGGGCAGGTCCGCCAGGTCGAAGGTGGCAGTGATCTCGGCGCGCTCTGCACCGTGGCGCACGGCGGCGGCATCGGCCCGGTCTCCCAGCACCAGCCCGAGGGCGTCGACGAGAATGGACTTGCCGGCGCCGGTCTCACCCGTGAGCACGGTCATGCCCGCCCCCAGCTCCAGCGAGACCTGGTCGATGATGGCGAAATTGCGCACCGAGACGCTGGTCAGCATGGTTGTCAGCCGTCCGGGCTGCCGTCGAAGCGGCTCTGGCTACCCCGTCCCCAGTGCAGCTTGGAGCGCAGCAGGCGGAAATAGTCGTAGCCGCGCGGATGGATCAGCACCACGCGCTCGTTCGCGGCCGCCACGCTCAGGCGCTGGCCGGGGCCGAGCTCGCCCAGGGGCACGCCGTCACAGGCCACTTCCGCCCGCGTGTCCGGGCGCGGCAACACGCGCACCTCGATGCGTGCGTCGGAACGCACCACGATGGGCCGATCCGAAAGGGTGTGGGGGCAGATGGGGACGAGGGCGATGGCGTCCAGGTTCGGATGGATGATCGGTCCGCCGCCGGAAAGCGCATAGGCGGTGGAGCCCGTTGGCGTAGCGATCACCAGCCCGTCGCCACCGTGGGTGTTGACGTAGACCCCATTGATCCAGTTCTCGAAGTCGAGCATGCGGCCGGTGTCGCGCTTCTGCAGCACCACGTCGTTCAGGGCCAGCGCGCGCAGCGGCGGGGCCTCGCCGTTGTCGATGACCGCTTCGAGCATGAGACGGTGCTCCTCCTCGAAGTCGCCCGCGAGCACTTCGTCGAGGCGGCGCAGCATCTCGCCCGGGGTGATGTCGGCGAGGAAGCCGAGGCGGCCGCGGTTGATGCCGAGCAGGGGCACGTCGCGGCCGGCCACGAGGCGCGATGCGTACAGCATCGTGCCGTCGCCGCCCACGGCGATGACCAGGTCGGCTGCGCTGCCGAGCTCCGCCTCGGGCAGGATCTCCACCGGCGCGTCCTGAAAATCCATGCGCACCTCGGGGTCCAGCACCACGCGCACACCGGCCGCCGCGAGGTGGCGGGCGAGGATGAGCATCGAGTCGCCGACGCGCGGATCGCGATACTTTCCGGTCAGGGCGATGGTCTTGAAACTGCGGCTCATGGGTGTTCCGGGACTGGGACGCGGCGCGTTTCTTGTAGCACGAAGCGCCCCGGACGGGCCAGCCGGTGAAACGAGCTGAAAGCGCTTGAAACAAGGTGCCGGGCGGCGATGACTTGCGATCGCCCCCGCGGAGCCTTGCCTTGACGCCGGAAAATTTGCGTTGCTAACTTGCCGGGATGTCCAACCGAGTCGTCGAACCCGAATTGTCGGATCGCGCCCGGCACCTGCTCAAGGTGCTGGTCGAGCGCTATTTGCGCGAGGGCCAGCCGGTGGGGTCGCGCACGCTGTCCAAGGATTCGGGGCTCGACCTTTCGCCGGCCACCATCCGCAACGTCATGGCCGACCTGGAGGAAATGGGCCTGGTGGTGGCGCCGCACACCTCGGCGGGGCGGGTGCCTACGCCCAAGGGGATACGCCTGTTCGTCGATGCGCTGATCAAGGTGCAGCCAATGACGGACGCCGAGATCCGGCGCCTGCAGGCGGAGATGGACGCCATACGCAGTGGCGACGGAGACATCGTAGGCTCCGCCTCGAACCTGCTCTCCGCCCTGACGCGCATGGCGGGGGTGGTTACGATGCCACGGCGCAGCCAGGCCGCATTGCGCCAGGTCGAGTTCCTGCCCCTGTCGGATCGCCGCATCCTCGCCATCCTGGTGATCGACGAAAAAGAGGTGCAGAACCGCATCCTGCACATGGATCGCGACTACAGCAGCGATGAGCTGCGCGAGGCGGCGAACTACCTCAACGAGCAGTTCGCGGGCCAGACCCTGGCCTCCTTGCGCGACAAGCTGCTGGAACAACTCGCCGATACGCGCGAAACCATGAACAGCATGATGCAGGAAGCGATCAGCCTGGCGCGCCAGGCCTTCGAGACAGTGGACGAGCCGGGCCAGGGCTTCGTGCTTGCCGGCGAGACCAACCTCATGCAGTTCGCCGAGCTTTCCAACGTCGAGCGGTTGCGCGGCCTGTTCGAGGCTTTCGCGCGCCAGCGCGACATCTTGCACCTGCTCGACAAGTGTCTTGCGGCAGAGAGCCTGCAGATCTTCATCGGCGAGGAATCGGGCTATCGCATCCTGGAGTCGGTCAGCGTCGTGGCCAGCCCTTACTCGGTGGAAGGCGAGGTGGTCGGCGTGCTCGGTGTGATCGGGCCCACGCGCATGGCCTATGACCGCATCATTCCCATCGTGGACATCACGGCGCGCCTGCTGGGCTCGGCACTTAATTCACGCGACTAGCTGTGGCCCCGGCATTTGCAAACAAAAACGGCGCCCCGAGGGGCGCCGTCGCGTAACCCATCGAGGAGATCGGTTCAGCCCTGCGGCAGGATCACCTGGTCGATGACGTGGATCACGCCGTTGCTGGCCATGACGTCGGCCTGCACGACCGTGGCGCCGTCCACCTTGACCTTGCCGTAGGCGGTCGAGATGGTCACGTTGGCACCGTTGACGGTGCCGGCCTCGGTCAGGTTCACCACCTCGGCGGCGGTCACCTTGCCGGGCACCACGTGGTAGGTCAGCACGGCCACGAGCTGGTCGCGGTTTTCCGGCTTCAGCAGGGATTCCACGGTACCCTCGGGCAGGGCAGCGAAGGCGGCGTCGGTCGGCGCGAACACCGTGAACGGACCCTCGCCCTTCAGGGTGTCCACCAGGCCGGCGGCCTGCACGGCGGCGACCAGCGTGTTGAACGAACCGGCGGCCACGGCGGTGTCGACGATATCAGCCGGCGCCTGCTTCTTGGCGTAGCTCTCGTAGGCAGAGGCAGAAACGCTGCCCAGCGCGAACATCGCAACAGCGGCGACCATGGCAGTCAACTTGTACATCATGAAAGCTCCTTGTACTCGGGGGGGATCAGGTATGGGATGTCGTGACCGGTCGGGGGAAGTGTTCGGCGCGCGCAGGCCGGCCGGATTCAATACCCGCGCTGCCCATCGGGCGCCGACGTGGCCGATCCGGGGGCGGCGGACTTGAATTTTCCCGACCCGGCCCCAAGTCAGGGTGACTGCAACGGAGAACACTCGATGAGCGAGCACGACAAGGACCTGCAAGCCGAAGAGATCGCCGCCGGGGAGGCGGGCACCGGCCCCGATCAAGCCGCCAGGGCGGACCAGGCCGAGCAGGCCGCGGCGGACCTGCGCGAACAGTTGCTGCGGGGTGCGGCGGAACTGGAGAACGTCCGCCGCCGGGCGGCGCGCGACGTGGAGAATGCACACCGCTACGGTGTCGAGCGTTTCGCGCGCGAGCTGCTGGCGGTGGTCGACAGCCTCGAAATGGGGCGTGAGGCCGCGCGCAATGCAGGCGAGAGCGGCGCCGTGGCGGAGGGCATGGACGCAACACTGCGCCTGCTGCTGTCGGTGCTGGAGAAGTTCGGCGTGACCCCGGTGGAGGCGGAGGGACAGCCCTTCGATCCCGAGGCCCACGAGGCCATCATGACGCAACCCTCGGTGGAGGCGGCGCCCGATACGGTGATCGCGGTGGTGCAACCCGGCTACCGCATCCATGAGCGCCTGTTGCGCCCCGCGCGCGTGATCGTGGCGCGGGCCCCTGATGGCTGAGTACCGGCGCGCTAGCAGACCGGAATCGAGATAACCCCTTGAAAGCTGCGATCTGGCCCCCATTTCCTGAACAGGCGGGCCGTAGCGGCCGAACGCAAGAATGCAAACGGAGACTTTGACATGGGCAAGGTGATTGGAATCGACCTCGGGACCACGAACTCCTGCGTGGCCATCATGGAGGGCAAGACCCCCAAGGTCATCGAGAACAGCGAGGGCGACCGCACGACGCCGTCGACCGTGGCCTTTACCAAGGACGGCGAGGTGCTCGTCGGCCAGCCGGCCAAGCGCCAGGCGGTCACCAATCCCCAGAACACCTTGTTCGCGGTGAAGCGCCTCATCGGGCGTCGCTTCGACGACCCCGTCGTGGCGAAAGACCGCGACATGGTGCCCTACAAGATCATCGAGGCGGAAAACGGTGATGCCTGGGTGACGGCCGGCGACAAGAAGATGGCGCCGCCGGAAATCTCGGCGCGTGTGCTGATGAAGATGAAGAAGACCGCCGAGGATTACCTGGGCGAGCCGGTCACCGAGGCCGTGATCACGGTGCCGGCCTACTTCAACGACTCCCAGCGCCAGGCCACCAAGGATGCCGGCAAGATCGCCGGCCTCGAGGTCAAGCGCATCATCAATGAGCCGACCGCGGCGGCGCTGGCCTATGGGCTGGACAAGCAGCGCGGCGACCGCAAGGTGGCGGTGTACGACCTGGGCGGCGGCACCTTCGACATCTCGATCATCGAGATTGCCGAGGTCGACGGCGAGCACCAGTTCGAGGTGCTGGCGACCAACGGCGACACCTTCCTTGGCGGCGAGGATTTCGACCTGAAGGTCATCCAGTACCTGGCGGACAGCTTCGAGAAGGAAAGCGGCATCGATATCCGCAAGGATGCGCTCGCCATGCAGCGCCTCAAGGAAGCGGCTGAGAAGGCCAAGATCGAGCTCTCCTCCTCGCAGCAGACCGAGGTCAACCTGCCGTACATCACCGCGGACGCCAGCGGGCCGAAGCACCTCAACATCAAGCTGACTCGCGCCAAGCTCGAGTCGCTGGTGGAAGACCTGGTGCGGCGGACCATCGAACCCTGCAAGGTGGCGCTGAAGGATGCCGGGCTGAAGGTCGGCGACGTCGACGACATCATCCTGGTCGGCGGCCAGAGCCGCATGCCGCAGGTGCAGGAGGCGGTGAAGGATTTCTTCGGCCGCGAGCCGAAAAGGGACGTCAACCCGGATGAGGCCGTGGCTATCGGTGCCGCCATCCAGGCCGGCGTGCTCTCCGGCGAGGTCAAGGACGTGCTGCTGCTCGACGTGACCCCGCTGTCGCTCGGCATCGAGACGCTCGGCGGCGTGATGACCAAGCTGATCGAGAAGAACACGACGATCCCGACCAAGGCGCACCAGGTGTTCTCCACCGCTGAAGACAACCAGACGGCGGTCACCATCCACGTGCTGCAGGGTGAGCGCGAACGGGCGGTGGACAACAAGTCGCTCGGGCGCTTCGACCTGACCGACCTGCCGGTGTCGCCGCGCGGCGTGCCGCAGATCGAGGTGACCTTCGACATCGACGCCAACGGCATCCTGAATGTCTCGGCCAAGGACAAGGCGACCGGCAAGGAGCAGAAGATCGTCATCAAGGCGTCCAGCGGCCTGAGCGACGACGAGATCGAGCAGATGGTGAAGGATGCCGAGGCGCACGCGGCCGAGGATAAGAAGTTCCGCGAGCTGGTCGACACCCGCAACCAGGCCGAGGCCCTGATCCACTCCAGCGAGAAGTCGCTCAAGGACCTGGGCGAGAAGGTTCAGCCGGACGAGCGTGCGAAGATCGAGTCTGCGGTATCGGACCTGAAGGATGCCGTGAAGTCCGACGACAAGGCGCGCATCGACGCCAAGGCGCAGGCGCTGGCCGAGGCTTCGGCGGGCGTCATGCAGCGGGTCTACGCCGAGGAGGCCAAGGCCGGCGCTGCCGAGGGCGAAGCCGGCGCACAGGCCGAAGAGGCACGGTCCGCCGACGAGGACGTGGTCGATGCGGAGTTCGAGGAAGTCAAGGACGAAAAGAAGTAGCTTCGGCTGAATCGGTGACGTGCCTCCCGCCTGCGGGGGGCACGTCCATTTCCTGCTAAAACACGGAGCGCCGGATGGCGAAGCGCGATTACTACGAGGTCCTGGGACTGGCCCGGAATGCCACCGAGGCTGAGCTCAAGAAGGCCTATCGGCGCCTGGCCATGAAATATCATCCGGACCGCAATCCGGACGATCCCGAGGCCGAGGCCGCCTTCAAGGAAGTGAAGGAGGCCTGGGAAGTACTCAAGGACGCGCGCAAGCGGGCCGCCTATGACCAGTTCGGCCACGCCGGCGTGGGCGGCCCGGGCGGCGGTGCGGGCCCCGGCGGATTCGGCCCCGAGGACGCCTTCAGCGACATTTTCGGCGAAGTGTTCGGGGACATTTTCGGCGTCGGCCGCCGCGCCGGCGGCCGCTCCCGGGTGTTCCGCGGCGCCGACCTGCGCTATGAGCTGGAGCTCGACCTGGAGCAGGCCGTGTTCGGCGATACCGCCACCATCAGCCTGCCGCTCGCGGTCGAATGTGAAACCTGCCATGGCAGCGGCGCCAGGCCAGGATCCTCCCCGGTCGGTTGCCGCACCTGCGGCGGGCGCGGCTCGGTGCGCATGCAGCAGGGCTTCTTTGCCGTCGAGCAGACCTGCCCGGCCTGCAAGGGGCAGGGCACGGTGATCGAGGATCCCTGCGAGGACTGCCACGGCGAGGGACGGGTGCGCGAGACCAAGACGCTCGCAGTCAAGATCCCGCCCGGCGTGGACAGCGGCGACCGCATCCGGCTCGGCGGCGAAGGCGAGGCCGGGCGCAACGGCGGCCCGCCGGGCGATCTGTACGTCGAAGTGCTGGTCCGGCCGCATCCCATCTTCGAGCGTCGCGGGGCCGATCTCGCCTGCGAGGTGCCCATCGGCTACGCTGCGGCGGCACTCGGTGGCGAAGTCGAGGTGCCGGCGCTGGCCGAGGAGTCTGCAGTCAAGCTGAAGATTCCGGAGGGGACCCAGAGCGGCAAGGTGTTCCGGCTGCGCGGCAAAGGCGTGCGCCCGGTGCGGGGCGGTCCGCAGGGCGACCTGATGGTCCACGTCCAGGTAGAAACGCCGGTGGGGCTGAACAAGCAGCAGAAAGAGCTGCTCCAGGCCTTCGAGGACAACCTGCGCGACAGTGGCCGCAGCCACAGCCCGCGCGAGCAGGGCTGGATGGACAAGGTGAAGGGCTTTTTCGACAGGCTGGGCTCATGAGCAAACAGGTTGGCGTAGCGATTCTCGGGGCCAGCGGGCGCATGGGCGCAACGCTGCTGCGTTGCCTGCCGGAATTCCCGGCCCTCGCGCTGGCAGGGGCCTCCACGGCGGCCGAGTCCGGGCTGGCCGGGCGCGATGCCGGCGAGGCCGTCGGACGGCCCGCGCTCGGGGTCGTGCTGCATGACGATCCGGCCGGCGCCCTGGCACACGGCGCCGGCGTGGCAATCGATTTCACCCTGCCCGCAGCGGTGCCGGCCAACGCGGCTGCCTGCCGTGCTGCGGGGGTCGCGCTGGTGTGCGGCGTCACCGGGCTGGATGCGCGCGGAGAGGCTGCCTTGCGCGAGGCGGCGGAGACCGTGCCGGTCTTGTGGGCGCCCAACATGAGCGCCGGGGTGGCGGTGCTCGAGCGTATCGCGGCGCTGGCAGCGGCAGCGCTGGCAGATTTCGACGCCGGCGTTTTCGAGGTGCACCACACGGCGAAGCGGGATGCCCCTTCCGGCACCGCGCTGGCGCTGGGACGGGCGGTGGTGGCCGGCCGGGGCCAGTCCGCGGCCGCGGCGGCGCCGGACGAAAGCCTCAGGGCCCCCGGCCTCAGCTACGTCGCCCAGCGCCTGGGCGACGTGGTCGGCGAACACACTGTGACCCTGGCAGGGCCGGGAGAGCGCCTCGAGTTGACCCACCGCGCGACTGACCGGGCGATTTTCGCCCGCGGCGCCTTGCGCGCCGCCAGCTGGCTGGCCGGGCGCGAACCCGGAATTTATACCCTCGGCGAGGTTCTCGGCCTCGGACGCGTGGACACTCTGGCGGACGGGCAGTAAACTGCCACATTCAGGCGTTGGCCTGATCTCACCCGGAACGGATTTCGGTCCTGCATCCAGCAGGGCCGGGGCTTCCTCCGGGTCAAGAGCGGGAGGGGACCAGCGCGGCCCCGTCCCGCTTTTTAGCATGCGCGTGAGAAAACTCCGGGAGATGAAGTGACGCAGCCGGCAGTCCTGGGACTTGAAGACGGCACGGTCTTTCGCGGCCTTTCGATTGGCGCGCCGGGGGAAACCGTGGGGGAGGTGGTGTTCAACACCGCCATGTCCGGATACCAGGAAATCCTCACGGATCCTTCCTATGCGCGCCAGATCGTCACCCTGACCTATCCGCACATCGGCAACACGGGCGCCAATCCGCAGGACTACGAGTCGGACCGGGTCTATGCGGCCGGGCTGATCATCCGCGACCTGCCGCCGCGCGCCAGCAGTTACCGCGCAAACGAGTCGCTCCCCGAGTTCCTGCAACGCGAGGGGCTGGTGGCCATTTCGGACCTCGATACGCGCAGCCTCACGCGGCTGATCCGCGAGAAAGGCGCCCTGGGCGGTTGCATCCTCGCCGGCAGCGACGATGGCGACCTCGCAGTGGCGAAAGCGCGGGAGTTTCCGGGGCTGAAAGGCATGGACCTGGCGCGCGTGGTTTCCACCGGCAGCGCCTATGACTGGGACGAGGACGTGTGGCGCCACGAGCAGGACGGCACGCAGGCGCGCCCGCAGGCCGTGCACCGCGTCGTGGCCTGGGATTTCGGCATCAAGCGCAACATCCTCCGCCTGCTGGTAGACGCCGGTTGTGCCGTGACGGTCGTGCCGGCGATGACGCCCGCCGCCGAGGTGCTGGCAATGAAGCCGGACGGCGTGTTCCTGTCCAACGGGCCGGGCGACCCCGAGCCCTGTGACTACGCCATCCAGGCCACGCGGGAATGCATGGCGGCGCAGGTGCCGGTGTTCGGAATCTGCCTCGGACACCAGATCCTGGGTCTCGCCGGCGGCGCTCGCACGCTGAAGATGAAGTTCGGCCACCATGGCGCCAACCATCCGGTGCAGGACCTCGATACCGGCCAGGTGCTCATCACCAGCCAGAACCACGGCTTCGCGGTGGACGAGGACTCGCTGCCGGACAACCTGCGGCCTACACATCGTTCCTTGTTCGACGGCACGCTGCAGGGCATCGAGCGCACCGACTGTCCCGCCTTCTCCTTCCAGGGGCATCCGGAGGCGAGCCCGGGGCCGCACGACCTGCGGCCGCTGTTCAAGAAGTTCACGGCCATGATGGCGGGGGTGCGGAATGCCTAGGCGCACCGACCTGGAGAGCATCCTCATCATCGGCGCCGGCCCGATCGTCATCGGCCAGGCCTGCGAGTTCGACTACTCCGGCGCGCAGGCCTGCAAGGCGCTGCGCGAGGAGGGCTACCGGGTCATCCTGGTGAACTCCAACCCGGCCACCATCATGACCGATCCGGAGATCGCCGACGCGGTGTACATCGAGCCGGTCGACTGGCGGGTACTGGAGCGGATCATCGAGAAAGAGCGCCCCGACGCGCTGCTCCCGACCATGGGCGGCCAGACCGCGCTCAACACCGCGCTCGACCTCGTGGCGCACGGCGTGCTGGAGAAGTACGGCGTGGAAATGATCGGCGCCTCGCGCGAGGCCATCGACACGGCCGAGGACCGCGACCTGTTCCGCAAGGCGATGATCGAGATCGGGCTGGAAGTGCCGCGCTCCGCGGTGGCGCACACCATGGAAGAGGCGCGCGCCATCCAGGGCGAGATCGGCTTCCCGACCATCATCCGCCCGAGCTTCACGCTCGGCGGCAGCGGCGGCGGCATCGCCTACAACGCCGAGGAGTTCGAGGCCATCGTCGAGCGCGGCCTGGACCTGTCGCCGACCAACGAGGTGCTGCTCGAGGAGTCGATCCTGGGCTGGAAGGAATACGAGATGGAGGTGGTGCGGGATCGCAAGGACAACTGCATCATCATCTGCTCGATCGAGAACTTCGACCCGATGGGCGTGCATACCGGCGACTCCATCACGGTCGCGCCGGCGCAGACGCTGACCGACAAGGAATACCAGCGCATGCGCGACGCCTCGATCGCGGTGCTGCGCCGGATCGGCGTCGAGACCGGCGGCTCCAACGTGCAGTTCGCCGTCAACCCGGAGGACGGCCGCCTCATCATCATCGAGATGAACCCGCGCGTGTCGCGCTCCTCGGCGCTGGCCTCCAAGGCCACCGGCTTCCCGATTGCCAAGGTCGCGGCCAAGCTGGCGGTCGGCTATACGCTGGACGAGCTGAAGAACGACATCACGGGCGGCGCCACGCCGGCCTCATTCGAGCCGACCATCGATTACGTGGTCACCAAGATTCCGCGCTTCACTTTCGAGAAGTTCCCCGATGCCGACCCGCTGCTCACAACGCAGATGAAGTCGGTGGGCGAGGTGATGGCCATGGGTCGCACCTTCCAGGAATCACTGCAGAAAGCGCTGCGCGGGCTGGAGACCGACTGCACCGGCCTCGATGAGCAGGTGGAAGCCCCCTGGGACGAACCCACCATGCAGCGCATCGAGCGGGAGCTGCGCTTCCCCGGGGCCAACCGGCTGCTGTACGTGGGCGACGCCTTCCGCGCCGGTTGCAGCCTGGAAACAGTGCACGCCTGGTCGCGGATCGATCCCTGGTTCCTGGCGCACATCGAAGAGCTGGTGCAGGCAGAGGCGCAGGTGCGCGCGGGCGGCCTCGACGCGCTGACGCGTGAGCGCCTGCGCAAGCTCAAGCGCCGGGGATTCTCGGATGCGCGCCTGGCGCGGCTGGTCGGGGTCAAGGAGGCCGTGATGCGCGCGCATCGGCTGGAGCTCGGCCTGCGCCCGGTTTTCAAGCGCGTCGACACGTGTGCCGCGGAGTTCGCCACGACCACGGCGTACATGTACTCCACCTATGAGGACGAATGCGAGGCGGCGCCAACCGACCGGCGCAAGATCATGATCCTCGGCGGCGGGCCCAACCGCATCGGCCAGGGCATCGAGTTCGACTACTGCTGCGTGCACGCGGCGCTGGCGCTGCGCGAAGCGGGCTTCGAGACCATCATGGTCAACTGCAACCCGGAGACGGTGAGCACGGACTACGACACCTCGGATCGCCTGTATTTCGAGCCGCTGACCTTCGAAGACGTGATGGAGATCGTCGAGCTGGAGAGGCCGGAGGGCATCATCGTCCAGTTCGGCGGCCAGACTCCGCTGAAGCTCGCGCGCAAGCTGGAGGCGGCCGGGGCGCCGATCATCGGGACCTCGCCGGATTCCATCGATCTTGCGGAAGACCGCGAACGCTTCCAGCACCTGGTGGAGGACCTCGAGCTGCTGCAGCCGGCCAATCGCACCGCCCGCAATGTTGAAGATGCGGTACGACTGGCGGAGGAGATCGGCTACCCGCTGGTGGTCCGGCCGTCCTATGTGCTGGGCGGGCGCGCCATGGAGGTCGTGTTCGGCGAGTCGGAGCTGCGCACCTACATGCAGTTCGCGGTCAAGGTCTCCGAGGACAGCCCGATCCTGCTCGACCGCTTCCTCGACCATGCGGTCGAAGTGGACATCGACGTCGTGAGCGACGGCGAGAGCGTGGTCATCGGCGGGATCATGGAGCACATCGAGCAGGCGGGCGTCCACTCGGGCGACTCCGGCTGCTGCCTGCCCCCCAACACGCTGGATCCCTCGCTGCAGGAACAGCTGCGCGACCAGGTGCGGCGCCTGGCCCGGGCGCTGCAGGTCAAGGGGCTGATGAACACCCAGTTCGCCATCCAGAACGGCCGCATCTACCTGCTCGAGGTGAACCCGCGTGCCTCCCGCACCGTGCCCTTCGTGTCGAAGGCCACGGGCCGGCCGCTGGCCAAGATCGCGGCCCTGTGCATGGCGGGCATCAGCCTCAAGGAACAGGGCGTTTCCGGCGAGCGCCGCCCGGACTACCTGTCGGTCAAGGCTTCGGTGTTCCCCTTCGCCAAATTCCTGGGCGCCGATCCGATCCTCGGGCCAGAGATGAAGTCCACCGGCGAGGTCATGGGCACGGGGCGTTTCTTTGGCGAGGCCTATGCCAAGGCGCAGCTGGCGGCGGGCGTGGTGCTGCCGCGCGGCGGGACGGCCTTGATCAGCGTGCGCGACCAGGACAAGGACGGGGCGGTCGAGCTGGCGCGCATCCTGGTGGATCGGGGTTTCCAGCTGGTCGCCACCTCCGGGACTGCGAAGGTCATCCAGGACGCCGGGGTGGCCTGCCGTGCCGTCAACAAGGTGCGCGAGGGCCGGCCGCACATTGTCGACATGATCAAGGACGGCGAGATCAGCCTGATCGTCAACACCACCGACAACCGCCAGGCGATCCGCGAGTCGCACTCGATCCGGCGCGAGGCGGTGCACCGCAAGGTCACCTACTACACGACCATCTCGGCCGCCAAGGCGACCTGCGTGGCGCTCGACCACCTCGACGCGACGGATGTGAACCGCCTGCAGGACCTCCACCTGGAGATCAGCGCATGACCAAGGTACCCATGACTGCCCGCGGGGCCGCACAGCTGCGCGAGGAGCTGAACCGCCTGAAGAACGTCGAGCGCCCGCGCATCAGCGCCGCCATCGGCGAGGCGCGCGCCCATGGGGACCTGAAAGAGAATGCCGAGTACCATGCGGCCAAGGAGCAGCAGGGCCTGGTGGAAGCGCGCATCCGCGACATCGAGTACAAGCTCTCCCATGTCGACATCATCGACGTGGCCGCCATCAACGCTGCGGGTCGCGTCGTCTTTGGCGCGACGGTGAGCCTTTTTTCCGAGGCCGACGATGCCGAGCTGCGCTACCAGATCGTCGGTGAGGACGAGGCCGACATCAAGGAAGGCCGGATCTCTATCGCTTCGCCGATCGCCAGGGCGCTGATCGGCAAGAACGAGGGCGACGAGGTCAGCGTCCAGGCGCCCGGCGGCGACCGGATCTACGTGATCCTGAAGGTCGAGTACATCTGAGCGCGGGCGCGGGCCCTGCCGAGAGGAGCGCTACGCGAGTGCGATCCGCCGCCGCTCGGGGTTAGGGCGCCACAGCAGCGCGACGTGGCCGATGCGCTGCACGAGTTCGGCCCCGGAGGCGGAGCACAGCGCTTCGATCATGGCAGCGCGGGCCTCGCGGTCCGCGGCCCGGACCTTGACCTTGATGAGCTCGTGGTGCGCCAGGGTCGTGTCCAGCTCGGCGAGCAGGCCGGGCGTGACTCCGGAACCGCCGGTCATGAGCACCGGCTCGAGCGTATGGCCGAGACGGCGCAGGTGTTTTCTCTGTTTCTCATTCAGTGGCATACAAGTGGTACTTCACGTTGATTCAAGTTTATGGGCGCGTTGCTGCGCGGGCCCTGCGAGGCAGGCCGCTAGTCTAGCAGGCGGGCGGGCGTGGCCGGGTGGGGAAGCGGCATGAGCGGGCGGACGCGGCGTGGCCGGCGCTGGATGGACGAGCATGTAGCGGACGAGTTCGTAAAGAAGGCGCAACAGGAAGGCTGGCGCTCGCGGGCGGTGTACAAGCTGCAGGAGATCCAGGAAAAAGACCGAGTCATCAAGCCCGGCATGACGGTGGTCGACCTTGGCGCGGCCCCGGGGGCCTGGAGCCAGTACGCCGCCAAGATCGTCGGGCCGCGTGGGCGCGTCATCGCCCTGGACCTGTTGCCCATGGACACACTGGGGGACGTCGAGTTCATCCAGGGCGACTTTCGCGAAGAGGAGACGCTCGCGGCGCTGGAGGCGGCCCTGGGCGATTCCAGCGTGGGGCTTGTATTGAGCGACATGGCCCCCAATATCAGTGGCGTGTCCAGCGTCGACCAGCCGCGGGCCATCTACCTCGCGGAACTGGCGCTGGAATTCGCGCGCAGCCGGCTGAGGCCGGGCGGCGGCGTGGTGATCAAGGTGTTCCAGGGTGAGGGCAGCGACGCCCTGGTGGCCGAGGCGCGACGGATGTTCGAAACCGTCCGCCAGCGCAAGCCGAAAGCATCCAGGGACAGGAGCCGGGAATTTTACCTGGTGGCAGGAAACTACGGCGTCATGTAGTGTCTAAACGGGCGGGTTTTCGACCCGTGTCGGGACTTGAGGAGCAGTTTCTTTGAACGACCTAGCCAAGAATATCGTGTTGTGGATCGTGATCGCGGTGGTGCTGTTGACGGTGTTCAACAGCTTCGGCACTGCGCCGCGCGTGGCCCAGGACATCCCGTACTCGACCTTCCTAGAGCGCGTCGACGACGGCTCGGTGAGCGAAGTCGTGTTTGAAGGCGACAAGATCAACGGCAGCTTCAGCAGCGGCGAGAGCTTCACGACCTACAGCCCCGAGACCGACAATCGCGCCCTGATCGGCGAGCTGAAGGCCGCGGGCGTGGACTTCCGTTCGGCCCCGCCGCAGCGGCAGTCCTTCCTCATGCAGCTGTTCATCTCCTCGTTCCCCATCCTGCTGCTCATCGCAGTGTGGGTCTACTTCATGCGCCAGATGCAGGGCGGCGGCGGCGGCCGCGGAGCCATGTCCTTCGGCAAGAGCCGGGCCCGGCTGCTCGGCGAAGACCAGGTCAACGTGACCTTCGCCGACGTCGCCGGCGTCGAGGAGGCCAAGGAGGAAGTGGGCGAGATCGTCGACTTCCTCAAGGACCCCGCCAAGTTCCAGCGTCTCGGCGGCAAGATTCCCAAGGGCGTGCTCATGGTCGGTTCGCCCGGCACCGGCAAGACGCTGCTGGCGCGCGCCATCGCCGGCGAAGCCAAGGTGCCGTTCTTCACCATTTCCGGTTCCGACTTCGTGGAAATGTTCGTCGGCGTGGGCGCCTCGCGCGTGCGCGACATGTTCGAGCAGGCCAAGAAGCACGCGCCCTGCATCATCTTCATCGACGAGATCGACGCGGTCGGCCGCCATCGCGGCGCCGGTCTGGGCGGCGGTCACGACGAGCGCGAGCAGACCCTGAACCAGCTGCTGGTCGAGATGGACGGCTTCGAAGGCAACGAGGGCATCATCGTCATCGCTGCCACCAACCGGCCGGACGTGCTCGATCCGGCGCTGCTGCGTCCCGGCCGCTTCGACCGCCAGGTCGTGGTGCCGCTGCCGGACGTGCGCGGCCGCGAGCAGATCCTCAAGGTGCACATGCGCAAGGTGCCGCTGGCCGACGACGTGCGTCCCGGCATCATCGCGCGCGGCACGCCGGGCTTCTCGGGCGCCGATCTCGCCAACCTGGTCAACGAGGCCGCCCTGTTCGCCGCGCGCGCCAACCGCCGCACGGTGACCATGGAGGAGTTCGAGAAGGCCAAGGACAAGATCATGATGGGCGCGGAGCGGCGCTCCATGGTGATGAGCGATGACGAGAAGAAGCTGACCGCGTATCACGAGGCGGGCCATGCCATCGTCGGCCTGAACGTGCCGGATCATGACCCGGTGTACAAGGTGACCATCATTCCGCGCGGCCGCGCCCTGGGCGTGACCATGTTCCTGCCCGAGGAGGATCGCTACAGCTTCAGCAAGCGGCGCCTGGAAAGCCAGATCGCCACGCTGTTCGGCGGTCGCATCGCCGAGGAGCTGATTTTCGGTGCCGACGCCGTGACCACGGGCGCCTCGAACGACATCGAGCGGGCCACCGATCTGGCGCGCAACATGGTCACCAAGTGGGGCCTGTCCGAGCGGCTCGGCCCGCTGACCTACAGCGAGGACGACGGCGAGGTCTTCCTCGGCCGGTCCGTGACCCAGCACAAGCAGGTCTCGGACGTGACGGCGCACGCCATCGACGAGGAGATCCGCGCCATCATCGACAACAACTACCGTCGCGCGCAGCAGATTCTCGAGGAACACAGAGACAAGCTGCACACCATGGCCGAGGCCCTGATCAAGTACGAGACCATCGACGAGCAGCAGATCAAGGACATCATGGCCGGCAAGGAGCCGCGTCCGCCCAGCGACTGGACGGACAACCCGCCGCCGGTGCCCGAAGAGGAACGGCCGGCAGCCAAGGGCGAGAAGGGCACCCCGCCCATCGCCGGGCCGGCCAGCCAGCACTGATCGGGTGTTGATCGTACGGGGCCGGGACGACCTTGGGTCGTCCCGGCCTTTCTTTTTGCAGCGGCGTCAACCTGCTGTTGTGCGCCTCGCGGGGCTATCATTGGCCAGATGAGTTCGCGAACCCTGCAGCTTCGCTCCTGCACGCTCGACCTGGCCCGTCCGGTCGTCATGGGCGTGCTCAACGTCACGCCTGATTCGTTTTCGGACGGCGGGCGATTCAACGACCCGGGCCGGGCCCGGGCCCATGCGCTGGCCATGGCGGAGGCGGGCGCTGCGCTGCTGGACATCGGCGGCGAGTCGACGCGGCCGGGCGCCGCCCCCGTCGCGACCGAGGACGAGCTCGCACGCGTGATGCCCGTGCTCGAGGCGCTGGTGGCTGCCGGGGCGCCCCCGGTATCGGTCGACACGACCAAGCCTGAAGTGATGCGCGCCGCGGCCGCCGCGGGCGCCGAAATGATCAATGACGTCACGGCCCTGCGCGCGCCGGGTGCGCTGGACGCCGCGGCGGAGAGCGGCTGCGCAGTCTGCCTGATGCATATGCAGGGCGAGCCGCGCAACATGCAGCAGGCGCCGCGCTACGACGATGTTGTGACGGAGGTCTACGACTTCCTCGCGGCGCGCATCGAGGCTTGTGTTGCGGCGGGCATCATGCCGGGACGTATCGTGGCGGATCCGGGTTTCGGTTTCGGCAAGACGCTCCAGCACAACCTCCTGTTGATGCGCCGGCTGGAGCGATTCGCCGGGCTGGGCGTGCCGCTGCTGGTGGGCGTGTCGCGCAAGTCCATGATCGGCGCGCTCACCGGGCGACCGGTGGAGGAGCGGCTGGCGGGCGGGCTGGCCCTGGCGACCCTCGCGGTCCAGGCAGGGGCGGCTATAGTGCGCAGCCACGACGTGGCCGCGACGCGGGATGCACTCGAGGTGACGGCGGCAGTGTCGACGGCAGGGAACGACGGAGAACCAGGATGAGCAGACGCTATTTCGGCACCGACGGCGTGCGGGGCACGGTGGGAACGCCGCCCATGACGGTGGACTTCGCCCTGCGGCTGGCGAGCGCCGCGGCCCGTGTGCTGGCGCCCGAGGGCGGCACGGTGCTGATTGGCAAGGACACGCGCCTGTCCGGCTACATGTTCGAGGCGGCGCTCGAGGCGGGCTTCACAGCAGCCGGGGTCAACGTGCTCCTCGCAGGTCCGCTGCCGACCCCGGGTGTCGCCTACCTGTGCCGCGAGCTCGGGGCCGAGTTCGGACTGGTGATCAGCGCCTCGCACAACCTCTATGACGACAACGGCATCAAGATCTTCGCCGCCGGCGGCGAGAAGCTCAGCGACGACCAGGAGCGCGCCATCGAGGCGCTCTTGGAAGAGGCGCCGCTGACGCGGGACTCGTCCGCCCTCGGCCAGGCGCGGCGCGTCGACCAGGCCCGGGTGGACTACCAGGACTTCTGCAAGACCATGCTGCCGCCGGGCGCCAGCCTGGCCGGCTTCAAGCTCGTCATCGACTGCGCCCATGGCGCGGCCTACAAGGTGGCGCCGCGCGTGCTGGCGGAGCTGGGCGCCGAGATCATACCGATCGGATGCTCGCCGAACGGGCGCAATATCAACCAGGGCTGCGGCTCGACCCAGCCGGAGCTGCTGGCCACCACGGTGACCGGCGTGGGTGCGCGCATGGGTATCGCGCTGGACGGCGACGGCGACCGCTGCGTGCTGGTGGACGGTGCGGGCGGGCTGATCGACGGAGACCAGATCCTGTTCATTCTCGCGCGCGACGCCGCCGAGCGCGGCGAGCTGCGGGGGCCGGTGGTGGGCACGGTGATGAGTAATCTCGGGCTCGAGCAGGCGCTGGAAGCGCGCGGTATCGGCTTCCGCCGCGCCGCCGTGGGTGATCGCTACGTCATGTCCATGCTCAAGCAGGAGGGCGGCCACCTCGGTGGCGAGACCTCCGGGCACATCATCAACCTGGCGCGCACCTCGACGGGTGACGGGCTGGCCACGGCGCTGCAGGTGCTGGAGGTCATGCGCCGCACCGGACGCGACCTCGCGGACCTGGCGGGCGAGATGCCGAAGTTGCCCCAGGTGATGATCAACGTGCGCGTGGCGCATCGCCTCGACCCGGACTCGGCGCCCGGCGTGGCGGATTCGGTCGGGCAGGCGGAGGAATCGCTGGGCGACGACGGCCGCGTGGTGCTGCGGGCTTCGGGCACCGAGCCGGTGATCCGCGTGATGGTGGAAGCGCGCGACGCGGGGCAGGCGCGGGCGACGGCGGAGCAGCTTGCCGAGGTCGTGCGAGCGGCGGCCGAACATTGATTTCCCCCGGTGCTGCGGCTAAAGTGCCGCGCCTCCACGGGGCGGGAGACCGCAATGAGAAATAAGCTGGTCGCAGGAAACTGGAAGATGTTCGGCTCGCGGGCCATGACGCGCTCGCTGGTGGCCGGGCTGACGGCGGAATTCGCCGACGGGGCGCCATGCGAAATTGCCGTCTGTCCGCCGTTCCCGTACCTGGACGAGGCCTGTCGCGCGGCGGCAGGGACTGCCGTGACGGTCGGCGCGCAAGACGTTTCCGACCAGGACGAGGGCGCATTCACCGGCCAGGTGTCGGGCGCCATGCTGGCGGAGATCGGCTGCCGCTATGCCATCGTCGGCCATTCCGAGCGGCGCAGCCTGAACGGCGAGGACGACGCCCTGGTGGCGGCCAAGTTCATTGCCGCCCAGCGGCACGGCCTGACGCCGATCCTGTGTGTGGGCGAGAGCCTGGAAGAGCGTGAGGCGGACCGCACCGAAGAAGTGGTCGGGCGCCAGGTGCGCGCGGTGCTGGCAGCGGCCGGGATCGAGGCCTTTGCGCGCGCCGTGATTGCCTACGAGCCCATCTGGGCCATCGGCACCGGGCGCACGGCGAGCCCGGAGCAGGCGCAGGCGGTACATGCATTTATCCGTGGCCTACTGCGCGCGGAAAATGCTAACATTGCCGACTTCGTGAAGGTGCTGTACGGCGGGAGCGTCAAGGCCGCCAATGCAGCCGAGATTTTTGCCATGCCGGATGTCGACGGCGGGCTCGTGGGCGGCGCCTCGCTCGAGGTCGAGGGCTTTGCGAGCATCTGTCGCGCAGCCGGCTGAGTTACGGATACCAGGACCAGATGCTTCAGACACTAGCAACCGTGAGCCATGTCTTTCTCGCCGTGGCCATCATTGCGCTCGTGCTGCTCCAGCGCGGCAAGGGCGCGGATGCCGGCGCGGCCTTCGGGGCCGGGGCGTCCGGGACCGTGTTCGGATCCCGCGGAACGACCTCGTTCCTGAGCCGGACGACGGCCGTGCTCGCGACCCTGTTTTTCATTACGAGCCTCGGGCTCGCGTACCTCGCCGGTCAACGGACTGAGCCGGACAGCATTCTCGAACGCGTGCCGGTGACGGCTCCGGCCGAGAGTGAAGCGCCGAGCGCCATGCCGATGCCGACACAGGACGGCGACACGCCTGCATTGCCTGCAGCCGAGCCGCCTGCCGAACAGCCACTGCCGCCGCCGCAATAAGCGGCTGCAGCGGGCGCGACCACGATCTTCAGCGGATGTGGTGGAACTGGTAGACACGCTGTCTTGAGGGGGCAGTGGCGCAAGCCGTGTCGGTTCGAGTCCGACCATCGGCACCATCTTCTCGCCCACCGGGCCGGGGAATCCGGCCCGGCCGGGCCAGCGAAAAACAGGAACGGGAATGCTCGAAAATTACCTGCCGATCCTCATTTTTCTGATCATCGCTGCCGTGCTTGGCGGCGTTCTCCTGTCGCTGGGTTTCGTGTTCGGGCCGCGCCGGCCTAACGACGCCAAGACCTCGCCCTACGAGTGTGGGTTCGAGGCCTTCGAGGACTCGCGCATGAAGTTCGACGTGCGCTATTACCTGGTGGCGATCCTGTTCATCATTTTCGATCTCGAGATCGCCTTCCTCTTTCCGTGGGCGGTGTCGCTCGACCTGATCGGCGGGTTCGGCATGCTGGCCATGGCCGTGTTCCTGCTCATGCTGGTGGTCGGATTCATTTACGAGTGGAAGAAAGGGGCGCTGGAATGGGACTGAACGCACCCGTGCCGGAGACGCTGGGCAAGAGCCAGAAGCCCGGTATCGTCACCACCACCGTGGATGCGCTGATCAACTGGGCGCGCACGGGTTCGATGTGGCCGATGACTTTCGGTCTCGCCTGCTGCGCGGTCGAGATGATGCACGCCGGCGCCGCGCGCTATGATCTGGACCGCTTCGGCATCATCTTCCGCCCGAGCCCGCGCCAGTCCGACGTCATGATCGTGGCCGGCACACTGGTCAACAAGATGGCGCCGGCGCTGCGCAAGGTCTACGACCAGATGGCCGAGCCGCGCTGGGTCATTTCCATGGGCACCTGCGCCAACGGCGGCGGCTACTACCACTACTCCTACGCGGTGGTGCGCGGCTGTGACCGCATCGTGCCGGTGGACGTTTACGTCCCGGGCTGTCCGCCGACGGCCGAGGCGCTGCTGTACGGCATCGTGCAGCTGCAGAAGAAGATCCGGCGGACCAACACCATCGCACGCTGAGCAGGAAGGGCGAAATACTGGCGGCGCGGCTGCGCGAGGAGTTCGGGGACGAGCTCGAACTCAGCGTCGGCCCGGATGGGCAGGTCGGCATCACCGTGCCCGCCGAGCGCCTGATCGAAACGGCGACCACGCTGCGCGATGCTTCCGGCCTCGAGTTCTCCATGCTGGTGGACATGGCGGCGTGGACTACCTGGCCTACGGCATGGACGAGTGGAAGACCCGCAAGGCGACGGAGTCGGGCTTCAGCCGCGGCGTGCGACGCGGCTCGCCGCCGGTGTCGCCGGATACGCCGCGGCGTTTTGCGGTGGTTTACCAGCTGCTGTCCCTGTCTCTCAACCAGCGCCTGCGCGTGCGCTGCTACGCGCCGCCCGGCGACCCGCCGCGCCTGCCCACGCTCAACGATATCTGGCCGGCGGCGAACTGGTTCGAGCGCGAAGCATTCGATCTGTTCGGCATCCTGTTCGACGGTCATCCCGACCTGCGTCGCATCCTCACGGACTACGGCTTCATCGGCCATCCGTTCCGCAAGGACTTCCCGCTCAGCGGCAAGGTGGAGGTGCGTTACGACGCCGCCCAGCAGCGCGTCGTGTACGAGCCGGTGCAGATCGAGCCGCGCACCCTGGTGCCGCGAGTGATCCGCGACGATCACCGCTATGACCCGGCGATCAAGGACTGAGCGCATGGCTGAGATTCGCAACTTCACCATGAATTTCGGTCCGCAGCACCCGGCCGCGCACGGCGTGTTGCGGCTGGTGCTGGAGATGGACGGCGAGGTCATCCAGAAGGCCGACCCGCACATCGGGCTGTTGCACCGTGGCACCGAGAAGCTCGCCGAGAGCAAGCCATACAACCAGTCCATCGGTTACATGGACCGGCTCGACTACGTGTCCATGATGTGCAACGAGCACGCCTACGTTGCAGCGATCGAGCGCCTGCTCGGTATTACGCCGCCGCCGCGCGCCCAGTACATCCGCGTCATGTTCGACGAGATCACCCGCATCCTGAACCACCTCATGTGGCTCGGGGCGCACGGGCTGGACATCGGCGCCATGACGATGTTCCTGTATTGCTTCCGCGAGCGCGAAGACCTGATGGACTGTTACGAGGCGGTCTCGGGCACGCGCATGCACGCGACCTACTATCGTCCCGGCGGCGTGCACCGGGACCTGCCGCTGGAGATGCCGCGGTACCAGGAGTCGCGTTTCCGCAGCAAGAAGGACACGGCGCGCCTGAACGAGGCGCGCTCCGGCTCCCTGCTGGACTTCATCGAGGACTTCACCGACCGTTTCCCGGCCTGTGTCGACGAGTACGAGACCCTGCTCACGGACAACCGGATCTGGAAGCAACGCACCGTCAACATCGGCGTGGTGTCGCCCGAGCGGGCGATTGCGCTGGGCTTCACCGGCCCGATGCTGCGCGGTTCGGGCGTTGAATGGGACCTGCGCAAGAAGCAGCCCTACGCGGCTTACGGCGCCATGGATTTCGACATCCCCGTGGGCGTGAACGGGGACTGCTACGACCGCTACCTGGTGCGCGTCGAAGAGCTGCGCCAGTCGAACCGCATTGTGCGCCAGTGCGTGAAGTGGCTGCGCGAGAACCCCGGCCCGGTGTCCGTCGACAACCACAAGATCGTGCCGCCGCGCCGCGTCGAGATGAAGGGCGACATGGAATCGCTGATCCATCATTTCAAGCTGTACACCGAGGGCTACTGCGTGCCCGAGGGCGAGGTCTATGCCGCTGTCGAGGCGCCGAAAGGCGAGTTCGGCTGCTACATTGTCTCGGACGGGGCCAACAAGCCGTACCGGGTGAAGCTGCGTGCGCCGGGCTTCGTGCACATGGCGGCGCTGGACGAGATGGTGCGCGGGCACATGCTGGCCGACGTGGTGGCGATGATCGGCACCATCGACGTGGTGTTCGGGGAGGTGGACCGGTGAGCGACACCAGCGTCCTTTCCGCGCACGTCCGTGAGGAGATCGACCACTGGGTGGCGCGGTTCCCGGAAGGCCAGCAGCGCTCGGCCGTGCTGGCGGCTCTGCGCGCGGCGCAGCACGAGAACGACGGTTACCTGACGCCCGCACTGATGGACGGCATCGCGGCTTACCTCGACCTGCCGGCCGTGCAGGTGTACGAGGTCGCCACGTTCTATTCCATGTTCGAGACCGAGCCCTGCGGCCGGCACCACGTTTCGGTCTGCACGAATGTCTCGTGCATGCTGCGCGGCGCGGACGACGTGTTGCGCCACGTGGAAACGAAGCTCGGCATCAAGGTCGGCGAGAGCACGCCGGACGGGCGCATCTTCCTGAAGAAGGAAGAGGAATGCCTCGCAGCCTGCTGCGGCGCGCCGATGATGATGGTTGATCACGTGTACCACGAGAACCTGACGCCCGATAAGATCGATGAAATCCTGGAGGGGCTCGACTGATGACGAGACCGATGAACCAGGTCTGTTATGCGCCCCTCGGCCACGACGGCTCGTGGACGCTGCCTGTTTACGAATCGCTCGGCGGTTACGAGGCCTGGCGGCGCATCCTGGCGGAGCGGCCGGCGCCGGAAAGCATCGTCGAGGAGGTCAAGGCCTCCGGACTGCGCGGCCGCGGCGGCGCGGGATTCCCGACCGGGCTGAAGTGGAGCTTCATGCCCAAGGACCCGTCGCTCCAGAAGTACGTCGTGTGCAACTCCGACGAGAGCGAGCCAGGCACCTGCAGCGACCGCGACATCCTGCGCTTCAATCCGCACGCGGTGGTGGAGGGCATGGCGATCGCCGGCTACGCCATGGGCGCAACGGTCGGCTACAACTACATCCGGGGCGAGTTTTTCGCCGAGCCGGTGCCGCGTTTCGAGGCGGCGGTGCGCGAGGCCTACGAGGCGGGCTTGCTCGGCAAGGACATCCTCGGTTCCGGCGTGGACTTCGACCTGTACGCCTTCGTAGGCGCCGGCGCCTACATCTGCGGCGAGGAAACCGCGCTGCTGGAGTCGCTGGAGGGCAAGCAGGGCAAGCCGCGCTTCAAGCCGCCTTTCCCGGCCAACAAGGGCCTGTACGGCAAGCCCACCACGATCAACAACACGCAGACCTTTGCCTCGGTGCCGAGCATCATGCGCAACGGCGCCGCCTGGTTCTCTGACCTGGGCGTCGAGGGTTCCGGCGGCACGGCGATTTTCTCGGTCTCGGGCCATGTCGAGCGGCCGGGCAACTTCGAGGTCGGGCTCGGCATCCCCTTTGCCGAGCTGCTGGAGCTCGCCGGCGGCGTATGGCGCGGACGCAAGCTCAAGGCCGTCATTCCCGGCGGCTCGTCCGCCCCGGTGCTGCCGGCCGAGGCGATCATGGCGGCGCGCATGGATTTCGATTCCATCAAGAAGGCGGGCTCGATGCTCGGGTCCGGCGCAGTCATGGTGATGGACGAGACCACCTGCATGGTGCGCATGCTGGAGCGCATCTGCCGCTTCTACCATATGGAGTCCTGCGGCCAGTGCACGCCCTGTCGCGAAGGCACGGGCTGGATGCACCGCGTGGTGCAGCGCATCCTGGCCGGCGACGGGCGCGGCGAGGACCTGGACCTGCTCGACGGCGTTTCTCGCCGCATCGAGGGCCATACCATCTGCGCTTTCGGCGATGCCGCGGCGTGGCCGGTGCAGAGCTTCATCCGGCACTTCCGCGCCGAGTTCGAATACATGATCCAGCACCGTGGACGCAGCATCCTCGAGAGCACCACCGGGACCCAGGCGGCCTGATGAGCGAAGATATCGTCAACATCGAAGTCGACGGCGTGCCCATGCAGGCGCGGCGCGGCCAGATGATCATCGAGGTCACTGACGCCGCGGCCGTGTACGTGCCGCGCTTCTGCTACCACCCCAAGCTCAGCATCGCGGCCAATTGCCGCATGTGCCTGGTGGAGGTGGAGAAGGCCCCCAAGCCCTTGCCCGCCTGCGCCACCCCGGTGATGGAGGGCATGAAGGTCTTCACCCGGTCGCCGCGCGCCATCGCGGCGCAGAAGGCGACCATGGAATTCCTGCTCATCAATCACCCGCTGGATTGCCCGATCTGCGACCAGGGCGGGGAGTGCGAGCTGCAGGACCTGGCCATGGGCTACGGCTCCGACGTGTCGCGCTTCACCGAGCGCAAGCGCATCGTTAAGGACAAGAACCTGGGCCCGCTGGTCTCCACCGACATGACCCGTTGCATTCACTGCACGCGCTGTGTCCGTTTCGGCCAGGAGATTGCCGGCATCCAGGAACTCGGCACCATGGGCCGGGGCGAGAACACGGTCATAGGGACCTACATCGAGCACAGCGTCGACCACGAGTTGTCGGGCAACATCATCGACGTGTGCCCGGTGGGCGCGCTCAACAACAAGCCCTACCGCTACCGGGCGCGTTCCTGGGAGATGATCCAGCACGAAACGGTCGCGCCCCATGACTGCGTCGGCGGGCAGCTGTACACGCATACGCTGCGCGGGAAAGTGATGCGCAACGTGCCGCGCGAGTGCGAGGAAATCAACGAGACCTGGGCCGCGGACCGCGACCGCTTCGGCTGCCACGGCCTGTACACCGAGGATCGCCTGGAAACGCCCATGCTGCGCAACGCGCAGGGCGAGTGGGAGGAGGCCGACTGGGAGCAGGCACTGCTGCGCGTGACCCTGAGCCTGAAGGGTCGTCGGCCGGAGAAGCTGGGTTTTCTCGCCGCGCCCGGTGCGACCCTGGAGGAGCACCGCCTGCTGGCGCGCCTGGCGCGCGGGCTGGGCACGCAGAACATCGATCACCGGCTGCAGCGGCGCGATTTCTCGGCCCAGGCGGACGACCCCGTCGCCCCTGGCCTCGGCATGCCGCTTGCGGCGGTCGACAAGCTGAATGCGGCGCTGGTGGTCGGCTCGGAACTGCGGCTGGAAGCGCCGTTGCTGGCGCACCGCCTGCGCAAGGCGGCGCTGGCCGGCGCCCAGGTCGGATTCGTCAACGCGGCGGCGCTGGAGTGGCGTTTCCCGGTCGCTGCCGAGCTCGTCACGGCGGCGGGCAAGCTGGCCGAGGGACTGGCCGACGTGGTGGCCGCGGCGCTGGACGGCAGCGATGCCGGCCTGCCCGCGGAGCTGCTGGCGCAGTTACGGCAGCGCGACCCGGGCGCCGAGGCGCGGCGCATGGCCGACGCGCTGCGGACTGATGGAACGCGCGTGGTGTGGCTGGGGCTTGGAGCGCAGCGCCATCCCGCCTACGCGGAGCTGCAGGTGCTGGCGGCGGCCCTGTGCCGCCTGACCGGCGCCCGGCTGGGTTACCTCAGCGAAGGCGCCAACAGCGCCGGCGCCTGCCTGGCAGGCGTGCTGCCGCACCGGGACGCGGGCGGACGGGCGGTCGGGGCACCCGGGCTGGATGCGGCTGCAATGCTCGCGTCGGGTCTCGAGGCCGCGATGCTGTTGTCCTGCGAGCCCGAGCACGATACGGCCGCCGGCGAGACGGCGCTCGAATCGTTGCGCGGGGCCGATTTCGTGGTCTGCCTCACGCCCTATGTCACGCCGGCGATGAGGGCCTATGCGCACGCGCTGTTGCCGGTGGGCACTGCCTATGAGACTTCCGGGACCTTCGTGAACTGCGAGGGCCGCTGGCAGAGTTTTGCCGGTGCCGCAGCGCCCGTCGGCCAGTCCCGTCCGGCCTGGAAGGTGCTGCGCGTGCTCGGCACCCAGCTCGGCCTGGAAGGCTTCGACTACATGTCTTCGGAGGATGTGCGCGAGGAGCTGCGTGCCGATCTCGAGGCGGCTCGTGTCGATGCGCCCGAGGTGCCCCTGCGCGCGGTACGCCTGCAGCACAGCGGCGAGTGGAGGGAGCCGGGCCCCTATGCCACCGACATGCTGTTGCGGCGCTCGCGCCCGCTCCAGGAAACCGGGGTCGGGCGCGCCGGAGGGAGGCGTCGCTCATGATGGACCTGTGGAGCGGTCTGCCGGTGGAGTTGCAGCGCACGCTGATCATCACGCTGCAGATCGTGGCGCTGCTGCTGCCACTGATCCTGACGGTCGCGTACCTCACCCTGGCCGAGCGCAAGGTCATCGGCTGGATCCAGAACCGGATCGGCCCGAACCGCGTCGGCCCGAAGGGCCTGCTGCAGCCGTTTGCGGACGTCCTCAAGCTGCTGGTGAAGGAGATCGTGGTCCCGTCCCAGTCCAGCCGCTTCCTGTTCGTCATCGCGCCGCTGCTGTCGATCGTGCCTGCCTTCGCCACCTGGGCGGTGATCCCGGTCAGCCCCGAGTTCGTGCTGGCCGATATCAACGCGGGCGTGCTGTACGTGCTGGCCCTCACCTCGATGGGCGTGTACGGCGTCATCCTCGCCGGCTGGGCCTCGAACTCCAAGTACGCGCTGCTGGGCGCGATGCGCTCCGCGGCGCAGATCGTGGCCTACGAGATCGCCATGGGGTTCGCCCTCGTGGGCGTGCTGATGGCCGGGGGCAGCCTGAATCTCGGTGAGATCGTGCGTGCCCAGGAAGGCAGCCTGCTGCACTGGTTCTGGCTGCCGCTGCTGCCGCTGTTCGTGATCTACTTCATCTCCGGAGTGGCCGAGACGAATCGCGCGCCCTTCGACGTCGCGGAAGGGGAGTCGGAGATCGTCGCCGGCTTCCACGTCGAGTATTCCGGCATGGCTTTCGCCGTGTTCTTCCTGGCCGAATACGCCAACATGATCCTGATCGCGGCCCTGTCCGCGACCTTCTTCCTCGGCGGCTGGCTGTCTCCCTTCCAGGGCATCCCGGGTCTCGACGGCACCTTCCTCGCGGCCCCGAGCTTCTTCTGGTTCGCCCTGAAGACTTCGCTGTTCCTGTTCTGTTTCCTGTGGTTCCGCGCCACCTTTCCCCGCTATCGCTACGACCAGATCATGCGTCTCGGATGGAAAGTGTTCATCCCGCTGACCCTGGTGTGGCTGTTCGTGGAGGGGGTCATGGTGCTGGTTCCGCGTCGGCCCGTGGTTCGACTGATGCAAGCACTACGCAACCTTGCCCGGACGCTGTTCCTCACCGAGCTCCTCGCCGGGCTGCGGCTGACCTTCCGCAACCTGTTCCGGCGCAAGGTCACGCTGTACTACCCGGAGGAGAAGACGCCGCAGTCGCCGCGTTTCCGCGGGCTGCACGCATTGCGCCGCTACCCGAACGGGGAGGAGCGCTGTATCGCCTGCAAGCTGTGCGAGGCCGTGTGCCCGGCGCTGGCCATCACCATCGAGAGCGACGTCGGCGAGAACGGGCTCAGGCGGACCACGCGCTACGACATCGACCTGTTCAAGTGCATTTACTGCGGCTTCTGCGAGGAGGCCTGCCCGGTGGACTCGATCGTGGAGACGCGCATCCACGAGTACCACATGGAGAAGCCGGGCGAGAACATCATGACCAAGGAAAAACTGCTGGCCGTCGGTGACAAGTACGAGGCGATGATCGCCGCGGACAAGGCTGCCGATGCGGGTTACAGGTAGGGGATTGCGGTGATCGAAGCGGTCATCTTTTATTTGTTCGCCGCGGTCCTGGTGGCTGCGGCGATCGGCGTGATCGCCTCGCGCAACCCGGTGCACTCGGCGATGTTCCTGGTGTTGTGCTTCTTCACCAGCGCCTTGCTGTGGATGCTGCTGGAGGCCGAGTTCCTCGCCATCGTGCTGGTGCTGGTCTACGTCGGCGCGGTGATGGTGCTGTTCCTGTTCGTGGTCATGATGCTGGACGTGGGCACCGACCGCCTGCGCGGCGGCTTCACCCAGTACGCGCCACAGGCGCTGGGCGTGGTGGCGCTGGTGATGGGCATGCTCGGGGTGGTCCTGTGGACCCGTCCGGGCGAGCTCAGCATGCTGGACGCGCCGGCACGCGCGCCCGCCGACGCCAGCAACACCGAGGCGCTCGGCGCGGTGCTCTATACCGAGTACGTGTATGCGTTCGAGCTCGCGGCGATACTGCTGCTGGTGGCGATCGTGGCGGCCATCGTGCTCACCATGCGCAAGCGCCCCGGGCTCAAGGTGCAGGACGTGTCGGCACAGCATGCCGTGCAGCGCAGTGAGCGCGTGCGCCTGGTGCGCATGAAGGCGGAGGGCGAAGAATGATCGGCCTGTCGCACTACCTGACGCTCTCGGCCGTGCTGTTCACCCTGGCGATCGCCGGGGTATTCATCAACCGCCGCAACCTGATCCTGCTGCTGATGTGCGTGGAGCTGATGCTGCTGGCGGTGAATTTCAATTTCATCATCCTGTCGCGCTTCCTGGACGACATTGCCGGACAGGTGTTCGTGTTCTTCATCCTCACCGTGGCGGCCGCGGAGGCGGCGATCGGGCTGGCGATCCTGGTGGTGCTGTTCCGCAGCCGGCGCAGCGTGCAGGTCGAAGACCTGGACTCCATGAAGGGCTGAGGCATGGAAAACGTCTACCTCGCCATCGTCCTCGCGCCCCTCGCCGCCGCCATCGTCGCCGGCCTGTTCGGCCGGCAGGTCGGGCGCGCCGGCGCCCACACCGTCACGATCCTCGGTGTCGGCGTTTCCTTCCTGCTCTCGGCCTGGGTGCTCGCGGCCCTGCTGGCGGGCAACATCGCGCCATACAACGGCACGGTCTACGAGTGGGCGGTGGTGGACGGCGTGCGGCTGGAGGTCGGTTTCCTGGTGGACCGTCTCACCGCGCTGATGATGATGGTGGTGACTTTCGTCTCGCTGTGGTGCACATTTACACCATCGGTTACATGCACGACGACCCCGGCTACCAGCGCTTCTTCAGCTACATCTCGCTGTTCACCTTCGCCATGCTGATGCTGGTGATGGCCAACAACTTCCTGCAGCTGTTCTTCGGCTGGGAGGCGGTGGGCCTGGTCTGCTACCTGCTGATCGGCTTCTGGTTCAAGAAGCCCAGCGCCGTGCACGCCAACATGAAGGCCTTCCTGGTGAACCGTGTGGGGGACTTCGGCTTCCTGCTGGGCATCGCCGGCGTGCTGTTCTGGTTCGGCAGCCTGGACTACGCGACCGTGTTCGAGCGCGCGCCCCAGGTCGCTGGGGCCACGGTGGAAATTTTCGACGGCAGCCCCTGGTCGGTGATGACGCTGGTCTGCATCCTGCTGTTCATCGGCGCCATGGGCAAGTCGGCCCAGGTCCCGCTGCACGTCTGGCTGCCGGATTCCATGGAAGGCCCGACGCCGATCTCGGCGCTGATCCATGCCGCCACCATGGTGACCGCGGGCATCTTCATGGTGGCGCGCATGTCGCCGCTGTTCGAGTTCTCGACCACGGCGCTGTCGGTGGTGCTGGTGATCGGGGCGACCACGGCGTTCTTCATGGGCCTGCTCGGCCTGGTGCAGAACGACATCAAGCGGGTGGTGGCGTACTCGACGCTGTCACAGCTGGGTTACATGACCGTCGCGCTGGGGGCCTCGGCCTACGCCGCCGGCATTTTCCATCTGACGACGCACGCCTTCTTCAAGGCCCTGCTGTTCCTCGCCGCGGGCTCCGTCATCATCGCCATGCACCACGAGCAGGACATCCGCAAGATGGGCGGCTTAAGGCGCTACATGCCGGTGACCTACTGGACTGCGCTGCTCGGCTCGCTGGCGCTGATCGGTTTCCCGGGTTTCTCCGGCTTCTTCTCCAAGGACGCCATCATCGAGGCCGTGCACCATGCCGAGCTGCCCGGGGCAGGGTATGCGTATGCCTGTGTGCTCGCCGGCGTGTTCATCACCGCCCTGTACAGCTTCCGCATGTTCTTCCTGGTGTTCCACGGCGAGGAGCGCATCGACGCGCATACCCGCAGCCACCTGCACGAGACGCCGCTGGTCGTGACCGGCCCGCTGGTCGCGCTGGCCGTGCCCTCGGTAATCGTGGGCTGGCTCGCCATGGAGAGCGTGCTGTTCGGCAGCTTCTTCGGTGACGCGATCTTCGTCCTGCCGGGGCAGGACACGCTCGGCGAGCTCGCGGCCACCGCCGCAACACCCGGCGCAATGCTGGCGCACAGCCTGGTGACCCCGACTTTGTGGCTGGCGCTCGGCGGGCTCGTGACAGCGTGGTTCCTGTACCTGAAACGCCCCGAGCTGCCGGCGCAGATCGCGGCCCGGCTCTCCGGCCCGCGCGCGGTGCTGGAACATAAGTACTACTTCGACGCGGTCAACGAGCAGCTGCTGGCGCCGCTGGCGCGCGGTCTCGGCGGCTTCCTGTGGCGGCGAGGCGATACGGCACTGATCGACGGGACGCTGGTGAACGGTTCCGCGCGCCTGGTGGACTGGCTCTCCGGGGTCGTGCGGCGCCTGCAGAGCGGCTACCTGTACCACTACGCTTTCGGCATGTTCATCGGCCTGGCGGTGATGCTCGGCTGGCTCGTGTTCGGCGTGGCCAGGGGGTAGGGGCGAGATGGGCACTGACTTCCCGATTCTCAGCCTGCTGGTCTGGTTGCCCATCCTGGGCGGCGTGGCCGTGCTGCTGGTGGGCGACGCGCGCGCAGCCCTGGCCCGGGTGCTGGCGCTGGCGGTCGCGCTGCTGACCTTCGTCGCCAGCGTGCCGCTGTGGACCGGCTTCAATGCGGATACCGCGGCGATGCAGTTCAGCGAACGCGTGTCCTGGATCCCGGCCTTCGACGCCTGGTACCACCTCGGCGTCGACGGCATTTCCATGCCGCTGATTCTCCTCACGACCTTCATCACCGTGCTGGTAGTGATCGCCGGCTGGGACGTCATCCAGAAGCGCCCGGCGCAGTACATGGCAGCCTTCCTGATCCTCGAGGGCATGATGATCGGCGTGTTCGCGGCGCTGGATGCGCTGCTGTTCTATGTGTTCTGGGAAGCCATGCTGATCCCGATGTTCATCATCATCGGCATCTGGGGCGGGCCGCGCCGGGTCTACGCCACGTTGAAGTTCTTCCTCTACACCTTCCTCGGCTCGGTGTTCATGCTGGTGGCGCTGATCTACCTGTACCTCGAGTCGGGGAGTTACGACATCCTGGCCCTGCACCAGCAACCGTTGGGCATGACGGCCCAGACGCTGATCTTCCTGGCCTTCCTGTTCGCCTTCGCCGTCAAGGTGCCGATGTGGCCGGTGCACACCTGGTTGCCGGATGCGCACGTGGAGGCGCCGACGGGGGGGTCCGTGATCCTGGCGGCCATCATGCTGAAGATGGGTGGCTACGGCTTCCTGCGCTTCAGCCTGCCGATCACCCCGGACGCGGCACAGTCGCTGGACTGGCTGCTCATCGGCCTGTCGCTGATCGCCGTCGTCTACATCGGCTTCGTCGCCCTGGTGCAGCAGGACATGAAGAAGCTGATCGCCTATTCCTCCATTGCGCACATGGGCTTCGTCACGCTCGGCTTCTTCCTCGCCTGGCGCATTATCGACAACACCGGCGCGGCGGACGGTATCGTCATGGGCCTGCAGGGCGGCATGGTGCAGATGATCTCGCACGGGCTGATTTCCGGCGCGCTGTTCCTTTGCGTCGGCGTGCTGTACGACCGCATGCACAGCCGCGATATCGCAGCCTACGGCGGCGTGGCGAACATGATGCCGAAGTTCGCGGCCTTCATGGTGCTGTTCGCCATGGCGAATGCGGGCCTCCCCGGCACGTCCGGTTTCGTGGGTGAGTTCCTGGTGATCCTGGCCAGCTTCAAGGCCAGCTTCTGGTACGCGCTGCTGGCCGGCACCACGCTTGTCCTGGGTGCGGCCTACACGCTGTGGATGGTCAAGCGCGTGCTCTACGGCGAGGTGGCGAACGACCAGGTGGCGGCGCTCACGGACATCGGCCGGCGCGAGTTCTTCCTGCTCGCGATCCTGGCCGTCGCCGTGCTGCTGCTCGGCTTGTGGCCGGCGCCGCTCATTGACGCCATGGCGGCCACCTTGCAGGGTCTCGCCGAACACATGGTGCAGTCGAAGCTATGAACACCCTGAGCCAATTCGCGCCGGCGAGCGCCGAAATCTTCCTGGCCTGCGCCGCCTGCATCGTGCTGCTGGTGGACCTGTTCCTGCCGGAGCGCCACCGCAGACTGAGCTACATCCTGGCGCTGGCGACCATCCTCGGCACTTCGGTGGTGCTGGCGCTGACCGCGCCCGAGGCCCGCACCATCACGCTGCACGGCGCCTACGTGAGTGATCCGCTCTCGCACCTGCTGAAGCTGTTTACCTGCATCGTGGTGGCCGTGACGTTCCTGTATGCACGCGACTACCTGGCGGTGCGCGGGCTGTTCAAGGCCGAGTACTACGTGCTCGGGCTGTTCGCCACGCTGGGCATCTTCGTCATGATCTCGGCGCATAGCATGCTCAGTCTCTACCTCGGCCTGGAGCTGATGTCCCTGTCGCTTTACGCCATGGTCGCGTTCAACCGCGAGAGCCCGATGGCGGCCGAGGCGGCGATGAAGTATTTCGTCCTCGGCGCCATTGCCTCCGGCTGTTTCCTGTACGGGATGTCGATCCTGTACGGCGTGACCGGGTCGCTGGACCTGGGCGAGATCGCGCGCCGCGCGGCCGAGCTCGACGGGAACGATCTCCACCTGCTGGTCGCGCTGTCGTTCATCCTGGTCGGCGTGGCCTTCAAGTTCGGGGCCGTGCCGTTCCACATGTGGCTGCCGGATGTTTACCAGGGCGCGCCGACGCCGGTGACGCTGTTCATCGGTACCGCCGCGAAAATCGCCTCCCTCGCAATGATCATCCGCGTGCTGGTGGAAGGGCTCGGCCCGTTGCACGGCAGCTGGGCAGACATGGTGGCGGTCCTGGCAGTGCTGTCGATGGCCATCGGCAACGTGGTCGCGATCGCCCAGACCAACCTCAAGCGCATGCTCGCTTACTCGACGATTTCCCATGTGGGTTTCATCCTGCTGGGAATTCTCGCCGGGACCCAGGCCGGCATCGAGGCCGCTGTCTACTACACGATGGCCTACGTCATCATGGCGGGCGCAGCGTTCGGCATGATCATCCTGTTGAGCCGCGAGGGTTTCGAGGCGGAGGAGCTGGAGGACTTCAACGGCCTCAACGCGCGCAGCCCCTGGTTCGCGGGCGTGATGCTGATGGTGATGTTCAGCATGGCCGGGGTGCCGCCGTTGCTGGGGTTCTATGCCAAGTTCGCGGTGCTGGCGGCAGTGATCGAAGTCGGCCGCACCTGGCTGGCCGTCGCCGGCGTGCTGTTCTCCGTGATCGGGGCTTTCTACTACCTGCGGGTCGTGAAGCTGATGTATTTCGACGAGCCCGCGGAGCACGCGCCGCTGGCCGCCGGAAGCGATCTGCGCATCGTGCTGAGCTGCAATGGGCTGCTGGTGCTGGCGCTCGGCATCTTCCCCCAGGTGCTGATCGGGCCGTGGCACTGGCGCTCTGAGCGGCCGCGCCACCAACCGGGCGACGCCCGGCCTTGCACTGCGGCATGGGGTTCCCTAGAATACCGGGTCTGCGGATGCGGGGTGGAGCAGTCTGGCAGCTCGTCGGGCTCATAACCCGAAGGTCGCAGGTTCGAATCCTGCCCCCGCTACCAACGCTTTTCGCCGGAAAAGGCCCCGCTGGGGCTTTTTCTTTATCCGGGCCCCGGAGGGGCCTGGCGGGCCCCGAAAGGCGGGGCGAACAGGTGGGCCCAGGGCCCATTTTTTGTTTTGGCAAGACATTGACGCTGAAAGACAAGTTGTTGGAGTTGCTGGCGCCGGAAGTCGAGGCGCTGGGGTACGAGCTGGTCGAGCTCGACGCGCCGGGGGGCGGTGGCCCAGGCACGTTGAGGGTTTACATCGACCGGGAAGAGGGCATCACGGTCGAGGACTGTGAGCGGGTCAGCCATCGCGTCAGCGGCGTGCTGGACGTCGAGGACCCGATTCCCGGGCACTACGTGCTCGAGGTGTCGTCCCCGGGGCTGGACCGGCCGCTGCGGACCGAGGCGCATTATGCGCGCCAGCTGGGACATGTTGTGAAGGTGGTGCTGGCGCCCAGGAAGCCGGGCCGGCGACGTTACAAGGGCCGCATCGAGGCGGCCGCGGACGGCTTGATTGAATTAGAGGTGGACGGCGAACGGGTTTCCCTGTCGTTGTCCGATATTGAATCCGCCCGGCTGGTGCCGGAGTTCTGACGCGGGAATCGGATCAACTGAAATGAATAAGGAAATCCTGCAGGTTATCGAACAGGTGTCGACCGAAAAGGAGCTCGATAAAGAGATCATTTTCGAGGCCATCGAGAGCGCGCTCGCTACTGCGGCGCGCAAGCAGTTCGTGGGCGAGGATATCGACACTCGCGTTTCCATCGACCGCAAGACCGGCGCCTTTCGACCTTTCGGCGCTGGAAAGTGTTCGCGGACGACTCCACCGAGCTGGAGACCCCGAGCAAGGAGCTGCGCCTCGAGGACGCGCTCGACATGGACCCCGAGCGCCGAGGCCGGCGGCTATGTCGAGGAGCCGATGGACGTCGACTCCTCGGCCGCATCGCCGCGCAGACCGCCAAGCAGGTCATCGTGCAGAAGGTCCGCGAGGCCGAGCGCGCCCAGGTGGTCGAGGAGTACGAGGATCGCGTCGGCGAGCTGATCGGCGGCATCGTCAAGCGCGTCGACCGCAACGGCGTGTTCGTGGATCTCGGCGGCAATGCGGAGGGCTTCATTCCGCGCGAGGAGATGATCCCGCGCGAGGCCGTGCGCACCGCAGGACCGCATCAAGGGTTTCCTGCGCGAAGTCCGTTCCGAGCCGCGCGGCCCGCAGATGTTCCTGACCCGCACCTCGCCGCAGTTCCTCATCGAGCTGTTCAAGCTCGAGGTGCCCGAGGTCGGCCAGGGCCTGATCGAGATCCTCGGTGCCGCACGCGACCCGGGCCTGCGCGCCAAGATCGCGGTGAAGAGCCATGGACAGCCGCATCGATCCCGGTCGGCGCCTGCGTCGGCATGCGCGGTTCGCGCGTGCAGGCCGTGTCCAACGAGCTGGCCGGCGAGCGCGTCGACATCATTCTGTGGGACGACAACCCGGCGCAGTTCGTCATCAACGCGATGTCGCCGGCCGAGGTCGTGTCGATCGTCGTGGACGAGGAAGCCCACAGCATGGATGTCGCCGTGGAGGAGGAAAAGCTGTCGCAGGCGATCGGCCGCGGCGGCCAGAATGTGCGCCTCGCCAGCGAGCTGTCCGGCTGGGAACTCAATGTCATGACCGAGACCGAGGCGGAGGAGAAGAGCGAGGCCGAGTCGCGCACGCTGATCGAGAATTTCAAGAAGCAGCTCGACGTCGACGAGGAGGTCGCGATGATCCTGGTGCAGGAAGGGTTCTCCAGCATCGAGGAAATCGCCTACGTGCCCGAGTGCGAGCTGCTTGTCGATCGAGGAGTTTGACGAGGACATCGTCGAGGAGCTGCGCAACCGTGCCCGCGACGTGCTGCATCACCCAGGCGATCGTCAAGCGAAGAGAAGATCGACCAGTCCGAGCCGGCGGAAGACCTGCTGGAGCTCGAGGGCATGGAAAAGGAGCTGGCTTTCGCGCTCGCCGCGCGCGGCATCGTCACGCGCGAGGATCTGGCCGAGCAGGCGGTCGATGACCTCGAGGATATCGAGGGCCTGGACCAGGAGCGGGCCGCGAAGCTGATCATGGCGGCGCGCGCGCACTGGTTCGAGAGACCGAAGAGAACGGCTGAACACGAGGTTCGAAGATCTATGTCGGACGTCACAGTTGCCCAATTTGCCGATGTACTGAAGGTCCCGGTCGACCGGTTGCTCGTGCAGCTGGAGGAGGCCGGAATCCCGGTCAAGGGCGCGGAGGACACCATCAGCGACGAGGCCAAGCTCGAGCTGCTTGACCTTCCTGCGTCAAAGCCATGGTCGCGACGCCCCGCGCGGCCACGCCGCGCAAGATCACCCTGAAGCGCAAGTCGCAGAGCGAGTTGCGCCTTGGCGGCCGGCCAGGGCCGCTCGCGCACCGTCAACGTCGAGGTGCGCAAGAAGCGCACCTACATCAAGCGTGACGTGCTCGAGGAGGAAGCGCGGCAGCAGCAGGAAGAGCTCGACCGCGAGCGCCAGGCCGAGGAAGACGCCCGCAAGAAGGCGGAAGAAGAGGCGCGCAAGTCCTCCGAGGAGGAGAACGCCAGCGCGAAGAAGACAGAAGCGACGCGAGGCCGAGGAAGAGGCCAAGCGTCAGGCCGAGGAAGATGCGCGCCAGAAGGCTGAAGAAGAGGCCCGTCGCGTCGCCGAGGAAGAGGCGCGCGTCCTCGCCGAGGCGCGCAAGCGCACGGCCGATGAGGATCGCAAGCGCCGCGAGGCCGAGCGGACCCCGGCACGTCGCGGCGGAGCTGACGATGCCGGCACCAAGTACGGCCGCAAGGAACTGCACGTGGCCGGCGACAAGTCTGGTCGGCGCCGCAAGCGCGCCGCCACGGGCCGCCGCGCGGGCGGTTCCCAGATCGAGCGCCAGGGCTTCGAGCGGCCGACCGCGCCGGTGATGCGCGAGGTCGCGATCCCCGAGACGATCACCGTTGGCGAGCTGGCCCAGAAGATGGCCGTCAAGGCCACCGAGGTCATCAAGACCATGATGGGCATGGGCGCCATGGTGACCATCAACCAGGTGATCGACCAGGACACGGCGGTGCTCGTGGTCGAGGAGATGGGTCATACGCCCAAGGTGCTGAAGGAAAACCAGCTCGAGGACGTGGTCGAGGAGGCGGCCAAGAGCTCGGGTGACGAAGAGCCGCGCTCGCCGGTCGTGACGATCATGGGCCACGTCGATCACGGCAAGACCTCGTTGCTCGACTACATTCGCCGCAGCCGTGTGGCCGCAGGCGAGGCCGGCGGCATCACCCAGCATATCGGCGCCTACGTGGTCGAGTCGGCCAAGGGCCGGATTACGTTCCTCGATACGCCGGGCCATGCGGCCTTCACGGCGATGCGGGCACGCGGCGCGCAGGTCACCGATATCGTGATCCTGGTGGTCGCCGCTGACGACGGCGTGATGCCGCAGACCGTCGAGGCGATCCAGCATGCGCAAGCGCGGCGGGCGTGCCGATCGTGGTGGCGGTCAACAAGATCGACAAGCCGGATGCCGACCCGGACCGGGTGAAGAATGAACTGGCCCAGCAAGACGTGATCCCGGAGGACTGGGGCGGTGATACCCTGTTCGTGAACGTCTCGGCGCATACCGGCGAGGGCATCGATGAACTGCTGGAGTCCATCGCTGCTGCAGGCCGAGGTGCTCGAGCTCAAGGCCGTGGCCACCGGCCCGGCGACGGGCGTGGTCATCGAGTCGAGCCTGGAGAAGGGTCGCGGCGCGGTCGCCACCGTGCTGGTGCAGCAGGGCAAGCTCAATGCCGGTGACGCGCTGCTGGCCGGCCACGAGTACGGCCGGGTTCGCGCCATGTTCGACGAGCACGGCAAGCCGGTGAAAGAGGCCGGTCCGTCCACGCCCGTCGCAGGTGCTCGGCCTGTCCGGCACCCCAATGGCGGGCGACGATGTGGTGGTGCTGCCGGACGAGCGCAAGGCGCGCGAAGTGGCCTTGCATCCGCCAGGGCAAGTTCCGCGACGTGAAGCTGGCCCAGCAGCAGGCCGCCAAGCTGGAGGACGTCTTCACCCAGATGGAAGAGGGGGAGACGCAAGACCGTCCAGTTGCTGATCAAGGCGGATGTGCAGGGCAGCGCCGAGGCACTGCGCGACGCCATGAACCGACTCTCCAACGACGAGGTCAAGGTGAAGGTCATCGCCAGCAGTGTCGGCGGCATCACCGAGTCTGACGTCAACCTGGCGGCCGCTTCGCGGCGCGATCGTCATCGGTTTCAACGTCCGCGCCGACGGCGCAGCACGCACCGCCATCAAGGAAACCGGCGTCGACGTGCGCTACTACAGCATCATCTACGAGGCGATCGACGATGTCGAAGCAGGCTCTCACCGGCATGCTGTCGCCGGAGATTCGCGAACAGATCGTCGGCGTGGCCGAGGTGCGCGACGTGTTCCGCTCGCCGAAGTTCGGCGAGGTTGCCGGCTGCCTCGTCACCGAGGGCGCCGTGAGGCGCAACAACCCGATCCGCGTCCTGCGCGACAACGTCGTGATCTACGAGGGCGAGCTCGAGTCGCTGCGGCGCTTCAAGGACGACGTCAACGAGGTCAAGTCCGGCACCGAGTGCGGCATCGGCGTGAAGAACTACAACGACGTCCAAGCCGGCGACCAGATCGAGTGTTTCGAGCGGGTCGAGATCGCCCGGACCCTTTGAGCCCAGATGCCCAGGGACTACGCCCGCAGCCGAAGGGTCGGTGAGCAGATGCAGCGCCTCCTCGGCGAGGTGCTGTTGCGCGACGTCAAGGACCCCCGCGTGGACGGCGTGAGCATCACGGCCGTGGAAGTTTCACGCGACCTGTCGCATGCGACCGTGTGGTACAGCCTGCTCGACCCGGCGGCCGATCCCGCGCCGGCGGGCGAGGCGCTGGCACGGGCGAGCGGCCTGATACGCGGCAAGCTCGGCCGGGCCATGTATATCCGCCATGTTCCCGCCCTGCATTTCCGCCACGACGAGAGCGTCGAGCGCGGGGCACGCCTGTCGGAGCTGATCGACCGGGCGGTCGCTGCGGACAAGGACAGGCCCGACCAAGATGAATGAGGCTGTTTCGGCTCCGCCCGTCCGGCCCATGGCGGCTGTCGACGGGGTGGTGCTGCTCGACAAGCCGCTCGGCTTGTCATCGAATATCGCCCTGCAGAAGGTGAAGCGGCTGTTCGGCGCGCGCAAGGCGGGACACACCGGGAGTCTTGATCCGCTTGCCACCGGGCTGCTGCCCGTGTGCCTCGGCCAGGCCACGCGCTTCTCCGGCTACCTGCTCGATGCCGCCAAGACCTACCAGGTGAGCGCCCGTCTCGGCACCCGCACCTCCACCGGCGATACGGAAGGCGAAGCGGTGGAAACCTGTGCCTGGGAGGACATCGGGCGGGATGCCTTCGCTGCGGTGCTGGAGACTTTCCGCGGATGCATCGACCAGGTGCCGCCGATGTACTCCGCGCTGAAGCAGGGTGGCGAACGCCTCTACCGCAAGGCGCGGCGGGGCGAGGAGGTCGAGCGGCCGGCGCGGCAGGTCGAGATTTACGGGCTGGAGCTCGTCGCCTGGGATCCGCCCGGATTCGCCCTCGAGGTCAATTGCTCGAAAGGGACGTATGTGCGGACCCTGGTGGAAGACATCGCTCGTGCCGCCGGCAGCTGCGCCCATGTGACCGCGCTGCGGCGCGTCCGGGCCGGACCGTTCGCAGCGCAGTCGATGCACTCCCTGCCTGAGCTGGAAGCGCTGGCAGCGCGCGGGCCTGAGGCATTGGGTGCCGTTTTGCTCAGCGCGGATACGGCCCTGTCGGAGCTGCCGGCGCTGTCATTGCCGGCGGAGGACGTCCTCAGCCTGGTGCGTGGCCAGGTGGTCGATGTGGCACCCGACGGTGCCCCGGGGCTGCTGCGGGCGTATGGGCCCGGTGGATTCCTCGGGCTGGTGGAGCGCAGCGACGCGGGGGGCCTGCGAGCGAAACGCCTGCTGGACACCTCGGGGTTGAGCTAAGGCAACGAAGATTAAAGGATTTTCTAAGGCTGGCAGGCTTGTTCCGCTGCGCGTGCACGGGCTACAATGGCCTGCTTTTCAGACGGTCAATAGCATAAAAAGGTTTTCAGGAGATATCAGATGCCCCTGTCGGTAGAGCAGAAGCAAGAAATTATCAAGGAGTACGGGCGCGGCAATGCCGATACCGGCTCCCCGGAAGTGCAGGTGGCCTTGCTGTCTGCGCGCATCAGTGAGCTGACTGAGCATTTCAGCAGCCACAAGAAAGACCATCATTCGCGGCGCGGGCTGCTGAAGCTGGTCAACCAGCGGCGCCAGCTGCTGGATTACCTGAAGCGGAAGGACATCGGCCGCTACCAGGACCTCATTTCCCGTCTCGGCCTGCGTCGCTGAGCAAATCCCAAGTCCGGTCATGGGGACCGGCAGAACACAGGCGAAGAAAGTGAATCTGACTCCTACCAAGAAAACCTTCCAGTACGGTGCTCACACGGTCACGATCGAGACCGGAGAAATTGCGCGGCAGGCAGATGCCGCGGTCATGGTCAACATGGGCGACACGGTGGTGCTCGTCACCGCAGTAGGCCGCAAGCAGGCGGCGGAGAACCAGAAGTTCTTCCCCCTGACCTGCAACTACCAGGAAAAGACCTACGCGGCGGGGCGCATTCCCGGCGGGTTCTTCAAGCGCGAGGGCCGGCCGACGGAAAAAGAGACGCTCACTTCGCGTCTCATCGATCGCCCGATCCGTCCCTTGTTCCCCAAGGGCTTCCTGAACGAAGTTCAGGTGATTTCTACCGTCATGTCGGCGAACCCCGACGTCGATCCGGATATCCCCTCGCTGATCGGCGCCTCCGCGGCGCTGTCGCTGTCGGGTCTGCCCTTCGCCGGGCCGATCGGCGCCGCGCGCGTGGGCTACATCAACGGGGAGTACGTGCTCAACCCGACCAACACCCAGCTGGCCGAGTCGAAGCTCGATCTCGTGGTCGCCGGCACGGCACAGGCGGTGCTGATGGTCGAGTCGGAAGCCAAGGTGCTGCCCGAGGACGTGATGCTTGGCTGCGGTGGTGTTCGGCCACGAGCAGATGCAGGTGGCGATCAATGCCATCAACGAGCTGAAGGCCGAGGCGGGCAAGCCGGCCTGGGACTGGACGGCGCCGGCGGGCAATGACGACCTCGACGCGGCCGTGGCCGCCGAGGCCGAGGCCGCGCTGACCGAGGCCTACCTGATCACGGACAAGCAGGACCGTTACGCCAAGGTCGACGAGATCAAGACCGCGGTGAAGGAACAGCTGTGCGGCGGCGACGCCCCGCGCGTGGAGCACCGAAGAGGTCAAGGACGCGCTGAACGCCCTCGAGAGCCGCATTGTGCGTGGGCGCGTCATCCGTGGCGAGCCGCGCATCGATGGACGCGACACGCGCACCGTGCGCCCGATCCAGGTGCGCACCGGCGTGCTGCCGCGCACCCACGGTTCCGCGCTGTTCACGCGCGGCGAGACCCAGGCGCTGGTGGTCACCACGCTCGGCACCGGCCGCGATGCGCAGATCATCGATGCCTTGGAGGGCGAGTTCCGCGAGCCCTTCATGCTGCATTACAACTTCCCGCCGTTCTGCGTCGGCGAGACCGGCTTCATGCTGGGCGCCGAAGCGCCGCGAGATCGGCCACGGCAAGCTGGCCCGCCGTGCGGTCCAGGCCGTGCTGCCCAACATGGAAGACTTTCCCTACGTGATGCGGGTCGTCTCCGAGGTGACCGAGTCCAACGGCTCCAGCTCCATGGCCAGCGTCTGCGGCGCCAGCCTGGCGCTGATGGATGCCGGCGTGCCGATGGCGGCCCCGGTGGCCGGCGTGGCCATGGGCCTGGTCAAGGAAGGCGAGAACTATGCGGTGCTGACCGATATCCTGGGCGACGAGGATCACCTCGGCGACATGGACTTCAAGGTGGCCGGCACCTCTGAGGGCATCACCGCCCTGCAGATGGACATCAAGATCGACGGCATCACCAGCGAGATCATGTCGGACGCGCTGGCGCAGGCCCGCGATGCGCGCCTGCACATCCTCGGCGAGATGGACAAGGTCATCGACAAGCCGCGCGAGAAGATGTCGGATTGGGCGCCGACGATCATCACCATCAAGATCGACCCGGAGAAGATCCGCGAGGTCATCGGCAAGGGCGGTTCGGTGATCCGCCAGATCACCGAGGAGACCGGCGCGACCATCGATATCGACAACGACGGCACGGTGCGCATCGCCTCCGTGGACGGCGAGTCCGGCCGCGAGGCCCGGCGCCGCATCGAGCTGATCACCGCCGAGGTCGAGGTGGGGCAGATCTACGAAGGCAAGGTGGCACGCCTCATGGACTTCGGCGCCTTCGTCACCATCCTGCCCGGTAAGGACGGCCTGGTGCACATCTCGCAGATTTCCGATGAGCGGGTAGAGCACGTCAGCGACAAGCTCAAGGAAGGCGACATCGTCCGGGTCAAGGTGCTCGAGGTCGACCGCCAGGGTCGTATCCGCCTCAGCATGCGGAACGTCGAGTAAGGGCGAAAAAAAACCCCCGCCGTGACCGGCGGGGGTTTTAAAACGGACGCATGAAGCGACCAAATGGAGGAGTCGTCAGGGATGATGCGTTGCATCAATTGACGCGATGCACAATATCAGCGCCTCCGACGACTGTCAACACCCTTTGGCTCGCCTCCAGCTAACGCTTTGAGCCGCGGCTGCCCGATGCGGGCTTGTCGTCATCGTCGTGCCGCGAAGAGGCGAAATTCCTGAAGATCTCTTCCTGGAGCGCCTTCCAGCGCTGGTAATTCTTCTGCGCGATCCCCGCCACCATGCCGACGGGATCCAGCCCCACGACCTCCTTGACCCGGTCGCGCAGCTGCTGCTGCTGGCTCATGAACAGGCGCAGGCTCTGGTCCAGGTAGCCGCCGACCATGCCCTGCATGGCGCTGCCGTAGGAGCGGATGATCTGGGACAGGAAATCCCGGCTCATGATCGGTTCGCCGCTCTGCTCCTGCTCGCTGATGACCTGGAGCATGATGCTGCGGGTGATGTCCTTGCCGGTCTTCTTCTCCACCACCACGAAGTCGACCTTGTCGACTACCAGGCGCTTGATGTCGGACAGCGTGATGTACCGGCTCTCCTCAGTATCGTAGAGACGCCGGTTGGGGTACTTCTTGATGATCCTGGGATCGCTCATGACGGCTTCCATTCTTTGAGCGGCCGTCGACACGGCCGGAGGTGGAGGGCTGACCAGACCCCCCTAAGATAATCCATTTTGCACTGCAGCTAAAGTCGGGACGGTACCGGGATGCTGCGAACCCCCGCCAGTTGCTGCGGGCGCCAATTGGCCGCTCCCCAGGCCCACAAATCCGGTGCCGGAGCCCCCTCGAGTTCGGCCGGCGGGGCCTGCCGCAGGCACTGCAGCACGCGCCAGGCGAGGGCCCCGGTGCGACCCAGGTCCAGCGCTTCCGCGCCCGTCTGCTTGCTCAGCTTCTGCCCGTCCGGCGTCGCGATCACGGGCAGGTGCATGTAGCGTGGCGCAGGCAGGCCGAGCAGCCGTTGCAGCCAGAGCTGGCGTGGCGTGGAATCCAGCAGGTCGATGCCGCGGACCACATCGGTGATCCCCTGGGCGGCATCGTCAACCACCACCGCGAGCTGGTAGGCGACATAACCTTCGCGCCGCCGGACGATGAAGTCGCCGATCTCGTCTTCCAGTCGCTGGCGGAATTCGCCCTGCAGCCTGTCGTCAAAACCGATCGGGTCTGCCGCCGTGCGCACGCGCAGCACCCGGGTCTGGCGGCTCGAGCGCGTCCCTTTGCGGCAGGTCCCCGGGTAAGTGCGGGCGTCCGGGCGGCCGAGCCGGGTGTTTGTCTTGGCGATGTCTTTCCGGCTGCAGTTGCACGGATAGGCCCACGAGGAATCGACCAGGGTTTGCAGTGCGCCGTCGTAAGCTTCCTGGCGGCGGCTCTGGTAGAGGACGGATTCGTCCCAGTAGAGGCCGAAAGCCTCGAGTGCGCGCAGGATGTCGGCGGCGGCGCCGGGTGGTTCCCGCGGCGGGTCGATGTCCTCGATGCGCACGAGCCACTCTCCATCCGCGGCGCGGGCGTCGAGCCAGCTGCCGGCGGCAGCCAGCAGCGAGCCGAAATGGAGGGGGCCGGTGGGAGAGGGCGCAAAGCGCCCGCGGTAACCGCCCGCGGCGGGCGCAGCGTGCGTCCCGCCGTGGGTTCCGGTTTCAGCGCTCGTCGCGATCCCGGTACTGCTTCTCGGCAAGTTCCCGGCGCTCCTGCGCCTCGACGGTGAGGGTGGCGACCGGACGCGCCTCCAGGCGCCGCAGGCCGATCTCCTCGCCGGTCTCGGAGCAGAAACCGTAGGCGCCATCCTCGATGCGCAGCAGCGCCTGCTCGATCTTCTTCAGCAGCTTGCGCTCACGGTCGCGGGTCCTCAGCTCGAGGCCGAATTCGGACTCCTGCGTCGCGCGGTCGTTCGGGTCCGGGAAATTTGCGGCCTCGTCCTTCATGTGATGAACGGTGCGGTCCACCTCTTCCATGAGCTCCTGCTTCCAGGCGGTGAGGATCTGGCGGAAATGATCCAGCATCCGGTCGCTCATGTAGTCTTCGCCCGGCTTCGGCTGGTAAGGCTTGAAGGACTTCAGCGGTCCGGAGAAGGCGAAGCTGGGCTCCGGCCGCTCCGGCTGCAGCGCGAGCGCTTTCTTTACGCGCGCCTTGCTGACCTGCTTCTTCCTCGCCGGTGCCTTCGCTGCCGTGGCCTTCTTGGTGCTGGTCTTCTTGGCCGGGGCCTTCTTCACTGCAGGCTTTTTCTTCGACACGGTCTTCTTGGCAGGTGCCTTCCTGGCCGGCGCTTTCTTCGCCGGGGCCTTCTTGGCTACCGTTTTCTTCTTGGTGCTGGTCTTCTTGGCCGGGGCCTTCTTTGCTGCAGGCTTTTTCTTCGACACGGTCTTCTTGGCGGGCGCCTTCTTCGCCACAGACTTCTTCTTGCTCACTGGCTTCTTCTTGCTCACGGGCTTCCTGGCGGTTGCTTTCTTGGCGACCGTCTTCCTGGTCGAGGCTTTCTTGGCAGAAGTCTTCTTGGCGGCCGGCTTCTTCCGTGACACGGCCTTGCGTGACGCGCTCTTGGCGGTCACCGACTTCTTCTTGCTGCTCTTGCTCGCGGGCATCATGGCCTCCCGGCGGATGGCGAATTCTGTAGGTTTGAACGAAGCCCGGCGCGTCCGTCCGGGACGGCCAGGCGGGGCGATACAAACTGCCTTTTTTAGCCCGTTTCGGGCTCGGAGTCCAGCCCCTGGGTCCCCGGGATGGCCGGGGCCGGCGGTTAGGGCAGCTCGACCCGCGCCGGCACGGCCCACCCATCCTGGCGATGCTCCGCCACGACCGTGGTGTAGATGCCGCCGCGCACATTGAAGTTTGCGGTGACCCTGATGAAGCGGGGCGCCAGGCGGTCGCGCAGGTCGCCGAGTATGCGGTTGGTCACGGCCTCGTGAAACGCGCCCTCATCACGGAAGCTCCACATGTAGAGCTTCAGGGATTTCAACTCGATGCAGCGTTCCTGTGGGACGTATTCGAGCAGGATATCGGCGAAATCCGGCTGGCCGGTCTTGGGACACAGGCAGGTAAACTCCGGGATCCTGATGCGGATGGTGTAGTCGTTCTCCGGAGCCGGATTGGGGAAGGTCTCGAGGTCCCGGTTGGGCACGGATTGACCGCCCAGGGCATGCAGGTCTGACAATTCGACACTCCTCTGCAGGGGGCTGCCGCGGGCGGCTCGGCGCCCTGCGGCGACTGGAAATGAAAGCGAATTACTTTACACTAGCCCGGTTCTGTTAATCACCCGCCCCGAGTATCCCGGAAACCCCTCTGCATGCGTCTCAGCAAGATCAAGCTGGCCGGCTTCAAGTCCTTTGTAGACCCCACGACCATCCGTTTCCCGGGCAATCTGGTCGGGGTCGTTGGCCCCAACGGCTGCGGCAAATCCAATGTCATCGACGCCGTGCGCTGGGTCATGGGCGAGAGTTCGGCCAAGCATCTGCGTGGCGACTCGATGACGGACGTGATTTTCAACGGGTCGACGGGCCGCAAGCCCGTGGGCACCGCCTCCATCGAGCTGATCTTCGATAATGCGGACGGCTCGGCCGGAGGGCAGTACGCCAGCTTCGGCGAGATCTCCGCACGGCGTGTCCTGTCGCGGGACGGCACCTCGAGCTATTTCCTCAACGGCGCGCGCTGCCGCCGCAAAGACATCACGCACCTGTTCCTCGGCACCGGCCTGGGACCGAGGAGCTACGCCATCATCGAGCAGGGGATGATCTCGCGCCTGATCGAGGCCAAGCCGGAGGAATTGCGCACCTATCTCGAGGAAGCGGCCGGGATCTCCAAGTACAAGGAGCGGCGCCGGGAAACCGAGACACGTATCCGCCACACACGCGAGAACCTCGAGCGCCTCAACGACCTGCGTGAAGAAGTCGAGAAGCAGATTCGGCACCTGCAGCGCCAGGCGAGGACCGCCGAGCGTTACCGTGAGATGAAAGCCGAAGAGCGGCGGCTGGAGGCCGAGCTGCTCGCCCTGCGGCTCGGGGATCTCGAAGGCGACGAGGCGCGCCACAAGAGCGTGCTCGCCGAGCGGGAGAACCGGCTGCAAGAGGCGGTCGCCGAGCTGCGCCGCGTCGAGGCCGAGCTGGAAGCGGCGCGCGAGCGGCACCGTGAGGACGGCGAAAACCTGAACCAGGTGCAGGGCGAGTATTACCGTGTCGGTGCCGAGATTGCGCGCCTGGAACAGGCAATCCAGCACGCCAAGGACCTGCGGCAGCGCCAGGCGCAGGAACTCGAGCAGGCCCAGCAGGGGCTGCGCGAGGTGCACCAGCACATCGACCGGGACCGGGACCTGCTGGAAGAGCTGGGCCGCGTGCTGGGTGAACTGGGTCCGGAGCTCGAGCGTGCCCGCAACGCGGAAGCGGCATCGGCGGAAGCATTGCGCAGCGCCGAGCAGGCCATGCAGGACTGGCAATCGGGCTGGGACGAATTCAATCGCGAGGCCGCGAATGCGCGCGAAGTCGTCGAGGTGGAGCGGGCGCGTATCGAGCAGCTCGACGGCCAGCTGACACGACTGGCCGAGCGTCGGCGCCGGCTCGAGGAAGAGCGCGAACGGCTCGAGGCGGAGTCCGGCGGCGTGGACCTCGAGGCGATGGCGCTGGAGCTCGACCAGGCGCGCGAGCGCGAGCAGAGCGCCCAGCAGCGCGACGTCGAGGTGCGCGACGAGATCCTCGCCCTGCGCGAGGAGGACGCCGCACTGGTGGTGCAGCTCGACGAAGGCCGCAATGCCTTGCAGACGCTGCGCGGGACGCTGGCGTCGCTGGATGCCCTGCAGCAGGCTGCCCTGGGACGCGATGGCGGCCAGCTGATCGAGTGGCTGCAGGGGCAGGGGCTGGCCGACCGGCCGCGCCTGGCGGAGAAGCTGTCCGTGCAGCCCGGCTGGGAGCGTGCCGTGGAGACGGTGCTCGGTGGCTACCTGGAAGCCGTCTGCGTGGACGGGCTGGACGAGGTGTCCTCTGCGCTGGACCAGTTGACGCAGGGCGCGGCCAGCTTCATCGAGCTGAACGCGGTCGCGTCCCGGCACGCCGGGGCGGACATGCTGGCGGACAAGATCCAGGGTGGCCCGGGTGCCGTGGCACTGGTCGAGGGAGTCCACGCCGTGGATGACCTCGGTGCCGCGCTGTCCATGCGCTCCCGGCTGGGGACTGGCGAGTCCGTCATTACGCGCGACGGTATCTGGCTCGGCCCGAGCTGGCTGCGCGTCAACCGCGCCGAGGACCCGCATGCCGGTGTGCTCGCGCGCGAGCAGGAAATCCGCGAGCTGCGCGCCTCCATTGGCGGGATGGCTTTCGAGGTCGAGGAGCTCGCAGCGCGGCACGAGGAGATCAGTTCGCGCCTGGCGATGCTGGAGTCGTCGCGCGAAGAAGTGCGGCAGGAGGCGGCCGAGGCGCACCGCAACGCCGCCGGGCTCCATGCGAGCCTGCAGACCGCACGCTCCCGTATGGACCAGACGCGCAGCCGGCTGTCGTCGCTGGGACAGGAAAAGCAGGAAATCGACACCCAGGTGAGCGAGGCCGAGGAGTCGCTGCGCCAGAGCCGCGGGAAATTGCAGCAGGGCATCGACTCGATGAGCGATTTCGAGACGCGTCGCCAGGGCCTGGAGGAGGAGCGCCAGCGCCTGCGAACCGGCCTGGAGAGCTCTCGCGAACAGGCACGGGCCGATCGCGCCGGCGCGCAGGAAATCGAGATTCGCGTCGAATCCCGCCGTTCGAGCCTCGATTCGGCGGGGCTGAGCATGCAGCGCTTCCAGGAGCAGGTGGCGCGTTTCAGCGCGCGGCAGCAGGAGCTCGAGCGCCAGCTGGAGGATAGCGTGGCGCCCCTCGCGGAGCGCGAAAACCAGCTCGAGGCGCTGTTGGCTGAACGCGTCAAGACCGAGGAACAGCTCGGGGCGGCGCGCCGCACCGTGCAGGAGCTGGAAGCGGGCTTGCGCGAACTCCAGGAGCAGCGCATGTCGCGTGACGGCGCGGTGGCCGAGGTGCGGGAAACACTCGAGGCGGCGCGCCTGGCGGCGGGTGAAACCCGTGTCAGGCTGCAGACGGCTGCGGAACAGTTCGCTGCCACCGGTTTCGATCTCGAGACAGTGCGCTCCGAGCTGCCGGAGGACGCCGCCATTCCGGCCTGGGACGAGCGGCTCGGCCAGCTGGCGGCTCGCATCGAGCGCCTTGGCCCGATCAACCTCGCATCGATCGACGAGCTCAAGGAACAGACCGAGCGCAAGGGTTATCTCGACGCGCAGCTCACGGACCTGAACGAGGCCCTGGAAACGCTCGAGAACGCCATTCGCCGCATCGACCGCGAAACCCGCACGCGTTTCAAGGAGACGTTCGACCAGGTCAGCGCCGGCATCCAGGAGCTGTTCCCGAGGTTGTTCGGCGGCGGCCACGCCTACCTGCAGCTCGAGTCAGACGACCTGCTCGAGGCCGGGGTGACCGTGATGGCGCGTCCGCCGGGGAAACGCATCAGCACGATCCACCTCATGTCGGGCGGCGAGAAGGCATTGACCGCGGTGGCGCTGGTGTTCGCGATATTCCAGCTCAACCCGGCGCCTTTCTGCATGCTCGACGAGGTGGACGCGCCGCTGGACGACGCGAATGTGAGTCGCTTCTGCGATATAGTCAGGTCAATGTCGGACAAGGTGCAGTTCATCATCATCACGCACAACAAGACCACGATGGAGATGGTGAACCAGTTGACCGGTGTGACCATGCATGAGCCCGGCGTCTCGCGGCTGGTCGCCGTGGACATCGAGGAGGCCGTGCGGATGGCGACAGGCTGAGCCCGGAGCGCGATTGAATGCCTGAACTTCGCTGGATTCTTACCGCTGTCGGCGTCGTACTGATCGTAGGCGTGTACCTGTGGAGCCGCCGCGAGCGTGACGACGAGGAAGACGACGGACATCGTCGTGAGCCACGCCTGGAAGAGCGGGATGCCGCGTGGAGTTCGACCGCCGCCGAGCAGGCGCGGCCGGAGACCAACCTCGATGTGCCGCCCCGGCAACGGCGCGCCGCCGAGATCGGTGCCGAAACCGGGACTGAGCTTCCGGCCGCCGGGGAGCAGATGATCGTCGCGCTGCGCCTGCGCGCCAGGCAGCCCGAGGGATTTGACGGGTCCGACCTGGTGAAGGCCTTTTCGGCAGAGGGCCTGGAGTTCGGTCGCTTCGGTGCCTTCCATTCGCTCGACGAGCGTCGGCGTAGCCGCTTCCTGGTCGCCAGCCTGGTGGAGCCCGGCAGCTTCGAAATCGAGAAGATGCATGAGCTCCGCTGTCCCGGGGTCTCGATGTTCATGGTGTTGCCGGGGCCGCGGGAGCCGCTATCCGCTCTCGACGGGATGCTCACCTGTGCGCGCCGGCTGGCAGAGCGACTCGATGGCGAAGTGCTCGATGACAAAGGTAATCCGTTGACCATGCAGCAGGCCGGGTGGCTCCGCGAGCAGGTGGTGGAATACCACCGGCGCAGCAAGCTGGCCGCCGGTGACGGAGCGAAAGAATCCCGGCCGTGACCGCTGCCGAGAAAAAAGCCGCAGCTCGCGCCGCCGAGTTGCGCGAGCTGATCGATCATCACAACTACCGCTACTACGTGCTCGACGACCCCGAAATTCCGGATGTCGAGTACGACCGCATGTTTCGCGAGCTCCAGGCACTCGAGGAAGCGCACCCGGAGCTGGCCACCGAGGACTCACCAACCCAGCGCGTGGGAGGCGCTCCGGTCGAAGGCTTCAACGAGGTGCGGCACCTCATGCCGATGCTATCGCTCGACAATGCGTTCACCGCCGACGAGCTGATCGCGTTCGACCGCCGGGTACGGGAGCGGCTCAAGACGGAGGAGGCGATCCACTACTCGGCAGAGACCAAGCTCGACGGCACGGCGATCAGCCTGCTCTACGAGGATGGTCACCTGGTGCGTGGCGCAACACGCGGCGACGGCCAGGCCGGGGAGGATGTCACGCACAACGTGCGGACGGTTGAGTCGATCCCGCTCAAGCTGCGCGGCCGCGGCCACCCGCGGCGGCTCGAGGTGCGCGGCGAAATCTACATGCCCAAGGCAGGCTTCGCGCGCCTCAATGCGCGGTTGGCGGAGAACGACGCCAAGACATTCGTGAATCCGCGCAATGCAGCCGCCGGCACCCTGCGGCAGCTCGACCCCAAGATTGCGGCGAGTCGGCCACTCGAATTCTTCGCCTATGGCGTGGGTTTCTTCGAGGACGGTGCTCTGCCAGAGCGACACAGCGAGATTCTTGCAGTTCTGCGTGACTGGGGCGTGCGTGTCTCGCCGTTGACCCGGGTCGTCTCTGGTGCTGACGGATGCCAGGCCTATTACGACGAGATGCTCGAGCAGCGCGATGAGTTGCCCTACGAGATCGACGGCGTGGTGTTCAAGGTCGATGCGCTCGAAAAGCAGCAGGCGCTGGGTTACGTATCGCGAGCGCCGCGTTGGGCCGTCGCTTTCAAGTTTCCGGCGCAGGAAGTGACTACCGTGCTCAGGGGCGTGGATTTCCAGGTCGGCCGCACCGGGGCCCTCACACCTGTGGCGAGACTCGAGCCGGTATTCGTTGGTGGGGTGACGGTGAGCAACGCGACGCTGCACAACATCGACGAAATCGAGCGCAAGGACGTGAGGATCGGGGACACGGTGATCGTCCGCCGTGCCGGCGATGTCATCCCCGAGGTCGTCAGGGTGGTGCTGGAGCGCAGGCGCGGCAACCCGGAGCCAATCCGGTTACCCGAGAAATGCCCGGCTTGTGGTTCCGACGTCGTCAGGCCGGAAGGCCAGGCGGTGGCACGTTGCTCGGGAGGACTGGTTTGTCCCGCACAGCGCAAAGAGAAGCTGAGGCATTTCGCGTCGCGCCGGGCTATGGATATCGAAGGCCTGGGCGCGAAGATCGTCGAGCAGCTGGTCGAGCAAGGCATCGACGGCCGGGAGATCCATGACCCTGCAGACATCTACAAGCTGGATGCAGACGACCTCGCCCAACTTGAAAGGATGGGGCAGAAGTCGGCAGCCAATCTTGTGGCTGCAATAGAGCGCAGCAAGAAGACAACCCTGCCGCGATTCCTGTTTGCGCTGGGCATCCCGGAGGTGGGCGAGGTTACGGCGGAAGGGTTGGCGCAGCATTTCGGCGATCTGGATATAATTGCTGCGGCCGAGGTGGAAGAGCTCGAGGCAGTGCCCGACGTCGGGCCGGTCGTGGCGCAGCATGTGCACGAGTTCTTCAGTCAACGCGAGAACATGAAAGTCATCGACGCACTGCGTGATCATGGAGTCACGTGGCCAGTCGTCGAGGGACGAAGCGAGGCGACTGCGCTCGCCAACAAGACGTTCGTTCTGACTGGCGCGCTCGAAACGATGACTCGCGATGAAGCGCGTGATCGGATACTCGCCGCTGGGGGCAAGGTCACCGGCAGCGTTTCGGGCAAGACGGATTACGTTGTTGCAGGTAACGACCCGGGCTCCAAGCTACGTAAAGCCGAGGAGTTGGGGGTGAAGGTTTTGGACGAGAAAGCCTTGCTTGAAATGCTGGAATTGGCCCAGCGCGCCCATTGAGCAGGGCGTTTTTTGTTCCGGATGGGTCTAACGAATCTCGGGGTATCCCCTTATGGCAGTTGCTATAAAGACGGTCGCTTTGCGCGCGTGTCGCCATTTTATGGTTCCGGTAGCACGGTTCTTGCTCAATGTGGGAGTCAGTTATCGCGAGTTTGCAGAGATCAGCAAACTTGCTTTTGTGCAGGTCGCAAGTGATGAGTTCGGTATCCGGGGACGGAAGACGAATATGTCTCGGGTTTCCGTGATGACGGGGTTGAATAGAAAAGAGATTCGAAAGATCAGAGATCGGCTTGAAGGCGAAGACTGGAGCTTGGATCCGGGACTTAGCAAAGCATCGGGGGTCTTGACGAGGTGGTATACCGATCAAAGTTACCTAGGCCCAAAAGGCTTCCCTGTCTGGTTGCCGTATGAGAGCGAGGGCTCCGGGAAGTCTTTCTGCAAGTTGGTCCGCGAGGTTGGAGGAGATGTTCCTCCAGGGGCGATGCTTCGCGAACTCGAGCGCGCTGGATGCGTGAGGGAAGTTAAGGCGGGGACTTGGAAAGCAGTTAAACGGCAATATGCTCCAGCAGGGGTCGATCTATTCCAGGTGCAGCGGTTCGGTGAATGTCTGCATGACCTTGCAGACACAATTAGCAGGAACTACTTGGAGCATGTGGATGCACCGAATCGTAGATTCGAGTTCCGTGCTTGGTCAGATGAGGTTGATCCGCGTGTGCTCGGGACGCTGCACAAACTAGTAGCTACTCGCGGCAAGTCTTATCTAGAAACAGTGGACGATTTCTTGGCCGACAACCAAATCAATAATCAGGGTAAGGATGACTCGGAAGCTATGCGATGTGGGGTTGGTGTTTACTATTTTGAGTCGCCCGTGGAGAGGCTGCCCCAATAGAAAAAGTGCACCCATTTTTAAGGGTGCACTTGTTCGTCAGAGCAGGTTGTCTCTACTAGCTGTGGATCGCTTAATAGACGATCCGATCCGCGAATACGTCGGAGCCGATTTTCCGGCCGATCACAGTGATTCGCTTACCCTTTTTAAGCTGATACGCCTTCGAATCAGCGCCGGCTTCTCCGATGTTGACTTTCACATTGCCCAACTTAAACGAGCCATCTGACCGCTGTTTCGTCGAGACAATGCCGGTCACGTACACGAGGCTTGCCCCCTGAACGAATTCCTCTAGAACTTTGACGACTTGATAGGCTTCTTCTTTCCTCCCGCGGCCCTTTACGAAAACGGCCGCGGTTTCATTAGTAGCCAACTGCTGCAGAAGGCCGACGTCATCAATTTCGAACTCTTGGCCAAGAATGGTGACGGAGCCGTCAGAAACGACATCCACTGGGCCGTAAACGGCCAACCGGCTCTTTCGGTCGCTGCTCACGGCAGTTGACCAGTCGGCAAAGGCTTCGACGGGACCACTGCTCAATGCCCTGGAAGCTACGTTCTCCATTACGCCGGTTCCGACTATTCCAAGAGTGCCAGTGCCGACGATGCCGAGCGTGCCCGTGCCGACGATGCCCTGAGTGCTCGCCGGGGAACCAGTGCCGACGATGCCGAGCGTGCCCGTGCCGACGATGCCCTGAGTGCTCGCCGGGGAACCAGTGCCGACGATGCCGAGTGTGCCGGTGCCGACGATGCCTTGGGTGCTCGCCGGGGAACCAGTCCCGACGATGCCGAGTGTGCCGGTGCCGACGATGCCCTGAGTGCTCGCCGGGGAACCAGTGCCGACGATGCCGAGTGTGCCGGTGCCGACGATGCCTTGGGTGCTCGCCGGGGAACCAGTGCCGACGATGCCGAGTGTGCCGGTGCCGACGATGCCTTGAGTGCTCGCCGGGGAACCAGTGCCGACGATGCCTTTAGTGCTGGCCGGAGAGCCAGTCCCGACGATGCCGAGTGTGCCGGTGCCGACGATGCCTTGGGTGCTCGCCGGGGAACCAGTGCCGACGATGCCTTTAGTGCTGGCCGGAGAACCAGTCCCGACGATGCCGAGTGTGCCGGTGCCGACGATGCCTTGGGTGCTCGCCGGGGAACCAGTGCCGAGCGAGTGTGCCGGTGCCGACGATGCCTGGGGCTCGCCGGGAACCAGTGCCGACGATGCCGAGTGTGCCGGTGCCGACGATGCCTTGGGTGCTCGCCGGGGAACCAGTGCCGACGATGCCTTTAGTGCTGGCTGGGGAGCCCGTGCCAACGATGCCCTGGGTGCTTGCCGGAGAACCAGTCCCGACGATGCCGAGTGTGCCGGTGCCGACGATGCCTTGGGTGCTCGCCGGGGAACCAGTGCCGACGATGCCTTTAGTGCTGGCCGGAGAACCAGTCCCGACGATGCCGAGTGTGCCGGTGCCGACGATGCCTTGGGTGCTTGCCGGAGAACCAGTCCCGACGATGCCGAGTGTGCCGGTGCCGACGATGCCTTGGGTGCTCGCCGGGGAACCAGTGCCGACGATGCCTTTAGTGTTGGCCGGAGAACCAGTCCCGACGATACCAAGCGTGCCGGTGCCGACAATGCCGCGGGCCGGAGCCGAGTTCGAATTCGGCGTGTCGGCATGAGCGCCTAGCGCAGCAAAAAGTGCGAGTGCTGACGACGTAGAAATAAATATTTGCGACAGCTTTCGCCCGCTAAACAACTTCATTTTCATGGTTCTCTTCCATTCCTCTTTGCTGGTCCCTGATGGAAAAACATGTAAAGGCCCACGCCGGGGTAGACCCTAGGTATCTCGTTAGGTGTTTTCTCGAGGTGCTTGAGCGCCTTTTCGCGCTCTGTAGTCCAAGAATCGAGATCTTCGAGGAACTTCTGACCTGACTCTCGGAGAAGTTCATTAAAGGCAGGTAAGTCAGAAGCACGGATTCCGTGAGTCGACATGAATTGGCGCTGGAAACGCTTCTCTTTGGCGTCCGGCTTTTCGATGTTGTATTCCAGTGTTTCAGCAAGCGTGCGAAGTGAGCGCCCGGTGTAACTGATAACGGCTGGGTCAATATTTCCGGACAGATACGAGCGTCTGAGTACTTTTAGAGTCTTCCCCTTGCCTCTGGTGACACAGCCTGATCGCATCAAGTCATCAAGGATTTCGTCGGCCGGGATTCCGTCGCCGTATCGATCGACCAAGCTGCGAAATCCCGATGGTCCCTCGGTCGTCAATTCCAATGGAATGCCATAGGGTCCAGTAAAGATCGGGTCCGAATGCCACGCGGACAGAACCTCGACCGACGCATTCATTCGGGCCGTAACGGATTTGCTCTCGGCCTCCGAGTGCTCGATTCTCTCGACGTCAGCTCGAGTCAGTCCGCTGAGCGCTGCAATCCGGGCAATAGATGGCTCGTCGTTTGCCAAGTAGTCTCCCTTTGCCGATTCGACGAAGACGTAGCGGACGGCATCGGAAAACTCGCGAAATGAAACTCCGTGCCGCAGGCACAGCCGAACAAGAGGACGTATTGCCTCCTTGCATGCTTCCAACAAAGCGTCCTTGAGGTACTCGCTAAGCGACCTCGACGGGGCTTGAGTTGAGCGGGGTTCGAGTGAAAGTGCTTCGGACACGACGCATATCCCGGTGTTAGCGTGGATTTGACTATAACCAGCGAACATTTCTGGTCAACAATTCAACATATTGCATCTGTACTTACCGGCAGATTTCGGTAAGCGACGACGCATACCGCGTCACTTTTAGAACAAAAAACCACGATAAGTCATGCGCTAACGAGAGATAGTTCAGCCTCGCGTCAAGCCAGGCGTCCGGGGTTACGAGACAAGATTATGTTAACTCGCGGCGGAGAGGTCCAATTGGATGGTATGGCAGGCAGGGGCGGCGTGACGCGGCGCTGTGGCGCGGCGTATTTCAGTGGCGCATTGGAGCGCTCTGGCCGGAGCACAGTTGCCCGTCAGCAGTGGTCTCCGAGGGTATGTCTGGACCGATACGTGACCGCCCGGCGGCCCGGAGACAGCCCGGAAACGAGGCAGAGGAGCGTCTGCGCCGACAGTCCTGGAGACGCTCTAGCCTCGATCTAGACAGCGCTATACCAAGAACGCATTAAGTTAAACTGCGAAGACGCTCACAATTCGAGATGCAACACCATGGATTGCGTCACAGTTTTCGAGTGCAGATTGGGGGTGGGAAAAACGCGGACTGACGATGCGCAAGAGAATGCTGCGACGCAGCATGACGATTTGCGCGCGCCGTTTAGACCTCGTCCGGGCTGAAGGCCTGCAGCGTCAGAGCGTGAATGTCAGTTTGCATAAGATCAGAAAGCGCATCAAAAACAAGCCGATGTCGAGCAATCTTCGTGTGACCTGTAAAACTTTTGGCGACCATCATCACGCGAAAATGCCCGCGGCCGTCGCGCGCGCCGGCGTGACCGGCATGAAGATGGCTCTCATCCTCGATTTCCAGCATCTCCGGCGCGAGTGCTTCCTGCAGTCGTTGGCGAATCATTTCCGTGCGTGTCTGGTTCATAGACAAATCCTCATGCGGGAGAGGGCTCTCGGGATAGAATTGTGCCCATGGCCGAGTTCTTCGAAATACATCCCATTGACCCGCAGCCCAGGCTGGTGCGGGAAGTGGCGGCGCTCGTCCAGGCCGGCGGTATTGTCGCCTACCCGACGGACTCTTCATACGCCTTCGGGTGGGCGATGGGAGACAAGAGCGCGCAGGAACGGATCCGGCGCCTGAAGGATCTGGACAAGCACCATCATTTCACGCTGGTGTGCGAGGGTCTGTCGGAACTGGCGACCTATGCGCGCGTTGACAACCAGGCGTATCGCCTGCTGCGTGCGCTTACCCCGGGGCCCTACACCTTCATTCTGCCCGCCACCCGCCAGGTGCCCAACCGGCTTCAGCACCCGAAACGGAAGACTATCGGTATCAGGGTGCCGGCCAATCCAATCGCGCTGGCGTTGCTCGAGGCGCTGCCGGAGCCGTTGCTAAGCACAACGCTGCAACTGCCGGGTCAATCGCATCCGATGAACGCGGCCTGGGAGATCCGGGAACTGCTCGATCATGAGCTCGCCGCTGTGGTCGATGGCGGGCCGTGCGCGCTCGAGTCCACTTCGGTCATCGACTTGACGGGTCCCGTGCCGGTCGTGACGCGAGCCGGCCGCGGCGATGTCAGCCACCTTGAAGTGGCCTGACTCAGCAGGCCGCAGCTTCTCTATAATACGCCGATGCAACAGCTCTCCCTGCTCCAGGTCCTCGCGGTCGCGGCTATCCCCGTCCTGTTTGCCATCACGCTCCACGAGGTCGCGCACGGCTGGGTGGCGCGTCGATTTGGTGACCGGACAGCGGAGATGCTGGGCCGCCTTTCGGTGAACCCGCTCAAGCATATCGACCCGATCGGTACTGTCATTGTCCCGGCCATCGCGCTGATGACCACCGGGTTCCTGTTCGGCTGGGCCAAGCCGGTGCCTGTCGCGATGCGCAACCTGCGCAACCCGCGCCGCGACATGATGTTCGTGGCTGCGGCCGGCCCCGGCGCCAACCTGCTCATGGCGCTGTTCTGGGCGTTCTTCACCAAGCTCGTCACGGTCAGCGGGCTCGAGGGCATGTCGGCCCAGTTCTTTCTCACCATGGGCCAGATCGGGGTCTTCATCAACGTCATACTGGCCGTGTTCAACATGCTGCCGATCCCGCCGCTCGATGGCGGTCGCGTGCTGAGCGGCTTGCTGCCGCCGCGGGCCTCGACCCGCCTCGACGCGCTCGAGCCCTACGGCCTGATCATGGTGCTGGCGTTCATCTTTTTCGCCTGGGGCTACTTGCGTCCCGTCATCGCATCGGTTACCAACTTTTTCATGAGTATCGCGGGTCTCTAGACGGGGCCGGCACGGAGCAAACTGTGAGTAATACCACCGGTCCAAACCGGCGAGTCCTGTCTGGCATGCGTCCTACGGGCCCCCTGCATCTCGGCCACCTGCACGGCGCGCTGAACAACTGGCTGAGGCTGCAGTACGAGTACGAGTGCTTCTTCTTCGTGGCCGACTGGCATGCCTTGACCACGCATTACGAGGATCCCTCCGGGATCGGTCCGAGCGTGCGCCAGATGCTCGTGGAATGGCTGGCAGTCGGCATCAATCCTGCCGCCGCCACGGTATTCGTGCAGTCGGACGTGCCTGAGCATGCGGAGTTGCACTTGTTGCTTTCCATGATCACGCCGCTCGGCTGGCTGGAGCGGGTGCCGACGTACAAGGACCAGCAGGAGAAGCTGAAGGAGCGCGACCTGAGCACCTACGGCTTCCTCGGCTACCCGCTGCTGCAGAGCGCCGACATCCTGATCTATCGCGCCGGCCATGTGCCGGTGGGCGAGGACCAGGTCGCGCACGTGGAGATCACGCGCGAGGTGGCCCGCCGCTTCAATCACCTCTACGGGCGGGAAGCCGACTTCGAGCAGCGGGCGGAGCGGGCCGTGCGCCACCTGGGCGGCAAGCAGGGCAAGCTGTACCTCGAGTTCCGCAAGAGTTACCAGGAACGCGGCGACGAGGCTGCGCTCGAGTCGGGCCGCGCGCTGGTGGAGAATCACCCGCGGCTCACGGTCGCCGACCGCGAGCGCCTGCTCGGCTACCTGGAGGGCATCGGGCGAACCATCCTGGTCGAGCCGGATGCCTTGCTCACGCCGACACCGCGCGTGCCCGGGCTGGACGGACAGAAGATGTCCAAGTCCTACGGCAACACCATTGGCCTGGCGGAGGACCCCGAGTCGGTGGAGAAGAAGCTCCGCACCATGCAGACGGACCCGGCGCGCGTAAGGCGCACGGATCCCGGCGATCCGGGCAAGTGCCCGGTATGGCAGTTCCATCGTATGTACTCTGACGAGCGCACGCAGAACTGGGTGCAGGAAGGTTGCCGCAGCGCGGGCATCGGTTGCGTGGAATGCAAGCAGCCGGTGATCGATGCCGTGCAGGCCGAGCTCAAGCCGATCCGTGAGAAGATCGACGAATACAACGCAAGTCCGGACACCGTGGACATCATTCTCACGGAAGGCCGGGAGCGGGCGCGTGACGCGGCCCGCGAAACCATGGAAGAAGTGCGCGAGGCGATGGGGCTGGAGTACCGATGAGCGAGCAAGCGGAGACCATGGGCGCGGGGCAGGCGGAGATGCCCTTCGCTATTGTCGAGGGGGAGCCCCTGACCCAGCTGCCCATGGACCTCTACATCCCGCCGCATGCGCTGGAGGTAATCCTGGATGCGTTCGAGGGCCCGCTCGACCTGCTGCTGTACCTGATCAAGCGGCAGAACATCGACATCCTGAATATTCCGATCGCCAAGATCACGCACCAGTACATGCACTACATCGAGCTCATGCAGGAGCTGCAGCTCGAGCTGGCGGCCGAGTATCTCGTGATGGCCGCGATGCTTGCCGAGATCAAGTCGCGCATGCTGCTGCCGCGGCCCGCGGCCCAGGAAGAGGACGGCGACGACCCGCGTGCCGAGCTGGTCAGGCGGCTGCAGGAGTACGAGCGTTACAGGCAGGCGGCGCAGGACGTGGATGCGCTGCCGCGGCTGGAACGCGACGTGTTCCAGACGAGCGCGGAAATGTGCGAGCGCAAGGTCGTGGAGATCCAGCCGGATGTCAGCCTGCGCGAGCTGCTGCTGAGCTTCCAGGAAGTGCTGGTGCGTGCGGACATGTTTGCGCATCACCAGGTGCAACGGGAGCCGTTGTCCGTGCGCCAGCGGATGTCCGACGTGCTGGAGCGTGTGCAGGGCGGGCAGTTCGTGGAATTCACCAGCCTGTTTACGCCGGAGGAGGGCCGGATGGGCGTTGTCGTGACGTTCCTCTCCATACTCGAGCTGATCCGCGAGAGCCTGCTCGACATCGTGCAGGCAGAACCTTTCGCACCCATTCACATCAAGGCGCGCGGCAATAGTGCCGCGGCCGACGAGGCTGAGCCCCAGCCGGCTGCCGGGGCCTGAAGGCGAGACACTCCATGGATGCGCAGAAACTGAGAAACATCGTCGAAGCCGCTCTTCTGGCGGCCGGTCGTCCCATGAGTATCGAGCAGATCCTCAACCTGTTCCCGGAGAACGAGGCGCCCGAGCGCCAGGATGTCCGGGCCGCGTTGGAAGCGCTCGAGGCCGACTACGCGGAGCGCGGCATCCAGCTGCGGGAAGTCGCGAGTGGCTGGCGTGTGCAGGTCCGAGAAGAGATGTCGTCCTGGCTGTCGCGACTTTGGCAGGACCGGCCGGCGCGTTATTCGCGCGCGTTGCTCGAAACGCTCGCGCTCATCGCCTATCGCCAGCCCATCACGCGGGGCGAGATCGAGGACATCCGCGGCGTGTCGGTGAGTTCGAACATCATGCGCACGTTGATGGAGCGTGGCTGGGTACGGGTCGTCGGGCACCGCGATGTGCCGGGACGGCCGGGCATGTATGCCACGACGCGGGAATTCCTCGACTATTTCGGGCTCAAGCGGCTCGAGGATCTTCCGCCGCTGGCCGAGATTCGCGACCTCGACAGCATCAACGTGGAGCTCGACCTCGACCTCGGCCTGACGGAATCCGCATCCGAGCCGCCGCAGGAGGAGGCCGAAGCGTATGAAGAAGAGACCGACGCTGAGTCGACGCCAGACGCCCCGCGCGCCTGAGAGGGAACCCGTCCGGATCCACAAGCTGCTGGCGGATGCCGGCCTCGGCTCGCGCCGCGAGATCGAGCGCTGGATCGCGGACGGGCGCTTGACCGTGGACGGTCGCCCGGCGGAGATCGGCGAGCGACTCACCGGGAGTGAACGCATTACGCTGGACGGCCGGCCGCTGCGGCTTGCGGAGCCGTCCCGGCACCGCTACCTGGCCTACCACAAGCCCGCCGACGAGGTATGCACGCGCAGTGATCCGGAAGGGCGGCGCACGGTATTCGAGTCGCTGCCGCGGCTTAGGGGGCAGCGCTGGATTGCCGTCGGCCGCCTGGATATCAGCACCACCGGCCTGTTGCTGTTCACCACCGATGGCAGCCTCGCCAACGGCTTGATGCATCCCTCTTCGGAAGTGCTGCGCGAGTATGCCGTCAGGGTGCTGGGGGAGCCGGACGAGGAGGCCCTGCGGCGCCTGCAGGAGGGCGTGGAACTCGAGGACGGCATGGCGTCGTTCGAGTCGGTCGTGGCTGCCGGCGGCGAGGGTCGCAACCGGTGGTACCGGGTGACGCTGCGCGAGGGGCGTAATCGCGAGGTGCGCCGGCTGTGGGAGGCCGTCGGGCTCACCGTGAGCCGACTGACGCGTGTCGCCTACGGCCCGGTGGCGCTCGAGCGCCAACTGCGCCGCGGCCGCTTTCGTGACCTCGAGGAGGGGGAGGTGCGCGGTCTCTACGAATGTGCCGGTCTCGAGCCCCCGGTCCTGGCGGCACCCGACCGCAGGGCGCTCAAGCCGCGCCGCAAACGCATGGTGGCCTCGCGCAAGGACTGAGCGCCGCGTCCCCGCTGCGGCTACTGAGCGTCGAAGCTGCGCCCGCTGGTGCCGCGACTCTCGGGTCCGAGCAGGTAAAGGTAGACGCCGAGAACTTCCTCTGGCGTCTTGAGCCGCATCGGATCTTCCGCCGGGTAGGCTGCGGCCCGCATGGCCGTGCGCGTCGGGCCGGGGTTCACCGCGTTGACGCGGATGCCCGGCTTGTTGTCCAGTTCGTCGGCCAGGACCTGGCTGAGCCCCTCGATACCGAATTTGGATACGGCGTAAGCGCCCCAGTAGGCCTTGCCGGTGCGGCCAACGCCGCTGGAAGTGAAGATCACGGAGGCGTCCTCGGACTTGAACATCAGGGGCAGCAGGCAGCGGCACAGGATGAACGGCGCCGTCAAGTTGACGTGCAGCACGCGTTGCCACTCGGCCACGTCGTGATGCTCGATCGGCGTGCGGGAGCCGAGCAGGCCGGCGTTGTGCACCAGTCCGTCGAGCCGTCCCCACTGCTCTTCGATGGCGCCGCTGAGACGATCGTAGTCCTCGCCCTGGGCGCGCGCGAGATCAAGCGGGAATATGGCGGGCTCAGGGTGATCCTGTGCGCGGATCTCGTCATACACGGCCTCCAGCTTGCGCACCGACCGGCCGTGCAGGATGACCGTGGCACCGAGACCGGCGATCTCCCTGGCCAGGGCGCGGCCTATGCCGCTGCCGGCTCCGGTGACCAGGATGACACGATCGCGCAGCAGGCCCGCGGGAGCGGCGTACTGGGTGAATTTCTCCACATCCATTTCTTTGTCCTTCGTTCTTCAGCCGGCGGTGCGCGCCTTGCGCGCCGCGCGCCAGCAGGTCCACAGGTTGTCCAGGTTGCCCGGCAGGCCGGCCGGATCGAATCCCTGCTGGTGCAGGCGGTGCAGGTGGCGGCGATAGAGCGCGACCAGCACCAGTCCCGTGCGCTGCCGCGGGCGCTCCGCGCGCGGCAGCACAGCCTCGGCGTCGTCCAGTGCGGCGCGCGCCTCGCCGGCCAGGCGGTCCACGCACTCCGCCAGGGCCGGGTCGAGTCCGGCGCCGCCGAACTGCTCAACGGCACCGGTCTCGCTGATCCAGTCGCGCGGGAGCAGGTGACGGCCAGCCGCCAGGTCGCCGCGCAGGTTGGCGAGCAGTTCCACCAGGCGGGCGCCGGTGCCGAGGCGCTGGGCGTAGCGCATCACTGCGCGCTCGTTCTCCGGCGCTGCCAGGCCGAGTGCGCCGGCGACCATCTCGTGCAACACGCCGCCGCTGCGGTAACAGTACAAGGCGAGCTCCGCATAAGAGCGGCACGGCGCTTCAGCGAGCTCGCTCTCATAGGCGTCCACCATCTCAAGCAGGTACTCCGGCTGGACGACACCGGCCAGCCCGGCGGCTTGCAGGCGTCGTAGCGCAGGATGCTGGGCGCGCCCGTCGGCGTGCGCGGCGATTTCCCCGCGCCACCATTCGAGGCGAGCATGCGCGACCGCCTGTTCGGAAGGCGTGCGCGCGGAATCCATGATCGCGGCGCGCAATTCGAACAGCGCGCCGACGGCATCGCGGCGCTCTTCCGGGGTAAAGAGCAGCGCATACCATGCCGGTGAGCCGGGCGGCGCCGCCTGGCCGGTTCCAGGGTCTGCCGGGGTCACGCGTCCGTGCCTTTGGGCGCGTCGGCGGCGCTGTCATCGTCCGGCAGCGCGCCGGCCTTGTCCGTGGGCTCGCCACGCGGGGTGCGCGGGATGAGATCGACTTCCGGGGCCGAGTCGAGCGGCTTCTGGGCCTGCACGCCGAGCTCGACGAACTTTCTCGCCCCGGGCAGGACCTGGCGCTCGAGCGAACCGACCGCGCTGTTGTAGGCGTCCACGCTGCTCGACAGCGCCCGGCCGACACGCGCCAGGTGCCCGGTGAAAGTGGCGAGGCGGCGATGCAGCTCGGCCGCGAGATCGCGAATCTGCCGCGCGTTTTCGGCCAGTGCCACCTGGCGCCAGCCGTAGGCCACCGCCTTGAGCAGGGCGACGAGGCTGGTGGGGGTAGCAAGTATCACGTGCTGGTTCAGGGCCTCGTCCAGCAGGCCGGGATCACGCTCCAGGGCAGCGCTGAGGAACTGGTCACCGGGTATGAACAGGATGACGAACTCGGGGCTGCGCTCGAACTGCGCCCAGTAACGCTTGGCGGCCAGTTCGCGCACTCGCTCGCGCACCTTGCGCGCATGACGCTGCAAGGCGGCCTCGCGCGTCGCGTCGTCGCTCGCCTCGACCGCGGCGATGTAGGCGTCCAGCGGCGTCTTCACGTCCACCACCAGCTGCCGGCCTTCCGCCAGGTGCACGATCATGTCTGGGCGCAGCACGCCGTCGGCCGACACGGTGTGCTCCTGCTCGGTGAAGTCGCAGTGCTCCACCATCCCCGCGAGTTCCACCAGGCGCTTCAGGGTCATCTCGCCCCATTGCCCGCGCACTTCCGGCCGCCGCAAGGCGTTCACCAGGTTGCGTGTTTCCGCGCTCAGCGCCTGCTGGCTGGAGGTCATCGATTCGAGCAGGCTGCGGATGCTGCCGAAGGCCTGGTTGCGCTCACGCTCGATTTCGGCGATCTGTTTCTCGGTCTTCTCCAGCGCCTGTCGAATGGGCGTGACGAGCTGCTCGACAGCCTGCTCGCGCGCCTTCAGGTCACCCTGGGCGCGGGTGCGGTGGACTTCCAGGTTCTGCTGCGCCAGCTCGAGGAACTGGCGGCTGTTGTCCTGCAGGGAGCGCTTGGCGAGGTCGTCGAAGATGCGCGCCAGGCGTTGCTCCAGCACATTGATCGAGCTGTTGAGCTCTTCTTCGGTGCGCGCCTGGGCCTCGAGGCGGCTCTCCGCCACTGCAAGCTTTTCACGCAGGCGGGCGGCGCGCGGCTGCAAGGCCAGGATGGTGGCGACGACGCCGACCAGCAGTCCGCCCGCAAACAGCAGGTAGGGCAGCAGCACCTGGAGATCGAGCGTGTTCATGCCACGCCCGGCAGCGCATCGGCCCGGTTGAGCCAGCGTGCGAGTGCCCAGGCGTCCTCCAGCAGCGCGTCCGCCTGCCACTTGGCGGGATCGTCGTCCTCGGGGATGTAGCCCCAGGCGGCCGCGACAGTGCGCATGCCGGCAGCGCGTCCCGCCTCGATGTCGCGCACGTTGTCGCCGACGTAGGTGCAGCCGCGCGGCCTCGACCCCGAGCTCGCGCGCGGCATGCAGCAGCGGCATCGGATGAGGCTTGGCGTGCGGCAGCGTGTCGCCGCTGATCACCGTGCCGGCGCGACCGCCGAGCCCCAGCGCGCCCAGCAGCGGTTCGGTGAGCCAGCCGGGCTTGTTGGTGACGATGCCCCACGGGACGCCGGCGCTCTCCATGGCGGCGAGCAGTTCGGCGATACCCGGGAACAGCCGCGACTCGCGACACAGGCCGGCCTCGTAACACGCCAGGAAACGCCCGCGCAGCTGTTGCAGTTCGAGCTCCGCCAGGTCCTCACCGTAGCCGACCCGGATCATGCGCATCGCACCCCAGGAGACCCAGGGGCGCAAAACAGCGAAGGGCAGGGGCGCACGGCCGTCTTCCTGCAGCATCTGGTTCAACGCCGCCGCGAGGTCGGGCGCCGTGTCGGCCAGGGTGCCGTCCAGGTCGAACAGGACTGCCGCGTGCTGCCTCATGCATCCTCCGGCCGACGGCCGTGAGCCAGGTAGTTGACGTGCACGTTGCCGCCCAGCGTGCAGTCGCGCGTGAACGGGTTGTAGTGCATGCCCGTGAATTCATCCAGCTCCAGGCCCGTGTGGCGCATCCAGTCCGCCAGCTCGGACGGCCGGATGAGCTTGGCGTACTCGTGTGTGCCGCGAGGCAGCAGGCGCAGCACGTATTCCGCGCCGAAGATCGCCATCACCCAGGCCTTCGGATTGCGGTTGATGGTGGAGAAGAAGACGTGGCCGCCCGGCTTGACCAGGGTCTTGCACGCGGCGACCACCTGCGACGGGTCGGGCACGTGCTCCAGCATCTCCAGGCACGTCACCACGTCGTAGGAGGCCGGGCGGGCAGCGGCATGGTCCTCGGCGGTGGACTTCAGGTACTCGACCTCCAGTCCCGATTCGCGCACGTGCAGTTGCGCCACCGCGAGCGGCGCCTCGGCCATGTCGATGGCGGTGACGGTGGCGCCGCGACGTGCCATCGACTCGGCCAGAATGCCGCCGCCGCAACCGATGTCGAGCACGCGCTTGCCTTCCAGGCCGACACGCTTGTCGATGTATTCGAGGCGTGCCGGGTTGATGTCGTGCAGCGGTTTGAAGTCGCCCTCGCTGTCCCACCACCGGTCGGCCAGCGCTTCGAAGCGCGCAATCTCGGCGGTATCGACGTTGCTGGTGCGATTTTCAGTCATTGGCTTCTGCTCCGGATATTCGTGAACGCCAGTCCTCGGCATGCCGCATGCTCACAGCCGGGTCGAGACGCGTGAGCCGGCCTTCCGCCACCATGCGGCGCCCCGCGACCCACACGTCGCTGACCTGGTCGCGACTGGCGGCGTAGACCAGCTGCGCCACCGGGTCGTAGACCGGCCAGGTGGCCGGCTGCGCCAGGTCGACACAGCACAGGTCGGCCCACTTCCCCTTCTCGATCGAACCGGTTTCGTCCGCCAGTCCGAGCGCGCGCGCGCCGTTCAGCGTGGCCATGGCCAGCACCTGGGCGGCGGGCAGGGCGTCGGCGCGCCCGGCCACGCCCTTGGCCAGCAGGGCCGCGCTGCGCATCTCGCCCAGCATGTCGAGGTCGTTGTTGCTGGCCGCGCCATCCGTGCCGAGGCAGACATTCACCCCGGCCTCGATCAGGCGGGCCACGGGACAGAATCCGCTCGCCAGCTTGAGATTGGATTCAGGACAGTGCACGACGCTGGCTCCGGCAGCCGCCACGCGCACGATTTCGTCGTCCTCGAGCTGGGTCATGTGCACCGCCATGAGCATGGGCGAGACCAGCCCGAGGCGATCGAGGCGCGCCAGCGGGCGCGCGCCGCAGTCCACCACGCTGCCCAGGATCTCGTCCGCGGTCTCGTGCACGTGGGTGTGCACGGGGATCTCGAGTTCGTCCGCCAGCTTGCGGATCTTCACCAGGTATTCGTCGTCCACCGTGTAGGGCGCATGCGGCGCGAACGCGGTGCTCACCAGCGGGTGGCCCTTGTACTCGTCGCGCAGCGCGAGGCCCTTGCGCAGGTACTCCGGCATGTCGCCGGCCCACACCGTGGGGAACTTGATGAGGATCATGCCGACGCAGGCGCGCATGCCCACCCTGGCTGCCGAACGCGCCACTACCTCGGGGAAGAAGTACATGTCGTTGAACGTGGTGGTGCCGCCGCGCAGCATCTCTGCCATGGCCAGCTCGGTGCCATGTTCCACGAACTCGGCGCTCATCCAGCGCTGCTCGGCCGGCCAGATGTGCTCCTGCAGCCATTGCATCAGCGGGATGTCGTCGGCCAGTCCGCGCAGCAGCGCCATGGCGGCGTGCGTATGGGCGTTGACCAGGCCGGGGATCAGGAGGTGGCTGGGCCGGTCGAGCGTCTCTTCCGCCGTGTAGCGGGCCTCCGCCTCGGCCACGGGCAGCAGGTCGACGATGCGGCCCTGGCGCACGGCGACCGCGTAGTGCTCGAGCGGGTCGCCTGCAGGCGCCACCGGAGCGACCCAGCGGGCCTTGATCAGGGTGTCGACTTTCTCCATGCTCGGGTACTCGAATGCGGCTCCCCGCGATGCGGGCGCGGCCGAAGTCCGACATTCTATCGTTCCTGGCTTGAACGAACGAGTTGTTAAGGTGACTGACACTTCCCGTGATCCCCTACTGCCTGCCGATCCGACCGGCATCAATGCCGTGGCCTGGACCGACGGCCGGCTCGATCTGCTGGACCAGCGGCGCCTGCCGCAGGACGTGCGCCGCGTGGTCTGCGAGGACGTGGACGCGGTGATTCTATGTATTCGTGACATGGTGGTGCGGGGCGCCCCGGCGATCGGCGTGACGGCAGCGTATGGCGCCGTGCTCGCGGCGCGCGAGCGCTGCCGCCGTGACGGCGCGAACTGGCGTGCCGGTTTCGCCGCGGACCTGGCGCGCCTGCGCGAGGCGCGCCCGACGGCAGTCAACCTTGGCTGGGCCGTTGACCGCATGCTCGGCGCCGCGGCCCGGGCCGGCGACGCGCCGGAAGCGGAGCTGCTGGCGGAGGCACGCAGGATCCACGCGGAAGACATCGCCATGAACCAGGCCATGGCGCGTTTCGGTGCCGACCTGATCACGGCGCCCGGCACGGTCATCACCCACTGCAACGCGGGCGCGCTGGCAACGGGCGGCCTGGGCACGGCCCTGGGCGTCATTCGCGAGGCGTTCAGGCGTGGCTGCATCACCCGCGTCTGGGTGGACGAGACCCGCCCCTGGCTGCAGGGTGCGCGGCTGACGGCTTGGGAGCTGGCACGGGAGGGGATCCCGGCCACCGTCATCACCGATTCCGCTGCGGCGCAGCTGATGCGTCGCGAGCCACCCACCTGGGCCATCGTGGGCGCAGACCGGGTGGCGGCCAACGGCGACGTGGTGAACAAGATCGGCACCTATTCGCTGGCCGTGGCGGCGCGGCACCATGGTGTGCGGTTCATGGTCGTGGCGCCCACCTCGACGCTGGATGCGGCGACGCCCGACGGTGACGCCGTGCCCATCGAGCAGCGCGACCCGGAGGAGCTGTGGCGTGCCGCCGGCGGCAAGCCGGAAGGCGCCGCCGCGGCGAATCCGTCCTTCGACGTCACGCCGGCCGGGCTGGTCGATGCACTGGTGACCGAGAAGGGTGTGGCGGCCCCGCCGGGACCCGGTTCGGTGGCTCGCCTGCTGGGCGGCTGAGGCGCACTCAGGGCCGGTCCGGGCGGGTGCCCTGTGGTAACATAACCAGCTTGTAAAACACCCTCATGACGCGCTGCACCAGCAGCGCGCGGGGGTTGTTCAAGTTGTTGAAAGGTAACGGCCAGCCACTCCATGACAGAAGTCGCCAAAGAGATTCTCCAGGTCAACCTGGAAGATGAAATGAAGCAGTCCTACCTCGATTACGCCATGAGCGTGATCGTGGGGCGGGCACTGCCCGATGTGCGAGACGGACTGAAGCCGGTCCACCGTCGCGTGCTCTACGCCATGCGCGAGCTCGGCAACGACTGGAACAAGCCGTACAAGAAGTCCGCCCGCGTGGTCGGCGACGTCATCGGTAAGTACCACCCGCACGGCGACACGGCCGTGTACGACACCATCGTGCGCATGGCGCAGCCGTTCTCCATGCGCTACGTGCTGGTGGACGGGCAGGGCAACTTCGGTTCGGTCGACGGCGATTCCCCGGCAGCCATGCGTTACACCGAGGTGCGCATGGCCAAGCTGGCACACGAGCTGCTGGCCGACATCGACAAGGAAACGGTCGACTTCGTCGCCAACTACGACGAGTCGGAGCACGAGCCCTCGGTGCTGCCGACGCGGGTCCCCAACCTGCTGGTCAACGGCTCGGCCGGCATTGCGGTGGGCATGGCGACCAATATTCCGCCGCACAACCTGGCCGAAATCATCAACGCCTGCGTGGCGCTGATCGATGAGCCGGAGCTGAGTATCGACGAGCTCATGGCGCATGTGCCGGGGCCGGACTTCCCCACCGCCGGCCTGATCAACGGCGCCTCCGGCATCGTGGAGGCGTATCGCACGGGTCGCGGCCGCGTCTACATCCGGGCGCGCAGCCATTACGAGGACCTGCGCGACGGCAGTCGCCAGGCCATCATCGTCACCGAGCTTCCCTACCAGGTGAACAAGGCGCGCCTGGTGGAGAAGATCGCGGAACTGGTGCGCGAGAAAAAGCTCGAGGGCATCAGCGAACTGCGCGACGAGTCGGACAAGGACGGCATGCGCGTGGTCATCGAGCTCAAGCGCGGCGAGAACGCCGACGTCGTGCTCAACAATCTCTACAAGCAGACCCCGCTGCAGACCGTGTTCGGCATCAACATGGTGGCGCTGGTCGACGGGCAGCCGAAGCTGCTGACGCTGAAGGAGATGCTGGAGGCCTTCCTGCGGCACCGCCGCGAGGTCGTCACGCGGCGCACGATTTTCGAACTCGCAAGGCGCGCGACCGGGCCCATGTGCTGGAAGGCCTCGCCGTGGCGCTGGCCAACATCGACGAAGTCATCGCCCTGATCAAGGCGTCGCCGTCGCCGGCCGAGGCGCGTGCTGCCCTCACGGCGCGCAGCTGGGCACCGGGCGTGGTGACGGGGATGCTGGAGCGGGCAGGGGCGGAAGCGACCCGGCCGGCCGGGCTGGATGCCGCCATCGGGCTGGTGGGCGGCGCCTACCAGCTGTCCGATGCCCAGGCCCAGGCGATCCTTGATCTGCGCCTGCACCGTCTTACCGGGCTGGAGCAGGACAAAATCATCAAGGAATACGAGGAGATAATTCAGAAAATTCAAGAATTTTCTCTGATCCTCGAAAGTCCTGACCGGCTGTCCGAGGTGATCCGCGAGGAGTTGCAGGCCGTGCGCGAGGAGTACGGCGACAAGCGCCGCACCGAGATCCTGCGCACGCATCTCGATCTCACCATGGAAGACCTGATCAGCGAGGAAGACGTGGTCGTCACGCTGTCGCACGGCGGCTACGCCAAGGCGCAGCCGGTGGGCGATTACCAGGCGCAGCGTCGCGGCGGTCGCGGCAAGAGCGCGACGAAGATCAAGGACGAGGATTTCGTCGACAAGCTGTTCATTGCCAACACCCACGACATGGCTGCTGTGTTTCTCGAGCCGCGGCAAGGTGTACTGGCTCAAGGTCTACGAGTTGCCGCTGGCCGGGCGCGGCTCCCGCGGCAAGCCGATCGTCAACCTGTTGCCGCTGGAAGCCGACGAGCGCATCAACGCCGTGCTGCCGGTGCGCGAGTTCATCGAGGGGCCGTACGTGTTCATGGCCACCAGCCGGGGCACGGTGAAGAAGACGCCGCTGATCGCCTTCTCGCGCCCGCGGCGCGACGGCATCATTGCCCTTGACCTGCGCGGCGACGACTACCTGATCGATGTCGGCATCACCGACGGGCGCCAGGAGATCATGCTGTGCGCCTCCAACGGCAAGGGCATCCGCTTCCGCGAGGCCGACGTGCGGGCCATGGGCCGCACCGCGGCCGGCGTGCGCGGTATCCGGCTGGCAGACGACCAGCGCGTCATCGCCCTGATCATTGCCGATGAAGGGCAACTCCTGCTCGCTACCGAGCACGGCTACGGCAAGCTGACGGCGATTCCCGACTTCCCGCTGCGCGGGCGCGGCGGCCAGGGCGTCATCGCCATCCAGACCAGCGAGCGCAACGGCGAGATGGTCGGCGCCCTGCTGGTGCAGCCGGATGACCAGGTCATGATGATCTCCAGTACCGGCGTGCTGGTGCGCACGGCCGTCGAGGGCATCCCCGTCCTGTCGCGCAACACGCAGGGCGTGCGGCTGATCAAGCTGGACGAGGGCGGGCGCCTGGTCGGCATGGGCCGCGTGGCCGCCGAGCAGGGCGACGATGCCGACGACGCCGAAGAGGCGGGCGAGGCGGACTGACAACGCAGCCGCGCACCGCCAGCCAACCATTCCTGAGCTCAGAGGGAGCACGATAATGGATCGGGTTTACAACTTCAGTGCGGGACCGGCTGCGATCCCGCTGCCCGTGCTCGAGCGGGCACGCGAGGAAATGACCAGCTGGGGCGGCTCCGGCATGTCCGTCATGGAGCTGTCCCACCGCGGCAAGGAATTCATGTCCATTGCGGAAAGGGCGGAGGCCGACCTGCGGCGCCTGCTCGATGTCCCGGCCGGCTACCGCGTGCTGTTCCTGCAGGGCGGCGCCAGCGCCCAGTTCGGCGCCGTGCCGTTCAACCTGGCCGGCTCCGGCGACAAGGCCGACTACGTAGTCACCGGCTCATGGTCGAAGAAGGCGCTGGCCGAGGGTCGCCGCTTCCTCGCCGCGAACGTGGCGGCGGACTCGGCGGACAATAAACACACCGAGATCCCGGATCCGGCCGGCTGGAACCTGAGCCCGGATGCGGCCTACCTGCATTACACGCCGAACGAGACCATCGGCGGGGTGGAGTTCCACTTCATCCCGGAGGCGGCTGCGCCCCTGGTTGCGGACATGTCGTCCACCCTGTTGTCGCGGCCGCTGGACGTGAGCCGCTTCGGCCTCATCTATGCCGGCGCACAGAAAAACATCGGGCCCGCGGGCCTGGCCATCGTCATCGTGCGCGAGGACCTGGTGGGCCGGGCCCGCGAGGGCACGCCCGTGATGATGGACTACCACCAGCAGGTGGAAGCCGGTTCGATGCTCAACACGCCCCCGACCTGGGCCTGGTACATCGCCGGGCTGGTGTTCGAGTGGCTGCTCGAGCAGGGCGGGCTGGCTGCGATGGAGGAACGCAACCGGCGCAAGGCGGAGACGCTGTACGGCGCCATCGATGAGTCCGACTTCTATGCCAATCCGGTGGCCCGGCATTGCCGCTCGTGGATGAACGTGCCGTTCACGCTGGCGGATCCGGCCCTCGACGCGCGTTTCCTGGAACAGGCGAAAGCGGCCGGCCTGATGACCCTGAAGGGGCATCGTTCGGTCGGTGGCATGCGTGCGAGTATCTACAACGCCATGCCGCAGGAAGGCGTCGATGCGCTGGTCTCGTTCATGCAGGAATTCGAGCGGAGTTGCGGTTAACCCCGCTGTTGCATTGCCGCATGAATCTGCCACTATCGGCGGGATGAAGCCCGCCGACGGAGATCGCCATGACGTTCAAGATTCTCACCCTCAACAACATCGCACGTCGCGGGTCTCGAGCGCCTGCCGCGCGACAGCTACGAAGTCGCCTCGGAGATCGGGCACCCGGATGCGATTCTGGTGCGCTCTGCGAACATGCACGAAGATCGATATCCCGGCCAGCGTGAAGGCGATCGGACGGGCGGGCGCCGGCGTCAACAACATCCCCGTGGACGGACATCGAGCCAGCGCGGCGTGCCGGTGTTCAACGCGCCGGGCGCAAATGCCAACGCGGTGAAGGAGCTGGTCATCGGCGGCATGCTGCTGGCGGCGCGCAACCTGTGCCAGGCATGGGATTACGTGCGCACGCTGGAGGGCGACGAAGAGGAGCTGCACCGGGCGGTGGAGAGCGGCAAGAAGCACTTTGTCGGCATGGAACTGCCCGGGTCGCACGCTCGGCGTGGTGGGCCTGGGCGCCATCGGCGTGGAAGTCGCGAATGCGGCACTGGGCCTCGGCATGCAGGTGGTCGGCTTCGATCCGAAGATCACGGTCGAGCGCGCCTGGCAGCTGAATTCCGGCGTGCGCCAGGCCGTCAGCCTCGATGACCTGTTCAGCCGCGCGCAGATCGTCACGGTTCATGTGCCCGCTGGGCGACGCGACGCGCGCCCTGGTGAACGCGGACCGCCTGGCACTGATGAAGCCGGGCGGGATCGTGCTGAACTTCGCGCGCGGCCCGATCGTGGACGATGCCGCGGTGATCGCCTCGCTGGACAAGGGCCACCTGGGCCGCTACGTGACCGATTTCCCCAGTGCGGCGAACAAGGGCCATGCGAAAGTGATTGCCCTGCCGCACCTCGGCGCCTCGACGCGCGAGGCCGAGGAGAACTGCGCCATGATGGTGGCGGATAACCTGCGCGACTTCCTCGAGAACGGCAACATCCGCCATTCGGTCAACTTCCCGGAGGCGCTGCTGCCACGCATGGAGGGCAACACGCGCATCGCCATCGCCAACGCCAACGTGCCCAACATGGTCGGACAGATCTCGACCGCGCTGGCCGATGCCGGCGGCCTCAACATCTCGGACCTGTTGAACAAGTCGCGCGGTGAGCTGGCCTACACGCTGGTGGACGTCGATGGCCCGATCCCCGACCCGATCGTCGAGCGCATCGCGGGTATCGAGGGCGTCCTTTCCATGCGGGTGATCCCGGACGCGGCCTGAAGCGTCCATGAGCGACGCGGGCGACAAGGCGCGACTGGCCGAGATCCGGACCCAGATCGACGCCATTGATGAGCAGCTGCAGGCGCTGATCAGCGAGCGTGCCCGGCTGGCGCTGGAAGTGGGCGCCACCAAGTATCCCGAGCGCATCGCGTTGTCCGAGGGGCCGCGCGACTATTACCGCCCGGAGCGCGAGGCCGAGGTGCTGCGTGGCGCGGTCGCGCGCAACGAGGGCCCGCTGCAAGGACGAGGAGATCGTGCGCCTGTTCCGCGAGATCATGTCCGCCTGCCTGGCGCAGCAGGAACCGCTGAAGATCGCGTTTCTCGGGCCGGAGGGTACCTTCTCCCAGGCTGCCGTGCTCAAGCACTTCGGTCATTCCGTGCGCTCGCTGGCCGCGCCATCCATCGAGGAAGTGTTTCACGACGTCGAGTCCGGCATCGCGGACTTCGGCGTGGTGCCGGTGGAGAACTCCACGGAAGGCACGGTGAGCAACACGCTCGACATGCTCATGAACACCCCGCTGCACATCAGTGGCGAGGTCGAGCTGCGCATCCGCCAGCACCTGCTGGGCCGGATGGCGACGCTCGCGGAGGTGCGCAAGGTGTATTCCCACCAGCAGTCGCTCGCCCAGTGCCGCGCCTGGCTGGACGCAGCACTTGCCGCGCGTCGAGCAGGTGGCGGTCGCCTCGAATGCCGAGGCGGCGCGGCTGGCTGCAGCGGAGGAGGGCGCTGCGGCAATTGCCGGAAACACCGCGGCCGACGTGTACGGCCTGGGCGTGCTGATGGAGAACATCGAGGACCGGCCCGACAACACCACCCGCTTCGTCGTCATCGGGCGCGAAACCCCGGGGCCGAGCGGCCGCGACAAGACTTCTTTGCTGCTGTCTTCGCGCCACCAGGCCGGTGCCTTGCAGGGGTTGCTGCAACCCTTGTCGCGGCACGGCGTCAGCATGACCCGGATCGAGTCCCGCCCGTCACGTCGACGCAAGTGGGACTACGTGTTCTTCGTCGATATCGAGGGGCACCGTTCGGATCCCGGCGTGGCCGCGGCCCTGGCCGAGCTCGAGCAGGCCGCCGCATGGTGTCGCGTGCTGGGCTCCTACCCGGTGGCGATCCTGTAAGACTTGCGACCTCCGCGCAGGAGGTTTCATGACTGACAAGTTCCTCGACCTGGCCGTGGCCGGCATCCAGGGCCTGCATCCGTACCAGCCCGGCAAGCCCGTCTCCGAGCTCAAGCGCGAGCTTGGCCTCAGCGACATCGTCAAGCTGGCGTCCAATGAGAATCCGCTCGGGCCGGGCGAGGCCGTAACGCGGCCATTGCCGGCGTGCTGCCGCGAACTGGCGCCGTTACCCGGACGCCAACGGGTTCGAGCTGAAGGCAGCGCTTGCGGCGCGCCATGGCGTGGACGCCGGCCTGCATCACGCTCGGCAATGGTTCGAACGATGTCCTGGTTCTTCTGGCCGAGGCTTTTTGCAGCCGGCACTCGACGCCGTGTATTCGCAGTATGCGTTTGCCGTGTACCCGATTGCCATGCAGGCGACGGGCGCGGAGCACGGATAGCGCCGGCGGTTGCCGCCGTGATCATCCGGGAGCTCACGGGACATGACCTGGACGCCATGGCGGGCATGGTGGACGCGCGCACGCGGCTGGTGTTTATCGCCAACCCGAACAATCCTACCGGCACCTGGATCAATGCGCCGAACGCCTCGAGGCATTTGGACGGCCTGCCGGCCACGTGATCGCTCGTGCGTCGACGAGGCCTACTGTCGAGTACGTGGACGAGCCCGCCTATCCGGATACCAGCCAAGTGGCTCGAACGCTACCCCAACCTGGTGGTGACGCGAACCTTCTCCAAGGCATTCGGACTGGCCGGACTGCGGGTGGGCTACGCGGCTGAGCCATCCGGACCTGGCCGATGTCCTCAACCGCTTGCGCCAGCCGTTCAACACCAGCCTGGTGGCGCAGGCCGCTGCGCTCGCGGCGCTGGGTGACGACGAGCACCTGGCGCGGGTGCGTCGCGCTCAACCGGCGACGAGTGGCGCGCGTGTCGGCAGCCTGTCGCCAGCTCGGCCTCGGTGTCATCCCTTCGGTGGGGAATTTCGTGCTCGTGGATATGGGCGCGCCAGCTGCGCCGCTGTTCGAGGCATTGCTGCGGCGGGGCGTGATCGTGCGGCCGGTCGGCAATTACGGCCTGCCGCAGCACCTGCGCATCAGCATCGGCGCGGAGCCGGAAAATGACCGGCTCATCGCGGCGCTGACCGAGGTGCTGCAAAGGTGAGTGCCGCCGCCTGGCGGGTGAGCCCGTGCGCGGCCCTCAATGGCGCGGTCCTGGTGCCGGGCGACAAGTCCGTCTCGCACCGCGTGATGCTGCTCGGCGCGATCGGTTCGGCGCCACTGGAGGCCGAGGGGTTCCTGCGCAGCGAGGATTGCCTGGCGACGCGCCGCGCGGTGGAAATGCTGGGGGCCGTGGTCGAGGACCTGCCCGGCGGCGGGATCCGCGTTACGCCGCCGCCCAGCTCGCGTCGCCCTGCTGGTCCGCTCGACTTCGGCAACTCGGGCACGGGATTCGCCTGCTGTCGGGCCTGCTGGCCGGGCGCAACGTGTCCGCTGTCCTTAGCGGGGATGAATCGCTGCAGCGCCGACCCGATGGAGCGCGTCGCCGCGCCGCTGCGCGCGATGGGTGCCCGGATTGAGACCAGTGACGGCTGCCCGCCGGTGCGAGTTTCGCCTGCGGGCGACCTGGCAGGCATCGAGTTTTCCCAGCCGGTCGCCAGTGCACAGGTCAAGTCGGCGGTGCTGCTGGCCGGACTGGGCGCCCAGGGCAGGACCGGGGTCATTCAGCCGGCTGTGCGCGGGACCATACCGAGCGTATGCTCGCGGCGATGGGTTGTCCGGTGGATTCGGGCGACTGGGGCGCGGAGCTCGATGGCCCGGCCGGACTGCGGGCGGTGCCGAGTCCGGGTCCCGGCGGATCTGTCTTCCGCGGCCTTCTTTATCGTGGCCGCGCTGATCGCTGGGTCCGGGCCGGTCGACCTGCCCGATGTCGGGGTTAATCCGACGCGAACCGGGCGTGCTGACGATACTTGACGCCATGGGTGCACGAATCGAGCTCCGCAACCCAGCGGAGGCCTGGCGGCGAGCCGGTCGCCGACCTCCGGGTTTAGCCAGGATCTCTCGACGGTATCGACGTTCCGCCCGAACGTGGTGCCGCTGGCCATCGATGAGTTCCCGGTGCTGTTTGTCGCGGCCGCCCTGGCAGAGGGGCGTGACCCGCGTGACGGGCGCCGAGGAGCTGCGGGTCAAGGAGTCGGATCGTTCGGGCCCAGATGGCGGCTGGCCTGCAGCGCCACTTGGGGCCTCCGTCAGGCTGCTCGAGGACGGGATCGAATATTGACGGCGGCGAGCTTGCGCGGCGGCCGGTCGACAGCGCGGGGATCATCGCGTGGCCATGGCCTTCGCGGTGGCGGCAGCACGTGCGCACGGCCCGTCACCATTGGTGACATCACGCAATGTCGCGACCTCTTTTCCCGGCTTTGCGCGGAGACGGCGCGTGCCATGGCCTGCAGCTCGAGGTACCGTGCGGACGGAGGAGGGCATGCATGACGACTGACCCGGGCGCCCGGAGACAGCCCTCGTACTGGCGATGGACGGTCCCAGCGGCGCGCGGTAAGGGCACGATTGCGCGAGTGACCGCCGAGCGGCTCGGCTGGCACCTGCTCGACAGTGGGGCCCTGTACCGGCTCGTTGCGGCCGCTCGCGGCCCGGTCCGGCACTCGACCTGGACGACGAGGCGGGCGCTGGCACGCCTGGCCGCGGGACCTGGACGGCGACGTTTCGATGGCCGGGATGGGGAGAACGAATCTGGCTGGGGGGAGAGGAGGTGAGCGAGGAAATTCGCGCCGAAAACTGCGGCAACGGGGCCTCCCGGGTCGCGACCGTTGCCGCGGTCGGGACGGCTCTGCTGGGGCGCCAGCGGGCCTTCGGCGCCCGCCGGGGCTGGTCGCCGACGGTCGCGACATGGGGACGGTCGTGTTCCCCGACGCGGAGCTCAAAGTCTTCCTCACTGCCAGCGGCGGAGGAGCGGGCGCGACGTCGCTATAAGCAGTTGAAGGAGAAGGGAATTGATGTTAACCTTCCGCGCCTTTCGGCTGGAGGTTGCGGAACGGGATCGACGTGACCGGAGCGGTCTGTCGCGCCTTTGCGCCCGCCGAGGATGCCGTGGTGGTCGATAGCGACGGCGACTCGACATTCGAGCGGTGGTAGAGCGGGTGCTGTCGACGTGGGGCGTCGCCGGCGCTGGTGTCCCGGCAGTGAAGTCACGACCGGCCTTCACTGGAATGCGGGGGCCTTGACGTAACAAGACCGGCCCAGCATGGAGCGAACGCCGGAGTCGACCACAGGTCGGCCTGCGAGCCGTGGATTTCAATCACCATGTCAGAAAGTTTTGCACGAGCTCTTCGAGCAGAGTCTTGCCAGCCAGCAGATCAAGCCCGGGCGCCGATCCTGACCGGGAAGCGTGGTCGAGGTCAACGACGACGTCGTTATCGTGACCGCCGGTCTCAAGTCCGAAGCGGTTATCCCCGCCGACCAGTTCAAGAACGAGAAGCGGCGAGATTGAGGTTAGCGTCGGCGACGAGGTCGAGGTTGCCCTCGATGCCGTCGAAGACGGCTTCGGTGAGACCCGCCTGTCCCGCGAGAAGGCCAAACGCTCCCGGACCTGGACGCGTCCTGGAGGAAGCCTTCGAGAAGGGAGAAATGGTCACACGGCATCATTACCGGCCGCGTGAAGGGCGGTTTACCGTCGAACTCGAACTGGTGCGGGCGTTCTTGCCCGGCTCGCTGGTGGATGTGCGCCCGGTGCGCGATCCCTCCTACCTCGAGGGCAAGATCGCTCGAGTTCAAGGTCATCAAGCTCGACCAGAAGCGGAACAACGTGGTGGTCTCGCGCCGGGCCGTGGTCGAGGAAGAGTACAGCGTCGAGCGCGAGGAGTTGCTCGAAGAACCTGCAGGAAGGCGCGGTGCTCAAGGGCATCGTCAAGAACCTGACCGACTACGGCGCGTTCGTTGATCTCGGTGGCATCGACGGCCTGCTGCACATCACGGACATGGCCTGGAAGTCGCGTCAAGCACCCGTCCGAGGTGGTGAACGTCGGTGACGAAATCCAGGTGAAGGTGCTGAAGTTCGATCGCGAGCGCAAGCGCGTCTCTCTCGGCATGAAGCAGCTGGGCGAAGATCCCTGGCAGGATATCGCGCGTCGCTATCCGCCGAGCTACGCGCCTGTTCGGCCGGTCACCAACCTGGCCGACTACGGCGCGTTCGTGGAGATCGAGGAGGGCGTCGAGGGCCTGGTGCACGTGTCCGAGATGGACTGGACCAACAAGAACGTCAACCCGTCGAAGGTCGTCCAGATCGGCGACGAAATCGAGGTCATGGTGCTGGAGATCGACGAGGAGCGCCGGCGCGTGTCGCTGGGCATCAAGCAGTGCCAGCCCAACCCGTGGACGGAGTTCGCGTCGACCTTCAACAAGGGCGACAAGGTGTCGCGGCATGATCAAGTCGATCACCGATTTCGGCATCTTTATCGGCCTCGACGGCGGCATCGACGGCCTCGTCCACCTGTCGGACCTCTCGTGGGACGTGACGGGCGAGGAGGCTCGTGCGCAACTACCGCAAGGGCGAGGAGCTGGAGGCGGTCGTGCTTTCCATCGATCCGGAGCGCGAGCGCATTTCCCTGGGCATCAAGCAGCTGGATCGTGACCCGATGTCGGCATTCCTTGCCGAGCATCCGAAGGGCAGCATCGTGAAGGGCACGGTGACCGAGGTCGACGCCAAGGGTGCGACGGTCGACCTGGGCGGCATCGAGGGCTACCTGCGGGCTTCCGAACTGTCCCGCGAGCGCGTCGAGGATGCCCGTGCGGTGCTCAAGCAGGGCGACAGAGATCGAGGCGCGCTTCATCGGCGTGGATCGCAAGAGCCGCCAGATCTCTCTTTCCATCAAGGCGAAGGAAGCCTGGGAAGAGGCCGAGGCGGTGCAGAGCTACAAGAAGTCGGACACCAGCACGGGTACCAGCCTGGGCGACCTGCTCAAGGAGCAGATCTCCAGCCAGGAAAACTCCTGATCGCTGTGGCAGCGGGCCGCCCCTCGGGGCGGCCCGCATTTCCGGCCGCAACGGGGTCGATTTTGGGGTAAGGGACGGACGACACGATGACAAAGTCGGAATTGATCGAGGCGATCTCCCGCAGGCAGAATCACCTCAACGCCAAGGACGTCGAACTGGCGGTGAAGCACCTCATCGAGGTCATGAGCAATAGTCTCGCCGGCGGCGAACGCATCGAAATTCGTGGTTTCGGCAGTTTCTCCCTGCATTTCCGCCCGCCGCGCATCGGCCGCAATCCGAAGACCGGTGAAGCCGTCGCGCTGTCCGGCAAGTACGTGCCGCACTTCAAACCCGGTAAGGACCTGCGCGAGCGCGTCAATGCCGGACGGGACAACCCCATCAAGGATTGAGCCCGGGCGCGCCCTCCGGCCGCGCGCATCCTGCGTGCGCTGATACAATCCTGCCTGTAATGCGCCCCCGGCGCCCCATACGGGCAGTTCGACATGTTCAAGCGGATTTTCACAGCCGTACTCTTCATCCTGGCGCTCGTCATCGCCGTGCTGTTCACGGCCATGAATCCCGGTGAAATCGAGCTGGAACTCGGCTTCACGCTCCTGCGCGTGCCCCTCGGCCTTGCCTTCATGCTCGCCATTGCCCTGGGCTGGCTGCTCGGCATCCTTTCCGTCATGCCGCGCATGCTGCGCCTGTTGAACGAGCGCCGTCGCCTGCGCGGGGAAGTGCGCAAGACCTCGGGGCCGACTGAACTGGCGGTGCCGGATGACAGCCGCTGACAGCTACCTGCTGCTGATCCTGTTTGCGGCGGCGGCGGGCCTGGGCTGGTATTTCGCGCGACGCAGCCAGGCGCGCAACCGCGGTGGAGCGCGCGGCCCGGTCAACGCGGACTATTTCCAGGGGCTCAACTACCTGCTCAACGAGGAGCCGGACAAGGCCCTGGAAGTCTTCATCCGCATGGTCGACATGGATGCCGACACGGTGGACACGCATTTTGCCCTCGGGGCCCTGTTCCGCCGGCGCGGTGAGACGGAGCGCGCCATCAAGGTGCACCAGAACCTGGTGGCCCGCCCCGACCTGCCGCGCGAAGCCAAGGCGCGCGCGCTGAACGAGCTGGCGGAGGATTATTTCAAGGCCGGACTGTTCGACCGTGCGGAACAGGTCTACACCCAGGTGGCCCGTGGCGGCGCGCATCGGGACCTCGGCCTGCGCGGGCTGGTACGGATCTACGAGCTGGAGCGGGACTGGGACAAGGCCATCGGCGCCATGGACCAGCTCGCCAGCCAGGCCGGCCAGGCGGGCGGCGAGACGGTGGCGCACTACTGTTGCGAGCTGGCCCAGGATGCGCTCGGCCGTAATGACACCGGTGCGGCGCGCCACTGGCTGAAGCGGGCCCAGAGCGCACACCCTGACGGCGTGCGGGGCACGATCATGCGCGGCATGGTGGCCCAGCGCGAGGACGATCACCGCCTGGCCGTGCGGCTGTATGAGCAGGCGCTGGAGGAGGACGGGGGGTTCCTGGTCGACGTGCTGCCGGAATTGCGACGGGGCTATGCCGAGCTCGGCAAGAGCGGCGAGTTCGGGCGCTGGCTCGAGGGCGCCCTCGAGCGCCACCCGGAATGGCGCCCCGGTGTGGCATTTGCCGCGATCACCGACGGCGGCTTCGACGATCCCGTCACGCGCCAGTGCATCGTGGATTTTGTCGAGAGCAACCCGATCCTGACCGAGATTCTCGAGACCTTGCGCCCTACGCTGGAGAGCGAGGGCGGCAAGGAGGCGGCTGTGCGGCGCATCAGCCGCGCCATGCGCCGCATCGCGAAAGCCAGTCCGCGCTACCGCTGCAACGTCTGCGGGTTTTCCGGCAACGTGCTTTACTGGCAGTGTCCGAGCTGCCGTACCTGGGGCGCCACGCGGCCGGTCACCAAGTTCCGTTTCGAGGCCATGCTGGACCCGCGCGCCGTGTCGCGTGATTCCAGGCCAAAGAGCTGATTATTCCCTCTCGTCGGCGGCGCCGTTCCGCGCGAGCATAGGTCGTGCGGCCACGGTGGCCGCGTAACCTGCCATGGAGGGAACCCACATGATCAGACTTGCCAGGAACCTGTGCGCCGCGCTGGCGCTATTCCCCGTACTGGCCTGGGCCGGAACCGTCGACCTGAATACCGCGGATGCCGAAACGCTGGCCCGCGAGCTCAAAGGTGTCGGCGCCGCCCGGGCGGAAGCCATTGTCGCCTGGCGCGAGGAGAACGGACCATTCCGGGCGCCGGAAGACATCGTGCTGGTGCAGGGCATCGGCGAGCGCGTACTGGAAGACAACCGGGATGTGATCACCGTATCCGGCCCGGAAAAGCCGGAGTGACCGGGGGCGGGGTGGCGACTTGTAAAAGCGCCACCCCGTTCGTTGCACCGCATCGGGCCTTGTGCAAGCATGCCGGCACCTTGTGACCGAGCATTGCAGGAGGCTCAGCTTGAGCACGCCGATCAGATACGCCGTTTTCCCCGTGGCCGGCAAAGGCACGCGATTTCTTCCCGCGACCAAGGCAAGCCCGAAAGAGATGCTGCCGGTCGTCGACAAGCCGCTGATCCAGTACGCGGTAGAAGAGGCGATCGCCGCGGGGGCGACCAACCTGGTCTTCATTACCGGCCGTCACAAGCGGGCGATCGAGGACCATTTCGACGTCGACCCCGAGCTGGAGCGCCTGCTTGCCAGCCAGGACAAGGCGGACCTGCTCGAGATGGTGCGCAACACGGTGCCGCCAGACGTGAACTGCATTTACGTGCGCCAGGGCGAGCCCCTGGGATTGGGGCACGCGGTGCTGTGTGCGCGGCCGGTGGTGGGTGAGCAGCCTTTCTTCGTGCACCTGGCCGATGACCTGATCGATGCCGAGGAGGCCTGCCTCGGGCAGATGGCGCGGGTGTTTGACGCGCATGGCGGGAGTGTGCTCGGCGTGGAGGAGGTCCCGCATGCCCAGACCCGGCAGTACGGGATCATCGACGGGGCACCGGTGGGCAACGGCCTGCGCCGCCTGCGCGGCATCGTGGAGAAGCCGAAGCCGGAGGATGCGCCGTCCAACCTGGCCGTGGTGGGGCGCTACATTCTTACGCCGCGCATTTTCGAGCTCCTGGCGGATACCGGCGCCGGCGCCGGCGGGGAGATCCAGCTCACGGACGCGATCGCACGCCTGTTGCTCGAAGAGCCGGTGTTCGGGCATGAATTCAAGGGCTTGCGCTTCGATTGCGGGAGCAAGCTCGGGTACCTCGAGGCCACGGTGCATTACGCCCTGAAGCATCCGGAGCTGGGTGACGATTTCCGGCGCCACCTCGCAGCCCGGAAATCCTAGTCCCCACGGGCCTCCAATCCCTTTTCGCGCAAGGCCTTAGGTAGATTCACGGATAGTCCTCCCGGCTGGGCTGGGCTGCAATGCCCGGGTATAAAACCGTTCACGCCTGGCGTGAACGAGCCTGCACTCGGGAGATTGACTGCACCATGAATACTGGAAAGTTCCGCCGGGGAAGTATCGCTGCGCTAGCGGCGCTGGGTTGCCTTTCCCTCATGCTCGCCGGCTGTGGCGGCGATGACGGCGATCCCGGACCCGTCGGTCCGGAAGGGCCGCCGGGAGCTGAAGGACCGGAAGGTCCCCCGGGACCGCAGGGCCCGACCGCATCCGAAGTCGTGGTCATCGGTTCCGGCGCCATCGATTCCGAACAGGCTGCGGAAATCGGCATCCTGGTTGCCGAGATCACCGACGTCACGATCGCCAGTCCCCCGACCATCACCTTCAGCGTGACGGCGGCCGACGGGCGCCCCGCCCTGGAGATCGACCCGGGCCTGCTGGCTTTCACGCTGAACAAGCTGACGCCCGCCGGCGATGGGCGGCCCGCGAGCTGGGTGAGCTACATCAATCGTATCGAGTCCGCCAACGCCAGTGACACGCCGAACGTCCTGGAGCAGGCGCTCCAGGCGACCACCGAATCCGGTACCGCCGGCACGCTGGTGGAGCTGGGCGACGGGGTCTACGAGTACACCTACGCCACCGATCCCGCCAACGTCACGACGCCGGTCGCAGTGTCTTACGAGCCCGAGCTCGTGCACCGCGTAGGGCTGGAGCTTCGCGGCGGTCGCGGCAGCGCACTGCGCGAGATCGCGCCGGCCAACCCGGTGCTCGACTTCATCCCGGCCACCGGCGCCATCGTCCCGCTGGCGAAGCGGATCGCCGACACCGTCAACTGCAATGCCTGCCATGACCGGCTGGAGTTCCACGGCGGTCCCCGCATCACCACTGAGTACTGCGTGACCTGCCACAACCCCGACACCATCGACCAGGACACGGGCGAGTCCCTCGACATGGGCTTCATGGCGCACTCCATCCACCTCGGCGTGGACCGTGCCCAGGCCTACGTGGTGTACGGCTTCGGCGACACGGCGCACGACTACGGCGATGTGACGTACCCGCAGGACATCCTGTGGTGCGAGAACTGCCATGCCGAATCGGCGACGACACCGGACGGCGACGACTTCAACGTCACGGCGACGCCGACCACCTGCGGTGGTTGCCATGTGGAAGGCCTGCTGGCGGAGATGCCCGACCCCGTGACCGGCAAGCCCACGTACCGCTACCGGCATGACGAGGGATCCCAGGTCGCAGGCATCATCTTCGGCGAAGGCGCCTGCCTGAATTGCCATAACGGCCAGATCGTCCCGACGGCCCAGGCGATCCACGCGAACATCCCCGGCTCGAGCCGGCTGCGTGAGACGCTGGGTATGGACTTCACCTACGAGATCCTGGCGGTCGACGGCCTGCTGGCCGGCGAGCAGCCGACCATCACTTTCCGCGTGCTGGACGCGGCCGGGGCGCCGATCGACGTCACCACCGATGAGACTTTCGTCTCCGCCGGCGCGCGTTTCACCTTGCGCTTCGGCTGGGATACCGGCGACATCTACAACGGCGCCCCCGACGGTTCGCAGATCGAGGAGCGGGGGCAGCCCGCGTCGATCAACATCCTTGATGTGCTCGGCGACCTGGTCGCCAACGCGGACGGCAGCTTCACCTATACCCAGCCGGACGCCAATGCCATGGACGCCCCGGCCAACATCATGGTGACCCTGGAGGGTCGCAGGGTGTTCGCCGACGGTGAGCGGGCCTATCCCGAGAGCGCCATCTTCTACACCGGCGTACCGCGCGCGCGCATCGTCGAGGAAGAGAAGTGCGACAGCTGCCACCAGTTCCTCGCCTTCCATGGCGGCAGCCGCGCCGGTGATCCGCAGATGTGCACGACCTGCCATAACCCGGATGCGGCCTATCCGGACATTGGCACCATCGCTTTGGGTCCGATGCTGCATCAGATCCACGCCGCCGTGTATCCGGGATTCGAGGAGATCACCTACCCGCAGGGCGTCGGCAACTGCCTCGCCTGCCATGCGGAAGGGACTTTCTACGCAGCGCGCGACACCGCGCGGCCGGTCACGGTCGACGCCGGCGACGACCTGCTGAGCTGGACGGACGATATTGCCAACTCCGCCTCCTCCGAGGCCTGTGCGGGCTGCCACTCCAGCGACCAGGCCAGGGCGCACATGGTGCTCAATGGCGGCGTGTTCGGCGGCACCAAGGGCACGATGCCGATCCCGTCGTCCCAGAGCGAGAGCTGCCTGATCTGTCACGGACCGGGCCGGGTCGCCGACACGGCGTTGTCGCACGGCCAGTTCTAGTCTCTGTCAGGGTGAAATCATGCAGGGGCCGGGGCAACCCGGCCCCTTCTTTTCTGCCCCGGGGCAAAGGCGGGAATGCTTTATTTTCCGTAGTTTAGGTATAAGTCCTGATTCTGGAACGGGGTGTTCTCCCGTGAAATGAAGTGTGCCAAACCAGTGCTATTAGGAGCATTGGCGCCGCGTGGCGCCGGTGCTGAATGAAGGGGATGGGGTAAGCAAATGAGCGTGATTTCGGAACGCTTCTCGGGTCTCAAGGTTCTGTTCGCCATGGGATTTCTCTCCCTGGCGCTGGCCGCGTGCAGCGGTGACGACGGCCCGCCGGGGCCGGCAGGGCCGGGTGGCGACCCGGGCACCGGAGGGCCTCCGGGCGAAGAAGGGCCGCCGGGATCTGCCACGGATATCGCCATCGGTGACGGCAGCCGGCTAAGCGCGGCCCAGGCTGAAGAGATCGGGCGCATCGTGGCGGAAATCACGAACGTCAGCATGAACAGCGCGCCGACCGTCGACTTCACCCTCAAGACGCCCTCAGGAGCCGGCATCATCCGGCTCGATCCCGGCGTCATCAGCTTCACGCTGGCGAAGCTGAGCTCGCCCTCCGGCGCGGACGCGCCGCAGTGGGTCAGCTACATCAACCGCATCCAGACTTCCGGGGCGACGTCGCCCCAGGTGCTGGAACGTGCGCTCCAGGCGACGACCGAATCCGGCGCCGCAGGTGTCCTGGAGGAGATCGGTGGCGGCGCTTACCGCTATACCTTCGCCACGGACCCGGCCGACGTTACCTCGCCTGTGCCAGTCAGTTTCGAGCCCCAGGCCGTGCATCGGGTCGGCTTCGAACTGCGCATGCAGGCCCCGGGCAACCAGGTGTTCCCCGACAACCCCGTGTTCGACTTCATCCCCGCGACCGGGGCGGCGGTGCCGCTGGCGCGCACTATCGCGGCCACGGAGAACTGCAGCAATTGTCATGAGCGGCTGGAGATCCATGGCGGTCCGCGCGTCACCGTCGAGTACTGCGTGACCTGCCACAACCCGAGCACGATCGACCCGGATTCCGGCGAGTCGGTCGACATGGCGTACATGACGCATGCCATTCATCTCGGGCTCGAGCGCACGCAACCGTACGTCATCTACGGCTTCGGCGGCACGCCGCACGACTACAGCGATGTCACTTACCCGCAGTCGCCGTTGTTCTGCGAGAACTGTCACGAGGCCAGCGAGAGCGCGCCCGAGGGCGACAACTGGAAGAGCGTGGCGACCTCGGCCGCCTGCGGCGGTTGCCACATCGACGGCCTGCTTACTGCGGAGCGCGATGAGCTGACGGGCAAGGCAGAGCAAGCCTTCGCCCACGGATTCGGGCCAGCCGCGGAAGGCACCTGCGTGAGCTGCCACGCTCCGGCGAGCTCGGCCGGCGGCAACGAGGACAATCATCTCAAGGGCGTGAAGGAAGCCACGCTGATCGGCCGTGAGTCGTTCGCCTACGAAATTCTCTCAGTCGAGAATGCCGTTGCCGGAGCGCAGCCCGTCATCACTTTCGCGGTGAGCAACCCCGCGACCGGAACGCGCTACGACATCGACACCGATCCCGCGTTCAACCTCGGCTCGCCGAGCCTGACGCTGGATATCGCGTGGAACACCAGCGACTACTCCAATGAAGGCAGCGGCAGCGCCACCGTGGATTCCGGTGCGCCGGCCCAGCCCGTGACCATTCCCCTGGCGGACCTCAAGGCCAATGCCGTGCGGAACGCCGATGGCAGCTACACCGTGACCGCAGCCGCACCATTGCCCGCAAGCGTCACGGACGGGGTCGCGGTCGCACTCGAGGGCCACCCGGTAGTAGCCGTGCCCTCCACCGGCGTACTGACCAGCATCCCGGTGGCCGGAGCGGTGTTCTTTGCCGGCCCGCCGCGGCGCGAGATCGTGTCCATCGATAGCTGCAACGACTGTCACGAGTCGCTGTCCCTGCACGGCGCCAACCGCGCGGACAACATCCAGCTGTGCGCCACCTGCCACAACCCGGACGCCACCGACATCCGGCGCCGTGCTGGCGCAGGTTTCGACTGGACAACGCCATCGCCGCTGGACGGCAAGGGCGAGGAAAGCGTGGACATGCGCTTCATGATCCACGCCATCCATGCTGCGCAGAACGTGGTGTACGGTTTCGGTAACAGGTCGCACGACTATCGCGACATCACCTATCCCCAGGGCGTTGCGAACTGCAAGGCCTGTCACCTGGAAGGCACTTATTACCCGACGGCCACGCAGGGTCGCTCGGTGACCATCAATACGGGCAGCGATCGTTCTGACTGGCGCGACGACGTGGCGATCACCCCGACAGCCGCGGCCTGCTGGTCGTGTCACCAGGGGGCACCGCCGCAGATTGCAGACCTGACGCGCCTGCACATCATGCAGACCGGCGGCTACCTGCCGGCGGCGACGGATGACAGCGTGACCAAGGCTGACCTGGAATCCCAGGCCGTCTCGACCTATCTCGAGACCTGCGGCATTTGCCATGGGCCGGGGGGCATCGCGGACGTCGAAACGATGCACGGGCTGCGCTAAGCGAGCAGGAAGGAAGACGACATGCACTTCAGACTGAGCACACTTGCACTGGCCCTGCTGCTGATCGGAGCGTTCCATTCTGCGCCCGCTTTTGCGCAGGCCGATGAAGAGGCTACCGAGCAAACCGAAGAACAGGTCGCGAATTACAGCAGTCGCGGCGCGGATGGCTGTATCGGCTGCCATCGCCGCTGGGAAGTCCCGCTGATGGGCATCTTCGAGACACCGCATGGCAACCCGCATGACCCGCGCTCGCCCTTCGGTGAGAAGCAGCTGCAGTGCGAGGCCTGCCATGGGCCGGGGGAGGCCCACGGCGGCCGCGTACCGCGCGGCGAGCCGCGACCCTACATCATCAACTTCGGCTCGGATGCCAAGACGCCGATCCCCGAGCAGAACGCCATGTGCCTGCAATGCCATGAGGGACACGTCGGCGAGCAGTGGGCCGGCAGCGCACACGACGTCAACAGCGTGGCCTGCGCCGATTGCCACAACTCGCATCCGGTCAAGGATCCGATGCTGGACAAGCGCACGCAGTCAGAGGCCTGTTACGCGTGCCACGCCAACGTCGAGGCGCACTTCATGAAGCCGTCCGCCCACCCGGTACGCCAGGGGCAGATCGGTTGCACCGATTGCCACAAGCCGCACGGCAGTGATACCGAGGGTTTGCTGGTGCGTTCCAGCCTGAACGAAACATGTTTCACCTGTCATGCCGAGAAGCGTGGGCCGCTGGTCTGGGAGCATGCCCCCGTCGTCGAGGATTGCAGCAATTGCCATGATCCGCACGGCGCGGTGCACCCGGCGATGCTGACACGGCGTCCGCCGCTCCTGTGCCAGTCCTGCCATACGCCGAGCGGACACCCCTCCGTGCCGTATGACAGCAATGACCTGGCCTCCGGGTCGGCGTCCCCGTTCCTCCTCGCGGGGAATTGCCTGAGCTGCCACACGCAGGTGCACGGGTCGAACCATCCTTCCGGCAAGGCGCTGATGCGCTGAGCGATGCAGGAGGCGTAAGAGATGAACAGGAAAAATTACCTCCGGCTCGCAGTGGCCACCTTGCTCGGTGCGGGCGCCCTCAGCGCGCAGACCGCGCTCGCGCAGGAGATGCCGGATTTCGAGCAATGGAAGTGCAGCCGTTGTCCCTTCCCGGAGAAGGGACTGGAAGGCTCGGCAGGGGCCTCTGCGCTGAATGTCTCGGATGATTCAGCGCGCTTCGGCGACTACACCGGCCTGGACGAAAGCGGCGCCTATGTGAATGCCGATGCGGACATGCTGTACCGCGCAGACGGCGGCTATGCCGTCAGCCTGCAGGCACAGGACCTCGGGCTGGATTCACGGTTTCTCGAGCTGAGCGCCGGACGGCGCGGTCACTGGATGGTCGATCTCTCCTGGGACGAAATCCCGCGCCGCCTGGATGATTCCGTGAGCACCGTGTTTTCGGGCCTCGGCAGTGACCGGTTGACGCTGCCGTCTTCCTGGGTGCGTGGCAACTTCACCTCCGACATGTCCGCCCTTGATGCCAGCCTGCGCGATTTCACCCTCGGCTGGGACCGCCAGACGCTCGGCCTAGGGGTGGAGTTCGTACAGTCGAAGCGCTTGCGCTACGAGGTCGATTTCAGCAGCCAGAGCAAGGAAGGCCGCGGCCTCACGTGGGGCAGCTTCCTCGGCACTGCCGCCGGACCTGGTGGAGCCGCTCGACTACCAGACAGACCAGGTGGATGCGGCGATCGTGTACGCCACTGATACATGGAACGTGCGAGCGAGCTATTACGGCTCGTTCTTCAGCAACAAGAACACCGCACTGACCTGGGACAACCCCTTCAACGGGCCGGACCAGGGGCGCATGGCGCTGGCGCCGGACAACACCTTCCAGCAGGCCATGCTTTCGGGCGGCTATCGCTTTGCGAAGTGGGACACCTCGGTGAATGCCAGCTATGCCGTGGGTCGCATGGAGCAGTCGGACGCGCTGCTGCCGTACACCATCAATCCCGGCATCCCGGCCCTGCCGCTGCCGGTAGCGCAGTTCGACGGCGAGGCGGACATCACGCATGCCAACCTGCGTGTCAGCATGCGCCCGCTGGACAAGCTCCGCCTGAGGGGCGAGTACCGCTCCAGTGAACGCGACAACCAGTCCGGGCAATACGAGTGGGCGATTGTGCAGGGCGATGGATTCCAGGCACCGACATACGCCAATCCCGTCTACAGCTACGAGACCCGCGACACGCTGTTGGCCGCCGACTACCGCTTCAGCCGCATGGTCCAGGTATCGGCCGGCTGGGACAACAAGATCCGCGACCGCGACTACCAGGACGTGACGCGCACCGACGAGGACGCGACCTGGGCGCGTGTGCGTTTCCGTCCGGTGGACCAGCTGAGCCTCGGACTGCGTGCAGAGAGCAGTGCGCGGGATGCGCGTGAAGCCAACGGGCTGCCCGTGGTGGGCGCCGGCGCCCAGCAGAACCCGCTGCTGCGCAAGTACTACCTGGCGGACCGCGACCGCGACACCCTGCAGGCGGATGCCGATTTCATGCCTGCGGGACGCTTCAGCCTGGCCATGCGCTTCGAGACGGCGCGTGACCGCTACGACCAGAGCGAGGTCGGCCTGGTGTCTGCCGACTACGACCAGTACAGCGCGGAGGCCAGCGTGCGCGTTGGCGAGAAACTCGGGGTCACGGGCTATTTCAGCCGCGAACAGTACGATTCCCGCACGGTCGGCGCGGCAAGTTTTGTCGCACCCAACCTGGCGCCGCCCAACTGGGCCGGGATGAGTGAGGACCGGCACGACGTTTATGGACTGGCCTTCAACTGGCCTGGCCTGGCCGAGGGCAAGCTCGACCTGCGTGCGGATTTAAATCGCGCCGACACGCGCGGTGATATTCGTATCGAAGATCCCCTGGGAGGCGCCGCCGATCGATTCCCGACGCTCATTTCGAAGCTGACCGGTGCGCAGTTCATGGCGGACTGGCATTTCGACGAGCGCTGGAGCCTGAACGCAGGCTGGCGCTGGGAGAAGTTCGACGCGGACGACTGGGCCAAGGACGGCGTCGCACCGGATACCATCAGCAACGTGCTGACCTTCGGTGCCGATACGCTCGATTACGATGTGAACGTCTTCCTGGTTGGATTCACCTACCGCTTCATCCGCCCCCAGGAAGAAGAGTAGGCGCGCCGCAGGCCGCAGCATGACAGGGAGAGAGGGCGCCTGCCGGCGCCCTCTTTTTTTCGGCGCTGCAGCATCCGGGTCGTTCCCGGCGGTGGCATGCCGGATGGGCGGCGTGAGATACTTGCCCGATACGTCAAATAAAGGGGGCAGCGTGCATCCCAATCTCACGAATTCGGAACCCAAGTCGTCGTCGCAGGCAGTGCTCGAGGACCGACGCGGCCGTCCCTTGAAAGACCTGCGTATTTCGGTCATGGATCGCTGCAATTTCCGTTGCCCGTATTGCATGCCCGAGGACCAGTACCATCGCGACTTCCAGTTCCTGCATTCCGATGAGCGCCTGTCTTTCAAGGAGATTTCGCGCGTGGCGCGGCTGTTCGTGGAGCGCGGAGTCACCAAGCTGCGCCTCACCGGCGGCGAGCCGCTGCTGCGCCCGGGCCTGGTCGACCTGATTGGCGAGCTCAGCCTGATCGAAGGCGTGGAAGACCTGGCCTTGACGACCAACGGCATCCTGCTGGCGCAGCATGCTGCGGCGCTGAAGGGCGCGGGGCTGGACCGTGTCACCGTGAGCCTGGACGCGCTCGACGAGGCCACCTTCCGGCGCATGAGCGGCGGGCGTGGCACTCCTGAGCGCGTGCTGGAGGGTATCGAAGCCGCCGTCGAAGCCGGCCTGGAACCCGTCAAGGTAAACACGGTGGTCCAGCGCGGCATCAACGAGCGCGGTGTGTATGCGCTGCTGGAACGGTTCCGCCACACGGGCGTGGTGGTGCGGTTCATCGAATACATGGACGTCGGCACGCTCAACAAGTGGAACGAGAAAGAACTGGTGCCGTCGGCAGAACTGGTGCAGCGCGTTGCTGAGCGCTGGCCGATCCGGCCGCTCGAGGCCGGGTATCGGGGCGAGGTTGCCGAGCGCTGGGAATTCGAGGACGGCGCCGGCGAGATCGGTTTCATCAGCTCCGTGACCCAGCCGTTCTGCGGCGACTGCACCCGTGCGCGACTGTCTTCCGACGGCGGCCTCTACACCTGCCTGTTCGCCGCCCGCGGCACGGATCTGCGCGGGCCGCTCCGGGCCGGTGCAGATGACGGGGAACTCGGGCAGATCATCGACCGTGCCTGGTCCAGCCGGGCGGACCGCTACAGTGAGTTGCGCGCCGAAGGCGGGCGCGAGGTCCGGGTCGAAAAGATCGAGATGTATTACATCGGCGGGTGAGCCTCATGGTCGAAGACAAGCTGACCCACCTCGATGAGGCGGGCCGCCCCCGGATGGTGGACGTCGGCGGCAAGGCCGTTACGCGGCGCACGGCGCATGCGCGCATGCGCGTGACGTTCCCGGCCGAAGCGGCGCGGGCGCTGGCGGCGAAGGATTTCGCCACCGCCAAGGGCCCCGTGTTCCATACGGCCATCGTGGCGGGCGTGCTGGCGGCGAAGCGCACGCATGAGCTGATTCCGTTCTGCCATCCGCTCGGGCTGGACGACTGCGCCATCGAGATCCACATGGACGGAGACGACGCCGTGATCGACTGTCGTGCCAGCGTGCATGGCCGTACCGGCGTGGAGATGGAAGCGATGACGGGCGTTACGGTGGCGGGATTGACGGTTTACGATATGTGCAAGTCGCTTTCCAAGGGCATTGTCCTGCGGGAAGCGAAGCTGCTGGAAAAGACCGGCGGCAAGAGCGGAGACTGGAGGGTTGCGGGCTGATGCAGGTGCAGGTCAACTATTTCGCCTGGTTGCGGGAGAAGGCGGGGTGCGAAGGGGAGACCCTGGATACCTCCGCGGCGACGCCGGCACAGCTCTGGACAGAGCTGGATGCGCGTCATGATTTCGCCACGGAGCGTCGTCACCTGCGCGTGGCGGTGAACGATGCTTTCGCCGAGTGGGACGCGGCGTTGAGCCCGGGTGACCGGGTGGTGTTCATTCCGCCGGTATCTGGAGGTTAGCGCGGTGAAATTCGAGATCAGCAGTCAGGATGTCGATGTCGCGGCGCTGCGTGGCGAGCTGATGAGCCCCGGTTGCGGCGGCTACACGGCTTTCGAGGGCTGGGTGCGCGATCACCACCAGGGCAGGGCGGTGTCCGGCCTGCACTACGAGGCCTACGAGGACCTCGCCCGCGCCGAGGGCATGAAGATCCTGCGTGAAGCCGAGGAGAAGTTCGGCCCGGTGCGGCTCGCCTGCGTGCATCGGGTCGGCGACCTGGCGGTGGGTGACCTCGCGGTCTGGGTCGGCGCCGCGGCCCCGCATCGCGACGAGGCGTTCAAGGCCTGTCGCTACGTGATCGACGAGCTCAAGCAGCGTCTTCCCATCTGGAAGAAAGAGCACTACATCGAGGGCGTCTCGGCGTGGGTGGATTGCGAGCGCTGTCGCGCTGCCGGGCACGGCAAGCACGATCACGATCACGAGCACGATCACGAGCACCAGCCCGACAGGCAGGCTGTGGCGGACGCCGACTGAGCCTCAGCGGGCCGGAGCCCATTCGGGCAACACGCCCGGTTCGATCCCGAACACCGCCGGCATGACGAGGTAGGCGGCCGCCAGGATCAGCCCCACGAACACCACGTTCAGCCACAGTCCGGCCCGCACCATCATGGGAATGGTAAGCAGCTTGCTGCCGTAGACGATGGCGTTCGGCGGCGTCGCGACCGGGAGCATGAAAGCGCAGGATGCAGCCAGGGCCGCGGGCACAGCGAACAGCAAGGGATTCTCCCCGACGCCGAGCGCCGCTGCGGCAAGGATCGGCAGGAAGGCCGCCGCCGTCGCGGTGTTGCTGGTCATCTCGGTGAGCAGCAGGATGATGACGATGCACAGCGCCAGCAGCAGCAGCGTCGGCCAGGCGTCGAAGCCGGTCACCAGCATGCCGATATAGGCGTCGAAGCCGCTGCGCGTCACGGCGGACGCGAGGCTCAGCCCGCCGCCGAAGAGCACCAGGATGCCCCACGGCAATTTGCGTGCATCGTCCCAGTCGAGCAGGAACCTGCCACGCGAGAGGTCGACCGGAACCAGGAACAGCAACAGGCCCGCCGCGACGGCGATCCCGGCGTCACTGAGCCCGGGTACGTAGTCCTGGAGCAGCGGCCGGCATATCCACATCACCGCGGTCAGCACGAAGATCACCGCGACCTTCTTTTCCTCCGCGGAGATCGGCCCCAGTTTCTCGCGTTCGGCATGAATGATGTCGTGCCCGCCGGGCAGCTCGGGCAGGTGCAAGGGGAAACTCAGCCGGGTCAGCACGAAATAGGCCGCCGCGATCCCGATGACCACCAGCGGCACGCCCAGCACCATCCACTGCGCGAAGCCGATCTCGAGGCCGTAATTCTCGAGCACGAAGGCCGCCAGCAAGGCATTGGGCGGCGTGCCGATCAGCGTCCCCAGCCCGCCGACGTTGCAGGCGTAGGCGATGCTCAGCACCAGCACGATGCCGAAGTGCTTCAGTTCGCGCTTTTCCGCGTCGGTGGTGGAGGGGAGCTTCTTGCTCAGGTTGATGATGGACATGCCGATCGGCAGCATCATCAGCGCGGTCGCCGTATTGCTGACCCACATGCTCAGGAAAGCCGACGCGATCATGAAACCCAGGATGATCGCCGACGGGCGCGTGCCGACGCGGTCGATGATGCCCAGGGCGATGCGCCGGTGCAGGTTCCAGCGCTGCATGGCGATGGCGATGAGAAAACCGCCCAGGAAGAGATAGATAAGAGGATTGGCGAAGGGCGCGGTGGCCTGCCCGACGGTGCCGACCCCGAGCAGCGGAAACAGCGGGATGGGCAGCAGCGCTGCCGCCGGGATCGGGACTGCCTCGGTGATCCACCATATCGCCATCAGGCTGCCGACCGCTGCCGTAGCCCACGCCTCGGCGGACATGCCCTCCGGCGCGGGCGACACGAGGAGGAGGGCGAAGACCGCAGGGCCGAGGAACAGGCCGATCCGCTGCCGCAACGAATAGCTCTCAGCGCCGTTGCTCATGCGCGGGCACCTCCCTGTGCATGGATGCAAAAGAAGAGGGGCCGCAGCTTTCGCCACAGCCCCTCTGCATATCTGGCTCCCCGGGCCGGACTCGAACCAGCGACCAACGGATTAACAGTCCGTCGCTCTACCAACTGAGCTACCGGGGAATTTCTGCACCCGGCACGGGTCCGGGTAAGCACGCAATTTTCATGGACGGCGCCCGCCACTGTCAAGGCGAATAGCTACAGCACGGCGCGGATGCGGTCCACAGCCTGCTCCAGGGTATCCAGCGAGCAAGCGTAGGACAGCCGCTCGTGCCCTGGCGCCCCGAACGCCGTGCCCGGGACCACGGCCACGCCGGCCTTCTCCAGCAGGTAGCCCGCGAAGGCCGTGTCGTCCTCCACGCCGTCCAGCGCCGCAATGGCCTCGCTGACGTCCGGGAAGGCATAGAACGCGCCGTCCGCGGGCAGGCAGCGGAAGCCGGGCAGGCTGTTGAGCGCTTCCAGCAACCAGTCGTGCCGCTGCCTGAAGGCCGTGCGCATTTCAGCGATACAGCCCTGGTCCCCGGTGAGTGCCGCCAGGGAGGCGTACTGCGCGATAGAGTTCGGGTTCGAAGTGCTCTGCCCCTGGACCTTCTTCATCGCGCCGATCAGCTTGCTCGGTCCCGCGGCATAGCCGATGCGCCAGCCGGTCATGGCGTAAACCTTCGACACGCCGTTCACCGTGACCACTTGCTCGTGCAGGTCGGGCGCCACCGTGAGCAGGCTCGCATAGGGTTCGTCGCCCCAGTAGATGTGCTCGTAGATGTCGTCGGTGGCGACGATGACGTGCGGATGGCGGCGCAGGACTTCCGCCAGGCCTTCGAGTTCGGCGGCCGTGTAGGCGACGCCGGTCGGGTTGCTGGGGCTGTTGAGGAACATCAGGCGGGTGCGCGGGGTGATCGCGGCCTCGAGTTGTTCCGGGCTGATCTTGAAATGCTGGTCCGGGCCTGCGGCGACGATCACGGGCGTGGCTTCTGCGAGCAGGGCCATGTCCGGATAGGACACCCAGTACGGCGCCGGCACGATGGCCTCGTCGCCCGGCCCGAGCAAGGCCACGCACAGGTTGTACAGGCTTTGCTTGGCGCCGTTGGATACGAGCACCTGGTTCGGCTGGTACTCGATCCGGTTGTCGCGCCGGAACTTGTCGCAAATCGCTTCGCGCAGTTCGAGGATGCCTTCCACCGCCGTGTAGCGGGTGCGCCCGGCGCGGATGGCCTCGATCGCTGCGGCGCAGATGTGATCAGGGGTGTCGAAATCGGGCTCGCCGGCGCCCAGGCCGATGATGTCCCGTCCGGCGCGCTTGAGCTCGGCAGCTTTCGCGGTGACGGCCATGGTGGGTGACGGCTTGACGCGGTTGACCCGGTCGGAGAGGCGAAGATCCACGATTTTCCCCCTGGTGCATAATGGATGGCTGGCGGCATCGGCTCGCTCCCCGGGAGCGAAGAGCATAGCCTCGGCCGACATGGTGAAATGAAACCCCGCCGCCGTCCAGTCAGGAATTGCCGCGAGAACATGCAGGAACCGATCATACCCACAAGCGAGGTCCGGCCCTTCGAGCTGGTGTCAGATTACTCCCCGGCCGGCGACCAGCCGGAAGCGATCCAGAACCTTATCGGCGGGCTCGACGCCGGCCTGGCGAGCCAGACCCTGCTTGGCGTCACCGGGTCGGGCAAGACCTTCACGATCGCCAACGTCATCGAGGCGCTCCAGCGCCCGACGCTGGTGCTGGCGCACAACAAGACCCTGGCCGCCCAGCTGTACGGCGAGTTCCGCGAGTTCTTCCCGGACAACGCGGTGGAGTACTTCGTCTCCTACTACGACTACTACCAGCCCGAGGCCTACGTCCCGTCCTCCGACACCTACATCGAAAAGGACGCTTCGGTCAACGAGCACATCGAGCAGATGCGCCTGTCCGCCACCAAGGCCCTGCTGTACCGCCCGGACACCATCATCGTCGCGACGGTGTCGGCCATCTACGGCCTCGGCGACCCGGCGGCCTACCTGAACATGGTGCTGCACCTGGATCGCGGCGATCGCATGGCGCAGCGGACCATCCTGCGCCGCCTGGCCGACATGCAGTACCAGCGCAACGAGATGGACCTGCGCCAGGGGACCTATCGCGTGCGTGGCGACGTCATCGACATTTTCCCGGCCGAATCGGAGCGTGAGGCGGTCCGCCTGGAGCTGTTCGACGACGAGATCGAGTCGCTGAGCTGGTTCGATCCGCTCACCGGCGAGCTGCTGCGCAAGGTCCCGCGCGTCACGATCTTTCCCAAGACGCACTACGTCACCCCGCGCGATCGATTGCTGGCCGCCATGGACGAAATCAAGGCCGAGCTGAAGGAGCGGCTGCAGGTGCTGCGCGCGGCCGACAAGCTGCTCGAGGCGCAGCGCCTCGAGCAGCGCACCCTCTTCGACCTGGAAATGATCCAGGAGCTCGGCTATTGCCAGGGCATCGAGAACTACTCGCGCTACCTTTCCGGCCGCGCGCCAGGTGAGCCGCCGCCCTGCCTGTTCGACTACCTGCCGGCCAACGCCCTGCTGGTGGTGGATGAATCGCACGTCACCATTCCGCAGCTCGGCGCCATGTACAAGGGCGACCGCAGCCGCAAGGAAACGCTGGTCGAGTACGGATTCCGCCTGCCTTCGGCGCTGGACAACCGCCCGTTGCGCTTCGACGAGTGCGAGGCGCTGTCGCCGCAGGCGATCTACGTCTCGGCGACGCCGCGCGCTTACGAGCTCGAGCATTCCGGGCAGATGGTGGAGCAGGTGGTGCGGCCGACCGGGCTGGTCGACCCGGAAGTGGAGGTCAGGCCGGTCCGCTACCAGGTGGACGACGTGCTGTCCGAGATCCGGCTGCGGGCGGCGCGCCAGGAGCGCGTGCTGATCACCACGCTGACCAAGCGCATGGCGGAAGACCTGACCGAATACCTGGCCGAGCACGACGTGCGGGTGCGCTACCTGCACTCGGACATCGAAACGGTCGAGCGCATCGAGATCATCCGCGACCTGCGTCGCGGCGAGTTCGACGTGCTGGTGGGCATCAACCTGCTGCGCGAAGGGCTGGACATGCCCGAGGTGTCGCTGGTCGCGATCCTCGACGCGGACAAGGAGGGCTTCCTGCGCTCCGAGGGCTCCCTGATCCAGACTATCGGGCGGGCGGCCCGCAACGTGCACGGCAAGGCCATCCTCTACGCCGACCGCGAGACCGGCTCCATGCAGCGGGCCATCGGCGAGACCAATCGGCGGCGGGCCAGGCAGATCGCCTTCAACGCCGAGCACGGCATCACGCCCCAGACCATCGTCAAGCGGATTGCGGACGTGATGGAAGGCGCGCGGGAGGAGGGGGCCCGGCCTGGCGCAGACAAGGGTCTGCGCAAAGTGGCCGAGCCGCGCCTGGCTTACGAGAAGCTCAGCACCGAAGAGGTCATGAAACGCCTGCGCAAGCTGGAGGCGGAGATGTACCGCCACGCCCGGGAGCTGGAGTTCGAGAAGGCTGCCGAGCTGCGCGACGAGATCGAGCGGCTGCGCCACGAGGGCCTCGGGCTGCCGTCAGACCTTGCGGGCTAGGCCAGAAAGCCCTTGCCCGCCGGGGCCTTCGCCGGTATCCTTCCGCGTCTTGAACTAGGCGCGTAGCTCAGTGGTAGAGCACTACGTTGACATCGTAGGGGTCGGCGGTTCAAACCCGCCCGCGCCTACCAAATCCGAGACCCGCACGCCCCGGCGCGACCTCCGCCAGGGAATCTCGCCGGAGCGTGCAGTCCGATTCTGAGCAGACAGAGTTCCCATGCCGGTCATCACGCTCCCTGACGGAAGTCAGCGCAGCTTCGACGCGCCCGTCACCGTGGCGGAGCTCGCTGCAGACATCGGCCCCGGCCTTGCCAAGGCTGCGGTCGCCGGCCGCGTGGACGGCCGCCTGGTCGACACCTCGTTCCGCATCGATCACGACGCCGCAGGCGGCGATCGTCACCGGGCGCGACGAGGACGGACTGGAAATCATCCGCCACTCGACGGCGCACCTGCTGGCGCAGGCGGTCAAGCAGCTGTTCCCCAGCGCCCAGGTCACCATCGGCCCGGTGATCGAGGACGGCTTCTACTACGACTTCGCCTTCGACCGCGCCTTCACGCCCGAGGACCTCGCGGCCATCGAGCAGCGCATGGCCGAGCTCGCCGAGGCCGACCAGCCGGTGCAGCGCGAAGTCATGGGGCGGGACGAGGCCGTGGCCTTCTTCCGCGGCCTGGGCGAGGAGTACAAGGCCCGCATCATCGAGGACATCCCGGCCGACGAGACCCTCAGCATCTACGGCCAGGGCGATTTCAAGGATCTGTGCCGCGGGCCGCACGTGCCGCGCACCGGCCTGCTGAAAGCCTTCAAGCTGACCAAGGTGGCCGGCGCCTACTGGCGTGGCGATGCGCGCAACGAGCAGCTGCAGCGCATCTACGGCACGGCCTGGCCGGATGCCAAGCAGCTCAAGGCCTACCTCACGCGCCTCGAGGAGGCCGAGAAACGCGACCACCGCCGCATCGGGCGCGACATGGACCTGTTCAGCATCCAGGATGACGCCGGCGGCGGGCTGGTGTTCTGGCACCCGCGCGGCGCGCGCATCCGGCGCGTGATGGAGGATTACTGGCGCGAGCAGCACAGCCGGCACGGCTACGAGCTGCTGTTCACGCCGCATATCGCGCTGGAAGACCTGTGGCACACCTCGGGCCACACCGACTTCTACCGCGAGTCCATGTACAAGCCGATGGAGGAGGACGGCCAGCCCTACCAGCTGAAGCCGATGAACTGTCCTTTCCACGTCCTGATGTACAAGGACCGCCTGCGTTCCTACCGCGAGCTCCCCATGCGCTGGGCCGAGCTCGGCACCGTCTACCGGCACGAGATGTCGGGCGCGCTGCACGGCCTGATGCGCGTGCGCGGCTTCACCCAGGACGACGCGCACGTCTTCTGCCGCGAAGAGCAGATCGAAGAAGAAGTCCTGCGCGTGCTGGACCTGACGCTCGAGATGCTCGGCGACTTCGGCTTCACCCAGTTCGAGGTCAACCTGTCCACCCGGCCGGAAAAGGCGGTGGGCTCGGACGAGATCTGGGACAAGGCCACGGTCGCGCTGAAGGGCGCGCTGGAGCGCAAGGGCCTGGAATATAGCCTCGACGAGGGCGGTGGCGCTTTCTACGGCCCGAAGATCGATTTGAAGATCGAGGACGCCATCGGCCGCAAGTGGCAGTGCTCCACCATCCAGCTGGATTTCAACCTGCCGGAGCGCTTCGACATGGAGTACGTCGCCGGCAGCGGAGAGCGCCGGCGGCCGATCATGATCCACCGCGCGCTGCTCGGTTCGCTGGAGCGTTTCTTCGGCATCCTGATCGAGCATTACGAGGGCCGCTTCCCCGTCTGGCTCGCCCCGGTGCAGGCCGTGGTGCTGAATATCACCGATCGCCAGGCGGAATACGTGGAATCCGCCGTGAAATCCCTCGTCAATCAGGGGTTTCGGGTGGAAGCCGACTTGAGAAATGAGAAGATCGGCTTTAAAATCCGCGAGCATACTGTGCAAAAGGTGCCTTTCCTGCTGGTCGCTGGCGACCGTGAGGTAGAGGCTGGTATTGCTGGCCGTGCGTTCGCGCAGCGGTGAGGACCTCGGGTCGATGAGCATCGACCAGGTAGGTGAGTTCCTCGCAGCTGAGGTAGCGAAGCGCGGCCGGTCTGTTATGGAGGATTGACGCATCACGGCGTCCAAACGTGTCCGGCGCAACGAAGATATCGGCGCGCCCCAACTCAGAATCATAGGCTCGGACGGCGAGCAGCTCGGCATCATGCAACGCGAGGAGGCCCTGCGTCTGGCAGCAGACGAAGGGCTGGATCTCGTCGAGGTAGCCCCCACGGCGGAACCGCCGGTTTGCAAGGTGATGGACTACGGCAAGTTCGTCTTCGAGCAGAACAAGAAGAACCAGGTCGCGAAGAAGAAGCAGCGACAGATCCAGGTCAAGGAAGTGAAATTCCGGCCGGGGACGGAAGAGGGCGATTACCAGGTGAAGATGAAGAACCTGGTGCGCTTCCTCACGGCGGGAGACAAGGCCAAGGTAACCCTGAGGTTCCGGGGCCGGGAGATGGCGCACAAGGATCTTGGCGCCAAGCTCCTCGAGAGAGTGCGGGACGATCTCATCGAGCTGGCCTCGGTGGAGCAGTTCCCGCAAATGGAAGGGCGGCAGATGACCATGGTGCTGACGCCCAAGAAAAAGTGAGCTGCGGACGGAGGGCCCAGGCCCGAAGCCGTATCTACGCCTGCAGGGGCGATGCCCGAACAGGCCATAAACGGAGAAAGACATGCCCAAGATGAAAACCAATCGCGGGGCCGCGAAGCGGTTCCGTGCCACTGGTGGCGGCGGCTTCAAGCGCGGCCAGTCCCACACCAGCCACATCCTCACCAAGAAGAGCACCAAGCGGAAGCGCCACCTCCGGTCCACGGAGATGGTGCACGAGAGCGACGTCAAGTCGGTCCGCAAAATGCTCCCGTACGCCTGAGGAGGTGACCCATGGCTAGAGTCAAGCGTGGCGTCACCGCCCGTGCCAAGCACAAGAAGATCCTGAAGAAGGCCAAGGGCCACTACGGCCAGCGCAGCGCTGCCTTCCGTACGGCCAAGCAGTCCGTAACCAAGGCGGGGCAGTATGCCTACCGCGACCGGAAGGCGCGGAAGCGCGATTTCCGCTCGCTGTGGATCGTCCGCATCAACGCCGGCGCGCGCATGCACGGCCTGTCCTACAGCCGCCTCGTGAACGGCCTGAAGAAGGCCGGTATCGAGCTGGACCGCAAGGTCCTGGCGGACATGGCGGTGCACGAGCCTGAGGCCTTTGGCGCAGTCGCTGCGCAGGCCAAGGCCGCACTCGCCGCCTGAGCCGGGTAGGGCATCATCCGGTTCGGTCGCGCTTCGGCGCGGCCACGGCGCAAAGGGGGAAGGCCTTGCGGGGCCTTCCCCTTTTCCGTTTTTAAGGGGGAACAGCGTGGAAGACGCAGCGAAGCTGCTACAGCAGGGGCGCGAAGAAATCGCGGCATGTGAGGACCTGGCAGGCCTCGACGAGGTACGCGTGCGCTACCTCGGCAAGAAAGGGCTCATGACCGGGCTTCTGAAATCGCTGGGCAGCCTGTCCGCGCAGGAGAGGCCGGCGGCAGGCCAGGTCATCAACGAGGCCAAGCAGGCCTTGCAGGCCGCCCTTGGGGCGCGCAAGGACTACCTCGAGTCGCAGCGCGAAACGGCGGCCATCGAGTCGGATCGCGTCGACGTGACCCTGCCGGGACGCGGTGAAGCCGTCGGCGGCCTGCACCCCGTGACTCGCACCATGCGGCGCATGGAGGCCATTTTCCGCCACGCCGGCTTCGAGGTGCACACCGGCCCCGAGGTGGAAGACGAGTTCCACAATTTCGAGGCGCTGAACATTCCCGAGCACCACCCGGCGCGGGCCATGCACGACACCTTCTATTTCGGTGACGGCCGCTTGCTGCGCACCCATACTTCCCCGGTGCAGATCCGCTCCATGCAGCGCCAGGGCGCGCCGATCCGCCTGATTGCACCCGGCCGCGTGTATCGCTGCGATTCCGACCAGACCCACTCCCCGATGTTCCACCAGGTGGAAGGACTGGTCGTGGACCGCGGCGTCAGTTTCGCTCACCTCAAGGCCGTGCTGCACGACTTCCTCGAGTGTTTCTTCGAGCGCAAGGTCAGGCTGCGCTTCCGGCCGTCCTATTTCCCCTTCACCGAGCCCTCCGCCGAGGTGGACGTGGAGTGGGGCGACGGCTGGCTGGAAGTGCTGGGCTGCGGCATGGTGCATCCGCGCGTGCTGGAGTTCGGCGGGATCGATCCGGAAGAGTTCACCGGCTATGCCTTCGGCATGGGCGTCGAGCGGCTGGCGATGCTGCGTTATGGGGTGAAGGACCTGCGCCTGTTCTTCGACAATGACCTGCGGTTCCTGCGGCAGTTCAACCAGGGAGCGGTGTGATGAAGTTCAGCGAACGCTGGTTGCGGGAGTGGGTCGATCCGCCGGTGGACGTCGCCGGCATCGTGCGCCAGCTCACCATGGCGGGCCTGGAGGTCGATTCCCTGGCGCCTGCCGCGCCGGACTTCGCCGCCGTGGTGGTGGGCAGGGTGGAGACCGTAGAGCCGCACCCCGACGCGGACAAGCTCAGGGTCTGCAGCGTCGACGTGGGCAGCGGGGAGCGCCTCGGCATCGTGTGCGGCGCGCCGAACGTGTATGCCGGGATGAAAGCGCCCGTGGCGCTGGTCGGCGGTGTGCTGCCCGGCGGCATGAAAATCAAGCGCGCCCGGCTGCGCGGGGTCGAGAGCCAGGGCATGCTGTGTTCCGTGCGCGAACTCGGCCTCGGCGAGAGCCACGAGGGTTTGTGGGACCTGCCGCAGGACGCTCCGGTGGGCACGGACCTGCGTGCCTGGCTGGGACTGGAAGACCATGTCATCGACGTGGACCTGACGCCCAACCGCGGGGATTGCTTCAGCGTCCTCGGCATCGCGCGCGAGGTTGCCCTGATCAACCGCATGCCGCTGGGCGGGCCGGAGCTGGCGCCTGTGCCTGCCGCCGGGGCCGCGGAATTCCCGGTCGAAGTGCGCGCCCCGGAAGCCTGCCCGCGCTTCGTCGGCCGGGTGGTGCGGAATATCCGCGCCGATGCACGCACGCCGCTGTGGATGCAGGAAAAGCTGCGTCGCTCCGGGCTGCGGCCGATCCACCCGGTTGTCGACGTCACCAACTACGTGATGCTCGAACTGGGCCAGCCGATGCACGGCTTCGACCTCGCCACGCTGCGCGAGGGGATCATCGTGCGGCTGGCCGAGCCCGGCGAGAAGATCGTGCTGCTCGACGGCCGCGAGGTTTTGCTCGAGCCCGACACGCTGGTGATCGCCGATCACGGCGGGCCGCGCGCAGTGGCCGGCATCATGGGTGGCGAGGATTCGGGCGTATCCGCGGCCACGCGTGACGTGTTCTTCGAGGTTGCCTTCTTCGCCCCGCTGGCAATTGCGGGCCGCGCGCGGCGACTCGGCCTGCATACCGACGCCTCGCAGCGTTTCGAGCGTGGCGTGGATCCGGCGCACCAGCGCCGCGCCATCGAGCGCGCTACCCAGCTCCTGACCGAGATCGCTGGTGGCGAGCCGGGCCCCGTCATCGAGCGCGTGGCGCAGGACCAGATCCCGTCACGTGCCCCGGTTGCCCTGCGCCGCGATCGGCTGGCCGTACTGCTGGGCCACAACGTGCCGGACGAGGAGGTCGAGCGCATCCTGGCGGGGCTCGGCATGACGATCGAAGCCACTCATGAGGGCTGGCAGGCCACGCCGCCCTCCCATCGCTTCGATATTGCGCTCGAGGTGGACCTGATCGAAGAGGTTGCCCGTATCTACGGCTATGACCGGCTGCCCGAGACCCCGGGCGCGGGTGGCGCCGAGCTGGGGGCGGCGAGCGAGGCGCGGGTGCCCGAGCGTCGCATCGCCGACGTCCTGGTACCGCGTGGCTACCAGGAAGTGATCACCTACAGCTTCGTCGACCCGGAGCTCCAGGCAAAATTGTTCCCGGGGGTCGAGGCCCTGCCGCTGAGCAACCCGATCTCGACCGAGCTGGGCGTCATGCGCGTCTCCCTGTGGCCCGGCCTGGTGCACGCCCTGCGGCGCAACCTGAGCCGACGCCAGGACCGCGTACGCATCTTCGAGCAAGGCCTGAGGTTTGTCATTGAAGATAATGATTTAAAACAGATTAATACCGCTGCCGGTCTGGTGGCGGGACGACGCCTGCCGGAGCAGTGGGGCGTCGGCGCGGCGCGCCTGGACTTCCACGATGCAAAGGGCGACGTGGAAACCCTGCTCGGACTTACGGGTGCTCGCTTCAGCTTCGAGGCTGCCGAGCATTCCGCCCTGCACCCGGGCCAGGCGGCCCGGATCTTGCGTGATGGCCGTGCCGTAGGCTGGGTCGGCGCGCTGCATCCGCGACTCGTGCGCGACCTCGACCTGGACCTGACTCCCTTGCTCTGGGAACTGGACGAGGACATGACGTTCCGGGCAGAACTGCCTGTTTTCAGTGAAATCTCCAGGTTCCCGGCGATCCGGCGCGACATCGCTGTGCTGGTGCCGCGCAGCGTGCCGGCGGCAGATTTGCTGCAGGCCGCACGCGTGGCCGGGGGCGAGCTTTTAACAGAATCCCGGATTTTCGATGTCTACCAGGGCGAGCGCATAGATTCGAGTCTAAAAAGTGTCGCTTTTGGCTTGATTTTACAGGATTCGTCGCGCACTCTTACGGATCAAGATGCAGACGGGGTCGTAGCGTCCGTGGTGGCGCGGCTGGCGTCTGAGTTTGGGGCCAGGATAAGAGACTGACATGGCGCTGACCAAGGCTGAGATGGCAGAAGCGTTGTTCCAGGACATGGGCCTGAACAAGCGCGAGGCGCGCGAGCTGGTGGAAATGTTCTTCGAGGAACTGCGCACCGCTCTCGCCAATGGGGAACAAGTCAAGCTGTCGGGTTTCGGCAACTTCGACCTGCGCGACAAGAACCGCCGGCCGGGTCGCAACCCGAAGACGGGGGAAGAAATTCCCATCACGGCACGCCGGGTGGTCACGTTCCGGCCGGGGCAGAAGCTGAAGACGCGGGTGGAGGCCTATGCTGGAACCGGGGAATAACGACGAGCTCCCGGTCATCCCGGGCAAGCGCTACTTCACCATCGGTGAGGTCAGCGAGCTCTGCGGCGTCAAGCCGCACGTCCTGCGCTACTGGGAGCAGGAATTCCCCCAGCTCAAGCCCGTCAAGCGGCGCGGCAACCGCCGCTATTACCAGCGTCGCGATGTCCTGCTCATCCGCCAGATCCGCAGCCTGCTGTATGACGAGGGCTTCACTATCGGGGGCGCCCGGCAGCGGCTAACCGGGGACGAGGCCAAGGAAGACCTGACCCAGAGCGTCCAGATCGTGCGCCAGATCCGCACGGAGCTGGAAGAGGTCCTCAAGATCCTGCGCGGCAAGTAGCGCGCGACAGTTTTTCCAGGCGGCCCCATCGGGTATGATGCCGCCCTCTCGACGGCAAATCGCCGTCCATTTCTCTCGGTCGGGGCGTGGCGCAGCCTGGTAGCGCACCTGCATGGGGTGCAGGGGGTCGGAGGTTCGAATCCTCTCGCCCCGACCATCTTTGAGATTTCCTAAAGCCTTTCCTGTTTCCGCCGACATATGGAAGACGGATGTCCGTCCCTGCGGACGGCTTCCTGCGTCCGACTGTGGGGACCTGGGAGAGGAACGATGGCTAGAGGACATGAGGCCCGCGCGCCGGTGCCGCTCGGCGGTGCTGCCGGGCATGTCAGGTTGGCTGCAAAGCCCCTTGCCTGTGCCCTCACGCTCGCGCTGGCAGCCCTGGCCGCCGGCTGCGGCGCGTCCGTGCCCGGGGACGGGCCCGACCCCGATCGTGAACAACTGGTCTTCCTGAGCTGGGAGGACGACCTGCCGCTGTCCGTGATCGAAGCGTTCGAAGCGGAGTTCGGCGTGGAGATCGTTTACCAGACCTACGAGAGCACCCAGGAAGCCGCGGACAACCTGCGCGCCGGCGGCGTCTACGACGTCGCTGTCATCGACGGGCCCTACATCCCGGGGCTGGTCGCGGCCGATCTGCTGGCCGAGATCGACTACCGCAACGTGCCCAACTTTCGTCATGTCTCGGCCAATTTCCGCGATCTCGCTTTCGATCCGGGCAACCGCTACAGCGTGACCTACAACTGGGGCCTGGCCGGCCTGATCGTGCGCAACGACCTGGTGGGACGGCCGGTGACGGCTTGGCGCGATCTCTGGGCCCCGGATCTGGCCGGCCGCGTGCTGGTCTGGGAGGACAAGGACATTCTCATCGGCATCACCCTGCAGTCGCTGGGCTACTCCATCAACACTGACTCCAGCAGCGAGCTGGACGAAGCGCTGGGTGAACTGTTGCGGCTGCGTGGCCAGGCGCTCAGCTCGGGCTACTCGCCGGAAGTCGCCATGCAGGCGCTCGAGAGCGGCTCTGCAGTACTTATGTACGGATGGTCCGCCGACGCGATGCGCGCCCAGGAAGAGGGCATGGACGTCGGCTTCGTGGTGCCTGAAGAGGGCAGCATCCAGTGGATCGACAATTTCGTCATTCCGGCCAGCTCCCCGCGCAAGGCGCTGGCCGAATCCTTCATAGATTTCATGCTGCGCCCGGAAATCAGTGCGCGCGTCGTGAACGAACAGTATTACCCCACTGCCAACGAAAACGCTTACCCCTTCATCGATGCGGAGATCCTCGCTGACCCGCTGGTTTTCCCGCCGCTGGCGAAGATTGCGAACGCGGAGGTGCATGCGCCGGTGGGCCCGTCGGTGCGGGCCTTGCACGAGCGCATCTGGGACGCCTACCTCGTAGCGGAAGCACAGGGAGCCTCGGGGCACTGAACCATGGCCGCGGAAACCCATCCTGAACAACAAGGTGTCGGGCTGCGCTTCTGGCAGCGCAGCCTGCGTCGGCAGTTGCTCGGGGTCTTCATCGTGGCGATGCTGGTGCTGCTGGTGGGTGGTGCGAGCGCCATCGTCGCGCTGGTCAGCAAAGCTGAACGAGATGCCTGGGAAGGGCGGCAGCACGAAGCGACCCAGCGCGTATCCGCTGTAGTCGATGGCTTCCTCGAGCGGCAATACCACCTGCTTCGAGTGCTGACTGCGATTGGACACGGAGCTGCGAACGGAACATCGGGAGATCTAGACGATTTCTTGCGTGACCAGCCAGCCCTCAATGAAGTCATTTTTCTCAGTGAGTCCGGCCGGATGCTGGCACATGCGCCGGCCGGTGAAGACGGGCTGGCGCGCCTGTTCACGATTTCCCAGTCAAACTGGTTTCTCGCTGCCCGGCGCGGCGAGAGCTACGTCAGCGATGTGCAGGTCTCGGCCTCAGAAGAACCCTACCTGATCGTCGCGCTGCCAGCGGGTGACGGCAAAGTCGTCGCCGGGCGGGTGCGAATGGATGTCCTGAACGATGTCATCGCCGGCGTCCAGCTGGGCACATCCGGGATCGGTTACCTGGTCAACCAGAGCGGGCGTGTCATCGCACATTCGGACCCGCTCCTGGTGCAGCGGCAGGTACACCTGGAGGACGCCGTGCACGATCGTGTGCGCTCCGTTTCCGGCCCGTGGGCCGGGCCGTACCGGAATACCCAGGGTACGCGGGTGCTGGGCAGCATGATGCCCGTGCCGGGAACGCCTTGGCTGGCGGTGACCGAAGTCCCGCTGCGCGAAGTGTTCGCCGGCAGCCGTGGCGCCTTCATCACCATGATGGCGGCCAGTCTCTTTTTCGGGCTGCTGGTGCTCGGAGTGGCTTCGCAGTTGCTGGAGCGACATTTCATTCGACCCATCAAGCGCCTCGAGGAAGGTGCGCGGCGGATTGGTCACGGCGACCTGGAGCACCGTATCTCAATGCGCGACGCGGGTGAGATCAGCCGGGTAGGAGAGGCCTTTAACGAGATGGCCGAGCGCCTGCGCTTGCGTGAGCAGGAGATCGTCGACAAGACGGCGGCTCTGCAGAAGGCGAAAGACGCTGCCGAGACGGCCGACCGGGCGAAGTCGGAGTTTCTCGCGCGCATGAGCCACGAGATCCGTACGCCGATGAACGGCGTGCTGGGAATGACCGAGTTGCTGCTCGATTCCGACCTCGATGCCACGCGCAGAAACCAGCTCGAGTCCGTACTGCATTCGGGTCGGCACCTGCTTGATCTCATCAACGACATACTCGATTTTTCGCGCGGCGAATCGGGACATGTCGAGCTCGATTCGGCGGAGATCGACCTGGGCAGACTCCTCGACGAGACCGTGGATATGTTCCGGCCGCATGCGGCTTCGAAAGGCTTGCAGATCATGTTTGTGCCGCCGCGCCTTGATGCCCCGCTCATGGTTCACGGGGACCCGTTCCGGTTGCGCCAGCTGTTGATGAACCTGGTCAGCAACGCATTGAAGTTCACTCCGGCCGGGTGTGTCCGGGTCGAGTGCCTCGCGACTGCGCAGACAGGAAACGAATGGTGCGTGCGCATCAATGTGCATGACACGGGTATCGGGATTCGCGAGGATGCGCGCGAGCACATATTCGAGCCTTTTCGCCAGGCGGATGGTTCGACCACGCGGAATTTCGGCGGCACCGGACTCGGTCTTGCCATCTGCCGCCAGCTGGTCAGCCTGATGAAAGGCCGGATAGGCGTCGAGAGCACGGTAAACCAGGGCTCGACTTTCTGGGTGGAGCTGGAGCTCGAAGCCGCTTGCATGCCGGTTGCGGGCAGCCCGGAGGCCGTCGATCACAGCGTAAGCCAGGACACCCCGGTGGCGATGGACATCGAGCGCAAGGCCGCTGCGCCTTGGCGGGTGCTGCTCGCCGAAGACAACCCGGTGAATGAGGCGCTGGCCTGCGCGATGCTGGAACGCATGGGCGTGCTGGTCACGGTCGCGCGCAACGGGAAAGAAGTCCTGGAGAAGACTTCCGCGACGGATTTCCACCTTATCCTGATGGATCTGCAAATGCCGCTGCTGGACGGGTTCCAGGCGACGGCAGCGTTGCGCGCAGATACGGCGGCGGCACGGCGCAAGGTCCCCATCGTGGCCCTGACCGCGAATGCGCTTGAAGGAGATCGCGCACGCTGCCTGGCGGCCGGCATGAACGACTATCTTGCCAAGCCTTACACCCGGGCACAGCTGGAGACCGTCGTGCGGCGCTGGGTGGATACGAGCAGAGCGCACGAAGATGCTCAGAACAGTGCAGATACAGCTGTTGCCGGGGACTCCTCCGCGGCCGTCCCAGTGGTCGATCCGGCCGTCCTGGAAGGCTACCAGGAGCTTGACCCGCATGGGGCAGGAGGCCTCGCCGAGCGCCTGGTCAAGGCCTACCTCGAGACCGCCGGGTCAGTGGTGGAGAGTATGCGCCAGGCCGTAGCCCGGACAGACCTCGGCTCGCTGCGGGAGGGCGCGCACACGCTCAAGTCGAGTGCCGCAAACGTCGGCGCCATGCGCCTGTCGCAGCTTGCGGCACGGCTGGAGAAAGCCGCCCGCGACGGCCACGCGCCGCACGCCTGCGGGCTTTTTTCCACGCTCGCGCAAGAGCACAGCCTTGCCTGCGACGCATTGCTCAACCTGTTGCCGGAGGCCGCATGACGACGAAGACCAGGCGCGTCCTCTACGCAGACGATGACGCCACTGCACGGCTTCTGATGGGTGCGGCGATCGAGCGCGCGGGCTTCGAGGCTTGCGTGGCGGCAGACGGCGAAGAGGCCCTGCGCATGTTCCGCGACCAGCGTTACGACCTTGTCATGCTGGACGTCGAAATGCCCGGCTTCAGCGGCTTCGAAGTATGTCGCACGCTGCGGTCCGAGGCAGGCGAGGAGCTGCCGATCGTCATGGTAACCGGGCACGACGAATTCAAGGTCGTGGAGCAGGCCTTCGACGCAGGCGCCACCGATTTCATCTCCAAACCCATCAACTGGGGCCTCATCGGCCACCGCTTGCGGTACCTGCTGCGTGGACGGCAGCTGCTTGAGGACCTGCAGCAGAACGAATGGCAGCTTACGGAAGCGCAGCGGATAGCGAGAATCGGCAGCTGGGAAATGGATGCCGCCGGCTCTCGCGTCGAGTGCTCGGCCGCCATGCGCGCGATCTTCGAGTTGAGCAGCCAGGATGACGGCCTCGACTTCGAGGAATTGCTCCGGCGCGTACACCCGGAGGACGTGGAACGCGCTCGACGCGCATTTGTCGGCGCGGCGCCGGGCGAGAGCACCGGGGGCGCGCACGTCTATCGGCTGCGCCTGCCGAGCGGTCGCACGAAATATATACGCCAGGAGGCCGAACCTCGACTGATGCCAGGCCGGGTGGACCCGCGCATCGTCGGTACGGTACAGGACGTCACGGAACAGCACATCACGCAGAGCGCGCTGGCGTCCCTTGCGACCACACTGGGGACGCTGTCCGGCCCGGCCTTCCACCAGGCGGTGAGCAAGCACCTGGTCGAAGCGCTCGGGCTCGATATCGCCTTCGTGGGGCGTGTCGAGAGCGATCAGCAGAGGGTGCGGGTCATCGCAGGCTTTGACGGCGAGAAGCCTCTTCAGCCGTTCACCTATGCCCTTCCGGGCACTCCCTGTGCAAACGTCTTTGATCGGGGCAACCAGATTCTGCGCTCCAACGTGCAGGCCCTGTTTCCGGAAGACCATCTGCTCGTCGAGCTCGGCATCGAGTCGTACATCGGTGTGCCCATATTCGACAAGAGCAATGCACCGATAGGAATCCTCGTCGCCCTCGGCAAGCAATCCCTGGACCGCCCCGGTCTTGCCGATCGCCTGCTCGGGATTTTCGGCGGGCCGGTCGGTGCCGAGATGATGCGTACGGAGGCGGAGTCCGCAGCCGTCAGGTTGTCCGAGTATCGCCAGATGATCCTCGAGCTGTCGACCGGGTTCATCCGCATGCGGCCCGACGAAATGGATCTCTCTATGGACCACGCGCTGGGACGCATGGCCGAGTTCTTCCATGCGGACCGCGCCTACATTTTCAGTTATGACCTGGCCAACGGCACGGCGCGCAACACACACGAGTGGTGCGGTCCTGGTATTTCATCGCAAATCGACAACCTGCAGGATTTGCCGCTGGAGACCATCACCGACATGGTGGCAGCGCACCGGCGCGGCGAACCGGTGGTCATCCAGAATGTCGCCACTTTGCCGCCCGGTCCTATGCGCGAGATGCTGGCGCCCCAGGACATCAAGAGCCTGATCACGTCGCCAATGCTGTTTGAAGACGACTGCCTGGGCTTCGTCGGCTTCGATGCGGTGCGCAAGGTCGTCGAATATGGCGCCGACGAAATCGAACTACTGGGCCTTTTCGCAGGCTTGCTGGTCAACGTGGAGAATCGCAGGCGGGCAGAGCAGGCCTTGCACGAAAGCGGCCAGCTGCTGGAACAGGCGCAGTCGGTCGCCCGCCTGGGCAGCTGGTTCTACGACCTCGCGGCGGACGAACTGCACTGGTCCGCAGAGACCCATCGCATCTTCGACGTTCCGGAGGGCGTGCGCCTCAATTACGAGGGCATCATGGCACGCGTTCATCCTGAGGACCGCGCCGAAGTGGAGGCTGCATGGGAGCAGGCGCTATGCGCTGGCGAACTGCGCATAGAGCATCGCATCCTGGTGGGCGAGGAAGTGCGCTGGGTATATGAACGCGCCAAGCTGTCGCGCGACCGTAGCGGCAATCCCATCGCAGGCATAGGTACGGTGCAGGACATCACCGAGCGCAAGCAGCAGGAGCTGGCGGTGGTGGAGGCGAGGAACAAGCTGCGCAACACGCTGGAAGCGATTCCAGACCTGTTGTTCGAGATCGAGCTTCCCGGCCGCATTGTCGACTGTCACCTGCCCGAGCGGAACGGGCTGGCATTCGGCAACCTCATCGGCGCCAATCTTGAACAGGTCCTGCCTGCAGAGGCGGCCGCCGCGTTCTCTGCCGCTGTGCACGAGGCCTATGTAAGCGGCGGCTCCCTGGGGAACATGGTCGAGCTCGAGACCGCAGAGGGCCCGCGCTGGTTCGAACTCTCCGCTTCGCGGAAATCCACTTCTTCGCCCGGCTCTGCCAGCTTTGTGGTGCTTGCGCGGGACGTGACGTCGCGTCGCGAAGCAGAGCAAAAGGTCTACCGCCTGGCGTATTTCGATCCCTTGACGGGCCTGCCCAACCGGCTCTCTTTCTCGGAAAGAGTAGAGCGGGAGATCTACAGGGCGCGTCGCAACGAGGAAAAGCTCGCCATCCTGTTCCTGGATCTCGATGGCTTCAAGAACATCAATGACACGATGGGCCATGGCACGGGCGACCTCCTGCTGCAGTGGGTGTCGGATCGCTTGCGCCTGAGCGTGCGGCCGGCGGACCTGGTGGCCCGCGTGGACTCGAGCGAAGAGGAAATCGAACTGGCGCGGCTCGGTGGCGACGAATTCACCGTGCTCGTGCCGCACCTTCGTAGTGCGGAAGACGTGCTGGGCGTGGCCCATCGTATTCACGAGGAAATGCGGCGGCCCTTCCGGCTCGAGGGCAAAGACGTGGTGCTTACCACAAGTATCGGCATTTCCGTTTTCCCGGACGACGGCAAGGATGGGGCAACTCTGCTCAAGCATGCCGATACGGCCATGTACCATGCCAAGGACCAGGGCCGCGACAACTGCCAGTTCTACAGCGCTTCCCTGACGCAGCAGGCGCTCCGCCGCCTGGATCTCGAGAACAACCTGCGTCGCGCCCTCCAGCGGGACGAGTTTTTCCTCCTGTACCAGCCGCAGTTCGACCTCGAGACAGGACGTGTCGAATCCGTCGAGGCGCTGATCCGCTGGCAACACCCGGAGCAAGGCCTGGTGTCGCCGCTGGACTTCATTCCCGCGGCGGAGGAGAACGGCCTCATCGTGCCCATTGGTGAGTGGGTCATGCGTACCGCCTGCGCAGACGCAAAGCGGTGGGAGCAGGAGGGCCACTCCCTGCGCGTCGCGGTGAATCTTTCCGCGCGCCAGTTTCGCGACCCCGACCTGGCGGAGCGCATAGGGCTGATCCTTGCGGCTTCCGGGCTGTCGGCTGATCGCATGGAGCTTGAGGTGACCGAAGGTTCCCTTATGGAGGACACCGAGGCCACGCTGGCGACGCTCAACCGGCTGACAGAAATGGGCCTGCGGCTGTCGCTCGACGATTTCGGCACCGGCTATTCTTCGCTCAGTTACCTCAAGCGACTGCCGCTGAACAACGTCAAGGTCGACCGCAGTTTCGTGCGCGGCCTGCCGCTCGATCACGACAATCTTGCCATCGTGCGCGCAATCGTATCGCTGGCGCGGAATCTCGGATTCACCGTGACCGCGGAGGGCGTCGAGAGCCTGGAGCAGGCCCATTGCCTTCAAGACCTCGCCTGTGACACCCTGCAGGGGTATTTCATCGGCCGCCCGGTCGGGGCAGAGGAAATTTCCGGGCTGGTCAGCAGCTATGCATTGGATGGCACTGCGGTCGCAACGGACGTACAGGGTCAATCCAGGCAGGCCGCATCTGGCGCGGCTGCGCTGACGCGGCCCTAGGCAACGCGCGACGGATTTCCTCTTTTCGTCCCCCCGCGGGCGCGCGTGGCGCTTGATGTGCGCGAGTTCCCGGAGCGATGCAAGACCTGCTACTGATACTGCTGGGCATCGGACTACTCACCGCGGGCGGTGAGGCGCTGATTCGTGGGGCCCTGGCAATTGCCGGCCGCATGGGCATTTCGCCCCTTCTGAGCGGGCTCCTGATCGTCGGTTTCGGCACGTCCACGCCCGAACTCGTGGTGTCGATCGATGCCGCGCTGAGTGAGAGCCCTGACATTGCCGTCGGCAACGTGGTCGGCAGCAACATCGGCAACATCCTGCTCATCCTGGGGCTCTGTGCCGCGATCACACCACTGGCGGTCAAGCCGCTGGCCCTGCGACGCGATGCACTGGTCATGGTGGGCGCCACTGTCATGTTCCTGGCGCTTGCTGCAGGCGGCCTGTTCGGCCGGGCGGAAGGCGCGGTGCTATTTGTCGGCCTGGTCGCTTACCTCATCTGGGCGTATCGCAGCGAGGCCATTCACAATGCGCCGGCGCGCGAGGTCCACGAAGCTGAATCCCAGGAGGTGACGGCCCTGCCTGGCTCCATGCCCGCGATGGTCGCCGCCACCGTGGGTGGTCTCGCCCTGCTCATCGCCGGATCGCGCGTGCTCATCACCGGCGCGGTCAACATGGCGCAACATCTTGGCGTATCGGAAGCGGTGATCGGTCTCACCCTGGTGGCCGTAGGGACGTCCCTTCCGGAACTGACGGTGGGGGTCATGGCGGCACTGCGGCGCCATGCAGACGTGGCCGTCGGCAATATCCTCGGCAGCAACATATTCAACCTGCTCGGGATCCTCGGCATATCTGCGCTGGTTCATCCGGTCGTCGTCAACCCCCGGATTATCGCCTTCGACCAATGGGTAATGCTCGCATCCGCGCTCTTGCTGGTGGTGTTCCTGCACACCGGGCAGCGACTGAGCAGAGGCGAGGGCATGGCGTTGCTGGCATGTTATGCCGGCTATACGTCGTGGAGCTTAATCCTGGGTTGAATCCCGCGGGTCCGTGGATGATTCGGTGTCTCCCTCGGCCCGCTTCTTCAGGCGCTCGGCAAGTGCATGCGCGCGCGCCCGCGCTTGTTCGCGTAACGCGGGGTCACGCAGCTTCTCCTCCAGGTCGTTGAAGAGGATATCGATGCCAGTCGCTTCGGCGGCAGCATCATGCGGCCCGGCCGCACCAAACAGGTTGATCCACTCTTCAGTGCGGCGACCGAAACGCACTACGGCGTAGAAGCGCTTTCCGCCGTCGTTTCCGGGGATCAGCAGGTCGACCAGCGCTGCGAGCACAGATACCGGGCTGATCAGCAGATCGCGTAGTCCGTCGACCAGGAGTTTCATCTGGAAAACGACGACGTCGCGAAATACTGGAAATCTCTTCATCACCATAACGATCTCCCATGGCGATTCCTATCCGTCCCGCCGCACTGCAACTTTACAGCCTGTCGCGAGAACACCGAACTGGCCAGGCATCGGATCCTGCAATTGACATGATGAATGGATACCGAAGCCCTGGAGATACGGCAACACCTGGCGCGCGAGAAGGAAATCCGTGAGCTGTACTGGTTCCGTAGCAGTGCGGTGGAAATCTATCGGCGCAATGGTGCGTTGCATAACCGGCTGGAAGAGGGTGACATCTTTGGTCACTTCAGCCTGCTGCGCAACCGCGGCGCGCATTTTCCTGTCAAGGCCATTGAAGATACGCTCGTCTACCTGATTCCAGACGAGGTATTTCAGCATCTCTGCGCCTCAGACGAGCAGATTGCCGACTTCGTCGAGCTCGTGCAGCCCCGACTAAAGACCGTGGTCGAGAAGCGCGCCAGCGACGACAGCATCATGACCACGCGGGTGCGGTGGCTGGGGCTGCGGACAGACAGCGATTTCCGCAGTCGCGTGGTGGCTGAAGGCCTGGCGCCGGATACGCCCGTGGGCCAGGTCGTCGAGGGAATTCCCTTCGGTCTCGCAGATGATCCACCGTGCTGCTGCGAATCGATGATCTTGGCGCTGGCGCACAGCGTCGCGCGCGGCGGATAATTCGAGCTACGCAGGCAGCGAACAGCGAGACGCGCGTGACAGCACACAAGACAGCAGGCATGCAGTACTGGAGCGGACTGATCGTGGTCACCGCAATCGCGCTGGTGGCGACACTGATGCCCCTGTTGTTGCGCCAGGCTCCTGCGCCGTGGTCCGGAATCCCGGTGAGCCCGGTACTCGTGGCGATACTGCTCGGCCTGTGCCTGTCAGGCGCGGCACGGCGCCACGCGGGCTGGAGTCCGGGCCTCGGTCTTGCCGCGGGCCCGTTGCTCAAGCTCGGCGTGATGCTGATCGGACTGCGTCTCTCCCTGGGTCAACTGGGCGCCTTGGGCGTGCACGCGGTGCCGATGGTGCTCGGCGCGTTGGCAACGGGCCTCGGCCTCGCCCTGCTTCTCGGACGGCTGCTCGGCGTAGAGCGCAAGCTGACTGCATTGCTTGCAGTCGGTTCTGCTATCTGCGGAGCTTCTGCCATCGCCGCCACCGCGCCGGCGTTGCGACCCCGGCCGGAGCAGACGGCCTATGCGCTGGCCTGCGTTGCGCTGTTCGGACTGGCCGCGACCATGCTGTATCCATGGCTGCTGCAGGCCTGGTTGCACGACAGCCGGGCCGTGGGCCTGGTGCTGGGCGCGGCCGTGCACGACACGGCGCAGGTCACGGCCGCCGCCATCCTCCACGAGCAGACTTTCGGCGCGGGAGAAACGCTCGCCGCCGCGACGGTGACCAAGCTGTTGCGCAACCTGTCGATGATGGTGGTCATTCCCGCCATCGTCTGGTGGGGCATGCGAGGCGAACGGCATGCCGAAGCGCGCACGGCGTTCCCCTTGTTCGTGCTCGGTTTCGTCGGTTTCGCCGCGCTGCGCAGCGGCGGCGACGTGCTGCTTGGGGAGCAGGGCTGGTGGCAGGCGGTGATCTTCATAGCAGGCAATGCGAGCGCCTTCCTGTTCGCCATGGCGATGGCGGCCATCGGCATGCAGATCCGTCTCGCCGCTCTGCGGGCCCTCGGCCCGAAGCCGGCCGTCGTGGCCCTGCTGACTGCGCTCGGGATGGGCGCCGTAGCGCTGGGGATCGTGGTGGTGCTCGGCTGAGGCCGCGGCTCGGGCGCGTGCGCTACCAGGCGGCGCTTTCGGCGGTGAGACTGGCGCCGAAACCGTAATGCGCGCTGACGTAGCAGCTGTTCCCGGTCGGGAACCACCGCGCGACCAGCACCACCGGCCCAGTGGAGGCCAGGTGCTCGCGAGATACGGGCTTGCGCTCTTCCCAGCGCTTTTCGATCGCGCCGAACTGCGCCACGAAGGGCGCAGCGAACTCGTCGCGCAGCGCAACGCAGGCCGCCTCGCTGGCCGCTTGCAGGGGCGCATCCAGGGTCAGCTCGATCTCGATCAGGCGTCCCTGGTCCGCCATGCCCATGGCGCTGACCGGATGCTCGTCGAGCCGGCTGCTGTAGCGAACCTCGTCGAGCCCGCCGCAACCGATGCCGGCGAGGGCATTGTCGGGGGCGACGCGCTGCGCGTCCGCAGCAGCCTCGGTGTAGGGTCGGCCGAGTCGCAGCGGGCCGATTCCCGTCTCTGAAATTGCCAGCGGGGCCGCAACCCCGGGGGTGCGTGCAAGGGAATAGACGCTCGCCGCCAGCAAGGCGACGAGCGTCATTCCGATCAATGCAGGCCGAAGCCTCACTTGGCCTTGACGACTCCGCAGGCGATGCGCGGGCCGGCGCCGCCGATGGGCTGGGTGATGTGGTCATCGCGGTTGATGTGGATCACCAGCGCGGCACCGTCCTCGTCGAGGATGGTCGCGCGACCCTCAGCGCCGCCGAGCGAGGCGCGCGGAGTGAACATTTCGACCTTGACGGTACCGTCGTCCAGCACCACCAGGTTGGTCAGATCGCCCGCATCGGGTCCCTTCGGGTTCATCAGCCCATGTTCCTTGCCGTCAGGGTTGAGGTGGCCCTTGGAAGCGACGAAACCGGCCTCCGGATCCTCGCAGGTGCCGACGGTATGGATGTGAATGGCCTTCGGGCCCGGCGGCAGGCCGTGCAGGTCGAGGTAGATCGCCACGCCGTTGGGGCCTTCGGTCAGGGTCGCGGTGCCGACCGACTTGCTTTCCTTGTCGATGAAATCGGCGGTCGCCTCGTGGATGCCATGGTTGTCGGCGTGGACCGCGGCGGCGGCCAGCATGGCGCAGGCGGCGAAAGACAGTGTCTTGAATTTGCGCATTGACGAATCCTCTTGGGTCTTGTTTTCCGGGTCCAGGTAATTGAACCGAGTCTAATCAAGCGTAAACCCGCCCGGCCGCCACTGACAACACCCCTGAGGCCGCGCGGGCCGGGGCGTGGGCGATCTCCCGTATACTTCGCGGCTGTTTCTTACCGAGCCGGGCAGGGGAGACCCATGAGCGAGCACCAGCAGACCAGGGGACAAGGTTTCTCGCGCTTCGTCGAGCGCGTGGGCCACAAGATCCCGGATCCCGTGATCATTTTCATGTCCTTCTATCCGCTGGCCTTTCTCGCCACGGTGCTGCTGGGCGGACATACGTTCGAGACCATGGGCGCGGGCGGCGAGCCGGTCAGCTACCAGATCCTGCCGATGTACGAGTCGGAGCATGTGCGCTGGATCTTCGACAACGCGCTGCTGCAGAACTGGCTGGCCTTCGGCAACGGCGTGCTGGCGGTGATCATGGTGGTGATGCTGGCCATCGGCGTGGCGGAGAATTCCGGCCTGTTCGCGGCCCTGATCAAGCGTGCCGGCACGCATATTCCGCAGAAGTGGCTGCCGCTGCTGCTCATGTTCCTCGGCATCACCAGCTCGGTCGCGACAGACGCCGGTTACCTGGTGCTCATTCCCCTCGCGGGGCTCTTGTATGCCGGCCTCGGCAAGAACCCGTTGATCGGCATGGCCGCCGCCTTCGCCGGCGTCTCCGCCGGCTTCAGCGCCAACCTCATCCCTGGCACCCCGATCGACGTCATCATCGGCATGAACGCCCAGGTATTCGCCGAGTCGCAAGGCATCCCGTTCACTACCGCCGACGGGATGCCGCTGCGCCCCGCGACCATGCACTACTTCTTCATCGCCACTTCGACCATCGTGCTGGCCCTGACCGGCGCCTGGGTCACGAAGCGCTTCGTCGAGCCGAGGCTAGCCGACGCGCCATTCGAGCTGCCGGCAGACGTCAACCCGGGCGAGTTCGAAATCGGGGAAGCCGAGCGGCGGGGACTCAAGGCCGCCGGCTGGGGACTGCTCATCGCGGCAGTGGTGATCGGGGGCCTCGCACTGGGCCCGCTGGGCGCCTACACCGACGAGAACGGCCAGGAGGTGGTGCCGTACCTGAACAACATCATCCTGCTGATCTCCATCTTCTTCATTATCGAGGGCACCTGCTTCGGTTACGCCGCCGGTACTTTCAAGCGGGTAGGCGACGTCGCCAAGGCCATGGTGAAACAGATGAACACCATGGGTTACATCCTGGTGCTCACCTTCTTCAGCTACAACTTTCTCGGCCTGCTGCGCTACAGCGGTCTCGGTTCCTACATCACCTACCTGGGCGCCGAGGCGCTGGTGGCCATGGGACTGCAGCAATTCCCGGTGCTGCTGCTGATCGGTTTCGTGCTGACCACCGCGATCATCAACCTGTTCATCGGCGGCCTGACCTCGAAGTGGATGCTGCTCGGCCCGATCTTCGTGCCGATGCTGTACTTCGTGAATCCGGCCATGACCCCGGACCTGGTGGCGGCAGCGTTCCGCGTGGCTGATTCGGCCACCAACATCATCACGCCGATGATGACTTACTGCGGCGTGATCCTGGCGTTCATGCGCAAGTACCGGCCGGAACTCGGCTTCGGCGACATGCTGCTGATCATGCTGCCTTATTCGATGGTCTTCCTGGTGGTCTGGACGGCGTTGCTGGTGACCTTCTTCGTGGTCGGCATACCGCTGGGCTTCTAGCCACGCGCGACCGGCCGGTGGCCGGGCGGCTCCTGGCTCAGTGCCAGCCGATCAGTACCGCCACCACCAGCGTGACGGAGCCGGCAACCAGCAGCTTCAGCATCAGGGGCCAGATGAAGCGCAGCCAGCGGTCGTAGGGGATGCCCGCGATACCCAGGATGCCCATCAGCACCGGGTTGGTCGGCACGATCATGTTGGCGAAGCCGTCGCCGAACTGGAACGCCAGCACCGCCGTCTGCCGGCTGACACCCACCAGGTCGCCGATGGGCGCCATCAGGGGCATGGTGACATAGGCCTGTCCCGACCCCGACGGGATGAACAGGTTGATCAGCGTCTGGATCAGCAACATGCCGATGGCGGCGAATTCTGCGCCAAGGGTCTGCAGCGGTGCGGCGAGGGCGTTCACGATGGTGTGCAGTACCTGCCCGTCCTCCAGGATCAGCGCGATGGAGCGCGCGAAGCCGATGAGCAGGGCAGTGCCGGCCAGCTCCGCGGCGCCCTCGGCGAAGCGTTTCGCCGTGCCATCCGCACCGAGCCCGCCCACCAGGCCGGCCACCAGCGCCAGGCCGAGAAAGATGGCGGACAGCTCCAGGATGTACCACTTCGGCACCGCGATCCCATAGACCATCAATCCCAGCGCACCCAGGGTCAGGGCCATGACGGCGCGATGCCGCCCGTCCAGCTTGCCGGGCAGGGCCTCGGGCACATGCTGGGCCGCCTCGATATCGTGCACCAGGCTGGCCGTGGGGTCGGCCTGCACGCGCCGCGCGTAAGACCAGACATGGTGGATGCCGATGGCGAGAAACGGCAGGAACAGCGCGAGGCGGAAGCCGAGCCCGGAGGCGGGCGGCAATTCGGCCACGCGCTGCGCCACCAGCAGGGTGAACGGGTTGAGCGCCGCGACGCCGTAACCGATGCCGTAGCCACAGACCATGATGCCAATGGCCGTCACGGTGTCCATGCGCATCGCGACGCACAGCGCAATGAGCACCAGGGTCAGCGGTATGTATTCCTCGGCCACGCCCAGCGTCGCCGACCCGGCCGCGAACACGCCCATTCCGGCCGCGATCAGCAGGCCCGGACTGTGACCGATGCGGCGCAGCACGGCGCCGAGCATGGCGTCGATGGTCCCGGTGGCGCGCAGCACGCGGATCGCGCCGCCCACGATGAGCACGAAAAAGATGATGTCCTGGGCATCGGCCAGGGCGCGCGGCACCACTGTGAGCAATTCCCATGGCATCAGCGTGCGCGCGTCGTCGAGCACGGCGTAGGTGCCTGGGACTACCACCTCGCGGCCGGCGTCGTTCACCACCGTCTGGAACTGCCCCTGCGGCAACAGCCAGGTGGCGACCAGCGCCAGCATCATCATGCTGAACAGCAGGACCAGGGTGTGGGGGACACGAAAACTTCGCGGCATGGCTATTTCCTGGTTGGGCGCCGGTGTGACGCCCGATGCTGAACTATCGCGTCGGTCATCGCAATCGGGCTGCGCCCGGGCCGGCTTAGCGTCCCACGCGGTGCCGCACGCCGGCGCCGACGCGGCTATACTGCTCGCTTCGCGAAAAGGAGGCGGCGCATGCCCGGTCAAGACCCTGCAGCAGATAAGGCGAATGTGAACCCCCGCATCGCACGGATCCTCGACTGGATCGAGCGCGCCGGCAACAAGTTGCCGGACCCTGCGGTGCTGTTCCTGTTGGCGCTGGTGATCACCTGGATCGTCTCGGCGCTGCTGGCCCCCGTGTCATTCTCCGCGATCGATCCGCGCAGCGGCGATCCGGTGGTCATCAAGAACCTGCTGGCGGGACAGGACTTCGTCGGCTTCCTGGCCCAGATGGTGCAGGTGTTCGTGGCCTTCCCGCCGCTCGGCGTGGTGCTGGTGGCGATGCTCGGCATCGGCGTCGCGGAGCATTCCGGGTTCATCAACGCCGCCCTGCGTGGCCTGCTGTCTTTCACCAAGCGCTGGCTGCTGACGCCGATGGTGATCACCGTCGGCATCATCAGCCACACTGCGGTCGACGCGGGCTACGTGCTGGTGGTGCCGCTGGGCGGGGTGATCTTCTACGCCGCCGGGCGGCATCCGCTGGCCGGAATTGCGGCGGCTTTCGCCGGTGTCTCGGGCGGGTTCTCGGCCAATTTCGTGCCCTCCAGTGTCGATCCCATGCTTGCCGGCATCACCCAGGCGGGCGTGCAGGTGCTGGACTCCGAGCTGCTCGATCAACCCGCTCAACAATTACTTCTTCACCGCCATCTCGTCGCTGCTGATCATCGGGCTGGGCTGGTTCCTGACCGACAAGGTTGTAGAGCCGCGGCTGCAGAAGACTGAGCTCGACGGCGACCTCAGCGAACTGCCGAAGATGGAACCGCTCGAGCCCGCTGAGCGGCGCGCGCTGCGCTGGGCACTCGGCTCCATGGTCCTGATGGTCGTCGTGCTGGTGCTGACGGCACTGCCGGCGGACTCGGTGTGGCGCAATGCCGAGGGCAAACTGGCCGGCTCGGGTTCGCCGCTGATGGGCTCGATCGTGCCGCTGATTTTCCTGCTGTTCATCATTCCCGGCATCGTGTTCGGCTATGCGTCGCGGAAGTTCAAGAGCCATCGCGACGTCATTCATGGCATGACCAAGGCCATGAACGACATGGGCTACTACATGGTGATGGCCTTCTTCGCCGCGCAGTTCATCTACGCCTTCGGCCAGTCCAACCTCGGCCCGCTGATCGCCATCGAGGGCGCGAATTTCATCCGCTCGCTGGGCATGCCGGCGCAGGTGACCCTGGTCGGCATCGTGCTGGTGACCGGCGTGGTGAACCTGCTGGTGGGCTCGGCGTCGGCGAAATGGGCGCTGCTGGCGCCGATCCTGGTGCCGATGCTGATGAGCCTGGGGATTTCCCCGGACCTGACGCAGGCGGCCTACCGCGTCGGCGATTCCACCACCAACATCATCACACCGCTGCTGCCGTACTTCCCGCTGATCGTGGTGTTCTGCCAGCGCTACGTCACCAAGGCCGGGATCGGCACGCTGGTCGCCATGATGCTGCCGTACTCCGTGGTGTTCCTGGTGGCGTGGACCGCCTTCCTGCTCATTTACTGGGCTTTGGGTATTCCCCTCGGGTTCCAGGCCAGCTACACCTACTGACGCAGGTGCGAGCCCGGCGGAGGTTCCGCCGGGCTCACTCTCCCGGGCACCACACGCTGTTCAGCATTTGTGCCGAACGCACGCCTGACTGGGCCAGGCGCAGCGTGGCCAGCTGGCGCCCGGTCTCCGCGTAGCGCCGTGAAATGCTCGGGACCTGGCGCCGCGTGTCGAAGTCATAGACCCAGGGCCGCAGCCGGCGGGACTCGTCGGCCCAGTCTTCCGGCGCGCCGTGCGCCCAGTGCGCGCCGCCCGCCGCAGCCAGCGCGCGCAGTGCGCTCAGCTGTTCGTCGGAACGCAACCCGGTGCTGCGCAGCAGGCCGCTGTCCCAGAGCTGGTGCAGATTGGTTTCGCGGCCGTCGAAACGCACGCGGATGCTGTTGCCGCCGCGATCCGCCGCGCGTCCGACGTGCAGCGGCTGGTGCAGGTCGACCGCCAGGTGAAGCACGAAAGCCAGCGCCTGTCGCCGCCGCTCGGGATCCGAGCGTCCTGCGGGCAACAGCGCGAGGTTTTCGTGGATGGCCGCGAGAAGGCGCCCGCTCTCGGGGGTCGTGTCGCGGCGCACCGGCACTTCGTCGGCAATGTTCATGTAATGCCAGTCGCGCGTGTGCGCCCAGGCGGCCGTGTCCCGGGCGCGGTCCGGCCACACCACGAGCTCGGCCAGGGACATGTCACCCAGGATCGCCGCCACTTCGGCGCTTGCGGCGGGACACAGGAACTCCTGCGTGAGTTCGGCGGCGACCCGGTGGGCGGTCGGGCCCCAGGCGTGCGCCGCGGTCGGCAACAGGACCAGGCTCCACAGCCAGGTGCCGAACGCCACCGACCGGCGCATTACAGCGCGGCCCTGGCCTGCAGGCACCGGCCCGCCGCCGTGGCACGCAGGGCGGGGGCCCCGGGCGGTTCACCGGCACGCGCCTCCAGGTCCTGGATGACGGCCTCCAGCCCGCGCCGGCCGATTTCTTCGGCGTAGGCATGCCGCAGCTGCAGCACAAAGGACTGGCCCTCCCAGCGGGCGTCGTAGACGCGCCACCGGTCGCTGTGGCGGCGGAGGTCCAGCAGCAGGGGCACCCGGCGCGGGAGTCCGGCATCGATGCTCAGCTCCACCTCGGCCGTGTCGCCGGCGGGCCGGCCGTCACCTTTCACGACCAGCACGTTGCGCGGGGTCAACAGCAGCAGCCCCGAAGCGTGGCGGTTGACCAGCGAGCCGTACAGGGCCTCGGCGAAGCGTCGCCTCTGCTCGGGTGAGGCCTGTGGCCAGTGGCGTCCCAGAATCAGCTGCCCCGCGTAGAGCACGTCGACGTACGGCCTCAGCTCCTGGTTGATGATCCCGCGCAGCGCGGCCGGATCCGTGGCCAGCGGCAGGCGGCAGGCCGAGACGAGGCCTGCAATCCGTTCGAGCCGCTCGGCCACATGTCTCTCGGGCGCGAGCCGGGTGGCGGCGGTCACGGCAGTGCTGAGGGCAAGAAAGGCAATACACAGTAGAATGCGGCGCATGGAAAACAGTATCGTTGCCGCTTTGTCGCAGGGCAAACCCCCTTTGCGCAGGAGAGCCAGGAAAGCGTGAACATTCCCGAGCACCAACTCCCGGAGCCGCTGGGCTTCGATGCCGACAGCCTGCGCCGCGACACGGTGAGAAAGCTTCTCTACGGCGTCGGCAAGGACACCGGCAATGCCTCCCTGCACGATCTCTACAGCGCCGTGGCGCTGACCTTGCGCGACCGGCTGCTGGGGCGCTGGCACGAGACCCAGCGTCGCATCCGCGGCCGCAACCCGCGCAAGGTGTATTACCTGTCGCTGGAGTTCCTCATGGGGCGGACCCTGCTCAACGCCGCGGTGAACACCGGCCTGGACGAGAACGCCCGGATCCTGCTGGAGGAGATCGGGGTGCGCCTGGAGCAACTGGTGCAGGAGGAGCAGGACGCGGGACTCGGTAACGGCGGCCTGGGACGGCTCGCCGCCTGCTTTCTCGATTCCATGGCGACGCTTGACCTGGCGGGCTTTGGCTACGGCATCCGCTACGACTACGGCCTGTTCGAGCAGCGCATCGGTCCGCACGGTGAACAGCAGGAATTCCCCAACACCTGGTTACGACTGCGCAACCTGTGGGAGATCCAGCGCGAGGACGTGCGTTACGACGTCTGCATCGGCGGCAAGCACATCGAAGCTGTGGCTTATGACACTCCGGTGCCCGGCAACAACGGGCAGACGGTGAACCACCTGCGGCTGTGGGGCGCGCGCTACGCCCCGGAGATCGACCTGGCGCTGTTCAATCGCGGCGATTACGCGACGGCGGTGCACGACAAGAACGAGGCCGAGAACATCTCGCGCGTGCTCTACCCGGACGACTCGACGGAGGAAGGCAAGGAGCTGCGCATCAAGCAGGAGTACTTCTTCGTCTGCGCCAGCCTGCAGGACATCCTTCAGGAGCATATCGCTGCGGGGCATGCCATGGCAGAGCTCCCGGAGCGCATCGTCATCCAGCTCAACGACACGCACCCCGCCCTGGCGATCCCGGAACTGATGCGGCTGCTGGTCGACGAACACGAGATGGACTGGGACGCGGCCTGGCAGATCTGCCGCGGCGTGTTCTGCTACACCAACCACACGCTGCTGCCTGAGGCGCTCGAGAGCTGGCCCGTGCGCATGCTGGAAAAGCTCCTGCCGCGCCACCTGGAGATCATCTACCGGCTCAACCGCGACTTCCTCGACGAGGTCTGGGAGCGCTATCCGGGCGACCATGAGCGCCGCCGCAGGATGTCGCTGGTCGACGAGGCCGGGCACGACGGTCGTCGCGTGCGCATGGCCTGGCTCGCAACCATCGGCGCGCGCAAGGTCAATGGCGTGGCGGCGCTTCACTCCAAGCTGGTGCGCGAGACGCTGTTCGGGGACTTCGACACGCACTTCCCTGGACGCTTCGTCAACGTGACCAACGGCGTCACGCCGCGGCGCTGGCTGCGCGCAGCCAACCCCGGTCTCAGCGCGCTGCTGGATGAACAGCTGGGCCGTGGCTGGGAAAACGAACTGGAGCGCCTCGCAGAGCTGCTGCCGCTGGCGCAGGACGCCGATTTCCGCGCGCGCTTCCGCGCCGTGAAGCGCGACAACAAGTTGCGTCTCGCACACGAGGTGCGCCGTGAACTGGGGATCGCGCTCGATCCGGACGCAATCTTCGACGTGCAGATCAAGCGCGTGCACGAGTACAAGCGCCAGCTGCTCAACCTGCTGCACGTGATCACGCGCTACCACCGGATAAAGCAGGACCCTGGCGCAGACTGGCAGCCGCGCGTGGTGGTCTTCTCCGGCAAGGCGGCGCCCGGCTACGTCATGGCGAAGCGGATCATCCAGCTGATCAACAACACGGCGGACGTCATCAACAGCGACCCGGAAGTAGGGGATCGGCTGAAGGTGGTGTTCCTGCCCAATTACAGCGTCTCCCTCGCCGAGCTCATCATCCCGGCGGCCGACCTCTCGGAGCAGATCTCCACCGCCGGCATGGAAGCTTCCGGCACCGGCAATATGAAACTGGCCATGAACGGCGCGTTGACTATCGGCACGCTGGACGGAGCCAATATCGAGATCCGCGACGCCGTCGGCGAGGAGAACATCTTCATCTTCGGACTCACGGCGGAGGAGGCCGCAGCCACGCGCAGCAACGGCTATTACCCCATCGAGCTGGTGCGGCACAACGCGGAGCTCGCCGAGGTTCTGCGACAGGTGCGGGACGGCGTGTTCTCGCCCCAGGAGCCGCGGCGTTTCGCGCCCATCGTGGACGCGCTCACGGCCGACGGAGAGCATTTTCTCTGCCTCGCGGACTACCAGGATTACGTCGATGCCCAGGGGCGCGTCGATGCAGTCTATGCGGACCCCGAAGAATGGACGAGGCGCGCGGTGGTAAATGCCTTCAGCATGGGCTGGTTCTCCTCCGACCGCGCGGTGCGCGAGTATGCCGAGCGCATCTGGGGCGCAGGGCCGATCGGGTAGGGCATGAGCGTCACCCCTTCACCGGAGGCTTTCAGCGCGACGCTGTCCGCACTCCCGCCGCCTGATCGCAACCGGCTCCACCAGCACTATGGCGCCCGCGCCATGCGGCTCGCCGACGCCCAGGGCGTCATGCATGAAGGCGTGTGCTTCATCGTCTACGCGCCGCATGCCAGCGCCGTCAGCGTGGTGGGCGACTGGAACCAGTGGGACGGACGCCGTCATCCCATGCAGCGCACGGAGGGCGGCGACTGGCGCCTGTTCATCCCGGGCCTGCGGCCGGGCGTGCTGTACAAGTACGAGCTCCATGCCGGGGACGGGCGCCTGCTGCCGCTGAAGACCGATCCTTTCGCGCTGTATTGCGAGCAGGCGCCGGGCAATGCGGCGATCGTGCCCGACCCGCAGCCGTACAAGTGGTCGGACGCGGCGTGGATCGCGACACGGCGCGCCGATGGCTACCACAACGACCGCCCGATGAGCGTCTACGAGCTGCACGCGGGTTCGTGGCGCCGCCAGGACGGACGGCCGCTCAGTTATCGCGAGCTGGCCGATGCACTGGTGCCTTACCTGGTCGAGCTGGGTTTCACGCACGTGGAATTCATGCCTCTGACCGAGCACCCCTTCGCCGCCTCCTGGGGCTACCAGCCCACCGGGCTGTTCGCCGCCACGAGTCGCTTCGGGCCGCCGCAGGACCTTTGCCTGCTGGTGGATCGCCTGCATGCGGCCGGCATCGCAGTGATCATGGACTGGGTGCCCGGGCATTTCCCCACCGATGCGCACGGCCTGGCCCAGTTCGACGGCACCGCCCTGTACGAAGACCCCGACCCGTTGCGCGGCTGGCACCCGGACTGGCAGACGCTGGTTTACGACTACGGCAGCGAATGGGTGCGTGACTTCCTCGTCTCCAGCGCCCTGCACTGGATCGAGCATTTCCATGTCGACGGCCTGCGTGTCGATGCCGTGGCCTCGATGCTCTACCTCGACTACTCGCGCGGACATGGCCAGTGGCGCCCGAATATCCACGGCGGACGCGAAAACCTCGAGGCCATCGCCTTCATGAAGCGCTTCAACGAGGTCGTGCACCACGAGCATCCGGGCGTCCTGACCATCGCGGAGGAGTCCACGGCCTGGCCCGGAGTGTCGCGTCCGACCTACGACGGGGGACTCGGTTTCGGCTTCAAGTGGAACATGGGCTGGATGAACGACACGCTGCGCTACATGGCGCGCGACCCGGTGCATCGCCGCTACCACCAGGAAGAGGTCACGTTCGGCCTCCTGTACGCCTGGAACGAGAATTTCGTCCTGCCGCTGTCGCACGACGAAGTCGTGCATGGCAAGGGTTCGCTGCTGGCCAAGATGCCCGGCGACCGCTGGCAGCAGCTCGCCAACCTGCGGCTCTACCTGGCGTTCATGTTCGCCCATCCCGGCAAAAAGCTGCTTTTCATGGGCGCCGAACTGGCGCAGGAAAGCGAATGGAACCACGACGCCGCGCTCGACTGGGCGGCGCTGGAGCAGCCTTCGCACGCCGGTGTTCAAGCGCTGGTGCGCGACCTGAACGCGCGCTACCGCGAGCATCCGGTGTTCTGGCAGGCGGACGCCTCTTCGCGTGGATTCGAGTGGGTGGAATGCTCCGATCCTGCCAACGGCGTGCTGGCTTTCCTGCGCCGCGACCACGAGGGTCACCCGGGACTGCTCGCCGTATTCAACTTCACTCCCGTGGTGCGGGGCGGGTACCGGCTCGGCGTGCCGCTGGGCGGCCGCTGGCGCGAACTGCTGAACACGGACGCCGCGTGCTACGGCGGCGGCAACGTCGGCAACCAGGGGGGCGTCCCGGCGTCCAACCTGCCGAGCCACGGGCGGAATCACTCCCTGCAACTCACCCTGCCGCCGCTGGGAGCGGTATTCCTGGTGCCCGAAACGTGAGTCCGGCCATGAGCCCGGGGCGCCCGGACCCGATGGGTGCCACATGGACGGGCGACGGCGTGAACTTCGCCCTGCGGTCGGCGCATGCCGAATCCGTCGAGTTGTGCCTTTTCGACGCCGACGGGCGCCGCGAAACGGCGCGCCTGGCACTGCCGTCCCGCAGCGGCGACGTCTGGCACGGCTTCCTTCCCGGCGCGGGCCCCGGGCTGGTCTACGGCTACCGTGTGCACGGCCGCTATGCGCCGCGCCAGGGGCATCGCTTCAACAAGCACAAGCTGCTGCTGGACCCCTACGCCCGGGCGCTCACCGGGGAGTTCGTCGACGACGCCCCGGTCTACGGGTACGCGCGCCACGGCGCAGAGGCCTGGCGCCAGGATATCCGCGACAGCGCGGGCTACATGCCGAAAGCGCGGGTGGTGGATCCGCATGCATTCGACTGGCAGGGCGATCGACGACCACGCCACGCGCTCGAGCGCAGCGTCATCTACGAGCTGCACGTGAAGGGATTCACGCGCACCCATCCGGGCGTGCCGCAGCACCTGCGCGGCACCTACCTCGGCCTGGCGCAGCCCGCCGCGCTGGACTACCTGGTGGACCTGGGCGTCACCGCAGTGGAACTCATGCCGGTGCAGCATTACCTCAGCGAACCGCATCTGGACGCCAAGGGACTGACCAACTACTGGGGATACAACACGCTCGCTTTCTTCGCGCCGCACGCCGGCTATGCCCTTGCCGATCCGCTGCGCGAGTTCCGCGCAATGGTGCGCGCCCTGCATGCGGCGGGAATCGAGGTGATTCTCGATGTCGTGTTCAACCACACGGCCGAGGGCGGTGAGGACGGGCCGACCCTGAGCCTGCGCGGCATCGATAATCTCGGCTATTACCGCCTGGACCCCGGCGACCTGCGGCGCAACGTGAACTGGACGGGCTGCGGCAACACCCTGGACTTTGGCCGCGCGCCGGCGCGCCAATTGGCGCTGGATTGCCTGCGTTACTGGGCCACCGAGATGCGCGTGGACGGCTTTCGTTTCGACCTGGCGACGACGCTCGGGCGGGAGGCGGAAGAGTTCGATCCCGACGCCGCATTCTTCCGGGAGATCCAGGCCGATCCGGTCCTCTCCAGGCTGAAGCTGATGGCCGAACCGTGGGATCTCGGCCCCAACGGGTATCGGCTCGGCGGTTTTCCGGGCCCGTGGAGCGAATGGAACGACCGCTTCCGCGATACCGCGCGGGCTTTCTGGCGCGGCGACGCCGGCCTCGTGCCCCGGCTGGCTGAACGTCTGGCGGGTTCGAGCGACCTGTTCGCGGCGGCGGGACGCGGGCCGCAGCATTCGGTCAACTACGTCGCCTGCCACGACGGCTTCACCCTCGCGGATGCAGTGAGCTACGCACACAAGCACAACGAAGCGAACGGCGAAGACAACCGCGACGGCGACAATCATGCCGTGAGCTGGAACCTCGGCGTCGAGGGCCCGACGGACGACACGGCCATCCTGCGCGAACGAGCCCGGCAGCGGCGCAACCTCCTGGCGACCCTGCTGCTGTCGCAGGGTGTGCCGATGCTGCAGGCGGGCGACGAGTTCGCCCGCACCCAGCGTGGCAACAACAACGCCTATTGCCAGGACAACGAGCTCGCGTGGCTGGACTGGCGCCTGGCAGGCGAGCACGCCGCGCAGGTGGACTTCGCGCGTCGCCTCATCCACGTCAGGCGGGACAACCCGGTTTTCCATCGCCGTGACTTTCTTGCCGGCGTGCAGCGCCATCCGGGACGTTTCAAGGATGTCCTGTGGCTCGCGGCCGACGGCCTCGAGCTCGAGGAATCGGACTGGCATGACCCGGGGCTGCAGGCATTCGCCATGTTGCTCGACGGTACCGGCCTGCCGCCGGGCCAGGCGGAGGCGCGGCAGGGCGACAATTTCCTGGTGCTGTTCAATGCCGGCGCCGAGCCGGTCGAATTCACGCTCCCGGCACCCATCTCGGGCCAGACCTGGGTGGCGACCCTGGACACCAGCCAGGAGGCGCTGACAGTGCCCGCCCGGAGCTACCGCAGCGGGCACGTGTACCTGCTGGATCGCAGCACCCTGGCGTTGCTCGTTGACCATGAGTGACTACGCCGCGGCGCTGGAGAGATTGCGCGCCCTGGCGGGTGTGGAGCGCGGGTTTACCGATTACCGCGGTCATTACCATGAACTGGCGGACGAGGATCTCGCCAGGCTGTTGGCGACACTGGGCTATGACACCCGCGACGCTTCGACGCTGGCCGCGGCCGCGGACGACCTCGAGGCCCGGGAGTGGCAGCGCGTGCTGCCGCCGGTGCTGGTACTCGATTCAGGGGAGCTACCCGCTGCGCACCCGGTCATGATTGCCCCGATGCTCCCGCGCATCCGCTGGCGCATCGAGCTCGAGGATGGCGCCGAGCTGTCCGGCCTGGTCGACCCGTCCGCGTGCGAACTGGCGGCGGAAAAAGAGCTCGACGGCCTGTGGTACCAGCGCCGCCGCCTGGACCTGCCGCAGGTGCCCGCGGGATACCACCGCCTGACTTTGGAGAAAGAAACAGGCAGCGTGCTCGGCAGCACGGTGTTGATCGTGGCCCCGGCGCAGTGCCACCTGCCGGGCTTCCTGGCGGACGGCGCACGCTGCTGGGGCCTGGCCGTGCAGCTCTACACCCTGCGTTCGGCGCGCAACTGGGGCATCGGGGACTTCACCGACCTGGCAGGTATCGCGGCCGCCGCCGCGGCGCTGGGCGCTGAACTGGTGGGGGTCAACCCGTTGCACGCGTTGTTCCCGGAGGACCCGGAGCGCGCGTCGCCCTATAGCCCTTCCAGCCGCCTGTTCCTGAACGCGCTGTATATCGATCCGGAGGCAGTCCCAGAGTTCGCACTGGCGGGCCCGGTCAGGCAAGTGGTGGCCGATCCGGAGTTCCAGGCCGAACTGGCGCGACTGCGGCAACTGGATTACGTGGACTACGCCGGCGTAACAGCCTGCAAGCTGTTGGCCCTGCGTGCGCTGTACGGATGGTTCAGGGACCACGCCGCGGCATCGCGCCGCGCCGCGTTCGACGCCTTTGTGGCGGGCGAGGGCGCCTCGCTGGCCGAATTTGCCCGGCACCACGGCGACGCCGGCGCCGGTGCCGACGAGAGCGGGCTGCACTGCTGGCTGCAGTGGGTGGCGCGGGAACAACTGGATGCAGCCGCGGCCGCCGCGCGCACGGCCGGGATGCGCGTCGGCCTGTATCTCGACCTGGCCGTGGGTCCTGACGCCGGCGGGGCGGAGACGCTCGCGCCCGACCACGTGCTTGCCGCCGATGCCAGCGTTGGCGCGCCGCCCGATCCGCTGGCACCGCAGGGACAGGACTGGGGCATTCCGCCTTTTCATCCGCAGCGTCTGCGGGAGCAGGCCTATGCGCCTTTCATCCGCCTGTTGCGCGCCAATATGCCCGCCGGCGGCGCCTTGCGTATCGATCATGTCATGGCGCTCATGCGCCTGTGGTGGATCCCGCGTGGACGCTCATCGGCCGCCGGGGGCTACGTGCATTACCGCCTGGACGAGCTGATGGCGATCGTGGCGCTGGAGAGTCGCGCGCGCCAGTGCCTGGTGGTGGGCGAAGACCTTGGCACGGTCCCCGGCGAGGTCCGGGACGCCATGCAGCGACACGGCATGCTGAGCTACCGCGTGCTCATGTTCGAGCGCGGGCCGGGGGGCGCATTCCGCCTGCCGCAGGAGTACCCGCGCCTTGGCCTCGTCACCGCGAGCACGCACGACCTGCCCACGCTGGCCGGTTTCTGGCGGGGTGACGACCTGGCGCTGCGCGCGCAGCTCGGACTCTATCCGGAAGCATCGGTGCCGGAGCCGGAACTGGCCGAGAGAGCAGCCACCCGACGGGCGCTCCTCGATGCCCTGGCCGGCACCGGCCTCCTGCCGGCCGGGCACGAGGAGGCCGACGTGGTCGACGCGGCGCAGCTGTACGTGGCACGGAGCAATGCAGCGGTGCTCATGCTGCAGGCCGAAGACTGGCTGCGCGAGACCCGCCCCGTGAACGTGCCCGGGACTGACCGGGGTTACCCTAACTGGCGCCGCAAGCTCTCGCTGGCCTGGCCGGATTTCATGGCATCCACGGCGGTGCGTGACTTTGCGATCCGCGTCAACGCCGCCCGGGGCGGCACGCTGGGTGAGGCCGGCGATGAGAGCGGACTTTAGACATTCTCGCTATCGCATTGTATTGATTGACAATGACTGACATTTCTCTGCCCGGGATTGCGCGTGAAGCGTTGCCGGAGGCCCTCGACCGCGGGGTCCAGGTGGTGACGGCGACGCAGCGCCTGGCGCGGGCGCTGCAACTCGAGTACGCGCGTTCCCGCGGTGCCGACAGCTGGCTGACGCCCCACATCCTGCCCTGGTCCGTGTGGGTGCTGGAACGCTTTCGCACGCTGCGTGACTTCGGGCGCCTGCCGCAAGCGCGCAGGTGCCTGGACGACAACCAGGCGGCGGCGCTCTGGGACGACGTGCTGTCGCGCGACGCGACCGCGGGGCAACTGCTCATGTCCGGACGGGTCACGCAAAGCTTTCGCGAAGCCTGGCGCCTGGTGCATGAATGGAATCTGCCGTGGTCCGAGCTGGAAGCGCGGGCGGGCGAAGACTGTGGCGTCTTCCTGCGCACCGCACGCGCCTACGAGCAGAGACTGCGGGCGCTCGAGGCGGTCGATGCGGCGCAGCTGCCCGGGCTCCTGGCGACCGCCCTGGTTGGAGAGGCCGGTGCGCCGGTCGCGTTTTGCGGCTTCGACCGGCTGGTGCCCGCACAGCAGGCGGTGGTGTCCGCCCTCGGCCGGCGGGCGCGCCGCGTCACGGAGTCGATACGCCCCGGGGTCCGGTCCGTGCTGGCCTGCGCCGATGTCCGCGAGGAGCTCGGCGCCGCGGTCGGCTGGGCACGGTCGCGGCTCGAGGCCGATCCGGCCGCACGTATCGGGCTGGTGGTGCCTGACCTGAACACGCATGCCGCGTTGCTGGAACGCCTGCTGGATGACGCCCTGGCGCCGATCCGCCTGTGGCCCGGCAGGGAGCGGGACCCGCGCCCGTGGAACATCTCGCTCGCCCTGCCGCTTGGCGACGCGCCGGTCGTCGATGCCGCCTTGCGTTTCCTCGCCTTCGCCCAGGAACCCATGGACCTTGCCGAGGTGGGGCGCGTGCTGCGCTCGCCGTTCCTCGCCGGCGCCGAGTCGGAGGCATCCCAGCGGGCGCGACTGGAGGCCTGGTTGCGCGCGCATGGCGGGGAGCCGGTGGCGCCGGCCGTGTTGCTGGCCGGGCTGCGCGGCCAGGGACGGGCGCCGGGATGTCCGCGGCTGGAACGCGCCCTGGGTGCCAGCCTGGAGGTCCTCAGCGGTGGCACACGCCGGCGCGCTCCGTCTGCCTGGGCAGCGGATTTCAGCCGGGCGCTGGGTGCCGCGGGCTGGCCCGGGGAGACGGCGCCGGACAGCGCGGAATGGCAGGCCGTGCAGGCGTGGACGGAAGCTCTCGACGCCCTGGCCAGCCTGGACGGCGTCACCCCCGCATACACCCTCGCCGAAGCGTTGCTGCGCCTGCGCCGCATCCTGGCGGAACGTCGCTTCCAGCCGGAAAGCCCGGATGTCCCGGTGCAAGTGCTGGGGCGTGCCGGAGACCGCGGGGATGCAGTTCGACGCGCTCTGGGTGAGCGGCCTGCATGACGGCGTGCTGCCTGCCTCACTGCGCCCGTGCCCGCTGTTGCCTGCGGCCCTGCAGCGGGAACACGGCATGCCGCGAGCCTGCCCCGACACGGAGCATGGTCTGGCGCAACGCCTGGTGCGGCAGCTCAGCGCGGCGGCAGCCGAAGTCCGGTTCAGTTACCCGGCAAGGGAGGGCGATGAGCCGCTGCGGCCGAGCCCGGTGCTGGCCGGAATGGGCACGCCGGAAGCGGGCCCGGCGCCGGAACCCGGCGTCGCACAACACATCTTTGCCGCACGGCAGCTGGTCAGCGTGAGCGACTTGCGCGGGCCCGCCGTGGCCGGCGAAATGCGCGGCGGCAGCGGTCTGCTTGCCGACCAGTCGGCCTGTCCGTTCCGCGCTTTCGCGCTGCACCGGCTGCACGCCGAGCCGATGGAATCTCCCCAGTCCGGGGTGGATCCGCGGCAAAGAGGCTCCTTGCTGCATGAGGCCCTGCGGATTCTCTGGGAAGAATGGCGGCATCGCTCCGTCGCGGCCGCGGCCGGCCCCGCGGCGCGGGCGGACGCGATTCGCGCCGCGCTGCGCAGCGCGGCGGCACGCCACCTGCCCCGGCAAGCGCGCGGCCTGGTCGAGATCGAGATCGAGGCCGGCGCGCAGGTCATCGAAGCCTTGCTCGCGGCAGACCTCGAAAGGCCGGAGTTCGAGGTGGTCGGATGCGAAAGTCCCTGTGAAATCGCGCTCGGCCCGCTCCAGGTTCGCGGACGCATGGACCGGGTCGACCGCGTCGGCAGCGGCCTGTTGGTGATCGACTACAAGACGGGCGCCGCCCATCCGAGCGCTTGGGACGACGCGCGGCCGGCGGAGCCGCAGATGCCGCTGTATGCCACTGCGGTGGAGGGGCCTCTCGCCGGTTTGTTCTATGCCTCCCTGAAGCCGGGACAGGTGGGATTCAGCGGTCGCCAGCGCGACGCCGAACCACCGGCCATCGGCGGCGGCGAGGCGAAAGTGCTGCCGCAAGAGGAATGGGACGCCATGCTGTCCGAGTGGCGCGCCGTCCTGGCGCAGCTGGCCGAAGGCTTCGGTGCAGGAGACGCCGCTGTCGACCCGCTGTGGCCGACGCGCCGCAACGGCAGCTGCGCCTATTGCCGCCTGGCGACCCTGTGTCGCCGCGATGAGCTGCTGCGGGCGGGGGCCATTGGCGATGATTGAGCAACGGCCTGTCGATTATGCGGTGCGTGTGCAGGCCCTCGACCCGGGGTGCAGTTTCATCGTGCAGGCGCCGGCCGGATCCGGCAAGACGGAGTTGCTGACGCAGCGATTCCTGCGCCTGCTGGCGGTGGTCGACCGACCTGAAGAGATCGTGGCCATCACCTTCACGCGCAAGGCGGCCGGTGAGATGCGCGACCGTATCCTCGGCGCGCTCAGGCGCGGCGCAGACGCGACGCGGCCCGAGAGCCCGCACGAGCACGACGGCTGGGTGCTGGCGCGTGCGGCGCTGGCACGGGACGCCGAGTTGGGTTGGGGCCTGCAGGACAATCCGCGGCGCCTGCGTATCGAGACGATCGACGCCCTGAACGCTTGGCTGGCACGCCAGTTGCCGGTGTCGTCGCGGCTGGGTGCAGCACCCGTGATCAGCGATGACCCGGACCCCGCCTATCGGCAGGCTGCGCGTGACATCCTGCTCGCCACGGGCGGCGCAGAACCGCATGCAGCGCATGCGGCGGCGCTGCTGCGCCACCTCGGCGGGCGCTTCAGCCAGGCCGAGGACCTGCTGGTTGCCATGCTCAGGTCGCGCGACCACTGGCTCGGCAGGATCATTCGCCCGGGCCGCATGGATCCGGCCGAACTGCGCGCCACCCTGGACCGGGCCTTGCAGCACTTCGTGGCCGACGAGCTGCAGCGGGCAGGGCACAGCCTGCCTGAGCAGGATCGCGCCGAAATCGCCGCCATGATTGCGGCCGCGGCCGGGAATTGCCCCGAGCTCGAATGGCTTGCCTGCTGGCAGAGACGCAATGACTTCCCCGCGCCGACTGCCGCCGAGCTGGCGCGCTGGCAGGCCTTGGCCAAGGTGCTGCTGACGGGCGGTGGCGCCTGGCGCAAGACACTGACCAAGAACGACGGCTTTCCGCCGGCTGCGCGCGCGAGCAAGGCGCGCATGATCGAGCTGCTGCAGGACCTGGCCTCGAGCGCGGACCCGGCGGCACTGGCACGAGTGCAGGAACTGCCCGTCCCGGCCTACGATGACCGGCGCTGGCAGATCCTGGAACACCTGCTGGCATTGCTGCCGGTCGCGGCCGCCGCCCTGCAGGTCGAATTCGCTGCGCGCGGCGAGAGCGACTACGTCGGCATCGCGCGCGCGGCACTGGACGCACTGGGTGAACAGGAGGAGGCGCCGACCGACCTCGCCCTGGCCCTCGATGCGCGCATCAGCCACCTGCTCGTCGACGAGTTCCAGGACACTTCGCAGGGGCAGGTCGAGCTGCTCATGCGCCTGACGGCCGGCTGGGCGCCGGGCGATGGCCGCAGCCTGTTCTGTGTCGGCGACCCGATGCAGTCGATTTACCGTTTCCGCGAGGCCGATGTCGGCCGTTTCATCCGCGCCCAGCAGTACGGCATCGGGGACCTGCCGCTCGAGCCATTGCAGCTGAGCGTCAATTTCCGCAGCCAGGCCGGTCTCGTCACCTGGGTGTCCGAGACGTTTCCCGCGATCTTCCCCGCGCGGGACGACATGTCGCTCGGCGCGGTGCGGTTTTCGCCATCGACTGCCTGGAAGCCGGCCCTGGCGGGATCGCCGGTGCATTGCGTCGCGGTACCGGCGCGTGACTTCCAGGCCGAGGCAGAGGCGGTGCGCGGGATCATCGAGCAGCTGCGCGAGAGCGGTGAGGGAGGCCGCATCGCCGTGCTGGTGCGCAGCCGCCGGCACCTCGCGCAGGTTTACCCCACCCTGCGCCATGCCGGCATACCCTGCCGCGCGATCGAGATCGAGCCGCTGGCCGAATCCCCGGCCATCCGCGACCTGGAGGCACTGGCGCGAGCGCTATGCCATCGGGCGGACCGCACGGCGTGGCTGGCCGTGCTGCGGGCGCCCTGGTGCGGGCTCGAGCTGCGCGACCTGCTCCATCTGGCCGGCGAAAAGCATGACGACATCTGGCAGCGCCTGCTCGACGCCACGGTGCTCGGGGAGCTTTCCGGCGCTGCACGCAAGCGTGTCGAGCACCTCGTTGCTGCCTTCGGACCGGCGCTGGCCGGGCGTGGCCGCGTACCGCTCGGCCGCCTCATACATGGCGCATGGCTGGCGCTGGGCGGGCCGGCGACGCTGCAGCGGGATTCCGAGTTGTCCGACGCGCAGGCCTTTTTCGATTTTCTCGATCACGCGGGGCAGGGCGGGGACCTGGACGATCCCTTGCGGCTCGAGGAGCAGCTTGCAGACCACTACGCGGCGCCGGAAACGGTGGCCGCCGACGCTGTCGAGCTGCTCACCATCCACAAGGCGAAGGGACTCGAGTTCGACCATGTGATCCTGCCCGGCCTTGACCGCAGCACCGGCGGCGGCGAGAAAAAGCTGCTGCGCTGGCTGGAACAGACCCGGGAAGGCGGGCCGGAACTCATTCTCGCGCCGCTCGAGGCGCTCGGTGAAGAACCCGACACGCTGCACCGCGTGCTGCAGGCGCTCGATGTCCGTCGCGACCGGCTCGAGCTCGACCGGTTGCTGTACGTGGCCACGACCCGCCCGAAGCGTCGCCTGTTCCTGGTCGGCGGCATCAAGCCCGACGATCCGGACAGCGAGAAAGAATTCACGCCGCGCGGCGACAGCCTGCTGGGACGATTGTGGCCGGCCACCGCGGAGGCTTTTCGCGCCTCGCTTGCCGCCGGCGCTGTGCCTGCGGCCCGGCCGGAAGAGCGTCCGCCGGCGCTGCTGCGCCGCCTGGCCGATGACTGGCAGGTGCCCGTGCCGCCGCCCCCTGTCCCATGGACGACGCGCGAGGCGCCCGCGCCGGCACCGGGTGCCGCGATCGAGTACGACTGGTCCGGCCGGCAGGCGCGCGCCGTCGGGGTCGCGGTGCATCGCCTGCTGCAGGTGATCGCCGCGGAGGGACCTGCGGCGTGGCCGCAGCCTCGACTGGAGGCGCAGCGACCCTTGCTGCGGACCCTGCTGGTGGAGGCCGGGATCGACGCGGGCGGAAGCGACGCGGCGCTGGAGCAGGCCATGGCGGCATTGGTCCGCTCGCTGCAGGACGCCCGCGGGCGCTGGCTGCTCGACCCGGGCCATGAGGCGGCGCGCAGCGAGCTCGCTGTGAGCGGCTGGATCGAGGGACGGCTGGTGAATGGCGTCATCGATCGCTGTTTCGTCGACGGTGCCGGCGCCCTGTGGATCGTCGACTACAAGGCGGGCCGCCATGAAGGCGGTGAGCTGGAGGCCTTCCTCGACCGTGAGCGAGAGCGTTATCGCGCACAGCTGGAACGTTATGCGCGCCTCATGGCGCCGCATCATCCCGGACCGATCAGGCTGGGTCTCTACTTCCCGCAGCACGCCGGCTGGCGCGAGTGGGCGAGCGATGCCGGCGGGGCGCCAAACTAGGGTTCGCTTTGCATCTCCAGGCGCCGGCGCCCGTTGCCCAGGTCCTCGCCGACGAAGCGCAGCCCGTCCACCAGCTCGCGCGGCGGGTTCTCGCCGGGTGCCAGTTCCGCACTGAAGCGCCACTGCCCGGGCCCCGGGAGCAAGATCTGGCCGTCCACGGCCAGCGGTCCGCCGAGGGAGCGGATCGCGCCGACCGGCGGGCCGTCCTGTTCGGGAAAGACGAACTCGAACGGGCCTAGCGCCAGGATCACGCCCGGCAACTCCAGCTCCGCCACGCTGGCGCGGCCGGTGACCTCGGCGGGCCAGCCTGCCTTGAGCAGCAGCTGCTGTAGTGAAATGCGCGCCTGTCCAGCCACGCCGCGCGGTACCAGCGCCGGCGGCAGGGTGGCGAGTTCAAGGGCCGCCTCCAGGTCGCTGATGCGTTGCTGGTTGCGTAGCAGGGAAACGGCAACGCGCCCTTCCACGAAGCCGTCGGCGGTGCGCAGGTACAGCGCCCAGGCGGGCTGCAGGGTGAGCAGCCCGGCCGGCTGGCCGTCCCACGAAAGCGACCCCAGGTTGTGCCCGCGCACTATCACGCCCGCGGCGCGCCCGTCCCAGACCGTGCCTTCCACCCCCCACGCAACGATGCCTGGAGGTGCGAACCAGGCCAGGGCGAGGCGGGCGGGAAAATTCGCCACGGCACCGATGAGCGCGGCCAAGATGCCCGCTGCGGCGAGCCAGGTGATGCGCTTGCGCCGGCTCATGGTTGTCCCAGGCGCAGTGTCAGCGTGGCGTTGACCCGACCCTCGTCAGGCGTGCGCTCGAAACTCGCCGCCTCGATGGCCAGGCCCGCAGAAGTGCTGAGCGTGCCGAGCCATACGGCGAGGGCATCGAATGCCGCATTCTCCATGCGCACCCGGATGCCGTCTTCCCCCACCGGCTGGTTGCGGGTCAGCGCCGCGCCGAGCCCCGCAGCGCGCGCACTGCGGTCCACTACCACCACCAGCGACTGTCCCGACATGTCGGGGCCCCGGGATGCGAGCGCGGGCGCCCCGGCCAGCTCGGCCGCGGCGTCGCGCAGGAAGGCGAGGGTGGCGCGCTTGTCGTCGACGCGCTGCGCAGCTGACGCCGATGCGCCGTAGATCGGGCTCAGCACCAGGCCCCAGACCAGCAACAGCGCGACCACGACGGCACCGACCGCCACGACCAGGCGTTCCCTGGGCTCCAGGCCGAGATACCAGTCCTTCATGCGCCGTCTCCCGTGAGCTGGATCCGGCCCTCGACGCCGTCGCCGCGCGGATCCGCCTGCTGGATGGTCGCCGTGTACCGGCCTTCACGACTCACCGCCTGGCGCACCTGCTCCAAGGACTCCACGCTGGGGGCGGTGAGTTTCAGGTCGAGCACCCCGGTCCGGTAGCTGAGGGCATCGAGACGGATGCTGCTGGTGTTCTGCAGGGCCCCACCGACCGCCTCGAGGGCGCTCAGGAACCCTTCGTTGCCCGCGCCGCCAGTGCCGCGCAGCGCTGCCAGGCGCCGTTCGACCTGGAAGCGCGGATCTTCCATGCGCGCCCCGGGGAGGGCCTGCTGGAAAGCCGCGGCGATCGCTTCGTCCAGCCGGGCTTCTTCGCGCTGCAGGTGGAGGAGTTGCAGCCCGTCACGTGCCAACGCCACCACGGCCAGCACGGCCAGCAATGCCGCTGCGGCCCGCCACGGCTTCCACAGCCGGTCCAGCTGCGTGCGGGGCGCGAACTGTCCCTGCAGCAGATTGATGGGTTCGCGCGCGAGCACCCCGGCAGCAAGATGCGGCAAGACGCCATCGGGCAGCACCCGAACCTCCAGCGTGGTCAGGTCCGGGCGCAGGGCCTCGAGCGCGTCGTTGTGCTTCAGGCGCGCCTCCGGCGTCAGGAAGACCGAAAGATGGCGCGGCTGGCCGTCTTCCACCGGAAACTCCGGGCCGAACCGCAGCGCATCCCCGACGCTGTCGATCTCGAGCATGAGGGGCAGGCCGACGCCGCTGCGCGCGAGGCAGCGCTGTTCATCCAGCAGCCAGTTGAGGTGGTTCGGCGCGGCAGGACAGCCCTCGGCCTCGGAGCAGATCACCTGCGGCTCGATCCCGGCTGCGGCCAGGTCGGCAAGCCAGCCCTCGAGTTGCTCCCGGTCCACGGCGGCGGCGGGCACGGCGCTGCCGTCGGGACGGCCTGCGGCGAAATGCAGCGCCTCGATGTCCTCGGCGATCTGCTCTTCCAGCGCGAAGGGCAGAGCGCGCAGGATCTTGGCCGCGCCACGCACCGGCAACTCGGTCCGGGTGAGCAGCACGTCGACCGCCGGCACCAGCACGACCACGCGGCGGCCGGCCGCCGCCGGCGCTGACTCGGCCAACGGACCCTGGCCCGGCGCGCCGACGCGGCGTCCCTGCTCATCAACCACCGTCCAGGTGGCCTGGCCGGCGTCCGCGGCATCAAGCCTGATGACGAGGGTTTCTGTCATGGGTCTGGCGTGCTCATTCGTCGGCGAAATTGCGGATCACGCTGGTCACGGAACCCGCCGGATTACGGTGCAGGAGACTGTACATGGTGAACCGCTGGGTGCCAACATCGACGCGCACCGAAAGCCGGAACCATTCGGTGGTCGTACCCAGGAGGGCGCGTGCATCCTCGGGGATCATTTCGCCGAGATCTTCCAGCGCCTCCCAGCCGCCCTCCGGCTGGTCGAGGAAAATGCGCTCCGCTTCGGAAAAGCCGAAGCTCTCGGAGGTAGACAGCAGCACCTCCGGCAACGCCGTGTTGATGTTGATCAGCGTACCGCGCGGCAGCGCCGTGACATAGGGGCGCAGGCGGGCGTAGCCCGCGGCGCCCAGCTCGGGAAACACCAGCAGCAGCTCGGAGACGCTGGTCACCGGCCGGTTGGCGGTACGGAACGGCGGTTGCCGCGAGAGATACTCGGCATCCTCGGCCCCGTCCGGAAAATTCGGCTCGAGGTCGCGGTCGATCCAGTCGGCCATGCGATCGGCCAGCCGCGTGTCGAGCTCCAGCAGCTCGAGCAGGCGCCGGAAGCCCTCCACGGCCACCGGGTCGGTTGCGCCTTGCGCGTCCACCAGGTTGTTCAGGTTGAAACGCCCGTTGAGGTCTTCGATCCGGCCCTGGATCTGTCCGCCCTCGATCGGCAGCGGCGTGATCTGCAGCCCCCAGGCCTCGCGCGGATGGTCCACCTGGTTGTCGGCGGCATCGTCGCGCAGCACTTTCTTGGCCCACGCCTCGGCACCGAGGCTGTACATCAGCCCCTGGTCCACGGTGATCCTGCCCAGCGCCCGACGCTGGTCCAGGAACAGCTCCCAGGTGAGGGTGGCGGCGATCGTCGAGGCGAGGGCGACGACCAGTATCGCCGTAATCAGGGCCGCACCATGTTGCCTGCGCGCGCCCATTTCAGTTCGGCACCTCGAGCAGCCGGCGGATCTCGCCCCAGTCTTCCAGTTCGAGCACGACCTCGACTGCCAGGGGGCGCAATGCGGGATCGGCGCCCGCGCCGCCTGCCGGCCATTCCTCGCTCCACCCGGCGGCGCCGAAAAAGCGCAATCTGACTTCCAGCACGCCGGTCAGCACTTCACGCTCCACCGGTTCCTCGCCGAGCGTCTGGTCCGGCACGAACCAGTGGCGTCGCAGCAGTGCGCCGTCCTCCAGCACATAGGCCACGCGCTGCACGGCGGCGCGCGCCTGCCCGAGCGGATTGGTCCAGCCGCCCCGGGTGAACTCGAGCAGCACTTCGCTGCGCGGGTCTGAATACAACGCCGGACGATACCCGTCGCCCAACGGCTCGCGCACCGGGCGGGGATTCAGCTGCAGCAGGTCGCGGCTGACCTGCTGCACGGCAAACTGCAGCTCGCGAAAGCGGTCGGCGTTGTCGCGCGCGATCGTCTGCTGCGTAAGCACCGCCTGCAGGCCACCGTAAGCCATGACGCCGACCACGGCGAAGATGGCCACCGCGATGAGGACTTCCAGCAACGTGAAGCCGGCCGCGCGCCTCATTCGTCGTCTTCCTCGTCGGGCGGTTGCGGCTCGGGCTCGTCCGGCTCCGGCGGGTCCGCCGCGTCTTCCCCGTCCTCTTCGCCACCGGGCGGCGGCACTTCCAGCCCGGTGCCACCCCACCAGTCGATCGCCGTCGGAGCGGGCGCAGCGCGCGTGATGAACCCCGTCATGAGAGTCACGAGGTCCTCAGGCTCTTCCAGGTAGGCGACGGAGATATCGATGCGGCGCAGGTCCTCCACGCCGGTCTCCGACACGTTGGCTTCCCAGCGCCAGTCACGCCCGGCGAATTCGACGTCGCCGTCAAAGCTGCCGACGTCCGGGAACTCTCCCGCGACACGCAGTTCCGTCAGCTGGTTCATGGCGATCCAGTCGGCGAACGCCCGCTCGCGCAGTGTGGTCGTGGAATGCGCCATCTGGATCACGGCATTGAACGCCGCGATCAGGCCGATGGAGACGATGGCAAGCGCCACCATGACTTCCAGCAACGTGAAGCCGCGCGCGCGCCTCATCGCGCCTCCTCGGGGGAGAGCAGCTCCACGTCGCCGTTCATGCGTCCCTGCAGCACCCAGGCGTCGGCGGCAAAGCCCGCGACGAGAAACAGTTCGAAGGGCGTCAGCTCGCCGCTGGAGAAAATGGCCACCTGGGGCGCCAGCGTGTCCGCATCCGCGCCGCCGCGGCGCTCTTCGCCTTCCACCACGACCTCGCGACCGTCCACGGCAAGCACGACTTCGACCTCCGGCGGCAGCGTGCGGCGGCGCAGTGCCGCCTCGTCTCCAACCACTGACCACAGGCGCGTATCCGGATCCCAGGAGAGAAAGCGGTAACCGTCGGCGAAGAATTCGACCCCGAAGTCACGGCCCTGCACCAGGGCCTCCTCGGAGACGAACTGCATCAGTGCGGCGAGGCGCCGGGCCTCGGTTTCGACCGGGTCGTCCTTCCCCAGCGTGGCCATGCCAAGCACGACCATGGAGGCGGTGATCGCCAGGATGACGATAACGACGAGCAGCTCGATGAGCGAAAAGCCCGGCGCACGGCCGGCTCGCAATCGAGCCTCAGTACACAGACCAGTTACCGATTTCTGCATTGATGCCTTCGCCGCCCTCTTGGTTGTCGGCTCCATAGGTGAAGACATCGAATTCGCCGTTGCGGCCCGGGTAGAGGTAGCGGTACATGTTGTTCCACGGATCGCGCGGCAGCTTGTCCAGGTAGGGCCCGCGCCAGTTGCGCAGCGACGGGTCGTTCGGCTGCGTGGTCAGCGCCTCGAGCCCCTGGTCGGTGGTGGGGTAGCGCGAATTGTCCATGTAGTAGAGCTTGAGCGCGCTTTCGATGCCACGGATGTCCTGCTTGGCTCGATTGATCGAGGCATCGTCGATGCGGTTGATCACGTTCGGCGCGACGATCGCGGCGAGGATGCCGAGAATCACCACCACCACCATGATTTCGATGAGGGTAAAGCCGCCCTGGCGCCAGGCGCGGGGCCCCGTGCTAAGGGCGCTGGAAAGTCTGTTGCTAAGGAGCATTATTCGGCCTCGATTTACGGGCGCCGGAACCATGCCCGGCCGCCGCCAAAAGAACAGAGTGGATGATATCAGAACGACCCGGCGGTTCTCGCCTGCGGCCGGCCGCAGCAGTCAATACCTCTGTCTATAATGACCAGCCCCACCTCGAGGAGTTGCACTGATGTCCATTGCCGCCGTATTCCCTGGCCAGGGGTCACAATCCGTGGGCATGCTGGCCGGCCTGCTGGCCGCGGAACCTGTCGCCGCCGCGACGCTGGAGGAAGCGGGCGAGGCACTGGGCTATGACCTGGCCGCCCTGCTGCGGGACGGTCCCGTGGAGCGCCTCAACCAGACCGAGATCACGCAACCGGCCATGCTGGCGGCGGGAGTGGCCGCCTGGCGCGCGTGGCAGGCGCACGGCGGCCGGATGGCCGCCGCCATGGCCGGGCACAGTCTTGGGGAGTACTCCGCGCTCGTGTGCGCCGGGTCGATCGATTTCGCCGATGCGCTGCGCATCGTGCAGCTGCGCGGACGCAAGATGCAGGAGGCAGTGCCGCAAGGTGCCGGGGCAGTGGCCGCGGTGCTCGGCCTGGATGACGATGCCGTGAAGCAGGCGTGTGCCGCTGCGGCAGCAGAGGGTGGGGTGGTCGAAGCGGTGAATTTCAACGCCCCCGGCCAGGTCGTGATCGCCGGCGACAGCAAGGCCGTGGAGCGCGCCATCGCACAGGCGCAGGCGGCGGGTGCGCGGCGGGCCATGATCCTGCCGGTGAGCGTGCCGGTGCACTGCGCGCTCATGGACCCGGTCGGCGCCCAGCTGGAGGAAGCGCTGCGGGCGATCGAGGTCAGGCCGCCTACGGTGCCGGTCTACCACAATATCGACGCCGCGCCGCGCAGCTCTGCGGACGAGATCCGCATGGCGCTGGCGCGCCAGGTCCACCGCCCGGTGTTGTGGGTGGAATGCGTGCAGGCCATGCAGCGCGCCGGCGCCACGATGATGCTCGAGTTCGGGCCCGGCAAGGTGCTGTGCGGGCTGGCGCGGCGCATCGATCGCACCCTGACTGCGCTTCCGGTCGAGGACGCAGCTACACTGGCGGCGGCAATCGAGGCAACGGGAGGAGCGCAGCATGCATGACCTGAAGAACGAAGTAGCCCTCGTCACGGGCGCGTCGCGCGGCATCGGGCGCGCCATCGCGCTCGCGCTCGGCGCCGCCGGCGCCACGGTGGTCGGCACGGCGACCTCCGACAGTGGTGCGCAGGCCATCGGCGAAGCCTTCGCTGCAGCCGGGGTCAGCGGCCGCGGCATCAGGCTGGACGTGGCCAGCGACGAGGGCGTTGAGCAGGCGCTGGCGGATGTCGCCGCGCAGGAAGGACCCGTGACGGTGCTCGTCAACAACGCCGGCATCACGCGCGACGGCCTGTTGCTGAGGATGAAAATCGAGGACTGGAACCAGGTCATCGATACCGACCTGACCGGGGTTTACCGCACCAGCCGCGCCTGCCTGCGCGGCATGATGAAGGCGCGTCGCGGCCGCATCGTCAACATCGGTTCGGTAGTGGGACTGATGGGCAATCCCGGCCAGGCGAACTATTGTGCGGCCAAGGCGGGGCTGGTCGGCTTCACGCGCTCCCTGGCGCGGGAAGTGGGCTCGCGGGGTATCACGGTGAATGCCGTGGCACCGGGATTCATTGCCACCGACATGACGGCTGCGCTCTCCGAGGAGCAGCGCAGCGGGCTGGAAAAGCAGATCCCGCTGGAGCGCCTCGGGGCCGTCGAGGATATCGCCCATGCCGTGCTTTTCCTGTGTTCTCCCGGCGCCGGCTACATCACCGGCGAGGTGATCAACGTCAACGGCGGCATGTACATGGCTTGAGCCCGGGGCCGGCGGCGTGTAGAACGACTCGGTACATTCCAATACAATACGGCGCGCGGTGCAGTCCGGGTCATGGGGACGCCGGGATGATCCTGCCGCCAGCAACGAGGACCATGACGAGATGAGCAGCATCGAGGAACAGGTAAAGAACATCGTCGCCGAACAGCTTGGCGTCAAAGAAGAAGAAGTAACGAACGACGCCTCTTTCGTGGACGACCTGGGCGCGGACTCGCTGGATACCGTCGAACTCGTGATGGCGCTCGAAGAGGCCTTCGAGTGCGAGATCCCGGACGAGGAAGCGGAAAAGATCACGACCGTGCAGCAGGCCATCGACTACATCAAGGCCCGCTCCAACTGAGGCGGCGACCTGGGCGCCCCGCGGCGGGGCGCCGCTTTCCCTGTCGCCGTGCAACATTGCCGGAGGTAAGCGCTTGAGCAGGCGTCGCGTCGTCGTCACCGGCCTGGGCATCGTTTCGCCCGTGGGCAGCACCGTGTCCACTGCCTGGGATAATATCCTCGCAGGGCGGAGCGGTATCGGCCCCATCACGCGCTTCGACGTCAGCCGCTTCACCACGCGCTTCGGCGGCGCAGTGGCCGGGTTCAACTGCGACGACTACCTGTCGTCCAAGGACGCGCGCAAGATGGACGCCTTCATGCATTACGGCGTCGCGGCGTCCTGCCAGGCCATAGCGGACGCCGGCGTGGAAGTGACCTCGAGCAACGCCCATCGCATCGGCGTCGCTGTCGGGGCAGGCATTGGCGGTATCGAGACCATCGAGCGCAACTTCCGCGCCTTCCTCGATGCGGACGAGTCCCCGCGCAAGATCTCGCCTTTCTTCATCCCCGGCAGCATCATCAACATGATCTCGGGGCACGTTTCCATCCAGTACGGCATGACCGGCCCCAACCTGTCGCTGGTGACCGCCTGCACCACGGCCACCCACAGCATCGGCATCGCTGCGCGCTGCATCCAGTACGGTGACGCGGACGTGATGGTTGCGGGTGGTGCCGAAATGGCGACCACCGCGCTGGGACTCGGCGGCTTTTGCTCCGCGCGCGCGCTGTCCACGCGCAACGACGACCCGGAGAGCGCCAGTCGTCCCTGGGATCGTGACCGCGACGGTTTCGTGCTCGGCGACGGCGCCGGCTGCGTGGTGCTCGAAGAGTACGAGCACGCCCGCGCGCGCGGCGCGCAGATCTATGGCGAACTGGTCGGCTTCGGCATGAGCGGCGACGCACACCACATCACTGCGCCGCCCGAGGATGGCGACGGCGCGCGTCGCTGCATGCTCAACGCCCTGCAGGACGCCGGCGTGAACGCCGACGAAGTGGACTACATCAATGCTCACGGCACCTCGACGCCGCTGGGCGACAAGGCCGAGTCCACCGCCATCAGGCGCGCTTTCGGTGCCCATGCGGACCGCGTGGCGGTGAGTTCCACCAAGTCCATGACCGGGCACCTGCTCGGCGCCGCCGGCGGGGTCGAGGCGGTGTTTTGCCTGCTCGCCATGCGCGACGGCGTGCTGCCGCCGACGATCAACCTGGACACGCCCGATCCCGAGTGCGACCTCGACTACGTGCCGCACACGGCGCGGGACGCGCGGGTCCGGCTGGCGCTGTCCAATTCTTTCGGCTTCGGCGGCACCAACGGCAGCCTCCTGTTCAGGGCGCTGGACTAGGCTCCGGCCGGGCCGTCGGGCGTCCATGCTCTCATCCGCGCGCCACGCTGCGCCGTTGACCGTGCAGCTGCCCGACCCGGGCGACCTGCTGGCGCTGCACCGGGCGGACCCGGCGCGATATCCCTTCCTGCTCGAGAGCGCCGCCAGCGGCACGCCCCAGGGCCGCGCGGACGTGCTGCTGGGCTTCCCCCGCGAGGCGCTGGTGCTGGCGCGGGACGGACGCCTGCACGGACCTGGCGCAGGACCGGATGGGGACTTCCTGCGCGCCCTGGACCGCTGGCATGCTGCGGTGGGCGCTGCAGCCGGCCCGACGGACCCCGGCCCCGGGTCCGGCGGCTGGTTCCTGTTTCTCGGCTACGAGCTGGCGGCCCAGGTCGAGCCCAGCCTGCGTCTGCAGCAACCTCGGCACCTGCCGATCGCCTTCGCTGTGCGCTGCGATGTCGTCATCAGGCGGGCCCGTCCCGGAGGCGACGGGCTGTCGAGCGTTCCCGACCGTGCCACGCAGGCACAGGTCGAGGCCGACCTGGAACGCGCGCGGCAGCTGCCGGCACCACAGTTCCACGGGCTGGCGACGGCGCCCGAGGAGGAAGAGTCGGCACGTTTCCTCGCGGCCGTGGAGAAGGCACGCGAATACATCATTCGTGGCGATATCTTCCAGGCGAACCTGTCCCGTGCCTGGCGTGTGCCCCTCGAGACGCCGCTCGATCCCGCCGCGCTGTATGCCCGGCTACGGCACAGCAACCCGGGCTCGTTCGCGGGGCTGGCATGCTGGGACGGGCACGCGGTGATCAGCTCCTCGCCGGAGCGGCTGATCAGCATCCGGGACGGCTGGGTCGAGACGCGCCCCATTGCCGGGACGCGCCCGCGCGGCCGCAACGCTGCGGACGATTCGGCGCTGGAGCGCGAGCTGATCGCCCACCCCAAGGAGCGCGCAGAGCACGTCATGCTCATCGACCTGGAGCGCAACGACCTGGGGCGCATCTGCCGCCCCGGCACGGTGGAAGTCAACGAAATGATGGTGCTCGAGAGCTACGCCCACGTGCACCACATCGTGTCCAACGTCCGCGGGCGCCTGGAGGAGGGCGTCGGGCCCGGGGCCGCCATCCGGGCGGTGTTCCCGGGCGGGACCATCACGGGCTGCCCCAAGGTGCGCTGCATGGAGATCATCCAGGAACTCGAAGCCGGGCCCCGCGGCGCCTACACCGGTTCCATGGGGTGGCTCGGGACTGACGGCTCGCTGGATCTCAATATCCTCATTCGCACCATGGAGCTCGGCCCGGAGGAACTGCGCTTCCGCGCCGGCGCGGGCATCGTGTATGACTCGGTACCGGAACTCGAGCTCGCCGAGACCCGTGCCAAGGCAAAAGGACTCCTGCTCGCGCTGGAGGCGAACGCATGATGCTGGTCGACGGCCGGCCCGCACAGTCTGTGCCCCTGGCCGACCGCGGGCTGAACTACGGCGACGGCCTGTTCGAAACCATGCGCCTGCAGGACGGCGTGGCGCCCTTGCTGGACCGCCACCTGGCGCGGCTCGAGGCCGGCTGCGAACGTCTTGGGCTGCCGTGGCCGGGAGCGGAGACGCTGCGCGACGAGCTCGGCGTGGTCGCGGCCGAGGCGGCGCCGGCAGCCGTCGTGAAGCTCATCCTGACCCGCGGCGACGGTGCGCGCGGATACGCCCCCGGGCCGGCCAGGCCCGCGCGCCGTATCGTGTCAGCCCATCCGCTGCCTGCGGGGCTGGACGCGCCGCTGGCGGTCGGCATCTGCCGGACCCGGCTCGGCAGCTCGCCTGCCCTGGGCGGCATCAAGCACCTCGGGCGCCTGGAACAGGTGCTGGCGGCAGGCGAGGCCGCCGCTGCCGGCTGGGACGAAGGCCTGATGCGCGACTGCGCGGGCGAGGTGGCGGAAGGGACCCGCCATCACCTGTTCTTCCTGCGCGGCGGCCTCCTTTTCACGCCGCCCGGCCGCGGACTGGCCGTGGCCGGGATCATGCGTGCCATGGTGCTCGAGGCGCTGGATGAGCTGGGACTGGCCGGTGGCGAAGCACCGCTCCGGTATGATGCCGTGCATGAAGTCGAGGCCATGTACCTGTGCAATGCGGTGGTCGGGGTGCGCGCCGTGAATCGCATCGACGGCCGGGCGCTGGACGAGCCCGGGCTGTTGCCCCGCCTGCGCGCGGCGCTGGCGTCACGGGGGGTGACGTGGCTCGCCTGATCGGCATCCTCGTGGCACTGTTCGGGCTCGCCGCCCTGGCGGCGCTGGCCCTGACCTGGTGGTACTGGCAGGCGCTCGACACGCCGGGGCCGGCAGCAGAGGCAGTAGTGATCGAGGTGCCCGCGGGCGCGTCGCTGGCCCGGGTGGCGGCGCGCCTGGAAGAAGCCGGCGTGGTCCGTCACGGGCCCGTGCTGCAGTGGCACGGCCGGCTGAGCGGGCAGGCCGGCCAGGTGCGCGCCGGCGAATATCGCTTTCCGGCCGGCAGCACGCCGCGCCAGGTGATGGACCAGCTGGTGGCGGGCGAGGTGGTGCTGCACGCGATCACCATCGTCGAAGGCTGGACTTTCCGCCAGCTGCGCGCGGCCGTCGAGGCCCATCCGGCGATTGGCGAGAAGCTGCCCGCGGGGCAGGAAGAAGAGCTCATGGCCCGGCTTGGGCGGCCGGGCGAACACCCCGAGGGCTGGTTCCTGCCGGAGACGTACCGGTTCGCGCGCGGCACCAGCGAGCTCCAGCTCCTCACCATGGCCCACCGCGCCATGGTGGCGGCCCTGGACGAGGCCTGGGCACAGCGTGCCGAAGACATTCCCCTGGAAACGCCCTACGAGGCCCTGATCCTCGCTTCCATCATCGAGCGGGAAACCGGCCTCGCTGACGAGCGCCATGAGATCGCCGGCGTGTTCGCCCGACGCCTGCAGCGCGGCATGCGCCTGCAGACCGACCCCACCGTGATTTACGGCCTGGGGGAAGACTTCGACGGCAACCTGCGCCGCGTCGACCTGCGCACGGACACGCCGTACAACACCTACACGCGCCACGGCCTGCCGCCGACGCCGATCGCCCTGCCCGGCCGTGCCGCGCTCGAAGCCGCCGTCCATCCGGCTGACGGCAAGGCGCTGTATTTCGTCGCCACCGGCCGCCCGGACGGGAGCCACTACTTCTCCGCGACGCTGGCGGAACACAACCGTGCCGTGGCGCGGTATCTTGCCACCTTGCGCGAACGAAGGAACGGCAACTGATGGGCGAGACGGAGGCGAGGGCGCACGGACGCTTCATCACCCTCGAGGGTGGCGAGGGCGTCGGCAAGAGCACCAACATGGCGTTCGTGGCCGGCCTGCTGCGGGACGCCGGAATCGAGCTGCAGCTCACGCGCGAGCCGGGCGGCACGCCGCTCGCTGAGCGCGTGCGCGAGGTGATCGTCGCGCCGTCGGGGGAGGCCATCTCGCCCATGGCGGAGTTGCTGCTGATCTTCGCCGCCAGGGCGCTGCATGTCGACGGACTCGTTCGTCCCAGCCTGGCGGCCGGGAAATGGGTCCTGTGCGACCGCTTCACCGACGCCAGCTACGCCTACCAGGGCGCCGGGCGCGGCCTGGGCGACGAGCCCGTGCGCTGGCTCGAGGCGAAGGTGCAGGGCGAGCTGCGTCCCGACCTGACGCTGCTGCTGGACGCGGACCCGGCCGTCGGCATGGCGCGCGCCGGGGCCCGCGGCGCGGCGGACCGTTTCGAGCAGGAACGGCTGGAGTTTTTCCGCCGCGTGCGCGCGGGCTACCTGGCGCGGGCTGCGGCCGAACCGGCGCGGTTTCGCGTCATCGATGCGGCGGCCCCGCTCGAAGCCGTGCAATCCCAGATACGAAATCACATCAATACATACCTGCAAGACCATGGCTAAAATGGATTTTCCATGGCAGGCCGAGGCCTGGAACACGTTCTCGACGGCGGTCGACAACGACCGCCTGTCGCATGCTTACCTGGTCGAGGGCCCACAGGGCCTCGGCAAGCTGCACCTCGCATTCCGCATGGCTGCGCGCGTGCTCGGGATGCCGTGGACGGCGGATGACCCGCCGGTGCCGCTGCAGCATCCGGACCTGATCTGGGTGACCCTGGAAACCGACGACGAAGGCAAGCAAAAGAGGCAGATCGGCATTCACCAGGTGCGCGAGACGTGCGCCGAACTCGCCATGACGAGCCATGGCGGCGGCTGGAAGGTGGCCGTGATCTGGCCGGCAGAGGCGCTCAATCCGTACTCTGCCAACGCGCTGCTGAAGACGCTGGAGGAACCGACCCCGCGCACGCTGCTGCTGCTGGTGCGCAGCCGGATGGACACCCTCCCGGCGACCATCGCCAGCCGCTGCCAGCGCATCCGCATTTCGCCACCGCCACGCGCAGAAGCGCTGCGCTGGCTCGAAGCGCGCGGCAGGCAGGGCGACTGGCATGCCCTGCTGGAGCTCGCCGGGGGCGCACCGCTGATGGCGCTGCTGCTGGCAGAAGAGGGCGCCGACGAGCTGGATGCAAAGTGCCGCGACGACCTGCTGGGCATACTGGGAGGCCGGCGCGATCCGCTCGAGGTGGCCGCCGAGTGGGCCCGTCGGCCGGTCCCGGTGACCCTGCGCTGGCTGGACGTCTGGACCGCCGCGCTGGTGCGCCTGAAGACGCTGGGCGAAGCGCCCGTGGCGGGGGCCGACGCGGTGCGGACTTTGCAAAAGGCGCTGGAGCGAATACCCTTGCAACGCCTGTTCCGTTACCGCGACGAAGTGCGGTCGGCGATGGTGCGCAGCGACGGGGTGTTCAACCCGCAGATGGTGATGGAAAACCTGCTGCTGCCGTGGGCCGACCAGCTGGGCACAGTTCAGGGCGATGCGGCACAGGGCTTTCTTGGCGACCGGTAAGAGAATGACTACAAGCAAACCCGGCCTTCTGACGCTGACCATCAAGGACAAGAGTGCCTTGTACCTGGCGTACATGCCGTATGTGAAGAACGGCGGCCTGTTCATCCCCACCAGCAGCAGCTATCGCCTCGGCGACGAGGTCTTCATGCTGCTCAACCTGATGGGCGAGGACGAGAAGATCCCGGTCGCCGGCAAGGTGATCTGGGTGACGCCCAAGGGCGCGCAGGGCAAGCGCACGGCCGGCATCGGCGTCCAGTTCAGCGAGCAGGACCGCGGCAGCACCCAGCGCCGCATCGAGACCTACCTGGCCGGCGCCCTCGGCGGCGACAAGCCCACCCACACCATGTAAAGGCCGCGCCCGGCTCAGCCCAGGGGCTCGTCCGGCCGCTCCGCACCCTCCAGCCTGAATCGCGCGTTGAACGCGACGGTGATGCGCACGTCGTCGCCGTCGTAGGGATACACCTCGTGCAGCATCCACGACGGAAACATGATCAGCTGGCCCGGTTGCAGCCGGATCTTGCGATGGCCGCCACCAAAAGGCGCCTTCATCTGCGCCGATGCCATGTCGATGTACATGGTGTTGGTGGCGAAGGGATTGATGAACGTCAACTTGCCGCTGTCGGTCTCCGGATCGTCGCCGTGATGACAGACGCAGTAGACGCCTGACCAGCTGTGCAGCGGGTGGTTGTGCGCGGCAAAGAAGCCGCCGCGACGGGTGAGGTGGAACCACGCCTCGTGCGCGACCTGGAGCCGGGCGAGGAACGCCTGGTCATAGCCATTGAGCTCGCCGATCGTGCGGTACAGCGCCGCCCAGCAGAAGTCGCGCAGCTTGCGGATACAGTCATGCGGCCAGTCGAAGAGCCGGAAATTGCTCTCGTAGAGCGCGTCGTTGCGCGTCACGAACGGCGTCTTGTTGCGGTACTTCTCGCCTTCCTCGGCGCGCGCGATGAACAATTCGCGCAGCTCCTGGTTAAGGGCCTCGCAGTTCGGCATCTGGGCTGAAACAAGCGGCGCCGCGAAAGCGGGAATGACCTGGATCATGAGCTGGGTCCCTGCAGGGGGTGGCCGCCCTAGCTGCTCTCGATGTCGGCCATGGTCAGGCCGCCCTTCAGCACGTGGGCATCGATGCCGCGTTCGCTGAGGATATACGCCGCGGCGCTGCTGCGCCGCCCGGTGTCGCAGCAGACGACGTAAGGCTTCGACGCATCCAGGGTCTTCAGCTTGAGGCGAATGAAGTACAGCGGGATATTGATGGCGCCGTCCTGGTGGTAGCTTTCGAACTCGGACGGCAGGCGCACGTCGATCCAGGCGCCGCCGCTGGCCATGATGCGGGAGGCTGTTCTCGAACTCGACCCACTGCAACATGGGTTCGTTCATGCAGGGTGTTGAAGTCGTCCTGGCCCAGCCGCATCAGCGAGCCGTCCGTGACCATGGTGACGGTGGCATTGCGCTTGGCGTCGGAGATCAGGGCTTCTTCACCAAAGGTGTCGCCCGGGCCGAGCTCGGCCAGCTTGATGCCGTCCTTGTTCAGCGGAGTCTCGCGGGTGCACGGCGCAACGTCCCTCGGTGATGACGTAGAAATAGTCGCCCTCGTCACCCTGCTTGATGACGACATCGCCGGCCTTGAAATTCACCTGCTGCATGCGCATGAAGATGGCCTGGATGTTGGCCGCAGGGATCCGGTGGAAAGCCTTGGTCTGCAGCAGGGTGGTCATCCAGTCATCGCTCTCCGGCGAGACTGCCGGCGCGAAGTTCGCTGACTTCGTAGGTGCCGGTCTGGTCCCAGGTCAGCATGACGTCGAGCAGGTCGGAGTCGATGGCGATGTATTCCACGCGGCTGCGCGCCCGCGCGCTGGCCCGGCGCGGGACCCCGGGCGCGAGGGGACTGCGCGCGTCAGGCGTGCCGCCCTCGAGCACCGAGAGGAGGCGGTCGCCGTCCCGGAGCTCCACCTCGCCGGAGACGACGTAGATGGTGCGTCGGTCGCGTGTCGCCCTTGCGGAACAGGAAACGCCCACCGGGGATCTCCTGCACCGCGGTCTTTTCTGCGAGCGCGCGGAGGTTCTCCGCTTTCAGCCCGTCGAGGGGCGACAAGGCCTTGAGTGCAGTGACGTCGAGAGACTTGTCCGTCATGGTGGTCTGAATGCTCCATTTCGTCTGTTCATCTCGGCCGCAATGGCGGCCGGCGCAGCTTGAGCCGCACCGGCAGCCAAGAATATCACACGAACGGCGTGGTGCCGGGCGTGTTCCAGTTCGGAAAAGCGCCTAACGGGGCAGGTCCTTCCAGCCCGGGTCGGCGTGAATCGTTCGCCGTACCGCTCTTCCAGCCGGTGCAGCGACTCGACCACGTCGGCGACGCCGCGCGCCCGGGCGATAGTTGATCGGCCCGCCGCGGAAACGGGGCAAATCCGGTGCCGAAAATCACACCGGCGTCGAGCAGGTCGAGGTCCGTCGACCACGCCATCGCGCCACACCGCCACGCACTCGTTGACCATCGGCAGCACCAGCCGGTCGGCGAGGTCCTGCGGCGGCTTGCGCGTCCTTGATCTGCGGCTTCACCGCCTTGCCGTCCTTCCACTCGTAGAAGCCGCCGCCCGTCTTGCGGCCCAGGCGCTTCTTCTCGACCATCTCGACCAGGCGGTCGGGCACCGGGACGCCGTAGGCGGCGCCGAGGATCTTGGCGACATGCAGCGCCACGTCCAGGCCCACGGTGTCCGCCAGCTCCACCGGTCCCATCGGCATCCCGAAGCGCTTGGCGGCGCGAATCGATCAACGGCATGGGCACGCCGTCCTCGCCGGCCAGCAGGGCTTCCATCATGTACGGCATGAGGACGCGGTTCACCACGAAGCCCGGCGAGCTGAGGCAGGGCAGCGGCAGCTTGTCGATCTTGCGCGCGAAGGCGATGCCCTTGTCGATCTCGGCCTGCGGCGTGTCCGGCGTGTGAATGACTTCGACCAGCGGCATCATCGCCACCGGGTTGAAGAAATGCAGGCCGATCAGGCGCCCCGGCTTGTCCAGCGCATCCTGCAGGTCTTCTAGCCGTATGCTCGAGGTGTTGGTGGCGAGGATCGCCTCGGGCTTCATGCGCGGCTCGAGGTCGCGGAACAGGCTCTTCTTTGCCTCGGCGTTCTCGAAGATGGCCTCGATCACGACATCGGCGTTGGCCACGCCGCGTCCCTCGACGTCGGGCATGAGGCGGTCCAGGGCGGCCTGCACCAGGCGCGGGTCGCGCAGTTTCTTCTGGTACAGCTTGGCAGCCCGCTTGACGACCGGCGCGATGTACTTGGGCTCACGATCCTGCAGCGTCACCGTCATGCCGCGCAGGGCGCACCAGACCGCGATATCGCCGCCCATCACGCCGGCGCCGACCACGTGCACGTGCTCGAACGCGTGCCGCGTCTTGCCGCCGAGCGCCTTGAGCTTGTCCTGCAGCAGGAATACCCGCACCAGGTTGCGCGAGGTGTCGGTGCAGAACAGCTCTGCAATGGAGCGCGCCTCTTTTTCGCATCATCAGCGCCGGCTTGTCGCCGTAGCGCTTCCACAGGTCGATGATGGCGTAGGGGGCCGGGTAGTGGTCCCGGCGGGCCTTCTTCGCCACCTGCTTCTCCAGCACGCCGGCGAGCACGTTGCGCGCCGGCCCCAGGTTCATCAGCTTGTCCTGCAGCGGCAGCTGGCGCGGCTTGGGCGGCTTCAGCGCCATCATGCGCGCGGCGCGTTCGAGGTGACGCGCCGGCACCACCTGGTCCACCAGGCCCATGGCGCGGGCCGGCTTCGGGCGGATGTTCTTGCCCGTCAGCATCATGTCCATGGCCTTGAGCGGGCCCGCCAGCTGCACCGAGCGGACGGTGCCGCCGAAGCCCGGGTGGATGCCCAGCTTCACTTCCGGCAGCCCGATCACCGTCTTCGGGTCGTCGTTGATGATGCGGTAGCGGCAGGCGAGCGCCAGCTCCAGGCCGCCGCCGAGGGCGAAGCCGCTGATCAGCGCGATGGTGGGGCATTTCAGCGCCTCGAGGCGATCCAGCACCTGCTGGCCCGCACGCACCATCTCGTAGGCCTGCTCGGAGTCCTTGAGACCGGTGAATTCCTTGATGTCGGCGCCGGCGATGAAGCCGGATTTCTTGCCCGAGGTGACCACCACCGCCTTCGGCAGGTCCTTCTCGATCGCCTCGAGCATGCTGTTCAGCTCGGTCATGACGTCGCGCGAAAGGACGTTGGTGGAGGCATCCGCCTTGTCGAAGCAGAGCCAGGCGATGCCGTCGTCGTCGCGGCGCAGTGTCCAGTGCTTGAGAGTGTCGTTCATGAGGCTACTCCGGCTTGCTCTTCAGCAGCATGGCGCCGCCCTGGCCGCCGCCAATGCAAAGGGTGGCCATGGCGGTGCCGCCGCCCTGGCGTTCGAGGACTTTCAGCGCATGCAGCACAATGCGTGCACCGCTCGCCCCGACCGGGTGGCCGGTCGCAATCGCGCCACCGTCGAGGTTCAGCTTGTCCTCGTCGATGCGTCCGACCGCACCCCCGAGGTCCAGCACATTGCGGCAGTAGTCCTCGTCGTCGAGTGCCGCGAGGCAGGCCAGCACCTGGCCGGCAAAGGCCTCGTTGATTTCCCAGTAGTCGATGTCGTCGAGGCCGAGCTTGTGACGCTCCAGCAGCGGCGCGGAGGCATGCGCCGGGCCCAGGCCCATCTCGGCCGGGTCCAGGGCAGCCCATTCGCAGTCCTCGATCACGCCGAGCACTTCCAGGCCGTGCTTCTTGACCGCCGCCTCGCTGGCGAGCAACAGCAGTGCCGCGCCATCGGTGATCTGGGAGCTGTTGCCGGCCGTGACCTGTCCGACCTTGCGGTCGAAGAAAGGCTTCAGCGTGGCCAGCTTCTCTTCGCTGCTGTCGCGGCGCATGCCATCGTCTTCCTCGTGCGCACGACCCGCGGCGTCGTAGACGGCGACCACTTCATCCATCCGGCCCTCGTCGAAGGCGGCAGCCAGGCGATGGTGGCTGCGCGCCGCGAAGCGGTCCATTTCCTTGCGGCTGATGCCGAAGCGGTGCGCGATGACCTCGCAGGTCTGGCCCATGTTGAGCCCGACGACGGGGTCCGTCAGGCCCTTGATGAGCGCGATCACGGGGGCGAAATGCTTCGGCCGCAGGCGCCCGATCTGCACCGCCTTGTCGACCGGCGACTTGGCACGCGCCAGGTCGGCCAGCCAGTTGACCATGTCGTCGTTGAACAGCACCGGCGCCCGGCTCATGGCCTCGGTGCCGCCGGCGAGCACGAGATCGGCGCGTCCCAGCCAGATGTTGCGGGCCGCCGTATCGAGCGCCTGCATGGCCGAGGCGCAATTCCGCATCACCGTGAAACCGGGCACCTTGTTGCCGCAGCCCAGGCGCAGGGCCGCGATGCGGCCAATGTTGGGTTCGTCGGGGCTCGGCATGGCGCAGCCGAGGATGACCTCGTCGAGCTGCTCCGGGGCGATGGGCTGGCGCGCCAGCAGCGCGCGCCCGGCAGCGACGGCAAGGTCCGAGGCGCTGAACGGGCCGGGGCGCCCGCGCGCCTTGAGAAACGGCGTCCTCGCGCCGTCCACCACATAGGCGCGGCTCGCGTGGGTCGCGTGGCGGGTCTTGGCCATGATCTACTCCTAGCGTTTCCGGGATGAGGTCGGCCGTGCCGGAAGGCGGCGACGGCCGGGCTTGGCTATTGAAACGGGTGCGCGGAACCCTGCGGCGACGAAGGGCAGCAGGCGCTGCACCACCTGGTGAACGTCCTCGGGGTTCATGGATTCCCCGGAGACCAGCTCGACCAGCTGGCGCTCCGCGACCGGGTAAGTCAGGGCGCCGACGAGGAACTGGAGCCGCCAGCGCACGTCTTCGGGCGGCAAATCGGGGAGTGCGCGGCACAGGGCCGCCTGGTAGCGGTCGAGCACGCGCTTGTACTCACCCGCGAACCACGCCTTGTAGGGGGCCTCGGCCTCGGCATGCGTCTGGCCCAGGAGCCGCATCACGGTGGGGCCGCCCTGGGCAGGGTCGCGCGCCAGGCTGGCGACCGGGCTCATGAAGGCCTCGAGAATCTCTTCCAGCGTCGGCTTGCGGCGCCGCTTTTCGAGCTTCTCCAGGTTGGCCAGGCGCGCGCGGTTGAGCGGCTCCAGGCGCCGGCGGTAGACCTCTTCGACCAGGCCTTCCTTGGAGCCGAAGTGGTAGTTCACGGCCGCCAGGTTGACCCGCGCCAGCGCCGTGATGGCGCGCAGCGAGGTGCGCGCCACGCCGGTGCGCGCGAACAGTTCTTCCGCGGCAACGATGATCCGGTCGCGGGTGGAGTCGAGCAGGCTGGTCAAGACGTTCGGCCCGATTGAAACAAGTGTTTAATGGTAGGCGCAGGCATGCCTCACCGCAACAAATGCGGGCCGGCACGTGCCGGCCCTGCTGCGGTAATCAGGCCGTTTCGAACTCGCAGATCAGGGGCAAATGGTCCGAAAGCCGGACCTGGGGGATCTCGAAGCTGCGCGGCCTGAGGCCCTTGCCGTAGAGGATGAAATCCAGCTCCTTGCGCGGCGCGCGGCTTGGATAAGAGGGCAGGCGGGCCTCGTTGGCGCTCTGCAGGCCGGCGGCCTGCATGAACAGGTACATCTCGTTCTCGCCCCAGAAGGTATTGAAGTCGCCGGCCACGATCACCGGCTTGGTCGCTGCCTTCACCAGGTCGTGCAGGTGCCGCAGCTGCCAGTGGCGATGGCGATACTTGAGCGAGAGATGCACCAGGAAGATGGCGACGTCGTCGAGCTCCAGTTCGATGATCAGTCGCTTGATCCCGGTGTCGAAATAGTGGAACCGCTCGCCGTATACCCGCGGCGCCGCCAGGAAGGCGTTGGCCTGCTTGCGCACGATCGGCAGCCGCTTGTTCATCGAACTCTCGCCGTACTTGCACTGGTAAGTGCTGTAGTGGCCCAGCTGGCGCGCGATGGCTTCGGCCTGGTTCACCATGCCGGTGCGAATCGAGCCGGTATCCACCTCGATGAGGCCGACCACGTCGGGGTTGTGGCTCTTGATGAACTCGGTGATGGCGTCGAGATTGCCCTGGTTGCCCCGCAGGTAGCCCGCCCCGGGCACGGGCAGATGGAAGCCCGCGCCTGTCCCGGCCGCATAGCGAATGTTGTAGAGAAGGAATTTCACGCTGGGCAGCAACGGCCGGTAAATAAACGCATGGCGCGATTCTATCCAACCCCGCAGCGGCGCGCTGCGCCGGCGCGACCATCAAGGCGGGCTTGGGTTAGAATTCGGCGCAGAATTGGTTTGTGGAGGAGGGCGCCATGTCGGAACACAATCCCATCAGGATCTACGCCGTGCATGGCTGGACCCGGGATGAAGACTACGCCCGCCTGTTCGAGTTCATCGAGAGCGCCGACAATTTCTATTATCGCGTGGTACTGAACCCGGACACCCAGAGCCCCGAGGGCGACGGGGTCGCGGCGCGGCGTACGCTCATCGGCACGGCCCTGAAGGATGCGGAGTGCGTGGTCTGTCCTGCCGGCACCTGGGAGCGCTTCAACGACTGGGCCCGCTATGCCATCGACACCGCACGGGCGCTGAACCTGCCTATCGTCGCCGTGGAGCATTTCGGACCGAAGAACATGGACCCGCGCCTGAAAGGCTACGCCGCCGAAGTGGCCGGCTGGGATTCCCGCAGCATCGTCGATGCCATTCGTCGCCTGGCCCGCCAGGAAGACACCTCGCGATTCGACACCATCGAGTTCGACCTCTAGCGGCGACGCTACTTATCGCTGCGCCGGCGGCCCTTCTTCTCGGGGTGCCGCCGCTCGTCGCGTTCCTGCTTCAGTTCCGGCTTCGGGCCGTAAAGGTCGACAATCGTGGCGGCTGGATCGAACTTGCCGTCCCCGGCATCCTCCCGCACCTGGGCCAGCTCGGGACGCGCCCCGCAGAGGTCTGCCGCCCGTCGTTTCCCGGCGCGGCGGTCCTTGTGGCGCCGGTAGCCGCAGTCGCACTGCGCCTTGTTGCAATCCGGCAGCGGCAGTTTCGGGATGCGGCTGCTAAGGAAGCGCTTGCCGGCGATTTCCAGCACCGCGGGGCAGGCGCCATACGCCGCCGGGACGATCTCCACGGCGTCAAAGCGCTGGGGCGGCTTCGGTGCCTGCGTAGCGGGCCGCTGAGAGGGCTTGCTCTTGTTTTTCTTGGACCTGGAAAACGGCCACACGGTTGATCCCCCTGGGTTTTGACCGGCCCATCCTAGGCCGGCGACGAATTCTTGACGGTGCGCCAGGTCGCATTTCCTGCGCTATAAATTCATGGGAGCGAAGAGCGGAAGTGTTTGGGGCGCGAGAGAGGCCTGGTGGCCGGTTCCGGGGGAACGAGAACCCGGCCCATGCAACTGCGCATAATGTATATTATGTTAAGTCGTGGATATGGTTAGGTGCGGTAGTCGCCATGGCCGGGCGCCCTTCTTCCCAGGACTCTATTCGTAATTACAGCGGCTTAGGCGCGCTTATTCAGGCTACATGTCGCCGTGGAACAACAAGCCGGAATCGCGAGACTTGCTAGGCGGGCTTCGCCTTCTTGCTGAGCATGCCCGTCAACGCCTTGCGGCGCAGGTACGCATAAACCTCGCGCAGCGGCAACTCCTTCGGGCACACATCCTGGCAGGCCATCAGACCCAGGCAACCGAACACGCCCTCATCACTGGCGAACACTTCGAACCAGTCCCCGGTCTTGCGCCGGTCGCGCGGATCCATCATGAACCGGGCGACCCTGTTCAGGCCTGCCGGGGCGACGAACGCGGGCCGCGTGTTGGCCACGGCGCAGGACGCCACGCAGCAACCGCACTCGATACAGCGCTCGCGCTCGTAGATCGCCTGCGCCAGATCGTCATCCATGCGCTCTTCCTGCGCCTCCGGGTCGAACGGCGCCTTTTCGTCGATCCAGCCCTGGACGCGCTCGGTCATGCCGCGGAACCAGGTGCCCGTATCCACCGACAAATCACCCACGAGGCGGAAAGCCGGCAGCGGGTGCAGGCGGATTCTGCTGTCCAGCTGGGACGTCAGCGTCTTGCACGCCAGCGCCGGCCGGCCATTCACCATCATGGCGCAGGAGCCGCATACGGCGGAACGACAAACGAAATCAAACTGGAGGCTTGGGTCTTGTTCTTCACGTAACTTGTTAAGTGCAATGAACAACGACATGAAAGGCGTCTCTTCGAGTTCGAAGGACTGCATGTGCGGCTTGGAGCCCGGGTCCTCCGGGTTGTAGCGGAAGATCTCGAACTTGAGCTTGCGCGCCGGCGACCGTGTCATGGCGACCCTCCTTCCTGGCTCGGCGCGCTGAATGCGCCGCGCCACGCGCCGGGGCGCAACCGCGCCCCCATGGGCTCAAGGGTTTCCAGGCAGCCCTGCGCCGCCTGGCCCGGCGCCACCCCCTGGTTGTATTCATCCAGCGTGACCGGCAAATCGATGTAGCCCGAGGCGCCGTAACCGCGGTGACCGGGTGGCAGATCCAGCAATCCCACCGGCTCGTAGCTCAGGTCGGGCGCCTCGGCCCCTGGCTGCCAGCGCGCCAGCGTGCGCTTCAGCCATTCCGCGTCGTTGCGCTGCGGGTAGTCGATACGGTGATGAGCGCCGCGACTTTCCTTGCGCGCAAGCGCTCCCTGCGCCGTGGCCAGGGCCAGCTTGAGCATCCCCGGCAGCCGCAGCGCATAAGTGAGTTCAGGGTTGGGGCCCGGCGCGCTCGAACGCAGCCCGAGCCCGGACACTTCGCGCAGCAGGCGCTGCAGGTCCGCCACGGCGGTCTCGATTTCTTCCCCGGTGCGGAACACCCCCAGCCGGTTCATCATGATCTCGCCCATTTCGTCGCGCACCTGGTACAGCGTGCGGCCGCCCGCGGGTCGCGCCGCCAGCGCCATGAGCCGGCTTTCCTGCTCCTTGAGCGCGCTCGCGGCCAGGGACGCATCCGGTCCAGCGCCGCCACGGCCCACGAAATCGGCGATCGACATGCCCACGACCCGTCCCGCGACGATGGTCTCCGCCAGGCTGTTTCCACCCAGCCGGTTGAAGCCATGCATGTCCCAGCAGGCGGCCTCCCCGACCGCGAACAACCCGGCAAGGCCGTAGGCCTGGCCGTCCTTGTTCACGCGCACGCCGCCCATCGAATAGTGTTGGGTCGGCCTGACGGGCACCAGTTCCTGCCACGGCGTGATGCCGAGGAAGTCGTGGCAGATCTCATAGATCTCCCTGAGCCGCGTCGTGAGGTGCTCCTCGCCGAGGTGACGCAGGTCGAGCCACAGGTGCGGCCCGTTGGGGCTGTCCACGCCGCGTCCGGCCAGGATCTCGTTCATCATGTGGCGCGACACCACGTCGCGGCTGGCCAGTTCCTGTTTTTCCGGCTCCAGCTCGACCAGGAAGCGCTCACCGGCGGCATTCAGCAGGTAGCCGCCGTCGCCGCGGCAGCCCTCAGTCACCAGGATTCCGGCAGGCCACAGCCCGGTCGGGTGGAACTGCACGGCCTCCATGTTGCCCAGCGGCACGATCCCGGTCTCCAGCGCGAGCGCGGCCCCGGTCCCTTCATTGATCACCGCGTTGCTGGTGAAGCCGCCATAGATCCTGCCGTAGCCGCCGGTGGCGATCACGGTCGCCCGCGCCAGGATGGTGTCGAGGCGTCCGGTGCGCAGGCAGCGCACGACCGCCCCGTGGCAGCGCTCGCCGTCATGGATCAGCGCAATGGCCTCCATGCGGTCCAGCACATCGATCCCCAGCCGCACGACCTGGCTGTCCACCGCGTACAGGGTGGCGTGGCCCGTGCCCGCCGCGGCATAACAGGCCCGCCACTTCGCAGTGCCGCCGAAGTCGCGATGCATGATGAGGCCGGCCTTGTCCGCCGGTTCCTCGATTTCCACCTGCTCGCCCTTGATGTGATAGCGGTTCACGCCAGGACGCGCACGGGTCCAGGGGACCCCGAAGTGCGCCAGCTCGCGCACCGCGATGGGTGCGTTGTCGGCGAAGATGCGCGCCACTTCCTGGTCCGCACCCCAGTCCGAGCCGCGCACAGTGTCGAGAAAGTGCACATCGGGGCTGTCACCCTCGGCCTTGGCGCAATTGCCGAGGGCCGCCTGCATCCCGCCCTGCGCCGCGCAACTGTGACTGCGCCTTGGCGGCACCAGGGAGAGGATCAGGACCGAGTGGCCGGCCGCCGCCGCCTCGATGGCGCATCTCTCGCCGGCCAGTCCGGCGCCTATCACGAGGACGTCAGTGATCTTCAAGGCTCAGGACCCCAGCAGGAAGGCGAATGGCGCCGGCAGCCAGCCAGCCATGACGGCCAGGACGAACAGCCCGGCAGCGAGAAAAGCGACACCGAAGACCCGGGCAAAACGCTTCAGTGCCGGGCGGGAACGGCGCGCCGCAACGCCCCACTTGATCGCCAGGCGATAGATGCCCGCCGAGGCGTGGATGGCCAGCAGCACCAGCAGCAGGAAATAGAACCAGGACAGCCCGGCGGCGACGCGTTCCATGGTCGTGGCGGCTTCCATGCCATGCCGCTCGCCCCACAGGGCCGTGAAGGTGTCGATGGCCATGAGCCCGATGTGGAAGCTGCCGAGGACCAGGATCAGCATGCCGGTGCGGACCTGCCAGACCCACAGGCGAGAGTCCTCATGCGGGCGCTCGGCGCCCTCCCCCGCGACCCACTGCTTGCGGGCCCCGGCCATTTCGCGCGCGAGCCGGTTCAGGCGGCGTCGCTCGCGGACGCGGGCGGGTATCTTCCGCGCCGCCGCCACGGCGTGGGCGAAAAACAGCAGGGCGACCACGATGACAATGGGCTGGGCGATATATAGCCCTTCGAGGAACTCCGCCAGGTGATCGAAGCCCTCCGGCCCGAACAGCAGCGAGCCGACATCGAATACGTGGAACCAGATGAACACGGTGAGCAGGAAACCGCTGCCGCCGCTCAAGATTTCCCAATACAGTTCACGCCGCGCCGCGGCCCGCCCATGGAGGGGCGGACGCGATTCCGCGGCGACGCGCTCGGCGTCGAGGACGTCAAGTGGCTGTCTCATCGGACCCCCCGTACTCTCTCGGGCCCGAGTCTAAGTTGGGACTCGCGACGCGGCGTACTGTGGATTGCCGCAAGCATGGGATTTGCCCGTTCACGGTATATACTTATGCGCTCATTACGGCTTCCCTGCCGCCAGGGCCGGGAAGCAACGTTCTCCCGGCGGGTTCACGACCCCTCCGCCGCGCAATGAATCACGGAGGCCAATCGCATGGCAGCGCGCTTTTCCCTGGAACAGTACGGCATCGGCGTCGAGGAAATTCACCGTAACTTGCCGCCGGCCGTGCTCTACGAACACGCCCTGAAGTGGGACCGCGGCTCCGCGATTTCCGCCTCCGGCGCGCTGATCGCGATGTCCGGGGTGAAGACCGGCCGCAGCCCCAGCGACAAGCGCATCGTCGACGACCCGACAGTCGCCGAGGACGTCTGGTGGGGCAAGGTCAACATCAAGCTCGACGCAGCATCGTTCGAGATCAACCGCACGCGGGCCATCGACTACCTCAACACCCGCGAGCGGCTCTACGTCGTCGACGGCTTCGCCGGCTGGGATCCCGAAGTACCGCATCAAGGTGCGCGTGATCTGCGCCCGGCCGTACCACGCGCTGTTCATGCACAACATGCTGATCCGGCCGACGGCCGAGCGAGCTGGCCGACTTCGGCGAGCCCGACTACGTGATCTTCAACGCCGGGCAGTTTCCCGGCCGAACCGCTACACGCCGGGCATGACCTCCGACGACCAGCGTCGACCTGCAGCTTCGAGCCGCGGCGAGATCGTGATCCTCGGCACCGAGTACGCCGGCGAGATGAAGAAGGGCGTCTTCACGATCATGAACTACCTGATGCCGCAAGCAGGGCGTGCTCTCGATGCACTGCTCGGCCAACGAGGGCGACGAGCGGCGACGTCTCGCTCTTCTTCGGCCTCTCCGGCACCGGCAAGACGACGCTCTCGGCCGACCCGCAAGCGGCGCCTGATCGGCGACGACGAGCACTGCTGGACCGACGACGGCATCTTCAACATCGAGGGCGGCTGCTACGCCAAAGTGCATCGACCTGTCGCCGAGGAAGCGAGCCGGAGATCTTCCGCGCGCATCCGCTTCGGCACGGTGCTCGAGAACGTGGTCGTACGACCAGCACACGCGCGAGGTCGACTACGCCGACACCTCGCATCACCGAGAACACCCGCGGCTCCTACCCGATCGAGTTCATCCCCAACGCCAAGATCCCCTGCGTGGGCGGCCATCCGAAGAACATCATCTTCCTGACCTGCGACGCCTTCGGCGTGCTGCCGCCGGTCAGCCGGCTGACGCCCGAGCAGGCGATGTACCACTTCATCAGCGGCTACACGGCCAAGGTGGCCGGCACCGAGGTGGGCGTGACCGAGCCGCGAGGCGACGTTCTCGCGCCTGCTTCGGCGCGGCCGTTCCTGGTCTGGCACCCGGCCAAGTACGCCGAACTGCTGGCCGAGCAGCATGCGCAAGCACGACGCCAACGCCTGGCTGGTCAACACCGGCTGGTCGCGGCGGCGCCTACGGCATCGGCAAGCGCATGAAGCTGGCGTACACCCGGGCGATCATCGACGCGATCCACTCGGGCGAGCTGGCGCAGCAGCCGACGGAGCCCGACCCGATCTTCGGCCTGGCGATTCCCACCGCCTGCCCGGGCGTGCCGAGCGAGATCCTCGTGCCGCGCAATACCTGGACCGACAAGGCCGCCTACGACGCCACCGCCAACAAGCTCGCGCAGCTGTTCGCGGACAACTTCGCGCACTACGAGGAAGTGGCGGGACGCGCCATCAGCGACGCCGGGCCGCGGGTCAAGGCGGCCTGATCCGCAGCGCGCGGCCTGACGCGGGCTTGGCGGCCAAATGAGGGACACGCGCCGTGCGGCGCGCCGGTTCCTGGCTGCAGCCGAGTTCGACGACACCGGGGCGCTGCTGCGCGTCCTGGCGTCGCTCGTCATCGCCGCCGCGCTGGCCTTCCTGCCGGAGTGGAGCGGCCTCGACGCCGCCGCGCGCCGCTGCCTTTTCATTCTCCTGTTTGCGGCCGGGCTGTGGGCCAGCGAGGCGATACCCGCCTTCGCCGTCTCGCTGCTGGTCATCGGCCTTTCGATCCTGCTGCTGGGACGACCGGATGGAGTGTTTGCGACGGCGGACGAGCCGGACCGGTGGCAGATTTTCATCGCGCCCATGGCCAGCCCGCTCATCTGGTTGTTCCTCGCCGGCTTCATTCTCGCCGAGGCGGCCGCGCGCACCGGCCTCGACCGCACCCTGGCCGGGCTGGTTTTTCGTGCCGCGGGCGCCCGTGCGGCGGCGGTGCTGCTGGCCGCCATGGCGGTGACTTTCGTGTTCTCGATGTTCATGTCCAACACCGCGACTGCTGCGATGATGATCGCGGTAGTGGCGCCACTGCTGCGCACACTGCCCGCGGGACATGCTTTCCGCCCCGCCCTGCCGCTGGGCATCGCCGCCGCCGCGAATCTCGGCGGCATGGGCACGCTCGTCGGCACGCCGCCGAACGCCATCGCCGCCGGCTTCCTGCGCCAGTCGGGCAACGAGCTGTCTTTTCTCGAGTGGATGTTCCTCGGGCTGCCGCCGGCGCTGCTGCTGGCGGGCATGGTGGCGGCTTTCCTGCTCTATCGCTATCGCCCCGCCGGGCTGGTCCTGGACCGCAGCGCCCTGGCCGCGGTGCATCAGGGTGAAACCCGTATCCCTCGCTGGCAGCAGGCCGTCGTCGTGCTGGTGTTCAGCGCCACCCTGCTGCTGTGGATGTTCGGCCCGGCCCCCGCCGCAGTGGTCGCATTCATCCCAATCACGGTGCTCTCGGTGACCGGCGTCATCGGCGTGGCCGAAATCCGCCAGCTGCGCTGGGATGTGTTGATCCTCATGGCGGGCGGATTGTCGCTCGGAGTGGCTGTCACGGAGACCGGCCTGGCCGAAGCAGAGGCACGGCCGCCTGGACTCTGTATGCA
>CAVPVZ010000003.1:0-115737 GCA_963709275.1 uncultured Gammaproteobacteria bacterium
CGAAGAATTTGCTAAATTACCTGAAGAATGAGTAAAACGAGAATTAAATATCTCTGTTGAAACTGCGGATATGAATCACTTCGCTGGCTCGGCAAATGCCCCGAGTGTGATAACTGGAATACCTTTACTGAAGAAATAGAATTGAAACCGGCAGCAGAAAATCTCCCGGTTATAAGGGAACTATAAATCTAAAAAAGATAGATGAGATTGAGGAGCGGAGAAAAACAGACTTATTACTGGTATTGGGGAATTGGAAGGGTTTTGGGAGGAGGGTTCATTCCCGGCTCTGTAATTCTTCTTGGAGGCGATCCCGGTATTGGCAAATCTACACTTGCAATGCAGGCGGCTTCAAAAATCAGCAGCAAGGTTCTCTATGTAACGGGGGAAGAATCAACCGCACAAATAAAAACAAGGGCTGCCAGGCTTAATATTAAATCAGATGATTTCTTTGTCCTTTCCGAAACAGATTTAAATATTATTATCGCTGCAATTAATTCTCTTACTCCATCACTTGTTATTATTGATTCTATCCAGACTATGTATAGAAGTGAACTGGTAATTCTCCCGGAACAATTACCCAGATCCGCGAGTCGCACTTCTCAACTAATGGAGACAGCCAAAAGAAATAGCATCTCGATACTTATTGTAGGGCACGTAACCAAAGAAGGGTACATTGCCGGACCTAAAGTACTTGAGCATATGGTCGATACAGTAATTCAGTTTGAAGGTGAATCCCATCATGCTTTCAGAATCCTGAGAGCACAGAGAACCGTTTCGGCAGTACTAATGAAATGGAATATTTGAAATGCATGAGAATGGTTTAACTGAAGTTAAAAATCCAAGTGAGGTGTTTCTCAGCGAAAGAGATAGAGAAATATCCGGTTCTGCAATAACGGCGAGCATGGAAGGTACAAGACCAATTCTGCTTGAAGTACAGGCACTTGTAACACCCTCCAACTACGGCAATCCGCAGCGTGTAGCAACAGGATTTGACTACAGGCGTTTATCTATTCTTCTTGCTGTTTTAGAAAAGAGAAGCGGGCTAAGGTTATCAGCCAATAATGTCTTGCTTAATATGGCCGGGGGAGTTAAAATAGATGAGCCGGCAATTGATCTTGCTGTTGCTGCAGCATTGCTTCGAGTTTAACGGAAAAAATTGTTAACAGTAAAACTGTTTTAATCGGGGAAGTTGGCTTAGGTGGTGAAGTCAGGAGTGTTGGTCACATTGAAAAAAGAATACAGGAAGCAGAAAAATTAGGGTTTGAGCAGGTTGTTATCCCTCATAATAATACTAAGGGATTAAAGACTACTTCACCGGGATTAAAGATAAGGGGGGTGGAAAGCTTATCCGAAGCAATAAATGATGTATTAAAATAAACTTGTACCCTGCCCCTGACTTTTTAACAATTTTTCTTTTTGTTTTATTCATTAATAATATTATTTTAATTCCGCGGTTTTAAACCGCTTCATTTTTTGTGTAATATTTGTTAGAGGTAGTTAGTGAGTACCAAATTGTTCGTGGGAAGTCTCCCCTGGCGGTTAATGATGATGCCCGGAAAGAAGCTTTTGAAGCTCATGGTAAAGTTGTTTCTGCCAAAGTGATAACCGATCGCCAGACCGGTAAATCAAGAGGATTCGGTTTTGTTGAAATGGAAAATGAAACCGACGCCAATAATGCGATCCAGGCTTTAATGGCACTGAACTTAAAGGCCGCAACATTATTGTAAGCGAAGCCAAACCCAAGGATAAATATCAGGTTTTTTTTCGATCTTTTCAGCGCTCTTTGCTGAGCGCTTTTGTTTTTTAAACACACTGTTTTTTTCTTCTTTAATCGTAAAAATATAAGTTTGCTCTGTAATACTGGAATGAAGCTTTTTAAGGACCTGAATAATTTGTTAAAATTTATTCATCCGGCTGATTAGAACTCCATAGCCCTTCTAATAATTCTTTTACTCTTATCCTTCACTCTCAGCTTTTTAATCTTCTTCCATTCTTTGCTTTGGTTTATTTCTTCAATCCCCCTTGTTTTTGCGGCTTTCTTCACTACTTTAGGTTTCGGAGGAGGAGGAGGAATTACGGGACTCCTTCCGGTCTCGGTATTTTGAAGTATTGCGTTTTATTCTTGCCTGCAATCGGCTGCGACTTGACCTTGCTCGTTTATTAGTTTTATAAAAACCGGATGCATTGCAGGTGCATATTCTTTTTGGTAGACTTCTTCAACTTTATAAGTTTTGCCTTTTATGAAGTTAACCTGTCCCTTCGTTTCTCCTTTTTTGCGTATTACGAGTTCTGATGCAGGTTAGTTCCATTCCGATATCGTATTTCATTTTTCCACCCTGTTTTTCATAATTATCTTTTGGATTATTCCAAGTTTAATAAAAAATAATTCAGTTTGTCAAGACACATTGTAAGATTTTTCTTGCAATTAAAATAAATTTATTTTACGTTTAATTTGCAGTTGTTACGGGGATACGATTTCTCATCATAAGATTACGATGGCATTGGCGGGTGTTGGATAATTTCTAATAAATTTATTATTAAGGCAAATAAATAATTTGTTGTAACTAACCTAAGCGAAGCTGTGTTGATAAAGGATTGTTTTTATTATCTTAATTCCCGCACACTTAGCTCCCTTGTTATGGACGGCCTGTTAGGCGCAACTTCGTTATATGCTCGTTTCATTCATCAACACAAGGAGTTCATTATGAAAAAGTTCTACAAGATTGGATTGTTCTTTTCTTTTATCGCTGTTGCATCATTAATACTTAGTAGTTGTGCTACTATCTTTAAAGGATCTACAGATGACGTTAATTTTTCATCCGATCCTTCTGGAGCTAAAGTATATGTAAATGGAATGCTATTGGGAACGACACCCGTTCAATTAGAATTAAAATCAAAAATTTCTTATACCATCGAATTCAAAAAAGAGGGGTATGAGACAAGAACAGTTGTTCTAAATAATTCTGTAGGTGCTGGCTGGATATATTAGATGTTATTTTCGGTTTAGTACCAATAATCGTTGATGCTGCAACTGGTGATTGGTACAGTTTAGATCAAGAGCACGTAAATGGTGTTTTAGAAGAACAAAAGTAAATTTTAAAACATTTAAATTGCATATCAAGCGCTTAACGCCGACTCCGGCAAAGCGGGGCAAGTGTTAAAGATTTTGTTCAAAGTGTTCTAAAAAATAAATTAACCCGCCTGAGGCGGGTAAATTTGCAACCGTGCTTGCAAAGAATCCGTTATCTAATGGATAAGCACAGTTTACTAAAACATTGGCAGTTGTGTTTTATTCTGCATTGTTGTCCCGCTACGTTAAAACTTCGCGGGCAAGTTTGGGCAGCCTGCAGGCAGCTTAGGCGCAAAATTGTTATGCCTTTAAGAGATATGGAATATACTGGAAACATAGGGGAACAAATAATATCAAACTTCTTCGATGAAAGCTTTTCTGATATTTTATGTTTTCCAAATCCTAAAACTAAAAATAATGCTCAAGTTTCTGATATACTGTTATGGTTAAACCGATTTATATTTTTGATTGAGGTGAAAACTTTTGTTTCAAGTAATTATCATATAAATGATTGGGGGCACGTGATAGAATTATTGAAGGAGTTGAACAATTAGAAAAGAATTATGATCGGATATTATCAAATCAACAAATTTTTCTTAATAATAAATATTACCATACAAAACTTGATTGTGAAGGATTATTGGTCATGGATTCGGTGGCGGCGGCAAGCCGGTAACGCCGAAGAGCAACAACGGCAAGAAGAAGTAAGCCGCTACCCTGCAGGGGGGGAATAAAAAGGGGCGCATCCCTTGGGATGCGCCCCGTTTCGTGTGCCCCGTGCGCGAGTTTACTCGTCGCTGAACACGCCCAGCAGGTGCAGCAGGCTGGTGAACAGGTTGTAGATGCTCACGTAAAGCGTGACGGTGGCCATGATGTAGTTGGTCTCGCCGCCGCGCACGATCTCGCTGGTCTGGTACAGGATCAGCCCGCCCATGGCCAGCACGAACATGCCGGACACGGCCAGCGACAGGGTCGGCATGTTGAACAGCAGGGCCACGATGCCGAGGATGAAGGCGCCGAGGATGCCGACGAACAGGAAGCCGCCCATAAAGCTGAAGTCGCGCTTGCTCTTGATGGCGTAGGCCGAGAGCCCGACGAACACCGCACCGGTGGTGCCGAGGGCGGTCATGACCACCTGGCTGCCGTTGGGCAGGGCGTTCAGGTACAGGCTAATGATCGGGCCGAGCGTCAGGCCCATGAACCCGGTCAGGGCGAATACGAACAGCAGGCCCATGGCGCTGTTGCGCGTCTTCACGGTTGCGAACAGCAGGCCGAAATAGCCCGCCAGCACGATGAAGGGGTTGAGCGGCGGCATGTTGGTGAACATTGCGATGCCGGCCGTGGCGGCGCTGAACAGCAGCGTCGCGGCGAGCAGCAGGTACGTGTTCTTGAGGACCTTGTTGGTCTCGAGGACGCCCGGCTGGGCGATCGAGGTGTAGGTCTGGCGAACGGGTTCCATGGGTTTCGGCCTCTCCAAAGGGTGGCTGGTGAAAACTGGACTCAGTCTAGCAGACCAGCCTCAAACCCTGAAGTTCCGTTCGTATGTTTCCCGAGGGGCAAGTCGCTGGCTCAGCGTGACTGCGGCGGCGATGGACGAGCCGGGCGGCCCGGTCCGCCCGCAGGCGTCGAACCTGGGCGGTGGAGGTGAGGGCGAGGCGCCTTTTTGCTTGAGTTTTCATGGCTCCCGTTTATATCGGCTGATTGTTGCAGGAGCTTGACTGGCCGAGAGGGAGGCTTGGCGGAGAGGCAGGGACTCGTCGGTGCGGTCCATCGCCGTTCGGAGCTTCGAACCCTCGAGGGTTTTGTTATCTTCAGGGCCGGGGGAGCCGCCCAAAATGTGCGGTCTACCCCGTATGGGCCCCCAACCGCAACACATTCAGTCTCCTCGTGCGTCCGGGGACTGAGAAGGTCGGAGCCGAATTCAGTTGGAGCTATCCGATCGCGCAAGACCTGCACGTCCACGCGCAGTGGTGGCATGCGAGTCGGACTGTCCTATGCTTCTAACACAGCCCTCAAAAGGACGGCTGGTATGAAAAGCATCGCCAAAGTTTTCCTGGTTGTTGTTGCGCTCATTATCGGTGGTTACGCGAGCCAGGCATATTTGTCCGACACAGCACCGATGGCCTCGGATTACCTCGATGACTGCGTTGTAGACGAGCAGAGTGATTGCACGCAAAGATGTCTTACAGAAAACAATTGCTGCATCAAGAGCTGCAACTGGGTGAGAGAAAGAGACAGGTCAAAATGCCTCGAGCGCTGTAAGTCTGTTTTGCGGAAATGCTATCAAGACTGTGACGAGGAGGCGGCGCTGGACCAGCCCGCAACGAGCGCGTCTGAGCCAGGAGGCGGATAAGCGACTGGCGGATAACTGTTTCGCTGTGGTTTGCACGCGGCACGCTGATCGGCGCGAGAGTTCCCTAAGGCATTTAAAAGTTGCGGAGAGGGAGGGATGGGCCGCCCCTGCGGGGCGGCGTCTCCGCCGGCTGGCGCCGGCTCCGGCTTCGAACCCGCTGTTTATTGCTTCGAGGGTTCGAATCCCTGCGAGGCACGGAGCGGAATTTGGCGGAGAGGGAGGGATTCGAACCCTCGAAGGTGTCGCCACCTTGCTGGTTTTCAAGACCAGTGCATTCAACCGCTCTGCCACCTCTCCGCAGGCAGGGATTGTCCCCGCCGGCGCAAGTCGCTGCAAGCCGCGACGGGCCGGGGCAGCAACGGCTCGAACAGCCGCGTATGATGGCGGAGAGTGCGAAAGAGGACTTGGTTCCAGCCACATTCATGCAACAGGTACGTATCCAGATCCAGGGTCCCGGCCAAGGCCCGGGCAAGCCGCCCGGGCTGTTGGCCCGCATCCTGTTCAGCATCGTCGCGGTCATCCTGCTGGTCTCCGCGGCGTTCCTGGGGGCGATGTTCTTCCTTGCGGCACTTGGCGTGTTTTTCGTCGTGTCGATCATCGTGGCCGTGCGGCTGTGGTGGGCGCGACGCCAGATCGAGTCCGCCATGCGGCGTGGCGAGATGCCCGGCCAGCGTTCCGAGCAGGGGCGCGCGGACCCGCGACGGCCCGCCACGGACGGGGCATCATCCGTCATCGACGGCGAATACCGCGTCATGAAGGAAGAGCGCGAGGACTCGCGCGGGGCCGGCGGCGAGGAGCGGTGAGGTGGCGACCTTCAAGAAGGATCACCGTGGACTGAGACGACGCCCGCTCTACACCCCGCTGGGTATCGTCATCGTCTCCGTGCTGGCGGCACTCCTCGTGGGCGGCTGGCTGGTGGCATCGTGGGGCACGACCACCGTGGTCCTGGTGCGCCACGGCGAACGGCTGCAGCAAGACGGCGACTCGCCCCTCTCTCCGGTTGGTGAGGCGCGCGCGGAGGCGCTGGCGCGCATGCTCGAGATGGCCGGCCTCGACGCGATCTACGTCAGTCAGGCGCTGCGTACCCAGCAAGCGGCGGCGCCGACCGCGCGCGTTACCGGGCTCGAGCCACAGGTCGTTCCGGCCGAGCAATACGGGAAACTCGTGCGCCGGCTGAAGTGGCGGCATCGCAGTGACGTGGTGCTGGTCGTCGGCCACAGCAACACCGTGCCGCTGATCGCGGGCGAGCTCGGCGCGCCGATCGGGGTCATCGAGGCCGACGAATATTCCGGTCTCTGGATCATCACCTATTCCCGCCTGCGCGGGACGAGACTGCTGGCGCTGCGGTACTGATCATGCGCATGCCGCACACGCTCGCGCTGCTGTTCGCGATGATGCTGCTTGCCCTGGTGATGACCTGGCTGCTGCCGCAGGGCCAGTTCGAGACTGCGCTGAATGCGCAGGGCAGGGCGATGGTGGTGCCCGGGACATTCACCCTGGCCGAGGAGAGGGTCTGGCTGCCGCCATGGGTGGTCTTCACCGCCGTGCCCCGGGCCCTCGCCGATGCGCAGGTGATCATCTTCTTCCTGCTCATCGTCGGCGGGACGATCGCGGTGCTGCGCGCCACCGGCGCCATGGATGCCCTGCTCGGCGCCATCCTGCGTCGCATCGGCCACAGCCCGGCCCTGCTGATCACCATCGGCCTGGCGTTGTTCGCGCTGGGCTCCGGGACCCTGGGCGTCTCTACCGAGTACATACCTTTCGCCGCCATGCTGGTCGGGCTGTGCGTGGCGATGCGACTGGATGCCATGACGGCGATGGGCATCATGATCGGCGGGTATTGCATCGGCTACGGTGTCGCCACGATCAACCCCTACACGGTGCTGGTGGCGCAGGGCGTGGCCGACCTGCCGCCGGCCTCCGGCATCGGCTACCGCCTGGCGCTGTTCATCCCCTTCGTTGCAATCGGGGTGCACCACACCTGGCGCTATGCGCAGCGCGTGCGGCGCACACCGGAATCCAGCCTGGTGGCCGACGTGCCGGAAGCGCAGCCGGGGGCGCCGGTCGATTACCCGGCCCTGGCGCCGCGCCACCTGGTGATCCTGGGCCTCACCGCCGCGGCCCTGGCCGGCATGGTGTACGGCATCCTGGCGCAGGGGTGGTACCTGGTGGAGGCCGGCGCCGTGTGGCTCGGACTCGGACTCGCCGCCGGGCTCATCGGGCGACTCGGTGCCGATGCCACGGCGCGCCACTTTGCCTCGGGTGCGGCAGCCCTGGCAGTGGTGGCGCTGCTGGTCGGATTCGCGCGCGGTATCGGCGTGATCCTGGAAGACGGGCGCGTGCTTCACACCATCGTGCACGGCATTTCGCTGCCACTGCAGCAGCTGGGACCGGAGCTGTCCGCGGTGGGCATGATGGCGGTGCAGGCGGTGATCAACCTGTTCGTGCCCTCGGGCAGCGGCCAGGCGTTCGTCACCATGCCCATCATGGCGCCGGTCGGGGATATCGTCGGCGTGAGTCGCCAGGTGGCGGTGCTGGCTTTCCAGTTCGGGGACGGTTTCGCCAACCTCGTGGTGCCGACCAATGTCGTGCTGATGGCGATCCTCGGGGTCGTCGGCGTGCCTTACGACCGCTGGATGCGCTTCGCGGTGCCGCTGTTCCTCAAGCTGATGGCGGCAGGCGCGCTGGCCCTGGTGCTGGCTGTGCGGCTTGGTTACGCCTGAGCGGGTGTCCCGCCGAGCTGCAGCAGGTGGCGCCCGTACGCGGCGACGTCGTCCCAGTCGGTGAAATCGATCACCGTGCTCCGGTCCGTCGGGCCGTGCGTGAACTTCATGATCATCTGGATCATGAGCGTGTCCAGCCAGCCCCAGGACGGGTAGTCGACCTTGCCGGCGATGACCTTGAGGTCCTTCGGCTTCCACGGCGAGAACTCGAGGAACTTCTGCATGTAGCGGTTCCCTTCCACCGTGGATTTCTCTGGCGTGCGCGCCACCACCGAGACGTTGAAGAAGCTGTTGGGCTTGCCGTCCAGCTCCGCCTTTTGGGCGGTGATGAAGTCGTACACGGATTTGTCGTAGGTGCCGTAGTACACGGGCGCGCCCAGGGCGACGACGTCGTAGCGCGACCAGTCCACGCCTTCGTGGGTGGCCTCGACCATTCCCATCATCTCGGCCTTGCCGCCGGCATCCTCGATGCTCTCGCACAGGCGGCGGGCGATGCGGGCGGTGTGGCCGCCCTTGCTCATGTAGAGCACCAGTACGGATGTCATGACGGCTGCTCCAGCGTGTCGTATCGCACTCATCCTGCACGCGCGGCGCAGGCCTCGCCATGCGGGTTTTCCCAAGTGGCGGTTGCCGGGCGCTAAACTCTGCAGCTCAACACGAGTTCCGGAGCCGTCGTGGCACATCAGGTCCGCTTCGAAATCGCCACCCGCGGCCGCGGCACGGTCGATGTGACCGGCCAGGTCGCGGACGCAGTCCGCGCCGCGGGTACCGACACCGGTATCGCGCAGGTTTTCGTCCACCACACCAGCGCGTCGCTGTTGATCACGGAAAACGCCGACCCTGCGGTGCATCGCGACCTCGAGCGCGTCCTGGCACGGTTGGCGCCCGACGGCGACCCGGCCTTCGAGCACGACGACGAAGGACCGGACGATATGCCGGCGCATGTGCGCGCAATGTTGACGACCACCGCGCTGTCGGTCCCCGTGACCGGAGGGCCGCCTGGCGCTCGGCACATGGCAGGGCATTTACCTGTACGAGCACCGCCATGCGCCGCATCGAAGACGCATCACGGTCACGGTGCTGGGTAATTGAGTCAGCCGGCGCCGCCGCTGGTCGCCGCGCTGGGCGCCTGGGGGCGGATCGCGCTGCTGTCGTTCGGCGGGCCGGCGGCGCAGATCGCGGTCATGCATCGCGTGCTCGTCGAAGAGAAGGGCTGGGTCGACGAGCGGCGCTTCCTGAACGCACTCAACTTCTGCATGTTGCTGCCCGGCCCGGAAGCGATGCAGCTGGCCACTTACCTCGGCTGGATGACCCACGGCGTGCGCGGCGGTCTCATCGCGGGGACCCTGTTCGTTCTGCCGGGCTTCCTATCGATCCTGGCGCTTTCCTACGTTTATGTCCTGCTCGGGGATGCGCCGGCCGTCGCCGGCATGCTGTTCGGGCTCAAGGCGGCAGTGCTGGCCGTGGTCCTGGTAGCGCTGGACCAGTTGCGTCGTCGGGTACTGCGCGACCGCTCCAGGCTGGTCCTGGCGCTGGCCGCCTTCGTCGCACTGTTCTTCCTGCAGTTGCCTTTTCCCCTCGTCATCCTTGCGGCCGCAGGTTTCGGCCTGTGGCAGGCGAGACACCTGCGCGCCCCCGGCACGACGGCAGCGCCGCCCGTGGGCGGGGCGCATACGTTCGTCACGGCAGCCATCGGGCTTGCGGCCTGGCTGGTTCCGCTCGGATTGCTGGCGGCCTGGCTCGGACCGACCCATGTGCTGAGCCAGGTGGGATTGTTTTTCAGCCAGGTGGCGGTGGTCAGTTTCGGCGGCGCCTACGCGGTGCTGGCCTACGTGGCGCAACACGCCGTGGAAACCCAGGGCTGGCTCAGCCCGGTCGAGATGGTCGATGGGCTCGGGCTGGCAGAGACCACGCCGGGGCCGCTGATCCAGGTGTTGCAGTTTGTCGCGTTCCTCGCGGCCTGGCGCGACGCCGCGCCGTTCGGCCCCGTGATGGCCGGGCTCCTGGCCAGCGTCGTGGCGACCTGGGCCACGTTCGTGCCGTGCTTCCTGTGGATCTTTACCGGCGCACCCTGGATCGAGCGCCTGCTGCACCAGCCACGCCTGTCCGGCGCCATGTCCGGCATCGGTGCCGCCGTCGTCGGGGCGGTGCTGAACCTGTCCGTGTGGTTCGGCCTGCACGTCCTGTTCCGGCGCCTCGACACGCTGCAGGCAGGCCCGGTCCGGCTATTGCTGCCGGACCCCGGCAGCCTGGATGTGCGGGCACTCATTTTCGCCTGTGCCGCGCTGGTGTTGCTGGCGTGGCGCGGCTGGGGCCTGCTGACGGTGCTCGGCCTCGCGGTGGCGGGCGGCGTGGTCCTGGAAGTCTCAGTCGCCTGACCGGGCAGCTGCCTCGATCGCCTTGCGGATGAACTCTTCGTGCCGGCCGATGCGTAGGTCGGCCAGCACCGCGTCCTGGATCACGCCGTCCGCGCCGACCAGGAAGGTGGCCCGACGCACGCCGATACCGAGCGGGCCATCCACGTCGTAGGCCTTGACCGCCCGCTTGTCCGGGTCCGCGACCAGGGTGAAGGGGAGGCCATGCTTGTCGCGGAAGCGCGCATGGCTGTCCGTATCCTGCGGGCTCACGCCCACCACGCGCATCCCAGCCGCCGCGATCTCGTCATGCATGTCGCGTATCGAGCAGGCTTCCTGCGTGCAGCCGGGCGTGAAATCGGCCGGGTAAAAATACAGCACCACGGGGCCCTGGCTGAGCAGGGCATGCAGGGAGACCTCGTTGCCGTCCTGGTCGGGCAGCGTGAAGTCAGGCGCCTTGTCGCCGGCTTTGAGCATGATGTCCTCCCGGGGTCAGTCCCCGTTGTTCCGTCCTGCCTCGAGCACGGTGTAACCGCTCTCGTGCATTCCGAGTTTCAGGTAGGCGGCGCGGGCGCGCTGGTTACTCTGCAGCACGTAGAGGCGCACGGCCCGCACTTCTTCAGCGGCTGCGAGGGACTCCACGTGGCGGTAGAGCCGGGAAAACACGCCGCGGCCGCGGAAATCCGGGTGCACGTAGACGCTCTGTATCCACCAGATCCAGCCGTCGCGCCAGTCGCTCCATTCGTAGGTGATCATCGTGGTGCCGACGATGCGACCGTCGACCTCGGCGATGAAATAGCGGCCCTTGCCTGCATCCTCGAGCAAGCGGCGCACGCCTGTGCACAGGATGTCCCAGTCGAGCTCCTTGTCCTCGGTCTCGGCTGCCAGCGCCCGGTTGAACTCGGCGATGGTGGCCCAGTCGGTCTTCTCGGCATTGCGTACGAGTATGTCCATGCAATAGAATTCCCTGCTTCGCGTGGGGCCGTAGCTCAGTTGGGAGAGCGCCTGGATCGCACCCAGGAGGTCGTCGGTTCGATTCCGATCGGCTCCACCATCCCCCCGCTTCTGTGCGCATCATGCAGGATTCCCCGCAAGGTACAACCCGCCTGGTCAGCATGGTGGGATTCGACGGCTTCCAGCTGCTCGACGTGACGGGTCCGCTGGAAGTGTTCAGTCATGCCTCGCGCCTGCTCCAGTCCCGGGGACATCGCGGGCCGGCGCCGTACCGCGTCGAGCTGCTGGCTGCCGCGCCGGGCCTCGTGCGCAGCTCCTCCGGGCTGGAATTGCATGCGGCGCGATCCTGGCGGGACTTCGATTACGCGGACACCTTGCTCATCGCCGGCGGCGCCGGCGTTTCCGGCGCGCTCGAGGACGACGACCTGTCGCAGTGGATTCGCGCCCAGGCCCCGCGCGCGCGCCGCTATGGCTCGGTGTGCACGGGCGCGCTCCTGATGGCGCGTGCCGGGTTGCTCCAGGGTCGTCGCGTCACGACCCACTGGGCTTGCGTCGAGGAACTCCTGCGGCTCGAGCCCGAGTTGCGCCTGGCGCGCGACGTCCTGTTCGTGCGCGACGGGCGCCTCTGGACCTCGGCCGGGGTCACGGCGGGGATGGACATGGCGCTGGCCATGGTGGGCGAGGACTGGGGACGCAAGCTGGCGCTGGAAGTGGCGCAGCAGCTGGTCATGTACATCAGCCGTCCGGGCGGTTCGGCGCAGCGCGGGGCTCCGCTCGAGGCCCAGGTGCGCGCGCTCGACAGTCGCTTCAGCCACCTGGCCGCGCGCATCCAGGAACGACCGGCCACGGACCTGTCAGTGGCGGTGATGGCGTCCTGGTGTGACATGAGCCCGCGGCATTTCGCGCGTTGCTTCCTCGAGGAAATGGGCGTCACCCCGGCACGCTTCGTCGAGGGCGTGCGGTTCGAGGCCGCATGCCAGGCGTTGGCGTCCAGCGATACCCCGGCGGCAAGAATTGCTGCACTGTGCGGATTCGGCACTGCGGAGACCTTGCGACGCGTGTTCCTGAAGCGGCTTGGCATGACCCCGGCGCAGTATCGGCGCGGCCCGGGCGACGAGGCTGATATACCCGCCTGAGATCGGGCCGGGTTTGTGAGGCCAACCCCTCGGCTGGCACAATACGGCGCCCGCCCCGGTAGCTCAGTGGATAGAGCGACCGCCTCCTAAGCGGTAGGTCGCAGGTTCGATTCCTGCCCGGGGCGCCAACTCCCTCTGCGTGTGCTATTTTTTGACACAGGACAGGGAGGACGCGCATGCAAAAAAGCGCAACCGCTGCGGCGATTGCCGCCGCCATTCTGCTTGCCGGCCCGCCGGCCCAGGCATCCGATCCACCGCCCATGGCGGCCACCTGTGCTGCCTGTCATGGCGAGGTGGCGCCCAGCCCCTACGCGGGGGTGCCCACTATTCATGGCCAGCCTGCCACGGCCCTGGAAAATGCCCTGTACGATTTCCGCGCGACCATCCGGCCCTGTCGCAAGCCGGAATGCGCCGTGGGACAGCCGTGCCCGGAGCTGGATTTCTGCGCCCTGGTGCGGGAACTGTCAGACGAGGAGATCGCGGCGCTGTCGGCCTGGTATGCCTCGATGCCCTACGCGCCGCTCACCCAGGACTGGCACCCGGCGCTGGCCGCGCGCGGCGAGGTGCTGCACCTGGCGCATTGCGAAAGCTGCCATAGCGGCGGAGGGCTGGGTCCGGACAACCAGGCGACTATCCTGCGCGGCCAGCCCAAGTCCTTCCTGCGCTCGGCGATCCGCGACTTCAGGCATGATCGTCGCATCGCGGTAGCGGAGATGGACGCCGTGATCCGGGACCTGTCCGATGAGGATGTCGACGCCCTGGTGGAATTCTACGCGCGGCCTGCGCAATGACCTGACCGCGCATGGGTGGTCGATCCCTGACTGGAGAACCATGTTCAAGAAGCTCCCTTGGCCGGCCGCGGTGCCGGCACCTCCGGTGCTGGCGCCTGGCATGATATTCAGCAGCATTGCCGCCGGGCCGGCCGCGTACCCCATGGCCGAGCAGTAGGGTCCGGCATGCAACTCAGTTTTCACGGCGCGGTCGGCGGAGTCACCGGCAGTTGTTACCTGCTGGAGTGCGCCGGCAAACGCGTGCTGCTGGAGTGCGGACTGGTGCAGGGCGGCCGCGAGGCGGAGCAGCTCAATCGTGCGCCCTTTCCGGTGTCGGCTGATTCCCTCGATGCAGTCGTTCTCAGCCATGCGCACATCGACCACTCCGGCCGCCTTCCCCTGCTGGTGCAACAGGGATACAGCGGGCGCATTTATACGCAGCGCGCCACCACAGACCTTTGCGACATCATGCTGCGCGATGCCGCTTACCTGCAGGAGAAGGACGCCGAGACTGAGAGTCGCAAGCGCGCGCGCAAGGGGCTCCCGCCGGTGCCGCCGCTCTACGACATGCGCGACGCGGAAAAGACGCTGCAGCATTTCGAACCGCTGGACTACGGCGCAAAGGTGGAGATCCTTCCCGGTATCCGCCTCAGGCTCCGGGATGCAGGACACATACTCGGGCTCCGCCATCGTCGAGCTGTGGCTGAGCGAAGGTGGAACCACGCGCAAGCTCGTGTTCTCCGGAGACCTCGGCCTGCGCGACGCGCCGATCCTGCGTGATCCCGAGGTCGTGCGTAAGGCCGATGCCGTGCTGCTCGAGTCAACCTATGGCGACCGGCGCCATCGCTCCCGCCAGGAGAGCCTCGATGAGATGGGCGAGATCTTTGGCGCGCGCATGCCGACGGCGGCAACATCCTGATCCCGGCCTTTGCCGTGGGGCGCACCCAGGAGCTGCTGTACCTGTTCATGCGTCATTTCGACGAGTGGGGGCTGAAGCACTGGCGCGTGTGCCTGGACAGCCCCATGGCCATTCGCGCCACCGAGGTCTATGCGAGTCACGTGGGACTCCACGACGAGGAGGCCGTGGCCTTGTGGCGCGGCCAGGGCGACGGCCTTGGCGGCCGGCTCGAATTCATCCGCACGCCGCAGCAGTCGCGCGCATTGAACAAGGTGCGCTCCGGGCTGGTCATCGTAGCCGCCAGCGGCATGTGCGAGGGCGGTCGCATCCGGCACCACCTGAAAAACCAGCTCTGGCGCCCGCGCTGCCACGTGGTCATCGTCGGCTACCAGGCGCGCGGCACGACCGGGCGACAGCTGGTCGACGGCAATGCCTACGTCTCGCTGTGGGGCGAGGCGATCCGCGTCAAGGCGCAGATTCACACCCTGGGTGGATTTTCTGCGCACGCCGACCAGCAGGGGCTGGTGGAGTGGTACCAGGGCTTCCGGCGCCAACCGCCGGTGTGGCTGGTGCATGGCGAGGACGATGCGCGGGCGGCGCTGGCGCAGCGCCTCAGGGAGAGTGCCGGCGCCGAGGTGCGGGTGCCGCAGCTGGGTGACGTGCTGGACCTTGGCCGCCTGCCCGGGCGCGCCTAGAGCTGCTTGTCCTCCAGCGCGAGTTCGCGCACTTTGCGTCCGTCGCGCCACTGTTCCAGCTGCACGAAGTGGAACACCAGCAGCGGCGCGGACCAGCCCTGCAGCCAAGCCGTGTCGTTGCCGAGGCGAAACGGCAGTGCCTGGTAGGTGCCGTCCGGAGTTTCCACCGACCCCGGCGCGCCGACTTCCAGTCGCCAGGTCTGAGTGGAGCCATCGGCCAGCCAGACGGCGTACTCCGCGTCGCGCACGCCCCGTGCGATATCCGCCCGGGCGCGCAACCGCACGGAAAGCTCGTCCAGCGCCGTGTCAGGGGCGTCGGCGGGCGGGACCAGCGGGCCGTCGCCCGGGTCGAAATCGAGCACCGACAGCTGCTCGTCGGCAAAGGCGAGTCGCGCGCGCTGCGCGGTGGCGCGCTTGAACCAGCGGACCCAGCCCTGCGGCATGGTCCATTCGACGTATTCCAGGCTGCCGCCGGGCTGTTCGCGCAGGGTGATCTCGACCATGACCGGGCGCCCGCCGTCATGACCGACATATTTCAGGCCGTGGTCCGCCGGCAGGAAGTCCCGGGCGGCCCCGAGTGTGGCGAAGCCGAGCAGCAGCAGGGCTCCGAATAGGCATGGCAGCCGGGTCATGCTCTCTCCGCGCGGGTGGATGAAAGCGCTCCGGGCCATGCTACGAGCGGCCAGGGACTGCGGCAAGTGAGACCCGCTCGCGTTCCAACGGCCGTTCAGTTGCCTTAGAATGCGTAAATCTACTGACACGACAAGAGTGCATCGCTCCGCGTCATGAGCAAATCCCTGCAGGAACGGTATGCCACGACCCCTCTCTCCGGTGGCAATGCGCCCTATGTCGAGGCGCTCTACGAGCAGTATCTCGAGGACCCCGCTTCGGTGGATCCCGGACTGCGCCGCTGGTTCGACGGCATCGCAGACGGCGGCGGGGACGTGCCGCGCGGGCCGATCGAACAGGAATTTGCCGCGCGGGCCCTCAAGCCTCGTGCGGCGGCAGCGGGCGCCGTGTCCGACGAGGTGCTGGACAAGCAGGCGGCCGTGCTGCGCCTTATCGAGGCTTATCGGCTGCGCGGCCACCGCATGGCCAAGCTCGATCCGCTCGGGCTGGTCCAGCCGCAGCCCCTGCCCGAGCTCGACCCGGTATTCCACGGCCTGGGCGATGCGGACAACGACACCGTGTTCGCCACGGCCGGCTTCGGCGGCGCTGAACGGCTCAAGTTTCGCGACATCCGTGCGCGCCTGGGGCAGGTCTACAGCGGCACTATCGCCGCGGAGTTGGGGCACATCACGGATACCGAGGAGCGGCTCTGGCTCCAGCGCCGCTTCGAGGCAGCGGCCGCAGGAGGCCGCCTCGATGCTGCGGAGCGTCGCCACGTTCTGGAGCGCCTGACCGGCGCCGAGGGTATCGAGCGCTACCTGCACACCCGCTACGTCGGCCAGAAGCGTTTTTCGCTCGAGGGCGGCGAGAGCATGATCCCGCTGCTTGGCGACGTGATCCAGCAGGCGGGCGGCCGTGGCATGGAGGAGGTCGTGATCGGCATGGCCCACCGCGGCCGGCTGAACGTGCTGGTGAACGTGCTGGGCAAGCCGCCGAAGGACCTGTTTTCGGAATTCGAGGGCGCCTACGATCCCATGCAGCGCCGTTCCGGCGACGTGAAATACCATCTCGGCTTCTCCTCGGACATCAGCACGCCGGGCGGCAACATCCACGTCGCGCTGTCGTTCAATCCCTCGCACCTCGAGATCGTGAACCCGGTGGTGACCGGATCGGTGCGGGCGCGCCAGGACCGGCGCGGCGATCGCATCGGCGCCACCGTGCTGCCAATCCTGATTCATGGCGACGCCGCCTTCGCCGGGCAGGGCGTCGTAATGGAAACCCTGCAGATGTCGCAGACACGCGGGTTCGCCACTGGCGGGACGCTGCACGTCATCTGCAACAACCAGGTGGGTTTCACGACCAGCCACCCGCAGGACGCCCGCTCCACGCCTTACTGCAGTGACGTGGCGAAAATGATCGAGGCGCCGATTTTCCACGTCAACGGCGACGACCCCGATGCGGTGGCGCTGATCGGCCGACTGGCCTTTGATTACCGCATGAAGTTCCGCAAGGACGTGGTGATCGACCTGGTGTGCTATCGCCGCCACGGCCACAACGAGGCCGATGAGCCGGCAGCCACGCAACCGACCATGTACAGCGTGGTGCGCAACCATCCGACTACCCGCAAGATCTACGCCGACCGCCTGGCGGCGGACGGGGTCATCAAGGACGACGAAGCCCAGGAGATGGTGGACGCTTACCGCCAGGGCCTTGATGAAGGACGCGTCGTGTCCGCCTCCGTTGGCTTCGTCGGCAACAAGTTCACGGTCGACTGGACGGGCTTCGACGAGGTCAACTTCAGCCAGCCGGTCCGCACCCGCCTCACGCCGGAGCAGGTGGAGCGTTTTGCTGCGGCCATCACGCACGTGCCGGAGGATCACAAGCTGCATCCGCGCGTGGAGCGCATCATGGCGGACCGGGGGCGCATGGCGGCGGGCGAGATCCCCATGGACTGGGGTTTCGCCGAGACCATGGCCTACGCGAGCCTGGTCACCGAGGGCTACGACGTGCGCATCACCGGCCAGGACAGCGGGCGCGGCACCTTCTTCCATCGCCATGCCGTGCTCCACGACCAGGCCGGTCGCGAGCCGTGGATCCCGCTCAAGCACGTGGCCGATGACCAGAAGAGCTTCACCGTAATCGACTCCCTGCTGTCCGAGGAGGCGGTGCTCGGGTTCGAGTACGGCTATGCCACCACCAACCCGGACACCCTCGTCATCTGGGAGGCCCAGTTCGGCGACTTCGTCAACGGCGCCCAGGTGGTCATCGACCAGTTCATCAGTTCCGGCGAAACGAAGTGGGGACGCTACTGCGGCCTGATGCTGTTCCTGCCGCACGGCTACGAAGGGCAGGGGCCTGAGCATTCCTCGGCGCGCCTGGAGCGCTTCCTGCAGCTGTGTGCGGAGCACAACATGTCGGTGGTGGTGCCGTCCAACCCGGCGCAGATGTTTCATCTCATCCGGCGCCAGATGGTCCGGCCCTTCCGCAAGCCCACCATCGTCATGACGCCGAAGAGCCTGCTGCGCCACAAGCTCTCGGTGTCGCCGCTGGAGGAACTCTCCGAGGGCCGTTTCCAGCGCATCATCCCGGAAGTGGACGACATTGCGTCCGAGGCCGTATCGCGCCTGGTGCTGTGCAGTGGCAAGGTCTATTACGACCTGCTCGAGGCGCGGCGTGAACAGGGTCTCCAGGACGTCGCCATCATCCGGGTAGAGCAGCTCTATCCGTTCCCGATCCGACGCTACGCTGCGCTCATCGAGGAATTCCCGGCGCTGCAGGACGTCGTGTGGTGCCAGGAAGAGCCGCAGAACCAGGGCGCCTGGTACCAGATCCGGCATCGCCTGCAGGAGCCGCTGCACGCGAAGCACCAGCTGTTCTATGCCGGGCGCAAGGGCGCGGCGGCGCCGGCGGCAGGCTATTACGGCCTGCACCAGCAACAACAAAAGGCGCTTGTCGACACGGCCCTCAATGGCAGCCGTAGCGCGGGCCAGAAAGCTACCAGCACTCAATCGACCAGGAAGAAAGCATGAGTATCGAAGTCAAGGTGCCCCAGCTGCCGGAGTCGGTGGCCGATGCGACGCTCGTCGCCTGGCACAAGTCGCCCGGCGACCGGGTGAGCCGGGATGAGAACCTGGTCGACCTGGAAACCGACAAGGTGGTTCTCGAGGTGCCGGCCCCGGCCGACGGCGTGCTCAAGGAGATCCGCATCTCCGACGGCACCACGGTGACCGCGGGCGAGATCCTCGCCATCCTGGAGGAGGGCGCGGGAGCCCCGGCCAGGGAGAAGGGCAGCGAGGCCGCCGCCGCAGCGGCCAGCGAGCCGGAAGAGGACGAGGGGGAGGAAGAGGCCGGCGAGCCGGGCAAGGCCGCGGGTCGACTGAGCCCGTCGGTGCGCCGCCTGGTGGAAGAGCACGGGCTCGATCCGGCCGCCATCACGGGCAGCGGCCGCGATGGCCGCATCTCCAAGGCCGACGTCATGAGTTTCCTGGAGCAGCGGGACGCCGGCGGCAAGCCTGCCCCGGCCGCCAAGCGCGCCTGCCGCGCCGGCTGCGCCGAGCGGCGCACGCGAAGAGCGCCGCGTGCCGATGACGCGCATGCGCGCGCGCATCGCGGAGCGCCTGGTCGACGCCCAGGCCACTGCGGCGATGCTGACGTCCTTCAACGAGGTGGATCTCGGTGCAGTGATGGAGATCCGCAAGCGTTACCGCGACAGCTTCGAGAAGAAGCATGGCGTGAAGCTCGGCTTCATGAGCTTTTTCGTCAAGGCGGCCATCGAGGCCCTGCGCAAGTTCCCGGTCGTCAATGCCTCGGTGGAAGGCAGTGACATCATTTACCACGACTACTTCGACATTGGCGTGGCAGTCTCCACCGATCGCGGCTTGCTGGTGCCCGTGCTGCGCGATGCCGACATGATGGGCTTTGCCGAGATCGAGCGCGCCATCGGCGATTTCGCCGGCCGTGCCCGCGAGGGCAAGATCGGCGTGGACGAACTCACCGGCGGCACCTTCACCATCACCAACGGCGGCGTGTTCGGCTCGCTGATGTCCACGCCCATCATCAACCCGCCGCAGAGCGCCATCCTGGGCATGCACAAGATCCAGGAACGGCCCATGGTGGTGGACGGCGAGATCAGGATCCGGCCGATGATGTACATCGCGCTGACTTACGATCACCGCATCATCGACGGGCGCGAGGCGGTGCAGACCCTGGTCAGCATCAAGGAAAGCCTCGAAGATCCGGCGCGGCTGCTGATCCAGTTATAAGACAGGTGCAAGCATGAGCGACAGCTACGACGTCATCGTGATCGGCGGCGGCCCCGCCGGTTATCCTGCGGCCATTCGCGCCGCGCAACACGGCCTCAAGGTTGCCTGCATCGACGACTGGCAGAACTACGACGGCAGCCGCAGTTTCGGCGGCACCTGCCTCAACGCCGGCTGCATTCCCTCCAAGGCGCTGCTGGAGTCTTCCGAGCTGTTCCACCGCGCGCACGAGGAATTCGGCGTGCACGGCATCAAGACCGGCGGCGTGGAGCTCGACCTGGACACGATGCAGAAGCGCAAGGCCGGGATCGTGAAGCAGCTCACCGGCGGCATCGGCGCGCTTTTCAAGGCCAACAAGGTGACCGGGATGCAGGGCCGCGGCCGCTTCCTGGGCGAGGGCAAGGTCGAGTTCACCGATCCGGACGGCAAGCAGCAGACGCTGCAGGCGAAGCACGTCATCCTCGCCGCGGGTTCCGCGCCGATCGAGCTGAAGAGCGTGCCCTTCGACGGGGACCGCATAGTGGACTCCTGGGGCGCGCTGGAATTCGACGCCGTGCCGCAGAAACTCGGCGTGATCGGGGCGGGCGTCATCGGCCTGGAGCTCGGCAGCGTATGGAAGCGCCTCGGGTCCGAGGTCGTGATCCTCGAGGCCATGGATGCAGTTCCTGCCCATGGCCGACGCGCAGATCGCGCGCGACGCGCAGCGGCAGTTCAAGAAGCAGGGCCTCGACATCCGCCTGGGCGCCAAAGTCCAGGGGGCGAAGGCCAGCAAGAATGGCGTCACGCTGAGCTACGAGGACAAGGACGGCACCCACGAGCTGAAGTTCAACAAGGTCATCGTGTGCGTCGGGCGCCGGCCGTGTTCCGACGGGCTGCTGGCCGACGGCACGGGCGTGAAGACGGACCAGCGCGGTTTCGTCGAAGTGGACGAGGAATGCCGCACCGGCGTGAAGAACGTGTGGGCCGTCGGCGACCTCGTGCGCGGACCGATGCTGGCGCACAAGGCCACCGAGGAAGGCGTCATGGTGGCGGACCTGATCGCCGGCAAGATCGCCGAGGTGAACTACGAGGTCATCCCGTCGGTGATCTACACCGCGCCTGAGATTGCGTGGGTGGGCAAGACCGAGGCGCAGGCCAAGGAAGCGGGCATCGACTACAAGGTCGGCACCTTCCCCTTCGCGCGCCAACGGGCGCGCCAAGGCGATGGAGCAGGCCGTGGGCATGGTCAAGCTCATCGCCAACAAGCGCGACGACTCGCTCATCGGCGCCCACGTCATCGGCCCCATGGCCGGCGAGCTGATCGGCGAGCTGGTGGTGGCGATGGAGTTCCAGGCCAGCATCGAGGACATCCAGCGCACCGTCCACGCGCATCCCACCCTGGCCGAGGCGATCCACGAGGCCGCCCTGGCCACCGACGGCAAGGCCCTGCACGGCATCAACAAGTAAGCGGCCCCCGATGCGCTGCGGGGCTCAGGCCTTGCGGCGCACCGAGGTGACGTTCGGCAGGCGGCCGATCCGGTGCAGCAGGCGGCTGAGGTGCTCCAGGCTGCCGATCCCGGCGGTGATGTCGATGGTGGCCTGGTGGCTGCTGCGTTCGGTGCGCGTGGTCATGGCATTGATGTCGATCTTCTCGTCCGCCAGCAGGGCCGAGATGTCGCGGATGAGCCCGGTGCGGTCCCAGGCCTGGACCTCGATTTCCACCGGGTAGCTGGCATGTTCGCGCCCGCCCCAGTCGACCGACATCAAGCGCTGCGGATGCTCTGCCTGTAGGCGCAGCAGGTTCTTGCAGTTGGCGCGGTGGATGGAGACGCCGCGGCCCTGCGTGATGTAGCCCGCGATCGGCTCCGGCGGCAACGGACGGCAGCAGCGGGCGAAATTGGTCATCAGGTCGCCGACGCCGGAGATGGATACGGCGGCTTCGGTGTAGGTGGGCCGGCGTGCCTTGACCTGCACCTCTTCGCTCACGGCCGGTTCCGGAGCGGGCGACTCCCGCTCGCAGGCGGCGATCACCGCCGGCATGGTGAGGTCGCCGGCGCCGACGGCAAGCCACAGTTGTTCCTCGCCTTGCAGGCCAAAGCGGGCGGCCACGGCGTCCAGCTTCACGTCCAGCCCGAGGCGCGCGAGTTCCTTTTCCAGCGTGTGCTTGCCGGAGCGGCGGTTCTGGTCCTGGTCCTGTAGCCGAAACCAGGCGCGAACCTTGCTGCGGCTGCGCGGCGAAGCGAGGTAGCCCGCCTGCGGCAGCAGCCAGTCGCGGCTGGGGCGGGCGTTCTTGGCGGTCAGGATCTCCACCTTGTCCCCGTTCTTGAGCTGGTGCGTGAGCTGGACCATGCGGCCGTTGACCCGTGCGCCGCGACAGTGGTGCCCGACGTTGGTGTGCACCTGGTAGGCGAAATCCAGCGGGGTGGCGCCGGCCGGCATGTCGACCACGTCGCCCGCGGGGGTGAAGGCGTATACCCGGTCTTCGAAGATTTCCGTGCGCAGCTGTTCCAGCAGGTCGCGATCTGCTTCACCGTCGTCACCCGGGGCGAGCAACTGTCGCAACCAGCTGATCTTCTGCTCGAAGGCCGGGTCGCCGCGTCCGCCTTCCTTGTAGCGCCAGTGCGCGGCGACGCCGAGCTCCGCATGCTCGTGCATCTCGCGGGTGCGGATCTGTACTTCCAGCGGCTCCTGGCCCGGGCCCAGCACGGCGGTGTGCAGCGAGCGGTAGAAGTTGCCCTTGGGTTCGCGATGTAGTCGTCGAACTCGCCGGCGATATAGGGCCACAGGCTGTGCACCTGGCCGAGCACCGCGTAACACTCGGGAATGGTGTCGACGAGGACGCGCACGGCGCTGATGTCGAAGACCTGCTCGATGCCGACACGCTTGCGCTGCATCTTCCGCCAGATGCTGTAGATGTGCTTCGGCCGGCCCTCGACCTCGCCGCGGATGCCGGCCTTCTGCAGCTCGGCGCGCAGGATGCGCAATGACCTCCTCGATACGCCCCTCGCGCCCCTCGCGCGTCTGCTTGAGATACTGGGCGATGCCGCGGTAGGTCTCGGGTTCCAGGTAGCGGAAGGCGAGGTCTTCCATTTGCCACTTGAAGTGCCAGATGCCGAGACGGTTCGCCAGCGGGGCGAAAATCTCCCGCGTCTCGGTGGCTATGCGTTCGCGCAACTCGGCGGCCGCCGTGCGGGCGCGCTGCAGGCGGTCGAGCTGGTCGGCCAGGCGCACCAGCACCAGGCGCACATCGGCCACGATGGCCAGCAGCATCTTGCGCAGGGTTTCGGCTTGCGGGCCGGGGAGGGGCGTGCCGGAAGTCCAGTTCTCGGGTAAACCGAATGAGCCGAGGCGTTGCAATTCCTCGATGCGCCGGCGCATTTCGGGTCCGTGGCGCTTGGCCACGGCCTCGCCGGTGATCGCCCCGGCGGCTGCCAGGGGGTAGAGTACCGCTGCGGCACGGATGTCGGGCTCGGCGCGGATTTCATCCAGCAACGCGGCAATGGCGAGACCCCGTGTCGCCTCCGGCTCGTGACCATTGCGAGCCAGCGTGCTGGCCTCGTCGACCGCGGCGGCGAGGAGCGACCCGGGGGAACTGCTTTCGAGACCTTCGGTCTGCATATAGGCGTGAAAAGTTTCCGTATATAATACTGAACCTAACGGTTCATTCTTAAAGTTAATTTGGAGGTCTTTGCCATGCGCTGGCTTGTACTGTTGCCGATTCTCGCGTTCTGGTCCGCCGCTGCGACGGCGCACGGAGTCGATCTCAACGTAAACGATAAGGCGGTACGGGTCACGGGCGAACTCCAGTTGCGCCGCGATATCGTCGTCGACGGAAGTATCTATTACAACGATGATCGCGGCGAGGTGTACGGGGTAGGCCTGCACGCGATCGGCGCGGCGACCGGCGGCCAGAATCCGCTGCGCGCCGGACTGGGCGCGCGCCTGTTGCGCATCGATTCGAACATCCTGGGCCGGGATTCCGGTAGTGCGCTGCCGCTCGGCGGTTACATGAATTACCGCATCCCCGGATACGACCGCTTCAGCGTGGGGGGCAGCCTGTACTACGCGCCCGACGTGCTGTCGTTCAGCGACGTGCGCAAGTACTGGGAATACAATGCCTGGGCCGCGTACGACGTGTTTCGCTCCGGGCAGGTCTACCTCGGCGTGCGCAGTATCCGGGCGGACTTCGAACGCAGCCCGGAAGTAACCTTCGATACCGGGCTGCATGTCGGCCTGCGCCTTACGTTCTGAACCGCCTGTCCTCCGGAAGGGCACGCGAACAGGGTAAAATCCCGACTCCATCCACGCTGCAGGAACTCCATGGCTGGCCACAGTAAATGGGCGAACATCAAGCACCGCAAGGGCGCCCAGGACAAGAAGCGCGGCAAGGTATTCACCAAGCTGATTCGCGAGATCACCAGCGCCGCGCGTGGCGGTGACGCCGATCCCGGCTGAATCCGCGCCTGCGCCTGGCGATCGACAAGGCCAAGGCGCGAGCGTGCCCAAGGACAACATCGAGCGCGCCTGGAAGCGCGGCTCCGGCGAAGACGGCGGCGCGACTACGAGGAAGTGCGCTACGAGGGCTACGGCCCTGGCGGCGTCGCCGTCCTGGTCGAATGCATGACCGACAACCGCAATCGCACGGTCGCCGAAGTGCGCCATGCGTTCACGAAGTTCGGCGGCAATCTCGGCGCGGACGGTAGCGTGTCGTATCTGTTCAAGCACTGCGGGGTGATCATCTACCCGGCCGGAACGGACGAGGAGACCTGCTCAACGCGGCCCTGGAGGCCGGCGCCGAGGACGTCGTGTCGAATGAAGACGGCTCCTTCGACGTGCTTACGGCGCCGGCGGACTTCGAGCAGGTGCGCGATGCCCTGGTCGCTGCGGGGCTCGAGCCGGAGGACGCCGAGGTCACCATGCGGGCCGCAACCGGGGTCGAGGTGGACGGCGAGGATGCCGACCAGGTGCTGAAGTTGCTGGAGATGCTCGAGGACCTGGACGACGTGCAGGACGTGTACACCAATGCAGAAATTTCGGATGAAGTGCTTGCGGGCGCCTGAGCGGGGCCCGGGCGGAGGCGGATGACGGGGTCACTGACCATCCTCGGCATCGATCCTGGTTCGCGGTGACCGGCTTTGGCGTCATTACCGCCAGGGGCACGACGCTGCTATCGTCGCCAGCGGATGCATCCGCACCGGTGGCGGCGACATGGCTGCGCGGCTGCGCATCATTTTCGAGGGCGCATCGCGCCTGGTCGAGCAGTACGCCCCGGACGAAATTTCCATCGAGCGGGTCTTCATGCATCGCAACGCGGACAGCGCCCTGAAGCTCGGCCATGCACGCGCGGCCGCGCTGTGCGCGCACCTTCACCCGGCCCGTCCCGGTGCACGAGTACGCCGCGCGCGAGGTCAAGCAGGCGGTCACCGGCAGCGGTGGCGCGGAGAAGTCCCAGGTGGCGCATATGGTGCGGCGCCTGCTGTCGCTGGAGGGGCCGCTGGCGTCCGGATGCGGCGGATGCGCTGGCGGTGGCGATCTGCCATGCGCACTGCGCGGCAGCCGCGCCCTGAAGGCGCAGTTGCCGCAGGGGGACGCGCATGATCGGTTTCCTCGGGGCATGCTGGCGGCGAAGCACCCGCCGCAGTTGCTGGTGGACGTCGGCGGCGTCGGCTACGAGATCGAAGCGCCGATGTCGACCTTCTACGAGCTGCCCGATACCGGCGAGCCGGTGCGGCTGCTCACGCACCTGCTGGTGCGCGAGGATGCCCATATTCTGTACGGCTTTGCCACGGACCAGGAGCGCCAGCTGTTCCGCAACCTGATCAAGGTCGGCGGCGTCGGCGCCCGGACGGCGCTGGCCATCCTGTCCGGCATCAGCGTCGAGGCCTTTGCGCGCTGCGTGCAGGCCGAGGATGCCGTCTCGCTGACGAAGATCCCGGGCGTCGGGCACAAGACCGCCGAGCGGCTGATCGTGGAAATGCGCGACCGCCTCAAGCAGACCGGCGCGGGGGTGGCGCAGTCCATCGCGGCCGGCGCCGCCGGCTCGCCCTCGGACGAGGCCTTCGGCGCCCTGGTGGCGCTTGGCTACCGCCCGGCGGAGGCGCAGCGCCTGCTCAAGCTGGTCGAGGACAAGGCGGACTCCACCGAGGCGATGATCCGCGCCGCCCTGCAGGCAGCGGCGAGGTGAGCACATGATCGAACATGACCGCCTGGTGACCGCCGCCGCGGGCAGCGAAGACGAGGCTCTTGGACCGCGCCATCCGCCCGCGGCGGCTGGAAGACTACGTCGGCCAGGCCGCGGTGAAGCGGCAGATGGAGATCTTCATCAAGGCGGCGCGGCAGCGCGAGGAAGCGCTGGACCACGTGCTGATCTTCGGCCCGCCCGGGCTGGGCAAGACGACCCTGGCGCACATCGTGGCCAACGAGCTCGGCGTCAACCTGCGCCAGACCTCGGGCCCGGTGCTGGAACGCGCCGGTGACCTGGCCGCCATTCTGACCAACCTCGAGCCGCGCGACGTGCTGTTCGTGGACGAGATCCACCGCCTCAGCCCGGTGGTCGAGGAAGTGCTCTATCCCGGCGATGGAGGATTTCCAGCTCGACATCATGATCGGCGAGGGGCCGGCCGCGCGCTCCATCAAGATCGATCTGCCGCCGTTCACGCTGGTCGGCGCCACCACCCGCGCGGGTCTGCTGACCTCGCCGCTGCGGGATCGCTTCGGCATCGTGCAGCGGCTGGAGTTCTACGACGCGAGGAGCTGACGCCGCATCGTGACGCGCTCGGCCGAGCATCCTCGACGTGCGGTCGAGACCCGGAAGGGGCGCAGCGAGATCGCGCGCCGCTCCCGCGGCACGCCGCGCATCGCCAATCGCCTGCTGCGCCGGGTGCGCGATTTCGCCCAGGTCGAGGCCGACGGGCGGTCACACGATGCCGGCGTGGCGCGGCGCGGCAATGGACATGCTCGAGGTCGATCCGCAGCGGCTTCGACGTCGATGGACCGGCAGACTGCTGCTGACCATCATCGAGAAGTTCGACGGCGGGCCGGTCGGCGTCGACACCCTGGCCGCCGCGATCGGCGAGGAGCGCGGCACCATCGAGGATGTGCTCGAGCCGTTCCTGATCCAGCAGGGCTTCCTGATGCGCACCGCGCGCGGCCGGATGGCGACGCGCCAGGCCTACCTGCATTTCGGTCTCCCGGCGCCGCCCCGCGCGCTGGATCCCGAGACGCTGTCGCTGTTCGAGCAGGCGCGATGCACGGCGCCGCCGGAGCTCCGACAGATGGACCCGCGACCTGCGCGGCGCCCTTCGAGTGGCCGGTGCGCGTGTACTACGAGGACACGGACCTCGGCGGCGTGGTCTACTACGCCAACTACCTCAAGTTACCTGGAGCGGGCCCGCACCGAGTGGCTGCGCGCACTGGGTGTGTCCCAGATCCGCGCTGCTGGCGGAACGCCGGGCTGCTGTTTGCCGTGACAGCCGTGAACATCCGCTACCTGAGCCCGGCGCGATTCGAGGACACGCTGGTGGTGAGCGTTGCGCTCGAGCGCCATGCGCCGCGCCAGCATGAACTTCAGCCAGTCGATCCGGCGCGATACGGCCGACGGTGAGCTGCTGTGCCACGGCGGAGGTCGTCGCCGCGTGCCTGTCGTGCGCAGGACAATGCGACCCTGCGCCACTGCCGCCGCAGTCTGTTTCAGGAGTACAGCCTGCATGCAGCACGACCTTGTCCATATCTGCAGACTCGTCCTGGAGGCCAGCCTGGTGGTGCAGCTCGTGATGGTGCCTGCTGCTGCTCGCCTCGGTGGCCTCGTGGGCCGTCATCATCCGGAAGCAACCGCATGCTCGGCGCCGCCCGCGCCAGGCGGACGGCTTCGAGAAAGAGCTTCTGGTCCGGCGGCGACCTGAACGGCCTGTACCGCCGCATTGTCGGCGCGCGAGAGCGCGCCACCGGCATGGCGGGCATCTTCGAAGCCGGTTTTCGCGAGTTCAGCCGGCTGCGCCAGCAGGACGGACCTGCACGGCCAACCAGGTCGTCGAGGGCGCGCGGCGCGCCATGCGGGTGTCGCAGATGCGCGAGGTCGACCGCCTGGAGCAGAACCTGGCCATCCTCGCCACGGTCGGCTCCACCAGCCCCTACGTCGGGCTGTTCGGCACGGTCTGGGGCATCATGAACGCCTTTCATCGCACTGGGTAACGTGCAGCAGGCGACGCTCGCCATGGTGGCGCCCGGGCATCGCCGAGGCGCTGATCGCCACCGCCATGGGCCTGTTCGCGGCGATCCCGGCGGTGATCGCCTACAACCGCTACGCGGACACAGGTGGACGCGGCTGGAAAGCCGCTACGACACCTTCATGGAGGAGTTCTCCACCATCCTGCAGCGCCACGCCCGCGGCGCGCGACGCGAGGCCTGACATGCCGTCCGGGTCGGCGCAACCGCCGGCTGATGGGCGAGATCAACGTCGTGCCGTACATCGACGTCATGCTGGTGCTGCTGATCATCTTCATGGTCACGGCGCCGCTGCTGACGCAGGGGATCGAGGTGGAGTTGCCCAAGGCGGGCGCCGAACCGCTCGACGCTGAGGATTACCTGGACGAGGAGGCGCTGGTCCTCTCCGTGGATGCGGCGGGGAACCTCTACCTGAACTTCGGCGAGCGCACTGCGCCGGTGAGCGCCGAAGCCGCCACCGAGCAGGCCAGGGCGCTGCTCAATCGCGGTCCGGACCGGCCGGTGCTGGTGCGCGCCGACGCCCGCGCCAGTTACGGCGACGTGGCGCTCGCCATGCGAATACTCCAGGACGCCGGCGCCGGGAAGATCGGGATGGTGACCGACCCCGAGGAACTGAACATCCCGGGAGGCCGCTAGCCGGTGCTCGAGTTCCTGCGCCAGCATGCGCTTGCCCTGGTGCTGGCAGGCCTGATGCACGCGGCGCTCATCGCGGCGCTGGTGCTGGGCTTGCCCGGGCTGCCCGTGGCGCAGGTCGGGGCTCCGCCCATGGAGCCGCCGCCGGTGCAGGCCGTAGCGGTGAGCGAAGCGGACCTGCGTGCGGTGGAGCAGCAGCGCGCGGCCCAGCGGCAGGCGGAAGTGCGGCGGCAACGCGAGGCCGAGGAGGCGCGACGCCTGGAACAGTTGCGCGTCCAGCGCGCACGCGAAGAAGCCGAGCGTAAAGCGCGCGCCGAAGCCGAGCGCCAGGCCGAGGCGCAGCGTGCGGCGGAAACGGCCCGCAAGGCAGAAGAGGCGCGCAAGGCGCAAGGTAGAAGAAGCCCGCAAGGCCGAGGCAGCAAGAAAGGCCGAGGAGGCCAGGCGCGCGGAGGAGGCCCGCAAGGCGGAAGAAGCCAGGCGCAAGGAAGAGGCGCGCAAGGCGGAGGAAGCGAGGCGCGCCGAGGAGGCCCGCAAGGCGGCCGAGGCAGCGGCTGCACGCGAGGCCGAGCGCCTGGCGGCAGAACAGCGCGCGCGCGAAGAGACGCAGCGCCAGCTGGCGGCGCAGATCGACGAGGAGCAGCGCATCATGCGGCTGCGGGCGTCGAGGGAGTACGGGGCGTGGCTGGGCGCCATCCAGTCCCAGGTCCAGCGCAACTGGAACAAGCCGCCCTCGGCGCGCGCCGGACTGGCCTGCGAAGTCCGCGTCGGCCTGATTCCCGGCATGGAAGTCGTGAGCGCGGAAATCGTAAGCTGCAATGGCGATGATGCCGTGCGACGCTCTATCCTCGCCGCGGTGGAACGTGCGTCGCCGCTGCCGCGCCCGTCGGACCCTGCACTTTTCGAGCGCAGCATTGTCTTCATATTCAAGCCCGAGGAATGAACCGACCCATGACCCAACGTATTACTGCCTTGTTCGCCCTGCTGCTGCTGCTCGTGCCCGCGGCCCAGGCCGAGTTACGCATCGAGATCACCCAGGGCGTCAGCGAGGCGGTGCCGATCGCCGTGGTGCCGTTCGCCTATGCGGGCGAGGGCAGGCCGGCGCTCGACCTGGCCGCGGTCATCGATGGCGACCTCGCTTCGAGCGGACGCTTCGCGCCCATGGACCGCCGCGACATGGTGGCGCAGCCGACGCGTCCCGAGGAGGTCCGCCTGGAGGACTGGCGCCTGCTGAAGACCGATATCCTGGTCATCGGCCAGCTCAGCCCACTGGACGGCGAGCGTTACTCGGTCGAGTTCCACGTCTTTGACGTCTTCCGCGGCGAGCCGCTGATGGCGTTCAGCCTGACGGCGGCGGCCGGCAACCTGCGTGGCGCTGCGCATCGCATCGCGGACATGATCTTCGAGCGGCTCACCGGCGTGCCCGGCGTGTTCTCGACCCGGATCGCTTACGTCACGGTGGACCGCGCGGGCGAGCGCAACCGTTACCGGCTGTGGCTGGCCGATGCGGACGGCGCGCGCCAGACCGCGATCGCCGAGTCCGGGCAGCCGATCATGTCGCCGTCGTGGTCACCCGACGGTCGCCGCATCGCCTACGTGTCTTTCGAGTCCGGGGTGTCGCGCATTTTCGTGCAGGAAGTGGCCACTGGGCAGCGTGAAGTGGTTTCCGGCCAGCCCGGGATCAATTCGGCGCCGGCGTGGTCGCCGGACGGCAGGAAGCTCGCGCTGGTGCTCGGCGGGGCGGACGGCAACCTCGACATTCACGTGTTGTCGCTGGATTCGAAACGACTCCTGCGTGTCACCCAGCATCCAGCGATCGACACCGAGCCCGACTGGGCGCCGGATGGGCGCAGCCTGTACTTCACTTCGGACCGCGCCGGCCGGCCGCAGGTTTACCGCGTCAGCCTGGACGGCGATGCGCCGCGGCGGGTGACGTTCGAGGGCGTGTACAACGCGCGGCCGCGAATCTCGCCGGACGGCTCACAGCTGGCAGTGGTTCACAATGACCGCGGCAACTTCCGCATCGGGTTGTTCGACCTGGCGCGCGGGTCGCTGCGGATCCTGTCGGAAGGCCGCCAGGACGAGTCGCCGAGTTTCGCCCCCAACGGCAGCATGATCATTTATGCGACGCGCGAGGGCAGCCGCGGTGTGCTGGCGGCGACCTCCACGGACGGACGGGTGAAGCAGCGCATCGCGACCACTGAGGGTGAAGTGCGCGAACCGGTGTGGTCGCCTTACCCCCGCTAGTGCGAACAGTTAACATAGTGCACCTTATCGCTCCGCCGCCTGCGGCGGGGTCACGCCAAGAGGAATACAACGCCATGTCCATGCGCAAGATTTTCATCGTGATCGCCAGTTCGCTCGCGTTCGCCGCCTGCACGCCGACCACCGAGCCGGAGGAGCCGATGTCCGGTTCGGCTGTGGAGCCGCAGGACGGATTCATCACCCAGCCCTTGCCTGACGACGGCAGCTATATGAACGGCCAGGCCGTGGAAGGCGGATTCGGCGCCGGCGAGGGCGCCGAGGCGCTGCTGGGTCGCTCTATCATCTACTTTGATTTCGACTCCGCCGCCATTCGTGCCGAATACACCGAGGCCCTCGCGGCCCACGCCGGGAGCCTGCTGGAGAACCCGGCGCTCACCGTGCGCCTGGAAGGGCATACCGACGAGCGCGGCTCGCGCGAGTACAACATCGGCCTGGGCGAGCGTCGTGCGCAGGCTGTGCGCCGTGCGCTCATGCTCCAGGGCGTGCGGGCCGAACAGCTCAGCACGGTCAGCTACGGCGAAGAGCAGCCGGCCGTGACGGGTAGCGACGACGAGGCCTGGGCCATGAACCGCCGCGTCGAGATCGTGTACCCGCGATGATCATGCGCAACGCTTGCCTGGCGCTGGCGACGGCCGCGCTCCTGACCGGCTGCTTGTTGCCGCCTGAAGAAGACCCCGTCCTGATCAAGCTCGACGAGCTGGACCGGCGCGTGGGCGCCATCGAGCGCGTGGTGCGCAACGAGAGCCTGTTGCAGATCGCCACCGAGCTCGAGGTGCTGCGCGAAGAAGTGCGCGGGCTGCGCGGTGCCTCGGAGGCACTGCAGTACGAGGCGGAGAACGCCGCCACGCGGCAGCGCGACCAGTACCTCGACCTGGACCAGCGCCTGCAGTCGCTCGAGCGTCGCACGCGCGGCGGCCAGCCCGAGGCCACGGGCGAGGGCGCGCTGCCGGAGGCCGGCGTGGCGCCATTGCCCGTGCCTGCCCCGGGGGGAGCGGCCCCCGGGGCCGGCGCTGCGCCCGGAGATGGCCAGGCCGCCTACCAGGCGGCGCTGGAGTTGCTGCGCCAGGGCCGTTATGCACAGGCCGAGGAGGGGTTCCGCCAGTTCCTGGCTGATTTCCCGAACAGCGAGCTGGTAGACAACGGCATGTACTGGCTCGCCGAGACCCACTACGTGAACCGCGACTTCGAGACTGCGCTGGCAACCTTCCAGCAGGTGCTGGAGCAGCACCCGAACTCCCGCAAGGCGCCGGACGCCCTGCTCAAGGCCGGCTTCTGCGAGTACGAACTGAAGCGCCTGGACGCGGCGCGCACGACGCTGCGTAGCGTGATCGAGCAGTACCCCGACTCGACGGCGGCGCGGCTGGCCACGCAGCGGCTCGAGCGCATTCGTTCCGAGGGGCCATAGGCGCTGATGGCCGCCGCAGTGGGGGAGGCGGTGCGCCCCGAAACAGGGCTGCGGATCACCGAGATTTTTCTTTCGGTGCAGGGCGAAGCCACCAGCGTTGGCTGGCCGACGGTATTCGTGCGCCTCACCGGTTGTCCGCTGCGCTGCGGCTATTGCGACACCGCCTATGCCTTCCACGGCGGTGAGCGGCTGTCGCTCGACGAGATCGAGCGACAGGTTGGCGCGCACGGCGTGCGCCATGTCTGCGTCACCGGCGGGGAGCCGCTGGCGCAACGCGGCTGCCTCGACCTGGTCGCGCGCTTGTGCGCCGCCGGTTACCACGTGTCGGTCGAGACCAGCGGCGCGCTCGATATCAGCGGGCTCGATACGCGCGCGCAGCGCGTGATGGACGTGAAGACTCCGGGTTCCGGCGAGTCAGCGCGCAACCTGCCGGCTAACCTGGGCGCGCTGCGGCGGCAGGACTGCGCCAAGTTCGTCATTTGCGACCGCGCCGACTACGAGTGGGCCCGGCAGTTCATTGCCGAGCACCGTCTCACAGAGCAATGCGAGGTGCTGTTCTCGCCCTGCTGGGGCCGGGTCGCGCCGGCTGAGCTGGCAGAGTGGATCCTTGCCGACCGCCTCCCGGTGCGGTTCCAGCTCCAGTTGCACAAGGTCCTGTGGGGCGATGTCCCGGGCCGGTGACGCAGGCCGCGCGCGTGCGGTGGTGTTGCTGTCCGGCGGCCTCGATTCGGCCACCGTTCTCGCGGCTGCCGTGGCGGCCGGGCTGGAGTGCCACACCCTGAGTTTCCGCTACGGCCAGCGCCATGACGCAGAACTGGCGGCAGCAGAGCGCATCTCGGGCGCCCTGGGCGCGGCCTCGCACCGCGTGATCGGCATCGACCTCGGGACGGTCGGCGGCTCGGCCCTGACCGACCCTGACATCGCGGTGCCGGAAACTCCTTCCACGGGCATTCCGGTGACCTATGTGCCGGCGCGCAACAGCGTTTTCCTCGCCCTCGGCATGGGGCTGGCAGAGGTGCTGGAGGCTGACGAGCTGCACATCGGCGTGAATGCAGTCGATTACTCCGGTTATCCCGACTGCCGCCCGGAATTCATCGCCGCCTTCGGGCGCGTGGCCGCGCTGGCGACACGCCGGGCCGTGGAGGGCCAGCCTCTACACATCCGGGCTCCGCTCATCGAGTTGAGCAAAGCGGAGATCATTCGCCGCGGCGTGGCGCTCGGGGTCGACTATGCGCTCACGGTTTCCTGCTACCAGGCGGACCCGGACGGCGCCGCCTGCGGGCGGTGTGATGCCTGTCGCCTGCGCCGCGAGGGTTTCGCTGCAGCGGGCGAGCCGGATCCGACCCGATACCGCCGCCCGGAGTGATCGGCTAAACTGTCGCGCCCGCGGGGTGTGCCCCGCGCGTCCCGCCCGCAAGGGCCGTTAGCTCAATCGGTAGAGCAGCGGGCTTTTAACCCGTTGGTTCTGGGTTCGAGTCCCAGGCGGCCCACCATTCTTGTCCTGCGCGCTATTCCGGCAATGCGCCGTGGCGGCCCTGGCCGGCGGTGAATGCCGCCGCGCCCGCGCGGGCTTCCCCGCGCAGCGCCTCGAGCCCGGCGCGAAACTCGGCCTGCAGCGCGGCTCGTTTCATCTGCAAAGGCACCGTAGCGCAGGGCGTCGCGATCGCTGCGCAGGCAGCCTTGCGGCGCCGCTGCCAGTGACGCGGCCAGCGCTGTTGCAGCCGCGAGGGCTGTGCCTGGCTCCACGACGCGGTCGCACAGACCAATGGAGTGGCACTCGTCGGCATCGATGCGGCGCCCGCTGAGCACCAGGTCCAGCGCCCGGCCGAGGCCCACGATGCGCGGCAGCCGCACGGTGCCGCCGTCGATCAGCGGTACGCCCCAGCGCCTGCACAGCACGCCCATCCATGCGGTGCGTTCCATGACGCGGAGATCGCACCACAGCGCCAGTTCCATGCCGCCGGCGACGGCGGGGCCGGCGATCGCGGCGATCACCGGCTTGCTCAGGCGCAGGCGCGTCGGACCCATGGGCCCGAGCGGCGGTGCGCCGTCTGCGCCGAAGTGCAGGCGTTCGAGCCAGGCATCGGCCTGTCCCTCGGCCAGGGACTTGAGGTCGAATCCCGCGCAGAAGCTGCCGCCGCTGCCGGTGAGCACGGCGACTGCGGCGTTCTCATCGGCCTCGAAGTCGAGCATGGCGTGATAAAGCTGCAGCGCTGTGTGCGGGTCGACGGCATTGCGACTGTCGGGCCGGACCAGGGTCACCACCGTCACGACGCCGCGATGAGCGACCTCGACGGTGCGCGTTCCGGGATCGGTCGTGGAAGCTTTGGTGGATTGGGACATGATTGGAAGCTATTGATTTTGAAGGGGGCTGTGGCCCATGTTACCCTTGTTGCCTGCAACGAGACGACCTGGAGACCGCTGCTCGCGCGGCGCTGAGCCGATGATGCGCGCCGGACCAGACCGCTGGCTTGCCCGGGTTGCCGGGCGATTTCTTGCCGCTGCCACCGGTGGCGCGCACTGCCCGCTCGTCAATCATTCGCGCTAGAGACATCACAGGCCCGGTACCGTAAGCCCGGGTCGCAAGGAGTTTATTTCATGTGTGGAATCGCCGGCGAGATTCGCTTCGACGGCGCTGCGGCCGACACCGGTCGTGTGCAAAGGATGCTCGACCTGATGAGCGCCCGCGGCCCCGACGACGACGGGCTGGTGGCCCAAGGCCCGGTGGCGCTGGGCCACCGGCGCCTCGCCATTGTCGATCTCTCCGAGCGAGGCGCGCAGCCGATGCGCGACCAGGAGCTCGGGCTGACCATCGTGTTCAACGGCTGTATCTACAACCACGACGAGTTGCGCCGCCGGCTGTCCGGCGAGGGCTATCGCTTCTTCTCGCGCAGCGACACCGAGGTCATCCTCAAGGCCTACCACGCCTGGGGCGAGCGCTGCGTGGAAGAATTCAAGGGCATGTTCGCGTTCTGCCTGCGTGAGCACGAAAGCGGCCGCCTGTTCCTGGCACGCGACCGGCTCGGCATCAAGCCGCTCTACTACAGCCATGAGGGCGGTGTATTCCGCTTCGCTTCGACCTTGCCGGCGCTGTTGCGCGACGGCGCGGTCAGCAAGGAGCTCGACCCGGCCGCGTTGCATCACTACATGAGCTTTCATTCCGTGGTGCCGGCGCCGCGCACCCTGCTGAAGTCGGTGCGCAAGCTGGCCCCGGGGTGCCGCATGCGTATCGAGACGGACGGCACGGTGCGCGAGGAGCGCTACTGGGCGCTCGAATTCGGCACGCGGGACGGCGATCCCAAGGGGGAGGAAGAATGGGAGGAAGCGGTGCTCGAGAGCATGCGCCAGGCCGTGCGCCGGCGCCTGACCGGCGACGTGCCCGTGGGCGTGCTGCTTTCGGGCGGACTCGACTCGAGCCTCATCACCGGCCTGCTGGCGCGCGAGGGCGTGCCGCATCTGAATACGTTCACCGTCGGCTTCGAGGACGTCGGCAAGGAAGAGGGTAACGAATTCCGCTACTCGGACCTCGTGGCTCAGACCTTCGGCACCGAGCACCACCAGGTGTTCATCGATTCCGGCACGCTGCTCAAGCACCTTCCGGGTTGTTTCTCCGCCATGGCCGAGCCCATGGTGAGCCACGACAATATCGGCTTCTACCTGCTCTCGCGCGAGGTCTCCAAGCACGTCAAGGTGGTGCAGAGCGGGCAGGGCGCGGACGAGGTGTTCGGTGGTTACCACTGGTATCCGCCCCTGCTCGATAGCCGCGACCCGGTGGGTGATTACGCGCGGGTCTTCTTCGATCGCGACCATGCCGAGTTTGCCGAAGCCGTGAACCCGGACCTGGTGCAGCGTGACTTCAGCCGCGAATTCGTCACGGCGTGGTTCGACTCCGCGGCGGCCCAGGCGCCGGTGGACAAGGCTCTGCACATCGACACCAACGTGATGCTGGTGGACGACCCGGTGAAGCGCGTCGACAACATGACCATGGCCTGGGGCCTCGAGGCACGCACGCCTTTCCTCGATCATGAGGTGGTGGAACTCGCTGCGCGCTGTCCCGCCGCGCTGAAGCTGGCGCAGGACGGCAAGGGCGTGTTGAAGGAAGCCGCGCGGCGCGTCATCCCTGCGGGGGTGATCGATCGGCCGAAGGGTTATTTCCCGGTGCCGGCGCTGAAATACCTGCGTGGCGAGAGCCTGGATATGGTGCGCGATGCGCTCACCGGCCAGGCGGCGCGGCAGCGCGGCGTGTTCAACCCGGCCTACGTGGAACGCCTGCTGCAGGCGCCCGAAGAGCACCTGACGCCGCTGCGCGGTTCCAAGCTGTGGCAGCTGGCAGTGTTTGAATTGTGGATGCAGACGCACGGGATCTGAGGCGCATGAGTGGAAAGAAAGGCTTCGGGAGCGATCGCAGCGCGAGCAAAGGCGGGCACGCCGTCTCGGATCGCTCGCGCCACCGCCTCGAGCGCCAGGGATCGGCCACGCTGCGCGGCTTCGTCGAGGAGGACCCACAGCACAAGGGCACGCCGCTCAAGCCCAACGCCACGCTGGACTGTGGCTGGGGACGGCTGATTTTTGCGCACACCTTCAGTGACAACGCCGAGCTGGCCCGCACTTTGCTGCAGGAGAAAGAAGGACAGCGCGATATCGCGATCTACCTGCGGGATCCGCATGTCGTGCTCGCCATGGCGCCGCAGGACCTGTTCCTCGATCCATCCCATACCTATCGCCTGTGGTTCTTCAACTACCGGCCGGCGCGCGTGCAGCCGCGCGGTTTCCGCGTGCGCCGGCTGCGCAGCCAGGAAGATGCCGAGGCGATGTATCGCCTGCTCAGCAGCCGCCGCATGGTGCCGCCAAGCCCGGAGTTCGTGCTCGACAAGCGCAAGTCGCGCGCGCTGTCTTTTTTCATCGCGGAAGACGAGGAGAGCGGTCGCATCATCGGCACGGTCACCGGCGTCGACCATGTCGAGGCCTTCGGCGACCCGGAGAAGGGTTCGAGCATGTGGTGCCTGGCCGTGGATCCGCAGGCGGCGCAGCCGGGCATCGGCCGCGCCCTGGTGGCCTGGGTTGCCGACCACTATGCGGCCCGGGGGCGGGCGTTCATGGACCTGTCCGTGATGCACGACAACGAAGCGGTCATCCGGCTCTACGAGAAGATGGGTTTCGAGCGCGTGCCGGTGTTCTCGCTGAAGCGCAAAAACGCTATCAACGAGCCCCTGTTCGTCGGGCCCGAGAACTACGACGCACTCAATCCATACGCCCGCATCATCGTCGACGAGGCGCGGCGGCGCGGGATCGGCGTCGAGCTGGTGGACGCCGAGGAAGGGATACTTTGCCCTGACCCTGGGCGGGCGCAGCATCGTGTGCCGTGAATCCCTGTCCGAACTCACCAGCGCGATCGCCATGAGCCGTTGCGACGACAAGCGCATCACGCGCAAGCTGCTGGCGGAAGCGGGGCTCAGCGTCCCGGCGCAGCAGGTGGCGGGCAATGCGGCGGCGGACAGGTCCTTCCTCGCCGAGCATGGCGCCGTCGTGGTCAAGCCCGCGCGCGGCGAACAGGGCCGCGGGGTGGCCGTCGATATCAGCGACGGAGAAGGAAATGACGGCCGCCATCGAAGCTGCGGGCCGCTTCTCGGACTGCGTCATCCTCGAGGCCTGTGCGCGCGGCGACGACCTGCGCGTCATCGTCATCGATTACCGCGTGGTGGCGGCGGCCTTGCGCAAGCCGGCCGAGATCTCCGGCGACGGGCGGCATGACATCCGCACGCTGATCAAGAAGCAGAGCCGGCGCAGAGCCGCGGCAACCGGCGGCGAAAGCCGCATCCCGCTCGACGATGAGACCGAGCGCTGCGTGGCACGCCAGGGTTACTCGCTCGACAGCGTCCTGCCGCCCGGCGCGACGCTGCGTGTGCGCGCGACTGCCAATCTCCATACCGGCGGCACGCTGCATGACGTCACCGAGCAGCTCTCGCCGCAGCTGCGCGCAGTGTCCGAGCAGGCGGCACGCGCCCTGAAGATTCCGGTGGTGGGGCTGGACCTGCTGGTGCCGGGCCCGGCTGGAGACGAGTACGTCTTCATCGAGGCCAACGAGCGGCCCGGGCTGGCGAATCACGAGCCCCAGCCAACCGCGGAGCGCTTCATTGACTTCCTCTTTCCGCAGACCATGCAGGTGAGCGATGCGACCCCTGGAAATTGACCTCGATTACCTCCAGCAGGTGCTGGTAGAACTGCTGAAGATTCCGAGCCCCGCCGGCTTTACCGACGAGGCCGTGAGGTACACGCTGCGGCGGCTCGAGGAGCTTGGTATTCCTGCCGAGATCACGCGGCGCGGCGCTATCCGCGCCGATCTCAAGGGCGCGCAACAGAGCCCGGACCGCGCCATCGTCACGCACCTGGACACCCTCGGCGCCATCGTCGCCGACCTGAAAGACAACGGCCGCCTCGAGCTGCTCCCGATCGGCACCTGGTCCAGCCGCTTCGCGGAGGGGGCACGCGTGACGGTGTATACCGACGAAGGGAGTTATCGCGGCACCATCCTCCCGATCAAGGCTTCGGGCCATGCCTACAATCTCGAGATCGACACGCTCCCGGTGACATGGGACAACATCGAACTGCGCCTCGACGAGGAGTGTTTCACGCGCGCGGACCTGGTGCGTCTCGGTCTCAACCGCGGCGACTTCGTTGCGGTGGACGCGCAGCCCGAGATCACGCCTTCCGGCTTCATCAACTCGCGCCATCTCGACGACAAGGGCGGCGTCGCCACCGTGCTCGCGGTGGCCAAGGCGCTGGTGGAAAGCAAGACGCGCCTGCCGGTGGACTGTCACCTGCTGTTCACCATCAGCGAGGAGGTCGGCTCCGGCGCGTCGGCGGTGCTGCACGGCGATGTCGCCGAGATGGTCACTGTGGACACGGGACCCGTCGCCCCGATCCAGGCCGGGGACGAGTTCGGCGTGACGATCTGCATGAAGGACTCTGCCGGGCCGTTCGATTACCACCTCACGCACAAGCTGCTCGAGCTGTGCAGTGACTACGGCGTGCGCCATCAGCGCGATATCTTCCGCCACTACCGCTGCGACAGCGCCTCGGCCATCGAGGCCGGGAACGATATCCGCACGGCCCTGGTCTGCTTCGGCACCGACGCCACCCACGGTTATGAGCGCTGCCACCTGCGCGCGCTGCAGGCCCTGGCGGACCTGCTCGGCTTGTACGTGCAGAGCCCGCCGACCGCGCGACGCGACCGGCTCGGCCTGGGCTCGCCCGAGGGCTTTACGCATATGCCGGTCGGCGACGGCGGGCGCCACGACTGAGCCTTCGCTTCACCTGTCCCGCGTGCCGCTTTAAGCTGCACGACGGGGAGGACAAGCAATGCAGTCGAAGGCTTTCATCACTGGGGCGGCATCCGGCATAGGCCAGGCCACGGCGCGGCTGTTCGCGCAGCGTGGCTGGCGCGTCGGCCTGGCGGACCGGGACACAGTGGGTATCGATGCGCTCGCCGCGGAGCTGGGCGCAGGGTGTGCCGCCGCCTGTCCTTGCGATGTGACGGACCCGGTTTCGCTGCAGCGGGCGCTGGAGCAATTCTGCGGTCCCGCCGGCGGCCTCGACCTGCTGGTCAACAATGCCGGCCTGTTGCATATCGGGCCCTTCGAGGAAATGCCGCCGGCGGCGCACCGGGAGCTCATTGACGTGAATGCGCGCGGCGCGCTGGAAGCGCTGCTGGCGGCCTTTCCGCGCCTCGCCCGGGCCCGGGGGGCGGTGGTGAACGTCTCTTCCGCGTCTGCGGCCTACGGCTCAGCCGACTACGCCACCTACTCAGCGAGCAAGATGTTCGTGCGCGGCCTGAGCGAGGCGCTGGACATCGAGTGGCGCCGCCATGGGGTCCGCGTGGCCTGCATCATGCCGGCATTCGTCAGCACGCCGATGATCGAGGGCTGGCGCAGCACTGCCATGGATCGCCTCGGCGTGCAGCTGCGCCCGGAGGACATCGCCGAGGTCATCTGGCGGGCGGCGCACGGGCGGCGCCTCACCTGGCACGTCGGGTGGCGCTACCGGGTGCTGCGCGCACTGAGCGAGCCCCTGCCCAGCGCGGTGAAGCGGCGCATGATGCGCTGGATGTCCGGCTACCCCGGGAGCCCGGCATGAGACACACGATGGAAGGGTTTCGCGGTCGTACCGCGTTCGTGACCGGGGCGGGGTCCGGGCTGGGACTGGGTATCTCCACGCTGCTGGCGCACAGCGGAGCCAACGTCGTCATGACCGATGTCGACGCGGACGCGTGCGCGCGGGCCGCGGCACCGCTGCAAGCGGCCGGATGCGCAGTGGAGACGGCGGCCCTCGACGTGCGCGACGGCAATGCCTTTGCGGACTGTTTTGCCGCTGCCTGGGAGCGCCACGGCAGGGTGGACCTGCTGTTCAACAATGCCGGTATCGGCGCCGCCGGGGACGCGCGGGATGTCGACCTGGCGACCTGGAGACAGGTGGTGGAGATCAACCTGATGGGCGTGATTCACGGCTGCCAGGCGGCCTGGTCGCGCATGGCGAGTGCCGGCGGCGGGCAGATCGTGAACACCGCTTCCGCCTTTGGCCTGCTGCCGGGACCGCTCTACGCCGCCTACAGCGCGACCAAGCACGGTGTGGTCGGGCTGTCCCGCTCTCTGCGCGCCGAGGGCAGGGACCTTGGCATCGGCGTGACCGCCGTGTGCCCGGGCTTCATTCGTACGCGCATCCTGGACAACGCGCTCATGGCCGGCGTGGATCGGGCCGACGCGGAGGCCGCGGTACCGTTCCGCTTCCTCGATGCCGACACGGCCGTGCGCACCATCCTGCGCGGCGTACGGCGCAATCGCGCGCGCATCGTGTTCCCCTGGGAAATACGCGCGCTGTGGTGGCTCGATCGGCTGAACCCCGCACTGGTCGACGCCATCAGCGCGCTGGCGGCGCGGCGTTACCGCCGCGCGGCGCAGCGCGAGGACTAGGACTCAGGCGCGCACGCGCCGCTTGCTGCGCCCATGCAGCTTCTTGCGCCCGACCGCGCGGGCGCGTTTCTGGGCCAGCGCGATCAGTTGTTCCTGGGCGCCGCGAGGGTCGTCGTCGTCGCTGGGCACGCGCTGCACATAGCTGCCGTCGGCATGCATGTCCCAGGCGCTGCGCCGGTCGTTGAGCTGGATGTCGAGGATCTCGCGCAGCGAACGCTGGCAGTCAGGATCTTCCACCGGCACGACGGTTTCGACGCGGGACTCGAGGTTGCGCTTCATGCAGTCCGCCGAGCCGATGAAGTACTCCTCGGCGCCCGCGTTGCGGAAGTAGTAGATGCGCGTGTGTTCGAGGAAGCGCCCGACAATGCTGATCACGCGGATGTTCTCCGACAGGCCCGGCACGCCGGGGCGCACTCGGCAGGTATCGCGGATCACCAGGTCCACCGTGACCCCCGCATTGCGAGGCGCGGTAGAGCGCGCGCACGATGTCGACGTCCTCGAGCGCGTTCGTCTTGAACTGGATATGACCGCGCTCGCCGGCGGCCTGTAGTTCGATCTCGCGCTCGATCTTCGCCAGCAGGGCGCGCTTGAGATGGGTCGGGGCCGGCAGCAGCTTGTGATAGCGACGCTTGGCCACGTAGCCCGTGGTGAGGAAGTTGAACAGCTCGGTCAGGTCGCTGCCGAGCACCGGATCGCAGGTCAGCAGGCCGAGATCGCTGTACAGGCGCGCCGTGCCGGAGTGGTAGTTGCCGGTGCCGAGGTGCGCGTAGCGGCGCAGGCCGTCGTAATCGCTGCCGTAGGACGAAGATCGACCTTGCTGTGGGTTTTCAGGCCCAGCACGCCGTAGGAGACGTGGATGCCGGCCTCTTCCAGCGAGTTCGCCCAGCGCACGTTGGCCGCCTCGTCGAAACGCGCCTTGAGCTCCACGGCCACGGCCACCTGTTTTCCCGTTCTCGGCGGCATCGATGAGGTATTCGATGATCTTCGATTTCCGCGCGGTGCGGTACAGCGTCATCTTGATGGCCAGCACCTTCGGGTCCTGGCTGGCTTCGCGCAGGAAGCGCTCCACCGAAGTGGTGAAGGATTCGTAGGGATGCTGCAGCAGGATCGGGCCGCTGCCGCGAATCAGGTGGAAGATGTTCGGCGCGTCCGACCAGCTTGGGATGCTCGATGGGGTGGTGCGGCGGGTCCTTGAGCTCAGGCCGGTCGAGCCCCATGAGTTCCATCAGGTCGCGGCGCTGCATCAGGCCGTCGACGTCGAAAACTTCCATGTTCTCCTCGAGCCCCAGCTCGGCAGCGAGCATGCCGCGATGGATCGGCGGCATGGCGGCGCTGACCTCAAGGCGCACGGTGGGCGCAAACTTGCGGTCGCGCAGTTCGGTCTCGATGACCTGCAGCAGGTCGTTGGCCTGTTCCTCGTAGCGCTCCACGATCGCGTTGCGCGTGACTCGGAACAGGTCCCAGCGCTCGATGTCCAGCTCGGGCAGGAGCAGGTCGAGATTGTGGGCAATGACGTCTTCGAGCGGGACGAAGTGGCTGCGATCCCCGATGCGCACGAAGCGCGGGATGCCTTCGCCCACTGGCACCTTGATGCGCACCAGGCGCGGGCCGGGCTGGCCGGCAGCGCGGTTGATGCTGACCAGCAGGTTGAGCGAGAGGTTGGAGATGAACGGGAAGGGGTGGGCGGGGTCCATGCCCGATCGGCGTGAGGAGCGGATAGATGTTCTCTAGGTAGTAGGCGCGCATCTCGGCCTGGTCGCTCGCCTCGAGCTCCGAGTAGCGGCTCAGCGTGATGCCCGCCTCGCGCAGCTCTGCGACCAGGCGCGGGAACAGTTCGTCCTTGCGCGCCTTGATCGCCATGACTTCGGCCTGGCACTCGCGCAGTCTGCTGTTCGGGCGTGCGGCCGTCTACGGAGAGTTCGTGCACGCCGGCGCCCACCTGCTGCTTCAGGCCGCCGATACGCTTCATGAAGAACTCGTCGAGATTGGAACTCACGATGGCGAGGAACTTGACGCGTTCCAGCAGCGGTGTGCGGTCGTCCTCGGCCTCGTGCAGTACGCGGCGGTTGAAAGCCAGCCAGGTGAGCTCGCGATTGAGGTACCAGGCGGGGTCCGCGAGGTCGACGCCGGGGTCGGCTGCGGTGTGGTCGGCTTCTGCAATCTGGGTCATAACCGGGCTCCCTGCATATCCTTTCCATCTTATACAAGCCGGGTGACAAAAGCGTGGCCGGGCACACGGATTGCAAAGTGTCGCGCCAAGGAGTAATTTCGTTCGAATTCGCTGGCGGCGCAGATCAACAAGCAATAGGCTGCCGCGACTTGATCCCGCCCTCGTGGCGGGTTCTTTTTTTCTCAGCCGTGGCTGGAACTGCTAAATTGCACGCAACGGGCCAGTTTCCGGGAGCCCAGATGCACACGGTCACAGTATTTGCCCCCGCTTCCGTCGGCAATGTAGGCGTTGGTTTCGACGTGCTCGGCCATGCCATCGAAGGCGTCGGTGACACCGTGCTGCTGCGCCGCATTGCCAGCCCTGGCATGACTCTCACGCGCATCAGCGGCGTCATCACCGAATTGCCGCGCGACGTGGAGCAGAACTCCGCGACCCGGCCGTTGCTGCGCATGGCGCAAGAGCACGGCATCGAGGGCGGGCTCGAGATCGAGCTGGAAAAGGGGATCCCCCTCGGCTCCGGCATGGGCGGGTCGGCGGCCTCGGCGGTTGCCGCCGTGGTGGCTGCGGATGCTTTGTGGGAGCTGGGGCTGCCGCTGCATCGCCTGCTCGAATACGCGCTGGAAGGCGAGGGCGCGGCCAGCGGCGAGGCGCATCCTGACAATGCAGCTGCCTCGCTCTACGGCGGGCTGGTCCTCACTGAGCCCGGGCGACCCCTGCATTGTACCCGGCTGCCGGTTCCCGCCGGCATCGCGTGCGTGCTGTGCCATCCGGACCTGGAAGTGAGGACCCGCGACGCGCGCCGCATCCTGGCGGCAACGGTGCCGCGCGAGCTCTGTGTCCGCCAGTCGGCCTGGCTGGCCGGCTTCATCGCGGGTTGCCTGCGCGACGACCTGGAGCAGGTGGCCCGCTGCCTGCAGGACGAGGTGATCTGGCCGCAGCGCGAGCGCCTGGTGCCGGGGGCCGCGGCTGCGCTGGATGCGGCGCGCGCGGCCGGCGCCATGGGCGGGTCATTGTCGGGCAGCGGTCCGTCCGTCTTCGCCTGGACCCTGCAGGACCGGGCAGCATCCGTGGCTGCGGCGTTGAGCGGCGCCTTTGCCGCGGCCGGCATTCCTTGCCAGAGCTGGATTTCCACGCCGGACGCCCCGGGCGCACGCGTGGTGGCGGGCGCCTGAGCCGCTGTGCCCGACGCAACCCGCACCGGGTCGATCTACGCGACTGCCGCGTTCGTGTTCTGGGGCCTGACCCCGATCTACTACAAGCTGCTGCCGCATGTCCCGCCGGCGGAGATTCTCGCCCACCGGGTGGTCTGGAGCGTGGTGTTCGGGGCGCTATTCGTGAGCGTCTCGCGCAGTTGGCCGGCGGTGCGCACGAGCCTGGGGGACTGGCGCATCCTGCGCGCACTGGCCCTGACAGCGACGCTGGTCAGCACCAACTGGCTGGTTTACATCTGGGCCATCGCCAACGACCAGGTGATGTCGACAAGCCTCGGCTATTACATCAACCCGCTCGTGAACGTGCTCCTCGGCATGCTTTTCCTGGGCGAGAAGCTCAATCGGGCCCGCGGCATCGCGGTGGCGCTCGCCGTGGTCGGCACAACCAGCCTAGCGGTCGACGTGGGCAGCCTGCCCTGGGTGTCACTGACGCTGGCCTTCAGCTTTGGCTTCTACGGGCTCATCCGCAAGCGGCTCGGCCTGCCGGGCATTGCCGCCCTGTTCGTCGAGACCCTGCTGGTGGCGCCGCTGGCGCTGCTTGCGCTGGCCTGGTTTCACCGCGACGGGCACGGGGCGTTCGGCGCGGACCTCTCTACCAGCCTGCTGCTGGTGCTGGCCGGCCCGGTGACGCTCCTGCCGCTGTTGTGGTTCGCGGAGGCGGCGCGTCGCCTGCCGCTGGTCACGGTCGGGTTCTTCCAGTATCTCGGCCCGACCCTGACGTTCCTGCTGGCGACCCTGGTGTACGGCGAGCAATTCACGCTCGCCTGGGCGATCACCTTCATCCTCATCTGGAGTGCCCTGGCAGTGTTCAGCCTTGACAGCCTGCGCACGCGTGCCCGGCTGAAGCGCGCGGCGCGGGAGGCGGGTGCATGACGGCGCCGTGGGCCGCGTGGTACCTGCCGGCAGGGCTCGCACTGCTGGCTGTACTCGCCGTCGTCCTCGGGTGGATGTGGTACCGGCGGCGCGACCAACTCGACCAGATGCTGCGCAAGATCGCCTGGGACAGGCTGACCGACGTGCTTATTCCGGATGACGTGGACGGGCAGATTCACCTCGACCTGGTGCTGCTGACGACCAACGGGATACTCGTGCTGGAGGTGCGGCGGGCCACGGGCACGCTTTTCTGGGGCGACCAGCTCGAGCACTGGACCCTGCTCGACGGCAGGCGCCGGGGCCAGATCCGCAACCCGCTGCCGGGACTACTGGCCAAGCGTCATGCGGTGCATGCCCTGGCGCCGCGGGTGCCGGTCAGCGGGCGCGTGCTGTTGCTGGGCGCTGTGACCATTTCCGGCGCCACCCCGCCCGGCGTGGTGACCGCAGAGGAGTTGCTCGCAGAGTTCCCGCCGCATGGCCGGCAGCCCGTGCCCGAGGCCCTGCAGGCGGCCTGGGCGGAACTGTCCGCCCAGGCGCAACCGTTGTCGTAGTCGGCCTGGGACCGACGCGGCCGTTCAGGCCGCTCGCGCTACTTTCGCGCGGCTGTAGTGATCCGCCAGTACGCGCGCGACACAGGCCGTGATGCGCTTGCCGGTGTCGAGGTGCAGGAACTCGTTGGGACCGTGCGCATTGGAGTTCGGGCCGAGCACGCCGGTGACCAGGAACTGCACGCCGGGGAACTTCTCGCCCAGCATGCCCATGAAGGGAATGCTGCCACCCGTGCCCATGTACAGGGCGGGCTTGCCGAAAAACGCCTCCGAGGCAGCCTGCATGGAGGCCTCCAGCCACGGCGCGACCGGCGGCGCGTTCCAGCCGCCCATCGACGACTCGACGTCGAACTCGACCTCGGCGCCCAGCGGCGGGTCGGTTTCCAGCACCTTCTTCACCGCCGCGGCCGCCGCGACGGGATCCGCCGTGGGCGGCAGGCGGAAGGAGAGCTTGAGCGACGTCCAGGGACGCAGCGTGTTGCCGGCCGCGCCGGGCGCGGGCATGCCCGCGGCGCCGGTCACGCACAAGGTGGGCCGCCAGGTGTTGTTGAGGATCAGTTCGACCGACTCCTGTGCCACCGGGCGCGTCGCACCCGCCCACGGGAAGCGCTGGTGGACGGTGTCGCCCAGCACCTTGGCGGCAGCCCTGGCCTGGTCGAGACGCGCCGCAGGTACCTCGCCGCGCAGCTCAGGTATGCGGCACTCGCCGGTGTCGGGATCTTCCAGGCGGTCGAGCAGGAGGCGCAGCACGCGGAAGCTCGAGGGCACGATGCCGCTGGCGCCGCCGGAGTGCACGCCTTCCTTGAGCACTGCCGCCTTCAGCGTTCCGACCAGGTTCCCGCGCAGGGACGTGGTGGTCCACAGCTGCTCGTAGTTGCCGCATTCGGCGTCGAGACAGACCACCAGGCTCGGCGTGCCGATGCGCTCTTCCAGGTGGTCGATGTAGTAGGGCAGGTCGAAGCTGCCGCTCTCCTCGCAGCCTTCGATCAGCACCACGCAGCGGGCGTGGGGCAGGCCCTGTTCCTGCAGCGCGCGGATGGCGGCCAGCGAGCCGAACACCGCATAGCCGTCGTCGGCGCCGCCGCGGCCGTACAGCTTGCCGTCGCGAATCACCGGCTCCCACGGCGTCAGCCCGTCGCTCCAGCCGTCGAACTCCGGCTGCTTGTCGAGATGGCCGTACAGCAGCACGGTGTCGTCGTTGTCGCCGTCGATCTCGATGAACAGCAGCGGGGTGCGGCCCTCCAGGCGGACGACCTCGATGTGCATGCCCTTGATCGGCTGCTTGCGGCACCATTCGGCCATGAGTTCGGCGGCCTGGTCCATGTAGCCATGGCTGTCCCAGTCCGGATCGAAGTTGGGGGATTTGTTGGGAATCCTGACGTAGTCGCACAGGGTGGGCACGATGCTCTCGTCCCAGATCCGGTTGGTGAACTCGAGGACCTTGGCGTTATCCATTGTGTGGCTCCATCTCGTCAGGCGTATCAGGCGTCAATTGTACTAGAGAGTGAACAGGGCTTCGGCATTCGCCGAGGTAGCCGCCGCCAGGCGCTGGGCGTCGACCTCCATCAGCCGCGCCAGTGCGTACAGTACGTGCGGCAGGTGCATCGGCTCGTTGCGCCGTGTGCGCGGCTTCGGGTCGAGGTCCCGCGGCAGCAAATACGGCGCATCCGTCTCGATCATGACGCGGTCCAGCGGCAGGAAGCGCGCGGCGGCGCGCAGTGCGTCGCCGCGTCGCTCGTCGCAGATCCAGCCGGTGATGCCGATGTACAGGCCACGATCGAGATAGTCCCGCATTTCATCCGGGCCGCCGGTGAAACAGTGCGCTACGCCGGCGGGCATCCGGGCGCCGCACTCGTCCAGGATGGCGACGAAACGTTCATGGGCGTCGCGCTGGTGCAGGAACACCGGCAGGCCGGTTTCCATGGCCAGGCCCAGTTGCCGGCGAAAGGCCGCTTCCTGGCTGGCACGGGGCGAGAAGTCGCGGAAAAAATCGAGTCCGCATTCCCCTACGGCGACGGCCCCCGGCTGCGCCAGCAACTGGCGCAGCTGCGGCAGGTCGGAGTCATCCAGTTCGCTGGCATGGTGAGGATGCACGCCGACCGTGGCATACAGCCCGGCGCCGGTCTGTGCGAGCTGGACTGCCGCTTCGCTGGAGTCCAGCGTGCTGCCGGTGACGATCATGCGCGTCACGCCGGCGTCGCGCGCCCGCGCCATGACCGCCTCCCGGTCGGAATCAAAACTGTCGTGGGCCAGGTTGACCCCGATATCGACCAGATTCATTCGGGTGGCGCGGCGGGCTTCCTGGCGCGGCGCTTGCGCGCGGCCACCGGCTTCTTGCGCGCCGTCTTGCCGGACCGGGTGGCGGGCTTCCTGGCCTTGCGGGCAGGCGCCGGCGTGGCGCCGCTGCCCGCCAGGGCGCCGGCCGGTCCCGCCGTGGCCTGTGGATCAGGCTCGGGCGTGGCTTCCAGCACTGCGCGCACTTCGTCTTCCAGCGCCTCCACGGCTTCGTACAGGTAGCCGCGCATCTCCGGCAGGTGGGGCATCGCCTCGTAGCCGGCGATCATGCCGAAGAACATCCGCCCCGCGTAGCTGTACACCGTGATGTTCATCACCATGTCGGGCGGGATGGTGGAGATCGGGAACACCTCCTCGAGGCGTGCGCCCTTGAGATGCAGCTTCACCGGCGAGCCCGGCAGGTTGGAAATCAGGATATTGCCCGCCGGCGGCACCATGGCCGAAACATGCAGGATGTCGACCGCGATGGCGGCGCCCTGGATGAGCAGCGTGTAGGCCATCACCGTCTCGCGCGACAGCGCCATCAGCGCGTCTTTCATCTCCGTGGTCGAGCGGTGAATCTCGCGCAGGCGCTTGAGCGGGTTGCGGCTCACGCCGGCCAGGCGCACGGGAATGATGCCGAGAATGTTGGTGGATGAATTCTCCCCCGGGCGCCGAAGGTTCACCGGCAGCTGCGCCACCAGTGGCGTGCGCGGCAGCTCGGCATAGCGCGCCAGGTAACGCCGCAGGGAAATGTCGCACAGCGTCACGATGACGTCGTTGAGTGTGGTGCCGGTCGAGCGTGCCAGTGCCTTGAGCCGCTCGATCTCGATGCTCCCGCCGGCGATGCGCCGCGCGCGCGTGATGTGGCCGTTGAGCGCGGTGCGCGGGGCCGTGAACGGGACGTCGAGCCCCGAGTGGGCGAGCCCGAGGCGGTCCAGCGCCATCTTGCCGGCCACGCCCGACAATTCCTTGCCCATGGTGAGGACGGAGCGCAGGTTGCCGCCGATTTCACCCAGCGCGGCGCGGATGTCGCGATGCGGGTGCTCGCGCCTGGCGCCGCCCGACATCTGCCAGAAGGCCCGTACCGTCGTATCGTCCGGGTCCTCGCTCAGCGAGGCGTTCGCAAGCCTGACCAGGGTGGCGCCGTCGCAGTAGGCGTGGTGGATCTTGGTGTAGATGGCGAAGCAGCCGTCGTCCAGGCCCTCCACGAAGTGCAGCTCCCACAGCGGGTGCTCGCGGTCCAGCATGTAAGCGTGCAGGCGGGAGGCGAGGTCGGCCAGCTGGCGGCGCGTGCCGGGCGCCGGCAGCGCAGAGCGCCGCACGTGAAAGTCGAGATTGAAATTACGGTCCGGCACCCACTGCGGCATGCCCGTCAGGGTGACCTTGAGGCGCTGGTCGAAGGGCTTGCCGACCCTGTGGCGGTGTAGCGCCGCGATCAGGTCGCCGACGAAATCCCCCACATAACCCGCCGGCGGCCGGAAGATCTGCAGCGAACCCACGTGGCGCGGGCTGTCGGCCGTCTCGGTCAACAGGAAAGCGTAGTCGGTGATGGATATCCGGGTCATCGGGGGCTCCGTCGAAGGGCAAATGGTACATCATGCGGCGCATGCCTTGGCATCGCGCCATGCCGTGCCATTGGGTGTTGGCGGCGCGCCGGTTATAGTCAGCGCGGAATCTTTCCGGCAGGCCCTTATGTCCCACTATCCGCACCTCCTCGCGCCGCTCGATCTCGGCTTCACCACGCTGGCCAATCGCGTGCTCATGGGCTCGATGCACACCGGGCTCGAAGATCGCGCTGCCAACTACCCGAAGCTGGCGGCGTATCTCGCCGAGCGGGCCGCCGGCGGCGCCGGGCTCATTGTCACCGGCGGCATTGCGCCGAATATCGCGGGTTGGGTGGCGCCATTCGCCGGCAAGCTGTCGGCGCGGCGAGAAGTGCCGCGGCACCGGCAGGTCACACAGGCGGTGCACGAGGCCGGCGGCCGCGTGTGCATGCAGATCCTGCATGCCGGCCGTTACGCCTATCACCCCCTCTCGGTGGCGCCGTCGCCGCTCAAGTCGCCCATCACACCTTTCAAGCCGCGCGGCCTCAGCGCCCGCGGCGTGGAGGCGCAGATTCGCGCTTTCGCCCGCTGCGCCGCCCTGGCGCGCGAAGCCGGCTATGACGGCGTCGAGATCATGGGTTCCGAGGGGTACCTGATCAACGAGTTCATTGCCGCGCGCACCAATCGCCGCGAGGACGCCTGGGGTGGGGATTTCGAGCGCCGGATCCGATTCCCGGTCGAGATCGTGCGCCGGGTGCGCGAGGCCGTCGGGCCCGATTTCATCATCATCTACCGGCTCTCGGCCCTCGACCTGGTGGAGGGCGGCAGCAACTGGGACGAAGTGGTCGCGCTCGGGCGCAAGGTGCAGGCCGCCGGGGCGACCATCATCAACACCGGCATCGGCTGGCACGAGGCGCGTATCCCGACCATCGCCACGCTGGTGCCGCGCGCCGCTTTCGCCTGGGTTACCTCGCGCTTACGCGAGGCGCTGGACGTCCCGGTGGTGGCGACCAATCGCATCAACACGCCGGAGGTGGCCGAGGGCATCCTGGCGCGCGGCGAGGCGGACATGGTGAGCCTGGCGCGCCCCTTCCTGGCCGATCCCGATTTCGTGCGCAAGGCGGCCGAGGGGCGGGCGGACGAGATCAACACCTGCATCGCCTGCAACCAGGCCTGCCTCGATCACACCTTCGCCGGCAAGCGCTCCAGCTGCCTGGTGAACCCGCGCGCCTGCCACGAGACCGAGCTCGTCATCCGTGCGGCGGAACGGCCGCTGAAAGTGGCCGTCATCGGCGGCGGCCCGGCCGGGCTGGCAGCCGCGACCACGGCCGCGGAACGCGGTCATGCGGTGACGCTGTTCGAAGCCGCGCCGGAGATCGGCGGCCAGTTCCAGATGGCGCGACGCATTCCCGGCAAGGAAGAGTTCTCCGAGACGCTGCGTTATTTCCGCCGCCGACTCGAGGTGACCGGCGTCGAGCTGCGTCTCGGCCAGGCGGCCACCGCGGATGCGCTGGTTGCAGCGGGCTTCGACCGGGTCATCGTGGCCACCGGCGTGGTGCCCCGCAATCCGGCCATCCCCGGACTGGACAGTCCGCAGGTGCTGTCGTACATCGACGTGCTGCTGGGACGGCGCGAGGTGGGGCGGCGCGTCGCCATCATCGGCGCCGGGGGCATCGGCTTCGATGTGGCCACGTTCCTGTCGCACCCGCACGCAGGCGCGGAGCCGGTGGCCGAGTACAACGAAGAATGGGGCATCGACGCCGCTGCGCGCGCCGGCGTCGAAGGGGTGGAGCCGCACCCGCACGGCACGGGACGTGAAATCTGGCTGTTGCAGCGCAAGCAGGGCAAGCCGGGTCGCGGCCTGGGCAAGACCACCGGCTGGGCGCACCGGCTCGGGCTGCAGCGCCGCGGCGTGCACATGATTCCCGGCGTGACTTACGTCGGGGTGGAACCGTCCGGGTTGCGCGTGCGCATCAAGGACGAGGAGCGCCTGCTCGAAGTCGACAACATCGTGGTCTGCGCTGGGCAGGAGTCGCTCAGCTCGCTGGCGGCCGAGCTCGAGGCGCGCGGCCTGCGCGCCGACCTCGTGGGCGGCGCCCTGGAGGCCGCGGAGCTGGATGCCAAGCGGGCCATCGATCAGGCCACGCGGCTCGCCGCAACGCTGTGACGGCGACGGACGCTCCGGACCAGCTGGCGCTGTTCGGCGCCGAGTCGGCCGTCGTGGTGCGCCGTAGCGCACGTGCCCGCCGGCTGTCGCTGCGCGTCTTTCCGCACGGGCTGGTCGAGGTCGTGGCGCCGCAGCGTGCCGCCGAGCGCAGCATCCGGCGTTTCGTCAGCGACCACGAGGCTTGGATCCAGCGCGCCCGGCGTGAATTCAGCACCTCGCCGCAGGCCGCGTCTGTGGACCCTCCCGCCACGATCCGCCTCGCTGCGGTGGGGGAGACCTGGGACGTGACTTACGAGAAGGGGGCGAAACGATTGCGCGCGGTTGCCGGGGCGGAGGGTGGATACATCTCGCTGGTCGGCCCCATGGACCCGGTCTGGCGGGTGCAGCAACTGCGACGCTGGCTGCAGCAACGCGGCCGCGCGGTGCTCGCGCCCTGGCTGGCAGAGGTCGCGCAGGAGACCGGGCTGTCCTTCCGGGGAGTCACGGTGAGACGCCAGCGCTCTCGCTGGGGGAGCTGTTCCGCGCGCCACGACATCAGTCTAAACTGCGCCCTGTTGTTCATGGAACCGCAGCTGGTGCGTCACGTGCTGGTGCATGAGCTGGCGCACACCCGGCACTTGCATCATGGCCCGGCTTTCTGGCGCCTTGTGGGGCGCCTGGCGCCGGACTTCGAGTCCGCAGAGCGTGCGTTGCGCGGCGCCTGGCGCGATGTCCCTGCCTGGGTCAACCACGATCCCATCTAACTCCTTACAGGCAAACTCTGTATGATGCCTGCTGTGCTGCGCTTGAGGGTCGTGGTTGATGAGCGATGACGGCGAAGGATCCGGTGGTGGCGGGCTGTTCGCGGAGCTGAAGCGGCGTCGCGTTATCCGGGTTGTCGTGCTGTATGCGATCGGCGGCTGGATCGTCATCGAAGTCGCCTCCACGGTGCTTCCCAACCTCAACCTCCCGGGGTGGTCGGTCACGCTGGTGACGGCGCTGGTCGGCCTGGGTTTCCTGCTGGCCGTCTCCCTCGCCTGGGCGTTCGATCTCGGTCCCGACGGTGTCCAGCGCACCCCGCCTCGTCGCGCCGAGCAGCCCGCGCCACCGCCGGACCCGCCGGCCCCCGCGCCCGCGGCGCGGCCAGCGCCCGAGCCGACGGCCGCCGCGAAGCCCAGCGACGCGCGCAAGTCCATTGCCGTGCTGCCGTTCGTGAACATGAGCGGCGACGCCGAGAACGAATATTTCAGCGACGGCATCGCCGAGGAGATCCTGAATCTCCTCGTCAAGCTGCCGCAGTTGCGTGTCGCTTCCCGGACCTCCTCGTTCATTTTCAAGGGCAAGTCGGTCGGCATCCCGGAGGTGGCGGCCAAGCTGGGCGTCAGCAGTGTCCTCGAGGGCAGTGTCCGGCGCGCGGGTGACCGCGTGCGCATCACGGCGCAGCTGATCGACGCCGACACGGACTCGCACCTGTGGTCGGAGACCTACGACCGCGAGCTCAAGGACGTGTTCCAGATCGAGGACGACATCGCCAAGAGCATCGTCGATGCGTTGCAGATGACTCTCACGCCGAAGGAACGGCGCGCCATCCAGGTGGTGTCCACCTCGGATGCGAGGGCCTACGACTATTACCTGCGCGGGCGCAGCTACATGTACACCATGACGCGGCGCGACTATGAGTGCGCCATCCGCATGTTCGAGCAGGCGATCGTCCTCGACGACAAGTATGCGCTCGCCTATGCGGGTATCGGCGATGCCTATTCGCACTTGTACCGCTACGCCGAAGCCACCCAGGAGAATGTACGCAAGGCGGTAGAGGCAAGCGAGAGAGCGGTCGCGCTGGATCCGGACTCCGCGGAAGCACGGGCCTCGCACGGGCTGGCGATGTTCATCAGCGACGACTACGAGGCGGCCGAGCGCGAGTTCTCCCGCGCGATCGAGCTGAACCCCAACCTCTGGGAACCCTATTACTACTTCGGTCTTGCCTGGTCGTCGAAGGGCGAGTTCGAGAAAGCCATCGTGATGTACAAGAAGGCGATGGAAGTGAATCCGGCGGATTACCAGGCGCCGATTTTCATCGCGCAGTCCTACGCATCGCTGGGACGCAAGCACGATGAGATGAAGGCCCGTCTCGCCTCGCTGGAGCAGATCCAGCGGCACCTGGACATGAATCCGCACGACACGCGCGCGCTCTATGTCGGCGCGAACCAGTTCGCCAATGTCGGTGAGTTCGCCAAGGCGCAGGAGCTCGCCGAACGGGCCCTCGGTCGTGACCAGGAGGAGCCCGTGGTGCTCTACAACGTGGCGTGTTTTTACGCCATGAAGGGAGACGCGAATCGGGCCATGGAGCTGCTGGAACGGGCTGTCGATAACGGCTGGGGCGACAAGGCCTGGCTGGAAACCGACCCCGACCTGGACTCGCTGCGCGAAGATCCGCGCTTCCAGGCCCTTATGGGGCGAATTCACTAGCAGGCGCCGGCGTCGGTCCCGCGCCGGCAGCGCTCATCAGACAACCTGTCCTGCATTCTATTCGGTCGCCGCGGGCGTTCCGGGGGGAGGCAAAGATTTATGCGAGCCATTGTCATAACCACCGCCCTGGCCCTGGCCGGGCCTGCCGCCTTCGCGCAGGGGGCCGAGGAAATCGCCCCGGCCCGCGCCGCACCGCTCGCCTGGCAGGACCTGCCCGGACGCATCGACGTGGTCTGTCCCTTCCGCAGCGAGATCGACTACGAACCCGGCGAGATCGAGTGTGGTTTCATCACTGTGCCGGAGAATCGCTCGGACCCGGACAGTCGCCTGATCCGCGTTCACTTCGTCAGGATCGCCGCGACAGGTGATGAGGATGCGGAAGAGGGCGCGGACGAGCAGGTTCGCGACGACCCGATCGTCTATCTGACCGGCGGGCCCGGCGTTGGCGTCGGCGCCTATGTTTCGCGGCTGCGCGAGCACGAGGTGGTCAAGCACCGCGATCTCTACATTCTCGAGCAGCGCGGCATCGGCGCGAGCGGAGATCCGTGCCCCTTCTTCAGCGACACCAACCGGGCCGCGCTGTGGACGGAGAGCCTCTACGAGACCGAGGTCGAGGCGGGCGAGCGCATGCGGGCCTGTTTCCAGGTGGCCGCCGCGGCGGGCATCGACCTGTCGGGCTACAACACCATCGAGAACGCACGTGACGTGCGCGCCCTGCGCGAGGCGCTGGGCCTGGCGCAATGGAACGTCTGGGGCATCTCCTACGGTTCGCACCTCGGCCAGATGCTGCTGCGCGAGGATCCCGACGGCGTGCGCGCCATCGTCCTCGACGCCATCGTGCCGAACGATATCGGTGAACTCATGCGCATCGGCCGCTGGGCGAACATTGTCCTGGAGAACATCTTCTCCACCTGCGAGGACGCCTCGGTCTGCGCGGACCTGCAGGCGCGCTTCGACGCGGCGCTGGAAAAGGCGAAGGCCGACCCCGTGATCGTCGAGACGGACCAGACCGAGCTCTATCCGGCAGGGAAGGTGCGCTTTGGCGGCGAGATCGTTGCCTTTGCACCGTTCATGATGATGTACGAGCAGGACGAGCATCCCGCCATCCCGGCAGTCATGGCGACGCTCATCAACGCCTTCGAGAAACGCGACATGACGGTGTTCGAGCTGCTGGCCTCGGACGGCGGAGATGAAGGCTCGGGCGGGATGACGATTTCGCTCGGCATGGCGAACGCGATCCGCTGCAACGACGGTTACTATGCCGCGTCGGCCGCGGTGGCAGCCAGCGACCTTGACGAAAACCCGCGTTTCAGGAACCTGATGTTCACGCCGGAAGGTGCGGCCTACCGAGGCCCGCGTGTGCGAGGAAGAAGGCCTGGGCCCGCGCAATCGTGACGCCTATGCGCTCGTCGAGTCAGCCGTTCCAGCCCTGATCGTGAACGGGGCCTGGGACCCGGTGACGCCGCCCGCGCTGGCGCGGGCCATCGTCCCCGGTTTTTCCAACGGTCGCTATATCGAGGTGCCCTATGCGGGGCATGGCCCGACCCGCTCTATGAGCGAATGCGCGGGTGGTGTGTTGACGGCGTTCTTTGACAACCCGGACCCGGCCGCGCTCGACGCATCCTGCCTCGAGGAGGGCGTGGAGCGACCGGACTATCTCGACCTGTTCCAGACCACTGCGATCCGCCGTGCGGGCATCCTGGCGGCTGACGACCCGAAGACGCTGGCAGCCCCGGGCGCCTGGGCCGGCGCCTCGTTGCTTGTGCTCGTGTTCGCCTTTTTCGCCTATCCGATGGCCTGGCTGGCGCGCGCCATCGACCGGCGCCGCACCTTCGCTGCGGGCGGGCAGGCCGCAGGCGTGCGTGGCTTCGGCTGGCTGGCCGCCCTGAGCGGGCTCGGGTTTGCCGGGCTGATGGGGTTCGCCGGCTACCAGGCCAGCGAGGTGTCGACCTTCGCCCTGCTCACGGGGCTCGCTCCGATGGCAAGCATGGCGTCATGGCTGAGCCTGCTCGCCGGGCTGTTCGGCCTGGCGGCACTCTTCCAGGTGTGGCGCGCCCGCTCGTCCCGGGATGGAGTGCAGGTCGGCACGCTCGCCGGCGGCACGCTGACCGGGCTGGCCGCGCTGTCGCTGGCAGTCTTCGCCTTCGCCTGGGACCTCGCGCCGCTCTAGGTGGGGCCGGCAACGCCGGGCATGGCCTCCGCCGTCGCGCCGGGCGGGGGCGGCTGCCGCGGTGCTTCATGCTGCCAGCCGCCACGCGGCCCAGGCCAGCGAGAACAATGCGCCGGACACCAGTCCGAGCCACGCGAGCGCTCGCAGCACAGGGCCCGGCCTGGCGGCCTGCGGCACGTGCGGTGCGGTGACGGCCCGCAGGGTGATCCATGCGATCACCGGGGCGGCCACGAAGGACAACGTCGTGGCGAAATCGATCAGGCGGGTGAATGCCTCGCCGGCAAACACCAGCACCAGCAGGGCGCCGCCGCTGACCACCGCAACCGCGGCGAGGTAGGGCCCACGCCTCGGCGGGCGGGCATCGACTGCGGCATCGCCTCCGGCGCGGGCAGCGCCGACGATGGCTGCGAGCACGCGCGGATAGGCGTCGGCCACCGCAAGGGTGGTGCTGAACATCGTGCTCAGCGCGGCAACGGTGATCAGCGGCCGGCTCCAGTCGCCAAGGTTCTGCGCGTACAGCTCGACCAGCTGGCCGGAGAAACCGACGGCGGAGTCTGCGAACTGGAGCCCGCTGGCATGCATGAGCAGGGCGCCGAGCATGACGAAGGCGACGGCCAGCACCACTGCGCCGGCGTAGCCGAGACGAAAATCCAGCAGCGCCTCGGCCAGGCTGGGCGCGTATCCCGTTTGCACGGCTCGCTCGCGGGTCCACAGCGAGCTCCAGGCGGCGGCCTCGACCGGGATCGGCATCCAGCCGACCAGCGCGAGCAGGAAGGCGATGCCGGCCGTGCTGCCCAGTGCGGGCAGGCGGTCGAGACCACTGAGACCGCTCCAGTCCGGGGTACTGCCAAGGGCGAGGGCCAGCGCGAGCAGGGTGGACACGGTGAGCACAGCCATGAGCAGCTTCATCGCCAGGTCGAGTCCGCGGTAATTGCCGATCGCCAGCAGCCCGATGCAAAGGGCAAGCACGCCGGCGGAGATGTGCAGCGGAGGGGCGTCGATGCCGAGCAGCAATCCGGCCAGGCCCGCTGTCACCAGCGTGACCACCGCAAGCACAATGAACATGGTGCCGACGGTGGCCAGAGCGAACAGCCACAGCGCCCAGTTGCCGACCCGGCGGTAGCCCACCAGCAGGCTTTCGCCCGTGGCCGCGGCGTAGCGCGGGCCGAATTCGAGGAAGGGGTATTTCAGCAGGCAGGCCAGGAGCACCACCGGCAGCAGCAACAAGCCGTACTCGGCGCCCGCCCGGGTGGACTGCACCAGGTGGGACACGCCGACCGCTGCGGCCGCCATCAGCAGGCCCGGGCCGAGGGTCTTGCGCAGGTTGGAAGCAGCCCGGCGTTGATCCTGGTGGTCCACAGATTATCCTCAATTAAACAGCACGGTACAGGCGATAATTAATTCTCTTTATCTCATATCGCCGCGACCAGCGCGGGGAGGCTGACAGCGGCCGGGCCGGTGACGACAAAGTCGGCCTCCGCACTCAGGGGCGTGCTGTGGAGGTTCATTTCCACCACCAGCGCACCACCCCGGCGTGCCACTTCCGGCAGTGCCGCCGCGGGTGTGACCAGGCCGGAGGTGCCGATCGCGAAGAGGATGTCGGCCTCGCCGGCGCCGCGCCAGGCACGCTCCAGCGCTGCTGCCGGGATGGCCTCACCGAACCACACCACGCCCGGTCCCATGAGCTCGCCGCAGTCGGAGCACGGCGGCGGCGCCGGCAGTTCCGGATCCGGCTGCGTGGCGACGTGGCCGCAGGCGCGACAGCGGTTGGTGAAGAGGTTGCCGTGGAACTCCACAGCGTCGACGCTGCCGGCGCGCTGGTGCAGTCCATCGACGTTCTGGGTCACGAGCAGGGTTTCCGGCAGCCGGGCTTCGAGGGCGGCGATGGCGTGGTGTGCCGGGTTGGGCGCGACGGCGGCGACCTGGCGTCGTCGCTCCCGGTACCAGTCCCAGACCAGTTGCGGGTCCTGCTGGAAGGCTTCCGGCGTGGCCAGTTCCGCCGGCTGGAAGCGTGCCCACAGGCCGGTCAGGGCATCGCGAAAGGTGGGCACGCCGCTCTCCGCGGAGACGCCGGAGCCGGTGAGGAAAACGACGCGGCCGGCCTGCCGGAGTGCATCCAGCAGGCCGGCCGGCAGGGTCGTCGACGCCACGGGCGTCGTGTGCTCAGGCCGCCCGGTCGGCCGAGGCGAGCTGGCGCAGCACGTAGTGCAGGATGCCGCCGTTCTGGTAGTACTCGCGCTCTTTCGGCGTATCGATGCGGACGCGGGCCGTGAACACGATGTCCTTGGCGTCGTCGCGCGCGGCCGTGACCTTGACCTCGCGGGCACTGCCGTCGCCGAGGCCGTCGATGGTGAAGGTCTCGGTGCCGTCCAGGCCCAGCGATGCAGCGCTGTCGCCGTCCTTGAACTGCAGCGGCAGGACGCCCATGCCGATCAGGTTGGAGCGGTGGATGCGCTCGTAGCTCTCGGCGATCACGGCGCGCACTCCCAGCAGCTTGGTGCCCTTGGCCGCCCAGTCGCGCGAGGAGCCCGAGCCGTATTCCTTGCCGGCGAGGATCACCAGCGGGGTGCCGTCCTGCTGGTAGCGCATGGCGGCGTCGTAGATGGCCATGATCTCGCCATTCGGCAGGTACCGGGTCCAGCCGCCCTCGACGCCGCCGGCCAGCTTGTTGCGCAGCCGGATATTGGCGAAGGTGCCGCGCATCATGACCTCGTGGTTGCCGCGGCGCGAGCCGTAGGAGTTGAAGTCGACCGGGTCCACGCCCTTGCCGACCAGGTATTTCGCCGCCGGGCTGTTGGAGGCGATGCTGCCGGCGGGCGAGATGTGGTCGGTGGTGACGGAGTCGCCGAGCACCGCCAGGGCGCGCGCGCCCTTGATCGGCTGCACGGCCTCCGGCGTCATGCTCATGCCCTCGAAGTACGGCGGATTGCGCACGTAGGTGGAGGCGTCCGGCCAGTCGTAGATCTCGCCCTCCGGCACCGACAGGCCCTGCCAGTTGGCATCGCCGTCGAACACCTGGCCGTAGCTGCCCTGGAACATGCTCGAGTCGAGGCTCGACAGGATGACGTCGTGCACCTCGTGCGCGGTCGGCCACACGTCCTTGAGGTACACCGGCCCGTCGCTGCCTTCGCCCAGCGGCTCGTTGAGCAGGTCCACGTCGAGGTTGCCGGCGAGGGCGTAGGCCACCACCAGGGGTGGCGAGGCCAGGTAGTTCATGCGCACCAGCGGATGTATCCGGCCCTCGAAATTGCGGTTGCCCGACAGCACCGAGGTGCCGACGATGTCGTGCTGGGCCACGGCGTCGGCGATGTCTTCCGGCAGCGGGCCGGAGTTGCCGATGCAGGTGGTGCAACCGTAGCCGACCACGTTGAAGCCGAGCGTCTCGAGGTCGTCGAGCAGCTCGGCCTTCTTCAGGTATTCCGTCACCACGCGCGAGCCGGGCGCGAGGCTGGTCTTCACCCAGGGCTTGACCTTCAGGCCCTTGGCGGCCGCATTCCGGGCCAGCAGTCCGGCGGCCAGCATCACCGCCGGATTGGAGGTGTTGGTGCAGCTGGTGATGGCGGCAATCAGCACGGCGCCGTCGCGCACGGCGAACTCCTCGTCGCCGCGCTTCACCCGCGCCAGTCCCGGCGCCGAGGCGGTGGCGGGGTTGCCGATGGACACGTCGCCGCCCTCGGCCTCGAAGCGAGATTCCGCGACATCCTTGCTGTTGGCGCGCTCCGCGGCGATGGGCTGCAGCTGCTTCAGGAACGCCGCCTTGGCATCGGCGAGCAGGATACGGTCCTGCGGGCGCTTCGGGCCGGCGATGCTCGGCTTCACCTCGCCCATGTCGAGCTCGAGGATGTCCGTGTACTCGGCTTCTTTCTGGCCGTCTTCACGCCACAGGCCCTGCGCCCTGGCATAAGCCTCGACCAGCGCGATGCGTTCCGGGCTGCGCCCGGAGAGCTTGAGGTAGCGCACGGTCTCGGCGTCGATGGGGAAGATGGCGCAGGTGCTGCCGAACTCGGGCGACATGTTGCCCAGCGTGGCGCGGTCCGCCAGCGGCAGGTTGGACAGGCCGTCGCCGAAGAACTCGACGAACTTTCCGACTACGCCCTTCTTGCGCAGCATCTCGGTCACCGTCAGCACCAGGTCGGTGGCGGTCGCGCCCTCCGCCAGGCTGCCCTTGAGGCGGAAGCCGATCACCTGCGGGATCAGCATCGTGACCGGCTGTCCCAGCATGGCGGCTTCGGCCTCGATGCCGCCGACGCCCCAGCCGAGCACGCCCAGGCCGTTGATCATGGTGGTGTGGGAGTCGGTGCCCACCAGGGTGTCGGGGTAGGCCACCAGGGTGCCGTCCTTGTGCGCATCGAAAACGACGCGGGCCAGGTATTCCAGGTTCACCTGGTGCACGATGCCGGTGTTCGGCGGCACCACCTTGAAGTTGTCGAAGGCGTTCTGGCCCCAGCGCAGGAAGCTGTAGCGTTCCTGGTTGCGGCCGAACTCGATCTCGTTGTTCTTTGCCAGCGAGTCGGCGGCGCCGAAGGAGTCGACCTGCACCGAATGGTCGATCACGAGCTCGGCCGGCGACAGCGGGTTGATCGCCTCGGCATTGCCGCCGAGCTTCACCACGGCATCACGCATGGCGGCCAGGTCGACCACCGCGGGCACGCCGGTGAAATCCTGCAGGATCACGCGCGCCGGGGTGAAGGCGATTTCCGTGTCGGGCTCGGCCTTGGGGTTCCAGTCGAGCAGCGCATCGATGTCCTGGCGCGTGACATTCACGCCGTCTTCGTGCCGCAGCAGGTTCTCGAGCAGGATTTTCAGCGAGTAGGGTAGCCGCGCCACGCGGTCCTTGCCGAGGCTGTCGAGCGACCAGACCTGGTATTCCTTGCCATTGACCTTGAGCGCCGAGCGCGCGTCCACCGTGTCCTTCATGATTCCTCCGAGACCGATCGAGGGCGTGCCGACCCGGACAGTAGCTGCCGGGCGGAGACAGCCGTTGATTATAGCGGATGGCTCAGGCCGAGAGCGGGGCGCTTTGCACCGCGGCCGCCTGTGAGGCGCTTTCCGGGGCTTGTGCGCCGACACGCTCGATGGTGGCGCCGCCGAGGCACAGCGGGCCGTCGTAGAAGACGATGAACTGCCCCGGCGTCAGGGCGCGCTGCGGCGATTCGAACCGCACCTCCAGCGTCCCGTCCGCACCGGGCGTCACGCGGCATGGCCGGTCCGGCTGGCGGTGGCGTGCCCGAGCCGTGCAGTCGAGGGGCCAGGCGGACGGCGGGGCGCAGATCCAGTGGGGATCGCTCGCCGACAGGCGGTCGTGCAGCAGGGCCGGGTGGTCGTGCCCCTGGACCACGAGCAGGGTGTTGCGCTCCAGGTCCTTGCCCGCGACATACCACGGCGCGTCGGCGCGGCCCTGGACGCCGCCGATATGCAGGCCCTGGCGCTGCCCGAGCGTGTAGCGGCTCAGGCCTTCGTGTCGGCCCAGCACGACCCCGTCCGGGCCGATGATCTCGCCGGGGGAGTCGGGAAGATAACGTGCGAGGAATTCGGCGAAGGGACGTTCGCCGATAAAGCAGATGCCGGTGCTGTCCTTGCGGTCGTGGTTGGGCAGCCCGCTGGCCTTGGCAATGGCCCGCACTTCGGTCTTCAGCAGCCCGCCGAGGGGGAACAGCGTGTGGCGCAGAGCCTCGCGCGGCACCGCGTGCAGGAAATAGGTCTGGTCTTTGCCCGGATCCGCGGCGCGGAGCAGGCGGCCGCTGCCGTCGGTCGCGGCGTAATGCCCGGTGGCGATGGCCTCGGCGCCGAGTCGCCGCGCATGCGCGAGGAAGCTGCCGAACTTGATCTCGCGATTGCACAGCACGTCGGGGTTCGGCGTCACACCGCGCCGGTAGCCATCGAGAAAAGCGGCGAAGACGCGTTCGCGGTATTCGCGCGAGAAATCGGCGCGATGCAACGGGATGGAGAGCAGCTCACAAACCGCGCGTGCATCCTGGAAATCTTCCGCCGCCTGGCAGTAGCCTTCCTCGTCCTCGGCCCAGTTCTGCATGAACAGGCCCTGCACCGCATGGCCGGCTTCCAGCAGGCGCAATGCGGCGACCGAGGAATCGACCCCGCCTGACATTCCGACTATGACGTTTCGGCGCTGCATGGCGCGTATTCTAACTGCCGGCACCGATGCGCGGCGGCGCGGGCAGCCTCAGATCCCGAGCTCCCGCACTTCGCTGGCGTTTTCGCTGCGCTGCCACATCTCGTCGAATTCGGCCAGGTAGTGCGCGGCCATGCGCGGCTCGTGGGTGTCGGCGATACCGTCCCAGCGCTCCGCGTGGCCCCGGTACACCAGGGCAGAGCGGTCCGCGACGAGGAAGGCGTCGTTGCGGCCCCGGAGATTCTCCGGCAGGTGGCGAAATTCGATGAAAGTGGACAGGCGCCGGCCCACGTACAGGAAGCGATTCACGCTGCGCTGGACCCGCCCGGGGTCGCTGATGAGCACGCGAATGCGCGCATGGGTGCGCGACAGCACCAGTCGCTTGGTGGCGTCGAGGAAGTCTCGCGTGTCGTACACCCCGTGCTCCAGGTCGGGCGTAAAGATGGCGAGGGCGCGCTGCGCCGTGCGCGCCACTTCGGTCGCTGCCTGCGCGAATTCCTTCTTGCCCGTGAGGAGACGGCGGGTGTCGGCCGGCGCCGCGGCGACGGCGGGCGCATCCTCGCGCGGCAGCGTAAGCCGCATCAGGCGGTGGGGTATGCCGGCCTCGTCGAATTCCTCGCCCTCGGCGACGAAGCCGTAGCGCCCGTAAAAGCCGAGAACCGGCACCTGGCCGTGCAGGTAGAGCGCCTCCATGCCCTGGCTGCGGGCTTCCTCGATCAGCCGGAGCAGCAGCAGCGCGCCGACGCCCTGGCCGCGCCAGTGCGGTAGTACCGCCATGCGCCCGAGCTTGCCGGAAGGGTGCAGGCGGCCGGTGCCGACGACGCCTTCATCCGCGGCCTCGGCCACGACATGGGTGCATTCGGGATCGAGCCCGTCCCATTCCTCCGCTTCGCTGACCGACTGCTCTTCGACGAAGACGCGGGTGCGCACTGCGCGCAGCCCGGCCTGGTCGTTTTCCCAGTGCGCGATCCGGACGGTGAGGCCGGCAGCGTCCGCTGGAGCTGGCATCGGGCTACAGGTCGCGGGCCAGGCGTTCCGCGAGGCCCGTGTAGGTGGCCGGGGTCAGGGCCAGCAGGCGACGGCGCGTGTCCTCGGGCAGCTCCAGTCCGGCAACGAATTCCCGCAGCTGTTCCGGCGTGATCCTCCGGCCGCGCGTCAGCGCCTTGAGCTGCTCGTAGGGGTTCGGCAGCCCGTGACGACGCATGACCGTCTGGATGGCCTCGCCCAGCACTTCCCAGTTCTGGTCCAGTTCCGCCGCCATCCGGTCCGCATCCGGCTCCACGCGCTCCAGGCCCTTCATCACGGCGGCGCAGGCGATCAGCGTGTGCGCGAGTGCGACACCGATATTGCGCAGCACGGTGGAGTCGGTGAGGTCGCGCTGCCAGCGCGAGATCGGCAGCTTGGCGGCGAAGTGCTCGAGCAGGGCGTTGGCGATGCCGAGGTTGCCCTCGGCGTTCTCGAAGTCGATCGGGTTCACCTTGTGCGGCATCGTGGAGGAGCCCACTTCGCCGGCGACAGCCTTCTGGCGGAAGTAGCCCAGCGAGATATAGCCCCAGAAGTCGCGGCACAGGTCCAGCAGGACGGTGTTGAAGCGCGCCAGCGCATGACAGTACTCGGCGATCCAGTCGTGCGGCTCGATCTGCGTGGTGAAGGGATTGAAGCCGAGGCCGAGGGACTCGACGAAATCGCGCGCCACGTTGGGCCAGTCGACGTCGGGGTAGGCCGCCACGTGCGCGTTGTAGTTGCCCACCGCGCCGTTCATCTTGCCGAGGACTTCGACCGCGACGAAGGCCTCGCTTGAGGCGCTTCAGGCGCCAGGCCAGGTTGGCGATTTCCTTGCCCAGCGTGGTGGGCGACGCGGACTGGCCGTGGGTGCGCGACAGCATCGGCAGGTCGGCATAGCTGTCCGCCATCTCGCCAAGGCGGAAGATCAGGCTGCGCATGCTCGGCTCGAGCACCTGGTCGCGGGCGTCGCGCAGCATCAGCGCGTAGGCGAGGTTATTGATGTCCTCCGAGGTGCAGGCGAAGTGCACGAATTCCCGCAGCCGGCCGGCCGGGTCGACGGGCGCAAGCTGCTCCTTGAGGAAGTACTCCACGGCCTTGACGTCGTGGTTCGTGGTGCCCTCGATGGTTTTCACTGCCACCGCCTGTTCCAGCGCCAGGCCGCGGGAAAGCGATTCCAGCAGTTCCAGCGCCGGTCCCTCGACCGGGTCGAGCTCGACGATGCCGCTTTCCATGGACAGCGCCAGCAGCCAGCGGACCTCTACTGCGACCCGGTAGCGAATCAGTCCGTATTCGCTGAAAACGGGCCGCAGCGGGGTCACGCGGCCCGTGTAGCGCCCGTCGACAGGCGAGAGCGCGGTAAGGGGATGCGTCTGCATCGGATTCAAGCCGAAGGTGTTAGGATTGCGCCATCATACCGCAAGCCCCGCCGCGTCCTGAACATGCCCGTTCGGGCCATGGAAAGGGCCCTATTAAATCGATCTCTTTCAATAAGTTGAAAGAGATTCTTCTTACGACATCTAAGCTGGGAGGAAGCGCATGAGCGCGCAGGATTATCGGGTCGAGCAAGACAGCATGGGCGAGCTGCAGGGTGCCGGCCGAGGCACTGTGGGGCGCGCAGACCCAGCGGGCGGTGCAGAATTTCCCGATCAGCGGGCGCGCCATGCCGCCGGGCATTCATCGCGCGCCTCGGGCTGGTCAAGTGGGCCGCGGCGGGCGCGAACGAGGAGCTTGGCCTGCTCGAGCGCGGCCGTTGCTGCGGCCATCCGGGCAGCTGCCGAGGCCGTCGCCGACGGGTCATTACGACGCCCAGTTTCCGGTGGACGTCTTCCAGACCGGCTCGGGCACCAGCACCAACATGAACGCCAACGAGGTGATCGCCACGCTGGCGAGCCGCATCGCCGGCGACGCCGGTGCATCCGAACGACCACGTCAACATGGGGCAGAGCAGCAACGACGTGATTCCCACCGCGATCCACGTCAGCGCCGCCCTCGCGGTCGAGCGAGAGCTGCTGCCGGCGCTCGAGCACCTGGCCGAGGCCATCGAGCACGAAGGCGCAGAGCGTGGCAGCGACGTCGTCAAGACCGGCCGCACGCACCTGATGGACGCCATGCCGGTGCGCCTGGGCCAGGAGCTGGGCGGCTGGGCGACGCCAGGTGCGCGCCGGCATCGCGCGGGTGCGCGGCGCCTTGCCGCGCCTGCACCGGCTGGCGCAGGGCGGCACCGCGGTCGGCACCGGCATCAACGCGCACCCGGAGTTCGGCGCGCGCGTTCGCGGCGCAGCTGGCCGCGCGCACCGGCCTCGATTTCCGTCCGAGCGAGCGATTATTTCGAGAGCCTGAGCTGCCAGGACACGGCGGTGGAGCTCTCCGGCCAGCTGAAGACCGTGGCCGTGAGCCTGATGAAGATCGCCAACGACCTGCGCTGGATGAACAGCGGCCCGCTGGCCGGGCTGGGCGAGATCGCGCTGCCGGCGCTGCAGCCCGGGCTCCAGCATCATGCCCGGCAAGGTCAACCCGGTGATTCCCGAGGCGACGGCCATGGTGGCGGCGCAGGTGATCGGCAACGATGCGACGATCACCGTGGCCGGCCAGTCCGGCAACTTCCAGCTCAACGTCATGCTGCCGGTGGTCGCCTACAACCTGCTCGAGAGCATCGCGCTGCTCGCCACGGTGGCGCGCGCGCTGGCCGACCAGGCGATCGCGGGGTTCACGGTCAACGAGGAGCAGCCTGCGCGCGGCGCTGGAGCGCAACCCGATCCTGGTCACCGCGCTGAACCCGGTCATCGGCTACGAGCAGCGGCGCCGCGATCGCCAAGAAGGCCTACGCCGAGGGGCGCCCGATCCGCGAAGTGGCGCTGGAGATGACGGACCTGGACGAGGATGAGCTGGCGCGACTGCTGGATCCGGCCGACCTGACGAAGGGCGGCATCCGCAAGTGAGGCGGCTGATCGAGCGTTGCTTTGCCGGCACCAGCCCGGCGCCGCCGGAGCACTACCGCATCCCGGGCGTGCCCGGGGACCTGCCGGCGGCGCTGGAGCGGCTGCGGCCGGGGCGCCTGGTGCCCGCTGCCGTGCTGGTTCCGGTGATCGAGCGGCCGCAGGGGCTGACGGTGCTGTTCACCGTGCGCGCCCCGGACCTCAGGCATCACGCCGGGCAGGTCAGCTTCCCCGGCGGCCGGCTGGACCCGGCCGACCCGGGTCCGCGCGAGGCCGCCCTGCGCGAGGCCGAGGAGGAGGTGGGGCTGGGCGGCGAGCTGGTCGACGTGGTCGGCTATCTGCCGAACTACATGACCATCACGGGTTTCTCGGTCACCCCGGTAGTGGGCTTCGTCGCCGACGCCTTCCAGCCGCGCCCGGACGCCACCGAGGTCAGCGAGGCTTTCGAGGTGCCGCTCGACGTGCTGCTGGATCCCGGCAGCATGCAGTTGCGCCACAAGCGTTTTATGGGTGTGAAGCTGCCATTCTTCGAAATGCCCTGGGGAGAGCACCTGATCTGGGGTGCGACAGCGGCCATGCTGGTGAACTTTCGCGACATCCTGCGGGGATACGAAGAATGAAACAGATCGAGGACCTGCTCGAAGTCATGGCGCGGTTGCGCGATCCCGTCAGCGGCTGTCCCTGGGATGTGGCGCAGGATTTCGCCAGCATCGCCCCCTACACCATCGAGGAAGCCTACGAAGTCGCCGACGCCATCGAGCGCAGCGACCTGGGCGCGCTGCGCGAGGAGCTGGGCGACCTGCTGTTCCAGGTGGTGTTCCATGCGCGCATGGCAGAGGAGCAGGGCGCATTCGATTTCGCGCATGTCGCGGGTGAACTGGCAGAGAAAATGAAGCGCCGCCACCCGCACGTGTTCGGGGCGGCCGAGGTCCGGGACGCCGCGGCGCAGACCGAGGCCTGGGAGGCGCAGAAGGCGCGTGAGCGCGCTGCGCGCCGCCAGGGCGTGCTCGACGACGTACCCGTGAACCTCCCGGCCCTGGCGCGCGCGCAGAAACTCGGACGGCGCGCCGCGCGGGCGGGTTTCGACTGGCCGGACGCGCCGGCGGTGCTGGAGAAGCTCGATGAGGAGCGTGCCGAGCTGGCCGCGGCCATCGCAGCGCGGCGGGATGCGCCCGAGGCGGTGGAGGAGGAGTTCGGCGACCTGCTGTTCACTATGGTGAACCTGGCGCGGCATCTCGACGTGGATGCGGAAAGCGCGCTGCGTCGCGCCGGTCTGAAGTTCGAGCGCCGCTTCCGCGGCATCGAGGCGCGCCTGGCTGCCGCGGGCAAGACGCCGATGCAGGTTGACGGAGCCACGCTCGAAGCGCTGTGGAACGAGATCAAGGAGTCCGAAGCTGGGCGCTGAGACCCCTGGCGAGCCGCTGGCGCCGCGCCTGGAGTTCCCTGCCGAGCTGCCGGTCTCGGCCGAGCGGGAGCGTATTGCCGCCGCGCTTCAGGAACACCAGGTCGTCGTGGTGTGCGGCGCCACCGGTTCCGGCAAGACCACCCAGCTGCCAAAGATCTGCTTCCTCGCCGGCCGCGGCGGCGAGGCCATGATCGGGCATACCCAGCCGCGTCGCATCGCCGCCCGCGCCGTGGCGAGCCGGGTTGCGGCCGAGCTGGGGCCTGCCGGAGAGCGGCTGGTGGGCTGGAAGATCCGGTTCAACGACCGCACCGGCCCGGACTGCCGGCTGAAGGTGATGACCGACGGCATCCTGCTGGCCGAGATTCGCAGCGATCCGCTGCTGCGGCGCTATGACACGCTCATCATCGACGAGGCGCACGAGCGCAGCCTGAACATCGACTTCCTGCTCGGCTACCTGAAGCAACTGCTGCCGCGCCGGCCGGACCTGAAGCTCATCGTGACCTCGGCCACCATCGAGCCGGCCCGCTTTGCCGAGCATTTCGGCGGCGCACCCGTGATCGAGGTAGGCGGCACTGCTTACCCGGTCGAGGTGCGCTACCGACCTGCGGCGGACCCGGAAGAGGCCAGCCTGCAGGATGGCGTGCTGGCCGCCGTGGACGAGTTGCGCGGCCCGGCGCAGGCGGGCGGCCTGCCCGGCGACATCCTGGTATTCCTGCCCGGCGAAAGGGAGATCCGCGAGACCGCAGAAGCCATGCGCAAGCATCATCCGGCCAACACCGAGGTGCTGCCGCTGTACGGCCGCCTCTCCGCCGCGGAACAGGACAAGATTTTCCAGCCGCACGGCCGGCGTCGCATCGTGCTTGCCACCAACGTCGCCGAAACTTCGCTCACGGTGCCGGGCATCCGCTGCGTGATCGACTCCGGCCTGGCGCGGATCAGCCGCTACAGCTATCGCTCCAAGATCCAGCGCCTGCAGGTGGAACCGATCTCCCAGGCCAGCGCATGGCAGCGGCGCGGGCGTTGCGGGCGCGAGGCCGCGGGCGTGTGCATCCGCCTCTACGACGAGAGCGATCACGACGCGCGCCCGGAATACACCGATCCCGAGATCCGGCGCACCAACCTCGCCAGCGTCATCCTGCAGATGGAGACGCTGGGGCTGGGCGACATCGCCGAGTTCCCCTTCATGGATCCGCCGGACCGGCGTTTCATCAATGACGGCTACCGCCTGTTGCGTGAGCTCGGCGCAGTGGACGAACGACGCCGTGTGACCCCGACCGGGCGGCGGCTCGCGCGCCTGCCGGTGGACCCGCGCCTCGGGCGCATGCTGCTCGAGGCGGGCCGGCTCGGTTGCCTGGCGGAGCTGCTGGTGATCGCCGCCGGCCTGTCCATCCAGGACCCGCGCGAACGGCCGGCGGAGGCCGCCGCCCAGGCGGACGAAAAGCATGCGTCATTCCGCGACAAGCAATCGGATTTCCTCGGCCTGCTGCGCTTGTGGGAAGCGTGGCAGGAGCGGCGCCGGCATGACTCGGGCAGCGCGCAGCGACGCTGGGCGCGCGAGCATTTCCTGTCCTTCCTGCGCTTGCGTGAATGGCAGGACGTGCATCGCCAGCTGCTCGAGCTGACCACCCAGATGGGGATGCGGCGCAACGAGGTGGCGGCGGATTACGCGGCCGTGCACCGGGCCATCCTCAGCGGCATGTTGTCGCATATCGGCCGGCTGGACGAGAAAGGGGAATACCAGGGCGCGCGCAACCTGCGCTTTCGCCTGTTCCCGGATTCGGCGCTCGCGGCCCGGCCGCCGCGCTGGGTCGTGGTCGCGGCGCTGATGGAGACGGGACGCGTCTGGGGGCGCATGGCGGCGTCTGTGGAGCCGGCCTGGATCGAGGCAGCGGGCGGCGAGCTGGTGCGGCGCAGCTGGTCGGATCCGCACTGGCAGGAGTCACGCGGTTTCGTCGCGGCGCGCGAGCAGGCGTCGCTGTTCGGCCTGGTGCTGGCGGCGGACCGGCGCGTGGACTTCGCCCGCGTCGATGCGGCCGGTGCACGCGCGGTGTTCCTGCGCGACGGACTCGCCGCCGGACGCCTGCGCACCCGCGGCACGTTCCTGGCTCACAACCGCGGCCTGGTGCAGAACGTGCAGGCACTCGAAGCCAAGTTGCGCCGGCGCGAACTGCTTGCCGGGGAGACGGCCATCGCGCAGTTCTATGCCGCGCGTGTGCCGGGCGAAATCTGTTCCACGCCGGCCTTCGAGCGCTGGCGCAAGCGCGCCGAGCGTGCAGAGCCGCGACTGCTGTACATGTCGCTCGACGACCTGCTGAGCGGCGCTGAGCTGCCGCGCGAGGCGGATTTTCCGGACACCCTCGAATTCGACGGCAACCAGTTGCCGCTGCGCTATTGCTTCGATCCTGCCGCCGAGGATGACGGCGTCACGGTCCAGGTGCCGCGCCATCTGCTGCCGCTGCTCGGCGAGGAGCGCCTCGACTGGCTGGTGCCCGGCTGGCTGGAGGACAAGGTGGTCGCCATGCTGCGGGCGCTGCCCAAGTCCGCGCGCCGCCGCATCGTCCCGATCCCTGAGCATGCGCGCGCCTGCCTGGCGATGTTGCGGCCGGGACAGGGGCTGTTGCGTGCGGCGCTGGCCGAGGCCTTGCGCCGCGATGCGGGTCTCGAGGTGGCGCCCGAGACCTGGGCCGACCTGGACTTCGAGCCATGGCTGCGTTTTCGCGTCGAGGTGATCGACAGCGACGGCAAAGTGCTGGGCGCTTCGCGCGATCTCGAGGAACTGAAGCAGGCGTTCGCGCCGGCTGCGGGCGCGATCGCCGAGGGTGCAGTGGAAGGCTGGTCGGGCGAGGGCTTCCGGCGCTGGAGTTTCGGGCCCATGCCGCAGCACGTCGAGGTGCGTCGCGGGCGCACGGTACAGCGCCTGTTCGCGGCGCTCCAGGACGATGGCAATGCTGTGTCCTGCCGCCTGTTCCCGACCGCGGAGGAGGCTGCGCAGGCCCACAGGCTGGGTGTCCTGCGCCTGTTGCTGCTGGCCTTGCCCCAGCAGCAAAGGGGTTTGCTGCAGCGGGCGCGCGGTGAACGCGCCTTGTTGCTGCGCGGCCGCGGCCTCGCGCTGGGCAAGGACCTGGCCGACGATCTCGTGATTGCAGCCTTCGCACGCGTGTTTCTTCCTGCCGGTACCGAGCTGCCGCGCGATGAGGCCGGGATGCGGGCCTGCCTCGATGCGGGCCGGGCGCGGATCGTGCCGGAGGCCGAACAGCTGCTGGCGACTTCGGTCGTGTTGCTGGAGCTGCACGACGAATGCCGCCTGAGACTCGAGCGCGGCCTGATCGGACCGGGCGCGCCCGAGGCGGCCGGCGACATCGAGGTACAGCTGCAGGCGCTGGTGTATCCCGGCTTCCTGGCGCGCACGCCGCCGGAGCGGATCGAGGACCTGCCGCGCTACCTGAAAGCCGTCCTCGCTCGCATGGAGCGACTGGCGCTCGGCAAGGGCGAGGCGCGACAGGTGCTGGAGCTCCGGCCCCATCGTGAGCGGCTGGCCGAATACGCGCAGGCACGCTGGAGCAGCGCCGAGGCCGCGGCCGCGTTCAGGCATTACCGCTGGATGGTGGAGGAGTACCGCGTGCAGCTTTTCGCCCAGGCGCTGGGCGCGCGCGACAAGGTGTCGCATGCGCGGCTCGAAGCGCAGTGGCAGAAGTGTCGCGAGCTGCAGGCCGGCTTGCGGCCCGCGAATTGACGGCCGCGCACCGCGCCAAGGACAATCCACGCATGTCCGGACCCAGAGGCTGAACATGCGCGTCGGATTCGTGGTGGACGCAACCTGCGACCTGCCGGACGAGTGCCTGGAGCGCTTCGGCGTGCGCATCCTGCCGAACGTGCTCGAGCTCGGTAGCCGCACGTGGATCGACGAGCGCGACCCCGAGCAGACGATGATGCTGTATCGGCGCTTCATCTCTGATCGTTCTGTCGAAGCCCGGGTGAACGCCGCCAGCACGGCCGAGATCCGCGACATCTTCCTGCAGGAGCTCGTGCTCGACTACGACCGCGTGCTGGTGATCAGCGCGGCCGCGGAATTCAGCGACATGCACGCGCATGCCACCGAGGCGTCCTACGCCATCCTGCAGGAATATCGTGAGCGGCGCGACGAGGCCGAACGCGCCGGAAGTTTCGCCTTGCGGGTGCTCGACAGCCGCAGCTTCGGCGCGGGCGAGGGCGTGGTGCTGTGTCGCGCCTTACAGCTCCTGGACGAGGCCGGGCGGGGTTTCGACAAGATCCGCCTCATCCTGCGCGACGAGCTCGACCGCGTCCGGTGCCTGTTCGTCCCGGGCGATCCCTGGTACCTGCGTCGCCGGGGCTTGGACGGTGCGGGCGGCGGCATCGGGCGCAGCGATTACCTGCTGGCCAGCGTTGCCGGCCTGAAGCCCGTGGTTGAGCTCGCGCGCGGACGCCCCCGCCTGGTGGCGCGGCCGCGCGGCTTCGACGCGGCCTGTGCGCGCGCCATGGACGAAGCCCGGCGGGCGATTGCGCGCGGCCTGGGGACGCCCACCCTGGTGCTGAGCTTCGGCGGTGACCCGCGCGTGATTCGGCAAATGGACGCCTACCAGGAGCTCGAGGCGGCTGCCATTGGCGCGCACCTCGACCTGCATCTCGCGGTGATGAGCGCCGGCGCCGGCGCCCGACTCGGGCCGGGCGCCTTCTCCCTCGCCTGGCTCGAAGCGCCCTAGGCGTCTGCCAGGAGGCGCCGGGGACGCGTTAGGCTTCCGGTGTTTTCCCGGGCGGAGTAACGGCGTTCGGCATGCGCTCCAGCAGCGGTCCGATCAAATCCAGCGGCAGCGGGAACACGATGGTGTTGGTCTTTTCGTTCGCAATGTGGCTCAGGGTTTGCAGGTAACGCAACTGCATCGCCTGCGGCTGTGAAGAGAGCTGCTGCGCCGCCTCGACCAGGCGCGCGGAGGCCTGCATTTCGCCCTCCGCGTGGATGACCTTGGCGCGGCGGGAACGTTCCGCCTCGGCCTGCTGCGCAATGGCCCGGATCATGCTCTCGTCGATATCGACGTGCTTGATCTCGACGTTGGTCACCTTGATGCCCCAGTTATCGGTATGTTCGTCGAGGATGGCCTGGATGTCGGTGTTCAGCTTGTCGCGTTCCGACAGCATCTCGTCAAGCTCGTGCTTGCCGAGCACCGAGCGGAGCGTAGTCTGGGCCAGCTGGCTAGTGGCCTCGTAGACGTTCTCGACCTGGATGATGGCGCGCTCCGGATCCACGATGCGGAAATAGACCACCGCGTTGACCTTTACCGAGACGTTGTCCTGCGAGATGACATCCTGTGAGGGGACATCCATCACCACGATGCGCAGGTCCGTCTTCACCATCTGCTGGATGACCGGGATGACGATGATCAGGCCCGGACCCTTGACCTTGTAGAAGCGGCCCAGCTGGAAGATCACGCCGCGCTCGTATTCCTTGAGGATCTTGATCGCGCTGATCAGCAGGAGCGCGATGCCGCCCACGAGCAGGGCGCCGAAATATTCGAACATGTCAGTTCTCCTTGGATTCGTCCGGTTCGACCTCGAGGGTCAGCCCGTGCATGGCTTTGACCCGCAAAGCCTGGCCCTGGTTCACCGGCGTACCGGCATGGGCATTCCACAGTTCTCCGTGCACGCGTACCTGCCCGGTGCCGGAGAAGTCGGCCAGGGCCACGGCCGGCGCCCCGATCATGTCTTCGCGGCCACTGACTATGGGCCGGTTGCGCGCCCGCACGGCGAACCAGACGATGCCCATCACCGCGCTCGCGCCGAACAGGGCGATCGAGCCGATGAGGGCCATCGGCACGCCGAAGCCCGGCACGTCGGTATCCATCAGGATCACCGATCCGACCACGAAAGCGATCACCCCGCCGATGCCTAGCGCGCCGAAGCTGGGGACAAAAATCTCCCCGATCATCATCAGCACGCCGAGCACGATCAGGGCCAGGCCGGCGTAGTTCACTGGCAGGATCTGGAAAGCGTACAAGGCGAGCAGCAGGCAGATGGCGCCGACCACGCCGGGCAGGATTGCGCCCGGGTTGTAGCCCTCGAAAATCAGCCCGTAGATGCCGGCGAGCAGCAGCATGTAGGCGACGGTGGGGCTGGTGATCACGGAGAGCAGCTCGGTGCGCCAGTCGGGCTCGACGCGCTCCACCGCCAGGCCCTCGGTCTGGATCACGATCTCCCCGGCCTCTGTGGACACGGTGCGGCCGTCGATGGCGCGCAGCAGCTCGCCCATGTCGGCCGCCACCAGGTCGACGACGTTTTCCTCTACCGCGCGCTCGGCGGTCAAGCTGGCGGACTCGCGCACCGCGCGCTCCGCCCAGTCGGCATTGCGCCCGCGTTGTTCGGCGAGGCCGCGAATGTAGGCCACGGCATCGTTCACCGCCTTCGCCTCGGGCCCGCCCTTCATCGGCGCAGGTTCGGTTTTCTGCGCCCCGGCGTCGGCGTCGCCGTCACCTGCATCCTGCGGCGCTTCGGCCGGGGAGTCGGCGGGCGCGGGTTGCTGGCCGCCGCCTACGGGCACCGGCGTCGCGGCGCCGAGATTCGTGGCGGGGGCCATCGCTGCGACATGGCTGGCGTAGAGGATGTAGGTGCCGGCGCTGGCGGCGCGTGAGCCGCTCGGCGCGACCCAGGTCACCACCGGCACGGGCGAGCTGAGGATGGCCTTGATGATGTCGCGCATGGCGCTGTCCAGCCCGCCCGGCGTGTCCATCTGGATGATGACCAGCTCGGCATCCTGAGCCGCTGCCTCGACGATGCCGCGCACCACGTAGTCGCTGGTAGCCGGGCCGATCGGCCCGTTGATCTCCAGCAGCATCGCCCGCCCGGACCCGGGTTCCGCGGCAGGCGCGCCAGCCTGCTGGCTGAAGGCCGCCAGGGCGACCAGGCAGAGCAGCGATACCAGCAGGGCGCGCAGCGTGTTCATGGCCCCATGGTACTCACAGCGCGTTGCCGGTGCCACACGCGCTGCGGGGCGGGGATATACTTCCCGGCCCGGGCGGCAACAGGCAGGCACATGGCACACAACCGCATCGTTTTTCTCACCACCGGCGGCACCATCGACAAGGTCTATTTCGATGAGATGAGCCGCTTCGAGGTGGGTGAGACCGTGGTGGGCAAGATCCTGCGCGATGGCGGCGTGAACTACGACTTCGAGGTGGTGCCGCTGATGCGCAAGGACAGCCTGCAAATCACGGACAGCGACCGTGCCGCCGTGCGCGCCGCGGTGCAGGTGCGCGACGAGTCACGCATCATCGTCACGCACGGTACGGACACCATGGTCGAAACCGCCCGCGTGCTGGCCGGCATTCCCGGCAAGACCATCGTCATGACCGGCGCGCTGAGCCCGGCCCGCTTCCAGGCCTCGGACGCCGTGTTCAATATCGGCATGGCGGTGGCTGCAGTTCAGACCTGCCCGCCCGGCGTCTGGATCGCCATGAGCGGACAGGTCTTCCCCTGGGATCACGTGCGCAAGAATCGCGGGCTCAACCGCTTCGAGCGCGTCGACGACTGATCAGTCCAGGTGGAACTTGATGCCCTGCGCGAGCGGCAGCTCATGGCTGAAGTTGATGGTATTCGTCTGCCGCCGCATGTAGGCCTTCCAGGCATCCGATCCGGCCTCGCGGCCGCCGCCCGTTTCCTTCTCCCCGCCAAAGGCGCCGCCGATCTCGGCGCCCGAGGTGCCGATGTTGACGTTGGCGATGCCGCAGTCACTGCCGGTGGCGGAGAGAAAACGCTCCGCAGCCTGCAGGTCGTCGGTGAAGATCGCCGAGGACAGGCCCTGTCGCACCGCATTGTTGAGCGCGATGGCCTCGTCGAAATGGTGGAAGGGGATCAGGTAGAGGATCGGCGCAAAGGTCTCCTCCTGCACCACGTCCCATTCGTTGCTGGCCTTGACGATGGTCGGCTGCACGAAATGGCCCTTGCCCGGGATGACATGGCCGCCCGTCAGCACCCGTCCGCCGCGCACGATCACTTTCTCCAGCGCGGCCTCGTAGCGCAGCACGGCATCGCCGTCGATCAGCGGGCCCATCAGGGTGCCGGCATCGAGCGGGTCGCCGACCTTGACCTGCTCATAGGCATGGGCCAGCCGGTGCGCCAGCTCGTCGAACAGCTTCTCATGCACGATTACGCGTCGCGTCGTGGTGCAACGCTGCCCGGCCGTGCCGACGGCGCCGAACACGATGGCCGGCACGGCCAGCTCAAGGTTGGCTTTCTCGTCCACGATGATGGCGTTGTTGCCGCCGAGCTCGAGCAGGGAGCGGCCCATGCGCGCCGCCACCCGTTCGCCGACCTTGCGCCCGACCGGAGTCGAGCCGGTGAACGACACCAGGTCGACGCGCGGGTCGTCGACGAAGGCTTCCGCCATCTTGACGTCGCCTTCGATGAACAGGCTGAAGATGGGCGGGAAGTCCGTGCGCAGCCAGGGCCTCGTTACAGATCTTCTGCACGGCGAGGGCGCACAGCGGCGTCTTCGGCGACGGCTTCCAGATGCACACGTCGCCGCAGATCGCGGCGATGAACGCGTTCCAGCTCCATACGGCGACGGGAAAGTTGAAGGCGCTGATGATGCCGACCACACCGAGCGGGTGCCACTGCTCGTACATGCGGTGTCCCGGGCGCTCCGAGTGCATGGTGCGGCCGTACAGCATGCGCGACTGGCCGACGGCGAAGTCGGCGATGTCGATCATTTCCTGCACTTCGCCGTCGCCTTCGGCCTTGATCTTGCCCATCTCCAGGCTGACCAGGCTGCCCAGGGCGTCCTTGTGACGACGCAGCGCTTCGGCGCACAGGCGGACGGCTTCGCCGCGGTGCGGCGCCGGCATGGCGCGCCAGAGATGGAAGGCTTCCTTCGCGCTGCCCACGATCTCCTCGTACTCTTCCGGCGAAGCGCTGCGGATGCTCGCGATGCGCTCGCCCGTGGCGGGGTTGAAGGAATCGATCTTGCGGCCGCGGCCCGGCAGCTCCCGGCCGCCGGCCCAGGCGCCGGAGTTTTCGTCCTCCAGGCCAAGACTCTTCAGAATGTCGTGCATGTCAGTCTCCCTTTGCGCGCTGGTGCCCCACGGCGCCAGTGGCGATCATGCGGGCTGACACCTCGTAGGTGCCGCCATGTGCGTAATAGCGCCCGAAGCGATTGTCGAGCACGTCCTTGAGGTGAAAACTCTCCTGCGTGACGAAGCCCCGGTGTTCCCCCGGGTTGCTCAGCACCAGGTCGACGATGGCGCACACGCCTGATGCCGTCGTCACCTGGATTGCAGACCACAGCCGGCCGGCAATGACCTGCGGATAAATCTTGTTGACGTAGTTCTCCTCGCGCAGTTCGCCGTCCTGCGTGCCGACCACCGAGACGTAGACGATGACCACGTCCTGCAGCGTCCGCGGCACGGCGTTCTCGAGCACGCGCTTGAGCGTGTCGCGGTCGTGGTTCAGCTTCAGGCCGTTCATCAGCAGGCGCATCTGGTTGCAATGCCCGGGATAGCGCATGGTCTTGTAGTTCATCTTGCGCACGCGCCCGCGCCAGGAATCGGCAAGGGAGCCGAGGCCGCCCGAGGTGTTGAAAGCCTCGTACTTGGTGCCGTCGATCTCGATTTCTTCCAGCCCCTCGAGCGGCAGCACCTTGATGATCTCGCCGTCCTGCACGGCCTCGCACATGTTGCCGTACTCGTTGATCAGGCCGTCGGTGGACCAGGTCAGCGAGTACTTCAGCACGTTGTTCGGGTGCTGGGGCAGCGCGCCCACGCGCAGCTTGACGGTGCGCAGCTCGTCGAAGTGCTGCGCCAGTTCGTTGGCCGCAATGCTGACGAAACCCGGCGCGAGACCACACTGTGGCGCAAAGGCGATATCGGCGCCTTCCGCGATGGTGCGGACCTGCTCGGTCACCGCGACGTCTTCGGTCAGGTCGAAGTAGTGCATGCCGCGCTTGCGGCAGGCTTCCGCAACCGGCACGTTGCAGAAATACGGCAGGCCCGAGATGAGGGCATCGGCCGGGTAGGCATCGAGATGTGCATCCAGCGCGGCCCGATCGGTGGCGTCCAGGCCGAAGGCGCGCACATTGGGCAGGCCGTGCGCCCTGGCCACCGCTGCGGCGGCTGACGCGTCGACGTCGGCCAGGTCGATGTGGTAATCGCCGGATTCAGCCAGCAGGCCGGAAATCAGGGCCCCGATCTTGCCGGCCCCGAGAACGAGAACTCGATGCATGTGGTGCTCCCCAGACTGGGCCGGCTTCCCGCCGGCCCGGTGTTCAAACGGCCCGGTCGGACGACCCGGCTTGTGTGTGGCGCAATTATCGCGGCTCCGGCCCTGACACGCCAGCGGGACAGCCCCGGGCCCGGGCTTTTGCACTGCGTCAATAGTCGTTAGGATGCGCCCATGAGCGCAGATCCCGCACACACCGAATGGCACCCGGACGGCTGGCAGTCCCGGCCGGCCCTGCAGCAGCCCACCTATCCGGACGCGGCGGCCCTTGAGCTCGTGGTCGGGCGCCTGGCGCGGCTGCCTCCGCTCGTCGTGTCCTGGGAAGTCGAGGCGCTCAAGCAGCAGATTGCGCGTGCCCAGCGGGGCGAGGCTTTCCTCCTGCAGGGGGGCGACTGCGCGGAGAATTTCTCCGACTGCAACTCGGACCAGATCGCGCGCAAGCTGAAGATCCTGCTGCAGGTCAGCGTGGTGCTGCTGCACAGCCTGAAGAAACCCGTGATCCGCGTGGGGCGCATGGCGGGGCAGTACGCCAAGCCGCGCTCGGCCGATGCCGAGACGCGCGACGGCGTGACGCTGCCGAGCTATCGCGGCGACCTGGTGAACCGCAATGCCTTCACCCCAAAGGACCGGGCGCCGGACCCCGAGCTCATGCTGGAGGGGTACCACCGCGCGGCGCTGACATTGAACTTCGTGCGCGCACTCGCCGAGGGCGGCTTTGCCGACCTGCACCATCCGGAATACTGGGATATCGGCTTCGCGCAGTCGACGCCGTTCGAGCAGGCGTACAAGCGCATCGTGAAGAGCATCACCGACTCGATGGACTTCTTCGAGTTCATTTCGGGGCAGCCGGTGCACCGCACGCGCCGGATCGATTTTTACGCCTCGCATGAAGGGCTGCACCTGTTGTACGAGCAGGCGCAGACACGTTTTATCGAGCGCTGGGGGCGCTGGTACAACTTGTCGACCCATTACCCCTGGATCGGCATGCGCACGGCCCAGCTCGATGGCGCCCACGTGGAGTACTTCCGCGGCATTGCCAATCCGATCGCGGTGAAGGTGGGCTCGGGCATGAGCATCGAGTGGCTGGAAGGCCTGCTCGACGTGCTGAACCCCGGCAACGAGCCCGGGCGCCTGACGCTGATCCATCGTTTCGGCTCGGGAAAGATCGCCGAGCACCTGCCCGCCATGATTGAGGCCGTGCGCGCCAAGGGCGCCAAGGTGTTGTGGGTGTGCGATCCGATGCACGGCAATACCGAGACCACGGCCAGCGGCATCAAGACGCGCAGTTTCGACCGCATCCTCTCCGAGGTCGAACAGGCCTTCCGCATCCATGAGGAAATGGGCAGTTATCTCGGCGGCGTGCATTTCGAGCTCACCGGCGACGACGTCACCGAGTGCATCGGGGGTGCGCGCGGGCTTACCGAGGCCGACCTCGAACGGGCTTACCTCTCCCAGGTGGATCCCCGGCTGAACTACGAGCAGGCGCTCGAGCTCGCGATGCGGATCGCGGAGCTGCGCGGGCGCTGAGCCACGCCGGCGGGATCTCTGCCTCTCGCCATGCGCCCGGTTCCAGTCCGTCCAGGCTGAAAGGCCCGACTGCGCTGCGCACCAGGCGCAGAGTAGGGTGGCCCACCGCGGCGGTCATGCGCCTGACCTGTCGGTTGCGACCCTCGCGGATGCACAGCTCCAGCCAGCTGTCCGGAATCTCGCGCCGCACGCGGATCGGGGGCTCGCGCGGCCACACGTTCGGGGCGGGGATGCATCGTGCCCGCGCCGGCAGGGTGCGCCCATCCTTCAGTTCGACGCCGGTCCGAAGTGCCTGCAGCGCGGCCTCGTCGGGAAAGCCCTCCACCTGCGCCCAGTAGGTCTTCCAGGTGCGGTGGCGCGGCTGGCTCAGCAGCGCCTGGAGGCGGCCGTCATCGGTGAGCAGCAGCAGGCCTTCGCTGTCGAAGTCGAGGCGTCCCGCGGGGTACACGCCGGGCACGTCGATGTAAGCGGCGAGGGTCGCACGCTCGGCACTGGCGCTGAACTGGCTCAGCACGCGGAACGGCTTGTTGAAGAGGAGCAGGCGGGGCCCAGGCATGGCTCCATCATGCCGCCGCCGTTGCGGAACTGTCACGCCTCGGGCAAGGTCTGCATTGCTGTAACCAGGTCCGAACCCGCAGAGGAATCACCGTGGCGCGCACTCTCGCTCTCGTTGCCCTGTTGGCCCTGTCATCGTCTCCGGCCGGCGCCGCCGTCCGCTTTGCCGACTGGAAGCCGGATACCGTCGACGCGGTCATCGCCGAGGCGGCCGCCCGGGACGGCTACGTCATGGTGGTCATCACCCAGCCCGACTGGTGTCCGGGATGCATCAAGCTGGACCACGAATTGCTGCGCAATCCCGCGGCCGAGGGGATCGCCGCGCTCACGGCGGACTGGCAGGTGCTCGAGGTGCTCGGCTACGACGAGCCCGACGCCACATTCCTCGCCGAGCAGGGGCTCGGCTTCCTCGGTACCCCGACTACGCTCCTGCTGCGCCCGCAGCAGGGTGACGCGCGCCTTGGCGACGCCCGCCAGGTGGCCGCGATCGTGGGTTATCCGGATGACTACGAGGCGCAACTGCGCCAGGCCGCAGAGGGCTACGATGCGGTGGTGGCCGCGCAGGCGGCCGTGCGCGAGCGCAACGACGCCGCCTCGCTGGAAGCGCTGGCCCAGGCCTACCTGGCGGCGGGCCAGGCCGACGCGGCCCGGCGCGTGTTCCAGAGCCTGCTGCTGCGCGAGGAATTGACGCCGGAGCAGCAGCTGGACATCTCACTGCGCGCCATCCTGCAGCCGACGCAGCGCGTGGAGAACGACCACGCACGCACGCTCCAGGAGCTGGATGCCTGGGCGGCGCGCTATCCGGCAGGCCGAGAGCGGCAGGATTTCATGTACGCGAAGGCCTGGGCGCTGCTCGCCACGGGCCAGCTGGAGGCAGCGCAGGCATACATCGACGACGTGTATGGGGCCAGTGACGATGCTGACACCGTCGCGCAATACCTGTATCTCGCGTTCCGCGAGCCGACGCGGACCTTGTTGCCGGCGGCTGAGGCGCGCGCGCGCGCGGCGATCGCCGAGTTTCCCGAGCAGGCGGCCCGGTTTTATTCGGCCCATGGACGCCTGTTGCGGCGCATGGGCCGGCTCGAGGAGGCGGAGCAGGCCTTCGCGGCGGCCGTGGCGAGCGCGGCCCCGGAGAACCCGAGCCTCGGCACCTACCAGGGCCAGCTCGAGTTCGTGCGCAGGGAGCTCGCGGCCCGCGGCAGCTGACGGCTTTTTAAGCGGCTGAAGGGTCCCGGCGATCGCCGGGCGCTTTGCATTGCCCGGTGCGGCGCACTAATATGACGCAGTGCAGAAAACATGCGGCGAGGGACCCAGCGCTCTCGTCGCGGGGCGCATTTTTACGCGCCCGGCCCTGTGCCATCCCGCTCCCTTTCGAGAAGGACAGCCATGACCAACGCACCGTCCGCCAATGGTTACCGGATCCTCGGTCCCGTCCGCGAGGGCTACGAGGAGATTCTCACCCCCGACGCGATGGATTTCCTGGCGGAACTCGCGCGCCGCTTCGGCCCGCAGGTGGACGAGCTGCTCGCGCGGCGCAAGGCCCGGCAGGCAGAGATCGACGCCGGCAAGCTGCCGGATTTCCTGCCCGAGACGGCAGACATCCGGGCCGGGGACTGGCGCGTAGGCGAAATTCCCGCCGACCTGCAGGATCGCCGCGTGGAGATCACCGGCCCGGTCGACCGCAAGATGATCATCAACGCCCTGAACTCCGGCGCGAAGGTGTTCATGGCCGACTTCGAGGACTCCATGACGCCGGCCTGGGACAACCTGATCCCGGGACAGGTCGCCTTGCGCGATGCCGTGGCCCGCACCATCAGCTTCACTTCGCCGGAAGGCAAGCAGTACCAGCTGAACGACGAGGTCGCGACCCTGTTCGTGCGCCCGCGCGGCTGGCACCTGTTCGAGAAGCACGTCGAGGTGGACGGGCGCCAGGTGCCCGGCGGCCTGTTCGACTTCGGGCTGTACCTGTTCCACAACGCGCGCGCGACGAAGCAGATCGACTCCGGGCCGTACTTCTACCTGCCGAAGCTGGAGAGCCACCTCGAAGCGCGCCTGTGGGCCGAGGTGTTCCGCTTCGCGGAGGACACGCTCGGACTCGCGCGCGGCACCATCAAGTGCACGGTCCTCATCGAGACTATCCTGGCGGCGTTCGAGATCGACGAGATCCTGTACGAGCTGCGCGAGCACATCGTCGGCCTGAACTGTGGTCGCTGGGACTATATTTTCAGCTTTATCAAGAAGTTCCAGGACTATCCCGAGTTTGTGCTTCCAGATCGCGCACCAGGTCACCATGACGACGCACTTCCTGCGCTCCTACTCGCAGCTGGTGATCAAGACCTGTCACCGCCGCGGCGCGCTGCGCGATCGGCGGCATGGCCGCGCAGATCCCCATCAAGAGCGACCCGCAGGCCAACGAGGCCGCGCTGGCCAAGGTGCGCGCCGACAAGGAACGCGAGGCGGGTGACGGCCATGACGGCACCTGGGTGGCGCATCCCGGCCTGGTTCCCGTGGCGATGGAGATTTTCGACCAGCACATGCCGAAGCCCAACCAGCTCGACCGCCTGCGCGAGGACGTCGAGGTCACGGCCGCGGACCTGCTGCCGATGCCCGAAGGCAGAGATCACCGAGGCCGGGCTGCGCAGCAACGTCACCGTCGGCATCCAGTACATGGCCGCCTGGCTGGGCGGCAACGGCTGCGTGCCGCTGTACAACCTGATGGAAGACGCGGCCACCGCCGAGATTTCGCGCGCGCAGGTCTGGCAGTGGATCCGCCATCCGCAGGGCGTCCTGGACGACGGTCGCAAAGTGACCTAGGACCTTGTACGAACAGATTCGAGACGAAGAACTGGCCAAGATCCGGAAGGAAGTGGGCGAGGACGCATTCGCCTCGGGCCACTACCAGAGGCGGCCGGCTGCTCGACCAGCATCACGGCCGAGAAGCATTGCATGGACTTCCTGACGCTGGTGGCCTACGCGGCCATCGACTGAGGGGACACCGGGGACATCATCACAGAGGAACACGCGATGACACGCCTGTCGGCAGAAGCACTGAAGAAGGACTGGGAAGAAAATCCGCGCTGGAAGGGCGTTACCGCGCCCGTATAGCCGCCGAGGACGTTGCGCGGCTGCGCGGCACCGTGCAGATCGAGCACACGCTGGCCCGCCAGGGCGCCGAGAAGCTCTGGAAGCTACCTGCACGAGAAGCCCTTCGTGAACGCGCTCGGCGCGCTGACCGGCAACCAGGCGATGCAGCAGGTGAAGGCCGGCCTGAACGCGATTTACCTGTCCGGCTGGCAGGTGGCGGGCGACGCCAACCTGGCCGGCGAGATGTACCCCGACCAGTCCCTGTATCCGGCCAACTCGGTGCCGGCGGTCGTGCGCAAGATCAACGCACCCTGCTGCGTGCCGACCAGCTGCACCACGCCGAAGGGCGACGACAGCATCGACTGGATGCAGCCGATCGTGGCGGATGCCGAGGCCGGTTTCGGCGGCGTGCTCAACGCCTTCGAGCTGATGAAGGACATGATCGACGCCGGCGCCGCGGGCGTGCATTTCGAGGACCAGCTGTCCTCGGCGAAGAAGTGCGGCCACATGGGCGGCAAGGTGCTGGTGCCCACCAGCGAGGCAGTCAACAAGCTGGCGGCGGCGCGTCTCGCGGCCGACGTGTGCGGCGTCCCGACGCTGCTGGTGGCGCGCACCGACGCCGAGGCCGCCAACCTGCTGACCTCGGACATCGACGAGCGCGACCACCCCTTCGTCACCGGTCGAGCGCACATCGGAGGGCTTCTTCCGGGTGAACGCCGGGATCGACCAGGCCATCGCCCGCGGCCTCGCCTACGCGCCGCTAGCCGACCTGGTGTGGTGCGAGACCTCGGTGCCCGAACCTGGACGAGGCGAAGAAGTTTGCCGAGGCCATGCACAAGGAGTTCCCGGACCAGATGCTGGCCTACAACTGCTCGCCGTCGTTCAACTGGAAGCGCCACCTCGACGACGCCACCATTGCCAAGTTCCAGCGCGAGCTGGCGGCGATGGGCTACAAGTTCCAGTTCATCACGCTGGCCGGTTTCCATGCGCTGAACTACAGCATGTTCACGCTGGCCAAGGGCTACCGGGAAAGCCAGATGACGGCCTACGTGGAGCTGCAGGAAGCGGAGTTCGCCAGCGAGAAGGATGGTTACACGGCCACCAAGCACCAGCGCGAAGTCGGCGCCGGCTACTTTGACGCCGTCACCCAGGTGGTCAGTGCGGGCCAGTCGTCCCTCAGCGCGCTGGCCGGGTCCACGGAAGAGGAACAGTTCAAGGCCGGCTGAAACCGCCAGCCGCCATATCGAGGGTCCCGGCGGCTGGTCTGCCGGGACCCTTCGTTTTTGGCGCTGCCCGGCCCTGGCACCATGGTTGAGTCAGCCTGAAGGGGCAGGGGATAATAGCGGCCCCGTCGCCTGGCCCGGCCAGCGCGACAGCCAATTCCGCCGCGGAAGAGTCCCGATGCAATACGAGCACATCCAGGTCCCGGAGGACGGCCAGCCCGTCACGGCCAACCCCGATTTCACGCTGAACGTGCCGGAGCGGCCGATCATCCCCTTCATCGAGGGCGACGGCATCGGCATCGACGTCACGCCCGTGGCGCGCAAGGTCGTTGATGCGGCGGTGCGGGCGGCCTATGGCACCGAACGCGCCATCGCCTGGATGGAACTATTCGCCGGCCAGAAAGCCACCGGCCTGTATGGCGGCAGCCAGTTCCTCCCCGAGGAAACCCTGGACGCGCTGGAGCGCTTCGTGGTCTCCATGAAGGGCCCGCTGGCGACGCCTGTCGGCGGCGGCTTCCGCTCGCTCAACGTGTCGATTCGCCAGCGCCTCGACCTGTACGCATGCGTGCGCCCGATCCGTTATTTCCCCGGCGTGCAGACCCCGATGAAGGAATCCGAGCTGGTGGCCATGACGGTGTTCCGCGAAAACACCGAGGACATCTACGCCGGGATCGAGTGGCCTGCCGGCTCGCCCGAGGCACAGAAGCTGATGAAGTTCCTGCAGGACGAGCTCAACGTCCACGCGGTGCGCTTCCCGTCGAGCTCCGGGCTGGGCATCAAGCCCGTCTCCAAGGAGGGCTCGCAGCGGCTGATCCGCAAGGCGATCAACTACGCCGTGGACGAGGACCGTGGGTCCGTGACCCTGGTCCACAAGGGCAACATCATGAAGTTCACGGAGGGAGCGTTCCGCAACTGGGGCTACCAGGTGGCGCGCGACGAGTTTGGCGCCACCGAGCTGGACGACGGCCCCTGGCTGGCGTTCAACAACCCGCGTACCGGGCGCCAGATCGTGATCAAGGACGTGATCGCGGACAACTTCCTGCAGCAGATCCTGCTGAGCCCCGAGGACTACGACGTCATCGCCACGCTGAACCTGAACGGCGACTACATTTCCGACGCGCTCGCCGCCCAGGTCGGCGGGATCGGTATCGCGCCGGGCGCCAACATCGGCGATGCGGTGGCGGTGTTCGAGGCGACCCACGGCACGGCGCCGGGTTTCGCCGGCAAGGACCGGGTGAATCCGGGCTCCCTGATACTGTCCGCGGAGATGATGTTGCGGTACCTCGGCTGGCGGGAAGCGGCGGACAAGATCCTGCACGGCGTGGCACGCACCATCGCAGCCAAGGAGCTGACCTTCGACCTGGCGCGGCTGCGCACGGCAATCCGCCTGCCGAAGAGCGACGGTGCGCGCGGCTCGGTAGAGGAGGAGCTGCAGCGCCTGGTGCCGGGCGCCACCCTCGTGGGCACCACGGGTTTCGGTGACGCCGTGATCCGTCATATGCAGGAATAAAAGTAAAAACAATACTTAACGACAGATAGTTAAAGTTTATTGGAGAAAGATAAAACACCCTGTGGAGCTTATCCGGCGTCCTGGTTTGACGCCGGGTGCCGGCGCTGCCCGCGCCTGGCCGCTTTCCTCGACGAGGTGAAATCGGCCCGACCGGATTACCACGCCGGGCCGGTACCGCCATTCGGACCGGCGGGCGCGCCGCTGCTGATCATCGGGCTGGCGCCCGGCATGCATGGCGCGAACCGCACCGGGAGGCCGTTTACCGGCGACCATGCCGGAATCCTGCTGTACCGCACGCTATGCGAACTCGGGCTGGCGTCGGGTCCTGAGTCGGTGGCGGCAGACGACGGGCTCGAGCTCATCAACTGCCGTATCACCAACGCGGTCAAGTGCCTGCCGCCGGCCAACAAGCCCACGCCGGCCGAGGTGCGGGAATGCCGCACATGGCTGGCGACGGAACTCGGCGAGAGTCGGCCCCGGGCACTGCTCGCCCTCGGACGCATCGCTCACGACGGCGCGCTCGACGCACTGGGACTCAAGCGCAGCGCCTACCGCTTTGCCCACGGCGCCGAGCACGCGTTGCCGGATGGCGCGTGGCTGATCGATTCCTACCACTGCAGTCGCTACAACACCCAGACGCGCCGCCTGACGGACGCCATGTTCCAAGACGCCGTCTCCCTGGCGGCGCGCCGCGCGGGTATCGAGGCACCGGGATGAAGGGCCGCAAGCCCGGCACGACGCCGGCGGCCGCGAAGAGCCGTCGGCAGGCGGGCGCTGCAGATGCGTTCGACCCACGCCCGATACTGCGCCGCCTGGGCCATCGCCCCGGTGTGTACCGCATGCTGGCGGCCGACGGCGAGATCCTCTACGTCGGCAAATCGCGCGACCTGAAAAAGCGCGTGGCCAGTTATTTTCGCGCCACGCCACGCCCGGGCAAGACGGGGTTCCTGGTGAACCAGATCCGGGACATCGAGGTCACGGTGACCCGCACCGAGGCCGAGGCGCTGGTGCTCGAGAACACGCTCATCAAGGCGCACAAGCCGCGTTTCAATGTCCTGCTCAAGGATGACAAGAGTTTCCCCTACATCCGGCTGGACACCAGTCACCAGTATCCGCGCCTGGCGTTCTATCGTGGCAGCCGCCGCGTTCCCGGGCGCCTGTTCGGGCCCTATCCCAACGTCCCCGCGGTGCGTGCCACGCTCCGCGACCTGCAACGGCTGTTTCGCATCCGGCCCTGCGAGGACAGCTATTTCGCCCACCGCAGCCGGCCGTGCCTGCAGTACCAGATCGAGCGCTGCTCAGGGCCCTGCGTCGGGTTGATCTCGGCAGAGGACTACGCACGCGACCTGGATCACGCGATCCGCTTTCTCGAGGGCCGCGGCAACGAGATTCGCGGCGAGCTGGTGAAGCGCATGGAGGCTGCCGCAGAACGCCTGGCCTTCGAGGAAGCCGCCCGTTACCGCGACCAGATCGCCCGGCTCGCGGCGATCCAGGAATCCGCCACGGGCGGGGAGGCCGGGGCGCTCGAGGCCGATGCGCTGTCTGTGCACGAGCAGGGCGGCCTGTACTGCGTGGCGGCCATGTTCATCCGTGGCGGGCGGGTACTGGGCAGCCGCAGCTGGTTCCCGCGGGCCGCCCCGGGCAGCGAAGCCGGCGAGGTGCTGGCGGCCTTTGTCGCGCAGCATTACCTCGGCGGCAGTCCGCCCGCGGAAATTCTTACCAGCCTCGCGCTGGAGGACGAGGCCCTGCTGACCGAGGCGTTGACCAAGCAGGTGGGGCGGCCGGTCGCGGTGCGGCATCGCGTTCGGGCCGCGCGCATCCGCTGGCTGGAAATGGCCGCGGAAAACGCGCGCCAGGCGCTGGAGCTCAGGATCGCCGGCACCGCGGGCTTCAGCGCGCAAATGGAAGCCCTCGGAGAGGCGCTGGGGTTGGAGCGGACGCCAGGGCGTATCGAGTGTTTCGACATCAGCCACACCAGCGGCGAAGCGACCGTCGCCAGCTGCGTGGTGTTCACGCCCGAGGGACCGCTGAAGTCGGATTACCGGCGCTTCAACATCGCCGGCGTGGCCGCCGGCGACGACTACGCCGCCATCCGCCAGGCCCTGCAGCGGCGCTACAGCCGGGTCAAGCGCGGGGAAGCGCCGGTGCCGGACCTGTTGCTGGTGGACGGCGGACTGGGCCAGCTGGCCGAGGCCCAGGGCGTGCTCAATGAACTGGAACTGGAGGGCGTGGAAGTCGCCGCGGTGGCGAAGGGGGCGAGCCGCAGGCCCGGGCTGGAGCGACTGTTCTTGGCCGGCCGCTCCGAGGCCCTTATACTGCCTCGCGACTCCGGGGCCCTGCACCTGGTGCAGCAGGTGCGCGACGAGGCGCACCGTTTCGCGATTACAGGGCACCGGCAGCGGCGAGCCAAGGCGCGCCGGGTCAGTCCGCTGGAAGGCATTCCGGGACTGGGACCGAAGCGCCGCCGGCAGCTGCTCAACGAACTCGGAGGGATGCACGGCGTCGTCTCTTCGGGGGTCGAGGACCTGGCCCGGGTGCAAGGCATCAGCCGCGATCTCGCGCACCGCATTTACGACGCCCTCCATCCAGCGGATTAAGCAACATGTCAGCCAGGCTCAACGTGCCCAACACCCTGACCTGGATCCGGATCATCCTTATTCCGCTGATCGTGCTGGCTTTTTACCTGCCGCATTACTGGCCGTTCATGCCGGCGTACTGGGCCGGGCCGACGGCCGCGATCATCTTTTCCCTGGCGGGAATCACCGACTGGCTGGACGGTTATTTCGCGCGCAAGCTCAACCAGACGTCGAATTTCGGCGCATTCCTCGACCCGGTCGCCGACAAGCTGATGATCTCCACCGCGCTGGTCCTGCTGGTCTCGCGCCATCCGGGATTCGTCGTCGCCGTTCCTGCGGCCATCATCATCGGGCGCGAGATCGCGGTCTCCGCGCTGCGTGAATGGATGTCCGAGCTGGGGCGTCGGCACCACGTCTCCGTTTCCGGTATCGGCAAGTACAAGACCACGGCGCAGATCACGGCGCTGATCATGATGCTGTGGGAACACAAGCTGTGGTTCGTGCCGATGTACGAGATCGGCTACGGCTTCCTGCTTGCGGCCGCGGTGCTGACGCTGTGGTCCATGTGGAAGTACCTCGTGGCCGCCTGGCCACACCTGCGTGGCGACTGACTCCGGGCGCGACGGCTCTCGGGAGACTTGACAGGCCTCCCGCGTCGCTTAGAATTGCGCCTCCTCAGCGGGAATAGCTCAGTTGGTAGAGCACAACCTTGCCAAGGTTGGGGTCGCGAGTTCGAGTCTCGTTTCCCGCTCCAGATTTCAATAAGTTGCGCGTTCTTGCACGCATATGAAAAGGGCTTTGGTCGCCAGACCAAAGCCCTTTTCGTTTATACCCCCGATCAGCCGATGCAGGTATTCACATCAGGAGACCACGCGCCGGCGTGCCTCGGGTCTCAGTGGTTGCCCCCGGCACGCCGCCGCAGCGCATATCCCAGCCCGAGCAGGGCCAGGATCGCCGGCAGCGTCGGATCGTTCGCCGATCTGGCGCCGATCGTGCAGCCGCCGGAGTCGTCGGTGTCCGAGAAATTATCCACCACAAGCGGATCGGTCCCGAGGCTGTTCACCTCGTCGCCGTCGCTGGCGCCGTCGCCATCGGTATCCGGATTCGTCGGGTCGGTGCCGTAGTCGCGCTCGTCACCGTCGTCGAGGCCGTCGTCGTCCGTGTCATGGTCGCGCGGATCAGTCCCGTTATCACGCTCGTCGTCGTCGCTGACGCCATCGTCGTCATCGTCGTCGTCGTCTTCGTCCTTGATGCCGTCGTTGTCGTCGTCGTCATCATGGTCGTCGTCAACGCCGTCGTCGTCGTTGTCGTCGTCGAAGCGACGGAGATACGCGCTGATGGCGTCGATGTCCGAGCGCGGCATGCACGCGAGGTAGCGCATCTCGCTCTCCTCGTCGATGGCCTCGAGAGTCTCGTCGGCCGAGTCGCCGTGCACGTCCTCGTCGGTCCTGCCGCCCGAGCCGTCATTGCCATGACAGCCGGCGCAGGTACTGACGTAGCGTTGTTCGCCTGTCGTTTCCTGCGAGTTCAGGTACTCGGCAAGAGCGCCGATATCGTCCTCGCTCAGTATGTCCTGCAGGAACTCCATCCCCGGCGCACCGTTCGGGAAAACGCTGGTGCCGAAGATCGAACCATAGATATTGCATTCCCGGGAACCGGCCACGCGCCGCAGGCCGGGGAGGGTATCGTCGACCGCGGGATCGGCCCAGGGGTCGGCGCCGTGACAGGCCGCGCAGTACTGTTCGTACACGACCTCGCCTTCGCTATCCACACCGGGGTCGGTCACCGTCGCCAGGGTGCTCGAAGCTGGGCTGTCGAGCGCGCCGTCCCGCACGATCAGGGATACCGTGTATTGCCCCGGTGCGGAATAGGCATGCGTCGGCGCCACGCCAGTGCCCAGGCTGCCGTCGCCGAAGTCCCAGGCATAGCTGAGCGTGTCGCCGTCGGGATCGCTGGAACCGCTGCCGTCGAACAGGATGGACGCCCCGGTATCGCCGCTGTAGGGACCACCGACATCGGCGGTCGGCGCGCGATTCGCCGGCGGGACTTCGATCGTCGCCGTCGTGGTCGCCGGGACGCTGTCGACCTGGCCGTCGTTCACGGTCAGCGACACGGTATAAACACCTGCGGCCGTGTAGGTATGCAGCGGCGACACGACGCTGGCTGCTGCGCCATCGCCGAAGTCCCAGGCATAGGTCAGGGAGTCATTGTTCGGATCCGAGGAGGCGGAGCCGTCGAAGCTCACTGCAACGCCCGGCTCGCCACTGTAGGGGCCGCCCGGGTCCGCCGTAGGCGCACGATTGGTTGGCGGTGCCGTGATGGATGCACCGGCCTGCGCCGAGGCGCTGTCGACCTGGCCGTCGTTTACGACCAGGGTCACGGTAAATGTGCCTGCGCTCGCATAGGTGTGCGTGGGCATCATGCCGGTCGCGGTGTTCCCGTCACCAAAATCCCACGCGTAGGTCAGGTTGTCGCCGTCCCCGTCACTGGAGCCCGAGCCGTCGAACTGGATCAGGGTTTCCCCGGCCACGCCGCTGTAGGGTCCTCCAGCATCTGCGACCGGCGCGGTGTTGGCAGGGGGCGGCGGTGCGGGGTCGAGATCGCCGCTCACGCCGGCCGGTGCCGAACCGGTCCAGCCGGGCTGGGTGTTGGCGTTGATCTCGACCAGGTTGCTGGCGCCGGTCGGGTCGTTGTCCGAGTTCGCGCCCTCGACGGCCTGGATACGCGCGCCGATCGCTCCCGCGCTGCTACCACGGATCGCCGCTCCGTATGGATTGAAAGAGCTGGTGCTGCTCGTATGGCACAGGGCGCAGCCGGCGTTACTGTCGGAGGACGAAGCCGGATAGATGCCGCCCCAGGTGCCGAGATAGGAACTAAAGGCCACAGCCTGTGGCGCCTGCAACAGCAGTAACGCAAGGCCAAGCAGCAGCGACGGCCAGGAGATTCGAACACGCATAATCAGCCCCTTTTCCTTGCACCGACCTGGACTCGACAGAGCGCGCAGCGGTCGGTGCCATCATTGTTGCGGGCGCAGCAGGATCCGATCTGGGGCCAGGTTCGTTCCTTCTTGCTGGCTTGGGACATCGCCGGTTTCGCGGCGATGATCCACTAGTAGCACCCATGTACGCCGTTAGTTAAGCGTTAGCTACTTTTACGCCCCCGACCTGCGAATAACAAGGCGAAAGTGTGCGCTCGGTCACATACGGGAAATGTACGTAGATGCGTCAAAACTTCGGCGCTATGGGCCGCTGACCCTGCAGCTGGTGCTACAGCAAAGTCACGGCCAGCAGGTACAACAGGTTGTAAACGACATGCAGAGCGATGGCGGGATACACACTGCCGTGGCGGTCGCGGAAGAAGCCGAAGACCAGGGACGGCACCGCGACGGACGCCGCCCAGGCCGGGGAGTGATGCAGGAAATGCAGCGCGACGAATGCGCCCGTGGTGACGAGGTTGGCGGCGGTGATTCCCAGGCGCGCAGATCGTCCCCAGCCGTAGCTCAGCAGCCAGCCCTGGAGCGCTCCGCGGAAGGCCAGTTCCTCCAGCACGGGATAGAGGATGATCGTCCATACGACGATCCAGACCATTGCGTGGTCGGCCGGCGGGTCCGCGACAGGAATCCACAACCCGATGCCTGCTGCGACCAGCACGCCCGCGACGACGGCGAGCCAGAACAGGGGATCCCTGTGGAACCGCAGCCTAGCGTCAGTCGGTCGACTCATGAGCGTCCCAGGGTCTCCCGTCGAGCAAGGACTGCAACCGGTCAAGCCCGCGCCGCCGGGTGATCAGCGCAAGGGTTTCGGTCGGGCTCAGCCAGTGGCACAGTTCATCGAGGTCAGCCGCATGGTCGACCTTCCAGGCGGCAGTCACCGCTGCGGCATCGAAATTCGCAGGGCTCGGCCGCGCTGTGGCGCGGGCCAGTTGCGCGCGATGCCAGGCGCGCAGCGCATCGTCCCGCACCAGTGTCTGCAGTGCATTCTCCTCAGCTTGGGTGGGCAGTTGTTCGAGAGCGGATCGCAGTTCCAGCAGCACCGGTGCGGGATGCTTTTCCTCCGGCGCCCTGAGCAATCCCAGCGCTGCGAAAACCCGGCCCCGGCGAACGCCGCCGCTTAGCCAGCTCAACGGCGCTGCCAACACCAGGCCCAGCGTGATGGGCATCAGCCAGTAGAACAGCGATTCGTGCACCGTCCAGGCCACCAGCGCCACCGCGGCGCCCACCAGCATATGACTGCGATGCGCTCGCACAGCCTCGGTCCAGCGCATGGCGCCGTCGTCGCGTCGCTGGGGTTTCCAGCCGCTGTCCTGGCCATGCAGCACCACCCAGATGACGTGCGTCTGCGAGAACATCAGGATGGGCGCGTACAAGGCTGACAGCAAAGCCTCGAAAACGGTGCTGATGGTCAACAGGAGCGGGCCGCCGAAACGCATGCAACGGCGCAGGTTGACCAGGGCGGCAAACCAGCCGAAGACTTTCGGCGCCAGCACCACGGCCATCGAAACCAGGAACAGCTGCAATGCACGCTCGGAGTCGAATACCGGCCAGGTGGGGAACAGCGACGGTTCGGCGAAGTACTCCGGGCGTACGAACTTGGCCTGCACCGCGATGACCAGGCCGACGATCACCAGCAGCAGCCACAGGGCCGCGCTGACGTAGGCCATGATGCCGGTGAGCAGGTGCAGGCGGCTGGTAAAGGTGAGCCCCCTGGCGAACAGCAGGCGACTGTGCTGCAGATTCCCCTGGCACCAGCGGCGGTCCCGCACCAGCACGTCCACCAGGGACGGCGGCGCTTCTTCCCAGCTCTGGGGGAGATCGATGTCGAAACGCACGCCCCAGCCCGCGCGACGCAAGAACGCCGCCTCGATGAAGTCATGGCTCAGCACGGCGCCGCCGAAGGGCGGCTGGCCCTTGAGCAGGGGCAGCGAACACGACTCCGCGAAGGCGCGGGTGCGGATGATCGCGTTGTGGCCCCAGAAGTTGGACGACAGTCCGTGCCATGCGGCGAGCCCGCCGGCATAGATCGGCCCGTAGCACTGGTTGGCGAACTGTTGCGCCCGCCCGTAAAGGCTCTGAGCGCGCACGATGCGCGGCAAGGTCTGGATGAGGCCGACGCCGGGTGCGGCAGCCATGCGACGGCTGAGCTTCACCAGGGTGTCGGGGCTGATGATGCTGTCAGCATCGAGCACGATCATGGCTTCGTAAGCGCCGCCCCAGCGCGTCACCCAGTCGGCGATGTTCCCGGCCTTGCGCTCGGTGTTGTGGGTGCGGCGCCGGTAGAACACCGGGCATGCGGCATCGTCCGCCGCCACCGCGCGCTGAAAGACTGCCTCCTCATGGATCCAGGCGTCCGCCTGGTTGGTATCGCTCAGGATGAAGAACGCGTACTTGCCAGGTTCGCGCGCTGCCAGTTGCCCCCGCATGGCGACGATCGCCGCGGCGATACGCTGCGGCGGCTCGTTGTACACCGGCAGCAGGATCGCCGTCCTGAACGGGAGTTCACCCTCGTGTTCGGGAACTCCCGCCAGCGTGGGCAGCAGGCTGCGCGCGAACCCCAGGGTGGCCTGGGCGAATGCCAGCGAGATCCAGGTGAAGTTGATGCTGAAGAGCACGAGGAACAGCCACTGCAGCGGCGTGATCGAGGTCGTGCTCAACACGCCGTGCATCTCGATTGTGCCGTAGCCGGACAGCGCCAGGGTGGCGGCCAGGATGTAGCCACGCGCCAGCAGGGTCCTGAGCCTGGCGCCCCAGGAGACGCGGGCGCGCAGCGCCTGGCGCGCCTCATGCAGGGATTGCCGCGGCATCTCCAGGCGGTGCTCTTGCGGCAAGGCGAGGCGCGGCGCAGCGGCGGGCATGGCTGCCGTTCGGTCTGGCTCAGTATTCATTCAGCCAGCGATAAAGCCATGTCTCCGCCAGCGATTCGTCGCCGCGTTTCACGTCGACGCGGATCTCCGCGGTGGCCGGACTGTCGGTTTCCAGGCTGAGGAAAACGCGCGCCCCGTTCACGGCCGGGTTGGCCTGGATGCGCGCCTCCACGATACGCCCCGGAGAAATGCTGGCGTGCACCTCGCTCTTCTCGACATCACGCAGCGGGAAATCGGCGTAGTCGATCATCACTTCCTGCAGCTCGCTGAACAGCTTCCGACCGCCGGCGCTGCGCACCACGCGCGCCAGGGCGGGGCCGGGAGAGACATCGTCAGGCCAGGTCAGGCGATACGCATAGGAGAACGTTTCACCCTTGCGCAGCCCCTGCGCCGGCCGCCAATAGGCAACGATGTTGTCATTACCCTCTGAGTTGGATGGGATCTCGACCAGTTGCACATGGCCTTCGCCCCAGTTGCCCAGCGGCTGCACCCACGCCGAGGGCCGGCGCTCGTAGTGCGCTTCGAGATCCTGGTAATCGCGGAATTCACGCTGCCGCTGGACCAGTCCGAATCCCGCCGGGTTGTCATCGATGAAGGCGCTGATCTGCAAGTTGCGCGGGTTCGCCAGCGGCCGCCAGATTCTCTCGCCGTTGTTGCGCCGGATCGCCAGCCCCGAGGAATCGTGGACCGCCGGCCTGTAGTCGGGCACATCGGCGTGATCCAGCGGGCTGTGCATGAACATCGAGGTCAACGGCGCGAGCCCGATATGCTCGATGTCTTCGCGTGGGAACAGCGTGACCTCGATGTCCATGCGCAGCGGCGCGCCCGGATAAATGCCGAAGCGATACGCGCCGGTCACGCGCCGGCTGTCGAGGAGGGCGTGCACCACCATCGACTCCTGGCTGCTCGACGGGCGCTCCAGCCAGAACCTGCGAAAGAGCGGGAACTCCTCGCCGCGGCGGCCCGCCACGTCGATCGCCAGTCCGCGCGCCGACAGGCCGTAGGACTGGCCCCGTGAGACGCCGCGAAAATAGCTGGCGCCCTGGAACACCAGGAACTCGTCCGCGTAGTCCGCCCTGTTCAGCGGGTAGTGCAGCCGTATCCCGGCGAACTTGCCTAAGCTGGCCAGGATGCCGGCCAGGGCGGGGTCCGGGACGCGGAAGGAGTCTCCCGTGATCACCAGGGGGCGACTCTTGCCGTTCTCGACCACGTCGATTTCCACCAGGTCACGGTAGAGGTAGCCCGGCGCGAACAACTGCACCGAGAAGCGCGTCGGGGTGCCCCCCCAAATGGCCGCTGCCTGCTCGTAGTTGATCTTGCGATATTCCGAGTAGTCGAGTGTCGCCAGGGATGCCGGCGCCTGCGCCGGGGCCACGAAGGGCTGCTGCGACAGGCGGCGTGCCTGCTCGATGACGGTATCGCGGGAAAAGCTTTCGCCTGCGACAACGGTGGCCCGGTCGTCGGCTTGCGCAACGCCGGCAGTGCCGGGGCCCGGAGTCAGAGCGAGGAGCAAACTCCAAATTGACGCCACTATTAATGGCGCCCGCACGAGAGTCATGGGTTCGATGACACACCCCTCCCGGAATTTATTCGGTCAGCGGCTTGGTGCGGGTGTCTGCGCAAGCCGGGCTTTGGGCGGGCACCTCAGCAGGTTAGGGGGAAGCCGTGGCGGCCGTCAATCCTAAGATTTTTCCCTACTCGCAACGACTGGATGCTGTGGTAAAGTTCCGCCCCGGTTCCCCGCTCGCGGGAACTCAACATGGCGCGGTGGCGGAGTGGTTACGCAGCGGCCTGCAAAGCCGTGAACACCGGTTCGATTCCGGTCCGCGCCTCCAACTCTCTTGTTCTAGGCTCCGACCGCCATCATGGCGATGAAAGCCACGAGGGCGGCGAAGACGCCGAAAGCTACCGCGCGCCAGTGCCCCGAGAAGATCGGGCCCGGGGGCGGGGCCTGGCTCGCAGCGGGCGCGGCTGCACCGCGCAGCTGTGGCTGGCGGCCCTCGATGGCCGAGCGCAGGCCGCGGGTGAGCTTCTGGCGGAAGTCGGTGCCTGTCATCCGGTGCATGAAAATCCGGTGCGTGCCGCCCAGGCTCAGGCGCAGGCCCGGCGTGAGCTCGGAGGGCTCGATTTCCACCGGGACGATCGGCCGCCCGCACTCCAGGGCAAAGTGGATTTCGTCCAGGCAGTAGCGCGAGGACAGGGAGCGGGGGCTCATGAAGAAGAGCATCGCGGCGCAGCCCTCGATGGCCAGGGCCAGGTCCTCGCTCCAGCGCTGCCCGGCCTCGATGGCCTCATCGAACCAGATCTCGAAGCCCTGTTGCCTCAGCCAGTCGATTTCCTGCACCACCAGGTCCCGCTGGTCGTGGGCATAACAAACGAACAGGTAGGGTCCCGACCGGTCCTGCGCCGAGTCCACTGATGCTTCCAAGTCACCCTCCAAGGTTGGCCGGCCGCGCGCGTTTGCGAGCGGCGAGAATCGCAGCATAGAATGCCAGCGCGCTTAATGAAAACGGAAACAGTATGACGATGCCAGCGTGGGGGTGGTCGCAGGCCCTGGGGAAGGCCCGCGACAGGGGGCTGGGTCTCGCCCTTGGCGCCTATATCTTCGTCCTGGTTCTACTCGCTGCGTTCGAGTGGATGTCGAACCCCGAGCGCGCGCTGTTGCTGCGGCCGACGGATGTGCAGCTGGCCCTCGGCGGGCTGGTGCTTGCCGGGCTGCTGGCCTGGTTCGCACCCGGGACGCGCGCTGCCCATGCCCACCCGGCGCCGGCACCCGCTGCGCCGGAAAAGTCCATGCCGGTGTCCGATACCGCGCAGGCGTCCGTGGCCGTGATGCCGTTGGAGCCGCTTTCTCGTGGCGAGGACGACGCGCTGCTGGCGCAGGGCTTCTCTGCGGAAATCACCCGGGCCCTGTCGGGGGTCCCCGATCTGCGCGTCGTGCCCTTCGTCCAGTCGGCTTCGCTGGCCGGCCAGCCCGTGGCGTCCATCGCCGAGGCGCTCAGCGCCCGCTATATTCTTTCCGGCACGCTCCAGTGCAGCCCTGACCGCGTGCGCGTGATCGTGCGCCTCACCGATGCGCAGTCGGGCTCCGACGCCTGGGTCGAATCCTACGAACGCGACCTGGACGACTTGTTCAAGGTCCAGCGCGAGATCGCCGAGGCGATTGCCGTGGAGACCGGTTCCCAGTACCTGAACATCGTCTCGGGAGACCTGTGCCGGCAGCCCCCGCAGGGCCTGTCGGCCTGGAGCCTCACGCACAAGGCGCTCACGTTCTGGACCGTCTCCTACACGCGGGAGGCCTCGGCGGACGCCATCGGCTGGATCGAGCAGGCGCTGGAGCTCGAGCCCGATAACGCCATGGCGCACGTGTTGCTGGCCTTCGTGCTCAACCAGCGCGTCGTGAATTCTTTTGCCGACGACCCCATCGGGGAGAATCAGCGCGCGCTGGCGGAGGTCGACACAGCGCTGCGGCTGGCCCCGCGCGATGCGACGGTGATGGAGTACGCCGCGCTGGTGTGGCTCAACTGCGGCTTCCGCAAGCGCTCGCTGCAGACTGCGCGACGCGTCGTGGGCATCGCGCCGTTCAACATGGTGGCCTGGGGTTACGTCGGCTGTAATCTCGTCTGGGGCGGCAGCCCCGAGGAGATCGAGGAAGGTCTCGGCATCCTCCATCGCTTGCTCGACGAGGCCCCGAACCACCCCTCGGTGCCGTTCTGGCATTACTTCCTCTCCGTGGGTTACGCAGAGGTGGGCCACTACGTTCCGGCCAAGGAGCATGCCCACACGGCGGTGAGCTTCCATCCGGGCTTCTGCATCGGCTGGGTCGCTCTGGCCAACGCGCAAGGCGCCCTGGGCGAGACCACCGACGCTGCGGAGTCCATTGCGAATGCCCAGCGCGCCAATCCACGCTTCGATGTCGAAGGCTTCCGCCAATACATGATCGCCATTTCCCGCGAGTGGCCCGAGACGGCCCTGCGACAGACGGCGGGGCTGGTGCAGGCCGGCCTGCTGGCGCCGGCGCCGGAGGACATGGCGAAACATGGCTAATCGATTGGGCGCCGGGGCGCTCTCCAGGATCGCCCGACAGGCGCTGCATTGGCTGGGCGTCGTGTTGTGGACACTGCTCAGGCCCGTCGCCTGGTTGCTGCGGCGCTGGTGGCGATTCTTCGTGCGGCGCGGCTGGTTCGGCCGCACCGTGTGGCTGCTGGCCACGGCGGTCCTGGTCTTTGTCGCGGTGCTCGCGGTGGCCGTGCCCTGGCCGGGATACCTGTTCGAGCCGCCGTTTCGCGCCGTGCAGTATCCGGTGATCAACGACGTGCAGTACACGCGGCCGGGCCGGGTCAACGGCGGCGCGCCGGAAGAGGTCGCTGCCTGCTTGGAGCGCCAGGCAATCTGCGCGCGCATGGAAACCGTCGCCGCCCGCGCGGGCGTGCTGTGCGCAGAAGCGGCGCCGACATGCGCCAGCGTCAGCGAACGCTGTGCAGGCGGCCTGGCGGATGATCCGGCCTGCCTCGCCAGCCGGCAGTTGTGCGCCGAGACCACGCGCGCCTGCGCCACGGGCCCGGCCGTCGCCGCGTGCGAGACGATCTCTGCCACGGACTGCCAGGTCGGCGAGGAGACCTGGCAGGGCTGGACCGCCGAGGACCGCAAGCGCTACCACCATCATCCGCAGGGTTCGGCGCAGGTCATGCTGGCGCAGCTGCGCTACTGGTGGATGGTCCACCTGGAGCTGCCGTTCGGCCGCGATCGCTTTGCGGCACCGGAAAACATGGCGCGCTACGGTTTCCTGACCGATATCCGCCAGCAACCCGATCCGGACTGGAACCCGGGCAACCTGCCGGTCGGCTTCACCAGGTACTACGACGAGAAGGTGGGCGCGGAGCTGCTCGACATGACCTGCAGTCTCTGCCACACGGGCGAGCTGCATTACCAGGGCACGGCGATCCGCATCGACGGCGGCCAGGCGATGCACGCCATCACCGACATGAAACCCGGCCAGTTCCAGGCGGACCTGATGTCCTCGATGCTGGCGACCTACCTCAACCCCTGGAAGTTCGACCGCTTCGCCCGCAATGTCATCGAGCCGACGCTCACCGGCGGGACCGACGCCGGTTTCGATTTCGAGGCCGCCAGGGACACGCTGCGCGAGGAGTTCGGCCAGACCATCCGCACGCTGCTCGGCAATGCGTGGATCGACCTGCGCCTCGGCACGTACCCGGTGTTCGAGGGCTACGGTCGCACCGACGCCACGCAGCGCATTGCCAACACGGTGTTTGGCCGGCACATCTCCGACAGCAACTATCGCCAGGCGACAGCACCGGTGAGTTACCCGCACCTGTGGGACATCGCCAAGTTCAACTGGGTGCAGTGGGAGGGCTACGCCTCCCAGCCCATGGCGCGCAATATCAATGAGTCGCTCGGCGTGGGCGCGCGCCTCGAGCTGTTCGACGCCTACGGGGCGCCGCTACCGCTGCACCTGCGCTATGACACCTCGATCATGCCGGACCGTATCCACCACATCGAGCGCACCCTGGCGCGCCTCGAGGCGCCGCGCTGGCCTGCGCACCTGTTCGGCCCAATCGACCGGGAGAAGGCGCGCGCGGGTCGGGTGCTGTTCGACGTGCATTGCCGCCATTGCCACGGGCCCCACCTGACGGCGCACGACACACCGCCCAAGGTGGACCATCCCCCTGACCCGAACCTCGCCGTTGGGCTCGTGCACCATGCCGACGGCACCTGCAGCCTGACCTCGGCCGAGGCGGGCGACGTGCGCATCACGGCGCAGCAGTGCCTGAACCTGCACAACCCGCAGCGCATCGCCGACATCGAGGGGAACATCCTCTACGAACTGGACGAGCAGGGCCGCGTGCTGGGCCCCGTGTGCCGGCCGGACCAGGAGGACTGTGGCGACAGGCCGACCCACGTCGAGCAGTGGCGCGTGAAGCTGATTCCTATCCGCGACATCGGCACCGACCGCAACGCCGCGCTCAACTTCGCCGACAACCGCTACGACGCCAGCCGTCTTGGCTGGACGCCGGAGGAGCTCAAGCAGCTGTGCGTGGCCGATGCGATCGCCGACAACATCGACCCGACCGCGATCAGCGCCGTGGTCGGCCTCAATATCATGAGCACCGCCATCACCAACCGGTATTTCGAGAAGCATCGGCCGGCGTCGAAGGAAGAGTTCCTCAAGTTCATGGGCTTCGGCGTGCTGGACTATCCGCGCACCGAACCCGAGGCCCTGAAGAAGTACAAGTCGCGGCCGTTGCACGGCATCTGGGCGACTCCGCCGTTCCTGCACAACGGCAGCGTGCGCACGATTTTCCAGATGATCTCGCCGCGCTCGGAGCGCCAGGCCGCCTTCTGGTCCGGGACCCGCGAGTACGACCCCGTCCACCTCGGCTACCAGGACCTGGACGTGCCGGGCGCCGTGCGTTTCGAGACGCGCGTGACCGGCAACGACAACGTGGGCCACGAGTTTCGCGACGGCTGCCAGAAGAACGGGGTCATCGGCCCCTTCCTCGAAGTCGAGGAGCGTTACCAGATTCTCGAGTACCTCAAGCTGATGGACTACGTGGAGCCCACCGCGGCCGAGGAGAATCCGTACGAGCCGGCGCTGTGCGAGGACGAATCCCGCGGCGCCTGCGAGGCGGAGATGCGCGCCCGGACCGCGCTGCTGCGCATCGAGTATCCGGAATGGGGCTCGCCGGCGTTCCAACGCGATCCATGGCAGCAGCATTGCTCCAGCGATGCCCTGGTGTACGGCGATCACATGCCGCCTGCGCCGGCGCCGGACGGGGAGGCCGCCACCTGGGAGCTGGCCTCGGAGTGCAGCCTGTTCACGCTTTACCTGGAGTCCGAGGAGGCCGGTCGTGACTAGGCGCTGCTGGTTGCTGGCGGCCGTATTGGCCCTGGCGGCGTGCGGGGAACCACCGCGCGACGTCGGCGAGAACGTGGACGCGCGCGAGCTGTATTTCGTGCCGAGCATCGTTGCCTCGGCGCGCAAACTCGTGGACGACGTGCAGAAAGAGTCCGGTCCGACCTATCGCCGTGACGCGCATGCCAAGGCGCACGGGTGCGTCACGGCCACGTTCACCGTGCGCGAGGACCTGCCGGAAGCGCTGCGCACCGGCGTCTTTGTCCCCGGGCGGGAGTACAAGGCCTGGATCCGCTTCTCCAACGGTAACGCCGCGCTGCAGCCGGACCACACCAAGGACGCGCGGGGCATGGCGATCAAGCTCATGGGCGTGCGGGGCGAGAAGCTGTTGCCGTCGCCACCGGGCGCGCCGGCGCTGGAGACGCAGGATTTCCTCATGATCAACCACCCGGTGTTTTTCAACCGGAACGTGGAGGAGTACGAGGGTTTCATCCGCTACCAGGCGGACGGCAGCCAGTTCGGCTACTTCTTTCGTGACGCCAATCCGCTCGACTGGCAGATCAGGGAGCTGGTCATTGGCAGCCGGCTCCTGGGACGCATTTCCAGTCCGCTGCATACCCAGTACCACAGCATGACGGCCTATGCGCTGGGCGTAGATGCCGACAGCGCCCAGGCGCCGCCGCCGTATCGGGATGCAATGAAGTACAGCGCCCGGAGCTGCACCGAGAAACTTCCGGGCAAGGTGGACAGGTCGGATCCGGACTACCTGCGCCGGGCGCTCGCGGAACACCTCGACCGGCAGGAGGCGTGCTTCGATTTCCTCGTCCAGGTGCAGGACCCGGAGAAGAACATGCCGATCGAGGATCCGACCGTGAAGTGGAAGACTTCGGACGCACCGTTCCGCAAGGTGGCTTCCATTCGGATCCCGCTGCAGGATTTCGATACGCCTGAGCGCAACAGTTTTTGCGAGGATCTCTCCTTCACGCCCTGGCACGGCCACGTCGATCATCGTCCGCTCGGCGGCCTGAACCGGATCCGCAAGGCGGTCTACGAAGAGATCGCCGTGTACCGTCACGCGCGTAACAAGCGGACCTTCACCGAGCCGAGGGGCTGGTGCCTGCAGCTGGACGGCACGGAGTGTCCGGACGCGGCGGACCGGGCGTTGGCGCCGTGAGCCATCGGGGCCTGCTGGGCCGCTGGCCCGGGCTGAGACGCGCGCTGAAGGTCCTCGCCGGGGCCGTCGTGCTCGTGCTCGCGTACCTCCTGGCGTGGCCCACGCCGCTGGACCCCTTCCCCTGGCAACCGCCCGCCGATCCCGGCACTGGGCCGGGCTCACCGTTTGCGGCGACCCAGTCCATGCAGGGGGCGGAACCGTTGGCGGAGGCGGTCATCAGGGCACGGTTCCTCGCCGCCGGCAGTCCGGAGAACTTCGGTCCGGAGGACATCGCCGTCAGCCCGCGGGATGGACACATTTACACCGGCATCGGGGACGGCAGCATCCTGCGCATCGATCCGCAGAACGGTGACGTCGAGGTCTTTGCCAATACCGGCGGGCGTCCGCTGGGCATGGGTTTCGATCCCGGCGGCGAGGTGCTCTACGTCGCCGACGCCGAACGTGGGCTGGTCGGGGTGGCGCGGGACGGCCGCGTGACTTACCTCGTCGAGACCGTGGGCGGGGAGCCGCTGACGTTCGCGGATAACCTCGAGGTCGGCCCGGACGGCGTGGTGTGGTTCTCTGCGCCGACTCGTGATCACACGCTTGAACAGGTGGAGCTCGATGTGTGGGACAGCCGTCCCAGCGGCCGCCTGGTGCGCTACGACCCCACCAGCGGCGCAGCGGAGGTCGTGCTCGACAACCTGTTCTATGCCAACGGTGTAGCGCTGGCCGCCGATGGCGCCTTCGTGCTGGTGAACGAGTTCCTGGCCTTCCGCATCCGGCGCCTGTGGCTGTCCGGGCCCCGGGCCGGGGCGCATGACATCTTCGCGGACGCGCTGCCGGGCTACCCGGACAACATCACGCTCACCCCCTCGGGTTCTTTCCTCGTCGGCCTGTCGCTGGCCCGGATTCCAGCGCTGGACGCGCAGCGTGCCCGACCCTGGGCCGTGAAGGCGATTTACCGGCTGCCGAGTTTCCTCAAGCCGCCGCCGCAGTATCCGGGCTACCTGCTGGAGTTCGGCCCGAACGGTGACGTGCTGCGCGTGGTGACGGACGACAGGCCGGATGAGGTCGCACAGGTCACGGCCGGCGCCGTGCTGCCGGCAGCCTCGGCGGACGGCCCGGTCACGGTCGTGCTGGGCAGCCTGCTCGTGCCGGCGGTGCGCAAGCTCGAACTCGACACAGGTCGCTGACGACGGGCGCGCGGTTTGTGACGGGGCGGGGGATCTCCGTTTCGCGCGCCTCGCGTCCGCGCTATGTTACTTTTCCGCCTCGTCGCCCGGATGGCGAAATTGGTAGACGCAAGGGACTTAAAATCCCTCGGCCGCAAGGCCGTGCCGGTTCGACTCCGGCTCCGGGCACCAGCACAACTGGAGGAGAATCGTGAGCCTACGCAAGCTGTCAATCCTGGTCCTGCTCAGCTTCGCCTGCGCCGCAGCGGGCGCTGTGGAGCGTGTCGAGCGCGGCAATCTCGTACTGGAAGATATGCCGGAAATTCCGGCGGCGCTTATCGAGCGACTCGACCAGTACCAGAACACGCGTTCCGCCGGCTTCGCCAGCTGGCTCAACGACGGCGGCATCCTCGTGACCACCCGGTTCGGTGACACCAGCCAGGTCCACCGCGTCAGCCAGCCGATGGGCGCACGCTACCAGCTCACCTTCTTCCCGGAGCCGGTCAACAACGCGTCGGTACCGCCGGACCCGGAGCTCAACGGCTTCGTCTATACCCGCGACGTCGGCGGCAACGAGTTCTACCAGCTGCACTGGTTCGACTTCGCGAGCGGTGAAAGCACGCTCCTCACCGACGGCAAGTCGCGCAATACGGGGCCCACCTGGTCCAACCGTGGCGACCGTTTCGCCTACGCCAGCACGCGGCGCGACGGGCGCAATTACGACATTTATGTGGCCGGCCCGGAGCAGGGTCATGAAGCACATCGCATGGTGCTCGAGGGCGAAGGCCTGTGGGTGCCGATGGACTGGTCCCCGGCCGACGACCGACTGCTGGTGATCAACTATCGTTCCATCACCGACAGCAAGATCTTCATCGTCGACCTCGCATCGGGCACGAAGACGCAGGTCTATCCGCAGGACGGACCGGTGGGCTTCGGCGGTGCGGCCTTCGACCACACCGGCGAGGCCGTGTACGTCGTGCACGACCACGGCGGCGAGTTCAAGCAGCTGTATCGCCTTAACCTGGAATCCGGCAAGTCCACGCCGCTTTCGGCCAACATTCCCTGGGACGTCTCGTCCTTCACGCTGACCCGCGATCGCTCGACCCTGGCGTTCGCGACCAACGAGGGCGGCATGTCACGTCTCTACATGCGAGACGTGAAGCGGGACCGCGATCTGCCGGTCCCGGACCTGCCGGTGGGCTTGATCGGCAGCCTGTCCTTCCATCCGAACGGCCACAGCCTGGCGATGACCCTGAACACGCCGCAGTCGCCGAGCGACGTCTTCGTGTACCAGTTCACCGGGCGCAAGCTGGTGCGCTGGACCGAGAGCGAGGTCGGCGGGCTCGACACCTCCGAATTCCCGGTGCCCGGGCTGGTGAGTTTCGAGAGCTTCGACGGCCTCGAGGTGCCGGCCTGGCTGTACCTGCCGGAAGGCGAGGGTCCGCACCCGGTCGTGATCCAGATCCACGGCGGGCCCGAGTCGCAATCACGCCCGGGCTTTTCCTCGACCTACGCCTACTGGGTGAACGAGTTGGGCGCGGCCGTGTTGCGACCCAACGTGCGCGGTTCCAGCGGCTACGGCAAGAGCTTCCTGCAGTTGGACAACGGCCCGCTGCGCGAGGACTCGGTGAGAGACATCGGCGCCCTGCTGGACTGGATCAAGGCGCGTCCCGACCTGGACGAGGACCGGGTGATCGTCTACGGCGGCTCCTACGGCGGCTACATGGTGCTGGGCTCGCTGGTGAACTTCGACGAGCGCCTGCTCGGCGGCGTCAGCATCGTCGGTATCAGCAGCTTCGCCACCTTCCTCGAGAACACGGAGGCGTACCGGCGTGACCTGCGCCGGGCGGAATACGGCGATGAGCGCGATCCCGAGATGCGGGCCATCATGGAGCGTATCTCCCCGCTCAATAACGCCGACAAGATCCGCTCGCCGCTGTTCGTGGCGCAGGGCTACAACGACCCGCGCGTCCCGTACACCGAGTCGGAGCAGATCGTGGCGGCGGTCAGGGGTAACGACGTGCCGGTCTGGTACCTGCTCGCCATGGACGAGGGCCACGGTTTCGCCAAGAAGCCGAACCGCGACTATTTCCAGGCAGCGACGGTGATGTTCTTCCGCCAGTTGTTCGAGGGCGAGCTGGCGCAGTAACGCGACGGGGCCCGGGCACGCTCCGCGCCCGGGCTCCGGGTTTACCCTTTGCCGTGTTTACCCTTTCCCGTAGCCGATGGTGCGCAGCGCCTCGTTGACCTCGTCGAGGATCACCGGGTCATCGATCGTCGCCGGCACGCTGTACTCCTGGCCGTCGGCGATCTTGCGCATGGTGGCGCGCAGCACCTTGCCGGAACGCGTCTTCGGCAGGCGGTCGACGATGGCGACCTTCTTGAACGCCGCCACCGGGCCGATCTTGTCGCGCACCATCTGCACCAGCTCGGCCTTGATGGCGTCCGCCGGCCTGTCCACGCCCGACTTGAGCACCACCAGGCCGACCGGCAGTTCGCCCTTCAGCTCGTCATGCGCGCCGATCACCGCCGCCTCGGCCACGTCCTGGTGGGAGGCGAGCACCTCTTCCATCGCCCCCGTGGACAGCCGGTGTCCGGCCGTGTTGATGATGTCGTCGATGCGACTCATGATCCACAGGTACGCATCCTCGTCGCGGTAGCCGGCATCCCCGGTGAGGTACCAGCCGTCGAAGGTGCTGAGGTAGGCGTCGATGTAGCGCTTGTCGTCGCCCCACAGCGTGGGCAGGGTGCCCGGCGGCAGCGGCAGGCGGATCATGATGCTGCCGATCTCTCCGTCGGGCACTTCCTTGCCGTCGTCGCCCAGCACCCGCACGTCGTAGCCGGGCACGGCGCGTGTCGGAGAGCCCGGCTTGATCGGGAGCTCTTCGATGCCCAGGCAGTTGGCGGCGATCGGCCAGCCGGTCTCGGTCTGCCACCAGTGATCGATCACCGGGATCTGCAGCTTCTCGCTGGCCCAGTTCAGGGTGTCGGGATCACAACGCTCACCGGCCAGGAACAGGGCGCGCAGCTTCGACAGGTCGTAGCGTCCAATGTGCTCGCCGCGCGGGTCGTCGCGCTTGATGGCGCGGAAGGCCGTCGGTGCGGTGAACATCACGCTCACGCCGTATTCGGCAATGACGCGCCAGAACGCGCCGGCATCCGGCGTCCCGACCGGCTTGCCTTCGTACAGCACCGTGGTGCAGCCGTGCAGCAGGGGTCCATAGACGATGTAGCAGTGGCCGACGACCCAGCCGACGTCGGACGCGGCCCAGAAGACCTCGCCGGGCTCCACGCCGTAGACATGCTTCATGCTCCAGGACAGCGCCACGGCATGGCCGCCGTTGTCGCGCACCACGCCCTTCGGAATGCCGGTCGTGCCCGAGGTGTAGAGAATGTACAGCGGGTCGGTCGCGGCCACCGGCACGCAGCCGACCGGGTCGCTTTCGGCTTCCAGCTCCGCCCAGTCGAGATCACGCCCGTCCTTGAGGTCCGAGGGTGCTTCCGGGCGCGCCAGGATGACGCAGTTCTGCGGCGGGTGGGCGGCGCTGCGGATGGCTTCGTCGAGCAGCGGCTTGTAACGGATGACGCGGTTTACCTCGATGCCGCAAGAGGCGGAGAGGATCGCTTTCGGCTTGGCGTCGTCGATGCGCGTGGCCAGCTCGCGCGCGGCGAAGCCGCCGAACACCACCGAATGGATAGCGCCGATACGGGCGCAGGCCAGCATGCCGATGACCGCTTCCGGCACCATGGGCATGTAGAGGATGACGCGGTCGCCCTTGTCCACCCCGAGGGCGCGCAGGCCGCCGGCCAGCCGGGCTACCCGGTCGCGCAGCTCCCGGTAGGTAAAGGTCTCCTTGGTGGCGGTCACCGGGCTGTCGTAAATCAGCGCCGCCTGGTCTGCCCGGCCGCCGTCGACATGCCGGTCGAGCGCGTTGTAGCAGGTATTGAGTTCCGCCCCGCGGAACCAGCGGTAGAGCGGCGGATTGCTTGCATCGAGCACCGCGTCCCAGGAACGGGTCCAGTTGATCGCGCTTGCCGCTTCGCCCCAGAACAGCTCGGGCGTCTCGATAGAGCGCCGGTAGATCGCTTCATATCCCATCGTCGTCCCCCCTCAGTTGCCGGGCGCCGTGGGCGCGGATGCACCGTTGCGGGCGCCCCTGATGCCGTCTCCGTTTCCCGGGAGTGTATACTGCGCGGCGCCCGTCGGTCGTCCCCCGGCCCGTCCGCGCGGGCCGGGCGGGGCGACACGGCAGAAAAAACAGAGAGGGGAGTGTTTTGCGACGCAGGATTGCGCCGGCGCCGAACCGCGCCGGAGGAGCCCAGTCATGACGGCGGAGACCGCTGCCGGCCCGGTGCTGATGGAGGGCCGGGAACTCGAGCTGTGGCGCGGCGAAACGCGCCTCTTCACCAAGGTCTCCTTCCAGCTGCGCGCCGGCGAGCTGCTGCATATCGTCGGGCCGAACGGCTGCGGCAAGACCAGCCTGCTGCGCGTGCTGTGCGGACTGACGCTGCCCGAGACCGGCGACGTCTACTGGCGCGAGAAAAAGATCTCGCGCAATCGTGCCGATTTCCATGCCAGCCTGTGCTACCTCGGGCATCGCGAGAGCCTGAAGGCCGATCTCACCGCAGAGGAGAACCTCGTGTTCCAGCTCGGCCTGCGCGCCTGGCTCAGCAAGGCGGACATCCATGCGGCGCTCGAGCGGGTCGGCCTGAGCAAGCGGCGCCACGTCCCTGCGCGCAGCCTGTCGGCCGGGCAGAAGCGTCGCGTCTCCCTCGCCAAGGCGCTGGCGAGCGGGGCGAAGCTGTGGATCCTCGACGAGCCCTATACCAACCTCGACGTCGCCGGGCGCGAACTGGTGGACCAGATGATGAGCGAACACCTGTCGCGTGACGGACTGGTCCTGCTGGTGGCCCACCAGGCGCATGGCGTGGCCGCCGGCGTCACGCGACGGCTGGAGCTGGGTTGATGATGGAGTGGCCAGGTCTCGGAACCGCCTTCTGGCTGCAGCTGACGCGCGACCTCCGGCTCGCGTTCCGGCATATCGGCCAGGCGGCCAACCCGCTGATGTTTTTCGTCATGGTGACGACACTGTTCCCGCTGGCGCTGAGCCCGGCGCCGGAGTTGCTGCAGGCCATCGCCCCCGGCGTGATCTGGGTCTCGGCGCTGCTGGCCTCGCTGCTGGCGGCGGAGAGCCTGTTCCGGCAGGACGTGGAGGACGGCACCATGGAGCAGCTGGCCCTGTCGCCGCAGCCGCTGTCGCTGCTGCTGCTGGCCAAGACCGCCTCGCACTGGCTCATGACCGGGCTGCCGCTGGTCCTGATGGCGCCGATCGTCGGGCATGCGCTGTTCCTGCCTGCTGACGCCGTGCCGGAGACCATGCTGGCCTTGCTGCTGGCCACCCCGGTGCTCAGCCTGGCCGGCGCGGTCATGGCCGCGCTCACCGTCGGGCTACGGCGGGGCGGGGGGCTGCTGTCGCTGCTCATTCTGCCGATCGTGATGCCGGTATTGATTTTCGGCGCACGGGCCACCGACATGGCGATGCAGGGGCTGGACGTCAGCGGGGTGATGTACCTGCTGGCCGCCGTGCTGCTGCTGGCCATCAGCCTGGCCCCGGCGGGGATGGCTGCGGCGATGCGGATCAGCCTGGACTAGCCAGGTTACTGCTCGCGCCGGCCGGGGCAATCATCGATAATTGAACCATTAATACGGGCATGTGTCGGAAAAGGGAGAAAAAGTTCCCCAACCTGCATGCGTATCTGTCGCAATTGAGACTCAATCTACTTGGTTGTTAAATAGCCGCCCATGTGGGAATTCATACATAAGCTCGGTTCGCCACCGCATTTCTGGCGCTTGTCCGGCACGATGGTGCCGTGGTTCGGCTGGTTTGCCGCCATCCTCATTGCTGTCGGCACGGTCGGCGGCTTGTGGATCGCGCCGCAGGACTACCAGCAGCTCGATGCCTTCCGCATCATCTATTTCCACGTGCCGAGCGCCTGGCTGTCGCAGTTCGGCTACGTGGTGATGGCTGTGGCAGCGGCGGTGGGGCTGGTATGGCGCATCAAGCTGGCGCACGCGGTGGCGGCGGCTTGTGCCCCGATCGGCGCCTCGTTCACCGTGGTCGCCCTGGCTACCGGTTCGATCTGGGGCAAGCCGATGTGGGGCACCTGGTGGGTGTGGGACGCGCGCCTCACGTCGACGCTGGTGCTGCTGTTCCTGTATTTCGGCTACATGGCCCTGCGCGCCGCGATCGACGACGAGAATCGTGCCGACCGCGCCAGCGCCCTGCTGGCCATCATCGGCGTCATCAACATCCCGATCATCAAGTACTCGGTGGAGTGGTGGAACACCCTGCACCAGCCGGCCACCATCTCGAAAATCGGCAAGCCGTCCATGGAGCCGGAGATGCTGGTCCCCCTGCTGATCATGTGGCTGGGTTTCACGTTCTTCTTTTTCGCGGTGCTCATGGTGCGTGCCCGGGCAGAATTGCTGGTCCGGGAGCGGAACAAAAAGTGGCTTCGCGATGTCATCGATAGAGGTTGACGATGGAATTCCTGAGTTTCGGAAAATACACCTGGTACGTCTGGTCCAGCGTCATCCTGTCCTTCGTGGTACTCGGCGCCAACGTCTGGATGGCCCGTCATCTGCTCAAGTCGCGTATTGAAACGGCCCGTCGTCGGCTGGCCGCAGAGGAGGTCTGAATGAAAGCTCGCAACCAGCGTCTTCTTGCCGTGGGTCTGGTCATTGCAGGCGTTGGCCTGGGTGCCACCTTCCTGCTGAAGGCCATGAACCAGAACATCCTCTACTACTACAGCCCCACGCAGATGGAGGCCGGCGAGGCGCCGCAGGACCGTCGTTTCCGTGTCGGCGGCCTGGTGGTCGATGAATCGATCGTGCGCAAGGAAGGCACCATGGAAGTGCGCTTCACGCTCACCGACGAAGCGCACGTGATCCCGGTCGTTTACACCGGCATCCTGCCCGACCTGTTCCGCGAGGGGCAGGGCATCATCGCCCACGGGCGCATGGACGGCAGCCAGTTCGTCGCCGACGAGATTCTCGCCAAGCACGACGAGAACTACATGCCGCCGGAAGTCGCGGCCTCGCTGGAGGAGACGCACAAGCGTAACGCCCAGCAGTCGACCGGAGGCTACTAAGTGATTCCTGAACTCGGCCACGTTGCTCTGGCGCTGGCGCTCTGCCTGGCCGTCGCGCAGGCTTTCTTCGGGCTCGCCGGCCCGATCTTCAACAAGCCGGCCTGGAGCGCAGCGGTACCGAGCCGGTGTCCATCGGGCACTTCGTCTTCGTTGCGATCGCCTATGCCGGTCCTGACCTACGCGCACGTCGTCGACGATTTCTCGGTCGCCTACGTCGCCAACCACTCCAACTCCGCGCTGCCGATGATGTACAAGGTCTCCGGCCGTTTGGGGCGGCCACGAGGGCTCGATGCTGCTTTGGATTCTGATGCTCGCGGTATGGACGCTGCGCTGGTCGGCGTGTTCTCTCGCCGCATCTGCCGCAGACCTTCGGCCAAGGTGCTCGGTGTCATGGGCTGATCAGCGTCGGCGTTCATGCTGTTCACTGCTGGCCACGTCCAATCCTTTCGACCGGCTTATTCCCGGCACCGATGGACGGCCGCGACCTCAACCCGTTGCTGCAGGATCCGGCACTGGCGATCCATCCGCCCATGCTCTACATGGGCTACGTCGGCTTCTGCCGTGGCTTTCGCCTTCGCCGTCGCCGCCATGATCGAGGGCAAGCTCGACGCAGCGTGGGCGCGCTGGATCCGTCCCTGGACCAGCTGCGCCTGGGCCTTTCTGACCGTCGGCATCGCGCTCGGCAGCTGGTGGGCTTACTACGAGCTGGGCTGGGGCGGCTGGTGGTTCTGGGACCCGGTTGAGAACGCCTCCTTCATGCCCTGGCTGGTCGGTACGGCGCTGATTCACTCGCTGGCGGTGACCGAGCGGCGTGGCCTGTTCAAGGGCTGGACCCTGCTGCTGGCGGTTTCGGCGTTTTCGCTGAGCCTGCTTGGCACCTTTCTGGTGCGCTCTGGCGTGCTGGTCTCGGTGCATGCCTTTGCCACGGACCCTGATCGCGGCCTGTTCATCCTCGCGATGCTTGTCTTCTTCATCGGCGGCGCGCTGGCGCTGTACGGCTGGCGGGCACCGCAGCTGGCGCAGAAGGGCGGCTTCGCGCCGCTGTCGCGCGAGACCTTCCTGCTGGCCAACAACATGTTGTTCGTCGTGGCCACGCTGCTGATCCTGTTCGGCACGCTGTATCCGCTGTTCGTCGACGGCCTGGGACTGGGCAAGATCTCGGTCGGACCGCCGTATTTCAACACCGTGTTCATCATCCCGACGCTGCCGCTGGTGTTGCTGATGGGACTCGGCATGCACACGGCCTGGAAGAAGATGGAGTGGAAGCAGCTCAAGGGCAAACTCTGGCCTTTTGCGCTCTTCGCACTGCTGTTCTCGATTGTAGTGCCGCTGCTGGTCTACCACCAGTTTGGCCTGATGAAGTTCATCGGCGTCCTGCTCGGCGTCTGGGTCATGGCGGTCTCGTTCATAGACCCGGTTAAATACATCCGGCGCAAGGGCTCGCTGAAGGGCTATTCCCGCACCATGATCTCCATGAGCGTGTCGCATTTCGCGGTCGGCATGTTCGTGATCGGCGTCACCATGGTCTCGACTTACGGGATTGCGCGCGACATCGGCATGAAGCCCGGCGATACGGTGCAGGTCGAGGACTACTCCTTCACCCTCAACGGCACTTCGAACGTGCGCGGTCCGAACTACACCGCGGTACGCGGCGAGGTGGTGGTGGAGAAGAATGGTGAGCAGGTGACTGTGCTTTATCCTGAGAAGCGCACTTACCTGGTGCAGCAGAATCCCATGACCGAAGCGGCGATCCACGCACGCCTGCACCGCGATATTTTCGTCGCCCTGGGCGAACCGCTTGGACAGGGCGCCTGGAGCATGCGCATCCAGTACAAGCCCTACATCCGTTTCATCTGGCTGGCTGCCCTGATCATGGCCCTGGCCGCCTTCTTTGGCATCACTGACAAGCGCTACCGCGTGCCGCGCGAGGCGGAGGCAGGCGCGCGGGTGCAGTCTGGCCAGCCGGGCGGGAAGCTGCAGGAGGGCACGGCCTGATGAAGACGCTGAAGTACCTGTTGCCTGTCCTGGTGTTCGTGGTACTGGCCGGCTTCTTCTACAAGGGCCTGTTCCTGAACCCGCGCACCGTGCCGTCGCCCCTGATCGGCAAGCCGGCGCCGGCCTTCCAGCTGGAAGACCTGCGCCAGCCCGAGGCGACTTTCGCCAAGGAAGACATGCTCGGCAGGCCGGCCGTGCTGAACGTCTGGGCGACGTGGTGCACCGGTTGTCGCCAGGAGCATCCTTTCCTGATGCAGCTGGCGCGGCGCGGCGGCGTACCGCTGTACGGCATGAACTATCGCGACGAGCGGCCCAAGGCGCTGGAATGGCTGCGCAGCCTGGGTGATCCCTACACCAAGGTGGCCTTCGATCCGGACGGCATGGTGGCGCTCGACTGGGGCGTTTACGGTTCGCCAGAAACGTTCCTGCTCGATCCCGCCGGCACGGTGGTCTACAAGCACCTCGGGCCGATGACCCCCGGGGTGTGGCAGCAGGAGTTCCTGCCGCGCATCGCGCAGATGGAGACGAATACCCAATGAAGTTCTTTTTGGCCCTGCTGGTCGCCGGGATGTTCTTCCTCGGCGGCGCGGCAGCTTGGGCGGACGACAGTGTCCTCCGGATGAACCCGGAAGAAACCTTCGATACGCCGGAGCAGCTCGAGCGCTACGAACGGCTGACGCACGAGTTTCGTTGCGTGGTGTGCCAGAACCAGAGCGTGGCCGAGTCCAACGTGGACCTCGCCAAGGACCTGCGCCGCATCACTCGCGACATGATCCTGGCCGGTAACACCGATGCCGAGATCAAACAGTTCATGACGGACCGTTACGGCGATTTCGTGCTCTACAACCCGCCGGTGAAGCCGGTGACCTACCTGCTGTGGGGCGCGCCCGTGATCCTGCTGTTGATAGGCGCCGCTGTAATGGTTTCGGTCGTCGGGCGGCGTTCGCGTGAGACCGGGCTGGACGGCGACGACGCAGAAGGGATGGGAGAAAACTCATGACTCAGTTCTGGATCGCGGCGCTGGCCCTCGGGCTGCTGGCCGCGGCAATGGTGCTGGTGCCTGTCATTCGCGCCTGGGCGCGCCAGGACGGCGAGCGCAACTCCTCGGTGCTCGGCGTCGGCATCCTCGTGGCCCTGGCGATCCCGGTCGCCGGCATCATGATGTATTCGCACTGGAGCACCTGGGACTGGGGCGCGAGCGGCATGCGGGCGCAGGCCGGGAGCAACCAGGGCATGCACGAGATGGACGAGGCGCTGCGTGCCCTGGAACAGCGCCTGGCGCAGAACCCGGAGGAGCTCGAGAGCTGGCTGTTGCTGGGCCGGACCTACATGTCCCAGCGTCGCTTCGAGGACGCGGCCGGTGCCTACCGCAATGCGGCGGCGCTTGAGGGTGGGGATTCCCCACAGGTCCTGGCGGATCTCGGCGAGGCGCTGGCCTTGTCGCAGCCGGAAGGGCTGCAGGGCGAAGCGGGCGCGATTTTCGAGCGGGTCCTGGCGGCCGAGCCGTCTTATCCGAAGGCCCTCTGGTACGGCGGTCTCAACGCCTTCGAGAACGCGCGCTGGGATCTTGCTATCCAACGTCTCGAGACGCTGCTCAGCATGAACCCGCCTGAGACGCTGGTACCTCTGATCGAGGAGCGCATCTCCGCAGCACGCGCGAACGCGCTCGGCGGCGACCCGATGGCGGCCATGTCGATGCAGAGTGCCAACGCGGCCACGCCTGCGGCGCCGACGGCCCCTGCAGCAGAGGCGCCGGTACCGGCGCCGGGTGAGGGGATCCGCCTCGACGTGTCGCTCGATCCGGCCCTGGTCGCCCGCATCCCGCGTCCGGCACCGGTGTTCATCATCGCGCGCCTCCCCACCGGCGGGCCGCCCCTGGCGGTCGTACGGGCCCGCTCCAACGAGTTGCCGATGTCGGTGACCCTGACCGACGCCAATGCGATGATGGAAGGCGTAACGATCCTCGACCAGCCCGAGTTGCAGCTCGTGGCACGCATCTCGCTTTCGGGCGGGCCGGGAGAACGGCCTGGAGACCTCTACGCTGCGGTAAACTACTCTGGCGCCGATGGTGGGCCGGTTCGCCTGCACATCGACCGCGTAGCCGAGTAGCGCCTGGGGGATTCCCGATGAGCAATGATCTTAAGGCCCGCTTTGAGCAGGCCATGGTGGATGTGAAGGGGCTGTCGAAGCGCCCCAGCGACAATGACATGCTGGCCTTGTACGCCTTGTACAAGCAGGCCACTGAAGGGGACGTGAGCGGCAAGAAGCCGGGCATGTTCGATTTCGTGGCGCGCGCCAAGTTCGAGGCCTGGGAGGGGCTCAAGGGCACCTCTGCCGATGGCGCGATGCAAAGCTATATCGACAAGGTGCGTGCCCTCGGCGCCTGACGCTTGGCTCGCCTCAGTTTCTCTTCGCCGCCGTCACTCGGCGCCGCTTACTTGCGCGCGCTGCTGGATCGTCGTCCGCGCCGGCTTCCGCCGGCCAGCGGCGCCGCCGCGCTGGATGCGGAGCTGGGGGGCGTCATGGCGCATGCTGCGGACGTCGCTGCATACCGGCGTGTCTGCGGCCTGCCCGACGATGACCGGCTGCCACTGACCTACCCACACATCATGGCCGGTAGCAAGACGGTACCTGAACCAGAAACAGGCAACATAACA
>CAVPVZ010000004.1:0-966593 GCA_963709275.1 uncultured Gammaproteobacteria bacterium
CCTAGAAACAGAGTCACCATGGCGATCCTGACTCTCACCACCGCCATTCTTGCCCGTTGCGACAAACATGAGTGGTTGGGCCTGAACAGGAGCCGGAAGAAAATCTCCGCTTCCGGGATGGACGAAAGCCGAGACCAGCCAAGCCACGATGACAGTTCCGGAACGTCCTCCTTGCGCCTCCGTTCAATCCATCTCCAGTCGAAGATAAAGACCAGGATCGCCAGGGCGCAGATCCCGGAGAAGAACAAGGTCAGCTCCAACTCAGACGACCCTCGCTACTGATCGAGACAGACAGATCCCGAACCTTCGGCGCGGGATCAATCGACCGTCCCAGGTCGGACTGCTCGGACGCACCCGGCGAATGGTCGATCCAGCCCGATAGTGGCCATGATCGGACGCCGGCTCGATTGGAGGAAGTACTTATCCGGCGCCACGCGATCGTGGAGAGGTAGGCGTGCTCGATATTCCCAGGCCGGGCCGGCCATACCAAGCGATCACTGCGTCGAAAGACGATAGAATCCGTCGCGGCCGGCCGAAACGAGGTCACCGGCCGCTTCCAACGCGGCCAACTCTCTCGCCAACGAGCGTTCGCTAACCCGTTCCTCTCTATCGGCACCGCCGGTTTCCAGATACTTGAATAGACGCCAGACGTCTACGCCTTCGGGGACGGAAAGGCAGCAATGGGCATCAATCGTCACCCCATCCGTGCGGCGAAAAGACAGGCCCGCCCCATGCTTTCGAAACGACCAAGTATCCGCATCGACGACCAATGCCCCCGACCATGGAGCGTCCAACAGAAACTCCCAGTCGGATACGTCTGGGTAAGCCTCCTTGAACGTGGCAATCAGGCTGACCTGCAGATCAACGTACCGCCCTATGTGAGTTAACAGGCTGCGGGTCGTATCCATATGCTATCGGTTTTTCTCGGCGGCTGCCTGCGCTGCTTCGCGCATTAATTGATCGGCCTGTTCGTTGCTGACACTGTGGGTACGAATCGGCACTTCCCCGAGACCGGCTTGCCGCGCAGCTTCGGCTCTATGGTGGCCGTCCAGGATGATTCTTCGCCCGTCGACATTTGCAACATCTATCGGCTGTTCCGGGTCAAAGCCATTCTGATGCATGTCAGATCTAAGCCTCCTGACCTGAGAGCCAGACATCTCTGACCGTCCCTGGCGCGGCAAGAGCGTTGAAGGATCCGCGTGGTCTGAGGCTTTCGCCGCGACGCCCACCGACTCCCGTCCAGCCTTCCCGCCCAACACCGAGGCTGCGAGCTCAAGACCAGCCATGGTCTTGTCCAACATGGAGGCATCGGCGTCTGCCAACGTACTGATGTTCTCGGCCGCAGACGTAACCGTGTCGTAGGCCGAGTATGCCCGCCATGCGAATACCGCTGCCGCCACCAACACCGGCACGCGGCCATCGGGGTCTACGTATCGATACGGGTTGTCGTTCCCATACCAGTAGCGATTGAAATTAGCTCCCGTCGCAAGGTCTACCCCCACCGGATCCACCGACAGGAACTGCCCCACCTCCGGGTCGTAGTAGCGCTGCTGCATGTACACCAGCCCGGAGCCGGCGTCGTGCACGTGACCCGTGTAGCCTGGAGCATCGGGAATTGCCTGCCGCGGCAGCCCATAGGGCTCGTACTCGTAGCGTGCTACGACGTTGCGGTTCTGGTCCGTCTCCAGCACCACCGAGCCCAGCAGGTCCGTGTGCAGGTAGGTGACCGTCTCGGCCCGGGCCGGGGTTACCAGGAGGCCGGCCAGCAGCAGGGCCGCCCAGAGCTTCTTCATTCCACTACGCCTGTCCATGGCTACCAGCTCCCCGGCGGATCGCCCGGCACCGCGTCCGGGTCCTCGCAGAACGGCGGGTTGCAACCCCCGATGTTGTCCACCCACACCGTGTGAATGGCAGAGTACGACCCGCAGCCCGCGGCATTACACACCCGCACCCGGTAACCCCAGCTCCCGGCCATCACCCCCGAGAACGCCTTGCTGGTGCCCGAGCCCCCGTGAATCTTGCTCCAGTCGCGCCTGTTCAGGCGCTGGTCCAGTTCGTACCGGGTCGCACGTGATACGGGGACCTACGATCTCAGTCACACGCATCCATCGCATACTGCTTTTCGCCCGCGCTGGTAGCGCCTAGGAGTACTTCGGTTGATCTCGCAGATGGTTCATGCCAGTTGGCTTCGTTGGATAACAGCTCGTCCCACCTCGCTCTGGAAACGAGCTGTTCCTTTCCGCCGATCTCACTTCGCTCATAAAGCCAGACGCAGTTGCGCGCAAGACGATCGCGCACCGCGCGTTCGGCAACCGACTTTCGGTCCGACTCAGGGATTTCAGGACAACTCGAAGCCAATTCCCAAACGACCTCCCAGAGACCTGCGTAGTCTTCGATAGCGGCCCAAAGGACCTTCCGCTCCACGGGTGAAATCTTCATGGCAGCGTCGGGTTGCCTTCGAGCGGGATCCGCGTGACACGTCCGCTCCGACTGATGACGGCATACGGACCCTGATGGAGCGGGTCGGCTGCAGTAGGATCGCCGCGCATGATGCGGATCTGACCACCGCGTCGTGTCGGATCTGCATAGTGAAATCCGTCACCCTTACGGACTTGGCTCTTGACGAAGTTTTCTGGATGAGGTTTTCGATCTCTTTCGTTGACGCACCACGCAGTGAGTCAAGGTCGTCAAGTGAATGGGATACTCTCGGTTTGATTAAAAGGTCACGCAATCGTTTCACAAACCTGGCTACGGGAAGCAGAACACCCGCTTGTTGCACTGCGACCAACTCAACTTGTACTTGGTCAGGACTACCGATCTGCTCATCACCTCCACCATCACCTTCGCTCAAGCAAAGATACCCTTGCGGACAAGAGTTGCCGGGGCCGCTCAGCGGATCCGGAATTCTGGCCCAAGGATCTCCCGCCCCACGGCTCTTCCCACGGCTTGCCAACCATCCGCCCATCCGGATCCACGAACGTATACGGATTGTTGGCCGCGTAATTGTAGCGGTTGAAGTTCCAGGCCGTGGCCGTATCCGCCGGCATCGGATCCACCGACAGGAACCGCCCCACCTCCGGGTCGTAATAGCGTTGCTGCATGTACACCAGCCCGGAGCCGGCATCGTGCACGTGGCCCGTGTAGCCGGGGGCATCGGCGATGGCCTGGCGCGGCAGCCCGTAGGGCTCATACTCGTAGCGCGCCACGACGTTCCGGTTCTGGTCCGTCTCCAGCACCACCGAGCCCAGCAGGTCCGTGTGCAGGTAGGTGACCGTCTCGGCCCGGGCCGGAGTCATCAGGAGGCCGGCCAGGAAGAGAGCGGCCCAGATCGTCTTCATCCCTGTTCGCCCGTCCATGGCTACCAGCTCACCGGCGGATCGCCCGGCACCGAGTCCGGGTCCTCGCAGAACGGCGGGTTGCAACCGCCGATGTTGTCCACCCACACGGTGTGTCGCCTTAATGCCCAAGAATGGGTGTCGCTTGACATCCCGCGACGCCGGCCTTGTGCTGGACCCCTATCCTTCATCCACTCCGGTTTCGTCGCGCCAAGAGGATCAAATACTCATCCGGACCTTCTGAAGCCATCTCGTCGTAAACACGTTCCTCTCCACGACTGAATGCGCTTCCTTCATAGCGTCCCGGAGGTATATCGATCCCAGGAGCCGATTCGATACGCTCCAGCTCTGGTCCCCAGAAAATCAGGCGTCCACTCGGCACATTAACCTCGAACCTGCCTAAGGCTCGCCAACCAGCCGGTGTAGTTTCATCATGGTCATCGAAGCGGATCTTCAGACGTATCGTTCCACCATAGCGGATGATCCCAAGACCCACGAGTTCGGGAAAACCCTCCAAACAAGCCACACGCCCCGGCTTATCCCAAAGCGTCGTTGTGTCGACTGAAGGCGCCTGCACTCCATCCCCAAGAAGCACTTGAAAGTGATCGGCAACAACTTCAACTGCGTCTTCTCTGCTCATTTCTTTCTGCGGCTACGCTGGCGTTCAGCCTCTAATCGACGACGCTCTGCGTTGACCTCGCCACCTTGCCTTTGGCTGCAATTCAGGCAGTGAGGGTACCCCCTTTGATCACCGTCAGGGGGATTCAACTTGCTCGACGGCTGATGATCGAGCACGAAATTGCCTGATACTGTCCCTGGATTCTTTGTGCCGCAAGTATGACATCCCGTGTCTAAGCCAATTCGGTTGATCTCGCGTTGTTTTGCTGCGTTGGCCCGTCCTGGGCCGCTCACCGGAATCGACTCACCTGCATGCGGCCCTGGCGAGAGGGTGCTAACTCTGTTCCCATCCGCTGCGCCGTCAATCGCGTTGACGGCGCGATTGACATCTCTGGCACTAACTGGAGAAGCAACCTCGGTGACAAGTGAAGCGAAGGCAATTGCGCGTTGAGCCAACGTCGCATCAGAACTCGTTAAAGTCTTAGCGTCCTCAACGGCACCCGCAAAGGTTGCAGCGAAGTCGCCACCCCGTACTATAACCTTCGCAATCTTTGCCGCGAGTCCCCACGCTCGACCGTCCGGGTCCGTGAATGTGTAGGGGTTGTTCGCTGCATAGTGATAACGCCCGAAGTAGCCAACGGGATCACTAAGCGCTGTAACCGGATCCACCGACAGGAACCGCCCCACCTCCGGGTCGTAGTAGCGCTGCTGCATGTACACCAGCCCGGAGCCGGCATCGTGCACGTGACCCGTGTAGCCGGGGGCATCGGCGATCGCCTGGCGCGGCAGCCCATAGGGCTCGTACTCGTAGCGGGCTACGACGTTGCGGTTCTGGTCCGTCTCCAGCACCACCGAGCCCAGCAGGTCGGTGTGCAGGTAGGTGACCGTCTCGGCCCCGGCCGGAGATACCAGGAGGCCGGCCAGCAGCATGCCCACCCAGAACTTCTTCGGTCCACTACGCCTGTCCATGGCTCGCCGATAACTCTCCAGTCAATGCCTGGTTGACTCGATGGGTTCAGTCATTTCCGTTGCGGTCCGTTGCTCTGATTAATTGAGCGAGAGATATGGCAGATCGCCCACGCCGAGCAGGGCAGGGGCTTTTGTCTACATGCTTGACAACTTGCGACAAGCGACAGAACCGGCCTCCAGGAGGTCCTTACTGCCCCCCCAAAGGCCAGCAGGTTTCCGAGGCAATCGGCGTCTTCGACAAGTCGAAACGTGTGACTTCTTCGACGTCAAAAATCCCGTATAGGTCCAGGTTCTCCAGAACACCAAACCTGCCAATAACCTCGACATAGGCATCGTGACAATGCTCTTCGTTGATCAGCGAGAGATCTGATGCGGAACCCTTAATCGGAATGGATGAAGCGTCATTCCACATCAGTGCATCCTCGAGAGTTAAATAGAGTCTCAAAAAGCCACCTACTTCTCTCGCGTAACCGATCACCAAAACCCGCTCTCCATCGTAGGTTTTCGGATTGGCAAGCAGATTAACGATCGACGCTGCCCTTGTGGCCGAAACGGAGTGCACTGGAAAAAAAATACATGAGGTAACCACCAAGGAGACGATTAAGTGTCGACCAACCTCGAATGAGCGTCGAAGTCTTAGCATGGGATCCTCCGTGTCAACATTTTTGCGAGCTAATTTCGAATCAACGTCGGATTTGACGATCCGGAGTATTGATAAACTTCCGCGCCATTAGACACGACGTAAACTGGAGCTCCGATCAACCGAGAGATGCGCCCGAATCGCGCCGACTCCGTAACGATGTCCGACAATCTTGTATACGGCCGAACACCGAGAACCAGCCCCAATGATCCTTCTTGCACACATGTCAAGCACTCGCTGCCGAACAATCCGGCATCGGAAAATAGCCCCTGCGCCGCGCGAACATTTATCGGGCCTAAGAGATAATCTCCCATAATTCTGTCGGGTGCGAGAAGCCTATCCAACAACGATGCCTCGAAGATGAACCCACCGATATCTTGATTTCGATACTCGCTGCCACTGTCGAATCGCGTGCCAGTGGCGGATTGGTTATGTGCTTCGCGAACAGCACGGACGTTGCTTATCTGCTGATCTAGAGCGGCATCGAACCCGGCAGCTTGAGACTGTCCTCCATCCTCGCTAAAACTCACAAGACCGGCGTGCCGGTGCAGGTCGTCGGGGCCGCTCAGCGGATCTGGAAGAGACCCCGACGGCTCCTCCCACGGCTTCCCAACCATCCGCCCATCCGGATCCACGAACGTATACGGATTGTTGGCCGCGTAATTGTACCGGTTGAAGTTCCAGCCCGTGGCCGTGTCCGAAGGCATCGGATCCACCGACAGGAACCGCCCCACCTCGGGGTCGTAGTAGCGCTGCTGCATGTACACCAGCCCGGAGCCGGCGTCGTGCACGTGGCCCGTGTAGCCGGGGGCATCGGCGATGGCCTGGCGCGGCAGCCCATAGGGCTCGTACTCGTAGCGCGGCTACGACGTTGCGGTTCTGGTCCGTCTCCAGCACCACCGAGCCCAGCAGGTCCGTGTGCAGGTAGGTGACCGTCTCGGCCCGGGCCGGGGTGCATCAGGCGGTCAAGGCCAGCAGCGGCCACCCAGATCGTCTTCATCCGCGTATCGCCTGTCCATGGCTACCAGCTCACCGGCGGATCGCCCGGCACCGAGTCCGGGTCCTCGCAGAACGGCGGGTTGCAACCGCCGATGTTGTCCACCCACACCGTGTGGATGGCGGAGTACGCCCCGCAGCCGGCGGCATTACAGGCCCGGATCCGATAACCCCAGCCGCCGACGTACAGGCCGGAGAACGCCTTGCTGGTGCCGGCACCGTTGTGAACGGCGGTCCACGAACCGCTGTTGAGCCGCTGCTCGAGCTCGATAGCTGGTGGCGCCGCGATACCGCTCGTCCAGCTGACGGTGTAATTGCCGGTGCTGCTGGTCCGGGGGCGGAAGCGCGGAGCCGTCGGGCCGCTTAACGGTCGCTGCGACCTGGGCACCGGGGTCCGCAAGGTGACGCAACCGTGGTCCGGCCGCATCGCGCGCTGAATAGCGACCGCACAGCCGGCCGCGATGTACACGCTGACGCAGCTCCGAGCAGCCCCAGGTGCCGGTGGGTCCGTCCGGTCCGGGCCGTTGTACTGGTAGCCCGCTAGCCCGGTAATCGACGTGATCGTGCTCCGAGTGATCGAACCGCGTGTTGAGGCGCTGCCTGCACGCTGCGCGTGAACTGGTCGCCCCGGGCGTCGTGACCGAAGCTCCAGCTCAGCGTGTAGCTGCCGGTGCTGCTGCTCGAGATCGGCCGCCAGAGGCCGAGGTGGCACTCAACCGCATCCGGGAAAACCCACATCACTCATGGCTCGGATTAGGCGGCGCGGATAATCCCGAAACGTCAAGCCGAACCGAATAGAACGATGGTTAGAACACTTGGTCAATCAGCGATGCATGCTCAATACCGGAACATCAGTCATCCTTCCGGTGCAGCGAAGAACAATCTGCACATGCCGGACGGCCGTGCCGGTTCCGGTTCGCGGCCGACTCCTCAAGGTGCGTGCCGCCCCAGGATTCGCTCATCAGGTGGATGTGGTCGGTCGACCTTCCTTTAGGAAATCAAGCTGCGACAGGAGGGACTCGAGCCAACGTCGGCATCGTAAGTTGATTTGCGATCTCATCCAGCCGTCGCGCCTAGGCCGTGGCTTGAGAATTATCGACACGAAGGTCATCAGTGGCCCCTCCAACGAAGTAATCGCGCGGAGTGCAATGTGTCACGTTGGTCCCGTCGGGCGATGGACTACCAACATGCGGCCCTTTCTCAGGGTGGCCCGTGGTCCGCGTCAATGTGGTAGCCACGACCGGTTCTACGGCATTTCGCGCTAGTATGCCTTGGCCCGCGGCCGGATTCGGCCTATCGCGTGGCACGAATCCGCGCTTCTCCAGCATCTTTGCGATCTCACTTTGCAGGCCTTTCCGCTGAACGGGTTCGCGCCCAGTGACTTTACAGCAACAACCCCGCCCTTGGCGGAAGGAATAATCCCAATCCCTCCGATGACCCAGCCGTTGACGGAACAACCTTCGTTTATACAAGCGCCAAGATCATAGCCAGGCCAGAAAAGCCGGAGTGTCTCATCTAAATCAAATCCCTGGTCTGTTTCGCCTCCGTCGTCGCTCCAACAAGCTTTCCCTGTCCCACAGGGCCCACCCAGCGGATCATCCGGAGCACCTCCCCACGGGTCTCTCCCTCCCCAGGCTCTTCCCACGGCTCGCCAACCACCCGCCCATCCGGATCCACGAACGTATACGGATTGTTGGCCGCGTAATTGTACCGGTTGAAGTTCCAGCCCGTGGCCGTGTCCGAAGGCATCGGATCCACCGACAGGAACCGCCCCACCTCCGGATCGTAGTAGCGCTGCTGCATGTACACCAGCCCGGAGCCGGCATCGTGCACGTGGCCCGTGTAGCCGGGGGCATCGGCGATGGCCTGGCGTGGCAGCCCATAGGGCTCGTACTCGTAGCGGGCTACGACATTGCGGTTCTGGTCCGTCTCCAGCACCACCGAGCCCAGCAGGTCCGTGTGCAGGTAGGTGACGGTCTCGGCCCGGGCCGGGGTGCTCAGTGCGGTCAAGGCCAGCAGCGCCGCCCAGATCGTCTTCATCGCGTATCGCCTGTCCATGGCTACCAGCTCACCGGCGGATCGCCCGGCACCGAGTCCGGGTCCTCGCAGAACGGCGGGTTGCAACCCCCGATGTTGTCCACCCACACCGTGTGGATGGCAGAGTACGACCCGCAGCCCGCGGCATTACAGGCCCGGACCCGATAGCCCCAGCTGCCGGCCATCACCCCCGAGAACGCCTTGCTGGTGCCCGCTCCGTTGTGCACCGTGGTCCACGAACCGCTGTTGAGCCGCTGCTCGAGCTGATAGCTGGTGGCCCCGCTGACGCTCGTCCAGCTCATCGTGTAGCTGGCCGGGGCGTTGATTACCTATTTCAGCGCCATTTCTACTTTCACGGCCCCAGATTGGGCTTGCTTGATAGCGTAAAGCCAGTCCTCCCAAATGGCGGGATCAGCAGTCTGTCCGCCAGGTAGAAGCGACATGCTACCCAGCAATGCACCAAGATCATCCGACTTGGTCATCCGATAGCGACTTTCCAAGAACGCGAACATCGCCGCGTAAGCTTGGTGCACAGATAGACTCTTCATGGCTAAGGTCCAGTAATAGTTGGAAACGATTGCGGCACCCGATTGAGGCCACCATTCTGGATCACACCGTTTCGGGTGGACACCCAGACCTGTGTGCCGTCCGCTCGGGTCAATGTGGACCACACATTGCCAAACCGGTCGACGCCCACGCGGTTCGCGGGGTTACTAGCTACATCAATTAGTAGGTTTCGATTGGCTGGTGTGTCAGAGAGATGGCCCGGAGCATTCCGGAAGATACGCTTGAGCTGACCGGATTGGGTCGGGAGACTCGCGACACTTCTTGCGACATCATCTGGCCCCGGCCGGAAAATGATAATCGACGACCGAAGGCTAAAGTAGGCAAAGGCAACATACTCGAATGGTCCCAGAACCGATTCAGCCTTTCCATTGTCGGGGTCGAATTGCTGCTGATGATCGGCTGAGTCACTTGGAGACTGCTCCGCCTGTCCTCCACCATCGAAACAAGGATTATCCTTCCTACATGGTCCAGTGAGCCGATCGGGCGGGGGTCCGTGCCCAACCCAGGGATTTCTCTGGCCCGGATGTTCTTTCCATGGTTCGCCAACCATCCGCCCATCTGGATCCACGAACGTATACGGATTGTTGGCCGCGTAATTGTACCGGTTGAAGTTCCAGCCCGTGGCAGTGTCCGAAGGCATGGGATCAACTGACAAAAACCGCCCCACCTCCGGGTCGTAGTAGCGCTGCTGCATATACACCAGCCCGGAGCCGGCGTCGTGCACGTGACCCGTGTAGCCGGGGGCATCGGCGATGGCCTGGCGTGGCAGCCCGTAGGGCTCGTACTCGTAGCGCGCCACGACGTTGCGGTTCTGGTCCGTCTCCAGCACCACCGAGCCCAGCAGGTCCGTGTGCAGGTAGGTGACCGTCTCGGCCCGGGCCGGGGTTACCAGTAGACCGGCCAGGAAGAGAGCGGCCCAGAACATCCTCATTCCACTTCGCCTGTCCATGGCTACCAGCTCACCGGCGGATCGCCCGGCACCGAGTCCGGGTCCTCGCAGAACGGCGGGTTGCAACCGCCGATGTTGTCCACCCACACCGTGTGGATGGCGGAGTACCCCCCGCAGCCCGCGGCATTACAGGCCCGGATCCGATAACCCCAGCCGCCCACGTACATGCCGGAGAACGCCTTGCTGGTGCCCGCACCGTTGTGCACCGTGGTCCACGAACCGCTGTTGAGCCGCTGCTCGAGCTGGTAGCTGGTGGCCCCGCTGACGCTCGTCCAGCTGATGGTGTAGCTGGCCGGGGCGAAGGCGGAGGTCGGGCCGCTCAGAGTCGGTGCACCGCCCGGGGGCAAGGTGACCACCGTGTTCCGGATGGCGGAGTACGACCCACAGCCGGCCGCATTACACGCTCGCACCCGGTAGCCCCAGGTGCCGGTGGTCCGTCCGGTCCGGGCCTTGCTGGTGCCCGTCCCGTTGTGAATCGTGCTCCAGCTGCCGCTGTTGAGGCGCTCCTGCAGCTGGTAACTCGTGGCGCCGCCGACCGAACCCCAGCTCACCGTATAACTGCCGGTGCTACTGGTTGCCGGGGCGGTCAGCGCCGGCACACCGCTCGGGGGCAGCGTCACCACCGTGCTCTTGATGGCCGAGTACGACCCGCAGCCGCCGGAATTACAGGCCCGCACCCGGTAGCCCCAGGTGCCGTTGCCCTGGCCGCTGAGCGCCTTGCTGGTGCCGGCGGCATTGTGAATGATGCTCCAGCTGCCGCCGTTGAGCCGCTGCTCCAGCTCGTAGCGGGTCGCGCCCGATACCGCCGTCCAGCTCACGGTGTAATTGCCGGTGCTGCTGGTTGCCGGGGCGGTGAGCGTCGGCACCCCCGTCGGCGCGAACGGCCGCTCGACCTCGGCCACCAGGGTCCCGCCGAGCTCGACGTAATGGCTCGTGGTCTCGGCCGCATCGTCGCGCTGGTAGCGCAGCACCCCGTCCGTGGTGTACACGCTGATCAGCTGTGAGCCGTCCTGGCGCGTGGTCTGGGTTCTGCGGTTCTGATGGCCGCTTTCAAGAGCGCAAAGGCTCAAGGATCGACCTTTTGTTTCAACAGCAAGATAAGAAAAAAGGCGATGTATAGCAAGAGCCACAATGGCCATCTGTCAACGAAAAACGCTACCGCTGTCGCAAAGGGTACCGGAGACAAAATAACCACAACCAAGGGCCCAGCAAACAGCGAGCTCACGAGTACAGCAGCGAGTTCCAACGCGAGGCGGATCGGGCTCACCGAGCTCACTTGAACTTGTCACCAGTTGGTGGCGGCGGAGGATCCGTTGCAAGCGCTTCAGAAACTATGGTGCCCGCAGCTTCTCCCATCACCACCCCGGTGCCAGCTGCGGCCAACGGTGACGCTCCAGCATTGGACATCCCTCTTGCGACGGTGGCGCTAACAGTCGCACCTGCCGTCGCACCCGCTGCTGTCGCTAGCGACTCACCCACGTACTCCTCGATGCTTCTCATGGGGTTTCCGGCGGAAATATCTGCTGTCGGTGCAACGACAAAATTTGTGGCGCCACCGCTATATGCGCCCGCAACTGTAGAGGCAATTGCTGTCCCGATTTTTCCGGCTCCTTCAGAAACCGCCGCAGCAGCACCCACCATGGTCCCAGCAGATATCGCCGCTCCGACCACCGCGCCCTTCGCGGTGGCAACGAGAAGTTGTCGCCCATTGAACTTATCTGAATCCCATTGCTTGTACCCTTCGATTATAAACCCAGTCGCACCACCAATTACTCCACCCCAAAAAACCTGCCCGAGCTCACCATCCGGGTCGATAAAGGTGTACGGGTTGTTGTTCCCATACCAGTAGCGATTGAAATTCCCCCCGGTCCCGGTCTCCACTCCCACCGGATCCACCGACAGGAACCGCCCCACCTCCGGATCGTAGTAGCGCTGCTGCATGTACACCAGCCCGGAGCCGGCATCGTGCACGTGGCCCGTGTAGCCGGGGGCATCGGCGATGGCCTGGCGTGGCAGCCCATAGGGCTCGTACTCGTAGCGGGCTACGACGTTGCGGTTCTGGTCCGTCTCCAGCACCACCGACCCCAGCAGGTCCGTGTGCAGGTAGGTGACCGTCTCGGCCCGGGCCGGGGTGGTCAGTGCGGTCAAGGCCAGCAGCGCCGCCCAGATCGTCTTCATCGCGTATCGCCTGTCCATGGCTACCAGCTCACCGGCGGATCGCCCGGCACCGAGTCCGGGTCCTCGCAGAACGGCGGGTTGCAACCGCCGATGTTGTCCACCCACACCGTGTGGATGGCAGAGTACGACCCGCAGCCCGCGGCATTACAGGCCCGGATCCGATAACCCCAGCCGCCGCACGTACATGCCGGAGAACGCCTTGCTGGTGCCCGCACCGTTGTGCACCGTGGTCCACGAACCGCTGTTGAGCCGCTGCTCGAGCTGATAGCTGGTGGCCCCGCTGACGCTCGTCCAGCTGATGGTGTAGCTGGCCGGGGCGAACGCGGAGGTCGGGCCGCTCAGGGTCGGTGCACCGCCCGGGGGCAAGCGTGACCACCGTGCTCCGGATGGCGGAGTACGACCCACAGCCGGCCGGCGTTACACGCTCGCACCCGGTAACCCCAGGTGCCGGTGGTCCGTCCGGTCCGGGCCTTGCTGGTACCCGTCCCGTTGTGGATCGTGCTCCAGTTGCCGCTGTTGAGGCGCTCCTGAAGCTGGTAACTCGTCGCCCCGCTGACCGCACTCCAGCTCACCGTGTAGCTGCCGGTGCTGTTGCTCGCCGGGGCGGTCAGGCTGGGTACGCCGCTCGGCGGCAGGGTGACGACGGTGCTCTTGATGGCCGAGTACGACCCGCAACCCCCGGAGTTACAGGCCCGCACCCGGTAGCCCCAGGTCCCGTTGCCCTGGCCGCTGAGGCGCCTTGCTGGTGCCGGCGGCATTGTGAATGACGCTCCAGCCCCCGCCGTTGAGCCGCTGCTCCAGCTCGTAGCGGGTCGCGCCCGATACCGCCGTCCAGCTCACGGTGTAATTGCCGGAACTACTGGTTGCCGGGGCGGTGAGCGTCGGCACCCCCGTCGGCGCGAACGGCCGCTCGACCTCGGCCACCAGGGTGCCGCCGAGCTCGACGTAATGGCTGGTGGTCTCGGCGGCATCGTCGCGCTGGTAGCGCAGCACCCCGTCCGTGGTGTACACGCTGATCAGCTGTGAGCCGTCCTGGCGCGTGGTCTGGGTCCGCCGGCCGTGGCCGTCGTAGTAATAGCTCGCCAGCCCGGTAATCGACGTGATCCGCTCCGAGTGATCGAACACGCGGGTCTGGGTCGTGCCCGAACCGCTGCGCGTGAGCTGGTTGCCCCGGGCGTCGTAACCGAAGCTCCAGCTCGGCGCCCCGCCGCTGCCGCTGATCGCCGTCAGGCGGCCGTTGCTGCTGTGATAACTGTAACTGTAGGCGCGGGCCCCGACACTGGCCGCGCGCAGGTTGTCGAGCGGGTCGTACTCGTAGGTGGCCGTCCCCCACATCCCCGGGGCGGTCGCCTGCAGCAAGCGGTTGAGCCCGTCGTACAGGAACGTGCGGTCCTGGCGCCCCTGGCTCCCATCGTCCGACTGGTCGGTGATGCCGGACACGTTGCCGTTGGCGTCGTAGTCGTAGTCGAAATCGTGGAATGCCGTGGCGCCGTAGGTATCCTGGACCCGGTCGGGCAGCCCGCGCGCGGTGCGACTGACCGAGCGGACGATGCCGTTGCCGTACTGGAGTTGCGCCAACTGGCCGTCGGGGTGGTACTGGGCGCCCGTGGCATAGCTGCCGGCCCGGGTGGGCTGGCCCAGCGCATTCGGCTGGTAGTCGATGGCGAGCCCGCCGGGATAACTGCGGCTGCTAAGGTTGCCGGTGGCGTCGTACGTCAGGCCGAACGCGAAGGTCTCGCCGGTCTGGTACAGCGTCTCCTGGGTCAGCAGGCGCCGGCGATTGTACTCGTACAGCCAGGCCGAGTTCCCGCGCGTGATGGCCTCGAGGGCCCCATCGTCGTGGTAGGCGTAGCTCACCGCCTCTGTCGTGCCCGGATAAGTGACGCCGGTCACGCGGTTGCGCACGTCGTAGCCAAACACGGTGCGACTGGAAGGCGAGACACTGGCACGGCTGCAATCACCACTGACCGTCGTCGCGCTGGAGCCCGTTACGGTCCAGCTCGTGCGTCCCGCCAGGTCATAGTCGATGATCGTCGCGCCGGATTCCGGGTCGATGCGCCGACACAGCCGCATGTGCGCGTCGTAGATGTAGTGTCGCGTGGCGCTCACCGGCACGCCGTCGTAGGTGCCGGAGCGGGTGATCGAGAGCGGCTTGCCGAACAGGTCCCGGGTAATGGTCGTGGTCTGGCCCTCGGGGGCCGTAATGACCAGCGGTGCGCCGTAGTCCGGCGTGTCCAGCGCGTGGAAGGTGGAGGTCGTGGTCGCGCCGCGCGGGTCGGTCACGCTGCGCTGGAAGCCAGCGAGATACTCGATGACGGTATCGAGGTCACCCTGCTCCGAGGTCTGGCGGGTCAGCTTGACCCGGCCGAGCGCGTCGTAGGTGGTGTGGATGCCGCTGGTGACGCCCGACCACGTCGTGACGGAGGCCAGCGGGTAGGAAGCAAAGACCTCGCGATCGGCATGATCGAAATGCCGCGCGGTGAACCGGCCGGTACCGCCCGGGTTGGCGGCGTCGAATTCGTGCGTCAGCACCGGCCGCCAGCCCGCGTCATAGTAGGTGATGCTGCGGTGATTGCCGGTCGCGACCGTCTGGCGCCAGTGGCCCGCCGGCAGCCCGTACTCGGCAAAACCCACCGGCTCGAAGGTCGACTGGGTCGGCTGCCAGGTGACCGGGTCGCCGGTGGGGTAGTTGACCTGGCTGACCCGGCCCATCGCGTCGTACTGGTAGGTATGCGTGAACCCGAGCGGATCGGTGATGCTGGTGATCTCGCCCCGCGCGTTCACCACCGCGCTCGAGGTCGTGTCATCCGGATAGACGATGAGCTGCGGAATCCCGCGCATCCAGTTGTACAGCTCGGTGGGCGGGTTGACGGCGTCAGCCGCCGTCGCCAGCGTGCCGTCGGTGTTCCAGCCCAGGGTGAACCGCAGGGCGCCGTTGCGGTACTCCTCGATCGGCAGCGCCGTCTGCGTGTCGTAGACGTTCTGCACCAGGCTGTGGCCGCCGCTGAGCACGCTCTCCACCTGGCCCAGCACCCAGAGGGCGAAATTGTCGTGGTAGGTGGTCGTCTCGGTGCGCGCGGGGCCGGGCACGCTCTTGCGCGTGACCTGCACGGGCCGGGCCAGGACATCAAACTGGTTCACCTCCCAGATGAAACTGGTCCCCTGGCGCGTGATGGTGCGCTTCTTGGCGGGACGCGCGACGCGGCTCGGGAAACTCGAATCCAGCGGCGCGGAAGGCTTGCCCAGGGCATAGGGATAAGGCGGCGATCCCGGGTTGAGGTCGTACTCCATGAGCGTCGTTTCGAGCGTGCCGGTCGGGCCGCCCCGCTCCACCTTCTCGCGCAATCCCTCGTTGTGCTGGTGGGCGTTGTGAAAGGTGTACTTGACCCACTCACCGGCGGGGCCGTCTACACGCGCCCAGGAAGATCCGGTTGGGGTGAAGTCCGCGAAGCCGAATTGCCCGCCATAGCTGTAATCCCACTGGGCCTGATCGAGGCCCGGGCCCTCGATGGTCCTGGTGATCAGAGCCGGCGAATAGAAGTGCAGCGGATACACGGAGTCGCCGCCATACGGGTCAAGTTGCGGGGCCGTGTAATTGGTACAGACCTGCGGCACGTTCGAGCGCCCGAACAAATGAGGCTCGACCATGAAGGTTCCGATCGCGCCCGACGGATGCGTGAGGGTACCGCTCGCCTGCTGGCCGGCCGCCACGTTACGGGGAACACGGCAATCCCAGGGCTCCCCGGGGGGAATCGGCAGTCCCTGCAGGTCGAGGGAGGACAAGGTGCCGAAAGCAATGGTCCAGCTGCCGCCGTCCGGACGCGTGACGGACGACAACGTCTTCTTGCCGCCGACGGTCGAGTACCCGTAAGTCCAGGTCCGCCCGTTCTCGGTGATCGACTCGATATGCCCGGCGGCGTTGTACGCCAGGCTGATCGAGCGCCCGTCGCTGGAGGTGATGCCCGTGAGCCGCACCGGCGCGGTCGACCCGTTCGAGTAGCTGTAGGCGACCCAGTTGCCGAAGCGGTCCTCGACGTGGGTCGCGTACAGCCGCACCCGACGGCGAGCGACCGTAGCTGAGATCGGAGCTCCGGCTGGATCGAAGGTCTTCTCCCGCAGATCGGGCTCCACCATCATCGCCATGTGGTCGAAGCGGTACTCGACCCCATCGGCCGTGACGGCGCGGAAGCCCTCGCCACTGCCGTTCTGGATCGTGGGCAGGCAGGCCAGGCGGTCGTTGCTTGCCGGTCACCCAGCGCCAGGGCCCACCGGCCGGCGCCGGCACCTGCGTGGCGGACGGCAACAGGAGGCCGGGGTCGTGATTATTGGCGAGATGCAGGTCCTCGTTGCCCCGCCCGGGCAGGTTCATCTGGATGCCGTTCCAGTAGTCCGACCCGGTGATCTGAATGTCTACCGTGCCGTAGGTCGGCGGCTCCAGTTCAGAGAATTGGTTCACCGAACAGCGGCTGCCGGCGGGGGATCCGTTGCGAACCCAGCCGGACTGGGCGGCGTACACGCCCTGGACATAGGGTAGGTCGAGATCCCAGTCCGCGAACGGCAGGTCGCGCACGAGCTTGTTGCGCAGGTCGGTGACCGCGTAACTGCGGCCGATCGCCACCGGCAGCGCATTGTTGCCCGGAATGCTGACGTCGGCGTGATAAAACGACAGTCCGCCACTGTAGTAGTTGACGTTCTCGCCGAACAGCTCGGACCCGAGCGGATCAATGCCCTGGCGCGAGCGGACCAGCTCGCCGTGCTCTTCCCAGCGTTCCTTGGCGTCGTCCGCCCGGGCCAGCGCTGGAGAACCCAGTCCGCCCGCCACCGCCACCAACAAGACTGCTATCCGGAATCCGTCCATGGGCGCATGCCCTCCCTGCACTAAGCGCTGGCGCAGCGGACCTCTCGAACTCGCCGCCGTGGCCGGCGGAAAGGTCCTTTATCTGGTCCATTGCGCCCAATAATGGAAGGAGGGGGGGGGGTTCCGCGGAATACGGGGAAGTACCGATCAAGCCCAGCGGCAGCTGGCTTCCGTGCCCGGAGCTTTCGGCTGGATCGGAACCCCCAGGGCGAGCCGGGAATCAAACCGGAGCGCAACTCCGCCAGGAGACATCTATTGTGGCGCAGGCGAACGACAGGCGTCCGTTCCCCGCGAAATCGAGGCAGACCCGCCAGTGGCGACCCTCGACATTGGCGATAGTTGCATCCCAAGTCATGAGAAAACCACCGACGTTGGCGCCGCAAGATATAGCCATCGTGAGGCCCGACACCCGTTCGCAAAGAAGATGGCGAAGCTCTATGACGTCTCGGTCCGGAACCGGCGGTCGAAGCGAGATCAAGAGATCTCTACCTCCATTCGTCCACTCCATGCCTACTAATGCGACATCACACCAGGAAAGGTCGGAAATGCTTAACCGTCTTCGGGAATCTACCATCATCGTCCCTTCGGGCTACTTCGAGGCGCCGCACCACTTTCTATGTTTCGAACATCTTCAGCCGAAACCGGGCGGCCCGGTTGCTCCATGCCATTGATGAAACTCTCGCCGGTACTAGGATCTGTATTGACGACCGGATCGTGAGTGTGCGAGAAGCCGGCGCCATGGTCCTCTCGCTGTAAGATATCCGTTCGTCCGCCCCCAGGCTGATCATAGCTTCCACGAGGCGTCGCCATCGTATCGGCTATGTTCCCTTGAGAGTCGCCGATAAATCTCGCGCCGTCCGACGGGCCATCGGCGCCTTTAGTCGCTCTAACGACATTCTCAGTAGATTCGCGCCCGAACTTACCACCCAATGCCGAAGCCACGAGTTCAAGACCGGCCAACGCCTTGTCACTGAGAGAGGCATCGGCATCCGCCAACGTGCTGATGTTCTCGGCCGCAGACGTAACCGTGTCGTAGGCCGAGTATGCCCGCCATGCGAATACCGCTGCCGCCACCAACACCGGCACGCGTCCATCGGGGTCTACGTATCGATAAGGGTTGTCGTTCCCATACCAGTAGCGGTTGAAATTAGCCCCCGTCGCAACATCCACCCCCACCGGATCCACCGACAGGAACTGACCCACCTCCGGGTCGTAGTAGCGCTGCTGCATGTACACCAGCCCGGAGCCGGCATCGTGCACGTGGCCCGTGTAGCCAGGAGCATCGGCGATGGCTTGGCGTGGCAGCCCATAGGGCTCGTACTCGTAGCGCTGGACCACGTTGCGGTTCTGGTCCGTCTGCAGCACCACCGAGCCCGGCAGGTCCGTGTGCAGGTAGGTGACCGTCTCGGCCGTGGCGGAGGACACCAGGAGCGCGGCCAGCAGCAGGCCGGCCCCGCGCTTCTTCAGCAAGCGTGTATGCATCATCGCTTCCCCGCTCCCCACACAATCGCCAGGCCCCGGGTCACCATCGGAGTCGTCCTGCGAATGGTCGATCAAGCCCGATAGTGGCGATGATCGGACGCGGGCTCGATTGGAGGAAGTACTTATCCAGCGGGATGAGACGGCGGCACGGGGCTGGCCACCTACAGCCCTGCACTGAACCTGCCATGCGGCCGATAATCACCCCGCAGGTCGTTATCCACGTAGTTCGACCAAATAGTTATCCTTGTCGCTAATCACGCGTCGCGTTACTATGCGGCATGATCAGGTCGTTCCGATGCTCTGATACAGAGGCTCTTGCACGAGGCACGCGGGTCAAGAGGTTTGCGAATATTTCCGCTGTGGCCAGGCGAAAGCTAAGGCAGTTGGAAATCGCCTCTCGACTGGATGATCTTCGGGTGCCACCCGGGAATCGGCTGGAAGCCCTGAAAGGCAAGCGTTCAGGCCAGTTCAGTATTCGGATAAACGATCAGTGGCGCGTCTGTTTTCGGTGGACCGAGGCAGGCGCCGAAGGCGTCGAGATTGTGGACTATCACTGAAGCAGGTGTGATGTGAGCAGATTGAATCCGGTTACCCCAGGCGAGCTTCTGTTGGAGGAGTTCCTCAAGCCGATGGGGCTGAGCCAGTATCGCTTGGCGAAGGAAATCGACGTGCCGGCGCAACGGATCAGCGAGATCGTGGCCGGCAAGCGTGCCGTGACCGCAGACACCGACCTGCGGCTGTGCCGGTTCCTCGGACTTTCGAGCGGGTACTGGCTGCGCGCGCAAGCGGCACACGACACTGAAGTGGCGGAGCGCGAGCTTCGTCCGGTGCTGAGAAAGATCAAGCCATGGGTACCGAATGTGCCCCGACAGGACGCCGCGTCGGGCACCGCTGTACGGCGCCGCTGATCGCGAGTCGCGCAGAGCTTGTTCATCGCGTATCGCCTGCACTGGCTTACCAGCTCCCCACGCAATCGCCACGCCCCAAGCCAGGACGCTCGGACTCATCCGGCGAATGGTCGGTCACGCCCGATAGTGGCGATGATCGGACGCGCGCTCGGTGCCGCGGACAGGCAGGAGGAGCAGGCCCGACGAACGCCGGGCCGCCCGGTCAGCGCTTCATCGAGTCGAAGAAGTCGACGTTGGTCTTGGTGTCCTGCAGCTTGGCGAGCAGGAACTCGATCGCGGCGAGCTCGTCCATCGGGATGCAGCAGCTTGCGCAGGATCCACATCTTCTGCAGCTCGGCCTCGGCGGTGAGCAGCTCCTCGCGCCGCGTGCCGGAGCGGTTGATGTTGATGGCCGGGAAGATGCGCTTCTCGGCGATGCGCCGGTCGAGGTGGATCTCCATGTTGCCGGTGCCCTTGAACTCCTCGTAGATGACGTCGTCCATGCGCGAGCCGGTGTCGACCAGCGCCGTGGCGAGGATGGTCAGGCTGCCGCCCTCCTCGATGTTGCGCGCCGCGCCGAAGAAGCGCTTCGGCCGGTGCAGCGCGTTGGCGTCCACGCCGCCGGTCAGCACCTTGCCCGAGGACGGCACCACGGTGTTGTAGGCGCGCGCCAGGCGGGTGATGGAATCCAGCAGGATCACGACGTCCTTCTTGTGCTCGACCAGGCGCTTGGCCTTCTCGATCACCATCTCGGCCACCTGCACGTGGCGGGTGGCCGGCTCGTCGAAGGTCGAGGACACGACCTCGCCGCGCACGGTGCGCGCCATCTCGGTGACTTCCTCCGGGCGCTCGTCGATCAGCAGCACGATGAGGTAGCACTCCGGATGGTTGGCGGCGATGCTCTGGGCGATGTTCTGCAGCAGCATGGTCTTGCCGGCCTTCGGCGGCGAGACGATCAGGCCGCGCTGGCCCTTGCCGATCGGCGCGACCAGGTCGATGATGCGCGCCGTCAGATCTTCGCGTGCTGCCGTTGCCCTGCTCCATGCGCAGGCGCTCGTTGGGGAACAGCGGCGTCAGGTTCTCGAACAGCACCTTGTGACGCGCGCTCTCCGGCGCGTCGTAGTTGATCTCGCCGACCTTCAGCAGCGCGAAGTAGCGCTCGCCTTCCTTCGGCGGCCGGATCAGGCCGGAGACGGTGTCGCCGGTGCGCAGGTTGAAGCGGCGGATCTGGCTCGGGCTGACGTAGATGTCGTCCGGCCCGGCGAGATAGGAGCCGTCGGCGGAACGCAGGAAGCCGAAGCCGTCCTGCAGGATCTCCAGCACGCCGTCGCCGTAGATGTCCTCGCCGTTCTTCGCGTGCGCCTTGAGGATCGAGAAGATGATGTCCTGCTTGCGCGAGCGGGCCAGGTTCTCCAGCGCCCATGGACTCGGCCAGCGCGACCAGCTCGTGCGCCGGGCGGCGCTTGAGCTCGGTCAGGTTCATCGCGTTGCGGGTGCGCTCCAGGTCCTCCTGGGAAATGACCTCGACTTCTTCCAGGTCCGGCAGCATGTCCGGATGGTGACGATCTCCGCGTCCCCCGCCACCGCCGCCACCGCCGGGCTTGCGACGCCGCGACTTCTTGCGTCCCCCGTCACGCGGACCGCGATTACTGCCTTGCGGGTTCCCCCCCTGGGGACCGTCGTTTCTACTGCCGTCAGAGGACATATCTTTATTCCGAACTGAGTTGCGCACGGACTCGGCTTCCCGGGCGGAATCGCCCGGGGGGCCTGTCACAGATGCTGATCCAGGAACTCGGTGAGCTGCTTCTTGCTCAGCGCACCGACCTTCTGGGCTTCCACCGAGCCGTTCTTGAACAGCATCAGCGTGGGGATCCCGCGAATGCCGAACTTCGGCGGCGTCTGCGGATTTTCATCGATGTTGATCTTCGCCACGCGCAGGCGCCCGGCATAGTCACCGGCCACCTCGTCGAGGATCGGCGCGATCATCTTGCACGGTCCGCACCACTCGGCCCAGAAGTCCAGCAGCACCGGCACTTCCGACTTCAGCACGTCGTTGTCAAAACTCGAATCACTCGTGTAAACGATTTGCTCGCTCACTGTTGGTTGCCTCCACAAGCTGGCTCAAAGAACTGTCTGGAGAAATGCGTCTAAAGGGATTTATGACCCCTAACCGGGTCCACGCGGCGCAGTTACGGGATGTGACGCGCCCCGCACGATGAGGCACAATGTCGCTGCGCTCGCGGCTTAAGGCTTATGAATTCTTTTGCGCGGGGGGCTCCGGAAGGGCTTCCAGAGCCGACAGGCCTGTATTCTGGCCCGGTTTTCAGGCGAGTTGCAATACCCAACAGCCCTTTTTCCCAGGAAGCACACAACAACAATGTCAGAAGGACTCCTCACCCAGCTGCGATTCGAAACGCTGGACCTGCCCGACGCCGTGATGCAGGGACTCGCCGACGCCGGCTTCGACCGGTGCACGCCGATCCAGGCGGAGACGCTGCCGATCGCGCTCAACGGCGGCGACGTCGCCGGCCAGGCACAGACCGGCACCGGCAAGACCGCCGCATTCCTGGTCGCGATGTTCACCCATCTCGAGCGCAACCCGCCCCAGCCCACGCGCAAGCTGACGGACCCAAGGGCGCTGATCCTGGCGCCGACGCGCGAGCTGGCGATCCAGATCCACAAGGACGCGGAACTGCTCGGCGCCCACACCGGGCTGGTGCTCGGCCTGGCCTATGGCGGCACTGATTACGAGAAGCAGCGCGCGCACATCCAGGCCGGCGTCGATGTCCTCATCGGCACGCCGGGACGCCTGATCGACTACTTCAAGCAGCACATCTTCGGCCTGCAGCATGTGCAGGTGCTGATCCTCGACGAGGCGGACCGCATGTTCGACCTCGGCTTCATCAAGGACATCCGCTACGTGATGCGGCGCCTGCCGCCGCCGGGCGAGCGGCTCAACCTGGTGTTCTCCGCCACGCTGTCGCACCGCGTCCTCGAGCTCGCCTACGAGCACATGAACGATCCCACGCTGGTGCGCATCGAGCCGGAACAGGTCACGGCGGAGAAGGTGCGCCAGGTCATCTACTTCCCGGCCAACAACGAAAAGCTGCCCCTGCTCATCGGACTGCTGCGCCAGAAGGCGGCCACGCGCACCATGGTGTTCGTCAACACCAAGCGTGAAGCCGACCGGGTGCGCGATTTCCTCGAGGCCAACGACCTCCCCGCCGAGGTCATCTCCGGCGACGTGCCGCAGAAGAAGCGCCAGAAGGTCCTGGCGCGCTTCCAGGCCGGCGAGCTGGCGATCCTCGTCACCACCGACGTCGGCTCCCGCGGCCTGCACATCCCGGGCGTGTCGCACGTGGTCAACTACGACCTGCCGCAGGACCGCGAAGACTACGTGCACCGTATCGGCCGCACGGCGCGCGCCGGCGAGTCCGGCGACGCCATCAGCTTCGGCTGCGAGACCTACGTCCAGACGCTGCCGGAGATCGAGGACTACATCTCGATGAAGATCCCGGTGGAAGCCATCGATCGCGCCAATCTCCCCGACATTGCCCGTCCGCGCCGCAGCAGCCGCCAGGAACGCACCGAGTGGGGCTCGCGCCCGCCGGAAGGCGGTGGCCGGTCCCGCGAGCGCAAGCCGCGTGACGGCGGCGGCCCGCGCCGCCGCAGGGATGGCGACGCGCCACGGCAAGCGTCGGCAGCGGAGGGTGCGCCGGCTGCAGCAGCGCAGGCCGCGGCGCCCGCGCCTGCCGGGCAGGCGCCGGGAGCGAGCGAGGGGGCGCCGAAGAAGCGTCGTCGCCGGCGTCGTAAGTCCGGTGGCGGCGGCGGTGGCGGCGGCGCGGGCCCGACGAGCGACTCGTCCGGCGCGACCGACTAGGACTTCACTTCCCGGGCTGGCGGCGCGACGGCGGCAACAGCTCCGTGATGCTCTGCACCCCGTGGAACTCTTCCGCCGGCCCTGCCGGGCGCGAGGAGTCCGGCCGCAAGATCGCGATGACCCGGGCCAGGCCGTAGGCGTGCGCTGAGCGCAGCACGGGCAGGCTGTCGTCGACCAGCACCGTGCGCGCCGGGTCGAAGGGCTCGCGCTCGCGCAGCCGCTCCCAGAACGCGTGGTCCTCTTTCGGCAGGCCGAGGTCGTGGCTGGAGTGGATTGCGTCGAGGTAGCTGTCGAGCCGGGTGCGCTGCAGCTTGATGGCGAGGGTCTGCTGGTGCGCGTTGGTGACCAGGACCACGCGCTTGTCCAGGTGCCGCACGGCCTGCAGGAACTCGGGCACGTCGGGCAGGAAATCGATATGGTCCTCCGCCTCCCGCTTCAGGGCGGCGATGTCCAGCCCCAGTTCCCGGCTCCAGTGGTCGATGCAATACCACTCCAGCCGCCCGCGCGCCGCCGCGAAGCGCGGCTCGAGCACCGCCACCGCCTCCGCGTGCGGCAGCCCGTGCAGGTCGGCGAAGCGTGCAGGGATCAGTTCCTGCCAGAAGTAATTGTCGAAGCGCAGGTCGAGCAGCGTGCCGTCCATGTCGAGCAGCACGGTGTCGTAGAGCGCCCAGTCGAAGGCGTGGCGGGAGACCAGGTCCATGGGCGGGTATCATATACGGCCCCGACCCAAGGAGTCCGGCCCGTGACCGATGCCTACCCAGACCTGCTCGATGCCGTCGCCCGCATTGCCGAGGACGCCGGCCGGACCATCCTGGAGGTCTATCGCAGCGACTTTGCCGTCGAGGCCAAGCCCGACGATTCGCCCATCACCGAGGCCGACCGCCGCGCCCACGACGTCATCCGCGCCGGGCTGGAGCGCCTGCCCGGGGAGCGCCCGATCCTGTCCGAGGAAGCCCGCACCGTGCCGTGGGAAGTGCGCCGCCACTGGAAGGAATACTGGCTGGTCGATCCGCTCGACGGCACCAAGGAGTTCATCCAGCGCAACGGCCAGTTCACGGTGAACATCGCGCTGGTGCGCGCCGGGCGCCCCGTGCTCGGCGTGGTGCACGTGCCGGTGCTCGGCGTGACCTACGGCGGCGCGGTCGGTCATGGCGCCTGGAAGGCCGCCACCGGCGGCGAGCGCAATGCCATCGCGGTGAGCCTGCCGGGCGACGGCCCCGTGCGCGTGGTCGGCTCGCGCTCCCATCGCGGCCCCGACCTGGACGGGTACCTGGAGCGCCTCGGCGCGCACGAGATGGTGCCGATGGGCTCCTCGCTCAAGTTCTGCGTCGTCGCCGAGGGCGCAGCGGACGTGTACCCGCGCCTCGGCCCGACCTCCGAGTGGGACACCGCGGCGGCCGAGGCCGTGCTGGTGGCGGCCGGCGGCCGGGTGGTGGCCAGCACCGGCCAGCCCATGGCGTACAACAAGGGCCCGGACCTGCTCAATCCCTGGTTCATCGCCTCCGGCGGCGATCCGCGCGACTGGACCGAATACCTGCCGTGAGCGGCCTGTCGCTGGCGCTCATCGCCGGCCTGCTGGCGGCGGCCGCCTGGGCCTGGTACGCCAACATGGCGGCGCGCGAGGGCGCCAACCACGCCGCGCGCGAGGCCTGCGCGCGGCTGCAACTGGTGATGCTCGACGGCACCGTGGCGATCACGCGTGCCTGGCCGCGGCGCGACCGCAACGGCCGGCTGCGCCTGGAGCGGACCTACGGTTTCGAGTACACCGACGACGGCCATCGCCGGCTGCAGGGCTTCGTGGTGATGCTCGGGACGGACGTCGTCTCCGTGGGACTGGCAGCCGCGGGCCGGCTTGGCTAAGCTTGGCTTCAGTCAGAAGACGGCCACCATGAACGATAACAAGGTCGACACTTACATCTTCGGCAACATGACCCGCCTCAAGGAGCTGCGCATTGCGCACCGCGACCTGGACGACGTCATTACCCGCCTGTCGGACGATCCCGCGGTTGACCAGCTGCAGCTCAAGCGCCTGAAGAAGCGCAAGCTGATGCTGAAAGACCTGATCACGCGGCTCGAGAGCGAGCTGATCCCCGACCTGAACGCCTAGGCCCCTGCCCGACGCGCCCGGCCGCGACACTCCGTCAGGAGGGCCGCTCTTCCGGGCGTTCGTGCTGGTACTTCGCTGGCAGCAGCCAGCTGGCCAGCGCCGGCAGCAGCAGGATCGCGCCGAACATGTTCACCAGGAACATGAAGGTGAGCAGGATGCCCATGTCGGCCTGGAACTGCAGCGGCGAGAACACCCAGGTGAACACGCCGATGGCGAGGGTGATGCCGGTGAAGACGACCGCGTTGCCGGTCACGCGCAGGGTGCGCGCATAGGCCTGCTGGATGCTGTCGCCCTGCTTCAGGAAGTGCTGGAAGCGGCTGAAGATGTAGATGCCGTAGTCCACGCCGATGCCCACGCCCAGCGCGGCGACCGGCAGGGTGTTCACCTTCAGTCCGATCTCGAGATAAGCCATGAGCGCATAGGCCAGCAGCGACACCAGCGCCAGCGGGATGACGATGCAGGCCACCGCGCGCAGGGAGCGGAAGCTGAGCCAGCACAGCAGGATCACTGCGCCGAAGACGTAGATGAGGATGGGGAACTGCGCCGCCGCCACCTCTTCGTTCGTCGCCGCCATGACGCCCACGTTGCCGGTGGCGAGGCGGAACGACATGTTTTCGGGCTCGAACTGTTCGCGCCAGGCCTTCACTTCGCCGACCACGCGCTCGATGGTGCCCGCCTTGTGGTCCTCGGTGTAGACCATCACCGGGATCACGCTGCAGTCGCTGTTCAGGAGCCCGGTGCTGGTCTCGACCCGGGCCAGCGCCTGCACCAGCACCTGCTCGTTGCGCGACAGCACGCGCCAGGCCGGATAGCCCTCGTTCCAGCCGGCGGTCACGATCTTGGCGATCTGCGGCAAGGCGATGACGGTCTGCACGCCTTCCACGTTGCGCATGTGCCAGGCAAAGCGGTCGATCAGGTCCATCACCTGGTGATCGATGCAACCGTCCGGGCCCACCTCGACGATCACGTTGATCAGGTCGACGCCGATGGAGAAGCGCTTGGTGATGTCCGCAGTGTCCAGGTTGTAGCGCGAGTCGGGGCGCAGCTCGGGCACGCCGGCATGCAGGTCGCCGATCTTCACCTGCGAGCCCTTCCAGGCGCCGAACGCGAACAGGCCGGCGCAGATCAGGATGATGACCAGGGCCGGGCCGCGCGTCGACACCTTGGACAGGCCGTTCCACAGCGGGCGCATCTGCGTCGCACGCCGCTTCAGGCGCTCCTGGTAGCCGTCGTCCGGCTTCACGTAGCAGATCAGGACCGGCAGCAGCACCAGGTTGGTGAGGATGATGCAGGCGACGCCGAGCGAGGCCATGATCGCCATCTCCTGGATGATGCGGATCTCGATGAACAGGATGGTGATGAAGCCGATGGTGTCCGAAGCCAGCGCCACGCCGCCGGGCACCAGCAGGCGCCGGAAGGTGGCGCGCGCCGCCGCCTCTGGACCGGCCCCGTCGAACATTTCGGCGGCATAGCCGGAAATCATCTGCACGCCGTGTGAAACGCCGATGGCAAACACCAGGAACGGCACGAGCAGGCCCATCGGGTCGATGCCGAACCCGAGCAACGGCAGCATGCCGAGCTCCCAGATCACGGCGAAGATGCTGCACATCAGCGGCACGATGGTGAGCTTGACGGACTGGCTGTAGATGAACACCAGGAAGGTCGTCACCAGCAGCGCCAGGGCGAAGAACAGGACGATGCGGTTGGCGCCTTCCTTGATGTCGCCCACGACCTTGGCGAAGCCGATGATCCGCACCTTGATGTTGTCGGTCTGGATCTTGGCGCGGACCTCGTCCTCGAGCTTCTTGGCGACGTCGAAGTAGTCGAGGCGTTCCTGGGTGTCGGGGTTCACTTCCAGCAGCTGGGCGCTGATGATCGCGCCGGAGAAGTCGTTCGCCACCAGGCGCCCGACGATGCCCGCCTTGAGGATGTTCTCCTTCACGCGCTCGAGGTCGGACAGGGTGTACTGGAAATCCGCCGGGATGACGTCGCCGGCCTCGATGCCTTCCTCGGTCACCTCGAGGTAGCGCACGTTGGGGGTGAAGATGGAAGTGACGCGCGCACGGTCGACGCCGGGGATGAAGAACACCGCGTCGGTGGCCTGGCGCAGGGCCTGGAAAAACTCGGGGTTGAACATGTCCCCGCTCTCGTCCACCAGCGCGATGACCACGCGGTCCGCACCACCGAAGTCCTCGTAGTGCTGGACGAAAGTCTCCATGTACTCGTGCTGCAGCGGCAGCTGCTTGCTGAAGCCCGCGTCCACACGCAGTCCCGAGACCGCACTCCAGGCGAGCAGCGCAGTGATGATTGCGAACACGGCGATGACCAGCGGCCGCTGGCTGAATACCAGCTTCTCCAGGAGGTCGATGACGGGGGTCTTCTTCGGCGCTGACATGCCCTACTCCAGTCCCACGGCTTCCGGCTCGATACGCTCGACGCCCGGCTCGCCAATCACGACGATCGCGCCGTCGTCCAGGGCGAGCGCCGACATCAAGGCCTTGCGATCACCACGCTGTTCCAGCCTGAACCGGTCCCCTTCGCGGCTGAACAGCATCACGCCGGCCGTGCCGACCACCAGGATGCCGCCATCGGGCCGCTGCGCACCGCCGAACAGCGAGGTATCGACGGGCAGCTGCACGTCGCGCCAGGTCTCGCCAGCGTCCCAGCTGCGGAACATGTTCCCGCGCAGGCCGAACACCAGTATGGAGCCGTCCGAGAGCGGCAGGCCGCCGAAGAACGAGCCGTCATAGGGCGGGTCGAGCGCCTGCCAGGTAAATCCCTGGTCGTCCGAGCGGAACACGGTGCCGGCCTCCGCCATCAGGTACAGGCGGCCGGCGTTGTCGGCGACGATGCGATTCAGGTGCAGGTCGGCGGCCACGCCTTCGTCCGACCATTCATCGTCGACCCACTCGTCCGCGCCGGCCTCGGCATCATCCGCAGCGCTGTCGCCGTCGGCCATGTCATCGCCGGCCGCGGGCGTGGCCTCGACCAGCTCCAGCGTCTCCTCTTCCCAGGTAAGCCCGCCGTCTGAGGAGCGCAGGAAATAACCATAGGCGCCGACCGCGAAACCGTTGTCGGCGTCGGCGAACCAGATATCGAACAGGGGGAACTCGAGTTCCGGAGCGAAGTGCGTGCGGCACCACGTCTCGCCGCCGTCCTCGGTACGCAGGATCGTGGCGTCGTGACCCACGGCCCAGCCGAGGTTGCGGTCGTGGAACCAGACGCCGGTCAGCACGGTGCGGGTCGGGGTGCGGTTCTGGGACCAGCTGCGCCCCTCGTCTGCACTGACCAGGACATGGCCGCGCTCGCCCACCACCACGATGTCGTTGCCGACACGCGTGATACCGAGCATCAGGGACTTCGGTGCGAGCGGCATGAGCACCGACCACTCGCTCTCGGGCACCGGATCCGTACACTCCGCGCGCGCCACGCCGGACACGGTGGCAAGCGCGACGCCGATCAGGAGAAGATGCACCAGTCTGGACAAGGCGGACGGACCCCCGGGTAGTTCTCGTTATAGTCGTTGTGCGGGCCGAAAGGCCGGGGCGCCATGACGGCGCCCCGGCGGGTTTCCGCTAGCGGACGCCAGACCGACGCAGCGTGGCCGGAGCGAAGTCGTCCGGCGTGTACTTCGGGCTGAAGTCGTAGGTCGTACGCTCTTCGTTGTTGAGGCCGATGCCGAGGTAACGACCGGACTGCAGGTCCATGGTCAGCTCCAGCGTCGTCCAGAAGCTCGGCACATCGTAGTAGTTGATCGAATGGGCTTCCTGCACGCGCCAGATCTGGTCGCGGTTGTCGTAGCAGTCGACGACCATGGCCTGCCAGGAATCCTCGTCAATGTAGAAGGTGCGCCGCTTGTAGACGTGGCGCGTGCCCTCCTTGACGGTCGCATCGACCACCCAGACGCGATGCAGCTCGTAGCGTGCATGCTCCTGGTTGATGTGCAGCGGCTTGAGGATGTCCTCGTACTTCAGCTTGTTGCTGTGCAGCTTGTAGCTGTTGTACGGCACCAGGATTTCCTTGCGCCCGACCAGCTCCCAGTTATAGCGCTCGGGGCTGCCGTTGAAAATGTCGAGCTGGTCGGAAGTGGCGAGACCGTCGGAGGCGGTGCGCGGGTTGTCGTGCGCGACGTTCGGCGCGCGACGCACGCGACGCTGGCCGGGGTTGTACAGCCACGCCTTGCGGTTCTCCTTGGCCTGGTTCAGCGTCTCGTGCACCAGCAGCACCTCGCCGGCGAGACGCGCGGGCGCGGTGACGGTCTGCTTGAAGTACACGATGACGTTGTCGAGGTCCTCTTCGCGCGCACCCGTGAGGCTGTAGGCGCCGAGGTACTCGTCGGTGAACATCACCATCGTGTAGTTGCCGTCACGGGTGACCGGCGCCTGGCCGATGGTGCGGCGGGCGCTGTCCGTACGGTATCGGACGATGTGGTTCCAGATCGCCTCGAGGCCGTTCTGCGGGATCGGGAAGGGAATGCCCTCCGCGCCGCCGCTGAAGCCATTGCCGCCCTCGATCAGGTGGGTCGTGCTGGCGATACGCTTGGTGGCCTCATAGATACGATCGGGCACCGCGGCGCTGCGCCGCGTCGGGTACACGTCCATGAAGTAGTCCGGGTAGGTCCGGAACATGGCCTTGTGCCCTTCGGTGAGGATATCCGCGTACTGCTCCATGTTCGCCGCGGTGATGCGATACAGGGGCTTGTCGTCGGCAAAGGGATCGGGGTGATGACCACCGGACTCGAAGTCCGGGAAACCCGCCTCGGCCGGGCTACGCAGGCCACCGGTCCACTCGGGAATGGTGCCCGCCTCGTTGCCGGCACGGATCGCGCCAAGCGGCGTGAGGTCGTTGCCGAGGCGCGCAATCTGGTCGGCGGACAGGCCCTCACCGATTGCCGGGGCGGCCAGTCCGACCAGCGCCAGCGCGGCGAGTGCGTGCTTCAGTCTGAAATGGGTCATGTCTGACTCTCCTGGAATTCCTAGAACGAGACCTTGCCCGTGAGCGAGATGAAGTCACGGTCATTGGTCTGGTTGTACCTGCCGGCGCCGCCGAATTCGGCGTAGTTCAGCTCCACTTCGTACTTGTTGCGGAGCGTGCCCTTGAGGCCCAGCGACATGGCGGTGCGGCCCTCGATGAAGTTGCCGCCCGGCCCCGGGGAAACGCCGTTGACGTCATGGCTGTAGCTGGCGACGGGCGACAGCGTCCACGGGCCGAGAGCGTTGTTGTAGATCAGCGCGCCGCGGAAACGGTAGCCCCACGAGGTCTTGCTGGGGAACGCGCTGCGGGGCTCCACCTCGCCGAAGTGCGCGCTGGCGAATGCCGCGTTGCCGGACACCACGGTGCCCGGGCCCTCGAGGCGCAGGCCGACGCCGTTCGGGCCGCCGGTGGTGGTGCTCGGCAGGTCAGGCACGTGGTTCATGCCCAGCTCCAGCACGAAGGCGCCGGTACTCGCGCCCAGCATCGGGCCGGACAGGTAAGTGAAGGTCGTCTGCACCTGCCACACGTCCAGCTCGACGGCGCCGTTGATGACCTGGTTCAGGCCGTACGGACCCAGCTGGTTGAAGCAGCCCAGCGCGCCGACCGCACCGTTCGGGTTGCTCGGGCACAGGCCGGGATTCGGCTGCAGGCCGTCGAGCGGCGACAGCGCCGCGAACAGCAGCTCGACGTCGTCCACCTGCAGCGGCGCATCCGGCTTGTAGGACACTTCGCCCTGCCAGGCGATGCCGGTGTTGAACAGGTAGCCGCTCCAGCTGGCGCCCCACAGGTCGAGGTCTTCCGGGTACGCCGCGAAGTAACGCGAGGTCTGCGCCAGTTCGTCGGAACCGAAGGAGCTTGCCAGGGGCGAGAGGGCCGAGAGGCCGCCGGCGAGGAACACGTTGCCGGACACGATGGCCCGCTCACGCAGCTTGGCTTCGCTGATGTCGCCGCCGAGGCTGGCCGCGGTGGCGACGGCCTGCGCCGTCGCCGCATTCACGGCCGCGTCGAAGGAAAGGCCGGAGGCCAGGCCGAGAGCCGTGGCCTGCGCCGCCGTGACCGCACCCGCGGCATTGGCCAGGCCGGCCTGCGTGCCGGTGAGGCCGCTGAGCAACGGCAGGCGGCTGTGATAACGGATGTAGTACAGGCCGAATTCCATGCCGCCCATGAAGTTCTCGGCGAAGTAGCGGAACGCCAGGCCGTACTGGCCGCCGTCGTCCGGGTCCTCGGCAAAGGTGCGCGGCACGAAGTTGAAATCGGGATCGAACGACCCGCCCAGCGGCGTGAAGTCTGTGCCCAGGTCACCCCAGGCGCCGAAACCCAGCATGACGTGGGTGCCGCCCTTGGTGGCGAAGTCGTTGGTGGAGAAATAGCTGCCGGCCGGGTCCGGCTTCACCTTGTTCCACTCGTACTGGTAATAGGCCTCGATGCTGGTGTTCGTCGTCGGCGAGAAGCTCAACGACGCCATGCCCTGGGGCACGAGCGCTTCCCTCAGCTCGGCGCCGGGCACGCGCAGCTGGGACACGTCGAAGGGATTGGTGACGTTGATGCCGCCCTGGATGAACGTGCTCTCGCCCCAGTTGATCACCTGGTTACCGATGCGGAACTCGGCCGGCATGCTGCCCAGGTCGAAGGGCACGAAGACGAAGTAATCGAGCATCTTGCCGGCTTGCTCGACCAGGCCTTCCGCCCCTTCCGTGAGCGGAGTGCGCAGCGTGTCGCCGACTTCCCAGTCGGTGAAAGCCGTGCCGCGGGCGAACAGGCCCCAGGAGTCACGGAAGCGCAACTCGATTTCCGAGGTGCCCTTGAGCACGTTGGAAACCAGGCCGTTGCCGTAGTTGAGGTTGCCGTCGTCGCCGTTGGCGCTGCGGCCGCAGCCGCCGTTGGCGTTCGCGATCAGCCTGCAGTCAGGGCTCTCGACGCGCCACAAGCCGCCGAGGGACAACGTGGTGTCCCAGCTGCCGGTCCAGTTTTCTGTTTCGATCGGCACCGCCGATGCCGGGGCTGCGTAGCTTGCAGCGATTGCGGCCGCCATCGCGGTCGCCAGGATGCGTCCGTTGCCCGGACGGGCCCTGGAGGGTTGCGTGCTCATTGAGGACTCCCCAGTTCTTTGTGTGTGTTTTGCACGTTGCCCCGCAACCGGACTCCGCCGGTGCGTCCCGCTACTCTTACAGAATTCGTCACCCGAAAACAACATGTTGGATCAATTGCAGGCCAGAACGGCTTAAGCACGGACACTAACTGTTGCGCGCAAGCCAAGGCATGCCCGGATACGCAGTCAAAACGAGGCTCTCGCGCATTGCGCCGCAGCAAAAACGCCTGCGGCCGACTACAGGTTCATCGCCTGCAGCACGTCGTTGCGCAGGCGGTCGCCGAGGAACATGCGAGCCTCGTCCATGGCGCGCACCAGGTCCTCGTCGAACACCAGCAGCCCGGTCTCGTCGGTGCGCAATACCCCGTGCTTGCGCAGTCGCCCGATGAAGCCGCGGAACAGGCTCTTGTCGAAAAACTCGGGCGCGCTGAACTGGAACAGCATCGACATGCGCTGCGCCATGAGGTGGCACAGGTCCTCGAGCTGTCCCGGCCGCAGCGTGCCTGAGCCGTGTTTCGCCAGCAGCGCCACGGTCATGTAGAAACGCTCCAGGGTCTGCACCGAGCATTGCGCCAGGATCCACATCTGGATCGCTTCCGGCGTGTGCGGAGCCGGACGGCGCAGGCAGGCCTGCTCCCCCTCGTTGTCGCGGCGCAGTAAACCACGCGTCACCATCATGTCGATCACGCGGTCGACCTCGTCGTCCAGCTGTTCCGCCGTCCAGTGCAGGAACAGCTCGCCGCCCAGGTAGGGGTACACCATGCGCGCCAGGCCGCGCACGCGCTCGCGCGCCTGCACCGGCTTGTCGATGAAACAGCAGGCGATGAGCGACGGGATGGCGAACAGGTGCGCCACGTTGTTGCGGAAATAGGTCGCCAGCAACGCTTCCTTCTGCGCCAGCGAGATGATGTCGCCGAGCCGGTGCTCGCGGCGCTCCAGCAGGCCGAGGCGTTCGCCGTAGGCGATCATCTCCGCGCCGCCCAGGTCGGTCACCGTGACGCCCTCGTCGTAGGGCGCCTGGCGCAACATGTCGGCGAACAGCTCCAGCAGGCGCACCAGCGGCTGTTCCACCATGCTCTGGCGCGGCGTGGCCAGCAGCACCACGGCAAGCAGGTTGACCGGGCTGACCGCCGCGGCGGCATTGATACGCCTCAGGATCTCCTCGCCCAGCTCTTCCACGACCGGGCCGGTCCAGCCCGGCCGCCCGTCCTCTTCCACCGGCTCAGCGCGCCACCCGGGGCGGTGCCGCTCCAGCATCCCGTCGAGGAAGAAGGGCGTGCCGAAGTTCACGTGCACGCGACCGAACTCGCGGCGCAGCTGGCGCATCGCCTTGAAGATGCCCAGCACGGACTCCTTCTCCTTCGGCCGCCCGGACAGCTCGGAGATGTAGGAGCGACCCTCGAACAGGCGCTCGTAGCCGAAGTACACGGGCACGAACACGACCGGCCGCACCGGCTCGCGCAGGTAGGCCCGCACGGTCATCGCCAGCATGCCGGGCTTCGCCGGCAACAGGCGCCCGGTGCGGCTGCGACCGCCCTCGATGAAATACTCCATGGCCACGCCCTTGGCCAGGTTGAGCGCGAAATAGCGCCGGAACACCGCGGCGTAAAGCGGATCGTCACGGAAGCTGCGGCGCATGAAGAATGCCCCGCCGGTGCGCAGGATCGGACCGATCACCGGCAGGTTGAGATTCACGCCGGCGGCGATGTGCGGCGGCACGAGGCCGTTCTGGTACACCACGTAGGACAGCAGCAGGTAATCAATGTGGCTGCGGTGGCAGGGCACGTAGATGACCTCGTTGCCCTCCGACGACGGCCTTCAGGCCGTCCACGCCGCGGACCTCGAGGCCGTCGTAGAGACGGTTCCACAACCAGGCCAGCAGGCGCTCGCTGATGCGCACCGTGGTGTAGCTGTAGTTGGCGGCGATCTCGTTGGCATAACGCCGCGCGCGCGCCACGGACTTGTGCAGGGGCTGCTTGTTGACCTCGCTGTGGCGGCGGATCGCACGCCGCACCGAGTCGGAGGCCACGACCTGGTTCAGCAAGGTGCGACGATGCGACAGGTCGGGCCCGATGGTGGCGATGCGCAGGCGCCGGAAATGCACGCGCAGCACGCGGCCGAGCTTGCGCGCTACGAGTGCCGGGTCCGGGTCCTGCGCGACCAGCTGGGACATGAAGCACGGGCTCGCTGAACTGCACCAGCACGTTGCGTCCGTGGAACACGATCATGAACAGCTTGCGCAGTCGGCCGACCAGCGCCCAGCCCTCGGAGAACAGGACCTTGAACAGGGAGCGTTCCTTGTCCGGCGAGCGGCCCCAGAACACCGACACCGGCACCACCACGACCTCGTCCACCTGCCCGGACTGCACCGCGGCGGCGAGCCGCTCGAGCCGGCTCGGGCGACCCTTGGCGCTGCGGCGCGGTTTGCGGCGCAGGTAGGCCACGGCGCGCCACTCCTTCAGGCCGCCCTGCGCCAGCCCCGCGGTGGGGCGCGGCAACCCGTTGCGGATGCACTCCTGCTCCAGCACGGCCATGTCGGCCATGCCCGAATGCTCGAGCACGTAGCACACCGGCTTGTCGGCCAGGGTCTTGAGTCGCTCGAGCTGGGCGTCGAGCGTGCGCGTGCGCACCCAGAGGAACAGCAGCTTCCTCGAGAGCAAGAGCGAGAGCCGCCAGAGTCCATGCCACGGGTACATCAGGCTGGCGAGTGTAACTGCCGGACGCCCTCCGCGTCAGCGGGCCGGGCGCCGCGCCGCGTTTGGTATTCCTCGCCCGGCCCTTTACCCTTGCAAGGATGAGTACAACGACCGTCCTGCCGCACTGGGACTCGGGCTGGGCGCTGTTCCTGGACGTCGACGGCACCCTGGTGGACATCGAGCGCCATCCGGACGAGGTGCGAGCGGACCCGGCATTGCGGCAATCCCTGGCGAGCGCCGCTGCCGTGCTCGGCGGCGCCCTCGCGCTGGTCAGCGGTCGCGCCATCGCCAGTCTCGACCGCATCTTCACGCCGCTCACGCTGCCGGCTGCCGGGCTGCACGGGCTGGAGCGTCGCGATGCCGCGGGCCGCGTGCACTACCCGAGCGGCTATGCCGAGCGCATCGCCGCTGCACGCGCCGGCCTGCTGGGCTTCGTGCAGTCGGAAGCCGGCCTGTTGCTGGAAGACAAGGGCGCGGCGCTGGCGCTGCACTTCCGCAACGCACCCGAACTCGAGGACGCCTGCCGGCAACACATGGAGACTGCGCGGCGCACCGCGGGCGAGGACTTCCACGTGCAACAGGGCAAGATGGTGCTGGAGCTCAAGCCCTCCGGCCACGACAAGGGCACCGCCATCCAGGCCTTCATGGGCGAAGCGCCTTTCGCCGGCCGGCAACCGGTGTTCATCGGCGACGACCTGACCGACGAGGACGGGTTTCGCGCCGTGAATCGCCTCGGGGGGCTGTCGGTGCGGGTCGGCGCACACCCCGACACCGTGGCCCGCATCATGGCGGGCAGCGTCGCCGAAATCCGCCAGTGGCTGAACAAAAACATGGAGCAAATCGATGTCTCAACGGCCTGAGAGCTCGCTCGAGCTCGGCGTCATCGGGAACTGCCAGGTGAGCGCCCTGGTGGATGAACTCGGCCGCATGGTCTGGGCCTGCATGCCGCGCTTCGACAGCGACCCGGTGTTCTGTGCCCTGCTGATGGACGACCAGGACGCCGTGGAACGCGGCGTGTTCGAAATCCTGCTGGAGGACTTCGAGCGGGCCGAGCAGGCTTACGTCGAGAACACCCCGATCCTGCAGACCTGGCTGTTCGACCGCAACGGCGGCTGCGTCAAGGTGACGGATTTCGCGCCGCGCTACGAGCAGTTCGAGCGCAGCTTCCATCCCTACATGTTCGTGCGCCACCTCGAGACCATCACCGGCAATCCGCGCGTCACCGTCAGGCTGCGCCCGGCGGGACACTACGGCGCCGAGGACGCCCGCCAGACGTTCGGCAGCAACCACATCCGCTACGTGCTGCCGGACCTGACGCTGCGCCTGACCACCGATGCCTCCCTCACGCATGTGCGCGAGGAGCGCCCGTTCCGCCTCACCCGGCCGGTGAGCTTCATCCTCGGCCCGGACGAAAGCCTGCGCGAATCGGTGACGCGCAGCAGCCGCTTCCATTTCGAGCAGACCCGCGACTACTGGCGCGAATGGGTGCGCGGCCTCGCCGTCCCCTTCGAGTGGCAGGACGCGGTGATCCGCGCCGCCATCACGCTCAAGCTGTGCACCTACGAGGACACCGGCGCCATCATCGCGGCGATGACCACCTCGATCCCGGAGGCCGCCGGCAGCGACGCGCAACTGGGACTATCGCTACTGCTGGCTGCGCGACAGCTACTTCGTGGTGCACGCCCTGAACCGCCTCGGCGCCACTCGCACCATGGAGGCCTATCTCCGCTACATTCTCAACGTCACCGCCAGCGGTGACGGCCGCGGGTTGCAGCCGGTCTACGGCATCACCGGCGAGGCGGACCTGACCGAGCGCATGGTCGAGCACCTGCCCGGCTATCGCGGCATGGGCCCGGTGCGCGTCGGCAACCAGGCCTACGAGCAGGTGCAGAACGACGTCTACGGCGCCGTCGTGCTGTCCTCGGCGCACGCGTTCTTCGACCACCGGCTCGACACCGCGGCCGGGCCCGAGCAGCTGGAGCTGCTGGAAGAGGTCGGCCGCCGCGCCGTGGCACTGTTCGACAAGCCCGATGCGGGCCTCTGGGAGTACCGCGGACGCGCCCGCGTGCACACCTTCTCCAGCGTGATGTGCTGGGCCGCCTGCGACCGGCTGGCGCGCATCGCGGCGCACCTCGGCGAGAGCGCCAAGGCCGCGGAGTGGCGCGCCGCCGCCGACCGCATCCACGCGGAGATCTGCGCGCGCGCCTGGGATGCGGAGCGCGGCTGCTTCACCGAGAGCTTCGACGGCAAGAGCCTCGATGCCAGCATGCTGCTGATCAGCGACCTCGGCTTCTTGCCGGCCGACGATCCGCGCTTCCGCAGCACGGTGGAAGGCATCGGCCGCGAGCTGCTGCGCGGCAAGCACCTGTTCCGCTACGGCGAGGCCGATGATTTCGGCGAGCCGGAAAACGCCTTCAACATCTGCACCTTCTGGTACATCAACGCGCTGGCGGAAATCGACCGCAAGGACGAGGCCCGGGAGCTGTTCGAGAGCATGCTCGACAGCCGCACCCGCCTCGGTCTGCTGTCGGAGGACCTGGACGCGCGCACCGGGCGAGCTGTGGGGCAATTTCCCGCAGACCTACAGCCTGGTCGGCATCATCCTCGGCGCCATCCGGCTCAGCAGGCCGTGGGAGGACGCGTTTTGAGCCGCCTGGTCGCCATTTCCAACCGGGTTGCCGCGCCCTCGGGCGGCAAGACCGCCGGCGGCCTCGCCGTCGGCGTCCTCGCCGCGCTGCAGCCAGAGTGGCGGCATCTGGTTCGGCTGGGGCGGCAAGACCTGCCACGGCGAACCTCGGATCCGAAGCTGGAGAAGCACGGCAACATCACCTTCGCCACCATCGACCTCAACAAGTCCGATTTCGACGGCTACTACAACGACTTCTGCAACGGCACGCTGTGGCCGCTGTTCCACTACCTGCTCGGCTTCTTCAGCTACGATCGTGATGCCGACGAGGCGTACCGTCGCGTCAACCCGCTGTTCGCACGCAAGCTGCTCCCGCTGCTGCAGCCGGACGACCTCATCTGGGTGCATGACTACCATCTGATTCCGCTGGCGCAGGAGCTGCGCCGCGCCGGCGTCGAGCAGCCGATCGGCTTCTTCCTCCACGTGCCCTTCCCCAGTTTCGACGTGCTGCGCACGCTGCCGCGCTACCGGCACCTGCTGCGCGCGCTGGCACAGTTCGACGTGGTCGGCTTCCAGACCGACCAGGACTGCGAGAACTTCCTCGGCGCGCTGCGCAGCGCGGGGCTCGGCGGCGAGCCCTGCGACGACGGCCGCGTGGCGGTGCTGGACCGGCGCATCCTGGTCGACGCCTTCCCGATCGGCATCGACGTCGACGAAGCCGCGCAACAGGGCGCGGCCTCGATGGAATCCGCCAGCGTGCAGCGTCTCGCACACGCCTTGGCGACGGGATATGGTGATCGGCGTCGACCGGCTCGACTACAGCAAGGGCCTGCCCGAGCGCTTCCGCGCCTTCGAGACCCTGCTGGAACGCCATCCCGGCAACCGGCGCCAGCTGGTGTTCCTGCAGATCGCCCGCCGACGCGCACCGGCGTGCGCGCCTACCAGGAAATCCGCCATGAGCTGGAGCAGACCTCCGGGCACATCAACGGCCGCTTCGCCGAGCCGGACTGGACGCCGATCCGCTACCTCAACCGCGGCCTGTCGCGACAAACTGCTCATGGGTTTCTTCCGCGTCGCGCGCATCGGCCTGGTGACGCCGATGCGCGACGGCATGAACCTGGTGGCCAAGGAGTTCGTCGCGGCCCAGGATCCGGCCGACCCCGGCGTGCTGGTGTTGTCACGCCTCGCCGGCGCCGCAGCCGAACTTGGCGACGGCGCACTGCTGGTGAACCCCTACGACCCGGTCGGCGTCGCCGATGCGATCCTGCGCGCCGCCGAGATGCCGCCGCAGGAGCGGCGCGAGAAACACGCGGCCATGATGCAGGTGCTGCGCAAGAACGACATTCACGCCTGGCGCCGGCGCTTTGTCGACGCGCTCGGCGGCTGAGCGGCGCCGGGTTCTCAGGCCCGGCCGCTGACCAGCAGGTGCCGGTCGCTGACCGGTTTGACCTCGAGCCGGGCCAGGCCCGCGAGCTCGAGCTGCTGTCGCACCTCGTCGAGCTCAAACGCCGCCAGCAGGGAATTGTAGAAGTCCCGGCGCAACACCTCGGGCTCGTTCGCCGCGTACTGCGCCACGAGCGCCTGCGCGGCAGGCTCGTCGGCCGGCCGCATCAGGTCCATCACCAGCACTGGCGCGCCCGGACGGGCGCGCGCCTGGATCATGCGCCACAGGGTCTCGGGGTCGTGCAGGTGATGCAACAGGCTGTTGGAAATCACGGCGTCATAGCGCGCCCGCGGCAACAGCGCGTCCGGCACCAGCCCCTCGATGAAGCTCACCCGTTCCCGCAGTCCAGGTTGCTGCGCCAGCGCCGCGTGGCCGAACGCCAGCATGGCGGCGGAGCCGTCCAGGCCGTGGATCTCGATTTGCGGGTGCGCCGCCGCGATGCGCAGCGTGATGTCGCCCGGGCCACAGCCGAGGTCGAGCACCGCCGCACCCTCGGGCAGACGGCCGATGAACTCGTCGTACAAGGCGGCAAAGTGGCTGTTCGGCTCCTCGAAATCGGCCTCGGCGTAAGCGCGCGCCTGGGCTTCGTCGTCCATCAGCTCCGGCTCGCGGATCCTCTTCATCAGCCTTCGCCCCCGCTGTCGCGCTCCAGCTGCTGGTCGATGTCGCGCTTGCGCTTTTCCATCTGCTCTTCGACCGCCCGCGCCTTGTCCAGCGCCTCCACCTGGTCCTTGAAGACGGTCTCCTCGACCGGCGGCGGCTCCGGGCGCTCACCGCACCCGGCGACGAACGCCAGTACACCGAGTACCACAACAACACTTGCTCTCATCTGGCTGCCTCGCGGCTGACGCAACGACCTCACGAGATGGTAGCGTAACAGCCCTGTTTCAGAAGCGGGCAAAGTCATGAACGAATTCACCGGCAACGTGGTGGTGGTCACCGGGGCCTCCGAAGGCATCGGTCGCGCGCTGTGCGAGGCGCTGGCGCCGCAACGACCGAAGCTCGTGCTCTCCGCACGTAATCGCGAACGCCTCGAGTCGCTCGCCGCGACCTGTCGCGCCGCCGGCGCCGAGGTGCTGGTGGTGCCCGGCGACCTGACGCGTGAAGAGGAGTGCCGCCATCTCGTCGCCGCAACCGTGGAGCATTTCGGACGCCTCGACACGCTGGTGGCCAATGCCGGCCGCACCATGTGGGCCCGGGTGGACGAGATCGAGGACCCGGCCATCCTGCGCGAGGTCATGGAACTGAATTACTTCTCCGTCGTCGCGCTCACCATCGCGGCCCTGCCGCACCTGAAAGCGTCGCGCGGCCGCATCGTCCCCGTGGCCAGCGTCGCCGGCCTCACCGGCGTGCCCTCGCGCAGCGGCTACTGCGCCAGCAAGCACGCGCTGGTCGGCTTCTTCGATTCCCTGCGCATCGAGCTGGCGGGCAGCGGCGTCACCGTGACCACCATCTGCCCCGACTTCGTCGTTACCGAGATCCACCGCCGCGCCCTCGACGGCCAGGGCCAGCCGCTCCGCGTGACCCCCATGCAGGAGTCCAAGATCATGACCGCAGCCCAGTGCGCCGAGCTGATGATTCCGGCCATGGCAAAGCGCAAGCGCGTGCTCATCACCTCGCGGCGCGGCAAGCTGGGGCGCTTCCTGAAGATCTTCGCGCCCGGTGTGATCGATCGCATCGCGGCCAAGGCGATTGCCGACCGGAAGTGACCCGCCGCCCTGGCCGCGGCGCCGAGCCGCGGCCTGCGCAAGGGCCCGGGCCGCGCCCTGTCCGCGGGCCCGGACCGTGCAACGCTCCCTTCGCTCGGAAATCTTTATCTCGCTCAGTGAGCGTTGCACGTCCCGACCCCGCTGCGGCGTTGCAGGGACCAGGCCCCGGAGTGCACGGCATGACCGGAGCATGGCCGGCGGATCCGATGTCACATGGCCGAGGTGCTCGCCGGCAGCCGAGCGAGCCACGGATGGGACGGCCATGGCTTGGCAGGGGAAATCCTGTGCGCCACGAGAGGTCGCGCCTTTATCCCGGTAGCGGGGTCGGGACGTACAAGGCGCACTGAGGGAGATAAAGATTTCCGAGCGAAGGGCGCCTTGTACGGCGCGACCCCGCGGCCAGGTCTTCAAGGCGCGGTCAGACGTCGTCGAGAAACCAGTCGAAGATGCGATTGATCTCGAAGATGTGATCCGTAAGCCGGTGGTCGCCGTCGATGAGATGCAGCCCGGCGTTGCGCTCGCGCGCGAAGCGGATGCTGTTGTCGACGGGGACCACGTCGTCGCGCCAGCCGTGCACGATGGTGATCCGGGCCGCGCGCGGCGCAGGCGTGAGGGCCTCGTAGCCGGGCATGTAGAAAGCGGGTGCGATGAGGAACAGGCCGCGCACGTCGGGGAGCTGCATCGAGGCCGCGGCCGCCACGTGCCCGCCCATGCTGGAACCGACCAGCACCAGCGGCTGCTGCAGCGGCTGGCAGTGCGCCACCAGTTTCGCCACGCGTGCCGCCGGGTCGTCCATGCCGCGATAGTCGAGGCTCTCCACCTCGAGTCCGCGGTCGCGCGCGATCTCGGCCATGGCGGCGATCTTGCTGCCCCATGGGCCGCTCTCCTTGCCATGCGAGAAACAGACGTAGGGTTTGCGGGCCATGCTGCCTCTGGTTGCGTCTTGTTGTGGGCTGCGGGTAGCGAATCTTAGCAGGGCTACGCGCGCGCGCCGTCGCCGCGGCGCAGGCGCGCGGCGAGGTCCTCGCGCGCCTGCGCCAGCACGGAGTCGCGATCGACGCTCTCGAGGATCTCCTGCACCACGGCCTTCGGTCCGCCCTCGCCCCAGGACTTGCCGCGCGCGAAATAGGCCTCCGCCACGCGGCCGATCATGTAGGTGCCGTAGTACGCCACGGCGCCCTGGGCGCCCGCGGTGAACACGGTCGACAGGCCGCCGGTGCCCGCCTTCAGCGCGGCCGACACGAAATGGGTCAACCACACCGTGCCCATCAGCAGGCTCATTTGCGTCGCGATCACCGTCACCAGCGAGCCGGCCTCGGCACGGCTCAGCGGCAGGCCGTACAGGCGCGACAGGTGGAACACCAGCCCGGCATCGAGCGCCGCGGCCGCCAGCAGGTCGGCGGCGGGCACCGGGTTGATCGCCACCGCCACACCCTTGGCAATGCAGTACTGGCGCACCAGCCGCTCCGCCGCCGTGCGCCGCAGCTCCACCACGCGCTGCCCGACCCGCTCGCTCACCTGCCCGGCAAACAGGCCGGCGGTCAGCGCCGACAACGTCTCGCCCTCGCGCTCCAGGATCTGCCACAGGCGCTCCCTGAGCTGCTCTACGTCCGGCGGCCGCACCACCTTCTCTTCGCGCTCGGTGCCATTCGAGCTGCGCACGATGCGCATCGCCGGGGCCGGGTCGGCCGCCGCGGCGACCACCTGCTCGGGCGGCAGCCGGCCATGGGTCCGTTCGACCAGGCGCGCCAACAGGGTGCGACGCTCCTCGGCGCTGTAGCGATCCGCCTTGTTGAGCACCAGCAGCACCGGCGTGCCGGGCGACAACGCGCGGTCGAGCGCCGCCTGCTCCGTGGAGTTCAGGTCGCCATCGACCACGAACAGCACCAGGTCGGCGCGCGCGGCCACGTCGCGCGCCATGCTCTCGCGGTTCTCGCCGCCGATCTCGTTGATGCCCGGCGTGTCGAGCAGGCAGACCTGGCCGGAGCGCGCTTCCTGCCAGTGGGCTTCGGCCGCCGCGCGCGTTTCGCCATGCAGCGGACTGGTGGCGAACCGCGCCTCGCCGAGCAGCGCATTCAACAGCGAGGACTTGCCGACACTGACCTCGCCGAGCACGGCGATATGGATCTCGCCGTGCTCCAGCTTCTGCAGCATGCGCTCCACCTCGGCGAAATCGGGCGCCAGCGCCTCGCGCATCTGGCTCGGCAGCGTCGGGTCGTCCAGCAGGCGACGCAGGCTGGCCTGCGCCAGCGCCAGGTGGCGCTCGCCCGCGGGTGGTTCGGCGGCTGCCGTCGCCTCAGTCGCGTTTTTCGCGCTGCGCTTCCAGGGCCAGCCGCGCCAGCTGCCTGGCTTTTTTCCCGATGTCCTCGCCAAACTGGTCTCCCACTTCGCGCGCGGCCGCTGCCGGGCGCAGGTCTCCGGTGGTATCGAGACTGTGCGCCAGGCCTTTGCCCATGGCGTCGAAAATAATGCCGTAGGCCACGGCGTGCACCAGCCCCCCGGCCACGGTGCCGGCGCCGGGGAAGGCCTTCAGCACGTTGCCCGAAATCGCGAGCACCAGCGGCACGGCGCGGCCGACGTAGCCCTGCGCTATATCCAGGAAGCGCTGGATGTCGATTTCACGCGCCGGGACGCCGTACAGGCGACACAGCGCTTTCACCAGCGACGTGCCGAGATAACCCTGGATGAGCACGTCCGTGCCCGGGCTGACCGCCGCCAGCGCGCCGACCACGGCCTTCTTGGTGTAATCCGACACCACTTTCGCCGCCTGCTCGCGGCGCCGCCGCGACGCCGCGTCCTCGAGCCGTGCCGCAGCGAGACGGAACACCGAGGCGTCGCGCAGGGCGTCCAGGGCGGCCGGGTCGTCGTCGAGCCGTTCCTGCAATGCCTCGCGCAGCATTTCGACGCGGGGCGTGCGCGGGCGCTCGACTTCGATTTCGCGTCCCATATCGTCGGCCTGCAGCACGCGCTCGAGGCCGCCCGCCACCACCGGCACGACGGCGGGCGGCGGCTCCAGCGTGGACAGGCGATCGGCAAGGCGCGCGACGATGCGCTGCAGGTCGTCTTCGGCGTACCAGTCGGCCTTGTTCACGGCCACCACCAGCGGCTTGCCGACCCGCCCCAGGGTCTCGACATCTTCGTGCTGGCTGCGGCTCAGGTCGCCCTCACAGACGTAGATCACCAGGTGCGCCCTGACCGCCTCCGCCAGAGCCGCCTCCCCCAGCGCCTCCTCGTCGCCGCTGCCGGGCACGTCCGCCAGGCTCACCACGTCACCCGAGGGCAAGTGCCATTCGTAGTGCCGCACCGCGCGCGTCGTGCCGGCGGTGACGGCCGTCTGCGGCTGGGACCCGGGCACCAGCGCCTGCACCAGCGAACTCTTGCCGGCGCTGGCCTCGCCGAACATGGCGATGAACAGGCGCCCGCCCTCGCGTCGCCGCGCCAGTTCCGCCAGCTCGTGCTCGATCGCGGTGACGTCGGCGCCGGCTGCGCGCTCGCTTTCGAGCTGCGCCCGCAGGGCGGCCTCGTCCGGCAACTGCTTCGGCGCCGCGGCACGCGCGGGCCGGCGGCGCACCGGCGCCAGCAGCCACCACAGCAGCCAGGCGGCGAGCGCGCCAGCGGCGGCGAGCAGCGCCAGGAAGCCGTAGTACACGGCCGCGGGCCCGGCCTCGAGCCGCTGCAGGATGGACAGCACGGTGTCTGCCACGGCCAGCAGCGCGCCGGCGAACAGCACCAGCGCGACCATGACCACGGCGGCGAGCAGCAGGCGGATGCGGCGATCTCCCCTCATGCGGGTGCCCTCCGGCGCGCCGTGCCGACGCAGATCGCCAGGCCGAGCGCGAACGGCACCAGCCGCTCCAGCCAGTCCCCGGGCGTGTCGGGCAGCCAGTAGAACAGCAGAGTGCCGGCAAAGCCGGTCGCCATGGCCGCGAACACCGCCGCCGGCGGCACCGCCAGGCCGGCCAGCCGGGCCAGCAGCGGCGGCCCGAAAGCGGCGCCGAGCGCGGCCCAGGCAAACAGCACGCGGGCGAAAATGGTCTGCGGCAGCCACACGGCGATGAGCACCGCGAGCGCGCTGATGAGCGCCACCACCAGCCGCGACACCCACAGGCTGCCCGGGCCGCGCCGCGGCAGGTCGTGGCTGGCGGACGATGCGGCGACCAGCAGCTGGCTGTCGGCGGTAGACATGATGGCCGACAATACCGCGGCGATCATCACCGCGGCCACCACCGGCGGGAAGAGACGGTTGGCGGTTTCGAACAGGACCTGTTCGTCGGCAACGGTCGGGCCGTACAGCGCACGCGCCGCAAAGCCGAGCGTGATCATGCCGGCGTAGATGATCACCGCCCAGGCGATCGCGATGACGCGACCGTCACGCAGGGCCCGCTCGTCGCGCAGCGCCATGAAGCGGTTCACCACGTGCGGCTGCCCCGGATAGCCGAGGCCGATGCCGAGCGTGCCGAGCGCGAAGCCCAGCGCCGCGATCCCGGCGGTCGGTGGCCCCGCGGCGCCGGCAGCCATGCTTGCCAGCGCCGCCCACACCGCGCCCGGGCCGCCGGCAGCGAGCACGGCGGCAACCGGCAGCACCAGCGCGGTGAAAGCCATCACCAGGCCCTGCAGCGTGTCGGTGACGCTCACCGCCCAGAAGCCGCCGAGCAGCGTGTACACCAGCACCACCGCCGCGCCGATCAGCACCGCCGTGCGCATCTCCAGCGCGAAGGCGCTGGCGAAGGCATTGCCCGCCGCCTGGAACTGCGCCGCCACGTAGAAGGTGAAAGAGAACAGCACCACGCCGGACGCCAGCAGCACGATGCGCCGCGGCCAGCCGTTCTCCGCAGCGGGACCGGCAATGAATTCCGTGAGGGTGATGGCGCCGGACGCGCGGCTCTGGCGCATCAGCCGCGGCGCCACCCACAGCCAGTTGATAAGGAAGCCGGACAGCGTGGCCGGGAACAGCCACAGCGCCGGCAGCCCCCACAGGTAAGCCATGCCGCTCACGGCCACCAGCGTCCAGGCCGAGGACGACGATGCCGAGGCGCTGATGGCCGCCACCCAGCCACCGAGGCGGCGCCCGCCGAGGAAGAAGTCACTTGTGTCGTGGGTGCGACGCGTAGCCCACAGGCCGATGCCGACCAGCACCAGCTTGTAGACCACCAGCGTGTAAAGAATGGCGTCCGCCCGTGACATGGCGCTCCCCGCGACCCGCGCCGAGTGTAACAGTCGCCCAGGCCCTACAATGGCCGCATGAACGAGCAGGCGGGCGCCGGCTGGCGCTTCTGGATCGACCGCGGCGGCACTTTCACCGACATCGTGGCGCGCCGGCCGGACGGCCGGCTGGAAGCGCTGAAGCTGCTGTCGGAAGCGCCCGAGCACTATGCCGACGCCGGCATCGAGGGCATGCGTCGCATGCTCGGCCTGGCGGACTCGGCGGCACTGGCCGGCGCGCCGATCGAGGTGGTGCGCATGGGCACCACGGTCGCCACGAATGCGCTACTGGAGCGGCGCGGCGAACCGACCGTGCTGGTCGTCACGCGCGGCTGCGGCGACGTGCTGCGCATCGGGACGCAGCAGCGCCCGGAGCTGTTCGCGCTCGACATCCAGCTGCCCGAACCCTTGTACGCCGAGGTGATCGAGGCCGACGAGCGCCTCGCTGCCGACGGCGCCGTGCTGCGCCCGCTGGACGAGGAGAACCTGGCGGCCGCGCTGCGTGCGGCGCGCGCGCGCGGCTTCCGGTCGGCCGCCGTGGTGTTCCTGCACGGCTATCGCTTCCCGGCGCACGAGCTGGCGGCGGCCCGGCTGGCGCGCGCGGCCGGCTTCGAGCAGGTGTCCGTTTCGCACGAGGTCAGCCCGCTACCGCGCATCGTGCCGCGCGGCGAGACCGCGGTCGCCGACGCCTACCTGTCGCCCGTGCTCGACCGCTACGTGGCGCGCCTGCGCCAGCCGCTGGGCGGGCATCGCCTGCTGTTCATGCAAAGCAACGGCGGCCTGGCCGAGGCCGCACGCTTCCGCGGTCGCGACAGCGTGCTGTCGGGACCGGCCGGCGGCGTGGTCGGCCTGGCGGCGGCCGGCCGCGCTGCCGGCATCGAGCGGCTCATCGGCTTCGACATGGGCGGCACCTCGACCGATGTGTGCCTCTACGAAGGCGAGTTCGAGCGCAGCCACGACAACCGCGTTGCCGGGGTGCGCCTGCAGGCGCCGATGCTGCTCATCCACACCGTGGCCGCCGGCGGCGGCTCGATCCTCGCCTTCCGTGACGGGCGCTTCCAGGTCGGCCCCGAATCCGCCGGCGCCCATCCGGGGCCGGCATGCTACGGCTGCGGCGGACCCGCTGCGGTCACGGACGCCAACCTGCTGCTCGGCCGCCTGCAGCCGGCGGCCCTGCCGCAGGTCTTCGGCGCCAGCGGCGACCAGCCGCTCGACCGCGGCGCCGCCACCGCGCGCCTGGCGGAGATCACCGCGGCGGTGGCGGCGGCGGGCAAGCCGGCGATGAGCATCGAGGCCGCGGCTGCGGGTTTCATCGAGGTCGCCGTGGAGCGCATGGCGCGCGCGGTGAAGCAGGTGCTGGTGCGCCGCGGGGCCAACCCCGGCGCCTTCACCTTGTGCGGCTTCGGCGGCGCTGCCGGCCAGCACGCCTGCGACGTGGCCGACGCGCTGAACATCCGGCAGGTCCTGCTGCCGCCCTTCGCGGGCGTGCTGTCCGCCTGGGGCATCGGGCTGGCCGACCTCATCGCGCTGCGCCAGGCGCCGGTGCAGCAGCCGCTGGATGCCGCGACCCTGGCGCTGGCGCGGGCACGACTCGCCCAGCTCGGCGACGAGGCGGCGGCGGAACTGGCGGCGCAGGGGCTGCCGCGCGACCGCTGCCGGCTGAGCCAGCGGCTGCGGCTGCGTTGTGCCGGCAGCGATACGGTGCTCGAGGTCCCGCTGGGCGACGAGGCGGCCGTCCGCGCCGCCTTCGCCGCCGCCTTCGAGCGGCGCTTCGGCTTCGCGGCAGCTGAAACACTGGTGCTGGAGGCAGTTGAAGCGGAAGCGCGCGGTGGCGGCAGCGCGCCCGGCGTGGCACCCGCAACCGAGGCTGCGCCGCCGCGCTCGACCTGCCAGGCCTGGGTCGATGGGGCGTGGCGCGAGATCCCGCTGGTGCCGCGCGCTGCGCTGGCGCCCGGCGAAACCCTGCATGGGCCCGCCCTGTTGCCGGAACGCAATGCCACCACCTGGCTGGCGCCGGGATGGGAGGCTCGCGTGGACGCCAACGGCAACCTGCTTCTCGCACGGGCCGCGCAGCGTCGCGCGCGAGAAGTCTCCACCCAGGCCGATCCCGTGCTGCTCGAAGTCTTCAACAACCGCTTCATGCACGTGGCGGAAGACATGGGCGCCGTGCTGCAGAACACGGCCAGCTCGGTGAACATCAAGGAGCGCCTCGACTACTCCTGCGCCCTGTTCGACGCCGCGGGCGGGCTGGTGGCCAACGCGCCGCACATGCCGGTGCATCTCGGCTCCATGGGCGAAAGCGTGCGCGCGGTGATGCGCCGCTTCGGCGCCGACATGGCGGACGGCGACAGCTTCGTGCTCAACGATCCCTACGAGGGCGGCACCCACCTGCCCGACATCACCGTGGTGACGCCCTTCTGCGGCGACGACGGTCGACCGGAGCTGTATGTCGCCTCACGCGCCCACCACGCCGACATCGGCGGGCGCACGCCGGGCTCGATGCCGGCGGACAGCCGCCACATCGACGAAGAAGGCGTGCTGCTGGCGCCGGAACGCATCGTCGCGGCGGGCCGCTTCGACGAGGACGCGGTGCTGGCCTTGCTCGGACAGGGACGCTGGCCGGCGCGCAACCCGCGCCAGAACCTCGCCGACCTGAAGGCGCAGCTGGCGGCCAACCGGCGCGGCCTCGCCGGCCTGCAGCACATGCGGGCCGAGTTCGGCGCGTCCGTGGTGCGCGCCTACATGGGGCACATCCAGCACAACGCCGCCGAGGCCGTGGCCGAAGCATTGCTCGAGCTCAGCGACGGGACTTTCCGCTTGCGCAGCGACGGCGGCGAGGAGATCTGCGTCTCGATCCGCATCGACCGCGCTGCGCGCCGCGCCGTCATCGACTTCAGCGGCACCTCGCCGCAGTCGCCGGGCAATCTCAACGCGCCCGCTGCGGTATGCCGCGCGGCGGTGCTGTACGTGTTCCGCTGCCTGGTGAAACGCGACATCCCGCTCAACGAGGGCTGCCTGGAGCCGCTCGAGCTGCGCATTCCTGCCGGCAGCCTGCTCAATCCGCGCTGGCCGGCCGCCGTGGCCGGCGGCAACGTGGAGACTTCGCAAAGCGTCGTCGACGCGCTGTTCGGCGCGCTCGGCGTGGTGGCCGCCTCCCAGGGCACGATGAACAACCTGAGTTTCGGCAATGCCGGACACCAGTATTACGAGACCCTGTGCGGCGGGGCCGGTGCCGGCCCGGGCTTCGACGGGGCCTCGGCCGTGCACACGCACATGACCAACAGCCGGCTCACCGACCCGGAGATCCTCGAGTTGCGCCACCCGGTGCGCGTGCAGGCGTTCGCCGTGCGGCACGGGTCGGGCGGCGCGGGACGCTGGCATGGCGGCGACGGCGTGATCCGTCGCCTGCGGTTTGACGAGGGCATGACGGCGGCGCTGATCTCCAACCGCCGCGTGCACGGGCCCTTCGGCCTCGCGGGCGGCGCCCCCGGCGCGCCGGGGGTGAACCGCCTGATACGCCGCAACGGCGTCATCGAGGTACTGCCGGGCATCGTCGAGGTGACGCTGGAGCCCGGCGACGAGCTGGAAATCGTGACGCCGGGCGGAGGGGGCTTCGGCGCCGCTTCGTGAGCGAGATCACGGTGCGCAGGCGGCCGCGTTGCTATGTTTTGGGCATGGATTCGAGCAATCCGGACAACTGCGTTGCGTGGGATGCCTACGCGGTATGGCAGATTCTCTTGCACGGCCACCCGGTCACGGTGGCGGACGTGGCGACGTCCTGCGGCCAGATCGAGCGCGAGCTGCTGGATGATTTCTGCGAGGCGATCCTCGATTACCCCGACTTCCTGCAGGACGCCCTGCTGTTGCTGGCCCACGCCAAGGGCGTAGCAGGCGCGGCGGAGGCACTGGACGCCGCCGTGCGCGAGTATTTCGCCCAATGCAGGGCGCGCGAAGCCCGCCGCGCGGGGCATGCAGAACAGGCTGAACCGGCGTCGACCTAGGGCGCATCGCGCGCCCCCTGTCGGCGTCTAATCGTCGGCGTCTAATCGGGATCCAGCCCCGGCTCTGCTGCCAGCACTGCCCGCGCGGCCTGCGACTGTTCGCTGTCGGCGTCCGCCTGGACCTCCACTGCGGCCAGCCAGCGGCGGTGCGCCGCCGGCAAGCCCAGCCGTGAGGCTCCCGCGCGAATCAGCGCGACGTACCAGTCGAGCGGCACCAGGCCTGCAGCCACGGCCGAGTCCTCGGCACGCCAGGTGAGCGCGCGCCGGCGCTCTCCCGCGCACAGCACCTCGACCTCTTCGATCCGGTATCCGGCCCCGGCCGCACCCAGTCGGTCCAGGGCTGCGCGCCGCACCGCGTACAAGGCGCCGGGCAGGCTCGCGCCGGGCGCATCGCTGGGCTGTGCATCGGAGCGGGCGGCGCCGTCGCGGCCGCGCTTGCGGAACGCCAGGCGGTGGCCGGGCAGCTCCGCGGCACCGAGCAGCTCCGCGTCCGGGATGCGTCGGCGCAGCCAGCCCGGGTGCACGTTCGCCCCGAAGGCGAAGTACAGCACCCGCTCCTGCGCAGCGCTCACCCGGCGTGCCGGATGCCCGGCGGCAGCACGCCCGGTGGCGCGGTCTCGACGCCGGCCGGCCGCGTGATGGCCCAGCGTTCCGCGGAAAGATAGGCCAGGCAGGCGCCGTCCAGGCCCTGGCTGACTCGGCAGATGATGAAATCGCGCGGCCGGTGCGGCGCGAAGCCGACGGTGAACTCCACGCGCGTCGGCCGCTGCGGCCGCGCGATCTCGTTCACGTCGACGAACCAGGCCTCGGGCGCGTCGCCGGCAAGGCGGCCGGAGAAGCGCAGGGACTCGAGCAGTCCGACCAGCTGGTCGCGCAGGCGCGCGGCAAGGCCCTCGCCCGGCGCTTCGAACACCACCCAGCGCGTGCCGTGCAGCAAGGTGCGTTCCAGCATCAGGCCGAGCCGGCGTGCTGACAGGGAACGCCATGCGGGCACCGGGCAGTCGGACGCCGCGAGCGTGCGGTCCCCCGCCACCAGGAAACGCCCGTCGGAGCCACGCTCGAGCAGGTTCATGCCGGCAGACTGCAGGCGATGCCGCAGCTCCGGCGGAAGTTCGTGGGTCGGGCGGAAGCCGCTGCCGAGCGCCGGCGCGTGTTCCGCCGGGTCGCGCGTCAATGCGCCCGCGGCCGCACCCAGCGCGGAGCGGCTCGAGTCGCGGCCTTCCCCGGCCAGGCGCGGGAACACCGCGAGGGCGTTCTCCCCGGCGATGTTCAGGCCGCGCAGCCAGGCCGTGGCCTGCTCGGCGTCGTGCGTGCCCGCGGGCGGCTCGAGCAGCAGCATGGCGCTGCGGCGGCGGCAGTAGCGCAGGGCCGCGACGAGCAGTGCCGGTCCCGCGGTACGCCCGTCCGCTTCCGGCGGAAGGCAGAGGAAATCGATCGGGCCGGCGCCGTCGAGTGCGAACAGGCCGGTGGCCCGGGTGGAGGAACCGACCAGGTCGTAGTCGGTGAGCACGGCGCCGTCGGCGCCGTCGTCCTCGGCTTCCACCCAGGAGACCGGGTAGCCCGGCGCGGTGGTGACCGTGGCGTGCGGCCGGCTCGCTGGCAGGGTGCCGCGCACGCGCACCAGGCTCGACTCCATGAGGACGTCGGTGATGTAACGCTCTGCGCCCGGCTGCAGCGAAAGGCGCTGGTAGATCTCCTGTTCCACCACCCGTTCGGAGGACGGCGCGCGCAAGCGCTGCACCACCAGGTTGAAGGTGACGTCTTCGGAAGTGCCGATCTGGTCGTAGTCCACCGAAGCGCGCAGGTATTCCGCCCGGCCGGGGCTCACCGCTTCCAGCACCAGCGTCCCTTCGCGGCCCGGCAGGCGGATCGTGCAGGCCCTGGCGGCATTCGCCACGCGCACGACAATCGCGCGACGACCTCCGGCGCGGAAGAAATCGTGCACGCAGCGGTCCATCGGGCGGTCGCCACCGGCCACCCCGAAAATGCGGTCGTAGGATTCGATGTCGTCGATGGCGACGGCCTTGTCGAGGGGGCCGCGACGCGCGGCGCCGACAAAAGCGGTGGCACCGTAGGGGAAGACTTCGAGCCGAGTCTCGCGGCCCGGGAACTCCTCGACGAGTATTCCCGGAGCGAGGGCGTCAGCCATGCCGTACTCCACCGCAGCGGCGCACACGCGCCGTAGATGCGAAGGCTACCAGTGGAATCATGCCGCCGCCAAGGCGAACAGCAGGACCAGCAGCCCGACCAGCGCCGTGAGGCGCGTGCGCATGCGTCGATACCAGGGCGGCAAAGTGTCCGCCACTGGCGGGCTCGCCTCCCACGCACGCAACCCGATAAAGCCCGCCAGCAGCAGCCACGCCCCGGCCGCCGCCGGCAGCAGCAGCGCCGCCCAGGCCAGCAACGCAGGCATCACGCTGAAGGCCATGCGCATCATGCGCAAGCGGCCGCCGTTCAGCGCCACGCCCCAGTGCACGGCGCCGACGAAAGACAGGATCACCGCACCGTAAGCGATGAACTGCTGCGCGAAATATGCCTGCCGCGCGGCGTCGCTGAGCATGAAGCCCGCAAGGGCCGCGAGAAAGGGGATCAGGCCGGCGTAACCCAGCCACTGCCCGGCCTGTGGCGCGCCTCCCGCGAGACGTGCATGCGCCAGCAGTTCCGTGGGGCCGCCGATGAAGCGGCCGTCGACAAAGACCTGCGGCAGCGTGCGGTAGCCGGTCCACTCTTCCAGCACATGGAAGCGGTCGCGCGCCGCGCTGTCCGCCATCGACATGGTGACGACGCGGTATTCGATGCCGAATTCATCGAGGCGCGCCTCGAGTTCGCGCACATCGGTTAGACGCGAAGCGAACAGCACGACCGGGGCGCTGCCCGAATCCCTGCGCAAGGCGTCGAGGTGGTCCGTACCGCTCATCTGGCTCCTCTTGTTCCGCATGCTGCGCCAATCCTGCGATGATAATAGCCGAAGCGACTGCGACTTCGTCCCGGCGACGACATCGAGGACAGGATGGCGATGGAAAAGCGAGGCGGCAAACCGGCGGGACAGGGACTGCGCGACGCGCTGCGCTGGCTGTCGGCCGAGGGCCGGCATGATGCGGCCGCGGTGGAAGAGGCGTGTCGCCGTTTCGACCTGTCGCCGCTGGACGAAGCGTTCCTGCTCGCCGAGGCCGGGCGCCTGCGCGATGAAGACGGCGCGGACCCTGCTGCATGAGTCCGCTGGCGCTGTTCGAACGCTACCCGCGCCTCGCCGACACGCTGCCGTGGCGCCCGCTCGGCGCATGGCCGACGCCGGTGCAGGCGGCCGATCCGGCGTTCAGCGGTGGGGCCTGCGCCGGGCTGTGGCTGAAGCGCGATGATCGCTGCGCCGAACCGTACGGCGGCAACAAGGTGCGCAAGCTGGAGTTCCTGCTCGCCGACGCTATCGAGCAAGGCTGTCGCGGCGTATTCACCTTCGGCGTGGCCGGCTCCAACCACGCGCTGGCGACGGCCGTGTACGCCGGGGCGCTGGGACTCGAGGCGCGCCTCCTGCTCACGCCGCAGAGCAATTCCTCTTTCGTCGGACGCAACCTGCGCATGGGGCGCTGGGCCGGCGCCAGGCAGGTGCACTGCGCGACCGAGGCGGCGGCGCGCAGCGCCGCGCGGGCGCTGGCGTTGCACGGCGGACGGCAACCCGCTTTTTACCGTGTGCCCGGCGGCGGCTCCTCGCCACTGGGCGTCGTCGGCTTCGTCAACGCCGGGCTGGAGCTCGCGGCGCAGGTGCGCGCCGGACTGTTGCCGCCGCCGGACGCGATCTACCTGGCGCTCGGCACCATGGGCACGGCGGCCGGCCTCGCCCTCGGCCTCGCCGCCGCCGGACTGCAGACACGCCTGGTGCTGGTGCGCGTGGTGCGCGCGGACATCGCCAGCCCGCAGCGCTTCCGCGCCCTCTACCACGGCGCGGCGCGCCTGTTGCACCGGGCCGACCCGCGCTTCCCGCTGCTGCCCTTGGAGCGCGCACGCATCGAGCTGCGCCACGAGTTCATCGGGCCCGGCTACGCGCGCTTCACGCCGGAAGGCATGGCGGCGCTGCGCGAGGCCCGGGCGGCATTCGATATCGGGCTGGAAGGCACCTACACCGGCAAGGCCTTCGCCGCGCTACTCGCCGACCTGCGCGCAGGACGGCTGTCGGGGCAGCACGCGATGTTCTGGAATACGTACAACGGCCATCGGATGCCGGCTGCGGCGCTGGCGCTCGACCACCACGCGTTGCCGACGCCGTTTCAGCGCTATTTCGAAACGCCCTACCAGCCCCTCGACCCGGAAGCCTGAGCCGCCTCAGAACGCGCCAAAGGTATCGACGCCGCGCAGCAGGAGGTCCCAGCGCGCCTCGACCGCTTCGCGCGCCGCCACGGCCGGCAATCCCTGCACCATTGCAGCGCGGGCAAACAGCCAGCCGACGGCGTCGCGCGGCCCGACACTGAGAAAATAGCCGAGCTGCCTGGCGTCCCACGCCTCGGGATCGCGTCCCTCAGCCACGCGGGCGATGGTCTCCGCGACGTGGCGGCCCTTGCGCACCGCGGTCTGGGCGGTCGCGGCATCGAAGCGGACGTCGCGCCAGCGCGCGCAGTCACCCGCGGCATAGATGCGCGGCAATGGTCGCCCGCGTGACAGCACCCGACCCGAGGCGTCCGCGGCGATCGGCTGCGCAGTGGGACCGGTACAGAGCATCACGCCGCCTGCCGGCAGCGATTTCTCGCCGTCCGCATCGCTGACGCGCACCCGGCCGCGCCCGGCGCCCTCGAAGCGCGTCTCCATCAGCACCTGCACGTCGAGTGCCTTGAGTCGCGCCTGCACTACGCGGCGCACGCGCCGCGGTTCCCGCGACAGGAGCGTGTCCGAGCCCTCGATGAGGCCGAGCGGCGCACCGTCCGGCCGCGCTGCGGCGAGCTCGAACAGACATTGCAAACCGCTCGCTCCGGCGCCGACCACCCAGGCCGTGCCCTCGGCGGCGGCCAGCCGCTTGAAGGCGTTCACGCCGTCGCCGCTGGCGAGATTCTCCAGCAATACGGGCGGTGTGCGGCTGCGCGAAGCACGCCCGCGCAGTCCGCGCAGGCCGGTGGCCAGCACCAGCGCATCGAATTCGAGTTCGCGGCGGCCGAGCGACAGGCGGCCGGTGCGCGACCAGCGCGCCAGGCGCTGCGGCGACCAGTCCAGCCTGGCGGTGTGGTGCTGGAAATCCCAGGTGCGCGCGATCGGGCCGAAGCTCGCCCGCAGTTCGTACAGCGGCTTGCGCAGGGTCTCGTGCAGCAGCGTGCGGCGCAGGTGCCAGCGCTCCGGGTCGACCAGGTGGCGTTCCGCATCCGGCAGCACCTGCGCCAGCCGCGCCAGGCACGTCAGGCCCGCATAGCCGCCGCCGATCACCACGATTCTCATGCCGGATCCTCGCGCCGCCGGGACTGCCAGCGCGCCACCACCACGCCGGCAAGAATCAGCCCGAGCGCGGCGAATGCCCGCGGCGGCAGCCTCTCGTGCAGCACCAGCGCGCCCAGCACCACGGCCCAGACCGGGATCAGGTAATTGATCAATGACAGGAAAGTGGGGCCGGCGCGAGCCACGAGACTAAAGTAAACCACCGTGGCCAGCCCGGTCGAGAGCGCGCCGAGCGCCGCCAGCGCCAGGCCCGGGGCGAGGCCGACAGGCGCATGCAATGCGCCGCTCGCGCCCCGACCGGCGATGCCGGCGAGCAGGCCCAGCCCGACCAGGATGCCCGCGATCGACAGCACCGCGGCCCCGGTCACCACCGGGTTCAACGCCGGCCCCCGGCGCGCAACGATGGCGGCAACGCCGTAGCACACGGCGGCGCCGAGCACCGCCAGCTGGCTCAGCAGCGAGGCTTCCCGGCCGACCAGTGCCGCCACGGCCTCCGGCCCCGTGAGCACCACCACGCCGACGAAGCCGAGCACGAAACCCGCCAGCCGGCGCGCGTTCAACCGCTCACCCGCGACGAAGAAATGCGCCAGCACCAGCACCACCAGCGGCATGACCGCCATGAGAATGCCGGTCAGGCCGGAGGGGATGCTGGCCTGGCCCCAGGCGATGAGAAAGAACGGCAGCGCGTTGCCGACCACCGCCATCGCGCCGAAGAACATCCAGGTGCGCGCGCCCTTGGGCAGGCGGCGGCGCGTGGCGAGCAGCACCAGCAGCAACACCCCGGCGCCGATCAGCAGCCGGCCGGCCGTCACCGCGACCGGCGTGAAAGCGTCCAGCGCGACGCGCACCAGCATGAAGGAACTGCCCCACAGGGCGACCAGCGCCAGCAGCAGTCCCCACTCGGCGGGTCCCTGCCGCAACAGCGTGTGTCCCGGCGCGCGGTTCATCGCGGCCTGCCGAGCAGGAACACCGGCACCAGCACGAGCCCGGCCAGGAACCCGCCGAGATGGGCGCGGAACGCCACCCCGCCCTCGCCCTCGGGCGCCATCAGCGAGGACAGGAGCTGCACCAGGAACCAGAGTCCGAGCACCCAGACGGCGGGCAGCCGGATCACCTGCAGCACGAAACCCAGCGGCACGAGCACCAGCACCCGGGCGCGGGGAAACAGCAGCAGGTACGCGCCGAGCACGCCGGAAATGGCGCCGGAAGCGCCCACCATGGGCACCACGCTCTCCGGCGCCGGCACCGCCTGGGCGAAGACCGCGGCCACGCCGCAGGCCAGGTAGAACACGAGGAAACGCAGGTGACCCATGCGGTCCTCTATGTTGTCGCCGAAGATCCACAGGTAGAGCATGTTGCCGATGAGGTGCAGCCAGCCGCCGTGCAGGAACATGGAGCTGACCACGGTCGCTGCCGGCGGCACCAGGGCGATCTCCGGCGGCAGGTAGGCGTGCCCGAACAGCACGGCGGGAATCACGCCGAGCGCGAAAATGATGCGGTTGAAACCGGGCGCGCCGAGCGAGATCTGCACCAGGAACGCCAGCACGCACACCGCCACCACGCCCCAGGTGACGAAGGGCACGATGCGGACCGGGTTCTCGTCGCGCAGCGGAATCATGCAGGCCCGGCAGGGAAAAGAGCGGCAAGAACGGAACTCAGGATGCCCGCTCCCGGTAGCGTCCCTCGCCGAGGCGCAGTGCGCGGCCTTTCAGCTCGCGCGCGGTGCGCTTGATGAGCTTCTTCAGCGGACCGCGCCAGCGGCCCGCGTCACGCACCATGAGGTGCAGGACCTCGAGGTCCTGCAGTTCGCCAAGGACATCCGCCAGCTTTTTCAGCGTGGCGCGTTCCATGCGCGGCAGCGGCCGGCCGCAAAGCTCGCGCTGGTAGAGCTCGCGCTTGACCGTCTTGCGGAAGTCGTGGAAACGCTCGATCTTCGGCTTGCGCGCCGCGCGCTGGTAGGCATGCGCGGAGTCGGACCAGGCCGCCGCAAGACCGGCATCGAGCGCTGTCTCGTCCATGCGCACGAACGCCAGGCCGTCCAGTTCCGCGCGCACGGCGCGCAGGTCCTGTGCCACCTGTTGCGCCAGGGCTCGCGGCAAGCCGCCGGCGCCCTGGCGAGGCGCGCGCCGGCCGGCAATCCAGCTGCTGAGCGCGTCCAGCGCGCGCAGCTCGGCCGCATCGGCGCGCGGCCGCAGCCGGGCCACGGTTTCTTCAGCAGCATCGGCATCGCGCAGGTGGGACAGCTGGCGGCCCGCCGCGCCGCAGCGCTTCTCCGCGGCGCGGGTGGGCAGCACCCCGGCGCACAGGCGGAGCATGGCGCGGGTTCGCTTGAGATCCTTGCGCACCTCGTGCACGACCCAGGCCGGGGGCAGGGCGGCATCCTCGAGGTGGGTAACGCAGCGATCGAGCAGCATTGCGATGGTCTCGCCGGGACCTTCCGGCGCGCCGCGCTGCCCGTCCTCCGGGACACTGGGCCCGGCGCCAGATTTGATATCGCTGTCCATGTTGACTCCTGGCCGGCGCCAACTCTAGCACGCAGGCGGCGCCGGGCGGAGGGCATTTGCTGTCGGCCCCGGCCGGACGCATCATGGCGGCATAGAGCGCCATTGGAGGCTGACCGCAAATGCTCATCAATCGCACCTCCCGCCGGGCCGCAATGTTCATGCTGTCGCTGCTGGCTGTCGCCTGGGGCCCGGCGAGCCACGCTTCCGGCGTGCTGGAGTTCGCGGCGCCGCGGCTCAACCTGCTGGAGGGGAACAGCGGCGACATCACGGTGCTGCGCAGCGGCGATGCCGCCGATGACGCCACCGCGGTACTCAACGTCAGCCTCGGCGGCACCGCGGCCCTCGGCACGGATTTCACCATCGAGCTGCCGCTGGGCGTGGTGCGCATCCCGGCCGGCGCGCTGTTCGCGCGCGTGCCGCTGGAAGCCCTGCAGAACACCGTGGTCGACGGCACGCGCTACGCCTCGCTGACGCTCGCCAATCCGGGCAGCGCCACGCTGGGGCGGGAAACGACGCTGCTCCTGCAGATCGAGGACGACGAGTCGGCGGCCGCCAACCTGACCCTGCCGGGTCTCGCCGTGCGCCGCGTGACCGTCGGCAGCGAACTCCCCATCGATGTGGCGCGCGAGGGACTCGATGCGCTGGCGGTGTCCGCGACCCTTCTCGCCGTGCCGGGCACGGCCGGGCTGGGCATCGATTTCAGCGACCTGACCACCACGGTCGAGTTCGCCGCCAACGACCTGGACCCGCAACAGTTCCAGCTCTCCACCATCGCCCGCGCCACGCCGCTGTTCCCGCGCACCCTGAGCGTGGTGCTGGCGACGCCGGAACCGGACGGGCGCGCCGCCTTCACCGGCCTCGGCCCGCTGGTGGTGATCGAGGAACCCGCCGCCGACCGGGCGGGCGAGTTCTCCATTTTCACGGACACGCCTGAAGTGGCGGAGGGCGACGGCACCGTGGTGTTCACGGTGGACCGGAACCGCGGCAGCACCGGCGCCGCCACGGTCCACTGGGTCACCCTGGACGGCAGCGGCAGCAGTGCCGCCGTCGCCGGCCGCGATTACGTCGCCGCGACCGCAGCGCTGGCGTTTGCCGACGGCGAGACGCGCAAGACCTTCGCGGTCGAGCTCATCGCCGACGAGGAGGCCCGCGACCAACGCAGCTTCCAGGTCGCCCTCGCCGACCCCTCGGCGCTGGCCGGGGTCGACCCGGAGGGCCGCGCCGCCACCGTGACCATCGCCGCGGACGAAGGCGCCGGCAACAACTGCAGGGGCTTCTGCGACTGTTTCATTGCCACCGCCGCCTGGGGCAGCTGGATGGACCCGCACGTGAGCACGCTGCGCGACTTCCGCGACGACGTGCTCATGAAGAGCGCGCCGGGACGGGCCTTCGTCGCCTTCTACTACCGTCATTCACCACCCGTGGCGGAGTTCATTGCGCGCCACGACGGCCTGCGCGCGCTCACGCGCGCCCTGCTCACCCCCCTGGTGCTGGCGGTGACTTACCCGCTGGCCACCGCACTCGGAATTCTCCTGGCGCTCGCGGGTGCCCTGAATCTCCGCCGCCGTCGCCGGCGAACACTGGAAGCATGATGAAGAACGTACTGGTTACCGGCACCTCGACCGGCATCGGGCACAGCACCGCCCTCGAGCTCGCCCGCCGCGGCTGGCGCGTGTTTGCGGGCGTGCGGAAAGAAGCTGACGGCGAAGCGCTGGCGCGCGAGGCGGACGGCGAGGTGCACACCGTGCTGCTCGACGTCGCCGACGAGGCGTCCATCGACGCTGCCGCGGCTTTCCTGGCGGAGCACACGGGCGGCGAACTGCATGGCCTGGTGAACAACGCGGGCGTGTACCTGGGGGGGCCGCTGGAACTGATGCGGCCGGACGAGATTCGCAAGACGCTCGACGTCAACGTCACCGGGCTGCTGCTGCTCACGCGCGCCTGCCTGCCCCTGCTGCGCGCCGCACAGGGCCGCATCGTCAACATCAGCTCGATCTCCGGCCTGATCGCCATGCCGGGCGTGAGCGTGTACGCCGCATCCAAGCACGCGGTGGAAGCGGTCACCGACGCCCTGCGCGTGGAACTGCAGCCCTTCGGCGTCAAGGTCGTGGCGGTCGAGCCCGGCGGCGTGAAAACGCCGATCTGGGACAAGGGCGCGAAGCGCGACGCGGCCGCCCGCGAGGATCGCGGCACCGCGGAGACGCGCGAGCTCTATGCGCCCATCGTGCGCCTGCTGGAAAAGCTGAACGCCAAGCCGGGCGGCCTGCCGCCGGAGGCGCTGGCGGACGTGGTGACCGAAGCGCTGGAGTCGTCCAAGCCGAAGAACCGCTACCTGGTGGGCAAGGACGCCAAGGCGCTGAAGATGCTCACGCGGCTGCCCGACACCCTGCGCGACAAGGCCATCGCCGCCAAGATCTGGGGCTGACCCCTCGCGCCGGAAGCTGGCGCCTGGCCCAGGGCCTCGGCGCAGCGCGGGCGTGGCCCCGCCTCAGGCGCCCCGGCGCAGCAGCGCAGCCAGGCCGCCCTCTTCCATCGCCGCCGCGACCTTGTCCATGAAGCGCTTGTGGCCGCGCCACTCGACCTTCCAGGCGTCGGCATCCTCGACCGCGTGCAGCAGCCAGTCGTCGCTGGTGCCGACCTCGTCCACCAACCCCAGTTCGAGCGCACGGCTGCCGTACCAGTACTCACCGGTCGCGATGCGTTCCATGTCCAGCGTCGGGCGGTAGCGCGCCACCATCTGCTGGAACAGCGTGTGGACTTCCTCCAGCTCCTCGCGCAGCTTGTCGCGATCCTCGTCCGTGACTTCGCCGAACATGCTGACGGTGCGCTTGTAACGGCCCGCCTTGACCTGCTCCACGCGGATGCCGCGCTCTTCCAGCAGCTGGCGGAAGTTGGGCACCTGGGCCAGCACTCCGATGGAACCGATGATGGCGAACGGCGCCGCGACGATGCGGTCGGCGACGCAGGCCATGAGGTAGCCGCCGCTCGCCGCCACCTTGTCGACCACCGCCGTCAGCGTGATGCCGCGCTCGCGCAGCCGCACCAGATGCGATGCCGCCAGGCCGTGCTCGTGCACCAGGCCGCCGGCATTCTCCAGCCGCAGCAGCACCTCGTCCCCTTTCTCGGCCACCGCCAGCACCGCATTCACTTCCTCGCGCAGCGAGGCGGTCGCGCTGGCGCGGATGTCGCCGCGGAAGTCGAGCACGAAGACCCGCTTGCGCCGCTGGTCCTTCTCCGCCTTGGCCTCGCGCTTGCGCTCCTTCGCCAGTTTCTTGCGCTCCGCCTTGGGCAGCAGCGCACCGCGCAGGCCGTCGGCCGCCTGGCGCAGGCGCTTGTTGAGGCTGGTGACCTTCATGCCCTCGGCCTCGCGCGAGCGGCGCGACAGGTTCACCAGCGCGGCGGCGACGAACAGGATGGCGGCCGCCAGCGTCACGGTCTTGGCGAAGAACAGTCCGTATTCAATCAAGGCCTCGGTCACGATGCGCTCACTTCCGGGTGGTCGGGTTGCGCGCTATGGTAGCGCAGCCCGCACCGCGGCCGCGGCCATCTCAGCCAGCACCGCCTCAGGATCCGGCATCCGGCCGGGCTCCGCCAGCCAGGCCCGCTCGCGCTCCCGCAACGCTTCCTTTTCCGCCAGGTAGGCCTGTACCGCGGGTGCTTCAAGACTACGCAGGGAGAACAAGTCCACCTCGGTCCAAAACCAGCTATCAATGATGTAGCGCCCCTGGTCCGCCTGGCGCAACTCCGCGATCATCTCAGCGGGGCGGTCGAGCTCGGCGAATATCATGGCGCGCCGTAGCATCAGCGCGTCCGGCGGCAAAGTCTGCTCCGCGCTTTCCGTTTGGGCGAGGAGTTGTTCCGCCCGCGTCCTGGATACTTCGTCCCCATCCCGTAGCCTCAGCAGCGGCAGCGCCGCGACTTTCATGAAAGCGGCCTCGGTGTCGATCGGCTCGCCCGGCTGCGGCGGGTCCAGCACGTTGGGGTATTCCGCAAGCATGAACGCCATCACGCGCTCGGGCCGCCCCGAACGAATCTCGTGCATCATCATCATGGTCTCGAAAACCGCCTTCGACCCCCAGCGTTCCGGCAGCTCCGCCTCGAGCGCCGCGTCCGCCAGCGCAGCCGCCTCCGCCTGGTCGCCGCGGCGCCAGTGCCACATGGCACGGAACACCTTCGTAGTCGTTGCGTCCGGGCCCATGCGCTCCGCCGCCTCGAGCCAGGGCAGCGCAGCCTCCGTCATGCCCAGCTCGAGGTACAGGCGACCCACCTGGATGGGTCCCTCGTGATCCAGGGGATCCAGCGGCAGATTCGCGGCCTGCAGGACGATCGCCTCGCCGATCCGGCCCTGCTCGGCGCGCAACTGCGCCAGAGCGCTCGCAGGCCGGGGATTGTTCGGATCCAGTTCCTTAGCCGCCTGGAAACGGGCGGCAGCCTGTTCCAGCTGCCCGCTGCGGCGGTAATGGTCGCCGACCAGGAGGTGTGCGCGTGACGAGAGTGGATCGCGCTCCAGGGCAGCCAGCAGCAGGGCCAATGCCTCTTCATCCTTGCCCTGCGCACGCAGCAGCCTGCCCATGGCTTCACTGGCCTCGAGCTGGGCCGGCTCCAGCTCCAGCGCCCGCCGGAAGGAGGGCTCGGCCGCCGCCATGACTTCGGTCCAGGGCAGGTCGTCCTTGTTGTCCAGCTCCACGTGGCCATCCAGGGTCCACGCCAGGGGCTGGTTCGGATCTAACGCCAGGGAACGGGCCACGCCCTCCTGGACGTGCTCGCGCGCCACCGGCCACGGCACGATCCCCCAGTTGGCACGCCGCCGCCAGGTGTCCGCCAATGCCGCGTGGGCGGCGGCAAACTCCGGATCGAGGGCCAGGGCCTCGCGGAAGGCCGCATCCGCCTCCTCGTAAGCCGCGTAGCCGGTGCTGCGGAGCGCCTGCTTGCCGCGCAGGTAGGCCGTGTAGGCTTCGAGATTGCCGGTCGGCGGCCGCGCGACCACGGGCATCGCCTCCCCCAGCAGCCGCGCGCGCAGGGCCTGCGCGACTTCGGCCGCGATATCGTCCTGGATCGCAAAGATGTCGGTCAGCTGCCGGTCGTAGGTCTGGCTCCAGAGATGGAACCCGTCCGCCGGGTTGATCAGCTGCGCGGTAATGCGCACCCGGTCACCGGCACGACGCACGCTCCCCTCGAGCAGGTGGCTGACCTTGAGCTGGCTCGCGATCTCCGCCATGTCTCCAGCCTGGCCCTTGAAACGGAAGGACGAGGTGCGCGCCGCGACCCGCAGCCCATCCACCTGCGCCAGCACGTTGAGCAGCTCCTCGGTCAGGCCGTCTGAGAAGTACTCGTTCTCGGGATCACCCGACATGTTGACGAAGGGCAGCACAGCGAGGGAGCGCGGGTCAGCCTGATCCGAAGTCGCATCTGCCGATGCCGGAGCAGCAACCGAAGCTGCATTGCTTGCCGTCACCGCGGGTGGCTCCGCTGCCCGCGGCAGCAACCAGCGCTCGGCCAGCAACACGACGACCGCGATGACCAGCAACGCGATGATGGTGGTGTTCAGCCGGCGCGGCACTTCCGGCATGGCGCGAGGGGCATCCGGCCCGAGTTCCTCGGACGGCCGTTCACGGCGCAGGCCCTCCGGCGTGAGCTCAAACACCCACGCGAAGATGAGCGCCAGCGGCAGGCCCAGTAGCAGCAGGCCGAACACCAGCCGCAACGACCAGTCTGGTACGCCCATGAGGCCGAACAGCACGTCCGCCACCTGCAGCAAAAGCCACGCGGCAACGCAGTACAACAGTCCGACCCGGATGACGTTCCGGCGCTTCAGTTCGGCGATAAGACCCACGGCTGCCCCCGGTTGCTTGCGGCCAAGGGTGGAGAAATCCGCCCGCTCGCGCAATAGTTGCGCAGCCCCGACCGCCGCCGCCCTTACATCCGGAAGAGAAAGAACGATGGACATCATCTACAGCCCCGAACATCGCCGCCAGCACGGTCGCGCCGAGCTGACCGACGGCCGCCTGGTGCCGGTGTATGAGCACCCGGGGCGCATCGACGCCATTCTCGAGACGCTGGCGCGGCGCGGCTTCCCGGACCCGGTCGAGCCGGAAGACCGCGGGCTGGAGCCGATCGTGGCGGTGCACGACCCGGCCTACGTCGCCTTCCTGCAGTGCGCCTGGGACGAGTGGGTCGCCGCGCACGGGCCCGAGGGCGACGCCCTGCCGCTGAGCTGGCGTGCACCAGGGATGCGCGATGACCGCGAGCCGACCCGCATCGACGGCCGGCTCGGCCACTGGTCCTTTGACGCCGGCACCCCGATCACCGCCGGCACCTGGGCCGCGGCCTACGCCGCCGCGCAGGCGGCGCACACCGCGCAGCTCCGCGTAAGCGCCGGCACGCCGGCCGCCTTTGCCCTGGCGCGGCCGCCCGGTCACCACGCCGGCTCACGCTTCTTCGGCGGCTACTGCTTCCTCAACGGGGCGGCGATCGCGGCGCAGGGCTTCCGCGACGCCGGCGTCGAGCGCGTGGCGGTGCTCGACGTGGACTACCACCACGGCAACGGCACGCAGCAGATCTTCGCCGGCCGGCCGGACGTGTTCACGGTATCGCTGCATGCCGACCCGAGTTTCTGTTTCCCCTTCTTCCTCGGCCACGCCGACGAGACCGAGGGCGGCACGCACCTCAACCTGCCGTTGCCCAAGGGGACCGACTGGTCGCGCTATCGGCCCGCGCTCGACACCGCGCTGGAGCGGATCGAGGCACAGGCGCCGGGCGCGCTGGTGGTGTCGCTCGGCGTGGACACCTGGGACGGCGACCCGATCTCCAGTTTCAAGCTGCAGACCGCCGACTACCGGCGCATGGCCGGGCGCATCGCTGCGCTCGGCCTGCCCACCGTGATCGTCATGGAAGGCGGTTACGCTGTGGAATCGATCGGCGACAACGTGGCGGAATTTCTCGAGGGCTTCGCCGCGGCCTGAGCGCGATGCGCCGCGCGCTCGGACAAGCACAGGACGCGCAACGGCAGCGGCTTGCCGCTCACCGACACGGCGTGGCTCGAAACCGGACGCCAGGGCCTGGCCACGCCCTCGTTACGTGCGATTAGGCAACTGAGCTGCTGGATCCTGTTCATGGCGTCTCTCCTCTGCATTTCCCCTTTCCTTACTTGCAGAGATGCACCAACGCGCGACAGCGTCGCATGCCCGCGCGACCAGGCGCGGATTCAGAACAGCTCACCTTGCCCGTCCGGCGCGCGAAACCGGTCGCTGCGCAACCCGAAGCTCTCACCCTGGTTCAGCCCGTGGCGTCGCACTGCCACGGCGAAGCGCTTCGCAATGAGATCGGCGAACACGCCCTCGCCACGCAGGCGCACGCCGAAGCGGCTGTCGTTGTCGCGCCCGCCGCGCATCTGCTGCACCAGGCTCATGACGTGGCTCGCCCGCTCGGGCAGGTGTTCCTCCAGCCACTCGCGGAACAGCGGCGCGACCTCGTGCGGCAGACGCAGCAGCGCATAGCTGGCGCGCGTGGCGCCGGCGGCGGCCGCCTGGGCGAGGATCTCCTCGAGGTCGACGTCGGTCACGGCGGGAATCACCGGCGAGGCCAGCACGCCGACCGGAATCCCCGCCGCCGCCAGGTTGCCGATGGCCCGCAGGCGGCGCGCCGGCGCCGAGGCGCGCGGCTCGAGCTTGGCCGACAGCCGGTTGTCGAGGCTGGTCACCGAGACCAGCACCGCCACCAGCCCGTCGCGCGCCATGGCGGTAAGCAGGTCGAGGTCGCGCTCGACCATGGCGCTCTTGGTGATGATGGTGCAGGGATGACGCGCCTCGGCCAGCACCTCGAGCAGCTCGCGGGTCACGCGGTAGCGCTTCTCGATCGGCTGGTAGGGGTCGGTGTTGGCGCCGAGGTTGATCGGGGTCGGCCGGTAGCCGCGCTTCGACAGCGTGGCGCGCAGCAGCTCGGCGGCATTGGTCTTGGCGTAGAGCTTCGTCTCGAAGTCCAGCCCGGGCGACAGGTCGAGGTAGGCGTGGCTGGGCCGCGCGTAGCAGTAGACGCAGCCGTGCTCGCAGCCGCGGTAGGGATTGATGGAGGCGTCGAAGGGAATGTCGGGCGACTGGTTGCGCGAGACGATGCTGCGCGCCCGCTCCTCCGTCACCGTCGTCGCCGGCCGCGCCGGCGCGTCCTCCGGGTCCGGAAACCAGCCGTCGTCGACCGACTCGCGCGCGACGCGCTCGAAGCGCCCCTGCGGATTCGACGGCGCGCCGCGCCCCTTCACCGGCCTAGAGCCCGCAGTTGTTCTTCTCGAAGACCTGGTCGGCGCGGTAGCTGGAGCGCACCAGCGGCCCGGACACCACCTCGAGGAAACCCATCTCGAGCCCGATACGGCGGTACTCGGCGAACTCCTCCGGCGTGACGAAGCGCTCCACCGGCAGGTGATTCGGCGTCGGCCGGAGGTACTGGCCGAAGGTCACGATGTCCACGTTGCGCGCCTTGAGATCGTTCAGGGTCTCGACGATCTCGGCGTCGGTCTCGCCCAGGCCGAGCATCAGGCTGGTCTTGGTCAGCACCTCGGGCCGGTGGCGCTTGGCGTGCTCGAGCACGTCCAGCGTCTGCTCGTAGCCGGCACGCGGGTCGCGCACCGGATGCGTGAGGCGGCGCACCGTCTCGAGGTTCTGGGCATACACCTCCAGCCCGGAGTCCACCACCGTCTCGATCGCGCCGAGGTCGCCGCGGAAGTCCGGCGTCAGCGCCTCGACCGCGGTGTCGGGGTTGAGCGCCTTGATCTCGCGCACGCAGGCGGCGTAGTGCGCTGCGCCGCCATCGGGCAGGTCGTCGCGGTCCACGCTGGTGATCACCACGTAGCGCAGTCCCATCAGCTGCACCGAGCGCGCGGAGTTGGCCGGCTCCTCGGCATCCAGCCAGCCGCGCGGGTTGCCGGTATCGACAGCGCAGAACTGGCAGGCGCGGGTGCACACCGCGCCCATGATCATCAGCGTCGCCGTGCCGTTGTTCCAGCACTCGCCGATGTTCGGGCACATCGACTCCTCGCAAACCGTGGCAAGGCGGTGCTCGCGCACGTTCTGCTTTACCCGCGAGAAGCCCTCGCCGGTCGGCATCTTGGCCCGCAGCCACGGCGGCTTGCGCCCCAGCGGCGCGGCTTCGGCGCGCGGGTTCTGCTTCACGCCGTTCTTGATCGCGGCAAAGCCCTGCTCGGTGCGGAACTTGGACCCGCTGGGCACGCGGGCCGGCTGCACGATGGGAATGCCCTTGAAATTGGTGTCCATGGCGGCGAATTCTCGCACGGGCAGGGAGCCCATGGACACGCCAGAGGTTGTTAATGCGAACGATTCGCATTATTCTGTGCTGCCATTTGCACCCAATTGCCAGGAGTCGACATGCCCCTCCGCTTCCGGAACCTTTTCGCCCCCGTGCTGGCCGTCCTGCTTGCGGCACTGGCGCTCTACGGTTGCAGCCGGGAAAGCACCCCTGAATCCCAGGCCGAGGCAGATGCCAGCACCGATGGCGGCGTGATCAACATCTATTCCGCCCGCCACTACCAGAGCGACGACGACCTCTACCAGGCCTTCACCGAGGCCACCGGTGTGCGCGTGCAGCGCATCGAAGGGAAGGACGACGCCCTGATCGAGCGCATTCTGCAGGAGGGCGACGCTTCGCCGGCCGACATCCTGTTCACCGTCGACGCCGGGCGCCTGTGGCGTGCCGAACAGGCCGGTGTTTTCCAGTCCGTATCTTCGCCGGTGCTGGAGCAGCGCATCCCGGCCCAGCTGCGGCACCCGGAAGGCAGGTGGTTCGGCTTCTCCACCCGCGCCCGCGTCATTTATTACGACAAGACCCGCATCGAGCCCGGCGCCATCACGCGCTACGAAGACCTGGCGGACCCGCGCTGGCAGGGCGAGCTGTGCATCCGCTCCGGCAGCAACATCTACAACCTGTCGCTCATGGCATCGCTGATCGAGGCGCACGGCCTGGAAGCGGCCGAGGAATGGGCCCGCGGCGTGGTCGCCAACTTCGCCCGTGACCCGCAGGGCGGCGACACCGACCAGATTCGCGCCGTCGCCGCCGGCGAGTGCGGCATCGCGGTCGGCAACACCTACTACTTCGCCCGCCTGATGACTTCCGACGACCCGGCCGACCAGGCGGTGGTCGAGAAGGTGGGCTGGGTGTTCCCCAACCAGGACAACCGCGGCACCCACGTGAACATCTCGGGCGCCGGCATCGTCGCCAACGCGCCGAATGCGGCCGGGGCGCTGAAGTTCCTCGAGTTCCTCGCCTCACCCGAGGCGCAGACGCGCTTCGCCAAGGGCAACAACGAGTACCCGGTGGTCGAGAACGCGACGCTGGACAACGCGGCGCTGGAGACGCTGGGCGAGTTCAAGGCCGACCCGATCGACGCCACGCTGTACGGCGTGAACCAGGCCGAGGCGCAGCGCGCGCTCGACCGCGCCGGCTGGAAGTAAGCGGCACGACGCACGGTGAGCGGTAACCGACGGCTGCTGTCGCTGCCGCTCGCCGCGCTGCTGGTGGCGGGGCTGGTCGCGCTACCCGTCCTCACGGTAGCGCTGCACGTGCTGCTGCCGGACGAAGGCGCGTGGCGCCACATCGTCGACGTCCTGCTGCCCGATTACCTGCGCAACACGCTGCTGCTGGTGGCCGGCACCGCCTGCGGCGTGATCGCACTCGGGCTCACCACCGCATGGCTGGTGTCCGTGTGCCGCTTCCCCGGCCGGGGCCTGTTCGAGTGGGCCCTGGTGCTGCCGCTCGCGTTTCCGGCCTACGTCATCGCCTACACCTACACCGACCTGCTGCAGGTGTCCGGACCGGTACAGACCTGGATTCGCGAAGTCACCGGCTGGTCGGCGCGCGAATACTGGTTCCCGCCCATCCGCTCGCTCGGCGGCGCCGTGGCGATGCTGTCGCTGGTGCTTTATCCCTACGTCTACCTGCTCGGGCGCGCGGCCTTCGTGCAGCAGTCCAGCGGCGCACTGGAAGCGGCGCGTACGCTCGGCTGCGGGCCGTGGGGCGCCTTCTTCAAGGTCGCCTTGCCGATGGCGCGCCCGGCGCTGGTGGCGGGCCTGCTGCTGGCGCTGATGGAAACACTGGCCGACTTCGGCACGGTGGCGTATTTCGGCGTGCCGGTATTCACCACCGGCATCTACCGCGCCTGGTTCTCGCTCGGCGACCCGGTCTCCGCGGCCAAGCTCTCGGCGGTGCTGCTGGCTTTCGTCATGGCGCTGGTGGCGCTCGAACGCTGGAACCGCGGCGCCATGCGTTTCCACCAGCTCGGCGCCCCGGCCGCCCAGCGCAAGCCCTACACGCTGCGCGGCTGGCATGCCGCGCTTGCGGTGTTCGCCTGCATGATCCCGCTGGGCTTCGGTTTCCTGCTGCCCGCGGCACGCCTCGGCTGGCTGGCCGTGGTCGGCGGTGACGCGCAGTTCGGCGCGCGCTACCTCGGCCTGCTGTGGAACAGCGTCAGCCTCGCCGGCATCAGCGCGATCGTGGCGGTCGCCGCCGCCGTGATCGTGGGCTACGGCCTGCGCCTGCAGCCCGGCCGGCTGATGCGCGGCGTGCACCGCATCGCCGGGCTCGGCTACGCCATTCCCGGCTCGGTGATCGCGGTCGGCGTGCTCATCCCGCTGGCCGCCGCCGACCAGGGCCTGCGCGGGCTGCTCGCCGCGTGGTTTGGCATCGAGGTGGGGCTGCTGCTGACCGGCGGCATCATCGGCCTGCTGTTCGCTTACCTGGTGCGGTTCCTCGCCGTGTCACTGCAAAGCGTGGACGCCGGCCTCGCGCGCATCACCCCGGCCATGGACGACGCGGCGCGCGCGCTCGGCGACGGGCCCGGGCGCACCCTGCGGCGCGTGCACCTGCCCATCCTGCGCGTGAACCTGCTCACCGCAGGGCTGATCGTATTCGTGGACGTGATGAAGGAGCTGCCGGCCACCCTGATCCTGCGGCCCTTCGACTTCGACACGCTGGCGGTGCAGGCCTACAAGCTGGCCGCGGACGAGCGCCTCGCCGAGGCCTCGACCGCCTCGCTGGCCATCGTCGTGGCCGGGCTGATTCCCGTCATCCTGCTGGCGCGCCAGGTGTCGAAACCGGTAAAGCGAAGTGAACGCAGCCATGCGCCGCGCCTGATGCAGGCCACGGCGCCGACCTGACCGTCTCGCGGGCGCTCAGCGCCTGACCAGGATCGCCCACCAGCGCGCCACGTTCAGCAGGCTCATGAGCGAAGCCGCGACGTAAGTCATGGCTGCAGCCCTGAGAATCCGCGCCGCATGCGGCGCGTCGCCGTCGAACAGGACGTTGTGCTTCTCCAGCAGCGGCAGCGCGCGGCCGAAGCTGGCGTCGATCTCGGTCGGCAGCGTGACGAAGTGCACCAGCGCCGAGGTCGCCAGCGTCAGCAGGCCGCCGACCAGCATCAGGAGGCCCAGCGAGGGCGCCCGGGTAAGCATGCCGATGAAAGGCGAGGCCATGAGGATGCCGGCGCCGAGCCGTTCCATGGGCGACATCAGCAGCACCAGGGTGTGGCGCAGCTTCAGCGGGCCGTACTCGGTGTGGTCCTGCACCGCGTGGCCGACCTCGTGCGCCGCGACGGTGATGGCGGTGAGCGAACACTGGTTGAAGTTGTCCGGGCTGAGGCGGACGACCTTCTCGGCGGGGTCGTAGTGGTCGCCCTGCTGCGTCTCTTCGACGCGCACGTGCTCGATGCCCTCGCGCTTGAGCAGGAAGCGCGCCAGCTCGGCCCCGGTGCCGCCGTAACGGTCGGCCGGGCTGGCGTATTTCTGCATCACCCGCTTCACCCACAGCGACGGTCCGAATACGACGGCCGCCAGGATCGCGATGAGGATCAGGACATGCATTCCGATCTCCGCGCCACCCCGTTCAAGTCACTGCTCATGTGCCGGCGTTTCCGCCAGCTCCACCAGCGTGCCACGCTCGAGGTGGAAGGTCTTCGCGACCCGCTCCGTCGGCACGGCCGACATGGGCTCTGCCGCTCCGCGCGTGGCATAACTCACGATGAACCGCGCCGGGTCCTGCGGATCCACGAACACCTCCAGGGGCGCAATACGGTCGCCAAGGAACAGGGCGTTGGTGCCCCTGTAGCCATCGGCGGTCAGGAGCGCAGCGGCCACGTAATAGAAGGTCCCGCTGCCGCCGCTGTCCCGCAGCAGCAGGAAGCCCGCGTCCGCCATGCCGTCGCGGTCGAGGTCCAGTTCCACGGCCGGGCCGACGTAGCGGGTGAGCTGCTTCGAGGCCGCACCGGGGACCAGGGTCTGCTCAGCGACACCATCGACCAGCGTGAGCGTCTCGCCCTCGATGAGGTAGCTCGCATCCTGCGGCGTCGGCGCGCCTGCAGGGCCGTCCGCGCCCGCGGTCGCAGCCAGGCCCGCCGCCACGAGCGACAGGGCGCGCAGGACTCGGTGCGCCATGACGCTTCCTGCCGGGCGAGTGCTACCGCTCAACCCTGCAGCGTCGCCATGTCGATGACGAAGCGATAACGCACGTCGCTGCGCTGCATGCGCTCGTAGGCCGCGTTGATGTTCTTGATGTCGAGCATCTCGATATCGCAGGTGATGTCGTGCTCGCCGCAGAAATCCAGCATCTCCTGGGTTTCGGGCAGGCCGCCGATGAGCGAGCCGGCGATACGCCGGCGCCCCAGCACCACGGGGAACGTGTGCAGCGCGGGCTCCACCGGGCCGAGCAGCCCGACGATGATGAGCGTGCCGTCGCGCTTCAGCGCATTGACGTAGGGGTTGAGGTCGTGGGTCACCGGCACGGTGTCGAGGATGAAGTCGAAGCTCGCCGCAGCGGCTTCCATCTGCGCCGCGTCGGTGGAGACGATGACGTGGTGCGCACCCTGCTTCTTCGCTTCCTCGACCTTGGCAGCCGAGCGCGTGAACACCGTGACCTCTGCGCCCAGCGCGCGCGCGAACTTGACGCCCATGTGGCCGAGGCCGCCCATGCCGACGACGCCGACGCGGTGCCCCTTGCCGACGCCGAAATGCTTCAGCGGCGAATAAGTGGTGATCCCGGCGCACAGCAGCGGCGCCGCCGCTGCGAGGTCGAGATTCTCCGGCATGCGCAGCACGAAGCGGTCGCTCACCACGATCTGTTCCGAGTAGCCGCCGAAGGTCGGCGTGCCGTCGTGCAGGTCGACGCCGTTGTAGGTGCCGACCCAGCCCTGCTCGCAGTACTGCTCGAGGCCATGCTCGCAGGAGCCGCATGAGCGGCAGGAATCCACCAGGCAGCCGACGCCGACGCGGTCGCCAGGCTTGAAGCCGGTGACCGCATCGCCCACGGCCTTCACCGTGCCGACGATCTCGTGCCCGGGCACGATCGGGTAGGTGGTGATGCCCCAGTCGTTGTATGCGGTGTGCAGGTCACTGTGGCAAACGCCGCAATAATCGATCTCGATCACCACGTCGTCGGGCCGCGGCGCGCGACGCTCGATTGGGAACGGCGCCACGCCGGAATCCGGGGACTGGGCGGCGTAGGCTTTGACCTGGGGCATGGTGGCTCTCCTGGGAGATGGCGGATCGGGGGCCAGATTATGCCATTGATGGGTGCCCGCCCGGGGCCGCTGCGCGCCCGCGCCATGAGCGACGCACCGTGGTAGCCTCATGCGCTCGCGAACCGGGCGCAGTTGCCGGGTCCGCGGCGGCACTGATCGTCCGGGGATGGAGAAGGTCGCTTGTACCAACAGCCGCAGGGTCCAATACCGCTCGTCGTGGGGATCACGGGTCACCGCGACCTGGTGGAGGTCGACCTGCCCGTGCTGCGTGCGCGGATCGCGGAACTGTTCGACTACCTGGCCACGGAATTCCCGGGGGTACCGCTAAAGGCCATCTCGTCGCTGGCCGAGGGCGCCGACCGCTTGTTCGCCAACGCGGCGCTGGAACGGGGCGTGCCCCTGGTCGCGGTCCTGCCCATGCCGCCGGACGACTACGAACAGGACTTCGCTGCGACAGAGTCGCGCCAGGCGTTTCGCCGCCTGCTGGAGCAGGCCGAAATCCTGGAACTCATGCCGCCCGCGGGCCACGGCCCCTCGTCGACGCAAGCCGGGCGCGAGGCGCGCTACGCGGCGGCGGGCATGTTCATCGCCAGCCACTGCCAGGTCCTGGTGGCCTTGTGGGACGGCAAGCAGTCGGACCAGCGCGGCGGCACTGCCGACATCGTGGCCTTCCGCGTCACGGGCTACCTGCCCGGTTTCGAGGCCGACGAGATCCGCCCCGAGGACCTGCTCGCGGATAACGAGAACGACCTCGTCTACCACATCGCGTGTTCGCGCGACCGTCCCGACGGGCAACCCATCGCCGGCCGGGTGGTCGGCGAGGTCGGCTGGCTTACCGATGATCCCGACGAGCCGCGCACCAGCGACCTGCCCGGGCACTACCGCAACATCTTCAGGCACATCGAGATCTTCGACCTGGAGTGCGTGCAGCACGCGGAGGCGATCGGCCGGGAAGGCCGGTCGCTGCTCGAGAACCGCCCCTTCCCGCCGGCCGTGCAGCATGTCGACGACCTGTTCTGCACCGCGGACTGGCTCGCAAACCTGTACCAGAAGCGCGTCTCGCGCTCGCTCAAGACGCTGTACACGCTCGGCTTTCTCATGGGCAGCGCCTTCGTGCTGTATTCCGACCTGTATCCGGTCCGGCCCGCGCTGTGGGCGTTCCTGCTGCTGTTCGGCGTCGGCCTGTACCTGCACCGCAGGGCCGAGAAAGGCGCCTGGCATCGGCGCTACCTCGACTATCGCGCCCTGGCCGAAGGCCTGCGCGTGCAGGTCTACTGGAGCATGGCGGGACTGTCGAGCCCCGGTGGCGGCCGCTTTGCGCACGACGTGTTCCTGCAGAAACAGGACGTCGAGCTGTCCTGGATCCGGCATGTCATGCGCACGGCGGCCATCAAGAGCGACGCCACCTCGGGCGAGGCGCCCGTGCGTCACCCCGACGGCATCGAGTTCGCCAGCCGCGAGTGGATCGGCCGGCAGGACACCGGCCAGATCGGCTACTACGGCAACCGCACGCTGCAGCGCTCACGCCGCAATGCACTCACCCAGCGCCTCGGCCTGCTCGCGCTGTGGGCCGGCATCGCGCTGGCCCTGTTGCTCGCCGTCGCGGGCTCGTACCTGCCCGACGCGTGGCACGATGCCCTGCTGTTCACCATCGGTGCGCTCACCCTGGCGGCCGCGGTGCGCGAGGCCTATGCCTTCCGCACGGCCGACCGGGAACTGGTGAAGCAGTACCGCTTCATGCACAAGATCTTCAGCAACGCGCGGCGCCGTCTCGACGCCGCCACCAGCGATGCCGAGCGGCGCGGCGTGCTGCGCGCACTCGGCGATGCAGCGCTCGATGAGCATACCGAGTGGATCCTGATGCATCGCGAGCGGCCGCCGGAACACGGCAAGTTCTAGCATGACCCCGCCGCATGAGAGCGCCTGGAATGAGAACCGATTCTCGTGAACAGTGACAAGCGAAATCTCCGGGGAAACACGGCCCCTGCCATGCGCGCCGCCACCGGCGAGCCGGTCGGCTGGACTTTCCTCAGCAACCACACGCATGTGCTGGTCTGCCTGGCGCGCAACCCGGACCAGGTGCTGCGCCACGTCGCGCAGCAGGTCGGCATCACCGAGCGGGCGGTGCAGCGGATCGTGGCCGAGCTCGAGGCCGGTGGCGTGGTCCGGCGCGAGCGCCACGGCCGGCGCAACCACTACCACCTCAATCTGGATGCCCCGCTGCGCCATCCTCTCGAGCGGCACTGCACGGTGGGTGAGCTGCTGCGTTCCGTGACCGCCGCGCACGAGGCATGAGCCGCTACCGGCCGCCGCAGCCGCCCTCCTCGCCCTACATCACGCCCGAGGGCGCCGCACGGCTGCGCGCGGAGCTCGACCGGCTGTGGCACCAGGAACGACCCGAAGTCGTGCGTGCGCTGGCGGACGCCGCCGCCGAGGGCGACCGCTCCGAGAACGCCGAGTACACCTACCGCAAGAAGCAACTCGGCGGCATCGACCGGCGCATCCGCTTCCTGCGCAAGCGCCTCGGCGTGCTGAAGGTTGTCGACCGCAGCCCCGCCGGCAGCGAACAGGTCTTTTTCGGCGCCTGGGTGACGGTCGAGGACGAGGCCGGCAGCGAGGTGCGCTTCCGCATCGTCGGCCCGGACGAGTTCGACCACGCGCCCGGATACATCAGCATGGATGCGCCCCTCGCCCGCGCGCTCTTGAAGCGGTCGCCGGGCGACGAGGTCACGCTCGAGCTGGCGACGGGGCGGAAGACGTGGCTGCTGCTAGAGGTCACTTACGAGGCGCCCGACTGACCGGTCCCGCTGCACCGGTCCGTGGCCGGGACATGACAGGGCCCTCGCTTGGAATTCTTATGCCGCTCGAGGGACCCCGTCATGTCCCGGCCACTGCGCCGGCAGCATGGAGACGACAGGGGCCCCTCCGCAAGTACACCTCGCAGCGCCCGCCGCCGTGCCCGTTCCCAGCTGCGGAACCACTGTCTCCGGGGCGGCGCTGGCCGGCGCCCGTTCTGTCTCGCGGCAGCGGGTCGGGGCGTACACGGCTCGCCGAGCGGCATAGGAATTCCAAGCGAGGTGAGCCGTGCACGCCCCGGCCCCTCCGTAGGTTAAAATCGAATGCTTGTTTAGCGATCGCCCCGGAGACCCCCATGGACTTCTCGTTCACCGAAGAACAGCTCATGATCCAGGAAGCCGCCCGCGACTTCGCCCAGCGCGAGATCGCCCCCATCGCGGCCGAGTTCGACATCAGCGGGGAATTCCCGGCGGAGACGCTGCGCAAAGCGGGCGAACTCGGCTTCATGGGGGTCGAGGTGCCGGAGGAATACGGCGGCTCGGGCCTGGACGCCGTCGGCTTCGCGCTGATGATGGAGGAGATCGCTGCGGCGGACGCCGCGCACTCCACCGTCATCTCGGTGCACAACTCGCTGTACTGCAACGGCATCCTGCAGTACGGCACCGAGGAGCAGAAGCAGAAGTTCGTCACGCCCGTGGCCTCGGGCGAGGTCTTCGCCGCCTACGGCCTGACCGAGCCGCAGTCGGGCTCGGACGCGGCCAACATGCGCACCCGCGCGGTGCTGGACGGCGACCACTACGTCATCAACGGCAAGAAGTCCTGGATCACCTCGGGCCCGGTGGCGAAGTACATCATGCTGTTCGCCATGACCGACCCGGCGGCTGGCCCCAAGGGCGTCTCGGCCTTCATGATCGATACCGACAAGGAAGGCTTTGCCTGCGGCAAGACCGAGCCCAAGCTCGGCATCCGCGCCTCGGCCACCTGCGAGATCGAGCTCACCGATTACCGCTGCCCGGTGGAAGACCGCATCGCCAACGAAGGCGACGGCTTCAAGATCGCCATGAGCATCCTCGACGCCGGCCGCATCGGCATCGCCGCCCAGGCCGTGGGCATCGCGCGCGCCGCCTACGAGGCCAGCCTGCAGTACGTGCGCGAGCGCCAGGCCTTCGGTGCGCCGATCGGCAGCTTCCAGATGATCCAGGCCAAGATCGCCGACATGAAGATGCGCCTCGAGGCCGCGCGCCTGCTGACCCTGAAAGCCGCATGGAACAAGAAGGTGGCTGCCGCCGCCGGGCTGCGCAACACCACCGAGTCCTCCTGCGCCAAGCTGTTCGCCTCCGAGGCCGCAATGTTCATCACCCACGCAGGCGGTGCAGATCCACGGCGGCATGGGCTACAGCAAGGAAATGCCGCATCGAGCGCTACTTCCGCGACGCCAAGATCACCGAGATCTACGAGGGCACCAGCGAGATCCAGCGCATGGTGATCGCGCGGCAGGAGACGGGGCTGCGCTGAGGCGCGCGGCGACTGGCGGGAGCGGAGAATGCATATGTTCAGGCACGGTGTCGTCGTTGCACTTGGGTTGACGTTTGCAGGCTGCAGCCTGCCGGGCAAGCCGGCACAGGGGCCGGAGTATCCTGAGACCCGCCGCGTGGCGCATGTCGACCAATATTTCGGCACCGACGTCGCCGATCCCTACCGCTGGATGGAACAGCTCGGCACGCCGGAACTGGACGCCTGGATCGATGCCCAGAACGCCTTCTCCGCCGCCTTCGTCCAGTCGCTGCCCGGCTACGAACGGGCGCGCGCCCGCCTCGACGCACTGTGGCGCACGGAACGCCTCACGGTGCCGCGCGTGCATGGCGACAAGTACTTCTTCGAGTACAACGACGGCACCGCAACGCTGAGCCGGCTGATGGTGGCCGCGGGCCCGGACGCGGAATGGGAAGTGGTGCTCGACCCGGCCACCCTGTCCGATGACGGCACCACCCTGCTGGCGCGCTGGAGTGTCAACCGCGACGCGACCCACATGGCCTGGGCGGCCACGGTGGGCGGCTCCGACTGGACCAGTTGGCGCATTCGCGACCTGGCCACGGGCGAGGACCTGCCGGAGCTACTCGAAGGCACCAAGTTCACCGGCGCGGCCTGGCGCCATGACGGCAGCGGCTTCTATTACGCGCGTTACCCGAAGAACGCCGCCGGCGAGTGGGACGACCAGCAGCAGGCCGAGATCTGGTTTCACGCCCTCGGCACGCCGCAGTCGGAGGACTCGCACGTCTACTCCGTGACCGACCACCCGACGCGATCGCCCTTCGCCCTGATGTCCTCGGACGGCCGCCACCTGGTGCTCACGATCTACGAGAACAGCCGCAGCAACGGCCTCTACCTGCTGCCGCTGGAGGAGGAAAACGCCGCGGTGATCCGGCTGGTCGACAGCTGGGACGGCCAGGCGGCCTACCTCGGCACCATCGGCGACACCGTCTACCTGTCGACGAACATCGGCGCGCCGCGCGGACGCGTGGTCGCGATCGACCTGAACGATCTCGCGCACTGGCACGACGTGGTGCCGGAAACCGAGCTGCCGATGGAAGACGTCTCGATCGTCGGCGACCAGCTGATCGTGCATTACCTGGAGGACGCCAAGAGCCGCGTCGACCTGTTCGCCCTCGACGGCAGCAACCGCCGCTCGCTGGCCTTGCCCGGCATTGGCCGGGTGGCGGGCTTCACCGGCTCGCCCCGGTCGAAGGAGACTTTCTTCTCGTTCGAGAGCTTCACCAATCCCGGCACGGTGCTGCGCTTCCGCGCGGAAGACGCCGCAGTCACGCCCTTTTACCAGAAGCGCACCAGCCTGGAGACCGACACGCTGGTGACCAGGCAGGTGTTCTACACCAGCAAGGACGGCACGCGGATCCCGATGTTCATCGTGCATCGCGAGGGCGTGGAGCTCGACGGCAAGAACCCGACCATGCTGTACGGCTATGGCGGCTTCAACGTGTCGATGCTGCCCGGCTGGGACCTGCGCCTGCTGGGCTGGCTGGACATGGGCGGCGTGCTGGCCATCGCCAACCTGCGCGGCGGCGGCGAGTACGGCGCCGACTGGCATGCGGCCGGCGCGCGCGAGCGCAAGCAGAACGTGTTCGACGACTTCATCGCCGCGGCGGAGTGGCTGATCGCGGAGCGCTGGACCTCGCCGCAGAAGCTGGCCATCTACGGCCGCAGCAACGGCGGCCTGCTGGTCGGCGCGGTGATGCTGCAGCGGCCGGACCTCTTTGCCGCCGCCGGGCCGGCCGTGGGCGTGCTCGACATGCTGCGTTACCACACCCCGAGCGCCAATGCGCGGGCGTGGGCGGGCGACTACGGGCTGTCCGAGATCGAGTCGGATTTCCGTGTTCAGCTGGGCTACTCACCGGTGCACAACGTCAAGCCGGGCACCTGTTACCCGGCGACCATCATCCACACCGGGAAGTTCGACGACCGCGTGGTGCCCTGGCACAGCTACAAGTTCGCCGCAGCGCTGCAGCACGCGCAAAGTTGCGACCGGCCCATCCTGCTGCGCACCGAGACGCGCGCAGGTCATGCCTCGGGCGGCGCCAAGCCACGCTACATGCTGATCGACGAGTTCGCCGAGCTGTATGCCTTCTTCGCCTGGGCGATGGACATGGAATAGGTCTTCCCGGCTGGCCCCGCAAAGCGACTGATCAGCGCGGAGCCGCCATGCGGAGACCAGAGAGGAAGGCGCCGAGGCCCGCTCGGTAGCGTGCCTCGTCCTGCAGGAAGCCGGTGTTGTGATCGCCGCGCAGGACCAGCAGCTCCGTCCCCGGTCCCGCTGCCGCCTGCAACGCCTCGCCGTGGCTGAATGGAATGATCTCATCGTCCTGGCTGTGCACGATGAGCACGGGCGCGTTCACCGCGCCGAGCAGCCGTTCAGCGGGGTACTCGATGCGCGCCAGCAGCCGTACGGGAAAGAACCAGTAGATTGCCGCAGCAAGGTCGGGCACGGACCGGAACGTCGATTCCACGATCAGTGCCGCGGGCGGATGCTGCGTGGCCAGCCAGGTTGCCACCGCGCCGCCCATCGAGCGACCGAACAGGATGATCCGGTCCGGCTCGACGCCGCGCGCCTCGACGAGGTGTCGCCAGGCAGCCAATGCGTCCTCGTAGGTGCCCTGCTCCGAAGGACGGCCGGTGCTGGCGCCGTAGCCACGGTAGTCGACCATCAGCACCGACAGCCCGAGCGTATGGAAAATCCGTAGCGAGTCGAGGCGATGCGAGATGTTCCCGGCGTTGCCGTGGAAGAACAGCAGCACGGCGCGTTCCGATTGGGCCGGAACGAACCAGCCGTGGATCCTTTCGCCGTCGCCGGTCTCCAGCGCCACCGACTCATAGTGCAGGCCCAGTGCAGCAGGGGTAGCCGCCAGTTCACGGGAAGGTATCGACGGCAAAAACAGCATGCTGTCCTGGCGCGCCCACAGCAGAGCGACCAACAGCGCATAAATCGCCGCCAGCGGCAGCAGCACCGCGGCTACGGCTTTCATCCGCGCTCAGGGCTCATCCCAGGCCGCCAGCGCCGCGCCGACGATGCCGGCGTCGTTGCCCAGCGCTGCGGGCACCACCCGGGTGCGGCACTTCAGCAGGGGCATGAACTTGTCGGCCTTGCGGCTGACGCCGCCGCCGATGATGAACAGGTCCGGCCACAGCAGGCTCTCGAAAGTGACGAGGACCTCCGAGACCCGTGCGGCCCACTTGGGCCACGACAGGTGATCGTTCTTGCGCACCTGCGCGGCGGCGCGCTTCTCCGCCTCCCTGCCCCGGACCTCGAGGTGGCCCAGCTCGGTGTTCGGCACCAGCCGGCCGTCGAGGAAAACCGCCGTGCCGATGCCGGTTCCAAGCGTAAGCATCACCACGGTGCCGCGCTCCTCCCGGCCGGCGCCGAAGTGCATTTCCGCCAGGCCGGCGGCATCGGCGTCGTTGAGCACGAACACCGGTGCGCCCAGAGCCTCGGCGAAAAGCTGCCCGATATCGAAGCCGATCCACTGCGGGTCGATGTTGGCGGCCGTCAGCGCAACGCCCTGCTTGACCACGGCGGGCACGGCGACCCCGTAGCGCGCGGCGGCCGGGAACTGGTGCGCCAGCGCCACCGCGCTGGCGGCCACGGCCGCAGGCGTGGCCGGCTGCGGCGTATCGAGCTTGTGGCGCTCAGTCAGCAGCTGGCCGGTGCCCAGGTCCACCGGCGCGCCCTTGATGCCCGAACCGCCGACGTCGATTCCGATGATGCTCATACCCTGCTCCTCACCACATGTTGCGCATGCGCGCGGCTACGTCGATCACTTCCGCCGGTCGCGCCGTGGCGCCGGTACCCGGTTCCGCACCACCATGGAAACGCGCCTCCATGGTCGTCATCATCGCATCGTCGATGAAGCGGCTGCGCGCCCCATACACATGCCGGTCCCCATGCCGCGGCTGCTGCGGCACCCAGTACTTCAGCGGCGCCACCAGGTGCAGCGCCGACTTCGCGCGCGTCATCGCCACGTACAGCAAGCGCCGCTCCTCCTCGATCAGCGCCGGCTTGCCGGTGGCGAACTCCGAGGGGAAGTTGCCGTCGGCGACGTTGAGAATGTACACCGAGTCCCACTCCTGGCCCTTGGCGGAGTGGATGGTCGACAGCACCAGGTAGTCCTCGTCCATCAGCGGCGGTCCCGCGAGGTCGCCGGTGGCCTGCGGCGGGTCCAGCGACAGCTCGGTGAGAAACTGCTCACGCGTGGCGAACTTTACTGCGATCTGCTCCAGCGCATCGAGGTCGCCGAGGCGCACCGGCCACTCCTCGTAGAGGCGCTCCAGCTGCGGCCGGTACCACTCGCGCGCGCGGCCGACCTGGGAATGCCAGTCGCCCTCGCCCGCGCCGGCTTCCGCGATCAGGGCCACCAGCCCCTCCCAGTAAGGCGCCGCGGCCGGCGGCGCCTGCCACGTCGCCAGCGCCTCCGGCGCAAAGCCGTGCGACTCCAGCCAGCCGAAGGCCTTCGCCGCCGTGGCCGGACCGACCCCGGGCAACAGCTGCAGGCAGCGGAAAGCGGCGATGCGGTTCTTCGGGTTGTCGGCCCAGCGCAGCACGGCGAGCAGGTCCTTCACGTGCGCCGCCTCGAGGAACTTGAGGCCGCCGTATTTCACGAAGGGGATGTTCTGCCGCACCAGTTCGAGCTCGAGGCGGTCGCTGTGGTGGCTGGCGCGGAACAGCACCGCCTGGTGGCGCAGCAGCTGGCCGGCCTCGCGCGCAGCGAGGATCGCCTTGATGACGTAATCGGCCTGCGCCTCGTCGTCCTGCACCGTGACGTAATAAGGCTTCTGCGCCGAAGGACGGGCCGAGCGCAGGTTCTTGCGGAACTGCCGCTCGGCTCCGCGCATCAGCGCATTCGCCGCATCGAGCACCGGCTGCACCGAGCGGTAGTTCTCCTCCAGCGCCACGATCTCCGCCGGCGGCTCGAACTGGCTGGGGAAACGCAGGATGTTCTCCACCTCTGCGGCGCGGAAGGAATAGATGCTCTGGGCATCGTCGCCGACCACGGTCAGGCCGCGCCCGTCGGGCTTCAGCCGCAGCAGGATCTCCGCCTGCAGCACGTTGGTGTCCTGGTACTCGTCCACCAGCACGTGGTCGAAGCGCTCGCCCACCGCCGCGGCCAGGGCCGGCGACTCCATCAGGGCATGCCACCACAACAGCAGGTCGTCGTAGTCGAGCATGGCCCCGGCCTGCTTGAGCTCGACATAGCGCCCGAACAGCGTGCGCAGCTCCTCGGCCCACTCCATGCACCACGGCCAGTTGGCCTCGAGGCAATCCGCCAGCTCGGCGCGCGAATTGACGCGGCGCGAGTAAATCGCCAGGCAGGTGTCCTTGCGCGGGAAGCGGCGCCGGCCATCGGCGAGCCCCAGTTCCTGGCGCGCCACGTCCATCAGGTCGGCGGCGTCGCCCCGGTCCAGCACCGAGAATCCGGCGTCCAGGCCGAGGTTGGGTGCGTACTCCCTGAGCAGCCGGTTGGCCACGGAATGAAACGTCCCGGCCCACGGCAACTTCACCGCCGCGCCCCGGCCCTCATCCGCCAGCGCCTGGCCGACCACGCGCCGGGCACGCCGGGTCATTTCGCGCGCGGCGCGGCGGCTGAAGGTGAGCAGCAGGATGCGCGCCGGCGGAACTCCGTCGAGCACCAGGTGTCCGACACGATGCGCCAGCGTCATGGTTTTGCCGGTGCCCGCACCGGCGATCACCAGCAATGGACCGGCCACCCGGCCCCGACCCTCACGCTGCGGCGCAGCATGGGTCACGGCACGACGCTGGGCCTCGTTGAGGCCCTCGAGGACGGCGGCAGGGGACATGCCGCCGACTATAACAGAGGGAAATTCCGCCTCGAGAGGTTAGAATGGCCGTTTTTCAGCGCCGGGCGCCGAGGCCCGGAGATACTCCAGGAGACTCCGCATGAGCCGACGTTTCGCGCTTCCTTTCGCTCTCGCCGCCGCCGCTGCATTCGGCAGCTATGCCGCGCAGGCCGCTGCCGACGAGCCGGCCGCCGTCGAGGCCGCCAACCCGTTCTTCGCCGCGAGCACGCTGCCCTACCAGGTGCCGCCGTTCGACCAGATCCGCGACGAGCATTACCTGCCGGCCTTCGAGCGCGGCATGGCTGAGGAACTCGTCGAGATCGAGGCCATCGCCAACAACCCGGAAGCGCCGACCCTCGAGAACACCATCGTCGCCATGGAGCAGACCGGGGACATCCTGGCCCGCGTCTCGCGCGTGTTCTTCAACCTGAACTCGGCCCACACCAACGAGGCCATGCAGGAAGTGCAGAAGGCGGTGTCGCCGCAGCTGGCCGCACACCGGGACGCGATTTTCCTCAACCCCAAGCTGTTTGCCCGCGTCGAGGCGCTGTACGCCAAGGCCGACTCGCTGGAACTCGATCGCCGAGTCGCAGCGCCTGCTGGAGCGCTACCACATCGACTTCGTGCGCGCCGGCGCGCGCCTGTCCGAGGAAGACAAGGACAAGCTGCGGGCCCTGAATGCGGAACTCGCCTCGCTGGGCACCACCTTTGCGCAGAACGTGCTGCGCGAGACCCTGGACTCGGCCGTGATCGTCGATACCGCCGAGGAGCTGGACGGCTTCTCGGACGCGAAGATCCGCGCCGCAGCCAGTGCGGCCACTGCCGCGCGGCCATGAGGGCAAGTACCTCATTTCCCTGCAGAACACCTCGCGGCCAGCCGCCGCTGGCGCTGCTCAGCAACCGGGCGCTGCGCCAGCGCATCCACGAGGCCTCGGTGAACCGCGGCGCGCGTGACAACGAGCACGACAACCGCCCGGTGGTGGCGCGCGTCGCTGCGCTGCGCGCCGAGCGCGCCGCGCTGCTGGGCTACCCGAATCACGCGGCCTTCGTGCTGGAGAACGCCACGGCCGGCACGCCGGCGGCGGTGAACGAGATGCTGGCCGGCCTGGCGCCGGCCGCCGTGGCCAACGCGCGCAAGGAAGCGGCCGACATCCAGGCCCTGATCAACGCCCAGGGCGGCGAGTTCGAGCTCGAGGCCTGGGACTGGGACTTCTACGCCGAACAGGTGCGCAAGCAGGCGCTACGACCTCGACCCGGCCGCAGCTGCGCGCCTATTTCGAGCTCGAGAGCGTGCTCAACAACGGCGTCTTCTACGCCGCCAACAAGGTGTACGGCCTGACCTTCAAGCCGCGCCCGACCTGCCGCTCTACCACCCCGACGTCCGCGTCTGGGAGGTCTTCGAGGCCGACGGCACGCCGCTGGGCATCTTCATCGGTGATTTCTACGCGCGTGACTCCAAGCGCGGCGGCGCCTGGATGAATGCCTACGTGCCGCAGAACGGCCTGGACGGGCGACCAAGCCGGTGGTCGCCAACCACCAGAACATCCCCAAGCCGCCGGAGGGCGAGCCGACGCTGATGACCTTCGACGAGGTCACCACGATGTTCCACGAGTTCGGCCATGCGCTGCACGGCCTGTTCTCGGACGTCCGCTACCCGCGCTTCTCCGGCACCAGCGTGCCGCGCGACTTCGTCGAGTTCCCCTCGCAGGTGAACGAGATGTGGGCCGACCTGGCCGGAGGTGCTGGCGAACTACGCCGCCACTACGAGACCGGCGAGCCGCTGCCCAAGGAGCTGCTGGAGAAGGTGCTGGAAGCGCAGAAGTTCAACGAGGGCTACCGCACCACCGAGTACCTGGCCGCCTCGCTGCTCGACCAGGCCTGGCACCAGCGCGCCGCGGGCGATGTGCCCACGGACACCATCGCCTTCGAACAGCAGGTGCTGAAGAACACCGGCGTGGACTTCGCCCCGGTGCCGCCGCGTTATCGCAGCACCTACTTCTCCCACATCATGGGCGGCTACTCCGCCGGCTACTACTCCTACATCTGGAGCGAAGTGCTGGATGCCGATGCCGTGGACTGGTTCAAGGAGAACGGCGGCATGAAGCGTGAGAACGGCGAGCACTTCCGCGCCACGCTGCTCTCGCGCGGCGGCAGCAAGGAAGCGATGCAGCTGTATCGCGACTTTGCCGGCCGCGAGCCCGAGATCCGCCACCTGCTCGAGCGCCGCGGCCTGACCGCAGGCGAGTAATCCCGACAGGCCGGGCGTCGCCGACCGGCGACGCCCGGCCGCTCTTCGGGCGGCGGCAGGAATCCGGCCACCACCGGGACGACGAAACGTCCCGCACAGCCCGAATAACGATCCCAGAGAGTGTTGCCATGGTTACCAGGCTTAACCGTCTTCTCGCCGTCGTCCTGCTGACGCTGTCGGTGCCCCTGGCGGCCGGCGCCGCGCCTGCGGTCGACATCCCCTACGAGGAGTTCACCCTCGACAACGGGTTGCGCGTCATCGTGCACACCGACCGCAAGGCGCCCATCGTGGCGGTGAACATCTGGTACCACGTCGGCTCGAAAAACGAGCCCGAGGGCCGCACCGGCTTCGCCCACCTGTTCGAACACCTGATGTTCCAGGGGTCGGAGAACTACAACGACGAGTACTTCAAGCCCTTCGAGGAAGTCGGCGCCACCGGCCAGAACGGCACCACCAGCTTCGACCGCACCAATTACTTCCAGAACGTGCCCACCACGGCGCTCGACATGGCGCTGTGGATGGAATCCGACCGCATGGGCCATTTCATGGGCGCCATCACCCAGGAGCGACTGGACGAGCAGCGCGGCGTGGTGAAGAACGAAAAGCGCCAGCGCGACAGCCAGCCCTACGGCCAGGCCTGGGATCGGCTGTTCGAAGCCGGCTACCCCGAGGGCCATCCCTATTCCTGGATGCCCATCGGCTCCATGGAAGACCTGGACGCCGCCACGCTCGACGACGTCAAGGACTGGTTCAAGACCTGGTACGGCCCGAACAACGCCGTGCTGGTCCTGGCCGGCGACATCGACGTGGCGACGGCGCGCGAGAAGGTCACGCGCTACTTCGGCGACATCCCGGCGGGACCGCCGCTGGCGCGTGCCGAGAAGTGGATCGCAGCACGCACCGAGTCGACGCGCGAAACCATGCATGACCGGGTCGCCCAGGCGCGCATCTATCGCACCTGGAACACGGGCAATTATGGCAGCGTCGAGGCGGACCACCTCGACCTGGCGGCGCAGATCCTCGGCGGCAGCGCGTCCTCGCGGCTGCAGGCGCGCCTGGTGCACAAGGAGCAGCTGGTCTCCAGCGTCTATGCCAGCTCCATGCCGCTCGAGCTGTCCGGCGTGTTCATGATCGTCGCCACCGTGAAGGACGGCGTCGATCCTGCGCGCGTCGAAGCCATCATCGACGAGGAAGTGGCGATGTTCCTCGACAAGGGGCCGACCCGCGCCGAGCTGGCGCAGGCCAAGACCCGCTTCCAGGCCGGCTTCATCCGCGGCGTCGAACGCGTCGGCGGCTTCGGCGGCAAGTCCGACGTGCTCGCCGGCTGCGCCGTCTACACCGGCGACCCGGGCTGCTTCCGCGCCAGCGCCGAGCGCATCCAGGCGGCCAGCGCCGCCGACGTCCGCGCCGCGGCGCGCGCGCGCCTCGCGCAGGGCGACCACACGCTGACCATCCTGCCTTTCCCGCAGCACAGCATCGCCAGCAGTGACGTCGATCGCAGCCAGGGCGTGCCCAAGGTCACCGAGTTCCCGCAGGTCAGCTTCCCGGCGCTGCAGCGCGCCACGCTGGAGAACGGCATCGAGGTGGTGCTGGCCGAGCGCCACGAGGTCCCGGTGGTACAGGTGCAGCTGCAGTTCGACGCCGGCTACGCTGCGGACGTGGGCCGCAAGCTGGGCACGGCCAGCTTCGCCATGAACATGCTCGACCAGGGGGCCGGCAAGCGCGACACGCTGGAGCTGGCGGCCGCCATCGAGTCCGAGGGCGCGTACATCGGCGCGGGCGCGGGCCTGGATACGGCCTCGGTGTCGCTGAATGCGCTCAAGGCCCGGCTCGATCCGTCGCTGGCGCTGTTCGCCGACGTGGCGCTGCGCCCCAGCTTCAATGCAGACGAGATCGAGCGCGTGCGCCGTCAGTGGCTGGCGAGCATCGCGCAGGAGAAGACCCGTCCGCAGAGCGTGGCGCTGCGCCTGGTGCCGCCGCTGCTGTACGGCGAGGGCCATGCCTACGCCATTCCCTTCAGCGGCTCCGGCACCGAGGAAGCGATCGCCAGCCTGACGCGGGACGACCTGGTGGCTTACCAGCGCGACTGGCTGCGCCCCGACAACGCGCGCTTCATCGTCGTCGGCGACGTCACCATGGACGAGATCGTGCCGCTGCTGGAGAAGCACTTCGGCGCCTGGAAGGCGCCGGACGCGCCGCTGCCGCAGAAGAACATCGCCACCGTCGCGCGCCCGGACCAGCCGCGCGTGTTCCTGGTCGACCAACCGGGCTCGCCGCAGGCCAACATCATCGCCGCGCAGCTGGTGAACTCCACCGCCGACCCGGAGTCCCTCGACCTCGATATCGCCAACGGCGTGTTCGGCGGCTCCTTCACCTCGCGCATCAACATGAACCTGCGCGAGGACAAGGGCTGGTCCTACGGCGTGCGCAGCTCGGCCGCCGGCGCCAAAGGCCAGCGGCCCTGGTTCATCCTGGCGCCGGTGGAGATTGCGCGCACCGCTGACTCCATCAGCGAGCTGATCGCGGAGCTGGAAGCCTTCACCGGCGAGCGCCCGGCCGAGGCCGACGAGCTGGAGAAGATCCGCGCCAACCGCATCCGCAGCCTGCCGGGCCGCTTCGAAACGGCATCGGCGGTGCTCGGCACGCTGAGCGGCATCGTCACTTACGGCTGGCCCGACGACCACGTGGCACGCGAACAGGAACGCATCGAGAGCATGACGCTGGAGCAGGTGCGCGAGGCCGCGCAGACGCTCGACGTGAACGCCCTCACCTGGGTGGTGGTCGGCGACCTCGAGCAGATCGAGCCGCAGGTGCGCGCGCTGGAGCTCGGCGAAGTCATCGTGCTGGATGCCGACGGGCTCCCCCTGTAACGGCGACGCCTGCCCGCTGTGCGGCGGCGACGCCGCACCGTGGTTCTCCGACGGCCGGAGGGATTACCTGCGCTGCGGGCATTGTGGTTTCGTCCACGTGCCCCCGGCGCAGCGCCTTCCGCTCCAGGCCGAGCGCGACTACTACCTCACGCACCGCAACGCGGTCGACGATCCCGCTTACCGCGCCTGGCTTGCGCGCCTCGCCACGCCCCTGCTGGAACGCATCCGGCCGCCGGCCAGCGGGCTGGACTTCGGCTGCGGCGCAGCACCGGCGCTGGCGTCGATGCTGGCGGAGGCCGGCTTCGAGACGGCCCTGTACGACCCGCAATTCGCGCCGGACGCGAGCGTGTTCGAACGCGAGTGGGACTTCATCACTGCCACCGAGGTGCTGGAGCACCTGCACCGCCCGGCGGCGGAACTCGAGCGGCTATGGTCCCTGCTGCGCCCGGGCGGCTGGCTCGCCGTCATGACCCGGCGCGTGCCCGAACTGGCCGAGTTCGGGCCGTGGCACTATCGCCGCGATCCCACGCATATCGCGTTCTTCGCCGACGCGAGCTTCAAGTGGCTGGCGCAGCGCTGGCGCGCCGAGCTGGTGCTGCTCGGCAATGACGTGGCGTTGCTGGGGAAGCCCGGCGCCGGCTGAACGCGCGGGTCGCGGATCACTGGTCGAGTGCGTCAGCTGTGCTCGAAGATGCGCTCGTAGTCCTGCAGGTTCTCCGCCAGCATGCGGTCGTACTCGCCCTTGAAGAATTTCATCGCCGTGGGGCGATCGGTCCGATACTTGTCGAGGTTGCCGGCGTGCGCCGCGACCACGAAGGAGTTGAACCGGGCCGCCGCGTAAAGCAGCGCCATGCTGACGTGCTCGCGCTTCACCGTCTCGATCTGCTCGTTGGCGAGGGCGATGAACTTGTCGACCACGGCGCGGAACTCGCGGTCGATCTCTTCCTGGTCGCGCTGGTCCTCGTCCTCCGGCGGCTTCTCCATCCTGAACTTCAGCTGGCCGTGCTGGCCCTGCCCGGCCGCGCCGCCGGGCACGTCGCCCAGCGACTGGTAGCGGTTCATGATCGCCTTCATCTGGGCGCTCAGCGCGTTCTTGTCCTTGTCGTCCTGGCTCATCGAAGGGCTCCGGAATGTACGAATAGACGCATTCTACCTGCGCCGGGCCCGCGCGCGGGATAGCCGGAACTCGTCGCGGGCATGGGCGGCGAGCGCGGCGCCGATGCTGATGGACGGATCCGGGGCCTTGCCGTCGGCCATGCGCAGGATCTGGCGGTAGTACCAGGCCATCTCGCCCTGCACGTTCATGAACTTCATCAGCATCAGCGGGCTGGCCGGCCCGGCCCAGCGCGCCTGGCCGAAACGCAGCGGCGGCGGCGGCGTGGCGGACTCCACGGTCCCCGCGGCGAGGCGGCCCGGCAGGTCGGGATCGATGCATAACGGGCGGCCCAGGCCGACCACGTCGAGTTCGTCGGCGGCCAGCGCCTCGGCCATGGCGGCGCGAGTGCGGAAGCCGCCCGTGACCATCATCGGCAACGGGTACGCGGCGCGGATCTCGCGCGCGTACTCGAGGAAGTAGGCCTCGCGCTTGCGTGTGCTGGCGCGCTGCGGCTCGGCCGCGGTCTCGGCGCGTCCTTCGTAACCGAACAGCTTTGGCTGCTCGTAGGTGCCGCCGGAGACCTCGAGGAGGTCGATCTTCTCTTCCGCCAGCCAGCGTGCCACCTGCACGCAGTCCGGCAGGTCGAAGCCGCCCTTCTGGAAATCGGCACTGTTGAGCTTCACGCCGACCGGAAAGTCGTCGCCGACCGCCCGGCGCGTGGCGCGCACGATCTCCAGCAGCAGCCGGGCCCGGTTCTCCAGCGGCCCGCCCCACTCGTCGTCGCGCTTGTTGGTCACCGGCGAGAGGAACTGCGCCAGCAGGTAGCCGTGCGCCGAGTGCACCTGCACCCCGGTGAAGCCGGTCTCGCGCGCGATCGCCGCGGTGGTGGCGAAGCGCTGGATGACGTCCTGGATCTCGTCGCCGGTCAGGGCGCGCGGGCGTGCGAACAGGCCGAGCAGGTCCAGGCCCTCGGTGGAGGCGGAAACCGGCTGGGACGAACTCATGCGTCGAGCACTGCCGGCCCGGGTGGCTGATCTGCATCCACAGGTGATTGCCGGCGGCGGTGCCCGCCTTGGCCCACTCGGCGAGCGCTGCCCAGCCGTGGCGGTCCTCGATCACCACGTTGCCCGGCCGTTCCAGCCAGCGCCGGTCCACCATCACGTTGCCGGTGATCGAGAGTCCCACACCGCCGGCGGCCCAGCGTCGGTACAGGCGCGCATGACGCTCGTTGGCCCGGTCGTCCGCCGCCGCCAGCCCCTCGGTCATGGCCGCCTTGGCAATCCGGTTAGGCAAGGTCGCGCCGCAGGGCAGGCGCAGGGGATCGGCAAGTTCGGGCATGGCAACGGTCTCTTCGCGCAGGCGGCCTGCAGCATACCGCGCCGGGCACCCGCCGGCATGGCTCAGGTAGAATCGCCCAACCACGCGCTCGAGGGGGAAGCGATGTCGGACGGACCACTGATCACCAACGACGCCGTCGTGCTCGGGCTGCTGGCCCTGATCCTCGGCGCCGTGTTCTGGACCCAGCAAAGCCGCATCCCCTTCTTCCAGCGCTTCTACAACTACGTCCCCGCGCTGCTCCTGTGCTACTTCCTGCCCTCGCTGCTGAACACCTTCGGCATCATCGACGGCAACGCCTCGAACCTGTATTTCGTCGCCTCGCGTTACCTGCTCCCGGCCTGCCTGGTGCTGCTGACGCTCTCCATCGACCTGCCGGCCGTGGCGCGCCTCGGCAACAAGGCCGTCATCATGTTCTTCACCGGCACCTTCGGCATCATCGTCGGCGGCCCGCTGGCGTTGCTGGTGGTCGGCGCGATCTCGCCCGAGACCGTGGGCGGCGACGGCCCCGACGCCGTGTGGCGCGGCATGACCACCATCGCCGGGAGCTGGATCGGCGGCGGCGCCAACCAGGCGGCCATGAAAGAGGTGTTCGAGGTCGGCGACAACCTGTTCGGCCAGATGATCGCGGTGGACGTGCTGTGCGCCAGCGTCTGGCTGGCGATCCTGCTGTTCTTCGCCTCGCGCGCAAAAGAGATCGACGCGCGCACCGGCGCCGACACCACGGCCATCGAGGACCTGAAGCAGCGCATCGAGGCCTACCACGCCCAGCATGCGCGCATCCCGCGCCTGGCCGACCTGATTTTCCTCGCCGCCATCGGCTTCGGCGTCACCGCGTTCGCGCACGTCGGTGCCGACACGCTGGCGCCGTGGATCGCGGCGACGGCGCCGGGCCTGGACCGCTTCAGCCTGACCAGCGGCTTTTTCTGGCTGGTGGTGATCGCCACCACCGGCGGCCTGCTGCTGTCCTTCACCCCGGCGCGCAAGCTCGAAGGCGCCGGCGCCTCGACCGTCGGCTCGGCCTTCCTCTACGTCCTGGTCGCCAGCATCGGCATGAAGATGGACATCACCGCCGTGCTGTCCAACCCGGGCCTGTTTGCCGTGGGCATGATCTGGATCAGTTTCCATGCGGCGCTGCTGCTGATCGTCGGCAAGCTGATCAAGGCGCCGTTGTTCTACCTCGCCGTCGGCAGCCAGGCCAACGTCGGCGGCGCGGCCTCCGCGCCGGTCGTGGCCTCGGCCTTCCATCCCTCGCTGGCGCCGGTGGGCGTGCTGCTGGCGGTGCTCGGTTACGGCGTCGGCACCTACGGCGCCTGGCTGTGCGGCCAGGTCCTGCGTGTCATCGCGGCCGGGTGAGGGTGCGCGGCTGATGTCGGTGTCCGCCGAAAACTGTGTTGCGGCGCTGCTGGCCGAGTATGCGCCGGGGAGTGTGCTGGTGATCGGGGGTGCAGTGCCGATGCCGGAGGCCCCGGCCAAGGAGACGCGGCTGGCGGCCGCCGAGGCGCCGGCGAAACTGGAAGCGCTCGGGCGCTTCGACTTTGCGCTCGTGTCAGGGCTGCTCGAGGAACTGGAGGCTGCGGACGCCGAGGCCGTGCTCGGGCGGCTGAAGAACCTGCACACCAGTCGCTTCCTGCTGCTGGCGGACCCGGCGCGGGCCTGCCTTGGGCACGACGCCTTGTTGGCGCTGGCGCTGGCCCCGTTCGAGCACCTGGCCGACGGCCGTGTCGCCTGGCGCTACGACCTCGACCGCTACAACCCGGAGCGGCGCTGGAACAACCCCGAGGACTGGGCCAACCCGCACAACTTCGACCGGTTCCGCTGGTAGCGGAACGGTAGCCATGAATTCCGAACCTCTCGCCCACCGGGAACACATCGTCCGCGGCATGCTCGCCGCGCTCGGCGCGTTCTTCATGTTCACCCTGATGAACGTGTTCGCCAAGCTGCTGAGCGCGAACCACTCGGTGGTCGAGATCGCCTTCTACCGCAACCTGATCGCCAGCCTGCCCTTCCTGTTCATGGTCTTTGTGCTCGGCCGGCGCGAGATCCTGGTGATCCGCAGCAAGCCGTCGCTGGTCGGGCTGCGCGCGGTGCTCGGCGCAGTCTCGCTGATGACCACCTTCTTCGCCTTCTCGCTCATGCCCATGGCCGAGACCACGGTGCTGCTGTTCACGGCCTCGCTGTTCCTGCCGGTGCTCGGCGTGTTCGTGCTCGGAGAGAAGGTCGGGCCCTGGCGCTGGTCGGCCGTGGTGATCGGCTTCGCCGGCGTGGCGGTGATGGCCAGCCCGACGGGAGCGGTCAACATGCTCGGCGTGACGATCGCGTTGGTCGCGGCGCTGATGCACGCCAGCCTGCAGGTGGTGCTGCGCTACCTCGGCCGCTACGAAAGCCCCGAGACCGTGACCTTCTACTTCATGGTGATCGGCACCCTCGTGACCGCCCTGCCGCTGCCCTTCGTCGCCGTGACGCCGACGCTCGCCGAAATACCGCTGCTGTTCGGCGTGGGCCTCTCAGGTGCGGCCGCGCAGTGGCTGCTTTCCACCGCCTTCCGCAATGCGCCGGCGGCGGTGGTCACGGTGTTCAATTACAGCGGCATCGTCTGGGCCACGCTGTTCGGCTGGCTGATCTGGAACGACTGGCCGCTGCCGCACGTGCTCGCCGGCGCCGCGATCGTGATCGCCTCCAACGCGCTCATCATCTGGCGCGAAAGCCGCCGCCGCCCGATCACCGGGGCGCGGGTGCGGGCGAAGTTCTGACCTTCTTGCGGCGGTGCGTCACGGCCGAAGCACCGACGCATGGCTGCAACAAAGCTCGAATAGCTTATGCTTCGCCGGATCCTGTCAGCGATAAGGGGCTGACGCCCCGGGGCACACCCGGGTAAGCCTGCAACAACCAACAACAAGGGGCAGCTCGAAATGCAGATGAGTAAGCGTCTGGGTGCGGAGTTCTTCGGTACCTTCTGGCTCGTGCTGGGCGGCTGCGGCAGCGCCGTGCTCGCCGCGCAGTTCGGCGGCGACGGCAACCCGCTGGGCATCGGACTGGTCGGCGTGTCGCTGGCCTTCGGCCTGACCGTGCTGACCATGGCCTACGCGGTCGGCCACATTTCCGGCGGGCACTTCAATCCGGCCGTCAGTTTCGGCCTGTGGGCGGCCGGCCGGTTCGACGGCAAGGACCTTGCTCCCTACGTCGCCGCCCAGGTCGTGGGCGGCCTGGTCGCAGGCCTGGTGCTATATCTAATCGCCACCGGCAAGGCGGGCGTGGATGTCGGCGGCTTCGCCAGCAACGGCTACGGTGAACGCTCGCCCGGCGGCTACGGCCTCGGCGCCGCGTTCCTCACCGAGGTGGTGATGACCCTGTTCTTCCTGCTGGTGATCATCGGGGTCACGAGCAAGGCGGCTCCGGCCGGCTTTGCCCCGCTCGCGATCGGCCTGTGCCTGACCCTGATCCACCTGATCAGCATTCCCGGTGACCAATACATCGGTGAACCCGGCCCGGTCCACGGGCGTGGCGTTCTTCGCCGATGCCGGCGCCGTGCCGCAGCTGTGGCTGTTCTGGGTCGCGCCCATCATCGGCGCGGTGATCGCCGGGTATCTCTCGCGCTGGCTGCAGGAGGGCTCCAACTAGGGCACGCGCGGAGTCACACCACCTCCACCGCATGCTCGCCGCGCAGGAAGAACGCGGCCAGCGCCAGCAGCGCCACCGGGAACAGTGCCAGGTTCACGAAGCCAAGCACGATGGTGAACTGCAGCACGCAGCAGGCCAGCAGCAGGATCGCGAACACCTTGAGCATGGTGGGCGACTCGGCGCTCGCACGCAGCAGGGTGATCGACAGCACCAGCGCGAGCACTGCGTAGACGAATAGCCCGGCGATGCCGACCACCATGCTGGCGAACACCAGCTGGTCGCCCGTGCTCTCGTCGAAGGCCGGGCCGACCGCGAAGGCGAGGTCGAACAGCACGGTGGCGTGAAACACGCCGACGACGATGGCCATCATCAGCAAAAGCACTGTGGGTAAGGACGTGTGCAGCCGCTGCGCGAGAATCTTGCGCAGGCTGAGGTAAAGATAGATCTCGATGGCGCCGATGAGAACGAACAGTGCGTCCCAGCCGCTCAGCCGCATGACGTCCGCACGCACGGTCTCGAACAGGTTCCAGTGGCCGCCGGCACCGAGCACGGAGATCCAGTAGACCGGAAACAGCAGGGCGAGGGCGACGGCCAGGTAGCCGGGCAACGCGTGTTCATTTCTCATTCCGTTCGTCTCCTCTGGCGTCGTCGGGCACGAATTCGAGCAGGTCGCCGGGCTGGCACTCGAGCGCACGGCAGATGGCCTCGAGGGTGCTGAAGCGGATGGCCTTGACCTTGCCGGTCTTGAGCAGCGAGAGGTTGGTCAGCGACACGCCGACCTGCTGCGACAGCTCCGTCAGGGACATCTTCTTTTTTGCCAGCTCGACGTCCAGGTTGATGCGAATGCTCATGCCCGTGTTCCGTGTCTGGAATAAATGTATTTCGTAATAGCCTTTACGAAAAACATAATACTCTTTACGAAAAGCATGTCAACCACCCGCCGGCCGATTCCGGCGGGCCGCCACCTTGGAGCCATAGATACCCGGGAAACCCACCGGGTCCGGTGGGACGGCGTCAGCCCGGCCCGGGCAACCCGGTCAGCCGCTCGTCGCCGAACAGCGCCATGCCCGGCGCCAGCATGCGGATGTAGCGGTCGAAGTAGAGGAACTGCTTCACCAGCAGGGTGAACTCGCGCGGGAAACGGATGCCGTGGCGCCGCCCGACGCGCACCAGGTCCATCAAGGCGCGGTTGAGGTCATCGTCGTCCGGCGCGTCCTCCGGGAACACCGCGCCCCAGTCGTCGTCGCCCCGGCCGGCATAGCCGCCGGCACCGCCGATCGGCCGGGTCGCCGCGTCCGGCGCCAGGTCGAGGCGGCGGAACAGGTCCTCGAGGTCGCTGGCAAGGGCCACCGTGTCCACGCCCTCCCTGGTCGCGCCCATCACCGCCAGCCCCTCCGCCACGACCTTGAAGTCGCCGCGCGGCAGCCCGTCGGCGAGAGCGAACATGGCCTTCCAGGTCTCCTCGCGAATGCGCCCGACGATGCCGAAGTCGATGAAGCCGATGCGGCCGTCGCGCAGCGCCATGAGGTTGCCGGCGTGCAGGTCGGCGTGGAAGGTGCGGCAATGCATCAGGCTGCCGAACCAGGTGTTGAGCGCGTTCACCAGCAGCCCCTCGGGATCGTCGGTGCAACCTTTCAACGCCACCGGGTCAGTCAGCGAGGCGCCGAAGAAGCGCTCCATGGTCAGCACCCGCGCCGTGCTGAGCGCCGGGTAGACCCGCGGCGCCACCGCCTGCGTGTTCAGCGTATCGTCGAGATACTGCCGGAACGCCTCGATGTTGGCCGCCTCGCGGATGAAGTCGCACTCCTCCATCATCGAGCCCTGGATCTCCTCCACGATCGCCGCCAGTGAAGCGTGTGCCGCGCCAGGCGTGACGCGCTCGACCACCTTCGCCACCAGGTGCAGCAGGTTCAGGTCGGTGACGATGATCTTCTGCACCCCAGGCTTGCGCACCTTGAGCACCACGTCTTCGCCGCTCTTAAGGCGCGCGGCATGCACCTGGGCGATGGACGCGGACGCAAGCGGCGCCGGGTCGATCCAGAGAAACTCGGACTCCATCTTGTCGCCCAGCTCTTCCTTCAGCGCGCGGCGGATGGTGCGCCATGGCAAGGGGCTGGTCTGGTCGAGGCAGTGCTGGAACTCCTGCACCCACGCCTCGGGAAACATCGACGGCGAGCTGGCGATGAGCTGGCCGAGCTTGATGTAGGTGGCGCCGAGCCGCTCGAAAGTCTGCCGCACCAGCTTCGGGGTCGGCGGACGGTCGCCCAGCAGCCAGCCGATGCCGGTACCGGCCAGCACGCGGCCGGTCTGCCCGAGGCGCAGCGCGCCCTTGACGGTGAGGCCCAGCGCCTCGGTGGCAGCGTTCATGCCCGCATCGCCCTCAACGCCCGGCCAGCAAGGTGCGCCGCAAGGCGTCGTCGACGAATCCGCGTACGCTGCGATGGAAGCGGAACCCGAGGTGCGCGCCCGGGTACCAGAGGATTTCCGGCTCGTCCCAGTGCCGCCACAGCATCTCGACCTGGTCGGTGGATACGAAGCGGTCGGCCAGGGCGCCGAAGATGAAGCGGCGCTCCCGCGGGATGCGCGGCTGCAGCGCGAGCGGCGAGACCGGGCGCAGCGCCGTACCGATGCGCTCGGGCGTAATCTCCTCGGCCGCGGCCATGGCCAGCGCGCGTCCGCTGGCATGATAAAGGGTCATGGCGCCGAATTCGGACGGCGGAATGCCGGCGATGGCGCAGTCCAAGTCGTCCTCGAGCGAGGCCACCAGCGCGGTCGAGTACCCGCCCAGCGACATCCCGGCGATGCCGATGCGCTCGGCGCCTTCCTCACGCAGCCAGGCCACCAGGCGGCGGATGTCCCACGCCGTCTGCGTGAGGGCGTGCAGCGAGTTGGCCACGTCGCCGCTGATGAAACCGGCGCCGCTGACGGCGTTGTTGGCACGCGGGCCATGCAGCGGCAGCACCGGGAACGCGATGTTCAGGCCGCGGCGATGCAGCCAGCCGGCGCCCATGGCGCGCAGGTCGAGCCATGCCCGGCCCATGGCCAGGCCGTGCACGCAGATCAGCCAGTCACGGCTGCGCGACGCTCGCACGATGCGCACCTCGGCAGTGCGGTTGTTGCGGTAGTCCAGCCAGCGCTCGCGGCCCGGGGCGCCGGTGCGCGGCTCGAACTCGCTGTCGAAGCGCATCACCTCGTAGTCGATGCCCGCCGTGCGCGCCGGCCCGATCGCTGCCGGACCGATGGGCGGCGGCGTCTCGTGGAAAGAGGCCGGTGCGTCGAGCCAGCCATTCGCGCGCAGCCAGTCCAGCGTCTCGTCCAGCTCGCGGCCGACGCGCGGCTGGACCGGCTCGCTGTACACGCCCATCACCGTCGCCAGGCTGCCCAGCACGCCTTCGTCCAGCGCGATCTCCGTGAGCACGCGCAGGTCGTCCGCGGGCGGGGCTTCCTGCCCTTCCGGGATCACGAGGTCGTCAGCCGCAAGGCGCGCGGCCGACAGTGCTGCGAGCGCAGACATTGCGCCCAGCAGCAGCGCGCTCAGGGGCGCAAACAGGAACATGGCGATCGCATACAGCAGGCCGACCAGGCCGCCGGCAGCGCCGGTGCGCGGGATCAGCCGATCGCCCGGGAAGAACATCGACGCAACTGCCGCGCCCAGCATCAGCGCGCCCGGGATGGCCGCTGCGAACAGCCCGAGGAACCCCCCGTCGGCGCCATAGCCGAACCACAGAACGCCCGCGACAGCGAGCAGCCAGGGTTCGGGCCGGCGTGCCATTTGATAGTCCATGCGCCCGCCTCCGCTAGCGTGGGCTTGCAGGGCGCCCGCTCGGCGCACCTGGTGTGCCAACATAATAAGCCACCCGGGCAAAAGCAGCGGACCAGGACGACCATGGCAATCAGCGACGACCACCTGCGGGACCTTCCGCCACAGGCGCGGCGGTACGACACGGCCGTGGAGGACGACCTGGTGTTTTCCGTGTTCCCCAACGGCACCAAGTGCTGGGTGCTGGTGTACACCGCAGCCGGGTTCGCGCGCCGGCGCACGCTCGGCTTGTTCCCGGAAATGAAGCTCGCGCGCGCCCGTGAGGCCGCCGCCGAGGCGCGCCGCATCCTGGCGGCGGAGACTGAGCTGGCCCGTTACGGCGAGCCGACTGCCGCTGCCGGGCGGCGCGGCTGGCTGGTGACGCTGGTCGAAGGCCGGCCCTACCTCGCGGTGGCGCTGGGAACCGGCTTCGCCGCGGCCCTGGGCTTGCTCATCGTCTGGCTGTTCGGCTGAGCCGCGGCCGGGCTACCAAGGAATCTTTTCCCCGTTCCAGGCATAGAAGCCGCCATTGTCGCTGCTGCCGAGCCCGTCGATCACGCGCAGCAGCTGGGTGGCGGCGCGCTCCGGGCTGAACAGCTTTTCCGCCGGCACGCTGCCGCGAAACGGCCGCGACAGATCTGTGCGCGTGGTGCCGGGATGCAGGGCGATGCACACGATGCCGCGCGCCCGGCGCGCCAGCTCGATCGACAGCGTCTTGAGGAACATGTTCTGCGCCGCCTTGGATCCACGGTAGGCATACCAGCCACCCAGGCGGTTGTCCGAGATGCTGCCGACACGGGCCGAGAGGCTGGCGAACACGGCGCGCTCGCGCCGCGGCAGCAGCGACTCCAAATGCTTCGCCAGCAGCAGCGGCCCCGCGGCGTTGGCGGCGAAGGATTGCATCAGCCAGTCTCCCCGCACCTCGGACAGGCGCCGCTCGGGCTGCAGGCCGTCGGGCTCGTGCAACAGGCCAGCGCAATTGATCACCATGTCGAGCGGCTCGCCCTCCATGGCAATGGTGCGCGCAGCGGCAGACAGTCGCCCCTCATCGGTGACGTCCAGTGCCAGCAGGCGGATGCGCTCATCGCCCTCCGCCACGGCGGCCAGTTCCGCGGCCTCCGCAGGGTTTCGGCACCCGGCCCAGATCCGGCGCACCTCGGTTTCCGCCGCAAGGCAGCGCACGAACGCCAGCCCGACGCCGCGGCTGGCGCCGGCAACCAGCGCGGTCACAGGACGCTCGAATCTCGACAGGACGGAATCGGCGGCGCGGCGGCTGTTTTCTGGCGGATTCGGAGACATCGGCAGTGAGAGAATCGGCGTGGCGGAGTGTCTTGAGGTGAAGAGGTATTCGTGGCCGTCCCGCGGATGGATGCCGCGCGCGCACCTGCAGGGTGAGAAAGATCGGCCGGGGCGTTACGCTAGCGGGCAATCGTGACGAATAGCTGAGGCCGTGCGGCCCGGGACCATGCCATGACGACAGTCTATTCGCGCCGCTGCTTGCAACCGCGCCAGGGCCGCCGCCGTCAACTCGCACGTGCGGCATGGGTTGCTCTTGGCCTGCTCGCGACCTTGCCCGCCGCCGCGCAGATCTTGCCGATGCGCAGCACCGAGGCACCCGCGGAGCAAAGCGCGCCCGCCCCGCAAGCGCCCTCGGCCCCGACTGCGTTCGCGATCGAGCAAGTGCCGGCGGAGCTCGACCGGTCGCGCGCCATGGTGCGCCGGATGCTGGAAACCGCGCGCGCCCACCCTGACGTCGAGCAGATCCGCCGCGAGACCGCGGCCATGGCGGCCCGCATCGAGGCCGTCGACGCACTCGATCCGAAGGCGCTGCGGGTCACCCATGACCTGCGCAGCCTGGAGGCCGAGCTCAGCCAGATCAACGCCATACGCCGGACACTGGGCGAGTGGCAGTCCCGGCTCAGCCGCCGCAGCGCCCAGCTTGCCAACAGCGGCACAGAAATTTCCCGCCACATCGAGGCCTGGCGCCTTACGCATGAGTCATTGCGCGACCGCGAAGTGCCTGCCGAAGTGCTGCGCAGTATCGAGGAAGTACGCAAGCTCCTGCGCGAAGCCCAGGGTGCAGTGTCCCAGCGACAGGAATCCACGCTGGCGTTGCAGGCCAGGCTGAGCAGCTGGGAGGCCATGCTCGATGACCAGATGGCGGCCATTAACGACCTGCTGGATCGGGCGCGCGGCGAGCTGTTCCGCGCCGAGCTGTCCCCGATCTGGGCGGGGGGAGTCGGCATGCCCGACTTCGCCGCCTCGCGCGACGCCTGGCTCGCGGAATGGCGTTCCGCCCGCGAGTACATCGTCATCAACAGCGGTGCGGTGTGGGCGCACATCGGCATGCTGGCCTTCCTGCTGGCGGGGTTCTGGTTGCTGGCGCGCAAGGTGCGCAGCTGGACCGCGCAGAAGCCCCAGCTGGCGCAGGACCTGGTGGTATTCGAGCACCCGCTGGCGTCCGCCCTGTTGCTGACCATCCTGGCGGCGCGGTGGTTCTATCCCGACGCACCGCAGGCCCTGGACGAAGGCCTGGCGCTGTTGCTGGTGCTGCCGTTGCTGCGCGTGATGCAGGTGGTCGTGACGCCATCGCTGCGCCGGCCGGTGTACGCGGTGGCAGGGCTCTACCTGCTGGTGCGCATGAGCAGCCTGCTCAGTCCCGGCCTCGGGTTCCTGCGCTACGCCGTGCTGCTGCTTGCGGTGGCAAGCGCCGTGGTCGTGTTCCAGGTGTTCCGGCCTACGGGACCCGGCGGCCGCCTCGATGCCGGGCGCTGGTGGCGCACGGCGCAACTGGCCGCGCGACTGAGCCTGGTGGTGCTAGCGGCCGCGATCATCGCCAACGTGGGCGGCCTGGTCGCCCTGTCCGGCCTGCTGACCAACGCGGTGATCGTCAGCGCTTTCGTCGCCATGGTCCTGTTCGCCGGCGTGGTGGTGGCGCGATCCACGCTGATCGCGCTGTTCCAGACGCGCGTCCTGCAGCGACTCAACGTGGTCCGCTGGCATGCGCCCACGCTGGAAAGCTGGATCATGCGTGTCCTGCCGCTGGCGGCCGCGCTCGGCTGGATCACCGCGGTGGCGCGCGCCTTCCGTATCGACACGACCCTGGGCGACTGGCTCAGCCTCGTGCTGTTCAGCAGCGCCAGCATAGGCACGGTCGAGATCTCGCTGGGCGACGTGCTCGGGTTCATCATCGCCATCTGGATCGGCGTGCTGCTGTCACGCTTCATCCGCTTCCTGCTCGAGAACGACGTGTTCCCCCGCATCACGCTGCCGCGCGGGGTCGCCGCCACGATCCTGATGCTGGTCAACTACACCATTATCGGCATCGCGGTCGTGCTGGCCATGGCGGCCGCCGGCATCCGGCTCGACCGCCTCGCGATTATCGTCGGCGCGCTTTCCGTCGGTATCGGCTTCGGCTTGACGAACATCATCAACAACTTCGTCTCCGGCCTGATCCTGGCGTTCGAGCGGCCGGTGCAGTCGGGCGACACGGTGGAGTTCGGCACGATGTTCGGCAAGGTCTCGCGCATTGGCGTGCGCTCCAGCACGGTGCGCACCTTCGACGGCGCCGAGGTGATCGTGCCAAACGCCAACCTCATTTCCAACGAGGTGACAAACTGGACGCTGTCGGACATGCGCCGGCGCATGGAAATCCTGGTCGGCGTGGCCTACGGCACGGATCCGCACAAGGTGCTGGAACTGCTTCTCGAGGTGGCGCGCGGTGATGCCCGGATCCTGGCAGATCCGGAGCCGTCCGCATTGTTCCTCGGTTTTGGCGACAGCTCGCTGGATTTCTCGCTGCGCGCCTGGACAGATGAATTCAACGAGTACCTCAGCATCAAGAGCGACCTGACGCTGGCCGTGCACGACGCCATCTACGCCGCCGGCATCGAGATTCCGTTCCCGCAACGCGACCTGCACCTGCGCTCCATCGATCCGGGCGCGGTGGCCCGGATCGGACCGGTGGAGAAGGCGCCGGTCGGCGCAGACGGGAGCGGGAACGAACGGCAGGGCGAGGATGCCGCGGCGCAGCAAGAAAAGCCGTCCGCGCCGGGCTGAGCCTGACGGGCAGAGGGCCGCTTTGCGTGCCGCGCCCGCTGTCGTATGCTTTGGCGGTGCCGTCGCGTGACGGCTGGTATCCGCGAAGTTCCTGAGAGCCTCTTGAGATGAAGTCAATCTACGTGGGCAACCTGCCCTTCTCCGCCACTGAAGACGAAGTGCGCGGCCTCTTTTCTCCCTTTGGCGAAGTGGAATCGGTGAAGATCATCACCGACCGCGAGACGGGGCGGCCGCGCGGCTTCGCCTTCGTCGACATGGCCGACGAGGGAGCGGACAACGCCATCAAGGCCCTTGAGGGCCACCAGATGGGCGGTCGTGCGCTGAAGATCAACGAGGCTCGTCCGCGGGCGCCCCGGCCCCCGCGGTTCTGACCGGCCGGGAGCCCCACGGGGCTTCCGCGTTCCGCACCTCAACCTTGCACCGCCCGCAGCCGCGGGCGGCAGGGTGCTTTTAGTTCTCTAGCCCTCGCTTCCCGCCGGCGTCCGGCTCGATGCCGCCGGCGTCAGCGCCGCGAAATCGAACAGGCCGGCGTCCATGAGCTGGGACGGCGCGATGTTCCCCAGCGCCGCGGCGATGGACTCGATGCGGCGCGGGTGCTTCTGCTCCCACTCCGCCAGCATCGCCTTGATCTCCTTGCGCTGCAGGTTCTCCTGGCTGCCGCACAGGTTGCAGGGGATGAGCGGGAACGCCTTCGCCGTGGCATAGCGCGCCAGTTCGCGCTCGCGGCAATAGGCCAGCGGCCGGATCACCACGTTGCGCCCGTCGTCGCTCTTCAGCTTCGGCGGCATCGCCTTCAGGCTACCGCCGAAGAACAGGTTCAGGAACAGCGTCTCGATGATGTCATCGAGATGATGCCCCAGGGCGATCTTGGTGAAGCCGTTCTCCGCCGCAAAGGTGTACAGGGCGCCGCGCCGCAGGCGCGAGCACAGGCCGCAGGTCGTCTTGCCCTCGGGGATCACCCGCTTCACCACGCTGTAGGTGTCCTGCTCCAGGATATGGAACGGCACGCCGAGAGCGGTGAGGTAGTCGGGCAGCACATGCGCCGGGAAGCCCGGCTGTTTCTGGTCCAGGTTCACGGCCACCAGTTCGAACGACACCGGCGCGGCGCGCTGCAGGGCGAGCAACAGGCTGAGCATGGCGTAGCTGTCCTTGCCGCCGGACAGGCACACCATGACCCGATCGCCCTCGACGATCATGCCGTAATCCTCGATGGCCCGGCCGACCTGCGTGCGCAAACGCGATTCCAGGCGACGGGCGGTGGCGGAAATCTCGGGCAGGGCGCTCATGGATCCTCCTGTGCAGGGCGCGCATTGTAACGGATGCGCGCCACCGGGCAGGCGGGCGCGGGGGTAGAATAGCGGGATGCCCGCCAAGGTCCTGTTCCTGCTCTGCACGCTCCTGTTCGCCTCCGGCCCTGCCCGGGGTGACGCGCCGCCGTTGCAGGTGGTCGTCAGCATCCTGCCGCAGCAATACCTGGTCGAGCGGGTGGCCGGCGACCGGGTGAAGATCCTGACGCTGGTGCAGCCGGGCGACAACGAGGCCACGTATTCGCCCGGGCCCGCCACGCTCGCTGCGCTGGACGAGGCCCGGCTGTGGTTCACCCTGGGCGTGCATTTCGAGCTGGTCTGGCAGGAGCGCATCACCCGCGACCGGCCGGCGCTGGAGGTGGTTTCGCTGGCGGAAGGCCTGCCGCTGCGCGAAGTGGAGGCGAGCTGGACGGTGGGGCGCGGCGGCGACGACCACGCTCACGACCATGCCGGCCTGCCCGACCCGCACACCTGGACCGACCCGCGCCTCGCGGCGCGCATGGCCGGGCGTATTGCCGAGACCCTGGCGCGGCTCGATCCGGAGGGTGCGGAACAATTCCATGCGCGCGCCGCGGCGCTGCAGGAAGAGCTGCTCGCCCTGCACGAGGAGATCGCCGCGCGCCTGGCTCCGGTGCGCGGCGCGGCGTTCATCGTCTTTCATCCCTCCTGGGGTTATTTCGCCGACGCTTACGGCCTGCGCCAGTTGCCGATCGAGATCGGCGGACGCGAGCCGGGCCCGCGCGGGCTGGCGGAACTGATCCGGCGCGGCCAGGAAGCCGGCGCCCGCGTGGTGTTCGTGCAGCAACAGTTCAGCCAGCGCAGCGCCCGCGCGGTCGCCGAGGCCATCGGGGCCGAGGTGGTCGAAGCCGACCCGCTGGCGCTGGACTACATCGACAACCTGCGCACCGTGTCGCAACGCATGCTGGCGGCACTCTCCCCTGCGGGAGGCGCGCCATGACGGTCGCGCTGTCCTTCAGCAACGTCAGCTTCGCCTTCGGCGACGGCCCCGACGTGGTGCAGAGCGTCGACCTGGACATCGGCGAGCACGAGGTCATCGGCCTGATCGGTCCCAACGGCGGCGGCAAGAGCACGCTGCTGAAGCTCGCGGCTGGGCTGCTGAAGCCGCGCCAGGGCCAGGTGCGCGTATTCGGCCGCGCGCCGCACGAGGCCCGCGACGAGATCGGCTACGTGCCGCAGTTCGCCCACTTCTCGCGCGACTTCCCCATCACCGTGGCGCAGGCGGTGCTGCTCGGTCGTATCGGCAGCGGCTTCGGCCTGCGCTGGAGCGCCGCCGACCGGGCGGCGGCGGCGCAAGCGCGATCGATGAGACCGAGCTGGGCCCGCTGGCGGAACGTCCCATCGTCGCCCTGTCGGGCGGCGAGCTGCAGCGCGTGCTGATCGCGCGCGCCCTGGCGGCGGAACCGCGCCTGCTGCTGCTCGACGAACCGACCTCCAACCTCGACCAGCGCGCGGAAGAGGACATGTTCACCCTGCTGGGGCGGCTCAGCGACCGCATGGCGGTGGTCCTGGTGTCGCACGACGTCGGCTTCGTCACGGACTTCGTGCACCGGGTCGCCTGCATCAGCCGCACCCTCATCTGCCACGGCACATCGGAGCTCAGCGGCGAGGTCATCAACGAACTCTACGGCCACCCGGTGCGCGCCGTGCAGCACGAGCACGGCCATGAGCACGGCCACGCGCATTCACACCAGGACGCCAAGTGATGGAGTTCTTCGCCGCCCTGGTCGAGCACGATTTCCTGCAGCGCGCCCTGGCGGGCGGACTGCTGGCCGTGATCGGCTGCGGCATCGTCGGCAGCTACGTGGTGGTGCAGCGGATCAGCCTGCTGGCGGGCGCCATCGCCCACGCCGTGCTGGGCGGCATGGGCATCGCCTGGTACTACGGCGCCGAGCCGATCATCGGCGCGCTGGTGGCCGCCGTGATCGCCGCGCTCATCATCGGCTGGGTGAAGCTGCGCTTCGCCGAGCGCGAGGACACGGCCATATCCGCCATCTGGGCGCTGGGCATGGCGATCGGCATCCTGTTCATCGCGCGCACGCCGGGCTACAGCGTGGACCTGATGGGCTACCTGTTCGGCAACCTGCTGATGATGTCGAGCAGCGACATCCAGCTGATCCTCGCGCTCGACGTGGTGATCATCGGGCTGGTTGCGCTGTTCTACCGCCAGTTCCTCGCCGTGTGCTTCGACCCCGAGTTCGCGCGCGTGCGCGGGCTGCACGTGGAGCGTTATTACCTGCTGCTGCTGGTGCTGGTGGCGCTGACGGTGGTGATGCTGATCCAGGTGGTCGGCCTGATCCTGGTGATCGCGCTGATGACCCTGCCGGCGGCCATCGCCGGGCGCTTCATCCATTCCCTCGCCGGCATGATGGGCCTGGCGGTGCTGCTCGGCATGGCCTTCACAGCCGGCGGGCTGGCGTTGTCCTACGCCCCCGACCTGCCCTCCGGGCCGGTTATCATCGTGCTCGCCGGCCTGAGTTACCTGGTCGCCGCCTTCCTGCGCCGCGGCGCCCGCTGAACCCGAACGGAGCCCCCAAGGGGAAACAAGCAATGATCGATCCCAAGCTCGTCGCCATCATGCGCTGCCCGGTGAGCCGCGAAGCGCTCAGCATCCTGCCGAAAGACCGCCTGCGGCAACTGAATGCCGCCATCGAGGCGGGCGAGCTCAAGCATGCCGACGGCCGCAAGGTCGAGGCACCGCTGGAGGAAGGGCTCGAGACCGCGGATGGTGCACGGGTCTACCCGGTGCGCGACGGGATTCCGATCATGCTGGCCGACGAGGCGATCACGCCGGCTGCCGAATGAAGCCGGGCTGGCTCCTCGCCGGACTGCTTTGCGCCGGATGCGCCACGCCCGGCGCGCCATCTTCGCTAAGCGCGCAGGATGCGCCGGAGCAACAACAAGCGCCCTCAAGTGGCGAACCGATTTACTTCGCCATTGACCTCCCGGCCAACCCTGAATTCCGGGCCTTTCTCAGCGGGCTTGCCGACGCGCAGCCCGAGCTGGCTTTCTGGGCCGCTAGCCTGGATGACCGATTCCGGGAGGCTTTTGGTCGTGACCCCGCTTGCGGGGCGCGGGCCGAAGACATGAGGTACCGCTGGGCCAACGTTTGTGCTGTCCCCGGGGCAGAGGGTGCGCGGCTAGCGGTCGAGGACCCGGAAACGCTGCTCGGCCTTCCGGAACAGGAAATCCTGGCGATGAGCAGCACCGCCGATCCTCTGGCGCCAATCGTGGCGGAAACCTCGACGGTTCGGCTGGCCGACCAGGCCTTGGACGTGACCCTCCGTACCAGCCGCCTGGCGCTGCCGGCCGATTTCCGCGGGGAACCCGAAGCCGGCCTGCGCGAACATGTTGATGAAGTTCTGGCCACCCTGGAGCTGAGGCTGGAACTGGTTACGCCGGCCTTCGCGCGCGGCATCGATTACGCACGACCCGAGGGCGACCGGTGCGTGCCGGTCGACCTGTACCGGGTGGTGGAGTTCTCCACGCCCTAAGCCCCACCGCAGCGAAAGGCTCCACGGACTACACTTAGGGCGCCATGCAAAGGCAATTCGTGAAGTTCGCGGGCACGCTGGCCGCCTACCCGGCGCGCACACTGTTTGCCTGGTACGGGGCGCTGATACTGGCCGGCACGCTGTTGCTGCTGCTGCCGGCCTGCCGCGCCGCCGGGGTCGATCCCTTCACCTGGTCCGAGGCGCTGTTCACCGCCACCAGCGCCGCCTCCGTGACCGGCCTGATGGTCATCTCGACCGAAACCCAGCTCAGCTTCACCGGCCAGGCGGTGGTGCTCGGGCTCATCCAGCTCGGCGGCCTGGGCGTGATGTCCATCGGCACGCTGCTGTTTGTCAGCATCACCGGGCGCCAGCCGGTGCGCTTCCATGTGCTGACCAAGGAAACGCTGGGCGCGCCCCTGGGCGCCGACATCAGCCGGCTGATCGTGCTGGTCATCGCCCTGACGCTCGCCCTGGAGGCGGTCGGCGCCGCGGCGCTGTTCCTGGCGCGGCTGGGCGACGGGCCGATGACGCAGGTGCTGTGGTGGGCGGTGTTCCATTCCGTCTCGGGCTTCTGCAACTCGGGAATTTCTCTGCAGGACGCCAGCCTCGCGCCGTGGTCCGGGGACGCGGCCGTGATCCTCACCATGGTCGTGCTCATCGTCGCCGGCGGCCTCGGCTTCCCGGTGCTGCTGGACCTGCTCCACCTGCGCCGCGAGGCCAGGGACCGGCGCAGCCTGCGCTTTCATACACGGCTCGTCGTGGTCGTCTCGGTCGCGCTGCTCGTCGCAGGGACAGTGTTCCTCTGGCTGGTGGAGCGCAACGGTGCCTTCGCCGGCATGTCGGGTGGTGAAAAGGCGCTGGCCGCGCTGTTCCAGAGCGTAACGGCACGCACCGCAGGGTTCTCCACCCTGCCGATGGAGACGCTCGCCTATCCTTCGCTGTTCGCCCTGTTGCTGCTCATGTTCATCGGCGGCGGCGCCTGCTCCACCGCCGGCGGCATCAAGGTCTCGACCTTCGGGGTGCTGACTTTGCAGGGCCTGGCACTGGCGCGGCACAAGTGGCAGGCGGCAGCTTTTGGCCGGCGGGTTCCCGAGCGCATGTTGAACACCGCAGCTGCAGTGCTCTCCGTCTACACGCTGGTGTTGCTGGGCGGGCTGATGCTGCTGCTGGTGTTCGAGTCGCGCGACCTGGCACATACTGGGGGCGGCGGGCACTTCATGGACCTGGTGTTCGAGGCGACCTCGGCGCTGGGCACGGTCGGACTGTCGACCGGGGTCACGGCCGAGCTGAATGAAGCCTCGCGCATCGTGCTGGTGCTGATGATGCTGCTGGGGCGCGTCGGCCCGCTGGCCATGGCCTCCGTCTTGCTACAGCGACCGCAGGGGCCGAAAATCCGGTATCCGGAGAGCGAGGTGATCGTTGGCTGAGAAACGTTCCAGGTTCGTCGTCATCGGTCTGGGCCGCTTTGGCGCCGCGCTGGCGCAGCGACTTGCCAAGAACGGGCACCGCGTCACCGGCGTGGACATCGACGAGGAAGCGGTGCAGGCCGTGGAGGACTGCCTTGCCAATGCTCTGGTGGCCGACGGCGCTGACGAGGAAGTCCTCAAGGCGCTGGACCTGTCGAATGCCGCGGCGGTCTTCATTTCCCTCGGCGACCACGCCAATCGCAGCATCGTCGCCACCATGTTCGCGCTCGAGCTCGGCGCCCAGCGGGTGATCGTCAAGGGCATCGATGCGCTGCACGCCAAGATCCTGCGCAAGCTCGGCAAAGTCGAGGTGATCTTTGCCGAAGAGGCGATGGCGCGCTACGTCGCCGACCACCTGGTCTGAGCCGGTCCCCCTCCGACCCAACTGGCGGCCCTGCCCTGTGGGCAGTACCCTTGTGAGCAATAAAGTGACTAGAGACGCCACCGCGTGAGCGAAGAATCCAGCATGAAAATTGAACTCGGGCATCTCAAGCTCGAGGACTACCAGGAACTGCGCAAGGCGATGGAGCAGGCCTATGCCGGCATCGGCGGGGACTACTGGCCGCACGACGCCATTGCGCGCCTGCTGGACCTGTTCCCCGAGGGCCAGCTGTGCGTGAAAGTGAACGGCAAGGTCGTTGCCTCCGCGCTGTCGCTCATCATCGACTATGAGTCCTTCGGCGATCGCCACACCTTCAGGGACGTCACCGGCAACCACAGTTTCAGCACCCACGATCCCGAGGGCGACGTGCTGTACGGGATCGAGGTCTTCGTGCATCCCGAGTACCGCGGCATGCGCCTGGCGCGGCGCCTGTATGACGCGCGCAAGGAGCTGTGCGAGAACCTGAACCTGCGCGCCATCATGGCCGGCGGCCGCATCCCGAACTACGAGAAATACGCCGAGCGCATGACGCCGCGCGAGTACATCGAGCAGGTCCACCTGAAGAACATCTACGACCCGACCCTGACCTTCCAGCTCTCGAACGGCTTCCACGTCAAGAAGCTGCTGCGCAACTACCTGGCGCGCGACACGCAGTCGCTGGGTTACGCCACGCTGCTGGAATGGAACAACATCTACTACGAGGAGAAGCCGAAGCTCATCAACCGCCCCCGCAGCGTGGTGCGTGTCGGCCTCGTGCAATGGCAGATGCGGCTGTTCAAGGACCGCGAGGCGCTGATGGACCAGGTCGAGTTCTTCGTCGACGCGATCTCCGCCTACAAGGCGGATTTCGTGCTGTTTCCCGAGTTCTTCAATGCGCCGCTGATGGCGGAATACAACGCGCTCGACGAGCCCAAGGCGATCCGCGAGGTCTCCAAGCACACCGACTGGATCCGCCAGCGCTTCCTCGAGCTGGCCGTGTCTTACAACATCAACATCATCGCCGGCAGCATGCCGCTGGTGGAGCACGAGCGGCTCTACAACGTCAGCTTCCTGCTGCGCCGCGACGGCACCTGGGACCAGTCGCGCAAGATTCACCCGACGCCGGACGAGATCTCCGTGTGGGGCATGTCGGGCTGGGATCGCGTGCCGGTGTTCGATACCGACTGCGGGCGCATTGGCATCCTGATCTGCTACGACTCGGAGTTTCCCGAGCTGGCGCGCATCTGCGCCGAGCAGAACATGCACATCCTGTTCGTGCCCTTCCTCACCGACACGCAGAGCGCCTACATGCGGGTGCGCCTGTGCTCGCAGGCGCGCGCAGTGGAGAACGAGTGCTATGTGGCGATCGCCGGCTCCGTCGGCAACCTGCCGCAGGTCCACAACATGGACGTGCAGTACGGCCAGTCGGCGATTTTCACCCCGGCGGATTTCGCCTTCCCGACCAACTCCATCAAGGCCGAGGCCACACCGAACACCGAGATGACCATCATCGCCGACCTCGACATGGACCTCCTCAAGGAGCTGCACGAGATCGGCAGCGTCACCAACCTCAAGGACCGGCGCAAGGACCTGTACGAGATCGTGGTCAAGGCGCCGCTGGCGGACAGCGACCTGGAGGCCGAGCGGCGGCGCGAGGAACTGGCGCAGATCGTGTCCGACCAGGACGAAGTGGACCTGCAGGAGGCGGTGGATGCAGCCGAGGCGCTGAAAGCGGCCTCCACCGAGAACTGACGCGTCATGCTCGAGACCTGCGCCATCGATTGCCCCTATTGCGGCGAACCGATCGAGATCGTGGTGGACTGCTCAGTATCGGAGCAGTCCTACGTCGAGGATTGCGCCGTGTGCTGCCAGCCCATCCTGCTGCACGTCACCGTCAGCCCCGCAGGCGAGCCCAGCGTGACGGCGGCGCCCGAGAACGGCTAGGCGCAGTGCCGTTGCTCGTGCGCCGGCCAGGCTAGCCTGGCCCTTCGAGGGCATCCCGGAATCCAGCCGGCGGGCTGAACTCGAATGGAGCATCCAGCGCCTGCAGCAGGCGCGCGTCGCGCTGGTAGATGTCCCGCGCGAAGTGAATTCGCCCCTCCTCCGGTACAGCCGTGCCGTAGACGATCAGCACCGTGATCGGCTCGGGCAGGTTGACGACGCGGGTGCTGCCACTCGCCAGGACCTGCTCGATGCCCGCCGCATCCCATTGCGTGCCGGCGAGCAGGATGCGGGCCAGCTCGAAGGGACGCTCGATGCGAATGCAGCCGGAGCTGGCGCTGCGTTCCGCCTTGGCGAACAGCCCGCGCGCCGGCGTGTCATGCATGTACACGGCATAGGGGTTGGGAAACATGAACTTGACCCGGCCGAGGGCATTCTCGGGGCCCGGATTCTGCCGGACCAGGTACGGGAAACTCCGCGGCGTCACCGCCTGCCAGTCGATGCTCGCCGGATCGACGCGTTCGCCCTGGTAGTCCAGCACCGACATGTTGCGCCGTTGCAGCACGGCAGGATCGCGCCGGATCTCCGGCAGCAGGTCCTCGCGCAGGATCGTCGGCGGCACTGTCCAGGTGGGATTGAACTCGAGGTAAGTCATGCGGGCCTTGAAAACGGGTGTCTGGCGGTAGGGCCGACCCACCACCGCGCGCGTGCTCCAGACCACCCGCCGGTTCTCCACCAGCAGCACCCGGTACCGGGCGATATTGACCAGCAGGAAGCGCGGCTCCAGGTCCCGGAACACCCAGCGGATGCGCTCCAGGTTGACGCGTATCTGGCCGATCCGCGCCTCGACCGGGACATTGAGCTCGGCCAGCGTCCGCCTTCCGACCGCGCCGTCCGCATCGATGCCGTGGCGTTCCTGGAAGCGTTTAACTGCCGCCTCCACGACCTCGTCGTAGATTTCCGGCGCGGCTGCGCCGACCGCGCCGTCCAGGTCGCTGGTCACCGCCAGGCGGGCGCGCAAAGCCGCGACCCGTGGCGATTGCATGCCGAGGCGCAGCGTCTCCCCGGCCTCGACGGCCGGCCAACCCCCCTGCGCCGCGATTTCCCGGTAGGCCGCGAGATATTCCATCAGCGCCGCGTAGCGATCCGTATCCGGCGCGTAAGCCTCCAGGGCCGCGCCCAGGTCATCGGCACGGAGCAGCGTATCGAGGGCCGCGGCCGGGCCGATCCGGCCCATGTCGCGGCTGAAGTTCCACGTCGACTCGATGCGCTCCGGGTTGACCTTGCCGAAGCGCAGATGTAACGCCAGCCGCGCCAGCGCGTCGGTGGCAAGAATCTCGACTTCGGTCGCCAGCCCGGGCTGCGGCGCCGCCCGCAGGGCCGCAGAAAGCTCCGCCAGGGCCGGCCAGTGGTAGTCTGCGGGCTCAAGCCCATGGCGCTTGCTGCCGACAATAGCGGTGAGGAGTTGGTCAAACTTTGCCCAATCGTCCCAGGCCGGGGTAAACTCCCGTCGCTCGTAGAACCGGGCCAGGAACCAGCCGTCGGCCACCTCGTGGCCCGCGACGCGGGGATTCTCGGCAAGGGCCCCGACGCGCAGTTGCAGCGCCTCAGAGGACGGCTCCTGCGACCGGGCCGTCGGGACGATTGCCAGGCAGAGCATCGATATTGCGAGACCAGCGAGGATGAGATTTGTGCCGGCCGGCCGGGCCGGCGACGGAGAACTGCGCATGTGTAGCCCTTGTGATGAAAAGCTGTCCGATCACGGCCGCGCGCGGCGTAGCGTGGTCTTCGCCGGCCTGGGCGCCGGGGCGCTGGCAATGTTCCCGGCGGCGGCGTTCGCCGGCCGGTCGGCCGCGCGCAGCCTGAGCTTTTATCATACCCATACCGGCGAGAAGCTTCGCGTGACCTACGCCGAGGGCGGCCGCCACGTGCCCGAGGCAATGCGCGAAATCAACCAGTTCCTGCGCGACTTCCGCAGCGGAGAAGCGCATCGCATGGATCCGCAGCTGCTGGATATCCTGCACTACCTGCAACAGTCCACGGATGGGAAGGGCCCGTTCGAGATCATCTCGGCCTACCGTTCGCCGCAGACCAACGAAATGCTCCGCTCAAACAGTAACGGCGTGGCCCGGGGCAGCCTGCACATGCAGGGCAAGGCCATAGACGTGCGGCTGCGCGGCGTGGAGACGCACCAGCTGCGCCAGGCTGCCGTGCAGCTGCAGGCGGGGGGCGTCGGCTACTACCGCGACTCGGACTTCATCCACGTCGACACGGGACGCGTCCGCTACTGGTAATCCAGCACCCGGTCGATGTCCCGCTCGGCCTGCGCACGCTGGGCCGCCGCTGTTTCCGTATCGATCGCCTGGCCTTCGGCGTGAATGAATTGCACGTCGTCCAGCCCGATGAAACGGAAGAAGCTGGCGATCAGGGCCTCCTGCAAGTCTTCCGCACCGCCTGCATCGTCGCCCTGCTGGTAGAAGCCGCCGCTCGCGGTGATGGCCACCACTTTCTTGCCTGAGAGCAATCCTTCCTGGCCCTTTGGGCCGTAGCGGAAAGTGCGCCCCGGCCGGCTCACCAGGTCGAACCAGGCCTTGAGCCCGGACGTCACCGAGAAGTTGTACATCGGCGCCCCGATGAGCACCACGTCGGCCGCCTCCAGTTCTTCCAGCATGCGGTCCGACAGCGCCGCTGCGGCCTGCTGCCGCGGGTCGCGCACGTCCTCGGGCAAGGCCACCGCTGTCAGGGTGAATTCATCCGGGTGCGGCGGAGGCGACAGGCCGATGTCGCGCCGAATCACCACCCCGCCCGGCTCACGCGCACACCAGAGTTGCACGAAGCGGGCGGTCAGGGCGCGCGTCACACTGTCGTCCAGCCGGGGACTGGAATCGATTTGCAGCAGGGTCGGCAATGGAGACTCTCTAAAGGGCGGCGGGGTGCCGGCGGGGCACTAGGGTATAGCCTTGGGCGGGGCGATGCAGCCCCTTATTCGCTATCATCCGGCGTTCGGAGTCGGCGCAGACCGGCTGCAGGCAGCCAACGAGGGGGCGTTACGATGCCGCAGGGAGCCCGTGAGATTCACGAAAGCTGGTCGTCCCGGCTGGTATTCCTCATGGCGGCGGTGGGCGCGGCCGTCGGCCTCGGCAACCTGTGGAAGTTCCCCTTTACGGCCGGCGTCAACGGCGGCGCGGCGTTCGTGCTGGTCTACCTGGTGGCGGTGGCGGCCGTGGCCGTGCCGGTGGTCATCGCGGAACTCCTGATCGGGCGGCGCGGCCGCATGAGCCCGCCAAACAGCTTCCTCGCCCTGGCGCGCGAGGCCGGCGCCAGCCCCGGCTGGCGCTTCGTCGGCTGGATGAACCTGCTGGCGGTGTTCCTCATCCTGTCTTTCTACAGCGTGATCGCCGGCTGGGCGCTGGCCTATGTGCCCAAGCTCGCACTGGGGCATTTCCGCGCCGCTTCCGCGGACCAGGTAGCGGCAGAGTTTTCGGCGCTGCTCGGCTCGCCCGGCACGCTGGCGCTGCTGCACGGCCTGTTCATGGTGCTCACGGTGAGCATCGTGGCCGTGGGGCTGAAACGTGGTATCGAGCGGGCCGTGCGGTTCATGATGCCGTCCCTGCTGCTGATGCTGATCGCGCTGGTGCTGTACGCGGCGATCGAGGGCGACATGGCGCAAACCGTGCGCTTCCTGTTCCAGGCCGATTTTTCCAAGATCAATTCCGGCGTGGTGCTGCAGGCCATCGGCCAGGCCTTCTTTTCGGTCAGCGTGGCCATGGGCCTGCTCATCACCTACGGCGCTTACCTCGACCGGGACACGCGTCTCGGCTCGTCCGCCATCTACATTGCCGGCGCGGACACCTTCGTGGCGCTGATGTCCGGCCTCGCCATCTTCCCGCTGGTGTTCGCCAATGCCCTCGATCCCGCCGAGGGGCCGGGCCTGATCTTCGTCACGCTGCCGATCGCCTTCGGGCAGATGCCGGCCGGGTCGTTGTTCGGCGCCCTGTTTTTCGTACTGGTGCTGGTCTCGGCGCTGACCTCCTCCATCGCCATCCTCGAACCTATGGTGTCGTGGGCCGAGGAGCATGCGTGGCTGAAACGCGGTCCCGCCGCGATTGCTGCCGGCGTGCTGGCCTGGGTGGTCGGCCTGGCCACCGTGTTCTCGTTCAACCTCTGGGCCGGCTGGTTCCCGCTGGGTCAATTCGAGCGCTTCCGCCAGTCGACGGTGTTCGACCTGATCGACTATTTCACCTCGAACCTGTTGCTGCCGCTGGGCGGGGTACTGATCGCCGTCTTCGTCGGCTGGGTGTTGTCGGCGGAAACGACGCGCCAGGAAGTGGGCGCGCACGACGGCTGGGGCTTCCGCGCATGGCGCTTCGCGCTGCGCTACATCGCGCCGCTCGGCGTCGGTTGGGTCCTGTTCGCAAACCTCACCTGATCGACATCATCAACGGCATACCCCATCATGCCGCGAACTTGCCAGATTACAGGGAGGGACAATGTCCTTCTTTGAGGAACTCAAGCAGCGTAACGTCGTCAAGATCGCGGTCTTGTATATCGTCGCGTCCTGGCTGCTGCTGCAGGTCGGCGACGTGCTGTTCGACAACCTCGATGCCCCCGAGTGGGCATTCCGCATCCTGCTCGCATTGCTGGCGTTGTTCTTCCTGCCGACCCTGGTTTTCGCCTGGATCTTCGAGCTCACGCCGGAGGGCCTGAAGCGCGAAAAGGACATCGACCGCAGCGGCGCCGCCGCAGTCCATGCGGGGCGCAGGACCAACATCCTCATCGTCGCCCTGCTGCTGCTCGCGATCGCGACGGTGATCGCGGATCGGCTGATGCCGGAGGATGGGACCGGCCGCATCCCGGCGCCGTCCGAGACGGCAAGCACCCAGGCAACGATTGCGCCGACGCCGGCGCCGGCCGCAGGCACGGCCGCGGCATCAGCCGATGCGCCGGCCAGCTCGATCGCAGTGCTGCCCTTCGTCAACATGAGCGGCGACCAGGAGAACGAGTACTTCGCCGACGGCCTGTCCGAGGAGATCCTGAACTTCCTCGCCGGCGTGCCCGACCTGCGCGTCACGGCGCGCACCTCTTCGTTCCAGTTCAAGGGCAAGAACCAGGACGTGCGCGCCATCGGCGAGTCGCTCAACGTGGCGCATGTGCTCGAGGGCAGCGTGCGCCGCTCCGGCGATCGTGCGCGCATTACCGCGCAGCTGATCCGCGCCAGCGATGGCTACCACCTGTGGTCCGAGACCTACGACCGCCAGCTCGACGACGTGTTCGAGGTGCAGACAGAGATCGCGGACAACGTCACACGCGCGCTCGGCGTGGTGCTCGACGAGAGCCAGCGCCAGGCGATGATCGACGCCGGGCTGCGCAACGTCGAGGCCTTCATCGCGTACCAGAAGGGCCGCCAGGCGTTCGTGGATGCACACACACAGGCCATCGACATGGACCTGCTGGCCGAAGCCACGGCCGACTTCACGCGCGCCGTCGAGCTGGAGCCGGCCTTTGCGGAGGCGTATTTCCTGCGCAGCGATTACTACGCCCATCGCATGTCGTTGCAGGAACTCGATGCGCCGCAGCGCGACGCGGCTTTCGTCGAATACCAGCACGACCTGGCGCTGGCGAGCGAGCACGCGCGCACGCCCGCCCAGCGAGCCCTGATCGAGGTCGACCGGGAACTGGTGCGTCCCACCTGGATGTCGGTGCCGGGCCGCATGGAGACCGCACTGGAAGCGGCCGGCTGTACGCAGCAAATGTGGCTCGAGGTGTCGCCGGTATTTGGTTTTGCCGCGCAGCAGCTGGCGCGCGCCGAGCGCATCATCGATTGCGACCCCCTGAACGCGCTGAATTATTACGACGCGGCCCGCGCGGCACTATGGGCCGGACGCCACGAGGAAGCGCTGGCCTTGGCCGAAGCCGGCCTGCAACGCGTGCCCGACGATCCAACCCTCGCCCTGACCGTGGTCAACGCCCTGATTAGCTCAGGGCCGCCTGGACGAAGCGCGCGATAGAACCCGTGCGCTGCGCCACTGGTACCTCGACCTGGCGCGCATCAACCTGGCGGTCGCCAGCGGCGAGATCGAATCCGCCCGGCAGCAGGTCCCGGGCATCCTGGCGAAAGCCACGCCCGGCCTGCGTCACATGCTCGACATCAACGTCAATGCGATCGTGGGGAATCGCTCCGCCACCAATGCGGCCGCGGCCCACCTCGACACTTTGCCCTCGGGCGCGCTGATGCTCGCCTCTATCACCCTCGAGTGCATGTGCGGCGCACCCTTCGACCTGGACGCCACGCCGCGCTTTCGCCAGCGCCTGGAGGAAGCCGGCGTGAGCTGGCCGCCCGCCGCAATCCTCCCGGTAGCGCCGCCGCTGGACTGACGCCGGCGTCCGCAGCGCCGGCCGATCCGGGGGGGGGCGGCGTGACGCCGGGAGAATAGTAGGGTCTAATCCCCCTTTTGCGGGGAGCGTGCCATGCGGGCCATATTGTTGTTTGATTGGATGGCCCGGCGCGCTGCCCCCGTGGCTTTGCTGTTGCTCGCGGCCGGCGCCATCCTCTCCGGCTGCTCACAGCCGGTCAAGGTGCAAGGCGCGTGGCAGGACGACGTACCGCGCAACGAGTCTTTCACCCGCGTGCTCGTGGTAGGCGTCAGCCCGGACTACAACCAGCGCTGCGCCTTCGAAGGCTTCGTGGCCAACCAGATACGCAGCGAGTCAACGACCGCCTTTACCAGCTGCCGCGTGCTGTCGAGCAAGGAGCCGCTCACGCGCGAGAACGTCGAGCGCGCCATTGCCGAGCACAATGCCGATTCAGTGCTTGCGACCTTTCTGGTCGCCGGCGAGATCGAGGCCAAGGAAGGCGGGAGCATGGAAACGCGGGGCGATAGCTACTACAAGGCCACTGGCTTCGGCTATGTAGACGGCTACTACGGCGGCTACGGCGGCTACCGCGGCTACGGCGTTTACGGCGTGCCGGTGGTGTACGCAGAGTTCCGCACCGCACCGCCGCTCACCAGCGTGCAGGGATCGGTGGAAATCGCCAGCAGGCTGTACGAGACCAGCGGCGCCACCATGGTCTACGAACTGATCACCACGGCCCGGGAGCTGGAATCGCGCGCCGGCGGAATGGCCGAGGTATCCGGAGCGATTGCGGACCGCCTGCGCCGCGACGGCGTGGTCCGCTAGACCGCAGCTGCCCCGCAGGTGCGGCGGTCCGGTCCCGGACCATAACTTCCCGAAGCCCTGGCTCGCCGACGAGAATCTCCCTGTGAAAACGCCCGTGAACACATTCGCCGACCTCGGCCTGGGCGGCGATGTCCTCGCAGCCATCGCGGAAGTCGGCTACGAAGCGCCCTCCCCCATCCAGGCCGCGACCATTCCCGTGCTGCTTGCCGGCCGGGACATGCTTGGCCAGGCGCAGACCGGCACCGGGAAAACCGCTGCCTTCGCGCTGCCGATGCTGAGCCGGATCGAAGTCCGGCGCGGCCCGCCGCAGGGCATCGTGCTGGTGCCCACGCGCGAGCTGGCCATCCAGGTCGCCGAGGCGTTCCAGCGCTACGCCTCGAAGATCAAAGGCTTCCATGTGCTGCCGATCTACGGCGGACAGAGCTACGAGCCGCAGCTGGCGAACCTGAAGCGCGGCGCGCAGATCGTCGTCGGCACCCCCGGCCGCATCATGGATCACCTCAGGCGCGGCACGCTCGACCTCGGCAGCGTCACCTGCCTGGTGCTCGACGAAGCCGACGAAATGCTGCAGATGGGTTTCGTGGACGATATCGAATGGATTCTCGAGCAGACGCCGTCCGAGCGCCAGGTCGCGCTGTTCTCGGCCACGCTGCCGGGCCCGATCCGGCGCATCGCGCAACAACACCTGCGCGATCCGGTGGAGGTCTCGATCAAGAGCAAGACCAGCACCGCCACCAACATCCGCCAGCGCTACTGGATCGTGAGCGGCGTGCACAAGCTCGATGCGCTGACGCGCATCCTCGAGGTAGAGCCCTTCGACGGCATGCTGGTTTTCACCCGCACCAAGCTGGCCACGGTCGAGCTGCAGGAGCGCCTCGAGGCGCGCGGCTTTGCCGCCGCTGCGCTGAACGGGGACATGCAACAAAAGGAGCGTGAGCGCACGGTCGCACGCTTCAAGAGCGGCAAACTCGACATCCTGGTCGCCACCGACGTCGCGGCGCGCGGCCTGGACGTGGAGCGGATCAGCCATGTCGTGAATTACGACGTGCCCTACGACACCGAGTCGTATGTGCACCGCATCGGCCGGACCGGTCGTGCCGGGCGCAGCGGCGAGGCGATCCTCTTCATCACGCCGCGCGAGCGCAACATGCTGCGCGCGATCGAACGGGCCACCCGCTCACCGCTCGAACCGATGGAGTTGCCGAGCCATGCCGCCGTGAACGAGCAACGGGTGGCGCGCTTCCGCGGACGAATCATGGATGCGATTGCAGCCGGCGAGGCCGAGCCGTTCATCAGCCTGGTCGAAGAGCTCGAGCGCGAGCAGGATGTCCCGGCCGTGGAAATCGCCGCCGCGCTGGCCAGCCTGTTGCAAGGCGGCAGTCCGTTGCTGCTCAAGGAGAGCGGCGACGCTCCGGCAACCCGGGGGGACCGCGGACGCGAGCAGCGGGAACCCGCATCGCGGCAGTCCCGACAAAGACTGGCCGACGAAGACACGGAGACTTTCCGTATCGAGGTCGGCTACGCGCACGGCGTGAAACCCGGCAACATCGTGGGCGCCATCACCAATGTGGCGGGCCTCGAGGGCTGGCAGATCGGCCATGTCGACATCCGCGAGGACCACACCTTCGTCGGGTTGCCGCGGGGTCTGCCGCGGGAGGTCATCACGGAGCTCGCCAAGACGAGGGTCGCCGGCCAGGCGCTGCGTATCAGTACCGCCACGGACGTGCCGCCGAAAACGGCACGCAAACATCCGTCGAAGGGGCCGCGCAAGGGGCCGCGCAAGCCGTCAGGCAAAGCGACCGGCAAGACGAGCCGCAAGGCACCGAAGGGCTCGCGAGCCAAGTAAGCGCCGTGGGCAGCTCATGTCGGCGAATCCAGCCTTCCCGCGAGGCAGGAATCTTGCACGGTCAGGGTTATTTATTGCTGTCGAGCAATGCCGCCGGGAGCGCCTCACGCAAGCGCTCCTCCCCAACCTCCGGGTAGGCCTGGCGGAAGCGCCCCAGCAACTGTTCCGCGCGCTCTGCTTCGCCACTTGTCCAGGCCATGTTGATACGGGCCAGCGCATCCTCGATTGCGAGCTCGTCGGCCGCCGGTGATTCCGATTCCGCCTCGGCGGCTTCCTTCGACAGGCCATCGAACAACACGCCCGTGGCCGTGGGCTCCTTGGCGGGTCGCACGGCCTCGCTGCTGGCCGGCGCGTCGGACAGGACGCGGGGCACGTTAGAAGTGTCTGCCTGCTGCTCGGGTGCCGCCGGCCGCTGCTCCCCAGGCCCGGCGGCCGGCCGTACAGCACCATTGCGGTTATCGAGCGATCTCTCCGCTGCGCTGTCCTCCGGTGGGAACAGCCCGGCCTCGCGTTGTATCGACACCACGAGAATCGTGCTGAGCGTGACTGCTGCAGCGATCGCCAACGGCCGCTCCCACGTCAGCTTCGAACGCTTGCGCCGCGGTGTCGAAGCAATCGCACCCTCGCTTGCCGCATCGAGTATGGCGCGATCGACCGCCGCTGAAGGCTGCGGACTGCCGCCGCTTCGGTAGCGGCGCGAAAGCGCGCTGTCACCAGACAGGTAGTCGTCCAGCACATCACTCTTTTCGTTGGCTTCACTCATAGTGTTCGCTCAGGCCGGCGCGCAACTTCTTGACAGCATAGCGCAGGCGACTCTTGGCGGTTTCCGGTGCAACACCGGTGCAGTCCGCGATCTCGTTGATGCTCATGCCGGCCTCCTCGCGCAGCAGAAAGGCTTCGCGCTGGTCCGGCGGCAATTGCATGACCAGGGCCAGCAAGCGATCGATGCCTTGCGTCGATTCGGCCCGCCGGTCGGGCTGCTCGCAAGCCGGCACGGCCGGTTCAGCCGCACCGTCGCTGTCGGTGTCGGCGTCGTCGACGACCCGCAGCGACCGACGCCGGTAATGGTCGATGACACGGTTGCGCGCCACCTGGTAGAGCCAGGTCGTGAACCTCGCCGTGGCCTGGTAACTGGATCGCGCCCTGATGACGCGCATCCACACATCCTGGAACAGCTCCTCGGCCACCGCCTGCTCGCCACATTGACGCAGGATGAAGCGGAAAAGGCCACCGCGATGACGCTGGTAGAGCGTCTCGAACGCCCCGACATCGCCATCGCGGTAGCGGCTCATCAAGGTCTCGTCGGCGGCGGGCGCGTCCATGGCGCCGAGTCTAGGTCTGACTTCGCCGAGCGGTCAAAAGTATGCCCTCATCGCCGGGTCAATCCTCACCAGCGGCCCGCGCCAGCGGTTCGGGCTGGGCCAGCGACCCGGCCAGGGCCACGAGGCCGACGAACTCCCCGCGGTAGCCGTACGGATCCTCGCCGCGCGCACCGTTGGCCAGCGCGGCGATATCGGCAAAGGTGAACGCTCCCGTGTAGTCGCCGCCGCGTAGCCGTTGGGCGAACGCTGCCACCGCGGCAGAGAAGCGGAAGTCTTCTGACGCCTCGCGCACATCCTCGAGTATCTCTGCGCGCTCGATCGCCCATTCCAGCAACTGGCTTTGGCTGCTGACCGGCTCCTTGTAGCGCATTTTGAGGTAGGCGATCTCGTCGCCCTTCGGCACGCTGGCCGAGCCGTTCTGATAACGCAGCGAATCGGCCAGGCGGCCCCTGCTGCCGACCAGGGAGATTTCATACACCGCAGTGACGCTATGACCGGCACCGATCTCACCAGCGTCGATCTTGTCGTTATTGAAGTCCTCACGGCGCAACAGGCGGTTTTCATAGCCGACCAGGCGATACTCGGCGACCACTGCCGGGTTGAACTCGATCTGGATTTTCACGTCTTTCGCGATGGTCAGCATGGTCGAATTCAGTTCATCGACCAGCACCTTTTGTGCTTCGTTCAGCGTGTCGATGTAAGCGTAGTTACCATTGCCCACATCGGCGATCTGTTCCATCAGGTGGTCGTTGTAGTTGCCGCTGCCGAAGCCCAACGTCGTCAGCGCGATGCCGCTGTTGCGCTTATCCTCCACCAGGTCTTTCAGCATCTCGATGTTGGTCGTGCCGACGTTGAAATCGCCGTCGGTCGCCAGCAGCACGCGGTTGATGCCTCCCGGGATGAAGGCCTGCTCGGCCATGGCGTAGGCGAGGATGATGCCGGCGCCGCCATTGGTTGAGCCACCGGCCTGCAGGCGGTCGAGGGCCGCAAGAATCCTCGCGCGCTGGTTGCCCGGCGTGGGCTCCAGCACGACGCCGGACGCGCCGGCATAAACGACCATCGACACGGAGTCGTCGGCGTCGAGCTGACGGGTGAGCAGCTGCAAGGATGTCTTCAACAGGCCGAGCTTGTCCGGAGAGTTCATTGATCCGGACACATCTATCAGGAACACGAGGTTGGCGTTCGGCACTTGGCGCGGCGCAGGCCGGTACCCCTGGATGCCGATATGCAACAGGTAGTTGTCGGCATTCCAGGGCGCGGGTGCGATCTCGCGAGTGACGCTGAATGGCGGCCCCCGGTCGCCTGGGGACTCATATTCGTAGCTGAAGTAGTTGATCAGCTCCTCCGCGCGCACCGCGTCGTGTGGCGGCAATTGCCCGGCGCGCAGTAGCCGGCGCACGTTTGCATAGGCACCGGTGTCGACGTCGATGCTGAAAGTCGAGACGGGATTCTCGGCGACGCGCTGCACCGGGTTGTCATCAAAATCCGCATAGTTCTCGCGGTTGAGGGGCTCGCTCGGCAGCCGAAGATCGCCCAACACGTTCGCCGCACTGCCCATCTGGCTCTTGTGAACGGTCACCGACATCGGCAGCTCAGCGGCCCGGTAGTCGGCTTGCCCGGGTATGTTACGGCGTGACTGCGGCGTCCCGGGCTGTTGCTGCGCCGCTTCCTGGCGTTCGGACACAGGCTCGGGCGGCGGTTGCGCGCACCCGACGAAGATCGCGAGCGCGGCGGAAACGGTGCATAACAGGAAGCGAGTTCTGCAGGTCATGATGCTGTTCCTTGGCTGGGGCGACAGTCGCCTTCAGTCATGGAAACGGCCGGGAAATGGTTTCGGGTTAAACGGCGTGAGGTTTCTTGCCTTCCTGCATCCTCGCTAACGCCATGTGAAATGGAGCAGGCGGCCGTCAAAGGGCGCAAGACTGAAGCCAGTGGCATTAGATATCGATGCAGGACGCCCGGCCGCCATCGCTGTCAGGTTGAGCGTAATGTTCGACGGAAAATTTGCGCAGGACCGCGCGCCGGAGCCGCGGCTTTCAAGATTGTTGATGTTCCTTACGTTGTGCACCAGGGTCCGGGTGCCCTTCGTATGATTGACCAGGCAGATTCGCGTGAAGCCCTGCCGTACGCCCGCTGCCGGACTTGAGACGGTGACCGTTCCCCGGCCGCCCGTGGAACTTACGATTTTCATCGTACGGATAGTGCCTTCCCAGGGCTTTTTCTCTGGCAAGGGAACAAATTCGGGCACCAGCGAGACCGTTGATAAATCGGCCTTGCTGAGCAGGTATTCCTGGATCGCGATTTCCATGTCGCGCCGGAGGTCGATGTAGATCTCGCGCTGGCCCGGAAAGTTGATCGGATTCAACAGGTCGCTCAGGGGGCGCAGGTCGGCAAGTATCGGGTAGTGCGCATCGCCGGCTGAGAAGCCATTCTGGTCCCAGCTGCCGTTGCCGCCCACGGCATCGAAAGTGCGCTCGCCATACTCGTTCGACTCGCGGAAACTCGAGGCGGATCGCGTCTCGGACGCTCGGTAAGCGGATGTTTCCCCGACGATGAAGGCCGTGCGCTCATTGCTGCTGGATGAAGCCGCGCTCTGGCGGCGCCGTTCGAACGCCTGCGCAGTGATCCGCTGGCGCATTTCGCCGGCGGCGCCATAGGTGATGGCATACGCATAGTGGGTGCCGAACCGGTCGAGCAACTCGCGAAAGTCGCCATAGCGCTGCGCATCGGCGACAGCATCAATGAATCGGTCGGTCAGGCGCGCGTAGGTCGGATCCAGGACCAGTGCGAGTTTCTTGAAGCGCATGTAGCCAATTTCTTCGGCCACCGAACGGCTGTTCTGCAGGGAGCTGAACTGCTGCCTCGCACTGGCGGAACCCCAGCCGATTCCCGCTTCGGCGTTCACGCTGGCGGTCCTGCCGCCATCCCGGCCACCAGCGCCGGCCTGCCCGGAAATGCCGATGCGCGTGCTGTTGCCGAAGGTGGACTGCGTCATGGCTTGGTACTCGCGCTCGCTGGAGACGTTCGTCGAGTAATACACCGTGCCTTGTGTCTCTTCCTTGACCAATTTCAGCCCCAGCGGCACCACGCGGCGCTGGTCGATAACGGCGCCGCGATCGGTGGCGAAGTCGAAGACTTCCGCCTTCGGGTTTTGCAGCAACCGGTTCGGGTTCTGCTCGGCAATGTCATAACCCGCCCTGTTGGCTCGCAGGTTCTCCATCGTGTAGCCGATCATGAAGGGATCGTCGCCGCTGACCCTGGAGACCGTGCCGGGCGCCGGGCGATAGAAGTGCGCGCCACCCATGCGCAGGCGCAGGTAGCCGGTACGCGTCACGTCGATGATCAGTTCCGGCGCGAGGCCGGGCGTGAGTGCGCGGGGCGAGGCGGAGTAGACCTTCCTTTGCCCGCGGTCCTCGAGCAGCTCCCGCAATGTCACACCATCCTCACTCACGTATCGCACCGGTCGCTCCGCGCCTTCGGCCAAGATGACCTCCAGCATTTTCCCGGCTGCCCGGGACGGCAGTACGACGATGTGCAGCGGCGTGGTGTAGGTGCCGTTAGCGAGGTGTACAAGCTCAGGCCGGGCACTGCTCCAGCCACGCGGAACGAAACTCGTATCCAGCGAGACGGGCCTGTCTTCGCGCCACACCCCGTCGAGGCGGAACCAGCACGCGTCGATCTCTTCTTCTCCGAGACTGCCCGCCAGTTCATCCACGGAGAAACTCGCGAACTCGCGATTGGTCAGGGTATCGACGCGCACCGAGACATCGGCGATTCGCTCGCGCGAAGAGGCGATTTGCGGTGTGGTGGCAATCACCATCTCGCAACCGGAGAACGCTTTACCGAGACGCCCGGCATCGGCGGCCGGGGCCTCCACGGCAAAGACCATTGCTGCCAGAGCGAAAAGTATCGGGCAACGCATGCGCTAAGGGTTGATGATGTTGCCCGCGGCATCCCTGCGCAGGCGGTTCAGTTCTGCACTCGCCCTGGCCTCCCGGAAGGTCACCTGGCGGCCGCCGCCGCTCTGGCGCGTGCGCGATGCGTTCGCGGCGGGTTGCAGGGTATTCACTGCGCGGTTCCATCCTGACCAGGTACTGACCGGCGATGCGGTGCCGAGATTGACCGCGTTGCGGCGTCCGTCGCCTACGGCAGCGCGCCCGCTGCCCGAGCGCTGCGTGGCGCGTTCCTGGTTTGCCGCCGCGCGGCGCTGCGTCGGCGCACTGCGATAGACGGACGGCGACGGACCGGGGCGGGTCGTGCTCGCCGAAGCCGCCGTGGAGCGATGTTCGCGAAAGGCGACGGTGCGGCCGCTGCCGCTCTGGCGGGTGCGTTGCGGCGCGGCAGCGGGCGCCGTGGTCGCGGGACGCGTGGCCTGGTTCCAGGTGGACCAGTTCAGCGGTGAGGTGGTGCCCAGGTTGACCGCGTTGCGGCGGCCATCGCCGGTGGCCGAGCGCGCCTGGGTGCCGCGCGTACTCGCGCGCGCCTGGTTGGCGCTCGCCTGGGCCTGCGCCGGGGCCGCCCGTCGAGGCTGGGCCTGGGGTGTCCGCGCCCCCTGTCGCGCCGAGGTGCCCGCCGCAGGCGACCGCGCGGGGGGTGAAGCCGAGCGCGGCGGCGGCGATGGTGATCTCGCCTCGGCCGACTGGACGAGCACGAGGTTGCCCGCCAGGGTGAACCCCAGGCCCAGCGCGAGGCTCAACACCAGCGAATTAATGACAGATCGGTGTCTCATGGCCCGCTCCCTCACTCGGCCAGCAGCAGCGTGGCGGTGGTGAAATCGCTCATGGCGGCAAGCGCCTCGAGCTGCGGGTGTTCGTTCTCGAAGATGTCCTTCAAGGCGAAAGCCACCAGCGTCTCGCGGGGGACGACCTCCTGCCACAGGCGCAGGCCCGCCAGCACGCCACGGAAGGTGTTGTTTGTGCCGTCGATGGATCCGAGCCAGACCCCGGTCACCGGCAGGTCCAGCGCCATGATCGGCTCGCTGCCGACCTGGCGGCCGTCGATGTAAACCTCGATGCCGTCGGCATACTGGCTGATGGCCACGTGGTGCAGCTGGCCGTCGGTGAAATCGAACAGGAATACCGCCTCCTCTTCACCCGCGGCAAACGCAATCCCGTCGCGTTCGCGCAGCATCGCCACCAGGTAGGAGGGTCCTTCGGGACCGGCGCTGGAGATGATCACCGGGTCGTAACCAGGGTCGGCGGTCCAGTCCGGCGCCACCCAGAACTCGAGCGTGCCGCCCGTCGCCAGAGCCAGGCGCGGCGAGGGCGGGAAGTCCAGCGACAGCTCGCCGTCGAACACCATGATGTCGGGCTCGTAGGCCTGCGCGGCAGCGCTGATGCCAAGCCCCAGGCCGCATGCCAGCAGCGCCAGAACTCCCTGTCTGAGTAATGTCTTCATGTTTCAACTCCTGTAGCCGCACGCAGCGGCCGGTGGTATTGAGGCCCGTTCAATCGCTGCACGTGACCTTGGTGATGCGCCGGCAGTTGCCGAGGCCGTTCGAGGTGCACTTGCTGTTGTCGCCGATGCGCACGTTCACGTGCCCCAGCTTGGATTTGTTGTTGCGCTGCTGGCTGCCGGTTCGGTAGCCCTGCAGGCGGCAGAACGCGTTAAGTGCTTGCTGGGTGCGGCAGCTCCCGTGCGCATAGCAGAGGTCCAGCCAGCGTCCGCCGACCAGCGGGTCCTTGAACACCTTGGTGCGGACCTGCCGGGGCGGCGGCGGTGCCGGCGGCGGCAATGGCTCCACCTTCGGCAACAGCGAGTCGCTGCTGAGCGCGGTGGTGTTGTTCTCCAGGTAAGCCACCACCGCGCGCTCCAGGTTCGCCCGCACGCGCTGGTACACCTCGGGCTCGCCCGGAAAGTTCATCGGGTTCAGCAATTCGTAGATCGGGCGCAGGTCCAGCAGGATCGGATACGGCGTGCCACCGGCACTGTAGCCGCCCTGGTCCCAGGAGCCGTTGCCGCCCACTGCGACGAAGGTGGCGCCGTCGTTACCCACCGTGCCGCGCGAGCTGGTTTGCTGGCCGGCAAGGTGGCTGTGGTGTGCGGAACCCCCGTTGCCGAAGACCTTGGCACCGCCGTTCTCGCTGAAACCTTCTTCGCTGCGTTCCTGCTGTGCGTACGACTCTTCGGTGAACAACTGCGTCATCTTGGCGCTGGCGCCGTACGTGACGGCATAGGGATAGTGGGTGCCGAAGCGGTCGATCAGCGCCTGGTAACGATGGAAGCGCCGCGCATCCTCCACGGCGTCGACAAACGCCGGTGACAGGGTGATGTACGGATGATCCAGCACCAGTGCGTACTGCTTGTGGCGCGAGTAGGCAGCGGCCTGGGCGACCGATTTGCTCTCCTGCATGCCGGACATGGAGGCGCGTGTCGACTCGTAGCCGGCGCTCGCTTCGAACACGCTCACACCGGGAATCTTCGTCGAGGGAATGTTGGCGCTGATGTTTTCTCCGAAGGTGTGTGTGCTGGTCTGCTGCAGCTCGGTCTCGCTGGCGACGAGGGTCCTGCGGTACACCGTGCCCTGCTGGCCGTCCTGGATCAGCGTGAGCCCGACCGGCACCGTCCGGCCCTCGGTGATCGAGTACATGGTGGGATCGACCGGGGCGAAGATTTCTTCCTTGTTGTTCTGCAGCAGCAGGAACGGGTCCTGGGTGACGATGTCGTAGCCGCGGCGGTTGGCGGCGACGTTCATCAGGTATGCGCTCAGCAGCCAGGCGTCGTCGATGCGCACGCGGGTGTCCGCGCCGGCGCGCGAAGCGCTCGGCTGAGGCCGGACGAACATGGCGCCGTCCAGGGTGAGGCGCACGCTGCCGCTCCGGGTGACGTCCAGGGTGAGCGTGGCGCCGTAGGCGAACGGCGCCGTGGCGCGGTAGGTCTTCACCGGGCCGAGACGCTGCAGCACGTCGCGCAGCGCGATGCCGTCGGTGCTGACAAAGCGCACGAAGGGCGCGTCTTCGAGGCCGGTGGCGAGGTGCAGCCCCGTGGCCGGGTCGGCCGTCTCCACGACCACCAGGAAGCGCGGGGTGGTGTAGTTGCCGTTCGCCATGGACACCAGTTCCGGCGAGTCGCTGCCCCAGATGCCGGGGTCGTCGCGCGAGCGGTCGAGCGTGATGGTGCCGGATTCGCGCCACACGCCGTCGAGCCGGGCCCAGCATAGCGAGGCCATTTCCGCCGGCACGCCGGCTTCGACGTCGTCCAGGCTCAGGCTGGCAAAGGAGCGCTGGGTGATGCGGTCCACGCGCGGCGGGGCGGCGTCGATCTGCCCTGTCGGCGAGGCGGCCGCGCTGGCGGTGGCCCTGGTCGGGGCGGACTCGTCGCAGCCGGCGAAGACGTCGCCGGGGTCGCGGGCGAAATCCTGGGCCCCCGCCGTGGCGGACGCCAGCAAGACGCCAGCAATGAAGGCGCGCCGGATCATGCGCAGATCGGCAGGCCGGTGTCGGGATCGATGCCGATCGGCGTGCAGTTCGCCGGGGCCTGCACGGGCGGCGCCTGGGGTGCCGGCGCCGGCGGCGTCCAGACTGGCGCGGGCGCCGGCATGGGCGCAGGCGGCGTGGTCGGCATGCCCGGCAGCGGCTGCGCCGGGGCGGTGCCGCCGTAGGCCGGTGCGCCCGGAATAACGGCTGGCGCCGGCGGGGGCGTGAAGACCGGCGCCGCGGTTGGGGCAGCAGCCTGGCCGTGCATCGCACTGAGCTCCTGGTTCAGGGCGTCCGGGTACTGGGCATCGAGCCTCACCAGCTGGTACCGCACGGGCCCCAGCGAGCCCTGCACCGACACGTCGAGGTTGCCCTCGCGGTTCAGGGTCAGTGTCGCCGGACCGAGTAGAGGCAGGTCATTCGCCGTGTAGACCCCTGTCCCGGTGCGCTGGAAGTCCTGCATCACCACCATGCCCGGACTGACCTGCAGCACGAACAGGTGACGCCAGGGGTCGAGCGCATAAGCCCGGCCCTGCTCGATACGGATCTTCTTGCCGATCGTATTCACGCGCCAGACGCCGTCGATGGGCAGCGGCTCGCTACGCGCCACGTCGTACTGGCTGGGCAGGAAGGCCGCGACCTTCGGGACACCCGCAGCATCAAGGGCGCTGTCGACCACGCCCTGGGCCGAAACTGGAGCCATCCAACCGAAGGCGGCCAGGAAGATCACGATACGCAAGGGGAGGTGAGGCTTGATCGCCCCGTATGTCTGAATCATATCCGTTCACTCTCGGTTCTCGGCCAAAGCCGTTTTTTTTCTCGCTCACTCCCGGTAACGACGTTCGCCGGAGATTTCCCTCACGGCACCTGCACAAAAAGCCTCGACGCACTACTCCACGATTATTGCCCTCCGGTTTGTTGCAGGCGCCCGGCTCGGCTAACCTGCACGGACCGCGGGCCGGGGGAGCGCCATGTCAGGATCGCCGCATATCACGCAACTCCTGTCACGCTGGCAGGGTGGCGAGGCAGATGCACTCAACGACCTGCTGCCGCTGGTTTACGCGGAGTTGTCGCGCATCGCGCGGCGCGAGTTCCATGGCCAGCCTTCCGGGCACACGCTGCAGCCGACCGCGCTGATCAACGAGGCTTTGCTGCGGCTCGTGGACAGCAACATCAGCTGGCGGGACCGATGCCATTTCCTCGCGGTCATGACGACTACCATCCGCTGGGTGCTGGTGGACCATGCCCGCGCCCGGCAACGCGAAAAACGCGGCGGCGAAGCCATCCGGGTGACCTTGGCGGAGGACGTCGCTGCTGCCGTGGCGCAGGTCGACGTGCTGGACCTGGACATGGCAATGACGGCACTCAAGGCTCACGACGAGCGCAAGGCCAGGATCGTCGAGCTGCATTACTTTGGCGGCCTCAAGTACGACGAGATGGCCGAAGCGCTCGGGGTCTCCGAGGCCACCGTGCACCGGGAGCTGCGCTTTTCACGCGCCTGGCTGAAGGACCGGCTAGCGGACGACCCCAACGAGCAGTCCGCGTGATGAACCGGGAACATTGGCAGCGACTGCAGGAGCTGTTCGAAGCGGCACTCGAGCAGCCGGAGCCTGCGCGCGCGGCGTTCCTGGACCGGGCCTGTGGTGACGATACAGCGTTGCGCGAGGCTGTAGCGCGGCTGTTGCGCGAGGATGCCACTGGAGACCAGGCGTTGCATGCGGGCATCGGCGCCGCGGCCGCGGAAGTGGCCATTTCCGGGTCAAGCCAGCGCATTGGCGAGCGCTTTGGTGCCTGGCGCATCGTCAGTCACATTGCGGACGGCGGCATGGGGGCCGTCTACCTGGCAGAGCGCGACGATGGCGAGTACCAGCAGCGAGCCGCCGTCAAGTTGCTCAATCCCGCCTTCGTATCGGCGACCGCCAAGGCACGCCTCGAGGCCGAGCGGCAAATCCTGGCCGGGCTGACGCATCCGAATATCGCCCGACTGCTGGATGGCGGGCGCACTGACGATGGCGTGCCCTACCTGGTGCTCGAGTATGTCGACGGCGAGCCGATCGATGCCTGGTGCGAGAACCAGGCATTGGACACGACTGCGCGGCTGCGCTTGATGGCCAAGGTCTGCCGCGCCGTGGACTATGCTCATCGCAACCTGGTGGTGCACCGCGACCTCAAGCCCAGCAATATCCTGGTCGACGCCCGGGGCGAACCGCAGCTACTGGACTTCGGCATTGCCAAGCTGGTGGAGAACGAGGCCGGCCTGACGCGCAGCGGCCAGCGCGTGCTCACGCCCAGCCATGCCAGCCCCGAGCAGGTCACCGGCGGCCCGGTGACTACCGCAACTGATATCTACGCGCTCGGCGTGCTGTTATACGAAGTGCTGGCGGGGCGCACCCCCTACTCCACCGAACCGTCCAGTGCCGTAGCGCTGGCGCGGGAGATCGTAGAAGGAAAACCCGCACCGCCCAGTAGCGCAGTAACCGCGGATAGCAGCCGGCGCATTGCCGCGGCACAGGCGCGTGGCCAGCGGCTGACCCCCGCGAGGCTGGCACGCGAACTGGCTGGCGACCTCGACAATATCGTGCTGATGGCGCTGCGCAAGGAACCGGAGCGCCGCTATGCCTCAGCCGAGGCCCTGGCCGAGGACATCGAGCGTAGCCTTGCCCACCTGCCGATCCGGGCGCGACCCGACTCGATCGGGTATCGCGCCGGCAAGTTCCTGCGCCGCCACCGCGTCGCGGTGCCGGTCTCGGCCATCGCGCTGCTGCTGGCGCTGGGTTCGGGCGCCTGGTTCACCTGGCGCCTCGCCCAGGAGCGTGACATCGCGCTGGCAGCAGAGGCACGCGCAAGCAAGGCGTCCGATTTCACGGCCTCTGTGCTCGGGCGTACCAGCGCCAGCCAGGATGCCTCGCGGTTGATATCGGTAAGGGACTTGCTCGATCGCGCCGCGGAACGAATGGAGGACGAGCTGGGCGACGAGCCGGAGGTCGCTTTGCGCGTCGGACTTGCGCTGGGCGACGCCTATGCGAGCTGGGGGGAGTACGAAGCCGGCTACGTACATGCCCTCGCCGCTCTCGAGCTGGCCGAAACGCTCGGGGCGGGCCGCCAGGAGGCGATCGCACTGCGCCTGCTCGGCACAGTCACTCATGGACTTGGCCGGCTCGATGAATCGCTGCACTGGACCGAGCGCGCCGAGGTTGCATGGCAGCGGGTTGGCACGCCGGCGGAATACGCCAGCGCGCTGAGCGACCTGGCGCTGACCCTGAACGGCCTGCGACGCCGGACCGAGGCGGAACCGGTATTTAGGGCAGCGCTCGCCCAGCTGCGGCTCGCGCATGAGGGCGACCATGGTGACATCGCCTGGACCCTGAACAACATGGCATGGGGCCTGCACGCCATGGGCCGCCTGGACGAAGCAGCGCCGCTCTACGAGGAAGCACTGGCGATGCAGGAGCGTCTGCAAAGCCCTCTTTACGAGCTGGCACAAACGCGCAAGAACCTGGCCGGCCTGCATTTCGACCGGGGCGACCTCGCCCTTGCCGAGACCATGTGGCGGGAGACGCTGGCCGAGTTCGAGTCGGTGTTCGGCACCGACGGCCACGCCGCCGTGGCACTGACGCAGGGCCTGCTCGCGCGCATCGCGTTGCTGCGCGGCCAGGCCGACGAAGCCCTGCGCCTGGCCGCGCTGACACTGGAGATCAACCGGACCGTCGTCGGCGAGCGCCATCGCTGGACCGCCCGTGCGCTCCACCTGCACGGTCTGGCCTCGCTGCATGCGGGCCAGCTCGACGACGCCGCGGCATGGCTCCAGCAGTCGCTCGACGTGAGGCGGGAAGTACTGCCGCCCGGTCACTCGGAGTTCGCCCAGGCCCATCTTGGCCTGGGGCTGCTCGCACTCGCGCAAGGCGATCCCGGGGCGGCCGAGCGCGAGCTGGATGCGGCACGCGCGGTGGTCGCCGCGCTGCCTTCTCCGGACCGCGTCCCGATCGATGAGATCGAGATGGCGCTGGCGCGCGCGCTCGCGCTCCAGGGGCGCCGCGACGAGGCACTCGTCGTGGCCCGTGGGGCGGTCCAGCGAATGCAATCGTCGGTTCCAGCGGCCCACTGGCAACGTCGCGCCGCCGAGGCGCTGGTCGGACTGCCGCCGCTGGTGGCGCAGCCGGACGCCGCAGCCATGGCTCGGGGGCGGGAGATGCTCGAACGGCTGCGCGAACAGCTTGGGCGGGAGGCGCCGCTGGTGCGCGAACTCGAGGCCGCTCTGCGAGAAACCCAGGACTACGCCAGCTTCACGCCGCAGCCGCCCAGCCCACAGTAGCCGTCGGGATTCTTGGCCAGGTACTGCTGGTGGTAGTCCTCGCCGTAATAGAACTCGGGCGCCGGGCCGATCTCGGTGGTGATGGCGCCCTGGCCGGCCTCGTCCAGGGCCTGCTGGTAAGCCGCGCGCGTCTGCTCGGCGAGCCGCTGCTGCTCGTCGCTGAACGTGTGGATCACCGAGCGGTACTGCGTGCCGACGTCGCCGCCCTGGCGCATGCCCTGCGTCGGGTCGTGCACTTCCCAGAAAATCTTCAGCAACGCTGCGTAGCTGGTCTCGCGCGGATCGAACACCACGCGCACGACCTCGGCGTGGCCGGTGCGGCCGGAGCACACCTCCTCGTAGGTCGGGTTGGGCGTGAAGCCGCCGGAGTAGCCGACCGCGGTGACCCAGACGCCGGGCGTCTGCCAGAACTTGCGCTCCGCGCCCCAGAAGCAGCCCAGGCCGAACTCCGCCATCTCGAGGCCCTCAGGGAACGGCGGCTTGAGCGGGCGGCCGCTGACGAAATGCGCCTCGGGCACCGGCATCGGCGCCGCGCGGCCGGGCAGGGCCTCGGCGGGGCTGACCATGCGGGACTTCTTTTCGAGCAGGCTGGCAAACACGTCTGGAGTCTCCTGCGAGGGGTCTACAGTCAGTGGGACAGGATTTTCGTGCGGAGGTTGCAGCGGGATTCAAGACCCGCGGCGCACATCATAGCGGGCACGCGCCTCGGCGAGGCGCTCCGACACCAGTTGCGTCAGCGACTTGGGCGCCAGCACCTCCACGTCCGGACCGTACTTGAGAATGTCCATCACCAGCTCGCGCGGATCGCTGTAAGGGACCTTGAGGAGATACGAACCGTCCAGCTGGAACTGCCCCTCCTGTTCCGGGTGCCAGCTCTCGCGCGCCACCCAGCGGGCGCGGTCGGGGGTGAACTGGAGCACGGCGGTCTCGGTGCGCGCGCCGGAAAAAATGCCGAAGCCCGAGCCGAGATGACGGTCGAGCCGCGCCTGCGAGATCTCGCGCGCGCTGCGCTCCAGCATCTCGGCGTCCACGATGGCGTCGGCGGAAAAAGTGCGCAGCGCCTGCCGCTCGTGGCACCAGGCGTCGAGGTACCAGTTGTCGCGGTAGTGCACGAGGCGCTGCGGTGACAGGGTCCGCTCCGTGGTCTCGTCGCGCACGCGGCTGTAATGACGGATGCGCAGCCGCTTGCGCGACAGCACCGCCGAGGCCAGGACCTGGAAGCTTTCCGGCTCCACCGGGCGATTGCCGACCTCGAGGACGCGGATGCGCTCGCCGACCTCCTCCGCCGAGTGCTCGCCGACCTCGATGAGGCGCCGGATGCGGTCGCGCAAGGGGCGCACATGCGGTCCGAGCAGGCCGGGCTGCAGCCCTTCGAGCAGTTGCTCCATGGCGAGCAGGGCATAGATCTCGCCGGCATTGAGCCACAGGCCCGGCAGTTCGTAGTTCTGCGGGCCGCCGTCCTCGCCCGCCAGGCGGTAGCCGCCGGCCTCGGCGTCCCACAGGATCGGGGCGTCCATGCGGTCGCGCAGGTACTCCAGGTCGCGCTTGAACGTCGCCCGGGACACCTCGAGCGCCTCGAGGAAGGCGTCGCGCGACACCACCCGCCGCTCCTTGAGCAAACGGATAATCTTGTGAAACCGCTCGGAACGATCCATGGCGCTGCCCGGCGTGGTTTCCGGACATCATAGCGCGCCGGCCCCCGGGCTCCATGCCGATCGTGCCGAAATCGCCTCAAGTTGTGCCGGAAACGACCGATATATGACTGCATGGAGCTGGTTATCGCGATCGCTTTGTCGGCCCTGGGCGGCATCGGCTGGATGTTGCTGCGCGGGTCGCGTACACCCCGGACAGTCCCGGCGCAGCGCCGTGCCCGGGGCAAGGTGGCGCCGGCCGGCGTCGCCTGGCCGGACAGCACGCCGATCGTCGAGGCGGACGACGGGCAGAAAATCGGCGAGCTCGAGCCCCCGCTGCTGCTCGAGCTGCAGCTGGCCATACCCGAGGATCTCGCGCCGGAAGACCGGCTCGACATCGTCGAGCGCCTCGCCGGTACCTCCATGCCGTCGCGCGCGATTCACAAGCTCATGTCGCACAGCTTCATGGCCAGCGCCTCGTCGCGCCAGCTCACCGAGTTGCTGGTCGTGGAGCCGATCCTCGCGGCCAAGATCATCGGCCGGGCGAACTCCGCCTTCTACAGCCCGGGATCGCCCATCCTCAGCGTCGCACACGCCCTGACCTACCTGGGCATGAACTCGGTGCGCGGCCTGGCGCTGCAGTTCACCCTGGAACAGGCTTTCCCCACCGATGACGATGCGCTGAAGGCCTACCAGGCCCGCCTCCTCGACACCGGGACCATTGCCACGGAGCTGGTCTCCATCCTGGCGCCCTTCTTCTCCATTCGCGACATCTCGGTCGCATCGACCCATGCGGTCCTCAGCTTCCTGGGTGACTTCGCCATGCCGCGCCTGATGCCGCAACAGGCGGCCGTCGACTACTGGCCCCTCGGCCTGCTTGAACGCACCTGCCACCAGCAACTCCATACGCGCACCAACGGCGGCGTCGTGGCCGAACTGATGATCGAGGCCTGGGGCCTGCCGACTGACCTCGCGCACGGCGTGGGCGAAGTCAACGCCCTGCTGAAGAAGCCCACGGAGGAGCCGCTGAAGCCGGACTCGCGCCGCCTGGTGCTCAGTTACCTCTGCTGTCGCCTGGCGGAACCGATCGCACTGGGCAGCGTGCATGACACCGAGTCACTCGCTTCCTGGGCGGAGTCGGCGCCGGAGCTGTATGTGGTGCAAAAGCAGCTCAAGGACACCGGCGCAACGGACGTATTGGCACTGCTGGCATCGCCCACGGTGACGCGCGGGGTCGACCGGCTGATCGGCGGCATGCAGCGCCAGCGCAGCGTCAACCGGCAAGCCGTATCTCCTTACTGACGCCCACCACCCAGCCGTCCCTGGCCGCGCGTACTCGCGCAAGGGTGTAATCTTCCAGGCCGTTCGCGGGTCTCATATCCCGGAGAACCTGCAACCCTGGAGAACAGATGAAGAGCAACGGCAAGGCATACGGGCGATTCGTTGTGGTGGCGGTGCTGGCCCTGCTGCTCATCGTGCTGTGGACCTCGGGCGCGGGCGATGCCCTGACGCTGGAGCGGCTGAAATCCCAGCAGGCGGACTTGCAGGCCTGGACGAACGCGCGGCCGCTGTTCGCTTCGCTGGCATTCGGCCTGCTCTACGTCGGCGTGGTGGCGTTGTCGATCCCGGGGGCGGCGGTGATGACGCTCGCCGCGGGCGCCGTGTTCGGCTTCCTGCATGGCCTGGTGCTGGTGTCCTTTGCCAGCACCATCGGCGCCACGCTGGCGTTCCTGGTCGCCCGCTTCCTGCTGCGCGAGCCGTTGCGCCGCCGTTACGGCAAGCGCCTCGAAGCCATCGATGCCGGCATTCACCGCGACGGCGCCTTTTACCTGTTCACGCTGCGGCTGGTGCCGCTGTTCCCCTTCTTCATGATCAACCTGCTGGCCGGGCTGACCGGCCTGCGCACATGGACCTACTTTTGGGTGAGCCAGGTCGGCATGCTGCCGGGGACTGCGGTCTACGTGTATGCGGGTACCCAGCTGGCGCAGATCGAGTCGCCCGGCGACGTGTTTTCGCCCGGACTGCTCGCGGCCTTCGCGCTCATCGGGGTGATGCCGCTGTTGAGCCGCTGGCTGGCGCGCTGGCTGCAGGCACGCCGGGTGTATCGCGGCCATCACCGCCCGCGGCGCTTCGACTACAACCTGGCCGTGATCGGCGCCGGTTCGGCCGGCCTGGTGACCGCCTATATCGGCGCGGCCGTGAAAGCGAAAGTGGCGCTGATCGAGAAGCACCGCATGGGCGGCGACTGCCTGAATACCGGCTGCGTCCCCTCCAAGGCGCTGATCCGCTCGGCGCGCCTCATGGCCGACGCCCGCAACGCCAGCCACTACGGCATCGCCCGGGCCGAGGTGCAGTTCGACTTTGCGCAGGTCATGGAGCGCGTGCAGGAGGTCATACGGCAGATCGAGCCGCACGACTCGGTCGAGCGTTACACCGGGCTGGGCGTGGACGTGATCCAGGGCACAGCAAGGCTCACCTCGCCGTGGGAAGTGGAGGTCGACGGGCGACGCATTTCCGCGCGCAACATCGTCATCGCCACCGGGTGCGCGCCCGCTGGTGCCGCCGCTGCCCGGCCTCGACACCGTGGACTACCTGACCAGCGATAGCGTCTGGGCGCTGCGCGAGCTGCCACCGCGCCTGGTGGTGCTGGGCGGCGGGCCGATCGGCGTGGAACTGGCGCAGTGCTTCGCGCGCTTCGGCAGCGAGGTGACCGTGGTCGAGATGGCGCCGCGCATCCTGCCGCGCGAGGACGAGGACGCGGCGCAGGTGCTTGCATCTGCGCTGCAGGCCGAGGGGCTGAAACTGGCCACGGGGCACCGCGCCCTGCGCGTGGAGAGCGTGGCCGGCGAACACCGCCTGGTGTGCGAGCACGACGGGCAGGAAGTCGCCCTGCCCTTCGATCGCCTGCTCATCGCGCTCGGGCGGCAGCCCAACACCGAGGGTTTCGGCCTGGATGAGCTTGGCGTCACCCTGGCGGAGCGCAAGACGGTCGCGGTGGACGGCCTGTTGCGCAGCAACTTCCCCAATATCTATGCCTGCGGCGACGTTGCAGGGCCGTACCAGTTCACCCACGTGGCCTCTCACCAGGCGTGGTACGCCGCCGTGAACGCCCTGCTGGCGCCCTTCTGGTCGTTCCGCGCCGACTACCGCGTGATTCCCTGGGCGACCTTCACCGATCCGGAGGTGGCGCGCGTCGGCCTGTCGGAGGACGAGGCCAGGGCGCAGGGCGTGGAGCATGAAGTCACGCGCTACGACATCGGCGATCTCGACCGGGCCATCGCCGACGGCGCGGCGCGCGGTTTCGTCAAAGTGCTGACGCCGCCGGGCAAGGACAAGATCCTCGGCGCCACCATCGTCGGCCCGGAGGCCGGCAACCTGGTGGCCGAGTTCGTCCTCGCCATGAAGCACGGCCTCGGCCTGAACAAGCTGCTCGGCACGATCCACATCTACCCGACGCTGATGGAGGCCAACAAGTATGCGGCGGGGGCATGGAAGCGCGCGCACGCGCCGGACGCCGTGCTGCGCCTGGCGGAGCGCTTTTTCGCGTGGCGCCGCAGCTGAAGCTTTCCATTATCGTGCCGGTGGGCCCGGGCGACCGCGCCTGGCCGGGACTGCTGCGCGACCTGCACGCCCTGGAAGGCGACGCCGAGATCCTGCTGGTCGCGCCCATCGGCGCGACGCCACCCGATTTCCAGCCGCGCGAATACGGTTTGCGCGTGCCCGCGCGGTGGCTGGAATCCCCGGTCGGCCGCGGCGTGCAACAGAACGCCGGCGCCGCTGCGGCCCGCGGCGAGATGCTGTGGTTCCTGCACGCGGACTCCCGCCTGCCGACGGACACCGTGGCCACCGCCATGGGCTTCAGCAGGCGCGCGGCGCTGGGCTACTTCCGCCTGGGCTACCTGGAGGACGGTCCGAAAGCCGCGCGGCTGAACGCCCTCGGCGCCGGGCTGCGCAGCCGCTGGCTCGGGCTCCCCTTCGGCGACCAGGGTTTCATGCTGGCGCGCGCCACTTTCGCGCAGCTGGGCGGCTTCGATGCATCGCTTAGCGGCGGGGAAGACCATGCCCTGGTGTGGCTGGCGCGACGTCGCGGCGTGGAGCTCGTCGACCTGGGCGCGCCCGTCTACAGCAGCGCGCGACGCTACCGCGAACAAGGATGGGCGCGCACTACGCTGCGCCATGCCGGCCTGACGGTGACCCAGGCAGTGCGCTTCCGTGCCGCAGCGCGCAGGCAAGACGCCGCCGGGGGACCCGATACATGACTTGCGGCGTCGCGATCTTCGTCAAGACGCCGGGCCTGTCCCCGCTCAAGACGCGTCTCGCGGCGACCATCGGCGCCGCGGCCGCAACGCACTGGTACCGGCTCGCAGCAAGCGCCACCGCGGCGGCCCTCGCCGAGGTGGCGGAAGTCGCAGCGTACTGGGCCGTGGCGGAGTCACCGGCGTTGGCGAACGCCGCCTGGCCGGGCCTGCCGCTGCTCGCGCAGGGCGCCGGACCGCTCGGCGAACGCATGGGCCGGGTGCATACGGCGCTGGTGGAGAAGCACGGCTGCGGCATCCTGCTCGGGGCGGACACGCCCCAGGTCGACCCCGCGCAGCTGGCGCGTGCCGCAGCGTGGCTGGAAGACCCGGCACCAAGGCTGGTGATGGGGCCGGCCCGCGACGGCGGGTTCTGGCTCATCGGCGCAAACCGCGTGCTGCCGGCGGCCACATGGACCCGTGCACCGTGCGGCCGGGACGACACCGCCGCCGGTTTCCGCGCCGCCATGTCGCCCTTCGGCGCATGGCTCGAACTGTCCCGCCTCACCGATGTCGACGAGGCGGAAGACCTCCCGTCCATGCTCGCCGAAATGGAACAGCTCGATACGCCGCTGGCGGCCCAGCGCGAAGTCATCGATGCCTCGCAGCCTCACATCGGTTAGGCTTTCCTGCTGGATGGACTGACGTGGTCAACCCCTGACAAGAAGGAGCGCGGGATGGCGAAGACCCAACGCAAAGCCGGCCTCGACATCGTGGTCAAGGTCACCGACAGCGAGGACAACCTGCGCGGTCGCTTCCTGATCTCGGCCGGCAGCCTGTATTACTTCCGCAAGAACGCGCGCGAACCGTCCCGGCGCTATTCCTGGCGACAGCTCATCGAGATGATCGAAGAGAACGAAGCGGCGCGCGGCAGCGGGAAAAAGGCGGCGGCGAAGAAGAGCGTCTCCGGCAAGCGCAAGCCCTGAGACGGGGGCCGGCGGCTTTCAGCCGGCCGGCAGGCGCACGCTGATTGCGGCGCCGCCGAGATCGGAGCGTTCGACGGCAATCGCGCCGCCGTAGGCCGCGACCAGTTCGCGCGCCACCGCCAGGCCAATGCCTTGCCCGGGATGGCTTTCGTCCAGCCGGGCGCCACGCGTGAGCGCTTCCTCGGCGCGCTCCGGCTCCAGCCCGGGCCCGTCGTCCTCCACGCGCAACAGCAACAGGCCGTCTTCCATCTCCTGCCCGCTCACGCGCACGGTGGCGCGGCCGTATTTCCAGGCATTGTCCAGCAGGTTGCCGAGGATCTCCTGCAGATCCCCTTCCTCGCCACGGAAACGCAGCGTCTCGGGCAGGTCGATGTCGCAGTGGACGGCGCGCTCGCGGTAGACCTTCTCCAGGATCGTCGCCAGGTCGCGCACCACGGGCGCCACCGCCACCGGCGCCAGCCCGACCCGGCCGGCACTACCGGCGGCTGCGGCGCGCCTCAGCTGCCAGCCGATGATGCGGTCCATGCGCTCCAGCTCGGTGCGAATGGCGTCCACCTGCCGGCCGCTGACCATGCCGTCGCCGGGCAACAACGTGCGCACGGCCGCCAGCGGCGTCTTCAGGCTATGGGCCAGGTTGCCGAGGCTCTCCTGGTAGCGTCGCTGCCGGTCCCGCTCGTGGGTCAACAGCGTGTTCAGGTTGGCTGCGACCCCGCTCAATTCCTCGGGCCAGCCCGCGGACAGCTGGTGACGCTGGGCGGTCTCCATCTCGTGGATTTCCTGTTCGATGCGGCCCAGCGGGCGCATCACGCGGCGTAGTACGAAGGCCAGCAATCCCAGCGTGGCAAGCGCCAGGGCGCCGAACCAGGTCACCAGCCCGAGGCGGAACGCGCGCTGCTGGGCCAGCCAGGTCTCGAGGCCCTGGGCCACTACGAAGCGGTAGGACTCGACGTGGCCATCACCGAATTCCCAGTCGATGACCATGCTGCTCAGCGCCAGGCCCGGCCCACCCGGCTGCGCCTGGACCCAGCCGTCGCGCACGCCCGGCGCGCTGGCCGGCGGCAGTTCCAGCGCCACGTTGAGGGCCGAGGGGGAGCGCCACGCCGGGCGCCCGGCCTGGTCGAGGATTTCCGCGTACAGGCCCGAATCCGGGCTCAACATGCGCCCGTCCGGAGGTTCCGGCAGGCCCAGCCCGCGCTCGCCCTCGAGGGGTTCCGCCACGGCAATCATGGCCAGCAACTGGGCCTCCAGCACCTGGTCGCGCGCCCGCGCCAGGCTGGCGCCAAGACTCCACTCCAGCACCGCCACGGTGGCCCCGAAAAACACCAGCAAGGCGATGGCAAGGCTGAGCAGGACGCGTGAGCGCAGCGAGTGAGTCGTCACGCCGGCATCAATCCCCGCTCACCGGCTTGAGGGCGAAACGATAACCGCGCCCGCGCAGGGTCTCGATGGGCTTGAGCGTGCCGTCCGGATCCAGCTTGCGGCGCAGGCGGCCGACGAACACCTCGACGGTGTTGCTGTCCCGGTCGTAGTCCTGCTCGTAGAGGCGATCGATGAGCTCGGCGCGCGACACGACCTGGCCCGCGCGCAGCACCAGGCATTCCAGCAGGCGGTACTCGAAACTCGTGAGATCGACCGTCGCGCCGTCGAGTTCGACGCGCTGGGCGCCGGGCTCGAACTTGAGCACGCCGAAGTCCAGCACCGGTTGGGACCAGCCCGCGGCACGGCGCACCAGCGCCTCGAGTCGCGCCAGCAGCTCCTCGGTATGGAAGGGCTTGACCATGTAGTCATCGGCGCCGGCCTTGAGCCCGGCCACCTTGTCCTGCCAGCGGTCGCGCGCGGTGAGGATCAGGACCGGCAGGTCGCGGCCGTGTCCGCGCAGGGCAGAGATCAGGTCCATGCCGGACATCTGCGGCAGGCCGAGGTCGACTACGGCGACGTCGGGCGCCATCTCTTCGGCGAAATACAGTCCCTCACGCCCGTCGGCGGCCTCATCCACCTGCCAGCCTGCGGCTCGCAGCGCCGCTGCCAGGCCGTGGCGCAGGGTTGCGTCGTCCTCCACCAGCAGTGCGCGCATATCGTCCCTCCGCAAGTACTCGTGGTCGGTGCCGGCTCAGTACATCCGCCCGGTCTCGGCGTCCACGTGCACGGTGCGCACGCGCCCGTCCTCGGTCAGCACGCGAATCCGGTGCACCGCGCGACCCTTGTCGCGCTTGGTCTCGGCGCGCAGCACCTGGCCGCCGGTGCGTTCCTGCACCATGCGCGTGGCCTGGGCCAGGCTGACCTTCTCGGCCCCCTGGGCCACGCGCAATTCACTGCTCGGCGCCGGCTGGGCCGGCAAAGGCCCGGCGGCCAGCAGCACGATGGACCCCGCGAGCGCCGCCGCAAGGCCGGCGAGTGTCCGGCCTTGGCGGCGGGCTGGATGGCTGGGCTGGTACATGGGCGGCTCACTTCCTGTCCGTGATGTGCACAAGGGTGAAATCACCGCCCCGCGAATGCAAGGACCCGCTTAGCGCCGCCCGCTGGGCACCACGGTCACGCGGACCGGAATGCGGTTCCCGGGCGGGGAGGCCATCGTGGTCATGTACTCCCGGCCGGCATAGACGTAGGTCACCCGGTAGCCCTCGATGCGCTCTTCCTCGTGATAGGACACGCGGGTCTCGCAGCGCTCCACCGTGACCGGACGACGCTCGTAGGACGAGCGCCATGACGGTAATCGTCGTCGCGCGCCGCCTCGGTGGCAATGGAAGCGCCGACCAGCGCGCCCACGGCCGTCATGGCTTTGCGTCCGCTGCCGCTGCCGAACTGGTTGCCGATGACGCCACCGATGATGCCGCCGGCGATGGTGGGCAACGGGGAATCCACGCGGCCGCGATAATAGTCGTCGTCGCGCCGGATGGTGCGATACTCGGTCTCATTCCAGCATTCGCGCGCCGGGGTCTCGATCCGGACCTGCCGGACGATGGGCGTCACGTCCACCACGCGCGCATAGTCGACGCCCCCGGACCGCACCCGCGGATCCGCCGCGGCCGTGCCTGCCACGCAGGCCAGCAGGCCTGCCACCGCCAACTTCAGCTTGAGGTTGTTTTTCATCGCCGTGCTCCTCGTTGTTCGCCGCCCCGTGATGGGGTCCCGGCAGTCTCGAGTACAGGCTAGGCGCGGACGGCTGAACCGAGGCTGAACGGCGCGAGGCCCTCGCGCGCGCATGGGCCCGGCCTTTGTGACGGCGAAAATGGGCAGTGGATCATTGCCATACGGGCCGCAATACAGGATAGTTCAACGCACAATCAAGACTTGTTCGACGTGAAATGACGCCAGAAATACGCGAAGCGTTGCAGTGTTGCCCCAACCTGCCGTCGCCGCCCGGCATCGCTATGCGAATCGTCGAGCTGGGGCGGGATCCCAACGTCGACATCCGTTCTTTGCTGCAGCTGCTGTCCAAGGACCCCGCGCTGGCCAGCCGCGTGCTCCGCGCCAGCAACTCGGCCTTCTATGCCCAGCGGCGCCGCAGTAACAACCTGCGCCAGGCCCTGGTCGTGATCGGTCTCAACGCCACGATGACGCTGGCGCTCAGTTTTTCGCTTGCCGACACCCTGTCCAAGCAACCCAATTCGGCCCAGGTCACGCGGTTCGTCTGGCGGCGCGCGCTCATCTCCGCGTCCGCCGCACGGCTGCTGGGACTGCAAAAGGGGATCGACGACCTCGAGGAGCTGTTCCTCGCCGGCCTGCTGCAGGAGCTCGGCGTGCTGGCCCTCGACGCCGCCCTGCCCGAGCAGTACGAGCCCATCATCGTCGCCGCCCGCGACCACGACGACCTGCTGCGGCGCGAGCGCGAGGCGCTGGGATGCGACCACGGCGAGGCCGGCGCGTGGCTCATGACGCATTGGGGCCTGCCGGAGCGGCTGGCGCTCACCGCATCGGCAGTGCACGGTTCTGCCGGGATGGAGGTGCCTGAAGAGCAACGCAAGTTCGTCAATTGCGTCGCCATCGCGGGCCAGATGGCGGACCTGTTCCTCAGCGACGCGCAGGACCACCAGGCGGCCATCGAGAAGATCGCGGCCGATGCCGGGGAGCTGCTGAGCATCCGCAAGGGAATCGTCGACGAGCTGCTGCGCGAGGTGGCCGAGATCCTGCCGGAGGTGGAGGCGCTGTACAACACCGAGATCGTGTCGCCGCGCAAGGCCGCGGGCGTGCTCGACCAGGCGCGCGACATCCTTGCGGAGCGCAACCTGCACCTCATCCAGCAGGTGGCGGCAGACCAGGTCAAGCTGCGGGAAATGGAGCGCGCGACCCAGGACCTGCGCGAAAGCGCCTCGCGCGACCCGCTCACCGGCCTGCACAACCGCCGTTTCTTCGACGAGGTGCTGGAAGACGAGTTCGAGCTCGCGACCGAGAAGGGCTGGCCGCTGTCGATCGGGTTCGTCGACCTGGATCATTTCAAGTTGATCAACGACACGCACGGCCACCAGGTCGGCGACAAGGTGCTGGCACGGGTGGCGCACATCCTCTCCGGGCACCTGCGCAAGAACGACTTCACCATGCGCTACGGCGGCGAGGAATTCGTCGCGCTATTGCCGGGCACCGGCATGGCGGCCGCGCAGATGGTATTCGAGCGCCTGCGCGAGGCGGTGGCGGCGGAGACCCACGAGCTGCCCGGCGACATCCGCTTTCAGGTCACCGTATCGATCGGCCTCGCCACGCACAACGACGGCGGTCATCGCGCGACCAGCGCGGTAGACCTGGTGCGCCTCGCCGACAAGGCGCTGTACCGGGCCAAGAATGACGGCCGCAACCGGATTGCAGTGCACACCTTCGACCCCGCCTGACCCGGCGGCGCGTCGTTTTCAGCCCTGGCCAGCCTCGGCTGCTGTCAGCTCAGCGTAGCGGGCCCGTTCGCCAGCCAGCGCCGCATCCATCATCTCCACCAGGCGGTCCACCACGGCCGGCTCGACAAGGCCGGAGAACAGCCAGGGGATCACCGGCAGCGGCACGCGCCAACCCTGCTCGATGGCAGCGGCGGCGGCCGTGTCGAGACCGGCAGGCTGGCCGGCGAGATGGTCGAGGTAGCTGTCGATCAGCAGCAACACCGGGGGGCCGAAGCCCTGGCTACGCACCTCGTCGATGGTCCCCCGGAGCCGCGCGCCGACCGCGGCCGCCTCTTCCGAACGACCCTGGGTGTTCAGCGCCATGACGAGGCTGATGCAGGGTGTGATCTGGGAATAGTCGCAGGGCGGCACTTCCTCCGGCGAAAGGCCGAGCAGTGCGCGCAGGCGGCGCTCCGCAGACGCCGGCTCTCCGGCGGAAATTTCGAACAGGGCGAGGTCGCCGAGCGCCTCCAGGTTCGTCGTCTGCAACTCCTCGAGCGCCTGCCGGTAGACGGCGAGCCCCGCCGCCACCCCCTGTTCCCTGAGCGCCCGGCGCGCGCGATTTCCCGCGACGGCGATTCCCAGCGCCTCGCCACCGCGGCGCTCCAGGGCGTCAGCCAGCAAGCGCCCGGCCTGGTCCGGGCGCCCGAGCATCTCGAGAGCGAACGACTCCTGGCTGACCGCGCCGAGGTACTCCGGGTTGAGGCGCCGCACGCGCGCGAAGGCGACGGCAGCGTCGGCAATGCGGCCCTCGTCCATGGCCACGGTGCCGATGGCAGACCACGTCATGAACCAGTCCGGCGCCACCTCACGCAATTCGCCCAGGTAGCGCTCGATTTCGGCGCGCTCTCCGCCCTGCAGCGCCCACATCACCTGGCGGTACACGATCACCGGTGACAACGGATCGACGCCATAGGCGCGCTGCAAGGCGCTGCGAGCGGCCACCAGGTCCGGCAACAAGGTGCCGCTCAACCAGAGATGCGCAAAGGCGTTGTTGGGATTGATTTCAGCGGCGCGCTCGAGCGCGGCGCGCGCCTCGGCATTCCGCTCCTGCGCGTCCGGCCCCTGGCTCAGCAGCAGCCCTTTCACCGCCCAGGCCTCGTCACTGTTGGCGTCGATTGCCAGCGCGCGCTCCAGTGCGCGGTTGGCCAGCGGGCCGGTCTCTCCCAGGCTGCGATAGTTGTAGTTGTCCAGCAGGGCGTACACCATCGCAATCCCCGCGTACGGCGGCGCGTAACCCGGATCCACCAGCACCGCCTGCTGGAACTCTTCCAGCGCACGCCGCAGGCCTTCCGGCGTGCGCAGGCGGGCATGGAACTGGCCGCGCAGGTAGAGGTTGTACGCCTCCACGTCGCCCTTGGCGCTCTGGCTGATCACCTGGGCGTCGCCCGGCAACAGGGTAAGGCGCAACGCCCGCACCACCTCGGTGGCGATGTCGTCCTGGATGGCGAAAATGTCGTCCAGCTGCCGGTCGTAAGTGTCGGACCACAGGTGATAGCCGGTGCGCGTGTCGATGAGCTGGGCTGTGACCCGGACGCGATCATCCTGGCGCCGCACGCTGCCTTCGAGGATGTTCGCCACGCCGAGCCGCTCCCCGATGGCGCGCAGGTCCTGGTTCTGGCCTTTGAAAGCGAAGGAGGAGGTGCGGCCGGCGACGCGGAAATCCTCGATCCGCGCCAGCACGTTCAGCACCTCCTCGGACAGGCCCTCGGAGAAATACTCGTTGGCCGGGTCCTGCGACATGTTGACGAACGGCAGCACGGCGATGGAAAGGTCCCGGGCTTGCGCAGGCGGGTCCGGCGGCGACACGGCCGGGGGCGCGGCCCGCTCCGGCGTCGGCGCGGCGCGGTTGCCGAACATGTTCCACGACAGCAGCCCGATGGCCAGCACCAGCAGCGCAATGGTGGCGATATTCAGCTTGCGCGCCGCTTCGGCCGAGGCGCGGCCGTCCGCGGGAAGGTCGCGGTCCCGCTTGATGCCTTCCGGCGTGATTTCGAAGGCCCACGACAGCAGGAGCGCGAAGGGGAAGCCCAGCGCGAGCACGATGGCGAGCAAGCGCAGCGAACCCTCGGGCGCCTCGATGATACCGAGCAGCACATCTGCAACCTGCAGCACGACCCAGGCGCCCGCCCCGTAGAACAGGGCGATGCGGATCACGTTGCGGCGCTTCAACTCAGCAAAGAACGAACTCATGTCACGACCCCGGGTGCGCTGCGGTCAGGTCTCCTCCAGATTGCGCCGACAAGCCTACAGTCCGCCACCGCCTAAAGCCAACGCCACCGTGAATGCTTTCAACGGCTTGTGGTATAGAAGACATCACAACAGGGAGATTGGTTTCACCGTGACCCGGGAAGATCCACGACGGGACGAAGAGGCCGCGGCGCGGCCGTTCGTTGCGCCCTGCCGCGACATCGGGCCGGGCGCGCCGCTGCGCTGGCTGGCGGCCGGCTGGCGCGACATGCGCGCCGCGCCGGGGCAGAGCCTCGGCTGGGGCGTGATCGTACTGGCGTTGTCGTGGGGCGTCAGCCTGCTCGCGCTGTGGCTCGGCAGCTGGGTGATGATGCTGTCGCTGCTGTCGGGATTCGTGTTTCTCGGCCCGCTGCTCGCCATTGCGCTCTACGCCATCAGCTGGCAACTCGAGCTCGGGCGGGTGCCGACGTTCGACCTCAGCATCCGCACCGCGCGCGACCGCCTCGGCGACAGCATGGTGTTCGCGCTGGTGCTGCTGGTGATCTTTCTCGTCTGGGCGCGGGCGGGCTCCATGGTGCACGTGTTCTTCCCCATCGAGTCCCGCCCCGAGATGATCCAGCTGGTCCGCTTCTTCGCCATCGGCTCGGCAGTCGGCTCGATCTTTGCCGCGATCGCTTTCGCGGCCAGCGCGTTTTCCCTGCCGATGCTGGTGGACCGCCAGGTGGACACCATCACCGCCGTGATCAGCAGCGCCAACGCCACCCTGCGCAACAAGCCCGCCATGGCTGTCTGGCTGGCGCTGATCGTGGTGCTCACCGGCATCGGCTTCGCCACGGCCTTCGTCGGGCTGGCCGTGCTGTTCCCCCTGCTCGGCCATGCCACCTGGCACGCCTACCGTGAGACCATCGACGCCTCGGCCTGGCCGAAGCACGACAACTGAGCGGACCCGATGCCCACCAACGTATCGCCCGAGTACAAGAAGGCGGAGGAAGCCTATCGCAAGACGCGCGAGCCGAAAGACCGGCTCGAGTGCCTGAAGCAGATGCTTTCGACGATTCCGAAGCACAAGGGCACCGAGCACCTGCAGGCGGACATCAAGAGCCGCATCAAGGACCTCACCGAAGAACTCGCCGGCCCGAAAAAGGGCGGCAAGCGCAGCGGCCCGGCGCTCGCGATCCGTCCCGAGGGCGCCGCCCAGCTGGCGCTGCTCGGCCCGCCGAACAGCGGCAAGTCAGCGCTGCACCTGCGCCTGACCGGCTCGCGCGCGCAATCCGGGCCCGGGCCCTTCATCACGCAGTTCCCTGAACCGGGCATGCTGCCCTGCGAAGACGTCGCCTTCCAGCTGCTCGACCTGCCGTCGATGTCCCCCGAGCACAGCCCGCCGTGGATCGCATCGAGCCTGCAGACGTGCGATGCCGCGCTGCTGGTGGTGGACCTGGCCGACCCGGCCTGCGTGGAGAACGTGCAGTTCATCCTCGACACGCTGGAGCAGAAGAAGATCAGCCTGGTTGCCGAGTGGCCCGCGCTGCACCCCGGTGACGATGGCCCCACGCGCACCGGCGACATGCTGGACGACCCGTTCCGCATCGAGCTGCCTACCCTGCTGGTCGCCAACAAGAGCGACCTGATCACCGACCCCGCAGAGGTGGCCGTGCTCGAGGAGCTGCTGGACGTGCACTTCCCGACGCTGCGCGTCTCCGCGCAGACCGGGCAGGGTCTCGGCGAGCTGGCGCCGTGGCTGTTCCGTGCGCTCGGCGTGGTGCGCGTCTACACCAAGGCCCCCGGCAAGGACGTCGAACGCGACCGTCCGTTCACCGTGCGCCAGGGCGACACCGTGCTGGATGTCGCGCGGCTGGTGCACAAGGACATCGCGGAGGGTTTCCGCTTCGCACGCATGTGGGGCGCCTCGGTGTTCGATGGCCAGCAGGTCGGGGCGGACCACGCCGTCACGGATGGCGACGTCGTGGAACTGCACTCGCGCTGAGCCGGCCGCACCGCGATCGTGGCGCCCTGAAGAGCTGGCCGCGGGGCCGGACCGGGCTCCGCCCGACCGCACCGGGACCTGCCATGCGTCCCTCTCGGTTAATAGAGATGCCCTCGAGTGACGCATGGCAGGTCCCCGGTGCTGCACCAGCTACGGGTCTTCCGCCCACGGCGCGCCGCCACAGCCTCATCCGCGCCGGCCTTCCCGGTGTCCGCCGGGTCGGGCGTTACCGCACCGCCGAGGTTGCGGCCGACCAGCCGGTCCGAAGACGGAACCGTTGGCCGTGCTCCGGTGCTGCCATGCGCTCCGGGGCCTGGTCCCTGCAACCCCGCAGCGGGGTCGGAACGTGCAACGCTCACTGAGCGAGATAAAGATTTCCGAGCGAAGGGAGCGTTGCACGGTTCGGGCCCGCGGACAGGTCTTCAGGACGGCAGGGTCCCGACGCGGTCGGGACACCGGAGCACGGTCCGGCCCCGCGGCCAGGGCTTAACGGCGCGGGATTCCCGGTACCGCCGGCATCACCATCCGAGGATCATGGCAAACATCAGCGGCGCCACGATGGTCGCGTCCGACTCGATGATGAACTTCGGCGTGTCCGCCGAGAGCTTGCCCCAGGTGATCTTCTCGTTCGGCACGGCACCGGAGTAGGAGCCGTAGCTGGTGGTGGAATCGCTGATCTGGCAGAAGTAGCCCCAGCGCGGAATGTCCGTCATCTGCAGGTCCTGCTCGAGCATCGGCACCACGCAGATCGGGAAATCGCCGGCGATGCCGCCGCCGATCTGGAAGAAGCCGATCGAGCGGCCGGCCTTGACCTGCGCCTGGTACCACGTCGGCGAGGTAGGTCATGTACTCGATGCCGCTGCGCACCGTGTGCACGTTCTTGATCTCGCCGGTGATGCAGTGGCTGGCGAAGATGTTGCCCAGCGTGGAGTCTTCCCAGCCCGGCACGATGATCGGCAGGTTCTTCTGCGCCGCGGCGAGCAGCCAGCTGTCCTTCGGGTCGATCTGGTAATGCTCCTCGAGCTTGCCGCTGAGCAGGATCTGGTACATGAACTCGTGCGGGAAATAGCGCTCGCCGGCGCCGTCCGCCGCCAGCCAGTGCTCCAGCACCACGTGCTCGATGCGGCGGATGGCCTCTTCCTCGGGGATGCAGGTATCGGTGACGCGGTTGAGGTGGCGCGCCAGCAGTTCTTCTTCGTCGTGCGCCGTGAGATCGCGGTAATCCGGGATGCGCACATAGTGGTCGTGCGCCACCAGGTTGAACACGTCTTCCTCCAGGTTGGCGCCGGTGCAGGTGATGGCCTGGACCTTGTCCTGGCGAATCATCTCCGCCAGCGACAGGCCGAGCTCGGCGGTGCTCATGGCGCCGGCCAGGGTCACCATCATCCCGCCGCCGTCAGCGAGGTGCGCGTTGTAGGCATCCGCAGCATCCACCAGGGTGGCGCCGTTGAAGTGACGGAAGTGGTGGCGGATGAAAGCGGAAACCGGCGCGTCGCTCATGCGGAGCCCTCCTGCCTGGGGGGTGCGAAACAGGTGCGCAAGGTTAGGGCAGCACGCCCGTCGCAGCAAGCCGCAGGCTCAGCCTGCGGCCGGCACCTGCTGCGTCAGGCAGTGGAAGGCCCCAAGCCCCACGACCAGCTCGTTGGCGCGGATCGGAATGACACGTCGCCCTGGCAGGCAGCGCGCGAGTATGCGCGCCGCGACTTCGTCCCGAGGCTGGTCGAAGGCGGGCATGAGCACCACCTCGTTGCCGATGTAGAAGTTGCCGTAACTCGCCGGCAGGCGCTCGCCGCGGAGCTCAACCGGCTCGGGCATCGGCAGCTCGATGATCCTGAGCGGTCGGCCGTCGGCCAGGCGCATGCTGCGCAAGCGCGCCAGGTTGTCCGCCAGCGGCGCATGGTTGGGGTCGGCGGGGTCGGGCTCGACCACCGTAATCACCCGGTCGTGCCCGACGAACCGCGTGATGTCGTCGACGTGGCCGTCAGTGTCGTCGCCGATGATGCCGTCGCCCAGCCACAGCACTTGCTGCACGCCGAACAGCAGCTGCAGGCGCTCCTCGATGTCGGCGCGCGAGAGGCCGGGGTTGCGGTTCGGGTTCAGCAGGCACTGCTCGGTGGTCAGCAGCGCGCCGCCGCCGTTCACATCGATGGAGCCGCCCTCGAGGATCATGCCGCCGTCGAAGCGCGGCAGGTCGAGAATGTCGGCCATGCGCGCAGCCACGACATCGTCGAGGTTCCACGGCGGGTACTTGCCACCCCAGGCGTTGAAACCGCAATCCACGGCCGCAAGCCGGCCCTTCGTCGTCGCGCACGAAAATGGCGCCGTGGTCGCGGCACCAGGCGTCGTTGGTCGGAATGACGTGGAACACCACCGCGGGGCTGTCCGCCAACGGTCCCAGCAGGCTGCGCACATGGGCCTCGTGGTCGGAGTCGAGGACGTTGATGCGCACCGTCTCGCCTTTCGCCAGCGCCCTTACCGCGGCCACCATGGCGGTCTCGGCCTCGGGCAGGCAGCCCGGCCAGGTCTCGGGATTGTGCGGCCACGAAATCCAGGTGGCCTGGTGCGGCGCCCACTCGGCGGGCATGGCGTAGCCCAGCTCAGCGGGCGCCGGGCGGGTCATGGTCATGGAACGACTCCTGTAAGCACGATGGGGGCCAACTCTGGCCCGGAGGTTGTTTCGGCGCGCAATCTTAGACCATCGATGGGTGGCAAGTTGAGCGTCCGGAGTCCATATTTACGCGTCTGAACGCAAAAAAAGCCTGAGGAGAGAGTCATGACGGGACGCGTAGCGGTGGTCACCGGGGGCACGCGCGGCATCGGCGGCGCCATTTCCGAGGCGCTGGCGAAAGCCGGCTTCGCGGTGGCCGCGAATTATGTCGGCAGCACAGACCGGGCCAAGTCTTTCCAGGAACGCACCGGCATCATGACCGTGCGCTTCGACGTCGGCGACTTCGAGGCGAGCCGCGAAGGCGTGAAACGCATCGAGCAGGAACTGGGCCCGGTGGACGTGCTGGTGAACAACGCGGGCATCACCCGCGACGGCACCCTCCACAAGATGAGCTTCGAAGCCTGGGATGAGGTGATCCGCACCAACCTCTCCAGCTGCTTCAACATGTGCCGCCACGTGATCGAGGGCATGCGCGAGCGGAAGTTCGGTCGCATCGTGAACATCGGCTCGGTCAACGGCCAGGCCGGCCAGTACGGCCAGGTGAACTACGCTGCCGCCAAGTCGGGCATCCACGGCTTCACCAAGGCCCTCGCGCAGGAAGGTGCCAAATTCAACATCACCGTGAACGCCGTCGCTCCCGGCTACGTCAACACGGAGATGGTGCGCGCCGTGCCGGAGAACGTGCTGGAGAAGATCATCCAGCGCATCCCCGTCGGGCGCCTCGGCGAGACCGAGGACATCGTGCGCGCGGTGCTGTTCCTGGTGGCGGACGAGGCGGACTTCATCACCGGCTCCACCGTCTCGGTGAACGGCGGCCAGCACATGTACTGAGGTCGACCCGCCCGGCGGCGCGGGCCTCGCCCCGCGCCCCTAGCGCGTCTCTTCCATGGTGCGCTGGACGAAGGACCCGGGCGCATCCTCGATGACCGGGTAGTCCTTGCTCTTGCCCGGCTGGCGAGCGTTCACCTGCCCGCCCGCGTGCTGCTTGAGCCACTTGCCCCAGTCCAGCCACCAGCTGCCCGGCTTCTCCTCGGTGGCCTCGAACCAGGCGTCGGGATTCGCCGGCGTCTCGTCACCCGCGCGATAGCCGTATTTGACCTTGGTCGGCGGATTGATGGCGCCCGCGATGTGCCCCGAATTACCGAGCACGAAACGGCTCGGCCCGGAGAACAGCTGCGTGGCCTGGTAGCAGGTCTTCCACGGCGCGATGTGGTCGTCGCGCGTCGCCAGCACGTAGGACGGCGTCTGGATGCGGCTGACGTCGATGCGCTCCCCGGCCACATCCAGCGCGTCGGGCTCGCGCAGCAGGTTCTTCAAGTACATGTTGCGCATGAACCAGGTATGGCATGCGGCCGGCATGTTGGTGGCGTCCTCGTTCCAGTACAGCAGGTCGAACGGCACGCGGGGCTTGCCCAGCAGGTAGTGATTGATGATGAACGACCAGATCAGGTCCGGCGCGCGCAGCATGCGGAAACCCCAGGAGACGTTGTCGCCGGGGATGAAGCCCTTGGCGCGACCCGCGGCCTCGAGACGGTCCACCAGTTCCTCGTTGACGAACACCTTGATGTCGCCGACGTCGGTGTAGTCCACCAGCGTGGTCATGAAAGTCGCCGAGCGGATCGGCTTCAGGCCTTTCTTCTCCAGCCAGGCCAGCAGCACGGTGAGCAGGATGCCGCCCAGGCAATAGCCCATGGCGTTGACTTCCTTCTGGCCGGTGACGTCCTTGATGACGTCCAGCGCCGCCAGCGGCCCCTCGCGCAGGTAGTCGTCGAAAGTCTTGTCGCGGGTCTCGCCGTTGGGGTTCACCCAGGAGATCAGGAACACGGTGTGGCCCTGCTCCACCGCCCAGCGCACCAGGGAGTTGGACGGCTGCATGTCCAGCACGTAGTACTTGTTCAGCCACGGCGGGATGATCAACAGCGGGCGCCGCGCCACCTTGGCGGTGGTCGGCGTGTACTGGATGAGCTGCATCAGCTCGTTCTGGTAGATCACCTTGCCGGGGGTGATGGCGAGGTCGCGCCCGACCTTGAACGCGCCCATGTCGGACATGCTGATCTTCAGCCGCCCGTGCTCCAGGTCGAGATCGGACCAGAAATTGCGCAGGCCGTCGATGAAGTTGCGGCCCTTGGTGGCCTTCGCCGCCGCCAGCACCTCGGGGTTGCTGAGGGCAAAGTTGCTCGGCGCCATGGCGTCGAGGAACTGCCCGGTGAAGAAGCGCAGCTTGCGCGCCGTGTCCGCGTCCAGCCCCGGCGTGCCGTCGGCGAGCGACAGCGTCGTGCGGGTGGTCGCCTGCCAGGCCTTGCGCACGGCGTTGAACACCGGGCGGCGTTCCCAGTTCTCGCCGCTGAAGCGACGGTCGCCGCCGTGCCCGTTGGGCTTGACCGGGCTGCCCACCGCCTGGCGCAGCAGCTCGCCGCTGATGCCGAGATAGTCGCCGGTGAGCGATACCGAGTGCTTCATGACGAAGCCCGGATGCAGCGCCAGCGCCGTCATCCACTGCGCATAGGCGCGCGTGACGTCCGCGGAGAGCCCCGCCATGACGCGGGTCATCTGGTACTGGGTCTGCAGGTTGGCAGGCGTGAAATTCTTCAGCACGGACATGACAGCGCCCCTCAGCCCAGTCGTTCGAATACGGCGGCGATGCCCTGACCGCCACCGATACACATGGTGACCAGCGCGTAGCGGCCGCCGACGCGCTCCAGTTCGTGCAGCGCCTTCACGGTAATGATGCAGCCGGTGGCCCCGATCGGATGGCCGAGCGAAATGCCGCTGCCGTTCGGGTTGACCTTGTCGGCCGGCAGCTCGAGGTCGCGGCACACCGCCAGCGCCTGCGCCGCGAAAGCCTCGTTGACCTCGAACACGTCGATGTCGGACACCTTGAGGCCGATACGGTCGAGCAGCGCGCGGGTCGCCGGCACCGGGCCGATGCCCATGTACTTCGGCTCCACGCCGGCGAAGGCGTAACCGACCAGTCGCGCCATCGGCTTCAGGCCGCGTGCTTCGGCCGCGGCGCGCTCGACCAGCACGACCGCGCCGGCCCCGTCGTTGAGGCCGGAGGCATTGCCGGCCGTGACGCTGCCGTCGCCCTTGAAGGCCGGCCGCAGCTTGGCCAGGGTTTCCAGCGTGGTCTCACGCCGCACGTGCTCGTCGGTGTCGAACGCTTTCTTCTCGCGCTTGACCTTCACTTCCACCGGCACGATCTGGCTCTTGAAGCGCCCCTCGTCGATGGCTCGCGCAGCACGCTGCTGGCTCTCCAGCGCGAGCGCGTCCTGGTCCTCGCGACTGACGCCCCAGCGCTCGGCGACGTTCTCGGCGGTGATGCCCATGTGGCAGGAATCGAAAGGATCGCTCAGCGCGCCGACCATGGCGTCGATGACCTGGCCGTCGCCGAGGCGCTGGCCGAAGCGCATCCCCGGCAGCCAGTACTGCGCCCGGCTCATGCATTCGGCGCCGCCGGCCACCGCGGCCTCGGCGTCGCCCTGCAGGATGAGCTGCGCGGCCGAGACGATGGCCTGCAGGCCGCTGCCGCACAAGCGGTTCACGGTGAGGGACGGCGTCTCCACCGGCAGGCCGCCGTTCACGGCCGCCACGCGCGCCATGTACATGTCACGCGGCTCGGTATGGATGACGTTGCCGAACACGCAATGGTCGACGTCCGCAGACTCCAGGCCGGCGCGGGCCACGGACTCCCTCACGCACAGCGCCGCCAGTTCGGCCGGCGGGGTGCCGGCGAGCGCGCCTCCGTAAGTGCCAATGGCGGTGCGAACCGCGGATACGACGACGACTTCACGCTGCGGAGTGCTCATGGTACTGCCTGCCCTGGTTGTTGCTTACGGCCTTGTGCCGGCCGTTCAACTTGCCACCCGCGCCTGCGGGCTGCAAGCCCATGAAAAAACGGGCGAGACGTTTCCGCCCCGCCCGTCGCTTTCAAGCCTCAGGCCGCCTTGGTGGCAGCCAGGCTGTCTTCGAATGCCGCCTGCGCCTGCTTGAAGCCCTGCTCGGCCCAGCTCACCATGGTGGTCTGCATCTCGGTCGCCGTGGCGCCGAGCGCCTGGGCGCGCTTCTGCGCGCGGGCAGCAAAGCCCTGCGCCAGCTGCACCTGGCCCTGGAAGTACTCGCTCGGGCTGGTGGCGCTGGAGAGCAGCTTCATCTCTTCCGTGGCGAGATCGAGGGCGTCGCCCATCATCTCGGCCTGGAACTGCAGGCCCTTCTCGAAGGTGTCGAAGCCGAACTCGGTGAGCTCGGACAGGGGGGCCATGGCGTCCTGCGCCTTGGCGAAAATGTTCTCGAATCCGTAATTCATGCTGTGTTCCTCGGCTTGTTCGGCAAATGGCGCCTGGCAGAGCGCCGACCCGGGAGGAAACATAGCAGAAGTTTTTGTGCAATGCAAAAAGATTTGGCGTTGGTGGCGTAAGTATTTTAACCTACTGTCCATAAAGGACTTTACTTCCCCTTCCTGCGCTTGCTGCCGGAAGGTTCTTTTTGCGCTTGCGTCCTGCCGCCTCCGAGCAGGCCGTGCTGGAAGTCCTGCCACGCTGCCAGGTTCTGCTCGGCGAGCTGCCCCATGGTGGCCAGCGGCGTGTCCTGCATCATCTTCAGCACCTGGTCCTGGAAGCGGGACTGCTGGTCGACGAAGGCGCCCACGGAGCGTTCCAGATAGGTGGCGAGAAAGTCCTGCATGGCGCCGCCGTAGAAACGGATCAGCTGCTCGAGGAGTTCCGCCGACAGCAGGGGACGGCCCGCCTCCTCCCGCTCCACGATGATCTGCAGGAGAATGCTGCGGGTCAGGTCCTCACCGGTCTTGGCGTCTTCCACGCGCACGCGCTCGCCCGCGACGATGAGCTCGCGCACCTCCTCGAGGGTCAGGTGCCGGCTCTCGGAGGGGTCGTACAAACGCCGGTTGGCGTACTTGCGGATGACGCGTTCTTTCATGGGGACCATCATGCAGCCCCGGCGGCCGCGAGTGAAGCGCCGGGCTCAATCCATGTGGTAGCCGCCGTTCACCGACAGATCTGCGCCGGTGATATAGGCCGCATCATCGGAGACCAGGAAGCGCACCGCGCGGGCAATCTCTTCCGGCTTGCCGAAGCGTCCCGCCGGAATCGATTCGCGGATGCCTTCGCGGATCGGCTCGGGCACCTGCATGATCAGCGGCGACTCGATGTAGCCCGGGGAAACCGTGTTCACGGTGACGCCCTTGCGCGCCACCTCGCGGGCCACGGCCATGGTGAAGCCGTGCACGCCTGCCTTGGCGGCCGAGTAGTTGGCCTGGCCGAACTGCCCGCGCTGGCCGTTCACCGAGGAAATGTTTACCACGCGACCGAAATTGCGGCTGATCATGCCGCCCACGACGGCCTTGGTGGCGTTGTAGACGCTGTCGAGGTTGGTGCGTACCACGGCCTTCCAGTCCTCCGGGTCCAGGTTCACCAGGCGCCCGTCCCGCGTGATGCCTGCCGCGTTCACCAGCACGTCGACCGGTCCCACCGCCGCTTCCACGGCCCTGGCCCCGGCCAGAGTGGCTTCGTAGTCGCCGGCATCGAAATTCTCGACGTGGATCACCAGCCCCCGGGACGCCGCTTCTTCCCGCCACCGCTCCGCATTTTCTGCATCTGCAGGATGGCCGTTGGCCGCCACCTTGTAACCGGCCTCGGCCAGCGTCTCGCAGATCTTCCTGCCGATACAGCCCGTGCCGCCGGTTACCAGCGCCGTTCTTTCGCTCATGCGTGTCTCCCGCCCGTTTGATTACTTTCCTGGACCCGGGCGGAGCATAGCGCGTTGATTTGTGCAACGCAAAAAAGAAGGGCGGCCCGGAGGCCGCCCTTCATCTCGACATGTTGTCGTTGCGAGGTGCGCTTAGAAGAACACCTGCGCGCCGACGCGGAAGGCGTCAACCTTCTGGCCACCGATGAACTGGTCGTCGATCGAGTATTCGGCCTTGATGTTGGCGCGATGCCCGCTGATGTAGTACGCCAGGCCCAGGCCGATGGTGTCGAGGCTCTCGCCGTCATCGGGATCCTGCTGCTGCCAGCGAATAACCGGCTGCCACTTGCTGCCGGTGGGCAGGAAGCCCGCCGTGATGTGCGCAGTGGTGCCGCCGTTATAGAACGAACCGCCCGGGGAGCCCACGCCTTCCCAGTCGAAGTACGCGGCCGTCACGGACAGGTGGCCGGCGCCGAGGGTCTTCTCAGCCACGCCGAAGATGCTCATGCCCTTGTGGTCATCGCCATCGCTGCGGCCCATCTGGTCGAAGCCAATACCGACGCTCAGCACGTCCAGCGCGCCCAGGCTGTTGGTATTGAAGAACCAGCCGCCCTGCGGGGAAGCGAAGTTGTACATGATCATGCCGGTCATACGGCCGTCTTCGCCCGGGTTGGCGGTGGCGTCGATGGCGCCACGGAAATAACCGGCGCGATAGGCGATGCGGTCGTTGGCCAGCAGGCCGCGCACCTGGATACCGTCGTCACGCCAGAACGCACCGCTCGGGTTGGTCGGCAAACCGACCAGGGCGCGCGTCGGATAGTCGATCGCGGTCAGGCTGACGGCCGAGGCCTGGTTGTCGATGGAGAACGGCACCAGCTGGCGGCCGACCATGACGTTGAAAGCCGGGGAAATGCGGTAGTCGATGAAGGCGTCGGTCAGGACCGGATCCTGGCGCGAGCCGCTGGCGCCGCCGGCGGCGGCATCGTAGTTGACGAAGAAGAACACCTTCTCCGTGGCCTGGCCCAACAGCATGATGCGGTTGCGGCGGGTGAAGAAGTCGCTGCTGCGGCTGCCGTCGACCGTCCCCTCATCAACCGACTCGTACCAGAACTGGTTCAAGTAGCCCAGCTGGACCCAGGCATTCTCATTGACCTCGAGCTTCGGGCTCCAGGCGCTGGCCGTGACTGGCACAAGCGCCAGGGCGGCCGCAGCCAGCAGGCCGCTGGATGCAATTTTCTTCATTCGCATGGTTTTCTCCTAGATGACGATCGTCTTGCCTGCATTATTGTTGTCTGGAGGCAACTCCCCGCCCCGCATCATCCTCTAACGCGGTGCGGGCGTAGTATTAGCTGAAAGTCTAAGTTTCTGCCACTTTTTCCTACGCCGCGTAAGGAATAACCGAAACATTACAGAATTGTTGCGTGGCAGAAAAACGACGGCGGCGCCCCCTGGCCGCAAACAACATGGCGCGGCATTGCCCAGCGTGCACTAAGCCCCGCCGCGCCGCGCGTGTTGCGACCAAGGTCTAATGTACGCTAGTTATGGGCGCACCAAGACTCTGATTTCAAACCGCGACAGTACCCGCAACCGGCCAAGCAGCGTCGGACGGGCAGGAGGAGCATGCAATGACCGGATCCAAGGTCTACCCGGTACCCGAGGGCCTCGCCGAAACGGCCCACTGCAACAAAAAGAAATACGAAGAAATGTATGCCGCGTCCGTGGCCGACCCGGAGAAATTCTGGGGCGAGCACGGCAAGCGCATCGACTGGATCCGGCCCTACAGCAAGGTGAAGGACGTCTCCTTCGACCGCCACCACCTGCACATCAAGTGGTTCCACGACGGCACGCTGAACGCCAGCGCCAACTGCCTGGACCGTCATCTCGACACCCGCGGCGACCAGACCGCAATCATCTGGGAAGGCGACGACCCGGCCGACTCGAAGCACATCACCTACCGCGAGCTGTACGAGCAGGTGTGCCGCCTCGCCAACGTGCTCAAGTCGCTCGGCATCGGCAAGGGCGACCTGGTGACCATCTACATGCCGATGATCCCGGAGGCGGCCGTGGCCATGCTGGCCTGCGCCCGCATCGGTGCACCGCATTCCATCGTCTTCGGCGGCTTCTCCCCGGAATCCCTGGCCGGGCGCATCAAGGACTGCGACTCGAAGCTGGTCATCACCGCCGACGAAGGCCTGCGCGGCGGCCGCAAGGTGCCGCTGAAAGCCAATGTCGACCGCGCGCTGGAGCAGCACAAGCTGGATTCCGTCGCCAACGTGGTCGTGGTGAAGCGCACCGGCGGCAAGGTCGCCTGGGACGACAGCCGCGACGTCTGGTACGAAGAGCTGGTGGCCGACCAGCCGCCCGAGTGCCCGCCGGCCGAAATGGACGCCGAGGACCCGCTGTTCATCCTCTATACCTCCGGCTCCACCGGCAAGCCCAAGGGCGTGCTGCACACCACCGGCGGCTACATGGTGTACGCGTCGATGACGCACGAGTACGTCTTCGACTACCACGACGGCGACATCTACTGGTGCACGGCCGACGTCGGCTGGGTCACCGGCCACAGCTACATCGTGTACGGCCCGCTCGCCAACGGCGCCACCACCCTGATGTTCGAGGGCGTGCCGAACTACCCGGACACCTCGCGCTTCTGGCAGGTCGTGGACAAGCACAAGGTCAACATCTTCTACACCGCGCCCACGGCCATCCGCGCGCTGATGCGCGAGGGCGAAGAGCCGGTGCAAGAAGACCAGTCGCGCCAGCCTGCGGCTGCTCGGCTCGGTGGGCGAGCCCATCAACCCGGAAGCCTGGGAGTGGTACCACCGCGTGGTCGGCGACGAGCGCTGCCCGATCGTCGACACCTGGTGGCAGACCGAGACCGGCGGCATCCTGATCACGCCCGCTGCCGGGCGCAACGGCCCTCAAGCCCGGCTCTGCCACCCTGCCCTTCTTCGGCGTGCAGCCGGCGATCGTGGATGCTGAAGGCAACATCCTCGAAGGCGCCACCGAGGGGAACCTGGTGCTGCTCGACAGCTGGCCGGGCCAGATGCGCACTGTCTATGGCGACCACGAGCGCTTCGTGCAGACCTATTTCTCCACCTTCCTCGGCACCTACTTCACCGGCGACGGCGCGCGCCGCGACGAGGACGGCTACTACTGGATCACCGGGCGTGTCGACGACGTGCTCAACGTCTCCGGGCACCGCATGGGCACGGCCGAGATCGAGAGCGCGCTGGTGGCGCACCCCAAGGTGGCCGAAGCCGCGGTGGTCGGCTTCCCGCACGACATCAAGGGCCAGGGCGTGTACTGCTACGTCACGCTGCAGGCCGGCGAGGACCCGAGCGATGCGCTGAGCAAGGAACTGCGTGCCTGGGTGCGCAAGGAGATCGGGCCGATCGCCTCGCCGGACATCATCCAGTTCGCGCCCGGGCTGCCGAAAACCCGCTCGGGCAAGATCATGCGCCGCATCCTGAGGAAGGTCGCGGCGCACGAGTACGGCAACCTGGGTGACACCTCGACGCTCGCCGACCCCGCGGTGGTCGACGACCTGATCGAGAACCGGAAGAAACTGGGCTAGGTACAGCCGCGGCGAATGCCGCGGCAGGTGAAGCCATGGGCGACAACGCGAGCATCATCGTCGCGGACGACCACCCGCTGTTCCGCGAGGCGCTGCAACAGGCGCTTGCGCCCACGATGCCGGGAGTCAGCTTCGTGGAAGCGGAGTCGTTCGAGTCCCTGCAGGCGGCGGTCGAGGCCTGCGAAGACCCCGACCTGGTGCTGCTCGACCTCGAGATGCCGGGTGCGCAGGGCTTTTCCGTGCTCACCTGGCTGCGCACCCAGCACCCCGCGCTGCCCGTGGTGCTGGTCTCCGCCACCAGCGACGCCGCCATCATGCGCCGCGCCGTGGACCTCGGGGCGGCAGGCTTCATCCCCAAGTCCTCGCCGATCGACACGATCTCGGAGGCGATCGGCACCGTGCTCGAGGGCGAGATCTGGCTGCCGGAAGCGGCCCTGCGCGCTGGACGATGCGCAGCTCTCCGAGGACAAGGAACTGGCGCGCAAGGTGGCCAGCCTGACGCCGCAGCAATTCCGCGTCCTCGACATGCTCGCCGACGGCCTGCTGAACAAGCAGATCGCGGCCGAGCTGGACGTCTCCGAAGCCACGGTCAAGGCGCACGTCACCGCCATCTTCCGCAAGCTCGGCGTGCGCAGCCGCACGCAGGCTGCGGTGGCGGCGCGCCGCATCGAGTCGACCACCCGGCCGCACGCCTGACTCGAGCCGCCCCGGCCGCGGCCACACCGGCCTTGCTCGTACGTCTGGCTTCCACACCCCGGCCGCGCTCGCGGACTGTCATCGCCTCCCCTCGCTCGGAAATCTTTATCTCCCTCGGTGAGGCGATGACATCCCACGGCGCTACGGCTGAGGCGCCGCTGAGGTCACGGGCGCGAGGTGAGCCAGGCGCTCAAGCGGTCGCCACTGGTCGAGCGCATGGTGGCCGCCGCCGGTGATCCGTAGGCAGGCACCGCAACCACAGCGAACGCAGAACCGCGAGGCGATGACGCCGGTCGAGCGAGGCGATGACGCCGGTCGAGCGTGGCGTACCCGCCTCGACGTGGCGCGCTGGCGGGGCTTCGGCAACCGGCGAGGCAGCGGCGAAACGCGTGATGCGCCACTCGAGGGCATCTCATTAACCGAGAGGGGCGCATCACGCGGTCGCGCCGCGGACGGGGACGGAGCAGCGGCCAGCAAACGCGCTGCGGGCGTGCCGGTCAGCTCGCCGCCGCGATCTGGCGCCGCGCGAGCAGCAACTGGCTCATGATCGCCCGGAGCGCGGCCGGCTTCACCGGCTTGCGCATGATGGCGAAACCGGCGGTGCGTATGCGCTCGCGCACTTCGTCGCCGTAGTCGGCGGTAATCACCACGCTCGGGATGTCGCCCCAGCGCGCACGTATCGCGGCGATGCTGCGCAACCCGGTGTCGTCGCCATCGAGATGGAAATCGGCCAGCAGCAGGTCTGGCGGGCGCCCCGCCTCCTCCAGCACGGCCAGCGCGCCGACCGTGTCGGTTGCCGTCAGCACGCTGCAGGACCAGCCTTCGAGGAGGTATTTCATGCCCTCGAGGATGCTGGGTTCGTTGTCGATGCACAGCACCAGGGCCTCATCCAGCCGGGCGGCAGGCCGCGGCGTCACCGGCTCGCGCGGCGCCAGCGCGGGCGCAGTCGAGATGGGCACCTCGACGGAGAACGCCGAACCACGCCCAAGCTCGGAACGCACGCGCACCTGGTGCCCGAGCGCACGGGCCATGCGCTGCACGATGGCGAGACCAAGCCCCATGCCCTTGGCGCCGAGCTCGTCGCGCGGCTGGAAGCGGCGGAACTCCTCGAAGATGTCGTGTTCCAGGTGCTCGGCCGCGATGCCGGGCCCGGTGTCCAGCACCTGGATCGACAGCACGTCGCCGCAGCGACGACATCCCATCAGCACCTTGCCCTGGCGCGTGTAGCGCAGCGCGTTGGAGAGGAAGTTCTGCAGGATGCGGCGCAGGAACTGGCGGTCGGTGTGCACCATGACGCTGCTCGGCATGCTGCGGAACGCGATGCCGCGCTCGCGCGCGATGATGCTGAACTCGACCCCGAGCGTTTCCAGCACGTCGTCGACGCGGAAATGCGTCAGCTGCGGCTCGAGCGCGCCGGCATCGAGCTTGGAGATATCGAGCAGCGCGCCGAGCAGTTCCTCGGCGGCCCGCAGGGAGCTGTCGATGCGCTCGACAGCGCGCGAATTCTTGCCGTCCTGTTCCGCGTGTCCCAGCGCAGAAGTGAACAGCCGCGCCGCATTCAGCGGCTGCAGCAGGTCGTGGCTGGCTGCGGCGAGGAAGCGCGTCTTCGACAGGTTGGCCGCCTCAGCGTCCCCCTTGGCCTCGCGCAGCGCGTGCTCGATGCGGTTGCGCAACTTGATCTCGTTGCGCAGGCGCTGGTTAAGCTCCGACAGTTCCCGCGTACGCTCCTCCACGCGCTGCTCAAGCGTGGCATAGGCTTCGCGCAGCTCCTGCTGGGCACGGCGTCGCTCAGTGATGTCGTGGAACAGGGCGTAAAAGCCGCGCACGCCTCCGGCCGCGTCGAATTCCGGGATGTAGGTGGCCTCGGCATAACGCGTACGGCCCTGCTCGTCGCGCGTCGCCACCTCGAAACTCTGGCGAATGCCGTTCAGCGCACCTTCCATGTGCGCCTCGCGCTGCAGGAAGCGCTCGTGTCCCAGCACCTCGTTCACGCGTCGCCCGCAGATGGCGTCGCGGTGCAGGCCCACCGCCTGCTCGTAGGCCTTGTTGACGAAGCGGTAAACCAGTTGGTGATCGACATAGGCGATCAGCACCGGCACGTTGTCAGTGTAGACGCGGATGTTGCGCTCGCTCTCGCGCAGCGCGCGCTCGGTGCGCTTGTGCTCGGTGATGTCGCCGAAACTGGCCACATAGCCGCCGCCCGGCAGCGGGTTGACGCGCATCTCCAGCACCAGGCCATCGTCGCGCACGCGCTGGTAAACGTGGGGCTCGCCGCGTTGCAGATGCGCGAGGCGCTTGGCCACATGCGCCTCGACGTCGCCGGGACCGCAGCGGCCGAGCTCCGCGTTGTAGCGGATCAGGTCCTCGACCGGTGTCCCGATGCGCAGCAGCCGGTCCGGATAACGGAACAGTTCGGCGTAGCGCCGATTCCAGACCACGAGCCGGTTATCCGGGTCCAGCACGCTGATGCCCTCGGCCACGTTCTCCAGCGTGCTTTCGAGCAGGTCGCGGTTGAAGCGCGACAGCTGCGAGGCTTCGCCGACAATGCTGGCGACGTCCTCGATCTGCAGCTCGACGCCGCGCAGCGCAGACAACAGGACCATGCGCGCAGCCGAGGCGCCCATGGCGCCGGATAGCAGGCGCTCGGTGAGTTCCAGCAGCTGAACGTCGGCGCGTGCGCCTTCAGTGTAGTGAAGGCCGCGCGCCTTGAAGTGGCCGGCGAACGCCGCGCGCCGCCTTGTCCCGCCCAATGAAACGCTCCGCCAGGATGCGCAGGTCCCCGACATTGGCAGCGCCGCGCATGCGCTGCGTGAAAGCAGGCAGCATCGCGCCCTCCGGCCGCTCCCCGTCGTCACCGACGAAGGCTGCTGCCTGGCGCCGCTCCAGCATGCGCGGCACGGTGAGATAGGACACCCCGAGGAAGCAGGCCAGGTTTGCGCCCAGGCTCCACAGCACGCCGTGCGTCACCGGGTCAAAGCCGTCGACCCCGAACAGGGCGTAAGGACGGAGCCAGCTGACGCCCCATGGGCCGGCCTCCACAAGCGAGAGCGGCAGCCAGCCGGTCTGGGCGAACGCCGGCACCAGCAGGGTCCATGCCCACACGGCAAAACCGACGGCCATTCCCGACATGGCGCCGGCGCGGGTGGCGCGACGCCAGTACAGGCCGCCGATCATGGCCGGGCCGAACTGCGCCGCGAGGGCGAAGGACAGCAAGCCGATGGAGGCCAGCGCGCCGTACATGCCGATGACGCGATAGGCCAGCCAGCCCAGCGCCAGGATGCCGACGATCAGCACGCGACGGATGTGGATCAGCAGGCGCGCCAGGTCCGGCCGGCTGGACACCTCCTCGCCGCGCAGCTTCACCAGCGCCGGCATTACCACCTCGTTGCAGAGCATGGTGCTGCAAGCGATGGTGCCCACGATCACCATCCCGGTGGCGGCCGAGAACCCGCCGAGGAAGGCCAGCAGCGCGAGGCCCTCCTGGCCTTCCGCCAGCGGCAGGCTGATGAGAAAGCCGTCGGCGTTGCCGCCCCCCTGCGTCACCAGGCCGGCGGCCGCAATCGGCACCACGAAGGCACTGAACACCGCGAGATAGGCCGGGAACAGCCAGCGCGCAAGGCGCAGGTCGCGCGGCCCGGTGTTTTCCACCACCGCAACGTGGAACTGGCGCGGCAGGCACAGGATCGCCAGCATGGAGATCACGGTGAGCACGAGGAAGGAGTGGTCGATGGTGGCCGTGGAATACAGGCCGGTGATCACCTCATTGGCCTGCGAGGCCGTAATCAGGGCGCGAGGACTGTCGAACAACCCATACATCACCCACAGGCCGACAGCCGTGAAGGCCACCAGCTTGACCGCCGACTCGAAGGCCACGGCCAGCATCATGCCGCGATGGCTCTCCGTCGAATCCACCTGGCGCGTGCCGAACAGGATGGTGAACACCGCGAGCAGCGCCGCCGCCACCAGGCCGGTGTCGCGGCTCACGGGCGGCACGACGCCCATGCCCTCGCCGCCCATGATGAGGCTGTAGCTGCCCGCAATGGCCTTCAGCTGCAGCGCGATGTAGGGCAGCACGGTGACCAGGGCCATGACTGAGACCAGGACCGCGATGCCCTGCACCTTGCCGTAACGGGTGGCGATGAAGTCCGCGACCGAAGTAATGCTCTGCTGCTTGCTGACCTTGACGATGCGGGTGGGGAGCCGCGTCATCATGAGGAAGACGATGATGGGCCCGAGGTAAATGGACAGGTAGTCCCAGCCCTGCGAAGCCGCGCGACCCACGGCGCCGAAGAAGGTCCAGGAGGTGCAGTACACGCCCAGCGCCAGGCTGTACACGACAGGCGTCGGCACGTAGATGCCGCGCCGGTGCAGCCGGTCGCCGCCCCAGGCGACCAGGAACAGCAACACGGCGTAGGCCAGGGCAACGACCGGGGGAACCCAGGTCTCCAGCATGTAACTCCTCCCCATCCGGCCGGCTTTCTGCTCTGGTGGTGTGCCGGCGCGGTAGTTCGATGCTACCGGGAAGGCGGCAGGGGCGGAAGCCGATGCCGCAAAGCGCTGCTCTAGAACAGGCCGTAACGCCAGGACAGCAGGAACGACAGCGACAGCCACATGATCTGCTGCAGCGGCAGGCCGACGCGGAAGAAGTCGGTGAAGCGATACCCGCCGGCGGAGAGCACCATCAGGTTGGTCTGGTAGCCGATCGGCGTCAGGTAACTCATGTTGGCGCCGAACAGCACGGCGAGGACGAAGGGCTCAGGCGGCACGCCGAGGCGTTGCGCCACGAACATGGCGACGGGCGTGCCCAGCACTGCGGCGGCGTTGTTGGTGACTACCTCGGTCAGCAGTGCGATGACCAGCAACAGGCCCGCGAGCGCGACGAAGGTGGGCCAGGGCTCAGCGATCATGACGTACAGCCCGGCGACATAATCCATGCCGCCCGTGACGGTGAGCGCCCTCCCGAGCGCCAGGCTCGTCACGATGACGATGATGAGGCGGCGGTCCAGCGCGCCGAGGGCCGCGCGCCAGTTGAGGCAGTTGCTGGTCACCATGGCGAGCACCCCGAGCAGCGCCGCCACGGTGATCGACAGCACGCCCGTTGCCGCCAGCAAGACCACGCCCACCATGATCGCGCCGGCCAGCGGGGCCTTGCTGGTGTGCGGCAGGTCCATGGAACCGTCCACCACCAGCACGTTGCCGAGGCGCTTGATGCCGTCCAGGGACGCGGCCGAGCCCTGCACCAGCACGATGTCGCCGGCGCGCAGGAACACTTCGCCGATGTCCGTGACCTCGGCGCCGGGCGAGCGCGAGCGATGCACCGCTACCGGCAGCAGCCCGTGGTGCGCGAAGAACGGCACCGTCTTCAACGTGCGCCGGTGCAGCGGCGAGCCGCGCGTCACGACGATCTCAGCCATGCGCTGGTCCCCGGCCTTGGGCGCCTCGCCGGCCGCGAGCGCGTGACCCGGATCGAGCGCGTCGTACAGCGCCACGTCCAGCTGCTTCTCGAAGCGTTTCAGTCGGTCCGGGGTGTCGCGCACATGCAGGCGGTCGCCGGCACGCATCGTGACCGACGGCAGCCGGGCAACGAACAGGCCCGGACCGCGCTCGATGGCGCTGAGCTTCATCGCGCCCTCGGTGCGCGCGATCAGCTCCGCGATGGTGGCGCCGATGGCGGCGCTCTGCTCGCCCACGTGCAATACCGCCTCGAACACGCGCGGCGACGTGTCGGGCATCGGCGCCGTGCGCTCCGGCACCAGGCGGGGCGCGACGAGCCACAGGTAAAGGATGGCCAGCCCCGCCGCTACCACTGCGATGGGCGTGAAATGGAACATGCCCATGGGCGCCATGCCCATCTCGGAGGACACCTGCACCACCAGCAGGTTGGTGGAGGTGCCGATGGTGGTGCAGACGCCGCCGACGATGGTGGCGTAACCGACCGGCATGAGCATCGAAGAGGCCGGCGTGCCGGTGCGCAGCCCGACGCTGATCAGGATCGGCAGCAGCATGGCCACCACCGGCGTGTTGTTGAGAAACATGCTCAGCGTCGCCGCCAGCAGCAGGGCCACCAGCAGCGCGAAAGTCGGGCTCTTCAGCCATAGCCGCGCCAGGCGGTCCGCGACCGGCTGCAGGGCGCCCGTCACCTCGAGCCCGCGCGTGCACATGAGGAGCGCCATGATGGTGATGAGCGCGCTGTTGCCGAAGCCGGCGAGGAAGTCGCGCGTGCTGATGGACCCGCCTGTCGGCGAGACGTAGGGAAAGACCTCGAAGCCGACCACCAGCAGCGCCAGCACCACCAGCGCCGAGTTCTCCATCGGGATGCGGTCGCGGCTGAACAGGAACAGCGCCACAGCCGCGAGCAGCATGACGGCGATGCCGTGCAGGTCCGGCGGGGCGGGAGTCACGGTCGGCTCGGCCGGCGCGGGGGATTGATGGGGACTGTTCCCGTCAGTGGGCGACGATGTCGAGGTATTCGGCGCCCCGCATCAGCGTGCGGAAGCTGGTCTGGTCCACGTGCACGAGATCCTCGTGGTCGCCCGCCTCGAAGTACACCTGGTCGGAGTCGCGCAGGCGCAGGTCCACCACGGTCGGGACGCGGTAATCCGGCCCGAGCGGCGGAATGGCGCCCTTGTCGCAGTCGTAGAACAGCTGGTCGAGCTGCTCCTCGGGAATGAAATCGAGCCCGGGCCGGCGCAGCGCAGCGCGCACGCGCTCGAGATCCAGGCGCTCGCTGGCCGGGACCACCGCCAGCAGCGGGCCGATCCCGTCCTTCAGCACCACGGCCTTGGCCAGGGTGCTCGGGTCCACGTGGGCCTCGCGCGCGGCCGCCAGGCTGGTATCGCTGTGGTGGTGACGGAGGATCTGGAAATCCACGCGGGTCAGGGCGAGGGCGTAATTGACGGTCTTGGCAAGGCTCATCTCGATGCTCCGTCGGATCGATGTCGACTGATTATAGCGGGCCGGCGCCGCCGCCATCTGGAATTGTTCCAGCCGGACTCAAATGCCCGGGAACGGCTCCACGCGTTCCGGCAGCGTCCCGCTCTCGACCAGCTCCGCGAACTCTTCCCCCAGGCGCCTGGCCGCGTCAATGGCGGTGCGCCAGCGGCGCAGCCGCTCATCGGCGTCGAATTCCTGAAAATCCTTGCGGTCCGGGATCCTGCCGCCGGGCAATCCGGCCACAAACGACTCCGAGGGGCACAGCAGCACCGTGCGGTCGAGCGAGCGGCGCCCGGCCCGGCGCCAGGGCAGCAGCTTGTCGAACCAGCCCGGGACCAGGTAGGGATAGAAATGCGGGTAGAGCACCAGGCCGTCCTCGCCGGACAGCGGGCTGTCGAAGTGGTAATCGATGATCCCGCCGTCGCGGTACACGCCGGGCACGGCGCCGGGAATCTCGCGCACGCCCTCGAGCACCAGCGGCACGGCCCCCGAGGCGAGCACTGCCGGCGCCAGGTTGTCCCGCGTGAGGCGCACGGTTTCGCCGGAGAGGACATCCGGATCGAGGAACGGCGCGCGCCCGCGCGGGTCGTGGAACAGCACCCGCTCGAAGGTCAGCCCAAGGCTCTTGCGTGATGCCAGGTTGCCCAGCGCTGCCACCCCGAGGCCGAGCTGCTGTACCCAGGGCGTCTCCGATGCGGCCAGGTGACGCGCCCGCGCGACGACCACGTTGAGCCGGATCGTCGGGTGCCGCAGGGCCTGGGTGGCTCCTTCGGGACCAAGCACATGCTCGAGGATGCCGCGGCTGGTCGCGCTGACCTGCGCCGGCGCGGGCCTGGCGTCGTAGGTCTGGGCCAGGTAGGCCTCTTCCAGCCGGTCCAGCGCTGCGAGCGGATCGGGCATGGCGTGGCAGCAGGCGCGCCACGCGCCGATGGACGAGCCGATGACGAACAGCGGGGAATGCCGGCGCGCCACGAAATGCGTCGCCAGCGCGCGGTCCAGGCCGCCGATGGCGAACCACTTGGCGCTGCCCGAGGCGCCCGCCATGACCGAGAACGCGTCCGGGTCGAAGCCCTCGGCGCGCAGGCTCTCGAGTGCCGTGGGGCCGGCGAGGATGCGTAGCGCGTGTGCTGCCATGCAGCGAAGGATACGGGGCCGCCGCGCCGGGGGACAGTCCCCGGGCGCAGGGGCCTGGCGCAGCTGCTAACATCCGGCCGATGATCGAGACCGGCCCTGCAGTCACGCTGACCTTCGTGGTCTACCTGCTGGTGGTGCTCGCCATCGGCATCGTCGCCTGGCGCAGCACCGCCAACCTGCGCGACTACATCCTGGGAGGGCGTCGCCTGGGCCGCTGGACCACCGCGCTCTCCGCCCAGGCCTCCGACATGAGCGGCTGGCTGCTGCTGGGCCTGCCGGGCTATGCCTACGTGGCCGGACTCGAGTCCGCCTGGCTGGTCATTGGCCTGCTGGCCGGCACCTGGCTCAACTGGCGCTTCACCGCCAGTCGCCTGCGCACCGCCACCGAGGCCTACGGCGATGCCCTCACGCTGCCCGAGTACCTGCAACGCCGCTTTGCCGATCCCTACGGCCTGCTGCGCCTGCTCGGCGCGGCGGTGGTGCTGCTGTTCTTCACTTTCTACACCGCCTCCGGCCTGGTCGCCGGCGGCAAGCTGTTCGAGACCGTGTTCGGGCTGCCCTACATCTGGGCTGTCAGCGCCGGCGCCGGCGCCGTGCTGGCCTACACCTTCATCGGCGGCTTCCTTGCCGTGAGCTGGACGGATGCCCTGCAGGGCATGCTGATGCTGTTCGCCCTGGTGCTGGTGGCCTGCTTCGGCGTCGCGGTGACGGGCGGCTTCGACGGCCTCGCAGCCGGCCTGGCCGAGCGCAACCCGGCCCTGCTGAACGCCTTCACCGACAGCGCGGGCGCCCCGCTCACCGTGATCGGCGTGCTGTCGCTGCTGGGCTGGGGCCTCGGCTACTTCGGCCAGCCGCACATCCTGGCGCGCTTCATGGCGGTGCGCTCGGCCGACGAACTGGTCGCCGCGCGGCGCATCGCCGTGGGCTGGGTGATCATCGCCCTCGCCGCCGCCATGACCGTCGGGCTCACCGGCGCGGCCTGGCTCACGCCCGCGCTGGAAGGCGCCGACACCGAGAAGGTCTTCATGGCCATGGCCGCGGCCCTGTTGCATCCGGTGGTTGCAGGCGTGTGCCTGGCCGGGATCCTGGCGGCAGTGATGTCCACCGCGGACTCGCAGCTGCTGGTGGCGTCTTCGGCGGTGTCCGAGGATCTCTACCGCGACCTGTTGCGCCCCGACGCCCGGCCCGGCGAACTCCTGTGGATCGGCCGCTTCGCCGTGATCCTGATCGCCATCGGCGCCTTCCTGCTGGCGCTCGACCCGGAAAGCAAGGTGCTCGACCTGGTGGCCTACGCCTGGGCCGGCTTCGGCGCCTCCTTCGGGCCGACGCTGCTGGCGTCGCTGTACTGGAAGCGCATGAGCCTGGCCGGCGCCTACGCCGGCATCCTCGTCGGCGGCATCACCGTGGTGACCTGGAAGTCGCTCTCCGGCGGCATATTCGATCTCTACGAAATCGTGCCGGGCGTGCTGTTCTCGGCCATCGCGGTCGCGGTCTGCGGCCGCATCGGCCCGCCGGCGCCCATGCCGGAGGCCTTGCGCCACGACTGATTCCTGCCGCGAGCCGGCAGCACGGGCGGCCGGTCAGCCTCAGGCCAGTGCCAGCACCCATGCGCCGGCCACCACGCCCAGCGCCACGACCCCCGCCAACGCCTGCACCGCACTGCGTCGCAGCACCTGCACCGGTAAGACAGCAGCCAGCAGACCGGCGCCCAGCCCGGCCGCGAACCCCCACAGGTGCGCGCCGATGTCCGTGCGTTCGCCGCCGGTGCCGGTAAACGCCAGCAGCGCCACCGCGCCGATCACCGGGCCCCAGCGGTACCAGCGGCCCTGGGCGCTGGCGCGGCGCCCGGCCCAGGCCAGCGCACCCAGCAGGCCCAGCGCCGCGAAGACCGCCGTCGACGCGCCGATGGCACGGTGGTCGAACCCCTGCAGGACCACGTTGATCACGTTGCCGCTCGCGCCGGCCAGCAGCACCAGCAGCCAGGCCACGCCGGAGCCGAGGTAGCGGCCGGCGAACCCGCCGAACAGGCTGCCGAAGAAGATATTGCCCACCAGGTGCTGCAGGTCGGCATGCAAGGTCAGCGCCGTCACGGCGCGCCACCATTCGCCGGCGCGCATCGCCGCCCCGTCCACGCGCCCCGCGTCCAGCCAGTCACGGTCGAAGGCGAAATTCGCCACCGCCAGCGCCACGCCGACCACGACCAGCACATAGCCCACCGCGCCGAGGCGACCGTCCGCCAGCGGCAGCCGCGGCGGGGGTTCGGCCGGGCGCGGCGGGTTTTCGGCCTGCCAGGCCGCGATCTCGGCGCGGGCCCGTTGCGCCTCATGCGGCGCCACGACCACCACCCAGGCGCCATCCAGGTCGTGCAGGACCGGTCGCAGGCCGACCGCCTCCAGCACCAGCGCCGCCTCGGCACAGGCGGCGCGGCGGCGGCTGCGGTAGACAAGTTCCGGCGCGTCGAAGTCGGCTTGCATGCGGCTATCCTCCCCGCGCCCGGGGCGTAACTCAATGCGCCTGCCGCGCCGCAGCGTGCGTGCGTCACGAAAACCGCTATTTTCAGGCCGGCATCCCCGCACGCCACGGGGATCCGTGCTATGCTGCAATGCAACAGAAACAGCCGGAGAGCGTGGGATAACCCGCATGTCGCCAGACCGCCTGTTCGATACAAGGTATTGCGAGGAGCTGACGCTGCCGGACGGCAGCCGGATGCGCCTGCGCCTGGCGCACCCGGGCGACCGCGAGGGCATCCTCGCGGGCTTCGAGCGCCTGTCCACGGAAACCCGCGTGCAGCGCTGGTTTTACCCCAAGATGCGCCTGACCGAGGCCGAGATCGAGGCGCTGGTCTCGCCCGCCGACGACGACCACGGGGCCATCGTGGCGGTGCAACTGGATGCCGGTGACGCTGAAGCCGAGCCCATCGGCATGGCGCGGTTCGTGCGCAGCCGCGAGGACCCGGCTGCAGCCGAGATCGCGATCACCATCGTGGACGACTGGCAGGGCCTGGGCATCGGCCGGATCCTCCTGCACCGCCTGCTCGCCATGATGAGCGAACGGCGCATCCCCTGGGCCGACGGCCGGCTGCAGGCCGAGAACCGACGCATGCGCCGGCTGCTCGAGCCCTATGTCCCGCAGGGCGGCTTCCAGCGCGAGGATGACCTGTTGCTGTTCCGTTTCCCGGTCCCGGCGCTGGGCGACCCGCTGATGGCGCAGCTGGCGCGCAACGCCGCCGCGGTGACGCACATGTTCAAGCGCATGGCCGAAGGCGGACTCATACTGCCCCTGGCGCTGGCAGAGAAAAGGCTGCAATCGATCGGGCCGAAGGCGCTGCTGGAGGCCCTGCAGCGCCAGGACCGCAAGCCGCCCTCGAGCAGACGGGCGAAGAACCCGCGCTGAGGGGCAAGAACACGGCCGGGACGGCCTTGCGCCATCCCGGCCGCAGGATCGCCCGTGCGGCGATCCCGGTGCGCCGGCGGGGGACTGCTAGCGCACGTTCACCTTGTGGCGGCTGATCTTGGTGGCCTTCGGGATGACCAGTTCCAGGATGCCGTCCTTCAGTTCAGCCTTGGCCTTGTCGCCCACGACGTCCACCGGCAGCGGAATGGTCCGCTCCACGGAGCCGCGCGACGTCTCGGACCGGAAGAAGTGCTCGGCGGACTCCTTCTCCGAAATTTCACGATTCACCGCAATGGTGAGGAAATCATCGGCCACGGTGATTTCCAGCTCGTCCTTCTTCACCCCGGGGAGCTCGGCCCGGACCAGCAACTCGCTGTCGCGATCCACCATGTCGATCCGCGGGAACTTCATTTCGAAGTCCTCCAGTTCGGCAAGCAGCGGACGCCTCCAGCCCATCGGATCCATCAGCGACCTGGAGAACAGGTTCTCGATGAAATCCTCCATGCTGAGCAGAGGCTTGCTCATCCGCGCGACGCTCCTCGAGCCCTTCCCCGATACCTTCGGGGTCGTCTCGCGTACCGTCGACATGTTCATCACCTCCGTAGGGGATCAAGGCCAGGAGAAAACTCTCCTGACACTCAAAACCTAGTGCGCGAGCCGGGACCGACCATGGCGGAAACTGCGCATTGACGGCGCGCTTGTGCGAACCCCAGGCGTCCAGGCAACGGGCGGTTGAAAATCAGCCGCTTAACCAGTGTGCCGCGGCTGGGCAACGATCATCGCGGGGCGCGGTTGATGCGGGCCTCGTCGCCGCCGGCATGGGCGAGGACTTTCGGGTCCATCACCCGGCGCCACAGCGGCGGCAGCATGGCGAGCAGGAACATGCCGTAGTAGCCGGTCGGCAGCTGCGGCGCCTCGTCGAAGTGCCGCAGGCTCTGGTAGCGGCGGGCCGGCCAGGCATGGTGGTCCGAGTGGCGCTGCAGCTGGTACAGCAGGAGATTGGAAACCACGCAGTTGGAGTTCCAGCTATGGCGCGGCGCGCAGCGCTCGTAGCGTCCATCGGCACCGCGCTCACGCCTGAGGCCGTAGTGCTCGACGTAGTTGGCCGCCGACAGCAGGCTGTAGGCGAACACCGCCTGCAGGAGCATGAACGGCAGCAGCGCCGGCCCGAGCCAGAGCAGCAGCGGACCCCAGAACACCACGCTCAGCGCCCACGCCTGCAGGTTGTGGTTGGCCGGATGCCAGGGGCCGCGGCCCTGCGCGGCAAGGCGCTCGCGCTCCAGCGCCCAGGCGCGGCGGAACGCGCCGGGAATCTCGCGGCTCATGAACCGGTAGTAATTCTCGCCGAGGCGCGAGGAGGCCGGATCCTCCGGCGTGGCCACGTCGCGGTGGTGGCCGCGCACGTGCTCCACAATGAAGTGGCCGTAACCGGAGGGCGCCAGCGCCGCGCGGCCCAGCCACACCTCGAGCGGGTCTTTCTTGTGGCCCAGTTCGTGGCCGGCGTTGATGCCGGCGCCGCTGGCCCAGCCCGTCGACAGGGCAAGTCCCAGCCAGCCTACCCAGCTGAGCCCGCCCTCCACTGCTGACCAGGCCGCCACGACGACCGTCAGCCACACCGCGGGGACCGCAAGCCAGGTCAGCCAGCGATACCACCGGTCTGTCTCCAGCTCCGGTACCAGCGCCTCGGGCGGATTGGCCTCGTCTTCGCCGAGCAGGTAGTCGAGCAGGGGCACGATGCCGTACAGGACGACGGGCGTGAGCCACAGCCACGCCTCGCCACCCCCCGCCCGCCAGGCGACGATGCCCGCCAGCGGCAGCATGGGCAAGAACACCGAGGCCAGCCACCAATAGCGGCGGCGGTCGGTCCAGGTAACGATCTCAGCGGGATGGGTAGCCATGGAACAGATAATGGGGCGGCGCTCGCGCGTTCGCATTGTTCCCCTCCGTCAATTCTTTTGTTAATTTCGGCCAGCATGAACGCCCCAGGTCTCGCCCCGATGGTTCCACCCGGTCTGCGCCACCCGGCCACAGGGGTCGCCGTGCTGGCGCGCACGCTGCAGGACCTGGACGTCGACCCGCTGCCGCTGCTGGCCCGCTGCGGGCTGCCGCCGGAACTCGCGGGCGCCGGCCAGGCCGTCCCGGTCGAGCGCGAAATCACCTTCATTCGCCTGGCGCTCGAGGCCTCGGGCCGGCCCGACCTCGGGCTGCTCGCAGGTCGCGGGCACCGCTTCCCGGTATTCGGCTTCTGGGGCCTGGCCCTGGCGGCCAGCCCGACGCTCGCCAGCGCCATCCGCCTCGGGCTGCAGTACGTCGACCTGACCCACACTTTCCTGCGCTGGCGCTTTGAGCGCAGCCGGCCCGAAGCGGCGCTGGTGATGCAGGCGGGCGCCCCGCTGGGCGAGCTCGAGACCTTCCTGGTGGAACGGGACGCCGCCGCTGCGGCCACGCTGCTGGAAGACCTGATGGGTCGGCGCGGCGGCCTCGCCGGCGCCGAATTCGCCTACGCGGCGCCGGCCTGGGCCGCCCGTTACGAGACCGTGTTCGGCTGCCGCCCGAGCTTCGGCGCGGAGCGTCACGCCCTGCGCCTGGCCGCGGTCATGCTGGACCAGCCCCTGCCGGGCGGCGACCCGGTCACCGCGGCCGCCGCCGAGGCGCAGTGCCGCCGCCTGCTGGCAGGCATGTCCCCGGCCGGGGGCCTGGCCACGCGGCTGCGGCGCCTGCTGCTCGACCACCCTGGGCGCCTGCCGAACCAGGATGAAGCCGCGCGCAGCCTGAACCTGTCGCGGCGCAGCCTGCGCCGCAAGCTGGCCGAGGAAGGCACCAGCTTCCGGGCCCTGGCCGATGAAGTGCGTTTCGGGCTGGTGGCGGGCTACCTGGAGAACACCGGCCTGCCGCTGGACGAGATCGCTGCGCGCACCGGGTTCAGCGACGCGGCCAACCTGTCACACGCCTTCCGGCGCTGGACCGGGGACAGCCCCGGCGCCTGGCGCCGTCGCCACGGCGCGGCGGCTCCAGGAACGGGGCCAGCGACGAATACGAGTCTGAAATGAGTCGCATCTGCGCTAACATGACCGACGGTAATGTCCGACGCCGACCAACGGGAGCTTCGTCGCCTTGAGCATCATGGACCGCCTGCTGACCGCGGGCTTCCGGCACAACAGCCGGCGGCTCACCCGTTTCGCGCGGCCGCAGCCCAGCGAGTCGCTGCCGGCCCCGGATCTCTCGCGCAAGTACATGCTGTACCTGCACGTGCCCTTCTGCACCGTGCTGTGCCCCTTCTGCTCCTTCCACCGGGTTTGTTTCGAGGAACAGAAGACCGTGCGCTATTTCCGGACGCTGCGCCAGGAGATCCGCATGGCGCACGAGGCCGGCTATCGCTTCAAGGACGTGTACGTGGGCGGCGGCACGCCCACAGTAATGCCGGCCGAGCTGGCCGAGACACTGGAACTGCTGCGCCGCCTGAGCCCGATCGAGAGCATCTCCATCGAGACCAACCCGGACGATCTCCGGCCCGAAGTCATGTCCCGCATGCGGGATGCCGGGGTGACGCGGGTCTCGGTCGGCATCCAGAGCCTTGACGACGAGTTGCTGAAGCAGATGGACCGCTACGAAAAGTACGGTTCCGCCGCCTCGGTCATGCAACGCCTCGAGCAGGCCGACGGCATTTTCGAGACGCTCAACGCCGACATGATCTTCAACCTGCCTTATCAGGATGAACGATCCCTGCTCAACGATATCCACCAGCTCACGCACGAGCTGGGTGTAAGCCAGGTGACCTTTTATCCGCTGATGAGCGCCGAGAGCACCATGCGCAAAATGCGCAAGACCATGGGCGAGGTGGATTTCGACCGCGAAGGCCAGATGTACCGGCTGATCCTGGACACGCTGCCGGATACCTACCAGGCCTCTTCGGCGTGGTGCTTCAACCGCCAGCGCGGCACCGTGGACGAGTACATCATCGAGAACGAGGAGTACCTCGGTCTCGGCAGCGGCGCGATGAGCTACCTGGACGGGGTTCTCTATTCGAGCACGTTCTCACTTAACCACTACAATCGCCAGGTCGAGAACGGCAACTTCGGTATCAGCCGCCGCCAGCCGCTGACCCGCCGCGACCGCCTGCGTTACTTCATGCTGATGAACCTGTTCGGCCTCAGCCTGGACAAGGCAGTGGCCGAGGATCGGTATCCCGGATTCTTCTGGAAGCTGGCACCCGAGATCCTCGGGCTGAAGCTGATGGGCGCGGTGCGCGAGGAGGCGGACCGCCTGGTGCTGACGCCTTATGGCATGCGCGTATGGATCCTCATAATGCGCGAGTTCTTCATGGCCGTGTCGGATTTCCGCGACCTGATGCGCCACACCATCCGCGAAGAGCTGGACGCCCCGGGCCCGCTGCAACTGCGCATACCTTCGCCCGAACTTCGCTCCAGCGGACGCTCCTGAAGGCCGATACGCAATCTTACTGATTGGAGTTTGGCGTCATGGCGCTCATAGTCACAGAGAGTCGCGGGCCCTAGCGCAGCCAGGCCCCGCGTGTGGCTTTCTGATAGCGGGGTTAGGTCGACATGAGCACCAACAACGAAGAACGCGGCTGGTTCTGGAAGAAGCCGCGACGCAAGTGGCTGCTGGGGATTCCGGTCGGTGGGGTCGTAGCGTTCTTCCTCGGCGCCATCGCCCTGGGCGGCTTCAACACCGCGTTGCACATGTCGAGCGAGACCGAGTTCTGCTTCGCCTGCCACTCCCACGAGCTGAATATTCGCCCGGAGTATGAGGCATCGTCCCACGCACACAATGCAGCCGGCGTGAGGGCGGAATGCTCCGACTGCCACCTGCCACGGCCGTGGTTCGAGTATGTCTGGACCAAGATGGTCGTTTCCCTGGATATCATTCCCGAGCTCCAGGGGGTCATCTCGACGGAAGAGAAGTACGAGGCGCGCCGCGGCGAGCTCAAGCGGAAGGTCTGGACGCATTACAAGGAGAACGGCTCCGAGTACTGCATGCACTGCCATCAGTGGGAACACATGGCCGCCGAGTCGCAGAGCAAGATGGCGACACGCATGCATGAGCGAGCCCAGGAACGCGGGCAGACCTGTATCGATTGTCATCGGGGCCTGGCGCATGATCTGCGCGACAGCGACAAGGAAATCTGGCAGGAAGTCAAAGCCTCTTTCGAGGCCAAGGAATCCGAGTAAAGAGGGCCGCAAGGGCGGCGCCACTCGCTGCCCCAACGGCCACCCTGCCACACAGTCGGGTCTGACTGGCGCGCATCCGCGTCGGCCTCGGGGTAGCGTCGCAAGGCGCTACCCCGATTTCGTCTACGGTGCCGCTCGCCGGAACAAAGGACATTGCGCCGGATGAAGATCTTCGCCGCCGCCACACGCGATCCCGTAAGCCTGGCCGGGTTGGCTCTGTCCCTGGCCTCTACGGCTGTCCTGCTGGCCCTGATCCTCATGCATCTCCTGGGATTCGAGGGCGGACCGTACCTCGGCATTCTGACGTTCCTGGTTTTGCCGCTGATCTTCGTGCTGGGCCTGCTGCTGATACCGATCGGGTTCCTGCGGCAGCGCAGACAATCCGCGCGCCAGGAAAAAACAGGCTCGACGCCTCAACCCTTTCCCGTAATCGATCTGAACGAGGAAGACACCCGAAAATCACTCGCCGTGTTCATATTTCTCACGATTGCGAACATCGCGGTGATCGCCGGCGCCACTTTCAAGGGCGTCGCGGTGATGGATTCCAACGCCTTTTGCGGCCTGGCGTGCCACGCAGTGATGGAGCCGGAGCATACGGCGCACCGGCGCTCGGCCCATGCTCGCGTGGACTGCGTGGAGTGCCACATAGGCCCCGGCGCAGACTGGTTCGTGAAGTCCAAGCTCGGTGGCGCCTGGCAGCTTGTGGCGGTGGCGCTCGACATCTACCCGCGGCCAATCGAGGCGCCGCTGCACAACCTGCGCCCGGCCCGCGACACTTGCGAGCAGTGCCACTGGCCCACCGTGTTCATCGGCGACAAGCTGAAGATCACGACCGTCTATGACGAGAACGAAGACAATACCGAGTTGCGGAGCGCCATCCTGCTCAAGGTGGGCGGCCTCGCCGGGCGCGAGTCCTATGGCATCCACTGGCACGTGGATCCGAACATCCAGATCCGCTACCGCTCCGACGAAACCCGGATGGAGGTCTACGACATCGAGATGACGCTGGCCGACGGCAGCAAGAAAGTCTACCTGGCTGACAACATGCCCGAGGACCCGGGCGAGTGGCGCACCATGGATTGTGTCGATTGCCACAACCGGCCGACCCATATCTACCGCGCCCCCGGCGAAGAGCTGGATATCCTCATGTCCGGCGGCAAGGTCGATACGACCCTGCCGTACATCAAGCGCGAAGGCGTGCGCATCATCGAGGAAGCCGACTACAAGACCAAGGAAGATGCCCGCATCGGCGTGGCCGAGTCGCTGCAAGCCTTCTACCAGGAGAATTACCCGGAGCTGGCGGTCGAAAAGGCTGTCGCGATCACCGAAGCCGGGGACGCGCTGGGCGACATCTACAGCTGGAATGTCTTCCCGCACATGAACGTGCGCTGGGACACCTATCCCGACCACAGCGGCCACCCCCCGATCCGCAGTCGCGAGACCGCGCCGGGCTGTTTCCGCTGCCACAACCGCGAGCACAAAACGGCCGAGGGCGACGGGATTTCGCGCAACTGCACGCTGTGCCACACCGTGCTGGCGACGCGCGAGGAGAACCCCGAGATCCTGCAGCAGCTCAATCCGTAGCGCGCAGCCCGCTAAAAGTTCCCAAGCAATTGCCACAATTGCCACCTGCCGGAACGCTGAGTAGAGTTCAGCGCTCCGGCGGAGTGGACCACGCATGCATAAGAAAACCCTCACCCTGTTCCTGGCGGCGCTGGCACTGCTCTTGTGCGCTTCTGCTGCGCGCGCCGAAGTGGAGTGGCTGACCACCGGGCCGGAGGGCGAGACGCAAATCGTCCTGTGGTATTTCTATTCGGACACGTGTCCGCATTGCCAGGAGGCCAAGCCCTTCGTCGCCGAGCTGGACGCGCGCGACTGGATCGATGTGCGCGCCTTCGAGATCACCAAGAACCGCGACAACGGCATCCTCTACCGCGACACGGCGCGGGCCATCGGGGAACAGGCGCGCAGTGTCCCCGCCTTCATTTTCTGCGGCACGATGCACACCGGCTTCGACAATGCCGAAGCCACCGGTGCCGTGCTGCTGGCCCGGCTGGAGCATTGCCGCGCCAATCCCGCAGAAGCGATCGCCATGTTCACCGGGGGCGATGCCGCAGGCGCGGGCCCGCAGCCCGGGGAAGTCATGGGCGTGCAGGTGCCCCTGCTCGGCATGATCGATCCGTCCGACTGGGGCCTGCCGATCCTCACCGTGGTCATCGCCGGCCTGGACGCCTTCAACCCCTGCGCCTTTTTCGTGCTGCTGTTCCTGCTCAGCCTGATGGTGCACGCGCGCAGCCGCGCCCGCATGATGCTGGTCGGCGGCACCTTCGTGCTGATCTCGGGGCTCATTTATTTCGTCTTCATGGCCGCCTGGCTGAACGTCTTTCTGCTGCTGGGCGAGCTCAGGCTGGTGACCATCATCGCCGGCGTCATTGCCGTCGGGCTCGCCGTCATCAATATCAAGGACTACTTCTGGTTCCAGTCCGGGGGACCCTCGCTCTCCATCCCGGAGTCCAAGAAGCCGGGGATGTACCAGCGCATGCGGAACCTGGTGGCCGCGAAGAGCGTCTGGGCGATGCTGGTCGGCACCGCCATCCTGGCCGTGGCGGTGAACTCCTACGAACTGTTGTGCACAGCCGGCCTGCCCATGGTCTACACGCGCATCCTGACGCTGCGTGAAGCCGACAACTTCGTCTATTACATGTACCTGGTGCTGTACAACATCATCTACGTGATCCCGCTGCTGATCATCGTGCTGTTGTTCGTCCTGAAATTCGGCTCGCGCAAGTTGGGCGAGGCGGAGGGACGCCTGCTCAAGCTGATGTCCGGGATGATGATGCTGGGCCTGGGCGCCCTGATGCTGGTCGCGCCGACGGCGCTGAACAACGCCGGAATCGCCATCGTGCTGCTGCTGGGCGCGGTGGCGCTGACCTGGATAATCCACCTCATCAGCAGGCGCGCCGGACTGATATGATCCGGGCATGAGCCCGCCCCCGCCGCTTCGCCAACTGAGCGCAGCCCTGCTCGCCACGACGCTGCTGGCCGCCTGTGCCGCGTCGCCCTGGTGGCAGGACGATCTCGACGCCTGGATCGGCGCCTCCACCACCGAGGTGCTGGACGCCTGGGGCCCGCCCCTGAGCACGCTGAACGAAGCAGACGGTTCGACGGTGCTGGTCTTTGAGCGCACCCGTCGCCTGGACCGCGGCATCGAGCGGCTGGCCGAACCCGGCGCGCCCCTCGAACCCGCCGCCTCGCGTGAAGCCTACAGCCCGCCGCAACAGGACGACTGCACGCTGTTTTTCGAAATCAGCGGCAATACCGTAGCGGCCGTAAGGCACGAAGGGGCGGCCTGCGACGTGGTCCCGCGCGATCCCGCGCGGCGCCGCGCTGACCCGGCGACGGGCAAGACGCGCTGACAGCAGACGTCAGCGGGATGCGGGCCCGGCCGTGAAGGGATAACGGGCGAAAATACCGCTGACCGCCTGGTCCAGCGCCGCGCCCGGGTCCTCGCGTGCCTCGCGCGTCACGCGCGCCACGGCGCGGCCTTCCCACACCAGCTGGCGGCGCTGCGCGTCGACCAGATCGATGAACAGGGTGCCGCGCTCGTAACGGTCGATGCGCGTCTCGTAGGCGTAGGCCGGCCACGGATCGTAGTAGTAACCGCTACGGTAGCCGTACCAGGGCGGCGGGAGGACCGAGGACGGCACGGTGCGCAGGTCTTCCACTTCCTCGGTGCTGACCGCGAAGTTGACCAGCAGGTCGGCATCCTGCGCCACACGACGATAACCGCGGGCCTCCATTTCGCGCGTCACGGCGGAAATGAGGCGCCGGTCCGCGATGGTGTCGTAGCTGCGCTCCACGCCGCGCTCGTCGCGGGACATGAACTCGAAGGTGCGGTACTGGGAAAAATCCGCCGAACTGTCGTAATCAGTCGTGATTTCCGGGCCTACGGCAGCGCAGCCGGCAAGCAGCACCAGTCCGGCCGCCAGGGCCAGTGCGCGCTTGAAACTGTTCCTCATCATCGTTCCTGTCTCCGCTGCTCCGCACCTCTGCGACTCGCTCCGATTATAGGTCCTCATAGTTCTCCAGGTCCGACAGTTCGCGGCTCAGGCGGCGGCTCTCGGCCAGCGCCTCGAGCGTGCGCCGCGCCGCGGTGCCGGGCCCGCTGCGTTGCGCCTCGCGGCGACCGATGTCCGACAGCACCTCGATCGGCTCGCCGTCGCCGGTGAACTCGAAATCAGCATCCTCCGGGAAATCCTTGCGTGTGTATCCACTCATGGTCGCGTCGCTCCGCCTCTTGTTTCTCAGTCGCGTATTCGCACGACAGGCCCGAGCGGTTCCGCTGCCGCCCTCGCAAACCTTAGATGGCTCGCGCGCCGGAAAATTCAATGCCTCGCGCCAGGGGCGGCTTTGCCCTATATTCCGGGGCTTCCGCTGGCGCCACGCAAGGCGCAGCGCCCGGCGCATCCTTGGAGTCGTGGACCTTGCTGAGAACCCGGCAAAAACTGGGCAAGTACCGGATAGAGCGGCGCCTGTCCGACGGCCCACTGGCCACGGTGTACCAGGCCTACGACACCATCCACGGCCTGCGCGTGGCGCTCAAGATCCCCCACCGGCGCATGATGGACGATTACTTCCTGGCGGATTTCCGCAAGGAAGTCCGCATGCTGGCGAAACTCGACCACCCCAATATCCTGCCGATCCAGAACGCCTGTTTCATCGACGGTTATTTCGTCATCTCCATGCCGCTTGGGCTCGAGACCCTCGGCAGCCGCCTGCAGAAACGCATCTCCACCGCCAAGGCGCTGGATTTCACCGGGCAGATCCTGGCGGCGGTGGCGCACGCGCACGAGGAGCGCATCATCCACTGCGACATCAAGCCCGATAATTTCATCCTCTTCCCGGACAACCAGCTGCGCCTGGCTGACTTCGGCTTCTCCAAGCTGGCGCGGGGCCGCATCGAGGCCTCGGGCTCCGGCACGGTCGGATACGTTGCGCCGGAGCAGGCCATGGGGCGGCCCGTGCTCGCCTCCGACGTGTTCTCGGTCGGCCTGGTGCTGTACCGCATGTTCGCCGGGGTGCTGCCACGCTGGCCGTATGACTGGCCACCGCCGGGCGCCGCCCGCCTGCGGCAGAAACTGCACCCGGACATGGTCGCCCTGATCCGCCGCGCCATCGAGGTCAAGCCCAACCGCCGCTACCGCGACGGGCAACAGCTGCTGGCCGCATTCGAGCGTATCCGGCGCCCGGCGGCGACACGGTGAGCGTACTCCCGGCCGAGGAAGGACTGCAGCTCGCCGCAACCGAGGTCCGGATCGAGGCCCTGCTGCGCGTCACCGACGGCGCCGCCGTGGCGTGGTCAGCACCCTGCGCCTTCAAGGCGAAGAGCGAAGACGCCCTGCTGGTGCTGCCGCTGGACGCGCGCAACGCCGTGCTGGCGGTGGCCGACGGCATGGGGGGGCTGCCGGGGGGCGGCGCTGCCGCGGCTTGCGCCATCAGCACGCTGGCCGAGGTGGTGGAACAGGAGTTCGCCCAGGGGCGCGCCCTGCAGGCGGCGATCCTCGACGGCATCTCCCGCGCCAACGATGCCGTGCTGGCGCTGGCCAACGGCAGCGCCACCACGCTGGTCGTGGCCGAGTTGTGCGACGGCGCAGTGCGCGCCTACAACGTCGGCGACTCGGAGGTCATCGTGCTGGGCCAGCGCGGCCGCCTGAAGCTGCGCACCCTGTCGCACTCCCCCGTGGGGTTTGCGCTGCAGGCCGGCCTGGTGGACCACGAGGAAGCCCTGCACCACGAGGACCGTCACCTGGTGTCGAATTTCCTCGGCAGCCGGGACATGCGCATCGAGGTCGGCTCCAGCGTGCGGCTGGCCGCGCACGACACGGTGCTGGTTTGCAGCGACGGCCTGGTGGACAACATGCGCCTGCATGAGATCGCCGCCGTCGTGCGCCACGGCCGGCTGGACCGCAGCGTCGGCGCTTTGGCTGAGCAGGCGCTGGCACGCATGCACGGTCCCGCACAGGACACCCCGGGCGATCACCCCAGCAAGCCGGACGACCTCACCGTAATCGCCTTCCGGCGCCGCCCCGGCCTGGCCGTCACCCGGCTCTTGCCCGCCCCGCGTCAGATTCCGCTGGAACAGGAGCACCCATGAGGAAATTCTTTCCCGCTCTCGCCGCCCTGCTGCTCGTTGCCGTCCAGCCAGCCACAGCGGCTGAGCCCGTACTGCTGATCCACGGCGGCGCCGGCACCCTGCGGGCCGCGGAAATGAGCGCCGCGGACCGGGCTGCCTACGAGGCTGCGCTGCACCAGGCCCTGGAGGCGGGGTGGCGCGTACTGGCGGACGGCGGCAGCGCGCTCGATGCGGTCAGCGCCGCCATCGTGCCGATGGAAGACTCGCCGCTGTTCAACGCCGGGCGCGGCGCCGTGTTCACGGCCGACGGGCGCAACGAACTGGACGCCTCCATCATGGACGGGGCCACGCGCCAGGCGGGTGCGGTGGGCGCAGTCCGCTGGGTGCGAAACCCGGTGCTGCTGGCGCGTCGCGTGATGGAGGCCTCGCCGCATGTCTTCCTGGTCGGCGAGGGCGCGATCGAGTTCGCCATCGACCAGGGACTGGAGCTCAAGCCCGGCAGCTGGTTCCGCACCGAGCGGCGCTGGCAGCAGCTGCAGCGCTCGATCCTGCAGGGCGCCCTGCCCACGGAGCCCGACCAGGGCCGTTTCGGCACCGTCGGCGCGGTGGCGCTCGACGCCACGGGACGCCTGGCCGCCGCTACCTCGACCGGGGGTACCACGGCCAAGCGCTGGGGACGGCTGGGGGACGTGCCCGTCATCGGCGCCGGCACCTGGGCGGACGAGGGCTGCGCGGTGTCTGCCACCGGCGACGGCGAGTACTTCATCCGTGCTGCGGCGGCGCATTCCATCTGCGCGCGCATGCAGCTGGGCGGCGAAGCGCCCGGCGTAGCGGCAAGCGGTGTGCTGGCAGAGATTCGCGCGCTCGGGGGCCTCGGCGGCGTCATCGTCCTCGACCGCAACGGCCGCTCCAGCCTGGCCTTCAGCACCGAGGGCATGTACCGCGGTCGGGCCGACGCTGCCGGCCGCGAGGTGGCGATTTTCGCCGGCGAGCAACCCTAGGCGTTGAACGCCAGCCAGGCGACGTAGGCGGTGTAACCCAGCAGCAGCACCGCGCCCTCGGGGCGGCCGATGCGCCGACGCACCAGGATGAGCGGCAACAGGGCGATCGTAAACACCAGCATCACTGCCAGGTCGACCATGGTGATGCCGCCGCGCTCCAGCGGCTGGATGGTGGCAGTGATGCCCAGCACGGCGAGGATATTCAGGAAGTTCGAGCCCACCACGTTGCCCACCGCAATGTCCGCGTCACCGCGCATGGCGGCCACAATGCTGGTGGCCAGTTCGGGCAGGCTGGTGCCGATCGCCACCACGGTCAGGGCGACGATCGCGGGCGGCACCCCCAGGGCCTCGGCCAGGCTCACGCCGCCGCGCACGAAAGCCGCGCCGCCCGCCACCAGGGCCACCAGGCCGATGAAGATCAGCAGCAGGTCGACGCTGGCCCCGACCCGCGGTCGGACGATGCTTTCGAACTCCAGCTTCACGTCCTCGTCTTCCTCCTCCGGGCGGCCGACACGGATATTCCAGAACAGGAATCCGGCCAGGCCGGACAGGAAGACCAGGCCGCCGGCGCGGCTCAAGCCGCCATCGTAGAGAAAAGCCGTCAGCAAGCCCGAAACGACGATCAGCCAGGGCAGGTCGAGGCGGATCAGGCGACTGCGCACCACGGTCGGCGTCAACACCGCACACACGCCCAGGATCAGGCCGATGTTGGCGATGTTCGAGCCCACCACGTTGCCGACGGCGATGTCGTCGACACCGGTCAGGGCGGCCTGCAGGCTGACCGCGAGCTCCGGCGCGCTGGTGGCGAAAGCGACGATCGTCATGCCGACGAGGAAGGGACTCATGCCGAAGCGCAATGCCAGGTTGCTCGACCCGCGCACCAGCCATTCGCCGCCGCCGTACAGCAGCAGGAAACCCAGCAGCAGGAAACCCAGGCTCGTGCCCATCAAGGTGCCGGCGTGAGGAAATAGCGCGCCAGGTAGTCCTCGAACGATTCGCTGTGGTCCGCCTCCAGCGCACGCTGCGCCTCGAGCGAGCGGCGGGCCTCGGCCTCGAACTCCTCCAGCCGCTCGCGCGACATGGGCGGCAGCGAGGCAAAGTAGTCCGTGTGCTGCTGGGACATGCGCCGGGCAAAAGCGAAGAAGGATTCGCCTTCCTGATGCATCTCGGCCAGGATCCGGGCCGAGGGCGTCAGCCCCGGATCTTCCAGCTTGGCGGACTGCAACTCCAGCGAGGCCGTGTATGAACGGGCCGGGTCCCCATGGTCCAGCAACTCGCAGATCGGGGCCAGCTGGCGGCAGATTTCGCGGCCCCACTCCACCAGCGGCTGGTGGCGGCCGGCGATGTCGAGCGCCAGCGCCGGATCCCGGCCCGCCACCGCCACGCGCGCGTGGTTGGTGTCCAGCTCTTCCATCTCGCACGCAGACAGGGGCGGACTGTCGTGCAGCATGCAGAACACCAGGAAGGCCTCGATGAAGCGCAGCTCGTTCTGGCTCACCCCGGCGGGGTCGTAGGGACTCACGTCCAGGGCGCGCACTTCGACATAGGCCACGCCGGCGCGGCGCAGCGCCAGCGTCGGGCGTTCACCGCTGCGGATGGGCTGCTTCGGCCGCACGTAGCCGTAATACTCGTTCTCGATCTGCAACGCGCTGGTGGAAAGCTGCCGCCAGATGCCGTCCGGCGCCACGCCGATCTTCTCGTAGGGCGGCCAGGGCGAGCGGATGGCGTGCTCCAGCCCGTCGATGTACTCATCGAGCGAGTTCATGGAAAGGTGTATGCCGGCCTGGTTGGTGTTGCGGTAGCCGAGGTCGCTCATGCGCAGCGAGGTCGCATGGGGCCCGTACCAGGTGCTCTTGTCGAACTCCGGCAGGCCCGGGTCGCGCCCGCCGAGAAACGACTTGCACACCGCCGGCGAGGCGCCGAACAGGTACATGACGATCCAACCGTAGCGCCGAAAATTGCGCAGCAGGCCGAAATACATGTCGTCGCGGAACGCCCGGTCCGCACCGTCGCGCCCTTCCGCCTGCGCCAGCACCTGCCAGAAGCGCTCCGGCAGGGAGTAGTTGAAATGGACGCCGGCGATGGTCTGCATCACGCGCCCGTACCGGTAGCCCAGCCCGAGGCGATAGATGTGCTTCATGCGCCCGACATTCGAGGTGCCGTATTCGGCCACGGGGATGCTGGCGTCACCGCCGACGGCGCACGGCATGCTGGTGGCCCAGAGCATCTCGTCGTCGGGAAGGCGCGGATACACGAACTGGTGGATATCGCACAGGAACTGCAGGGTGGCCCAGCAACTGTCGAGCGGCGGCGTGACGAACTCGAGCAGGGCCTCGGAATAATCTGTGGTGATCCACGGATGGGCCACGGCCGCGCCGAGCGCCTCGGGATGGAGTGTCGACGCGATGCGGCCGTTCGGGGTGACGCGCAGGGATTCTTTTTCCACCCCGCGCCCGCCGCCCGTGAGGCAGCCGCCGTCGATGGCCGCGAGGCGCGACAGCCTCTCATCAGCACGCTGGTACATGGGAAGCCCCCTCCGGATCGACCCCTGGCGGGTCCATGGGACTGGCGATTATACGCATCGGCGCCACCTTTAGCGGCAAAGCGTGACCGGCTTCATGGGCCCGGGGCGGAGAGCCTGTTATCCATCTCGCATGAAGCCCGAGATCCTCATCATGGAGCCGGACGGGGAGTTGCGCGACTCCCTGGCGGAGTACTGTGGCCGCCGCGGCTACCAGGCCGTGACTGCGGCCGACTTCCGTTCCTTCGTCACGCAGTGGCATCCCGACCTGAGCTTCACCGCGCTGTCCATCTCGGGTGACCGCACCGACGGCATCGACGGCGTGCGCTTCCTCAGCGACCACGTCTGCCAGGCGCGCCTGATCATGACCGGCCTGGCGCCCACCAGGGTGCTCAACTCGGCGTCCCGCCTTGCCCGCGCCCGCGGCCTCAGGCTGGCCGGGCAACTGCAGCAACCATTCAACGAGGCCGACTTCGGCGCCCTGCTGCTCGCGCCCCCGGAGGACGAGGACGAGGGCACCCGGGCGCTGCAACTCCAGCTCAGCCGCGACATAATCTCGGACCGGCTGCAACGTGGCCGGATCCGGCCATGGTTCCAACCCAAGATCGACCTGAAAACGTTCAAGCCCGTCGGCGTCGAGGCACTGGCGCGGCTCGAGGATCCGGAGCGCGGCATGCTGCCGCCCGGCACCTTCATCCGCGTGGCGGAGGAATCCGGCCTCATCTTCTCGCTCACCGAGGCCCTGGTCTGCCACGCCTTCTCCGCCGCGGCGCGCTGGCGCGCTGGCGGCACGCCGCTGCAGCTCGCCATCAACATCTCGCCCAAGCTGCTCGGGGACGACCGGCTGCCGCAGACGCTCGTCGCCTGGGCCGAGACCTTCCGCGTCAAGCCGGCGCATGTGACCCTCGAGGTCACGGAGGACTGGGAGGGCAACAGCAACGTGGACACCCTGGAGACCCTGACCCGGCTGCGCCTGCAGGGCTTCGAACTGTCCATCGACGACTTCGGCACCGGCCGCTCCAACATGTCGCAGCTCAACGAGCTGCCCTACAGCGAACTGAAGCTGGACCGGAGCTTCGTGCGCAATGCCCTGGTGGACGAGGAAGCCGCGGCGATCCTGGAGTCGAACATCCGCCTCGGCCACGAGCTGCAAATGCGCGTCGTCGCCGAGGGCATCGACAACCAGCGCGTATGGGAAGCCGTCACCGACCTGGGCTGCGACGAAGGCCAGGGCTACTTCGTCGCACGCGCCATGGAAGGCGAAAAGCTCGTCGACTGGGTGCGCCGCTGGAACGCGACCCGCGGCGGGAACTGAGGCGCGCTCAGTCTGCGGCCTGCTTGGCCAGCTCCTCGTCCACCGCTTCCATCACATGCGCCGCATACATCAGTGACGGCCCGCCCCCCATCAGCACCGTCACCGAGAGGATCTCCATGATCTCTTCGCGCGTTGCGCCGAGCCTGAGCGCGGCGGGCACGTGGAAGGCGATACAGGGATCGCAGCGCGAGGCCACCGACAGCGCCACTGCCACCAGTTCCTTGGTCTTGTGGTCCAGGGCCCCGTCCTGCATCGCCTGGTGATGGATCGTATTGAAGCCCTTGAAGGTGTCCGGCTGGCCCTGGCGCAAGCCTGCATTGGCCTTCGTGATGCGCTTGCGCACTTCGGCATACGTCTCATCGGTCATAATAGGGTCTCCTCAACAGCAAAGCGCGCATCTTAAGGGTTGCGCCGGGAGCGTTCATTGATATGGGTCTGCTGGTCGAAGGCAAGTGGCAGGACAAGTGGTACGACACCGAGTCCACGGGCGGCAAGTTCGTGCGCTCGGAAGCCGTATTCCGCAACTGGGTCACTGCCGACGGCGCGGCCGGACCCACCGGGGAAGGCGGCTTCCGTGCCGAGCCCGGACGCTACCATCTGTACGTCTCGCTGGCCTGCCCCTGGGCGCACCGCACGCTGATCTTCCGCGCCCTCAAGGGCCTGCAGGACGCCATCAGCGTCTCGGTGGTCCACCCCGACATGCTGGAGAACGGCTGGGAGTTCCGCCCCTGCGAGGCGGGCGACTTCGAGGCCGGCGACCCCCTGTTCGGCAGCGAATACATGCACCAGGTCTACACCCGGGCCCTGGCCGACTACACCGGCCGGGTGACGGTGCCGGTGCTGTGGGACCGGGAACGCAACAGCATCGTGAGCAACGAGTCGGCGGACATCATCCGCATGCTGAACAGCGCTTTCGACGCCTTCGCGTCGTCCGGGACCGACTACTACCCGGCGGACCTGCGTGCGGAGATCGATGCGGTCAACGCCCGCGTGTACGACAACGTCAACAACGGCGTCTATCGCTGCGGCTTCGCCACTACCCAGGAGGCCTACGAGGAAGCCTTCGGCGCGCTCTTCGCCGCGCTCGACTGGCTCGACGCGCGCCTGGCACGCCACCCCTTCCTCGCCGGCGACCGCCTGACCGAGGCCGACTGGCGCCTGTTCACCACGCTGCTGCGCTTCGACCCGGTCTATGTCGGCCATTTCAAGACCAACCTGCGTCGCATTCGCGACTACCCGCAGCTGTCCAATTACACGCGCCAGCTGTACCAGGTCCCGGGCGTGGCCGCGACGGTCAACATTGACCACATCAAGCGGCATTACTATTACAGTCACAGGATGATCAACCCCACCGGGGTCGTGCCGTCGGGGCCTGAGCTCGACTTCGGCGCCCCCCACGATCGCGGCCCGGTGACCGCCTGAGTACGGCGGCCCAGGCACAGTTTCCGAGGGAGCAACAAGATGAACATCAAGGCATGGTGGTCCGGCCTGCGCAACCCGACCACGTCGCGCCGCGGCCTGGTCCGCGGGATCGGCGTCGCTGCGGCGGTACTGCTGGTATTCCTGCTGGTGCTGAGCTGGTACTGGTCGCGCGAGCCCGACATTTTCTGGGTCGAATGGGAGCGGGAAGGCGAACCGGCGGTGACCGGCTATGCCACCACGCAGACCCTGCTGCGCGTCTCGCGCACGCTGCTCGACAAGCCCGGCGGCTACCTCACCAACGACATCACGCTGCCCGGCCTGTGGCTGGACAATATCCCCAACTGGGAATTCGGCGTGCTGGTGCAGGTGCGGGACCTGTCGCGCGTCATGCGCAACGATTTCAGCCGCTCGCAGACGCAGTCCGTGGAGGATCCTGCGCTGGCGGAGGTCGAGCCCAACTTCAATTTCGACAATGACAGCTGGATTCTCCCCTCGAGCGAGTCACGCTACCGCGAGGCCATCGAGTACCTGGAGGACTACGAGAAGCGCCTGCTCGACCCGACCCAGCCGGACGCCAACTTCTACGCCCGCGCGGACAACCTGCGCGAATGGCTGGCAGTGGTGGAGAAGCGGCTCGGCAACCTGTCCCAGCGCCTGTCGGCCAGCGTCGGCCAGGTGCGGGTGAATACCGACCTCGCGCTCGATCCTTCCGCCGCGGCGGGGCAGCCGCGCGGCGACAACATCGCGGTGAAGACGCCGTGGCTGGAGATCGACGACGTGTTCTACGAGGCGCGCGGGACGGCCTGGGCGCTGCTGCACTTCCTGCGTGCCGTGGAGTACGACTTCCAGCACGTGCTCGAAGACAAGAACGCGACGGTCAGCCTGCGCCAGGTGATCCGCGAACTGGAAGCGAGCCTCGGGCCGATGCGCAGCCCGGTGGTGCTCAACGGCGGCGGCTTCGGCATGTTTGCGAATCACTCGCTGGTGATGGCTTCTTACCTGTCGCGCGCCACCCAGGCGATCACCAACCTGCGCGAGCTGCTGGCGGGGGGCTGAACCTCAGGCCGATTCCAGGTAACCCTGGATGAACTCGAACTCGGCGGCCAGGTTCGCCTCGGCATCGCGTGCCGCGAACTGCTCGAGCTTGCCGCCGATCAGCGGCACCGAGGCGCGGATGGTGATCTCGACCTCGTTCACGCAGCCCGTGCCCTGCGCCGACAGCTTCATGCGACCGTGCATCGCCGCAGGGACGCCCCGCACCTCCATCTGCAGCTCGTTCGCATAGGCGTTCTTGCCCGCGGGCGCCCAGCACTCGGACTGCAGCAGCGTGTTCCATTCGCCGAGCATTCCGCGCAGTACCTTCGGCACCTCCACCGGCACTTCCCGGCTGGTCTCGATGCTGAACTCGTCGCCCTCGCGCTCCGCCGACACCACCTCCACCTCGCGATGGCCGATGCCCTCGAACTTCGCCTGGTAGAACTCCGGGTCGCAGAACACGGCCCAGACCTTGGCCAGGGGCTGCTTGTACTCGTGCCGGGCGCGGACGGTGACACTCATGAGGCTGCTCCGGGGGGGTGGACGGGGTAACAGATTAACGAGGGGCGGGATCGCCCTCAACCGCGGCAAGGAGTTGCCGATCGCCCTGGACCCGCAGCACCGCCAGCCTGACCTGGGCGGTGTGCTCGAGATAGGCATCGAGCAACCGCGGCTCCAGCGCCTCGAGGAAGGGCAGCGCAGACTGGAAGCGGAGCTCGCCGTCGGCAGCCTGGAACTGGCCCACGTTCAGAGTCGCATTCAGCTCCAACGCCAGCGCTGTCGAGCGCGGCCGGATCGGCATCCGCTGCGGCCGGCCAGCTGCGCCAGACGATGATCCGGTCGAGGCCTGCCGCATCCAGCAGCGGCTGCAGCTCGAGCCGTTCCGGCCCACGCGCCGCAACCACCACCGTGTCCTCCGCCAGCGCCACCGTCCAGCCGCGGCCCAGCAGGTAGCCCGCCAGCAGGCTGGCCGCACGGGCCTCGTGCGGAGCCGGCATCGCCAGCCCCTGGGGCGCGCGCGTGGTCGTGCAGGCAGCAAGGCCGAGACAGGCGAGGAGCAGCGTGAGGCGGAACCCGGGCATGGTGGTACTTTATCGGCCCTGCCGCCGGCTGCCTATACTTGCAGGCAAGCCCGAACGTTTCATGCCAGGAGGATCTCATGTCTGTATGTCTCGTCACCGGCGCCAACCGCGGCATCGGACTCGCGCTATGCAAGCTGCTCGCCGCACGCGGCGACCAGGTCATCGCCGCCTGCCGCGAGTCATCCGCGGCGCTCGAGGCGCTCGGCGTGCGCGTCATCACCGGCGTCGACGTGGGTGACGCGGCGTCGATCCGCACCCTGGCGCGCGAACTCGAAGGCCAGCCGCTCGACTGGGTCATCAACAATGCCGGCGTGCTGAGGCGCGACACGCTCGGCGGCCTGCAGGACGAAGCGCTCGACGACGTGTACCTGCAGTTCCGCGTCAACTCCGTCGGCCCCCTGCTGGTGACGCAGGCGCTCCTCGGCAACCTGCAGTCGGGCTCGCGCGTAGGCATCGTCACCAGCCGCATGGGCTCGATGGGGGACAACGACTCCGGCGGCTACTACGGCTACCGCATGAGCAAGGCCGCGGTGAATGCCGCCGGACGCTCGCTGGCGATGGACCTGAAGGAGCGCGGCATCGCCGTGGCGCTGCTGCATCCGGGCTACGTGCGCACGGATATGGTCGGCGGTGGCGGCGACGTAGAGCCGGAAGAAGCCGCCAGCGGACTGATCGCCCGCATGGATGAACTCAACCTCGAGAACACCGGCAGCTTCTGGCACGCCAAGGGCCAGGAACTCCCGTGGTGACTCGCTAACCCCGCAGCAGCGCATGCCCGACAGCCAGGAAGCGCCCGTCCTCGTGGCCCATCGCGGCCACGCGGCCGTGCGCCCGGAGAACACCCTGGCAGCGCTGCAGGACGCGGTGGACGCCGGCGCGCGCTGGCTTGAGGTGGACATACAGCTGTGCCGCGACGGCGTGCCTGTGCTGTTGCACGACGCCGACCTGCAGCGCGTGGCGGCCCGCCCGGAAACCGTCTTCGAGCTCGAAGCGGCCGCGCTCGACAGCATTCCCGCCAACGAGCCCGGGCGGTTCGGCGCGCGCTTCCAGGACGCGCGCATCCCCCGGCTGCGCGCGTTCGCGGCATGGCTGCAGGCGCATCCCCAGGTGCGGGCCTTCATCGAACTGAAACAGGAAAGCCTCGAGCACTTCGGCCGCGCGCGCATGCTGGCCGCCTGCCTGGAAGCGCTGCCGCCGGCGGCGGAACAGTGGCGCCTGATCTCCTACGACTACGAGGTGCTTGCGCTGGCCCACGCGGCCGGGATCCGCGGGCTGGGCTGGGTGGTGCGCGGCTTCGACCCGGAAATTGCCGCACAGGCCCGGCGCATCGAGGCCGCGTGGCTGTTCTGCAACCACGAGCGCCTGCCGCCCGGCCCCCTGCCCCGCGGCGCATGGGAGTGGGCGCTGTACGAGATCACCGACGCCGACACTGCACGGGCGCTCCTCGCCCGCGGCGCCCGCTGGCTCGAGACCATGCATTATCGGGCGCTGGCCACCGCCCTGGCGCGCGAAGCCGTATAATCCGCCGCCCACATGGCTAACACACGCAACCCCGACGGCAGCGAGACCGTCACGGACGGACCAGAGCGCGCCCGCAGCCGCAGCCTGGGCCCATTGCGTGACCTCGCCCCCTTCCTGAAGCCTTACCGCTGGATGCTGCTGGCTGCCCTCGCGGCGCTGCTGCTGGCCGCGGGCGCGACGCTCAGCCTGCCGGTCGCGGTGCGCTTCATGATCGACCAGGGTTTCTCCGCGGAGAGCGCCGCACAGGTCGACCAGTATTTCCTTGCCCTGTTCGGCATCGCCAGCCTGCTCGCCTTATCGACCTCGCTGCGCTACTACTGCGTCAGCTGGCTGGGCGAGCGCGTCGTGGCCGACGTGCGCGAGGCGGTGTTCAGCCACATCCTGCGCCTCAGCCAGTCCTTCTACGAGACCACGCGCACCGGCGAAGTGCTGTCGCGTCTCACCACCGACACCACCATCCTGCAGACGGTAGTGGGCTCGAGTGCCTCCATCGCGCTGCGCAACGTGCTGCTGCTGGCCGGCGGCCTGGTAATGCTGGCCATCACCAGCCCGAAACTGACCGGCCTGATCGTCGTGCTGGTGCCGCTGATGCTGCTGCCGCTCATCCTGTTCGGCCGCAAGGTGCGCTCGCTGTCGCGCCGCAACCAGGACCGCATCGCCGACTCCAGCGCGCTGGCGGAGGAGATCCTTACCGCCATGCGCATCGTGCAGGCCTACGTGCGCGAGGCATGGGAAGCGGCCCGCTTCCGCTCCTCGGTGGAAGAGTCGTTCGTCGCTGCCCTGGCGCGCACGCGGGCGCGCGCCCTGCTCACGGCCGTCGTCATCCTGTTCGTGTTCGGCAGCATCGTGCTGGTGCTGTGGTTCGGGGCCAAGGCCGTGCTGGCCGGCAACATGACCGGCGGGCAACTCGGCCAGTTCGTGCTCTATGCCGTGCTGGTGGCCGGATCCTTCGCGGCGCTGGCCGAGGTCTGGGGCGAAGTGCAGCGCGCCGCCGGCGCCATGGAGCGGATCATGGAACTGCTCCAGACCACGCCGGAAATCCGCGACCCGGTCGAGCCGCAGCCGGCGGCGCGGCCGGCCCGCGGCGAAGTGCATGTGCAACGCGTCAGCTTCTGCTACCCGGCGCGCCCGGAGCGCAAGGCGCTGGACGACGTGTCTTTCAATGTGCCCGCCGGCAAGACCGTGGCACTGGTCGGCCCTTCCGGCGCCGGCAAGACCACGGTATTCCAGCTGTTGCTGCGCTTCTATGAGCCGCAGTCCGGCCGCATCACCCTCGACGGCGTGGACATCGGCAACCTGAGCCTGGCGGACCTGCGCGGCGCCCTCGCCATGGTGCCGCAGGAGACCGTGATCTTCTCCACCAGCGCGCGCGAGAACATCCGCTACGGCCGGCCGGACGCCAGCAACGAGGAAGTGGAAGCGGCGGCCCGCGCCGCCCTGGCGGACGAATTCATTGGCGACATGCCGCAGGGCTACGACACCTACCTCGGCGAGCGCGGCGTGCGCCTCTCCGGCGGCCAGCGCCAGCGCATCGCCATTGCCCGCGCCATCCTGAAGAACCCGCCGCTGCTGCTGCTCGACGAAGCCACCAGCGCCCTGGACGCCGAAAGCGAACGCCAGGTCCAGGCGGCGCTCGACCGGCTCATGGCCGAGCGCACCACCATCGTCATCGCGCATCGGCTGGCCACCGTGCTGAAGGCCGACCAAATCGTCGTGCTGGAGCAGGGCAGGCTCGTGGCGACAGGGACGCACGATGAGCTGGTGGAGCAGGGCGGGCTCTACGCGCGCCTGGCGCGGCTGCAGTTCACCGATGGGGTGGAAGGGTCACATTGACTTCGTGTCCCGGCCTCACCACCATGCATTGACTGACGCCGCGTTGCGGCCTTTTACCGGGAGAACGGCCAATGACTGCCACGAACACCTCGACACTGACCGCCCTGCTCCTGCTGTCCATGACGCCGCTTGCGAGCGCGGCCGAGCCGACATGGGACGGCCTCGAGCTGCGGCCGGCCGAGGGCGTCGACGCCGTCTACGTCCGGCCCGGCGTGGCATTCAAGGCCTACGACAGCGTGGTGCTGGACGTCCCGATCGAAGTCGCCTTCGACAAGAACTGGGACCCCAACCACGGCGTCCGCGGCGTCTCCCGCCAGCTGAATGCCAACGACATCCAGCGGATCAGGGACGAGATGGCGAGCGAGTTCCAGGCCGTGTTCACCGAGGAACTGGAATCGGGCGGATATGCGTTGGCGAGCGAGGTCGGGGATCGCACGCTGCGCGTCATGGCCGGCCTCGGCGACGTCTACATCAACGCGCCCGAGCGGCCGGGCTCGGGCCGCACCCTCAGCTACACCGTCGAGCCCGGGCGCATGACCCTGGTGATGGAGCTGCGCGACGGGCCGACCGGGCAGCTGCTGGCGCGCGTCATCGATACCACCACCGGGCGCAGCACCAGCCCCTTCCTGATGACCACGACGTCATCCAACAAGGCGGCGTTCCGGTCGGCCGTGCGCGCATGGTCGCAACAGCTGGTGGAAGCGCTCGACAGCCTCAACGGGAAGGAATAACGCGGTCAGTCCCTGCGTGGCTGCCTGAGGAACGCAATGCCGCCCAGGGCGAGCAGCAGCCCGCCCGGCCCGAGCGCCTCGACCGGCGCCCCCGCCCGCAGGTAGGCGTAGACGATTGCGCCGGCCGCCAGGCCGAGCAGCGCCGCGCCCGGGGCGAAGGTCTCCCGTCGCAGCAGCAGCAGCGCTCCGGCCACCTCGGCAGCCGACATGGCCCAGACCGCCCATCCCGGCCAGCCCAGCACGGCGAAATGCAGCACGTAGAACTCGTGTTGCACCAGGCGCAGCGCCGCGCGCGCGGCGAAAATCGAAGCGAGGAGGATGATCGCAAGCTGCAGCAGCGGTATGCGGATCATCGCTTCGCCGCGGCCTCGGCGAACCACTCGCGCATCAATCCGTCGATCCAGCTGTGGCCGAAGGCGGACGGCAGGAAGCCGCAATGCCCCCCGCGCGTGGTCGCCACGACCTGCAAACAACCCGGCTGGGCCAGGCGCGGCAGGTCGCGCGCGGGAATCACCGGGTCGTCCTGTGCGGCGACCAGCAGGGTCGGCGCCGTGACGCTCGCCAGCACATCGCCCGTAATGGCGTACCCGGCAAGATAGCTGGCCAGGTCGGAATACTCGCTGTAGTCGCGCACGAAGAAGTCGGTCATGTCGCGCAGGCCGCTGAATCGCTTCAGGTCGCCGAAATCGTAGCGCTGCGGAAACAGCCCGGCCTTGATGCGCAGGGAGCGACGCCACTTCATCATGAAGTAGCGCTCGTAGACGCGCGGGCCGTTCTCCATGGCGTCCAGGGTGCTGGCGGGGTCGAGCACCGGGCACACGGCCATGACACGATCCAGCGGGATGCCGGCAGCCTGCGCCCGTGCCGCCACGCGCAGCGCGAAGTTGCCGCCGAGGGAAAAGCCGCCGAGGCAGAAGGGGCGCCGGGGCAGCAGTTCCGCCAGCCGCGCCACCGCGCCGACGACCTCGCGGATGCGGTTGGAGTGGAAGAGATCTTCGTTGAGGTGGTGGCTGGGGCCGTGATCGCGCAAGTGCAGGCGCACGATCTCCCAGCCGGCCGCGTACATGCTCATGGAAGCGGACAACAGGTAGGACGAATCGCCTGCGCCTTCCCAGCCGTGAATCAGGACGGCCACACCGCGCGCATTTCCCGCGGGTTGCGGCGCATGCCAGGCGTGCAGCCGCACGCCGTCACCGCAGTCCAGCAACAGGTTCCGGCTCGCAGCCAGCAAAGGCGCCGCGCGCCGGCGCAACAGCACGCGGCGCAACGGGGAGCTGACCAGGATGGACTGGATATGGGGGTTGGCGATCAGCCCGGTCGGCGCGAATTCCCGCGTCGCCTCAGTCGTCACTCTGCCCCTCGATCTCGATCACGGTGGAGCCCGGCAACTGCTCGACGAAGTCCTTGCCGACCAGTTGTGCCGGCGTCAGGTGGCCAACCACGCGGCGCATCTCCATCACGCGCTCCGCAATGCCGAGCGAGGCATGCACCGTGACATCGTAGCCGTTCGCCACGCGGATGCGCCCGGTGACGACTTGCCCGGCGCCGTCCGCCACCTCGCCCCAGACGAAAGTCGGCGTGCGCGCGCGCTTGTCCTCGTCAGGCCCGCGCACGCTGCGGTTGGCCTTGCTCTTGAGCCAGGACTGCACCGGGCCGAGGCCAAGCAGCGGGCGAATCCAGTTGAGGCGCCGCAGCCGCGCGACCAGCTTCGGCGGCGCCGGCAGGTAGACCTCGATGTCGGGTATGCCGGTGGAGTACCACGCCGTGGCCACGTCGCCCCAGGGAATGGTCATGGCGAGTTTCTCGCCGTCGCCGAAGTCGATGCGCCGCGTGCGCCAGGCCAGCGGCACCGGCACGAGCCTGCCTTCGCGGCGGATGCGGCCGCCCTGGGCCAGGCCCTCCACCGAGGTCCGCGCGGTGCCGGGGCTCATGCCGCCGCGGGAATCGAAGCCGAGCGCCAGCCGCCGCGCCGAGGGCAAGGCTTCCTTCAGGCTGGCGGCGAGGCAGTCCGTCGGGACCACGTCGAAGCCCACGCCGGGGCACAGCAGCACCCCGGCCTGCCGCGCGCGCTCATGCAGCTGGTGCGCCAGCTCGAACACGGCGATCTCACCGGTGATATCGAGGTAATGCACACCGTTACGGATGCAGCCGTCCATCATCGGCCGCGCGGTGGCCGAGAACGGGCCGGCGCAATGGATGACCAGCGCCATGCCGGCCAGGCCGCCATCGACCGCACGCGGCGCATCGAGGGCGAAGCAGCGGTGTTCCAGCCCGAGCGCCTTTGCCAGCGCCGCCACTTTCTCCTCGTTGCGGCCCGCCAGCACCGGCGTATGCCCGCGCCGCGCCGCCTCGCGGGCGATCAGTTCACCCGTATAGCCGTTCGCGCCGTAAATCATCCATGGCTTGTTCATTTGCGCTTTCCCTTCGCCTGGGCCTGGAGGAATTTTGCCGCACCTTTGCGTACGGCCGTGAAAAACAGGTCCGGCGCCAGGCGCTTGAGCAACAGGATGCGGCGCGCCTCAGCGTGGGGCACCAGCATGAACTCCTTCTTGCGCACGCCGCGGCGGATGAAACGCGCCACGTCTTCGGCGCTGATGGCGGATTTCTCCATCAGCTTCAGGGCATACTGGCGGGATTCCTCGCTGCCGCTGAACTCGTCCAGCAGGTTGGTGCGGAAAAAGGAGGGGCACACGACGCTGACGCCGATGCGATGGGCCGACAGCTCCACGCGCATCGACTCGGACAGCGAGATCACCGCCGCCTTGGAGGCGTTGTACGCCGCCATGCCGGGGGCCGAGACGAACCCTGCCGCCGACGCGATGTTGACGACATAGCCTGCGCCGGCGCGGATCATGCCGGGCAGAAAGGCGCGGCTGGTGGTCACCACGCCGAAAAAATTCACTTCCATGATGCGGCGCCAGTCCTCGGCCGGCGTGTCCACGACCGTCCCCGAGCCCGCGATGCCGGCGTTGTTGACCAGCACGTCGAGTCCGCGCCAGCCACGACCGATGGCCGTGGCGGCATAGCCGGCGGCATCCGGATCGGTCACGTCGCAGGCCAGCGCCAGGGACTTGCCGCCCGCCGCCTCCACCTCGGTGGCCACGCGCTCGGCGGCGTCGCGATTACGATCCAGCACCGCAACCCGCCAGCCCGCCCGCGCGTACTCCAGCGCCAGCGCGCGCCCGAGGCCGCTGCCGCCCCCCGTGATGACGATTCTTTCTCGTTTCATGACCTGCAGCCCGTGTCGCTGTGCGCCAAATGGCACATAATGCACGAGACCGCGCGCATTGTTCACATTGCGCTTGACCTGAAACCCGGGCCTGGGTGATTCCGGCCCGCTGGAGCCGAGCAGACTCTCCCGATCCATGGCGGTTATTCACCTGATTCGACACGGCCAGGCGTCCTTTGGCAAAAAGGACTACGACGAGCTCTCTGAGCTCGGGCGCCGCCAGGCCGGCGCGCTGGGCACACACCTGCAGCGCAGCCGCACACCGCTGGATGCGCTGCTCAGCGGGTCCATGCGCAGGCACCGCGACACCAGCGCCGCCATCGTCGAGGCGCTGGGCAAGCGTGCGCCGCCCCAGGACGTGCACGACGGCTTCAACGAATACGACCATGTGGCGGTGATCCGCGCCTACCTGCCGCTGTTCATGGAGCGCGTCGGCGAGCCCAAGGGCATCACCCGCGCCGACGCGGTTTCCGATCCCAAGCTGTTCGAGTTCGCCTTTCGTTTCATGCTCAAGGCGTGGATGGACAACCTGCCGCACGAGCACGAAGCGCTGGGCGACTGGCGCGACTTCTGCCGCGGCGTCGGACAGGGACTGAACGAGGCGCTGGCCGCGCACGGCCCAAAGGCGCACATCGGCATCGTCACCTCGGGCGGCGCCATCGCCGCCGTGCTGCGCGCGGTCCTCGGCCTGTCGAACAAGCGCACCCTGTCGATGAACTGGAGCATTTACAATGCTTCCGTCACGCAGCTCTACTACGGGCGCACGCAGCGCCACGAAGACGCGCTGCTGCTCGGCTTCAACAACGTCGCCCACCTGGAAATCGCGGGCGGCCGCGAACTCGTCACCTTCAGGTAGCCGCCATGGACTTCAGCATTTCGCCGCAACTCGCCGCCCGCCTCGACGCCGTGCGGTCATATGTCATCGAACGCGTGCAGCCGCTCGAGCCCCTGCTGCTCCAGGGCGAATGGGATGCATTGGACGCGGCCGTGGCGTCGTGCCGCGCCGAGGTCAAGGCGCGTGGCTGGTGGGCGCCAAACCTGTCGCCGCACGAGGGCGGCAGCAGCGAGGGGCTGGTGGTGCTGGGCCTGTTGTCGGAGATGCTCGGGCGCAGCCCGCTGGGACACCTCGTGTTCGGCTGCCAGGCGCCCGACGCCGGCAATGCCGAGCTGCTCGTGACCCACGGCACCCTGGCGCAGCGGGAGCGCTTCCTGGCGCCGCTCGCGGCCGGCGAGGTGCGCAGCTGTTTCCTCATGACCGAACCCGAGTTCGCCGGCTCCAATCCCACCGAGATGGGCACCACGGCGGTGCGCGACGGGGACGAGTTCGTCATCAACGGCCACAAGTGGTTCGCCACGGCGGCGGACGGCGCGGCCTTCGGCATCTGCATGGCGGTGACCGACCCCGCGGCGGGCAAGTACGAGCGCGCCAGCATGATCCTGGTGGAAATGGACCGGCCGGGCGTCGAGCTGGTGCGCAACATTCCCGTCATGGGCCATCCCGGCCGCGGCTTCTTCAGCCACGGCGAGGTGCGGCTGCGGGACGTGCGCGTGCCCGCCGAGAACCTGCTGGGTGAGGCCGGCTCCGGCTTTGCCATGGCGCAGGAGCGGCTGGGGCCGGGACGCATTCACCACTGCATGCGCTGGCTCGGCATCTGTCGCCGCGCGCTGGACGAGATGGTGCGCCACACCCTCAGGCGCGAGATCAAGCCGGGCCTGCCGCTGGCAACAATGGGCGCGGTGCAGGACTGGGTCGCCGAATCCGCCGCCGAGATCGAGGCGGCACGAGCGCTGGTGCTGATGGCCGCCTGGAGCATCGAGCAGGAAGGCTTCCGCGCCGCGCGCGAGCGCGTCTCGATGATCAAGTACTACACCGCCAACGTGATGCAGCGGGTGGTGGATCGCGCCGTGCAGGCCCATGGCGGCCTGGGCGTCACCGATGACCGCATCCTCGCCTTCTTCTACCGCGAAGAACGCGCCGCACGCATCTACGACGGCCCGGACGAAGTGCATCGCATGGCAGTAGCGCGTCGCATCTTCAAGGCCGCAGCGGAACGATGAGCGCAGCGGAATTGCCGGAAGAGGCGCGGGCGCAGCGCCCGGGAGAAGAACTCGACCCCGCGGCAGTCGCCGGCTTCCTGGCCCGCGCCCTGCCCGGCTTCGACCGTGCCGTGGAGATCAGCCAGTTCCCGGGCGGCGCCTCCAACCTCACCTACCTGTTGCGCGCCGGCGGCAGCGAGTGGGTGCTGCGGCGGCCGCCGTTCGGCACCAAGGCGCGCAGCGCCCACGACATGGGCCGTGAATACCGCATTCTGTCGCGCATCAGCGGCGCCTTTCACTACGCACCACGGACGCTGCTGTTCTGCGCCGACCGTGAGGTGCTGGGCGAAGAGTTCTACATCATGGAGCGGCTCAAGGGCCGCATCCTGCGGCGCGACCTGCCGCAAGGCATGACGCTCTCACCCGAGCAGGCGACGGCCCTGTGCCGCAACCTGGTGGACGTGCAGGCGGAACTGCATGCCGTGGATTACGCCGCGGCCGGACTGGGCGAAATGGGGCATCCGGAAGGCTACGTGGCGCGCCAGGTGAGCGGCTGGTCGCAGCGCTACCGCGCGGCACGCACCGACGACGTGCCGGACAACGAGACGCTGATGCAGTGGCTGGAGGCGAACCAGCCGGCGGACTCCGCGCGCGCCGCGCTGATCCACAACGATTACAAGTTCGACAACGTCGTGCTGCGGCCCGGGCCGGACGGCTGGCAGATCGTCGGTGTGCTGGACTGGGAGATGGCCACGCTCGGCGATCCCTTCATGGACCTGGGCGCCTCCCTCGCCTACTGGGTACAGGCCGACGACCCCGAACCCCTGCAACAGATCCGCATGCTGCCCACGCACCTGCCCGGCATGATGCGCCGCGCCGAGCTGGTGGACTATTACTGCGAGCGCACCGGGCTCGCGCCGGGGCGCTTCGATTTCTACTATGTATACGGCCTGTTCCGCCTGGCCGTGATCGTGCAACAGATCTACTACCGCTTCGTGCTCGGCCAGACGAAAAATCCGCGCTTTGCCCCCTTCGGGCAGTTCTGCACGGTGCTTTCGCGCAGCGCCGAGGCCGTCGCGGCCGGCAAGACACAGTTTTGAGGAGACCCCGATGAGCGACGCACTGTTCAATCTCGATGGCCGCGTGGCCCTGGTCACCGGCGCTTCGCGCGGCATCGGCGAGGCCACCGCCCGCCTGCTGGCGCAACACGGCGCCCACGTCATCGTCAGCTCCCGCAAGCATGAAAGCGTCGAGGCGGTGGCCGAGTCGATCTGCGCCGCGGGCGGCCAGGCCACGCCCATGGCCTGCCATGTCGGGGAGCCGGACGCCATCGAAGCCGCCTTCGCCCAGATCGAGGGTGCGCACGGCCGCCTCGACATCCTGGTCAACAACGCCGCCACCAACCCGCATTTCGGCCACATCACCGAGACGCCGGTCTCCATGATCGAGAAGACGGTCGACGTGAATATCCGCGGCTATTTCGTCATGTCGCAGAAAGCCGCGCTGCTGATGAAGCAGAACGGCGGCGGGGCGATCGTGAATACCTCCTCCATCAACGGCGAGCGCCCGGGTCCCGGCCAGGGCATCTACTCCGTCACCAAGGCCGCGGTCATTTCCATGACCCGCGCTTTCGCCAAGGAGTGCGCGCCGTGGGGCGTGCGCGTGAACGCCGTGCTGCCCGGCCTGACGGACACCAAGTTCGCCTCCGCGCTGATCGGCAACGAACGCATCCTCAACATGATCCTGCCGCTGATCCCGATGAACCGGGTGGCGCAGCCGGAGGAGATCGCGCCGGCCATCCTGTTCCTCGCCTCCGACGCCGCCTCGTACATCACCGGCGCCTGCCTGCCGGTGGACGGCGGCCTGCTCACCTGAGGCCGGGCGGAAGCCGGACAGCCCCCCTTGACCCTCGCGCTGGCGCTCCTGCTGGTCTCGATCGCGAACCTGCCCTTCGGCTACTGGCGCGCGGGCCTTGCCAAGCGCTCCCTGCCGTGGATCGTCGCCATTCACGCACCGATCCCGCTGGTGTGGCTGATCCGCTACCTGCTCGGGCTGGACTGGCGTCTCGCCACCCTGCCGCTGTTCGTCGGCGCCTACTTTCTCGGCCAGTGGCTGGGAGGCCGGTTGCGCCCGATACAGGGCAAGGGGACTGGAGGAACCTGAAGCGTGACCTATGCTTGGTACGGGCAGTACTGAAGCGAGGTGCACGTGATGACCGAAGCAACCAGAAGCGCGAAAGTCCTTGCCAAGCTGCGCCAGGAGCGTGACGAGTTGCGGCTGCAGGCCGAACTGGGCAAGGCGGAGTTCCGCGACGAGTGGCAGACGCTGGAGCGCAAGTTCCACAAGCTGGAAGGTCGTGTCTCGGGGGCGGCGAAAGAGGCCCGGGAATCCACGGAAGAGGTGGGGGCTGCCTTCGGCCTGCTCGCTGACGAGCTGGCCCAGTCCTACCGCAACATCCGCGCCCGGCTCGGCTGATCAGGGCGCAGCTGCATCCAGCCGCTGATACTCGACGATCTCCAGCCGGCCACGCAGGCTGTCGCCCTCGTATTGCTCGAGGGCGACCAGCGCCGCGTCCATGTCCGGCGCCAGCCACAGCCGGAACAGGCGGTCGCGCCGCTCGCTGTAGTACTCAAGCCGGACCGTGTCCAGGCTGCCGAGTTTCGTCTTCAGCGGCTCGCGCGCCGCGATCGTGACGTCCACAGTGTCCACACGGCCCCGATCATCCACCACCCGGTAGACGTCGCCGAGTTTGCCCCGCGCCAGGTCATGGGCGAGCGCCACGCGCAGGCTCTGCAGGTCGTAGATACCGGGTTCCCAGTCGACATCGCTCGTCCGGTCGCGGTACTCGATATGGACGACCCCCGCCTCGGCATCGAACTGCATCGCGCTGTCGCGATCGCCGAACTCATCACGCTTGCGGTAGGAGATGGGCACCACGCGGCCGTCCACCACCGTGAGAACGCTGGTCTCGGTCAACTCGCGATTGATGAAGCCCAGCAGCCCGCGCGGCTCGGCCCATGAGCGGTACTGCCATCGTCCGTCCTCCAGCGGCTCGAGGCGCAGTCCAAGGCGCACGGGGATGCCGCGCACCGAGGCGTTGTACTTCGCCTGGTGCGGCGGCACCGCCAGCTCCTCGCGGACAGCGACGGGCGGTGCAACCGCGGCAGCGTCGACCGCGGGCTCGGCCACGGCTTCGACGGTTTCAGTCGCGGGTTCAGGCGCGGGCTCGCCCGCAGCGGCGGCAGCCGCCAGCAGCGCGATGGCCAGCCCGAGCGCGATCTGCCTGGCTAAGCGGATGTCAGCCCCCCTGCACTTCGTCACGCAGTGCGCGGCGCAGGATTTTGCCCACGTTGGTCTTCGGCAACTCGTCGCGGAACTCCACGTGCCGCGGCACCTTGTAGGCTGTCAGGCTTTCGCGGCACCAGGCGACGACCCCGGCCGCATCGAGCACTGCGCCCTCGCGCTTCACGACGAAAATCTTCACCGCCTCGGTGGACTTCGGATCAGGCACGCCGACGCAGGCCGCCTCGATCACGTCCGGGTGCAGAGTGACCACGTTTTCGACTTCGTTCGGGAACACGTTGAAGCCCGACACCAGGATCATGTCCTTCTTGCGGTCGACGATGCGGAAGAACCCCTGCGCGTCCATGGTGGCAATGTCGCCGGTGCGCAGGAAGCCGTCCGGGTACATCACCTGCTCGGTGGCCTCCGGACGCTGCCAGTACCCCTTCATCACCTGCGGGCCGCGCACACACAGCTCGCCGGGCTCGCCCACCGGCACGTCGCGCCCGTCCTCGTCCCGGATCAGGACCTCCGTGGACGGCAGCGGCAACCCGATGGTGCCGGTGTACACGGTGTCCACGGCGGTCGGCTGCATGCTGACGACCGGCGAAGTCTCGGTGAGGCCGTAACCTTCCTGCACGTACTTGCCGGTCACGTCATGCCACTTCTGCGCCGTCGCGGCCTGCAGGGCCATGCCGCCGGCGCCGGCCCACTTGAGATGCGAGAAGTCCAGCTGCGCGAAGCCGGGATCCTGCAACAGCGCGTTGAACAGCGTGTTGACCCCGGTGATGATGGAAAACTTCAGCTGCGACAGCTCCTTCACGAACGCCGGGATGTCGCGCGGGTTGGTGATGAGCACGTTCAGGCCGCCGACCGACATGAACAGCAGGCAGTTACACACCAGGCTGAACACGTGGTAGAGCGGCAGCGCGGTGATCACCACCTCCTTCCCCTCGTCGACCAGGCCGCCGATCCAGGCATGCATCTGGCGCAGGTTGGCGACCATGTTGCGGTGGGTCAGCATCGCGCCCTTGGACACGCCCGTGGTGCCGCCGGTGTACTGCAGGAACGCCAGGTCGTCCTGGGCCACCGTCACCGGCTTGAATCCGCGGGTGCGGCCCTGCGCCAGCGCCTGCGCCAGCGGCGTGCTGTCGGGCAGCTGGTACTCCGGCACCATCTTCTTCACCCGTCGCACCACGAAGTTCACGATGTGCCGCTTCGGGAACGGCAACATGTCGCCGATGCCGGTCAGCGCCACGTGCTTCACCGGCGTGTCGGCGATGACTTTCTGCAGCGTGGCCGCAAAATTCTCCAGGATCAGGATGGCTTCGGCGCCCGAGTCCACCAGCTGGTGCTTGAGCTCGCGCGGCGTGTAGAGGGGATTGACGTTCACGACCGTCATGCCGGCGCGCAGGATGCCGAACAGCGCCACGGGGTACTGCAGCACGTTGGGCAGCATGATCGCCACGCGCGTGCCGGGCTTGAGGCCCAGTTCGCCCGTGAGCCAGCCGGCGAACTCGGCGGACATGCGGTCCAGCTCGCCGTAACTGATGGCATGGCCCATGCACGAGAAGGCCGGCCGGTCGGCGAAGCGCCGCGCCGCGGTCTCGAAGATGCTCACCAGGGTGGCGCCGTCGCTGAGATCGATCTCAGCAGGCGTGCCGGGGATATAACTGTCCAGCCAGGGCTTGTGCACTATCTGCTCTCCAGGGGAACACACCGAGCCGGCATTAAATCAGCAGTCCTGTGCCGCAGCTATGCGCACCGCAGCAAATTCGGCCTCAACTGTCCGGCGCAGCCAACGACTCCAGGTCAGCGGCCAGCGATTCCAGCCGCTCGACAGCCCGAGCGCGCTGGTCCGCATCCAGCCCGGCCAGGAAACCGGCCAGGAACTGCGTGGTCCTTGCGCTGTTGCGTGCCACGATCCCGGCGTATTCCTCGCTCCAGCGATCCTCCGGCCGGGCGACAAGCGTTTGCGCCGCCAGTTCGAGGGCCTCCCGGTCCTGGCGGACGGCCAGCGCGCGCTCCATGGTATTGATCCACCCTGCCCGGCTCTCCAGCCAGGCTTCGCGCGACGGCTCGAGCTGCTGCGACCAGGCGCGGACCTCGGCGCGTTGCTCCGCCGACAGCCCGCCGGTCCAGCGTTTCAGGAATCGCTCCATGGAGCGTGCCCGGCGCGCCGCCCGCCACTCCGGCGTGCGCTCGCCGTTTTCTGCCGTCAATTCCTGGTGCTCTTCCCGCAGCCGCGCCAGGAACTCGTCCACCTGTACATCCTCCAGACCGGCGCCGAGCTGGAGCAGCGGCGGCAATGCCCGGTCCGCAAGCTCGCGCCAGAATCCGGTCAACTCCTCGACGTGCGCCTCGATCTCGCCCGGCCCGAGGGCGCCCGGCGCCTGCAGTTGCTCGCCCACCGTACGCAGCCAGGCCGCATAGCGCGGCAGGTGCTCGCGCCGGTGCCAGGCATGCAGCGCCTCGAACTCGGCATCCAGCGCGGCCTGCTGCTCCGGCCCGAGGTCGACGTAGCCGTTGACCCAGCGCCCGGCAAAGCGATCCGCCCGGTCGTAAAGGAAGCTCGTGCCGCAGCCGGTCAGCGTCAGCAACACTGCGCCAAGCAGCAGGCACCGCAAGAATCGACGGCATGACGACATGTAACCCATTGTTCGCATCGATTGACCTTGGCTCCAGACTGCCATGTGGTTCGTTAACCCGACCTGAACGGGATGCAACGCGTTGCCCTGCCGGCCCGCGCCGCCCTTGCCCGCTGCCGGCAGCCTTGCGCGTTCCCGAGGCATCGCGCCTGCCCGCGGCTCGGGCCATTGCATGGCCCTCCTCGCTTGGAAGTCTTATGCCGCTCGAAGGACCATGCAATACCCCGGCCGCTACCCCCGCGGCCTCGCGAGGGCATCGGCGCAAGGCTGCATCCTCCGCGCGTGCAACCCGTCAAGCTGGCGTGGCGAACTGGGCAAGACACTGGCAGGCCCACCTGCGGCCTGTCACCCAACCATCCCGCCTCCGCCGGCAACCTGGTCGGCGTGCGCCGCGGCGCTGGGGCTGTAATCGGCACAGCGGCCGGGCATGACAGGGTTCTTCGAGCGGCATAAGACTTCCAAGCGAGGAGGACCCTGTCATGCCCGGCCGCGGACAGGTCTCAAGGCCGCGGGCAGCGCGCCGACAGGTCACTCCTCCCGCAGGTCCTGCGCCACCGGCCGCCGGCTCGTGCGCCAGGCCGGATAGACACCGGCCAGCAGGGCCGCGACCAGGGCGAGCAGCACGCCCTGCAGCAGCTCGCCGGCGCTGACGTCGAAGCTCATGGTCCAGCCAAAGGCACGTCGGTTGATGACGAACACCAGCAGTCCGGCCAGCGTGATGCCTAGCGGCATGGCGAAAATCCCGGCGGCGAGGCCGAGCAACCCGGTCTGCGCCAGCACCAGGGCCCGCAGCTGGCGCGGCACCCAGCCCACGGCGCGCAGCACGGCCGTCTCGCGCACCCGCTCCAGCTGCAGCGCCTGCAGGGCCGAGAGAATGCCGAGGAAAGCCACCAGGCCGACCAGCACCTGGAGCACGCGCGTGATGGTGAAGGTACGGTCGAACACCGCCAGCGAGGCGGCGCGCAGCTCGGCGTTGTTCGACAGCCAGATGGCGCTGCCGGGCGGCAATACGCCCTCGATGGCACGCCGCGCCGTGGCGTCGTCGGTGCCCGGCAAGAAGGTCACGCCGACGCCCTCGCTGCAGGCGTCGCCCCAGAGCGCGCGGTAGCGGTCACGGTGCAGCGCGATCACACCGCGGTCGGAGGTGTAATCGCGGAACACCCCGGCGACCGGAAAATCGACCACGCCCGCGGGCGTCGGCAGGCTGATGACGTCGCCGACCTGGGTGCCGCGGCGGTTGGCCCACGGCTCCGACACCAGCACGGCCGTGCCGGCATTGAAGCGCGTGCGGGCGGTCTCGGGGTCACCGGCCAGGATCGCCGAACCCAGCCCGCGCTTGCCCGGGTCGACCGCCCACAAGCGCGACTCCTCGCCGCCCACCGGCAGACGGATGCGCTGCGAATAGGTCACTTCGTCGATAGCGGGGAGCGCGCCCAGCGCGGCGGCCAGGGGGTCCAGCCCGCCCGCGCTCTCGCACCAGGCATCATCCACCGCCAGGTAGAAATCAGCCACCAGCGTCTGGCGCAGCCACTCATCCACGCTGATCCGGAAGCTGCTGACCATGAGGCCGACCCCGATCACGGTGGCCACGGCGACCGCCAGCGCCGCCACCGCAACGCCGGTACGGCTGAGCGAGGCCGTGGTGCCGCGAATGGCCATGCGCGCCGGCACCGGGAGGCGGGCCGGGAGCACGCGGTCGAGCAGGAACATCAGCGCGGCCGTGGCCGGGGGCGTCGCCAGGGCGGCGGCCAGGAATACGCCAAACAGGCCGGCGAAGGACACCACCAGGGAGTTGCGCCCGGCGGCCAGCAGGACGATGGCGAAGACCAGCGCGACGCCCGCTCCGGCCGCCAGCCACGGCAGGCGCCGGCGCGTGCGCCGCTCCATCGAAGCCCGCGACAGCACGGCGCGCGGCGGCACGCTGGCCGCCTCCAGCGCGGGGCCCAGCGCGGCCAGCAAGGTGGCGCCGACGCCAAGCGCGGCCGCCTTGGCGAAGGGCCAGCCCGCCAGTGCGAGTGCATCCACGCGCAAGCGGAAGTACAGGTCGTCGATGGTCTGGACCACCAGCCCGGTCAGGCCGGAGCCCAGCGCAGCGCCTAGCACCAGGCCCAGCAGCGTGCCGGGCACGCCCACCAGCAGGGCCTCGCCGAGGATGCTGCGCACCATGCCGGGACGGTCGACACCGACGCTGCGCAGGATGCCGATGGTGCGGGTGCGGCGCACGACGAGGAAGTTCATCGTGCTGTAGATGAGGAAAGCACCGACCAGGAGCGCCAGCAAAGACAGGGCCGTCAGGTTGAGGCGGAACGCACGGGTCATGCCGAAGGTAGCGCGCGAACGCGCCGACGCCTCCACCAGTTCGACCTCCGGCGGCAGGATTTCGGCCAGCGCCTGTGCCGCGGCATCGTCGACGATGAGGTCGATACGGTTGAGCTCGCCGATCATGCCCAGCAGTTCCTGCGCCGTGGCGATATCTGCAAAGACATAGCCGGCCGCCGCGGCAGACCGCTCCGGGTCCGGCGCCACCAGTCCCGCGATCTCGAGCACGATCGCGCCCGCCGCCGTGACCGCCTCCACCTGGTCGCCCGGCCCCACGCCAAGCTCGTCGGCCAGCGGCTGCGGCAGCGCCACCGCGCGCGGGCGGGTCATCAGGGCAAGCAGGTCGACCTCGCCGCCCCAGGTCGTCAGCTCGTCACGGAACGGAGCCTCGACGAACGGGTCCAGCCCGAGCAGCACGGCACGGCGCCCGTTCGGCAGGGTGACCGCGCCTTCCACGGCTGGCGCCGCAGCGCCGCCGGCCTCCTGGGCGCGCAGCGCGCGGCGCAGATCGACATACACGGACTCGTCCATGCGCCCGGCACGCGGCAGCACCTGGTGGGTCGCGCGACCCATGACCAGCTCGGTCGAGGCATCGAAGGCGCGGCGCGCGCTGGCCCCGGCCAGGTCCACGCCGAGCACCACCGCCACGCCGAGCGCCACGCCGGCGACGGCCAGCACGAACTGCCAGGGATGGCGGGCGAAGAAGCGCCGCCCGGAACGGGCCAGCAGGCGGCTCACGGCGTAGAGATCTCCAGGCGGCCGTCGTGGATGGTGAACACGCGATCAGCGACGCCCACCACCTCCGGGCTGTGGGTGGCCATCACCAGCGTCGTGCCCTCGCGCCGGCACAAGTCGTCCAGCAGTCCGAGCACCTGGCGCGCCGTCTCCAGGTCGAGGTTGCCGGTGGGCTCGTCGGCGATCACCAGGCCGGGGCGATGGATGAGGGCGCGGGCAAGGGCGATGCGCTGCTGCTCGCCGCCCGACAGCTCCTCCGGGAAAGAACCCCCGCGTCCGGGCAGGCCGACCGCCCGCAGCCAGTCCTGTGCGCGCTGCTGCGCCTCGGCGCGGTCCACGCCCAACAGGTCCAGCGGCAGCAGCAGGTTCTCCAGCGCCGTCAGCGTCGGCACCAGGTTGAAGAACTGGAACACGAAACCGATGTCCTTGCGCCGCAAGCGGGCGAGCCCGTCTTCCGACAGCCCGGAGAGCGGCTGGCCGCCGATGCTGATCTCCCCGCGGCTGGGACGGTCCAGGCCGCCGATGATGTTGAGCAGGGTGCTCTTGCCGGAGCCCGAGCGGCCCACCAGCACGATCAGCTCGCCGCGCGCGATCTCTGCGGTGACCTCGCGCAGGACCGGATGGGACTGGCCGTGCTCATCGTAGTCCTTGCTGACGGACTCGAGCCGGACGTGTACGGGATCTGGGGTCTGCGACATCTGGGCTTCCTCGCGGCTCAGGCCACGTGTTCGCGCCGCACCGCCGTCCGGTTCCGCCGGAGCGGCCATGCGCGATGGCGCGGCCGGGCCGCGCGCGGAAGCTCAGGATATCAGGCGGGAGGTGTTCTCAGTTGTCGCGCTCGAGATCGCGGAACTGGCGACGCAGCTCATAACCGGAGTCGGTGACGATCTGCTCGAGCACGCGAACGCGCTCTTCGAGGCGCACGATGCGGTCTTCATCCGGCTCCGGCGCCTGCTTCTTGTGCTGCAGGTACTCGGAGATCACTTTCGCCCCTAGAGCGATGAAGACGATGATGACGACCATCTCGAAAGGATTCACCGGATGTTCTCCTTTTTGTTGTCACATGCGGGCGGCCATGCCGCCCTGTCAGTCACCACGCTCCAGGTCCTGGAACTCCCTGTCGAGGCGGAAGTTGCGCGAGGTCACGTAACGCTCCATGCGCTGCAGCCGCGCATCGTTGCTGCGGAAACGGTGCCGCACGTCGGACAGTGTCGCGGCGGGGGACACTCGCACGCCGCGCCAGAATTCCTTGTCGTCCTCGCTGCGGTACATCTGGTCGGGCTTGGTGGGCAGCAGCCACCACAGGCCAAGGTACACCAGCAGCAGGGTCGGGAAAAAGAACGTGGCGATGACCGTCAGCACGCGCGTCAGCGTCAGGTCGAAGCCGAAAAAGTCGGCCACGCCGGCGCATACGCCGCCGAGCCGGCCGGCACGGGGATCCCGGTAGAACCGCGCGGGATTGGGTTCGCGCTTCATGCTTCCATCCTCCGCGACCTGCGCCGGCTCCACAGCTCGCGCTCGTCACGGTTGCCGTAATAGCGCAGCGGCTTGTCGGGCAGCAGCAGTCCCGCGGCCACGTACACCAGCAACGTCGGCAGGGTGAACAGCAACAGCGACACCAGGGCGATGATGCGCAGCGGCCCGAGCCGGAAGCCGAACTGGTCGGACAGGCCGGCGCAGACACCCATGATCATGCCGTGGTCGGTATCGCGGTACACCCGGATGGCGCGCAAGGAACGCGTGCGACGGTTCATGTCCTTCTCCTCCAGTCGGGCACGCGGTCGTCGAGGATGGTTTCCAGCGCGTTGATGCGGCTCTCCATCTTCTGCGCGTCCTGCCACAGTTCCTCAAGCATGCGCTGCTCGTCACCGGACAGCGTGCGCGAGGACTTCCACTTGGTGACGTAGTGCAGGATGACCACCAGCGGCAGCACGACCGCTGCGATGATGATCATGAATACGCCTATGAATTCACTCATGACGATGCTCGCTGCTGCTCGTTATCGATTCCTGCCATGGACCCGGCTCAGGCCTTGTCCTGGTTCTCGCTGCCGACACGCTGCTTGAGCGCGGCCAGCTCGGCTTCCACCGATTCCGCCGACTCAAGGCTGGCGAACTCGCGCCCCAGGTCCTTGCGCTGGCCGAGATCGTAGGCTTCCACGCGTCCTTCGACGTCCTCGAGCTTACGCTCGAACTTTTCGAACTTCACCAGCGCATCGTCGATCTTCGACTCGTGGATCTGGCGCCGCATCTCGAGCTGGTGCCCGGCGGTGCGATGGCGCACGACCATGGCCTTCTGCCGCGCCTTGGCGTCGGACAGCTTCTCCTGCAGGCGCGCCATGTCGTCGTTGAGCCGCGCCAGCGCCTCTTCGATCTGCACACCCTGCTCCTCGAGTGACGCGACCCGGTGCTCGGCGGTGGCTTTCTCCGCCAGCGCTGCGCGGGCCAGGTCGTCGCGGCCCTTGCGCACCGCCAGCTCGGCCTTGCGGGCCCAGTCGTCACCCTCGAGCCGCGCCTCGGCCAGGCGCCGCTCGAGCTGCTTGCGGTCGGCGATGGCGCGGGCCGCTGCGGAGCGGACCTCGACCAGGGTGTCTTCCATCTCCTGGATGATCAGCCGGACCATCTTCTCGGGGTCCTCGGCCTTCTCCAGGAGGGCGTTGATGTTCGAATTCACGATGTCAGAAAAGCGGGAAAAAATGCCCATGGCGGTTCCTCCGTTGTACTGACAAGGGATTTGCAGAAACCATGCCAACCCGGGCGAGCCCATAAATCACTGTTTTATAGGTAATTATTTCCACGGCATCGGGCGGGCTGGCGATTACCACCAAATTTAATTGGCGGATATCCCCATTAATCGGCATGATCCACCTATGGAACGCGACCAGAGTTCACCCATGCTTGGCAGCTCGCCCGCTTTCGGGGCCATGCTGGAGCAGGTCTCGCGGCTCGCGCCGCTGGACCGGCCGGCGCTGATCATCGGCGAGCGTGGCACGGGCAAGGAACTGGTCGCCGCGCGGCTGCATTACCTGTCCCCGCGCTGGGAGCAGCCGCTGGTGAAGCTGAACTGCGCCGCGCTTACCGAAAGCCTGCTGGAGTCGGAGCTGTTCGGCCACGAAGCCGGCGCTTTCACCGGCGCGACGAAACGCCACATCGGGCGCTTCGAACGCGCCGATGGCGGCAGCCTGTTCCTGGACGAGCTGGGCACCTTGCCGCCCCGCATGCAGGAAAAGATCCTGCGCGTGATCGAGTACGGCGAGTTCGAACGGGTCGGCGGCAGCGAGACGCTCAGCGTCGACGTGCGCATCATCGGGGCCACCAACGAGGATCTCCCGGCTGCCGCACGGGATGGGCGCTTCCGTGCCGACCTGCTCGACCGGCTGGCCTTCGACGTGATCCACGTGCCGCCGCTCCGGTCCCGGCCCGAGGACGTGCTGGAGCTGGCGCAGCACTTCGCGGTCGCCTTCACCGCGGAGCTGAAGCGGCCCTACTTCGCCGGCTTTTCCGCCGAAGCCGTCGCAGCCCTGCTCAACTGGCCGTGGCCGGGCAACGTGCGTGAGCTGAAGAACGCCGTGGAGCGTTCCCTCTACCGCACTGCCGATGCCACACAGCCGGTGCAGGAGATCCACTTCGATCCTTTCGCGCACGAGTACGACGCCCCACCGGCGCGCGACCAGGGCGAGGCGCAGGAGGCGGGGTCCGCCGCCACGATGGAGCCCGCTGCGGACAGCGGCCTGCCGCTGGATTTCCGCTCCGTGGTGGACCGGTTCGAGCAGCGCCTGCTGCTCCGGGCGCTGGCGACGGCGGACGGGAACCGACGCGTGGCGGCCGAGTCTCTTTCATTGAGTTACGACCAACTGCGTGGACTGCTGCGCAAGCACGCCATCGGCGGGCCCGGCAAGCCGGGGCGGCCGCCGGCATGAGGACATGGACCCCATGAGCGAGCTGTCCCTGCTCACCGTGCTGATCCTGATCGCCGCCACGGTCTTCACCCTGGCGACGGTGCGGCGCCTGCACCTGCCGCCGGTGTTCGGCTACGTGCTGGTCGGCGCCTTTCTCGGCCCGGCCGCGCTGGGCGTGGTGCCGGAGCTGGAACAAGTGCGGCTGCTGGCCGAGTTCGGCGTCGCCTTCCTGCTGTTCACGCTCGGCCTCGACTTCTCCATTCCGCGCCTGCGCTCGCTGGGGTTCAGCCTGGTGGTCCTCGGCACGCTGCAGGTGGTCCTGACGACACTGGTGGTGGTCGCGGGGGCATGGCTCCTCGGCAGCCCGCCGGCGGTCGCCGTGCTGCTGGGCGGCGCCGTGGCCATGTCCTCCACCGCGGTGATGGCGCCGCAGCTCGCCGCGCAGGGCGAGCTGACGAAGCGTCACGGCAGCCTCGCCATCGGCGTGTCGGTATTCCAGGACATCGCGGTGGTGCCCTTCCTGGCGCTGGTGCCGGTACTGGCCGGCGGCGCCGGCCCGGTGGCGCCGCTGCGCGCCGTGCTGCTGGCACTGGTCGCACTGGTGGTGGTGCTCGCGGTCGGACACTGGCTGCTGCGGCCGTTCATGCGCGAGATCGCCCGCGCGCGCCTGGCGGAGCTGTTCACGCTGACAGTGCTGCTGGTGGTGCTGGCCGCGGCCTGGGCCACGGAGGCCGTCGGCCTGTCCCTGGCGCTGGGCGCTTTCCTGGCCGGCCTGATGCTGGCGGAAACCGAGTTCCGGCATCGCGTCGAGAGCGACATCCGGCCCTTTCGCGACCTCCTGCTCGGCCTGTTCTTCATTACCGTCGGCATCACGCTGGACTTCCGCGTCCTGCTGCAGCTCTGGCCCTACGTGATTGCATCGCTGCTGCTGCTGACCGTAGTGAAATCGGCCATCGTCGCGGCACTGCTGCTGCGGGCGCGGGAAAGCCGCGAGACCGCCATCAAGACCGCCATCGCCCTCGGCCAGGGCGGCGAGTTCGGCATCGCCATCCTCACCGTGGCCAGCCAGCGCGCGCTGATGGGGCCGGAGGCGGTGCAGCCCATGCTGATCGCCATCGTGCTCAGCATGGCCATCAACCCGCTGCTGATCCGCCACGGCGACACCATTGCGCGCCTGCTCGGCGTGTCGCCCCCGCCGCGGCCGCCCGCGCAGGGCCCGGACCCGGTCGCCGCCACCGCGCAACGCGACCACGTGGTGATCTGCGGCTATGGCCGCGTCGGGCAGAACCTCGGCCGCATCCTTGAAGAGGAGAGCATCGAGTACCTGGCCATCGAGCTGGACCACGAGGCTGCGAACAAGGCGCGCGAGGCCGGCGACCCGGTGATCTGGGGCGACTGCAGCGACCCGGCGATCCTCGGCATGGCAGGCCTGTCGCGGGCCAACCTGGTGATCATCACGGTGCCCGGCCAGCGCGCAGCACTGCGCATGCTCGCCGCGGTGCGCGAGCAGGCGGCGGACGTCCCCATCCTGGTGCGGGCACGCGACGACTCGCAGCTCGACCTGCTGCTGCAGACCGGGGCGACCGAGGTGGTGCCGGAGACCCTGGAGGCGAGCCTGATGCTGGCCTCGCACATGCTCACGCTGCTCAAGGTGCCGATCGGCCGCGTGGTGCGCAAAGTGCAGAACATCCGCGGCGACCGCTACGCCATCCTGCGCTCGGTGTTCCGCGATGGCGCGCGGGAGCCGGGCCAGGTGGAGCAGGCCGAACTGCAGACGGTCACCTTGCCGGCAGAAGCCGCAGCGGTCGGGCGCAGCCTGGCGGAGCTGGACCTGGAGCGCCATGGCGTGGTCGTGACAGCCATCCGGCGCGACGGTATCGTTGGTCGCAACCCGGTGCCCGACACACTCCTGCGCGAGCAGGACGTGCTCGTGCTGTTCGGGCGCCCTGAAGACCTGGAGCATGCCCTGGGCCTGCTCTTCACCTCCCGCTGAACTGACACGCCACCGAGGATGCTATGACTACCCTGGGCACGCCCCTCACCGACACCGGCACCCGCATGCTGCTGCTCGGCTCGGGCGAGCTGGGCAAGGAAGTCGCCATCGAGGCCCAGCGCCTCGGCGTCGAGGTGATCGCCGTGGATCGCTACGCCAATGCGCCGGCCATGCAGGTCGCGCACCGCAGCCACGTCATCGACATGCTCGATCGCGAACGCGCTGCGCGCCGTGGTCGAGCAGGAGCGGCCGGCGCTCATCGTGCCGGAGATCGAGGCCATCGCCACGGCCGAGCTGCTGGCGCTGGAAGCGCGAAGGCTGTCAGGTGATCCCCACCGCCCGCGCCGCCCAGCTGACCATGGACCGCGAGGGCATCCGGCGCCTGGCCGCGGAGGAGCTGGGGCTGCCGACCTCGCCTTACCGTTTCGCCGACACCGAGGAGCAATATCGCGCCGCGGTGGCGGAGATCGGCATGCCGTGCGTGGTCAAGCCGGTGATGAGCTCGTCCGGCAAGGGCCAGAGCACGGTGCGCAGCGAAGCAGACATCGAGCATGCCTGGAACTATGCCCAGGAGGGCGGGCGCACCGGCGCGGGCCGCATCATCGTCGAGGGCTTCGTCGACTTCGACTACGAGATCACGCTGCTGACGGTGCGGCACGGCGACGGCACCAGCTTCTGCGCGCCCATCGGCCATCTGCAGGTCGACGGCGACTACCGCGAGTCCTGGCAGCCGCAGCCGATGACGGCGCTGGCGCTGGAACGCGCGCCAGCACATCGCCGGCGGAGTCACCGACGCGCTCGGCGGCCCGGCCTGTTCGGCGTCGAGCTCTTCGTGCAGGGCGACGAGGTCTGTTCAGCGAGGTCTCGCCGCGTCCGCACGACACCGGGCTGGTGACGCTGATCTCGCAGGACCTGTCGGAGTTCGCGCTGCACGTCCGCGCCATCCTGGGCCTGCCGGTGCCGGTCATCCGGCAGCACGGTCCGGCGGCATCCTGCGCCATCCTCGGCGAAGGCGACTCCGATCGCATGCGTTACACCGGGGTGTCCGACGCGCTGGAGGAGCCGGACACGGAGCTGCGGCTGTTCGGCAAGCCGGAGATCCGGGGACGCCGGCGGCTCGGCGTCGCGCTGGCCCGCGGAGACACCCTCGAAGAGGCGCGGGCCAAGGCGCGACGCGTTGCCGAGGCGGTGCGGATCAGCCTCTAGGCCGACCGCCTTCTTTCAGCGGCCCGCGACGAGGATATCGCCGCTGCCGGTGCTGATCCGTGCCTCGCCCTCGCCGGCGCCCACCGTCGCCTTGAAGCTGCGCCGCCCGGACTCGACGTTACCCATCACCGGGACGTCGACCTTGATCCCGCCGCTGCCGGTGCTGAGGCTGAGCCGCAGCGAAAGAGGCGTCGTGCTGCGCAGCTCGACGTCGCCGCTGCCCGTGCGCACGGTGACGTCACGCAAGGCGCCGAGATCGCCCGCCGCATCCACGTCGCCCGAGCCGGTAGCGATGTCCAGTTTCGGGCCGGCACCCAGGTCGCGGATCTCGATGTCCCCCGACCCGGTGCGTGCGCGCAGGGACCCGCTGACGTCTTCCAGGTCGAGGTCTCCGGAGCCGGTCTCGACCTGCATCTCGCCGTCCACGCCGCGCAGGCTGACGTTGCCGGAGCCGGTGCGCGCACGCGTCGTCCCGAGCATGTTCTCGATGCGCACGTCGCCGCTACCCGTCTTCGCGTCCACCTGGCCGCGCTGGCTCTTGATATCGATGTCACCCGAGCGTGCCACTGCCGTCAGGGCGCCGCGCGAGTCGGCGGCCTGCATGCGACCGTAATTCAAGCTCAGCTCCAGGTCGGCATCCACGCCGGACACCGCTATGTCGCCCACGCCCTGGCGCAATTCGAGCCTCGTGCCCGCGGGAAGCTGCAGTTCCAGGTCGACGCGCAGGCGCTCGCCGGAGCCGCTGCGGACGCGCACCCGCTCGCCCTCGTACTCGAGTTGCACGTCGAGGCGGCGGAACTGCGCGTCCTCGTAACGCACCTCGTCCAGGCCGTCCGGCAACTCGACCGTCACCTGCGCCGCATCGCCTTTGCGCGACGGCTCCAGGCGCAGGGCCTCTACAAGCGCGGCGTCGTCACCCTGGATGGTGGCGCGCAACGTGATGCCACCGGCGCCGGGCACGATGCGCACGGAGCCGGCGAGGTTGGTCACCCGCAGCGTCGTTGCATCGAATTCGAGGTCCACCACGCGCTCGGCGGCGGCCGCAGGCAAGGCCGCAAGGCAGGCCAACGCGGCCAGGGCCGCGAACACTTTAAGCGACGTCTTTCTCATCTCATTGTCCCTCCATCTCGATGGTCAGCCGCGACACCACCCGCGTCACGCCGGGCACCTCGGATGCCACACGCAGCGCATGCTCGAGCAGCGCGGCGTCGCTCAGGCGCCCGTGCAGCGTGACGACGTCATCGCTCGAAGACACCGTGATGTCCTCCGCCGCCAGGGCCGTATCCGCGCTGAAACGGCTGCGGACTTCCCGCGCCAGGCCGCCGTCGGCAGCCGCATTGGACGATGCGGAGTCGGGCTCGCTCACGCGTGCCCATTCCACGTCGCTCTGGCCGCGATGTACGCCTTCGCCGTCCACGACCACCACGCACCCCCCCGCGGCCAGCGCAGCGGCGCACAGCACCAGGGCCGGGATCCGGGTCGTATTGAAATTCATCTGCATGACTGTCAAACCTCCAATTGGAAAACGGGGCTGCGCCGGCGGCGCAAAGGTCAGGATTCGTCGCGCCAGCGCCGCAACCACACGGCGCCGGCAAAGAACACGGCAGCCACCACCAGGCCGGCCCAGAGCGCGGGCGAGGCCAGGAAGCGGCCAGGCGTCATCAATTCAGCCAGGGCGGGGAAAACAGCCGAGACACCGTCTTCAGTCGCATTGATCACACCGTGACCCTTGCCGCTGAACGCCAGGTCCATGCCGCCGGACAATCGCTGGCCCAGCGCGATAGCGAAATACTTGGTGCCGAACAGCGTCTGTTCCGCGACGATGAGCAGCAGCGGCGGCAACGTCGCCCAGGCGAGCACTGCGCGCTTGGCAAAGGCGGAAACCAGCAGCAGCCAGGTGTACAGGGGCGCCAGCCAGAGGCCGAGCGCGACCAGCCCGTAAGTCAGCAGGATCGCCGCCTGCACCAGTGCCCACGGTCCCTGCAACAGGAACTGGCCCGTGCCCGCCACGGCGCCCGCGGTGCCCAGGATGAGCCACACCAGCACGGCCGTAGCAACGAACAGCACGATGGTCTGCAACGGCATGGCGGCGTACGCGGTGAGGTACTTCGAGCCGACCGTCTTCAAGTCGCTGACCGGCAGGGATTTCCAGAACAGGATGCTGCGGTCCTTGCGCTCCGCAAACAATGCGTCGAGCAGGTAGAAGGCGATCACCGTGCTGATAGCCAGGGCGAAGACCACGGCGATGGGCACGAAGATGACCATCAGCACCGCATGGATGGCCGCCGGGTCTGCACCCTCGGCGAACATCTCCGAGCCGAACTGCACCTCGTCGATTCCGACGCGCGCGATACCGAACACCGCGAGCAGCGCCGCGACCACGAATAGCCCGCCGAGCACCGCCGGCACCATCCAGCTGGCCGGATGTTCCGCCAGTTCGCGGCGCAGCAGGGTGATCATCTGGTTCACGGTGCGGCCCTCCTCACCTTGGCGACGAACAGGTCGGCCACGCCCGGCACCTTGAGGTCGCCGAGCGGCGCCAGTTCTTCGCGGCTGCGGTTCTCGAAAATGAAGTGGTGCCGGCCCAGGCCCTGCGCTCGGACAAGGGCCCCAGCCGGCGCGCCTCTTCGGCGCGATCGGGCCGGGCGGCGACCTCGATGTACTTCTCGCCCAGGGCGTCCATGGACTCGTCCAGCACCAGTTTGCCGTGGCTGATGAACATCAGGTCGGTGAGGATGTGCTCGATCTCCTCCACCTGGTGGGTGGTGAGAAGGATGGTGCGCTCGCCGTCGAAGTAGTCGCTCAGCAGCGCGCTGTAGAAATCCTTGCGATAAATGATGTCCAGCCCCAGCGTCGGCTCGTCGAGCACCAGCAGGCGCGCGTCGACGGCCATCACCAGCGCCAGGTGCAGCTGCGTGATCATGCCCTTGGACAGCGCGCTGATCTTGCTGCGGCGCTTGATTTCGGTGCGGTCGAGAAAACTCTCGGCCTTGGCGCGGTCGAAGCGCGGATGGAGGCCCTGCACGAAGTCCAGCGCCTGGCTCACCCTGAGCCAGCGCGGCAGCACCGCCACGTCGGCGATGAAGCACACCTGTTGCATGAGCTCGGCGCGCTGGCGGCGCGGATCGAGCCCCAGCACCTCGAGTTGCCCGTCGAACTGTCCCAGGCCGAGGATGGCCTTCAGCGCCGTGGTCTTGCCGGCGCCGTTCGGCCCGATCAGGCCGACGATGCGCCCGCTCTCGATTTCGAAGTCGACGTTGTCCAGGGCCACGGTACTGCCGTAGCGACGCGACAGCCCCTGCGCATGGATCACGGTGCTCACTGCGACTTCTCCTCGTCATCCAGCTGCCGGCGCGCCTGCGCCAGCAGCTCATCCAAATCCAGCTTGAGGCGGCGGATGGTGCTCACCACCTCCGGCCACTGCTCGTCCAGGAAGGCCTGGCGCTCGTCCTTCACCAGCGCCTTGCGCGCGCCCTCGCGCACGAACATGCCGCGTCCGCGGCGTTTCTCCACCAGGCCCTCGTCCACCAGCTCCTGGTAGCCCTTGAGCACGGTCAGGGGGTTGAGGCGATACTCGGCGGCGACGGTGCGCACCGAGGGCAGCGCGTCACCGTCGGCCAGCACCCCCTCGAGGAGCATCTTTACGACACGATCGCGCAGCTGGCGATAGATCGGCTGGCTGTCGTTCCACTCGCCTTCCATGAAACCTCTCCCTTCGCCTCAGGCAGCGATGGATGCGAGCGTGAGACAGGCGATGGCAAACAGCGTCAGCACGCGCATGGTCTGTTCACGATTCATAGTTGCGTCTTCATGGCGGTCCTCGCTGGCGGATCTTCGCCGTTGGCTGAGCCGGTGTTGTAGTTGACTATAACACCCATTCGAGAAAAAGCAAGCCCTCCGCGTGCAACTGCGCGCCCGCGCGGCCTGCCGCTGCTAAAATGCCGCCATCGCGCGCGGGGTTCCGATCCGGGGCCCGGGCGCCTTATCCAGCAAGCATCCAGCACAGGGGAGTCCCCCATGACCCAGCCCGCCAGAGTCGCCATCACCGGCGCCGCCGGCCAGATCGGCTACCAGCTCGCCTTCCGCATCGCCTCCGGCCAGATGCTCGGCCCGGACAGCCCGGTCATCCTGCAGCTGCTGGAAATTCCCCCGGCCCTGGGCGCGCTGAAGGGCGTGGAGATGGAGCTGCGCGACTGCGCGTTCCCGACGCTGGCCGGCGTGGTCGTCACCGACAAGCCGGACGATGGCTTTCAAGGACGCGGACTACGCGCTGCTGGTCGGCGCCAAGCCGCGCGGCCCGGGCATGGAGCGCAAGGACCTGCTGATGGAGAACGCCAAGATCTTCTCCGCCCAGGGCAAGGCGCTGAACGACAATGCGCAGTCGCGACGTGAAGGTGCTGGTGGTCGGCAACCCGGCGAACACCAACGCGCTGATCGCCACGTCCAATGCGCCGGACCTCGACCCGCGCACTTCACCGCCATGACCCGGCTCGACCACAACCGGGCCCTGGCGCAGCTGGCGCTGAAAAGACCGGCACGCACGGTGAGGGACATCCGCCAGATGACCATCTGGGGCAACCACTCGGCCACGCAGTACCCCGACATCAGCCACTGCCTGGTGGCGGGCAAGGCCGGCGCCGAGCCTGGTCGACGAGGCGTGGGTGACGCGACGAGTTCATCCCCACCGTGCAGCAGCGCGGCGCCGCCATCATCAAGGCCCGCGGCGCGTCCTCCGCGGCTTCGGCCGCGTCCGTCGGCCATCGACCACATCCGCGACTGGGCACTGGGCAGCACCGGCCGACGACTGGGTCAGCATGGCCGTGCCTTCCGACGGCAGCTACGGCGTGGCCGAAGGCATCGTGTATTCGTTCCCGGTGCGCTGCCAGGGACGGCCAGCTAGGAAATCGTCCAGGACCTGGAGATCGAGCGACTTCAGCCGCGAGCACATGAACGCCACCGAGGCCGAGCTGCTCGAGGAACGCGACGGGGTGAAAGACCTGTTGTAAGGCGTGCCGGAGGCGCCGCCCGGACGCGGCGCCTCCCGTTTGCCGCCCGCCCCCCGGCGTCCGTCCGGGCGCCCGCGCCACGCGCGAAATCTTTGCGGCCCCCCCGGCGCGGAGGTTATATTCAAACGCTTGTATGGCTTGTTTCCCGTAAAGCCGTAAGCCCGCAAGCTCGAGGGGGTTCATCGTGGCGACTCTGTTCTGGTTCCTCATCTTCTTCGGCGGCGCGATCGCGCTGGCCTACCGTCGCGCCAGCCTGGGCGTGTTCACCGCCTCCGCCGGCGCCGCACTGGTGGCCTACACCCTCTTCGGCAGCGGCGGGTTCCTCTGGAACCTCGTGCTGTGGGCGCTGTTCGCCGGCCTGGTGGCGCTGAACATCGAGGATTTCCGGCGCGACCGGCTGACCCGCCCGCTGCTGACGATGTATCGCAAGATGCTGCCCTCGATGTCCCGCACCGAGCGCGAAGCGCTGGAAGCCGGCACGGTGTGGTGGGAAGGCGAGCTGTTCGCCGGCGTGCCGCGCTGGGACAAGCTGCTGGGCGCCCCGCGCGCCGCAGCTCACGGCCGAAGAGCAGGCCTTTCTCGACGGCCCCTGCGAAGAACTCTGCCCCATGCTCGACGAGTGGGAAATTACCCACGAGCGCCGGCGACCTGCCGCCGGAGACGTCTGGGAGTTCCTGCAGGAGAACGGCTTCTTCGCGATGATCATCCCGAAGAGCTACGGCGGCCTCGAGTTCTCCGCCTTGCCCACTGCCAGGTGCTCGACCAAGGTCGCCAGCCGCAGCGCCACGGCTCGCCTCGACGGTCGCCGTGCCCAACTCCCTCGGCCCGGGCGAGCTGCTGCTGCACTACGGCACGGAGGAGCAGAAGCAGCGCTGGCTGCCCGGCCTGGCCGGCGGCAGCGAGATTCCCTGCTTTGCGCTGACCGGGCCGCGCGCCGGTTCCGACGCCGCGTCCATTCCGGACACCGGGGTGGTCTGCAAGCGGGAATTCGAGGCGAGGAAATCGTCGGCATCGGCTCAACTTGGACAAGCGCTATATCACCCTGGCGCCCGTCGCCACCGTGCTCGGCCTGGCCTTCAAGCTGTATCGACCCCGGAGGACTGCTGGGCGGCGAGAAGGACGCCCGGCATCACCGTGGCGCTGATCCCCGACGGACACGCCGGGCGTGGAGATCGGCCGCCGGCATCTGCCGCTGATCGTGCCGTTCCAGAACGGTCCGATCCAGGGCAAGGACGTGTTCGTGCCGCTGGACTCCATTATCGGCGGGCCGAAGATGGCCGGCCAGGGCTGGCGCATGCTCGTGGAATGCCTGTCGGTCGGCCGCTGCATTTCGCTGCCTTCCAACGCCCATGGGCGGCGCCAAGGCGGCGTCTTCGCCACCGGCGCCTACGCGCCGCATTCGCAAGCAGTTCGGCATGCCCATCGGTCGCTTCGAGGGTGTTCAGGAAGCGCTCGCCCGCATGCGGGCAACACCTACATCATCGACGCCGCGCGCAGCGTCACCATCGCCGCGGTCGACGCGGGCGAGAAGCCTGCCGTGCCGTCCGCCATCCTGAAATACCACTGCACGGAGCTCGGCCGCGACGTCGCCAACGACGCCATGGACATTCATGGCGGCAAGGGCGATCTGCTGCGGCCCGAAGAACTACCTCGGCACCGGCTACGACTCGGTTCCGGTCGTCATCACCGTGGAGGGCGCCAACATCCTGACCCGCAGCCTGATGATCTTCGGCCAGGGCGCGATTCGCTGCCACCCCTTCGTGCTGAAGGAGATCCATGCCGCGCAGGACCCGACGATCGAAGCCGGGCCTGGAGCGTTTCGACCGCGCGCTGTTCGGCCATATCGGCTATCGCCTCTCCAACGCCGCTCGCGCCTTGGTGCTCGGCCTGAGCGGCACGCATCGCGGAGCACCCGCGCGCGGGCCCGACCCATCGCTACTATCAGCACATCAACCGCTACAGCGCCGCGTTTGCGCTGGTCTCCGACATCGCCATGCTGACGCTCGGCGGCGCACTGAAGAAGAAGGAGATGCTCTCGGCGCGCCTGGGCGACATCCTCTCCAACCTCTATCTCGCCTCCATGGTGCTGAAGCACTGGGAGAACCAGGGCCGGCCGGAGGCCGATCTGCCGCTGGTGGAATGGTGGTGCCGCAAGCTGCTGTACAACGCGCCCAGGAGCAACTGCACGGCTTCCTGCGCAACTTCCCGAGTGCGCTGGATGTCGCGGCGATTGCGGGTGGTGGTGTTCCCGCGCGGACGCAGCTTCAGCTCACCGTCCGACATCCTGGCGCGCCGCGTCGTGGAAGGCGTCATCAACCCCAGCGAGATCCGCGACGGCCTGTGCGACGGCGTTTATCGCACGGTCCATCCGGACAGCCTCTCGGTCTGCTGCAGGAAGCCATGGAGCTGTCCGTCGAGGCCTCACCGCTGGAGAAGAAGCTGCGCAAGGGCGCCAAGGAAGGCAAGATCCTGGCCCTCAGCCTCGCCGGCCAGCTCGAGGAGGCGGTGGCTGCCGGCATCCTGAGCGAGGCGGAAGCCGAGAAGCTGCGCCTGGCCGACGAGAAGATCATGGCTATCATCCACGTCGACGACTTCGCGCCGGAAGAGCTGTCCCCGGTGCTGCAGGAGCAGGGGAAGAAGCCGGCGCGCAAGCCGCGCGCGCGGAAAGCGGCTTCGCAGGCCGCCGAGCCGACCGAAGCTTGACGGCGGCAAGGCCGGGATAGGGCCGTGTCCGGCGAGCGCATCACCTACGAGGTCACGCTCGAGCCGGACCCGGCCATCCTGCGCGAGTTCGAGGCCTGGCTCGAGTATCACGCCGACGACATGATCGCGCTGCCCGGCTTCACCGGCGCGACCATCCACAAAGGCGAGGACCCCGAGACCGGCGCCGCGCTGCGCATCGTGCGCTATGAACTCGAGGACCGGGCGGCGCTGGAACGCTACCTCGAGGAGTTCGCGCCGCGCATGCGTGCCGCAGGCATCGCCCGCTTCGGCGACCGCTTCCGCGCCACGCGGCGCATCGTGCAGGAGGGCCGCGACGCGGCCGTGACGGACGCCCGCCCCTGCCCGAACTGCGACCAGCTGCTGTGGGGGCAGTACTGCGCCAACTGCGGCCAGCGCGCCCGCGCGCGCATGATCACGCTGTGGGAGCTGCTGAAGGATGCCGGCGACCTGATCGCCTCGCTCGACTCACGGCTGTGGCGCACGCTCGGGCTGCTGTTGTTCCGCCCCGGCCGGCTCACCATCGATTACCTGGAAGGCAAGCGCGCGCGCTACGTGCCGCCCTTCCGCCTGTTCATCTCGGCCAGCATCGTGTTCTTTTTTGTCGCCTCGCTGCTGACCGACTTCGATATCGGCGACGACGTGGTGATCAACGACGAGACGCCCACCACCGAAGCGCCAGCTACACCCGTTGCGCCGCCCGAGGCCGGTGCAGAGGCCGGCCCAGAGGCGCCAGCGCAGACCCCGCCCGAGCCCGAGACGACGCGGACGCCGTCCGACATCAATCTCACTGTGGCCGGAGCCAAGGTCGACATCAACATGTGTAACGTCGACTACACCGACGTGCCAGACTGGTTCGCGGAGCTGGTGCCGCCGGAGCGCGCGCGGGAAATCTGCCAGCGCATCACGCTGGACCGCGGCCGCTCCTTCATGCGCGCCGTGCTGAGCAACATCCCGGCGATGATGTTCCTGTTCCTGCCGGTGATGGCGCTGGTGATGAAACTGGCCTACCCGCTGTCGGGCCGCTATTACGCGGAGCACCTGCTGTTCCTGGTGCACTACCACTCGTTCTTCTACATCTTCAGCCTGTCGCTCATACTGCTCGAGCAAGGCGGCGCGCGAATGGCGCCGGGTACGCTGCCGACCGGGCTGATCAACAGCGCGGCGTTCATCTATCTCATGGTCTACCTGTTTCGGGCGCTGCGCCGGGTGTACGGCCAGGGTTTCTGGCTCACCCTGTTCAAGTATGTCCTGATGGGCCTGAGCTACCTCTTCGCGCTGGTCGTCACCTTCGTCGGCCTGCTGCTCTACACTGCAGTCACGCTGTAGCGGATTGCCCCGGCGCGCCTACCCGGTGCATCATCCGGGACCCTGCCGCGGGAATGTCCCGCGCGGAAATTGGTTATGTACGCAAGTTTCTTCGGACTCAACGAGAAGCCCTTCGCCATCACGCCCGACCCCAGGTACCTGTACCTGGGTCCGCGTCATGCCGAGGCGCTTGCGCACCTGTTGTACGGCATCACCGAGAGCGGCGGCTTCATCCAGCTGACCGGCGAAGTCGGTACCGGGAAGACGACCGTGGTGCGCAGCCTGCTCGAGCAGCTACCGCACAATACCGAGGTCGCGCTGGTGCTCAACCCGCGACTTTCACCAACTGAGTTCCTGCTCGCGATCTGCGACGAACTGCAGGTGGAGGTCGAGGAGCGCGCCAGCCCCAAGGCCATCATCGACGCGCTCAACCTGCGCCTGCTCAAGGCGCATGCTGCAGGCCGGCGCGTGGTGCTGATCGTGGACGAGGCGCAGAACCTCTCCTCCGAGGTGCTGGAACAGATCCGCCTGCTCACCAACCTGGAGACCGCCAAGCAGAAGCTGCTGCAGATCATCCTGGTCGGCCAGCCGGAACTGCGCGACTTGCTGGCGCGCAGCGACCTGCGCCAGCTGGCGCAACGCATCACCGGACGCTACCACCTCGAGCCGCTCGAGGCCGGTGAGCTGCAGGCCTATGTGCGCCACCGGCTGGACGTGGCGGGAGGGCGCGGCCAGATCTTTACCGCGGCCGCCATCCGCGAGCTGCACCGCAGCTCCGACGGCATCCCGCGCCTGGTGAACGTGATCGCCGACCGCGCCCTGCTCGGGGCCTGGTCGCGCGAAACCTCCACGGTCGACGCGAAGATGACCCGGCAGGCGGCAAAGGAGGTCTTCGGCGAGCGCATCAAGCGCCAGGTCCGCCGCACGCCCGGCGGCGCCATCCTGCTGCTCGGCGTGGCGGGCGTGGTGATCGCCGCCATGGCGGCCGTGATCGTGTTCCTGTTGCAGCGCGAGCCCAGCGGCATCCCCGCCCAGGCGCGCGACGTCGCGGCGGCCGACGCGCGTCTCCCCGCCGCCACACCCGTGCTGCGCCCGGAGCCCGCCGTCATGCAGCCGCAGGAAGTCGCCGCGGAGGCGGCGCCGCCGGCCGTGATCGAGCCCGAAGCAGCGCCGCAGCAGGCGCCCGTCGCATCGGCCCTGGAGACGGAACCGCTGGAACGCCGTCTCGCCGCCGGCCTGCTGCCGTCGGGCACCGACACCGCTTTTGCCAGCCTGTTCAATGCCTGGAACATCAGCTACAGCCCGGAGGCCGGGCCGGCCTGCGACCAGGCCGCGAACAGCGGCCTGCGTTGCCTGTTGCAGCGCGGCACCTGGGGTGAGCTCGCCGTGCTCGACCGGCCGGTCATCATGGTGCTCTCCGACGCACAGGACCGTGAACACCAGCTGGTCCTGCGCCGGATCCTGGACGGTCGCGCCGAGCTGCAGGCCGGCGACGAGCGGGTCCAGGTGCCGCTGGGTGAACTGCTCACGCTCTGGTATGGCGAGTACCTGTTGCTGTGGCGCCCTGAAGCGGGTGACGGCCGCGCCTTGTCGCGCGACGCTACTGGCGCAGACGTGCTCTGGCTGCGCCGGGTGTTGGGAGAGTTGCGCGGGGCCCCGATATTGCCCGCCGACTCGAACCGCTACGACCCGGCCCTGGAGGCAGCGGTGCGCGACTTCCAGCGCAGCGAGCGCCTTGCAGTGGACGGGATTGCCGGCGCCATGACGCTGGTAGCGGTCAACAACGCGCTCGGCTTGCCGCGCCCCCGCCTGCAAGAGGACGAGTGATGTCGCTGATCCTCGACGCCCTGCGCAAATCGGAACACGAGCGCCAGCGCGAGGCCGGCCCCGCCCTGGCGACCGTGCCCGAAAGCCGGCCGGAGCGTCGCACGCCGAAATGGCTGCCCGTGCTGATTGTGCTGCTGGTGCTCAACGTCATCGTGGTTGCGGCCGCGCTGCTGCACAACTCGGGCTCCGCCCCGCAGGCCGTCGCGACAACGCCGGCGCCGGCCGCCGCCAGGAGCGAACCCGCAGCCGCAACCCGGCAACCCGAGGCACCGGAAAACACGGTTGCGGCTCCGCTGCCCTTGCCGGAAAAGCCGCCCCGGCACGAGGTGCGACCGTTGACCACCGAGCTGCCGCCCGCGACGCCGGCGCCGCGGCCGACCGCCGCAAGCCAGGCCGCCGCGGGGACATCCGCTGCGCCTTCGAGATCCACAGGTGCGCCGGCCGCAAGCGCCGCCACTGCGACCGAAGACGCACGCCTGCCGCGTTTCGCCGACCTGGTCGTCCGCGGCGAACTCAACGTGCCGAACATGCACCTGGACATCCACGTCTACAGCGGGGACCCTGCGGAACGTTTCGTGTTCATCAACATGAAGCGCTACAACGAGGGCAACGCCACGCAGGAAGGACCCAAGGTCGAACGCATCACCCGCACCGGCGTGGTGATGGACTACCAGGGCCAGCGCTTCCTGCTCACACGGGACTAGGCGGGATTGGCGACGGCGACTATCGCTTACCTGGATGGTCAACGGCTGGCGCGCGGGTTGCTCGCCGGTATCACGCGGGTCGTGGCGGACGCCGAGCACCTCAACCGCATCAACGTGTTCCCGGTACCTGACGGTGATACCGGCACCAACCTTGCGGTCATGCTCGGCTCGGTGCGCGCCGCCCTGCTGCGCCAGCGCGAACGTCACGCCGGACGACTGCTGGAGATCGTCGCCGATGCTGCGCTGGACGGAGCGCGCGGCAACTCCGGCGCCATCCTGGCGCAATTCTTCCATGGCCTGTGCGATGCCAGCCAGGACCGGAGGCTGCTCACGACGCACAACTTTGCCAGCGCCGTGGAGCGGGGGGCCAGCTACGCCCAGGATGCCTTGAGCGAACCCCGGGAAGGCACCATCCTGACGGTGCTGCGGGATTTCGCCAGCGAACTCGGGCAGCAGATCTCCACCGGCTGCCAGGATTTCACGGCACTCCTCGAAGCCGGCCTGGCGCGGGCACAGCGCTCACTGGCTGCCACCACGCAGCAGCTCGAGGCACTGCGCAAAGCCGGTGTCGTCGACGCCGGCGCGCAGGGCTTCGTCGACCTGCTGCAAGGCATCACGGACTTCGTGCGCCATGGCTCCCTGCGTGCCGACGGCGACGACTTCACGCCGGCGGAGGCTCAGCCTGGGCAAGAAGCGAGCTTTTTCGACGCCGGCGACTCCGGCGGTCATCGCTGGTGCACCGAGTGCCTGGTCAGCGGCGACCTCGACCGGCGGCGCCTGCGCGGCGCGCTCGCAGGCCTCGGCAGCAGCCTGGTCATCGCCGGCGGCACGCGGCGCGCCCGCATCCACATTCACGTGGACGACCCCGAAGAGGTCTTTCGCGTTGCCGCCCGCTTCGGCGAGGTCAGCGCGAAGAAGGCCGACGACATGCAGGCCCAGCAGGTCTCTGCGCGCAGCGGGGCCGGGACCGTCGCCGTCGTCACCGACAGCGCGGCCGACCTGCCGGAAGAGATGCTCACGTCCATGGACATCCATACCGTGCCCGTGCGCATCCACTTCGGCGCACAAAGCTATCTCGACAAGGTCAGCCTGGACACCTCGGAGTTCTACCGGCTCATGGCGGAGAGCGAGGTGCACCCGACGACTTCACAGCCGCCGCCGGGCGACTTCCGCCGCCTGTACCAGATCCTCGCCAGCCACCACGCCGGCATCGTCTCGATCCACGTCACCGGCTGGGGCAGCGGCACCTTCCAGGCGGCGCAATCCGCTGCCGCACGCACCGCCGCCCGCGCCCCGGTCGTGGCGGTCGACTCACGCAACGTGTCCATCGGCCAGGGACTGATCGCCCTGCGCGCGGCAGAGCTGGCGGCGCAGGGGCGCAGCGTCGACGAGATCACCCGGGCGCTGGACGGCATCATCGCCAACACCCGCGCCTGGGCGCTGCTGGGCAGCATCGAGCACGCCGTGCGCGGCGGCCGCGTGCCGCCGTCCAAGCGCATCATCGCGCGCCTGCTGCGGCTCGAACCAATCCTGGCGACCTTCCCGGACGGCCGCATCGGCTCCGCCGGCGCGCTGCTCGGCCATCGCAACCGGATCCAGCGCTTCGCCCGCTGGGTAGCGAAACATGCCGGCCCGCCCGCCGGCCAGCGGCTCGCCGTCGGCCACGCGGATGCTCCGCAGGCGGCTGCCGAGCTGCTCGCCGCCCTGCAGGCACGCATGCCCGGCCTCGAACAGGCCTTTGTCACGGAGATCGGCACCGCGCTGGGCGTGCACGGTGGGCCGGGGACGCTGGTGGTGGCCCTGCAGCGGCTCGACACCTGACTGCGCGGCCAGCCCCTGCACGCGCAAGGACCCGACCGCGGGGCGCGTGACATGCACGGCACCCTTCGCTTGGAATTCTTATGCCGCTCAGGGCGCCGTGCATGTCACCGCCCCGCTGCCGCTTCAGGGCCTGCATGGACCGGGGCACGCGGCTGGGAACTCAGCAGATCCGGCTCACCCGGTGTCAGCCCGGGCCGATGTAGCCGCCGCGCGAGTGAGCACGGTTGGCTGCCGAGCCGAGCTGGCGAGTTCCGGCGCAAGGTACCGAGTCCTGGTGCGCTATCGGCGCTGGGCCCTTTGACGTCGCAGCGAGGTCGGGCCCTGTAGGGTCCCCTGAGCGGCATAGGAATTCCAAGCGAAGGGGACCCTACAGGGGCCGACCCCGCGGTCAGGCCGGCTCTACCAGCGAGGAATCCTCGTTGAAGGGACTGTTCACGCGCCGGCTCACCGGCCAGGCCTCGAGGATGCCGTCGGGCGCCGGCACCAGCAATGGTTCGAGCTGCTCCGGAGTCGCGTCCGGCGCCAGCCATGCCTCACGGGCAGGCGCGTCGAGAATCACGGGCATGCGGTCGTGCAGCGGGCGCATGAACTCGTTGGCGCCGGTGGTGATGATGGTGCAACTTGCCAGCGGCTCGCCACCGTCCGGCGGGTCCCACAATTCCCACAGCCCGGCCAGGGCCATGGGCTCGCCGCCGGCGTCGCGGATGTACCACGGCTGCTTGCCGTCGGCCGTCTTCTGCCATTCGAAAAAACCGTCCGCGGGCACCAGGCAGCGGCGCTTGCGGAAGGCGGCGCGAAAAGCCGGCTTGCCGGCGACGGTCTCGCCGCGCGCGTTGATCATGCGATTGCCGATGGCCAGGTCCTTGGCCCAGAACGGCACGAGGCCCCAGCGCGCCAGCGCCAGCTCGCGCGGCGGCAACGCCCCGGTCGGCGGCGTCTCCGCGCTCGGGTAGGGCGAGCGGCGCACGATGGGCACTTACTGGGTGGGTGCGATGTTGTAGCGCGGCGCGACGTCGTGGGCATGCACCTCGACCACGCCGAACAGCCGTGCGACGGCCTCTATCGGGGTGTAGAGAGCGTAACGGCCGCACATGTCATTCGCGGATGCCGATGCCGCGGTTCAGCAGGTACATGGACACGCCGTACAGGATCGCGATGGCCACGCCGATGATGGCGTAGGCAGTGCCGATGGGAATGTCGGAGGTGCCCAGCACGCCGTAGCGGAACGCGTTGACCATGTAGAGAATCGGGTTGGCCTGCGAGACGTGCTGCCAGAACGGCGGCAGCAGCGAGATGGAGTAGAACACGCCGCCCAGGTAGGTCAGCGGCGTGAGCACGAAGGTCGGCACGATGGTGATGTCGTCGAACTTCTTCGCGAACACGGCGTTGATGAAGCCGCCGAGCGAGAACACGATCGCCGTCAGCACGACGGTGGTGAGCACGATCAGCGGATGCTGCATCTCCAGCCGGGTGAAAAACAGCGCCACCACGGTGACGACGCCGCCCACGAACAGCCCGCGGATGACGCCGCCGGCGACGTGGCCCCACAGGATCAGGTAATTCGGCATCGGCGAGACCAGCATCTCCTCGATGTGGCGCCCGAACTTGGCGCCGAAGAAGCTGCACACCACGTTGCCGTAGGAGTTGGTGATCACGGAGATCATGATCAGCCCCGGGGCGATGAACTGCATGTAGTCGAAGCCGTCCATCGTGCCGATACGCTTGCCGATCAGGCTGCCGAAAATGATGAAGTACAGCGTCATGGTGATCGCCGGCGGCACGATGGTCTGGATCCAGATCCGCACGATGCGGTTGTATTCCTTGATGACCAGCGTGGAGAAGGCGTTCCACTGTGCGCGCAGTTCCATGCTCGTGCTCCTCAGGCCGCCCGGCCGTCGCTGCCCTGTTCGACCAGGCGGATGAAGAGCTCTTCGAGGCGGTTGGCCTTGTTGCGCATGGAAGTCACCCTGATGTCGGCGGCGGACAGGGCTTGGAACAGCTCGTTGATGCCCTGGCGGCTCTGCACGTCGACCTCCAGCGTAAGCGGATCGACCAGGCGGCTGACGTAGCCGTCGAGCGTCGGCGCAACCTCGCGTTCCCGTTCCAGCGTCAGGACCAGGGTCTCCATGTGCAGCTTGCGCAGCACGCGGCTCATGCGGTCGTTCTCGATGATGCGGCCGTGGTCGATGATGGCCACGTTGCGACACAGGTTCTCCGCTTCCTCGAGGTAATGCGTGGTGAGGATGATGGTGGTGCCCTCGGCATTGACCTTGCGCAGGAAGCTCCACATGGAGCGGCGGATCTCGATGTCCACGCCGGCGGTCGGCTCGTCGAGGATCAGCAGTTTCGGCTCGTGCACCAGCGCGCGGGCGATCATCAGGCGGCGCTTCATGCCGCCGGAAAGCGAGCGGGCGATGTCGTGGCGGCGGCTCCACAGCTGCAGCTCGCGCAGGTACTTTTCCGAGCGCTCGAGCGCCTCGGCGCGCGCCATGCCGTAGTAGCCGCCCTGGGTGGCGACGATGCTCTCCACCTTCTCGAACTGGTTGAGGTTGAGCTCCTGCGGCACCAGGCCGATGCAGGCCTTGGCCGCGGAGAAATCACGGTCGATGTCGTGGCCGAAGATCTTCGCCGTGCCGCCGGTCTTGGTCACCAGCGAGGTGATGATCCCGATGGTCGTGCTCTTGCCGGCGCCGTTGGGGCCGAGCAAGGCAAAGAAATCGCCCTCTTCCACGGAGAGGTCGATGCCTTTCAGTGCCTGCACCCCGTTGGGGTAGGTCTTGCTGAGGTTTGCGAGTTCGAGGGCCTTCATGCGCCTGCCTGGAGACCGGGCGGCGCCGCGCGGAAAGCGCGGCCGGGTGCCCGGCAAAGTCCCTCATTTTAACAAGTTCGACGGATCGGGCGCGTTCCCGGGACTCAGCAGCGGAATCCATGCCTGCCTGCCACGGCGGACTTGATGCCCAGTGAGCGCCGAATCGACCACTGCCGCCCCAGCGCCGCGAGTATCACCAGCTGGCGTTGATCTCTCTTGGCCACGGCGTCGACCAGCCGCGCCCAGGTGGTTTCGCCCAGGACCCGCCTGGCGCGCAGGCGCGGGGCAGCGCACGCGGCCACCGGCGGCAGCAACCCGATCTCCAGCGCAACCAGGCGCCGCCGCGTTGCGGGCGGGAGCCCGATCCAGGCGGAAGTGCTGCGGCCCGCCATGCGCAGGCAAGTACGCAAAGTGCTTAGAGCCAGCAGCGCGAATCTTTCCGCCGGCGCCATTGCCGGGATGTAGCCCGGCTCGAGGTCGCGCACGCAGGGGGACAGCAGCGTGGTCCAGGCGCTCTCCTCCTCGAAGCCCAGCCCGAACAAGGCGAATGGCACCGCGGCCAGTGCGCGACGACCGTCGTCATCGAGCCCGGCGATGCGCGCCTGCACGCATGCCGCCAACCCAAGATCGAGGCCGTCTGCCGCCAGATCGATGAATTCGCCGTTCAATTCCGCCAGGTCGCGCCTGAATGTGATGCTCATCTCGGTGTCCTCCCTGAGCAGGCAGACTACGGTGCCGGCGAGGGCCCGTAACCCCGCAATAAGCATCGCCTGCAGCCAAATTCTCCCACACATTTACCATATCTGGGCTTTTATGACCAAATATGGTATTTCAATCTTCCTGGTACTGGGCGAGAGTGGTGGCTCGGACAAGGGGAGGGTTGTCATGAGGGAGCATCAACACGGGTATCGCGGCGAGCAGGCGAGGCGCGACCTGGCCGTCCGCCTGCTGCGGCACGAGGCGCGCACGCACATCATCACGCGCTGCACCGGCTTAAGCCAGGACCAGATTCGCAAGCTTTGGAGCCGATACTTCGCGGCGCCCGGGAATCGCGGCTGCACCGTGCGCCGCCACCGCGGCAAGTCGCCTTCGAGCATCGAGTTCTTCATCCGTAACCCGCTCCTGCAGGCTGAGGCCTCGCTGCTGGCCCACGTGTTCGCGAACTGGGGCCTGCTGGAGATACTCCCGGACCTGAGCACGCAACCGCTGCCGCTGGACAACGAACTGGAGCTCGGCGAGCGCTTCTGTGACGCCTTCGAGGAGTTCCGGGCGGTCAGCCCGGAGAGTGACATCAGCTTCGAGCATGCCTGGAGCCTGCTCGGGGCACTGACCGAGCGTCGCGACCTCCTGCTGCTCGATTGCGCCGAGTGCCGCGCCTTCTACGTGCAGGATGCCCTGGCCCTGGACGGGCGGCGCTGTCCCGCCTGCCGGGCCGTCGTGGGACGGCGCCGCCGCGGCGGGGCGAGTCGCGCTCCGCCGTGACGCGTAGAATATGAGGCGACGCCCTGCTCCGGAGCCAACATGCCGCACCACACCGCCGACCTCTGCGACGCCCACGAACAGGACCTGCACGTGCTGGAATCGATGTTCCAGCGCTACGGCCGGCTCACCGCCTTCGACGGCCCGATCGCCACCGTGAAGTGCTACGAGGACAACTCCAAGGTCCGCGAAGCCCTGTCCGAGCCGGGCGACGGCCGCATCCTGGTGGTCGACGGCGGCGGCTCGAAGCGCCGCGCGCTGCTCGGCGACATGCTCGGCGAGATGGCGGTGAAGAACGGCTGGAAAGGCCTCGTCATCAACGGCTGCATCCGCGACTCGGCAGCCATCAACGAGCTTGAGCTCGGCGTGCATGCGCTCGGCACCATCCCGCTCAAGACCCACAAGCGCGGCGAAGGCCAGCGCGACGTCTCGCTGAGCTTCGCCGGCGTCACCTTCCGGCCGGGCGAGCACCTGTATGCCGACGCCGACGGTATCGTCGTGGCTTCGCGCCCGCTGGACCTCGCTGGGGAATGAGCGGCCGGCGCAGCAACTTCCTCGCCGCCGCACCCCTGGACCGCATCGGCCACCTGCGGCGCGACGAGGCGTGGCTGCAGGCCGCACGCGGCCGGGGCGACTGGATCGCGGTATGGCGGCGCAAGGTGCTGGTCAGCGCGGAGGCCGCACCGCGCCCGCTGTTACTGGCCGCGGACGCGGTGGCCGACGATGCCGAGGACTGGGTGCTGCTGGGGGAGCGGGCCGGCGTGCCCTGCTTCGCCTTTGCCCTCGCCGGCGAAGAGCCGCCGGAGACGCTCGGCCGTTTCGAAGACATCCGCGGCATCGGCGAGCTGCTGGAGCCCGGCGACGCCGCCCTGCTGGCCTACGCCCGCGCCATGCTGGCATGGCACGAGCACCACCGTCACTGCAGCCGTTGCGGCGCGCCCGCGCACAGCATCGAGGCCGGTCATGCGCGCAAGTGCAGCGGCTGCGGCGCGAAGCACTTCCCGCGCGTGGACCCCGCCATCATCGTGCTGGTGACCGACGGCGACCGTTGCCTGCTGGGTCGCCAGCCGGCGTGGCCACCCGGCCGCTACTCGACCATCGCCGGGTTCGTCGAGCCCGGTGAAAGCCTCGAGGATGCCGTGGCACGTGAAGTGGCCGAAGAAACCGGCGTGCAGGTGAGCACCATCGAGTACCACAGCTCCCAGCCCTGGCCCTTCCCGGCATCTCTCATGCTCGGGTTCAGCGCGCGCGCCACCAGTGAGCGCATTACCCTGCGCGACAGCGAGCTGGAAGATGCGCGCTGGGTGAGTCGCGACGATATCGTCGCCGGCGCGGTGATGCTGCCGCCGCGCGTGTCCATCGCCTGGCGCCTGATCGAGCAGTGGTTCGACGCCGCACCTGGACGGGTGCTGGCGAGGGAAGTCCAGGCCGGACCCTGGATCGCGCGACCGGAACCATGAGCCGGAGGACCCGCTGAACCCATGTGCCTGCTCGTTTTCGCCTGGCAAACCGCCGCCGCCCGGCCCATGGTGCTGGCCGGCAACCGCGACGAGTTCCATGACCGCCCGGCCGCGCCGGCCGACTGGTGGGACCAGGGACACGTCGTCGGCGGGCGCGACTTGCGTGCCGGCGGCACCTGGCTCGCCGCCGCGCGGGACGGCCGCTTCGCCGTGGTCACCAACTACCGCGAACCGATGGCGGAAGGGCGCGGACCGCGCTCGCGCGGCGAACTCGTCACCGGCTTCCTGCACGGCAACCTCGACCCCGCAGCGTGGGCACGCCGCGTGGCGCAGCACGGCGATGACTACGCCGGCTTCAACCTGCTGCTGGGTGCACCGCACGAACTGGTCTACCTCTCCAATCGCGGCCGCGGACCGGAGGTGCTCGGCCCGGGCATATACGGCCTGTCCAACCACCTGCTGGACACCTCATGGCCAAAACTGGAGCGCACCCGCGCGCGCTTCACGCGGCTGCTGGCACAGGGCGCGGACACCCCGGCCCTGCTGGACATGCTGGCCGACCGTACACCGGCCGCCGAGGAAGAGCTGCCGGACACGGGTTTGCCGCCGGAGTGGGAACGCCTGTTGTCGGCGCCTTTCATTAGCGATGTGCGCTACGGCACGCGCTGTTCCACCGTGCTGCGACACACGGCGGGCCGCGCCATGGAATTGACCGAGCGCAGTTACGACGCCACCGGCACGGCGATCGACGAGCGCAGTTTCGAATTCGCCCTGGAGTCCTGAGATGCAACCGAAAGAAGCGCCCTGCGGCAGCTGGTCCTCGCCGCTGTCCGCCGCCGAACTCGCCCGGGCCGGGATCAAGCTGCAGCAGCCCTGGCGCAAGGGCGACCAGGTGTGCTGGCTGGAGCAGCGCCCTGCCGAGGGCGGCCGCAGCGTGTTGATGCAGGACCTGCGCGGCCGGCGCAGCGAGCTGACCCCGGCGCCCTTCAGCGTGCGCAGCCGCGCGCATGAATACGGCGGTGGCGCGTACTGCGTGCTCGGCGCCGAGGCCTGGTTCGTCAACGACGCCGACCAGGCCATCTGGCATCGCGATCCCGACGGCGAGATCCGGCAACTCACGCCCGCGGACCAGCGGCGCTATGCCGACCTGAAGCGCGACGCCGGCCGGCGCCGCCTGCTGGCCGTCTGCGAAGACCACGGCGCGCCCGGCGAGCCCCGCGCCAGTGTCGTGGCCATCAGCGACGACGGCACCGTGACGACCTTGCTCGAAGGCCACGATTTCTATGCCTCGCTGCGGCTCGACGAGGACGGCGCACGCCTCGCCTGGCTGACCTGGGACCATCCCCGCCTGCCCTGGGACGGCACCACGCTGTGGGCGGCGCGCCTCGACGCCGACGGCCGCCCGGTCGATCCCGTGCAGGTGGCGGGCGGCGAGCGCGTGTCAGTGTTCCAGCCCGAATGGCTGCGCGACGGCAGGCTGGGCTATGTCGCCGATCCCGACGGCTGGTGGAACCACTACGCCTGGGACGGCAGCGACACCGAGCGCTTCACCGAGATGGACTCCGAGGGCGGAATGCCGCAGTGGGTGTTCGGCCAGTCCACCTGGGGCGAGATCTCGGGCGGGATGATGGGCGCCATGAGCCGCGACGGGAGCTGGGAGCTGTGGCATTTCGGTCCGGGCTTGCCGTCCCGCGAGCGCTGGCGCCTCGAGGCGATCGACCACTTCGCCACCGACGGGCGCGAAGCCGTGGTCCTGGCCGGGGCGCCCGACCGCGCCATGGGTGTCTACCTCTTGGATGCACCCAACATGCGCCCGCGCCTGGTCGCCGACGCGGGCCCGCTGCCGCTACAGGAAGACTGGATTTCGCATCCGCGCGCGCTGAGTTTTCCCACCGGCGACGGCGCCACCGCGCACGGCTTTTACTACCCGCCCTGCAACCCGCTGCATGTCGCTCCGGCCGGCACCACGCCGCCGGTGATCGTGAAATGTCACGGCGGTCCGACCGGCGCCACCTCGCCGGCCTTCGACGCCAAGATCCAGTTCTGGACCACGCGCGGCTTCGCCGTGCTGGACGTGAACTACCGCGGCAGCACCGGCTTCGGCCGCGCCTACCGCGAGAGCCTCTACGGCCGCTGGGGCGAAGCCGACGTGGCGGACTGCGTGGCCGGCGTGCGCTTCCTGGCCCAACAGGGCCTCGCCGATCCCGAGGCCGCCTTCATCAGCGGCGGCAGCGCCGGCGGCTACAGCGTGCTGTGCGCCCTCGCCTTCACCGACGCCTTCCGCGCCGGCGCCAGCTACTACGGCATCGGCGACCTCGGCGCGCTGTTCGGCAACACGCACAAGTTCGAGTCGCAGTACGACCGCTGGCTCATCGGCAACCCCGAGGATCCGGCCATGCGCCGCGTATTCGATGAGCGCTCGCCGCTGAAGCACGCCGACCGCATCCGCTGCCCGGTGATCTTTTTCCAGGGCGGCGAGGACAAGGTCGTGCCGCCCGAGCAGAGCCGCAGCATGCACGCCGCGCTGCGCACGCGCGGCATCCCTACCGCCTATCTCGAGTTTCCCGAGGAGGGCCACGGCTTCCGCCGCGCCGAGAACATCAAGGCCGCGCTGGAAGCAGAGCTGGCGTTCTATTGCCACGTCCTCGGCGTCACGCCGGCAGGGGACGTGCCGGCGCTCGATCTCGCCGGGCGCGCGTCGTTGCACTGACCGCGTCCTGGCCGCGGGGCCGGGCAGTGGCTCCGTTCCCGACCGCACCGGGACCCTACCGGCCTGAAGACCTGGCCGCGGGGCCGGACCGCGCCCTGTCCGCGGCGCCGGACCGCGCAACGCTCCCTTCGCTCGGAAATCTTTATCTCGCTCAGTGAGCGTTGCACGTTCCGACCCCGCTACATGGTCACAGGAGCACGATTCCTGTTGCGCACGGCGTCTCCGCGGCACGGCCGGCACTCACGCGTGCGGCCCTGTGGGCCGGCGGCAACCATCGCGGTGCGCTAACGCCCGACCCGGCGGACAACGGGAAGGCCGGCCCGGGCATGTCCGATGCGGCGCGCCGTGGGCGGGAGACCCGTGACTGGTGCAGCGCCGGGGACCTGTCATGCGTCACTCGAGGGCATTTTTATTAACCGAGAGGGACGCATGGCAGGGTCCCGGTGCGGCCGGGACACCGGGGCTACCTGCACCACCGCGGCCAGGTCTTAGAGGCCGCAGTGTCCCGATGCGGTCAGGCGGCGAAGCGGTCCCGCAGCCAGTTGCGGATGTCCCCGACCTCCTCCGGACACACCGAATGCGGCATCACGTAGCTCTTGTATTCCACCGTGTACCCGGCCTGCGTGAGCAGCGCGGCGCTCTCCTCGCCGAGGAAGGACGGCACGACGGGATCGAGCGTGCCATGCGCCATGAATAGCGGGGTGTGCCGATTGGCGTCGTGGAACTCGCCGGCGGCCGCCTTCAGCGGCAGGTAGGTGGACAGCCCGATGATGCCCGCGAGGGGGTGCGGATATCGCAGGCCCGCATGCAATGCGATCGCGCCGCCCTGGGAAAAGCCGGCCAGCACCACGCGCTCGGGCGGGATGCCGCGTTGCGCCTCGCGCTCGATCAGCGCGCTGACCGCCAGGGCGCTCTCGCGGATGCCGCCGGCGTCTTCCTGCGCGCCGCGCTCGATGGCGATGATGTCGTACCAGGCGCGCATTTCCATGCCGCCGTTGATGGTCACGGGGCGTATCGGGGCGTGCGGAAAAACGTAGCGCGTCTCCGGTCCGCCGGGGATGCGCAGCGCGGGGACGATGGGGTCGAAATCGTAGCCGTCGGCGCCGAGGCCGTGCAGCCAGATCACGCTGGTGGTCGGTGCGGGGCCGGTCTCGCGCTCGACGGTCTGCAACTTCAGGCTCATGGGCGGCGGGCTCCCTGGCGTGTGCGCGTAAAGAAGGCCGCAGTTTAGCGCCCTGGTCGACAGGGCGACGAGGGTGGCCGGGGCGGGGTTGACATCTCATGCGCATTAACTTCTAATCATGCGCATATTTACCCATTCTCAGGCCCGTCCCGCCCATGCCCGCCGTCAACACCCAGCAAAACGAACGCCGGGAGGTGATCCTCAACCTCCTGCGGCAGCAACGCATCACCCGCCAGTCCGAGCTGGTGGAGCTGCTCGCCGTGCGCGGATTCCCGGCGACGCAGTCCAGCGTGAGCCGCGACCTGCGCGACCTCGGCGTCGCCAAGGTGGGTGAGCGCTACCTGGCGCCACAGAATATCGGCGGCCCGGCCACCGACTTCGGCGCCCTCACCGGCTTCGTCACCGGCTGGTCCGCGGCCGGCCCGCACCTGACCGTGATCCGCACCTCCATCGGCGCTGCGCAGAGTGTCGCCGTGGCCATCGACCGCGCCGGCTGGAACGAGGTGGCCGGCACCATCTCCGGAGACGATACAATCTTCGTCGCCACCGCATCAGCCCGCGGCCAGCAGACCCTGCTGGCGCGTCTCACCCAGATCTTCCCAAGGTAAGAACACATGAGCTCCTCTTCCCCCGCGGGCGGAAGCCCGATCCTGCTCGCCTTCTCCGGCGGCCTCGACACTTCCTTCTGCGTCACCTGGCTGAAGGAGACGCTGGGGCGCCCGGTCATCACCGTCACGGTGGATACCGGCGGCGGCGTCGACACCGCCGCGCTGGAGCAGCGCGCGCTGGCCCTGGGTGCCGAGCGCCACATCACCGTGGACGCGAAGCGCGAGTTTTTCGACTCGGTGCTGAAATTCCTGGTGTTCGGCAACGTGCGCAAGGGCCAGCTCTATCCGCTGTGCGTGGGCGCGGAGCGCGGCCTGCAGGCACGCATGGTGGCGGAACAGGCGGCGGCGCTGGGCAGCGACACGGTGGCTCACGGCAGCACCGCGGCCGGCAACGACCAGGTGCGCTTCGAGGTGGCGCTGCGCACCCTGCGGCCGGGCCTGGAAGTGCTGGCGCCGGTGCGCGACCACGACTGGCAACGCGCCGCGCAGGTGGCGTGGCTGGAAGAACGCGGCCTGCCGGTGCCTACCGGCGGCGGCGCCTACTCCATCAACAAGGGCCTGTGGGGCACCACCATCGGCGGCAAGGAAACGCTGGACTCGCTCGAGTCGATCCCCGAAAGCGCCTGGGTGGTGACGGCCGGCGCCTTCGCGGCGCCGCGTGAACCGGCGCGGCACACGCTTGGCTTCGCCCACGGTGTGCCGGCCGCGCTGGACGGCGAGACCATGGACCCGGTGACGCTGATCGAAAAGCTGGAGGCGCTGGCGGGCCCCTATGGCATCGGCCGCGGCATCCACCTCGGCGAGACCATCCTCGGCTCGAAGGGCCGTGTCGCCTTCGAGGCGCCTGCGGCCGACACCATCCTGGTCGCGCACCGCGAGCTGGAGAAGCTCACCCTCACCGGCACGCAGCTGAAAGTGAAGGAGCCGCTGGGTCTCATCTACGGCGACCTGGTGCACGAGGGCCAGCACCTCGAGCCGGCCGCGCGCGACATCGAGGCGCTGCTGGCCTCCTCGCAGGCGCGTGTCACCGGCGAGGTGAAGCTGCTGTTCCGGCCCGGCTCGCTGTTCGTCGAGGGCGTCAGCTCGCCGCATTCCCTGCTTGCCGCGACCAAGGGCAAGTACGGCGAATCGGCCGGCGAATGGAGCGCGGCGGACGCGCTGGGGCTGGCGCGCATGAAAGCGCTGGCGGGCATGCTGCACACGCGGGCGGGGGGCTGAGTCATGCGTCCACTGGTCGTCGACAAGATCGCCTCGGTCGCGCAGAGCTGCCGCCTCGGCCGCGAGGTGCGCATCGCCAGCGAGATTCCCTGCGAAGAAGGCGTGGTCATCGCCGTCGAGGTGCTGTCCAACAAGTCCACTTACAACACCATCGAGCTGACCTCGGGGCGCATGGCGCAGGTCAAGCGCGGTGACATCGTGATCGGCGCGCTCGGCCATCGGCACGCGCTGTTCGGTTACTCCGGGCACATCCCGAAAACGCTCGCGCCGGGCGACACCATCAACCTGCTCAACCTGGGCGGCGTGATGGGCATCTGCGACTCGGTGAACCGCGACCGCGGCCAGCCGTTCGAGTGTCGCGTGCTCGGCACGGTGCTGCACTTCCCCTACCTGGGCGAGCGCATCGGCACGCCGGCGCGGGTCGGCAGCATCAAGCTGCCGGAGAACCCGAGCGTCGACATGCGCGGCATCCCGGTGATAGCGCTGGCCGGCACCTGCATGGATGCCGGCAAGACCGCGGCAGCAGCGGCCATCATCAGCCGCTTCTCCCACTACGGCTACCGCGTGGCGGCCTTCAAGGCCACTGGCGTGTCGCTGCGCCGTGACATCCTCGCCATGGAAGACGCCGGCGCGCGCGCCACCGCCATCTTCACCGACTTCGGCATCGTCACCACCGGGCCGGCCAACGGCCCGCGCCTGACGCGCACCATGCTCAGCCGCATGGCGGAGACGCGCCCAGACGTGATCGTGTTCGAGCTCGGCGACGGCATCCTCGGCGCCTACGGCGTGGAAGCCATCCTCAAGGACCCGGAAGTGCGCAAGGCGCTGTCCGCCGTGATCCTGTGCGCCAACGACCCGGTCGGCGCTTTCGGCGGCGTGCACCTGCTGCGCGAGCGTTTCGACATCGAGCCGGCGATGGTGACGGGCCGCTCCACCGACAACGAGGTGGGCGTGAGGATCATCCGTGAACAGATGGGCGTGACGGCGTTCAATGCGCTGACCCAGGAAGCGGAGCTCGGCGAGCACCTGCGCGGCGTGCTGTTCGGCGCCGAGGCTGGCTCGTGAGCGGGCCGCATCCCGTTGCGGTCCTCGGCGGCACCGGCTACGTCGCCGGGGAGTTCATGCGCCTCCTCGCGGGGCATTCGCAGCTGGCGCTGGCGGCGGTGTCCTCGGAGAGCCAGGCCGGCAAGCCGATCGCGGCGACCTTCCCCAATCTCGCCGGGGTGTTCGGCGAGGCAAATTTCTGTGACGAGGCGGGGCTCGAGCAGGCCGTCCGCGATGGCCGCGTGCGCGCCCTGTTCTGCGCGGCGCCGCACGGCGCCGCAGCCGGGCGCGTGGACGCGCTGTTGCAGATCGCCGCTGCGGCGGGCGTGACGCTGACCGTGGTGGACGCTTCGGCCGATTTCCGCTTCCGTGACCCGGCCGCCTACGCCAAGGTTTATGGCCATGCACATGCCTGCCCGGAACGGCTGGCGGAGTTCGCCTCGGCTTTGCCCGAGCATGTGCAAGGCACGCCGGCGGCTCACGTCGGGCACCCCGGCTGCTTCGTCACTTCGGTGTTGCTCGGCATCGTGCCGCTGCTGCGCGCGGGGCTGGCGACGCCCGAGTTCTTCGTCTCCGCCGTGACCGGCAGCACCGGCGCCGGCCGCAAGCTCGGCGAGGGCACACACCACCCGGTGCGCCACGCCAACATGTTTGCCTACCAGCCGCTGACCCATCGTCATCGTCCCGAGATCGAGCAGCTCGCCGCCGAGGCGGCGTCACCCTGCCAGGTGCATTTCGTGCCCCACTCGGGGCCGTGGGCACGTGGCATCCACGCCACCATCCACGGCCGCCTGGCGGCGCCGGCCGACACCGCGACCCTGCGCGCCGCGCTGGCCGCAGCCTATGCCGGCTCGCCCTTCGTCGAAGTGATCGACACGCCACCGCGCATCAAGGACGTGGCCGGCTCCAACCGGGCGCGACTCGCGGTTGCGGTCGAAGGCGAAGCCTTCGTCGTCATGTCGGCCATCGACAACCTGGTGAAGGGCGCGGCCGGGGGCGCCATGCAGTGGCTCAACCGCCTGCTCGAGCTGCCTGAGGACGCCGGCCTGCGGCAGCCGGGACCGGCCTGGATATGAGCGCCATGAGCAACACGAAGCCTGAAGAACTGGCCTGGACCCTGCCGGTATACGCCCAGCTGGCGCTTGAGCCGGTGGGCGGCGAAGGCGCCTGGCTCGAGCTGGCGGATGGCCGCCGCATTCTCGACATGTACGGCGGCCATGCGGTAGCTGCGCTCGGCTACGGCCACCCGCGCCTGGTGGCGGCGCTGCAGGACCAGGTGAAACGGCTCACCTTCCAGAGCAACCTGCTGCCGCTGGCGCTGCGTGCGCGCGCCTGCGAAGCCCTGGCGCGCTTCGCGCCGCCACGGCTCGACAAGGTATTCCTCGTCAACAGCGGCGCCGAGGCGAACGAAAACGCGCTCAAGCTCGCCTTCCGCAACCCGGGCCGCACGCGGGTGGTGGCAGTGGAAGGCGCCTTCCACGGTCGCACCGCGGCTGCGGCGGCAGTCACCTGGGGCAGCGAGAAGTGGTACGGCTTCCCGCACAAGCCCTTCGACGTGAGCTTCGTCTCGCCGCGCGATCCGGCGGCGCTGCAGCAGAAGGTAGGCGACGACACGGCGGCAGTGATCGTCGAGCCGGTCCAGGGCGTCGCCGGCGCCGTCGACCTGCCGGCAGAGTTCCTCACCGCGGCACGCGACATCACGCGCGCGGCCGGCGCGCTGCTGATTTTCGACGAGGTGCAGTGCGGCATGGGGCGCACCGGCCGGCCCTTCGCCGCGGACCACTACGGCATCACGCCGGACATCCTCACCACTGCCAAGGGCCTGGCCGGCGGCTTCCCCGCCGGCGCCGTCATCACAACGCCCGAGATCGCCGCCGGCCTGAAGATCGGCGAGATGGGCACGACCTTCGGCGGCGGCCCCATGGCCTGCGCCGCGATAGAAACCGTGCTCAGCGTGATCCAGGACGAACACCTGCTGGACAACGTGCGCACGGTCTCGCAGCAGGTGCGCGATACCTGCCTGGTCGGCCCGGTGCAGTCCATCCAGGGCGCCGGCTTCCTGCTCGGCCTGGTGTGCAGCCGGCCGGCACGGGAGGTCCAGGCCGAACTGCTGGAACGCAACATCCTTGCCGGCACCAGCGCCGACCCGCGTGTCTTGCGCCTGCTGCCGCCCCTCACCCTCGAACCCGAACACGTCGCCATGCTGGCGGCCGCACTAGCGGAGATTGCGCCATGAAACGCTTTATCGACCTGGCCGAACACAGCCCCGGGGAAGTCGCCGAGCTGCTCGAGCTCGCCGCCCGCCTGGACCGCCACCCTGAACCTGCCGCGCTGCGCGGCAAGGTGATGGGCATGCTGTTCTTCAACCCCTCACTGCGCACCGTGGCCTCTTTCCAGGCCGCCATGACGCGCCTCGGCGGCAGCTCCTTCGTCATCACGCCGGGCCAGGGCACCTGGAAGCTGGAGACGCGCGACGACATCGTCATGGACGGCGACGCCGCCGAGCACATCCGCGAGGCCGTGCCGGTGCTGGCGAGCTATGCCGACGTGCTCGGCATCCGCGCCTTCGCCGGCGGCATCGACCTGCAGGCCGACATCGAGGAACGCAAGTTCATGGAGATGGCCGGCTACTGCCCGGCGCCGCTGGTCAACATGGAATCGGCCGTCAACCACCCCTGCCAGGCGCTGGCGGACTGGAAGACCATGGACGACATCGGCGTGCCGAAGGAAGGCGGGCGTTTCGTGCTCTCCTGGGCCAATCATCCCAATCCGCTGCCCCTGGCCGTGCCCTCCGCCGCCGTGCACATGGCCGCGATGCGCGGCATGGACGTGACGGTACTGCGGCCGGAAGGCTACGAGCTGCCGGAGCCGATCATGGCGCGTGCGCACGCGGCGGCGGCCGCCTCGGGCGGCTCGGTGCGTGAGACGGACGACCGTGCCGAGGCCATGCAGGGCGCGCACGTCGTGTATGCCAAGAGCTGGCAGTCGACGCGTTATTATGGGCGTCCGGGCGACGACCGCGCGCAGCGTGCCGGGCTGGAACACTGGATGGTGGACGAGTCCTGGTTCGCTCCGGCGCAGCCGGACGCCGTCTTCATGCATTGCCTGCCGGTGCGGCGCAACGTGGTGGTGGCGGACGAGATCCTGGACGGGCCGCGCAGCCGGGTGCTGCCGCAGGCGCGCAACCGGATGACGGTACAGATGGCGATCCTGCACCGGCTGCTGGCGGGCGGGAAGGAGTGAACTCCATGTTGCATGCACGCGGCGAGCGTTCCATCGCGGTGACGGCCTTAAAAGCGGCGGTCCCGTACATCCGCATGTTCAAGCGCAAGGTCTTCGTGGTGAAGGCCGGCGGCGCGGTGTTCGGCGACGAAGAGAGCACGCGCGAGCTGATCGAGCAGATCGGCATCCTGCACGAGGTCGGCATTCACGTCGTGCTGGTGCACGGCGGCGGCCCGCAATCGACCGCGCTGGCCGATGCGCTGGACGTGCCGGCGCAGTTCGTGGAGGGCCGGCGCATCACCGACGAGGGCTCGCTGCGCATCGCCACCATGGTGCTCAACGGGATCATCAACACCCGGGTGCTCGCCATCTGTCGCGACATCGGCCTGCCCGCCATCGGCATCAGCGGCGTCGACGCCGGCCTGATCCATGCCCACCGCCGGCCGCCGGTGAAGCTCGCGGGGGCCGAGGGCGGCACCGTGGACTACGGCTTCGTCGGCGACATCGACAGCGTCGACAGCGGCGTCCTGCAGCGCCAGCTCGACGCCGGCTTCCTGCCCATCATCAGCCCGCTGTCGGCGGACGAAGACGGCGTGCTGCTGAACATCAACGCGGACACCGTGGCCGCGGCCATCGCCGTGGCGCTGAAGGCGGAGAAGCTGATCCTGGTGACCGGGGCGCCCGGCATCCTCGACGACGTCAACGATCCCGGCTCGCTGGTGTCCTACCTCGACCTTGCCGACCTCGAGCGCATGCGCACCGAGGGACGGCTGGATGCGGGCATGAAACCGAAAGCCGACGCCATCCGCTCCGCGGTGCAGGGTGGCGTGCCGCGGGTGCACGTGATTTCGTACCAGGTGCCGGACAGCCTGCTGCTGGAGGTGTTCACCAACGAGGGCACCGGCACGCTGGTGGTCGAGGACACCGGCACGCTGACGCCGGCCGAGCAGGCGGCCGCGGAGGAGGAGGACTGATGAGCCGCATGTGGGACAAGGGCGATCCGCTCGACACGCAGGTGCTGGCCTACACCGCGGGCGAGGACCACGAGCTCGACAACCGCCTGGTGCCCTACGACGTGCGCGCCACCATCGCCCACGCGCGCATGCTGAGCGCGCGCGGCCTGCTCGCAGATGAGCACACTGCCGCCATCGCACAGGGCCTGGAAGAAATCGCCGCGGCCCATGCGCGCGGCGAATGGCGCATCGGCCTCGAGGAAGAGGACGTGCACAACGCGCTGGAACACCGCTTGTCGCTGCAGGCGCCGGAAGCGGCCGCGCGCATGCACCTTGGCCGCTCGCGTAACGACCAGGTGCTGGCCGCGCTGCGGCTGTACCTGAAGGACATGGCGCGAGAGCTGCATGACGGCGCGCTCAACGTGGCGGGGGAACTCGACGCGCTCGCGGAGCGCGAGGCGGAGACGCCGTTGCCCGGCTACACCCACCTGCAGCCCGCCATGCCGAGCTCGGTGCGGCTGTGGGCCGAAGGCTTTGCCGCCGAGCTGCGCGACGATGCCGTCGGGCTGCTGGCCGCTGCGCGCCGCGCCGACCGCAACCCGCTCGGTTCGGCCGCCGGCTACGGCGCCCCGGGACTGCCGCTGGACCGCGAGCATACCCGCGAAGCGCTCGGCTTCGAATCCGTGCACGAGCCGGTGACGGCGGTGCAGCTTTCGCGCGGCAAGGCGGAAGCACAGCTGGTGTTCGAGATTCACCTGCTGATGCAGGACCTCGGCCGCCTGGCGTCCGACCTGATCCTGTTCTGCAGCCAGGAATTCAGCTACGTGGCGCTGCCGAACTCCATGACCACCGGCTCGTCGATCATGCCGCAGAAGCGCAACCCCGACGTGTTCGAGCTGGTGCGCGGGCGCGCTGCGACCACGCTGGGCTGCCTCAACGAGGCCCTCGCCGTGCCGGTCAAGCTGACCTCCGGCTATCACCGCGACCTGCAGCTGTTGAAGGCGCCCCTGTTCCGCGCCATCGACCTCGCGGAAGCGACGCTGGGCATCATGGCGCATGCCCTGCCCGAAGTGGACTTCATCAAGGAGAACATCCGCATGGAGCAGCAGCTGTATGCCACCCAGGACGCATACAAGCTGGTCACCGACGAGGGCCTGCCCTTCCGCGAGGCCTATCGCCGCATCGGCGACAAGTTGCGCGAGCTGCGCGACAAGGCGACGGGGAAGGACGACGCGTGAGTATCTGGCAGCAGCGGCCGACGGTGGCGTCGCTCAACGCCATGTCGAAGAACACGCTCATGGAGCAGATCGACATCCGCTTCACCGCGGTGGGCGACGACTTCATCAGCGGCACCATGCCCGTGGACGGGCGCACCCACCAGCCCTTCGGGCTGCTGCACGGCGGCGCGACGGTGGCCCTGGCGGAGACCCTCGGCAGCTCCGCAGCGAACTGCTGCCTCGATCTCTCCACCCACTACGCAGTCGGGCTGGAGATCAACACCAACCACCTGCGCCCGGTGCGCAGCGGCGTCGTCACGGGCACGGCACGCCCCATCCACATCGGCCGCAGCACGCAGGTCTGGGAGATCCGCAGCGAGGACGGGGATGGACGCCTGACGGCGATTTCTCGCCTGACCATGGCGGTCGTGCCGCGACAGGGGACATGAACATGGAACAGCCACGCTCCCGCCTTCGCGGCGCGCGCGCACTGGGATCGCTGGCGGCGCTGCTGCTGGCGAGCGGCTGCGGCATGTACGGCGACCTGGAACTCGAGCCGCCAGCGCCGCGAGCCGCGCCCGAGGTCGAAACGCGTCCGCCCACTGCGGTCGACAGCAGCGAAGCTTCCGCGCCCGCTGCCGAGGACGACGCTACGGAGAAGAAGGAAACACCCGAGGTTCCCCGTGCCACGCCGCCGGACAGCGGGAAGGACGACACGGCGGGGCGGCCGTGAACCCCGCCTTCGCCTATCGCGCCGACCGCCTGCACGCGGAAGACGTCCCGCTCGACGACATCGCCGCGCGTTACGGCACGCCCTGCTACGTCTACTCCCGGAGCGCGCTGGAAGCGCGTTACGACGCTTTCGCCGAAGCTTTCACAGGGCGCCCCGTGCGCCTCTGTTACGCGGTCAAAGCCAACGCCAACCTGGCGGTGCTGGACGTGCTGGCGCGGCGCGGCGCCGGCTTCGACATCGTCTCGGGCGGCGAACTGGCGCGCGTGCTTGCCGCCGGCGGCGATCCGCGCAAGGTCGTGTTCTCCGGCGCCTGCAAGCTGGACGACGAGATTCGCTACGCGCTGGCGCAGGACATCGACTGCTTCAATGTCGAGTCGGATCCCGAGTTGAGCCGCCTGTCCGCGCTGGCCGTCGAGGCCGGGCTCGAGGCGCGCATCGCCATCCGCGTGAACCCGGACGTGGAGGCGGGCGGCCACCGTCACATATCCACCGGACGGCGCGAACACAAGTTCGGCATCGCGCTGGAGGAGGCCGGAACCCTCGTGGTGCGCGCCATGACGCTGCCCGGCCTGCGGCTGGACGGCGTCGCCTGCCATATCGGCTCGCAGATGATGGGCCTGGAACCGCTCGCCGCGGCGCTGGACCAGCTGGCCGATTTCGTGCGCACCCTGCAGTCCGAGGGTGTGCCGCTGCGCCATGTCGACGCCGGCGGCGGGCTGGGTATCGACCACCACGGCCAGGTGGCGCCGACGCCGGCGGACTACGCTCGGGTGGTGCTCGATGCGCTCGGCGACCTGGGTATCGACATCGTGCTCGAACCGGGCCGTGCCATTGCCGGGCCGGCCGGACTGCTGCTGACGCGGGTCGCCTACGTGAAGCAGGGCCACGGCCGGAAGTTCGCGCTGGTGGACGCCGCCATGAACGACCTGCTGCGCCCGGCACTGTACGAGGCCTGGCACGACATCCTTCCGGTGCAGGCAGGGTCGGCGCCGGACCCCGAGCCGATCGACGTGGTCGGGCCGGTCTGCGAGACGGGTGATTTCCTGGGTCGCGACCGCACGCTCGGCGTGCGCCCCGGCGACCTGCTCGCCGTCGCCGATGGCGGCGCCTATGGTTTCGTCATGAGCTCCAATTACAACGCGCGGCCGCGGGCCTGCGAGGTGATGGTGGCGGGCACCCAGACGCGCCTGGTGCGCCGACGCGAGACGGTGGAGCAACTCTGGCAGGGCGAGACGACTTTCGGGGAGGCCGAGGAATGAGCAAGTCGCAGCTGGTGCTGGTGGACGGGTCCTCCTACCTGTACCGCGCCTTCCATGCGCTGCCGCCCCTGACCAACAGCCGCGACGAGCCGGTGGGCGCAGTGCTCGGCGTGGTGAACATGCTGCTGAAACTGATCGACGAGCACCGGCCGGAACATTTCGCGGTGGTGTTCGATGCCCGCGGCAAGACCTTCCGCGACGAGCTCTTCGCCGAGTACAAGGCCAACCGCCCGCCCATGCCGGACGAGTTGTCCGCGCAGGTGGGGCCGCTGCTGGAAATCGTCCAGGCGCTGGGCCTGCCGATCCTGCAGGTGTCCGGGGTCGAGGCCGACGACGTCATCGGCACGCTGACGCAGCAGGCGCGCGCGGCCGGCATGAGCACGCTGGTCTCCACCGGCGACAAGGACATGGCGCAGCTGGTGAACGGCGACGTCACGCTGGTCAACACCATGACCGGCAAGGTGCTCGACCGCGCCGGCGTGGAAGAGAAGTTCGGCGTCCCGCCCGAGCGCATCGTCGACTGGCTGGCGCTGGTCGGCGACAGCTCGGACAACATCCCCGGCGTGCCGAAGTGCGGGCCGAAGACCGCGACCAAGTGGCTGAAGGAGTTCGGCGACCTGGAGACGCTGAAGGCGCGTGCCGACGAGGTCGGCGGCAAGATCGGCGAAAGCCTGCGCGCGCATCTCGACCAGCTCGAGCTGTCGCACGAGCTGGCCACCATCCGCTGCGACGTCGCACTCGAGCAGGGCCCGACCGACCTCAAACCCGGCGCGCCCGACGTCGCGCGCCTGCGCGAGCTCTACACGCGGCTGGAGTTCAACACCCTGTTGCGCAAGCTGCCCGACGGCGCGGAGACGGCCGAGGACGCAGCGTCCGTCGCGCCTGCTGCCGGCCCGGCCGAGTACGACACGGTGTTCACCACCGCGCAGCTCGACGACTGGCTGGCGCAACTTGCGGCGGCGGAGGATTTCGCCTTCGACACCGAGACCGACAGCCTCGATTACATGAAGGCGCGCATCGTCGGCGTCTCGTTCGCCGTCGAGCCGGGGCGCGCCGCCTACGTGCCGCTGGCGCATCACGACCCGGACGCCCCGCAGCAGCTGGACCTCGACGCCACGCTGGCGAAGCTCAAGCCGCTGCTGGAGGACCCGCAGAAGGGCAAGATCGGTCATCACCTGAAGTACGACATGCACGTGCTGGCCAATCACGGCATCGCGCTGCAGGGCATCCGCTGGGACACCATGCTCGAGTCCTACGTGCTGGACTCCACCGCCACGCGCCACGACATGGACTCGGTGGCGCGGAAATACCTCGGCCACGAGACCATCCGCTACGAGGACGTGGCCGGCAAGGGCGCCAAGCAGATCACCTTCGACCAGGTGCCGGTGGCAACGGCTGCGCCCTACGCCGCCGAAGATGCCGAGGTGACGCTGCGCCTGCATCGCGAGCTGTGGCCGCGCATCAAGGACACCCCGGGGCTGCAATCCATCTACGAGGATATCGAGCGGCCGCTGGTGCCCATCCTCGGCGCCATGGAGTACCACGGCGTGCTGCTCGACACCGGGCTGCTCAAGCGCCAGAGCCGTGAACTGGAACAGGGCATGGCCGCGGCCGAAGCCGCCGCCTTCGCAGCGGCCGGCGGCAAGTTCAATATCGGTTCCGCCAAGCAGCTGCAGGAGATCCTGTTCGAGCGCCTGGGGCTGACCCCGCTGCGCAAGACGCCAGGCGGCCAGCCCTCGACGGCCGAAGACGTGCTGGAGGAGCTGAGCGCGGAGCACGAGCTGCCGCGGCGGGTGCTGGAATACCGCGGCCTGGCCAAGCTGAAATCGACCTACACTGACAAGCTGCCGGAGCTGTGCGACGCCAATCACCGGGTGCACACCTCGTACCACCAGGCCGTGGCCGCCACCGGGCGCCTGTCCTCCTCCGACCCCAACCTGCAGAACATCCCGGTGCGCAGCGCCGAGGGCCGGCGCATCCGCCAGGCCTTCATCGCGCCGCCGGGCTACCGCCTGGTGGCGGCCGATTACTCGCAGATCGAGTTGCGCATCATGGCGCACCTCTCGGGCGACGAAGGGCTGCAGGCCGCCTTCCGCGAAGACCAGGACATCCACCGCGCCACTGCGGCCGAGGTGTTCGAGACGCCGCTGGAGGAGGTCACAGCTGAACAGCGCCGCTCCGCCAAGGCGATCAACTTCGGCCTCATTTACGGCATGTCGGCTTTCGGCCTGGCGCGGCAGCTGGGCATCGAGCGCGCCGCCGCGCAGGAATACGTGCAGCTCTACTTCGAGCGCTACCCCGGCGTGAAGCGCTACATGGACGAGACGCGCAAGAAGGCGCGCGAGGACGGCTACGTCACCACCGTGCTGGGACGGCGGCTGCACCTGCCGGAGATCCGCTCGCGCAACAACCAGCGGCGCCAGTACGCTGAGCGCAGCGCCATCAACGCGCCCATGCAGGGCACGGCCGCCGACATCATCAAGCTGGCCATGATCCGCGTCGCCGACTGGCTCGCCACCGGCCAGGTCGATGCCCGCCTCATCATGCAGGTGCACGACGAGCTGGTGCTCGAGGTGGCCGAGGGGGACGTGCCGGCGCTGATGCGGGAACTCCATGCGCTCATGGGCGGGGCCGTCGCGCTGTCCGTGCCGCTGAAAGTCGACGCGGCCGCAGGGCTGAACTGGGACGAGGCTCACTGACGGCCCGGCGTTCAGCCAAGTCCCTGTTTTTAATTCAGAAAAACAATCGCTCAGCGCAGCCCGGAACTTTTGCCGCAATGCGGGAGTCAGTATTCGTGAGCGCCATTGCGACGCTCGCCCGCCACCCTCCCTGGGCGGGCCAGCAGTCCGGTTCCCCCAAGCCGGACCATGTATTGCCCCGGGGCGCATTCGCCCCGGGGCCTTTTTTTGCCCCGCTCAAGCCTGCTGCGGCTGCACGACCCCAAGGAAACGGTCGAGCACCTCGCGCGCCTGTTCCAGGCCGGTTCCCTTCAGCGCGGAGAACAGCTGGGCCGAGGCCGCATCGCCCACTTCCCGGCGCACCCCGAGCAGCGTGGACGCAGCAGCCCCGCGCGACAGCTTGTCGGCCTTGGTGAGCAGCAGGTGCACCGGGCAGCCGGCGGCGCGGGCCCAGCCCAGCATGCCCTGGTCGAACTCGGTCAGCGGCCGGCGCGCGTCCATGACGATGAACAGCCCCGTCAGCGATTCGCGCTGGTGGAAATAGTCGTCCATCAGGTTGCCCCAGTGGCGCCGCACGGCCTCCGGGACCTTGGCGTAGCCGTAGCCGGGCAGGTCCGTGATGCGCACGCCCTCGGCGAGGCCGAAGAAATTGACCAGCTGGGTGCGGCCCGGCGTCTTGCTGGTGCGCGCCAGCCCGCGCCGCCCCAGGATGGCGTTTATGGCACTGGACTTGCCCGCGTTCGAGCGCCCCGCGAACGCGACCTCGCGGCCGTCGTCGGGGACGAACTGGCTGCGCTTGTTGGCGCTGGTCAGGAACTGGGCATCCGGGTAGGCACTCATGGCGGTGGACTGCATCTCGGCGAGGTGGTGTAGAATTTCGGGTTCTACCCGCCGGACGCCACGCTGGCAAGTCGGCAGGACAACCACCGGAGATTATGAGCCATGAGGATGCTTCTCGCCGTCGCCGCCGCGGCTGCGGCCCTGGGGATGAACAACACCGCGCTGGCCGAGGGTTCCGTGGAAGCCGGCCAGCAGAAATCGGCGGTCTGCATGGCCTGCCACGGCCCGGACGGCAACAGCCTCAACCCCGAGTGGCCGAACCTGGCCGGCCAGCACGCCGGCTACACCGCCGCCCAGCTCGCAGCGTTCAAGTCCGGTCAGCGCCAGAACCCGCTCATGTCGCCCATGGCCATGGGCCTGACCGAGCAGGACATGCTCGACCTCGCCGCCTACTACGAGGCGCAAGCGCCCGCCGCGCTCGAGGCCGACCCGGCGCTGGTTGAAGCCGGCCGCAAGCTGTATCTCGGCGGCGACCAGGAGAAGGGCGTTGCGGCGTGCATCGCCTGTCACGGTCCCACCGGCCGCGGCAATCCGATGGCGCTGTACCCGGCGGTCGCCGGCCAGCACGCCACCTATGCCGCCAGCGCATTGCGCGCCTACGCCGCCGGGGAGCGCGCCAACGCCATGATGCAGGAGATCGCCGCCAGGATGTCCGAGGAAGACATCGCCGCGGTCAGCTCCTACATCCAGGGCCTGCGCTGAGAAGGAACTCTGCCGCGCCAGGCCTGCCTTAAGAAGACCAAGGATCCCGAGGAGACCGGACATGACCCGAACTGCCCTTGCCCTGCTCGCCGCAGTCCTGCTGGCTGCATGCAGCCCTGAGCCGACCGCCAGCACCGCCGGCACCGACACGGCCCCCGCGGCGGCGCAGTCGCAGCCGGTTTCCCGGCCGGCCAGCCAGGCCCCGGCGCAGCCGCGCGCCGAAGAGCAGCAGGCGCCCGCCCCGATCCAGGTGGCGCAGGCGGACACCGCGCCGGGCTCCAGTCCGCGCTTCGTGGCCGGCGAGCACTACCGGGTGCTGAATCCCGCGCAGCCGACCAACGTGCCGCCGGGCAAAGTCGAAGTGGTCGACGTGTTCTGGTACGGCTGCGGTGGTTGCTACATCCTGTCGCCGTACATGGAGGCCTGGCACAACACCCAGCCCGACGTCGCCGAGTACGTGCGCATGCCGGCACCGCTGAACCCCGGCTGGGAGCCGCAAGCGCGCCTGTATTTCGCCACCAAGGCGCTGGGCATCGACGACCAGACGCACGCGGCGATCTTCAACGAGTACCACGTGGAGCGGAATCCGCTGAACACCCTCGACCTGATGGTGGAGTTCCTGGGCCGCTACGACATCCCGGAGGACAAGGCCCGCGAGGCATTGACCAGCTTCAGCGTCGACTCCGAGCTGCGCGCGGCCAAGGTGCGCGCCGGGCGCTATCGCCTGACTTTCGTGCCGGCGGTGGTGGTGAACGGCAAGTACGTCATCAGCGCCGACCAGCCGGGCGGCCCGGCCACCGTTCCTGCCGTGATCAACTACCTCGTCGGCCTCGAGGCAGGCGGCAGCAACTGACCGTGCACCGCGCATCGGCGCCGGGCTGATACCGTGCTGGTCCTGCTGGTCGAAGACAACACCGACATCGCCGGCAACGTCAGCGAGTACCTCGCGGCACACGGCCAGCAGGCCGACTTCGCGCCCACCGGGCGGCAGGCCCTTTACCTGCTCGAGAACCACGATTACGACGCCGTGGTGCTGGACCTCGGCTTGCCGGACATGGACGGCCTCGACCTGTGCCGGCTGGCGCGCTCCGGACATCGCAACCCGGGCGTGCCGATCCTCATGCTCACGGCGCGCGACACGCTGGCGCAACGCCTGGCCGGATTCGAGGCCGGCGCCGACGATTACCTGGTGAAGCCCTTCGCGGCGGCCGAGCTGCTGGCACGCCTGGTGGCGCTGCAGCGCCGCGCCCGGGGGCCGGCGGAAGCGGCGCAGCTGCAGGTCGGCGATCTCGTGTACAACCCGGACACCCTGGAATTGACGCGCGCCGGACAGCCCCTGCAACTGCCGCCGGTGCCACGCCAGATTCTCGAGCACCTGATGCGCAACCAGCACCGCGTGGTGTCACGCCAGGAGCTGGAACGCCTGTTGTGGGGCGACGAGCCGCCGGACAGCGACGCGCTGCGCAGCCACATCCACAAGTTGCGCTCGGTGGTCGACAAGCCGTTCCCCGAGCCCCTGTTGCAGACCGTGCCGCGCCTCGGATTCCGGCTCCGTGCGCCTGCCTAAACGCCTCACGGCCCGCATCGTGGTGGCCTTCGTGGGCTTCGGCGGCGTCCTGTCGGTGCTGCTAAGCCTGCTGGTACTGGGCGCCTTCACCTACGCCGAGCGCGACCAGGTCGAGGACCTGGTGGCCGCGGAGCTGGACTACCTGCGCGAAAGCGGCGAGCCGCACGCGATGGCGCTCGAGACCATCGGCCTGTTCCAGGGCGCTGAGCCGGAGTTGCGGCGACTGCTCCCGGCCGACCTGGCCGGGCTCGAACCCGGAATGCATCGTCTCGAGCAGCCGGATCGGCTCGTCGGCGTGGAGCGGGACGGCGCATTGTTGCGCGTGGTCAGCCTCGATTTCGCCCAGATGCACGCGCGCGAGCACCGCCTGATGCTCGTCCTCGCCCTCGCCGTCCTGGTGGCCCTGTACATCTCGGCCTGGATCGGTTTCTGGCTCTCGAGAACCATCGCCGCCCCGGTGCGACAGCTGGCGGACAGCGTCAGAAGGCGTTCCACGGACAGCCCGGGGATGCTGGCGCCGGACTATGCCGACGACGAGATCGGCGCCCTCGCCCGGGCCGTCGACGACTACGAAATCCGCATCCAAGGACTGCTGGAGCGCGAGCGCGAGTTCACGGACCGGGCCAGTCACGAGTTGCGCACCCCGGTCACGGTCATCACCGGCGCCACGGAACTGCTGCTGGAAGACCGGGACCTGTCGCCCGCCGCCAAGGCTCGCGTGGAGCGCATCCGTCGCGCCGCGCTGGACATGGCCGAGCTGGTGGAGACCTTCCTGCTGCTGGCGCGCGAACGGGGCGAAGAAAATGTGCAGGAGGCGGAGGACGAGGCCATACCGCTCAGCGTGCTCGTCCGCCGCGTACTGGAACAGCAGCGCGTATGGCTTGCCGGCAAGCCCGTCGAGCTCGTGCTGGAGGTCGACGCCGACCCGCCCTGCCCTGGCCCGCAGCGACTGCTGGCGATCGTGGTCGCGAACCTGGTGCGCAACGCCTGCCAGTACACCGAGCGCGGCATGGTGCATGTGCGCCTGCGGGCGGACGGCCTGGACGTCAGCGACACCGGGCCCGGACTCCAACCGCAGGATAGCGGCGACATGCCGCCCGGCACCCGGCGCGGCGCAGGCAGTGGCCTGGGCCTGCCGCTGGTGAAGTCCCTCTGTGAGCGCGGCGGCTGGTCGGTCCACTGGTCCGAGCGGCCCGGCGGCGGCACGATCGCCAGCCTGCGCTGTGCGCCGCGCCCGCCGGACGTTGACGGAACCTTCACACCCCGCTGACAACCCGTTGACGGCCGGGAGGCCAGGATTGCTGCATCGCAACTAACCGGAGAGACCGGCCGATGCAACTGTCCATCATCATCCCGGCCAAGGACGAGGCCGAAAACATCGTTCCCCTGCTGGAGGAAGTCCGCGTCGCCTTTGGTGACAACGACCAGTGGGAAGTGCTGGTTGTCGACGATGGCAGCCGCGACGACACACCGCGCCGTCTCGCGGCGTTGGCAGCATCCGGCTATCGGCAGCTGCGGGTGCTGCGCCATGCCGCCAGCTGCGGCCAGAGCGCGGCGCTGCGCACCGGCGCCCAGGCCGCGCGCGGCACCTGGCTCGGAACCCTCGACGGTGACGGGCAGAACGATCCCGCCGACCTGGCGCGCCTTTGGCACGAGCTGCGGCTGCTGCAGCAACCGCCGGCATTGTGGATCGGCCATCGCGCCATGCGTCACGACAACGTGCTGCGCAAGCTCTCCTCACGCGTCGCCAACGGCGTGCGCTCGCGGGTGCTGGGCGACGGCGTGCCTGACACCGGCTGCGGGCTGAAGCTGATCCGCCGCGACGTGTTCAAGTCTCTGCCCTATTTCGACCACTTGCACCGCTTCCTGCCCGCCCTGGTCCGGCGCGAGGGCCTGGCCGTGCGCAGCGTGCCGGTAAGCCATCGCCCGCGCCTGCGCGGCACGTCGAAATACGGCGTCAACAACCGCTTGTGGGTGGGCATCGTCGACATGCTCGGCGTGCTGTGGCTGCTGCATCGCCGCCGCCTGCCCGCGGTCGAGGCCCAGGCCGAGCTCGCAGTGGCTTCGAGCGATTCGCTGGGCGACGCAGGCCCATATATCGGGGAGATCAGGCAATGAAGTCCGAGACAATCTGGCTGGTCATAGGCTTCATCGGCCAGGCGCTGTTTTCCATGCGCTTCCTGGTGCAGTGGATCAGCAGCGAGCGGCGCGGCCGCAGCTACGTGCCGTTCGAGTTCTGGCTGTTCAGCGTGGCCGGCGGCCTGACGCTGCTGTCCTACGCCATCTACCGCGCCGACCCGGTGTTTGTCGTAGGCCAGCTGACCGGCCTGTTCATCTATGCCCGCAACCTGCAGCTGATCACGCGCGAGCGCCGCACGCAGGCCGGCGCAGCGGCATAGCGACGCGCTGCCGCTGCGCGGCTAGAGCGCCCGCAGGGCGGTGGTGACTTCCTGCCGCGCCGCACGCCAGGCCGGGAACAGGCCGCCGATGAGGCCGATGACGAGCGACCAGGTGATCCCCTGCGCCAGCAGGGCGCCGGAGACCTTGAAGTCGAAGGCTACCTGGCTGAAGTTCGCGCCCAGGGTGGAGACGGTGTAGCCGTTGAACAGGACCCACGCCAGCCCGCCGCCGATCACGCCGCCCACCAGGGCCAGCAGCAGCGCCTCGAGCAGCACCGACGCCACGATGGCAGCGCCGCCGAAGCCGAGCGCGCGCAACGTGGCGATCTCGCGCGCGCGGGTGGAGATCGCGGCGTACATGGTGTTCAGCGCGCCGAACAGGGCGCCGATCGCCATGATGTAGCCGACCGTGTAGCCGAGCACATTGATGAGCATGCTCATCTGCTGCGACTGGGCGCTGAAATAGGCCTGCAGCGTCTGCGCCTCCACGTTCAGGCGCGGGTCGTCGGCCAGCGCAGCGCGGAAGGCATCCATGGATTCGGGGCTTTCCAGTTGCACCGTGACGGACTGGAAGCCACCGCGGCGGTAAGCGGACATGACGGTCTCCGCATCGCCCCAGAGCTCGGACTCGTGCGCCCCGCCGCCGGCCGAGAAAATACCCACCACCGTCCAGTCGGCATCGCGGAAAGCCACGCGCGCGCCCACGTCGAGACCGGCGAACTGGCTGGCGGCACCGCGGCCGACGATCAGCTCGCGCGGGCCCGGCTCCAGGTTCCGCCCCTCGATGATCTCCACCTCGGGGCGCAGCTCGAAGGCGCCCGGCTGCACACCGCGGATGGGCGCGTTGGCGTCCGTGCCGGTGCCGGCCTTGGGCAGGTCGGCGATGACGAGGATTTCCGCCGAGGCGATCGGCTCGCCGTCGGCGCCGCGCGCCACGCCGGGCGCGCGCTTGATCAGGTCGACCGTCTCGCGACCGAGGCCGCTGGTCAGTTCCGAGGTGGCGCCGCTGCGCAGCACGATCGCCTGGTCGGTTTTCCCGGCCGCGCCCAGGGTGGCGCGGAACCCCTCGCCCATGGCGAGGATGGCCGTCAGCACGCCAACCACGCCGGCGATGCCCACGACAATGACCAGCGAGGTGCTCCAGCGCTGCGGCACGCTGCGCAGGTTCATGAGCGATACCGCCATTACTTGCCTGATGACATTCATCGAACCCGCCCTCCTACTGGTGCCCGCCGAGGGCGTCGACGACACGCAGACGCATGGCCCGCCAGGCGGGCGGGAACCCGACCACCAGGCTCAGCGCGATCATCAGCAGCACGCCGGTGACGACCACGGACAGGCTGATCCCCTGGATGCCGAATCCCGCCAGCATGGCGCTCATGCCGCCCAGCGCGGCGGCCGCCAGGCCGAGGCCGATCAGCCCGCCGAGCAGGACCAGCACCATCGCTTCCGCCACCACCAGGCCCAGCACGGCACGGTCACTGAACCCGAGCGTCTTCAGGATCGCCAGCTCCGGTATACGCTCGCGCACCGCCTGCGCCATGGTGTTCCCGGTCAGCACCAGGATGGTGAAGAACACCGCGCCCAGGATCGCGGTGACGATCAACCCGATGTCGCCGAACTGGCGCGCGAAGCCCTGCGCGAAGGCCTTCTCGGTCTGCGTCTTGGTCTCGTTGCTGGAGTTCGCGAACAGGGCGTCCACCGCCTGCGCCACGTTCTCGGCCTGGTCCGGGTCGTCGACCTGCAGGATGAACCACCCCACGGTGCCGCGGGCATATTGCCGCGCCTCGTCGAAAAACTCCCACTGGAACAGCAAGGCGCCCTCGTTCTGCTCCGAATCCGGACTCGTATAGACGCCCGAGATTTCGAAGTTCCACTCGTTGACGCCGCCGCGCTGCGGCCAGATGTCCGCCACCAGCGTGACGCGGTCGCCCACCTTCCAGCCGTAGCGCTCCGCCAGCGACTGCCCCACGATGGCGCCGTCGCGGGTGACCTGCCAGCGTTCGCGCGCAGCGTCTTCGAGCACGATTTCCGGCACCGTGCGCAGGTAGCGCTCCGGGTCCACCGGGAACACGCCGAACTGCGCGGGACGGTCCTGGTAGGACCCGCCGAACCAGCTGGCGAAGGCGACTTCCTTCACGCCCGGCACCGACTCGATCTGCGGCAGGTAGCTGATCGGCAGCATCTCGATGATCGAGTAACGGGAATTGGTGATGAGGCGATCCGCACGCGCCTGGTCGGCGCCGGCCTGGAACGCCTCGTTCACGGCCTGCAGCAGGCCGAACAGCAGGAAGGCCACGATCACCGACAGCAGCGTCAGCATCGTGCGCACTTTCTTGCGGAACAGGCCGGCCCAGACCAGGTGCAGGTATTTCATGGCCGCGACCTCAGGCCGACTCGGTGTCAGGCAACAGCGCACCCTTGTCGAGCCGCACCAGGCGCCGCGCATGTTCTGCCGCCTTCGGGTCGTGCGTCACCATGACGATGGTCTTGCCATGCTCGCGATTGAGCATCTGCAGCAGCTCGAGAATTTCGTCCGCGGTCTCGCGGTCGAGGTCGCCGGTCGGCTCGTCGCACACCAGCAGCGAGGGGTCGGAGACGATGGCCCGCGCGATCGCGACGCGCTGCTCCTGGCCGCCGGACAACTCGCGCGGCTTGTGGTTGGCGCGGTCCGCCAGCCCGACCAGCTGCAGTGCGACGGCCGCGTTCTTCCGGCGCTGCGCCGCGGACAGCTTGGTCAGCAGCAGCGGCAACTCGACGTTACGCTGTGCCGTGAGCACCGGCAGCAGGTTGTAGAACTGGAACACGAAGCCCACGTGGGCGGCGCGCCAGCGCGCCAGCGCGCCCGAACTCATGCGTTCCAGCGCCTGGCCGTCCACCTTGATGCTGCCGGCAGTGGGCGAATCGAGCCCGCCGATCAGGTTCAACAGCGTCGTCTTGCCGGAGCCCGACGGGCCCATCAAGGCGACGAAGTCGCCTTGCTCGATATCCAGGTCCACGGACTGCAGGGCTTCCACCTTCTGCTTGCCGCGCGTGTAGACCTTGCTCAGGCCGCGAATCTCGATCATTGCGCTCATCGTTTCTCCTGCCTGCCTGACTGCCTACTCGACCCTGACCTTGCTCCCGTCCTCCAGCCCCGCGGGCGGCTGGAGCACTACGCGCTCGCCGCTGCGCAGGCCGTCGAGCACCTGGCGGAACTCGCCGCGCGCCTCCCCGACCCGGACCTCGCGGCGCACCACCTGCTCGCCCTGCACCACGAAGGCATAGCTGCCGCCATCCGTCTCCATCAGCGCCGCGGCCGGCACCAGCAGTCGCGCCGGCGCCTCGTCCGCCGCGTTGTCCGTTGCGTTTTCGGCCGCGGCGAGAAAGGCCACGCGCACGCCCATGTCCGGCACGATGCGGGCATCCCGCTCGAGGATGGCGATCCGCACGCGCACCGTGGCGCGGCTGCGGTCGGCGGTGGGAATGATGGCAATCACCTCGGCGGGTATGCGCCAGTCCGGATACGCATTCAGCACCGCCTCGACGGGCTGGCCGGGCTGCACGCGCTGGATGAAAGACTCGTTCACATCCACCTGCACCTCGAGCGAATCCATGTCGACGATGGTGCCGATGCCGGTACGGGTGAAGCCGCCGCCCGCCGACATGGGCGAAATCATTTCTCCCGGCTGCGCCGCCTTGACGGTGACGACACCCGCGAAGGGCGCGCGGACCACGGTGTTGCTGAGACGCACGCGGGACAGTTCCAGCGAACGTTGGGTCACTTCCACGCTCTTGCTGGCGCTCGCGAGGCGCGCCGCCAGCGCCTCGACCTCGGTCTCGGCCGCGTCGACGACCGCCGTGGAGACGAGCCCGCGCACGGCCAGCTCTTCCTGTCGCGCGCGATCCCGTTCCGCCTGCTGCAGCTGCGCCCGAATCTCCGCAAGCTGCGAGCGGGCCGACTCGAGTTGCGCTTCCGCCAGCGCCACCTGCGCGCGCCACTCCGTATCGTCGATCGTGGCCAGGACCTGTCCTTCCTCGACTTCCATGCCTTCTTCGATCAGCACGGTCTCGACCTGTCCGGTGACCTGGGCGGAAACGGTGGCGATGCGACGCGCGGTGACGTAGCCGGTGGCGTCGAGCACCGAGCGCGCTGCGTTCGACTGGGGCGCCTGCACCGTGGCGACGCGCACGGGAACGACGTCGTCCCCGGCAAAGACCAGGAAGTAGCCGGCGGCCGCGACCATGGCGAGGATCGCGATCACCAACACGACCCACAGACCCGTGCGCCGGCCTTCCTGCGGCGGCTCGCCACGCTCGATCTTCAACTGGTGCAGCAGTTCGGCCTTGTCCATGGCGGGGGATTCTAGCAGCCGCTCACAACAGAGGCCCCATCAGCCGCAGCACCCCCTCGGCCACGCGCGCGCCCAGCGCTCGCTCGCGCCAGGCGCGCGGATGCAGGAGGACCGAGTCCCGCAGGTAGCGCGCCTGCAGGTCGCGGATGCGGCTGACGCAAGCACGGTCGTAGATGAACAGCGAAATCTCGAAGTTGAGCCACAGGCTGCGCATGTCGATGTTCACCGAACCCAGCACGGCGATGCGGCCGTCGACCGTGATCGCCTTGGTGTGCAGCAGGTCCGGCTCGTAGCGCGCGATCTGCACGCCGGCGTCGAGCAGTTCCTCGAAACATGCGGCGCCGGCATGCCGGGCCAGCACCGAGTCCAGTTTCTCCGGCACGTTGAGCGTCACCTGCACCCCGCGCCGCGCCGCCGAAACCAGGGCAGTCATGATCGATTCGTCGGGGACGAAGTAGGGTGTGGTGAGGACCAGCTCGTGCTCGGCCGAATACAGCAAAGACAGCAGCAGCTGGTGGATGGAGGCGCGATTGAGGCCGGGACCGGAAGGCACCACCTGCACCACCGCATCGCCCTCCTCGTGCACGGCCTTCAGGTCTGCCGTCTCGAGGATCTCCATGCCCTCGTCCGTCTCCAGCTCCCAGTCCTCGAGGAAGGCGCCGTTCAGCACCTCGACGGCCGGGCCGCGCAGCCGCACCATGGCGTCCACCCAGCGACCCACCCCGGCGTTGCTCTTGAAATAGGCCGGGTCCACCAGGTTCATGCTGCCCGTGTAGCCGATCTCACCGTCGATCACCACGATCTTGCGATGGTTGCGCAGGTCCATGCGCACGAACAGCACGCGCAGCAAGCCCACCGGCAGCTGGCTCACTACCTGCACCCCGGCGGCGCGCAGCGCGGCCACCTCGCGGCTGCGCAGGAAGCGTCCGGCGCCGACGTCGTCCACCAGCACGCGGCAAGTGACGCCGCGCCCGGCCGCGCGCACCAGCGCGGCCTCGACCTCGGCGGCGCGGCCGGCCGATTCCCAGATGTAGAACTCGAGGTGGCAGGTACTGCGCGCCGCGTCGATGTCCGCCACCAGCGCGGCGACGAAGTCGTCCCAGCCCTCCAGCAGTTCGAAGGCGTGCCCCTGTAACGCGACGAACCCGGTGATGGACTCGCCGTGGCTCGCCAGGGCGCGCGCGCGCGGGTGCAGCCGGCTCCAGTCGATGTCGGCGCGCGTCTTCAGCCGCCCCTGCCAGCCGCGGTAGAGATCGTGGATCTCCTGCCAGCGCCGCGCGCGCTTGTTGCCGAGGCGGTTCTCGCCGATGAACAGGTACAGCGCCGGCCCGAATATCGGCAGCACGAACAGGATGACCAGCCACGCCAGCGTGGTGCCCACCGGCAACTGCCGGAACAGGATGCGCACGGCGAGGCCGGCCACCAGCAGCATGTGGCCGCCCAGCAGCAGCGCCGAGATCAATCCGCCCTCCACCTCGTGCATGCGCTCTCCGGGATCCTGCGGGAAGGGGCAGTATAGGGCAGCCGGGCGCGGCCGCCGGAACCCCGGTCGCGCCGAGCGGTCGTACAATCCCGTGCCCGCCGCGAGGTTTGAGCCGAGCCGATGCGCCTGAAATTGCTGCTGCTGATAGTGCTGCTGACAACGCCGTCCTGGTCACAGGCCGACGATGCGGCTGTGCCCGCGCTGCGCACGGATCACCTCTACTCGCGCCTGGTGGCGCAGCAGGCCGTGGCAGTGCCCGGAGAAACGCTGCGTCTCGGACTGTGGCTGCAGCACGACCCGGAATGGCATACCTACTGGCGCAACCCGGGCGATTCCGGGCTGCCCACCCGGATCGACCTGGAACTGCCCGCGGGATTCACCGCCGGCGATATCGAGTGGCCCATTCCTGCGCGCCTGCCGGCCGGACCACTGGTGAACTTCGGCTACGGCGGCACCATGGTGCTGCCGATCGAGGTCGCCGTCCCGGCCGACTTCGCCGCCAGCGAGCTGGTCATCATGGCCACGGCCGACTGGCTGATCTGTCGCGTCGAGTGCCTGCCGGGCGACGGCAGCTATACCCTGCGCCTCCCGGTCGCCGGCAGCGCTACTGAGGACGCACGCTGGGCCGAGGTCTTTGCCGTCGCCGCGCGACGCCAGCCGCAACCCGCGACGGCCGCAGCCACCGTGAGCTTTACCGCCGAGACCGTGGAGCTGCAGCTGCCCGGCGGGCTGTCGCCGGCGCCGGACGCCACATGGACCTACTTTCCCGTCACCCCGCAGGTGACCTCGAACGCGATCGAGCCGCGCTGGCTCGAGACCGCGCACGGCACCGCGCTGGTCCTGCCGCAGAGCGACTACTTCACCGGCGCGCCGGAGCGTTTCGAGTTTCTCCTCGCGCGCGGCGATACGGGCCTGGTGTTCAGCGCCGCACCGCGCGCCGACTTCGCCGCGGGCATGGCTGAGGGCGCGGCGGCGCCGGGTCCGGCCGGCACACCGGGCCTGCTGGCGGCCCTCGGCCTGGCGCTGCTCGGCGGCCTGATCCTGAACCTCATGCCCTGCGTGTTCCCGGTGCTGTTCCTCAAGGCCGGCAGTGCGATGGAGGCGGCCGGGGACCGCGCGCTGCTGCGTCGCCACGGCCTGCTCTACACCGCCGGCGTGGTGTCGAGTTTCCTCGTCGTGGCCGGCGTGCTGCTGGCACTGCGCGCTTCCGGCGAGGCGCTGGGCTGGGGTTTCCAGCTGCAGGCGCCGGCGTTCGTGGCCGGCCTGGCGCTGTTGTTCTTCGTCCTGGCAATGAACTTCGCCGGCCTGTTCGAGTTGCGCGGCCGACTCGCCGGCCTCGGGCAGGATCTCGCCGCAGGGCAGGGGGACCGGGCGGCATTCTTCACCGGCGTGCTGGCCTGCCTGGTGGCGAGCCCCTGCACCGCCCCGTTCATGGGCGTGGCCCTCGGCGTGGCGCTGACCTTGCCCGCGGGCGCCGCGCTGGCGATCTTCGCCGCGCTCGGCCTGGGCCTGGCGCTGCCGATCCTGGCACTGGGCTGGGTGCCCGGCCTGGCGCACGCCCTGCCGCGCCCCGGCCCGTGGATGGACACCTTTCGCCGGCTGCTCGCCTTCCCCCTGCTGCTCACCGTGACCTGGCTGCTGTGGGTCTACGGCGAGCAGACCTCGGTGCTGGCCATGAGCCGGCTGCTCGCCGCCATGGTCGGCGTGGCCTTCGCGCTGTGGCTCATGCGGGCCGGCGGCGCCTGGCGGCTTCCGGCTTGGGCAATACTGCTGGCGAGCCTCGTGCTGCCGCTGCTGCAGGGGCCCGGGCCTGCGCCCGAAAACGCCGTGTCGTCCCGCGCCGACGCCGGCGCCCGACACGAAGCCTGGACACCGCAACGCCTGGCCACCGCGCTGGCGGCAGGCGAACCCGTGCTCGTGAACATGACCGCCGCCTGGTGCATCACCTGCCTGGCCAACGAGCGCGTGGCCCTGTCGTCGCCACGCGTAGCAGCGGCGCTGGAGGACAAGGGCATACGCTACCTCAAGGGCGACTGGACGCGGCGTGACTCCGATATCACCGCCTATCTCGAATCCTTCGGCAGGAGCGGAGTGCCGCTGTATGTGCTTTACCCCGGCTCCGGCCGCGAGCCGGTGGTGCTGCCGCAACTGTTGACCGTGGACATCGTGCTGCAGGCGCTCGACGAGATCTGACACCCAAGAACCGCTCACCGACCAACCAAGGAGAAAACCATGCTCAAGCCCCTCGGGATCGCCCTCGCGCTCAGCCTGGCCGCTGCGCCGGCCCTGGCCGCCGACGCAAAGATCGGCGCGCCCGCGCCCGCCTTCACCCTGACCGATACTGCGGGCGTCACGCACAACCTGTCGGACTTCGCCGGCAAGACCGTGGTGCTGGAATGGACCAACCACGACTGCCCGTTCGTGAAGAAGCACTACAACGGCGAAAACATGCAGCGCCAGCAGGCCGACGCCACCGCTGACGGCGTGGTGTGGCTGGTGGTGAACTCCTCCGCGGCCGGCAAGCAGGGCCACGTCAGCCCGGCGCAGGCGGACCAGATCCAGGCCGACTGGAAGGCGCAGCAGACCGCCTACCTGTTCGACACGGACGGCACCGTGGGCCAGGCCTACGGCGCCAAGACCACGCCGCACATGTACATCATCGATGCCGAGGGCGTGCTGCGCTACAACGGCGCCATCGACTCCATCCCGAGCGCAAGCCCGGCCGATATCGAGAAGGCCGAGCAGTACGTGGAGATCGCGCTGGCCGAGCTGGCGGCGGGCGAACCGGTCAGCCGTCCGCTGACCCAGCCCTACGGCTGCAGCGTCAAGTACTGACCATCGCTTCCTGCGACTGAACTGCGGCCCCGGCGCAACCCTGCGCCGGGGCCGCTATCATGTCCCGCTTCGCAAACTCCGGAACCGTGCTGCCCATGCGCCCGACCAGACTCTCGCTCTTCCTCGCCGGCCTGCTGCTCGCCTGTCGTGTCGTCGCCGCGCCCGGCCTGCCGGAGGGCGTGCCGGTCGTCGCCGGCGTGCCTGCCCCGGCCGACGTGCTGGGTTTCGCGCCGGGCGAACGCCACCCGCGGCACGACCAGGTGGTCGCCTACTTCCAGGCGCTCGCCGCCGCGTCCGACCGGGTGCGCATCGAGTTCACCGGGGAGACCCATGGCGGCCGTCCGCTCATGCTGGCTTATTTCGCGCGACCCGACCGCCTGGCCGACCTCGAGGCCCTGCGCGCCGCGCGCCAGGAGGCCAGCCGCCAGGGCGAAGGCCCGGCGGTGGTGTGGCTGGGTTACTCGGTGCACGGCAACGAGGCCTCGGGCGCCTCGGCCGCGGTCGTCACGGCCTGGCACCTGGCCGCCTCGCGCGATCCGGAGGTGCTCGACTGGCTCGACAACATGATCATCGTCATGGAGCCGGTGCTGAACCCGGACGGGCTGGACCGCTTCGCCCACTGGGCCAACATGCATCGCGGTCGCCATCCCTCGGCCGACCCGCTGGACCGCGAGCACCACGAGAACTGGCCCAACGGCCGCACCAACTATTACTGGTTCGACCTGAACCGCGACTGGCTGCCGCTGGTGCACCCCGAGTCGCGGGCGCGCGTGCAGCAGTTCCAGGCCTGGCGACCGCATGTGATCACCGACACGCACGAGATGGGTCCCAACTCGACTTATTTCTTCCAGCCCGGCGTGCCGGAGCGGACCAACCCGCTGATCCCAGAGCGCAACCAGGAACTGACGGCGCGCATCGGCACTTACCACGGCGAGATCCTCGATGCCGCCGGCGAGCCGTATTACTCCCGCGAAGGCTTCGACGACTACTACGTCGGCAAGGGCTCGACCTACCCGGACGTCAACGGCAGCATCGGCATCCTGTTCGAGCAGGGCTCCGCGCGCGGGCACCGCATGGATACTCCCTACGGCCGGCGCAGCTTCGCCGACGCCATCGCCAACCAGGTGCGGACCTCGATCTCGACGCTGCGCGCCGGCCGCGCCATGGCGGAAGAACTGATTGCGTACCAGGCCGAGTTCTTCGCCACGGTCCGGGCGCAGGCGCGGCGCGACCGGCATGCCGGCTGGCTGCTGGCCGACGGCGGCGACCCGATGCGCGCCCGGGCACTGCTCGAAGTGCTGCTGGGGCACGGCGTGGAAGTGCGCCCCGTGGCGCCCAATAGCCGCGCGGACCCGCCAGGACAAAGCTGGTTCATCCCGGCGCAGCAGGACAAGTACCTGCTGCTGCGCGCCATGTTCGATGTCTCCGCCGAACCCAGCGCCGACATTTTTTATGACGTCTCCGCCTGGCCGCTGCAGCGCGCCTACAACCTGCCGGTTACGCCGGTGCGCCGCGCGCCGGATACGGGCGCGCCGCTGCAGTCGCTGCCGGAACTGCCGCCCGTCGCGGTGCCCGACAGCGCGGTCGCCTGGCTGGTGCCGTGGGACCAGCACCGTGCCCCGGCCCTGCTGGCGGCGCTGCTGGCCGACGGATACCGGGTCCAGGCCGTCACCAAGCCGCTGGTCGCGGAGACGGCCGCCGGGCCGCTGGCCCTGGGCCGCGGCGGCCTGGTGATTCACGGCGGTATCCAGCCGGAGGGCCTGCCGCCCGTCTCCACGCGCCTGGCCGGGCTTGCCGCCCGATATGGCGTGCGCGCCGCTGCAGCGCGCAGCGGCCTGAGCCAGGCCGGCATCGACCTGGGCGCGCCGGGGGCCGAGATGCTGTCCGCGCCGCGCGTCGCCATGCTCACCGGTCACGGCCTCAATCCCTACAGCGCCGGCTACACCTGGCACTGGTTCGACACCCGCCTGGACCAGCCGCTCACCCAGCTCGACTGGCATCGCCTGCCGCGCCGGCTGGACGGCTATACGCACGTGGTGCTGCCGGACGGCGACTACGGCGACATGCCCGAGTCCGTCGGCCAGGCGCTGGTGGAGTTCGTGCGCGGCGGCGGCCAGTTGCTTGCCGTGCGAGGCGCGGCGCGCTGGGTGGAAAGCCTCGAGCTCGAGTGGGATTTCGTCGGCGGCGATCCGGCTGCGGACAAGGCCGACGCGGCGGACTCTGCAGCGGAAGAGAAGGATACGGCGGCCGCGCCGGAACGCCGTCCCTACGGCGCCGCGCGCGACGACCGCGGTCGCGAGGAAATCGGCGGCAGCGTGTTGCGCATGCAACTGGACAACACGCATCCGCTGGGCTTCGGTTATGCGGAGGAGGAGTTGAGCGTGATGCGGCGCGGCGCCCACGTGCTGCGTGCGGTCGACAATCCGTATGTGCAGCCCGGCACCTACGCCGACGATCCGCTGGTCGCCGGCTACCTGTCACCGCGCAATCGCGAGCGCCTCGCCGGCGGCCCCGCGCTGGTGGCGACACACCACGGTGCCGGGCTGGTGGTGCGCATGGCGGACGACTATCTTTTCCGGGGTTCCTGGCACGGCACCGAGAAGCTCTTTGCCAACGCCCTGTTCTTCGGCAGCCTGGTGGAGCGTACGCCGGCGCCGGATGAAGACTAGGTCGCCCCCACTGGAGGGACTACAGCATGAAGACCATCCGTATCGCCGCACTCGTGCTCGGCCTGGCCGTGCTGGCCGGCTGCCAGTCGAGCGGGACCGCGGTGCCGACTGAGCCGCTCCAGGTGCAGGGCGCCCTGAGCTATCCGGAGCGCATCGCGTTGCCGCCGGACAGCGTGGCGACCGTGGCGCTGCGGCGCTTCGACGGCGGCGGTGAACAGGTCGCCGCCGAACTGCAGATCCCGCTGCAGGGACGCCAGGTGCCCATCCCCTTCCAGCTCGAGACGACCGTCGCATCCGGCGACCCGGCCGTGTACGAGTTGCGCGGCAGCGTCACGCTCGGCGGGGACGCCTTCCGTATCACGCGGCCGCTGCTGATCGATCCCGCTGCCGGCGTGTTGGACCTCGGCATGGTGCGCCTGTTGCCGGTGGACGAGGTGGCCTTCGGCACCCATTACCTGTGCGGCGCAGAAGACCTCCTGTTCGGCGCCGAGGGCGAGACGGGGCGCATGGTGCTCAACGGCCAGGTGTTCGACATGGTCCGGGCCCCGGCCGCATCGGGCATGCTGTACCGCGCCCTCGGCCAGGACAGCACCTTCTTCCACGGCAAGGGGCAGGAGGCCGTGGTGGAGATCGAGGGCCGCCGCCTGCCGACCTGTCGCGAGGCCGCGCCCCCGGCAGCACCGTTCCGCGCCCGCGGCCAGGAACCCGGCTGGAACGTCACGCTGGCCGACGGCCGCGCCGAGGTCGTGCTGGATTACGGCCGGCAGCGCGTGTCCCTGCCGCTCTTCGCCACCAGCAACGAAGGCCGCGTGACGCGCTTCCGCGCCGCTGACGGCGTGCACCGCATGGCCATGGATGTGGCGCGGCGCAAGTGCAACGACAGCATGAGCGGCATGCCTTACCCCTACGTCGTGGCGCTGGAGTTTGACGACCGCGTGCTGGCCGGATGCGGCGGCGAAGCCATCGACCTGCTGGCGGGCCGGGAATGGGTGGTGGAAGACCTGGACGGCGGCGGCATCATCGACCGCTCGCGCATCACTATCGAATTCGAGCCCGAGACCGGGCGCGTCTTCGGCCGCGGCTCCTGCAACCGTTACAACGGCACCTATACGCTGAGCGGCGAAGGCCTCAGCTTCGGCGGGGCCGCGGCAACGATGATGGCCTGTGCCGAAGCGCTGATGGACCAGGAGCAGAAGTTCTTCCGCATCCTCGCCGGCATCGACCGCTTCGACATCGACGCCACCGGCGCGCTGCTGTTGTCGGGCACGGCCGGCACCATGAAGGCCTACGCCGACACGCGGCCGGCCGAGTGACCGCGCCCGCCGTCTACGTCATCCACGAGAACCCGGAGTGGCTGGTGCCGCTGCGCGCGGCGCTGGAGGCCGAAGGCGTGCCCTGGGTGGACTGGTTCGTGCACGAGGGGCGCGTCGACCTCGGCGCCGCGCCGCCCGAAGGCGTGTTCTACAACCGCATGAGCGCCTCCTCACATACGCGCGACCACCGTTACTCGGTGGAACTCACGGCGCAGCTGGTGGCCTGGCTGCAGCACCACGGCCGGCGCGTGGTCAACGGCCGGCGCGCCCTGCAACTCGAAGTCTCCAAGTTCGAGCAGTACCTGTCCCTGCGCGCGCATGGCGTGCGCACCCCGGCGACGATTGCCGCCAGCGGCCGCGACGAGATTCTCGCCGCCGCAGAGGCCCTCGGGCAGGCCCCGTTTATCCTCAAGCCGAACCGCGGCGGCAAGGGCCTGGGCGTGCAGCTGTGCAACGACGTCGGCACGCTGGAGCGCATGCTGGACGGGCTGCAGGACAGCGGCGAAATCTCGCTGGACGGCATCGTGTTGCTGCAGGAATACATCCGCCCGGCCGACGGCTTCATCACGCGCATGGAGTTCATCGGCGGACGCTATTACTACGCCGTGGAAGTCGACACCTCAGGCGGCTTCGAGCTGTGCCCGGCCGACGCCTGCGCGGTCGGCGAGGCCTTTTGTCCCGCGCCCGGCGAGCAGCCGAAGCAGAAGTTCCGCCTGTCGCAACAGGCGCCCGATGCGGAACTCGTGGCCCGGCTGGAGCGCTTCCTGCGCGCCAACGACGCCGAGATCGCGGCCGCCGAGTTCGTCACCAGTGCGGCCGGCGAGCGCTTCGTCTACGACATCAACATGAACACCAACTACAACCAGCAGGCGGAGCGCGCAGCGGGGAGCGGCCACGACGCCATGCGCGCCGTGGCCCGCTTCCTCGGGCGTGAGCTGGCGGCAGCCTCAGTCGGCGCCGATGATGACCTCTGAGGCCTTTGCGCTGAGCGCGCAGCGAACTACCGCATCCGTGATACAACATCCCCCTCCCCACCGCAATTCGAGGTGTGACGCGTGCTGCGCCCGAGCCTGCCCATTTGGTTTCTGATGCTTGTGATGCTGCTGGCGTCCGGTCCGGCCGCCGCGCGGACCGTGACCGACAGTGCCGGCCGCGAAGTCGACATTCCCGACCGTATCGAAACCGTTTTCGCCGCCGGGCCGCCCGCCTCGATCCTGGTTTACGTGCTGCGGCCCGAGGTCCTGTCGGGCTGGCCGCGCGCGCTGCGGCCGGAAGAAGCGCCGTACATCGCCGCACCCTATCGCGACCTGCCCGGCACCGGCCGACTGACCGGTCGTGGCGGCGACGCCAACCTCGAGCGCGTGCTGGAGATCAAGCCGGACCTGATTATCGACTTCGGCTCGGTGCGCGATACTTACATCGACCTGGCGAACCGTGTGCAGGCTCAGACCGGCATTCCCTACCTCCTGGTGGACGGCCGCTTCGAGGCAACCCCGGCGGCGCTGCGTCTCGTCGGCGAAGTGCTCGGCGTGCCCGAGCGCGGCGAGGCGCTGGCCCGTGACGTGGAGCAGACCTTCGCCCGGGTGGATGCGATCCTGGCCGAGACACCGGATGAAGAGCGGCCGCGGGTCTACATGGCGCGCGGCCCGGACGGCCTGGAGACCGGCCTGAAAGGCTCGATCAACACCGAGATCATCGAGCGGGCCGGTGGCCGCAACGTGGCCGACCCGGGCGACGGTCGGCGCGGCCTGGTGCAGGCCTCGAACGAGCAGGTCATGGTCGCGAATCCCGAGGTCATCGTGACCTGGGACCCCAACTTTTACGCCCACGTGTTTTACAACCCCTTGTGGACGGAGATCGATGCCGTCCGCAACGGCCGCGTCTATCTCTCCCCCACCGCACCCTTCGGCTGGATCGACCGGCCGCCGTCGTTGAACCGGCTGATGGGCCTGCGCTGGCTGGCCGGGCTGTTCTATCCGGAGCAGTGGGCCGGTGACCTGCGCGAGGAAACGCGCACCTTCTATCGCCTGTACTACCATGTCGACCTCGGCGCAGAGGAACTGGACAGGCTGCTGGAATGGAGCGAGGGAAAACCGCCGCAATGAGCCGAGGCCTGTCGCTGCCCCGGTTCACGCTCGGCCTGGTGCTGGCGGCCGTCCTGGTCGTGCTCTCTCTCGGCGCCCTCACCATCGGCCCGTTTCCACTCTCCGTGCGCGAGACGCTGGCGGCCCTGTTCGGCGCGGGCAGCCCGCAAGCGGAACTGGTGGTGCACAGCATCCGCGTGCCGCGTGTTGTGGCCGCGCTGCTGGTCGGCGCGGCGCTCGCAGCGGCCGGCGCCAGCTACCAGACCCTGTTTCGCAACCCCCTGGTCTCGCCCGACATCCTCGGCGTCTCCGCCGGCGCCGGACTGGGCGCCGTGATCGGTATCTTTCTCTCGTTGCCCGTGGCCTTCATCCAGCTGTTCGCTTTCGCCGGCGGCATGGCCGCGGTGCTGCTGGTCATGGTCGTGGCTGCCGCCGTGCGCAATACCGACCAGGTGCTCGCGCTGGTACTCACCGGGGTGGTGATCGGCGCGCTGGCGGGCGCCGCCACATCGTTGCTCAAGGTGCTGGCCGATCCCTACGACCAGCTGCCGGCGATCACCTTCTGGCTGCTCGGGTCGCTGGCCTCCACCACCAGCGACGACATCCTGCCGGCGCTGCCGGCGGTGGCCCTGGGCCTGGTCCCGCTGTTCCTGCTGCGCTGGCGCATCAACGTCCTCTCGCTGGGCGACGACGAAGCGCGGGCCCTCGGCGTGGAGGCGGGCCGCATCCGCTTCATGGTGATCGCCGCAGCGACGCTGATCACCGCCAGCGTGACGGCGCTGGCCGGCGTGGTCGGCTGGGTCGGGCTGGTCATTCCGCACATCGCGCGCATGATCGTGGGGCCCAGCTTCGCCCGCCTGCTGCCGGTTTCGGCCGCACTCGGCGCGGGCTACCTGCTGGTGGTCGACACCCTGGCGCGCACCATCGGCGAGATCGAGGTGCCGCTCGGCATTCTCACCGCAGTGATCGGGGCGCCGTTCTTCGTCTGGCTGCTGGCCAGGGGCCGCCGGGGCTGGTCATGAAGCTCGAGGCGCGCGCACTCACCATCGGCTATGGACGCCACGTGGTCGGCCGCGAGATCCGGCTCGACGTGGCGCCGGGACAGATCGTGTGCCTGCTGGGGCCGAACGGCTGCGGCAAGACCACCCTGTTCCGCACATTGCTCGGGCTGATCCCCGCGCTGGGCGGCGAGGCGCTGCTGGGCGGCACGCCGATCAGCCAGCTGGCGCGCGCCGAGATTGCGCGGCGCATCAGCTACGTGCCGCAGGCCCATGCACCGCCGTTCCCCTACGAGGCCATCGAGATCGTGATGATGGGACGCACGGCGCGGCTCGGGCGCTTCGCCCAGCCCGGCCCGGCAGACCGGGCGGCCGCCTACTCGGAGATGCAGCGGCTGGGCATTGCCGATCTCGCAGAACGTGATTACAGCAGGCTTTCCGGCGGCCAGAGGCAACTCGTGCTGATCGCCCGCGCGCTGGCGCAACAGGCGCCGCTGGTAGTGATGGACGAACCGACCGCCAGCCTCGACTTCGGCAACCAGACCCTGGTGCTGGGCGAGATCGACAAGCTGGCGCGCGCGGCCAGCCTGGACGGCCAGGGCGTCATCCTCTCCACCCACAACCCCGACCATGCCTTCGCGCTCGGCGCCGACGTGGTGCTGATGCATGACGGCGGGATCTACCGGCGCGGCCGCCCCGAAGAAGCCCTTACGGCCGAGGCCCTGAGCGAGGTCTACGGCGTGCCGGTGCTGGTGGAGCGCACGCCCAGCGGGCGGCATGTCTGCCTGCCCGGCGCGGCGCACTGAGCGGCGCGCAGCCGGAACCCCGGCGCCCGCGCACGGTCAAAAGCCGCTCGACAACAAGGGAGAGATCAACGATGGATGCGAAGAAACTGCTCGACCAGTTCATCGGCAGCGGCGCTGCGGGCGGCTTTGCCGGCGGGCTTGCCGGCGGTGCGCTTGCCAGCGCGTTCATGGGCAAGAAGGGCCGCAAGCTGACCAAGTCGGCGGTGAAGATCGGCGGCCTCGCACTGGTCGGCGGGCTGGCCTACAAGGCCTGGCAGAATCACAAGCAGTCCACGGGCGTGGCGGGCACCGCGCCGGCCGCGAGCGCCGGACCCGAGCCCGTGCCGGCGGTACCGCAGGGCACCGGCTTCCTGCCGGCGGCGGGCGACACGCGCGGCGCCGAGCAGCTCAGCCAGCTCATCGTGCGCGCCATGATTTCCGCGGCCAAGGCCGACGGCCAGATCGACACCCGCGAGAGCCAGATGATCCTGCAGCAGGTCAACAGCGCGCAGCTGGATGAAGAGGACAAGGCCTTCCTGTTCGCCGAGTACTCGAGGCCGCTGGACATCGAGGGCCTGGTGGCGGCCGTGGACTCGCCCGAGCACGCGGCCGAGGTGTACGCGGCGTCGGTGCTGGTGGCACACCCGGCCTCGCCGGCGGAGAAGATCTATCTCAACACGCTGGCCCGGGCGCTGCGGCTCGAGCCCGGGCTGGTGCATGAACTGCACGCCGCGGTAGAGTCCAGCACCACCGCCTGAGCCCACACCCCATGCGCGAGCGCGTTACCCGCTGGATCCAGCAGCCGCGGTTCCAGTACACCATCATCGGCCTGATCCTGCTCAACGCCGCGATCCTCGGCCTGGAGACGTGGCCCGCCGCCATGGAGGTGGCGGGCGGGCCGTTGAAGACGGTCGACCGCATCATCCTGGCGGTGTTCGTGGTCGAGATCGCGCTGCGGATATACGCCCACCGGGGGGCGTTCTGGCGCGACCCCTGGAGCCTGTTCGACTTCGCCGTCGTGGCCATCGCCCTGGTGCCGGCGTCCGGGCCTTTCGCCGTGCTGCGCGCCCTGCGCGTGCTGCGGGTGTTGCGGCTGCTCACCATGGTGCCGTCGATGCGCCGGGTGGTGGGCGCGCTGCTGGCTGCGATACCGGGGCTCGGCTCGATCGCACTGGTGCTGGCGATCATCTTCTACGTCTTCGCCGTGATCGGCACCAACCTGTTCGCCGACACCCATCCGCAGTGGTTCGGCACGCTCGGCCGTTCTCTCTACACCCTGTTCCAGGTGATGACCCTAGAGAGCTGGTCGATGGGCATCTCGCGCCCGGTGATGGAAGCCCACCCCTACGCCTGGCTGTTCTTCGTCACCTTCATCCTGGTGGCGACGTTCACCATGCTGAACCTGTTCATCGCCATCATCGTCAACGCCATGCAGACCTTCCAGGAGGCGGAGCACAAGGAGACGATGCAGGTCGTGCACGACGCCCAGGACCACATCGAGACCGAGCTGCACGCCGAGATGCGCTCGCTGCGGGCGGAGATGAAGGAACTGCGCGCGCTGCTCGGGAGCCGTTCAGGGGGTTAGGCGCTCACTGCCACAGACCTGGCCCAGCGCCGCGCCGTCGGCGGCGGACAAGGCTACCGGCCGGCCACGCCCCGGCTGCAGCGCGCCGCCTTCGTGCAACAGGGCGTGCATCACCGCACCAGGCTCATCCACGTGGCCAATGCCCAGCGCATGTCCAAACTCGTGCGCCAGGACCCAGACCAGTTCGTCGTAGCTCGCCGCGCGGAAGACGTCGATCCGCCGGCCCTCCTCGTAATCGTAGCTGTAACGGCCGGTCTCGACCGGCGCCGCGGCGGCAGACGCATTGTATTCCCGCACTTGCGTATTGGCCTCGGCGGCGAGCTGCCGCGCATCCGCGGCGCGGCGGTTGTAGGCTGCGACATCGGCGTTCAGCTCGCCGGCGGTGCGGTCCAGTGCCGCGATCTCGGCGCGTAACATGGCGCCCTCGGCCTCGAGCGCCCGGCGCGCTGCTTCCGAGCCCGCGCCGGGATCGGCGTTCCAGGCTGCCACCGCCGCCTCGTGTCGCGCCAGCCGTGGGGCCAGCTCTGCGACACCCCGCTCATGGGCCTTTTGCGCCCGGTCGATGCGCTCGCTCCAGGCCTGCAGATCGGCCTGTTCGCGCTCCAGGTCGCCCTGGGCGCGGTCGAGCCGGCCACGCATCGACTGGCGCTCGGCAGCGCTCTGCTGGCGCGCGTCGAAGCGGAGGTTGACCTGCATCGCGCGCGGGTCCTCCGATTCGATGAAGAGCAGGGCCTCGCTCTCTGCCTGCCACAGTCGCACTGCATCGATGAGTGCCGCCTCGACCATGAAGCGATCGAAGCCGAAGCGCGGGTCCACGTCGCCAACAGCGTAGTGCACCGGGATGGCGCATGGGGCGTGGGCGTGTGGATCAGGCGGGTAAATCTGCCGCAAGGCGAAAGACGCCAGCAGGGCGAGCCCGATGACGACGAATCCTGCAGTCAGGAGCCTGGCGACGCGGCTGTGCATGGGCGCAATATAACGCGAGTGGCGCGCCCGAGAGGATGGGGCGCCCGCCTTTGGGAATGCCCGCCCAGCCTGACGGCGGGGCGTCGAACCGATCTTGTTGGTCAGAGGTTCGAATCTGAGAAGAGTGCCAACAAAAAAGGCCCCATAGCAGGGACCTTTTTTATTGGCGCGCCCGAGAGGATTCGAACCTCTGACCTCTGCCTCCGGAGGGCAGCGCTCTATCCAGCTGAGCTACGGGCGCACGCGAGGGGGCGCAATGATACCCGCCTGGCGGAACAGCGTCCATGTGACCTGACCGGGGGGCGCCGCAGCGAGCTCTTCCACATGCCCGCCCGGCCCAGGCTCGGGGCACGTTTGGCGGCACTACGGCAAACCCATATAATCCGCGCTTTGCCGGGCCCGGCTCCACGGGCCCGCAGCCCCCAAGCGGAGAGGACAAGGCGTTGAGCGCAGAGCAGGATCGCAAGTTTTTCGACACCTTCATGCTGGTACTGGGCATCCTCGTGGTGATCACGATCGCCATCTTTATCCTGGCGAACTCCATGGCCGGGCGCACCCAGGAAGTCCACATCAAGGAAGACCCCGCCTACCAGCAACGCAACGTGGAACGCATCCGCCCGGTCGGCCAGGTGGCCATTGCCGGCGCAGACAACAGCGGCCTGCGCGACCCCGGCGGCCCGCAGCAGGCCGCAATGGCGCCGGCTGCGGCTGCCCAGCCCGCACAAGACCTCAGCGGCGAGGACATATACAAGTTCGCCTGCACGGCCTGCCACGGCGCCGGTATTGCGGGCGCGCCGAGGACCGGCGATGCCGCCGCCTGGGCGCCGCGCGTCGCGCAGGGCATGGACACCCTGTACACGCACGCCATCGAGGGTTTCCAGGGCCAGGCCGGCTACATGCCGCCGCGCGGCGGGCACTCGAACCTGACTGACCAGCAGGTGCGCGATGCCGTCCAGTACATGGTGGACCAGCTCCCGAACTGAGCTAGTCCTCGCCCAGAAGTGAACGAAGGCCCGCGATGGCGCTCTGCCCGCGGGCCTTTTTCTCATCCGCGCTCAGCTCGGTGCGCCCTTCCCACTCCAGCGAGTCTTCCGGCAGCTCTTCGAGGAATCGGCTGGGCGTGCACTCCAGTGTCTCGCCGAAGCGCTTGCGGCGCCTCGCATAGCTGAGAAACAGCCGCCGCTGCGCCCGCGTGATGCCGACATAGGCCAGGCGCCGCTCTTCCTCCAGCCCCGGACCTTCCAGGTTCGCGCGGTGCGGCAGCAACTCTTCCTCGCAGCCGACCAGGAACACCACCGGGAATTCGAGGCCCTTGGCCGCGTGCAGGGTCATCAGGCGCACGCGGTCGTCCTGCGCCTCACCGGACTCACGGTCGAGCATGTCCATCAGCGACAACCGCCGCAATGCGTCGGCGAGCGTGGGCGCCTCGTCGTCGCGCGCCGCGCGCGCCAGCCAGTCGAGCAGCTCGCCCAGGTTCTCGTTGGCAGTTTCCGCCTGGCGCGGGTCGCGCGCGTTCTCGAACAGCCAGTCCCGATAGCCGATGTCTTCGATCAGCTCGCGCGCCAGCTCGTCCACGGGCGCCCCGCCCTCGGCCTCGTCACCGAGCTCGATGATGCGCCGGCCGAACCCGTACAGGCGCTCCACCGCGCGCGCCGGCAGCACGCCGTGCAGGCCGGTTTCGAGGCAGGCGGCGAGCAGGCCGAGACCGCGCTCGGACGCCCAGCCACCGAGCTTCTCCAGGGTCGCGGTGCCGATCTCGCGCCGCGGCACATTGACGATGCGCAGGAACGCCGCGTCGTCGTCCGGATTGGCGATCAGCCGGAGATAGGCCAGCACATCCTTGACCTCGCTGCGATCGAAAAACGAGGTGCCGCCCGTGACCGAGTAGGGAATCTGCAGGGTGCGCAGCGACTGCTCGAACGACCGCGCCTGGTGGTTGCCGCGATACAGCACCGCGAAATCGCCCCAGCTGCCGCCGCGCTCCATGCGCTGGCGCATGATCTCCATCGCGACCCGATCAGCCTCGTCGGCGCCGTCGCGCGCAGCCATGACCCGAATGCGGTCGCCGGGACCATGCAGGCTCCACAGCCGCTTCTCGAACAGGTGCGGATTGTTGGCGATGAGGCCGTTCGCAGCCCCCAGGATCCGGCCGGAGGAACGGTAGTTCTGCTCCAGCTTGATCACCTTCAGCGCCGGGAAGTCCTCGGCCAGCCGCTTCAGGTTGTCCGGACGCGCGCCGCGCCAGGCGTAGATCGACTGGTCGTCGTCGCCCACCACGGTGAAGGCGCCGCGCGCGCCGACCAGCTGGCGCATCAGCTCGTACTGCGCCTGGTTGGTGTCCTGGTACTCGTCGCCGAGCATGTAGCGGATACGGTCCTGCCAGGCCTGCAGTACCTGCGGCAATTCCCGGAACAGGAACACCGGCCGTGCCACCAGGTCGTCGAAGTCGAGTGCGTTGTAGGCCTGCAGGGCACGCTGGTAGGCCGCGTACTGCCGCGCCCGCGCGGCCTCGAGATCGTCCACCGCCCCGGCCAGGGCCGCCGCCGGGTCGACCAGCTCGCTCTTCCAGTTCGAGATCGCCCCGCAGGCCATGTCGACCGCCGCCTCGGTGTCGGCATTGTCGCTGCGCAGCAGCTCCTTCACGAGCGCGCGGCTGTCGTGCGCATCGAAGATGGTGAAGCCGCGCTTGTAGCCGAGGTTGCCGTACTCGCGGCGCAGGATGTTCAGGCCGAGGGTGTGGAAGGTCGAGATCTTGAGCGCCTTGGCCGTGTCCTTGTCCAGCAGGCTCGCGGCGCGCTGGCGCATCTCGCGCGCCGCCTTGTTGGTGAAAGTCACCGCCGCGATGGCGTAGGCCGGCACGCCGCCCGCGACCAGGGCGCCGATCTTATGGGTGATCACGCGCGTCTTGCCGCTGCCCGCGCCGGCAAGCACGAGCAGCGGACCGGCCGTGTGTTGCACGGCTTCGAGCTGGGCGGGGTTGAGAGACATCGTGATGGGTGCCGCGTCGCGAGAGGGCGGCACTATACCCGAAGCCGAATCCGCGCTGGGCCGGAACGCGCGACCCGGCTGCACCGGGTGACGGAATCCAGGACAGCGCATGCAGCCGCCAGGCCGCGTTGAGGCGACGCAGCGGGAATGCTGCGCAGCACAAATCAGAGGCGTTTTTCGAGAAATAAATTTGACTCTCACTACGGTTGTCCCTAGGGTGCTGTGACCGTTGAGCGTGCCCCGAGAAGCCTGCTCGGCGCTTAAAAGAACAAATCACAGACCACTTGGGGAGAGTTACATGAACTACCGGAAACGACTTGCGCTGATCGCGATCAGCGCAGCGGCCCTTGCCGTGCCCTTTGCTGCGAGCGCGCAGGAAGAGACCGCCACTCGCATGCTTTCGCTCATCGAGCTGCACGTGAAGGCCGGGCACGACGACGACTTCACTGCCGGCATCGCGGCCTGGAAAGAGTGCTACATCGAGCAAAAGGGCACCAGCAGCTGGAACATCTGGCGCCGCCAGCAGGGACAAGGCAACGTCTACGTTGCATCCTTCGCCATGAAGAACTGGTCTGATCTCGACACGCCGGACGAGGCCGCTCGCGCCTGCCGCTCGGTGGCGCTGGAGAAGATCACGCCTCATACGCATGCAGAAAAGAACACGAATTCCTATGCGCGCTCGATGCCGGACATCAGCCGCAGCGGCCCGGGCGGCGACGTCCTCTGGGTCTCGAGCTTCAGGGCCAAGGACAGCCGCCTGATGATGCAGGTCGTCAGGAAGGTCACCGCGGCCCTCAAGGAAGTCGAAGGCGACAATCGCGCCTATTGGTGGAACGTCATGGGCGGTGATGAGAAGGCCGCCGACTATTTCGCCAGCTCGCCGTTCGAGAACTTCGCCGGCCTCGAGCAGGACCGCGACGGTGTCTGGGAGGTCGTCACCAAGGTGCATGGCGAAGAAGAGACCGAAAAGCTCCGCGCGGACTTCATGAAGTCCATGGACGCCGGCTGGTCCTACCTCTACCGCCGCGTTGCCGACTTGAGCCACAACCCTTGATGGGCTGAACTCTCAGCGCACAAGACGAGGCCCGGGGCACCTGCTCCGGGCCTTTTTCATGCGCGGCACCTGCCGCTCGTCATGGCACGTCTCCTAGCCCCGGCGATCCAGGCCGCGACATGACAATGCCTCCGCGAGATGACGCAGCTCGATGGCCTCCGCCCCGCCTGCGTCAGCAATGGTGCGCGCCACGCGCCGCACGCGGGTCTGCGCCCGCGCCGACAGCCCCAGCTTCTCGGCCGAGCGCACCAGGAGCGCACGCCCATCCGCATCGAGTACCGCGTGTCCATCCAGCCCCGTGCCCTCGAGGTGCGCATTCAGGCATCCCTGTCGCTGCAGGCTTGCTGCACGGACGGCGTGCACCCGCGCACGCACCTGCGCCGACGTTTCGCCAGGCGGCCCGAGCATTTCGTCCGGCGCCGGTCGCGGCATCTCGGCCACCAGGTCGATACGGTCGAGCAGCGGCCCGGAGATCCGCCAGCGATAGCGCAGCACGGCATCGCCGCTGCAACGGCAGTTGCCCCGCGGGTCGCCGAGGAAGCCGCAGGGACAGGGGTTCATCGCCGCGACCAGCATGAAACGCGCCGGGAAGGTGCGCTGGATGGCGGCGCGACTGATGGTCAGCTCGCCGTCCTCCAGCGGCTGGCGCAAAGCCTCGAGGGCCGTGCGGCTGAACTCAGGCAACTCGTCCAGGAACAGGACGCCGTGGTGCGCCAGCGTCACTTCGCCCGGGCGCGGATTGGCACCGCCGCCGGTCAGGGCCACGGCGGAGGCGGAATGGTGCGGCGCCCGGAAGGGCCGCCGCCCCCAGTCGTCGGGCTGGAAAGACTTGCCGGCCGCCGAGGCGATCGACGCCACCTGCAGGGCCCGGGGCGGATCGAGAGGCGGCAACAAGCCGCCTAGCCGGCGCGCGAGCATGGTCTTGCCGGTGCCCGGCGGGCCGATGAACAACAGGTTGTGTCCGCCCGCGGCGGCCAGTTCCAGCAAGCGCCTGCCGCGCTGCTGCCCGCGCACCTCGGACAGGTCCGGGCCCTGCGGTGCGCTCGGGCTGCGGCGCGGCGGCACGGCCAGGGGCAGCTGCTTGCGCCCCCGCAGGTGGGCCGCCACGGCCAGCAGGTGTTCCGCCGCGCGCACCTCGCCTGCGCCCGCCATGGCGGCCTCCACGGCAGAACCCGCCGGCACGACCAGGGTGCGGCCTGCGCGCGCGGCGGCGATGGCCGCGCACAGGGGCGCCTGCACCGGACGCAAGTCGCCGTTGAGCGACAACTCGCCGAGGAATTCCGTGGCCTTGAGGCAGCGGGCAGGCAGCTGGCCCGAGGCGACCAGCACGCCCAGCGCAATCGGCAGGTCGAAGCGCCCGCCTTCCTTCGGCAGGTCGGCAGGTGCGAGGTTCACGATCACCTTGCCGGAGGGAAAGCGAAAGCCGCAGTTGGACAGCGCCGCGCGCACGCGGTCGCGGCTTTCCCGCACGGCGGTCGCCGGCAACCCGACGATGTTGAAACCCGGCAGCCCGCCGCCGGCATGGACTTCGACCATCACCGGCAGGGCGTCGAGACCGCATTGCGCGCGGCTGTGTACCTTGGCGAGGGCCATGCCCTGATCTCCGCAATCCCGGGAGAATCATGGCCTGTGGCGGCGCGACGAGGCAGGGCGACTATCTGCCGTCAGCGGGCTGAAATGTCGCCGCCGCGGGAAGCCGGCAGGAACAGTCCGGCGCGCCATGCAGATGAAGATTCCCGGCCCGGGAGAGCCTAGCGGTCGCCGCTCAGGGCGAGGAAGCGATCGAGGTAGGCGCGCTCGCCCTCCGCCAGGTAATGCAGGTTCCGTCCCCGATCCACGATTTCCCAGAAGTGGGGCGGCGCCTGCAGCAGCAGGTCGTTGCGCACCTCGGCCCGCGAATCCGGATCCATGTCCGCCATGTCCGCGGCAATCATCTCCGCCTTGGCCGACTCGCCGACGGACAGGTAATACACCCCCAGCCGGATCTGCGCTTTGCGAACGCCGCGCAGGCCGCGATAGTGGCGATGGGAATGGCTCGCTTCCTCGGCATCCAGTGCCAGCAGCTCGCGCAGCATGGCGCCGTCGCAACCGAGGTTTTCCTGGTGCGCAAAGCGGCACATGCTGGCGATGTCGTAAGCGACGGTCTCGGTGACCGTGCTCAGCTCGTCCTCGAAGGCGATGTACCCGTAGTACTTCATGAAGCGCACGCCCTCGCAGGCGGCCTCGCACAAGCCCTCGCGCAGCAGTTTCTCGAGCAGCATGCGGTACTGCAGGAGCACGTCGTGTGCGGTGTGCTCGATGCGTTGGTCGATGGCAGCCCGCAGGTAGGAATTGAAGAAGCGGAACACCATCTGGATGAGGTCGATCTGCTTCGTTACCGCCGCCGCTTCACCTATGTAACGCGTGTCGATGGCTACCTGGGAGTCGATGTCCCCCATCGACTCGAGCGCCTCGTAATAGACGCGCAGGTATTCGTGCAGCGTCTTCCATTCCACCCACAGGCGGCGCGCCTCGAGTTCGCCGAGCAACTCCGTGTCCATGGCGACGAAATCCGGGCTGTTGCGGAGCGCGGGGCTGATCGCGTACCAGCGCCGTTCGTCCTGCGGCTTGCTCACCAGGTACTCGACCACGAAATCGCACAGGGCGTCGATGGCGCGCCCGGCAATGATCTTGTCGCGGCCTTCGATGGAGTTGTTGGCGATGTCGGTGATTTCTTCCATCTGCTCGAGCACGCGACCCTGCAGGCGATCGACCTCCGCATCGTCGCTGCTCGCCAGGCCGCGCTCGGTCAGGCTGGCCGTGTGGCGGCGCAGGCGGTCGATGATGTTGCTCGGTTCCAGGAACCAGAACGTGTAGGCGAAATACGGCAGCATCATGGCGAGCCCGAGGCTGGTCAGCACCATGACCAGCAGCAGCAGGCTGCGCGGCACGAAGTCCGGGCGCAGGGTGACGCTCAGCCACACGGCGCAGAGGCTGGCGACGATGTAGAAGCTGATGACCGCGATATGCACCGGCTCGCGCAGGAACATGATCGCGACGCTGGTGTACCGCTCGGACGACAACTGCACGATGATCGCGACGACCGTCAGGACGATCCCGAGCACGGCCACGATCGTCATCCCGAGCGACGGCAGGGCGTCGGTGATGAGCACCGGATCAAAAGCGAGGTAATGCTCGAAGATGCTGAGCGGGCTGCGCGGTCCGCCGCGGAACAGCAACGAGTCGATGACGTAGAAGGCGGTGCAGAACACCACCGCGATGGCGATCACCACCACCATGGGCATGATCCAGGCCCAAACTACCGGCGGTGCCGACATCCGCCGGGCACGCGGGACCAGCAGGTCGCCGGGGTGGCGCGCACCACTGTGGCTGTCCTTCGGGTTCCCAGGTCCTTCTCGCGACATGCCGCCTCCCGGCTCGGCTGCAAGTCCGAGCAGCCGCGGGACAACTATGAACTTAAACCGGGTCGCCTGCCAACCGGGGCGCAGCCGGCACCCGGCCTGCCGTGCAGCAGGCCGGTGCGACGGCCGCTGACGGCTATTCGGTCGGCTGCTCGAGTTTCGCCAGCCGCGCCTCGAGCGCCGCCAGCTTCTCGCGCGTGCGCTTGAGCACGGCGGCCTGCACGTCGAACTCCTCGCGCGTCACCAGGTCGAGCCGGGACAGCCCCGCCTGCAGCACGGCGCGGAAATTCTGCTCGGCATCCTCGCGCAGGGCCTTGAGTCCTCCGGGCAGGCTGTCGGCCAGGCGCCGGGCAAGTTCGTCGATGTTCGGCCTCTTCGGTTCCATGCTCGGTCCTCGCGCCCCGCAATGGGGCATGGGGGGATGCTGCCCTGCACCATCACGGTGCGCCCTGCTGCCTCAGCTGTGGCTGGTTACGCCTAAGTGCTTGAACCGTCGAAGCTGGCACGCATCGTGCTTTGCAGCAATCAGCCGGGGCACAACGACCCGGACCATGCTTTCCACTGGGAGGAAAACCAAATGACTCGATCCAAGTACCTGCTCGCGGCCATCGGGCTGGCAGCCAGCTCGGCGGCAGTCGCCGGCGATTTTAGCGCGAACGTCGGCATGATGTCCGACTACATCTTCCGCGGCATCAAGCAGAGCGACGCCTCCGCCTACGCCGGCCTCGACTACGAGCACGAGAGCGGCTTTTACATCGGCACGTGGGGCGCCGACGTCGGCGTCGGCATGGAATACGACCTGTACGCCGGCTACGGCGGCTCGATCGGCGACTTCACCTACGGCATCGGCGCCACCGGCTATTTCTACACCGACGACTTCGACGAGACCTACCAGGAGATCAACCTCACGGCCGGATACGGCATGTTCAGCGTCGAATACTCTTTCGGCACCTACGACAGCAGCCCTGAGCAGGACTACGGCTTCGTCGCCGGCACCATCGAGTACGAGGGCTTCTACGGCACCTACGGCACCTTCACGCAGGACTTCGAGGGCGACTACTTCGAGCTGGGCTACGGCACCGAGGTGTCCGGCTTCGACGTGAGCGTGGCGGCGATCATGAGTGACAGTGACCTCTCGTCGACCGGCGATAGCGAGACCTCGCTGGTGTTCTCCATCGGCAAGACCTTCGACCTGAGGTAAGCGACATGAAGCTGGTTACGGCAATCATCAAGCCCTTCAAGCTCGACGACGTCAGGCAGGCCCTGGCGGACGTGGGCGTGAAGGGCGTCACCGTCACCGAGGTGAAGGGCTTCGGCCGCCAGCGCGGCCACACCGAGCTGTATCGCGGTGCCGAGTACGTGGTCGACTTCCTGCCCAAAATGAAGGTGGAGGTGGCCATCGACGACGAGCTGCTGGAGCAGGTCATCGAGGTCATCAGCAACACCGCACGCACCGGCAAGATCGGCGATGGAAAGATCTTCATCGCACCGCTGGAACAGGTCATCCGCATCCGGACCGGCGAGACCGGCCCGGAAGCGGTCTGAGGGGAGGAAGCAAGTGGAACAGATACTCGAACTGAGCTACGCGCTCGACACCTTCTACTTCCTGATGTCCGGCGCCCTGGTCATGTGGATGGCCGCAGGCTTCACGATGCTGGAAGCGGGCCTGGTACGGGCGAAAAACACGGCCGAGATCCTGACCAAGAACGTCGGCCTGTATTCCATCGCCTGCCTGATGTACATGATCTGCGGCTACGGGATCATGTACGGCGACGGCAGCGGCATCATCCCGGGCATCAGCATGCTGGGCACGGCCGATAACGCCGTGGCGGAGGTCGTGGCCGGCGGGGACGATGCGCCCTACTACTCGAACCTGTCGGACTTCTTCTTCCAGGTCGTGTTCGTCGCTACCGCCATGTCCATCGTGTCGGGCGCCGTTGCGGAGCGCATGAAACTGTGGTCGTTCTTCGCCTTCGCCGTGGTCATGACCGCGGTGATTTACCCGGTGCAGGGTTACTGGACCTGGGGCGGCGGCTTCCTCGGCGAGACCTTCGGCTATACGGACTACGCGGGCTCCGGCATCGTGCACCTGTCCGGCGCCGCCGCAGCGCTCGCCGGCGTCATCGTGCTCGGCGCGCGCAAGGGCAAGTACGGGCCCAAGGGCCAGGTCAACGCCATCCCGGGCTCCAACCTGCCGCTCGCCACGCTCGGCATGTTCATCCTGTGGATGGGCTGGTTCGGGTTCAACGGCGGCTCCGAGCTCAAGGTGTCCGACGTCGGATCGGCCAACAACGTCGCGCTGGTGTTCGCCAACACCAACCTGGCGGCCGCGGCCGGCCTGGTGGCGGCGCTGCTCCTCGCCAAGGTGTGGTTCGGCAAGGCCGACCTGACGATGGCGTTGAACGGCGCGCTGGCCGGCCTGGTGTCCATCACCGCCGACCCGCTCTCGCCGACACCGTTGCTGGCCATGCTCATCGGCGCCATCGGCGGCCTGCTGGTGGTGGGGTCGATCGTGTTCCTCGATCGCAAGCTGCGTATCGACGACCCGGTCGGCGCCATCTCGGTGCATGGCACGGCCGGCATCTGGGGCGTGCTCGCGGTGCTCATCGCCAACGGCGACGCCACCTTCTCCGGCCAGCTCATCGGCCTGGCGGTGATCTTCGCCTGGGTGTTCTTCGTCAGCCTCGCCGTCTGGTCAATCCTCAAGGCGGTCGTGGGCATCCGCGTCTCCGAACAGGAGGAGTACGAGGGCGTGGACCTGCACGAGTGCGGCCTCGAGGCCTACCCGGAGTTCACCAAGTCCGGCGACTGACTTTCGTTCGCATGGTAGGCGCAGGACGCGCCATTCTCCGGCCGGGGGCGTTTTCGCCCCCGGCCTTTCTTTTGCCTGCTCCACACCGGTGCAGACGCGATGCTAGACTTTCATCGCCCGGCGGCAAGAATTCGGAGAACGACGATGAAAATGGTCTGCGCCATCATCAAGCCCTTCAAGCTGGACGACGTCCGCGAGGCTCTCGCCGACCTCGGCGTACAAGGCATTACTGTGACCGAGGTCAAGGGTTTCGGGCGCCAGAAGGGACACACTGAGCTCTACCGCGGCGCCGAGTACGTGGTGGATTTCCTGCCCAAGGTAAAACTTGAGCTGGCAGTGTCGGACGACGCGCTCGAGCGCGTGATCGAGGCGATCGTCAACACGGCCCGCACGGGCAAGATCGGGGACGGCAAGATTTTCGTCTACGACCTGGAACAGGCCATCCGCATCCGCACCGGCGAAACTGACGACAAGGCACTCTGAGGAGGCCCGGACGATGAAAGCGCTGTTTTCCGCCCTGCTGCTGCTGGCTCTGACTACCTCCCTGGCCTTCGCCGAATCCGAGGAGGTCTATCGCACCGTGAAGTCGGACGGCACCGTGGTCTACAGTGACCGCCCGATTTCCCAGGATTCGGTCCTGGTCCAGGTCAAGTCCCCGCCGGGCGCCTCCACCCAGCGCAGCGCCGGCAGCGCTCCCCAGGCCAGTGGCACCCGCCCTGCCCAGAACAACGGCGACATGGCCGCAGCGCGTGCCGAGCAGGCGCAGCTCAGGGCAAAGGCCTGCACCGACGCGCGCAAGGCCCTCGAAACCTATGAAAACTCGCCCAAGCTGTACGAGCAGCTGCCCGACGGCGGGCGCCGCTACCTCAGCGACGATGAAGTGATCGAGGCCCGCATGAAGGCGCGCCAGGCCGTGGCCGACTTCTGCGAGCCCGGCGGGAATAACTAGCCCCACACCGCGGCCGATACGTCAGCGCGGCGCCTGCCGCACGGGCGTCATTTCCCTTTCCCGCCGCGGTGATGCGCTATACTGCGCGCCCTTTTTTCCCGTCCTCCCACCCCATCTCCGGAGGCCCCGCAGGATGAGCCAGGACCAGATCGAAGCCAATCGCCGCCTGTACGGCATCTCCCGCTGGAGCGACGGCTACTTCGACATCGGAGCACAGGGCCGGCTGGTCGTGCGCCCGTCCCGCAACGGGGCCCAGATCGACCTGGTGGAGCTGGTGCGCCGCGCCCGCCTTGCCGGCCTGGCGCCGCCCATCCTGTTCCGTTTCACCGACATCCTGCGCGACCGCCTCGACCGCCTGCACAATGCCTTCCGCAGCGCCATGACGGCGCGCGACTACCAGGCCCGGTACCGCGTCGTTTACCCCATCAAGGTCAACCAGCAGCGCAGCGTGGTCGACACGCTGGTCGGCCACGGTGGCGCGCGCGTCGGGCTCGAGACCGGCAGCAAGCCGGAGCTCATGGCCGTGCTGGGCGTCTCGCCGCCCGGCGGCATGATCGTCTGCAACGGCTACAAGGACCACGAGTACCTGGAGCTGGCGATGATCGCGCAGCGCCTCGGCCACGAGGTCTACATCGTGGTGGAAAAGCTCTCCGAGCTCGACCGCATCATCCAGCTGGCAGAGGAATTCGAGCTCGAGCCGCGGCTCGGGGTGCGCCTGCGCCTGTCCAGCGTCGGCGCCGGCAACTGGCAGGACACCGGCGGCGAGAAATCCAAGTTCGGCCTGACCGCGGGACAGCTGCTGGAAGCCGCGGAACGCGCCACGCGTGCCGGCATGGGCCACTGCATCCGCATGCTGCACGTCCACGTGGGTTCCCAGGTGCCCAACCTGCGCGACATCCGCCGGGGCCTGACCGAGGCCGCGCGCGTGTACGTCGACCTGCGGCGGGCGGGGCTCGACCTCGGCCTGATGGACGTGGGCGGCGGGCTCGGCGTGGACTACGAGGGCACGCGCTCGCGCAGTGCCAACTCGGTGAACTACAGCATCGAGGACTACGCCCGCACCGTGGTCGACACCATCGCCGAAGTCTGCGATGCGGCGGAGATGACACGTCCCGAAATCGTCTCCGAGTCCGGGCGCGCCATGGCGGCGCAGCACGCGGTGCTGGTCACCAACGTCATCGATACCGACGTGCCCGCCAACACGGCGCCGGTGGCGCCGCCGGAAGACAGCGGCGCGGAAGTGCAGGCGCTGTGGGGCCAGTTCGAGCGGCTTGCGGACAGCTCGCCGGAAGAGGTCTACCGCGAGACCCAGCACCTCATGGCCGAGCTGCACCAGCGCTACATCGGCGGCGAGATCGACCTGCACGAGCGCGCCCGCGGCGAGGCGCTGGCGCGCGCCCTCATGCATGCGGTGCGGGACGGCCTGCTGGGGCAGAGCAACCCGCCGCGGGCCATCCTGGACGAACTCAAGCAGATCACCGCCGACAAGCTGTTCATCAACATGTCGGTGTTCCAGTCCCTGCCGGACATCTGGGCCATCGACCAGGTGTTCCCCATCATCCCCGCGCAGCGCCTCGACGAGGCGCCGACCCGCAGGGGCGTCCTGCGTGACCTGACCTGTGACTCGGACGGCCGCGTCGACCTCTACGTCGATGGCGAGGGCATCGAGCACAGCCTGCCGGTGCACGCGGTGAGCGCCGACGAGGAGTACCTGCTCGCCATCCTGATGGTGGGCGCCTACCAGGAGATCCTCGGCGACCTGCACAACCTGTTCGGCGACACGGACAGCGTCGACGTGTATCTCTCCCCTGCCGGCGACCCGGTGCTGGGCATGCCGCGCAGCGGCGACACTGCCGAGCAGCTGCTCGCCTACGTGCACTTCGCCGCCGACGAGCTGCGCGCCTCCTACGCGCGCAAGATCGCCGCCGCCGGGCTCGACGAGGAAGACCAGAGCTATTTCCTGCGGGCGTTGAGCGACGGCCTGTCCGGCTACACCTACCTGGAGGACTGAGATGCTGCGCGTCGGATTCGCCGGGCTGGGGGCCATGGGCCTGCCCATGGCGCGCAACCTCCATCGCGCCGGGCTGCTGACCGCGGCCTGGAACCGGACGGCGGCCAAGGCCGCGGCCCTGTGCGCGGAGACTGGCGCCACGGCGGCGGCCACGCCGGCCGAGCTGGCGGCACAGTGCGATGTAGTAGTTACCTGCGTTTCCGCCGATCAGGACCTGCTCGACGTGGTGGAAGCCATGCTCCCGGCGCTGGCCGCGGGCGCCATCGTCGTCGACTGTTCCACGGTGGCGGCGCAGACCGCGCGCACCGCGGCGGCACGGCTGGCGGAAGTCGGCGCCGGCTTCCTGGACTGCCCGGTCAGCGGCGGCACCGAGGGCGCGGCCGCCGGCACGCTGTCGATCATGGTGGGCGGCGCGGAAGAACACCTGGAGCGGGCGCGTCCCGCGCTCGAGGCCATGGGCAGCACCATCGTGCACATGGGCCCGGCGGGCGCCGGCCAGGCCGCCAAGGCCACCAACCAGATCATGGTCGCGGGCATCAACCAGGCGGTCACGGAAGCGCTGGCTTTCGGCCGCGCACAGGGCCTGCCGATGGAGAAGGTGATCGCGGCGCTGGAGAAGGGCGCGGCCGGCAACTGGTTCCTGTCGAAGCGCGGCCCGACCATGATCCGCGGCGAGTTCCCGCTCGGTTTCAAGGTCGCCCTGCACGCCAAGGACCTGGAGATCTGTCGCCGCATGGCCGCCGACCTCGGGGTCAAGCTGCCGGTGGTGGAGATGACCTTGCTGCACTACGCCCGCCTGCCCGAGCACAGCGCTGATGAAGACATCTCCGCGCTTTTCCGCCTCAAATCGGATATGTTCGGGACCAGCGACGACTGAGTCGCGTCAGCGCGCCCGCCATGGAGCCTCACGAGCCACGCCAGGCCCGCCGCAGCGACGGGCCGTTCCTGCCGGATTTCTGCTCCGCGCGAGTAGCGCTGGCGGTCGTGCTGCTGGCGCAACTCGTGGCGATCCTGCTGGCGCTGGCCCGCTACGAGTCCAGCGTGCGTTTCTGGGACAACCTCGGGCGCATTTCGCTGTTCCTGTTGTGGTGCACGCTGCTCTCGGCCGCACTGTTGTGCTGGACGCGCCGCCTGCTCGACAGGCTCGGGCCGGCCGCCGTCAGCAGCGCTGCGCTCGCCATCGTGCTGTGCGCCGTGTCGCTGGTGTCCATCGGCGCGTGGTGGCTGTCCGGCAACTGGCAGGGCATGCCCGTGCAGCTGGCCGGGCGACCGGGGTCCCTGCCGGAATTCGTGCTCTCCAACCTGGCGATCGCCGCCATCGTCACCGGGCTGCTGCTGCGGTATTTCTGGGTCACGGCGCAGTGGCGGCGCGAGGTCAGGGAAGAGGCCCGCTCGCGCATTCGCGCCCTGCAGGCCCGCATCCGCCCGCACTTCCTGTTCAACAGCATGAACACCATCGCCGCCCTGACGCGCAGCGACCCGGGCCGTGCCGAGGAGGCGGTGGAGGATCTCGCCGACCTGTTCCGCGCCTCGCTGTCCGATGCGGCCGGCACCGTGACACTGCGCGAAGAGCTGGAACTGACGCGCACCTACCAGCGCATCGAGCAACACCGGCTGGGAGAGCGGCTGCAAGTGCAGTGGCGGCTCGACACCCTGCCGGTACGCGCCCGTATCCCCGCGCTGTCGGTGCAGCCGCTGCTCGAAAACGCCATCTACCACGGCATCGAGCGCCTGCCGGGCGGCGGCACGGTGGTCATCTCCGGACACAGCGCGGACGGCATCGTCGAGTTATGCATCGACAATCCGCTGCCTGACGCGGCCGACCGCGAGGAGGCGCAACGCGAAGGCAACCGCATCGCGCTGGACAACCTGCGCCAGCGCTTCGACCTGGCCTGGGGGGCGCGCGCGTCCGTCGTGGCCGGCCCTGACGGCGGGCGCTATCGCGTGGTGCTGCGTTTCCCGGCGGAGACCGAGGCGTGAGAATCCTGCTGGTCGACGACGAAGCGCTGGCGCGCGACCGCTTGCGCGCGCTGCTGGGGCGGATGGATGAGCACGAGGTGGTCGGTGAGGCGGACAGCGGTGAAGCCTGCCTGCGTCGCGTGGCCGCGTTGCAGCCTGATGTGGTGCTGCTGGACATCCGCATGCCGGGCATGGACGGGATCGAGGTGGCGCGCCACCTCGCCGCGCTGGACGGCCCGCCGGCGGTGATATTCGTTACCGCTTACGACGCTTTCGCCATCGAGGCTTTCGACGCGCAGGCGGTCGGCTACCTGCTCAAGCCCGTGCGCGAGGCGCGGCTGGCGGAAGCGCTGACACGGGCGGCGCGCCCGACGCGCCCGCAGCTGGCAGCGCTGGGCGGTGGCGGCGGGCAGCGGCGGCAGCGCATCGCCGCGCGCATCGGTGACGCGCTGCAACTCATCGCGGTTGATACAATTCGGTATTTCCACGCCGACCAGAAGTACGTGACGGTCTACCATGAGGCCGGCTCGGACCTGATCGACGAGTCGCTGAAGGAGCTGGAAAGCGAGTTCAGTGGAGAATTCGTGCGCATCCACCGCAATGCGCTGGTGGCGCTCAAGCACATCGCAGCCGTTGAACGCGATGCCCAGGGACAGCTCCTGGTGCGCATGGACGGGGTTGCAGAACCATTGGCGGTCAGCCGCCGGCATGCGCCGGTGCTGCGCAGGAGGATTCAGGCAGGATGAAAAGCACCATCAGGATCGCCACGCGGGAAAGCCGCCTGGCCATGTGGCAGGCGGAGCACGTCGCGGCCGAGCTGTGCCGGCATCACCCGGATCTCACCGTGGAGCTGGTGCCGATGACCACCAAGGGCGACCAGATCCTCGACACCACGCTGGCCAAGATCGGCGGCAAGGGCCTGTTCATCAAGGAACTCGAGACCGCGATGCTGGAACACCGCGCGGACATCGCCGTGCACTCCATGAAGGACGTCCCGGCCGAGATGCCGGAAGGCTTCGAGATCGTGGCGGTGCTGGAGCGCGAAGACCCGCGTGATGCGCTGGTGTCGGCCGATTACATGCGCATCGAGGACATCCCGGCCGGCAGCGTGGTGGGCACCTCCAGCCTGCGCCGCCAGGCCCAGCTGCAGCATGCGCGTCCCGACCTCGCGGTCGAGCCCGTGCGCGGCAACGTCGAGACCCGCCTGCGCAAGCTCGACCATGGTCACTTCAGCGCCATCCTGCTCGCCGCGGCCGGCCTCAAGCGGCTTGGCCTGGCCGAGCGCATCGCCGGTCTGCTGCCCTACGAGGTGTCGCTGCCGGCAGTGGGCCAGGGCGCGGTCGGCATCGAGGCCCTGAGCGGCAACGCCGACGTCGCCGCGCTGGTGGCGGCGCTGGAACATGCGGACACGCGCCGCTGCGTGGACGCCGAACGTGCCTTCGCGGGCGGACTGGGCGCGAGCTGTGAGTCGCCCGTGGCCGGCTTCGCGGTGATCGAGGGCGAGGAACTCTACCTGCGCGGCCTGGTGGCCACCCGTGACGGCGCCTCCGTGTTGCATGGCGAGCGCCGCGGACCCGCAACCGACGCGGCCGCCATCGGCGCCGCCCTGGCGCGCGACCTGTTCGATCGCGGAGCCGCTGCGCTGCTCCAGGAAGGCTGAGCCGATGACCGAGACGAGCCTGCGTGGCGTCACCGTGCTCGTCACCCGGCCCCAGGGGCTGGGCGAAAATCTCGTGCAGGCGATCGAGTCCCGCGGTGGCGAGGCGATCCTGATGCCCAGCATCAGCATCGAGCCGGTGCAGCCGGACACCTCGGAGCTGGCGGACCTGGCGACGGTGCCGGCCGGCGGCCTGATCATCTTCGCCAGCCGCAATGCCGTGGCCTGGGGCGCACGGTACCTGCCGCAGCCGCGCCCGCGCGTGGCTGCCATCGGCCCCTCCACCGCCAAGGCCCTGGCCGAACTCGGCCTGACGCCCGACGTGCGGCCGGCCGGATTCACCACGGAAGCCATGCTGGCGCAGCCGGAGTTCGAGAACCTGTCCGGGGTGCGCGTGTTCATCATCCGTGGCGAAGGCGGCCGCACCACTCTTGCCGCGGGCCTGAAGGAACGCGGCGCGCGCGTACGCTACCTCGACGTTTACCGGCGCGTGCAGGCGCCGCTGGACCCCGACCGGCGCCAGTTCATCCTGGAGCGCTGGGCCGGTGGCGAAATCCATATTTTCACGGCGACCAGCGGCGATATCTTCAGCAACCTGTGCAACATGCTCGGTGCTGAAGGCGAAGCGCTCATACGGCGCACGCCGCTGGTGACCGTCAGCGAGCGTGTGTTACAAATTGCCGCAGACTGGGGCCATGCCGCGGAGCGTATACTGGCAGACGGGCCCGACGACCAGAGCCTGGCAGAAGCCATCGCCCGCTGGCACGCAGCCGGGGCGTAACCCCGGGCGGGAGCGACGGAATGAACGATTCCCGGACTGAGCAGACCAGGGACAGCGCGACAGAAGGCGCAGCCCCTAAGGACGCCGCGACCGAGGACACCAAGGACACGCCGGCAGTCGAAGCTCCGGTCGAGACGCCTCCCGAGACGCCTGCCGCCGACGACATCCGACCTGAGCCACCCCCGCCACCGCCCCCCGGGGCCGCGCCAGGCAGTCCGTCTGCGGACGGCCCGCGCGGGAGCGAGCCCGGGCGCAAGGGTGGCGGCATGCTGGCCGGGCTGGCGCTGCTGCTGGCCCTCGCCGCGGCCGGCGGCACGGGATATCTCTACTGGCTGCAGCAGCAGGACCGCGCCATGCAGGAGACCGCCGCGGCGCGCACGGCAGCCGCGGCCCGCAACGTGGAAGACTTGCGCGCCACCCTGGCGACCACCCAGGAACGCATCCGGGATGTCGAGGCTGCGCAGGCCGAACGCCGCCAGGCCCTCGCCTCCATGGAGGACGAACTGCGGCAGGTGCGCAACCGGCTCGCAGCCGCCGCGCGCGAAGAAGCGTCTGCGGAGCGTGCGCCCTCGCTGGCGGAAATCGAATTCCTGCTGCTGCTGGCGGACCGTGAGCTGCGTCTCGCGAACAATCCGCGCGTGGCGCTGGCCGCCCTGCGCGAGGCGGACGACCGGATCGCGCGTCTCGAAGACCCGGCCCTGGCCGGGGTGCGGGCCGCCGTGAACGACGAGATTGCCGCGGTCGAGGCCGTCGCCAGCGTCGACGCCGAAGGGACTGCGCTGCGGCTGGCCAGCCTTGCCGGGCGCATCGAGGGCCTGCCTTTGCGGGGCGCACTCGCGCCGGAGCCGGCTTCTGGCGCTGCTGACGACGCCGCGGCGGCAAGCGGCTGGAAGCGCTTCATGTCCCGCGTGCGCAGCGCCGCCTCCGGGTTGTTCCGGGTGCGCCGCAGTGACGCGCCGGCGGCACCGCTGCTGGCGCCGGACGAGTCTTTCTTCCTCTATCGCAACGTCGAGCTGGACCTGAAGAGCGCGCGTCTCGCGGTGCTGGCCGGCGACGCAACCAACTACGCTGCCGGGCTCAGCGCCGCGCGCGCGGCGCTGAGCGAGTATTTCCAGGCCGACGATCCGGCCGTGGCGGCCGTGATCGAGGCCGTCGACGAGCTGCAGCAGCGCGACATCACGCCGCGCTGGCCCGCGATCTCCCGCTCCGTGCGGCTGCTGCGCGAGCTCGGGACCGGCGAGTAGCGATGCGCTGGGGACTGCTCCTGCTGTTGGCCCTGGCGCTCGGCGCCATCGGGGCTCACTGGCTGCTCGGCGACCAGGGGTACGTCCTGGTCGACGTGCGCGGCTGGACACTGGAAACCTCCGTGCCCGGGCTGGTCATCGCCCTGGTGCTGCTGTACGTGCTCATCCGCCTGCTCAGCTGGCTGTTCCGTGCGCCGCGCCGCATGGGCCAGGCGGTGGGCGAATATCGCGCCCGCCGCGCACAACGCCACCTCGACCATGCCTTCGCCGCAATCGCGGAAGGCCAGTGGGGCCGGGGCGAGAAACTGCTGGGGCGCGCCGCCCGCGGGCCGGCCTCGCTCGCCGGCTACCTGGCGGCCGCGCGCGCGGCGCAGGAGCAGCAGGCCGTGGAACGGCGCGACGAATGGCTGCGACTTGCCTACGAAGCCGATCCCAGCGCCACGCCGGCCGTGCTGCTGACCCAGGCCGAGCTGCAGCTCGACTACGGCCAGCTCGAGGAGGCTTTGGCGACGCTGCGCCAGCTGGAGCAACGCAATGCCACGCATCCCAGGGGACTGGTGCTGCAGGCCCGCGTGCTGGAACGGCTCGGCGACTGGGCGGCGCTGGATGCGTTGCTGCCCCGCTTGCGCAGCGCCAAGGTGCTGGACGCGGAGGTGCTGGCACAGCTCGAGGTGCGCGTCGCGCAGGCGTCGCTGGAAGGCGCCGCCGACGCCGCTGCGCTGGAGCAGGCTTGGAAGGCCCTGGGCCGCAAGTTGCGGCAGCGCCCGGAGATGGTGGAGAGCTACGCGCGCAACGGCGTGCGCCGCGGCGCATCGGCGCAGGTGGAAGCGGTGCTGCGCAAGGCGCTCAAGTCATCCTGGTCGGCGTCGCTGGTGACTTTGTACGGTCGCCTCGAGACGGCGGATTCCACGACGCAGCTCGCCACGCTGGAGAAGTGGCTAAACGAGCGTCCGGAGGATGCCGAGCTGCTGCTGGCCTGCGGGCGCCTGTGCGTACGGAGCGAGCTCTGGGGCAAGGCGCGCAGCTACCTGGAGACGAGCCTGGCCATCCGGCCGCTGCCGGAAACCTGGCGCATCTACGGCGAGCTGCTGGTCAGGCTGGGCGAGTCGGGCGCCGCGTCTGAAGCGTTCCGGCAGGGCCTGGCTGCCGCCTCGGACGCCACGCCGGCACTGGCGCCGCCCGCGCAGCCGGAGGCGCACTGACGCCCCGGGCCCGCTAGTCCGCGGGCGTGGAAAACTCGAAGGAATCGAAATAGAGGCGGCCCTGGGCCAGTCCGTGCGCAGGGAACAGTTCCTGGATCACCCCGATCATCGGCGGCGGACCCGCGGCATAGACGTCCACCTCCGCCAGCGACGGGAAGTCGGCCAGCACCGCCTCGTGCACCCAGCCGCGACGCCCTTCCCACGCGTCCTCCGGCAGCACCTCCGACATCACCGGGGTGAAGGACAGCCAGTCATGCTGCGCGGCCCAGCGCGCGACCAGCTCGCCTTCGTAAAGATCGCGTGGGCGGCGCACGCCCCAGTAGAAATGCACCGGGCGGGCGGTGCCGACATGCATCATGTGCTGCAACATGGACTTGATCGGCGCAAAACCGGTGCCACCGGCCACCATCACCGCGGGACGCGTTTCGTCCTCGCGCAACCAGAAACCGCCCAGCGGCCCCTCGATGCGCAGCAGGGCGCGCTCGGCCAACTGCTCGAACACCTGGGTGGTAAAGACCCCGCCCGCCACCTTGCGCACGTGCAGCTCGAGGTGTTCCGCCTGGTGCGGCGGACTGGCGATGGAGTAACTGCGGCGACGCCCGCCGGCGAGCATGAAGTCGACGTACTGGCCGGCCAGGAACACGAAGGGCTCGAGCGCGGGCAGCTTCACCACCAGGCGCACCACGTCGTGGCTCAACCGCTCGTGCGTCTCGACCCGGCATGGCAGCCGGCGAATGCGCACCTCCTCGGGCACGGCGAGCGCCCGCGCCTCCAGGGTGAGATCGGCAGTAGCGCGCGCCTGGCAGAGCAGCGCCCGCCCGGCTGCCGCCTCCTCTGCCGTGATCCCCGGCGGCAGGCCGCCCGGATAGCTGACCTGGCCGCGGATGATGCGGGCTTCGCACGCGCCACAGCTGCCGCCGCGACAGCTGTGCGGCAGGTGCAGGCCGGCGCGCAGGCCCGCTGCCAGCACCGGCTCGTCGTCGAGCACCTCGAAGGTCTCGCCGCCTGGATGTAATCTGACGCGATGACTCATCCTGAACATCCCGCGGCCGGTCCTGCCGGCCTGACCGTGGTGGGCTGCGGCTACACCGGCCGCCGCCTGCTGAAACTGTGTCGCGAACTCGGCCGCGATCTCATCGGCACTGCGCGCAGCGAGGAAAGCCTGGCGCAGATCCGAGCGCGCGGAGGCCAGGCGCTGCCGCTTGACCTGGATTCGCCTGCCGACCCGCTGCCGAGCGAAGCCTGCGCCGGACGCGCCCTGGTGTACATGGCGCCGCCGCCGTCGACGGGGGATACGGACCCACGCCTGCGACGCCTGCTCGAGGGATTGCCTGCCCTGCCGTCGGGCCTAGTCTACCTCAGCACCACCGGCGTCTACGGCGACACCGGCGGCGCAATCGTGACCGAGTACACCGCGCCGGCGCCCGCTTCCGAGCGTGGCCGCCGGCGGCTCGATGCCGAGACCGCGGTGACGCACTGGGGCGACCGCACCGGCGTGCCGGTGCGCATCCTGCGCGTGCCGGGTATTTACGGCCCCGGGCGCCTGCCCGTCGACCGCATACGACAGGGGGCGCCCGTGGTGTGTGTCGCGGAGGCCGGTCCGGGCAACCGCATCCATGTCGATGACCTTGCCGGGGCCGTCCTCGCCGCCGTGGATTACGATGGGCCGCACCGCATTTTCAACCTGGGCGACGGGGAACACGCCAGCATGACGGAGTACTTCCTCGCCGTGGCTGAGGCGGCCGGCCTGCCGCCGCCGCCCGAAGTGCCGCTGGACACGCTGCTCGCCCACGTGTCCCCGGCGATGCGGGGGTTCCTGGTCGAGAGTCGCCGCGTGGACACGGCGCGCATGCGCGCGGCTCTTGGCTTTACCCCGCAATACACCTCGCTTGCCGCCGGGATCGATGCCAGCCTGAGCGACACCGAATGAAATACCGTATACAATCCACAGTATTTCTTGCGTCCAGGGGATCAGGCCATGGCCATCCAGCACGCCAACCTGCGCGACCAGGTGCGCGAAGAACTGCTCAACTGGCTGTCTGACGGCCGCCTCCCACCGGGACAGCGCCTGGAAGAAGAACGCATCAGCCGGGCCATGGGGGTCAGTCGCACGCCGCTGCGAGAAGCGCTCACCAGCCTGGCCAGCGACGGCCTCGTGGAAGCGGTGCCGCGACGCGGCTTCAGGGTGCCGAAGCTGTCGGCCGAGCGCGTGCGCAACCTCTACCCGGTGGTCGGCGCCCTGGAGGGACTCGCACTGCGCCTGAGCGGCCCGCAGGCAGCACCCCTCGCCGCACAGCTGGACAGCATCAACGAGCGGCTGGGCTCAGCCCACCTAACACCCATGCAACGCGCCGACCTCGACCGGCGCTGGCACGAGACCCTCGTCAGCCGCAACCCGAACCGCGAGCTGGCGCAGATGCTGGAGCGCGTGCGGGGACGCCTGCGTCCCTACGCGGGCAGCTGGGAACGCGCCGCGCGCGACGTGGAAAGCACGCGCGAGGCGCACGCCGAGATCGCCCGCCTGCTGGCTGCTGGCCAGCTCGAAGCGGCGGCCGAAGCCGTGCTGCGCCACTGGGTGAACGAGATTCGCCCGGTCACCGCCTGGATCCAGGGCCCGCTGACGGGCCCGGGCTGAGTCCGGCCAGCCGTCAGGGACGGCTGGCGGGGCTGGCCAGCCAGTCGGTCAGCGGCGCCCACTGCTCCCAGTCCTGCCAGGCGAGGTACTGCGGCAGCTCGAACACGCCCAGGCCGCGCCCGTACGCGCGCACGTAGTTCTGCGCGTCGCGCAGCGTGGCGACGTACGGCACGCCCAGCTTGCGCAGGTAGGCGTCGAGCTCGTCGAAGCTGACCGTGTGTTCCTTGATGCGGTTGGCGATGACGGCAATCTTCGCCTGCTGCCTGGCGACGCGGCCCACCTCTAGCAACTCGGTGATGAAGTTCGAAGCAGCACGCATGTCGATGGCCGAGGGCAGCACCGGGATCAGCACCGTTTCCGCGCGGCGCACCAGTTCCGTCAGCTCGCGCCCGTGCGCCCGCGCCGGAGCGTCGATGATCACCACGTCGGCGTTGCGCGGCACGCTGCGCAGGCCCTCCTCGAAGGCCGGCACCGCCGTCACGGGCGGCGCATCGGCTGGGCGCAGGCTGGCCCAGTCCATGCTCGAGGACTGCGGATCGAAGTCCGCCAGCGCGACCTGGGCACCGCGCGTCGCGTACCAGCTTGCGAGGTTGGTCGCCACGGTGCTCTTGCCGCACCCGCCCTTGGGATTCATCACCAGGATATGCCGCATGCACGTCTCCCTTTCGATTTCTGCGCGCCCGCAAGATTACCATCGACGCGGTGCGTTATGTTCAATTTAGTCGATGCCGAGGTCCGGCCACAACGCATCGATCCGCGCCTTGACCTCCGGGTCCATGCTGATCGGCCGGCCCCATTCCCGGTCGGTCTCGCCGCGGCCACTTGTTGGTGGCGTCGAAACCGATCTTCGAGCCGAGGCCCGACACCGGCGAGGCGAAGTCCAGGTAGTCGATCGGCGTGTTCTCGATGATCACCGTGTCGCGCGCCGGGTCCATGCGCGTGGTCATGGCCCAGATCACGTCCTGCCAGTTGCGCACGTCGACGTCGTCGTCGGTGACGACCACGAACTTGGTGTACATGAACTGGCGCAGGAACGACCAGACGCCGAGCATCACGCGCTTGGCGTGGCCCGGATACTGCTTTTTCATGCTCACCACCGCCATGCGGTAGGAGCAGCCCTCGGGCGGCAGGTAGAAGTCCACGATCTCCGGGAACTGCTTCTGCAGGATCGGCACGAAGACCTCGTTCAGCGCCACCCCGAGCACGGCCGGCTCGTCCGGCGGCCGGCCGGTGTAGGTGCTGTGGTAGATCGGGTTGTCGCGCCAGCTGATGCGGTCGACGGTGAAGACCGGGAACTCGTCCACTTCGTTGTAGTAGCCGGTGTGGTCGCCGAAGGGGCCTTCGGGCGCCGTTGTCGCCCGGGTGCAGGTGTCCCTCGAGCACGATCTCCGCGCTGGCGGGCACTTCGAGGTCGGCGTGCCGAGCACTTCACCACCTCGGTGCGCCCGCCGCGCAGCAGGCCGGCGAAGGCGTACTCCGACAGGGTGTCGGGCACCGGCGTGACGGCGCCGAGGATGGTGGCCGGGTCGGCGCCCAGCGCCACGGCCAGCGGGAAGGGCTCGCCGGGGTGCTTCTGCTGCCAGTCGCGGAAGTCCAGCGCGCCGCCGCGGTGCGACAGCCAGCGCATGATGAGGCGGTTCTTGCCGATCACCTGCTGGCGGTAGATGCCGAGGTTCTGGCGCGGCCGTTCCGGGCCGCGCGTGACCACCAGGCCCCAGGTGATCAGCGGGCCGGCGTCGCCCGGCCAGCAGGTCTGGATCGGCAGCTTCTCCAGGTCCACGTCCGGCACCTTCGACGAAATTCTCCTGGCAGGGCGCCGAGCGCACCGTCTTCGGCGCCATGTTCAGCACCTGGCGGAAGATCGGCAGCTTGTCCCAGGCGTCGCGCATGCCTTTCGGCGGGTCGGGCTCCTTGAGGAAGGCCAGCAGCTTGCCGACCTCGCGCAGCGCCTCGACGGAATCCTGCCCCATGCCCAGCGCCACGCGCCGCGGCGTGCCGAACAGGTTGCCGAGCACCGGCATGTCGAAGCCCTGCGGCTGCTCGAACAGCAGCGCCGGACCGCCGCGTTTCAGCGTGCGGTCGCAGATCTCCGTCATCTCCAGCACCGGGCTGACCGGCGTCGCGATACGCTTCAGCTCGCCTTGCTGCTCGAGCAGGCGCATGAAGTCCCTGAGGTCGGTGTATTTCATCGAAGCCACCCTGGTTGCGGCGCGCCCACTATAATTGCGCCCCAGTCATGAGCCAAACATCCACCAGCGCCGTACCCGCCCGCCTCGCCTTTCACAAGATGGTCGGCGCAGGCAACGACTTCGTGGTCGTCGATGCGCGTGCCGCGCCCTTCGTTCCGGACGCGGCGCTGGTGCGTCGCCTCGCCGACCGGCGCGAAGGCATCGGCTGCGACCAGCTCCTGGTCATCGGTCCCGCGCCGGATGCCGACACCGCTTTCAGCTATCGCATCTGGAACGCCGACGGCGGCGAGGTGGAACAGTGCGGCAACGGCGCGCGCTGCCTGGCGCTGCTGTGGGGCACGGAACTGTCTCCCGGCGCCACCGAGTTTCGCATGCACAGCGCCGGCGGCGTCGTGGCGGCCCGGGTGCGCGGCGCCGAGGCGGCCGTGGCCATGGGCGTGCCGGACTTCGAGCCGGCGCATATCCCGCTGCGGGCCGGGGCCGAGGCGGCGCGCTATCCGCTCGAGGCGGCCGGGCTGCGGGTCGAGGTGGGCGCGGTGTCGATGGGCAACCCGCATGCGGTGCTGGTGCTGGATGAACTCGGGCTCGACACGGTGGCCACGGCCCCGGTGGCGACGCTCGGCCGGGCGCTCGAAATTCATCCCGATTTCCCGCGGCGCGTGAACGTCGGCTTTGCCGAGGTGCGCGACCGCAGTCATGTCGCGCTGCGCGTGTGGGAGCGCGGCTGCGGCGAAACGCAGGCCTGCGGCACCGGCGCCTGCGCGGCGGTGGCGGTACTGCGGGACGCCGGCAGGGTAGACTCACGGGTGAGCGTAGACCTGCCCGGGGGCCGACTGGTGGTGGAGTGGCAGGGGCGCGGCGCATCGGCCTGGCTCAGCGGGCCGTCCCGAAAGGCATTCGAGGGAAGCATCGAGCTGTGAGCAGCAGAGAACACGGCGGCCAGGCCGCCACAGGGCATGACGACCAGGGCGTGGTGGATTACCTGGCGGACCACCCCGACTTCTTCGAGCGTCATGCCGGGCTGCTCGAGCAGCTGAGACTCCCGCATCGCAGCGGCGCCGCCACCGTATCGCTGGTAGAACGCCAGGTCAGCGTGTTGCAGGACAAGAACCGCACGCTGGAGCGACGCCTGCGCGAACTGGTCGAGGTGGCGCGCGACAACTCCACGCTGTCGGACAAGATTCACGCGCTGGCCATCCGCCTGTTGCGCGCCGCCGACCAGCAGGCCGTGCTGGCCGCGCTCGAGGCCGGCTTGCGCGAAGACTTCGGCGCCAACCAGGCCGTGGTCGTGCTGCTGCACGGCAGCGACGAGACCCTGCCGCCGGAAGGCTCGCGCTTCCTCAGGCATGCCCGGCGGGGTGACGCGGAACTGCGCGCCTTCGCCACCTTCTTCCAGCAGGGCAAGCCGCGCTGCGGCCGCATCCGCGACGTGCAGCGCGAGTTCCTGTTCCCGGGCGAGAGCGCCGTGATCGCCTCGGTCGCCATGGTGCCGCTGGGCGCGGGCTGCGAGCTCGGCATGCTGGCCATCGGCAGCAACGACCCGCATCGCTTCAACCCGACCATGAGCACCGACTTCCTGGCGCGCATCGGCGAGCTGACGGCAGCCGCGCTGGCAGCGGCGCGCGAGCGAAGGGCGAGCGCTCCCCGCCGGGCATGAACGCAGCCGGTCCCGACCGCGCCTGGCTGGAGAAGTGGCTCGACCACCTCCGCTACGAGCGCCGGTTGTCGGCGCTCACGGTGAAGAACTACCACCGCGACATCGAGGCCCTGTACACCTTCCTGTGCAATGCCGAGGTGCCGGCCTGGGCGCAGGTGGACAGCGGCCACGTGCGCTCTTTCGCCGCGCGGCTGCACCGTCGCGGCCAGGCGCCGCGCAGCATCCAGCGCCGCCTGGCAGCCGTGCGCAACCTGTTCGCCTTCCTGCTGCGCGAGGGCGTGGTGGACGCCAACCCCGGCGCCGACATCACCGCCCCCAAGGCCCCGCGGCGCCTGCCCGGGACGCTGGACGCGGACGCCATGAGCCGCCTGCTGGACGTGCGCGGGGACCATCCGATCGCCACGCGCGACCGCGCCATCATGGAGCTGCTGTATTCCTCCGGGCTGCGGCTGGCCGAGCTTGCCAGCCTGGAAACCAGCGACGTGGATTTCGGCGAGGGCACCGTGCGCGTCACCGGCAAGGGCGCCAAGACGCGCATCGTGCCGGTGGGCGCGAAGGCCCGCGAGGCCCTGCGCGACTGGATCAAGGTACGGCCGCAGCTGATGAAGGCGCCCAGCAACGCCATGTTCGTCAGCCGCCTCGGGCTGCCCCTGTCGACGCGCAACATCCAGGCGCGCGTCGAGCACTGGGCGCGCCGCCTCGGGCTGCCGCAAGGGGTCAGCCCGCATACCTTCCGCCACTCCTTCGCCACCCACCTGCTGGAGTCCAGCGGCGACCTGCGCGCCGTGCAGGAACTGCTCGGCCACGCCGACATCAGCACCACGCAGATCTACACGCATCTTGATTTCCAGCATCTCGCCCGCATCTACGACCAGGCGCACCCGCGGGCGCGCAAGCGCCGCTGAGGCGCCCACACACCCGAATTCCGGAGCCAAGATGGAACAGTTTCGCGGCACCACCATCCTGTCCGTGCGCCGCAACGGCGTCGTCGCCGTGGGCGGCGACGGCCAGGTCACCATGGGCAACACCGTCATGAAGGGCAATGCGCGCAAGGTGCGCCGGCTCTATGACGGCAAGGTGCTGGCGGGCTTCGCCGGCGGCACCGCCGACGCCTTCACGCTGTTCGAGCGCTTCGAAGCCAAGCTGCAGCAGCACGGCAACCTGACCCGCGCCGCCATCGAGCTGGCCAAGGACTGGCGCACCGACCGCATGTTGCGCCGGCTGGAAGCGCTGCTGTGCGTGGCCGACAAGGAGAAGAGCTTCATCATCTCCGGCAACGGCGACGTCATCGAGCCGGAGAACGACCTGATGGCGATCGGCTCGGGCGGCCCCTTCGCCCAGGCTGCGGCGCGTGCGCTGCTGGAGAACACCGAGCTGGACGCTGCGGAGATCGTCGAGAAGGCGCTCGGCATCGCCGCCGACATCTGTGTCTACACCAACCGCCACCTCACGATCGAGACCCTGTAATGACCACCACGCCCATGACACCGCGCGAGATCGTGCAGGAGCTCGACAAGCACATCGTCGGCCAGGAAGCCGCCAAGCGCGCCGTCGCCATCGCCCTGCGCAACCGCTGGCGCCGCATGCAGGTCGACGAGCCGCTGCGCTCGGAGATCACGCCCAAGAACATCCTCATGATCGGCCCCACCGGCGTGGGCAAGACCGAGATCGCGCGGCGCCTGGCCAAGCTGGCGCACGCCCCTTTCATCAAGGTCGAGGCCACCAAGTTCACCGAGGTCGGCTATGTCGGGCGCGAGGTCGACAGCATCATCCGCGACCTCGCCGACGTCGCCGTGAAGATGACGCGCGAGCTGGAGATGGACCGCGTGCGCCATCGCGCCGAGGACGCCGCCGAGGAGCGCGTGCTCGACGCCCTGCTGCCCGGCACCCAGTCCGGCTGGGAAGCGCAGGGCCAGGACGCCGAGGCCGCGCGCGGCGCGGAGACGCGGCAGAAGTTTCGCAAGATGCTGCGCGAGGGCCGCCTGGACGAGAAAGAGATCGAAGTCGAGGTGAGCGCGGCGCCGGCCGGCGTGAACATCATGGCGCCCCCCGGCATGGAAGAAATGACGAACCAGCTGCAGGGCCTGTTCAGCAACATGGGCCGGCGCAGCAAGCCGCGCAAGCTCAAGGTGCGCGACGCGATCAAGCTGCTGGTGGACGAGGAAGCCGCCAAGCTGGTCAACGACGAGGAGATCAAGCTCAAGGCGATCGCCAACGTGGAGCAGAACGGCATCGTGTTCATCGACGAGATCGACAAGGTGACGCGCCGCGAGGGCGCCATGGGCGCGGGCGCCGACGTGTCGCGCGAGGGCGTGCAGCGCGACCTGCTGCCGCTGGTCGAGGGCTGCACGGTCAGCACGCGCTACGGCATGGTGCGCACCGACCACATCCTGTTCGTCGCCTCCGGGGCGTTCCACCTGGCAAAGCCGTCGGACCTGATCCCGGAGCTGCAGGGCCGCCTGCCCATCCGCGTCGAACTGGACGCGCTCAGGGCGGACGATTTCGTGCGCATCCTGACCGAGCCCGACCACTCCCTCACGGTGCAGTACCAGGCGCTGATGGCGACCGAGGGCGTCAAGCTCGACTTCACCGCGGAGGGCGTGCGGCGCATCGCCGAGATCGCCGACCAGGTCAACGAGCGCACCGAGAACATCGGCGCCCGGCGCCTGCATACCGTGCTGGAACGCCTGCTGGACGTGATTTCCTACGAGGCTGCTGACCGCGAGGGCACCGAGCTCGTCATCGACGCCGCCTACGTCGAGCAGGCGCTGGGCGAGCTGGCTGCGGACGAGGACCTGTCGCGCTACATCCTCTAGGGCAGCCGGCGGAAGCCGGTGTCACCGACCCCCGTTGGGGAGCGGCCGCAATCAGTTAAAATGGCGGTCTTTCCCCGCACCAGAACGGTGACGCCATGAGCGCTGAGACCCCGACCCCGTCCGCCATCCGCATGCACCGCAAGTCGCGCGTGCTCCAGGTCGACTGGGAGGACGGCGCCTCGTTCAACCTGCCCTGCGAGTACCTGCGGGTGTTCTCGCCCTCGGCCGAGGTCCAGGGCCACGGCCCGGGCCAGGCGGTCACGCTGGTAGGCAAGGAAAAAGTCAGCATCGCGGCCATCGAGCCCGTGGGCAACTACGCGGTGAAGCTGATCTTCGACGACAAGCACGACTCGGGGCTGTTCTCGTGGTCCTACCTGCACTGGCTGGGCGCCAACTACGACGAAAACTGGGCCACCTACCTGGAGCGCTGCGCGGAAGTCGGCTACAAGCGCAAGGACGTCCCGGCCGCATGAGCGCCGACAAGGATACGACCCACTTCGGTTTCTCCGAGGTGCCGGTCGCGGAGAAGGCACGCAAGGTGCGCGGCGTGTTCGACTCGGTGGCCTCGCGCTACGACGTCATGAACGACCTGATGTCGCTCGGCATCCACCGCGCCTGGAAGCGTTTCACGGTGGAGAAGGCGGCGCTGCGGCCGGGCATGGAAGTGCTCGACCTGGCGGGCGGCACCGGCGACCTCACGGCCCTGATGGCTCCGCGCGTCGCCCCCGGCGGCAAGGTGGTGCTGTCCGACATCAACGAGGCCATGCTGTCGCGCGGCCGCGAGCGCATGCTCGATCGCGGCCTCGCCGGCGACCAGGTGGAGTACTGCCTGGCGGACGCCGAGCGCCTGCCCTTCACCAGCGAGCGCTTCGACGTCGTCACCATCGCTTTCGGCCTGCGCAACGTGACGCACAAGGAAAAGGCCCTGGGCGAGATGTTTCGCGTGCTCAAGCCCGGCGGCCAGCTGCTGGTGCTCGAGTTCTCGCGCCCGGTGCCGGCGCTCGCGCCCGCCTACGACCTGTATTCCTTCCGCGTGCTGCCGGCGATCGGCCGCCTGGTGGCGGGTGACGCGGAAAGCTACCGCTACCTGGCGGAGTCCATCCGCATGCATCCCGACCAGGACACGCTGCGCGCCATGATGGCGGCCGAGGGCTTCGAAGACTGCCGCTACCACAACCTCACCGGCGGTATCGTCGCGCTGCACCGCGGCTGGAAGTACTGATGTTCGGGCCGCTGGAAAGCCTGCTGAATCGCGGCATCCGCGGCTCCACCGACGCCACACGCCGCTGCCGCGAGCTGGAGGGACGCAGCTTCCGCATCGAGCTCGACGGGCTCAACCTGGGCCTGACCCTGGTCTCGCGTGGAGACCACGTCGCGCTGTCGCGCACGGACGCCGCCGACGCCTGCCTCAGCGGCTCTCCCGGCGCGCTGGTGCGCCTCGCCGCCAGCGGCGACGAGAGCCTGTTGCGCAGCCGCGCGGTGCGCATCAGCGGCGACCCGCTGGTGGCGAAGGATTTCCGCGACCTCATCGACATCGCGGCGCCCGACTTCGAGGAAGAGCTGGCACGGCTGGTCGGCGACGTCACGGCGCGCCAGGCCGGCAACCTGCTGCGCGGCTTCGGCAGCTGGGGACTGGACGCGGCCGACCGCTTCTCCCGCACGGTGGCGGAGTACCTGCAGGAGGAGAGCCGTGAGCTGCCGGCGCGCGCCGAGGTCGAGGCCTTCCTCGACCGCGTGGACCGCCTCGCCGAGGACACCGCACGGCTCGAGGCGCGCCTGCGCCGCCTGGAGCAGGCGCAGTGATCCGTCCGCGCCAGGTGTGGCGCATGCTGCGCATCCAGCGCGTGCTGCTGAAACACGGGCTGGACGAACTGGTCAGTGCCGCGCACCTGTTCCGCCCCATCGCCTGGCTGCGCCGCATCCCGGGGCTGGGCATCAGCAGGGCGGCGCGCGCCCAGCCCATGGGCGTGCGCATCCGCGAGGCGCTGGTCGAACTCGGGCCGATCTTCGTCAAGTTCGGCCAGGCCCTGTCGACCCGGCGCGACCTGCTGCCGCGCGAGATCGCGGACGAGCTGGCGAAACTGCAGGACCGGGTGCCGCCTTTCCCCGCCGAGGAGACGCATCGCCAGCTTGCCGCCGCGTACAAGCGCCCGCTGGACGAGCTGTTCACGCGCTTCGACGACGCACCGCTGGCCGCCGCCTCCATCGCGCAGGTGCACACGGCGCAGCTGCCCGACGGGCGCGAGGCCATCGTGAAGGTGCTGCGCCCCGGCGTGCGGGCGCAGATCCGGCGCGACGTGGACCTGCTGCATGCCCTCGCCGGGCTGGCCGAGCGCTACTGGGGCGAGGCGCGCCGGCTGCGGCCGCGCGAGGTGGTGCGCGAGTTCGACAACACGCTGATGAACGAACTCGACCTGATGCGCGAGGCGGCCAACGCGGCGCAGCTGCGGCGCAATTTCGAGGGCTCGCCGCTGCTGTACGTGCCCGAGGTGTACTGGGACTGGTGCCGGCCGGGCGTGCTGGTGATGGAACGCATTCACGGCATCAACATCGGCCAGACCGCGCGCCTGCACGAGGCCGGCATCGACATGCGGCGCCTCGCCGCGAACGGCGTGGAGATCTTTTTCACCCAGGTGTTCCGGCACAACTTCTTCCACGCCGACATGCACCCGGGGAATATCTTCGTGAACCCGGAGAACCCGGCCAACCCGCAGTACATCGCCGTGGACTTCGGCATCGTCGGCAGCCTCAGCGCCAGCGACCAGCAGTACCTCGCGGAGAGTTTCCTCGCCTTCTTCAAGCGCGACTACCAGCGCGTGGCGCGGCTGCACGTGGAGTCCGGCTGGCTGGCGCCGGGCACGCGCATCGACGAGGTCGAGTCGGCTTTCCGCACGGTGTGCGAGCCGATCTTCAACAAGCCGCTGAAGGACATTTCCTTCGGCCAGTTCCTGGTGCGCCTGTTCACCGTGGCGCGGCAGTTCGAGATGGAAGTGCAGCCGCAGCTGATCCTGCTGGAGAAGACGCTGCTCAACGTCGAGGGCCTGGGGCGCGAGCTCTACCCCGACCTCGACCTGTGGGAAACAGCGCAGCCGATCCTCGAGGAATGGATGCGCGAGCGCATCAGCGGCCGCGCCATCGTGGAACGGCTGCGGGAGCAGTTGCCCGAAGTCGGCGAGACCATCCAGGAGCTGCCGCAGGCGCTGCATGCGATCCTGCAACGCGCGGCGGCGGGCAAGCTGCAGGTCGAGGTCAAGCATCCGGGCATCGAGCCGCTGCGCGCCGAGCTGCGCGCGGGACGACAGCAGCGCTGGCGCAGCAGCGCCGGCGGCGCCCTGCTGATTGGCGGGGTCCTCTGGCTCGGGCTGGAAACCACGCCGCCGGCGGCCGGCTGGGCGCTGCTGGTTGCCGGACTGGCGCTGTTCCTGTTCAGCCGGCCGGGCAGCTCTTCCTGAGGCAGTCCGCCAGCGCGCGCGTCGCGGGCCCGGCGTCGTCGCGGTCCGCGAACACCAGGTAAAGCTCCTGATGGCGCATGCCGCCCTCCAGCAGCGGCAGGGCGCGCAGGGAACCATCCGCCAGCCGGGACTCGATGCGATGGCGCGGCAGCCAGGCGAAACCCATGCCGCGCGCGACCGCTTCCACCGACGTCGAAAGATGGCTCACGGTCCAGCGCTGCTCAGCACCCAGCCACCCGGCGTCGCGACTTTCCCGCAGTCCTGAATCGCGCACCACCAGCTGGCGGTGCTGGCGCAGGTCCCGCTGGGTCAGCGGCCGGCCGAGCTGGTGCAGTGGATGCTCCGGGTGCGCCACGGCGACGAACTCCACCGTCACCAGCGGGTCGCCGAGAAAGCCCGGCGGCACCCAGGCCGTGATGGCCAGGTCCGCGGTGCCGTTGAACAGCTGCTCGGTGGTGCCCGATAGCACGGACTCGATCAGCTCGACGCGCGTCGTACCGGTGAGCCGGGCGAACGCGTCCAGGCTTTGCAGCAGTCGTTCCTGGGGGAAGATCACTTCCACCGCCAGCGTGACCACCGGCTCCCAGCCGCGCGCCAGCGTGCCCGCAGCGCGCTCGATGGCCAGCGCTTCCTCCATGAGGTGACGCGAACGCCGCAACAACTCCCGTCCGGCCCGCGTCAGCACCGCGCGCCGGCCGTCGAGCTCCAGCAGCTCCACGCCGAGGCCGGCCTCGAGCCGCCGGATGCCGTAGCTCACGGTCGACACCGACTTGGAGAGCGCCTCGGCCGCGCCGGCATAGCCGCCGTGGTCCACGACGGCCTGGAGCATGCGCCACTGCTCCAGCGTGACGCGCGGCCTCATTTCGATTCAATCGAAATCATAAGGCGATATTTTGCCATTTATCTTCGATCTCGTCGAAGTTAACTTGAGTCAACTTCAACCGAACGGACACACCCATGACTCATCGCCACATTCGACAGGTGCTCCAGGGGCGGCCCGCATCCGACGGCGCCGGCGTGCGCATCGTGCGGCTGGTCGGCCAGGCGCAGCACGACATGGACCCCTTCCTGATGCTGGACGAGATCCGCTCCGACAAGCGGGAGGATTTCGTCGCCGGCTTCCCGTCGCATCCGCATCGCGGCATCGAGACGCTCACGGTGATGCTCGAGGGCGGCTTCGAGCATCGCGACCACATGGGTCACCGCGCAGCCATCCGCGCCGGGGGCGCGCAATGGATGTCGGCCGGCCGGGGCGTGATTCACTCCGAAATGCCGCTGCCCGGCGAAGGGCGCATCCACGGCTTCCAGCTGTGGATCAACCTGCCGGCCAAGGACAAGCTGCGCGACCCCGGCTACGCCCAGGCCGAGGCGGCCGAGCTGCCGGAAATCGCGTTGCCCGAAGGGCGCTTGCGCGTGCTCGCCGGCCGCTTCGGCAACGCCGTCTCACCGATCGCGGATCCCGCGTGCGAGGCCGCCGTGCTGGACCTGCGGCTCGAGCCGGGCGGCCGCTACGAGTGGACGCCGCCGGCCGGGCATCGCGCGCTGGTGCGCCCCTTTGCCGGCACGGTGCGTGTCAGCGGCGGCGATGGCCGCGACACCGCCATCCCGAGCGGGCGCATGGCCATCCTCGACGGCGAGGGACCGATCACCCTCGCTGCCGGCGGCGACGCATCGGCGCCGGGCGGACAGGGTTCCGTCGGCATGCTGCTCCTGTCCGGCCGTCCGCTCGGCGAGCCGATCGTGCAGTACGGACCCTTCGTGATGAACACCGCGGATGAAATTCGCCAGGCCATTTTCGACTACCAGTCGGGCGCGCTGATCGCTTCCTGACAAGCCACAAACCACAACTGAGGAGAGAGACCATGACCAAGCTGCAACCCTGGACCGACCTGGCCGCGCGCATTGCCCTGGCGGCGCTGTTCATCATCGCCGGGATCGCCAAGATCGGCGGCTACGAGGGCACGGCGGGCTACATGCAGGCGATGGGCGTGCCCGGCGCCCTGCTGCCGGCCGTAATCGCACTCGAACTCGTCGGCGGGCTGGCGATCGCGGTGGGTTACCGCACGCGGCTCGTTGCCTTCCTGCTGGCCGGCTTCTCGGTCCTGTCCGGGCTGATCTTCCACAGCCCACTCGACCCCGCGGAACAGACCAGTTTCCTGAAGAACCTGGCCATCGGCGGCGGCTTCCTGCTGCTGGTGGCGAACGGCGCCGGACGCTACTCGCTGGACGCACGCGGCAAGTGAATCGCGGCCGCCACCGGGCAGGGACGCCCGGCGGCGGCGGACCGCATCAGTCGCGCACGGCGTCGAAGCCCAGCACCGGCTCGTCGCCGATCACTTCCGCGCTCATGGCGACGCCGGCCGGCACGTGCTGCCAGTCACCCGGCCCGAGCAACCGCTCCTCGCCCTCGATGATCACCCTGAGCACACCCGAGAAGACCACGTCGATGCGCGTCTCGCAGGCGCAGTGCGCGTTGAAGGTGGTGCCGGGCGCGAGCAGGTGCATGGTGACGCGGTACCCCTCCGCTTCCAGCCGCGCCTGCAGCCGCAGCAGAACGCCCAGCCCGGCGGACTCGCTCGGTCGGACGGCAGTTTTGCGGGCGCGCTTCATGCCTCGATTCTAGGCTGCGGCGGTGCCGCTGTCGTGCCGCGCTGCGGCAGCGGACAGCGGGAAGTTCAGGCAGGCCGCAGTGCGGCCAGGAACGCTGCCGGCGACTCGCCGCGCTCCAGCGCCTCCACCAGGGCCGAACCGACGATCACGCCCGGCACGATGGCGCCGAGTTCCCGCACCTGTTCCGCGCTGCGCACGCCGAAGCCGGCGCACACCGGCACCGGCGACTTCGCCGCGACCCCGGCGAGGTAGTCCTGCAGGCCCGCGCCCGCGGCCTTGGCACCGCCAGTGATGCCGGTCACGTTGACCGCATACAGGAAGCCGCGCGTCGCGCGCGCCGCCGCATCCACCCGCTCCGGCGGCGTCACCGGGCTCACCAGGTGGATCAGCGCCAGCCCCGCGGCAGCCAGCGCCGCGTCCAGCGGCTCGCTCTCGTCCAGCGGCAGGTCGGGCACGATGAAGCCGGCCACGCCGGAAGCCACGGCGCGCTCGGCCAGCCGCTCGTAGCCCATGGCCAGCAGCGGGTTGAGGTAGCTCATGAGTACCACCGGCGCCGCCGGCCTGGGGTCCATGGCGGCGATTTCGTCCAGGATCCACGACAGCGTCACGCCTTGCTCGATGGCGCCGCGACTGGCGCGCTGGATGGTGAGGCCGTCGGCCATGGGATCGCTGAAAGGCACGCCCACCTCGACCACGTCGGCCGCGCTCGCGACCTCCGCAAGGGTTTCGCGGAAACGGGACTTGTCGGGATATCCGCCGGTGATGAAAGCCACCAGCGCGGTCTGGCCCGCGTCCCCGGCCGCGCGGATGGCGGCGCTCACCTGCTCGTGCGGCTTCATCGCGCGCCTCCCTTGGGAAACTTCGCCAGCGTCGGCATGTCCTTGTCGCCGCGGCCGGAGAGTCCGAGCAGGATGCGCTTGCCCGGGTTGTCGCGCGCCCAGCGCTTGGCGCCGGCGAAAGCATGCGCCGTCTCCAGCGCCGGCAGGATGCCCTCCAGCTCACAGCATTCGTCCAGCGCATTCAGCGCATCGACATCGCCGGCGTACTCGTAGCGCACCCGCCCGATGGTGTGCAGGAAGGCGTGCTCCGGGCCGACGCCGGGGTAGTCCAGGCCGGCGGAGACACTGTCGGTCTCGTAGATCTGCCCGTCGTCGTCCGACAGCAGCAGCGAGTAGGTGCCGTGCAGGACACCCGGCCGGCCGAAGCTGATGGTCGCCGCGTTCTCGCCCAGCCCGGCGCCGTGGCCGCCCGCCTCGATGCCGAGAATCTCAACCGAGGGGTCGCCGAGGAAACCGTGGAACAGGCCGATGGCGTTGCTGCCGCCGCCGACGCAGGCCACCACCAGGTCGGGCAAGCCGCCGGTGCGCTCGAGCACCTGGCTGCGGGCCTCCCGCCCGATCACGGCATGCATCTCGCGCACCAGGTAGGGGTAGGGATGCGGGCCCACCACCGAGCCGAGCAGGTAGTACGTGCCCTCGGGGTCCGACACCCAGTCGCGCAGCGCCTCGTCGATGGCCGCGCGCAGCGTGCGGTCGCCGCTGGTGACCGGCACGACCTCGGCGCCGAGGCGGCGCATGCGCTCCACGTTCAGCACCTGGCGCTCGCAGTCGATCTCGCCCATGTACACCAGGCAGGGCAGGCCGATCCTTGCGCAGGCCGCGGCCGACGCCACGCCGTGCTGGCCGGCGCCGGTCTCGGCGACGATGCGCTGCGCGCCCAGCATCTTCGCCAGCATCGCCTGGCCCAGCGCATTGTTGATCTTGTGCGCGCCGGTGTGCGCGAGGTCCTCGCGCTTCAGCCACACCTCCGCGCCCCAGGCCTCGGACAGGCGCGGCGCGAACGTCAGCGCCGTCGGGCGTCCCACCCAGTCGCGCAGCTCGGCGCCGAGGCACTGCTGGAATGCGGGCGAGTGCAGGTGTTCCGCCACGCCGGCCTGCAGCCGGTCCAGCGCCGGCACCAGCGTCTCGGGCACGTAGCGCCCGCCCCACGGGCCGAAGCGCCCGCGTGCGTCGGGGAAGCGCCCGTCGAGCAGGGCCTCCAGCTGTGCCGCGTCGTCGCGTATCTCGCTCGCCGTCGTGTTCATACGTCCTGTTCCTTGCTCTGCTTCTCGGCCTGCTCGGCCCGCCGCACGGCGGCGACGAAATCCTCGACCAGCGACGGGTCCTTCACACCCGGCGCCGACTCCACTCCGCTCGACACGTCCACGCCCCACGGCCGCACGGCCTGCAGCGCCTCGCGCACGTTACCCGGGTTCAGCCCGCCGGCGAGGATGACGTGGGTCTGCTGCGCCACTGCGCGGGCCGCGTCCCAGTCCGCCACCCGCCCGGTGCCGCTGTCCGGCCCCTCGAACAGCAGCAGTTCCGGCAGCAGCGGCGGCAGCGGCGCACCGGAGCGGAATACCGGCAGCGCCTCGGCACCGCCCAGGTCGACCCCGGGCAGGTCGACGGCATCGCTCTGCACCCAGTCGGCCGGGAACTCCGACAACACCGCCGCGATGCGGCCCGGCGGCGGATGGCGGAACACCGCCACGCGCTTCACCCCGGCCGGCAGGGTCGCGGCGAGTTGCCGCGCCTGCGCGGGACTGACCTCGCGCGGCGACGGCGCAAACACGAAACCGACGGCGTCCGCGCCGGCCCTGACCGCCGCGGCCACGCCCTCCGGCGTCGTCAGCCCGCAGATCTTCACAAACGTCTTCATCATCCTTGCTCCGTTGATTCTTCGCGGCCGGCCGCCAGCATGGCGGCGACCAGGGCGCCCGGGTCTGCAGCCCGCATCAATGCCGTGCCCACCAGCGCCAGCCGATAGCCGAGCGCTGCGGCCGCAGCGGCATCGGCCGCCGTGTGCAGGCCGCTCTCGGCGACCGCCGGCACGCCCGGCGGCAGGTGCGGCGCGAGGCGCGCCAGGCGCGCCGGATCCACCGCCAGCGTGCGCAGGTCGCGCGTGTTGACGCCCACCAGGATCGGCGCGTGCCCCGTCGTGTCGTCCAGGTGCGGCCCGGCGCGCTCCAGGTCCGCCTCGTCGAACGCTTCCAGCAGCACGAACAGGCCGTGCTCGCGCGCCGTCGCCACCATTTCCGCGAGCACGGCATCGTCCAGCATGGCCACGATCAGCAGCACGCCGCCGGCCCCGGCGGCCCGTGCCTCGAGCACCTGCCATGGATCCACCAGGAAATCCTTGCGCATTGCCGGCACGGCCGCACCCTCGAGCACGCGGGTCGCGGCCGCGAGATCCTCGAGACTGCCGCCGAAGCGTTCCGGCTCGGTCAGCACCGAGACCGCGGCGGCGCCCGCGGCGGCGTAAGTGCCGGCGCGGTCCGCCACGTCCGTGGCCGCGCCCAGCGCACCCTCGGCCGGCGAGTGGCGCTTGATCTCCGCCACCAGGTCGAAACGCCCCAGCACCAGCGGCGCCGCTTCTGGCTGCACCCGGCAGGCGTCCAGCAGGGCCGCTTCGCTGCTCGCGGCGCGCGCGGCGCGCACGCGCGCGGCCGAGCCCTGCGCCATTTGCGCGAGAAAGCTCAAGCCGTCCCTGCCCGGCCGTGGCCGGCCAGTGCGTCGAGCTGGGCGCGGGCGCGGCCGTCCTCGACCGCCGCGCGCGCCATGCCGAGCGCGGTCGCCGGGCTGTCGGCGCGGCCCGTGAGCTGCAGCGCCAGCGCCGCGCCGAGCAACAGCGCGTCGAGATGCGGACCCGTGTCCTCGCCCGCGAGGGCCGCACGCAGGCGCGCTGCGTTCACGGCCGCATCGCCGCCGGCCAGGTCCTCCGCGGTGCAGCGCGCCAGGCCCCATTCCGCCGGATCGCGCGTGGTCTCGGTGACCTCGTTGCCGCGCACCTCGTACAACAGGAAGGGACCGACGGGCGTGGCTTCGTCCCATCCCGGCGTGCCGTGCACCACGAAGGCCCGTTCCAGGCCCTCGAAACCGGCCAGCGCCCCGGCCATGAGCTGCGCTGCCGCGGGGCTGAAGGCGCCCAGCAGCAGGTACGGCGGCGCAGCGGGGTTGGTGAGCGGACCGAGCAGGTTGAACACGGTGCGCACGCCCATCGCCTTGCGCACCGGCGCCACGGCCTTCATGGCCGGGTGGAAGTGCGGCGCGAACAGGAAGGTGTACCCCGTCTGCGCGAGACAGGCGCCGGCCTCCGCGGCATCGGCCGGCAGGCGCATGCCCAGCGCCTCCAGCACATCCGCGCTGCCGCTGCGACTGGAGACGCTGCGATTGCCGTGCTTGACCACGGGGATGCCGCAGGCCGCGGCCAGCAGCGAGGCCCCGGTGGACAGGTTCAGGCTGCCGGAACCGTCGCCGCCCGTGCCGACGATATCCAGCGTGGGCGTCCCGGCCGGTATCTCGGGCTTGCGCGCCAGGCCGCGCATGGCGCGGGCGAAGCCGCGCACCTCGGCCGCCGTCTCGCCCTTGGCGCGCAACGCGACCAGCAGGGCGGCCGCCAGCGCCGGCGCCAGGTCCTCGCGCGTCAACGCCACCATCAGCCGCCCCGCCTCTTCTTCCTCCAGGTCGACGCGGGCCAGCAGTTTTTCCAGCAGTGCGGTCAGCTCCGTCATGCGCGTTCCTCCGTGCGCGGCGCGAGGAAGTTGCGCAGCAGCTCCAGCCCCTGTGGCGTGAGCACGCTCTCGGGATGGAACTGCACGCCCTCCACCGCCAGCTCGCGATGGCGCACGCCCATGACTTCGCCGTCGTCGGTGTGGGCGCTCGCCTCCAGCTCGGCGGGCAGCTCGTCGGCCCCCACCGCCAGGGAATGATAGCGACCGGCCTCGAAGGGCTGCGGCAGCCCGGCGAACACGCCGCGGCCGTCGTGGTGCACCAGCGAAGTCTTGCCGTGCATCAGGGTCTTGGCCGGGATCACGCGCCCGCCCCAGGCTTCGACGATGGCCTGGTGGCCCAGGCACACGCCGAGCACCGGAATGCGCCCGGCGCAGGCGCGGATCAGCTCGATGGACCGGCCGGCGTCGCGCGGCGTGCCGGGACCGGGCGACACCACCAGGTGCGTGGCGCCGAGCGCCAGCGCCTCGTCCACGCTCAAGGCGTCGTTGCGATGGACCAGGACCTCGGCGCCGAGCATGCGCAGGTACTGCACCAGGTTGTAGGTGAAGGAATCGTAGTTATCGATCATCAGCACACGCGCGCTCACAACCCCTCCTCCGCCATCTGCAACGCGCGCCTGAGGATCGCGCTCTTCGCCAGCACTTCGCGGTACTCGCTCTCGGGCACGCTGTCGGCGACGATGCCGGCGCCCGCCTGGAAACTGTATTCATCGCCCTGGAACACCAGCGTGCGGATGGCGATGGCCTGGTCCATGCCGCCGCGCTTGGCGAAATAGCCCACCGTGCCGGCATACAGGCCGCGTCCGACCGGCTCGTAGTCCTCGATCAGCTCCATGGCCCGCACCTTCGGCGCCCCGACCAGCGTCCCCGCCGGGAAGGTGGCGGCGAACAGGTCGAAAGCGTCACGCCCCGCTTCCAGCTCGCCGTTCACGCCGCTGACGATGTGCATCACGTGGCTGTAGCGCTCGATGGCGCGGCTCGGCTCGACACGCACCGAGCCCGGCACGGCGACACGACCGAGATCGTTGCGCGCCAGGTCCACCAGCATGACGTGCTCTGCATTCTCCTTCGGGTCGGCCAGCAGCTCGGTTTCGCGCGCGCGGTCCTCGGCCGGCGTCTCGCCGCGCGGGCGCGTGCCGGCAATCGGCCGCAGCGAGGCGCGACGCCCGTCCAGTTTCACCAGCGCCTCGGGCGAGGAGCCGACCACCGAGAGCCCGTCCAGTTCGAGGAAATACATGTACGGCGAGGGATTGAGCAGCCGCAGCGCGCGGTAGGCCTCGAACGGCGCCAGGTCGCTCTTGCCGGAGAAGCGCACGGAGAGCACCAGCTGGAACACGTCGCCGGCGGTGATGTTGCCCTTCGCCTTGCCCACCGCGGCGAGAAACTCGGCTTCGCTCATGCTGGCCGTCGGCGACGCGTGGTGGCCGGCACGACGGAACGGCACGCCGCCCGCCAGCGCCTGCACCACTTCGCGGCGCAGCGCCTGGCGCTCGGCTTCGTCCCCTGCGTGCAACAGGGCCGCGCGCCGCGTCAGGTGATCGAACACCAGCAGCGATTGCGGCGCCACCCACAGGCCTTGCGGGAAATCCCGCCCGCCGTCGGGCACGCGCTCGAAATGCCGCACGATGTCGTAGGCCGCGATCCCCACCAGGCCGCCGTCGAAGGGCAGGCCCGCTTCCGGCGCCAGGGTGGGCGCAAGCGCCAGGGCTGCGCGCAGTCCCGCCAGCAGGTCGCCGTCGACCGGCCGGGTGCGCCCGTCGACATGCAGCCCGGCGCGGTCGAGCCGCACCGTGAGCGCATCGCCGAAGCCGATGAAGGAATACCGCCCGAGGCGCTCCGCGCCCTCGACGCTTTCCAGCAGGAAGCGCGGGCGGAAAGGCGCCAGTTTCATGTACGCCGAGACCGGCGTATCGAGATCGGCGGAAATATCGAAGGGAGACTGCATCATTCCTCCTCCAGCGAGCCGGGGCCGTCCGGGAGGAGGTCGCGGGCACCCTTCCCCGGAGGGCTCCGGAGTCGGGTTCGGTGCGTGGACTGCTTCAGCCGGCAGCGCGCGACCGGACCCCCTCCGGGGACCCGGGACGCCACCACCAGTGGCCGCGCGCGCTGTTTCTGTCGGCGTTCATGCTGTCGTGGATGTTACCCGTCGACGGACGCCGGTCAACCCCCGGAATTTCCGCAGCCGCACCTTCAGGCGCCGCCGAGTCCCCACGGAATCGCGTACCGCCACACCAGGGCCAGGGATACCGCAAGCCAGACCAGCACCGTGAGCGGCAGCCCGACGCGCAGGAAATCGCGCGCCAGGTAGCCGCCGGCCGTGGCCACGACCAGGTTGGGCCGCGAGCCGATCGCGGTGGCGAAACTCAAGTTGGCGCCGAACAACACGGCCAGCACGAAGGGCTCCGCGCCGACGCCCAGCCCCGTCGCCACCGCCGCCGCCACCGGCACCGCGAGCAGCGCGACCGCCACATTGGGCGCCAGGCTGCCGCCGATCGCGACCAGCAGCAGCACCAGGGCCAGGGACGCGGCGGCAGGCAAGCCGCCGAAGCCCGCCAGGAACAGGTCGGCGATGAACGCGGCCGCGCCGGTCGCCACGCTGGCCTCGACCAGCGCCAGGCTCATGACGACCATCAGCACCAGCGGCGCAGACAGGGCGCCGCCGACTTCGCGCCAACCGATGCAACCGCTGGCGATGAGGAGCGCGGCGCCCGCGGTGGCGCTGACGCTGACCGGCAGCCAGCCGGTGGCGGCGCTGAGCACGACGGCCAGGGCGATGCCGAGAGCCAGCGGCGCGCGCTTGGTCTTCGGCAGGTCCATGCGTCCGTCCAGCACCAGCATGCTGCCGCTGGCGCGCAGCTCCTGGATGCGATCGGGCGGGCCCTGCACCAGGATCACGTCGCCGGCCTGCAGCACGGCATCTTCGAAATCCCCCGTGACTTCGCTCATGCCGACCGCAGTGGCGCGATGAATGGCCAGCGGCAGCAGCCGGAAGCGCTGGCGGAAATGGGTCGTCGACAGGGTGCGGCCGTACAGCGGCGAGTCCGGCGCCACCACCAGCTCGGCCAGCTGCTGCTCGGCCGCGGCTTCATCGCCGGGATCCTCGCCCTCGCCGGCAAACTCGCTGTGCATGCGCACGCCGAGCAGGCGCTCGAACTCTTTCAGGTGCTCGCGCGTGTCCGCCACCATGAGGCGGTCGCCCGCCTGCAGCTGCATCGCCGGCAGCTTCGCCACCTGCAGTCCGTCGCCGCGCTGCACGCGCGACACGTTCATGCGGCGGCCGGTGCGCTCGCGCAGCTCCGCCAGCGTGCGGCCAACGGCCCAGCTGTCCTCGCCGACGAAGAACATGGCCTTGAAGATGCGCGGAGCCGCCTGGCGGATCGGCGCGTCTCGCTCGGGCAGGATGCGCGGCGCCACCAGCCACAGGAACAGCAGGCCCGCGGCGGCACCGAAGGCCGCCGGGGCGAGAAAACTGAACATGCCGAAGGCCGGCAGCCCCAGCGTTTCGGCCTCGGTCACCACCAGCAGGTTGGTGGACGTGCCGATGGTGGTCGTCATGCCGCCGAGCACGGCGGCAAAGCCGGCCGGCATGACCACGCGCGAAGCGGGGAAACGCAGTCGTGTCGATGCGCCGACCAGCACCGGCAGCAACGCCAGCACTACCAGGGTGTTGGAGAGGAATGCAGAGAGCAGCATGGCCACCAGCAGCGTGACCGCCAGCGCCAGGGAACGCGGCCCGCTCCAGACCCGCAGCAGCAGGCGAATGAGCGGCTGCATGGCGCCGGTGACTTCCAGCGCGCGCCCGACGACCAGCAGGCCGAGGATGGTGATGAGCCCCGGGTTGCCGAACACGGCGAGGAAATTCCCCGCGTTCACGGCCCCGGCAGGTCCCTCGTAAGGGAAGATCTCGAAGCCCAGCACCAGCAGCATCAGCACCATCAGGCTGGCCGACTCCTGCGGCACGCCGGGACGCGTCAGCGCCACGAGAGCGAACAGCGCGAGCCCGATGACGGCCAGTCCGTGCGTGTCCGGCAGCGCGAGCGTTGCAATCGTTTCCATCAGGCCTGCGGCTGGCTGGGGGACGCCACCTTTAACATGCCGGGGATGAAGTCGCTAGCCGCGCAGCGCCACGGCCCATGCGAATCGAAGTGCTTCTCCATACCACTCGATGCCGTGCTCGGCTGCAGGCCGTCGCCAGCACACGCTGTCCGCACAGGCGAGGGCCGGTATCAGGCCGAAGGCGTCGCGCCCGAACTCGGGGGGCGCCAGGCTCCAGGGCGAGAGACTGACGAGGTGCGAGTGACGCGCGCCGTATGCCAGCACCGCCCGCTCGCGCGGCCCCGCCTCGCTCACCTCGAGCCGGCCGGGCAACGGGAACGGATCCAGCCCGCCTGCCGCCCCATGCACGCGCGCCAGGCGCACGGATGCGGCACAGGCGCCGTCGCGGAACGCGCCGAGGCGACTCTTCACCCAGCGCAGCGCAGAGAAGCTGCGCGGGTCGTGCCCGCGCGCCACGACTGCGCGCGCGATGCCGCCCAGCTCGAGCGCCAGGCGCCGGGTCCCGGGGCCCTGCGCATCCAGCTGCGCGTCCGCCCGCACCACGAGCTCGCCGGCCAGGCGCCCGAGCGCCATCGGATGATCCCCGGCCGCCGCGACCACGGCACCGAAATCCAGCGACAGGCGCAGCCTTCGAGCCCGCGCCGGCACCAGCTCACCCACCCCCGGGGAAGGGCCCGACCAGCTGTTGCCGGGAGCGAAACGCGATACGCCGGGGCCGGGGGCCTCCGGGACCAGGCTGATCATGCGCTCGGTCTCCGCGAGTGCCAGCAGCGCCTGCCACCAGCGCCGGCCGTCGACCTCTGCACCGTGCGCCAAAGCGATGCTGCGCCGACGCTGGACGGCTTCCAGCGAAGCGCCCGGCAACATGAGATACGGCGCCGCGGACGCATCGCAATGGCCCGCCACCCCGTGCACCAGGCTGTCGGGCGCCGCCGCCGCGGCCGGGAACGCCAGCGCCGCGACCTGCAGCGGCCGGCCGCGGTGCGCACCGGCGCGCTGCAGGGAAGACACCAGCGCGTCGCATTCCCGCGGCTCGCAACTGCCGCCGATGCGCAACGTCACGCGGCAGCCCGCCGCCCGCGCCTCCTCGACCGACGCCAGGATCGACTCCAGCCCTTCCGGGCAGCAGGCCGAGTCCAGCGTCACCACCCGGGCGGGCGCCGGCGGCGTCCCTGCCGCCAGCGCCCGGATCGCTTCCAGGTCCACCATCCCTGGTCCCCCGTAAATGTGCTTTGCAGGGGTGGCAGTGTCCTGCAGCCGGGGCGCGCGATGAAGGCCGCCAATCCGGCTCCCGCCCCCGGAAACGCATGCGCGATACGCCCCTGCCTTGCAGCGAAGCGCTGCGCCCACCATGATTGACAGCCCCGCTTGAGACAGGAGCGCCTCGCCCCGGGTGGCTGAGGCGAAGACGACATGCCTTCATTCGACGTGGTTTCAGAGCTCGACGGTCACGAGGTGGCCAACGCCGTGGACCAGGCTAACCGCGAGGTGGCGACCCGCTTCGACTTCAAGGGCACCGGCGCGAAATTCGAGCTGGGCGACTTCGTCGTCAACCTCGAGGCGCCGGCCGACTTCCAGCTCAAGCAGATGGTCGAAATCCTCACGCAGAAGCTGGCCAAGCGCGGCATCGACGTCACCTGCATGAAACCGGAGGAGCCGGAAATCGCGCTCAACAAGGCGCGCCAGAAGGTGGTCCTGCGGCACGGCATCGACAGCGATCACGCGCGCAAGATCGTCAAGCTGGTGAAGGAGTCCAAGCTCAAGGTGCAGTCCCAGGTGCAGGGCGAGCAGGTGCGCATCACCGGCAAGAAGCGCGACGACCTGCAGGACGCCATCGCCCTGCTGAAGCAGTCCGAGCTCGAACTGCCGCTGCAGTTCACGAACTTCCGGGACTGAGCGGTGATCGAACTCTATACGGCACCGACGCCCAACGGGCGCAAGGTTTCCATCGCGCTGGAGGAGATGGGGCTGCCCTACACGGTGCATGCCCTCGACCTGGCCAGGGGCGAACAGAAGACGGCGGAGTTCCTGGCCATCAACCCGAACGGCCGCATCCCGGCCATCGTCGATGGCGAGGCCGGGGACTTCCCGTTGTTCGAGTCCGGCGCCATCCTGCTGTGGCTGGCGGAGAAGTCCGGGCTGTTCCTGCCCGCGGAAGCGAACGCGCGCTCGGTGGTGCTGCAGTGGCTGTTTTTCCAGGTCGGCGGCATCGGCCCGATGATGGGCCAGGCGAACGTGTTCTACCGCTACGCGGAAGAGAAGATCCCCTACGCCATCGAGCGCTACCAGCGCGAGGGCCGGCGCCTGTTCGAGGTCTACGACCGCCGGCTGGCCGAGCATGAATTCCTCGCCGGCGACTACTCCATCGCGGACATGGCGACCTGGCCCTGGATCGTCACGCACGAGTGGTCGGGCATCGAGGTCGAAGGCCTCGAGCACCTGCAACGCTGGCTCAAGGTCATCGGCGAACGTCCTGCCGTGCAGCGCGGCATGGACGTGCCGAAGCCCTGGAACCCGCGCCCGAACGTCGAGAAATTCGTCGGCAGCGCACGCAAGATTCTGGTCTGAAGCCCATGACCGACACCCAGCGCGAACCTGTCCACTTCGAGCCCAAGGACGGCGCACTGCGCGACGACGTGCGCGAGCTCGGCGCCATCGTCGGCGCGGTCATCGCAGAACAGTGCGGCGCAGCGGTCTTCGCCGCGGTGGAACAGATTCGCCAGGCAGCCATCACCCAGCGCGAGACCGGACAACGCGGCGACCTGCGCGGCCTGCTCGATTCGCTCGACACCGCCGCGGCCAGCGACGTCATTCGCGGCTTTTCCACCTACTTCCAGGTGGTGAACATCGCCGAAAAGGTCCACCGAATCCGGCGCCGGCGCGAGTGGCTGCGCGATACGCGCCAGCAGCGTTCCGACAGCCTCGAAGGGGCCATGCGACTGCTCGCCGAGCAACTGCCGGACCCGCGCAGGGCGATGGCCTTCCTCGACGCACTGCTGATCGAGCCGGTGTTCACGGCCCATCCCACAGAGCCGACCCGGCGCACCATCCTGCTGAAGCAGCAACAGGTCGCGCGCCGCCTGGTGGAGCGCATGAACCCTGTCGCTGACGCCGCAGGAACACGCGGCGCTGCTGGCCAATATCCGCGCCCAGGTCACCTCCGGCTGGCAGACGGAAGAGCATCCCAGCACCGGCATCACCGTCGGCGACGAGCGCGAACAGGTGTTGTTCTTCCTCGCGGAGAGCCTCTATCGCGTCATCCCGGCCGTCTACGAACGCCTCGAGCAGGCGCATCGCCGAAGTGTGGAGCGATGAGCCGGAGCCGCCGCGCCCGGGCATCATTTTCCGCTTCGGCAGCTGGGTCGGCGGCGACATGGACGGCAACCCGAACGTGGGGCCGGACACCATTCGCGAGACGCTCGCCCTGCACCGGCGCACGGCGCTGGAGCTTTACCGCGCCGAACTGCGCCAGGTGGCACGCGAGCTGTCACAGGCCCCGAGCCGGATCGGCTTCGCCCCCGCGCTGCTGGCGCGCATCGAGGAATACCGGGCGCTGTTCCCGGAAGCGCTGGAGGACGTCGCGCCGCGGCACCGCGACATGCCCTACCGCGTATGGTGCGCCCTGCTGCGCCGCCGCCTGGCGGCGACCGCGCGCGGCGCGGCGCACGGCTATGCCAATGCCGAGGCCTTCCTCGAAGACCTGGCGCTGATGTCGCAGAGCCTGGTGGAGAACAAGGGCGAGAATGCGGGGCGCTTCGCCGTGCAAAGGCTGCAGCGCCGGGCCGAGACCTTCCGCTTTCACCTCGCGACGCTCGACCTGCGCCAGGACTCCGAGGTGCATCGCCAGTGCATCGCCCACTGCCTGCGGCGACGCGGCCTGGATGCAGCGCCCGCGCGCCGAGCGTACCGCCCGCCTGCAGCAACTGCTGGACGAAGGCGCCCTGTGCCCGCTGGTCGAGGACGAGGCGGCGGAAAAGACGCTGGAAGTGTTCCGCGCCGCCGGCGAGTGCCTCGCGACCTACGGCGAGCGCGCCATCGGTCCCTACATCATCTCCATGGCGCAGGGCGCGGACGACGTGCTCTCAGTGCTGCTGCTGGCGCGCTGGGCCGGACTGGCGGACGAGAACGGCGTGGTGCCGCTGGATATCGCGCCGCTGCTGGAAACCGTGGACGACCTGGAACGCGGCCCGGAGATCTTCGCCGAACTGCTCGACGATCGTGTCTACCAGGACCACCTGGAGACGCGCCGGCGGCGCCAGATGGTGATGATCGGCTATTCCGATTCCAACAAGGACTCCGGCATCGCGGCGGCCCGCTGGGCGCTGCACCAGGCGGAGGAGCGGCTGGTGGCGGTGGCCGAGTCGCGCGAGCTCGACCTGACCCTGTTCCACGGCCGCGGCGGCACCATCAGCCGCGGCGGCGGCCGGACCCATACTGCAGCGCTGGCGGCGCCGCGCGGCGCCGTGCGCGGGCGCCTGCGCGTCACCGAGCAGGGCGAGATCATCAACGCCAAGTACGGCCTGCGCGGCATCGCCATCCGCACCCTGGAGCAGGCCGCCAGCTCGGTGGCCGAAGCCACGCTGCACGACGGCGGCGATCCGCCGCCCCCGCTGTGGCGCCAGGTGATGGAGGACATCAGCGCCGAGAGCCGCAGCGCCTACCGCGCGCTGGTGCACGAAGACGACGGTTTTTACGCCTATTTCCGCCAGGCCACGCCCATCGACGTCATCGAGCGCATGCGCATCGGCTCGCGCCCGCCGGCGCGGCGCCAGATGCAGGGCATCCGCGACCTGCGCGCCATCCCCTGGGTGTTCGCGTGGACCCAGACGCGCGCCATCCTGCCGGGCTGGTATGGCGTCGGACAGGGGCTGGAGGCCGCCCTGGAGCGCCATGGCGAGGCACCGCTCAAGGAAATGTTCGAGCGCTGGCTGTTCATGCGTTCCATGCTCGACGACCTCGAGATGGTGCTGGCCAAGTGCGACCTGGGCATTGCGCGCGCGCTACGCCGAGCTGGCCGAGGCGCCGGCACGAGACTACGCCGAGCTGATCGAGGCGGAGTATCGTCGCACCGTGGAGCTGGTGCTGCGCCTCAAGGGCACGGACGAGCTGCTTGCCAACGACGCGACCCTCAGCCGCACCATCCGCCTGCGCAACCCCTACGTCGACCCGATGAGCATGCTGCAGGTCGACCTGCTGCGGCGCTGGCGCGCCGGCGGGCGCGAGGACGAGGAACTGTTCCGGGCCCTGCTGCTGTCCATCAACGGGATCGCCCACGGCATGCAGAACACCGGCTGAGCCGGGCTCGCACGCGCCGGGCGCGGTCAGGGTTGCTTGAGCTCGAAGCGCGCCAGCGGCTGCCCGTAGGTATCCAGCAGCTCCAGTTCCTGGTCGACCATGCGCCAGCCACGGGTTGCGTCCAGCGCCCGCGAGAAGCGTTGCTCGAGCTCCATCGCGGCCGGCTCGCACGCCATCCGGGTGGAGGATAAGGCGCGGAATTCGACGTTCTCGCCGGCCAGCACGTAGGCGCCGGCAAAGCGGTTGCAGCCGTTGAAACCGGAGACGCGCTGGGGCGGCCCGGAATCGAACAGGATCTCCGGCCGCGGCGCTCCGGGCGCAGTGTCCACCGGTGCGCCGTCCAGCGTCGTCAGCTGCCAGTAGCCCAGCTCCAGTTCCGGGTCCTGGATTGCCTGGCAGCCGCCGAGGAACACGGCACTCAAGAGCACGATCCGGGCAGTATCTAGAAACTTTTTCATTGCAGACTCCCTTGCAACCGTAAGGCCGTTGCCACTGCCAGCTACAGGTGCACGCTACTGCAGTCGGGCGCCTTCCGCCACCTGCGCACGCGGCAGGCGGCAGAACTCCACGCCCTTTTCGGATGGGGTGTACACCCCATAGCTGGTCATGCGGAGACGGCCGATGCTGTAGGTGGGACGAGCCGATGCATCGCCCTTTGCAAGCTACGGAGCTGGGCCAGACGCTGACGCCGGAACCTTTCGTCATCGCCATTCGTGATAGAGGGCGAGGGACAACGAAAAACGAGGTACCACCATGAAGACCAAGACAATCCTATTGACGGCAATGACCGTCTCCGCGCTTACGTTGTCGGCAGGAGCCTGGGCACAACAGCAGGGCAACCCGGAACGCGCCAGCCAGGCGACCCAGGAGCGCCAGATGGAGCGGGTGCAGAGCCGCGACCGGGCCATGTCGGCCGACAAGGTCGCGATGAAGGACCAGGAACGCCTGCAGGCGCAGGAACGCGAGCAGCAGAAGCTCAAGGAAGAGTCCGGCGACAAGGCCAAGGAAGCCGATCAGCTGCGTGAACAGGACCGCCTGCAGACGCAGGACCAGGTGCGCGACCGCATCCACCAGGACCAGGAGATCTTCGGCGGCCAGATGATGACCGAGCAGGAGCGTCTCCAGTATCGCGAGCGCATCGAGAAGGCGGGCAGCGAAGGGGAGCGTGAACGGATTCGCGCCGAGCACAAAGAGCAGATGATGCAGCGCGCACGGGAGCGCGGCGTGAAGCTCGACGAGCCGACGGGTTGAGACCCCCGATAACCCCGACACGCGGATACTGCAATGAACGTGAAAACACATGTACGTTCGAACGACGCCGGCAGGGATGCCGGCGTCGGCCTTCTGGTGCTGGCCGTGCTGCTCACCGCACCCGCTGCGCTCGCCCAGGAGCCAGTCACCAGGGCCTTTGTGCCGGACAACTTCCAGCTGTCCGTCGGCACGGAATTCCTCACCGGCAAATACGGCGGCGACCGCTCGGTCGACGAGTTCTATCTCCCGGTGACTGGCTGGTACCGTACCGACCGGATGGCGCTGCGCCTGACCGTGCCTTATCTCCGCGTTGACGGCCCGGCCGGCACCATTGTCGAAGGCCCCGGAGGCCAACCCCTGCCTGGCGACGGTCCGGACGTGACGGAAAGCGGGCTGGGCGACGTCGTGCTTGGCATGACCCTCTACGACGTCTGGATGAACGGCGACGGCGACCTTGCGCTCGACCTGGGCGGCAGTCTCAAATTCGGCACGGCGGACGAAGAAACGGGCCTGGGCACCGGCCAGACCGATTTCACCCTGCAGGCCGACCTGGTCAAGTTCTTGCCCACGTTCACCGCGATAGGCTCCGTCGGCTACGTTTTGCGGGGCGACCCGAACGACTTCCAGCTGGACGACGGCTTCATCGCCTCGCTAGGCGGATTTTCGCGCAGCGCGCCCGGAGGCATACGGGTCGGGGCGTTTCTCGACTACCGCCAGGCCTCATACGAACCGAACGACGACCGACTGGAAGCCCTCGGCATGCTCGGCTGGCGCATGCAAAAGTGGAGCGCCTACCTGACGGCTTCAGCGGGACTCAGCGACAGCGCGCCTGACTGGGGCATCGGACTGACGTTCGTGTCACGCCGCTAAGCGGCCTGCAGCCGGGATCAGGGCTCGACCAGTCCTTCGCGGATGGCGAAGCGGGCGAGTTCCACGCGATCATGGATGCCCAGCTTCTGCATCAGGTGATCGCAGTGCTGCTCGACGGTCTTGGCGCTGATTTGCATGGTGCGGGCCAGCTCCTTGCGGCTGAGCCCGCTTGCCAGGTAGCGCAGCACTTCGAGCTCGCGCGGCGTAAGCAGCGACAACCGTCCCGTGGGTGCACCGGACAATGCCACCCCTCCCTGGCGCGCCACGAGCCGCGCACGCACTGCCGGAGAGAATGCAATCCGCCCATGCGCTGCGCGTCGCAAGCCGTCGACGATGGCTTCCGGAGCCTCCTCTTTCACCAGGTAGCCGCTGGCCTCGACCGCCAGGACCTGCTCAAGGTAGCCGTCGCGCAGGTAAGCGCTGAGGAAAACAACGCGCGTCGCAGGACATTCTTCACGCACCTGGCGCGCCACTGAGAAAGGCGACAGCCCCGGCATGTCGATGTCCAGGACCAGCAGGTCCACGACCTGGGCACGCACGACGGCCAGCGCCTCCTGCGCATCGGATACCGCTGCGACGATCTCGAAATCCGGCTCTACATCAAGGCGCTGCGCCAGCATCTCGCGCAGGATGGCGTGGTCGTCGGCGAGCACGATGCGCGTCCTGTCCGTCATGCCGCCGACCCCGCCGCCTGCTCTGCCACCAGCCGCCGCACCAGGTTGGCGAGCTGTCCCAGCTGCACCCCGTGTGACACGACCAGCGCCAGGCCGGCCAGCTGCGACTCCACCTCATCGTCCCGGCCGACCACCTCCGCATCGAGCAGGAGCAGCACCGGGATGCGCAAGCCTGACTCGCGTAGCGCCCTGAGCTCGGCCACCGCATCAGTGACAGCGTCACACCAGTCGAGCACCAGCAACGAGGCCGAGCCGAGTTCGCGCGGCCGCGGGGCGAGCCTGGCATGGCGCACCACCGACAGGCCCTGGTCCTCGAGCGTGCCCGCCAGCAGCTCGCCCCAGAAAGCCCGGGCCGAGACCAGCACGACGCGCGGACCTCCGGGGTCCTGCTCGTGCCCGAGCGGCGCAATGTCGGCGCGCTCCGGCAACAGCAGGCGAATGCGCGTGCCTGCGCCGGGAGCAGACTCGATATGCAGCGTGCCGCCCAGCGACTCCGCGATGCGGGCGGCAGAGACGAGCCCCAGGCCGGTACCCTTGCCCGGCGGCTTGGTAGTAAAGAACGGTTCGCGGGCCCGGCGCAGGGTTTCCTCGTCCATGCCGCAGCCCGTGTCCTTGACCCCCAGGCAGGCGAAGGCGGCAATGCTCGTCGTGGTCCTGCTGCGCCATCTCCTGCTGGCGACACAGCGAGATCGTCAGCACGCCGCCGTCAGCCATGGCATCGCGTGCATTCAGCGCCAGGTTCAGGAGCGCCTGCTCGAGATTCACAGCGTCCGCCTCGACCCAGAGCGGTCCGCTGGCCTCGTTGACCACCTTCAGCTGGATGTTCTCCGGCAGCAGCGGCGCGAGCCATGCGCGTGACTGTTCCACCAGTGCGCCCAGTTCCACCGGTTGCAGGGCTGCCTGCTCATGCTGCACGAACGACATCAGGTTGCGTGTCAGGCCGCGCCCGTGGCGAACCGCGCGCTCCAGACCGTCCAGCGCCGCCTGCCGGGTGTGCTCGCTGGTGGCTTTGCTGGCCAGGGACGTATAGCCGGCCACCGCGCTCAGCATGTTGTCGACGTCATGGGCCACCGTCCCGGACAACTCGCCCAGGACCTTGAATTTCTGCGCGCGCAGGAGCTCGGCCTCGGCCCGGCTGCGCGCATCCATTTCTTTCAGCAGCGCGGCCTGCTCTTCGCGCAGCCGCTGGACCAGCAGCACCCACGCAGCGATGGCGAGGCCGAACAGCAGCATGGCGCCCAGCAGCGAGACCACCTCGCCCTGGGTCAGGCCCAGCGATTGCTCGAGCATCCAGCCGTGATAGGCGTCGTCGAAGCGGCGAATCGAGTTGCCCAGCGTCAAGAGCTGGGAGGAATACATCGGGCTGGTGACGAGCTCGAAGGCGGCTTCACCCCGTCCCGCGGCCTGCAGTGCGAGCGCCTCCTGCTCCATGCGACTCAATGCGTCGAGTGCGTTCACTGCCGCAGCGAGCATGTCATCGTGCGGCCTGGCGTCAGCCCTCAATTCCTGGATCTGGCGGCGCAGGCGCTCTTCGGTCTCCGCGTGCCGCGCCAGCCACTCCGGCTGGCCCGTGGCCATCGCCAGCTGGGCGGTACGCTGGATCTCGGCCTCGAGGCGCAGCATCGCATCGTGCGCATGCGCGGCCTCGGCATGCGACTGGCGCAGCTTCCCAACGGTGACGGACGCATCGATGGCGTGCCAGGAAAGCCAGGCCAGCATCGCCACCGCAGCCAGCACGGCCGCGGACAGCCAGCGCCTGATGGATGCGTCGCCCCTTAGTTCCCTGGCCATCGGCCTCACCTCGATTCCGGCCGGATGCGCCGGAATCACCGCCTGAGTCTAGCACCCGGGGCGGGCATGGGTGATCCACCCCATGGCGCACTTCTCGACCAAGGGCCATACCTATGTCACGGGGCGGCGCAGGCCTGGCGCAGGCTCCGGTCCCAGGGCCATCCAGCCCCTCCGTGGCATGCCTGCGCCGCCTTCTCAGAAGGAGAGCCGGTCACTGCGCAGACCGTTCTCCCGGGACACGGAGGTGACCAATCATGTTGGGGGCAAAGCAAATCACGTTAGCACTCGTCGTGGCATTCGCGACGACCCTGGCGCTGGCCGGTCCCCCGCCTGGTAAGGGCGGTGGCGGCGGTGGCGGGGGCAAGGGCGGTGGTGGCGGTCCCGGTGGTGGTGGCGGCGGCAGCTCTGGCGTCGAAGTTTACGCCGAGATGGTGCAAATCGACCGCGACATCAACGGCGTGCCGATACTTACCTACGCCCTCGGGCCGAAAGACCAGTGGACCTGGGTCCGCTCGCCGATCATGTTCGGCAACAAGCCGGATTGCCCGCTTGTATTCAGTGAGCTGGTGCCGGTGTCCGGGGACTCCGTTTACACGGCCCTGGGTATCGATGCTCGTTACATTCCGTTCATCGAGGGGGAAATTCCGGAGGACTACGGCCCGTGCATGACCGAGGCCGACCTCGGTCGTCTCAGCGCGGTGCGCGCTCCGGAGAACGTGCTCGACATGGCGTTGGCCGAACTGGTGACCGCGCTCAAGGCGCCGGGCGTGACGATCGGCCTGGACGAAGCCGGACGCCTGCAGGTCAGCTACCACGACGAACTGCTCGACATCGATGTGGTGAAGACCATCGACGCCCCGCGCGAAAACCTGGCCGGCTTCCAGAGCCTGCTGGAAAGAGCGGAGCTCTCGCATCCTGATGTCGCGGGCGGCGCCGTCGACAACCTGCCGCTGCGTCCCGATCACGCGGGCTCTCCCGATGCGCTCGCGCTCGAACTGATGGACCGGGCCGCCGCCATGCTTGGTGGCGCATCCGACAAGTTCGGCAAGATCGGGCTCGACGAGCTGATGTATGTCAGCGAGATCCTCGCCATGGGGCCGGACATGAACACGGCCGCGCAGGACTTGTTCGGCGAGCCGCTCGCGCATCCTGATCCCAAGGCGCGCAGCTCGTTCTTCAACTTCTCGAGGTTCGAGTATGACCGCGGCGCGACCTACGCCGGCGACGTCTGTTACCTGAAGGTGGCGACGCCCGACGGGGCGCCGGGATCCGGAGATACCCTGCCGGTGGACGTCACCGGAGAGATCGTCAAGGAACCCATCCTGGAGCTCGTCTTCGGTAACGAGGAGTTCACGGGCTACAACGCCTGGGGTTTCGCACAAGCGGTTGACGACGCACGCGCGGTGATCTTCTTCGTGCATGAGCACCCGGTGCCGGCTGAGCTGCTGGGCTACTGCGGACTGGAAACCGGCCCGTAGCGCCATGCGGCGCCTGGCCAATCCCGGGTCCTGGCACGGACGGCCCGCCCCGCGCGGGCCGTCCCCATTCTTTTTCTGGGGGCAGAGATGAACACGAAATTATTGGGACTGGCGACGCTGGCCTGCGCAGCCGCGACGCTGATTACGACCCCGGCCCTGGGCCAGGTCGTGCGCGAATCCGACACCCATTCCCTGGCCGGCGTGCTGGATTCCTACTGGAATCCGGCCGACAGCTTTGCATTCCGTAGCAAGGGTGGCGAAGTGCTCTTCGCCGATATTGATGCCGACATCTTCCAGGTGAAGGGCCGGCGCGGCGGCGACCACGGCGAGGACCACGAGACCGAGGCCGCGGCCAGCAGCGGGGGCAGCACCTCGCACGACGACGGCAGCACGCACGAGGAAGGCGACGGCTGCGGCGGCGCCTCCGGCGGCCCGGGGGGCCTGTGCCTGCAGGTGCTGGACGCCGCGGGCACAATGATCTGCTGGGCCGATCGCCCGGCGCGTCCCGGCTGGCAACGCGATCCGGCGCTCGCCTGCCCGTTGCCCGAATCCGGCCGGCCGGGCAATTACCAGCTGCGTGTCAGCCTGAAGAGCGGCGGTTGCGGCCCGGGCGGGATGGGCGGCCACGACACGACCAGCGCGGCCGAGCCTGCCGACGGCGCAGTCACGCCTTACTTGCTCAACTGGAGCCTGCGCCGCGTCGCGGACGACGGCGCGCTGCTGAACCAGTCGGTACGCAAGGGGCCGTAACGCCCCGGCGTGGACGGGCTACCTGGCGGCGGTGGTTGCAGGCGCAGGCAACGAGGCCAGCAAGCGCTGCACCGCTGCCGCCACCTGCGCTTCGTCAGGCTCCGGTGTCGGGAATGCCGCTTCCAGCGTGCCGCGCCAGACCTGCGCGTTGAGCTCCATGTCGATGAAGTCCACCGCCAGGTTGCCGTAGGTGCGCGGCCCGCCGCCCAGCGGCACGCTGATACCGATGCTGCCGCCGAAACTCCCGCCCCAGCGCCCTGCCCCGACACCCACGTTGACGGGTGAACCCGGGCGCGCGCCGGTGTAGATGAGCCCGGACACCAGGCAGTCCGGCGTGGTCTCGTCCACCGCATAGCCCCTGGCCTGGAGCACACGCATCACCTCGTCGCGCACGCGTTGCTCGGCGATGGATGCGGGACGGTCCGACACCTCCATCCAGGCGACGCTGGCGCAATGCCAGGGCTCATCGAGCGTGTCGACGCTCAGGGACGGCGCGGTCGCGCAGCCGGCGAGCAGCACGACGGCACCCGCCGCAGCGCACAGAGAAAGGAGCCGCCCCCGCCGGGGGCGGCTCCGCAACAACGGGCTCACTCGCCCTCCTGCATGGAACCGAGGGCATCTACCAGCCCGGGCACGTACGCCGCGCCCTCCGGCACCTGGATGCTGGAACCCTCGAAGTCGTCGCCGACCGGCTCGTAGCGGCCGCCGAGGCAGTGCGAGAGGAATCCCTCGGCCACGGCGTAGAAGCTGAGCCGGTTCTGCGGCACGGCGAAGCCGTGGCCCTCGTCCGGGTACAGCACGTAGGTCACCGGGATCTCGCGCTCATTCATGGCGGTGACGATCTGGTCGCTCTCGGCCTGCTTGACCCGCGGGTCGTTGGCGCCCTGGGCGATCAGCAGCGGCTTCTGGATGTTCTCCACGTAGGTCAGCGGGGAACGCTCCGCCAGCAGGGCCAGGCCTTCCTCGGTGCGCGGGTCGCCGACGCGGCGCGCGAGTTGCTCGAAGAACGAGGCCCAGTAGGGCGGGATGCTGTCCATGAGCGTCTTGAGGTTGGAGGGACCGACGATGTCGACGCCGCAGGCGAAGCGCTCCGGCGTGATGGTCAGCCCCACAAGCGTGGCGTAGCCGCCGTAGGAGCCGCCGAAGATGGCGACCTGGTCGCGGGTGGCGATGCCCTGCTCGACCGCCCAGTCGACGGCGTCGATCAGGTCGTCGTGCATCTTGCGGCCCCACTGGAGGTCGCCGGCGTTGACGAAGTCCTTGCCGAAGCCGGTCGAGCCGCGGAAGTTCACCGACAGCACGGCGTAGCCGCGGTTGGCCAGCCACTGGTGCTCGCTGCGGTAGCCCAAGCCGTCGCGGGCCCACGGGCCGCCGTGGACGTTCAGCACCATCGGCACCGGCTCGGTCGGCACGCCGTTCGTATCCGGGTCCGTGTGCGGCGGCAGCGACAGGTAGCTGACGAGGGTCAGGCCGTCGCGGCTCTTGATCTCCACCGGGTACATCGGCGCCAGGGTCTCGCCCTCGAGCTCCGGCCGAATGGTGAACAGCTTGTCGAGCGTCTTCTCCTCGCGGTCGTACAGCCAGTAGGCCGCCGGCTCGGTCACGCGGTCGATGACCAGCGACCAGTAGCGGTCGTCGTCCGTGCGGCTGCTGACCGACCATTCTCCGCCCGATTCCTTGTCGAGGAAGGCGATATCGTCCTTGATGGCGTCGCCGACCGGGTACCAGCGGTTGGTCAGGTAGTTCTCGGCATAGGCCTGCACTGCGCCCGTCACCGGGTGCGTCATGATGCCGCCGATATCCGCCTTGCCGCCGCTGGCGATGACCTCGGTCTCGCCGCTGCCGATGTCCAGCTTCACCAGGGCGCCGAGATTGCGGTCGCGCGAGTCGAGCATGTAGGCGAAGTCCGCGCCCTGCGGGATGCCGAGGACGTTGCTGGTCAGCCCGTCCGCAGCAGGAATCGTGATGAGCAGCGAGGTCTCGCCGTCGGCGCCGATGCGCTGGATCTCCATGCCGCCGTCCGGCGTCGGCTTGGCCGCGAGGCGCAGCTCCAGCGCGTCGTCGGCCACGAAGCCGGCGTAGCCGTCGTTCTGCCGCACCAGCTCGATTTCGCCGCTGTCGAGGTTCAGGCGGTGCACGTCGTGCCAGCGCGGGTCGCGGTCATTGAGCCCGATCAGGATGGTGTCCTTGATCTGGTTGCTCACGCCGACGATCGTGACGCGAACGTTCTCGTACGGCGTGTAATTGCGCGTGTCGCCGCTCTCCAGGTTGACACCGTAGAGCAGGAAGTTCTCGTCGCCACCCTTGTCCTGCACGTACATGATCTGCGCGCCGTCGGGCGACCAGCTGTAGCTGCGGATGGGCCGGACCTTCTCGTCCGTGACCGGCTGCGCGGCGGCGATGTCGTCCAGCGGGGCCACCCAGACGTTCATCACGCCGTCGCGCGGCGCCAGGTAAGCGATGCGCGCGCCGTCCGGGCTCAGCTGCGCGCTGGAGCGGGCCGGGTTGCCGAACAGCTTTTCGCGCTCGATCAGGTCCGCGGCCGCAGTCGCCTCCGGGGCGGGCGCGGCGGCCTCGGCCGGCGCAGCGTCCTGGGGCTGTGCAGCCTGCTGGGGCTCGTTGGCGGTCTCCTTGGGTGCACATCCCACCAGCGCCCAGGACATGCCCAGGGCAGCCAGGATCAGCAACACGGAGCGGGGTTTCGGCAGGTAATCGACCACGGCAGGCATCCTCTCGTTGAGCGGCTTAAGCGAGTACTCGGCCTCCCGCCCGCAACCGGTCGCGGGGGTGGCGAGGCTCATGATGGAGGGTTAGTCTAGCTCAAGACTCGCGCTCGAGGAGGATCCGATCGTGACCAGCACAGCCCAGGATTTCCCCATGCCGCCTGAGGTCGCGGCCATCCGCGATGCCGGATTCGCCACCTGGGCCGGGGATTCGGTAGCGCCCAAGCTGCGGGAGAAATTCGACGCCGGGCGGATTCCGGTGCGCAATATCCGCCACGTGCGGGTGTGGGGCCTGCAGGTGGACGATGAAAGGGTGCTGCCCGGCCACGAGCGCACCAGCATTCCGGACGAGGACATCTGGGAGGTCAGCCTGGAAGCAAGGGACGGCACCACGCGCAACTTCGACTCGCGGCTGCTGGTCGCAGCCCGCTGACGTCGAGCGGAACGGAATTTTATGCACAAGCACCTGGCATGGGGATTGCTGGCACTGGTCGTGATCGGCCTGGCGGCGTTTTTCTATCCGCGCAAGGTGCACGAGCCGATGCCCCAGCCCGTGCAGCTGCCCGAAGCTTCCGAGGCCGCCCCCGCTCCAACGCCCTCCCCTGGCGCAGCCCCCATGGCGCAGGAGCCCGAGCCCGAACCGGAGTTCATGGCCGAGCCCGCGGGCGAACCCCCGGCGCCACTGCCCCCGCTGGACGAGAGCGACGCAGAGGCACGAGCCGCACTTGCCGCCGCGACTGGCGAGACCCTGGCGACCGAGCACCTGGCGGCCAGCGACCTGATCCGCAAGCTCGTCGCCACCACGGACAACCTCAGCCGCGACGGGCTGTGGATCCAGGCGCGTGTCGTGCCGCCGGTCGGCGGGCGCTTCCAGGTCGAGGCCGAGGGGGAAGCCGGGGGCGAGGACGAAGACCTCTACATCTCGCCCGCGAACTACGCGCGCTACACGCCGCTGCTCAAGCTGGTCGAGGCCGTCGACGTCGGCGTGCTGGCCGACGCCTACCGGCGCCACTACCCGCTGCTGCAGCAGGCCTACGAAGAGCTGGGCTATCCCGACCGGCAGTTCCATAACCGCGCCCTGGAAATCATCGAGCACCTGCTGGCGACGCCGCGCGTGTCGGGCCGGGTGGCGCTGACGCGCCCGCACGTCCTGTACCAGTTCGCGGACCCGGCGCTCGAGGCCCTGTCGCCCGGCCAGAAGATCCTGGTGCGGATGGGACCGGAGAACGCTGCCATAGCCCGCACCAAGCTCATCCAGTTGCGCGCTGCGCTCGAACAGTTACCTGGCGCACCCGACGCCGATTGACCCCGCCGGAACAGGAACGCAGATGAGCATCGCCGGGCGCGCCGCGCGCCGCCTTACAGCAGCCTACGACGCCGTCGTGTTGCAGCGCCCCATAGCGACGCTGCTTGCGGTGGGCCTGTTCGTGGCCATGCTGGCTGCGTTTGTGCCGCGATTCCAGCTCGACGCCTCCTCCCAGACGCTGGTGATGGAAGGCGACGAGGCGGTGACTTTCTACCGCGCCGTGCGCGCGCGGTACGAGTCAGACGACTTCCTCGTGGTCACCTACACGCCGGACGAGGCGCTATTCACGGAGCCCGCGCTGACTCGCCTTGAGGCTTTGCGTGATGCCCTCGAAGAGCTGCCCCACATCGCCGCCGTCACCACCCTGCTGGACGTGCCGGTGCTGGACGGCCTGGACGCCAGCCTGACGGAGCTGCCGACCGAGCCCGAGGCATTGACCTGTAACGGACCCGACCGCGCGCAGGACTGCCGCCGGCTGCTGGACAGCGACCTCTACCGCAACCTGCTGGTCAGCCCGGACGGTCGCACCAGCGGGATCCGCGTCGAGTTCGACCAGGACGAGACTTACCGCGCCATGCAGCGCGAGCGCGACCAGCTGCGCATCAAGGAACAGGAAGAGGGCCTGGACGAAGCCGAGCGCGCGCGCATGGCCGGGCTCGACCAGGGCATCACGGAGCGCCGCGTCGAGCTGCGCGAGATCGAGACGCAGGCTATCGCGAACGTGCGCGGGGTGCTGGAGCAGTTCCGCGACCAGGCCGAGATCCACCTTGGCGGCGTGCCCATGATTGCGGTCGACTCGATCGCCTTCGTGCGCTCTGACCTGGTCGTGTTCGGCCTGGCGGTGGGCGCCTTCATCGTGCTCATCCTGTTCGTCGCCTTCCGCCAGCCGCGCTGGGTCGCCCTCCCGGTGCTCACTTGCGCCTCGTCCGTGGTGGCGATGCTGGGACTGCTCGGGCTGATGGGCTGGCCCGTGACCGTGGTCTCGTCCAACTTCGTCTCCCTGCTCCTGATTCTCAACCTGGCGCTGTGCGTTCACCTGGTGGTGCGCTACCGCGAGCTACACGAACTGCACCCCGACGCCGACCAGCACACGCTGGTGCGCGACACGGTGCACAGCAAGTTCATCCCCTGCCTGTACACCGCGCTCACGACGATGGTGGCCTTCGGCTCGCTGCTGGTAAGCGGCATCCGGCCGGTGATCGACTTCGGCTGGATGATGGTCCTCGGCCTCGCGGTGGCGTTCACGCTCTCCTTCACGCTGTTTCCCGCCGCGCTGGTGCTGTTGAAGGCCGGCACGGCGCCGCGGCTGCGTAACGTCACCGGCGCCATGACCGGCGCGCTGGCGCGCGGCATCACGGCGCGGCCCGGACTGACCCTGCTGGCCGGTGCCGTGCTTGCCGTCGTGGGCGTGGCGGGGACGTTCCAGCTCTCCATCGAGAACCGCTTCATCGACTATTTCAAGAAGTCCACCGAGATCTACCAGGGCATGCGGCTGATCGACGAGCAGCTGGGCGGCACGACGCCGCTGGACGTGCTGGTGGACGCCCCGGCGGCGGATCCTCCCGGGCAGGAAGAGGAATTCGAGGAGCCTGACTTCCTCGCCGGCTTCGAAGAGCTCGAGGTGGAAGGCGACAGCGGCATCGCCAACAGCAGTTACTGGATGAACAGCGCGGGGCTGCGCGAGGCGAAACGCATCCACGAATACCTGGAGTCGCTCGAGGGCACGGGCAAGGTGCTGTCCGTCAGCACCGCCATGGAGATGTTCGGCGCACTCGAGCCGCGCGTGCTCACCGAGGACTTCTTCATCTCGGTGTTCTACCAGCGCCTGCCGGAAAGCGTGAAGGAGGTGCTGTTCGACCCCTACATGTCGGAGGACGGCAACCAGCTGCGCTTCAGCATCCGCGTGTACGAATCGGCGCCGGACCTGCGGCGCAACCAGATGTTGCAGGAGATCGAGCGGCATCTCGAGGAAGACATGGGCTACGGCGCCGACAATATCCACCTCTCGGGCATGATGGTGCTCTACAACAACATGCTGCAGGGCCTGTTCCGCTCGCAGATCCTCACCCTGGGCGTGGTGTTCGGCGCCATCATGGTGATGTTCCTGGTCCTGTTCCGCTCGGTGCGCTACTCGGTGCTCGGCATCCTGCCCAACCTGCTCTCAGCTGCGCTGGTGCTGGGACTGATGGGCTGGGCGCGGATTCCGCTCGACCTGATGACGGTCACCATTGCCGCCATCACCATCGGCATCGGCGTGGACAACACCATCCACTACGTGCACCGCTACCAGGAAGAAATCCGCGTCGACGGCGATCCGTGGGCGGCGGTCATGCGCTGCCACACCTCGATCGGCCGCGCGCTCTACTACACCATGATCACCATCGTGCTCGGGTTCTCGGTGCTGGCGCTGTCCGCCTTCATCCCGACCATCATGTTCGGCCTGCTCACCGGGCTCGCCATGACGGCGGCCCTGGTGGGGAACATGACGCTGTTGCCGGTATTGCTGGCGAAGACCGAGCGCCCGCAACCCGGCAGCTAGAAGCGCCGGAACACCAGCGTGGCGTTCGCGCCGCCGAAGCCAAAACTGTTCGACATCACCGTGTTCAGGCGCGCGCCGTCGCGGCGCTCGCGCACGATGTCGAAGCCGGCGGCGGCAGGGTCGAGGTTCTCGATGTTGGCCGAGGCGGCGATGAAGTCGTGCTCCATCATCAGCAGGCAGTGAATCGCCTCGTTCACGCCGGCGGCGCCAAGGGCGTGGCCGGCGAGCGACTTGGTCGAGCTGACGGGGGGCGCACTGGCGCCGAACACCTCGCGCACAGCCTCGAGCTCACGCACGTCCCCGACCGGCGTGCTGGTGCCGTGCGAATTCAGGTAATCGACCGGCCCTTCCTGGTCCTGCAACGCCATCCGCATGCAGCGCGCTGCGCCCTCGCCCGACGGCTGCACCATGTCGGCGCCGTCTGAGGTGGCGCCGTAACCGACCAGTTCCGCAATGATCGGGGCGCCCCGCGCCTGGGCGTGTTCCAGGGCCTCGAGCACGAGGATCCCGCCGCCGGCAGAGATCACGAACCCGTCGCGATCGACGTCGTAGGTGCGGGACGCACGCTCGGGCGCATCGTTGTACTTGGAAGATAGTGCGCCCATGCCGTCGAACATGGCGGAACTGCCCCAGTGCAGTTCGTCCGAGCCGCCGGCGAAAACCATGTCCTGCTTGCCCCACTGGATGAGTTCCGCGGCATGGCCGATACAGTGGGCGCTGGTGGCGCAGGCCGAGCTGATGCTGTAGCTGGTCCCCTTGATGCGGAAAGCGGTGGCGAGGTTCGCGGCTACGGCCGACGACATGCAACGCGTCACCATGTAGGGGCCGACCTTGCGCGCGCCCTTGCTGCGCACGATATCGGCGTTCATGAGGACGTACTCGTTGGAGGCGCCGCCGGTGCCCACCACCAGCCCGATGCGTGGATCGACGATCTCCTCCATGCGCAGGCCGGCGTGCGCCAGTGCCTCGGCCATCGCCACCCAGGCGTAGCCGGCGGAATCGCCCATGAAGCGCTTCAGCTTACGGTCGATGAGCGCCGCCAGGTCGATGTCGACCGGCGCGCACACGTGGCTGCGGAAACCCAGCTCCCGGTATTCCTCGCTGGCGCGGACGCCGGAGCGTCCCTCGCGCAGCGAGGCCAGGACTTCTGCCGCATTGTTGCCGATACTGGAAACGATGCCGTAGCCGGTAACTACTACGCGTCGCATGGAGCGCTCCTAGAAAGAATCTGTGGACGTGAACAGACCCACCTTGAGATCGGTGGCGGTGTAAATCTTGCGGCCGTCGACTTCCATCGTGGCGTCCGCGATGCCCATGTAGAGGCGGCGCAACAGCACGCGCTTGAGGTCGATGCGATAGGTGACCAGGCGCGCGCTGGGCAGCACCTGGCCGGTGAACTTCACCTCGCCCACGCCGAGCGCGCGGCCGCGCCCCGGGCCGCCACTCCAGCACAGGAAGAAGCCGATCAGCTGCCACATGGCGTCGAGCCCCAGGCAGCCGGGCATGACGGGGTCCGACTCGAAGTGGCACTTGAAGAACCAGAGGTCCGGGTGAACATCCAGCTCAGCGGTGATCTGGCCGAGTCCGTTGGCGCCACCGTCGCTGGTGATGCTGGTGATGCGATCCACCATCAGCATCGGCGGCAACGGCAGGCGCGCGCCTTCGGTACCAAACAGCTCGCCATGGCCGGCCTGCAGCAATTCATCCCGACTGTATGCGTTCTTCTTCAAGGCCGGCTCCGGCTTGGCGTGCCATAACCTGGCACCGGCCCATATTGTGCAGCAAAAAGCGCCGGGAGTATTTCTTGCGCCGCGTCACAAGGGCATGAAAAAGGCGCCCACACCGGAGTGTGGGCGCCTTGACGGAGGGGAAGCTCCGGTTTGCCTTACGGGCGAGTACCGCCTTCCACCGGATCAGCGGTCCAGCCGAGGCCGGCCCAGTCGATCTGGTCACTGAAGTGGCAGTCACCGCAGTTGCCGCCTTCACCCAGGGCATCTTCCTTGGGCGCGATCTCGTGGTTGACCGCCCAGTAGCTGACCGTGTCCACGAACTCGAACTGGCCGGTATACGGCTGGCCGGTGCGGTCGGCACCGTCCTGCAGGGCGAGGTTCCAGTCGTAGGCACCCCAGAAGGGATTCGGGCCACCCGCGGTGCCGAACAGGTGCGGCACCAGGATCGTGCCGTTGTTCGCGTCGGCCGGCTGGTTGCCGATCAGGCGCTTGAACGGATAGATCTTGGCGTCCGCGTCGGTGTAGTCAGCGGCCGGGCCACCGAGGTACACGCGGCCGTTCTCGCTGGGCAGATCGGCAACGGTGTCCCGCGCGCCGATCAGGGCCTTGACCCACTTGCCGTCATAGAAGCGCAGGGTCGGACGATGGTTCAGTTCCCAGGCGAAGGTGCCCTTCATCTTGTCATACGTGGGCTTGCCGGTGTCGGGGTCGACCGGGATCGGGTCGATATCCTGGCCAGCATCGGCCCAGTACCACTCGGTCTTGGTGGGCACAACGCGCGCGATCGCCGGAATATGGCAGACCTGGCAGGCCAGGCGATCGTGCGAGTTGAAGATATTCTCAACCGAGGAACCCACATGCACGTTCGCGCTGTGGCAGTCGGTGCAGTCGCGCATGTTGCCTTCGTCGACCGAATGGTAGGGCATGCCGCCGATACCATGGGACAACAGGTTGCCGTCCATGTCGCGCTGGACGTCATGGCAGTTGACGCAAGCGAGGTTGCCGCCGTCGGTGCCCATGTGAACGTCGAACTCGCGCGTCGTGGCGACGAGGTCGCTTGACAGGTCGCCGTGCTTGACGTTGTCGCCGCCGCCGGCGCTCTTGTGGCAGAACAGGCAGGCCTGGCGGGTCGGGACGCCGCCATTCTGGCCGACGCTCTGCGCAATCGCCTGGAGGTCCAGCGAGGCCGGGGGGCGCCCCGCAGCCGGCGGTGCCTTCACGTAGGTGCCGGTCTGGTCGTGGCAGGCGAAGCAGTCGAGCAGGTCAGCATTGCCGAAGTCGTACGTGTCGTCACGCCAGTCGTAGCCGATATGGCACTGGGTGCAGCGGCCTTCGTTGGTCGGAATCGCGACGCAGAAATTGTTGATGATGTCCGTCTTGCCGTGGATTCCGGCTTCGAAGCCTTCGATACCGGCGGCCACGCCTTGCCAGTTCCAATGGCCGGTGGTCATGACGTCGTCACCGACCTTGCCGTGGCAATTGAGGCAGGCGCCGTCTTCATACGGCCGGTCCGCGAAGTACGCCGCGTGCAGCGTTTGCGGATCGGAGATCGACGGCGGTGGCGTCTGGCAGTCGAACACGTCGACCACGCCATCACCATTGGTATCTTCTTCGGGATCCGCAATGCCGTTCTCGTTGAGATCCCAGCAACTGATGCCGTCGGAACCGTCGGCACCAGGGGCACCGGCAACGCCATCGTTACCATCGTCCCCGCTACACCCACCCAGCGCCAGGATGGCGGCGGCGAGCATTATTCCTACCCAGCGGGCAGGCAGTCCGCATCTGGAAGCGTTCATGATCAACCCCTTGCACATTTCTTGTTCATCCCCGTTACCCGGGGAAAGTCCCCCTAAATGCAGACGATTCTCAATAAGAGGTCGCTGATTTAGCCGTGGGTGAAATGTGCCCGGCCGTCGGGCTGTCATGTTTGACCCAAGTCAGTTTGACGCTAAGCGATTTCCACTAGGTGTGCGCCGCAGCAGATCCAGTGCCGGCGCGGCTTCGACGGCCGAACAGCCGGCCGAAGAAGGCGCGGGAATCCTCCAGCATGAGGTAGTTCAGCGGCACCAGGATCAGGGTAATGAAGGTGGCGAACAGGATGCCGAAACCGAGGGACACGGCCATCGGGATGAGGAACTGGGCCTGGGTCGACTTCTCGAAGATCAGCGGCGTCAGGCCGGCGAACGTGGTGAGCGAGGTCAGCAGCACCGGGCGCAGGCGCGCCACGCCGGAGGTCGCCACGGCCTCGATCAGCGCCATGCCCTCGGCGCGGCGCCGGTTGATGTAGTCGACCAGCACCAGGCTGTCGTTCACCACCACGCCGGTCAGCGCCAGCATGCCCATCAGGCTCATGATGGTCAGGTTCATGCCCATGATCATGTGTCCGAGCATGGCGCCGGCGACGCCGAAGGGGATCACGCTCATGACGATGAGCGGCTGCAGGTAGGAGCGGAACGGGATGGCCAGCAGGCAGTAGATGGTGAACAGCACGAACATCAGGCCGTAGCCGAGGCTGCCGAAGGACTCGCGCTGCTCGCGCGCCTCGCCTTCCAGGCTGAAGCTCACGCCCGCGTAGCGCTTCACCTCGGCGGAGAGGAAGTCGCGCAGGTCGCGCTTGATGGCCTCGATGTCCGCAGTCTCCTTGTTCACGTCGGCGGTGACGTTGATGGTGCGGTTGCGATCCACGCGCCGGATCTGCGAGAACCCGCGGCCGTAGTCTGCAGAGGCCACGTCGGAAAACGGCACTTCTGCGCCGTCCGGGGTGCGGATGCGCATCGAGTCGAGGCTTTCCAGGGAGCGGCGCTCGGACTCCGGATAGCGCACGTAAACCCGCACTTCGTCGCGCCCGCGCTGGATGCGCTGGACCTCGAAGCCGAAGAAGGCATAGCGCACCTGGCGCGCCAGGTCTTCCAGCGTGATGCCCAGCAGCTCGGCCTCGGGCCGGATCTGCAGGCGGATCTCTTCCTTGCCGTCCTCGAAGCTGTCGGTGATGTCGAACACGCCCGGATAGGTTCCGAGGCGTTCGCGCACCTGGCTCGCAAGGACGCGCAGGGCAGCAAAATCCTGGCCTGTGATCTGCACGTCGAGCGGCGAGCCGCCGCCGCCGATCTCGGCTCGGAAGCTGACTTCCTTGGCGCCGGCGATCTGGCCGATGCCGCGCCGCCATTCGCGCACCAGGTCGGAGCTGGTGACGTCGAGGGTGCGCTGCTCCGGCGGCGTGATCTCGAACACCACCCGGCCGATGTCGGTACGCGGCGTGCTGCCGCCGCCGGATGAGCCGACCGTGGAGAGGATGCCCTTGATGACGCTCTCGCCGGTATCCGGGTCCGTGTAGCGCTCCCTCAGACCCTCGGCCTCGGCGTTGATGCGCTGGATGGCGGCCTGGGTGGCCTCGAAGGGCGTCCCGGGCGGCATGGTCACGGTGGCCGAGGCGGTCTCGGCCTGGATGCGCGGGAAGAAGATGAAGCGCAGGTGGCCACCGATGGCAATGCTGAGCAGCACGATCAGCACGGCGGTGAACAGGGCGCCGGCCAGGTAACGGTTGTGCAGCGACCAGTTCAGCACCGGCGTGTAGGCCGCGCGGGTGCCGCGCTCCAGTCCGCGCTGCACGGTGGCCTGCAGGCGGCTCAGGGGACCGTCGCTCTGGCCGCTGCGAACGCGCACATGCTTGAGGTGCGCCGGCAGGATCAGCTTCGACTCGACCAGTGAGAACAGCAGCACCGGGATCACGATGAGCGGGATCTGGGCGAAGATCTGGCCGCGCACGCCCTCGATCATGAGCAGCGGGGTGAACGCGACGACCGTGGTGAGCACGCCGAAGGTGACCGGCACCGCGATCTCCTGCGTGCCGCGGATGGAGGCCTGCAGTGGGTCTTCTCCCTTCTGCAGCCGGGAGAAGATGTTCTCGCCGGTGACGATCGCGTCGTCGACCACGATACCCAGCACCAGGATGAAGGCGAACAGGCTGATGAGGTTGATCGTGACGCCGAACAGGGGCATCAGCGCGATGCCGCCCATGAACGCCACCGGGATGCCGACCACCACCCAGACGGCGACCGAGGGGCGCAGGAACAGCGTCAGCAGCACCAGGATCAGGATGCCGCCCTGCAGGGCGCTCTTCACCAGGGTGTTGAGCCGCGCCTCGACGACCCGCGACTGGTCGCGCCAGTAATCGAGCATCACGCCCGGCGGCAACCAGTCCGGCTTGGCCGCGATGTAATCGCGCACCACTTCCGCGACCTCGAGCGCGCTCTGGTCGCCGACCCGGTAGACGTCGATGAAGGCCGCGGAACGGCCGTTGTAACGGAACTCCAGCGGATCCTCGCTGAAGCCGTCGCGCACGCGGCCGATGTCGGCGATGGTCAGCTTGGCGCCGCCGTCGGTGCTGCGCACCACGATGTCCTCGAATTCCGTGCCGAACCGCGCCTGCCCCTGGGTGCGGATCAGGATCTCGCCACCCGTCGTGCGCACGGAACCCGCCGCGAGGTCCAGGGAGGTCCGGCGCACCGCGGAAGCCACCTGCTCCAGCGTCAGGCCGTACTCCCGCAGCGTCTGCTCGGAGACTTCGATGGAGATCTCGTAGGGCCGCACGCCGTCGAGCTCGACCTGGGTGATTTCCGGCAGGTCGACCAGCTCATCGCGCACGCGCTCCGACACCAGCCTGAGCTCGGATTCCGGCAGGTCGCCGGACACCACGACGGTGATCACGTCGCGGCGGATCTCCGGGATGTAGACGGTGGGCCGCTCGCTGTCCACCGGGAATGTCGAAATCGCGTCCACGCGCGCCTTGACATCGTTCATGAGCTCGCGCGGATCGGCGCTGTTCTCGACCTCGATCACCACCGTGCCGAGGTTCTCCACCGCGGTCGAGCGCAGCGTCTTGATGCCCTCGAGGTCCTGCACCGCCTCCTCGATCTTGACGGTGATGCCCTCCTCGACCTCGGACGGCGTCGCGCCGGGAAACGGCACGCGCACGATGACGTTGCGCAGCTCGAAGGCCGGGAACACCTCCAGCGGGATCTTGGCGGTGAGGCCCCAGGCGCCCAGGCCGAGGATGGTCAGCATGAGCAGGTTCGCGGCAACGTCGTTGCGCGTGAACCAGGCGATCATGCCCTTCACTGCGGGCGCTCCTGCGCCGCCACGCGGTCGCCCGGCGGGCCGCCCCGGCCGGGCTGTTCAAGCGGCGCCGGCGCCACGCCGTCGATGGTCGCGCTGACCAGCGTGCCGTCCGTGGCCACCGCCAGCGGCGTCACGTTCACCACCTCGCCCGGCGCCAGGCCGGCCACCACCACGGCGTCCTCGCCGTCGGTCCACGCCACTTCGACTTCGCGGCGCTGCAGCCGGCTTTCCTCGTCGATCACCAGCACGGCAACGCCGTCGCGCAGCGCACCGCGCGGGATCACGAAGGCGCCGGGCAGCGCCCGGCCATCGATCTCGGCCTCGACGAACTGGCCGATGCGCAGCGGCGGGCGGTCGCCGACGCCGCGACGGTAGGGATTGTCGACCTGAGCCACCACGAACAGCTGTCGGCTGCGGGTATCGATGGCACCCTCGGCGCGCACGATGCGTCCCTCCCATGCCCAGGTTTCGCGTCCCAGGGAAGCCTTGAGCCTGACCGCGGGACCCTCGGAGCTTTCGTTCGTGTCGTCGCGGAACCGTTCCGGCAGGTCGACGAACTCCAGCTGCCGGCTGGACAGGGGCAGGCGGATCTCGACGAAATCGGTGGCATAGACGCGCGCCAGCACCGTGCCCGGCGAGACGAACTGGCCGATGTCCACGTTCTTTTCCAGCACCTGGCCCTCGTACGGGGCGCGAATCTGCGTCCGCTGCAGGTCCACCCGGGCCCGCTCCAGCTGCGCCTGGGCCGACAACAGCGCGGCGCGGGCCGCGGCGATCTGCGGCTTGCGCAGCCCGAGTTCCGGCGCCTCCTTGCCGAGCATGCGCCAGTCGTTCTCCACCACCTTGGCCTGGGCAATCTCCTGCTCCAGGGCAGACTCGGCCTGGGCGACCTGGGCTTCCGCGCTGGCGATCGCCAGCTGGTAGTCGCGCGGGTCGAGCCGCACCAGCATGTCGCCGGCGGCAAAGAAGCCGCCCTCGCGAAAGGACGGCGAGATCTCCACGATCTTTCCGGACACCTGGGGAATCAGGGTGCTCTCGGTGCGAGGCTCGACCGTGCCCTCGCTGCGGACGACGACGCCGTAGTCCTGCGGCTGCACGCGAATGGCGTCGATCGCCACCGGCACCACCGGCGGATTGAACTGCGGCGCCTCGGGGCGCTGGGAAATGATGTAGCGCCCGCCGGCCAGCGCGGCCACCAGCACCGCGAGGGGAAGCATCCACTTGAGCAACTTGCCGATCATCTGGTTCTGCCTGAATTGGAGTAATCCGCCGGGCGGAAAGTACGGCATTGTAATCGCCACCGGGCCCTGATCGGATCCAGACGGGCGTAATCCACGAAAATTCCAACAGTTCGGGCGCGCCGGCAGGCCGCCCGAAACGTGACCGTTTCCACTCCTGCGGGCACCTTTCGCTGGTAATCTGGTTCGGCGTTTCATCCGAGGCACAAGACCATGGAAGGGTCCCTGTCGCGCCCCTGCCTGTCCGGGTTCTGGAGCGGGCGCGTGAATTGCGATGCGTGCCGGTCGCCGGCGATCATGCCGCTGCAGCCGGTACACAAATTCCTCGCCAGCCGCACCCTGCTGGAAGCCGAAGCTTACTCGCTGCCGACCGGAGCAGACCTGTTCCGCACCGGCGATCCGGCCGAGAGCATCTTTTCCATCCGCGCCGGGTTCATCAAGCTCTGGCGCATTGATTGCGTCGGCCGAACGCGTATCGTGCGGCTGCTCGGGCCCGGGAACATCGCGGGCCTCGACGCCATGGTGCAGTCCAGTTACGGACTCACCGCTTCTGCCGTGACGCCCTGCCAGCTGTGCATGATTCCGCGCAGCCTGCTCGAGCACACCATGCAGGAGCACCCGGAGGTCCGGCATGAAATCGAGCGCCGCTGGCATGCGCAGCTGGCGCAGACCGACCGCCTGCTGCTCGATGTCGTCGTCGGACCGGCGCGCCAGCGCGTCACCAGCCTCCTCCGCTTCCTGGCTGAGTTGGCGGCCCCGGCGCCCTGCCCGCGCCTGCGGCGCGTCGACATGGCGGCGCTCCTCGACATGGCTCCGGAGACCGTCGCCCGGGTGATCGCGGACCTGAAGCGGGCCGGGTTGCTGCAGGAAACGGGCGAGCACCTGGTGTTCGACCCGGCAAAACTGTGACGCACGTCACACTTTCTCACGGATTCGGGGGCTTGGACTGACGGCCGTCAGTTTCCTGGCGCTGCGCCCCTCAACCCCTGCCTAGCCTCTGTTCACGAATCCTGTAGTCGCCGGCCGACCGGCCGGGGCAGGACGCCAACAGGGGGCAATACCATGAAACGCGCATCGTTATCGCTCATCACGGCGATCTCCGCCGTGTTCAGCATCCAGGTCGCCATGGCGCAGGCCGTCGACGGCGATGTCCTGGAATTCGCGCCCGCCGACGGTCCCAGCGTGGTCTCCGACGGGGCATCCACCAACAAGGTAAAGATCCTGCGCACGCCCGACGGCACATTGTTCGCCGTCTACGGTGATGCCCAGGACGTCGGCATGATGGCGTGGAACCCCAAGGCCGGCGCGACGCAGCTTCCGAACGACATCGTCATCAAGTATTCCGTCGATGGCGGCGTCACCTGGAGCGACGCGTTGAACATCGACAACACCGCGGCGCTCTCCTCCGCCAGGGGCATCCTGGTACAGGAAGGGCCGCCGATGCTCGATCCGGTGACGGGAACGCCGGACCTCGTCAACGACCCGCATGCCGTGGACTATCCGGGCGACTCCGACAAGCCGAACGTGTTCAACATCGGCAACAACCTCATCGTGACCTTCAACAGCAAGTACTGCCCGGTCGATGAAACGCGCTTCCCCGGCGAACAGCAGCGCTTCGTCACGTATACCGCGCTGTACGGGGTCACGGTGCCTTACAGCTGCCAGTACGTGTCGCGCCTGATGTGGGACAGCACCAACAAGGTGCTGAAGCCACAGGCGGCGTGGGGCGGCGCGGTCTACAAGACCGACCGGCTGAGCAGCGGCATGCGCGACGCCAAGCAGGACGCCAACCGTGGCAACAAGTTCGCCCACGTCGTCAATTGGCAGGAAGACCCGCTCGGCCTGAGGCTGGGCGAAGCCGAGGGTCCCGGGCAGCGGCGCCTCCGGCGCGAATGTCGGCAACGGCACGGACATCTGGTACAGCTACATCGACCTGCTGAACGCGACCGGTACCGGCGTCGATCCGGCGAAGTTCGTTAACACGACCTACAGCGCACCGGTGCGAATCACGCAGAACGTCTTCGGCACGCAGCCGCTCGAGGGGCGGGACATCGAAACGCATCCGCCCGGCGACTATGACCGTGGCCGCGTCGGCGCCTCCCGGCCCAACATCGGCCAGATCGATGACAACGTGATCATCGCCTACGAGGAAACGAAGGGCACCGAGGGCTGGGAAGAAGGCAAGTATGTCCGCTACCACGCCTTCCGCTTCGACACGCCTCCGGCAGGCGGCGAGCACGGCTGCATCATCAGCGATCCTTGGGAGAATGCCCGCCGGGTCCGCTTCCTGGTGCAGTCCGCCACGAACGAAGTCCCCTTGCTGTTCATTTACAAGCAGGGCGACTTCACCCAGGGCGGTCCCTCCGACGTCATGCTGCGTCGCGCAGTGGGCGGCTTCGAGCCGGCCAACCTGCAGCCCGCAGTGGACGTCGAGAACTGCCGCGCCAGCATCATGGATGGCGACGATCCGATGTACATGACCGTGAACTCTCCGGCCATGAACTTCAGCGGCAGCGCGCGCAATCGGCGGCGTGCCCGGCACCGGCGTGATGGGTGAGTCCATCGACACGGGCGCCAACATGCTGGAGAACGCGCTGGCGCATCGCGGCATGATGCGCGGCAGCAGCATCCTCGTCGGCTTCAGCTACGTGCCCGACCTGGAGCGGTTCCAACTCCTCGACACCGAGGCGCCGTACAACTTCATGGTGCGTCGCTCGACCGATGGCGGAGCCACCTGGACCACCGCAGTCAATCTCACCCCGGTGGTCACGGCTGAGTCCGGCTACACCGTCAAAGAGCCGCGCATCGTGCCGACGCCCGGCAGCGGGCCGAAGTGCGCCACCGATCCGACCGACTGCCAGGACCCGAACGTGATCTACGTGGCCTACGGCCTGCAGAACAATGTCCTGGGGTACGACGAAGCCGGAGACTTCGACATCTACATGGCGGTGACCCTCGACGGCGGGGCGAGCTTCTCGGCGCCGAAGGCCATCACCGCCGGCGACGCGTTGTTCGGCGCGACCGACGATTTCGAGGATTTCGAGACCCAGATCAAGCTGCGTCCGGATGGGCGCGCTAGCTCCACGGTCTGGTCCGGATACGACGGCGTGGCCAAGCACGCCATGTTCCGCGGCGGCGTGGTCCGCGGTGACACGCGCGAGGTCGACACCATCATCAGCGGCTCGAAGTCGCGACTGACGGTGATCCCGGACGCCGAGTCCGAAGCCGTGCTGGCCGACACGACCTGGAAGTCCCCGAGTGAATACCCCGTCACCCTGCAGGGCTACAACCTCCCGTACGGCGTGCTGGAGTTCACTGTCGAGCGTGTCGACCTGGGCGGGTCGATCGAGGTGACATTGAGCTTCCCCGACACGCTGCCGGAAGGCACGAGCTACTGGAAGTTCGGTCCGACGCATGAGGACGCGACGGACCACTGGTACAGCGTGGACGCGGTGATCGAAGGCAACACCATCACTTACACGCTGACCGATGGCGAAAACGGCGACGACGACTTGCAAGTGAACGGGATCATCGTTGATCCAGGCGCCCCGGCCGTCTACAACCCGCCGCCTGTCCCCACGACAAGCAGCTCCGGCGGTTGCACTACCGGCAACAGTGACACGGTCGATCCGACCCTGTTACTGCTGGCATCTCTCAGCCTGCTGTACCTCATGCGGCGGCGCAGGATGCCTGTCTGCTGAGCTTCCCCCTGTAAGCTCGGCCGTGGCGAGGGAGGGGGCGTCCGCAAGGACGCCCCCTTTCTTAATCCGGTCAGCCCTGCGCCGGCGAACTGCTTGCGTGTGCGGCCGGATATCGACGACCCTGAAGCCATGAATATCGAACTCAGCGAGGCCTCCATCCGCCTCGGCGCCTTTGTCGGCCTGCTCTTGGTCCTGTTGCTCGCCCAGTGGCGCTGGCCGGCGCGCGGCGACGGCCGCCCGGCGCGCCGCCAGCTGGTCAACCTCGGCATGGTGGCCATCAGCACCGGGGTGCTGCGCATCGGCTTTCCCGTGCTGGCCGTGGCCTGGGCCGCACAGGTGCACGGCGGCGGGTTGTTCGGATGGCTCGACTGGCCGGCCTGGCTCGAGATCACCGTCGCCGTCCTGCTGCTCGACGTCGCCATCTACTGGCAGCACCGCCTCATGCATGCCGTCCCTGTGCTGTGGCGGCTGCACCGCGTGCACCATTGCGACACGGCTTTCGACGTCACCACCGGGGTGCGCTTCCACCCGCTGGAGATCGCACTCTCCATGGGCTTCAAGCTGGCGCTGATCTCCCTGCTCGGGCCGCATCCCGCCGCGGTGCTGGTGTTCGAGGTGCTGCTCAGCCTGGGCGCGCTGTTCACCCACACCGACATCGCCCTGCCGCAGGCGCTGGACCGGCGCCTGCGCTGGGTGTTCGTCACGCCCTCCATGCACCGCATCCACCACTCCACGCGCCGCGTCGAGACCGACAGCAACTACGGTTTCCACCTGTCCGTATGGGACCGCCTGTTCCGCAGCTATACCGCTGCGCCGGCCATGGACGAGCGGCGCATGCCAATCGGGCTCGAGACCTGGCGGGAACCCCGCGACCAGGGACTGGTCTCTTTGTTGCTCAACCCATTCCGCCCGGCGCCGCGCGGCGGCGCCCAAGGAGAGCCTCATGCGTGACACCCTGCCATTGTTGCTGGAGACGGACTTCCCCCGCATCCGGCGCGAGAGCATGGACACGCTGCAGCTCAACCTCGGCTACCTGTGCAACATCGCCTGCGTGCACTGCCATGTGAACGCCGGGCCGACGCGCAAGGAGCTGATGGACCGCGCCACCATGGAGCTGGCGCTACAGGTCGCAGAAACCTATGGCGTCGGCACGCTGGACCTGACCGGGGGCTCGCCGGAGATGAACCCCGAGTTTCGCTGGCTGGTGCAGGAAGCACGCCGGCGCGGCATCCACGTCATGGACCGCCTCAACCCGACCATCATGCGCGAACCCGGCTACGAATGGGTGGGGCCTTTCCTCGCCGAGCACCGTATCGAGGTGATCGCTTCCCTGCCCTGCTACTCCAAAGAGAATGTCGATGCCCAGCGTGGCAACGGCGTGTTCGAGTCCTCGATCAGCGCCCTGCAGGAACTGAACGCGCTGGGCTACGGCCGCCCGGGCACAGGCCTGGAGATGAACCTGGTCTACAACCCGCTCGGACCCTCGCTGCCGCCGCCGCAGCAGGCGCTGGAAGCGGACTACAAGCGCCTGCTGGGCGAGGAATTCGGCATCGAGTTCAACGCCCTGTTCACCATCACCAACATGCCGATCAAGCGCTTTGGGGCGATCCTGCTGTCCAAGGGGCAGTACGACGACTATATGGCCCTGTTGAAGGGCGCCTACCGGGCGGACAACCTGAAGGGCGTGATGTGCCGCAACCTGGTCAGCGTCGACTACCGGGGTTTCCTGTACGACTGCGACTTCAACCAGATGCTCGACCTGCCGGTCGGCGAGGGCGGGGACCGGCCCCACCTGCGCGACCTGCTGGACGAAAAAAAGCTCCCCCGCCGCATCGCGGTGGGGGAGCATTGTTACGGCTGTACCGCCGGCCAGGGTTCCAGCTGCGGCGGGGCGCTGAGCTGACCGGGGTTAGAAGTAGTACCCCAGGTTGATGTTCAGCCGGGAACGCCACCGGTCGGCCGAGGCGCCATTCAGGCCGATGCCGTCGCCGCCGGCGAACCACATGTTCTTGCCGGCGATCCAGTCGACGTAGGTGTACAGGCCGCCGGCCGAGAAGGCACAGCCGGTGACGTTCTGCATCGACTCGGCCGAGTTGTCCACGCGCGGATCGATGTAGGTGAAGTTGTTGTAGCAGGTCACGCCGGTGATCGGGCCCCAGTCGAGGTCGAAGGACCGCGCCACGTTGGCCGTATAGACCTCGCCCTTTGCCGCCATCAGGAATGGGAAGGCGAAGGCGCCGAACTGCACGAAGTCGTCCGACACGCCGGTCGGGTTTTCCGGGTCGAATTCGTAGGAGACGCCCTGCAGCTGCAGGTTCCACTTGCCGTAATTGCCGTTCATGTGCGCGGCCACGGCCCAGCGGTCGCCAGTGTCCTCGGTAGTGTAGTTGTAGATCTGCCCGGCCTCGAGGCTCAGGCCCAGCTCGGTGCTGTTGTCATCGCCGTGGCTGAGGGTGCGGGCCGCGCGAAAGTTCAGCTGGTTGATCTCGGCGTTCTGCTGGTCGCCGCCCGTCACCAGGTCAAAGGAGTAGCGGTCGGCACGACCGTCGTTGGCATACTCGGGGTTCTTGAAGAAGGCGTAGTGGAAGTCCCAGTCGCCCGCTTCCTGGACGAACTTCACGCCCGTGTCGTAGTCGTCCTCGAAGCCCATGTAATAGGTGCCACCAAACCAGAAGCTGTGCGAGGCATAGGGCAGGATGCCGAAGGGCACTTGGGTGATGCCCAGCTCCACGTGCTTGGTGTCGTCGAATTCGTAGCCTACCCAGGCGTGATGTATGGCCTGGAAATCGTTGTAACGGCGCCACTCAGCATCGAGGATCACCTCGCCGACGGTGCCGCGGGCGTTGATGCGGAACAGCTCGAGCTCAAAGTCGCCCGCCCGGTCCTTGTTGGTGTCGTCGTAGTCGCGCCAGGCGTAGTTCAGCCGTACCGCGCCACCGAACTCGATGCCCTCCTCCTCGGCGGGTGCCGCCACGGGCAATGCGATAAGGCCGGCCGCCAAAGCCGCTATGTAGATGCGCCCATGTCTCATGTTTCTCCCCAAGTTGCTAGAATCGTTGCTTAACTGCCACAGTCTAGCCACCTGGATGTGGGTTGCAACCCGCTGATTTGCTTAAGATTTCCTATCGCTTAGGCAGCGGATTCCTGACGCCTGACGAAGGCCGCGAGAGGGCAGAATCGGCCCCCATGAACCCCCAGCCCCGCCTGCCGACACCCCTGCTGATCCTGTTCGGGCTGGTGAACCTGCCGCTGTCCATGCTGATGTCGCCCACCGCGGCGATCCTGCCCAACTTTTATCTCGAGTACAGCGCCGTAACGCTCGCCGGGCTGGCCACCGCCACCTTCATTGCACGGTTTTTCGACGGCATCTCCGATCCGCTCATCGGCTACGTGTCCGACCGGTCCGGCACACGCAAGCCCTGGATGGTGCTCGGCGCGGCTGTGGTTGCCGCCGGGACGTGGTTCCTGTTCAACCCCGCGGCCGATGCCGGCCTCACTTACCTGCTGGGCTGGTACCTGCTGGTGACGCTCGGCTGGACGCTGGTCGAGATCCCGCACACGGCGATGGCCGCCGAGCTGTCCACCGGCTATCACGAGCGATCCAGGATCATGCTGTGGCGCCAGTTGCTCGGTTTTGCGGGCGGCATCCTGTTCATGGCCGCGCCCATGCTGCTGGTGGGCGGCACGACGGAGTTCAGCCCCGCGGTGATGCGCATGCTGGCCCTGTTCATCATGCTGGGGCTGCCCGTGCTGGTGGCACTGATGTGCTTCACCGTACCCGAGCCCGCGCGCCGCGTGCGGGCGCGCCCGGTGCGCCCCGGAGACCTGTGGCGGGCGCTGCGCGACAACCCGCCGCTGCAGTATTTTCTTCTCACGCAAGTGCTGTTCGGCCTCGCCACCGGCGCAGTCGCCAGCCTGTTCGTGATCTACACCAGCCAGTATCTCGGCCTGCCCGACAAGGTACCGCACATCGCCCTGCCGATGACGCTGGCCATGGCGCTGGGCATGCCGCTGTGGCTGCAGGTGATGCGCCGCGTCGACAAGCATCGCGCCTGGGCGGCCGCGGCCGGCGGCATGATCCTCACGCTGCTGTGCGTCCCCGCACTGGAACCCGGGCCCGCGTCGCTGCGACCGATGATGGCGATCATGACCAGCTTCGGTTTCTTCCTCGGCCTCTCGTCCATCGCCCTGCCATCGCTGTTGGCAGACATCGTGGACTACGACATCTGGCGTAACCGGCAAGACCGCGCGGCGATCTTCTTCAGCTTCCAGGCGCTGGTGACCAAGCTGAACCAGGGCGTGGGCGGCGCCATCGCGCTGGCGATCCCGACGCTGTTCGGCTTCACGGCCAGGGACGCGATGTCAGACCAGGCAGCGCTGGGCCTCAAGCTGGCCTTCGTGGGCTGGCCGTGCCTGCTGCTGGTGCCGATGCTGGTGCTGGCGTGGCGCTACCCGCTCGGACGGCGGGCGCATGCGATCCTGTCGCGGCGAATCCTTGGGCGGAGATGATTGTCCGGGAGCGGGAGTTCTTGGCGCGGGACTTCTGGATGCGGGCCCTAGCGCTGGGCGAAGGCAACGCGGCGAGTGATGTCGCGGCGTGCGCTTCGCCCCCCCTGTACGACCGTCCTCAGGCGCGACGGGCGTGCGCCTGGCGGCGCCGACGACGGGACCGGCGACCCAGCCGGGCGTCCTGTTCGCTGGCGGAGTTTCTGCTCCGGGCAGCGGTCTTGCGGGTTTCCATGGCAGCCTCCTTGGCTCTGTATAAAGCTTAACCGGCCAGAATAATATCCACCGGCCCAGGCCCGGTATATGACCTGGATCAAGCTCCTAGGCGATTGTTTTAAGTACTTTTCCTGATCGTGACGACCGTCACATTACAGGTTTCGCCGGCGCGTTTGCGGCGGATTCGAGGGCCGTGCAGCGGCCCTCCCGGCGGCAGGCTCAGCCTTGCGGCCAGCCGCCGCCGAGCGCCCGGTAGAGAGCGATCATGTTGACCTGTTGCGACTGGCGCGCCGCGACGGCCGCGAGCTCGGCCGCGAACAGCTCGTTGTCCGCATACAGGACGTCCAGGTAACTGGCTGCGCCTGCGTCGAAGCGCATACGCGCCAGGCGCGCATAGTCGCGCAGGGTTTCCGCGCGAGCCGCCAGCGCCGCATAGTTGTCCGCGGTCGCAGTGACGCCGGCGAGAGCATCGTTGACCTCGCGCAGCGCTTCCAGCACCGTCGCCTGGTAGCCGAGCAGCGCTTCTTCGCGCGCCGCCTCCGCCACAGCCACCTGGCCGCGCACGGCCCCACCGGTGAACAGCGGCCCGGCGATCGCAGCGCCCGCGCTCCAGCTGCGCGCCGCACTGTCGGTCAGATCGCCGAGCGCCGCACTGACCTGGCCCAGCACGCCTGTCAGGGAGATATCGGGGAAGTACAGCGCCTTTGCGGCACCCACATCGGCATTGGCCGCGACCAGGTTCTGCTCGGCTTGCAGCACGTCGGGGCGACGCGCCAGCAACTCGGACGGCAGCAATGCGGGCACCGCAGGCACCGCGAGTTCGGCCAGTCCCATCCCGCGCGGCACCGCACCCGGCGCCTCGCCGACGAGGATGGACAACAGGTTCTCCTGCGCCGCCACCTGGCCTCTGATCAGGGGGATCGTCGCCGCGGCCTGCTGGTACTGGGACTCGACCTGCGCCACCTCGAGCCGCGACACCACGCCCTGCGCATGTCGCAGGCGGAAAATCTCCAGCGTGCCCTCGTAGTTGGCGGCGGTGGCCTGGGCGATCTCGAGCTGGCGGTCGAGGGCGCGCAGGCTGACGTAGGCTGCAGCCACGCTCGCGGTCAAGGACAGCATCACGCCCTGCTGCGCCTGGGCACTGGCGTAGACGCGGGCCTGCGCAGCCTCTGATTCGCGCCGTACGCGGCCGAAAAGGTCCAGCTGCCAGCTCGCACTCAGCGCGGCCTGGTATTGCGTGCTGTAGGGGTCGGTGCCGGCCGGGAGCAACAGTTCGCTGGCGCGGCTGCGCTCGGCGCCGACACCGTAGCCCAGCTGCGGCATGAGGCGCGAGCGCGTGGTCTGCAGCGCCGCGCTGAAGCGCTCGACCCGCGCAGCAGCGATACGCACGTCGAGGTTCTGGGCCAGTGCAGTGGCGATGAGCTCGTCCAGCACCGGGTCGCCAAGCTGGGTCCACCAGTCGGCGTTGGCCAGCTCGACGGCTTCGTCCGGCAGGACCCGCCAGCTCTCGGGCATGTCCAGCTTCGGCCGCTCGTAGTCCGGCCCCACGGCACAAGCGCCCAGCACCAGCACCAGGCAGGCCGCGCCAAGGCTTCTCCGCATGAGCGCCATCAGTCGGGCTTCACCGTCTGCGCCGCAGCCTGAGGAGCAGGGCCCTTGCGCCGCCTCTCCAGCAGCACGAAGAACAGCGGCACGAAGAAAGAGGCAATCAGCGTCGAGGCCAGCATGCCGCCGATCACGCCGGTGCCGATGGCGTGCAGGCTGTTGGCGCCGGGCCCGGTGGCGACGGCCATGGGCAAGCAGCCGAGGATGAAAGCCAGCGACGTCATGACGATCGGCCGAAACCGCGCGCGCGCAGCTTCAGCTGCAGCGTCCTCCGGCGACATGCCGGCACGCATATTCTCGACGGCGAACTCGGTGATGAGAATGGCGTTCTTCGCCGCCAGACCGATGAGCGTCACCAGCCCGACCTGGAAATAGACGTCGTTTTCCAGCCCGCGGCCCCAGGTCAGCAGTAGCGCGCCGAAGATGGCGAACGGCACGGCGAGCAGCACGCCCAGGGGCAGCGTCCACTTCTCGTACTGTGCCGCCAGGATGAGGAACACCATGATGATGCCGAGGACAAAGGCGATGGCGGAGGTGCCGCCGGCCTGCTTCTCCTCGTAGGCCTGCCCGGCCCAGGCGAAGCCGTAGCCGTCGGGCAGCACTTCTGCCGCGATTTCCTCCATGGTGGACAGCGCCTGGCCGGAACTGAACCCCGGCGCTGCACTGCCGATCACCTTGGCGGCGGGGAAGCCGTTGAACCGGCTGAGCAGTGTCGGCCCGGCCGAAAAGCGGCGCTCGGCCACCGCGGACAGCGGCAGGACCTCGCCATCACGCGAAGTGAGATAGATGCCGTCGAGATCCGAGGGGTCGTCGCGGTATTCGCCCTCGGCCTGCATGATCACCTGCCAGATGCGCCCGAACTGGGTGAACTGCGAAACGAACATGGAGCCGAAGTAAGCCTGCAGCGTGCCGTAGACGTCCTGCACCGGCACGCCGAGAAGCTCGGCCCGCGGCCGGTCCACTTCCAAGTAGATCTGTTGCTGGCTCGCCGAATAGGTGCTCGACACGCCGGCCAGCTCCGGGCGCTGGCGCGCCGCGGCGACGAAGGCCTGAACTGCCTGGCCGAGCTGCTCCGGGCTGCCGCCGCTGCGGTCCTGCAGATAGAAATCGAAGCCGCCGGTCACGCCCAGGCCCGGCACTGCCGGCGGGTTGACCGCGAACGCCAGCCCGGTTTTCACCGTCGCCAGCTCCCGCTGCAGGTCGGCAATCGTGCTGAACGCCGTGTCGCCAGTCTCGGCGCGCTCGTCGAATGACTTGAGGGCGACGAACATGGCCGAGGCATTGGTCCGGGTCTGGCCGTCCAGCAGGCTGAAGCCATCAATCTGGGCGGCGTCGGCAATCGCCGGGTGGTCGAGCAGGATCTGTGTCACCCGGTCGCTGGTGGCGGTGGTCCGCTCGAGGCTGGCCGCGTCGGGCAGCATGACCGAAGTAAAGATGTAGCCCTGGTCCTCCTCCGGCACGAAGCTGGAGGGCAGGATGCGGAACAGGCCGAAGATGCCACCACAGGCGACCAACAACAGCGCTATTCCCGTGAGGCGATGCCGCAGCAGCCAGCGCACGCCCGCTACGTAGTAATCCGTCACGCGCTCGAAGCCGCGCTCGAAGGCGAGGAAGAATCCCTTCTTCTCGCCGTGCGCCCGCTTGAGAACCAACGCGGACAGCGCCGGCGACAGAGTCAGGGCCCCGATACCGGACAAGACCACGGCGATGGCGATGGTGATCGCGAACTGCTTGTAAAGCGTGCCAGTCATCCCGCCTAGGAAGGCCACGGGCACGAACACCGCCACCAGCACCAGCACCAGGGAAATCAGCGCGTTGGTCAGCTCACCCATGGCCTCGTGCGCGGCCTCCCGGGGCGACATGCCCTTGGTGGACATCTTGTGCTCCACAGCCTCCACCACGATGATCGCATCGTCCACCACCAGGCCGATGGCCAGGATCATGCCGAACAGCGTCAGCATGTTGGTCGAGAAGCCGAGCGCATAGATCCCAACGTAGGCGCCGATGAGGGCGACGGGCAACGCCAGCAAGGGGATGAGGGTCGCGCGCAGGCTCTGCAGGAACAGGAACACCACCAGCACCACCAGCACCACGGCTTCGAAGAAGGTATGTATCACCTTCTCGATGGAGGCGGCGGTGAACTCGCTGGTATCCATGACGACCTTGTATTCGAGGCTGTCGGGGAAACTCGCGGACAGCTCCTCGAGCGTGGCGCGGACCCGGTTGGAGGTGTCGAGGGCGTTCGAGCCCGGCTGCTGGAACACCACCAGCGCCGCCGCATTGCGGCCGTTGAGCTTGCTGGTGACGAAGTAGCTCTGGGCGCCCAGTTCGGCGCGCGCCACGTCGCGCAGGCGCACGATGGCTGCATCCCCGCTCGGCCCGCCGGTACGGATGATGATGTCCTCGAATTCCGCGGCTGTCGCCAGCATGCCCTGGCTGGTGATGGGAAAGTTCTGCTGCGCCCCGGCCGGGACCGGGGCCTGGCCGACCTGGCCCACGCCGAAGGCCTGGTTCTGGCCGCTGATGGCGTTCGCCACCTCCGCGGTGGTCACGCCCAGCTGCGCCATGCGATCCGGCTGCAGCCAGACGCGCATCGCGACCTCGGGCGGTGGGAACACACCCGCCAGGTTGGCGCCCGGCAGGCGCTTCACGGCATCCAGGACGTACAGGTTGACGTAGTTGTTCAGGAACAGCGGGTCGAGCGAGTCGTCCTCCGAGTAGAAGCTCACCAGCATCATGAAGCTGGAGGACTTTTTCTCGACCTTCACGCCCTGGCGCGTCACCACCTGCGGCAGCTGCGCCAGTGCCTGGCTGACCCGGTTCTGGGTATTCACCTGGGCGATGTCCGGATCCGTGCCCGGCGCGAAAGTCACGGTCAGGCTCATGGCGCCCGAGGAAGAACTGGTCGAGTCCATGTAGATCATGTCGTCGACGCCGTTGACCTGCTGCTCGATGGGCGCTGCTACGGTGTTGGCGATGACCTCGGCCGTGGCGCCCGGGTAAAACGCAGTCACCGTCACGGTCGGCGGCGCCACCTCGGGGTATTGCGCCACCGGCGTGGCGCGCAGGGCTGCGAAGCCTGCCAGCACGATGACGATCGAGATAACCGACGCGAAGACCGGCCGGTCGATGAAGAAACCCGGGCCCATGACGGAGTTACTCGCCGGCCGCGACGTCGGCCGGCAGGGCCGGCACGGCCTGCACCGGGACGCCCGGCGCCAGGCGCTGGAAACCGTCGACGATCAATGTCTCGCCAACGCGCAGGCCCTGCTCGACCAGCCAGTCCGCGCCGACCCAGTCGCCTACCACCACCGGCCGTACTTCCGCCACGCCCTGTGCGTTGACCAGCCACACTACGTGGCCATCGGCAGACTTCTGCACCGCCCGCTGCGGCACCACGATCGCGTTCGGCCGCTCGGCACCCTTCAGCCTGGCGGTGACGAACATCCCGGGCCGCAGCTCCAGGTCCGGGTTCGGCACCACGGCGCGCACGGTAAAGGTGCCGGTGCGCCGGTCGTAGGAGGGGTCGGCGAAATCGAGCTCGCCCTCCTGCGGAAACACCCGACCGCCCGGCAGCTCGACTTCGACGGTGTAACGATCTTCCTCGGGCGGCACGTAGAGACCCGCCCGCTGGCGCTGTTCGCGGCGCGCCGCCTCGTTCTGGGAGACGCTGAAGTTCACCCAGATCGGATCCAGCTGCGCCACGTAGGCCAGGTTGGCCGAGGCGCCCTGGGCGTTGAGATAGGTACCCTCACGCTGTTCCGCCGCGCCTGCCATCCCCGTGACAGGTGAACGGATGGTGGCGTAGTCGAGGTTCAACTCGGCCTGGCGCAGGCGTGCGCGCGCCGTGTAAACCGCGGCTTCCGCCGCCTGCTGGTCGCCGATGGCGCGGTCCAGGTCGGCCTGGCTGAGGGCGTCCGCGGCGGCCAGCGGACGGGTCCGCTCCAGGTTCGCCTCTGCCGTGGCAAGCCGCGCCAGCGACGCCCCCACTTCACCCTGCGCCATGTCGAGCTGGGCGACGAAAGGCTTGCGGTCCATTTCGAACATCACGTCGCCGGCCTTCACCAGGCCGCCTTCGCGATAATTGATCGACTCGAGGAAACCGGACACGCGCGCGACGACTTCGACCTGGCGCGAGCTCTCGGTCTGGGCCACGCGCGACGTGACGACCGGGATGGTGCGGGCCTCCACCTGCTGCACCACCACCGGCACCGCTCCCCGAGCGGCAGGCGGCGCCTGGGGTTCACAAGCGGCAAGAGCGATGACGACGGAAATGAGCAACGCGGGCCGCAGCACGGCGGAACAACATCCGGAGGAAGACACGGCAAGCGGATTCATGCGCGGTTCTCTACATTGGACGCCGGCATCATGCATCAGCGTCGCAGGCGACTCAAGTCAGGCTCACCCCGAAACGGGCGCGAAGTTCATGCAGCACGACGCAAGTAGTCGAGCGCCACGCGCCCGATGGCCGGGAGGCGGAAGCTGAGTATATGCCGGTGCCAGAACAGCTCGCGCTTGTCGCATACCGTGCTGTTGCTGAAACGAGAGATCTCGCCATGCAGTTGTGCCTCTGCCGCCGGGTCCATGCGGCCGCCGCGGCTGTCCTCGAGCCGTGCCCGCAGGCGGCGGGCTTCGGCGATACCGTCCGCCACGATCCCGGCCTGGCGCGGCGTGATGCGCTGGTAGCGCAGCTTCAGCTCGTTGAGTCGCTCGGCCGCATCGTAGGTGGCGTCGACCAGCTGCGCGCGTGTCATCCACTCGGTCTCGTAGTTGAGGATGTGCTCCCAGCTCGGCTGCGTGAGCAGCTGTCGGTGCTCCTCGACCGTGGACGCCAGCCTGCGGTAGCCGAAGCGCTCCGGCTGCTCAAAGATCTGGCTGCCGGGATCGAGAAACGGGCCCATCGGCGAGATGAAGCACTGCAGCCTGGCATCGCCCCAGCTGAACAGGTGCTCGCAGTAGTCCACCGTCTCCATCACCGAGCGGTGGTCCTGGTGGGGCAAGCCGATCATGAAGAACACGTCGATGCGGTGGCAGTGGAGCTTGAGCGCCTCCCGCAGCATGTGCTCCATCTCCTCGTTCTCGTATCCGGCCTGGCCTTCCATGGCATGGCGCACCCTGCGGTCGTGGCTCTCCGGCGAGACCTCGAAGCTCCAGTTCGGCAGCCGCGCATCGATGTATTGCAGGAAATCCACCGGCGGCACGTCGAAGAACTCGAAGCAGACCTCGTTCTCGACCCCGGCGGCTGCCATTTCGTCGATGCAGGCCCTGGCGTAACTGCGCCCGCCCTGCAGCAGGTCGCCGGGCATGACGATCGGGCCGCGCGAGAAGCGGCCGATGGCCGCCGCATTCGACGCCAGGTTTGCCGGGCTGCGGAACACCGGCTTGCGCCGCCCCGTCATCATTGCGCAGGTCGAGTTGGAGCTGCCACAGGTGATGCACTCGAAGGCGCAGCCCTTCAGCGGCAGCACCATGGTGGTGGGATTGCCCAGCCAGCCGTTGAAAGGCAGCACACCGGTGATGTCGCGATACCGGATCGCCATCTCGATCAGCAGCTCGGGGTAGACGTCAATGTAGTCGAGCGTGCGCGGCACGAAGCTGAGCGGGTTCACCCTGACATTGCCATTCTCGCGCCAGACCAGGTTGGGGATGGTGTCGACGGGCCCGCCCTCGCGCAGGGCCAGCAGCAGCTGGTGCAGAGGCGGCTCGGTGCTATCGCCGCGCAGCACGAAGTCGATCTCCGGGTACTCCCGCAGCAGCTCCTCGTGGAAGTAGGTTGCCGACAGGCCTCCGAATATGACCGGCACGTCGGGGTGCACCGCCTTGGCCAGGCGGGCGATCTCGATCGCGCCATGGCAGTGGGGCATCCAGTGCAGGTCGATCCCGATGGCCGCGGGGCGCTGCGCCGCGAGGAACCCGGGCGCGTCGAAGCCCGGGTCCGTGAGCATGTGCAATGCGACGTTGACGATGCGCACGCGCATGCCCTGCTGCTTCAGGTAGCCCGCCATGGTGAGGAACCCGATCGGATAGATCTCGAACATCACCGATGACGGCACCATGTCGCTGACCGGGCCGTACAGGATCGACTTCTCGCGGAAGTCGTACACGCTCGGCGGATGCAGCAGCAGCAGGTCGACGGGTTTCTGTTTCCCAGGCACGGCGCGGCTACTTCTCGTATGGCGCGACGCGCACGCCGTCTTCGACCTCTTCCGGCGGGTGCACGATCACTCGCTGTCCGGGCTCCAGCCCGGACACGATCTCGGTGATGAGACCGCTGCTGCGACCGGGCATCACGCTCACACGCCGCGCCCGCCCGTCCTCGGCCACAAAAGCCTCCCAGGCATCGCCGCGGCGGAACAGCGCGCTGGCCGGCGCCGCCAGGGCATCGTCCCGTGCCCATGTAATGAAGCGCGCCTCGACGCGGTAACCGTCACCGAGACTCTGCCACGCCGCCGGCGGATCGAGCAGGTCGGCAATCACCAGCACCCGCTGCTCCTCGACTCCGAGCGCACTGATCTTGGTGAACCCCGACGGCTCCACGATCCGTACCCGGCCTTCCAGCGCCTCGCCGCCACCCCAGCGCTGGAACTGGACGCGACCGCCCGGCTCGATGCGCACGGCATCCCGCGACAGGACCTGGACCTCGACTTCGAGCGCGCGCGTATCCCCCACTTCCACCAGCGGCTGTCCGGCAGCCACGACGCCGGCGCTCTCCTGCATGCGTTTCAACACGCGGCCGTCCACCGGGGCCCGCAGCGCCACCGGCTCCGGCGCCTCGCCCGCCACCATGGCGCCGGCATAATTCAGCACCGCCTGCGCAGCCTCGACCTCGTGGCGCGCCACCTCGATCGCGGAAGCCGCAGCACGGGCGGCCGCCACGGCCGCATCGCGACGACTCTCGGCCTGGTCGAACTCGGCGCGCGAGATCAGTTGCCGGTCCAGCAGCTCGCGACGCCGCACGAACTCGTGTTCGGCGAGCGCGGCCTCGGCGGCGGCCTGTTCACGGACGTCGCGCGCCTGCTCCAGCGCCGCGCGCACAGCCGCGAGACGGGCCTGGGCCTCCGCCCGGGCGCGCGGATCCAGCGTCGCCGCCGGCAGAGGGTCGAGCCAGGCCACCGGCTGGCCCGCTTCCACCGCGTCGCCCGGTTCGAGCGTGACCCGACGCAGGTAGCCGGCCACCGGCGCGTACAGCACGTAGCGGTCCTTGACCCGCGTGCGGCCCTCCTCTTCGACCGCGACCTCCAGCGGCCGGCGCGCCACCTCGGCGAATTCCACCAGCACCGGCCGAGGCCACCACGCCCAGGTCATCGCCGCGGCGATGAGCACGGCGATCAGGGCGATGCCCTTGTAGCGTCCGGCCAGCATGTCTCACTCCCTCGTCTTCAGGACTTCCACCAGGTCCAGCTTATCCAGCTTGCGCCACGCAAGCAGTGATGAAATCAGGAAAGATACCAGCACCACTGCGGCCGCCAGCGCATAGGTGCCGGGCGAAATCACCAGCTCGATGCGGTACAGGTCGGAGGAAAAGGCCCGCGCGAGATAAGCGGACAATCCCCAGCCGAAGGCATAGCCGAAGGGGATGGCCGCCAGGGTCAGCAGGCCGATCTCTCCGAGCAGGATGTAGGCGACCTCGAGCCGTGTGAAACCGAGCACGCGCAGCGAGGCGAGCTCGCGCCCGCGTTCCGACAGGGCGATGCGCATCGAGTTGTACACCACGCCGAAGGCGATGAAGCCGCCCAGCAGCGCGGTGATGAAACTGAAATAGAGGATGGTCTCTTCCATCATCTCGTCGAACTGGCGGATGGCGTTCTCGCGCACCACGGTGCCGGCCACGCGCGGCATCTCCCGCAGCCGTTTATAGACCGCCGGCTCGAGCTCCGCATCGACCGCAAGGCGCGCGCCGGTGATGGCCGGGCCCTCGCGCATGAGACGGTTCAGGGTTTCGCGCTGCATGTAGGCGTTCACCCCGAGGTACTGCTGCGCGACCGCCACCACCGGGATTTCAAGCACCGGGCGGGCGCCCTCCAGCACTTCAACCCGCAGCACCTCGCCCGGCTCGATCTGCAGGATCTCCTGCGCCAGGTAGTCGGTCAGCACCACGCCCGTCCGCGGGCACCTGCAGCGGCTGCAGCGAGGCGTCCAGTACGCGGTGCAGGGTGCTGTCCGGCTCCACGCCCTCGATGCTGCCGCGATGGCTGCGATGGCCGTGCACCAGCCGTGCCGCCACCACGCGGTGACCCTCGGCATGGGTCACGCCCTCCAGCCCCTCGAGCGAATACAGCGCGCGCCGCGGGGTCGGATCGGTAAACGTCACCGCCAGGTCCTCGCGGCTACCGAGGCCGAACTGCACGCCCATCATCCAGCCGATGGCGTCGCGCTGGAAGTTGGTGATCATCAGGATGCCGCAGGCCGCGGCGATGCCGGCCATCGACAAGGCGGCCTTGAAGGGCTGTCGGCTGAGGTGGCGCACGATCATGCGCGACGGCTCGGCGAGACGCCGCTGCAGGCCAAGCCGCTCCAGGAACGTGGCGTGGTAAGCCGGGGGCGGCTCGGCGCGCATACCCTCTGCCGGCGGCAGCTGCGCGGCACGGCGCACGGCCCAGGCGGTGCCGCCCAGCGCCGCGCCCACGGTGACCAGCACCGCATGCAGCACGATCACCGGGTCGAGGCGGAAATCGAGGAAAGGAAAACTGTAGAACTCCTGGTAGATGCTGCTCAGCCCACGGGCGAAACGGGCCCCCAGCGCCACGCCGGCCGCCAGTCCCAGCGACGTGATGAGCAACACCAGCTTGGCGTAATGAAACCCGACCTGGGTGCTGGAGTAGCCGAAGGCCTTGAGTGTGGCGATCTGCTCGCGCTCGGTGGCCACCAGCCGGCCCATGACCACGTTGAGAAGAAAGGCCGACACGCCAAGGAAGATCACCGGAAACAACGTCGCCATGGTCTCGAGGCCGCGCAGCTCCTCGCTGATGAAACGATGGCTGAACTGGTCCTCGCGCGCGTAGGCGCCGAGCCCGCCGTAACGCGCCAGCACCAGGTCGACACGGTCGATGACGTCCTGCGCCACCGCGCCTCGCTGCAGCGAGAAGCTGACGTCGTTGAAGGCGCCGTCCATGTCGAAGGCCGTGGCCAGCGCCTTGCGGTTCATCCACAGGATGCCGTAGCGCTTGAAGTCGGGGAACATCGCCCCGGGCGCAATGGCATACATGTACTCCGGCGAGAGAGCGATGCCGACGATGTCGACGTACTGGCGGCGCCCGCGGATCACCGCGGCGAGGCGGTCGCCCGGCTCGAGGCCGTGCGCGTTGGCGAAATCCTCGCTCACCGCCACCTCGGTCTCGGCCCGCGGCTGGGGCAGCCGCCCGCGCCGCACCAGCGGCTTGTTCAGCTTCGGCTCGCCGACCTCCGGCAACGACACGATGCGGCCGGTGATGGGGTCGCCGAACCCCTCCACCTCGATGTTGACCGGCGCCACCACGCGCGTCTCCACCTGGTTCACGCCCGGCAGTTCCACCAGCTGCTCCGCCACCGACTCCGGCGCGCGCACCAGATTGCCGAAAACGTCCGCGAAACGCTGGTCGATGTAATAGCGCTGCTGGGTCACCAGCAGGGATTCGTAGGTGACCAGCGACATGACGAATGTGGACACTCCGCCCAGCACCACCAGGGAGATGGCGAAGACCATGCCGCGCATGTGCCACAGGTCGCGGAACAGCTTGCGGTCGAGGGCGCGCATCACCAGTGCAGCTCGCTGGGCGGCTTGCGCACGTCGTTGGTCTCGCTGCCGGCAATCTGCCCGTCCGCCATGTGGATGACGCGGTCGGCCATCTGCGCAATCACCATGTTGTGCGTGATCACCACCGTGGTGGTGCCGAGCTCCCGGTTGGCGCGCTCCAGAGCCTCGAGCACCACGATGCCGGTGGCCGAGTCGAGCGCGCCGGTGGGCTCGTCGCACAGCAGCACCGCGGGGTTCTTGGCGATCGCCCGCGCGATCGCGACACGCTGCTGCTCGCCGCCGGAGAGCTGGGCCGGGAAATGGTCCAGGCGCTCGCCCATGCCGACCAGTTCCAGGGCCGCCTCCGGCTTCATCGGCGCGCTGGCGATCTCGGTGACGGCGGCGACGTTCTCACGCGCCGTGAGGCTCGGGATCAGGTTGTAGAACTGGAACACGAAGCCGACATGATCACGGCGAAATTCCGTCAGTTCGCGCTCGTTCGCCGCAGTAAGGTCGTGCCCGCTGTACCACACCTCGCCCGAGGTGGCGCTGTCGAGGCCGCCGAGGATATTGAGCAGCGTGGACTTGCCGCTGCCCGAGGGACCCAGCAGGACCACGAACTCGCCGCGATACAGGTCCAGGTCCACCTCGCGCAGGGCGACGACCTCGACCTCACCCATCGGGTAGACCTTGCGCAGCTTACGGGCGCGGAATACGACCTCCTTTGTCATGCCCGCAGCATAGCCCCGGCGCGCCAATTTGCCGATGCGGGATTGGCGCAGGCGCGGTATTTGCAGCGATTGCGCCGCCGACCCCTGCTCGGCTAACGTCGCCGCATGGCGTCGCTGCGAGAACAGGTCGAACAACTGCTGCCGAACTGGGAGTCCTGGTACCCCAGCCTGTTCGACGCTGCGCGCGACCTCGGCCTGATCCGCGCGCGCGTGTGCGATCCGGGCTCGCTGTTGCTGTCGAACCGCCATGCGGGCGTGAACAGCGAAGCCGCGCGGGCCCACCGCGAGCAATGGAGCGTGGAAGACGACTCGCCGGCGCGCCCGCGCAAGACCCGCAAGCGGCGCTGACCCCCGACCGGGAGGACGGCGCCTGCGCCAGTCCTCCACAATTTGGGCTTATCCTCGGGGCTGGTACTCGACATCGGACCTGGTCTCCCGACGCCCATGCGCCTGAGCATCACGACCAAGCTTTTTCTCGGCGTGCTCGCCACCAGCGTGCTGGTGGCCGTGGTCATGGCTGTGGCCGGCCAGTGGGGCTTCAAGCGCGACTTCCAGCGCTACATCGAAGCGGCCGAGGCCCGCCGTGCGGACGCGGTGGTGGAGACCCTGGCGGACATCTATGCGCGCAACGGCGACTGGTCGGCGCTGGCGGGGCAAGAGCGGCGCTGGCGCGCGCTGTTGCGGAGCCAGCCGCGACCCGGCGGCGCCGAACCGCCCGAGGCGCCGAACCGTCTTCGTTTCGGCCTGCCACGCGCCGCCCTGTATGACGCTGACGGAGCCCTGGTGGCCGGGCGCGGCGTCCCGTCCGACGGCGACATCATCCGGCACCCGGTGGTCGTCAACGGCAACACGGTCGGCTGGGTCGCGCGCACACCGGCGCGACGGCCAACAGAGAGCACCGACCTGCGCTTCCAGCGCGCCCAGCTGCGCAACCTCGGCGTGGCCAGCCTGGCCGCGGTGCTGCTTGCAGCGCTGGCTGCGGCGCTGCTGTCGCGCACGTTCCTGGCGCCGGCGCGGGCGCTCGGTTCCGCCTCGCACCGGCTCGCCGCCGGCGACTTCGACACCCGGGTCGAAGTGCGCAGCGCAGACGAGTTCGGCCGCCTGGCCGACGACTTCAACATGCTGGCCCGGACCCTGCAGCGCAACGAGGAAATGCGCCGGCGCATGATGGCCGACGTGGCGCATGAGCTGCGCACGCCGCTGGCCGTGATCCGCGCCGAGCTGGACGCGGTGGAAGACGGCATACGCGCGCTCGGCCCCGGCACCGTCGCTTCACTGCAGACCGAGACCCACGCCCTCGGCAAGCTCGTGGACGACCTGTACCAGCTGTCGCTGTCCGATCTCGGGGCGCTCGACTATCGTCGCCGCGACCTCGACCTGCGCGTCCAGGTGAGCACAGCCCTGCAGCCGTTGCGGGAGCGCTGTGCAGCGATCGGCCTGGCCCTGGATACGGACGGCGTCGACGGCAGTCCGCTCATGGTGCATGCCGATCCGGATCGCCTGGTGCAACTGGTGAGCAACCTGGTGGAGAACGCACTGCGTTACACCGATGCCCCCGGCCGGATCGAGGTGGCTTGCCGGCGCGACGACGGGCAGGCGGTGCTCGAAGTCAGCGACACCGCGCCCGGGGTGCCGGACGCACTCCTGCCCCACCTGTTCGAACGCTTTTTCCGCGCCGAGGGCTCGCGCAACCGCGCCTCCGGCGGGGCCGGGCTGGGCCTCGCCATTTGCCGCAACATCGTGGAAGCGCACGGCGGCACCATCAGCGCCGACGCCGCCGCGCTGGGCGGCATGCGCATCGTGGTGCGGCTGCCGCTGCTCAGGGGCATGGCGTGAGCACAGGGCAACTCATTCTCATCGTCGAGGACGAACCCAAGCTCGCGGCCGTCCTCGCCGAATACCTGCATACCGCCGGCTTCGCCACACACACCCTGGCCGACGGCAACGCGGTGGTGCCCGAGGTGCGCGCCCGCCCCCCGGCGCTGGTGCTGCTCGACCTGATGCTGCCCGGGCGCGACGGGCTGGAGATCTGCCGCGAGTTGCGCAGCTTCACCGAGCTGCCGGTCATCATGGTGACGGCCCGGGTGGAAGAGATCGACCGCCTGCTCGGCCTGGAACTCGGTGCCGACGACTACATCTGCAAGCCATTCAGCCCGCGCGAGGTGGTGGCGCGCGTGAAGGCCGTGCTGCGCCGCCATGCCACTGGCAGCGGACCGGCGCAGGCCGGCCCGGTGCGGGGCCTGCAGGTAGAGCCGCAGGCATGGCGTGCGGAGCTGGACGGCCACAAGCTGGACCTGACGCCGGTCGAGTTCCGCCTGCTGGAAACGCTGGCAGCCCACCCCGGACGGGTGTTCTCGCGCGCCGCGCTGCTGGAACGCATTTACGACGACCATCGCGTGGTGTCGGATCGCACCGTCGACAGCCATGTGAAGAACCTGCGTCGCAAGCTCGCCGAGGCGGCGCCGGGACGCGAGCTGCTGCATTCGGTCTACGGCGTGGGCTACCGGCTGGAGGAGTGAGGCGGCCCGTCTCCATCGAATCTCCGCTTTTCAGCCATTCTTGCTGCACTTGCGGACCGGATGATGGAGGCGAAGCTCGGGAAAACCCCGCGCAATGTGACTACAGGAGCCACACCATGAAGACCAGGATTCTCGCCGCAGCCGCCATCGCCCTGGCCGCCACCTTGTCCTTCAGCGCTCTCGCCCAGGAGCCCGGCTACGGCAAGCCCGGCCCGCGGGGCGACGGCCCGCGCGGATTCATGCAGCGCGTCGACGCCGACGGCGACGGTCGCATTACGCTCGAGGAGTTCAAGGCCCCGCAGGAACGCCAGTTTGCAATGCTCGACGCCAACGGCGACGGCGTAATAGACCAGGACGAGTTCGGCGCCCGCCGCATGGCCCACTTCGCCGCGCGCGACGCGGACGGCAACGGCGTGCTGGAGGGCGATGAGCTGCCGCAGCGCGGCGAAGGGCCCCGCCGCCAGCGATACCAGCAGGAACAGTGAGGGAACCGGCCGGGACTTGTAACGTGTTAATGGATACAACCCGGCCAGCCTGACGGCGGGCGCCGCCGCGAAGGAGCCAAGACGATGCCGACAACACCGATCTTCCGGCGCGGCGTGCGCCGCCTGCGACACCTGTTCATCCTTGGGGCCGCGCTGGCGCTCGCCGCGTGCGGCGGGAGCTCCAGCGGCGGCTCGGGTGGCGGCAGCGGCCAGCCGCCCCCGCCCCCGGTGATTTCCAAGGCCGACGCATTCCAGTTCCTCAACCAGGCCACCTTCGGGGCCACCGAGGCCGAAGCTGCCCGCGTGCAGGAGATCGGCTACGAGGCCTGGATCGCAGAGCAGCTCGCCCTGCCGGCCTCCGTGCAGCTGCCTTTCATCCAGAGCCTGCCGCCACCGCAGTTCCCGTTCCAGCTGCAGGACGACCGCGTCGACATCTGGTTCCGCCACGCGCTTGGCGCCCCGGACCAGCTGCGCCAGCGCGTCGCCTTCGCGCTGTCCGAGATCATGGTCGTGTCCCAGCTCGGCGCGTTGAACAACGCGCCCTTCGCGCTCGCGGACTACTACGACCTGCTGGCGCGCAACGCCTTCGGCAACTTCCGCACGCTGATCGAGGACGTGACCCTGCATCCCGCCATGGGCGTGTACCTCAGCATGCTCGGCAACCAGAAGCCCAACCCCGCGCTCAACATCCGACCGGACGAGAACTACGCCCGCGAGCTGATGCAGCTGTTTACCATCGGCCTGGTCGAGCTCGCGCCCGACGGCACGGTGCGCACCGACGGCCGCGGCGACCCGATCCCGACCTACGACCAGGCGGTCATCGAAGGCTTCGCCCATGTCTTCACCGGCTGGCACTTCGCCGGCGCGCCGAGCTTCGAGCTCGCCCGCCCGACCCCCCTGAACCAGGTGCAGCCAATGCAGCTGTATCCCGACTTCCACGATACCGGGCCGAAGCAGTTGCTGAACGGCGTGGTGCTGCCGGCCGGGCAGTCGGGCGAACAGGACCTGGCGGCCGCTCTCGACAACATCTTCGCGCACCCGAACGTGGGGCCGTTCATTGCCACCCGCCTGATCGAGCGGCTGGTCACCAGCAACCCGTCGCCGGCGTACGTCGCACGGGTCGCCGCTGTCTTCGACGACAACGGCACCGGCCTGCGCGGCGACCTGGCGGCCGTGGTCCGGGCGATCCTGCTGGACGACGAGGCCCGCCCGGATCCGCGCATGGATACCGACGGCAAGCTGAAGGAGCCTCTGTTGCGCCTGACCCAGCTCTGGCGCGCCTACGACGGCACCGCCGCCACCGGCAGCTATGGATTCCAGGGCGCCTACATCCTCTACGGGCAGGGCCCGCTGCAGTCACCCTCGGTGTTCAATTTCTTCAGCCCCTTCTACGCGCCGCCGGGCGAGATCAAGGACCGCGGCCTGGTGGCGCCGGAGCTGCAGATCGCCACGGAGTTCCAGAACACGCTGCTGACGAACCTGTTTGCGCTCTACACCTTCGTCAACAACCAGCAGAACCCGGACCTGCGGCCCGACCAGGTCGCCATCGACCTGGCGGAGGAACTCGCGGTCGCGGCCGATACCGACGCGCTGATCGACCTGGTCGACGGCAAGCTGCTCGGCGGCGAGATGTCGCCCACGCTGCGCAGCGAGATCGCCGGCATGCTCGGGCTGATCCCCGCCTCCGAGGGGCTGGCCCGCGCCGCCGAGGCGGTTTACCTCACGGTCACTTCACCCGAATACGCGTACCAGCGCTAAGCAGGAGCCCCGCCATGGCCCGAATCAACCGACGTGATTTCCTCCGCGCCACCGGCGCCGGCGCAGTGCTGACCGCGTATCCCTGGCTGCACACGGTCGCAGCGCCCGGCCCTTTCAACGACTATCGCGCGCTGGTGTGCGTGTTCCTTTTCGGCGGCAACGATTCCTGGAACATGGTGGTGCCGCGCAGCCAGGCCGAGTACGACGTCTATGCGAACTCGCGCCAGAACCTTGCCATCGACCGGGAGGCCCTGCTGCCGATCGCCCCGCTCACCAGCGATGGTGTCGACTACGGCCTGCACCCGTCGATGAGCGGCCTGCAGGGATTGTTCGACAGCGGCCGCGCCGCCTTCGTCGCCAATGTCGGGCCGCTGATCGAGCCGACGACGCGGGACCAGTACCAGGCCGGCAGCGTCCAGCTGCCACCGCAGCTGTTCTCGCACAACGACCAGCAGGACCAGTGGCTCACCCTGAAGGGCCGGGCCCAGGCCAGGACCGGCTGGGCCGGGCGCATCGCCGACCTGATCCGCACCGAGGTGGCCGGGCAGCAGCTGCCCACCAACGCCTCCCTGTTCGGTGCGTCGATCTTCCAGGCCGGCGACGACACGGTCGCCTACGTCATGGGTCCCGGCGGCCCGATCCCCTTCGAGGGCTTCGGCGAGAGCGGGATCGGCCTCGCCCAGCGGCAGGCCTTCGAGCGCATCATCGGCGCCCAGTACGGCTCGATCTACGAACGGGCCTTCGCGGCCGTGCAGGAGCGGGCGGTGTCGACCGCGGACCTGGTGACCGCGGCCATCGCGGGCGCGCCGGCCATCACCACGCCGTTTCCCGCTTCGCAGCTGGGCGAGCAGCTCCAGACCGTCGCGCGGCTGATCGCGGTGCGCGACCGGCTGGGCATGGAACGGCAGATCTTCTTCGTCGCGGCGGGCGGCTTCGACACCCACGACGACCAGAACGAGCTGCAGCCGGGCCTGCTCGGCGACGTGAGCGACAGCATGCGGGCGTTCTATGACGCCACGGTGGAGCTGGGCGTGGCCGGAAACGTCACCACCTTCACCCAGTCGGACTTCGGCCGCACGCTGACCTCGAACGGCGACGGCACCGACCATGCCTGGGGCGGCATCCAGGTCGTGACCGGCGACGCCGTCGCCGGCCGCGAGATCTACGGCAGCTACCCCCTGCTGGCGATCGGCGGACCCGACGACGTCGGCGGCGGCCGCTTCATCCCGTCCACCTCGTCCGACCAGTTCGCGGCGACGCTGGCGCAGTGGTTCGGCATCCCGGAAGCCGACCTCGCCACCGTCGCGCCGCACCTCGACAACTTCGTCGCGCGCGACCTGGGCTTCATGCTTTAGCGCCGCCCGGGTCTAGCGCTCGTTACGCTCGAAGTAGCTGCGCGTCTCGACCGCCACCACGCCTGAGAGCAGCAGCAGGCCGATCAGGTTGGGCAGCGCCATCAGGCCGTTCATCACGTCGGACAGCAGCCAGACGAAGTCGAGCGTGTAGATGGAGCCGGCAAAGGCCGCGACCACGAACAGGATGCGATAGGGCAGGATCGCGCGCACGCCGAGAAGGTACTCGATGCCGCGCTCGCCGTAGTGAGCTCCAGCCGAGGATGGTGGAAAAGGCGAACATGGCGAGGCAGATCGCCACCACCGCCGGGCCGACCGCGCCCGGCATCGCCGAGCCGAAGGCGAGCTGGGTCAGGGCGGCTCCGTTGACGCCGGAATTCCACACGCCGCTGGCGATGATGGCGATGCCGGTGAAGGTGCAGACCACGATCGTGTCGATGAAGGTCTGGGTCATGGACACCAGCGCCTGGCGCACGGGCTCGCGCGTCTGCGCCGCGGCCGCGGCGATGCCGGCCGAGCCGAGCCCCGACTCGTTGGAGAAGATGCCGCGCGCCACGCCGTAGCGCATCGCCTGGGCAATGGTGGCGCCGAGGAAGCCGCCGGCGGCCGCGCTGCCGGTGAAGGCGTCGCTGAAGACCAGGCGCGAAAGCGGCCGGGATCGGTCGCTGAAATTGAACAGCAGCACGATGCTGCAGGCGCCCATGTAGATGACGATCATGACCGGCACGAACAGGCCGGTGAAGCGGCCGATGGAACGAATACCGCCGAGGATGACCGCCGCCGACGCCGAGGGCGATGACCGCGCCGCTGATCCAGGCAGGAATGCCGAACGCGCCGCCGATGGCGTCGGCCACCGAGTTCGACTGCACCATGTTGCCGATGCCAAAGGCGGCACATGGCGGTGAACAGGGCAAACAGCCAGCCGAGAGTGCGGCCCAGCGGCTTCCAGCGGATGCCTTCCGCGCAGGTAGTACATCGGCCCGCCCGCCTGTTCGCCGCGCTCGTCGGTGACGCGGTACTTCACCGACAGCAGCGCCTCGGAGTACTTGGTGGCCATGCCGACCAGGCCGGTGACCCACATCCAGAACAGCGCGCCCGGACCGCCCAGCGGCGATCGCGGTCGCCACGCCGACGATGTTGCCGGTGCCGACCGTGGCGGCCAGCGCCGTCATCAGCGCCTGGAAGTGGGAGATGTCGCCGCGCGCGCCGGTCTCGGTGCGCACGATGAGCGCCTGGTACAGCGCCGGGCCGAGCTGGCGGAACTGCAGTCCGCGCAGCACGACCGTGAGATACAGGCCGGTCAGCAGCAGCAGCGGGATGAGGCAGTAGGGGCCCCAGACGAAGGCGGAGACCTTGTCGAGCCATGCGGTTAATGCGTCCACTTCGGCGTTACCCCCTGCTTATGGTCGTGATTTGTCGTTGTCGTCCGCCGCCAGGAACGTGGCAATGTCCTCGAGACCCTTGCGGCTGATGTCGGGAACGCGGGCGCCTGCCGCCGGGTAGCCCGCGACCAGCAGCAGGAAGGGCCGTTCCTGCGGCGGGCGGCCCATGATCCGGTTGAGGAATTTCATCGGGCTCGGCGTGTGCGTGAGCGTCGCCAGCCCCGCCTGGTGCAGCGCTGCGATGAGCAGCCCGGTGGCGATGCCGACCGATTCCTTCGGGTAGTAGTGCTTCACCTTGGCGCCCTCGGCATCGTAACTCCAGCGTTGCTCGAAGATGCCAATCAGCCACGGCGCGGTCTCGAGGAAGGGCTTCTCCGCCGTGGTGCCCAGCGGCGCCAGCGCCTCGAGCCATTCCTCGGAGGCGCGGTGCTGGTAGAACTCGCGTTCCTCGGCCTCGGCAGCGAGACGAATCTCCCGCTTCACCGCCGGATCCGCGACCGCCACGAAATGCCAGGGCTGCAGGTTGGCCCCGGAGGGTGCGCTGCCGGCGGTGCGCAGGCAATCCTCGATCACCGCGCGCGGCACAGCGCGATCCGAATAGTCGCGCACCGTGCGGCGCCGGGACATGCGCTCGCAAAATGCTCGGGCCCGCGCGCGCATTTCCTCCGGCGTGATGTCCGCGTAGCCCTCCAGCGGTCGCGAGGGCACGTCGCTCATGCCCGACCGGCTCGAGACAGCAGGAGCTCGATCTCGGCGTCCTTTGCGACCCACATTTCGCCCAGCCAGTCCTGCATGCGCGCGCGGAATGCCGCATCGGCCTGGTAGTCGCCCTGCGTCGTCCAGGCGGGGATTTCGCGCACCTGGACGCGCACCACAACCCGGCGCAAGCGCCCGCAACACAGGTCCCAGAAAGTGGGCGCGCCGTCCGGATAAACGATGGTCACGTCCAGCAGCCGGTGCAGGATGTCGCCCATGGCGCCAAGCACGAAGGCGATCCCGCCCGCGCGCGGCTTCAGCAGGTGCCGGTAGGGCGAGTCCTGCGCAGCGTGTTTGTCCGCAGTAAAGCGCGTGCCCTCGACGAAGTTCATCACCGAGGTCGGCTTGTGGCGGAAGTGCTCGCAGGCCCGGCGCGTGGCCTCGAGGTCCTGGCCGCGCGCCTCGGGATGGCGCTCCAGGTACTCGCGCGAGTGCCGTTTCATGAAGGGGAAATCCAGCGCCCACCAGGCCCAGCCCAGCAGCGGGACCCAGATGAGCTGCTGCTTGAGGAAGAATTTCAGCAACGGAATGCGCCGGTTGAACACGCCCTGCAGCGCCAGGATGTCCACCCAGCTCTGGTGATTGCAGACCACCAGGTACCAGTCGCGCGCCGGCAGCGCCTCGACACCCTCGATATCCCAGCGGATGTCCTGGGTGACACGGAAAATGAGGTTGTTACCGGCGATCCAGGTCTGCGCGATGCGCACCAGCACCTGGGCGCAGGCGATGCGCATGCGCTGCACCGGCATCAGCCGCAGCAGGGCCACCACGTACAGCGGAATGATCCAGAAGATGAGATTGAGCCCCATCAGGACCAGCGTCAGTATGCCGCGCAACGTCGCCATGGCCGCGCATTGTAGCGCCAACCAGGCTGGTCGCGGCGCCGCGGGCGCGTGTACGCTTGCGCGTCATGAGCATGCGCTTCAAGACCGTCTTCCCCGATTTCGCCACGGTGAGCCGCGGCGATATCGACCTCAAGGCACTGCAACAGCCGGAACTGGACCTCGAGCTGCATGACCTGACGCGGCCGGAGGAATTGCCGGCACGCCTCGCCGAGGCCGAGATCCTGATCACCAACAAGGTGCGCATCGGCGCGGCGGAACTGGCCGCTGCGCCGCGCCTGAAGCTCATTTGCCTCTCCGCCACCGGCGTCAACAACGTCGACCTGGAGACGGCGCGGGCGCGCGGCATCGGCGTGTGCAACATCACCGCCTACTGCACCGCCTCGGTGGTGCAGCACACTTTCGCGCTCATCCTCGCGCTCACGCATCACCTCTCCGGCTACCAGCGCCTGTTGCAGGAAGGCGCGTGGCGCGACAGTCCGCAGTTCTGCCTGCTGGACTACCCCATCCGCGAGCTCAGCGGCCGCAAGCTCGGCATCGTCGGTTACGGCGAACTCGGCCGGGGCGTGGCGCGTGCAGCATCGGCCTTCGGTCTCGAGGTGCTGGTGAGCGAGCGTCCGGGCGGCGCCGCGGACGGACCTCGGGCGGCGACGGTCGCGCGGCTGCCCTTGGAGACGGTACTCGAACAGGCCGACATCCTGTCGCTGCACTGCCCGCTGACCGACGCCACGCGCGGGCTGATCGACGCTGCGGCGCTCGAGCGCATGCAGACGGACGCGCTGCTCATCAACACGGCGCGCGGCGCCCTGGTGGACTCCGCGGCGCTGGCGGATGCGCTGCGCGCCGGCAGGATCGGCGGCGCCGGCATCGACGTGTTGCCGCAGGAACCGCCGGTGGATGGCGATCCCCTGCTCGACCCGGATATCCCGAACCTGATCATCACCCCGCACGTGGCCTGGGCCGCACGTGAATCCCGCCAGCGGGCCCTGGACGAAATCGCCGCCAACATTCATTCGTTCCTGGAAGGCGGCCGTCGCGGCCGGGTGATTTGAAACTTGCGATCCACTGGTTCCGGCGCGACCTGCGCCTGGCCGACAACCCGGCCCTGCTGGCTGCCCTCGATGCGGCCGACGCAGTGCTGCCGGTGTATATCTGGTCCCCCGAAGACGAGGGCGAGTGGGCGCCGGGCGGCGCGGGGCGCTGGTGGCTGCATCACAGCCTGGCTGCGCTGGAAGCCGCGCTGCGCGAGCGGGGCAGCCGCCTCCTCCTGCGCCACGGTCCCGCCGCAGACGTGCTCGCAACGCTGGTCGAGGAAACAGGCGCCACGGGCGTGTTCTGGAACCGGCTTTACGAACCGGCGCTGGTGGACCGCGACACCCGCATCAAGGAGCGCCTGCGCGCTCAGGGCGTCGAGGCCGAGAGCCGCAACGGCGCCGTGCTGTACGAGCCATGGACGCTGGAAACCGGCAAAGGCGAGCCCTATCGCGTGTTTACGCCGTTCTGGAAGGCGGCACGGGCCACGCCCGAGCCGGCCGCACCGGTGGCGGCGCCGGACTCCATCCCGCTGCCGCAGCAGGTGCCCGATGGGCTGTGCCTGGACGCGCTCGAGCTCATGCCGCGCATCCGCTGGTACGACGGCCTGGAGGACATGTGGACGCCGGGCGAGGACGGTGCGCTGGCGCGCCTCGAGCACTGGTGCGAACAGGACCTGGGCGACTACGCCGCGCAGCGCGACCGGCCGGATCGCGCCGGCACCTCGGCCATCTCGCCGCACCTGCATTTCGGCGAGGTGTCCCCGCGCCAGGCCTGGACCGCGGCCTCGGCGCGGCGCAGCGAGCTGTCCGAAAAGGGCATCGACACCTGGCTGCGCGAGCTCGGCTGGCGCGAGTTCGCGCACCACGTGCTGTATCACTTCCCGGACACGCCGACCGAGCCGATGTACGCCAAGTACGCGCGCTTCCCGTGGCGCGAGGACCATGACGCCGCGCTGGAGGCCTGGCAGCGCGGCCGCACCGGGATTCCCATCGTCGATGCGGGCATGCGCCAGCTCTGGGCGACCGGCTGGATGCACAACCGCGTGCGCATGATCGCGGCTTCGCTGCTGGTGAAGAACATCCGCGCCCCGTGGCAGAAGGGCGCGCGCTGGTTCTGGGACACGCTGGTGGACGCCGACCTGGCCAACAACACCATGGGCTGGCAGTGGTCCGCGGGCTCCGGTGCCGATGCCGCGCCCTACTTCCGCATCTTCAATCCCGTCCTCCAGGGCGAGAAATTCGATGCCGACGGGCGCTACGTGAAGCAATGGGTGCCGGAACTGCGCGGCCTGCCGCCCGAGAAAGTGCACCGGCCGTGGGAAGCACCGCCGAAGAACTACCCGGCACCGATCGTCGATCTCAAGCAAAGCCGCGAGGAAGCCCTGGCCGCCCTGCAGGCCATCAAGGACGGGGGTTGATTCGGCTCGCAAATTGACTTTATCTTGGCGATAGATGAAGTCTATTAACCTCCATCTCAGCCTGCGCGCCCTCGGCTACCTCGTCGCCCTCGCCGAGACGCGCCATTTCGGCAAGGCCGCCGAATTGTGCTTCGTCAGCCAGCCGACGCTTAGCGCCCAGGTGAAGAAGATGGAGGAGCAGCTCGGCGTGCAGCTGGTGGAGCGCGGCCAGTCGGTGCGGCTGACCGAAGTCGGCGAACGCATCGTCGAGCGCGCGCGGCGCATCATCGCCGATGCGCGCGAGATCGAGGAGATGGCGCGCACCGTGCAGGACCCGCTGTCCGGGGAGTTGCGCATCGGACTGATACCCACGGTGGGTCCCTACCTGCTGCCGCACATCGCAGCGCCGCTGCGCGCGCGCTTCCCGCGCCTGAAACTGCTGCTGCTGGAACACCAGACGCAGCGTCTCGTCGAGCTGCTCAAGAACGGCGAGCTCGACATGGCCATCCTGGCCTTGCCGTTGCCGGCCGAGCGCCTCGCCACACGCGCTCTTTACGCGGAGCACTTCCAGGTGGCCTTGCCGGACGGGCACCCGCTGGCGAAGCGCAAGCGGCTCGCGCTCGAGGACCTCGACGGCGCCACGCTGCTGCTGCTCGAGGACGGGCATTGCCTGCGCGACCAGGCGCTGGAGGCCTGCAGCCTGGCGCGGGTGCGCGAGGCGCCCGACTTCCGCGCCACCAGCCTGGAGACGTTGCGCCAGATGGTGGCGTCGGGCATCGGCATCACGCTCCTGCCCAACCTCGCCGCGGAGCCTTATGGCATCGGCACGCCGGGGCTGACCCTGCGCCGGCTGCGCGACCCCGAGCCGTCGCGCACCATCGCCGCTGCGTGGCGCCCGGGCTGCGCGCGCGAAGAGACCATCACCCACCTGTGCAGCGCCATCGAAGCGCTGATGCGGGACGTCGCTACGCTCTGATCAGTAGCCGCGCAGCACGTTCGCCGGCGGATGGTTGACCACGGTGCGCGTGGCCAGCACGCCCGTGCCGCCGACCACGAACACGCCGGCCAGCAGGCCCGCCAGCCACACCGTCGGGTCGGGCACGAAAGACAGGTTGAACACCCGCTCCGCCAGCAGCCAGGCCACGGCCGTCGCGCCGGCCGCTGCCAGCACGCCGGAGATCAGCCCGAGGGCGGCGAACTCGACCGCGACGCCGGCCAGCACGACGCGCCGGCGCGCCCCGAGCGTGCGCAGCATGGCGCTCTCGTACAGCCGTTCCTCGCGCGTCGACTGGATCACCGCGAGCATCACCAGCACGCCGGCGCCAAGGGCGAACAGGAACACGTACTGCACCGCCAGCGAGGCCTGGTCCATGACGTCACGTACCTGGGTGATGGCCGCCTCGAGGTCGATGACGGTCACGCTGGGATAACTGCGCACCAGTTCGAGCACGTCGCCGCGCTGGGCGCGATCCACGTGAATGCTGGCGATGTAGGTGCGCGGAAACGCCTCCATCAGGCCGGGCGGAAACACCATGAAGAAGTTGGGATTGAATGAATCCCACTGCACCTCGCGCAGGCTGGTGACTTTGACTTCCAGCCGCTCGCCCGCAATGTCGAACTCCACCAGGTCGCCAAGGTTGATGCCCAGGTCGCGGGCGAAGTCGACCTCCACGGAAACTTCGGCGTCGTCGCGCGTCGGCCACCAGCGTCCGGCCACGATGCGGTTGTCGAGCGCGGGCTCCGCCGCCCAGCTCAGGTTCGCTTCGCGGTCGATGAAGCGCTGCGCGCGCGGCGAGGGGTACTCGCGCTCAGCCACCGGGACGCCGTCGATCTCGGTCATGCGCGCGCGGATCAGCGGCACCAGCTCGCCGCCGCCGAAGTGCTTTTCCAGGTAGGCCTGCACGCCGTCGGCTTCCTGCGGCTGGATGTTGATGAGGAAGCGGTTCGGCGCATCCTCCGGCAGGGTGGCGCGCCATTGCTCCAGCAGCCCGGAGCGCACCAGCGTCAGCAGCAACAGCACCATCAGGCCGATGCCGAAAGCGCCCACCTGCACCACGCTCTCGCGTCCGCGCCGCGCCACGTTGGCGAGGCCGTAGCGCCAGGCCGCGCCACCCCCGCGCAGGCGGCCGGCCAGCCACACCAGCATCCAGCCGCCCAGCGCCAGGCCGACGACCACGCCGGCCGTGCCCAGCGCCAGCCACCCGACCAGGCGCGGATCACGCACCTGCCAGGCCAGCAACGCCAGTGCGCCGGCGATCGCGGCGCCATACAGCACCATCGGACCGAGCGCCGGCGGCATGAGGTCCCGCCGCAACACGCGGCCGGGCGGCGTGCGGCACAGCTCGATGATAGGCACCAGGGCGAAACCGCCCAGCACCAGCCCGGCCAGCACCAGCCCGCCGATAGCCGGCGCCAGCGTCGGCGGCGGCAGGTCCTGGGAGACCAGGCCGGCGAGCAGCCGCACCAGGCCCTCCTGTGCCAGCCAGCCCAGGCCGATCCCGAGTAGCGAGGCGGCGAGGCCGACCACCATGAGCTGCACCAGCATCGTGCGCAGCACGAAGCCGCGCGACGCGCCGACGCACTTCATCAACGCCACGGTGTCCATGCGCCGGCTGGCGAAGCGTCGCGCCGCCATGCCCACCGCCAGCGCCGCAATCAGCGCGCTTACCAGGGAGGCGAGGCCGATGAACCGGCCGGCACGCTCCACCGCGCTGCCGATCTCGGGCTGCGCATCCTCGATGCCCCGCAAGCGCTCGCTCACGCCCAGCTCGACGCGCTCGCGGAACTCAGCCAGCGCGGCGGGATCGCCGGCCAGCAACATGCGGTAGGACACCCGGCTGCCCGGCGCGACCAGGCCGGTGGCCGCGACGTCGTCGAGATTGATCAGCAGCGTGGGAGCCAGCTCGGCGAAACCGAAGCCCTGGTCAGGCCGGTAGTCCAGCAGGCGCGTGACTTGCAGCTCCATGCGTCCGAGCTGCACCGTGATGCCTGCATCGGCGCCGAGCCGCGCCATCAGGCGCGGGTCCGCCCAGGCCTCGCCCGGCGGCGGGACCTCGTCCACGGCCACCGACTCGGCCTCCATGGCGGCGCTCACCTTGAGCCGGCCACGCAAGGGATACGCCGTGCTCACCGCTTCTATATCGGCCAGCGCCGTGGCTTCCCCGGCCACCACCACGCTGGGGAAGGATGCCGTGCGCGCCGTTTCCAGCCCCAGCTCCCGCGCCAGGACTTCGTGCTGCTCGCCAATCGGCCGGTTGGAGCGCAGCACCAGGTCGGCGGCGAGCACCTCGGCGCTGCGCGCCTGCACGCCCTGGCCGACGCGGTCGGTGAAGAACCCGACCGCGGTCATCGCCGCGACGGCCAGCGCCAGCGCCGCGGCGAGCACGCGCACCTCGCCGGACTTCAGCTCCCGCGCCACCTGGGACAGCCCGAAGACGACGCTTCTCAAAGCAGTCTCCCCGCGTCCATCTCCAGCTGGCGGTCGCAGCGGTCCGCCAGCGCCCGGTCATGCGTCACCAGCACCAGCGTCGTGCCATGCTCGGCATTGAGGCGGAACAGCAGGTCGGCGATCCGCCCCCCGGTGCGTGTGTCGAGATTGCCGGTCGGCTCGTCGGCGAACAGCAGGGACGGGCCGGCCACAAAGGCCCGGGCGATGGCCACGCGCTGGCGCTCGCCGCCCGACAGCTGGCGGGGGTAATGCCCGACACGCGGGCCCAGCCCGACCTCCTCCAGCGCCGCGCGCGCCTGGCGGCGGGCGTCACGGCGCCCCGCCAGCTCGAGCGGCAGCATCACGTTCTCCAGCGCCGTCAGCGCCGGCACCAGGTGGAAGGACTGGAACACGAACCCCACCTGCTCGGCGCGCACCGCCGCGCGACCATCCTCGTCCAGGGCGGTCAGTTCGCGGTCGTTGACCCAGACGTGGCCCTCGCTGGGCAGGTCGAGCCCGGCGAGCAGCGACAGCAAGGTCGACTTGCCGGCGCCGGACGGGCCCAGGATGGCCACCGACTCGCCGGGCATGATTTCCAGCTCGGCGTGGTCGAGAATGGTCAGTTCTCCCTCGGGGCTGCTAACCTTCCGGGTCAAACCCTGAGCCTTGAGTACCGGCGTACGCCCGGTCGCTTGTTCCATGAAAAAAATCCTTGTCTTGCTATTCGTCCTGTTCGCACCGGCAGCCGCTGCGGCGCCGACGATCCTCATTGTCGGCGACAGCCTCAGTGCTGGCTACGGCCTCGCTATCCACGAGAACTGGCCGGCGCTGCTGCAGGAGCGCCTGCAGGCCTCCGGCTATCCGTACCGGGTGGTCAACGCCAGCATCAGCGGCGACACCACCAGCGGCGGGCTGGCCCGCCTGCCGCGCGCCCTGGAACGCAACTCTCCCGCCGTGGTCGTGATCGGCCTCGGCGGAAACGACGGGCTGCGCGCCATTCCTATCCCGGAGATTCGACGCAACCTGGCCAGGATGATTCAACTTTCCCTGGAAAATGGCGCCGAGGTCCTGCTGGCCGGCATCCATATCCCGCCGAATTACGGCCCGGCCTACACTGAGGCCTTCCACCAGGTCTTCCACGAGCTGGCGCAAGAATACGGCACCGGGCTGGTGCCCTTCATCCTCGACGGCGTGGCGCTCGATCCGGCGCTGATGCAGGACGACGGGCTGCACCCGACGGCCGCGGCGCAGCCGCGCATCGTGGAGAACGTGTGGCCCGAGCTTGTGACGCTGCTCGGAGGTACAATCCAGGGTTCAGACCAATAATTACAGCGGAGTCGCGGGGGAGCGATGGACAAGATCTGGCTTAAGGAATATCCGCAGGGCGTGCCCGCCGAAATCGACATCAACGAATTCCCCTCGCTGCGGGAGTTCCTCGAGCAGTCGTTCAGCAAGTACAGCAGCCTGCCCGCATTCACCAACATGGGCCACTCGATCAGCTTCGGTGAGCTGGACGAGATGTCACGCTACCTCGGCGCCTGGCTGCAGAAGAACGCCGGCCTGGCCAAGGGCGACGCCGTGGCCGTGATGATGCCGAACGTCATCCAGTACGCGGTGGCCGTGGCCGCCATCCTGCGCGCCGGCCTGACCGTGACCAACGTCAACCCGTTGTACACGCCGCGCGAGCTGGAGCACCAGCTGAAGGATTCCGGGGCCAAGGCCATCATCATGGTGGAGAACTTCGCCTCCACCCTGCAGAAGGTGCGCCACAACACCCCGATCAAGACGGTCGTGGTGACCGCCATCGGCGACATGCTGCCGGTGCCCAAGCGCCACCTGGTCAACTTCGTCATCCGCAAGGTGAAGAAGATGGTGCCGGCCTGGGACATCCCCGACGCCGTGCCCTTCCACAAGGCCCTCAAGGAGGGCAAGTGGCAGACCATGGACACGCCGCCGCTGGGCCACGACGACATCGCCTTCCTGCAGTACACCGGCGGCACCACCGGCGTGGCCAAGGGCGCCATGCTCACGCACCGGAACATCATCGCCAACCTGCTGCAGGCCCGCGCCTGGCTCAGCGTGACGGTGGTCGAAGGCCAGTCCGTGGTGGTCACGCCGCTGCCGCTCTATCACATCTTTTCGCTGACGGCGAACTTCTTCGTCTTCACGCTGATGGGCGGCAACAACATCCTGATCACCAATCCGCGCGACCTGCCCGGGTTCGTCAAGGAGCTGAAAAAGCAGAAGTTCACCTTCATCACCGGGGTCAACACGCTGTTCAACGGCCTGCTCAACACGCCCGGATTCGACGAGGTCGACTTCAGCCACCTCAGGGTGACGCTCGGCGGCGGCATGGCGGTGCAGGCCGCGGTGGCCGAGCGCTGGCAGCAGGTCACCGGCAAGCCGCTCATCCAGGCCTACGGCCTCACGGAGACGTCGCCGGCCGCGTCGATCAACCCGCTGACCCAGAAGGAATTCAACGGCTCGATCGGCGTGCCCATTTCCTCCACCGAGTTCAGCATCCGCGACGAGGACGGCAACGAGCTCGGCATCGGCGCCGTGGGCGAGATCTGCATCCGCGGACCGCAGGTCATGGCGGGCTACTGGAATCGCCCGGACGAAACCGACAAGGTGATGCTCGAAGGCGGCTGGTTCCGCAGCGGCGACATGGGCCGCATGGACGAGAACGGCTACATCTTCATCGAGGACCGCAAGAAGGACATGATCCTGGTCTCCGGCTTCAACGTGTACCCGAACGAGGTCGAGGGCGTGGCCGTCACCCATCCCGCGATCCTGGAGGCCGCGGCGGTCGGCATCCCGGACGAGAAGTCGGGCGAGATGGTGAAGCTCTTCGTGGTCTGCCGCGAAGGCCAGAGCGTGACGGAGAAGGAGCTGATCGCCTTCTGTCGTGAAGGCCTGACCGGCTACAAGGTGCCGCGCAAGGTCGAGTTCCGCAAGGAACTGCCCAAGACCAACGTGGGCAAGATCCTGCGCCGCGCACTGCGCGACGAACAGGCCTGAGGCCCGGGGATCATTCCGTCATGAAGCGACCGATTTCGACCCGCCGCCGAGGCGCACTGCTGGCCGGCGTGCTCTGCCTGGCCACCGCTCCGACCGGCTGTAGCGCCGGCACCGACGTGGCGGATGAGAGTCCCGATCCCCGGCTGCAGGGCCGAGAGATGTCGCGCCCGCTACCGGAGCGCGTGGTGTTGCCGGAAGCCTCCGAAGAACAGGCTTTACCGCCGTCTGCGCTGCTGGCACAGGTCCTGGCCGACGCCGCCGAGCGCTCTGGCTTGGCTGAGGGCGCACTTCGGGTCCTCGACTCACGCCAGGTGACCTGGGGCGACGGATCGCTGGGTTGCCCCGAGCCCGGCATGAGCTACACGCAGGCGCTCGTCCCCGGCTGGCACGTGCTGGTGGCCGCGGGCGAGTCGAAGCTGGATTACCGGCTGGCAGAGCAGGGTTACTTCCGGCTGTGTGAGCCCGGCCGCTTGAAACCGGACCGCGCGCAATAAAGCGCGCGCAATAAAAAAGGCCCCTCCGAAGAGGGGCCTTCCAAGTACTGAAGCGTCCGGTCAGCCCTTATCGCCGCGCTTTTTCTTGTCCTTGTCCTTGCCCGTGTGCTTGGGCGGCTTGGGGGGCGGCGGCTCGAACAGGATCGCCTCCGTCTCCAGCGTCGCCCCGCCGCGCGCGCCCTCACCACGGTCACCATTGGTGATCAGCAGCAGGCCGAGTTCGCCCGGGTTGGTGCCCTCGGTGCCGAAGTCGATCACGCTCATCTGGCCGCTCTGGCCGGGGGCCAGGTCGGTCAGGTCAGGCGTGAAGAAGCGCTCGCCCAGCGGAGCGAAAGTCGTCGGCGCGGAGTTGAAGGAACTGCCGAAGGACACATCGGCAACATAGGCCTCAGCGTTGATGTTGGCGAAGAACGGCTGGTTGCCGATCTGCGAGTTGCAAACCAACAGCACCTGGTTGGCGGAGTTCGAGGCGTGCTCGGTGAAGAAGAACGCATTGCCATCACCGGTGCTGAGATCCACCGCAAACGTCACGGTGCGCCAGTCCCCGGGCGAGCCGAGGAAATTCAACGCCAGGTTGTAGACGTCGTAATCCGGCACGCCGTCTCCGCTGGTATCCAGCAGCACGCCGACGAGTCCCGGGAACAGCGAATAAGCCGTGCGCTCCCACAGGTTGAAGGCGAACCCCATCAGGTAGTCCGTCACGCCGTCAGGTGCGGCGCAGAAGCCGTCGGGGACCAGGAAAGTCTGCACCCCGAAGCCCCGGATCGATGGGTTGGGGAACGATTCACCCGGACCACCATCGGGCTGTCGCGGCAAGCTCAACAGCAGCGAGTAGGCATCGTTCTGCGCCGTGCCGACGCCGGTGTTGGTGAGCGTGATCAGGTCACCGCCGTCGGCGATCGTGGTCTTCGAAGCCTTGACCCGCGCAGCCTGTCGCGGCAGCACATGCCAGGGCATGGTGATGGCCGTCGCCTCGCGATTCTGCTTCTGCGGCTGGAAGACGAGGTAGCCGTCGTACTCGTTTCGGGTCAGGTTGGCGCCGCTGTAACTGGTGCCCGAGTTGAGGAAATTGCCCTCGAGATTGCCGCCGCGGATGGTCATGTCGACGCGAACGATCCGCGACTTTCCGGCCGGGATGTTAATCCGCCGCGGCAGCACGCGAATCTCGACTGCGCCGGAAGCCTCAGCCTCAGGCGAGCCGAACCTGTTCTCCACCTTGTAGTTCACGTTCTTTTTGCTGTAGTTCTTCACGCGAACATAGCGCCGGATGCGAATCTCGTCATCCGCCACGTCGATCGCCCCGAAGCCCAGGCCGCCGCTGAGCGACTCGAGATCCCAGGCTGCCGTCGTTGAGGCCAAAGCCGCATCGACGCGCACCTCGCCGGCACCGACACGGCTCACCGGCGCAGGCGTGCCCGAGAGGTCGCCGACGACGCTGGTGTTGGCGGTGTTCATCAGCACAGCCTTGATCTCGGCGATGCTGCGTTTCGGGAATGCTTCGAGCAGGATCGCTGCTGCGCCGGCCACCATTGGGGCCGCGCCCGAGGTGCCGCCAAAGGTCCGCGTGCCGTCTCCCGTGCCGGCATTGGCCGACACGGATGCGCCGGGCGCGCCGATCTCAGGCTTCAGGCCGCTGTCGCGGAAGCGGGGCCCACGCGAGGAACTGTCGACGATACGCGCGGCGTAGGTGGTTACGTTGGCGGGATCGAAGCGCACAACGCCGCCCGCGCGAATGGCGTTGGCAGCGGCCTGGCTGATCATGAAGCCCGGAATGGACGGGAAGTCAGGGCCGCCGAAAGCGCCGTTGAAAGGCTCGCCGGGCGCCACCAGGCCGATGATGCCAAGCGTGCCGCCGGCCTGCGCGATATTGAACACTTTCTGGCTGAAAGCGCAGGCGCCCCGGTCCACCAAGACGATCTGCCCATCCAGCTCGCCCGGCGCGAAGGGCGCACAGCCGAGACTGCGCGGATCGGGCGCCGGGAAGTAGGTCACCGGCCCTTCAATCACGGCGGCGAGCGGTGCGGACCAGGACTGGAAGACCGCTACGTAGTCGCCAGCCGCCACAGCCGGCTCGATGACGGTCATCTGGTTGGCGCCCACCTGGGAGGCAACCTGGGTCTGCGCGACGGAAATGGCCGTGCTGGCGGCGGCGGGCGTGCCCGTGATGAAAGGGTTATCCCCGCCGTTGCCGGCCGATGCGACTGTCAGCACGCCGATGGCGCTGAGGTTCTCGACCGCCTGCGCCAGCGCGTTGTCGAAGTCCTGGCCGAAGTTGGCGCCGAGCGACATGTTGACGACATCGACGCGGTCCGAGATGTCGCCGTCGCCATTCGGGTCGGCAGCGAACTCCATGCCGAGCAGCAGGGCCACGCCGTTGCAGGCTGGGTCGTACGCAGCGCAGGTCTTCACCGCGTAGAGGTCAGCGCCGGGAGCCACGCCGTTGGCGCCGGCGATGATGTCGGCGACGTTGGTGCCGTGCCCGCCCACGCCGGGCGCGCCGATGGGATCCGGATCCTCGGTGCGCGGGCCGGCCGGCCAGAATTCACCGACGAAATCGAAGCCGCCGACCACCTTGGCCGTGGGGAAGAACGGACCGGGGATGGTATTCGCCGGGTCCGCAGGCGACAGGCCGTAGGCGTCCGCGTACGCCTCCAGCGTCCCCGGGCCACCGAAGGCGATGTGGGTGTAATCGATGCCGCTGTCGAGCACCGCGACCTTGATGCCCGTCCCATCGAAGCCGCGCGCCTGCGCAGCAGCCGCGCCGATCTGCGGTACGGTCTCGAACAGGTGCCGCTCGTAGTGCTTCACCCGGGTGATCTGCGCCACCTCGGGATCCTGCGCCAGGGCGATGAGGTCCGCCGTGCTGACCCGCGCGACGACGCCGTTCAGGACGACCTGGGTCTGGGCGGAGACGTCGAATTGCCGTGCATGACGCTTGCTGCGCGCGATGAACCCGGTCTGTTCGGCGCGCAGGTACTGCTTGCGTGCATGGCCCTGGCCGCGGCGCGCGTCCGGCGACGGCTCGTCCGCGACGTACTGCGTCACCGGCTGTTCACGCAGGCGAATAAGAACTTCTTCCGTATCCGAGGTGCTGCTCAGCAACGCCGGGTCGATGCGCTGCAATGCCCGGTAGTCGAGGTCCGAGCTGATGGGCTCCGCCAGCCTGAGCTGCTGGATGCCAGCGGGCGCCTGGCGGGCGCCGAGGTCTGTCCGCAGCGTCGGCGAAGCATGCGCCGAAGTAACGAACGCCGCGGCAGTCGTAACAGCAAGCGCAATCCTGCCCAGCAGGCGCGCCCCGGGTATCTCGAGCATCGTGTGTCTCCCCTCGGATCAGTCGAACGTCACGCGCCGGGCCCGCTGCGCGAAGAACTCGCGGGTACGAAACCGTGACGCGTTCGGTGGTTTCTTGTTAGCCGACTCGAGGCCGGACATTAGCGTGGGATTCGCACCCGCGCAAGCCGCTGGAGCCCGAGGTGATCAGCGCGGGCCAGGGATATAGCTTTCTTGTGCAGCAAGCCTGCTGCATGGCTTGGCATGGGGCAGAGCGGCCTCGGCTCAGTGGCTGGGCCGGACGAGGACCTCGATGCGGTCGAGCAGGCCGTCGAGCCGGTTCGTCACCTGGTTCTTGTAGTTACCGAGACGCATGGGATCGGGCCGGCGCGACAACGCACTGGAAAAATGGCGGTCGCGATCCTGCAGGATCGCTTCGTTGATGGTCACGCCGTGCCGCTTCAGGATCGGCCCCAGGCGGGCTCGGCGCGCCCACAGGTCGCGTCGCGTGGTGCGATAGGCGTGCTGGCAGACCATTTCCCGGTTCGAATAGCTGAAGACGTTGGTGAAGAACATCTTCGAGTCGCCGGTGTCCGGCTCGAACAGCACCACGTCGCGGTCGACGTAGCTGGTCTCGTACTTGGCCATGCCGACTTTCATGCGCGAATGGATCAGGGCGCGGAAAGTCTGCGACAGCACGACGGTGAGGCCGCCCTCGACGAGCGAGTCGTGGCGCTTGTCGTCACTGGGCGGCGCCGCGCTGGCGTCGTAAGGCACGATCGGGTTGACGCAGAACAGCAGGTCGACGCCCTCGTCCAACGCCGAGGAGGCGTGCAGGGTGCGTTTCAGGCCGCCGTCGACGAAATAGCGTTCGCCGATCTTCACGGGCGGATAAAGCCCGGGCAGTGCGGTGCTCGCCTGCACGGCCTTGGAAATCGGCACGTCATCGTGGCCCGGCGAACCGAAGCGCACCGCCTCGCCCGTGTCCAGGTCGACGCCCACCACCAGCAGCTTGTGCGGCAGCTGGCGGAAATCGTTGGTCATGCCCCGATTGCTGAACAGGTCGGAGAGGAAGCTCTCGATGGGCTGGTTGTCGAACACCGCGGTGGGGATGGCCCGCGAGACGCCGCTGAGGGACTCCAGCAAGCCGTTGGCCTGCGGGTTGCGGACGAACTGCCATAGCCCCTCCGCCAGCAAGCGCGGGAACTGCGCGCCGCGACGGATGTATTCCTGGAAATTGGGTTGCAGGAAAAGCGTCGGGTCGAAGCGTTGCGGCTTGCCCCGCCGGCTGACCAGCAGTCGCCCCATTTCCTCGACGGAGATGCCGTTGGCGAGCGTGCAGGCGACGAAGGACCCCGCGGAAACACCCACGTAGACATCGACATCGGCGAAATCGAGCCCGTCGATGCGCCTCGTTCAGCGCCAGCAAGGCGCCGATCTCGTAGATTCCGCCGAGCGGGCCGCCGCCCGCCAGCGCCAGCCCGATCTTCGGGCCGCCCTTCTTCTCAGCCAGGTGCGTCCGCTGGGTTTGCAGCATGCGTCAGCTTCCGGCCTTCTTGCGCGGCGCACGCGTCGCTGCCGCAGCTTTCTTGCGCGCAGGGCTGCGTCGCCGTGATGCAGCCGCTTTCTTGCGCGGGGCCCTGCCCCCAGTAGTTGCCGACGGCGCCGCAGCGGCTTCCGCCGCGCGCCGCTCCAGCGAGACCACCGCCTTTTGCAGCGACTCCACGCGCTGGTTCAGCTCGCGCACGTCGCGGGCAGTGGGAATCTGCAATGCGTTCAGTGCCCGCGCCACCCGTTGCACAAAAGCAAACTCGACCCGCTCCCAGGCCGTTGCGGCGCTGGAGCGAACCTCGAAGACCCTGCTCTTGGCCTCGCGGTCAAGGCGCCCGCCGAGATTCATCAGGCCGCCGACCAGCCGGCCGCCGCCCGAACCCGCCCAGGTGTAGGCCCCGCGGCCCACCTGCCAGACCTGGTTCGCCGAACCGACTACCAGCCGGGTCAGCTGGTTGTCCGTGAGCGAACCGGAACCGTTCTGCTTAGCCATTTATCCGCCTCAAACAATTGTTTGATATGCCGAGCATACCACCGCAGGGAGCCATGTCACAGGCATCCGATGGTCTAGTCCGGAGCGGCTTAAAGCGAGCAAAATCACCAGCCTGGCCCTACAATGTCGATCCATGAGCAGCGCACAGAGGGACGCCGGCGCGCGACGGCTGGCCGAGCAACTGGAACGCAGCCGGCTGGCCCGGCTGCGCCAGTACAACGAGCAGGGACTGCGCCCCGAGTGCCGCACGCTTGCCGCCTGGCAGGCCGCGCGCCTCCGTCACACCTACCGCGACCTGCTGGAAACCTCGCGCTACGGCAAGGCGGTCGAGTTCTTCCTCAACGACCTCTACGGCGACAAGGACTTTTCGGCGCGCGACGAGGGCGTCGAGCGCGTTTACCCCATCATGTCCAAAGTCATGCCCGGCGCGGCGCTGATGACCACCAGTATCGGGATCGAGCTGCATGCCATCAGCCAGGAGCTCGACCTCGACATGGTGGCCATGCTGTGGGGCGAAATGGGGCTGAAAAACGGCCTCGACGCGGCCAGCTACGCGGAGGCCTACCGGCGCTGCGGCAACATCGACGCACGCCGGCGGCAGATCAGCATCGTGCGCGAAGTCGGCCACTCCCTGGACAGCATCGTTTTCAAGCCCTTCATCTACAGCGCCGTGAAGCTGGCGCACGGCCCGGCGCAGATGGCCGGCCTGCTCGACCTGCACATGTTCATCGAGCGCGGTTTCATCGCCTTCCGCGCCATGAAAGGGTCGGACGAGTTCATCGACGCGATCGTGTCGCGCGAGACGGCCATCATGGCGTCGATCCTGGCGGGCGAGCCGGTCGATTCGTGGGCGCCGCCGGGGGATCCGGCGCACGGCTGACGAAGTCCGGTCGGCGGCTGCTGGTGTAAGACCTGTCCGCGGCCGGCCGTGACAGGGCCCTTCTCGCTTGGAAGTCTTATGCCGCTCGAAGGGCCCTGTCACGCCCAGCCGCTATGCTGGTCTCAGGTCTCGCTCGCCGGCGCATGCGGACCACGTAGCCGCCCGATACGGGGCAGTTCCACGGCAGACGCGAAACCCGCACGACGTTGTCTCGCCGCAGGAGGGCACAGGGGCTGGCCCGCTGACACGCCTATCCAACCCGACCTTGCGCCTGTGACACCGGGGCCACCTGGGTAGCGGCCGGGGTATTGCATGGTCCTGCGAGCGGCATAGGAATTCCAAGCGAGCAGGACCATGCAATAGCCCGGCCGCGGGCAGGGACAGGATCCCCACCTCGGCCAGGAGCAAGGCGGGACAGGCTCAGCCGTGAAAGGCCGGGCTGAGCTCGACGACCGCCTCGATCATCGCCCCGGCATGTTCCGGCTTCACCTCCGGGTGAATGCCGTGACCGAGGTTGAACACGTGGCCCGGTCCGCGCCCGAAGCTCTCCAGCACCTGGCGCACTTCCGCGCGGATGACCTCGGGCGAGGCATACAGCACGGCGGGGTCCAGGTTGCCCTGCAGTGCGACCTTGTCGCCCACCTTGGCGCGGGCCTCGGACAGGTCCGTGGTCCAGTCCACGCCGAGCCCGTCGCAGCCGGTCTCGGCCATGACTTCCAGCCACGGCCCGCCGCCCTTGGTGAACAGGACCACCGGGACCTTGCGGCCGTCGGCCTCGCGCGTGCACGCCATCGACGATGCGCTGCATGTAGGCGAGCGAGAAGTCGAGGTAGGTCTTCGGCGTCAGGATGCTGCCCCAGGTGTCGAACACCATGACGGCCTGGGCGCCGGCGGCGACCTGGGCGTTGAGGTAGTCCAGCGTGGTGCGCGTGACGCGCTCCAGCAGGCTGTGCAGCACGGCCGGCTGGTCGTAGAGCATGCCCTTGATGCGACTGAAGTTCTTGCTGGTGCCGCCCTCCACCATGTAGGTCGCGACGGTCCACGGGCTGCCGGAGAACCCGATCAGCGGCACGCGCCCGCCGAGTTCGCGCCGGATGGTGCGCACCGCGTCCATGACGTAGCGCAGCTCCTGCTCCGGGTCCGGGGTGGCGAGGGCATCGACATCGGCCTGGGCATTGATGGTGCGCTCGAAGCGCGGACCTTCGCCGGTCTCGAAATGCAGGCCGAGGCCCATGGCGTCGGGCACGGTCAGGATGTCCGAGAACAGGATGGCGGCATCCAGCGGGTAGCGCTCCAGCGGCTGCAGCGTGACCTCGCAGGCCAGCTCGGGGTTCTGGCACAGCGCCATGAAACTGCCTGCCTTGGCGCGCGTGGCGCGGTACTCCGGCAGGTAGCGGCCCGCCTGGCGCATCATCCACACCGGCGTGCGGTCCACCGGCTCACGGGCCAGGGCACGGAGGAAACGGTCGTTCTTCAGTTCTGCTGTCATGCGCTTGTTGCCTTTGCAATGCTGGCCTGGATGGCTTCCGCCGCGGCCTTTGGATCGGCAGCGTCCCGGATGGGCCTGCCCACGACGATGTAGTCCGCGCCGAGCGCGAACGCCTGGTCGACCGTGACGACGCGCTTCTGGTCGTCGGCCGGCCGGTTCTCCACCGGGCGGATGCCAGGGGTGATGACCATCAGGCGGGCGTCGAGGTGCTCGCGCAGGCGAGCCGCTTCGAGCCCGGAGGACACCACGCCGTCGCAGCCCGCCTCGAGCGCACGCCGCGCGCGCGACAGCACGAGCTCGGGCACGTCGCACTGGAAACCCATGTCTTCCAGGTCGCCGCGGTCGAGACTGGTCAGGGCCGTCACCGCCAGGACCTTGACGTCCTTCTTCGCCGCCGCAGCGGCTTCCATGATTCCCTGGTTGCCGTGCACGGTGCAGAAGGTGACGCCGCGATCGTTGAGCCTGGCCACGGCGCGCCCCACGGTGGCGGGCACGTCGAAGAACTTGAGGTCGACGAAAATGCGCTTGTCGCGCTCAGCCAGCCAGTCCAGCAGCTCGAAATAGCCGCCGGCCATGAGCAGCTCGAGGCCGATCTTGTAGAAGCGGACGGCGTCACCGAGCGTCTCGACCAGGGCGCGGGCGCGCTGGGCATCGGGGACGTCGAGGGCGAAGATGAGCCGTTCCGCGGCGGGGATATTCTTGTCGTTCATCATTGTTCCGGCCGTCTGATCGGCCCGCGATTCTAGCATTGACTGGCCGGGGCTCAGCGTCCGTGAAGCCCGCAGCCTGCAGCCAACGGCAGGGTCCCTGGCCTCAGGTGCCGGCCCGGGGGTCGAACAGCCGCTCGTACTCGACGATGGCGAAGCGGTCGGTCATGCCCGCGATGTAGTCGGCGACGGCCCGGGCGCGGCCGGCCACGCCCTGTGAGGCTTCCTTGCGCTCGGCCTGGCGCGCATGGTCTTCCGGCAGCAGGCGCGGCTCGTCCATGAAGGCCTCGAACAGCTGCGTCACGGTGCGCTGCGCCTTGGTGGTCATGCGAATGACGCGGTTGTGCCGATACAGGCGCGCACGCAGGAAGCGCTTCAGGGCGTCATGCGCGGCGCCGACCTCCGGGGTGAACCGGATCAGCGGCGCGCCCGCGTGGCGCACGGCCTCGGCCGAGTCCGGCGCGGCAGCCTCCAGCGCTGCGCGCGAGCCCTCGACCAGGTCTTCCACCACGCGGCCGATCATGCGCCGCACGATCTCGTGCACCAGGCGCCGCCCGGCCAGGTCGGGCCAGCGTGCCCGCACCGCGTCGTGCTGCTCGCGGAACAGCTCGGCCTCGCGCAGCTCCTCCGTGTCCAGCAGACCCGCGCGCAGGCCGTCGTCCACGTCGTGGTTGTTGTAGGCGATCTCGTCGGCGAGGTTGGCCAGCTGCGCTTCGAGGCCGGGCTGGAAACCTTCCAGGAAACGCCGGCCCAGCTCGCCCAGTTCGCGCGCGTTGCGCCGCGAGCAGTGCTTGAGGATGCCTTCGCGCGTCTCGAACATCAGGTTGAGACCGGGAAACTCGGCGTACTTTTCCTCCAGTTCGTCCACCACTCGCAGCGACTGCAGGTTGTGCTCGAAGCCGCCGTAGGCCGACATGCAACGGTTGAGGGCATCCTGGCCGGCATGCCCGAAGGGCGTGTGCCCGAGGTCGTGCGCCAGGCAGATCGCCTCGGTCAGGTAGGTGTTGAGGCCGAGCGCGCCCGCCACGGTGCGTGCGATCTGCGCCACTTCGAGGGAGTGGGTGAGGCGCGTACGGTACAGGTCGCCCTCGTGGTTGACGAAGACCTGGGTCTTGTAGACGAGGCGGCGGAAAGCCGTTGAATGGATGATGCGGTCGCGATCGCGGTGATACTCGCCGCGATAGCGCGGCGGCGGCTCGGGGTGGCGCCGCCCCTGCGAGTGCTTCTCGCAGGTAGCCCAGGGCGCCGGGCTTTCACTCACGGACCGTCTGCCATCGCCAGCACGGCGTCCAGCTCGGCGTCGGGCACGTCGGTGACGACGCGGCTGCTGCCCAGCGCATCCGGCAGCACCAGCCGCAGCTTGCCGCCGGTGATCTTCTTGTCCAGCGCCATGAGGGACTTCATGCGCGCCGCGCCGATCGGGGGCGGACGCGTCGGCAGCTCGGCCGCCTGCAGCAATGCCTCGACACGTTCCACCAGTGCCGGCTCGACCATGCCCAGCCGTGCCGCCAGCGTCGTAGCCATCACCAGACCCACCGCCACGGCATCGCCGTGCAGCCAGGAGCCCATGGAGATCCCGGCCTCGATGGCATGGGCGAAGGTATGCCCCAGGTTGAGCAGGGCGCGGCGTCCCGCTTCGCGCTCGTCCTCGGCGACGACCGACGCCTTCAGGGCGCAGCACCAGTAGGTAATGCGCTCGAGGGTCTCCGGCTCGCGGTCCATCACCGCATCGAGATTGTCTTCCAGCCACTCGAACAGGCCGGCGTCGAGGCCGAGCCCGTACTTGACCACCTCACCCAGGCCAGCGCAGTACTCCTTGCGCCCGAGGGTCGACAGCGTGGCGGTATCGATGATGACCGCGTTGGGCTGGTGGAATGCGCCGACCAGGTTCTTGCCGGCCGGGATATTCACCGCGGTCTTGCCGCCCACCGCGGCGTCCACCTGGGCCAGCAGGGTGGTCGGGATCTGCACGAAGCCGACACCGCGCTGCCAGCATGCTGCAGCAAAGCCGGCCACGTCACCGACCACGCCGCCCCCGAGGGCCAGCACGGTGGCGTCACGATGGAAATGATTCTCCGCGAGCACATCCAGCAAAACGGCCAGCGTCTCGAGATTCTTCTCGCCTTCCCCGGGCGTCAGGGTATGCACCGCCACCTCGTAGTCCGCGAGCGCGTTGCGCAGCGGCTTGAGCCACAGCGGCGCCACATTGAAGTCGGTGACGATGAACACCTGGCGGCCGTCGATGTACGGCGCCAGCAGATCGGCCTGGCCGAGGATGCTGCGGCCGATGATGACCGGGTACGACCTGGTTCCAAGTGGCACGTTCAGGGCATGCATCGCGTGTCTCAGTTACTACCGTTGTCGCGCACGAGTTTGTGGTGGATCTCCTGAGCCACCTCTCGCACCACGCGGCCGTCGGTGTCCACCACCAGGGCCGCGAGCTCGCGGTAAAGGGGTTCCCTCTGCCGCATCAGGGAGGCCAGGCGTTCCGCCGGATCCGGAGTCTCGAGCAACGGCCGGTGGCTGGACATCCGGGTGCGCTCGAGTTGCTGCTCCACGGAGGCCTCAAGGTATACGACCAGGCCGCGCGATGCCAGCACCTTGCGGTTCTCAGGATCCAGCACTACGCCGCCGCCGGTGGCCAGCACGATCCCTTCGCGCCCCGTCAGCTCATCGATGATGTCGCGCTCGCGGCGCCGGAAACCCGCCTCCCCTTCCTTCTCGAAGATGAACGGGATGTCCACCCCGGTGCGCCGCTCGATCTCCGCATCGCTGTCGCGGAACTCGCGCTTCAGCATGCGCGCCAGCTGCCGGCCGACGGCGCTCTTGCCAGCGCCCATCGGACCCACAAGGAAGATGCTCGGCAGGGTCACTTCCCTTTGCTCACCCTGAATAAGAACGGGGCCGGCGAATGCCGGCCCCGCAATGATAACCGCACTCAGTGCCGGCTAGTCGAGCGTACGGCACCCCAGCGGCCGTCCGCCGGCCAGGCCGAGCTCTGCGAGCTTGGCCGCCGTATCCGGGCTCAGCAGTCCCTCGTCCGTCGGGTCCGGATTGGCATCGAGGTTGTCCGGATAAGTCGGATGTGCCGGATCGCCGCCGAAGCGACTCACGCCGCCGCCTGGCGGGCTCTGGTTGATGTTCGCATCGGCCGCGGTGATCTCCAGCGCATGATCCGTCGAGTCCTGGAACTCGGTGCCCTGGACGGCAGCGCGGGCCGTGAGGGTCACGGTCATCCAGCTGCCGAATTCCTGCGCGTAGCTGATGCGGAACACCGCCACGCCGGTGGCGTCCGTGACGACCTCACCCGGCGAAATGGAGACGACATTGCCGGCCTCGATCGAACCCGAGCTGTTGAAGTCCTCGCCGGCGTCGAGCTGCCCATTGGCGTTGAAATCCTCGTCCGGGCACCGCAGCGGGGACACCGGGTTGTCGAAGACATCGAAACCACCGACCGGGACCCAGCGATCGTTGGCGCCGGCGATATAGAAGCCCTTGCGATAGATCTTGGAGCGCACCGAGAGCTGTACCGGGGCGTTGGCCACGCCGACGCCCTGGCTGTCGGTCACCTGGACGACGAACTCGCGCTCGTAGACCGCGGTGTTCGGCTCGAACAACTCGTTGCCGGTACCGATGCTGATATCGACTTCGCGGCGCGCCACGGTGAGGCCGACCGTATCCGTCAGCGCCGGATTCTCCTGCACGATCGCGGTCACGATCACGTCACCGCTGCCGCTGATGGTGCTGCCGCCTGTATATACCGTCTGGGCGGTGCCGGAGCTGCCCGTGACGGCGCTGCCGACGGACAGGTTGCCGCCGGTCACGTCGTCGAGCTGGAACAGCACAGCCTTGTTCTTAACCGGGTTGCCGGCCGCGTCGCGCACGGTCGCCAGGATCGTGCTCTGCTCGCCGGGACCCACCGTGAAGCGGCTAGCCTGGACGACGATGCTCGCCGGCACCGTCGCGACGAACTCGATCGTGCGCTGAGTTACCGGGCCGGCAGCGCCGACGCGCGCCGTGAGCGTGGCCGGGCCTGCGGTGTTCGAGGTGACGTTGACCGTTGCGCGGCCAGTGCCGTCGAGCGCCGCGGACAATGCGCTCAGGGTGCCGCGGGTCGTGCTGAAGTCCACGGTGCCCGCCTGCGGCACACCGCCGACCAGCCATTCGACCGTGACCGGCTGCGCGGTGCCAAGGGTGACTTCGGCGGCGCCAGCCGGCTCGATGAATACCAGGCTGTCGTCGGCGCTGACGGACAGGGGCGCACTTGCCACCAGGCCGAGCGCGCTCGCCGACAACGTATCGTCTCCGCCCTGGGTGCCGGTCACGGTGAAGTTCACGTCACCCTGGCTGTTGGTCACCAGCGAGTCGGCAGAAAGCGTATTGCCTGCAGCCGAAATGATCGAAACGGTCCGGCCCCCGAGGCCGCGCCCGCCCGAATCGCGCAGCTGCGCCGTGAAGGGCACTGCATCGCCCTGCACCACGTTGTCGGGACCTTCCAGGAGAAGGGTCGTGCCCGTGACATTGACCACCACCGAGTCCGTCAGGCTGCCGGTCTGGACGGTCACCGTGATCGGTCGGTTCGTCGGATCGCCACCGGTCGAGAGCTCGCCGCGCGGAATGCTGCTGTCCTCGCCCTCGGGGGGAAGGATCCTGAGCAGGCCGGAATCAGCCGAGAACGTCACCGGGGCATCGTCCACGATGTTGTTGTTCTGGTCGCGGATGAGCGCAGACAGAGTGACCGGCGTGCTGCCGTCAGAGGCCAGCAGGTTGCTGCTCGCGATCAGCGTGACGCTGGCCACCGGCACCGGCAACGAGCCGCCCGGTGGGGTGGGCTCGATGATGCTCGAGTCGCTGCCGCAACCGACCAGGAACAGGGCCGCCAGGACCCCGGGCAACCCGAGTAACCGGCGTGTGAACTTCTTGCTGGGCATGTGGGCTTTCACTCGCGTCAACTCCCGGGGAATCAATAGATGTTGCTGCCTTCGCGCAGGATCTTGGGCGTCACGAAGATGAGCAGCTCGCGCTTGTTGGATACCGAGTTCGTGCGCTTGAACAGGCGCCCGAGGCCCGGGATATCACCCAGGAACGGCACCTTGTCCTCGGCGTCGCGACGCTCGGTCTCGAAAATGCCGCCCAGGACCACCGTCTCGCCGTCGTTCACCAGGACCTGCGTGAGGATGCGGCGGGTATCGATACTCGGCACCAGGCCGCCGGTGGCGCTGGGCACGAACTCACCCACGGTGTCCTGCGTCACTTCGAGGTCCATGATGATGCGGTCGTCCGGCGTGATCTGCGGCGTCACCGTGAGACTGAGCACGGCCTTCTTGAACTGCGTGGCCGTGGCACCGCTGGAGGACGATTCCTGGTACGGGATCTCGACACCCTGCTCGATCTGGGCCTGTTTCTGGTTGGCCGTGATGACGCGCGGGCTGGAGACGATCTCGCCACGCCCTTCAGCCTGGGCGGCCGAGAGCTCGAGATCGACCAGGTAGTCGGAGCCGAGGATGGCCAGGCCGATGCGGCTGGTGGCTTCGCTGACCGGCAGGTTGACGGAGTAGCGGTCGTCCAGGCCGGGCAAGGTCACCGGGAAGGCGCTGCCGCCAGAGTTCAGGTTGTCGATGGCGGAACCGGTGATGGTGTTGTTGCCGCTGCCGGAACCGGTAATCGAAACGATGCCGTCCGAACCATTTTCCGCCACGTAGGTCGCACCCATGCGCACGCCCAGCTCGCGGCTGAAGTCGTCGTTGGCCACGACGATGCGGGTCTCGATCAACACCTGGCGCACCGGGATGTCGAGCGCCGCAACCAGGCGCCGCACGTCGGCTATGCGCTCGGCAGTGTCGTAAACCAGGAGCGTGTTGGTGCGCTCGTCGATGCTCACGCGACCGCGATCAGACAACAGCGAACCCTCGCCGCCACCGTCACCCAGGAGCGCAGCGAGGTCGGAGGCCTTGGCGTAGTTCACCTGCAGGAATTCGCTGCGCAGCGGGGCCAGCTCCTGGATTTCCTTCTTCGATTCCAGCTCCTGGCGTTCGCGCGCGGCGATCTCCGGCGCCGGAGCAACCATCAGGACGTTGCCCACCTGGCGCATATCGAGGCCCTTGGTGGCCAGGATGATATCCAGCGCCTGGTCCCACGGCACGTTGTCGAGGCGCAGCGTTACGTTGCCAGCAACGGAATCGCTCACCACCATGTTCAGGCCGCTGACCTCAGCCAGCAGTTGCAGCACCGCACGGACCTCGATGTCCTGGAAATTGAGGGTGAGGCGCTGGCCCGTATACTCCTTGCGTTCGTCGAACACGCTGAACTGAGTGGGGTCCTGCTTCTCGACCGGACGGAACTCGATGTTCAGGCGGTTCTCGGCCTGGTAGGCCAGGCGCTCGTAGTCGCCGCCCACGGCGATCACGACACGCGCGCCGCCCGGGTAGCGGACGCTGTCGATGGACTCCACCGGCGTGGCGAAATCGAGCACGTCAAGGCTGCGCAGCAGTGCGTCCGGCAGCGAGGCGTCGCTGAATTCGACCACGGTGCGGCCCAGCTCGTCGCGGATATCGACCGGAATCGCCGGATCGCTCAGCGAGATGATGACGCGGCCGGAACCATCCGCTCCACGCCGGAAATCGACGCCGGTGATGTCGCCCGCAGCAGTGCGGCCGGCGGCGCCGGACGGCTGCCCAAACGCTCCGCCATGCGCCTGCGCCTGCGCCATCGCTTCCGCCTCGCCGAGCGTGACGATGATCCGGTCTCCCTCGACCACCGTTTCGTAGGGCACCATGGAGTCGAGATTGAGCACCACGCGGGTGCGGCCCTGCGCCTCGGCCAGCATCACGGTATCCAGCACGCCGCGCTTGATGTCGCGCCGGCGCTCCACCGAGCCCAGGCTCACGCCGGGAAGATCCAGGGAAATGCGTGCCGGGTCCTCGATGGTGAAAGACAGCGGTTCAGGTGCCTGGCCGCTGGTGGTCATGGTCAGCACGACGCGGTTGCCCGGCAGCGTACCCACCTCGAGGTTGTTCAGCTGCAGCCCCTCCGCCGCCTGGGCGGAAACGCCGAGCCATAACAAGGGCACAGCGGCAAGCGCCAACCATGCACGGCGCGACCTCGCCGGGACTGCGTCCATCGTGTTGCTCCGCCTGTGATCGCGCATCATTGCTAACTTCTCCCCGGGATTCATGTCTCACCCAGACCAATAGAGGCCGCGCGCTCGGTGTAACCGCCGAGGCCGTCCGGGATAATCTCCACCAATTGGATGGCGGAATCCGTGATTGAAATGATTCGGCCGTCGTTCTGGCCCAGATAGTTGCCGACCGTGACCCTGTGGATCAGCCGGTCGCTGGCTTGCACCAGGCCGTACAACCGCCCTTCCTGGTACAGAGTCCCGACCATGCGAAGCGTGTCCAGGGGGAAACCCTCCAGGAACTCGCGCTTGCGATCCGCATCGGGGCGCACGCCACCGTCGCCAGGCCCGCTGGTCGGCAGGTCGGGCACGAACGGCGAGCGTGCCTCATTGCGGTTGTAGGTGACGACCTCGTAGGTCGTGATTTCCGGCAGCGGCTCGATGCGGCCGCCCGGGCGCGCGTTGATTTCGACGATATATTCTTCGAGGTCGGACATGCTGCGCGAGCAGCCGGCCATGGAAATCGCCGCCATCAGGAGCGGCAGCAGCAGAATTCTGTTGCGCACGTTCATTGGCCGCCACCTTCGTCGTCGAGATAGCGGTAGGTCTTGGCGGTGAGGTCCATCACCAGCCGGCCTCCTGCCTGGCCGTCCCGCTCCGTCTCGGGACGCAGCGTGATGTCATGCAGGGTGACGATACGCGGCAGGGCCACGACGCCGCTGACGAAGTTCCCTAGTTCGTGGAAGGTGCCGACCACCTGCATCTTGATCGGCAGTTCGCTGTAAGCCTCATGCGTGATCTCGGCGCCCGGCTGGAACAACCGCTCCTCGAGCCCGGCTGCCAGGCCGGTCTGGGAAATGTCCACCAGCAGGCTCGGCACCTCGGTCTCGCCGGGCAGCTGCCGCAGCATGGCCCCGAACGTCTGCTCCACTTCGGCGAGCTGCGCCTGGTAGGCCTCGAGGTTGGCCGCCAGCTGCTGGCGGCTGACGAAGGTCGCCCTGAGGTCCTGCTCCTGGCGCTGCGCCTGCTCGAGCTCGGGAATCTTGTTGCGCCACACGAAATAGTAGGTGGCGCCGACCGAAACGAGGACGAAGATCATGCCGACCGCGACCGCGTGGAACAGGAGCGGCCAGCGGCCTACGTCCTTGAAGTCCAGGGTGCGGAGCTCGTCAAGGTAATTCACTGCTGCACCTCCTCACCGTCCGTGGTGGCGAGCTGGCGTGCCCCGAGCGCGAACTGCGCGCGACGCCCGATCGCCTGCTCCGTGGCGCCGCGATTGTTGCGATCGCGCTGCCCGGACTGCACCACCTGCAGCCGCGGGTCACCCAGGTAAGGCGAGTTGGCGATGTTGCGCATCAGCGCCGAGACGCGCGTGCTGGACTCGGCGAGGCCCTGCAGCAGCAGCTCACGCCCGGTCTGGGTGAACTCGGTAAGGAACACGCCCTCGGGCATGACCTCGACCAGCTGGTCGAACAGGTAGACAACCTCCGGACGGGCCCGCTGCAGATCGTCGATCGCGGCCATGCGCGCCAGCAACCGCTCCTTGCGCAGGCGCAGGTCGCGGATTTCCTTGATCTGGTCGTCGAGGCGCGCTATCTCCTGCTGCAGGCGCTGGTTGCGCGCGTTCTGGTAATCGATCCGCCCCTGGAGGTAGATGTTGACCAGCAGCATGATGAGCGCGCCCACCACGACGGCGGCCAGCGACGCGAGCGCGAAATTCTTCTGGCGTTCCTTGCGCAGCTCGGCGCGCCAGGGCAACAGGTTAATGCGCGGCATCAGTCAAAACTCCTGAGCGCAAGCCCGCACGCGGTGAGAAGCGCGGTGGCGTCCCTCATCACGCCCTGAGAGCGGGCCCTGGAGGAGATCTTCATCATGCCCAGCGGATTGCCGACCTGGGTCGGGATGCCGACCCGGCTGGAGATGACATCCGCCACCCCGGGGATATTGGCGCAACCGCCGCACACGAGGATCTGCTCCGGCTGCTCCCGGTTCGCTGCCCGAGGCGAGGAAGAACTGCAACGAGCGGCTGACCTGCTGGGTCATGTCGTCGATGAAAGGCTCGAGGATTTCGGGCTCGTAGTTGCTGGGCAAGCCGCCCTCTTTTTTCGCCCGCCCGGCCTCTTCCAGTGTCAGGCCGTACGTGCGCATGATCTCCTCGGTCAGCTGCTGGCCGCCGAAGGCAAAGTCGCGGGTGTAGCGCACCTTGAGATCGCGCAGCACGCTGAAGGTCGTGCTGCTGGCGCCGAAGTCGATCGACCGCGACATTGTGGCCGATGCCCTCTTCCGGCATCTGGTGCCGCAGGAGCATGCAGGCGTTCTCGACCGCGAAGGCCTCGACGTCCACGATCACCGTCTTGAGCCCGGCCGCCTCGACTGCCGCCTGGCGCTGCTCCACGTTTTCGGTGCGCGTCGCCACCAGCAGGATATCGAGCATCTCCGGGTCACCCTCGTTCGGTCCGACGACCTCGAAGTCGTAGCTGACCTCGTCCATCGGGAACGGGATGTACTGGTCGGCCTGCAGCTGCGACCTGGCCCTCGAGCTCGTTGTCGCTGAAGGTCGCCGGCAGCTGTATCACCTTGGTGATGGCGGCGTCGCCGCTGATGGCGACAGCGGCGTCGCGGGAACGTGCCCCGGATCGCTTCACCGCGCGGCGTACGGCGTCGCCCACGACCTGGGCGTCGACGATCGCTTTCTCGTTTATCGCGTTCATCGGCGTGGCCTCGGCCGCAAACGCCTCGACGCGGTAGTTATCCCCGGACTTCGACAGCTCGATGAGCTTCACTGAGGAAGTCGTGATATCCAACCCCAGCAGGGGCTTGGCGGATCTCCCGAAGAGCACTTTAAATTTCCTTTTGCATCCGGGGCTTGGAGGGCGAAGATAGACTAGGACATTAAGTAATGCAATTCCGCCTTGGCAGCCGGCGCAAAACCGGGCGTCGAGGCGCCCTCGAACATTGCCGGACAAGCGTGCAGGGAATCCGTGATCCGAGTCACGGCTTCGCATATTACATAAGATGGGCGCGAAAGCAGCGCAAAGGAAGACAAGGGCGCCCGAACGGCGATCCGGATTGCGGACCGCGGTCGCGTTCGATCTCCCTGGCGAGCGTCTAAAGCACTCAAGCAGCTGCCCCCACAGCGAAGTTCCTGTCGCTCCGTCGGGTGCATCCTGCACCACGCGGCCGGCGACGGCGCCCTTTCAGGGCGCTCTGGACAAGATGTTAGTATTCTGACCGCCTCGATAAAAGGCAAGTTACCCGCTTCGCCCGATGAAAACCTTGTTGCGCCTCGCCTTCGGCCTCGCTGCCCTCGCATCGACGGCCCTGATCGGTCTCGTGCTGGCCGTGATCGGCGCCTATTACTATGTGGCGCCCAGCCTGCCCGACCCGGAGTCCCTGCGCGAGGTCCAGCTGCAGGTGCCGATGCGCGTCTACACCCGGGACGGGTTGCTGCTGGCGGAGTTCGGCGAGCAGCGTCGCGTGCCGCTTGCGCTCGAGGATGTCCCTCTGCGCCTGCGGCTGGCTTTCCTCGCCGCCGAGGATGACCGCTTCTTCGAGCATCCCGGCGTGGACTGGCAGGGCCTCGCTCGCGCGACGGTGGCGGTCGCCCTCACCGGCGAGCCCGCGCAGGGCGGCGGCACCATCACCATGCAGGTCGCGCGCAACTTTTTCCTCAGCCGGGAAAAGACGATTTCGCGCAAAGTGCGCGAGATCTTCCTGGCGATCCGCATTGAGCGCTCCCTGTCGAAGGAAGAGATCCTCGAGCTGTACCTGAACAAGATTTTCCTCGGCCAGCGCGCATACGGCGTCGGCGCCGCGGCGGAAGTGTATTTCGGCAAGACCGTGCGGGAACTGACGCTGGGCGAGATCGCGCTGATCGCGGGCACCGGCCGCCTGCCGTCGGTCGAGAACCCCGTCTCCAACCCGGAGCGCGCGCGGCTGCGACGGGCCTACGTGCTGCGGCGGATGCTGGAGACCGGCGTCATTGATGAGGCGGAAATGGAAGCGGCCCTGGCGGAGCCCGTCATGTCGCGCATCCACGGCGCCCAGGTGAAGCTCTCCGCGCCGTGGGTGGCGGAGATGGCGCGCCAGACGATGCTGGAGCGCTTCGGGCCCGAGGCTTACACGCTCGGTTACGCGGTGGTGACCAGCATCGACAGCCGCCTGCAGCCGCTGGCCCAGGCCGCGGTGCGCTCCGGGCTGCGCCGCTACGACGCACGGCATGGCTATCGCGGCCCGCTGGCCCGGCTCGACGAAGTGCCGGCTGCGGGCGAAGACGTCGCAGCGCTGCTCGAGGGTTACCCGGAGCCGGCGGACCTGCGTGCCGGCCTGGTGCTCGCAGTCGACGAGGAAGGCGCCGAGGTCATGGTGCGAGGCGCCGGCCCGGTGCGCGTGCCGTTCGATGGCATGCGCTGGGCGCGGCCCTTCATCGATGATGACCAGCGCGGCCCGGAACCTGAATCCCCCGCCGACGTCCTCGCCCGGGGCGAGGTCGTGCTGTTGCGGCAGGAAGGCGACAGCTGGTCCCTGGGCCAGGCCCCGGAAGCACAGGGCGCAGTGGTGGCGCTGGACCCGCACGACGGCGCTGTCGTCGCGCTCAGCGGCGGCCTGGATTTCGAGTTCAGCAAGTTCAACCGCGCCACCCAGGCCCGACGCCAGCCCGGCTCGGCTTTCAAGCCCTTCATCTATTCCGCCGGGCTCGAGCGCGGCCTGACCGCCGCCACGATCATCATCGATGCGCCGGTGGTCTACGACGACCCCGGGCTGGAGGACACCTGGCGCCCACAGAATTACACCGGCCGCTTCTACGGACCGATGCGCCTGCGTGAAGCACTGGTACAGTCGCGCAACCTGGTCTCGATCCGCCTGCTGGAGCAGGTCGGCATCAATTTCACCGCAGAGCATGCCGCGCGCTTCGGCTTCCCGCCGGAATCCATGCCGCGCAACCTGACCCTGGCGCTGGGCAGCGGCGCCGTGACCCCGCTCCAGCTCGCCTCCGGCTATGCCGCCTTCGCCAACGGCGGATTCCGGGTCGAGCCCTATTTCATCGACCGGATTTACGGCCCGGACCAGGAGCTGCTGGAAATCGCCCAACCGCTCTGGGCCTGTCCGGCCTGCGAGCTGGAAGCGCTGGACGACGAGGGAGCGCGCGTTGCAGGCACGCCATCGGCAGCAGAAGACGCAGCCCGCGATGTGCTTGCCCCGGTGGAGGTCGAGCAACCGCCGCGCGCCGTCGAAGCACGCAACGCCTGGATCATCGGCAGCATGCTGGAGGACGTCGTACGACGGGGCACCGGAACGGGCGCCCGCGCCATCGGCCGGGACGACCTCGCCGGCAAGACGGGCACCACCAATGACGGGCGCGACACCTGGTTCGCCGGCTACAACGCCGACCTGGTGGCAACCGCCTGGATCGGCTTCGACCAGGAGCGCTCCCTCGGGCGGGGCGAAACCGGCGGCTCGACGGCGCTGCCGATGTGGGTGGACTTCATGGGCCCGGCGCTCGAGGGCAGCCCGTCGAGCCAGCTGCAACAGCCTCCCGGACTGGTGACCGTGCGCATTTCGAGTGAGACCGGGCGGCTCGCGCGCGCAGGCGAGCCGGGCGCCCTGTTCGAGACCTTCCGCGTGGGCAACGCACCCGCGGCGCCGGACCCGGGGGAGGAGCGCTTCCCCGAGGAGAACCGCCGCGAAGACGAGCCCCTGTTCTGAGCTCGCGGATGGGGCGGCGATCCACAACCAGGACGGGTGAAGTGCGGGCGCGGGTCGCCGAGGAGGCGGCGCGCATCATGCGGGAACAGGGCGTGCGTGACTTTTTGCTGGCGAAGCGCAAGGCTGCCGACCGCCTCGGCGTGATCGACCGCCAGTCCTTGCCCGCCAACCAGGAAATCGCCACCGCGCTGGCCGCCCAGCAGCGCCTGTTCGAAGGACACGGTCACGAGGAGAACCTGCGCGCGCTGCGCGAGGAAGCCGTGCGCGCCATGCGGTTGCTGGAACGGTTCAGCCCGCGTCTCGTCGGGCCGGTGCTGACAGGCACCGCCACCCCGCACAGCGACGTGTCACTGCATCTCTTTGCCGATGCGCCGGAACAAGTCGCGTTCCTGATGCTGGAGCGGGGGATTCGCTACCAGGAAGGCGAGCGGCGCCTGCGCCTGGGGCATGGCGAGCATGCCTTTTACCCGAGCTTCGAATTCGACCTGGGCGGCGCCGCGGTGGAAGCCATCGTGTTCCCGGAACGCGCGTTGCGGCAACCGCCGGTGTGCCCGGTGTCTGGCGGGCCCATGCGGCGCGCGCGGCGCGACGAGATCGAGCGCCTGCTGGACGAATAGGCGGGCGCAGCGCGCCCTGGCTCAGCTGCCGCGACGCTCGATCGGCACGTAGTCGCGCGTTGCCGGCACCCGTGTAGAGCTGGCGCGGGCGGCCGATGCGCCGCTTCGGGTCGACGATCATCTCCTGCCAGTGCGCCACCCAGCCCACGGTGCGCGCGATGGCGAACATCACCGTGAACATCGAGGTCGGGATGCCGAGCGCCCGGTAGATGATGCCGGAGTAGAAGTCGACGTTCGGGTACAGCTTGCGCTCGACGAAGTACTCGTCCTCGAGGGCGATCTCCTCCAGCCGCAGCGCCAGCTCGAACATCGGCGAATCGGTGTGGCCGAGCCGGTCGAGCACCTTGTGGCACATGGTGCGGATGATCTTGGCGCGCGGGTCGAAGTTCTTGTAGACGCGATGGCCGAAGCCCATCAGGCGGAACGGGTCGTCCTTGTCCTTGGCCTTGGCGATGAACTTCGGGATGTTGTCCACGGAGCCGATCTGCTCGAGCATGTTGAGCACGGCCTCGTTGGCGCCGCCGTGCGCGGGCCCCCACAAGGCCGCGATGCCGGCCGCGATGGCCGCGTAAGGGTTGGTGCCGGAGCTGCCGGCGAGGCGCACGGTCGACGTGCTGGCGTTCTGCTCGTGGTCGGCATGCAGGATGAAGAGCAGGTCGAGGGCCTCGGCGGCAACGGGATCGATGCGCGTACTGCTCGCAGGGCACGGCGAAGAACATGTGCAGCAGGTTGCTGCAGTAGTCCAGGTCGTTGCGCGGATACATGAACGGCTGGCCGACGGAATGCTTGTAGGCGGCCGCCGCGATGGTCGGGATCTTGGCGATGATGCGGTGGGCGAAGATCTCGCGGTGCGCGCGCTCTCGATGTCCGTGGTGTCGTGATAGAAGGCCGACATCGACCCGACCACCGCGGACACCATCGCCATCGGATGCGCGTTGTGGTGGAAGCCGTTGAAGAAACGCAACAGCGTCTCGTTGATCATCGTGTGCGTGGGGATGATGTGCGTGAAATGCTCCAGCTCGGCGCGCGTCGGCAGCTCGCCGTTGAGCAGCAGGTACGCCACCTCGAGGAAGCTGCTGCGCTCCGCCAGCTGGTCCACCGGGTAACCGCGGTAGAGCAGCACGCCCTCGTCACCGTCGATATAGGTGATGGCGCTCTCGCAGCTGGCGGTGGAAACGAAACCCGGATCCAGCGTGAACACGCCCAGCTGCTTGTAGAGTGCGCCGATATCCACCACGTCCGGCCCGACAGTGCCGCTGCGCACCGGCATCTCCAGCCGGGTTCCGTCCTTGTCGCTGACGATGGTCAGGGTCTTGTCGCTCATGCTGGCCTTCCTGCTGCGTGGTGACGATTCCAGATGTCGCCGTCCGGAGCTCTAACCAGCCGGAGCGTCGCGAAACTGCCGTCGGAGGCACGCCCGGTCCCTTCCAGGGGCAGACCGAGGCGCGTGGGCAGGAAATTATAATCCAGGGGGGGCGCCGTGTCGCGGCGCGGCATAAAAAAGGGCGCCTCGCGGGCGCCCTTCTCAGACTCGTCCGGCGACGTGTTCCAGCTCAGGCGTTCAGGCCGCCGTACTTCTTGCGGAACTTGTCGACGCGGCCACCGGCATCGATGATCTTCTGCTTGCCGGTGTAGAACGGATGGCACTGCGAACACACTTCCACGTGCAGCTCCTCGCCCAGCGTGGAGCGCGTGTTGAAGGTGTTGCCGCAGCTGCAGACCACCTTGATCTCGGAGTACTCGGGATGGATGTTCGGCTTCATGGTCGGCCTTCCGGGAACCGGCGTAAGTGGAAAAGCGCGCCATAATAGCGACTGGGCCGTTGCCGGGCAAGCCTTTGCCGGCCAACTGCGCCTGCTACCGCGCTGCGGCCTGGCCGCCCGGCGCCACGCGTAGCGCTGCTGCGTCGCACCACGATCATGAGGAAAGGCTTTAAGTTCGCTGCGCTAACAGGCACCCCGCCTGTGCCTTTGATTCTTATCCACAAAAGCTGTGGATAACTCTGTGCATGAAGGCTTGATGACTCATCTTTGCCCCGTCCTCGCTCAGTCGGGACTCAAGTTGCGCAGAAAATGACCAGCTGCGGCTTAAGCTAATTAAAACAGTGAATTAGCTAAAACCATCGTGGCTTGCCGCAATGGCTCCGGCGCTGACCGCCGGCGCCTGCCGTGCGCCGGCGCCGCCACGGGCCGGATGTGCATAAGTCCTTGTCAGATCAGCCTGCGGCAGCCGGGAGGAAGCGCCCCTGCAGGTCGTTGAGGAAGCGGAAGCCGAGCGCCGTAGGGCGCCACTGGCCGGGGGCGGGTTCCTCCATCAGGGCCTGCGCGCGGGCCTGCTCGAGCCGCCCAAGGACACATGCCGCCGCGAGGCCGGTGCGCTCCTCGAACAGCGCCAGGCTGAACCCGTCCACCAGCCGCAGCGCGTTGAGCATGAACTCGAACGCGAGCGTGTCAGCGTCCGGCCATTCCTCGCCCTCCACTCTCTCTCCCTCCAGCCACCCTGCCGGTCGGCGGCGACGGCGCCGGCGCAGCACCCGGCCGTCGGCAAGCGTCAGCTTGCCGTGTGCGCCGGCCCCCAGGCCGAGGTAGTCACCGAAATTCCAGTAGTTCAGGTTATGCCGGCAGCCGCTTTCCGGGCGCGCCCAGGCGGAAACCTCGTAGCGCCGGTAACCGGCCGTCTCGAGCAGCTCGGCCGCCTCCTGCTCCATGGACCAGCACGCGTCCTCGTCGGGCAGCTGCGGCGGGCGGCGGAAAAAAGGCGTGCCGGGCTCGAGCGTGAGCTGGTAGACGGACAGGTGCGCCGGCGCCAGCTGCAATGCCTGGCGCAAATCCGCGGCCGCATCCGCCCGTGACTGGCCGGGCAACCCGTACATCAGGTCGATGTTGAAGTTGCCGATGCCTGCGGCGCCGAGCTCGCGGATCGCAACCAGGGTCTCGTCCGCGTCGTGGATCCGGCCGATGGCCTGCAGCAGCCCGGGCTGGAAGCTTTGCGCCCCCAGCGACACCCGGTTCACGCCGGCGGCCGCGAACTCCTGGAAGCGCCCGCGCTCGACGGCGCCGGGATTCGCCTCCAGCGTCACTTCGACATCCGCCGCGACCGCAATGCGCCGCGCCAGCCCGTCGAGGAAGCGCCCCACCTGCGCCGGCGGGCAGAGGCTGGGCGTGCCGCCGCCAAAGAACACGGTCTGCACGGTCCGGCCCCTGACCAGCGGCAGGTCGTGGTCGAGATCCTCGAGCAACGCGTCCACGTAGGCCGCGAAGGGGGCGGCGCCACGCAGCTCGTGGCTGTTGAAGTCGCAGTAGGGACATTTGCGCACGCACCAGGGCAGGTGCACATACACGCCCAGTGGCGGGAGTCGCTGCGGGCTCGCGCCTATGGCGCACCTCCGCCAGCGTCGCCCGGCGTGCCGGGCCCCGACAGGCGCAGGCGCAGCGCGGCGAAGGCGCGCCCGCGATGACTGCAGCGGTTCTTCTCTTCCGGCGCCAGCTCGGCGGCGCTGCGCGCCTCGCCCAGCGGCAGGAACACCGGGTCGTAACCGAAGCCGCCGGCGCCGCGCGGTCGGGTCGCGATGTGGCCCTCCCACGCACCCTGGCAAACCACGGGCAGGGGGTCTTCCGGGCTGCGCAGGAACACGACCACGCAGACGAAACGTGCCGTGCGCTGCGCTTCCGGCACGCCCTCGAGCGCCGCCAGCAGGCGGGCGATGTTGGCGGCGTCGCCGCCGCCGCCGGCGTAACGGGCCGAGTGGATGCCCGGCGCCCCGCCCAGCGCATCCACCACCAGGCCCGAGTCATCGGCGATCGCCGGCAGCCCGCTGCCATGGGCCGCATGGCGCGCCTTGAGGAGCGCGTTCTCGATGAAGGTCAGCCCGGTTTCCTCGGCCGACTCGAGGCCGAAGGCGGCCTGCGACACGACCTCGATGCCGCTGGCAGCGAGCAGCGCCCCGATCTCGCGGGCCTTGCCGGCGTTGCCGCTGGCCAGCACGATGCGCCGCTCGACCAGGCTCATGCGGCCAACGCCGCCCGCTGCAACGACAGCAACTCGGCGATGCCCGCCGCCGCCAGCTCGAGCAGGCGGTCCAGCTCGTCGCGATGGAAGGCGTGCCCCTCGGCCGTGCCCTGCAGCTCGACGAAGGCCCCGGCGTCATTCATGACCACGTTCATGTCAGTCTCGGCCTCGACGTCCTCGGCGTAGTCGAGATCGAGCACCGGCATGCCGCGATAGATGCCGACCGAAACCGCCGCCACCTGGCCGTGCACCGGGTTCTTCACCAGCCCCTTGCGGCGCAGTTCGGCAACGGCATCGACCAGCGCGACGTAGGCGCCGGTGATGGCGGCCGTGCGCGTGCCGCCGTCCGCCTGGATGACGTCGCAGTCCAGCGTGATGGTGCGTTCGCCGAGCGCGCGCATGTCCAGCACTGCCCTGAGGCTGCGGCCGATGAGCCGCTGGATCTCGAGGGTCCGCCCGCCCTGGCGACCGCGTGCCGCCTCGCGCGCGTTCCGGGTGTGCGTGGAGCGCGGCAGCATGCCGTACTCCGCCGTCACCCAGCCCTGGCCCTTGCCCTTCAGGAATGGCGGCACGCGTTCCTCGACACTCGCCGTGCACAACACGCGCGTGTCGCCGAATTCGACCAGCACCGAGCCTTCGGCGTGTTGCTGGTAGCCGCGCTGGAAGCTCACCGGGCGCAATTCATCCGGGCGCCGACTGCTCGGCCTCGAGATTTCGCTCATGACTTGAATCCTTTAATCCGCGAGCACGCGCAAGGCGGCGGCGGTGGTGTTGTCGCTGTAAGGGGTGCAGGCACGCACGGCACGGCCTGCCGTGCGCGACAGCCAGTCGGCAAGCGTCGCGTCTTCCTGCGGGCCGGCGGCGAGCGTGGCGTCGCTGGCGCCCGACCAGAGACCGTCCGAGCACAGCAGCAACAGGTCGCCCGGAAGCAGCGCCGTCGGCTCGGAGACCGTGATCAACGGCTGCTCCGGCGCGCCGCCGAGGCAGAACTCGACGTAGTGCCGCATCGGGTGACCGGGAATCTCATCCTCGCTGATCAGGCCGTCCTGCAGCAGCGCTTCGATGGCGGTGTGGTCGCGCGTGCGGGTGACCAGCGCCCCGCCGCGGGAGAAGTAGGCCCGGGTGTCGCCGACATGCGCCCAGGTGGCAATGCCGTCGCGCACCAGGCAGGCGGCGCAGGTGGTGCGTGGCCGGCTGCCGATGCCGACCTGCTCGCCGACCGTCACCACGGCCTCGTGGGCGCGGGCGAGGGCCTCGCGCAGGAACCTGTCAGGGCTGAGCCCGGGCGTCGCGGCGTCGAAAACTGGCGCGCAGCGAGCCCACCGCGGTGGTCGCGGCCAGCGCGCCCTCGGCGTGCCCGCCCATGCCGTCCGCGACGACCATGAGGAGGCCGCCCGCGCCCTCGTGGATCGCGACGCGGTCCTGGTTATCCTCGCGGTCGCCGAGCAGACTGATCTCGGCTGTTTCGAAGCGCAATTCCTACCCCGGCCTTCTGCTAGACTACGCGCCCGCTCACGGGGCGCGAGACCGGGCAGTATACGCTTACCGCGCCAGGGATATGCAGCCATGATCCGCAGCATGACGGGTTTCTCCCGCATCGAGCGCGACGCGCCCTGGGGCTCGCTCGCCTGGGAACTGCGCGCCGTAAACCATCGTTACCTGGAAGTCGGACTGCGCCTGCCGGAAGAGCTGCGCGCGCTCGAAGGTCGCTTCCGCCAGCAGGTCGGCGCGCGCCTGAAACGGGGCAAGGTGGATGCCGGCCTGCGCCTGGGCTGGCACACGGACACCGGGCGCGAGCTGGCGCTGGATCTCGACCTCGCGGCGCGCGTGGTCGAAGCGGCGCACCGGGTGCGCGAGCGCAGCGGTGACCTGGCCCTGCCCGGCACCATGGAGATCCTGCGCTGGCCCGGGGTGGTGCGCGAAGACGAGCGCGACGTCGAGCCGCTGGCCGAGCTGGCCACGCAGGTGCTCGACGAGGCGCTGGAGGCGCTGGATGCCTCGCGCCGGCGAGAGGGCGAACACCTGGCTGCCGCCCTGGCGGAACGCTGCGACGGCATTGCCGCCCTGGTCGGCGAGGTACGCGCCGCGCTGCCCGAGATCCGCGCCGGCCTGCGCGCCCGCCTGCTGGAGCGCCTCGCCGGGCTCGACCTCGAGTTCGAGCCGCAGCGCCTCGAGCAGGAGCTGGCGCTGCCAGCTCGGCAAGATGGACGTGGACGAGGAGCTGGACCGGCTCGGCGCGCACGTGGCCGAGGTGAAGCGCATCCTCTCCAGCGACGGCGGCGACGCCAACGGGCGCCGGCTGGACTTCCTCATGCAGGAGTTCAACCGCGAGGCCAACACGCTCGGCTCCAAGTCGGTGGACGCGCGCACGACGCGCATCGCGGTGGATCTGAAGGTGCTCATCGAGCAGATGCGCGAGCAGGTCCAGAATGTCGAGTGAGGCGGCCGAGAACCGCCTCTTCGTCATCGCTGCGCCCTCCGGAGCCGGCAAGACCTCGCTGGTGCGCGCGCTCATGGAGCGCCATCCCGAGCTGCGCTTTTCCATCTCCTACACCACCCGTCCGCGCCGCACGGGCGAGCAGGACGGCCAGCACTACCACTTCGTCACCCCGCAGGCTTTCGCCGGCATGCTGGACGAAGGCGAGTTCCTCGAGCATGCGCAGGTGTTCGACAACTTCTATGGCACCGCGCGGAGCCAGGTCGAGGCGCTGCTGGCCGCCGGGCACGGCGTGGTGCTGGAGATCGACTGGCAGGGCGCACGGCAGGTACGGGCGCAGATGCCGGAGTCGGCGGGCATTTTCATCCTGCCGCCGTCCCGGGCCGAGCTGGAGCGGCGCCTGCGCGGACGTGGCACGGACACCGAGGCGGTGATCCGGCGTCGCCTGGCCGATGCCGTCGCCGACATGTCGCACTGGGACGAGTTCGACTACGTGGTGGTCAATGACGATTTCGGCACGGCGCTGGAAGATCTCGCCGACATTGTGCAGGGGCGCGGCGAGGCCAGCCGGGCGCGACGCCCGGAGCTGGCCCCGGTGATCGACGCCCTGCTGGACTGACCGCGCGCCCGTACTGGCAGCTGCGGCGGCGATTCCGTTACTATGGACCGCTCGCCCTGCAGACGCGGGGCATCCCTTGACCGCAGAGAACGCCATGGCCCGCATTACCGTTGAAGACTGCATGCAGAACGTCGACAACCTGTTCGACCTGGTATTGATCTCCGCCCAGCGCGCGCGCCAGCTCGCCAATGGCGCCCCATCCAGCCTGATGGGAGAATGACAAGCCCACGGTCGTGGCGCTGCGCGAGATCGCAGACGGGCGTCATCGGCAGGAGATTCTCGACGAGCCCGAGCCGGAACCGCCGCTGGATGCGCGAGCCCGCGCCGTCTCGAAACCGACCCCGATCCCGCCGCTGGGAGACTGAGGAGAGAGCATCCGCGCCCGTGGACTACGCCGCTTCCTTCCTGGCCCGGCTGCCAAAGAGGAAGCGATCCATTGGGCTGGATCGGCTCTCCCGCAGGATCGAGACCTACCTGTCCGCCGACCAGGTCGCGCAGGGTCATGGAGGCCTACGAGTTCGCTGCCGCCCATGAGGGCCAGCAGCGTCACTCCGGCGAGCCCTACATCTCCCATCCCGTAGCCGTCGCCACCATCCTCGCCGAACTGAAGCTCGACGCGCAGACGCTGATGGCGGCGCTGCTGCACGACGTGATCGAGGACACCGGGGTGGCGAAGGCCGACATCGCCGGCTGTTCGGCGAAGAAGTCGCGGAGCTGGTCGACGGCGTCAGCAAGCTGGACCAGGTCGAGTTCCGCAGCCGCGCGGAAGCCCAGGCCGAGAGCTTCCGCAAGATGCTGCTCGCCATGGTCGGGGACATGCGCGTGATCCTGGTCAAGCTCGCCGACCGCACCCACAACATGCGCACCTTGTGGATCATGCCGCCCGAGAAACGGCGCCGCATCGCGCGCGAGACGCTCGAGATCTACGCCCCCATCGCCAACCGGCTCGGCATGAACACCATCCGGCTGGAGCTCGAGGACCTCGGGTTCCGCTGCATGTACCCGCATCGCTACCGCGTGCTGGAGCGCGCGCTGAAGAAGGCCCAGGGCAACCAGAAGCAGGTGCTGCAGAAGATCGGCAAGCGTTTCGCGGAGAGCCTCGACGAGGCCGAGATCAAGGGGCGCGTCGCCGGCCGCGAAAAACACCTCTACAGCATCTATCGCAAGATGCGCGAGAAGAAGCGCGCCCTGAGCGAGATCGTCGACGTGTACGGCATCCGCATCATCGTCGACTCGGTAGACGACTGCTATCGCTCCCTGGGCGTGGTGCACAAGTGCTACAAGCCGATGCCGGGCCGCTTCAAGGACTACATCGCCATCCCGCGCGTCAATGGCTACCAGTCGCTGCACACCACGCTGTTCGGTCCGGGGGGACTGCCCTGCGAGGTGCAGATCCGCACCGAGGACATGGACCGCGTGGCCGAGACCGGCATCGCCGCGCACTGGCTGTACAAGAGCGGCGGCGCCGCTGTCGGCCAGCCGCAGGTGCGCGCGAGCGAGTGGCTGTCCAGCCTGATGGAGATGGAGGAGGGCGGCAGCTCCGAGGAATTCCTCGAGAGCGTGAAGATCGACCTGTTCCCCGACAAGGTCTACGTCTTCACGCCCAAGGGCGACATCGTACGCCTGCCGCGCGGCGCCACCTGCGTGGACTTCGCCTATGCCGTGCATACCGACGTCGGCAATCGCTGCGTGGCGGCGCGGATCGACCGCCGGCCGGTGCCCTTGCGCACCATGCTGAAGAATGGCCAGACGGTGCAGATCATCACCGCGCGCGGCGCCTCGCCGAATCCCGCCTGGGTGAACTTCGTGGTCACGGCCAAGGCGCGCACCGCCATCCGCAGCTTCCTCAAGAACCTGCAGCACCACGAGGCCGCCGAGCTCGGGCGGCGACTGCTGGACAACGCGCTGCGGGAGTTCAAGCTGTCGGTGCGCAAGGTCCCCGACGAGCGCATGCGCGCGACGCTCGAGATGCTCGGCTGCAACAACCTGCAGGAACTCTACGAGCAGATCGGCCTGGGCGAGCGCATGGCCTCGCTGGTGGCGCGGCGCCTGCTGCCGGACGACTCCGGCGAGGTCGTTGCCGGCCAGGCCGCGCCGCTGGTGATCGCCGGCACCGAAGGCATGGTCGTGACCTACGGTCGCTGCTGCCATCCCATCCCGGGCGACACCATCTTCGGCTACCTCAGCGCGGGGCGCGGCATCGTGATCCACCGCGAGGACTGCGGCAACCTGGCCGAGTTCCGCAAGCAGCCGGACAAGTGGATCGCGGTGGAGTGGGAAGGCCGGCTCAACCGCACCTTCCCGGTGGAGATCCGCGCCGAAGTGCAGAACCGGCTCGGCGTGCTCGCCGCGGTGGCGGCAAACATCTCTTCGACGCAGACCAATATCGAGCACGTCCAGGTGGTGGAGCGCGACGGCGAGAGCTCGTCGCTGATTTTCCTCCTGCAGGTGGACGGTCGTGCGCAGCTCGAGCGCGTCCTGCGCAGCATCCGCACCATGTCGGAAGTGCTTGCGGTGGCGCGCACCAACACCTGAAGGAGACGCCATGACCCGTCGTGCAATCGCCACAGACCAGGCCCCTGCCGCCATCGGCACCTACTCCCAGGCCGTCGCGTGCGGCGACACCGTCTAGCTCTCGGGACAGATTCCGCTCGATCCCGCCACCATGACGCTGGTCGAGGGTGATATCGAGGCCGAGGTGCGGCAGGTATTCCGCAATCTCGCGGCCGTCGCCGCGGCGGCAGGCTCGAGCCTCGGCGAGGCCGTGCGCCTCACGGTCTATCTCACCGACCTCGGCGACTTCGCCGTGGTGAACAGCGTGATGGAGGACGTGCTGGACCCGCCTTATCCGGCGCGCGCCACCGTCCAGGTGTCCGCCCTGCCCAAGGGCGCTCGCGTCGAGGTCGACGCCGTGCTGGTGCAGGGGCGCTGAGGCGCCGGCCAGCCGCGTGTCCCTTGCGCCCGAGGATCCGGTCACGCGGCTGAGCGGCGTCGGCCCCGCGCTGGCCACCCGCCTGGAAAAACTCGGCGTGCGCACGCTGCAGGACCTGGCGCTGCTGCTGCCGACGCGTTACGAGGACCGCACCCGCGTGATCCCGATCGGCGCGCTGCGACCCGGCCAGCGCGCGGTCATCGAGGGCGAAGTGTTGCTCACGGAGGTGGTGCGCCGGCGCCGGCCCATGCTGGTCGTGGCGCTGGGCGACGCCACCGGGATGCTGACGCTGCGCTTCTTCCACTTCAACGCGCGCCAGCACGAGGCGCTGGCCCGGGGCACGCGGCTGCGCTGCTTCGGCGAAGTGCGCGCCGGGCAGCGCGGCCTGGAGATCGTGCACCCGGAGTACCAGCGCGCGGACAGCGCCGGGGCGGCGCAGGAAGAAGCCCTGACGCCGGTGTATCCCGGTACGGAGGGCCTGACGCAGGCGCGCATCCGCCAGCTGGTGCGCATGGCCATGCGGGCCCTCGGCGACACCCTGCCGGAACTGCTGCCGCCCGGCGCGCTGGCCGGCCGCGGGCTGCCTGCGCTGGAAGAGTCCCTGCGCCTCGTGCATCGCCCGCCGCCGGATGCGGATCTTGCGGCGCTCGAGGCCGGCACCCATCCGGCGTTGCGCCGGCTCGCGCTGGAAGAGCTGCTGGCGCACCAGCTGGCGATGCGCGCGCTGCGCCACCAGGCGCGGCGCCGGGCCGCCTGGCCGCTGCCCGGCGGGCCCCTGGTCGAGCGCTTCATCGAGGCCTTGCCGTTCACGCTCACTGGCGCACAGCGTCGCGTGGTGGCCGAGGTGCGGCGCGACCTGGCGGCGCGCGAGCCCATGATGCGCCTGGTGCAGGGCGACGTCGGCAGCGGCAAGACGGTGGTCGCGGCGGCGGCCGCGCTGCAGGCGGTCGCGTCCGGGGCACAGGCCGCCATCATGGCGCCGACGGAGCTGCTGGCTGAGCAGCACTACACCAATTTCCGCGCCTGGCTGGAACCGCTGGGCGTGAACGTGGCCTGGCTGTCCGGGTCACTGCCGGCCGCAGAGCGGCGCGACGCCTGCAGCCGCATCGCCTCGGGCGAGGCGGCCGTGGCGGTGGGCACGCACGCGCTGTTCCAGGAAGGCGTGGAGTTCGCGCGCCTGGCACTGGCCGTCATCGACGAACAGCACCGTTTCGGTGTGCACCAGCGCCTCGCCCTGACCGACAAGGGCACGCGCGAGGGCCGGCGGCCGCACCAGCTGGTGATGACGGCCACCCCCATCCCGCGCACCCTCGCCATGGCCACCTACGCCGACCTCGACACCTCGGTGATCGACGAGTTGCCGCCGGGGCGCGGCGAAGTGCGGACCGTGGCCATGCCGGAGTCGCGGCGCGCCGAAGTCATCGCCAGGATTCGCGAGGCCTGCGCGGCCGGGCGGCAGGCCTACTGGGTCTGCCCGCTGGTCGAGGAGTCGGACCAGCTGCAGGCGCAGGCGGCGGAGGACACCGCGACGCTGCTGGCGGAAACGTTGCCCGAGCTGTCCATCGGGCTGGTCCACGGCCGCATGAAGCCGGCGCAGAAGGAGCAGGTGATGCGCGCCTTCAAGGCGGGCGAGATCGAGCTCCTCGTGGCCACCACCGTGATCGAGGTCGGCGTCGACGTGCCGCGCGCCAGCATGATGATCATCGAGAACGCGGAGCGCATGGGCCTGGCGCAGCTGCACCAGCTGCGCGGCCGCGTCGGGCGCGGCAGCGAAGACTCGTCCTGCGTCCTGCTGTACAAGCCGCCGCTGTCCCCGGCCGCCACCACGCGCCTGGCCGCCATGCGCGAGACCAACGACGGCTTCCGCATCGCCCGCACCGACCTCGAGTTGCGCGGCCCCGGCGAGGTGCTCGGCGTGCGCCAGACCGGGCTGCTGGGGTTGAAAGTGGCCGACCTGGCGCGTGACGCGGAACTCATGCCGCTGGTGCGCGAGCTGGCCGACGCCCTGCTGCAGAAGCATCCGGATGCGGTGGCCGGGCTGACGCGGAGATGGATTGGCGCGGCCACCCGGTACGGCCAGGTCTGACGAAACGCCGAAGCCATCTATAATGTTTGTCCGTTTCCTGCGATACCCCGCCTTATGAGCAGCGAGAGCCCTCTCACCGCACGCCCGGAGAACTTCGCCGAGCCCCTGGCCTGGCTGCCGGCGCGCGCGCGCGGCGCCCTGCCGGAAGACGCCGGGCTGCGCGACTGGATGCGCGACGCCGGCTCCCTGACTTCGCGGCTGCGCGCGGCGTGCACGCAGGGTTTCCGGCTGGAACTGCTCGGCGAGGCCAGCGAGCCCATGCCGCAGGATGCGCGCGGGCTGCTGGCGGGGGATGCAGCGCGCGCGCGGCGGGTACGCATGTTCTGCGGCGAGAGCCTGTGCGTGTGCGCAACCACGCTGATCCCGCCCACGACCCTGGCCGGCACGCCGTGGCTCGAGGCCCTCGGCGACCGTCCGCTGGGTGATGCGCTGCTGGAGCGCGACGGCATCCGTCGCTCCGCGTTCGAGTTCGCGCGCGTCAGCCCGTCCCATCCGCTCTTCATGCCCGCGCTGCAGGACAGCGACATCAGGCCGGCGACCATCTGGGCGCGCCGTTCCCGCTTCAGCCTGGCGGCCGGGCCGCTGCTGATCTACGAGATCTTCCTCCCCGGCCTGACGCGATGCGGGAACCCCTGAGCGCAGGCGCCCAGCCGCGACGGCTCAGCTCGCAACTGCGGGAGTACGCCCTGTTGATGCGGCTGGACCGGCCCATCGGCACCCTGCTGCTGTTGTGGCCGACCCTGTGGGCGCTGTGGATCGCGGGGGAGGGGCGTCCGGACCCGCACGTGCTGCTGGTGTTCGTCGCCGGCGTGGTGCTGATGCGTTCCGCCGGCTGCGTGATGAACGATTTTGCGGACCGCCGCATCGACCCCCACGTGGAGCGCACGCGCGAGCGGCCGCTGGCGCGCGGCGCGGTTTCGCCGCTGGAGGCCCTGCTGCTGGCCGCGGCGCTGGGCGCCATCGCCTTCGGCCTGGTGTTGACGCTGAACCGGCTCACGGTGCTGCTGGCACTGGGTGGGGCGGTGCTCACCGTCACCTACCCGTTCCTGAAGCGCTTCACGCACCTGCCGCAGATCTGGCTGGGCGCCTCCTTCGGCTGGTCGGTGCCCATGGCGTTCGCCGCCCAGACCGGCGCCGTGCCGCAGCTCGCCTGGCTGATGTTCATCGCCGTCGTCATCTGGGCGGTGGTGTACGACACCATGTATGCCATGGTTGACCGCGAGGACGACCTCCGGCTCGGCGTGCGCTCCACCGCCATCCTGTTCGGCGGGGCAGACCGGGCGCTCATCGGCGTGCTGCAGGTCCTGCTGCTGGCGGGCCTGTGGCTGATCGGCCGCCAGGCCGGCCTCGGCGCCTGGTACCTGGGCGCGCTGGGTATCGCCGCGGCGCTGTCGCTCTGGCAGCAGTACCTCATCCGCGACCGCCGGCCCGAGCGCTGCTTCCGCGCCTTCCTCAACAACCACCACTACGGCATGGTGGTGTTCATCGGCATCCTGCTGCACTACATCTACGCGCCCGCCTGAGCGGTGCCCCCGCGCGCCACCGCCCATACCTCGATCCCTGCCGCGCCCGCTTCCAGCAGCGCCCGGGCCAGTCCTTCCGCGGTGGATCCCGTAGTGAACACGTCGTCCACGATCGCCAGGCGCAAGCCGCGCGCACCGCTGTCGGCCACGAAAGCGCCGACCAGGTTGCGGCGTCGCCGGACGGCCGGGAGCCCGGCCTGGGGCGGCGTGGCGACGACGCGGCGCGCAAGGCCGTCGAGCAGCGGCACGCCCAGTGACGCGGCGAGCGGGCGGCCCAGTTCCATGGCCTGGTTGAAACCACGCTCGGCCAGCCGCGCGCGATGCAGCGGCATGGGCACGATGCCGTCCACCCGGCGGCCGGTGCACGACACCGCCAGCAATCGTCCCAGCAGCGCCCCGAAGTGCAGCGCCCCGGCGTACTTGAAGCGCGCCACCAGGGCGTCCACCGGAAAGCGCCATGCCAGCGGCGCGACGACCGCGCACCAGGGACGCGGCCGGGCCGCGCACTCGGCACACAACAGCGCCGGTCCGGGCAGCGGGTGCGCGCAGCCGCGGCAGGCGTTGTGGATCCAGGGCAGGTCGGCGCGACAGGGCGGACACAGGCCCGCCGTGCCGGCGGGATCACCGCACAGTTCGCAGGGCCAGCGCAGCGGGCGTGGCCCAAGGCCACCGTTAACCAGGCGAGCCCACACAGGTTGACAGCCTCTCTGCACGCCGCGAATACTCCGCAACCATCATGCGTCGCCCCGCTCGCCGGACACAGGGGCGATTTTTCTTCGCAGCGCCCGGAAACGGGCCGTCGACAAGAGCCCCCGCACCATGGCCGAAATCCGCACTGACTGGCGCCTGGAAGATGTCCGCGCCCTGTTCGAGCTGCCGCTGTTCGAGTTGCTCTACCAGGCCCACGGCGTGCACCGCGCGCACTTCCCGCGCAACGAGGTGCAGGTCAGCACCCTGTTGTCGGTGAAGACCGGCGCCTGCCCGGAAGACTGCGCCTATTGCCCGCAGAGCGTGCGCCATGACACCGGCCTTCCGGTCGACCCGCTGCTGGAAGTGGAAGCGGTGGTGGAGCGGGCGCGCGCGGCGCGCGCCGCCGGCGCCACGCGCTTCTGCATGGGCGCAGCCTGGCGCAATCCCAAGCCGAAGCAGCTGGCGGTGGTGATGGACATGGTGCGGCAGGTGCGGGCGCTGGGGCTCGAGACCTGCGCCACGCTGGGGATGCTCACGGCGGAACAGGCCGAGGCGCTGCGCGAGGCCGGGCTGGACTACTACAACCACAACCTCGACACCTCCGAGGCGTTCTACCCCGAGATCATCACCACGCGCACCTATGCGGACCGCCTCGAGACGCTGCAGCACGTGCGCGACGCCGGCATGAAAGTGTGCTGCGGCGGGATCCTCGGCATGGGCGAGACGCGAGAGGACCGGGTGGCGCTGCTGCACACCCTGGCCACGCTGCCGGCTCACCCGGAGAGCGTGCCCATCAACCAGCTGGTGCGCGTGCCCGGCACCCCGCTGGAAGGCGCGGCGCCGCTCGATCCCTTCGAATTCATCCGCACCATTGCCGTGGCGCGCGTCCTCATGCCGGGCTCGCACCTGCGCCTGTCCGCCGGGCGCACCGACATGAGCGAGGAGATGCAGGCACTGGCTTTCTTCGCCGGCGCCAACTCGGTGTTCTACGGCGAGAAGCTGCTCACCACGCCCAATCCCGACGCCGACGGGGACATGGCGCTGTTCCAGCGGCTGGGGCTGGCGCCGGAACCGGCCCCGGCGGATGCGCGTGGCGACGCCCGCCACAACTGAAGCGCTGACGCGCGAGCTGGAGCGACTCGAGCAGGCTGACCTGTACCGCCGGCGCCGGGTCGCCGCCTGGTCGCCGCAGCTGGGGCCCGCCGAGCTGATGGTCGACGGGCGCCGTTGCCTCGCCTTCTGCAGCAACGATTACCTCGGCCTGGCGCATGACCCGCGCCTGGCAGAAGCGCTGGCGGCGCACGCCATGCACGCCGGCACCGGCAGCGGCGCAGCCCACCTGGTCACCGGCCACGGCGCCGGAACACCAGGCGCTGGAGGAAGAACTGGCGGAGTTCACCGGCTTCCCGCGCGCGCTGCTGTTCTCCACCGGCTACATGGCCAACCTCGGCCTGCTGTGCGCCCTGGCGCAACGGGGGGACCTGGTGGCGGAGGACCGGCTGAACCATGCGTCCCTGCTCGACGCCAGCCGCCTGTGCGGCGCGAAGGTGTCGCGCTACGCGCATGGCGACGCGACGGCAGCGGCGCAGCGGCTGCAGGGCGCGGCACGCCGGCGCCTGGTCGTCACGGACGGCGTCTTCAGCATGGACGGCGACGCCGCGCCGCTGGCCGCGCTGGCCGACGTGGCGCGCCGCCACGAGGCGGAACTGCTGGTCGACGACGCCCACGGCCTCGGGGTGGTCGGACCGGACGGCCGGGGCAGCGTGGCGGCAGCGGGACTGCGCCCGCAGGACGTCACGGCGCTGGTGGGGACGCTGGGCAAAGCCTTCGGCACCTTCGGCGCCTTCGTCGCCGCCAGCGAGCCGGTCGTCGAGACCCTGGTGCAGCGGGCCCGCAGCTACATTTACACCACCGCGCCGCCGCCAGCGCTGGCCGCAGCCACGCGGCGGGCGCTGGCCATTGCACGCGCCGAACCCTGGCGCCGCGATCGCCTCGCGGCCCTGGTGGCCCGGTTCCGTCACGGCGCCGCGGCGCTCGGCCTGCGCCTCGCCGACTCGGCCACGCCGATCCAGCCGGTGCTGGCCGGGACGGCCCGCAATGCGCTGCAGGCTGCGGCGGCATTGCTCGAGGCCGGGTTCTGGGTGACGCCGATCCGCCCGCCGACGGTCCCGGCGGGCACCGCGCGCCTGCGCGTCACCTTTTCCGCCGCCCACGAGGAGGCGGACGTGGACCGGCTGCTGGATGCCCTGGCCGCGGTGCCCGCGCTGCGCACGGAAGTCGAGGCATGAAGCTGCACGTGGAACTGCGCGGCGACGGACCGGCGCTGGTGCTGCTGCACGGCTGGGGGCTCAATTCCGCCGCCTGGGCGCCACTGCTGCCGCGGCTGGAGGCGCACTTCCGCCTCGCGCTGGTCGACCTGCCGGGTCACGGCCGCAGCCGGGCCGCACCGGCGCCGCCGAGCCTGGCGGGCTGGGCCGAGGCCGTGGCGGAGGTCGCGCCGCCCGATAGCGCGTGGCTGGGATGGTCCCTGGGCGGCCAGGTGGCCATGGCGGCGGCGCTGGCCGGGCATGAAATCCAGCGCCTGGTGCTGGTCGCCACCACGCCGCGTTTCGTGGCCGCGGCGGGCTGGCCCTGCGGCGTGCCCGAAGAAGTGCTGGCCGGCTTCGCCACCGCACTGGCACGCGACCACGACAAGACGGTGCGCGACTTCCTTAGCCTGCAGCTGCGCGGCGACGCCCGCGCCACCACCCTGCTGCGCACCTTGCGCACACTGCTGGCCACAAGCCCGATCCCCGAGCCCGCGGCCCTCGCCGCGGGGCTGGACATCCTCGCGCGCACCGACCTGCGCCGCCAGTTGCCGGCTCTCGCGCTCCCGGCCCTGGTGCTTGCCGGCGAGCGGGACCGGCTCACCCCTGCGGAAGCCGGGCGCCGCCTGGCCGCTGCCCTGCCGCGCGGCCGCTTTCGCGCTTTCCCCGGGGCCGCGCACGCCCCCTTCCTGACGCACGAAGAGGACTTTGTCACCGCCGTGGCAGCGTTCCTGGCGGGCCGGGAGGAAGCTGCATGAGCAGCGATCCTTACTACCTGGAGGGGCGGCGCGTGCGTGCGGCCTTCGATGCCGCCGCGGCCGACTACGATGCGGTCGCCGTGGTCCAGGCGGAGGTGCGCGCAAGGCTGCTGGAACGCCTCGAGCTGTTCCGGCTCGCGCCGCGACGCATTCTCGACGCCGGTTGCGGCACCGGCCACGGCACGCGGGCGCTGCTGCGCCACTACCGGCGCGCCGCCGTGGTGGCGCTCGACCTCGCTCCCGGCATGCTGGCGCAGGCGCGGCGGCAGCGCCCCTGGCTGCGGCGGCTGGACCCGGTGTGCGCGGATGCGGCGGCGCTGCCCCTGGCCGACGCCTCGGTCGACCTGGTGTTCTCCAACCTGATGCTGCAGTGGTGCAACCAGCCCGACACGGTGTTCCACGAGTTCCGCCGCGTCCTGCGGCCCGGCGGGCTGCTCCTGTTCGCGACCTTCGGCCCGGATACGCTGCAGGAGCTGCGTGCGGCGTGGAGCGCCGCGGACGGCCATACCCACGTGAGCCGCTTCATCGACATGCACGACCTCGGCGATGCGCTGGTGCGCGCCGGGCTCGCGGACCCGGTGATGGACGTGGAGCACCTGACGCTCACCTACGCCGACCTGCGCAGCCTGATGCGCGACCTCAAGACCATGGGCGCCGGCAACGCCACGGCCGGGCGCAACCGCGGCCTCACCGGGCGGCAACGCCTGGCGGCGGCCGAGGCCCACTACGAGCGACTGCGCCGCGACGGCCGCCTGCCGGCCACCTGGGAAGTGGTGTACGGGCATGCCTGGGTGCCGACCGCCCCGGCGCAGCCGGCGCCGGGCCCTGACGGCGCCGTCACGGTGCCGCTGGCTGATATCGGGCGGCGGCGGCGATGAAAGGCGTGTTCGTCGCCGGCACCGACACCGGCGTGGGCAAGACGCTGTTCAGCGCCGCGCTGCTGCTGCACCTGGCGCAGGCGGGCGTGCGCGCGGCGGCCTGCAAGCCGGTGTCGGCAGGTTGCCGACGGGAAGGTGGGCGGCTGGTGAACGCCGATGCCGAACTGCTGATGGCGACGGCGCCGCTGCGGCGACCGCTCGAAATCGTCAACCCGGTGGCGCTGGAACCCGCCATCGCGCCGCACATTGCGGCTGCGGAGGCCGGCGTCGAGCTGGCGGCAGCGGCGCTGGCGGACGCCTGCCGCCGTGCCGGCGCCGAGGCCCGGTTCCTGCTGGTGGAGGGCGCGGGCGGCTGGCGGGTACCGCTGAACGCGCAGGAGACCCTGGCCGACGTGGCGCGGCTGCTCGGCTTGCCCGTGGTGCTGGTGGTGGGATTGCGGCTCGGCTGCCTCAATCACGCCCTGCTGAGCGCCGAGGCGATTCGCGCAGACGGGCTCGAGCTGGCGGGCTGGATCGCCAATCCCCTCGACCCGGCCATGCCCAGGCTGGAGGAGAACGTCGCCGCCCTGGAGGCGCGCCTGGCTGCGCCTTTGCTGGCCCGGCTGCCCCACTGCCGGCAATCCGGGGAACTGGAGCGCGCCCGCGAAGCCGCCGCCGTGTTGCGCCGTATTACGGCATTCACTTACGATTAGCGCGCTTTTTGCGACGCCCTGGACGGCGGCGGGAGGTTGGAGACGTCTCCGAAATCAGTGACAAGCTTCTGGGACAGGTCCTGGTCAGCGCGAATTCGTCGTTGACCCGGCAAGGGGCTTACCTGTTTTTCGGCGTGACGGCTGTATCCTCGCTGGTGCTGGCGGGAGCGCTCGCAGCGCGCGGTTTCTGGCCGGTGCTGCCGTTTGCCGGACTCGAGTTGTTCGCGCTCGGCGTGGCGCTGGGCCTGAGCATGAAGCGGGGCCGGTACCGGGAGTTCGTCAGCGTTTACAGCGACCGCATCGTGGTCGAGCGGGGCGCCGGCGACCTGGAGGAGCGATTCGAGCTCCCGCGTCACTGGACGCGGGTGGAGCTGGAACGCGCTCCGTGGCGGGGTCACCCGCCCCGGCTGCTGCTGTGCTGCGGGCGAGAGCGCCGGGAAATCGGCGCCGTGCTGACCGGGAATGAACGCGAAAGCCTGCGACTACGCCTCGCGGAGCTGATCGCCGGCACGGAGCCGGCAGACGCAACCGCGGAGCGAGATCGCGCGAATGATAGAACGAGAGTGTCCTGATCCAGGGGAGCCCGGACTGATGTCCAAGACCACGAGAAAGTGGATGGGCCGCATTGCGGCAGGCGCGGGGTTGTCCCTCGCCGTACAGGCGTCGGCATGGGCCGACTGGGCATTGAACATGCCGCGCGGCGTGACCGACATCAGCAACGAGGTCTACGACCTGCACATGCTGATCTTCGGCATCTGCGTGGTCATCGCGGTGGTCGTGTTCGGCGCCATGATCTGGTCGATCTTCCACCACCGCAAATCGCGCGGCGTGGAGCCGGCCAAGTTCTCGCACAGCACCAAGGTCGAGATCATCTGGACGGTGATCCCGATCGTCATCCTGGTCGCGATGGCCGTGCCGGCCGCGGACACGCTGATCCGCATGGAAGACACGCGCAACAGCGACCTCACCGTCAAGGTCACCGGCTACCAGTGGAAGTGGCACTACGAGTACCTCGACGAGGGCGTGCAGCTTCTTCAGCAACCTCGCGCCCGAATCAGCAACCGGGCGCGCCAGCTGCGCTCCGGTATCGACCGTGCAGACCGTCGAGAACTACCTGCTCGACGTGGACAACCCGCTGGTGGTCCCGGTCGGCGCCAAGGTGCGCCTGCTGCTGACCGCCAACGACGTCATCCACTGCCTGGTGGGTGCCCGACTTCGGCGTCAAGAAAGACGCCATCCCGGGCTTCGTCAACGAGTTCTGGTTCCAGGCCGACAAGCCGGGCACCTATCGCGGCCAGTGCGCCGAGCTGTGCGGCCGCGACCACGGCTTCATGCCGGTGTGTGGTGGAAGTACTGCCGGAGGACGAGTTCACCGCCTGGCTGGCGGAGCAGGCGCCGCAGCCGCGCCGGCCGTGGCGCGCGACGAGACCAGGCGAGCGCTGCCGCCGCGGCGCCCGGCGCGCCGCCGCAGGCCGCCGACGAGCGCCGCACCTGCCGAGCCTGCTGCCGCGACCGCAGGCATGGACGCATGGATGCGCTGATGGCGAGGGCGCAACGTCTACCTGCACGCACTGCGCCGCCTGCCACCAGGCCGACGGCACCGGCCTGCCGGCCGCCGGCTTCCCGGCGCTCGCTGGCAGCCCGGTCGGCACCGGCCGTCTCGACGAACATATCGAGCGTGGTGCTGCAATGGTCGGCACCGGCACCGCCATGGCGCCTTCGGCCCCCAGCTCACCGACGAGCAGCTGGCCGCGATGATCACCTACCAGCGCAACGCATGCGGCAACGATACCGGCGACATGTCCAGCCCGCCGACATCGCCGCCGCCCGCTAAGCAGTTTCGAGGAGAGGATCCGATGAGCACTACCGCAACGCACGCCGACCACCACGATCACGACGACCACCACGGGCCGGCACCGGCATCATGCGCTGGCTGACCACCACCAACCACAAGGACATCGGCACGATGTACCTGGTGTTCAGCCTGGTGATGTTCTTCGTCGGCGGCGCGATGGCGCTGGTGATCCGCGCCGAGCTGTTCCAGCCCGGCCTGCAGCTCGTCGATCCCGGCTTCTTCAACCAGATGACCACCATGCACGCGCTGATCATGATGTTCGGCGCCGTGATGCCGGCCTTCGTCGGCCTGGCCAACTGGATGATGCCGCTGATGGTCGGCGCGCCCGACATGGCGCTGCCGCGCATGAACAACTGGAGCTTCTGGATCCTGCCGTTCGCCTTCACGCTGCTGCTGTCGACGCTGTTCCTGCCGGGCGGCGCACCGGCCGGCGGCTGGACCATGTATCCGCCGCTGGTGCTGCAGACCGGCAACGCCTTCCCGTTCATGATCTTCTCGATCCACCTGATGGGCCTGTCGTCGATCATGGGCGCGATCAACATCATCGTGACGATCATGAACATGCGCGCGCCGGGCATGACGCTGCTGAAGATGCCGCTGTTCGTCTGGACCTGGCTGATCACCGCCTACCTGCTGATCGCGGTGATGCCGGTGCTGGCGGGCGCGGTGACCATGCTGCTCACCGACAAGTACTTCGGCACCAGCCTTCTTCAGCGCGGCCGGCGGCGGCGACCCGGTGATGTTCCAGCACATCTTCTGGTTCTTCGGGCATCCCGAGGTCTACATCATGATCCTGCCGGCCTTCGGCATCATCTCGGAGATCATCCCGACCTTCTCCCGCAAGCCGCTGTTCGGCTACTGCGTCGATGGTCTACGCCACCGCCAGCATCGCGTTCCTGTCGTTCATCGTCTGGGCCCACCACATGTTCACCGTGGGCATGCCGCTGGCCGGCCAGCTGTTCTTCATGTTCTCCACCATGCTGATCGCGGTGCCCACCGGCGTGAAGGTGTTCAACTGGGTGGCGACCATGTGGCGCGGCGCGATGACCTTCGAGACGCCGATGCTGTTCGCGCTGGCCTTCGTGTTCCTGTTCACCATCGGCGGTTTCTCCGGCCTGATGCTGGCGATCGTGCCGGCCGACTTCCAGTACCACGACTCCTACTTCGTGGTCGCGCACTTCCACTACGTGCTGGTGCCGGGCGCGGTGTTCGCCATCATGGCGGGCGTCTACTACTGGCTGCCGAAGTGGACCGGCCACATGTACGACGAGAAGACTGGGCAAGCTGCATTTCTGGCTGTCGGCCATCTCGGTCAACGTGACGTTCTTCCCGCAGCACTTCCTCGGCCTGGCCGGCATGCCGCGCCGCATTCCCGACTACGCCACGCAGTTCGCGGACTTCAACATGATCTCCTCCATCGGCGCCTTCGTGTTCGGCTTCTCGCAGCTGCTGTTCGTCTGGAACATCTAGGCGCTGCGCCAAGGGCGGCAAGAAGGCCACGGCCGAGGTCTGGGAAGGCAGCCCACGGCCTGGAGTGGACGGTGCCGTCGCCGGCGCCGTACCACACCTTCGACGTCGCCACCGGTGGTGAAGTAAGCAGATGGATGTATTGAGCGAACACCCAGACGACGAGCGGGCGCGACGGGCCAGGATCATCCGCACCGCGGTGCTGCTGGCGCTAGCGCGCCCTGGCGGTCTACGCGGTGTTCATCTTCACGATGGCGCAACGTAGCCGCGGGAATGTGACCATGAACGACAACACGGACCATGGCTGCTCAAGCTGGTCGCCCTGACCGTGGCGATGTTCGGTTTCGGCTACCTGCTGGTGCCGCTGTACGACGTGTTCTGCGACATCACGGGGCTCGGCGGCCGCACCGCAACGAGGCGGCCACCGAGGTCGCAATCGCCCGCCGATACCAGCCGCATGGTGCACGATCGAGTTCATCGCTTCGCTGAACTCCAGCGGTCCATGGGAGTTCCGCCCCGAGGTCGGCAGGATGAAGGTCCACCCGGGCAAGCTGTACACGACGACCTTCTGGGCGACAGAACCTGCGCGAGCGGGACATCATCGGCCACGCGGTGCCCAGCGTGGCGCCGGGGAAGGCTGCGCGTTACTTCAACAAGACGGAGTGCTTCTGCTTTACCGAGCAGCAGTTCACGGCGCTGGAGAGGGCGGGACATGCCGGTGCGTGTTCATCGTCGATCCGGATCTGCCGGCGCACGTCGAAACCGTTACCCTGTCGTACACCTTCTTCGACACGGGCCGGCCTGGCCGCCGCAGGCAAGCCGCAAACCGGCCTGAAATAACGGATAACAGCGGGGAATTCCGATGGATCAGTCTAAGCGTACTACGTACCCCACGGCAGCCACTGGCCGATCATGGGCGCAATCGGCCTGTTCCTGATGATGCTCGGCGTCTCGACCTGGCTCAACGGCTCGGGCTGATGGCGCGTGGGTGGCCTGGCTCGGTATCGCCGTCGTGCTGATCATGATGGTCGGCTGGTTCGGCGACGTCATCGGCGAGAGCGAGAGCGGGCATGTACAGCGCCCAGGTGGACCGCTCGTTCCGCATGGGCATGACCTGGTTCATCATCTCCGAGGTGATGTTCTTCGCCGCCTTCTTCGGCGCGCTGTTCTACGCCCGGCAACTCGCCATTCCATGGCTCGGCGGCGAGGGCAACAACTTCTTCACCCACCTGCTGCTGTAGCCGGACTTCGAGGCGGCCTGGCCCACCAACGGTCCCAGGCCGGGGCGGCGACTTCGACATCATGGGCGCCGGGCGGCCTGCCGCCGATCAACACCGCCATCCTGCTGACCAGCGGCGTGACCATTACGATCGCCCACCATGCGCTGCAAGGAAGGGCAATCGTGGCCTGACGTCATGGGTCCTGTTCGGCACCCTCGCGCTCGGCTTCCTGTTCGTCGGCCTGCAGGCGTACGAGTACGTGCACGCCTACCACGGACCTGAACCTGACGCTGCACCTCGGGCATCTACGGCAGCACCTTCTTCATGCTCACCGGCTTCCACGGCATGCACGTGACGCTGGGCGCGATCATGCTGATCGTGATCTGGGTGCGGGTGCTGAAGGGTCACTTCACGCCCGAAGCATCACTTCGGCTTCGAGGCCGTCGCCTGGTACTGGCACTTCGTCGACGTGGTCTGGCTCGGCCTGTATATCTTCGTCTACTGGCTCTGACGCCGGCGCCACTACGAAGATTGTTCCAGGGGGCGTGCACTGCACGCCCTTCTGGTTTATGCGAGCGGGTTCAGAGCTGGCCCGGGGTGACGAGGCCGAGGGCGTAAGCGACGAGCAGTATGATGAACAGCGCCACCGACAGGCCGATGCGCCAGGTCAGCGCCTTCACCAGGCGCTTCGAGTCTTGCTCGTCCTTGAACAGGTACACCAGCCCGGAGGCGAGACTCGCGACGATCGCCACGAACGCGAGCAGGATCAGTAACTTGATGGGACTCATGACAACCTCCGTGCACAGCCGCCAGTATACTCCGCGGCCCTCGTCCAGCGCGGGGCGCGGCTGAGATGACGGCGACCAGACGCCGCTTCCGGCCCGGGCTGCCGGCCACGCTGTTCACGGCGTTTTTCCTGCCGCTGCTGCTGGTGCTGGGCACCTGGCAGCTGAACCGGGCCGAACAGAAACAGGCCTTGTTCGACGACTTCGCCGCCGGCGGCGCCGCGGTTGCACTGGACGCCGACAGCAGCGGGCTGGACGGGCTGCGGCGCTATACCCCGGTGGCGGCCGGCGGCCGTTACCTCGGCGAACGGCAGTTCCTGCTCGACAACATGGTGGAAGACGGCCAGGCCGGCTATCGCGTGCTGACGCCGCTGCTGCTCGGGAAGGCGTCGCCGTGCTGGTGGACCGGGGCTGGATACCGCGCGACTTCTCCACCGACGTCGCCCCAGTGATCAGCGTGGACGCGGCACTGCGCAGCGTCACCGGCAAGCTGGACCGCCTGCCGCGCCCGGGGATCCGGCTGGAGACGACGCTGGCGCCCGGCTGGCCAAAAGTGGTCCAATTCCCGTCTCGCGACGAACTCGCCGGGGCACTCGGTCTGCAGCTGGTCCCGGGGCTGGTGCTGCTCGACGCGGACCAGCCCGACGGCTTCCGGCGCAACTGGCGCCCCTCGGATTTCGGCCCGAGCGCCATATCGGCTACGCCGTGCAGTGGTTCGCGCTGGCCATCACCCTGGTCGTGCTTTATCTCGCCTGGTCTTTCAGGAAAACGGACTGACACATGGACAACGAGTCACAGCCCAAGCGGCGCAACCTGCAGGCCTGGGGCCTGTTCCTGCTGTTCTTCGGCCCCCTCGCGGTGGCGATGTTCCTGTACTACGACACGGGCTGGCGTCCGGGCGGGACCAGCAATAACGGCGAGCTGGTGCAGCCACCGCGGCCGACGCCCCTGGTCTCGCTGCCGGGCACCGAGGCCTATCCTGAGGGCGACGGCTTCCTGCGCGACCGCTGGACGCTGGTGTTCCTGGCGCGCTCGCCCTGCGAGGATGCGTGTCGCGAAGCGCTCTACAACGGCCGCCAGATGCGCCTGGCGCTGGGCCGGCTGATGGATCGCGTCGAGCGGGTGTACCTGTTCACCGCGGAGCCGCCGGAGGCGGGTTTCCTGGCGGCGCAGCACCCCGACCTCGTCGTGGTGGACGCGAGCGGCGCCGAAGGCGAGGCCCTGCTGGCCGCGTTCCCGGGGCAGGAAGAGGGCTACTGGCTGGTGGATCCGCTGGGGAACGTGATGATGCGCTATCCGGCGGACCAGCCGCCGAAGGGCATGATGGAAGACATCAAGAAGCTGCTGCGCCTGTCGCGCATCGGCTGACGCTCCCGAATGCGGCACCGGGATCGACTCCGGCGGCCTGATCCGCGAGAATACGGGGTTCGGCCGTCACCCCGCCGGTATTCCGGACCGGCCCGCGTCGCATAGGAACTGCAAAGGTAAGCACCGTGCAGACTGAGGTCAGAAAACTTCCCGCCACGAGCCTCGCCGTGCGCCTCGGCGACTACCTCGCGCTGTGCAAGCTCAAGGTCGTCAGCCTGATCGTGTTTACCGCCGTGGTGGGCATGTTCCTCGCCGTGCCCGGCATGGTGCCGCTGGACAAGCTGATCTTCGGCACCCTCGGCATCGGGTTCGCCGCCGCCTCGGCCGCCGCCATCAACCACGTCCTCGATGCGCGCATCGATGCCGTCATGCGCCGCACCCGCCGCCGGCCCCTGCCGACCGGCCACCTGACCGAGGCGCAGGCGCTGGCCTTTGCCGCGCTGCTCGGCATCGTCTCCATGCTGATGCTGTGGTTCCTGGTGAACCCGCTGACCGCGGTGCTGACCTTCATCAGCCTGATCGGCTACGCCATCGTCTACACCGCGTTCCTCAAGCGCGCCACGCCGCAGAACATCGTCATCGGCGGCGCCGCCGGCGCCGCGCCGCCGGTCCTCGGCTGGGTCGCCATCACCGGCGACATCCACGCCCACGCGCTGCTGCTGTTCCTGATCATCTTCGTCTGGACGCCGCCGCATTTCTGGGCGCTGGCCATCGCGCGCAAGGACGAGTACGCCCAGGTGAACATCCCGATGATGCCCGTGACCCACGGCATCGAGTTCACGCGCCTGCAGATCCTGCTCTACACCATCCTCCTGTTCATCGTCGGCCTGCTGCCCTGGCTGACCGGCATGAGCGGCTGGCTGTACCTGCTCGGCGCCATCGGCTTCGGCGGCGGCTTTCTGTACTACGCGGTGGCCATGATGCGCTCCGACGCGCCCGAGCTGCCGATGAAGACCTTCAGCTACTCCATCACCTACCTGATGGGCATCTTCTCCTTCCTGCTGGCCGACCATTACGTGCCGGCGCTGCTCGGCTAGGCCGATGTTCAAGCGCTACCTGCCGCTGATTTTCGTGGTCGTGGTGGTCGTGGCCACGGCGATCCTGTTCCTCGCGCTGCGCTGACGCTGCCGGGTCACGCGACGTTTCCCTGCCCGCAGCTCGGGCCATTGCATGGTCCTTTCGCTTGGAACTCTGATGCCGCTCAAGGGACCGTGCAATACCCCGGCCGCTACCTCAGAGATCGGTTAACCCCCGCCGGCGCAGAGCAACGCCCATCCCGATGTCGGCCGGGCGAGTACCGCCGCGGACATCGGCGCAGCTCGCGCCGGCAGGCCACGGCCGAAGCGGTGGTTCCTGCGCGAACCCGGCCGGCGTGCACCCGAACGGCTGGGCCTGCAGCCTTCACAGCGGCTGGCCATGACAGGGTCCTGCGAGCGGCATAAGAATTCCAAGCGAGCAGGACCCTGTCATGGCCAGCCGCGGAACAGGCTTCCAGGACTCTGGCCGGGTACAATGACCGGCCATGGACATCACCCCGATCCTCGACCCCCTGAACGACGCCCAGCGCGAGGCCGTGACCGCACCGGCCGATGCGCCGGTGCTGGTGCTGGCGGGCGCGGGCAGCGGCAAGACGCGGGTGCTCGTGCACCGCATCGCCTGGCTGGTGCAGGTCGAGGGCGTGTCGCCCTGGGGCGTGCTGGCGGTGACCTTCACCAACAAGGCCGCCGGCGAGATGCGCAGCCGCATCGAGCACCTGCTCGGCATGCCGGCCGCCAACCTGTGGGTCGGCACCTTCCACGGCCTGGCCCACCGCCTGCTGCGCCTGCACTGGCGCGAGGCCAAGCTGCCGCAGACTTTCACCGTGCTCGACTCGGAGGACCAGCTGCGCCTCATCCGCCGCATGCTGAAGGGCATGGAGCTGGACGAGAACCGCTGGGTGCCGCGCGAGGTGCAGTGGTTCATCAACGCGCGCAAGGACGAAGGCCTGCGCCCCGCGCACCTGGATGCGGGCGATGACCCGAACCGGCGCATGTTCATCCGCCTGTACGAGGCTTACCAGGCCCAGTGCGAGCAGAGCGGGCTGGTCGATTTCGCCGAGCTGCTGCTGCGCGCCTACGAGCTGTGGCGCGAGGACGCACAGCTGCTCGACCATTACCGCCGCCGCTTCCGCCACCTGCTGGTGGACGAGTTCCAGGACACCAACGCCATCCAGTACGCCTGGCTGAAGCTGCTGGCGGGCAAGGACGGCAAGCCCTTCGTCGTCGGCGACGACGACCAGAGCATCTACGGCTGGCGCGGCGCGAAGGTGGAACACATCCGGCGTTTCCGCAAAGACTTCCCCGGCACGAAGCTGGTGCGCCTGGAGCAGAACTACCGCTCCACCGGCAACATCCTCAACGCCGCCAATGCGCTGATCGCCCACAACCGAGAGCGCCTCGGCAAGAAACTCTGGACCGAGGGCCGCGAGGGCGACCCGATCCGCCTGTACGCGGCCTACAACGAGCGCGACGAGGCGGAGTTCGTGGTGGGACGCATTCGCAGCCTGCTGGACCAGGGCAACGCAGCCAACGAGATCGCGGTGCTGTATCGCTCCAACGCGCAGTCGCGCGTGTTCGAAGAAGCGCTCATCCAGCAGCGCATCCCGTATCGCGTCTATGGCGGCCTGCGCTTCTTCGAACGCATGGAAATCAAGGATGCGCTGGCCTACCTGCGCCTCATGGCCAACCGCGACGACGACTCGGCGTTCGAGCGCATCGTCAACCTGCCCACGCGCGGCATCGGCGCCAAGACGCTGGAAGCCTTGCGCGACTATGCCCGCGCCAACGCCACCTCGATGTGGCGCGCCTCGGGGGCGCTCATCACGGACGGCCTGCCCGCGCGCGCGGCGCATTGCCTGCGCAGCTTTCTCGAGCTCATCGAGCGGCTGGACCAGGACACCCGCGCGCTGGAACTGCACGAGCAGGTCGACCACGTCATCCAGGCCAGCGGGCTGATCGCGCATCACGCCAAGGAGAAGGGCGAGCGCGGCGAGGCGCGCGTGGAGAACCTGGAGGAGCTGGTCAGCGCCGCGCGCGGCTTCGAGCCCGAGCCCGACTCGGAGATGCGGCCGGTGGACGAGTTCCTCGCGCACGCGGCGCTGGAGGCGGGCGAGGACCAGGGCGGCGCCTGGGAGGACTGCGTGCAGCTGATGACCCTGCATTCGGCCAAGGGGCTGGAGTTCCCGGTGGTATTCCTCGCCGGCCTGGAAGACGGCCTGTTCCCGCACAAGCGCAGCCTGCTGGATGCGGACGGCCTGGAGGAAGAACGGCGCCTTGCTACGTCGGCACGACGCGGGCCATGCGCGAGCTGTACCTGAGCTATGCCGAGCAGCGCCGCCTGCACGGCGTGGACAATTACGGCATCCCGTCGCGCTTCATCGGCGAGCTGCCTGCCGAGCTGGTGGAGGAGATCCGCCCTGCGGCCCGCGTCTCACGGCCCGTGGCGACGCCTGGCAGTAACCGCTTCCGCGAGGAGGCGCCGGGGGGCATCCGCCTCGGCCAGCGCGTGCGCCACAACCAGTTCGGCGAGGGCGTGGTGCTCAACCACGAAGGCCACGGCAGCCATGCCCGGGTGCAGGTGAACTTCGAGGACGCCGGCCCCAAATGGCTGGTGCTGGCCTACGCCCGGCTGGAACTGATGTAACATCGGCAGCGCCGCCCAGGCCGGAAAAGAAACACATGAAGATTCTCATCCTCGGCGCGGGCACGGTCGGCTCCACCGCGGCCGAGTCGCTCTCCGACGAAGAACGAAATCACGGTGGTCGACCTCAACGGCCGGCTGCTGACCGAACTGCAGGATCGCCTCGACATCCGCACGGTGCAGGGGCATGCCTCGCACCCGCGGGTGCTGGAAAAGGCGGGCGCGGCCGATGCCGACATCCTGGTGGCGCTGACCGACAGCGACGAGACCAACATGGTCGCCTGCCAGATCGCCTACAGCCTGTACCGCACGCCGGTGCGCATCGCGCGCATCCGCGCAGCCGAGTACACCTCGCGCCAGGAGCTGTTCGGGTCGAAGGCCATCCCCGTGGACACCATCATCAGTCCCGAGCAGCTGGTCACCGAGCATATCGAGCAACTGATCCATTACCCGGGCGCGCACCAGGTGCTCGACTTCGCGGACGGCAAGGTGCGCCTGGTGGGCCTGAAAGCCAAGGGCGGCGGACCGCTGATCGGCCAGGAACTGAGGGAGTTGCGCCGCCATATCCCGCATACCGACGCGCGCGTGGCCGCCATTTATCGCCAGAGCAGCATCCCGCCGATCGGCAACGAGGAGCCGATCTACGAGACCATCCTGCCGGAGGGCGACACGGTCATCCGCGAGAACGACCTGGTGTTCTTCCTCGCCGCGCGCAAGGACATCCGCGTCATGATGAGCGAGCTGCTGAAGCTGGAACATCCGGCGCGCAGCATCATCATCGCCGGCGGCGGCCACATCGGCTTCGAGCTGGCGCGGCGGCTGGAGAACACCAACCGCGTCAAGGTCATCGAGCGCGACTACGACCGTGCGCGCTACATCTCCGAGCGCCTCAAGCACGCAGTGGTGCTCACCGGGGACGCGGTGGACGAAAAGCTGCTGCAGGAAGAGAACATCGACAAGGTGGACGTGTTCTGCGCGCTGACCAGCGCCGAGGAAGCGAACATCCTGTCTTCCTTCCTCGCCAAGCGCATGGGCGCCTCGCGCGTCATCGCCCTGATCAACCGGCCCTCCTACGCCAAGCTGGTCGAGAACCAGTACGTCGACATCGCGGTGTCACCGCAGGAGATCACCCTCAGCGCCCTGCTGGCGCAAGGTGCGCGGCATGCGCCTCGACGTCGGCCAGGTGCACGCGCTGCGCAGCGGCACCGCGGAGGCCATCGAGGCGGTCGCGCACGGCGACGACAGAACCTCGCGCGTGGTGGGCCGGCGCGTCGAAGAAGTGCCGCTGCCGCCGGGCGCCACCATCGGCGCCATCGTGCGCGGCAACGACGTGCTGATGGCCCACCACGACACGGAGATCCTGCGCGAAGACCACGTCATCCTTTTCCTCACCGACCGCAGCCAGATACCCGCCGTGGAGAAGCTGTTCCAGGTGAGCGTGACCTACACCTGAAGCGGCGCATCTTTTCGTGAACGGCCTCGTCGTCCTGCGCATCATCGGCCTGTTGCTGGCGCTTTTCAGCCTCACCATGCTGCCGCCGGCCGTAGTGGCATGGATTTACGGCGACGGCGGCGGCCTGGCGTTCATCGAGGCGTTCTTCATCATCCTCGTGGCCGGCCTGTTGCTGTATATGCCCCTGCGGCACCAACGCGCCGAACTGCGCATCCGCGACGGCTTCCTCGTTGTGGCCGGGTTCTGGGTTGTGCTCGGCTTTGCCGGCTCGGTGCCCTTGCTGCTCGTGGACGTGCCCGACATGAGCTTCACGGAAGCGGTGTTCGAATCGGTATCGGGGTTCACCACCACCGGCGCCACCGTACTCTCCGGGCTCGATGCCCTGCCGCACGCCGTGCTGTGGTATCGGCAGCAGACGCAGTGGTTCGGCGGTATGGGCATCATCGTGCTCGCCGTGGCGATCCTGCCGGTGCTCGGCGTCGGCGGCATGCAGCTGTACCGCGCCGAGACGCCGGGCCCCATGAAAGACACCAAGCTGACGCCCCGGATTACGGAAACGGCAAAGGCGTTGTGGATCACCTACGTGGGTCTGACGGCCGTGGCGGCGATCTCCTACCGTCTGGCCGGCATGGAGTGGTTCGACGCGATCGGCCACGCGTTCACATCAATCGGCACCGCCGGCTTTTCCACCCACGACGCCAGCTTCGGCTATTACGACAGCGCCCTGCTGGAATGGCTGGCATCAGTATTCATGCTCCTTGGGGCCACCAGCTTCGCGCTGCATTTCTTCGCCATGCGCCGCGTGCTACCGGACATTCGACTTCACGTCAGCGGTGGCCGTCCCCACCTTAGCTGGCCGCATCGGCGCCGGGTGTCCTGGGGCGACGCCATCGGCGGTTACCTCCACGACCCGGAATTTCGCGCCTTTATTGCGATCCAGGCGATACTCATCGCCATCATCGCGTCATACTTGGCCTTCGGCGGCCATCATACGGCTGGCGAATCAGTCACCAAAGCCGTGTTCCAGGCAGTGTCCATCGGCACCACCACGGGCTTCACCTCGACAGATTTCTCGGCATGGCCGGGCGCCCTGCCGGTCATGCTGATCCTGGCCAGCTTCATCGGCGGCTGCGCCGGCTCGACCGCCGGCGGCATGAAAGTGCTGCGCTGGCTGCTGATTTTCAAGCAGGGCTGGCGCGAGCTGGCGCGCCTGCTGCATCCGAGCGCGGTGCTCACCATCCGCCTCGGCGACCGCGGCGTGCCGAGCCGCGTCACGGAAGCGATCTGGGGATTCTTCTCGGTCTACGTGGTGGTGTTCTGCATCCTCATGGCCACCATGATGTTCATCGGCCTGGACCAGGTGACCGCTTTCTCCGCGGTGGCGGCGACGCTGAACAACCTCGGCCCCGGTCTGGGCGACGTCAGCGCCACCTTTGCGTCGGTGCCTGACGCGGCGAAATGGGTGGGCGTGCTGGCAATGATCCTCGGGCGGCTGGAGATCTTCACCTTGCTGGTCCTGCTGACGCCGGAGTTCTGGCGGCGCTGATGCGGGCGGCGTTGGAAAAGCTGCTGGCGAACGGCCGCGACGACGCCCTGTTGCGCTTTTCCCTTGGCAATGCCTGCCTGAAGGAGGGCGACGCCACCGCTGCAGCGGAACATTTCAGCAGTGCGGTCACGCATGACCCTGCCTATTCGGCGGCATGGAAACTGCTCGGCAAGGCGCGTGCTGAGCTGGGGGACACCGCCGGCGCCGAGGCCGCCTGGAACCGCGGCATCGAGGCCGCGCGGGCGCGCGGCGACGTGCAGGCGGCGAAGGAAATGCGGGTTTTCCTGAAGCGACTCCTGAAGTAGCGCGGCCAAAAGGGCGCGCGGTCAGGACGCCTCCAGATAGGCACGGAACTGGGCCGTGGCCCGCTCCCAGGTGTGGTCCAGCGCATGGCGCCGGCAGGCAGCCCGGTCCAGCTGCAGCGCTCCTTCCACTGCCCGCTGCAGGTCCTCGTCGAGCACACCGCTCTCGCCGTTGCGCACGACGTCGAGCGGACCGGGCACAGGGAACGCAGCGACCGGCAGGCCGCAGGCCATTGCTTCGAGCAGCACGATGCCAAAAGTGTCCGTGCGGCTCGGGAAGACGAACACATCGGCGGAGGCCAGCCAGGTGGCGAGATCTTCACCGTATTTCGGACCGACGAAATTCACCGCCGGCCAGGCCTGCCGGAAGGCGTCGAGCGCCGGTCCACCGCCGACGACCCACTTCGTGCCCGGCGTATCGAGGCGGAGGAAAGCCTCGATATTTTTCTCCACCGAGACTCGCCCCATGTACATCAGGTGCGGGCCCGGTCCAGGCAATTCGCTGCGCAACTCGGGACGGAACAGGGCCGTGTCCACACCGCGGCCCCACACCACCGGGCTGTGGAAACCCCGCGCGGTGAGTTCTTCCTGCTGGGTACGCGTCGGGACCAGCGTCCGCTCCGCGGCGTCGTGAAACCAGCGCAACATGCGCCAGGTCCAGCCGACGGGGATGGGTGCGCGCAAGCGCACGTATTCAGGAAAGCGCGTATGAAACGAGCTGGTGAAAGTCTGGCCGCGCTCACGGCACCAGCGTCGGCCCGCAAGGCCGATCGGACCCTCGGTGGCCACGTGCACCGCGTCGGGCCTGAAGTCGTCCAGGATACGCCGCACTCGTCGCCACGGCAGGGCGGCGAGTCGGATCTCCGGGTAGGTGGGGCATGGGAAGGTGCGAAACGGGACCGGCGTAACGGCCGCCACCGTGTGTCCTGCCGCCTCGAGGCAACGCGCCGTCTCCCGCAGGGTTCGGACCACGCCGTTCGTCTGCGGCAGCCAGGCGTCGGAGACGAGGGCGATCTTCATGCTGCGGTCTCAAGCGGCGCCGGAGTATTCTCTCTTGCGCGTATCTCAGCCCAGTGCAACAACTCCAGGCGCCCGTCCCGATGCTCGGCAAGTGCAGAGCAACTCTCCACCCAGTCACCGTCATTGCAGTACAGCACGTCGCCAACCATGCGGACTTCCGGCCGGTGGATGTGGCCGCACACCAGGCCGTCGACGCCCTCCTGGCGCGCGGCACGGGCCACGGCCCGCTCGAAGTCCCCGATGTACTGCATGGCGTTCTTCACCCGGTGCTTGAGAAAGGCTGCCAGCGACCAGTAGCCGTAGCCGAACAGGCGGCGGCATGCATTGAGGTAGCGGTTGAGCCAGATCAGCAGGTCGTAGGCCTGGCTCCCCAGGCGTGCCAGCCATGGGCTGCAGCGCACGACGCCGTCGAACTCGTCCCCATGCAGCACGAGCAGGCGGCGGCCGTCGGCTGTCTGGTGCACGCTGCGCCCGCGGATCTCGACGTTACCGAACACCGTGTCGAGGTGGTCCCGGAACAGCTCATCGTGGTTGCCGGGCACGTAGATCACCCGCGTGCCGTGCCGCGCCATGCCGAGCACGGTGCGCACGACGTCATTGTGTTCCTGGGGCCAGTAGAAGCTGCGCTCCAGGCTCCAGAAATCGATAATGTCCCCGACCAGGTAGAGGGTCTCGCAGCGAACCGAGCGGAGAAAGTCGAGCAGCATCCCGGCCTGGCAACCACGGGATCCGAGGTGGACGTCGGAAATGAAGAGCGTGCGATATGACAGCGGACGCAAATTCTGCACAGACATACATGGCCTCCGGCACTTGCCCGCTGGCACCATCACCCCGTACCGTTACCGTTTGGTCTCCAGCGCGTGACAATGCGGTTGCCGCGTATTTTTCCCACTCAATAGCGCGAAAAAGCAGCGATATCGACCGTTTTCCCCACGTAGCCCCCAAATCTCGGATTGTGTTTTGATGAGCTTGTTCATGCGTCAATATATCCACTTAGGTGGGAATCTTGGTTCTTTCTTGCTCTTTTTCGCCGGGCAAAGGGGGCTTTCGGAACTCCACGGAGGCTGTCCTTGATCGCCCTCATCCAGCGCGTGACCTCCGCCTCGGTGCACGTGGAAGGCGAGCTGGTGGCCGCCATTGGTCCCGGCCTGCTGGCGCTGGCCGCCGTGGAACAGGGTGACGGCCCGGCGCAGGCGGAGCGCCTGGCCGAGCGGATCCTGGGCTACCGGGTATTCGAAGATGCCGACGGCCGCATGAACCTGTCGCTGGCGGACACCGGCGGCGGGCTGCTGCTGGTGTCCCAGTTCACCCTGGCGGCGAACACCCGCAAGGGCATGCGGCCCAGTTTCACGCCCGCCGCGGCGCCGGCCGAAGGGGAGCGGCTGTTCCACGCCCTCGTGGCCGCGGCGCGCCAGCGTCACGCACCCGTGGAAACCGGCCGTTTCGGCGCCCATATGCAGGTCGCGCTGGTCAACGACGGTCCGGTCACCTTCTGGCTGCGGGCACTTCCGGACAGCAGCAACGGTCATACGAGTTAGCGTATGATTGCCTGCCTTGCGGGCCGGTCCGGCCCCGAACCGTGCAATCGGAGGATCACATGGGTCTTGGTGGCATCAGCCTCTGGCAATTACTGATCATTCTCTTGATCGTCGTCCTCATCTTCGGCACCAAGCGGCTGAAGAGCATCGGCTCCGACCTCGGCGGCGCCGTCAAGGGTTTCCGCAGTTCGATGCAGGACGGGGAATCCGAGGCGCGCAAGGAGCAGCTCGCCGACCAGAGCAAGGAGGACGCCGACTTCCCCGAGAACAAGGCGAAGGATAAGGACGAGCACAAGGCCTGACGCCGATGTTCGACATCGGTTTCTGGGAACTTTCGCTGATCCTGCTGCTGGCCCTGCTCATCCTGGGGCCCGAGCGGCTGCCCGGCATGGTCAGCACCGTCGGCAACTGGGCGGGCCGCGCCAAGTTCATGGCCCGCAGCCTGCGCATGCAGGTGGAGCGCGAGCTGGCGCGCGAGGTCGAAGCCAAGCAGGGCAAGCCGGCGGAGCCGAAGAAGGACGCGCCGCCGAGAACCCCGGTGCAGGAAGCCGCCGAAGCGGCGCTCAAAGCCGAGGACGAGGCCCTCGCCGCGGCGCGGGACAAGCAACGCGAAGTCGCCGCGCAAGCGGTGAGCGAGGACGATGAGCAGCGCGGACAAAAGTAGCGGCCTCGGCGAAGGCACGCTGTTGTCCCACCTCATGGAGCTGCGCAACCGGCTCCTGAAAATGGTGATCACGGTGCTGGTGCTGTTCGTATGCCTGGTGCCGTTCGCCGACACGCTGTTCACGCTGGTGGCCGAACCGCTCATGGCGCGGCTGCCGGAAGGCACGAGCATGATCGCCACGCAGGTGGCCTCGCCCTTCCTGACGCCGTTCAAGCTGTCGCTGGCCATCGCCGTGTTCCTGGCCATGCCGATGCTGCTGTACCAGGGCTGGGCCTTCGTCGCGCCGGGCCTGTACAAGCACGAGCGCCGGCTGGTGTTGCCGCTCATGATCTCCAGCATCGTGCTGTTCTACGCCGGCGTCGCCTTCGCCTACTACGTGGTGTTCCCGCTCATGTTCGCGTTCTTCACCGCGGTGGCGCCCACGGGCGTGGCGGTGATGACGGACATCTCCGCGTACCTCGACTTCGTGCTGGCGCTGTTCTTCGCCTTCGGCTTTGCTTTCGAGGTACCGGTGGCGACCGTGCTGGCCGTGTGGGCCGGCTTCACGACGCCGGCCAAGCTGGGGCAGAAGCGGCCCTACGTGCTGCTGGGCGCCTTCGTGCTCGGCATGCTGCTGACGCCGCCGGACGTCATCTCGCAGACGCTGCTCGCCGTCCCCGTGTACATCCTGTTCGAGGCCGGCATCATCATGGCGCGCCTCATGGTGCCGGGGCACCGCGAGGTCGAGGCGCAGCAGCGCGAGAGCTAGGGTCCGGCCAGGGTCAGGGCGTCGCCTTGCGCTCCGCCTCCGCAAACCTCTCCAGCTTCTCCGGCGTGGCCTCGCGCTGGTGCTCTCGCTTGTACTCGCCGTACGGCATGCCGTACACGATCTCGCGCGCCTGGTCGTAGTCGAGCTCGAGGCCGCGCTCGGCCGCCGCGCCGGCATACCACTTGGAGATGCAGTTGCGACAGAAGTAAGCCAGGTTCATCAGGTCGAGGTTCTGGACCTCGGGGTACTTCTGCAGGTGCTGCAACAGCTTGCGGAACGCTGCCGCCTCGATCTCGGTGCGGGTCTGCGGGTCGATTTCAGTGCTCATGCTGGCTGGCCTCCCGCGCTCAATCGGGCTGGCGCCGGAAAACGCTCTCGGCCGGGACCACGCGAATCGAATCGGCGCTGAAGCCCAGCGGCAGCACCTCGATCACCTTGTCCTCGGCCAGCAGCTCTTCCGGCTTGGGCGAGTTGTAGCTCATCGGCGACGGCTCGTCGTTGACCAGGCGTCGCTTCAGGTCGGCGGCATCCGGCGTAATGAAAACGAACTTCATGTCTGCCGTGGAAAAATGCTCGCGGATGACGCGATTCACATCCTGCACGGTCAGTCTTGCCAGCTCGCCGCGCACGTAGGCCGGGAAGTCGGGAATGCCGTACCAGTCGCTGTCGATGGCGTAGCCGAGCAGGGCGGGCTGCGAGCTCACCAGCTGCGCCACCCACTTGTCGATGAACGCCCGCGTAGCCTCGAACTGCTCCGCAGACAACCCGTTGTCGATGAGCTTCTCGAGCTCGAACATGGCGACCCGGGTAGCGAAGTGCGCGGTGTCATTCCCGGTGAGCGGCCGCAGCCAGACCTGGAAGATCTGCTGCTGGCGGTAAAGGTTCGGGTCCGGCTGCGTCAGGTACATGCCGCGCGGGAAGTACTCGATGTAGGCGTAGTCGCCGTAGTTCATGCCGCGCTGCTCGCGGATGCGGTCGTAGAGATGCGAGTTCTGGCTGCGGTGCTGGCCGAGCCACTGCGTCGCCAGCCAGAGCGCTGCCCAGTCGCGGTCGCCGCGCTTCAGGTCGATGGGGAAGCCGAAGGACACGGCGTGCGCCATGGTGTCCTTTTCCAGGATCAGCGCCTGGTGCCCGACGATGGCCGGGGCCTGGCCCGGCTCGATCGCCACGGCGCCCCCCTCCGGCAATGCGGCAAGGTCGCGACGCAGGCGTGCCTCGAAGTTCTCGGGATATCCGCCGGCCAGCCCCACGGTGAGGTTCGCCGGCGCGTAGTGGGCCGCATAAAAGGCCTGCACGTCTTCCAGGGTCAGGCCCTCGACGTCCTCCACCAGGCCGAGCGTCAGCGCACCGTAAGCATGTGCGGGACCGTAAATGAACTGGTACAGGGCTTCCTTGCCGAGCTCCTCGTCATTGTTCGCCACCAGGTCGGAGACGATGGCGTTCACCAGCTGGGTCTTGAGCCGGGTGAAGTCTTCCTCGCGCCAGCCGGGCGTGAGCAGCTGCTCGGTGACTAGCGCATACCAGGCGTCGAGGTTGTCGCGATGCACGGTCCCGCCCAGCGTGACCATCTCCTTGCCGACCTGGGCGCCGAAACCCGCAGCCATCGGGTACAGGGCGTCGTTGATCTCCTCGATCGGCCGGGCCTCCGAGCCGCCGGAAGCGACCATCAGCGCGGTCAGCTGCGCCAGCCCCTTCTTGCCCGGCGGGTCCAGCGCGGCGCCGGCACGGAACACGAAGGACACGTCCACCAGCGGCGAGCTCGCGCTGCGGCGCTCGACCAGGGCGAAATCGGCCGGCGCGATGTCCGCCACGGCCGCCACCAGGGCATCGACCGACGGCCCGCCCGACTCGAGGCCGGCCAGCGTGTCGCCCTGGGCGATGACGCCAACGGTGCGCACGTCGTCCCGGAAGTGGCGCTCCGCGGCGGCGGTGAGAGCCGCCGGCTCCAGGGCCGCGAAGGTCGCGTAGAACTCGTTGATGGTGTCCACGCTGCGGTCGTACTGCACGATCGACGCCAGCTCCCCGGCGATGTCGACCGAGTTATCCAGCTCGGCGAGGAACAGGTAGCGTCCGCGGTCCTTGATCCGCTGCAGGGTGGTCGCGTTCAGCGTCTCGGTGCGGGTCCGCGCGAAAGTGGCCAGGATCTCGTCGCGCACCTCGGCCGCGGCGCCCGCGTCCGTGACCCGGGCAAACACCCAGAACAGGCCCGGATCCCGGTTCATGCCCATGAAGGCGAACAGCTGGTCCACCACCTGGCGCTCCAGCACGAGCTCGCGGTAGAGGTCGGAGTTGTCAGAAAAATAATGCTGCTGGATCGCGCGCATCGCCGCGGTGTCGGCATCCTTCGGGTTGAAGCCCGGACCGCGGAAGGCCACGGCGATCCACGGCTGGGTCGGCGTCTCGAGCGGGACATAGACCGAGGTCGGGCCGTCACCCGGCGGCTCGACCGGGATCTGCGCCTCGTAGCTGCCGCGCTGCCACGGCCCGAAATACTTCTCCACCAGGGCGAAAGTCGGCTCGAACTCGAGGTCCCCGACCAGGATCACCGCGGACTTCTCGGGCCGGTACCAGCGGTCGAAGAACAGCTTCGAGTACTCGTACTGCTCCGGCATGGCGACGATGTCTTCGAAGAAGCCCATCGTCGTGTGCTTGTAGGTGTGCTTCTCGTAATGCGTCTCGCGCACCTGCTCCAGCAGCTTGCGGATCGGGTTGGCGCTGTTCTTGATGTACTCGCCCTTCACGGCCAGCGCCTCGGTGCGGAACACGTCCTCGCCGTAGGACAGGTTCATGAAGCGGTCCGCCTCCAGCGCCAGGATGGTCTCCAGGTCCGCCTTGGTGAAGTCGATGTGGTAGTTGGTGTAGTCGTCGGTGGTGTAGGCGTTGATGTCTGCGCCGGCCTGCTTCAGCGCCGCGTTGAACTCTTCCGGCGTGACGTTCTTGGTGCCGCGGAACATCATGTGCTCGAAGAAGTGCGCAAAGCCCGTCTTGCCCGGCTCGACCTCGTTGCGCGAGCCCGTCTGCACCGGGATCTGCAGGCTGACGATGTCCGGGTAGTCCGTCTTCACGACGATGACCTTCAGCCCGTTGGCCAGCTCGCGCTCCTGGCGCGGCAGGTTGAACACGGCGTCGGCGGAGACGGCGGGCGCGGGGGCGGCAGTCTCGGTGGCCGCGGGCGCGGCGCACCCGGCGGCCAGCCAGGCCACGGCCGCCAGCGCGAGGAGGGCGGGGCTCTTGCAACTCTGCATCATTGATCTCTCCCTTGCGGAGGGGTGTGCTTTCACGGCGTGCGGCTCTCGGGCAACGCCTCGTGCGCGGCGGTCACTGCAACCTCGTCTTCCAGGTGGTCGACGTTGACCTTGCTTTCCGCGCCATGCATCCAGTCCACCAGCTTGTCGGCCAGGAACCACAGCACCACGCCGGCGATGATGGCCGCAGCAGCCAGGCCGCCGAAAATGCTCATGGCGTTGTCGACCTGCGACTGCGAGTCGCCGTGGCCGATGAGCGAGCCGATGAAACCGGCCGTGTAGTTGGCCAGCGCAATGAAGCCGAACCAGGCGCCCATCATCAGCGACGCCAGGCGCAGCGGCGCCAGCTTGGTGACCATGGAGAGGCCGATCGGCGACAGGCACAGCTCGCCCATGGTGTGGAAGAAGTAGGCGCCGACCAGCCACATCATGCTGGTCTTCACCGAGGCGTCGCCACCCTGCTCCAGCACCGCGCCGACCATGAACAGGAAGCCGACGCCGAGCAGCGTGAGGCCCATGGCGAACTTCACCGGTGAAGTCGGCTCACTCGGGCCGAGCTTCACCCAGATGGCAGCGATCACCGGGGCAAACACCACGATGAACACCGGGTTCAGGCTCTGGAACCAGGTGGTGGGGATTTCGAAGCCCCACAGCACGCGGTCAGTGAATTCGTGGGTGTAAATGTTCATCAGGCCGCCGGCCTGCTCGAATCCCGCCCAGAACACGATGGTGAACAGGCCGAGCACCAGGATGACCTTCATCCGGTCGCGCTCCACCGGCGTCAGCGCCACGCGCTGGCCCGCGATACGTGCGTTTTCCCGGCGGTCGCGCTGCGCGGCAGGCTCCACGCCGATGTCGCCTAGCAGCTTCTGCGCCCAGATGGCCTGGATGACCAGCGACAGCACCATGCCGATGCCGGCGCAAACGAAGCCGGCCTGCCAGTTGCCGTCCCACATGGCCACCACGATGCCGACCACGATGCCGGAGAGCGCCGCGCCGATGTTGATGCCCATGTAGAAGATGGTGAAGGCGCCGTCGCGGCGATGATCGCCCTGCGCGTAGAGGTCGCCCACCATGGTCGAGATGTTCGGCTTGAACAGGCCGTTGCCGAGCACCAGGGTGGCGATGCCGAGGTAGAACACCGTGATCTCCATGCCCGGAACCCACGCGTGCGGCGTGCCGAGCAGGAACTGGCCGATGGCCATGAGCGCGCCACCCATCAGGATCGCCTTGCGCTGGCCGAGGTAGTTGTCGGCCAGCCAGCCGCCGAGCAGCGGCGTGATGTAGACCAGGCCGGTGAACCAGGCATAGAGCCGCAGCGCCTCCGCATTGGTCCAGCCCAGCCCGTAGCCGCCCTCGGACTGCACCTGGTCGACCAGGTACAACACCAGGATCGCCCGCATGGCGTAGTAGCTGAACCGCTCCCACAGCTCAGTGCCGAAAAGAAGGAACAGGCCTTTGGGGTGGCCGAACAGGTCGCCCACGCGCGGAGGGGTATTCATTATTGCGGAATCCTCTTTTAATCCGGGATGTCGCACGGGCCAAAGGCGAGGCGGCGTGGGTCGGCATTATAGCGGCAGCGACGGGCGTGCTGTCTTGCTCGCGCCGCAGCATTACAATGCGCGCTGCCCGCTCGAGGAAATCATGGACCCAACCGCTTCCCGCCTGGCCCTGGTCACGGCCTTCGCCGTGGTCTACATCGTCTGGGGCTCGACCTACCTCGCGATCCGCGTGGCTGTGCAGGACCTGCCGCCGGGGCTGCTGGCCGGCGTGCGTTTCATTATCGCGGGGCTGGTGCTGGGCGCGCTGGCCATGGCGCGCGGCCAACGGCTGCCGCGGGCGGCGGCTGACTGGCGCACCGCGGCGATCGTGGGCGTCGCCTTCATCGTGCTCGGCAACGGCGTGGTCACCTGGGCGGAACAGTGGGTGCCTTCCAACCAGGCCGCGCTGATCATCGCCAGCGGGGCGCTTTTCACTGCCTGGTTCGGCACCTTCGGGCGGCGTGGCGTGCCGCTGAGCACCGCGACGCGACTCGGCCTGCTGGTGGGACTGTGCGGCACCGCGCTGATGGTGTGGCCGCAGGGGCCGGTGGGCGACGCGCCCGGCGGCGACCTGTTCTGGCCCAAGGCTTCGATCGTGCTGTCCACCGTGGCCTGGTCATGGGCGACCATGTACAGCCGCAACACGCCGGTGACGATGAAGCCGCTGATGTACGTGGCCTGCCAGATGCTCATCGGCGGCGCCGTGCTCACCGTCATCGGCCTGCTCAACGGTGAGCTGGCGCGGTGGACATGGACCCTGCCGGGCATCGGCGGCCTGCTCTACCTGACGGTGTTCGGCTCCTGCATCGCCTATGCCACTTACATGTGGCTGATCAACCAGACCACGCCGGCCCGCCTCGGCACCATCGCCTACGTCAATCCCGCCATCGCGACCGTGCTGGGCTGGTGGCTGCTGGACGAGCAGCTCACGCGCATGCAGATGGCCGGGATGACGGTGATCATCGCCAGCGTGGCTTGGGTGAGCATCAGCGCACGGGTGATCGGCCGGCGCTGAGCGTCCGGCGCCCGATGCTAGTCGCGGCGCACCACCATGACCTCGTAGCGGCCGTTCGAGCCGATGAAGGCGGAGCCCAGCCAGCTGAAAAAGCTGACGAAGATGGCGCCGAAGATGGCGCTCCAGAAGCCGCTGATGCTGAAGCCGCTGAACATGGCCGACACCAGGCCCAGCATCATGGCGTTGACCACCAGCAGGAACAGGCCGAGCGTGAGGATGGTCAGCGGCAGGGTCAGCAGGATCACGATGGGGCGCACGAAAGCGTTGACGATGCCCAGCACCAGCGCGGCGCCGAGGACCGTGCCGAAGCCGGCGAGATGCATGCCCGGCACCACCAGCGCGGCCAGCCACAGCGCGATGGCGGTAATCAGCATGCGTACCAGGAAACCGTTCATTGTTGCCTCCTCAGGTTTTGAGGATCTGCTCCAGGTCCATGCCCGTCAAGCCGCGGATGCGGCTGAAGAGATACCACATGGCGATGATCATGATCGCCATCGAAGGGATCACGATCACCGGGTAAGAGAGCGCCGTCATGCGCCCCAGCTCCTCGTTGAATGCGGTCGTGCCCGCCGGACTCTGCACAATGAGCTTGGCGAGGATGAAGTTCAGCAGCGAGGAAATGAAGAAGGACGCCGCGAGCATCCATGATGCATGCACCAGCGTGCGCTCGAACGCCTCGTGGTTGCCACGCTCAGCGAGCGCCGCGTCCACCTCTGCCACGCGGATGATCTTGTCGTTGTAAAGGAAGGTGCGCACGATGGGGAAGCGGGTGTAGAGCGAGAACAGCACCGCCAGCCCGATGACACCCGGCACCGCGGCTTCCTTCACGGCGATCCACTTCGGGTCCAGCTGCAGCAGTCCGATGCCGCCGGTGAGCATCACGCTGATGAAACCGAGCACGGAGACGAAGTTCCACTCGCGACGACGGTGGAAGTCCCATATGCCGTAGCCCAGCGGGAAGGCCAGCGCGAACAGCAGCCCGCCGACCGGGCCCAGCGTTTCGTCTCCCGACAACTTCATCAGGATGACCGCGGGAATGGCGATGTTGACGCCCAGCGAGAGCAGCGCGCTCTCGCGGGGCTCGGCCGTGGCGCTCAAGTGCTCAGTGGTCCCCGTCTGCGTGGTGCCCGATGGGCCCGGAGGTGAACAGCTGCTCTTTCAGTTCCTTGGAGAAGTGCGGGTCGCGACGCTGAATCCACTCCAGCACCATCGCCGCATGCTCTTTTTCCTCGTCACGGTTGTGCACCAGGATCTGCTTCAACTCCTTGTCCTTGCAGGCGTCCACGCGCTGGTTGTACCAGTCGACCGCCTCCAGCTCTTCCATCAGCGAAATGATCGCCCGATGCATGTCACGAGTCTCGTCCGAAAGCTCCTCGACCGGTTCGTGGTATCCCTCGTTAGACATGTTGCCTCCTTGTATCAGCTCGCATTAGTAGACTATCGGGACGAAGTTCTGTTCCTGGACCGGGGGGCGCGGATGTTCCACGTCGCCGGGCCGCGGCGGCAGCGCCGGCGGGTCCGGCATCACGTCCTCATAGGAAACACTGGAGAGCAGGTGCGCAATGCAGTTCAGGCGCGCGCGCCGCTTGTCGTCGGCGGGAATCATCCACCAAGGCGCCTCGGGAATGTCGGCGAACTCGAGCATCTCGTCCTTGGCACTCGAATACTCGCGGTAGAGGCGCCGCGACTCCAGGTCCATGGGCGACAGCTTCCAGCGCTTCAGGGGATCATGGATGCGCGCCTGGAAGCGACGCTCCTGCTCGTCGTCGCTGACCGAGAACCAGTACTTGACGAGCAGGATGCCGGAACGGACCAGCATGCGCTCGAATTCCGGCACGGAACGGGCGAACTCGAGGAATTCCTCGTGCGTGCAGAACCCCATCACGCGCTCGACCAGCGCGCGGTTGTACCAGCTGCGATCGAACAACACCATTTCGCCGCCGCTCGGCAGGTGCGAAACGTAGCGCTGGAAGTACCACTGGGTGCGCTCGCGCTCGGTCGGCGCCGGCAGCGCAGCGATGCGACATACGCGCGGATTCAGCTTCTCCACCACGCGCTTGATGGCGCCGCCCTTGCCGGCCGCATCGCGGCCCTCGAAGATCACCACCACCTTGAGCTTCTTGTGCCGCACCCAGGCCTGCAGCTTCACCAGCTCGACCTGCAACGCAGCAAGTTCCTTCTCGTACGGGTCTTTCTTCAACCGTCCCTTGCGGGTGTACCACTCCTGCGGGTGGCCGACCGGCACCGCGTAGAGGTCACTGAAGGCATGGACCGGGCATAGTGCCGCTCCCGAGGGTTCGGGGCGCGTTTTCTTTTTCTCTTTTGACATCCGCTCATCCTTCGGCACCGCGAGCGGCGCGGCGCACGATCACACTATAGCGCCGCTGGGCCCGGTCGCGCAGCCCGCCGGAAGATCCACGCGCTGGAGGCTGAGCCGGCCCGCCGCATCCCGCGCGCGCCTCAGGATGAAGGAATACTCCGATAGGCGCATGCAGACCTCGAAGTCCGCGGGCGGAAACCAGGGCCGGGCGGGATCGAAGAATTTCGCGCCGCAGGGGTTGCGCCGCAGGCTCTCGCGCACGCCGGCAAAGTCCGCTTGCTCACCGGCCAGGAGACCCTCGATCCATGCCGCGCAAGCGACATCCTCCGCGGTGCGCTCGGCGCCGTTCCACCCCATGCAGACCAGGGAAACCACGCGCGGCGCCCGCGCCCGGATCCAGGCGGCGATGGCGGCGGCATTGATGAAACTGCCGGTGATCACGTCGCAGTCCTGTGCAACGGCAAGCAACCCCTGCACGCCCGCGCTGGTGCGCATCACGAGGGTGCGCCCGGCCAGGTCCGCTTGCAGGATGGCCGCCGGCGAATTGGGGAAATCGAAGCCGGGCAGGGGCCGTCCGTCGCGCTCTCCGGCAAGCAGCAGCGCGGGATCGGCGTGCTTCAGGGCCAGCGCCTCCTCCGGGGTCGCCACGGGCAGGATGCTCACGGCGCCTTGCGCCATGGCGCAGGGCGCCAACGTGAACGCCCGGAACACGTCGATGACGACGACCAGTCCCGTGGCCGCACGCGCGCCCTCGAGCAGGTGGAGCGTGCGCACCTGCGGCGACCGGCCTTGCCGGGCCCGGCCCCCGGTCATCAGGCCCCGGCGCCCGGCCGGCCTTCAGCTGGCGCCGCTGCGGGCGGCAGGTCCTCGAGCAGGCTCTGCCTGCGCTTTTCCTTGTCGCTGTACATCGCGGCCTCGGCGGCCGCCATGAGCTCGCGTAATGCTTCCGAATCATCCGGGAAGCTGGCGGAACCGATGCTCACCGACAGCCGCACCATGTGGCCGCCGACTTCGATGGAGCTGCGCTCGGTCGCGGCGCGAATGCGATGCATCACGCGCGCGGCCTGTTCCCCCTCGGTCTCGGAAAGCAGCGCCACGAACTTGCCGCCGCCGAGCCGGGCCGCCGCGTCGGTGCTGCGCACCAGGCGGGCGATGATGTTGGCGAACAGGATGATGGCCCGGTCCCCGACCTCGAAGCCCCAGGTGTCGTTGATGCGCGTCAGGTCGTTCAGATCCATCATCGCGACGGTGTACTGGCGGTGGTGCCGCAGGGCGCGCTCGTGCTCCTGCCGATGCAGGCGCGAAAACGAGCGCAGGTTGCATAGCCCCGTCAGTTCGTCCGTCTCCGACAGGATGCGGATGCGTTCCTTGGCCGTTTCGATCTCGTGCGCCAGCACGGCGGTCACGTAGCAGACCAGCAGGAACGGGGCGAGGGCGATGGCGAGCTCGACCAGCTCGCGCCCGGGCGGCACCTCGCCCGGCACGCGCAGCAGGGCAGCCAGCAGGAACCCGCAGACGCTGAGAATGGTGAGCGCGAACGTGGGCCAGCGCCCCAGCGTCAGCGCAGAGATGATCACCGGAGGCAGGTACAGCATGAGCAGCAGCCCGGCGCGCGCCTCGACCGAGAACAGGAACACGGTCACGAAGGCGACCATGCCGACGAGCTCGAGCAGGATCTTGCGTCGCGTAGGACGCCTCAGTTGCGGCAGGAAACGCAGCAGCAGCGAAAACACCAGGAAGCCGGCGAAGTTCGCCGCCACCAGGCCGGGGCGGAGCATTTCCGTGCCGGGCGCGAACAGGTACAACCCGGCCAGCGCCAGCAGGAGCCACGAACCATCCGCGGTGTTGCGGGCCAGGCCGCGCAACTCGGCCTGGTCCACCTGGGCGCCCATGTCGTGGGCGACCTTGTTCAGCAGGCGCACTAGGGCTTGAGCTCCGCGACCACGGGGCGCCGGGAGTCGGCGGGAGCGGCTTGCGGGCGCAGCGCCTCCAGCGCGCCGTCGAGCTGGGGGTCACCGGAGGCGTCGGCAGGCGCGGCGATGAGCACGTCGGGCGTGATGCCCGTGCCATGAATCGACCGACCCGACGGCGTGAAGTAACGCGACGTCGTCAGCTTGATGGCACGCCCGTCCGACAACGGGACAATGCTCTGCACCGACCCCTTGCCGAAGGTGGTCTCGCCCACGACGACCGCGCGACCATGGTCCTGCAGCGCGCCGGCGACGATCTCCGCGGCGGAGGCCGAACCGCTGTTCACCAGCACGCTCAGGGGCGCGCCCGACAACACATCCCCGGGACTGGCTTCGGCCAGGAACCGCGCCTCCTCGGCGCGACCCTCGGCGGAGAGGATCAGGCCGTGCTCGAGGAAAGCATCGGCCACTTCCATGGCCGCATCGAGGACACCGCCGGGATTGTTTCTCAGGTCGAGGACCAGGCCCGGCAAGGCGCCGCCCGCCTGCTGGCGCAGCGTCGCGATCACCTCGACCAGGTCGGCCGCGGTCCCGTCGGTGAACTGGCTGAGCCGGACATAGCCGGCGCCGTTGTCGAGAATGCGGCCGTGGACGCTCCTGAACTCGATCTCGCGGCGCGTCAGCACCACCGAGAACGGGTCTGCCGCGCCCGGGCGGCGGATCCCCAGCACGACCTCGCTACCCTGCACGCCGCGCATGCGCCGGACGGTGTCCTCGAGGTCCTGGCTGCCGACGCCGAACCCGTCGATGGAGAATATGACGTCGCCGGGCTGCAAGCCGGCCGCCTCGGCCGGGCCGCCCTCCAGCGGCGTGACCACCACCACCTGGTCCGCATCGACCCCGATCTCGACCCCGACGCCGGTGTAGCGCCCGCTGGTGCTGATGCGGATGTCGCGGTATTCGCGCGAGCCGAGGAAGGCGGAGTGGGGGTCCAGCTCGGCCATGATGCCGCGGATGGCGGCGTCCACCAGGACCCGCTGGTCGACCGGGTCGACGTACTCGCGCTGCACCCGGTCCATCACTTCCGCCAGCAGCTCGGCCTGGGCCCCTGCCGCCGCGGGCTCAGGGGCGCGTTCCCGGCTGCCCAATTCGGGCGCCAGGGCCAGGGCCAGGCCCAGCACCACGCCGAGCCAGACAGCAAGCAGGCCCCTCAGGATCAATGGCTTCATTCGCCCGTCCGAGCGTTTTCCAGCGGCAGAACATAGCAGAAATCCCTGCCGCGGTGCGGCGCTACGGGGCCGTTCGCGGCTACGGGCGGGAGAGCCAGGACTGCGGATTCTGGGGCTCGGTGCCGCTGCGAATCTCGAAGTAGAGACCCGCCTGGTCGCGGCCGCCGCTGTCGCCGACGCGGGCCACGACCTGTCCGGCCGCCACCCAGTCGCCGACGCTGCTGAACAGCACTTCGTTGTGGCCGTACAGGCTCATGTACCCGTCGCCATGCTCCAGCACCAGCAGCAACCCGAGTCCCGGCAGCCAGTCCGCGTAGGCCACGCGGCCCGACCACACGGCGCGGACCTCGCTGCCGCGCCCCGCGCCGATGAGCAGGCCGTTGGAGGGCGGACCCTCGCCGCGGCGGCTGCCGAAAGTCCTGAGCAGCGCGCCCTCGACCGGCCACGCCAGCCGGCCGCGCTGTTCCTTGAACGGCGCCGCGTCGGGCACCGGGAGATTCGCCACTGCGGAACGCAACTCTTCCAGCAAGCGCTCCAGGGCGGCCGCTTCCTCGCGCAGGCGGCCGCTCTCTTCCTCGCGCCGCGCCAGGTCGGCATCCAGCGCAGCTACCGTGCCGGCCCGCGTTGACCGGGCGTCCTCCAGCGCCGCCAGGGCCTCGGCCTGCCGTGCCTCCACGGCGGCCAGGCGCGCACGCTCCGCTTCCAGCGCCTCGGTCACCTGCGCCAGTTCGGCGAGGCGCTCGCGCAGGCCGGCAATGCGCTGCGCGCGGTCCTCCGCCAGGTAGCGGTACCAGGCCAGCATGCGGCCGAGCCGGGCCGGATCCTGCTGGTTCAGCGCCAGCTTGAGGCGCGGCTCGCGGCCGGCCAGCCACGCCGCGCGCAGCTCCGCAGACAGCGCCTCGGTGTCTGCAGCCAGCGCCCCGGCCAGCTCGGCGCGCCGGCCCGCCAGCTCGTCCCGCCGGGCCGCCGTGGCGCGCCGTTCACGACGCGTCTGTTCCAGCTCGCGCGCCCGCGCAGCCACCGCTTCCTCGGCCTGGCGCAGGGCCCGCGACTCCCGGTCGCGCTGCTCGGCGGCCCGGCGCTGCTCACGCTCGATCTCGGTGATGCGCGCCTTCAAGGCCTCCAGCCGCTGCTCCGCCTCGGCATCGTCGGCGCGGCCGGGCACGGGACCGGCGACGGCCAGCAGGCCGAGGAGCAACAACAGGCAGCGGGCGGGAATCGTGTTCACGGTGCGCCGAGTGTAGGGGATGCGGCCAGAGCGGCAAGCCCTGCCGCTGCAAGCAGGTATAATGGCGGGCTCGCGCCAGGAGATACCGCCCTCATGGAAGCCATTTTCGCGTACGCCGCCAGTCACCCGCTGCTGTTCGGCGGCATGCTGCTGATGTTTGCCATCGTGTTCGGCTATGAGATGCGCGTCGCGCGTCGCAAAGGCTCGGACGCATCGCCGGCCGAGGCCGTGGGCCTGATCAATGCCGGGGCCCAGCCGATCGACGTGCGCGCGGCAGCGCAGTTCGAGAAGGCCCACATCCTCGACGCGCGCAACATCCCGCTCGGCGATCTCGACCAGCATCTCCCGGCGCTGCAGAAACTGCAGGAGCGCGGCATGCTGCTGTATTGCGATAGCGGCGGCAGTGCGCTCAAGGCGGCCGAAACACTCAAGGCCAAGGGCCTCACCGGCGTGCGCACGCTGCAGGGCGGCCTCACCGCCTGGCGCGCCGAGAACCTGCCCGTGTTCTCCGGGCGCAAGACGCGCAAGAAGGACACCGCGTGAGCACGCCCCGCGTCGTGGTCTACATTTCGCGCTATTGCGGCTGGTGCACGCGCGCCCTGGTGCTGCTGGAGAACAAGGGCGTGCGCCCGGAGATCATCAACGTCGACCTGGATCCCGCGGTGCGCATTGAGATGGAAGAACGCAGCGGGCGGCGCACCGTGCCGCAGATATTCATTGGCGACCGGCACATCGGGGGCTACGACGACCTGCGGGCCCTCGAGACCGCCGGGCAACTGGACCCGCTCCTCCAGGCGGAGACGGCGGACGTACAACACGCAAGCTCATCAGCAAATTCGAGCTGACGGCACTGACCCAAGGAGCCACCATGGCCGAGCAAAAACCCGACGGTTTGGACACCAACCGCATCGCAGTCGCGCTGCAGCGCGTTTACCTCAAGGACAGCTCCTTCGAGGCGCCCAACAGCCCCGCGATCTTCACCGGTGAGTGGCGTCCGAACGTGTCGCTGAACCTCGGGAGCAAGACCACCGAGCTGGGCGACGACCAGTACGAGTGCGTGCTGAACCTGACCGTCGAAGCCAAGCAGGAAGACCAGGTGGCTTTCCTGGTCGAGATCCAGCAGGCCGGCGTGTTCCTGCTGCGCGGCCTCGAGCCGTCGGACCTGCAGCGGGCCCTGGTGACATTCTGCCCGCAGCAGCTCTACCCCTTCGCCCGCGAGGCGGTGTCCGACTTCACCAGCAAGGGCGGTTTCCCGGCCCTGCAGCTGCAGCCGATGAACTTCGAGGCCATCGCCGCCGAGGCCTACCGCCGCCAGCAGGCGGAGCAGGGCGCGGGCAGCGACGCCGGCGCATCACCCGAAGCCAGCCACTAGCTCGCGGCCATGAACGACACCGCGTCGGAGGCAGCCATCGCCGTGGTCGGCGCCGGCTCCTGGGGCACGGCGCTGGCGATCCAGTTCGCGCGCGCCGGTCACCCGACACTGCTCTGGGGCCGGGCCGAGGACGATCCGGCCGGGCTGCGAGCGCGCGCGCGAAAACGCGCGCTACCTGCCCGGCGCCCACTTCCCGGATGCCCTGCACGCCGACGGCGACCTGGAGCGCGGTGCTGGCCGCCTCGCCATCGTGGTCGTGGCGGTGCCGAGCCACGCCCTGCGCAAGGTGCTCACGAACATGAAGCCGCTGCTGCGCCCGGACGCGCGCGTGGCGTGGGCCACCAAGGGTTTCGAGCTCGAGACCGGCAAGCTGCCCCACCAGGTGGCGCGCGAAGTGCTGGGCGCGGCCGCGCCGCTGGCGGTGCTGTCCGGGCCGACTTTCGCGCAGCGAAGTCGGCATGGGCCTGCCCACCGCCATGACCGTGGCCGCCACCGACGCCGGACTATGCGCGCGCAGCTGGCGCAGAGCCTGTCCAGCGACAACTTCCGCGCCTACACCTCGAGCGACATCATCGGCGTGGAAGTCGGCGGCGCGGTGAAGAACGTGCTGGCGATCGGCGCCGGCATCTCCGACGGCCTGGGCTTCGGCGCCAACACCCGCGTTGCGCTGATCACGCGCGGCCTGGTGGAGATGACGCGCCTCGGCGTCGCGCTCGGCGCGCGAGCCGCAGACCTTCATGGGCCTGGCCGGCATGGGCGACCTGGTGCTGACCTGCACCGACGACCAGTCGCGCAACCGCCGCATGGGCCTGGCGCTCGCGGCCGGCAAGACCGTCGAGCGAAGCCGAGGCCGAGATCGGCCAGGTCGTGGAAGGCGTGCTAGGCTGCCGAGGCGGTGCATCGGGTGGCGCAGCGCGCCGAGCGTCGAGATGCCGATCTGCGAGCAGATCTACCGCATCCTCTACGAAGGCGCCGAGCCGCAGGCCGCAGTGGCGGCGCTGATGAAGCGCGAGCTGAAGTCGGAATTCGCCCCCGACGCCTGACCCCAGCCGCCCCGGGCCCGCAGCACGATCCGGCAGCGACGCACCGCCCGCGTCAGGGCACGGCGCCGCGAAGCCATGCTGCCGCCAGGCCTCGTAGACCACGACGGCCACCGCGTTCGACAGGTTCAGGCTGCGGTTGCCGGGACGCATCGGGATGCGCACGCGCCGTTCCGCCGGGAACCGCTCCAGCACCGTCTGCCGGCAGCCCGCGCGTCTCCGGGCCGAACAGCAGCGCGTCGCCGGGCTGGAAGGCGGCGCCGTCGCTGCGACGGTCGGCCACGGGCGGAGAAGGCCCAGGTGCGCGGCCCGCCCAGCGCCTCGCAGGCAGCTCTCCAGGTCCGGGTAATCGCGCAGCTCGGCGAACTCGTGGTAGTCGAGGCCGGCACGGCGCAAGCGTGGTTCGTCCAGCTCGAAGCCCAGCGGCCGCACCAGGTGCAGCGCGGCGCCGGTGTTGGCGCACAGGCGTATGATATTGCCCGTGTTCGGCGGGATCTCCGGCTGCGAACAGGATCACGTGGAACATATCAGTTGACGCGGCGCGGGCATGCACGGCAACGACTCACGACAGATTCGCTGGCACTGGATTTCTGCGGCCTGCAGTTTCGCTTCGCCCATCGTGCTGCTGTCGGGCTGCGTGGGCTTCGGCGAAGAGTACACGCGGGTCGCCGGCTTCTCCAACCGCGACGTCGGCGCCATCGTGCTCAAGGGCACCACCGGTGCGGCCGCGCCTCGGCAACCCGCCGCACCGCGTCTACGAGACGCCGCATGGGCATGCTCAACGCCATCGGCCTGCAGAATCCCGGCGTCGAGCAGGTGGTGCGACGAGATTCTGCCCACGCTCGATTTCACCGAGACCCGCTTCATCGCCAATGTCTGCGGCTCCACGATCGAGGAGTACGTCGAGGTCACGCGGCGGTTCGACGACTCGCCCATCGACGCCATCGAGATCAACATCTCCTGTCCCAACGTCAAGGAGGGCGGCGTGGCGTTCGGCAACTACCCGGACATGTCGGCCCGGGTGGTCGAAGCCTGCCGCGCGGCCACCACGAAGCCGCTGATCACCAAGCTGTCGCCCAACCAGACCGACATCCAGGAAAACGCGCGCCGCTGCATCGAGGCCGGCACCGACGCCTTCGCCGTGATCAACACGGTCATGGGCATGGCCATCGACGTGGAGAACCGCGCGCCGGTGATCGGCAACGTGCAGGGCGGCCTGTCGGGCCCGGCGATCAAGCCGATCGCACTGCTCAAGGTGCACCAGGTGTACCAGGTCGCGCGCGCAGCACGGCGTGCCGATCATCGGCCAGGGCGGCATCGTCACGGCGCAGCGACGCGCTGGAATTCATCATCGCCGGCGCCAGCGCCGTCGGGATCGGCACGGCGCTGTTCTACGATCCGCTGGTGTGCCGCAAGATCAACGACGGCATCCGCGACTACCTGCAGCGGCACGGTTTCAGCTCGGTCGCGAACCTGGTGGGCACGTTGGAACTACCGGGCGCGCGCACGCCCGCAGCCGCCCGCGCCTGAGGCGCGCCTAGAGGTCGTCCAGGCCCAGCTCGCGGATCTTGCGCGCCAGCGTATTGCGTCCCCACCCCAGCAGGCGCGCCGCCTCCTGCCGGTGACCGCCGGACCGCGCCATCGCCACCCGGATCAGCGTGCGCTCGAACTCCGGCAGGGCCGTCTCCAGCAGCGGCGCCCCATCGGCATCCAGGCGCTGCCCCGCCCAACGCGCCAGCGCCTCCGGCCAGCTCAGCGCCCGCTCGCCGGGGGCGGCCACTTCGAGTTCGGCCGGCAGGTCGGACAAGCGGATTTCCCGCCCCGGCGCGACCACGGTGAGGCGGCGACAGATGTTCACCAGCTGGCGCACGTTGCCCGGCCAGTCGAAGGCCGCGAGGCGTTCCAGCACTTCCGGACCCAGCGTCTTCGGCGTCACCGCCAGCTCGTCCGCCGCCTTGCGCAGGTAATGTTCCAGCAGCAACGGCACGTCTTCCTGGCGCTCGCGCAGCGGCGGGATGCGGATACGCATGACGTTGAGGCGATGGAACAGGTCCTCGCGGAAGCGGCCTTCTTCCACGCCCCGCGCCAGGTCCTGATTGGTGGCGGCAATGACCCGCACGTCGACGCGCACCGGCACCTGGCCGCCGACACGGTAAAACTCTCCCTCGGCCAGCACCCGCAGCAGGCGGGTCTGCAGCGCCGCCGACATGTCGCCGATTTCATCCAGGAACAGCGTGCCGCCGTCGGCCTGTTCGAAGCGCCCCGTGCGCCGGCTCTCGGCGCCGGTGAAGGCGCCTTTCTCGTGGCCGAATAGCTCCGACTCCAGCAGCTCGGACGGGATCGCGGCGGTATTCAGCGCGACAAAGGAGCGCGCAGCGCGGGGGCTGTGCTGGTGCAGGGCGCGGGCCACCAGCTCCTTGCCGGTGCCCGACTCGCCGGTGATCAGGACCGTCATGCTCGAGCCGGACAGGCGCCCGATGGCGCGGAACACGTCCTGCATCGCCGGCGCCTGGCCGATCAGGCTGGGCAGGGGCGGCGCCGGGCCCGTGTCACCCGACCCGCCGCGGTCGGCGGCCGCGCGCCGCACCAGCTCCACCGCCTGGTCGATGTCGAACGGCTTGGGCAGGTACTCGAAGGCGCCGCCCTGGTAGGCCGCAACGGCGCTGTCCAGGTCGGAATGGGCGGTGATGACGATGACCGGCAGTTCCGGCCACTGCGCCTGCAGCTGCGCGAGCAGGTCGAGGCCGTCGGGCCCGGGCATACGGATGTCGGTCACCAGCACCCGCGGCCGGCCGGTCCGCAGCGCTTCCAGCGCGGGCGGCGCGCTGTCGAAGCCGCGGCAGGCCATCCCGGCCTGCTCCATGGCGCGCTCCAGGACCCAGCGGATGCCCGCGTCGTCATCGACGATCCAAACTTCGACCGGCTCCTGGTTCACCCTGCGTCCTCCAACTTCTCTTCCTCTCCGATCGGGAACAGCATCCTGAACACCGTGCGCCCGGCGCGGCTGGAGTACTCGATCAAGCCGTCGTTGCGACTCACCAGTTCCTGCGCCACGGCCAGTCCGAGGCCGCTGCCCCCGGGGCGCCCGGTGACCAGCGGATAGAACAAGGTCTCACGCAGGGCCTCGGGCACCCCGGGACCGTCGTCCTCGATCTCGATGCAGGCCACGGGCCGCCCGTTGGCGCGCGGCAAGGCATCGGCCGACAGCACGCGCGTGCGAAACACCACGCGGCCGTGCTCGCCCACCGCATTCAGCGCGTTGCGCGCCAGATTGAGCATCGCCTGCACCACCATGTCGGCGTCCAGGAGCAACATGGGCAGGCTGGGATCGTAGTCGCGCTCGAGCTCCACGCCGGCCACGCCCTCGGCCTCGACCAGGGAACGCACGTGTTCCAGCAGCTCATGGATGTTGCAGGGGACCATGCGCGGCGCGCGCGCCGGACCCAGCAATGCCGCCGTCAGGTCGGCGAGGCGGTCGGCCTCGCGCATGATGAGGGCGGTGTAGTCTTTCTGCGCCGGCGAATCGAGCTGCCGCTCCAGCAGCTGCGCCGCGCCGCGGATGCCGCCGAGCGGGTTTCTCAACTCGTGCGCCAGCTGCCGCACCATGCTGCGGCTCGCCTCGAGCTGCGCCAGCAGCGCCTTCTCGCGGTCGATGCGCAGGCGCCAGCGCGCATCGGCCAACTCCAGCAACAGGGCGCGCCGCCCCTGCGCATCCTCGGTCGCGCTCAGGGCGCAGTCCAGCGCCAGCCCGCCCTCTTCCTGTCCGGGGTTCATAGCGAACACCAGCTCGCGGCGCGATACCGGCCGACCCGTGTCGCGCACCCGTTCCAGCAGCGGCAGCAATACGCCGAGCCCGGGGACCGCCTGCGGCAGGGGACGACTGCCGAGCTGCTGGCGGCTCACGCCCAGCAGTTGTTCGGCGGCGGGGTTGGCGTAGCGCACGCCGAGGTCCTCGTCCAGCACCATAACCCCGGTGCTGAGGTTCTCAAGGTGCTCTGCCGGCGGGCGGCCCGAGGGGATTGCAGCGCCCACCGGGAGGACTTCAGCGTGGCCGGTTGGGGTTCTGCAGCGATGCCTGCTGGACGTAGAACGTCACGGGTTCGCTGGCGACCAGTTCCCGGCCCTGCGCGTCCATGACCGAGGCGCTGATGCTGTGCTCGCCGCGGTACACCTCGTTCAAGGTGAATTGCGTGGCGCCGGCCGGCGTCTCCACGCGCCGGCCGTCGAGCGTGACCCGCAGCTCGTGCCCGGGCGCCAGTCCCGGCTGCACCTCGAGCTGCACGTTGAGCTGGCCGCCGATATTCCACAGGGTCTCCCCGGGCGCCGGCGAGATCACGCGCAGCCCGGTGTAGCGGGGCGCCGCAGCCGGATCGGGCTGCTCGGACTGCGACCTTGCCGGGCGCGCCGGTGCCGGTGGTGGGGTATAGGTCTGCGCCGGATTGAGCACGACCCGTTCCGCACCCGGGCGCGGCCGGTCGGAATAGTGCACCACGCCGTTATCGTCGACCCAGCGCCACACCTCTTCGGCCTGGGCGCCAAGGGCACAGCACATCAGCAAGACCACCGGAATCCAGCGCATCGGAGCACCTCTGCAAAGAAGACGCCCGCCTAGCATAGTCGGGCGCCATCGGGGTGGCAAAAAAGCGGGCGGCGAAGTTGCCTTCGCCGCCCGAAACGCGTCCTCCAGACTCGTCAGACGCTGTAGTACATATCGAACTCGACCGGATGCGTGGTCATGCGCAGGCGCTGCACATCCGCCATCTTGAGGTTGATGTAGGCGTCGATCAGGTCGTCCGTGAACACGCCGCCCGCGGTGAGGAAGGCGCGGTCGGAGTCCAGCGCTTCGAGGGCCGACTCCAGGGAGTAGCAGACCTCGGGAATGCTCTTGGACTCTTCGGCCGGCAGGTCGTACAAATCCTTGTCCATCGGGTCGCCCGGATGAATCTTGTTCATGATGCCGTCCAGGCCCGCCATCATCATCGCGGCGAAGGCGAAGTAGGGATTCGCCGTCGAATCCGGGAAGCGCACCTCGATGCGGCGCCCCTTCGGGTTCGGGATGTGCGGAATGCGGATGGAGGCCGAGCGGTTACGCGCGGAGTAAGCCAGCTTGACCGGCGCTTCGAAGCCCGGCACCAGGCGCTTGTAGCTGTTGGTGGACGGGTTGGTGAAGGCGTTGAGGGCGCGGGCATGCTTGATGATGCCGCCGATGTAATACAGCGCCGTCTCGGACAGGCCGCCGTACTCTTCGCCGGTGAAGATGTTCTTGCCGTCCTTGGACAGGGACTGGTGCACGTGCATGCCGTTGCCGTTGTCACCGACCAGCGGCTTCGGCATGAAGGTGGCGGTCTTGCCGTAGCCCTGGGCCACGTTCCACACCACGTACTTCAGCGTCTGCACCTCGTCGGCCTTCTTCACCAGCGAGCCGAAAGCCACGCCGATCTCGCACTGGCCGGCGGTCGCCACCTCGTGGTGATGCACTTCCGGGTCGAGACCCATGTCGGCCAGCACCATGCACATGGCGGAGCGCACGTCGTGCAGCGAGTCGACCGGCGGCACCGGGAAATAGCCGCCCTTCACCGTCGGGCGATGACCGAAGTTGCCGTCCGCATAGATCTTCTCCGAGTTCCAGCCCGCCTCCGAGGAGTCGATCTGGTAGGAGACGCCTTTCATCTCCGAACTCCAGCGCACGTCGTCGAAGATGAAGAACTCGTTCTCAGGCCCGAAGTAGGCCACGTCGGCGACGCCGGTGGACTTCAGGTAGGCCTCGGCGCGATGCGCCAGCGAACGCGGATCGCGCTCGTAACCCTGCATGGTCGACGGTTCCACCACGTCACAGGTGATGTTGATGGTGGTGTCTTCGGAGAAAGGATCCACCACCGCAGTGGAGGGATCCGGCATGAGGATCATGTCCGACTCGTTGATGCTCTTCCATCCGGCGATGGACGAGCCGTCGAACATCTTGCCCTCCTCGAACAGGTCGTCGTCGACCTTGCTCACCGGCAGGGTCACATGCTGCTCCTTGCCCTTGGTGTCCGTGAAACGGAGGTCCACGAAGGCCGCCTCCTTTTCCTTGATGAGCTCGAGCACGTCTTTGGCTTTCATCGGGTCATTCCTCCGAGTCTGGATGCTAAGGAGCCCGTCTCCCCGGACTGTGCGCCGGGGTTCGACAGGCGATGGTGAATCATCGTCATGTTGCAATGCAGGAACCATGCCAGCGCGGTCCGCTCGCCACGAGCCCTGTGAATGAAGGCGTCGCAGCGTCGGTCGGTGCCTCGGAGGCACTCGCGCCGCACCACGGCGGTGCAATGCGGCTGCGTCATGCACCAGAATAGACCGCAACGGCGGCTTTCGCCCGTGGGTTATACTTTCGCGCCCTTCCGGCATGGGGACAGGCATGACATCGGCGGACATCGGCGTGGCTCCGGCCACATTCCAGGACCTGCTGCTCAGGCTGCAACGCTACTGGGCCGATGCGGGCTGCGTGCTGATGCAGCCGCTGGACCTCGAGGTCGGCGCCGGCACGTTCCACCCGGCGACCTTCCTGCGTGCCATCGGCCCGGAGCCGTGGAGCGCCGCCTACGTGCAGCCCTGCCGCCGGCCCACCGACGGGCGCTACGGCGACAACCCTTTCCGCCTGCAGCACTATTACCAGTTCCAGGTGGTGATCAAGCCGTCGCCGCTGGAGATCCAGGAGCTCTACCTCGACTCGCTGCGCGCCGTCGGCATCGACCCGCGCGTGCACGATATCCGCTTTGTGGAAGACAACTGGGAATCGCCGACACTGGGCGCCTGGGGCCTGGGCTGGGAAGTGTGGCTGAACGGCATGGAGATCACCCAGTTCACATACTTCCAGCAGGTCGGCGGGCTGGACTGCCGCCCGGTGACCGGCGAGATCACCTACGGGCTGGAGCGCATCGCCATGTACCTGCAGGGCGTCGACAGCGTGTTCAACCTGTGCTGGGCGGACGGCCCGCTCGGCCGCGTCAGTTACGGCGACGTCTACCACCAGAACGAGGTGGAGATGTCGACCTACAACTTCGAGCAGGCCGACGTGAAGGTCCTGTTCCGCCTGTTCGACGAGCACGAGGCCGCCTGCTCGGCACTGCTCGCCCGGGCCCTGGCCCTGCCTGCCTATGAACAGGTGCTCAAGGCCTCGCACGTTTTCAACCTGCTGGACGCTCGCAAGGCCATCTCGGTGACCGAGCGGCAGCGCTTCATCCTGCGCGTGCGCACCATGGCGCGGAATGTCGCCGAAGCCTACTACGCCAGCCGCGAAACGCTCGGCTTCCCGATGCTGGCGCGGGCACGGGAGGCGGCGCATGACTGAGCGTGCCGATTTCCTGGTCGAGCTGGGCACGGAAGAGCTGCCGCCCAAGGCGCTGCCCGCACTGGAGCAGGCCTTCCGCGACGGGCTGGTGGCGCGACTCGCCGAAGCCCGGCTGGGCCATGGACAGGTCGAATCCTTTGCCTCGCCACGGCGCCTCGCGCTCAAGGTGCACCGACTGGAGACGCGCCAGGCCGACCAGGAGGTCGTGCTGCGCGGGCCGCCGTTGCGCGTGGCGCGGGTCGACGGTGCCTGGACCAAGGCGGCAGAAAAATTCGCGGCCGGGGCCGGCGTCGCAGTCGACGCGCTGGTGGAACGCGAGGAAGAGAAGGGCGCCTACGTCTACGCCCACAAGCTGGAACACGGCGAAGCCGCGGCAGCGCTGTTGCCGCGCCTGGTGGAGCAGGCGCTCGGCGCCTTGCCGGTGCCGCGGCGCATGCGTTGGGGCGCCGCCGAGGCGGAGTTCGTGCGCCCGGTGCACTGGCTGGTGATGCTGCTGGGCGAAGACGTCGTGCCGTGCAACCTGTATGGCGTGGCGGCTGGGCGCGAGACGCGCGGCCATCGGTTCATGGGGCCGGGTCCCCTGGCGCTGGCCAGGCCCGACGAATATCCCGCGCGGCTGGAAGAAGAAGGCTACGTCGTGGCGAGCTTTGCCGCCCGGCGCGAGCGCATTCGCGCCGAGGCCGAGACCGCAGCAAAGGCGCAGGGCGGTCACCTGGTGCTGGACCCGGCGCTGCTGGACGAGGTCACGGCCCTGGTGGAATGGCCGGTCGCGGTGACGGGGCAGTTCGAGGCCCGTTTCCTCGAGCTCCCGGAGGAAGTCCTCATCGCCACGTTGCAGGACCATCAGCGTTACTTCCCCGTGCGGGCGCCGGACGGGCGCCTGGCGGCGCAGTTCATCACCATCAGCAACCTCGACAGTCCGCAACCCGAGGCGATCCGCATCGGCAACGAGCGCGTGGTGCGCCCGCGCCTGGCCGATGCCGCGTTCTTCTGGGACCAGGATCGCCGCGCACCCCTCGAAGCCCGCACGGCGATGCTCGACAGCGTGGTGTTCCAGGCCAAGCTCGGCAGTATCGGCGCCAAGAGCGCGCGCACCGCGGCGCTGGCAGGCCACATTGCCGGCCAGCTGCATGGCGACGTCGCGCTGGCAGAGCAGGCGGCGCGGCTGGCCAAGTGTGACCTGGTGACGGCGATGGTGGGCGAGTTCCCCGAGCTGCAGGGCGTGATGGGACGCTATTACGCGCTCGCCGACGGCTTGGAGTCCGAACTGGCGGAGGCGCTCGAGGAGCAGTACCTGCCGCGCTTCGCCGGCGACCGCATGCCCGCGGCGCGCACCGGCCAGGCGCTGGCGCTGGCAGACAAGCTGGATACCATTGCAGGTATCTTCGCCATCGGCCAGCGCCCGACGGGCAACAAGGATCCGTTCGGCATACGGCGCGCGGCGCTGGGCGTGCTGCGCATCTGCATCGAGTGCGGACTGGACCTGGACCTGCCGGCGCTGATCGAGCGTGCCGTGGCAGCGCAGCCGGTCGCAACGGAAGACGGCCTGGCGCGCGACATCTGGGACTTCCTGCTGGAACGCCTGCGCGGCTACTACCTCGAGGGCGCCGGCACGCTGGTGGCGTCGCACGACGCTTTCGAAGCGGTGCTGGCACGGCGGCCGCACTCGCTGGTCGACTTCCAGGAACGCCTCGCAGCCGTGCTCGAGTTCCAGCGCCTGGATGCCGCGGCGGCGCTGGCGGCTGCGAACAAGCGGATCGCGAATATCCTGCGCCAGGCTGACATGCACGGCGGCGACGTCGACGAAACATTACTGGAAGCCGGGGCGGAGCGGGCTCTGCACGAGCAGATCCAGGCGCTGGCAGCAGAAGTCGGGCCGCTGGTGGCGGCACGCCGCTATCGCGAAGCGCTGGAAAAGCTGGCCGGGCTGCGTGAAGTCGTGGACCGGTTCTTCGACGACGTGCTGGTCATGGACCCGGAGCAGGCCGTGCGGAACAACCGGCTCGCCCTGCTGGCCGGGCTGCGCGCGTTGTTCGCCGACATCGCCGACGTGTCCCGGCTCGGCGCGCCGGCGGGCTGAAGGGGAAGCGGCCAATGAACTGGCTGCGCTCCTTCCTGTACACGGTTTTCCTGTTCCTGTCCGTGCCGGTGCACGCAACGGGCGTGCTGCTGCTCAGTCCTTTCGGTCACCGCGTCTACTATCGTGTGGCCGTGAACTGGGCGCGGGTCAACCTGTGGATGTTGCGCAAGCTGTGCCGGCTGGACTTCGTCATCGAAGGCCTCGAGCACGTGCCGGAGCGACCGTGCGTCCTGTACTGGAAGCACGAATCCGTGTGGGAAACGATGGCGGGCGCACTGGCCTTGCCGCCGCAGACCTGGGTGGTGAAGCGGGAGCTCATGTGGCTGCCGTTCTTCGGCTGGGGACTCGCGCTGCTCAAGCCCATCGCCATCAACCGGGCGGCCGGGCGCACAGCCGTGCGACAGGTCATCTCGCAGGGCCAGGAGCGCCTGAAAGAGGGGCTGTGCGTGGTGATCTACCCGGAGGGCACGCGTGTGCTGCCCGGCCAGGAGCGACGCTTCGGTGTAAGCGGCGCCGCGCTGGCCAAGGCGGCCGGATGTCCCATCCTGCCGGTGGCGCACAATGCGGGCGACTTCTGGCCGCGGCGGAGTCTCCTCAAGCGTCCCGGCACGATCCGCGTGGTGATCGGCCCGCCCATCGACACCGCTGACCTGGCGCCGGATGAAATCACGGCGCGCGGACGCGCCTGGATCGACGCCACCGTCGACCGGATCAGCCCGGAGCGAGTGAAAACCGGCAGCGCTTCCCAGCGCATTGCGCGCGCCTGAGGCTTAGGGCCTCGGCTGGGGTTGGGGGCCGCACAAGACGGCAGAGCGCTACCCAGCCACCCTATTGTATACAGAATTTTGTATCAAACAGGCGTTCTGAAGCGCTCAAATCGCAGCCAAAAGTGCCTAACAGCGCCCAAAATGGCGCGATGTGCGCCTAAGCGGCGTCAAACGTCCAGGTTGGCGACGGTCAGTGCGTTGCGCTCGATGAATTCCCTGCGCGGCTCCACATGGTCGCCCATGAGGGTGGTGAAGATGTCGTCCGCCGCCACCGCGTCCTCGATGCGAACCTGCATCAGGCGCCGCGTCACCGGGTTCACCGTCGTGTCCCAGAGCTGGTCGGGATTCATTTCGCCGAGCCCCTTGTAGCGCTGGATCGACTGGCCCTTGCGCGCTTCCGCCATCAGCCACTCGACAGCCTCACGGAAACCCTGCACGGACTGGCGCTTCTCACCACGCACCACGTAGGCGCCGGCACCGATCAGGTCCGCAAGCTCCATGCGAAGCGCGGCGATGCGGCGGTATTCCGGCGACTCGAAGAACTCCCGCTGCAGCGTCCGCACGGTGTCCACGCCGTGGTGGCGGCGCGCCATGGTGATTTCCCAGCCGGGCTTGTCGGCCTCATGCACCAGGGTCAGTTCGTAGCGCGGCGCCTCGGCGGGTCCCACCAGGCGCGCCGCGAGGCGCGCCATCCAGGCATCGACCTTCTCCAGGTCGTCCAGATCCGGGCCGGCGAGCGCCGGGCAATACAGCAGCTGCTCCAGCACCCGCTCGTCGTAGCGACGGCCCAGCCGCGAAATGATGGCCATGACCTCGGTATATTTCTTGATCAGCGTCTCGAGACCCGGGCCCTGCAGCGGCGGCGCGTCTGCACCCACGTACAGCGCAGCGCCATCGAGCGCCAGGCTGGTCAGGTAAGCATTCAGCTCGGCATCGTCTTTTACATAATGCTCCTGCTTGCCTTTCTTGATCTTGTACAGCGGCGGCTGCGCAATGTAGATGTGCCCGCGCTCGATCAACTCGGGCATCTGACGATAGAAGAAGGTCAGCAGCAGGGTGCGGATGTGCGAGCCGTCGACGTCCGCGTCGGTCATGATGATGATGCGGTGGTAGCGCAGCTTGTCGGGGTTGAACTCCTCGCGCCCGATGCCGCAGCCCAGCGCCGTGATCAGCGTGCCGACCTCGGCCGACGACAGCATCTTGTCGAAGCGCGCTTTTTCCACGTTGAGGATCTTGCCCTTCAGCGGCAGGATGGCCTGGGTGCGACGGTCGCGACCCTGCTTGGCCGAGCCGCCGGCCGAATCACCCTCGACCAGGAACAGTTCGGACAACGCCGGATCTTTCTCCTGGCAGTCCGCCAGCTTGCCGGGCAGGCCGGCCACATCGAGCGCGCCCTTGCGGCGGGTCATTTCGCGGGCCTTGCGCGCCGCCTCGCGGGCACGCGCCGCATCGATGATCTTGCCGACGATCGCCTTGGCGTCGGCCGGCTGTTCCAGCAGGAACTCTTCCAGCTTCTCCGCCATGAGCGACTCGACCACGCCCTTCACCTCGGACGAGACCAGCTTGTCCTTGGTCTGGGAGGAAAACTTGGGGTCGGGCACCTTCACCGACAGCACCGCGGTCAGCCCTTCGCGGGCATCGTCACCCGTGGGGCTCACCTTTTCCTTGCGGGCCATGTTCTCCCGCTCGATATACCCGTTCAGTGTGCGCGTCAGCGCAGCGCGGAAGCCGGCCAGGTGCGTGCCGCCGTCGCGCTGGGGAATATTGTTGGTAAAGCAGAACATGCTTTCCTGGTAGGAGTCGTTCCATTGCATCGCGACCTCGACCACGATGCCGTCCCGCTCGCTCTGGAAGTAAAAGGCGTTGGCATGAATCGGGGTCTTGTTGCGATTGAGGTGTTCGACGAAAGCGCGGATACCGCCCTCGTATTCGAATACGTCATGCTCGTCGTTGCGCTCGTCGCGCAGGTCGATGCGCACGCCGGAATTGAGGAACGACAGCTCCCGCAGGCGCTTGGCGAGGATGTCGTAGTGGAAATCGATGTTCGTGAACACCTCGGCGCTGGGCCTGAAACGGATGATGGTGCCCGTCTGGTCGGTCTCGCCGGCGACCTTGAGGTCGTACAAAGGCCGCCCCATCTGGTATTCCTGGCGGTAGACCTGGCCGTCGCGATAAATGGTGAGATCGAGGTGCTCCGACAGGGCGTTCACCACGGAGACGCCGACGCCGTGCAGTCCGCCGGAGACCTTGTAGGAATTGTCGTCGAATTTTCCGCCGGCGTGCAGGACCGTCATGATGACTTCCGCTGCCGAGCGCCCCTCCTCGGGGTGCATATCGACCGGGATGCCGCGGCCGTCATCCGACACCGAGACGGATTCGTCAGCGTGGATGGTCACCTTGACGGTGGAGCAGTATCCGGCCAGGGCCTCGTCGATGGAGTTATCGACCACCTCGAACACCATGTGGTGCAGCCCGGTGCCGTCATCGGTGTCACCGATGTACATGCCGGGACGCTTGCGCACTGCGTCCAAGCCCTTGAGTACCTTGATATTTCTTGAGTCGTAGGTCCGCGTATCGGTCATGGCGTTCGCTGGTCCGAGGAAATCGGAACATTATACCACCCGACGGACTTTCCCTTGTTCCACGTGAAACATGGCGTCCGCCTGGAACCCAGGCAAAGCGGCGGCATCCAGCGCAGTGACGAAGACCTGGAAAGGACTCTCCGCAATCAGCTCCAGCAAGGCCTGGCAGCGCGACTGGTCGAGCTCCGCGGCCGGGTCATCGATCAGCAGCACGCCACGCTCCCCCCACAGGGGTGCCAGCAGCGCCGCCTGCCCCAGCACCAGGGAGGCCGCCAACAGTTTCTGCTGCCCGCGTGACACCCACCCCCGTGCCTTGTGATCGTCCAGCCTGAGCTGGAGATCTGCCCGGTGCGGCCCCACCTGTGTCATCCCGGCTTTGCGGTCGCGCCCCCTGTTTGCGCTCAGCGCTTCGGCCAGCGCCATGCCCTGGGGATGGCCCGGGCGGTACTCGATACCCACCGGGACGCCGAGGAGTTTCTCGGCCGCCTGCTGTACCGGACCCTGCAAAGCCTCCACTGTTTCGCTTCGGTAGGCATCGAGGCGCTCGCCCTCAGTCACCAGGGTACGCTCCCACAACTCCACCGCAGCGTCCGGCTGCCCCGCCTTCAAGGCCGAATTTCGTTGCCGCAGGGCTCGCTGATAGTTGCGCCACGCCTCGAGGAAGCCTGGTTTCACGTGAAACGTCGCCCAATCGAGGTAGCGCCGCCGATCGCCAGGCCCCTCCTGCACCAACCGGTGGACTTCCGGGTCCATGACCTGCACCGCCAGCCAATCGGAAAGCTGCGAAAGTTGCGCGATGGGCTCTCCCCCGCCACGCGCCACCCAGCCGTCCCGACTGACTTCCATGCCCAATACACGCCCATCCTGCAGCCTGGCGACGGCCTGCAGGCTGTTGGCGCCCTCCCGGATGACCGCCTCGCGCCGTGCGCTGCGGAAAGACCGTCCGCGGCCCAGCAAGAAAATCGCCTCGAGCAAGCTGGTCTTGCCCGAGGCGTTCATGCCCGTCACCAGGTTGATGCCGGGAACCGGCTCCAGTTCTGCGTCTTCAAAACACCGGAATTGGCCGATCTTCAGGCTTTTCAGCCCCATGCGAAGCCTATAGCCGCATCGGCATCACGACGTACTTGCAATCGCGCCGCTCCGGATCCTGGATCAGGCAGCTGCTGGCAGAATCCCGGAATTCCAGCCGCACCTGCTCATCATCCAACGCACGCAGCGCTGCAATCAGGTATTCCACGTTGAACCCGATTTCCATCTCGGCGCCGTCGTATTGCACCTCGATTTCCTCCTCGGCCTCTTCCTGCTCCGGGTTGTGCGCCTGCACAGTGACGCTGCCGGGCTTCAGCTCGACGCGGACACCCTTGTATTTCTCGTTCGCCAGAATGCGGATGCGCCCCAGGCACTCTGCGAGCTGCACCCGGTCCGCCAGCATCGGCGCTTCGCTTGCCTTCGGGATGACGCGCTCGTAGTCGGGGAAACGGCCGTCGATCAGCTTGGACGTCAGCTGGATCCCAGGTAGCGCCACACGCAAATGATTGGAGCCGATCTCCAGCGTGCACTCGCCTTCGCCGCCCATAAGTCGCTGCAGCTCAAGCACGCCCTTGCGCGGCAAAATCACCTGCTGCGGGGTGGAATCCATGCCTGGCACCGTCAATTCGCACAACGCCAGACGGTGTCCGTCGGTCGCCACACTGCGCACGATCGCATCGGCCACTTCCAGCAACATGCCGTTGAGGTAGTAGCGCACGTCCTGGTTGGCCATGGAAAACTGGGTTTTCTCGATCAGCCGATGCAGCAGTTCCTGCGGCAAGGTCAGCTTCTGCTGCGCCTTGATGTCTTCCACCACCGGAAAATCTCCCGCTGGCAGCGTGGACAGGGTAAAGCGACTGCGCCCCGAACGGACCGTGACCTTTTCACCGCTTACGCTGAAGCTCACCGCCGCCCCTTCGGGCAGGGCACGACAGATGTCCAGGAGTTTTCGGCCGGGTACCGTGACCTCGCCGCCCTTGTCCACCGCGACCTCCACCCGGGCCACCAGCTCGACCTCCAGGTCGGTCGCAGTGACCGACAGTCCTTCTCCTTCAGTCACGCTGACGAGCACGTTCGCCAACACCGGCATGGTCTGTCGACGCTCGACAACACCAATGACGGCCTGAAGGGGTTCGAGCAGGGTTTCTCTGGGTGCGCTGAACTTCATCGGTTCACCTGTTCACTAATAGTATTAAGGTATTTAGATAAAGACTGTTGTTACTGTTATTAGCCCGGCTGAAATCCGGGAGTACTCATATTTATCTAATTAAATCAATAAGTTAAATATAACCAAAGCTTGTGGGTAAACGACCGTGGCGAGGCTTACAGGCTGTGTACGACCTGTGGATACTTTTTCCATGAAAAGTTATCCACAGCTTGTGCACATCAAGCCGTAAGGGTTCTCAACAGGTTTGCGTAATCCTCCCGCACACGCATGTCGCTCTCCCGAAGTTCCTTGATCCGCTTGCAGGCGTGCAGCACCGTGGTGTGGTCCTTGCCGCCGAATGCGTCCCCGATTTCCGGGTAACTCCTTTCTGTCAGCTCTTTGGCCAGGCACATCGCGATCTGTCGCGGCCTGGCCACGGCCCGGTTGCGTCGCTTCGACATCAGGTCGGCCACGCGGATCTTGTAATACTGCGCCACCGTTTTCTGGATATTCTCGATAGTCACCAGACGGTCCTGCAGCGACAACAGGTCGCCGAGCGCTTTCTTGGCGAAATCCATCGTGATCTCGCGATCGAGGAAACGGGAGGTCGCGATCACGCGGCGCAACGCGCCCTCCAGTTCGCGCACGTTGGAGCGAATCCGCTTGGCGATGAGAAAGGCGACCTCGGACGGCAGTGTCACGCCTTCCTGGGTTGCCTTTTTCATCAGGATGGCGACGCTGGTCTCCAGTTCCGGAGCCTCGATGGCCACGGTGAGTCCCCAGCCGAACCTCGTCTTGAGGCGGTCCTCGAGACCGTCCACTTCCTTCGGATAGCGGTCGCAGGACAGCACGATCTGTTGCCGCTCCTCGAACAGCGCGTTGAACGTGTGGAAGAACTCCTCCTGGGAGCGGTCCTTGCCGGCAAAAAACTGGATATCGTCGATCAGCAGCGCATTCAGCGAGCGGTAGCTGCGCTTGAACTCGTCGATGCGGTTGTTCTGCAGCGCGCGCACCATGTCGCTGACGAAGCGTTCCGAATGCACATACGCAACGCGCGCGCCCGGGCTACGCGCCAGGATGCTGTTGCCGATGGCATGCATCAGGTGCGTCTTGCCGAGTCCTACCCCACCGTACAGGAATAACGGGTTGTAGGACCCGCCGGGGTTCTCGGCCACCTGGAAAGCCCCGGCCTTGGCGAGCTGGTTGCTCTTGCCCTCGACGAAGCTGTCGAACGTGAAGTCAGGGTTGAGGCGCGCGCCGCTGAGAAACTCGCTGCGCGGGGGCGGCGCTTGCGCGGCCGGGGCCGGGGCGCCGGAGACTACCTCGATGTTCGCCCCGGTCATGCGCGTGCCGACGTCGATGGAGACGTCCATGGACTGGCCGCCGTCGTCCGCCGTGGCCGCGAGCTCGCGGATCCGTTCCAGGCAGTGCTGCCGCAACCACGTCACGACATAGGGGTTCGGCGCCAGTAAACGCAGGGAATTACCCTCGCTGATCGCCTGCAAGGGCGCGACGTAGGTATTGAACTGGTCCGGGGACAGTTCGTTCCTGAGCCTGTTGAGACATTGATGCCAGGCGGCCGCCACTTTGCGTCCTGTGCGTCGTGTTAACGGGGTTGCCGGAGAGAGCCGCAGTCTATCTTGCCGGGCCCGGGTTATCCACAGGCCACCGCCGACCCCGCGCAGGGCGCCCATTGGTTGACACGGCACCGCCCTGCAAGTACGCTTCCGCGTCTTTTTGGCAGGTCCCAACCGGTCCCGCCGCCGCTACATCTCGGACGGAATCAGTACGATGAAACGCACTTATCAACCGAGCAATCTGCGCCGGAAGCGCACGCATGGGTTCCGTGCCCGCATGGCCACCAAGAATGGCCGGCAGGTGCTCTCGCGCCGGCGTGCCAAGGGCCGCGCCCGACTCGCTGTCTGAGCTGCGGGCCGACGGCCCCACTGCAGGCGGCGAGCGCCAGGCCACCCGGCGCCCGTTCGGGTTCGTTCGCTCGCAGCGCCTGTTGTCCCCGGCCGAGTTCGGCAGGGTGTTCAGGACCGGACGCCGCCATGGGGACCGCTATTTCTCTCTCGTATTTGCGCCTGGCCCCGGCCCCGCGGCCCGGCTCGGGCTGGCAATCTCGCGCAAGGTCTCGCGTCGCGCCGTGCAGCGGAATCGGATCAAGCGGGTCGTGAGAGAATGTTTCCGTCGCCGGCCGGACCTGCCGGTGGTGGATATCGTCGTGATGGCACGGCCCGGCGCCGCGGCATGCGACAATCGCCAGCTCACGGCGAGTATCGAAGCCTTATTGGAACGGACGGCACGCTCATGCGAAGCATCGCGATCTTCCTGATCCGCGGTTACCAGTGGCTGTTGAGCCCCCTGCTGGGCAACAACTGCCGTTTCCATCCCACCTGCTCCGAGTACGCCATCGAGGCGCTCCGCACGCACGGCCTGGCGCGCGGATCCTGGCTGGCGCTGCGCCGTATCGGCCGCTGCCATCCCTGGGGCGACGCCGGCCACGATCCCGTGCCGCCGCGTCAGCCCACCGCCTGAGGAACCCCGCAAGCTCATGGATAACCAGCGAGTATTTCTCTGGATCGCCCTCGCGCTGCTGGTGTGGTTGAACTACACCGCTTTCCTGCAAGACCAGCGTCCCGCCACGCCGCCCGCAGCTGCCGAGAGCGGTGCCGCGCTGCAGGCCCCGGGCCTGGACGAAGGGGCGGGCGCTCCGGCGCTGCCCGCAGATGCTGCTGCCGGTGATGTTCCCGCCCCACCCCCGGTGGCCGGCGGCGCCGAGGCGCGCGGCCTGCCCGAGGCAGGTGAGACCGCGCCGGCCGCGGAGCAACGCATCCGCGTCAGGACTGATGTGCTGGACCTCGAGATCAGCCCGCGCGGCGGCGACCTCGTCAAGGCCGTGCTGCCCGAGTACCCGGTGCACAAAAACGCGCCGGACGTGCCCGTGCAGCTCCTCGACCCGGCCGGGGAAAATCTCTACGTGTTCCGTTCCGGACTCACGGCCCGCGCTCCGGCGGGATCCACGCGTTCGGACACCCTGTTTTCCTCGCCGCGCATGGAGTACACGCTGGAGCCCGGCCAGGATGTTCTCGAAGTGCCGCTCACTGCGACGCTGGACGACGGCGTGGTGGTCACGAAGACCTGGCGTTTCGCGCGCGGCAGCTACGCGGTCGGCCTGGAGCAGCGCTTGCAGAACGAGAGCGAGGCCACCTGGGACGGCGCCAGTTACCTGCAGATCCGGCGCCTGCACGATCCCGCGGGACGCAGCATGACCGACGTGGAGAGCTACTCTTTCCACGGTCCGGTGACGTTCAACGGCGAGAAATACGAGAAGCGGGATGTCGGCGATCTCGCCAGTGCGGGGGTCGAGTTCACCACCGAGGGCGGCTGGGTCGCCTCCATCCAGCATCATTTCCTGACCGCAGCGATTCCGAGCGGGCGCGCGCAGTTCAGCGCCACCTCGACGCCCGCCGGCTTGTACACCCTCACCGCTGTGGGCATGCCGCAGGCGGTGCCGCCCGGCCAGAGCACGGTGTTCAAGGACCAGTACTTCGTCGGCCCCAAGTTGCAGGACCAGCTCGAAGCCACCGCGCCGCGCCTGCGCCTGACGGTCGACTACGGCTGGCTGACGGTGATTTCGCAGCCGCTGTTCTGGCTGCTGTCCCAGATCCACGACCTGGTCGGCAACTGGGGCTGGGCCATCATCCTGATGACGGTGCTGATCAAGCTGGTGTTCTACAAGCTGTCGGAGACCAGCGGCAAGTCGATGGCCAAGATGCGCAAGCTGCAGCCGCGCATGAAGTCGCTGCAGGAGCGCTACGCCGACGACCGCCAGAAGCTGTCGCAGGCGATGATGGAGCTGTACAAGAAGGAGAAGGTCAATCCGGCCGCGGGTTGCCTGCCGATCCTGGTGCAGATGCCGGTGTTCCTCGCCTTGTACTGGGTGCTGCTGGAAAGCGTGGAGATGCGCCAGGCGCCGTTCGCGCTGTGGATCCAGGACCTCTCCGAGCGTGATCCTTTCTACATCCTGCCGCTGTTGATGGGCGTCACGATGTGGTTCCAGCAGAAGCTGAACCCGGCGCCGCCGGACCCGGTCCAGGCCAAGATCATGCAGCTCCTGCCGGTGATCTTCACCGTGTTCTTCGCCTTCTTCCCGGCCGGGCTGGTGCTGTACTGGTTCGTCAACAACCTGCTCGCCATCCTGCAGCAGTGGCGTATCAACAGGGTCGTCGAGGCGGGCGGCGCATAGCGTCGGCCTGGGCCGGAACGCCGGCCGCATGAGCGCCCTGGCCGCAGGCGACACCATCGTCGCGCCCGTCACGCCGCCGGGGCGCGGCGGCGTCTGCATCGTGCGACTGTCCGGGCCCGAGGCATTTCCTCTCGCCACACGCGTCGCCGGGGCCTTGCCGCCGCCGCGCCAGGCCGCCCTGCGCGAGTTGTGCGTAGCGGGCGAGCCGCTCGACCGCGGCCTCGTGCTGGCGTTTCCCGCGCCGCGCTCCTTCACCGGCGAAGACACCGTGGAGTTCCAGCTGCATGGCAGCCCGGTGGTCGCCGCCCTGCTGGTGCGCGGCCTGGTGGCGCTGGGCGCACGCGAAGCCGGGCCCGGCGAGTTCACCCGTCGCGCCTTTGTCAACGGCCAGCTCGACCTGGCGCAGGCGGAAGCGATCGCCGACCTGATTGCCAGCGCCTCGGCGGAAGCCGCGCGCGCTGCGCTGCGCTCGCTGGAAGGGGAGTTCTCGAGCCGCGTCACCGCGCTGGTGGAACAGCTCACGCGTTTGCGCATCCGGCTCGAGGCCGGGCTGGACTTCCCGGAAGAGGGCGTGGACGACCTCGACGACCCCGAACTGGATGGCCTGCTTGCCGCCCTGTTGCGCGACCTCGCGGAAGTCCGCCAGGCGGCCGACCGCGGCCGCGTGCTGCGCGACGGCCTGACGCTGGTCATCGCCGGGCCGCCCAACGCCGGCAAGTCGAGCCTGTTGAACCGTCTCGCCGGCTACGAGGCGGCGATCGTGACCGAGCTTCCTGGCACCACGCGCGACCTGGTGCGCGAGGACATCCTCATCGACGGCATGCCGGTGCGCGTGGTCGACACGGCGGGGTTGCGCGAAGCGTCGGATCGCGTGGAGCAGGAAGGCATCCGCCGCGCGCATGAGGCGATGGCGCGGGCCGACCTGGTGCTGCTGGTAGGGGACGGCGCCCATGCCGATGCGGTGGCCGACGTTGCCGGCCTGCCCGCCGGCGTCCCGGTCCTCCGGCTCCGCAACAAGACCGACCTGCTGGGCTTGCCGGCCGGATTCGAGACCGCGTCGGATGGCGCCGAACGCCTGCGGCTCTCGGCGCAGACCGGGGCCGGGCTCGAGTTGCTGCGCGAGCGCCTGCGGAACTTTGCCGGCCACGGCGCAGGCGAGGGCGGCAGTTTCGCGGCGCGCCGCCGCCACCTGGAGGCGCTGGACGGCGCGGCTGCGGCGGTGCAGGCGGCGCTGGAGTTGCTGCGCGCAGAGCATGCGCCGGAGCTCGCCGCGGAGGAATTGCGGCGGGCACAGGAGAGGCTGGGAGAAATCACCGGCGAGGTCACGACCGAGGACCTGCTCGGGCGCATATTCAGCGAGTTCTGTATCGGCAAGTGAGCCGGTCGCGCAGCCGGTCTCAGTCGCGCTGCACCATGCGCACGACCTTGCCGGGCTTGGAGGCCGGTTTTTCCTCGTAGACGCGGTCGCGTCCGCCGTCCTTGGCGCGATACAGCGCGTCGTCGGCGCGGCTCAGGGTCTGCTCGATGGTTTCGCCGTAGCGATAGACCGCGATGCCGGCGGAGAAAGTCACCTTGATGCCATTCTCGAAGCGCTCCGTTGCCATCACTTCCTGCATGCGCTCGGCGCAGTGACGCGCGCCATCCAGTCCCGTCTCTGGCAGCAGGGCGATGAATTCCTCGCCGCCGAAGCGGCCGAAGGCATGGCGCCGTCGCCCGGGCGAGATCACGTCAACCGCGCGCAGCTCGCGCCGCGCCACCTGGGCGAAGCGACTGAGGACGCGGTCCCCGGTGACGTGGCCGTGGTGATCGTTGATGTTCTTGAAGTGGTCGAGATCGAAAATGATGATCGCGAAGGGGGCGTGCCGCCGCTCGGATCGCGACCGCTCCTGCTCCAGCGCTTCCATGATGTAGCGCCGGTTGTAGGCGGAAGTCAGGTGGTCGCGTTCGGCGATGCGCCGCGCGTCCTTCACGTGCTGTTGCAGGGCGTCGTTCTGGCGCCGCAGAGTGGCGCGCAGTTGCGCCACGTGCGAGCCGAAGAAGGCGCACCACAGCAGGCACGAGGCGAGGACCAGGAAACGCACGCGCTTCCGCAAAGAGATCGACGGACACGTCGCGCACGACAAGGTCGGCGGCGACCACCACGGCGTAACCGGCCAGCGCCAGCGCCGTGAGCCTGAAAAAGTCTTCGCGATCCAGGCGGAAGATGCCGAACAGCATGATGACGATGTACACCACCATCATCAGGCTGCGGTCGGCGTGCGAGGCGCCGATCACCACCAGGATCCAGAACAGCCCCAGCGTGACCTGGGCCTTGGTCATGGACGGGTCGGCATAACTGAGGCTGCGACCCGAACGCAGCATGTACCAGAACCACGCGTTGGACAGCGCGACCCCGGCCACCATCGCCAGCATCAGCCACGCCGGCATGACGATGAGTTTGCCGGCCCAGGCAATCAGCGCGATCACGGTCCACAAGGCGTAGGAAGCGAGCGCCATGTAAAAACGACGCAGCCGAACGGCCAGGCGCGCATCCATTTGCGCGTTCAGTTCACTGGCGTGCTCCATCCCTGCCGGCTGGCCCAAGCTCTGTCCCCCTGGATGCTTCCGGCCCTGTTCCGGGACCGGCGACCCTGAAGATTGACCGCCCTGGCCCGTGCCGTCTGTGACCCCATTCTCAGATACACGCCCGGCGTCGCTCTGTTGACGCTGCCGCTAGGGCAGCGCAAGGGTATCATTGGCGCTCCGAAAACCGTTCCCGTAGCAGCAGGATCCAGGCGTTGCAGCATCCCCAGGCATTCGACGTCATCGTCATCGGCGGCGGCCATGCCGGCACCGAGGCGGCCCTCGCGGCCGCGCGCATGGGCGCGCGCACCCTGCTGCTGACGCACAACATCGAGACCATCGGCCAGATGAGCTGCAACCCGGCCATCGGCGGCATCGGCAAGGGGCACCTGGCGCGCGAGATCGACGCCCTCGGCGGCGCCATGGCGCGTGCCGCCGACCGCGCCGGCATCCAGTTCCGCACGCTCAACGCGCGCAAGGGGCCGGCGGTGCGGGCCACGCGGGCGCAGGCCGACCGCGCGCTGTATCGCGCCGCCATCCGTCGCATGGTCGAGGCGCAGCCCAACCTGTCGTTGTTCCAGCAGGGCGTTGCGGACCTCATCGTCGAGGGCGAGCGCGTGGCCGGCGTGGTGACGGAAATGGGACTGTCGTTCCGCGCCCGCGCCGTGGTGCTGACCGTCGGCACCTTCCTGGGCGGACGCATCCACGTCGGCGAGGCGCAGCATGCGGGCGGGCGCGCCGGCGATGCGCCGTCCAACCGGCTGGCGGCGCGGCTGCGGGAATTGCCGCTGCGCGTCGGCCGGCTCAAGACCGGCACGCCGCCGCGGCTGGATGCGCGCACGCTCGACTACGACGCCATGCGCGAGCAGCCCGGCGACGAGCCGCGGCCCGTGTTCAGTTTCCTCGGCCGGCCGGAAGACCATCCGCGCCAGCTGTCGTGCTGGATCACCCACACCAGCGAGCGCACGCACGACATCATCCGCGCCGCCCTGCATCGCTCGCCGATGTACAGCGGCACCATCGAGGGCGTCGGGCCGCGTTACTGTCCGTCGGTCGAGGACAAGGTCATGCGTTTCGCCGACAAGCCTTCGCACCAGGTGTTCGTCGAGCCCGAGGGCCTGGACAGCCGCGAGGTGTATCCGAACGGCATCTCCACCAGCCTGCCCTTCGACGTGCAGCACGAGCTAGTGCGCAGCATCCCGGGTTTCGAGCGGGCGCATCTCACCCGGCCCGGTTACGCCATCGAGTACGACTACTTCGATCCGCGCGACCTGCGCCCCAGCCTGGAGACGCGCCACTACCGCGGCCTGTTCTTTGCCGGCCAGATCAACGGCACCACCGGGTACGAGGAAGCCGCCGCCCAGGGCCTGCTCGCCGGCATCAACGCCGTGCGCGGCCTGCGCGATGAAGCGGCATGGGTGCCCGGCCGACACGAGGCCTACCTCGGCGTGCTGGTGGACGACCTGGTGACGCGCGGGACGTCGGAGCCGTACCGCATGTTCACCAGCCGTGCCGAGTACCGCCTGCTGCTGCGCGAAGACAACGCGGACGAACGGCTGACGCCGCAGGGTCGCGCGCTCGGCCTGGTGGACGACGCGCGCTGGACGCAGTTCGAAGCCAAGCAGGCGGCCGTGGCGACGGAGACTGAGCGGCTCGCCCGCGCCCGCGTGCGGCCGGAAGCGCTCGACCCGGAGCGGGCGGCGGCTTTCCCCGGCGGCGCGCCGACACGTGAGACCACGGCCCTCGACCTGCTGCGCCGGCCGGAGGTGTCGTACCCGGACCTGGTGGCGCTGGGCTGCATAGAGGGCCCCGGCGCCCCGCCCGAGGTGGCGCGGCACATCGAGGTGCGCACCCGCTACGACGGTTACATCCGGCGCCAGCAGCAGGAGGTCGAGCGCCAGCGTCGCCACGAGACGGCGCCGTTGCCGGACGACCTGGATTACGCCGCCGTGCGGGGCCTGTCGCACGAAGTGCGGCAGAAACTGGCGGCAGCCCGCCCGGCCACGCTGGGCCAGGCCGCGCGCTTGCCCGGCGTCACGCCGGCCGCGGTATCGCTGCTGATGGTGCACCTGAAACGGCGCCGGGATCCCGACGGGGAGGTGGCATGAGACGCGCCGGCGCTGCGGTGCTCGCGGCGCTGCTGGTGTTCGCGGCCACAGGTTGCGGGCGCGCGCCCGCCCCGGAGGCGCGCGAGGCCGGGGGCGCGGCACCGATCGTGTTCCGGCGCGGCAATGGCCCGGAGCCGGCCACCCTGGATCCGCAGCGCGCCCAGGACGAGAACAGCCGTGACGTCATCCGCGACCTGTACGAAGGCCTGGTGGCGGAGACCAGCACCGGCGAGCAGGTGCCCGGCGCAGCATCGTCCTGGAGCGTGAGCGAGGACGGCCTGGAATGGACTTTCAACCTGCGCCCCGAGGGACGCTGGTCCAACGGGGACGCGGTGACCGCGGCAGATTTTGTCGCCGGCTTCCGCCGCGCCGTGGATCCCGCCACCGCCAGCACCGAGGCCGGGCTGCTGATGCCGGTGGCCGGTGCGCGCGAGATCATTGCCGGCGAGGCTGCGCCGGAGACGCTCGGCGTGCAGGCGCCCGATCCGCATCGCCTGGTGCTGACGCTGGCGCGCCCCACGCCCTACCTGCTCGGCCTGCTCACCCATCCCGTCACCTTCCCGGTACATCGCCCCAGCCTGGCGGAACACGGCAACGGCTTCGCGCGCCCCGGACGCATGGTGACGAACGGCGCCTATCGCCTCGACGCCTGGGAGCCGCAAAGCTACGTGCAGCTGGTGCGGAACGAGTTTTTTCGTGAGCGCCCGCAGGTCGACCGAGTGCGGTTCATGACCTTCGACTTGGCCGAGGCGGAACTGAATCACTACCGCACCGACGCGCTCGATTACACCTCGCAGATCCCCATGGCGCGCTACCAGTGGCTGAAGGACAACCTCGGCGATGAGCTGTACCTGACGCCCGCGCTCTCCACCCAGTACTGGCTGTTCAACACCCTGCGGCCGCCGACCGACGACCTGCGGGTACGCCAGGCGCTGGCCATGGCCGTGGACCGCGAGCAGCTGGTGGACGCGGTGCTCGGTTCCGGCGATGCGCCGGCTTTCGGCCTGGTGCCGCCGGGCGTGCTGAACTACACCGCGCAGTCCTTTGCCTGGCTTGAGTTGCCCATGCCGGAGCGCATCGGGCGCGCGCGCGCGCTGCTGGCCGAGGCCGGCTACGGCGCAGACAATCCGCTGCAGCTGACGGTGCACTACAACACCGACGAGAACCTGCGGCGCGTGGCCGTCGCGGTGACGTCGATGTGGCGCGAGCACCTCGGCGTGGAGAGCATGCTCTACAACGAGGAGTTCCGCGTCATGCTGTCGCGGCGCAAGGACCCCGACCAGTGGCGTGTGCTGCGCTTGTCGTGGCGCGGTGATTACAACGACGCGTCGAATTTTCTCGAGATCCTCAAGACCACCGGCGCCGTGAGCGACACCGGCTATGACGACCCGGTGTACGAAGGCCTGTTGCGCGACGCCGCTGTGGAACAGGACCCGGCTGCGCGGCGCGCCCTGCTCGAGGCGGCCGAACGGCGCATGCTCGAGTCCGTCCCCATTCTCCCGCTCTACCATCCCGTCAGCCGGCAGATGGTGAAGCCCTGGGTACGCGGCTACGCGCCCAACATTCTCAACCGAACCTACACGCGCAACATCTCCATCGATGTGGCGCAGCGTGGCTACTGAGGTGCGCGTGTCCTGGCCGTACCGGCGATGGCGTATCTCCGCCGTGCTCCTCGTGCTGGCGCTGTTGTCCGCCTGCGGGCCGAGCACGGAAACGGAGCCGGAGGCACCCGCCGTAGTGGAGTTTGCGCGCGGCAACAGCGCGGACCCGGAGTCGCTCGATCCGCTGCAGGCGCGCAGCGAGCCGGCGTTGAACATCCTGCGGGACCTGCACGAGGGCCTCACCACGCTGGATGGCGGCGGGCAGGTGATTCCGGGCGCGGCGCGCAGCTGGCGTGTCTCCGCCGACGGACTGGAGTGGGTGTTCGAACTCGACCCGGCGGCGCGCTGGTCGGACGGGCGCCCGGTGCAGGCCGCAGATTTCGTGCTCGCGTTCCGGCGCATGGCCGAGCCCACGGTGGCCTCGCCGCATCGCGAACTGTTCGCGGCCATCGCGGGCATGCGCGGCGGCGACGCGGAGCCGGCGGTGCGCACGGTGGATGAGCGAACTTTGCAGATCGGCCTGCAGCAGCCCACGCCCTGGCTGGACCAGCTGCTGGCGCACCCGGCCGCCAGCCCGCGGCGCGATGACGTGCCGGCGGACGGCAAGGTGTCCAGCGGTGCGTTCCGGCTCGGCGAGCGCGTGCCCGGCTCGCACCTGGTGTTGTTGCGCAATCCCGTCTACCGCGACGCCGCCGCCGTGTCCCTCGACCAGGTGCGTTACCTGTCGCTGCCGGACCAGGCCAGCGAGCTGTCGCGTTACCGCGCTGGCGAGCTCGACATGACGTACACGGTGCCGGTCTCGCGCGTGCCCTGGCTGCAGGAACACCTGGCCGACGAACTGCGCATCAGCCCCTATCTCGCCGTGTATTTCTACGGCTTCAACACGCGCCGGCCGCCGCTGGACGATGCCCGCGTGCGCCGTGCCCTGTCGCTGGCGGTCGACCGCGAGCTGATCGCGGCGCGGGTGATCGGCGCCGGCGAGCTGCCGGCCTGCACGCTCGTGCCCCCGGGCCTGCCGGGCTACGAGTCGCCCGGCGATGCGCTGTGCGGGCAGCGCCGCAGCGTGCGCCTGGAACGCGCCCGGGCGTTGCTGGCGGAGGCGGGCTACGGCCCGGACAACCCCCTGCGGCTGGAGATCCGCTACAACAGCGGCGAACTGCACGACCGCGTGGCGATCGCCGTCGGCGCGTTCTGGCGCGAGGGCCTCGGCATCGAGACCGACCTGGTGCGGGAGGAATTCCGGGTGTTGCTGGGCAACGTGCGCGCCGGCGAGGTGACCCAGGTGTATCGCGGCAGCTGGATCGCGGATTTCGCCCAGCCCGACAGTTTCCTCGGCATTCTCGCCACGGACAGCCCGGTCAACGGCACCGGCTGGTCCGACCCGGAGTACGACCGCCTGCTGCAAGAGGCCGCAGCCGCCGGCGATGCCGCGACGCGCGCGCGCCTGCTCGCCGCATCTGAGGCGCGCCTCATCGAGGCCGCGCCGCTCATGCCGTTGTACTACTACGTCAGCAAGAAACTGGTGAAGCCGTGGGTGCGCGGCGTCGAGGACAACGTCCTCAACGTTCACCCGAGCCGCTTCGTCACCATCCAGCGGCCCTGAAGCGCCGTCGTCCTAGGGCTGCAGCTCGAAGGTGGCGTTGACCGTCGCCTCGACGCGGATCAGCCCGGGTGCGTAAGTCTCCGCGCCACCCATGCCCTCCGCTTCGGCCATGGCGGCACGCAGCATGGGCTGCGGCGGACCGAACGCGCCGCCGACCTCGAGGCGGACGGGCTTGCCGACCGTGGCGTCGAGGGCTTTCGCTGTAGCGCTCGCGCGGGCGCGGGCGTCCTGCGCGGCGGCCGCCAGCGCCTCCATCTCCAGTGCGTCGCGCCGCGACGTATCGAACATCGCCGGCGAGGCCTCGGTCACGCCCAGCCCGAGCGCGCGTTCCGTCAGCTCGCCGAGCCTGGAGACGTCCGTCAGCTTGAAGCTGAGCTGGCGGCTGACGACGAAGCCGCGGTGCTCCTGGGTGCGGGTTTCCGGGTTCCAGGACGTGTCCGGCCGGACATTCAGCGCCGCACTGGAAATATGCTCGTCATCGAGGCCGAAGCTGCGCGCGAGCTCGATCAGGCGGCCCACCCCGGAGGCGACTTCGTCGCGCGCCGCCGCCACCGTCTTGTGCCGCGCCGTGACACCGAAACGCAACACGGCGATGTCGGGCGCCACTTCGGCGTGGCCGGTCCCGGTGGCCGTGACAGTCGGGGTCTCCTTCGCCACAACGGGCCCGGCCGCGAGGAACGTGGCGACCGCGGCGATGATCAAGACGGGTTTGAGGCGCAGCATGGCGTTCTCCTTGGCCGGCGGCTGATTGGCTTTTTCGGTTTTCCCTGATTACCATACCGCCGCGATTCGACGCCACCGCGTTCACCTGGAGGATGCTTGCCGATGCGACCGCGCGCCGTAATGATCGGACTGGCCCTGGCCGGCCTGCTGGCCTCGGGCACGACGCTTGCCGGGGAGCGCCCCGCAGCGGTCGAGACCTGCCTTGGCTGCCACGCCATTCAGGGCTACAAGAACGCCTACCCGACCTACCATGTACCGAAGCTGGGCGGGCAGCATGCGCAGTACATCGTGGATGCATTGCGCGCCTACGCCAACGGGGATCGGCCGCACTCCACCATGCACGCGAACGCCGCGACCCTGAGCGAGGAAGACATGCAGGCCATTGCGAAGTGGTTCGAGGAGCAGGGGCAATGAGCACGTTGCGCAAGACCTTCGCCATCGCCGTGCTGGCCGCCGGCGCCCTCGCTGCGAGCGCTGCGTCCGCGGGCAACCCGGAGCTCGGCAAGGCCAAGTCGGCCACCTGCGTCGCCTGTCATGGCGACGACGGGCGCGGCATCGCGCCGAACTTCCCGGTGCTGGCCGGACAGTACGCGGATTACCTGGAGCTTGCCCTGAAGCAGTACCGCAGCGGCGAGCGCAACAACGCCCTCATGGCGCCGATGGCGGCCGGCCTGTCGGACGACGACATCGCCGACCTTGCCGCCTACTACGCCGCGATGCGCGGGCTCACCACGCCTAAGAAGTGACCGTGCCCGCCGGGCGCCGCACCGGCGGCTCCCGGCGCCTCAACGCGTGTCGAGCGTGCCGAGAAAAGCGGCTGCCCCGGCCCTGATTTCCGCCAGCTCCTCGGCCCCGATCCGCTCCAGGTTCTTCAGCGCCAGCCCCATGCGCGGGTTGGCCCCGAGCTGCTCGCGATGGCGCGCGAGGAAATCCCAGTACAGCAGGGTGAAGGGGCAGGCGTCCTCGCCGCTGCGCTTCGCGGGGTTGTAGCGGCAGCCGGCGCAGTAATTGCTCATGCGCTTGATGTAGGCGCCGCTGGCGACATAGGGCTTGGTGCCGACGATGCCGCCGTCGGCGTGCAGCGCCATGCCCAGCGTGTTGGGCAGCTCGACCCACTCCACCGCGTCGACGTAGATGCCGAGGAACCAGTCGCACACCGCGCGCGGGTCGAGTCCCGCCAGCAGTGAGAAGTTGCCGATCACCATCAGGCGCTGGATGTGGTGGGCGTAACCGTTCTCGAGGGTGTCGCCGAAGCACTGTCGCAGGCAGTTGCAGGTCCGTGGCGGCGTCCCAGAAGAACCCCGGCAGCGCGCGCTGGTGACCGAAGTGGTTGCGCTCGGCATAGCCCGGCATCTCCAGCCAGTACACGCCGCGGATGAACTCGCGCCAGCCCAGCACCTGGCGCACGAAGCCTTCCACGGCCTCGAGCGGCGCGTGCCCGGAGCGCCAGGCGTCGACGGCGGCTGCCACCGCGTCGCGCGGGTCGAGCAACTTGAGGTTCATGGCGGCGGCGAGATGCGCGTGGTACAGCCACGGCTCGCCCTGCCACATGGCGTCCTGGTAACGGCCGAACAGCGGCAGCCGCTGCGCTACGAAATCCTCCAGCGCAGCCGCGGCCTGCTCCGGCGTGACGGGCCACGCAAAGGACTCCAGCGCCCCCGGGTGGTCGCCGAAGCGCGCCGCCACTTCCGCCAGCACTGCGCGGGTGATGGCGTCGGGCGCGAAGCGCCGCGGTGCCGGGACCGTGCCCGGGCCCTTGCGGCCGAAGCTGCCGCGGTTGGCGCGGTCGAAGTTCCACTCGCCGCCGGCGGGCTTGCCGTCCTCCATCAGCACATCGAATCGCTTGCGCATGTCGCGATAGAAAAACTCCATCACGAGCTGCTTCCTGCCCTGCGCCCAGGCGGCGAATTCCCTGCGCCGGCAATAGAAGTGCGTGTCCTCGTGCACCTCCAGCGCCACGCCCGCATCGCTGCAGGCCGCCTCGATCATGGCCTGCACGCGCCACTCCCCGGCCTCGACCATGTGCACCCGCGCCGGAGCATGCCGCGCGATGGCGTCGGCGAGTCCCGCCTGCAGCGAGTCGTGCCCGGCATCCAGGGCCTGGTAGTCCACGGTCCAGCCGGCGTCGCGCAAGGCCTCGGCATGGTGGCGCATGGCGGAAAGGAACAACGCGATGCGCTGCTTGTGGCTCCAGGCGTGCGTGGCTTCGCCCGCCGACTCGATCATCAGCACCACGGCGTCGTCGCGCGCAGCGGCGGCGAGCGCCGGGCTGCGCCGCTCGAGCTGGTCGCCCAGCACCAGGACCAGCTCACGCGCCACGTGATTTTTGCTCGCAGCCGCCGGACGCGACACAATCAGGGGCTGCTCGGCGGCCCAGCCGAGCCTCCAGCCGCAGGGGAGAAGCGAAGTGCACACACCCAGCCTGATCGATTTCGACGCCGGGATCACGGCCATCGACACGGAATACGTGCGCCCCGGCCTGGATGCCAGCCATCTCATCGTGCAGGGCGAGCGCGCCGCGTTCGTCGACACCGGCACCACGCACTCGGTGCCGCTGCTGCTGGCGGCGCTGAAGGAGAAAGGGCTCGCTCCCGAGCAGGTGGACTGGGTGTGGGTGACGCACGTGCACCTCGATCATGCGGGCGGGGCCGGAGAACTGATGGCGGCATTGCCGAACGCCACTGCCGTGCTGCACCCGCGCGGGGCGCGCCACATGGCTGACCCGGCGAAGCTGATCGCGGGCTCGATCGCAGTGTACGGCGAGGATGCGTTCCGCCAGTTGTATGGCGAAATTCGCCCCATCCCGGCGGAGCGGATTCGCACCGTCGAGGACGGCGAGCGGCTCAGCCTGGCTGATCGCGAGTTCGAGTTCATCCACACGGAAGGGCATGCCCGACATCATTACTGCATCGTCGACCCGGCTTCCAGCAGCGTCTTCACCGGCGACTGCTTCGGCATCTCTTACCGCGAACTCGACAGTGACGCCGGGCCTTTCATTTTCCCCACCACCACCCCGGTGCAGTTCGATCCCGAGGCGGCGCACGCCACCATCCATCGCATCCTGTCCTACCAGCCGGAGCGCGTGTTCCTGACGCATTTCAGCGGCGTGCAGGCGCCGGCGGCACTGGCGCCGCAGCTGCACCGCGACCTCGACGCCTACGTCGAAATCGCGCGCGCGCATCGCGACGACGCTGACCCCGAGGCCTCGATCCACGATGCCCTGCGCGACTGGACCTTCAAGCGCCTGGACGAGCACGGCGTGGATCCCGACCCCGAATTCCGCGCCGAAGTGCTGCGCATGGACCTGGCGTTGAACGCGCAGGGCCTCGCCCACTGGCTGCAACACGGAGACCACGCATGAGCACCTTCAAGGCTTTTCGCATTCACCAGGCCGGCAAGGGCGTCGAGGCGCGTCTCGAGGACCTGTCACTGGACGATCTCGGGCCCGGCGAGGTCGTCATCCGCGGCCAATGGTCGAGCATCAACTACAAGGACGCCCTGGCCGCCACCGGCAAGGGCCGGATCCTGAAACGTTTCCCCCTGGTCGGCGGCATCGACGTGGCCGGCGAGGTGGTCAGCTCCGAAGACCCGCGCTACCGCCCGGGCGACGCGGTGCTGGTCACCGGCTGCGGGCTCAGCGAGGAGCACGACGGCGGCTACGCCGAGTATTCACGGGTGCGTGGCGACTGGGTGATCCCGGTGCCGGAGGGCCTCGATACGCGCCAGGTCATGCAGCTGGGTACGGCGGGATTCACCGCCGGGCTGGCGATCCACCGTCTCGAGCACAACGGCCTGACGCCCGACAAGGGCCCGGTGATCGTCACCGGCGCCACCGGCGGCGTGGGCAGCCTGGCGGTCGACATGCTGGCGGGCCGCGGCTACAGCGTCACCGCCCTGACCGGCAAGGCCGAGTCGGCGGACTACCTGCGGCAACTCGGCGCCACCGAGGTGCTGGTGCGCGGCGCCTTCGAGATGGGGGCCCGCCCGCTGGAGAAGGCGACCTGGGCCGGCGCCGTGGACAACCTGGGCGGCGAGACCCTGGCCTGGCTGACGCGCACCATGGACTGGTGGGGCTCGATCGCCAGCATCGGCCTGGCCCAGAGCCACGAGCTGCATACCACGGTGATGCCGTTCATCCTGCGCGGCGCCAACCTCCTGGGCGTGAACTCGGTGGCCACCCCACGCGACCTGCGCCTGCAGGTCTGGGCCCGGCTCGCAACCGACCTGAAGCCGACACATCTCGACGAGATTGCGGACAATGTCGTCTCTTTGAGCGATATTAGGAGCGCGTTCGACGCATATATCGACGGGGCCGTGCGCGGCCGCACGCTCGTGGACCTGCGCGCCTGAGGCGCGGCAGCCCGGTCCGCATGAGCTAGAATGGTGCGCTGCCCCATCGGAGTGAAACATGCCTGAGATCCAGTCCGCTGGCGAGCGTTTCCGCGCCGCCCTCGAGGCCGAACGCCCGCTGCAGGTGGTCGGCACCATCAATGCCTACTCCGCGCTGCTGGCGGAGCGCGCCGGGTTCCGCGCCTGTACCTTTCCGGGGCCGGCGTGGCGAATGCCTCGTTCGGGCTGCCGGACCTGGGCATGACCACTCTGAACGACGTCTGCGAGGACGTCCGGCGCATCACCGCCGCCACGCGACCTGCCGCTGCTGGTCGACGCCGATACCGGCTGGGGCACGGCCTTCAATATCGCCCGCACCGTGCGGGAGATGATCCGCGCCGGCGCCGCCGGCCTGCACCTGGAGGACCAGGTCGCGGCCAAGCGCTGCGGCCACCGGCCCGGCAAGGCGCTGGTCACCGCCGGCGAGATGTGCGATCGCATCAAGGCGGCGGTGGACGCGCGCACGGATCCGCGCATTCGTCATCATGGCCCGCACCGACGCCCTCGCCGTCGAAGGCCTAGCCGCAGGCCATCGAGCGCGCGCAGGCCTACGTCGAGGCTGGCGCCGACATGATTTTCGCCGAGGCGCTGACGACGCTCGACGAGTACCGCCAGTTCACCGCCGCCGTCGACGTGCCGGTGCTGGCCAACATCACCGAGTTCGGCAAGACGCCGCTGTTCACCACCGCGGAACTGGGCGACGCCGGCGTGCGGCTGGTGCTCTACCCGCTGTCCGCGTTCCGCGCCATGAGCAAGGCCGCGCTGGCGGTCTACGAACAACCTCCGCCGCGACGGCACGCAGCGCGCATCGCTCGACGCGATGCAGACCCGCGAGGAGCTCTACGACGTGCTCGGCTATCACGATTACGAGCAGAAGCTGGATGAGCTGTTCGCGGCAGACGACGCGACGAAACCGACCCAGGGAGCAAGAACATGAGCAACGCCAAGACAAGCAGGCGGCCTCGCGCGGCGTGCCGCCGGCGACAACCGCGATCTGCACCGTCGGCAAGGAAGGCGCCGGCCTGACCTACCGCGGCTACGACATCGACGACCTGGCGGAGCACGCACGCTTCGAGGAAGTCGCCTACCTGCTGCTCTACGGCGAGCTGCCCAACGCCAGGCGGAGCTGAGCCGAGTACAGCACCCGGCTGCAGCGGCATGCGCGACCTGCCCGCCGCGCTGAAGCAGGTGCTCGAGCGCGATTCCCGCCGACGCACACCCGATGGACGTGCTGCGCACCGGCTGCTCGATGCTCGGCAACCTCGAGCCGGAGGCCGACATCCAGCCAGCAAGTGCGGTGGCCGACCGGCTGCTGGCCGCTTTCCCGTCCATGCTGCTGTACTGGTACCGCTTCCACCACGACGGCAAGCGCATCGACACCGAGACCGACGACGACAGCATCGCCGGCCACTTCCTGCACCTGCTGCACGGCAAGCGCGCCGATCGGACTGCCATCGCCGCGTGCTGGACGTCTCGCTGATCCTGTACGCCGAGCACGAGTTCAACGCCTCGACCTTCACCGCGCGCGTCATCGCCTCCACGCTGTCGGACTTCTACTCCGCGATCACCGGCGCCATCGGCGCGCTGCGCGGCCCGCTGCACGGCGGCGCCAACGAGGCGGCCATGGAGCTGATCGAGCGTTTCGACAGCCCGACGACAGCGGACACCGGCGTGCACGAGATGCTCGCCGCGAAGGACAAGATCATGGGCTTCGGCCACCGCGTCTACACCGACCTCGCGATCCGCGCAACGACGTCATCAAGACGATACGCGAGCGAACTGGCGCGAAGAGCGCGGCGACACCGTGCTCTACCCGGTCTCCGAAGCCATCGAGAAAGTGATGTGGGAGGAGAAGAAGCTGTTCCCCAACGCCGACTTCTACTCCGCCAGCGCGTACCACTTCATGGGCATTCCGACGCCGCTGTTCACGCCGATCTTCGTGTGCTCGCGCACCACCGGCTGGTCGGCCCACGTCATGGAGCAGCGCGCCAACAACCGCCTGATCCGCCCCGGCGCCGACTACATCGGCCCCGGCACCGCAGGCCTGGACGCCCATCGCCGAGCGCGGCTGAACGCCTCGACGCCACCAGGAAGAGTCGGCATGTCAGCCGGAGATACGCGCTCGGCCATGCGCCCCGACCCCGGACCAGGTGCTGGTCGACATCGCCGACTACGTCGACGGTCACGCCATCGACAGCGCGAGCCGCGCTACGAGACGGCGCGCTACTGCCTGATGGACACCCTGGCGTGCGCCTTCCAGGCGCTGGACTACCCGGCCTGCACCAAGCTGCTCGGCCCGGTCGTGCCCGGCGCCACGTTGCCCGGCGGGGCGCGCGTGCCCGGCACGCACTGGGAACTCGACCCGGTGCAGGCCGCGTTCAACATCGGCGCCATGATCCGCTGGCTGGACTTCAACGACACCTGGCTGGCGGCCGAGTGGGGCCATCCCTCCGACAACCTCGGCGCCATTCTCGCCGTGGCCGACTACCTAGTCGCGCAAGAGCAGCGCCGACGGCGGCGCGCCGCTGACGCATGCGCGACGTGCTCGACGGCCATGATCAAGGCGCACGAGATCCAGGGCGTGCTGGCGCTGGAGAACAGCTTCAACCGCGTCGGCCTGGACCACGTGCTGCTGGTGCGCATCGCCTCCACCGCGGTGGCGACGCACATGCTCGGCGGCACCCGCGAGCAGGTCGTCAACGCGCTCTCCAACGCCTGGATCGACGGCGGCGCCCTGCGCACCTACCGCCATGCGCCCAACACCGGCTCGCGCAAGAGCTGGGCCGCCGGCGACGCGTACCAGCCGCGGCGTGCGCCACGCGCTGATGGCGCTCACCGGGGAGATGGGCTATCCCTCGGCCCTGACGGCGCCGCAGTGGGGCTTCCAGCGACGTGCTGTTCGAGCGGCAACCCGGTCACGCTGGTCGCGCCCGCTACGGCAGCTACGTCATGGAGAACGTGCTGTTCAAGATCTCGCTTTCCCGGCCGAGTTCCACGCCCAGACCGCGGTCGAGGTGGCGCTGGCGCTGCATCCCGAGGTGCGCGACCGGCTCGACGACATCGAACAGGTGGTGATCGAGACCCAGGAGTCGGGCGTGCGCATCATCGACAAGACCGGTCCGCTGGACAACCCGGCCGACCGCGACCACTGCATCCAGTACATGATCGCCGTGCCGCTGATCTTCGGCCGCCTGACCGCGACTGACTACGAGGACGAGGTGGCGCGCGACCCGCGCATCGACGCCCTGCGCGAGAAGATGACGGTGCGCGAGAACGAGCGCTTCACGCGCGACTACTACGACCCCGACGAAGCGCTCCATCGGCAACGCCGTGCAGGTGATCTTCAAGGACGGCAGCTCCACCGACCGGGTCGAGGTCGACTACCCGATCGGCCACCGCAAGCGCCGCGCCGAGGGCATTCCGGCGCTGCTGCGCAAGTTCGAGCTCAGCCTCAAGGGCCGGCTGTCCGAGCACCAGTTCAAGGCGCTGAAGTCGCTGTGCGCGGACCAGCAGCGACTGGAGGCGACGCCGGTGGACGCATTCATGGCGTTGCTGGTCGACGGCTGAAGCGGCTCCAGCCGGCAAGAAAAGCCCCCGCGGACGAATCCGCGGGGGGCCTTGTTCATCGCTTGAACCGGACTAGTTGCTTCCGTGCTTGGCCTCGTAGGTCTCGTCCCACTGCGGGACCAGGGTCCGGAGGAACTCAGCCTTCTCCGCCTTCAGCTTTTCGGCGTCCAGCCCCACCGCCGCCTGCGCGGCTGCCTTGGTGGAGATGTCAGGCAGGACCACTGCCGAGGCCTGGCCGTGCCGCGCCAGGATCTGCGCCAGCATGACCCGCGCGTCCGCCGCGCGCTCGATCGAGGAAGCCAGCACCTGCAGCGCTTCGGCGGGATTGTGCGCGTGCACGCCGTGCGACGCGATCGCGAAATCCCAGCGCCACTGCGCATGCCGAATTGCGGTCAGGGCATCCTTCAATTCTTCCTCGGAGGCCCCGGCCTGCCGAGCCGCCGCCGCCTCGTAGTGAGCGCGGACCAGCTGGCCCTCGGCCTTCAGCTTGGCGTCGTTGACCATCTTCTTGTAGTCGGCCACCACCGCCTCCATGTCTTCCTTGCTCTGCTCGTGGCAGCTTCCGCAGGAAGCTTCGAAGTTGTCGAAGGGATTGCCGATATTGTGGTTGCTGAACTTTTTGCCGTCCGCGTCTTCGATGCGCGGCATATGGCAGTCAGAGCAGGACACGTCGTTGCGCCCGTGGGGCCCGCGAAGAAAAGTCTCGACACCCGGGTGCTGGGCCTTGAGCATCGGCGCCTTGGAAACGCCGTGGGTCCAGTCGGTGAAGTTCAGCGCGTCGTAATAGGCTTCCATCTGCCCGACCGTCGTGCCCATGTCCCAGGGGAACTTCACGAACTTCTCACTGGTGAAGTAGTACTCGACGTGGCACTGGCCGCAGATCATGACTTCTTTCTGCGCTCGCGTCGCCTCTTCCCAGTGCCAGCCGATAGCTTCGAAGCCGCGGGTGGTAAAGGGCGTCGTTATGGCAAGACGGCCATTGGCATCATGGCAGCTTCCGCAGCCGATTTCGTGGTGCATCTCGTCGCCGAGCCGGGCCCACTTGCCGGTAAAATAATCTTTCTCGCCCTTTTCGACGATGTAACGCCCCACGTCGGGGGTCTTGCACGACCAGCACGCGGTCGGCATGGGGCCGTCGTCGGGGCCCGTCGGCGCACCGGTGCGCAGCGTACTGCGGAGATCGGTGACCGAGTACGCATGGCCCCGGGCCTTGTTGTAATCCTTGGCGAAACCATAGCCCGCCCACAGGACGACCAGGTTCGGGTCCTCCTCGAGCACGTCGATGATCTCGCTGCTCTGCGATGTCTGCTTCCATGTCTCGTACTGGTTCTTGAACCGGTCGGCGTACTTGCTGCTGTCCGCTTCCATGAGCTGGACGGCCGCATAGGCGCTCATGGCGAACAGGGCAAGAACGGACGAGATGATCCAGGCTGCGCGGGCGGTCATGATATCCCCCAATTATTTCGTGAGTATTTCATGCATCAATATATCGGATCAGTTCAAGAGCTCGCCCTACTGGCTTTCACTTATATTTTCGAAACCAACGGTGACCTGAATCCCGACACGGGTCCGCGGGCGAAAGACCCATTGGCAAGAACAAAGTACGGGAGGAAAGTGGCATGCAGCTCAAGGGATTCATCGCCGGCGCCGCCGTGGTGGCGCTGGCCTGGCTGGCTTCGACGGCCTGGGACAGTAATTTCACCGAGATGCTGGCGGGCTCGACGCCGGTCCTCACTGGCGTCCACGCCGCCACGCAAGGCATGACCGAGGCGGAAAAGGAGGCACACGTGGCCGAGATGCGCCGCCTCTGGCAGAACTTGACACCGGCGCAGCGCGACGCCCACCGGAACAAGGGGGTTTGCCCGTACTCGGGTCGCAGTGCCCAGGGGGGCGTGCCCCGCGGGATCGCGCCGGCGCTCCGCCAAAAGTCTGCGGCGATCGAGATCTAGGTCCGGCGGCCATCGGTCGAAGGACCCGCTGCGCCGTGCCCTCCTGGGCACGGCGCAGCGCCTTTCATTCGGTATACTTGCGGGCCCACGTCGAGGGGTCCCAGTGGACACATCCCGCATCCAGCAACTGATCGAGCACGGCCTGGCCGCACTGCGCCTGGCGGAGCCGCCCGGCCTCGCCGCGGCGCTGGCGCAGTACGTGATGCTGCTGGAGAAGTGGAACGGCGCCTATAACCTCACCGCCGTGCGCGTCCCGGAAGAGATGGTCACGCGCCACGTGCTCGACAGCCTGGTGGTGTTGCCGTTCCTCGACGAGACCCCGGTGCTCGACGTCGGCACCGGCGCGGGCCTGCCCGGGCTGGTGCTCGCGCTGGCGCGGCCGGAACAGCAGTTCGTCCTGCTCGACGCTTCCGGCAAGAAGACCCGCTTCATCGAGCACGCGGTCGACCGGCTGGGGCTGAAGAATGTCCGCGTGGTGCGCGCGCGGGTGCAGGACCACGCCGACACCGAGGGCTTCGGCGTCGTCGTGAGCCGCGCTTTCGCCTCGGTGGGCGATTTCATCCGCGCCGCCGGACACCACCTCAAGCCCGGCGGCCGCCTGCTGGCCATGAAAGGCACGTTGCCCGAGAACGAGCTGGCGGCCCTGCCGGACGGCTGGCGCCTCGGCAGCGTGCACCGCCTCACCGTGCCCGGCCTGCGCGCCGAGCGGCACCTGCTCGAATTCTGTCGCGAGGAAGCCCCCAAGTGACCCGGATACTGGCGATTGCCAACCAGAAGGGCGGCGTGGGCAAGACCACGACCGCGGTCAACCTCGCCGCCTCGCTCACGGCCACCAGGCGCCGCGTGCTGCTGGTGGACCTCGATCCCCAGGGCAACGCCACCATGGGCTCGGGCATCGACAAGCGCGGCCTCGAGGTGTCCTCCTGTGACGTGCTGCTGGGCGAGGCGCCGGCGCGTGCGGCGGTGGTGCGCACCGACCCCGGCGGCTTCGACCTGATTCCCGGCAACGACGACCTCACCACGGCCGAGGTGCGCCTGATCAACGAGTTCGGCCGCGAGACCCGGCTGCGCACGGCGCTCAAGGACATCGTCGAAGATTACGACTACGTGCTCATCGACTGCCCGCCGTCGATCAACATGCTCACCGTGAATGCGCTCACCGCTGCGACCGGCGTGCTGATTCCCATGCAGTGTGAGTACTACGCGCTGGAAGGCCTGTCCGCCCTGGTCGGCACCGTGGAGCAGATCCGCGATGCCGTGAACCCCGAGCTGCGCATCGAGGGCATCCTGCGCACCATGTTCGACCCGCGCAACAACCTCGCGAACGAGGTCTCTTCGCAGCTTATCCTGCACTTCGGCGAGTGCGTGTTCCGTACCGTGATCCCGCGCAACGTGCGTCTCGCGGAGGCGCCGAGCTTCGGCATGCCGGCGCTGTTTCACGACAAGACCAGCCGCGGCGCACTGGCCTACCTGGCGCTGGCCGGCGAGATGATCCGCCGCGGCGAGGCGACGCAGCGTAGCGGCTGAGCCTTGCGGTACACTGCCGGCGCGTAGCGGAAGATTGGACTTACACGGAGATTCGAGCCCCATGGCCGTCAAGAAACGCCTCGGTCGCGGCCTGGACGCCCTGCTGTCGACGACGTCCCGCGCGGAAACCGCGGAGAGCCGCGACACGGGCCAGTACCGCGAACTGGCCGTCGAGTTACTGAAGCGCGGTCGCTACCAGCCGCGCCTCGACATTCGCCAGGAATCGCTCGAGGACCTGGCCGACTCCATCAAGGCCCAGGGCGTCGTGCAGCCCATCGTGGTGCGCCCCATCCGCGAGACGGCCGAGGGCGTGCGCTTCGAGATCATCGCCGGCGAGCGCCGCTGGCGTGCCGCCCAGCTGGCCGGCCTGCAGAAGGTCCCGGTGATCGTCCGCGACGTGCCGGACGAGGCCGCCGTGGCGATGGCGCTGATCGAGAACATCCAGCGCGAGAACCTCAATCCGCTGGAGGAGTCCCGCGCGCTGGACCGCCTCATTCGCGAATTCGAGATGACCCACCAGCAGGCCGCCGAGGCGGTCGGCCGCTCCCGCGCCGCGGTGAGCAACCTGCTGCGCCTGCTCGAGCTGGGCGACGAAGTGAAGGCGCTGGTGGAGCGCCGGCAGCTGGAAATGGGCCACGCCCGTGCCCTGCTCGGCCTGGCCGACCCTAAGGCGCAGGCCGCGGCCGCGCGCGAAGTGGTGAAAAAGGGCCTTTCGGTGCGCGAGACCGAGCGGCTGGTGAAAAAGCTGCAGGCCCCGACGCAAAAGGCTGCGCCCGCGCCGTCGCGCGACCCCGACATCCGCCGCCTCGAGGGCGAGCTGGCGGACAAGCTCGGCGCCAGGGTCGCCCTGCAGCACTCCAGCAGCGGCCGCGGCAAGCTGGTGGTCAGCTACAACAGCCTCGACGAGCTCGAGGGCATCCTCGGGCACATCAAGTAGCCGCATTAAGTAAAGGCCGATGCGCCCCGGTGCCCGATGGGGCCGCGAAAAGCCGCCCGCGGGCTTTGCTGCGACTGCGGAATCTGGCTATAATCTTCGGGCTTTGAGGGCCGGGTTTCTCGGCATGCAGAAACGGGTCGGTTCAGTACCCGGAAAGATCATCGCCGGACAAGCGGGTGTGACCCTGGTCGCCGCGGCTCTTTACGGGCTGACGATGGGCAGGGACGCCGCGCTCGGAGCCCTCGCAGGAGGGGGAATCAGCGTCGTGCTGAGCCTCTGGATGGCATTACGGGTGTTCGCGGTCCCGGCTGAAGCCGGTCCGCGGGCGATGTTTGCGGCCTTCGTCAAGGCGGAGGTCCTTAAATTGGTGATGGCTGTAGCCCTGTTTTCGGCGGCAGCCATTTTTTTGAGCCACGTGTTTGTTCCGCTCGTGGTCACGTTCGTCGCCACCCTGGTGGTCAACTGGCTGGCGCTGGTGTTTACGCGACGTGATCGACAGGGCTTTGGTGGATGACGGCCATGGCAAGTTCTCCGACAGAATACGTCACGCATCACCTCGAGCATCTCTCCGTCGGAGAGGGCTTCTGGACCATCCACATCGACACCCTGTTCTGGTCGTGGGTCACCGGGCTGATTTTTCTCGGTGTGTTCTATGGCGCCGCGCGGGCCGTCACGGCCGGCGTGCCCGGGAAAATGCAGAACTTCGTCGAGACCATCCTCGAGTTCGTCGATAAATCCGTCGGCGACGCCTTCCACGGCCCCAAGGACCTGCTCGCGCCGCTGGCGCTGACCATCTTCGTGTGGGTGTTCCTGTGGAACCTCATGGACCTGATCCCGGTGGACCTGTTCCCCGTGCTCGCCGCGATGGTCGGGATCGAGTACATGCGCGTCGTGCCGTCGGCCGATATGAGCGCGACCTTCAGCCTGTCGCTGTCGGTGCTGGCGCTGATCATCTATTACGGCATCAAGGGCAAGGGCGCCGCGGGCTTCGGCAAGGAATTCCTGTTCCACCCCTTCGGCAAGAACCCGCTGCTGGTGCCCTTCAACCTGATTCTCAACACCGTGGAGATGATCGCCAAGCCGGTCTCTCTCGCGCTGCGACTGTTCGGCAACCTTTACGCCGCCGAGCTGATTTTCATCCTCATCGCCATGCTGCCCTTCTGGATCCAGTGGCTACCCGGCAGCGCCTGGGCGATTTTCCACATTCTCGTGATCCCGCTGCAGGCGTTCATCTTCATGACGCTGACCATTGTTTACATCGCGCTGGCTTACGAGAAGCATTGATTTTCACCCCTGTAGAAACCGCCTCCTACGGAGATTGACCATGGAAGCTATTGCATCAGTTCAGGCCTTTACCGCTCTTGCCGTGGGCCTCATTTTCGCCTTCGCGGCGCTCGGCACCGGCATCGGTTTCGGCCTGCTCGGCGGCAAGTTCCTCGAGGGCGCCGCGCGCCAGCCGGAAATGGCGAACATGCTGCAGATCCGCATGTTCATCGTCGCCGGCCTGCTCGACGCGCTGGCCATCATCGGTGTCGCGTTCGCCGCGCTGCTGCTGTTCGCCAATCCGCTGCTCGCCGCGCTCAGCAGCTGACGGGACGCATGGCGTCTTTGCAAGCAAACGCACGCTGATCGGGAGTCGGAATCGTGGGCATTAACCTGACACTCTTCGGCCAGATGCTGACCTTCCTGGTCTTTGTCTGGTTCACCAAGAAGTTCGTCTGGCCGCCGGTCATGCAGGCGCTGGAGGAACGACGGGCACGGATCGCCGAGGGCCTGGCGGCTGCCGACCGCGGCCAGAAAGCGCTCGAGGAGGCCGACGCCCAGGTGGCCGAACGCCTGCGCGAGGCTCGCCAGCAGGCGGCGCAGATCATCGAGCAGGCGGAGCGCCGCGGCGCCGAGATGGTCGAGGAAGCGAAGGAAGCTGCCCACGCCACCGGCGAGCGCATGCTGGCCCAGGCCCAGGCCGAGATCGAGCAGGAGACCAACCGGGCGCGCGAAGCGTTGCGCGGGGAAGTCGCGGCGATCGCCCTGAGCGGCGCGAAACAGCTGCTCGAGAAGGAAGTCGACGCCGCGACCCATCGCGACCTGCTCGACCGCCTCGCCGGGCAGCTCTAGGCCGGTCCGGGGAGAGTCGCAGACATGGCAGAGAAGATGACCGTCGCGCGGCCCTACGCCAGGGCCGTGTTCGAGATCGCCAAAGAGGCCGACGCCCTGGCGGCCTGGTCCGGGTTTCTCGGTCGGGGCGCGATTGCCGCTGTCGACGGGCGCGTCGAGGCGCTGTTCGGCAATCCGGCCGTGACGCGCGAGGCGCTGGCGGCGCTGTTCATCGAACTCTGCGGCGAAGGTGTCGGTCCCAATGGCGCCAGCTTTCTCAAGCTGCTGGCTGAGAACGACCGCATGGCCTGGCTGCCCGAGATCGCGACGGAGTTCGAGGCACTGCGTGCCGAGGCCGAGCATGTCGTGGACGTGCAGGTGACGTCCGCGGTCGAACTCGACGCCGCGCAGCGCGAGAGCTTCGCGACCTCCTTGAAGAAGCGTCTCGGGCGCGACGTCCGGCTGCACTGCGACACCGACGCGAAACTCCTCGGCGGGGCGATCATCCGCGCCGGCGACCTGGTCATCGATGGCTCACTGTCCGGCCGCCTGGAAAGGCTTGCCGGCGCCGTCACGCACTAAAGGATTGTAGGAAATGTCCATCAAGGCATCTGAAATCAGCGATCTGATCAAAGAGAAGATCCTCAACTTCCAGTCGGCCACCGTCGCCAGCAACGTCGGCACCGTGGTCTCGGTGACGGACGGCATCGTGCGCATCCACGGCCTGGCCGACGCGGCCTACGGTGAAATGCTGGAATTCCCCGGCAACACCTTCGGCCTGGCGCTGAACCTGGAGCAGGACTCGGTCGGCGCCGTGGTGCTGGGCGACTACCTGCACATCTCCGAGGGCGACGAGGTGAAGACCACCGGGCGCATCCTCGAGGTGCCGGTGGGCGAGGCCCTGCTCGGACGCGTGGTGAACCCGCTCGGCCAGCCGATCGACGGCAAGGGCCCGATCAAGACTGAGCACAGCTCGCCCATCGAGAAGGTGGCCCCGGGCGTGATCTGGCGCCAGTCGGTGAGCCAGCCGGTGCAGACCGGGCTGAAGTCGATCGACGCCATGGTCCCGGTCGGCCGCGGCCAGCGCGAGCTGATCATCGGCGACCGCCAGACCGGCAAGACCGCCGTCGCCATCGACGCCATCATCAACCAGAAGGGCACCGGCGTTAAGTGCATCTACGTGGCGATCGGCCAGAAGCAGTCGTCCATCGCCGGCGTGGTGCGCAAGCTGGAAGAGCACGACGCGATGGACCACACCATCATCGTCGCCGCCCCCGCTGCCGACTCGGCCGCGCTGCAGTACATCGCCCCTTACGCCGGTTGCGCCATGGGCGAGTACTTCCGCGACAAGGGCGAAGACGCGCTGATCATTTACGACGACCTGACCAAGCAGGCCTGGGCCTACCGCCAGGTGTCGCTGCTGCTGCGCCGCCCGCCGGGCCGCGAAGCCTATCCCGGCGACGTGTTCTACCTGCACTCCCGCCTGCTGGAGCGCGCCGCGCGCGTCAACGCCGGATTACGTCGAGCAGCGAGACCGGCGGCAAGGTGAAGGGCAAGACCGGTTCGCTGACCGCGCTGCCGATCATCGAGACCCAGGCCGGCGACGTGTCCGCCTTCGTGCCGACCAACGTGATCTCCATCACCGACGGCCAGATCTACCTCGAGTCGGACCTGTTCAACGCCGGCATCCGCCCCGCCATCAACGCCGGCCTGTCCGTGTCGCGCGTCGGCGGCGCCGCCCAGACCAAGGTCATCAAGAAGCTCGGCGGCGGTATCCGCCTCGCGCTGGCCCAGTACCGCGAGCTGGCGGCCTTCGCCCAGTTCGCCTCCGACCTGGACGAGACCACGCGCAAGCAGCTCGACCGCGGCCAGCGCGTCACCGAACTGATGAAGCAGAAGCAGTACTCGCCGCTGTCGGTGGCGCAGATGGCCGTGTCGCTGTTCGCCGTCAACGAGGGCTTCATCGACAAGGTCCCGCTGGACAAGATCGGCGACTTCGAGCATGCGCTGCACGGCCACATGGACTCGGCGCACCCGGAGCTGATGAAGAAGCTGAACGAGACCGGCGACTGGAACGACGAGATCGCGGGCGAGATGAAGAAGGGCGTGGCCGACTTCGTCGCCACCGGCACCTGGTAAAGCGGAGAGCCGCATGGCCAACGCCAAAGAAATTCGCACGCAGATCAAGAGCATCCGGAACACGGCCAAGATCACCAAGGCCATGGAGATGGTCGCTGCGGCGAAGATGCGCAAGGCACAGGAGCGCATGGAAGCATCCCGGCCCTATGCGGAGCACATCCGCACGGTGATCGGGCACCTGATGCAGGCGCGCCCGGATTACCGCCATCCCTTCATGGTGGAGCGCGAGGCCAAGCGCGTCGGCTACATCATCGTGTCGACGGATCGCGGCCTGTGCGGCGGCCTGAACGCCAACCTGTTCCGGCGCACCCTGCGCGAGCTGCGCGAGTGGCGCGACAAGGGTGTGGAGGTGGAGTTGTGCCTGGTCGGTCGCAAGGCGGCGCAGTTCTTCCGCCGGCTGGACGTGAACATCGTCGCCAGCCTGCAGGACCTCGGCGACATTCCGCGCGTGCAGGACCTGATCGGCGCCATCCAGGTGATGCTGAACGAGTACAGCGACGGTTCGCTGGACCGGCTGTTCCTGGTGCACAACGAGTTCGTCAACACCATGAGCCAGAAGCCGGTCACGCTGACGCTGCTGCCGGCGCAGACGCAGGACGCGGAAGAATTACAGACCCACTGGGACTACATCTACGAGCCCAGCTCTACCGAGCTGGTCGAGCAGGTGCTGACCCGTTACATCGAGTCGCAGGTCTATCGCGGCGCGGTGGAGAACGTCGCCTGCGAGATGGCGGCGCGCATGGTGGCCATGAAGAGCGCCACCGACAATGCCGGCAAACTGATCGACGGGTTGCAGCTCGCCTACAACAAGGCGCGCCAGGCCGCGATCACCCAGGAACTCGCCGAGATCGTCGGCGGCGCGGCGGCCGTCTGACGGCGCCCCAGCGGATACGAGACAGAGGAAACTGATCCATGAGCACTGGCAACATCGTTCAGGTCATCGGCGCCGTGGTGGACGTGGAGTTCCCGCGTGAACACCTGCCGAAGGTCTACGACGCCCTGAAGATCGAAGAGAACGACATCACGCTCGAGGTGCAGCAGCAGCTCGGCGACGGCATCGTGCGCTGCATCGCCATGGGCGCCACCGAGGGCCTGAAGCGCGGTCTGGCCGTGAAGGGCACCGGCGAGCCGATCAAGGTGCCCGTGGGCAAGGCTACGCTGGGCCGCATCATGGACGTGCTGGGCACGCCCATCGACGAGGCCGGCCCGGTCGACGCCGATGCGCACATGCCGATCCACCGCGACCCGCCGACCTACGAGGACCAGGCGGCCTCGGTCGAGATCCTCGAGACCGGCATCAAGGTCATCGACCTGATCATGCCGATCGCCAAGGGCGGCAAGATCGGCCTGTTCGGCGGCGCCGGCGTGGGCAAGACCGTGACGCTGATGGAGCTGATCCGCAACATCGCCATCGAGCATGCCGGCTACTCCGTGTTCGCCGGCGTCGGCGAGCGTACCCGCGAGGGCAACGACTTCTACCACGAGATGAAGGACTCCAACGTCCTCGACAAGGTGGCGCTGGTGTACGGCCAGATGAACGAGCCGCCGGGCAACCGCCTGCGCGTGGCGCTGACCGGCCTGACCATCGCGGAGAACTTCCGCGACGAAGGCCGCGACGTGCTGATGTTCATCGACAACATCTACCGCTACACCCTGGCGGGCACCGAGGTGTCGGCGCTGCTGGGCCGCATGCCCTCCGCCGTGGGTTACCAGCCGACGCTGGCGGACGAGATGGGCGAGCTGCAGGAGCGCATCACCTCCACCAAGACCGGCTCCATCACGTCCTTCCAGGCCGTGTACGTCCCGGCCGACGACCTCACCGACCCGTCGCCGGCCACGACCTTCGCCCACCTGGACGCCACGCTGGTGCTGTCGCGCCAGATCGCCGAGCTGGGCATCTACCCGGCCGTCGACCCGCTCGACTCGACCTCGCGCCTGCTCGACCCGAACGTCATCGGCCAGGAGCACTACGACTGTGCCCGCGCCGTGCAGGCGACCCTGCAGCGCTACAAGGAGCTGCAGGACATCATCGCCATCCTCGGCATGGACGAGCTGTCGGAAGACGACAAGCAGGTCGTGACCCGCGCCCGCAAGGTGCAGCGTTTCCTGTCGCAGCCGTTCTTCGTCGCCGAGGCCTTCACCGGCTCGCCCGGCAAGTACGTCTCGCTGAAGGACACCATCAAGGGTTTCCGCGGCATCGTCGACGGCGAGTACGACTCGATTCCGGAGCAGGCCTTCTACATGGTCGGCACCATCGAGGAAGCCGTCGAAAAGGCGAAGAAGCTGCAGTAAGACGGCGCCACGCGGCCCGGAGTAACGGATGAGCACGATTCACGTCGACATCGTCAGCGCCGAAGGCGAAATCTTCAGCGGCGCAGCAGCCATGGTCTACGCCCCGGCGCAGCTCGGCGACATCGGCATCGCGCCGAACCACGCCCCGCTGCTCACCGGCCTGCGGCCGGGCGGCGTGCGCGTGCAGACGCCGGAGGGCCAGGAGCTGTTCTTCTACGTCTCCGGCGGCATGATCGAGATCCAGCCGAAGGCGGTCACCGTGCTGGCCGACGCCGCGGCCCGCGCCCACGACCTCGACGAGGCCGCCGTGCAGCAGGCCCGGCAGCGCGCCCAGGACCTGCTGGAGAACCGCGAGTCCGCCAAGGACATCGCCATCGCCCAGGCCGAGCTCGCCCAGGCCGCTGCGCAGCTGGCCCTGCTCGAGAAGATCAAGAAGAGCGCCGGGCAGAAGTAGCCCGGCAGCGCGATCCACGCTGTGCCCTGCAGGGGGGCTGCCGGTTGGCAGCCCCCCTGTTCGTTGTGATATACGGTTCGAGCCGAGACGCTAACGCCGGCGCGGCTGAATTCGGGCCCTGACCCCGAGGAAACCCTGATGCGCACTCTCGTTGCCGCCATGCTCATCATCGTCGCGGTCATTCACCTGCTGCCCCTGTCGGGTGTGCTCGGGAGCGCGCGACTGAGCGCGCTCTATGGGATCGCCTTCGACGAGCCCAACCTGGCTATTCTCATGCGCCACAGGGCGGTGCTGTTTGGCCTGCTTGGGGCGTTTCTCCTGTATGCCGCGTTTCGCCCGGTCTTCCAGCCCGCGGCTTTCATTGCGGGCTTCGCAAGCGTGCTGTCCTTCCTCTACCTGGCCTGGTCGGTAGGGGGCTATAACGCGCAGGTCGGGCGCGTGTTTACGGCAGATATCATCGCGCTGGTTTGTCTCATCATCGGTGCGTCGGCCTATGCCTGGCTATCGCGCGTGGCCGGCACAAGCAACTGAGTAAGAGGCGAGCATCTTGAACCCGCGAAAAGTCGTCCTGTTGTTGATCTCTCATGGCCTGGCCGGCGGGCTTGGGTTTGTCGCAGGCATCTACGCGCTGCCGATCCTGGTGGCCCCAGATGCGCCCACCATGGCCGAGATTTCAGCCGAGACCGGTGCCGCCACCTTCACCGGCGAGTTCCGGCGAGACCTGCAGGACAGCGACGCGCTCCACTGGGGCGAGGGCACGGTTGCAGTCAGCGAGGGAGCGATTTCGCTGGTCGGCCGGCTGTCGCCTGGGCCAGACTACAAGCTCTACCTTTCGCCCGAGTTCGTCGAAACCGAGGCCGACTTTAATCGGCTCAAGACGCGCATGGCGCTCGTGGGCGACGTGAAGACATTCAACAACTTCCTTGTACAAGTGCCGCCCAACGTGGATCCGGCCCAGTACACGACGGTGATCGTCTGGTGCGAGGCGTTTGGCGAGTTCATTACGGCGGCCCAGTACCAGTCGCCTGGCCGTTGATCGATGGCTGCGCCAGTGTCCCGAGGAGCAGACCATGACTGACCTGGCCCCGGTATTCACCCGCTTGCGCGCCATCCTGGCGCCTTATGCCGAAGAGCTCGACTGCACGGTCGACCGCGATGACGAGCTCTCCCTGGATACGCAACACGTGATGAAGAACGGGAAGCCGCTCTGGTTCGGCGGCGTCCAGGTCAGGAAACGCTACGTCAGTTATCACCTCATGCCGGTCTACGTGAACCCCGGACTCCTCGCGGACATCTCGCCGGCCTTGAGGAAGCGGATGCAGGGCAAGTCCTGCTTCAATTTCACGGCCGTGGACCCGGCCCTCTTCGATGAGCTTGCGGCACTGACCGAGGCCGGCTATGCCGATTTTCGACGGCAGGGCTATGTCCAGCCAGCCGGCCACCGTTCCTGAAGCGGAGTTAGGAAGATGGAGATACTCGGACTCGCCGGCCCGCTGCTAGTGATCGCGATCGTCGGCTTCATCTGGCTGCTGCCGATCATCATCATCATCGGCTCCGACCGCACCACGGGCGGCGAGAAGGCCGCGTGGGTGTTAGCCGTGATCTTCGTGTCCTGGTTCGCGTGGATCTTCTACATGCTGCTGGCGCCGATCAAGAACCGGAGCTGACGACAACGCGCCTTCAATCCAGCGGGCTGCGTACGCCGCGGCCGCCACGCTGGATGACATGCGTGTAGATCATCGTCGTCGACACGTCCGAGTGCCCGAGCAGTTCCTGCACCGTGCGAATGTCGTAACCGGATTCCAGCAGGTGCGTGGCGAAGGAATGCCGAAAGGTGTGGCACGACGCGGGCTTGGTGATCCCGGCGGCGCGCACTGCCTGCTTCACCGCGCGTTGCAGGACGTCGGGCAGCACGTGGAAGCGGACCATGCGGCCGGTGTAAGGGCTGCGGCAGAACTTCCGCGCCGGAAAGACGAACTGCCAGGGCCACTCGAACGGCGCCGACGGGTACTTGCGCTCCAGGGCCGTGGGCAGCGCCGCGCCGGGATGGCTCGCCGCGCGATCCGCGTCGAACCGCGCCCGCACTCGCTTGAGGTGGAGCTGCAGCGGCTCGAGCGCCGAGTCCGGCAGCATGGTGCAGCGGTCCTTGGCGCCCTTGCCGTCGCGCACGGTGATCTGCCGGTACTCGAAGTCGAGGTCCTTCACCCGCAGCCGCAGGCACTCCGACACCCGCAGCCCCGCGCCGTAGAGCAGGCTGGCGGCAAGCCAGTGAGTGCCTTCCAGCTGGGCCAGGATGCGACGCACCTCGTCGCGGGACAGCACGACCGGGATGCGTGCCGGGCGCTTCGCCCGGACTATGCCGTCCAGCCATGGCAGCTCGATCTCGAGCGCCTCCCGGTACAGGAACAGGATCGCGGACAGCGCCTGGTTCTGGGTCGAGGCCGCCACCTTTCGTTCGGTGGCGAGGTAAGACAGGAACTGTTCGACTTCCGGTCCGCCCATGTCGCGCGGATGCCGCCCGCCATGAAAGCGGATGAAGCGCCGGATCCAGCCCAGGTAGGACGTCTCGGTGCGGTAGCTGTAATGCTTGACGCGGATCCGGTCCCGCACGACGTCCAGCAGCCTCGCCTTCGGCATAACCCCGACCCCGGTATCTGTGGTATATCCAGCAGCAAGCCGAGGTTAAACAGGGACTTGGTATCATCCCAGACAGACTATCCGGGGGTTTTCGTGCGATATTCAACCGCGTTTATTCCCTCCACATTGAGTTAGATTTCCCAGTGGGACTTGCGCGTGTGTGAGTGCCACTTTAGTATCACTCCATGCGTACTGAACTAGTCACTACCCTAAAACGCCAGGCGACCGAGATTCTCGCTGAACTGGGGCGGGACAAGGAGCCGATCTTGATTACGCAGCATGGGATGCCCAGCGCCTATCTGGTTGACGTAGAGAGCTTTGAGCTCTTGCAACGACGAATGGCCTTGCTCGAAGGGATTGCCCGAGGCGAAATGGCGGTGGCCGAGGGCAGAGTGGTAAGCCATGCCGATGCGAAGGCCCGAATGGGGCGATGGCTGAAGTAGTCTGGACCGAGTCGGCGCTTAGCGACCTTGATGCCATTGCCGACTACATTGCCATCGAAGATCCCGAGGCGGCGGCAAGGTTGGTGCAGCGAATTTTTCGACACGTGGAGCAGCTCGAGTCCCATCCACGGAGCGGTAGCCGGCCATCGGAATTGAGGGGCTCGCGGTACCGGCAGATTGTTGAGCCGCCGTGCCGGATTTTCTACAGATACGATGGCGAGAATGTCCTGATACTTCATGTCATGCGGTCGGAGCGGTTGCTTAAACCCGGGCGCTTGAGGAAACGTGATCGCAAGAAAATCTAACTCGGCGCTGCAGCCGACTCGCCGGCCTGTCACGCGCCTTGCGTGGGCAACCCGCGCGCCAAGCCGGCTCGCGGCTGAGCTTGGTCGTTAGAAGCCTCCCGGCCAGGCCACCGCTGTCGCTTGCGGGTCGAGTCGTATTGGTATAGTTTTTATACCATGCTGACGTTTGAGTTTGACGAGAGGAAGAGCCGTGCGAACCGCGAGAAGCACGGAATTGACTTCGTCCAGGCACAGGCGATTTGGCACGATCCGGATTTGATTGAGATTCCGGCTGTGACGGTTGATGAACCGCGGTTTCTCGTGATTGGGCGTATCGACGGCAAGCACTGGTCAGCCGTCGTCACTTACCGTAGCGAAAATATCCGACTCATCTCGGTGCGTCGTTCTCGCCCCGAAGAGGTGGCGATTTATGAAAGCTAAGAAATTTGATACTGACTTTGACAGCGGCAAGAACATTACCAAAGCCCTGGATCTATCCAAGGCGCGGCGACCCCTCCAAGCCCAAAAGAGAGTGAATGTCGACTTTCCGACTTGGATGATTGAGTCCCTGGACAAGGAGGCCAGTCGCCTGGGCGTGACGCGTCAATCGATCATCAAGGTCTGGTTGGCCGAGCGTCTTGAGCAGACGGCTTCTAACAAGTGAATGCAGCCGACGCAATGGACTCCGCGGCTGATTCTGGTCGTTAGATTCATCTTCCCGCCCACCTTGCATGTGGAACCCAGGCCTTGACGGACTACGGCGCTGCCGTATACTCGGGCAATGTTCACTTTTGTCGAGACGAAACTCTTTACCCGCTTGGTCCAGGAGTGTCTCACTGATGATGAATACGCTGCAGTGCAGCGGGAGCTGGTCGCTGATCCCGACGCGGGGTCTGTGATCAGAGGCTCAGGCGGGATAAGGAAACTCCGCGTAGCAGCGCCAGGGAGAGGTAAGAGGGGCGGATACCGATTGATCTACTTTGTCCGCCACCCCAAGCACTTGATCTGGATGTTGACGATCTATCCGAAGAACGTCGCGGACTCGATACCGACGCATGTCCTTCGGAAGATCCGCGAGGAGATGGAAGATGACTGAAGTGAAGCGTGACATCGGTGCCGAGATTCTTGAGGGACTTCGCGAACTCAAGCGTGGCGAACATGGGCGCGTGGTCAACGTTCCCGACGTCGGGCAGATCCGAGAGAAGACCGGACTCTCCCAGGCACGGTTCGCCGAGCTACTGGGCGTCTCTGTTCGAACGTTGCAGGATTGGGAGCAAGGTCGTCGTGCGCCCAGTGGAGCTGCTCGCACGCTGCTGCTTGTTGCAGACCACAATCCGCGAGCCTTGCTGGATGTGGCGTGAACGCACTCGAGCCGAAATCTAACTCAGCGCTGCAGCCGACTCGCCGGGCTGTCATACGCCTTGCTTGGGCAACCCGCGTGCCAGGCAGGCTCATGGCTGAGCTTGGTCGTTGGGCGGCAGACGAAGCGCGCAACTAAAGCACGAGAAGCATGATTCTTCACGGACAGCGTCCATGAGAGGCGAGAGCGAGTACATAGGCGACTCTGCAGCTGTATTCCGGACATTCTTCCTGATCGGCCTTGCCTTCATGCTGTTGGGACAGGTCTTGCTTTCTCTAGGAAACGAATTCGTCTATTCACAGCAGCCGATTGATTTTGCCCATTGGTTCATATTAGCCGGCGCCGTATTTATCATTCCACAGGTTGCAACTTTCCCTCGCACCATTTTCAGTGCGGTCGGAATCCCTCTTACTCTTGTTGGTATCGCTTGCGTGATAGGCATGTGCGTACTTGACTTCATTTGGTGGAGCTTGCCGAATGAACATGCGCGCGCAGAGTTCACCAAACATATTTCAGGAGTCCCTTCGATTTGGAACGTCTTTGTAACAGTCGGCCCAAGCTCCAAAGTGTTTAACTTGGGTCTCCTCATACTCAGTATGAACTACCTCAATGTGAGGTTCTCAGGGTTCCTTGTCGTTCTTCTTGCGAGCATGATCTTATGGCACCTAGTGCCCGTTCCATCACGACTGGTGTTTGGCTATGCGCTAACTTTGATCGGCTTTGGCATCTTGCTAGTTCGGCCAAAGATCAAAGTGCATGACCGTGCTTAGTGGAGTTTTTGCAGTCTTCCGCTCGAAGCTGCGCGCCCAACTACGCATTAGAGCGGACCGATTGGGCAGGCTTCGATGTTTCCTGAGATGACGTCGGCCATCGGCCGCTCAGTTCGGCGTTCGGCGCCTTGAACATGTAGAGCAAACGGGTGAGACGGAAGTCGAGAATCATGCTCCGCGAGCATCCAGCATCGACTCGGCGCGGGTGTAGCTCGGTGTGGGAATCGAGGCTACTGGAGGCACCGGCTTCCGTACCTAAGGAGGCGGTCCTGCTCATCGAAAATGGATCTGCTGTGCATTGACAGAATGCTCTTCTAAGGTCGCCCTTCGCGCATACCCGCCACCTTGGCAACCTGGTCAAGGAACGTCCGAATCCGCTTTGCGTTCATGCCGGCATCTAGCAAACCTTCGCGAGATTTCGACCTCATGTCGATGCGGGTCTTGCCGTCTTGCTCTGTAACGCGGATGACGATGTCATCGACGAAGCGAAGAAATGTGGTCATTGCTTCGCCTTCCAGAATCCGTTTCTCAGTGTTGAGGTTCGTGACCTTCCAACCGGGCTGAATACTCGCCAGCTTTTCCAAACGTTGAAAGACTTCCTTTGGTTCTTCTTCCAGCATGAGCGGCTGAAGGCTCGGGTAACCCTGTCGGATGATCGAAGCAAAGTGCTCGGGGAAATCCATGTTGCGACCGACATTCGGCGGGGCGCTGAGGGCGGCAACAAACGTGGGAGGGTTCTCGGTATCCGTTGTGACGTCATTGATGCGAGGGTAACTCAGGTCCCGTGCAACCATTGGGGCTGCAATAGCAAAGGGCAGTCCTGCGATGAGCGCGAAGAACCACGCATTCGGTTGCCCCATGACCAGAACGGCTACGCCAACCCCCAAGCCAACCAAGACGCCCAACATGCACACCGCCCATCCGATCATTGCCGGGCGGACCCCCACGTAGACCAGACCTATCCCGGCGGCGATTATCAAGAACGGTAGGAGAGAGAAAAATTGCATCTCAAGCGATTCCTTCTGTTCGCGCAATCTGGAGAGGCAGTACACGAAAGGGGGCGAGCATCAACCTAATACTAGGGCAGGTATATAGTTCCCGGTGAACAACCTGCCTAGTCGGGCCAGCGAAGGGTTCCACTTTCGCGAGTACGGTCCGAGTTCGGGGACCCTGTTTGGGATGCGCTCAGACAGGATCGCTACCCCACGAGGGTTCCTCGCGATTTCCCCATTTCACGACTCAGGATTGCGAGACGACGAGACCATCCGCATCGGCGCCGAACAAGGCGCTCGAGACGGACCGAGAACCCGGCGCCACTCAACTCTGGTTTCGTACATGTGTGGCAGCTCCCCAGGCGGGTGGGGCGCACAGGCCGCGGGTTCTCTGCCGCTCAGCTTGATCGTTAGAGAGCACGCTGACCCCAGCGGCCCCTTGACGCTTTAACGTCTTGACGTTACGGTGGTGCCATGGAAGACACTCAAAAGCGCGCCACCGTTTATTTCGACCCGGCACTTCATAAGGCACTCCGCCTCAAGGCCGCGGCGACCGACCGGTCGATGTCGGATCTGATCAATGAGGCTGTCCGCTTGAGCCTTGCGGAGGACGCAGACGACCTCATCGCGATCGAGGACCGAATTGGCGAGCCGGATCTGTCCTTCGAGACAGTCGTTAAGGAATTGAAGCGTAGTGGGAAGATATAGGGTTCTGATCAAGCCCTCGGCCAGAAAGGAGCTCTTGGCCGTTCCCACAAAGAAGGAACGCCAGCGATTGGTTCGTAGGATTGAGCTGCTTGGGGCAGAGCCCAGGCCCGCCGGCCGTCAGAAGCTGACGGGTGGCGGCGACCGATATCGCGTTCGACAGGGCCAGTACCGAATCGTGTACGAGATACGAGACGACGAACTGGTTGTGCTCGTAATTAAACTGGGACACCGGCGCGATGTATATCGGGCTCTCTAACTCGACGCTGCAGCCGTCGAACCGGTCTGACACGCGCCCTGCTGTTGCAACCCATGCGCCAGGCCGGCTCACCGCTGAGCTTGATCGCTATGCCTCACGTTACGCCCAGCGATTCAGCTCGTGGATTGGCAAATAGTCCGGATCAATTCGTCAGTGGGAGAAGGTCGATCAGTTGTGCTTTTCTTGAAGGGGAGCTTTCCCAGGGACCGCTGGACCACCTACGCACGGGAACTCGCGTATCTTGTTTCTACCGAGGGGCTGAAGTGAAACGAAGGCTGATCAGTTCTGGTTCGAAGTTTGAAGCCGAGGTCGGCTACAGCCGCGCCGTGGTTCAGGGCGACTGGGTCTTCGTAGCGGGGACGACGGGCTTCGACTACGCTTCGATGACCATTTCCGACGACATTCGGGATCAAGCCGAACAGTGCCTGAAGAACGTGACGACGGCGCTCGAAGAGGCGGGCGCATCTCTTGGTGACGTAGTCCGGGTGACGTATATCGTTCCCGTGGTTGCCGACTTCGAACTGTGTTGGCCCGTGCTCAGGAAGTACTTTGGCGAGATTCGGCCCGCAGCAACGATGATCTCCGCGGGACTGGCGGACCCGAGGATGAAGATAGAAATCGAGGTTACAGCGCTATTGGGTGGGTCTTAACCCGTATGGCCTCAATAGAGACATGACATTCGAGCTCCCGCCTTGGATTATTTTGTCCATTATCTTCGTCGCCTTATGGTCCGGAATCCTTCTTGTTCTTTCCAGGATTGGCGGGTGGTCAGTTCTTGCGCAGCATTACCGGCTCATCGGGCGTTTCGACGGCGAGTGCTGGCGGTTCCAAACCGGCAGACTGAACGTCGCAAGATACAAGAGCTGTCTCGTAGTCGGCGCGAATACTCGCGGCTTGTGTCTGTCGGTCTTTCTTCCCTTTCGCCCTGGTCATCCTCCGCTCTTCATCCCATGGTCTGACATCAGCAGTTCCGGCCCGATCAGGCGCTCGTTCCTTTCACTGGTGGAGCTGTCTTTCCGTCGCGTGCCTTGGGTTAAGCTATGCCTGCCGGTTGGTTTGGCAGAAAACCTGGCAGGAGCCTCCGGTGGCCGGTTCGGCCCGCGAACAGCTCTCTAGCCAGCCCACCCACGTTTCGCGCCTACGTTGCAGGCATTCGATAGAGCACGAACGGATGTTCAGAGCCGTAATAGTCACTCTTCTCTTCGTTCTCTCTTTCGAGCTCAATATCGCCAGGGCCGAGGGACACGGTAGGGCTTCATGCACGGAGTACGATCTTTCCGGCCTGACGGAAGCCTCGCCCGTAGTGCGGGTTGAGCCGGTGTTTGGGGAAGAATTGCGAACGGATGGCGTTGACAGTTGTCTAGTCGTCGTCTTTGGTCTCAAGGAGAAAGAGGGCACGAGCGGAGAGGCGCTCCTTGCGCACACGCCGAGATCGGTTGCCTGGAGCGACGAGGTACCGCCAGCTGTCAGGGAGTCGGCGGAACGTGCCATTGAGCAGTGGCTTTTCCTGGCCAAGACACAGCCGGCGTCTGATGAGGCGGCATATTTCATTCGGTTCACGTTCTGAGCGGGGGCATGCCGCAGACCGTACATGTGATGCGCCTGCGTGCCCAGCTCAAGCACCGCCTGCCCGGAGGTGCTTGAGCTTGGTCGTTAGCATGCAGAGGCTAAATCGACAGTGAATCTCGCCGTGAAAGTAACGCTGGCAGCATCCGGGATATTCCTGTTCGTGGGCCTGGTCGGCGGCGTTCTCAAGTACCGGGGAATCATGACCAGCCCGAACCACCGGGCGCATCCCTACATCGATATCGCCCATCGGGCAGCGCTTCTCTACAGCTTTGCCGCACTGGTCATGGCAGCTCTGCTCAACTTCAGTCCGTATTCGGACGGCGTGCAGCTCATCATCACCGGCGTCCCCCTGTTCTTCTTCTCAGTAGCCATAACGCAGTACTTCTGGCTGGGCCTTGCAGGCAAGGTCACGAACCAGTTCAAGGAGCGGAATTTCGGGACAACGTGGGGCATGGCGCTGCTCACTATTGGCGAGCTGGGCGGTGTCGGCGCCATTGTCTGGGGTTTTCTCTACACCCAGTTCCTGAGCTGATTGCATCAGCGTCCCGCCTTACGCCAACTCCAAGCTTACGGCGAATTGACGCTATGCCAGCGCGACGCTATCGTCCGGCCACCGCCACCGAGCGAATCGGACCCTCGTTGTGATCCCGTATCTTGCGATCGGCCTCGTAGTTGCCGGCACACTAATCTTGTTTTTGGCGCTCGTGCCCGTGCGCCGCCTGATCTCGAGCTTGCCAGCCGGTCGGGTGCGCACCCGCTGGCGCTTGATGGCGGCGATGATCCTGCTGTTCCTCGCCGGCTACCTGGCTTACGCGTTCTCCTTCTTCGACCGCCACTCGACACTGGTCGACCTTATCGTTCCGGTCGTGTTTTTTGGCGGTTCCTGGTTTGTGTTGCTCAGCACGACCCTGTCCCTGCAGACGGCACTCGACGTCATGAAAGTGAGCGCCCTGGAGCGGGATGCATCAACTGATCCGCTGACCGGGGTCTTCAATCGCCGTTACCTCGATCGCCGGCTTACGGACGAGATCGCCGCGGCGAAGCGATACAATCTGCCGCTGGCGTTGCTGATGCTCGACATAGACTACTTCAAGCAGGTCAATGACGCTCACGGGCACCAGGCGGGCGACAAGGTGCTGGTCGAGCTCGCGCGGGAGGTCTTCAGACAGCTAAGGGAGACCGACGTCTTCGCGCGCTATGGTGGCGAGGAGTTCACTATCATCGCTCCCCACACGGTTCTGCCGGATGCAATCACCCTCGCGGAACGGGTCCGACGAAGCATCGAGCAACACGTGTTCCGGGTGCCGGGTCCAAGCGGCGGGACGTCTCGTATCCACGTCACGATCAGCATCGGCCTGGCCGCCCTGGGGCCGGGATCGGACGACAAGGAGGCGCTGATACGCCTCGCAGACGAGAACCTGTTGGCTGCCAAGGCGGCCGGGCGGAACCGGGTGCTGGCAGGAGTCACGAATAGAAATCACAGTCGCCCAAGCTGAACTGCGGCACACCTACCTGCGTGGTGGTCCGGGAGCCATCGTCTCTGGCTGCGCATGGTTGATCGCCGGAATCGTCGGGATGGCCAGGGGCGTAAGGATAGGTATGGCTATCAGCTTCAAGGTGAATCACCCCGTTACCACTGACCAGTTCATCGGTTTGTTGGAGAGTTCCAACCTTGGGGAGCGTCGGCCAATCCATGACCGAGAATGTATGGAGGGAATGGTTTCCAACTCCAATCTCGTCGTAAGCGCATGGGATGGTGATCTGTTGGTCGGTATCGCTCGCAGTGTCACGGATTTTCACTATGCCTGCTACCTGTCAGATCTGGCTGTTCATCAGAGCTATCAGCGGTCAGGAATAGGCAAACGATTACAGTCACTTACTCGGGAACAACTGGGGCCGCTCTGCAAATTGATACTCATCGCAGCACCGGCAGCCAACGCGTACTATGGCCAGATTGGCTACACGCACAATGAACGCTGTTGGATCCTGGACCCGGGCGTAACCATTGGCATTTGAATTGAGTGAGGCCGCAGAGGAGGCCGCGTCGTGAGTATCATCGTCCGTGCAGATGATCTCTCCTCGGCTGAGGTTCAGTCGCTCATCGCCGAACATCTCTCTGGCATGCACAGCAACTCCCCGCCCGGCCATGTGCATGCGCTCGCGATCCAGAGCCTTCGAGCGGCGAACGTCACCTTCTGGTCCGCGTGGGCGGACGGCACATTGTGCGGGTGCGGAGCGCTGAAGGAACTCGACCGACTTACAGGGGAGGTCAAGTCCATGCGCACGCGCTCGGCCTTTCTTCGCCGCGGTGTTGGGCAAGCCGTTCTCGATGAGATCGTCCGCACCGGCCGTCAGCGCGGATACTCGCGCCTTCTTCTAGAGACCGGCACTGGCCAGGCCTTCGAGCCCGCGCATGCGCTCTACCGGCGCAATGGGTTCCAGTGGAGCAGTCCGTTCGGCGAATACACCGGCACGGAGTTCAATGTCTTCATGGCCAAGGTTCTTGCCTAGGCATGCTGCGACCTAACCCTTCGTTCCACCTGACGTGTTCCAGCCGGCGTGGCCGGGTGCCACCTGCAGGTGAACTCAAACTTTAGCCCTCAAAAGGTAAGGTCGCGATGTCGAATCAGATTATCGAGGGTGGTTGCCAATGCGGTGCAGTGCGCTACGTGATCGAGGCGGAGCCGATCATGGCAGCAATCTGCCACTGCTCCACATGCCGTAGAGCCAATGCAGCGCCCGCGGTTGCTTGGGCCATGTTCGAGTACGGCCAAGTGCAGTTCGTGGCTGGGAAGTTGAAAAGGTACGTGGCATCGGAGGGAGCAAAGAGGGGGTTCTGCGCGGACTGCGGCACCCAGATAAGTTTCGAAGCCGAGTACCTGCCTGGGCTAATCGATATCACCGTGGGCAGCTTCGATAATCCTGAGTGCGTGGAACCGTCGATGCATTACTGGTACTCGAGGCATCTATCTTGGGCAGAGTTCGCCGATTCTTTGCCGCGGTATCCGGAGTTTCCTCCCGTCGAACAATGAGTCGCAGGGCTTCGCCATGATTGCGAAAATGCCGCTCCACGCCGGCCGCCCGTCAGCACGGCATTAGATCGCACGCCGACCCTTAGTGAAATCGACGCTATGCCTTATCAGCGTTAACGTTGGCGGGATACAAAACCCCCGTGGCCCAGGGGCCTATCCGGGCAGGCTGGCGCCCGAGTGAGGCAGCAGCAAGTCCTCCAGGAAAAACGCCGACAGCGCTGATCGGCCCGGCAAGCCCGACTTGCGGTAGAGGCTGCGGGCCTGTTCGCGCACCGTGCGCTCACTGGTGTTGCGAAGGTCGGCTATTTCCTTGTGGCTCAATCCCTTGAGAAGGAATAAGCCGACGTCGGCCTCGGCGGCCGTCAGTTTCCACCGCCCGAACTGGTGCTCGATCGCTTCGCCCAGGCCCTGGATCAGCTCCCGCGACTCGTTTCTCCAGTGTTCCGCCTCGACCAGCGCGCCCGCCAGGTCTGAGCGCGCACGGTCATAGTTGCGATAAAGCATGACCACGCCGCCCACCGCGACCCCGAAGACGAAGAGCTCGGCGACGAAATGTATGGCCCCGACACCCTGCGAGAAGTCGATGTAAAGGTCGATGGCGATCAAAACGACCGAGACGGAGAGCAGGACCAGCGCTATCAAGGTCGAGCGGTTGTTGAATACGTCATTCGCCATACGCGCTGATTCTCTTTACCCGGCGGCAATAGTTGGAATGCCGGATTGTAACAGGCGCTTTCCGGGGGGAAGGTTGGGCTGTTCTCGAACATTCTCACAGGCCCCACACCATGAATTTACGCACCCCGACGGAAGTCGTCCTGGCTCTCCTGCTCACCGCCGTGCTCGGGGGTGCGCCGGTTGTCGGCGCTTGTAATGAGGAGCACGGCCACGAGTCCCTGCACGTGGATCCCTCGCTAACCCTTGAAGAGGTTATAGAAACCTCCCTCGCAGCCTACCCGGACCTGGCGGTCCTCGATGCCCGCCAGGGCGAGGCGGAAGCCTGGAGCCGCAGAGGCCAGGGCCTGCTGGGAGACCGGCCCTCGCTGCTCCTGCGCTACCAGTCTGACCGCTGGGGCTCGGATACCGGCCTTGACGAATACGAGGCCGGCGTCGAGTTGCCGCTGTGGCGGTGGGGCGGCCGGAGTGCCGTCCAGGCCTACGGTAACGCGCTGGCCTCGGAGTCCGAGGCGGCCGCCCGGGCGCTGCGCTGGGAGGTCGCCGGGATCGTCCGCGCGGCGTTGTGGGACGTGGCGCTTGCTGAGAATGCCAGGGGGCTTGCCGAGCAGTCGTTGGCCGGGGCGGCCCGGCTGGCGGCCGCTGTCGAGCGCCGCTACGAGCTCGGCGACGTCGCTGCCCGCGACCTCCTGCTCGCGCGCTCGTCGTACCTCCAATACCAGTCGGCGCTCATCGAGGCCGAAGCGGCGCTCGCCGACGCGGAGCGGACGTACAGCGCTTACACCGGGCTCGAACGACGTCCGGAGTTCGAGACGGAGACGCTCAGCCCGACGACGGGAATTTCCGCCCAGCATCCCGCGCTCGCCCTGGCCGACCAGGCGCTGGCGAGCGCCCAGGCCAACGTCGCGGTCGTCAGCAAGACCGTCAGCGGCGGGCCCACAGTAACGCTCGGCACGCGGCGCGAACGCCCGGCGTTCGGCACCGGCTTCGATGAGAGCCTGGGTGTCGCCCTGAGCGTGCCTTTCGGTGGAGCGGCAACGCGAGCCACGGCCATCTCATCAGCGAGTCGCGAGGTGGCGGACGCGACGGCGCTCCGGGGCCGGCACCTGCGCGAGCTGACGCTGGCGCTGCACGAGGCAGCCCATAGCCTTGCCGTGGCGCGAGAGAACCTCGTCGTCACCGAGCAGAACGTGGAGATCGCCGAGCGGCAGCTGGCGATGGGGGAAATCGCTTATGAGCAGGGCGAGGTCGAGCTGCTCGACCTCCTGAAGATCACGGAAACCACTATCGAAGCGAGGCGCCAGCTGGCGCGCTTGCGCATCGAATTGCAAAGACAGACCGCGTTTTATAACCACGCCGTGGGAGAGGTTCCATGATACGGATATCGTTCATACTCGGCGTCTTCGTCGCCGCCCTCGCAGGCCCGGCGGAAGCCAACGAACTCGCACTCACGCCAGGCGAGATCGACAACCTCGGGATCCGCTTCGTGCAGCCGGCCCCGGCCACCGACGTCGGCGGCATCGAGGCCACTGCGCGCGTGGTTTTGCCTCCGGCCGCCGACACCATCATCAGCACGCCGCAGGACGGCCTGGTTGTACGGCTGGCAGCGAACGCCGGTGATGAAGTCGCCGCGGGCCAGGTCCTCGCCGAGCTGAAAAGCCCCGAGTTCATCAGCCTGCAGCGCCAGCTGCTCGACGCGTACAACGCGCAACGGCTCGCCGGCACCGAGCAGGATCGGGACACGCGCTTGCATGCGGAAGGCATTATCTCGGCCCGACGGCTGGAAGAGACCCGTACCCGGAAGGCGATAGCCGATGCTGCTCTCGAGGAGCAACGCCAGCTCCTGGGTTTCGTCGGAATGCAGGAGGAAGACCTGCGCTCGCTCGAGCGCCGGCAACAGCTGCAGGTTTCGCTGCTGCTTCGTGCGCCATTCGACGGCGTGATCGCCGACCGCCTGGCTGTCACCGGCCAACGGCTCGACGCGATGTCGCCGATCTACCGGCTCATCGACATGTCGGAACTGTGGCTCGAAATCAACGTCCCGCAGGAACAGCTTGCCTTCGCCGCCGCGGGCGCCCGCGTGATCGCGACCGGCAGCTCGGGTGAATGGAACGGCATCGTCGTGACGGCGGGCAGGTCCATCGACCCGGGGACGCAAACCGCGGTTGTCCGCGCCCGGCTCGACGCGGGCGCGGTCGGCTTCCGGCCGGGCCAGTTCGTTGCGGCGCGCGTGTTGGCCGGGGAAGGCGATGCCGGAGCCTTCGGCGCTTTCGCGATACCGGCCGTCGCGGTGACCCGCAGCGGTGACCAGGCCTTCGTGTTCGTCCGCACCGATGCGGGGGTCGTCGCAACGCCGGTCGAGGTCGTCAGCATCACTGGAGCGCGCGCGTTCGTCACCGGCAGGCTGCGCGAAGATGACGCCGTCGCGATCAGCGGGATCGCCGCGCTGAAGGCCGTCTGGCTCGCGGGCGGCGAAGAGGAGCCCCAATGAATCGGCTGATCGAGTTCGCCCTCACACAGCGCGTGCTGGTGATCCTGGGCGCGATACTGCTGGCCGGGTTCGGCTGGTCAGCCTTTCGCCAGTTGCCGATCGATGCCTTCCCCGATGTGTCTCCCGACCCAGGTGAAGATCATCGTCAAGGCGCCGGGGATGACGCCCGAGGAGGTCGAAAGCCGGATCACGACGCCGATCGAACTCGAGTTGCTCGGCATCCCCAACCAGGTGATGCTGCGGTCGATCGCCAAGTACGCGCTGTCGGACATCACGGTCGACTTCGCCGAGGGCACGGATATCTACTGGGCCCGCCAGCAGGTCGCCGAGCGACTGGCCGCTGTCTGGGAGAACCTGCCGGACGACGTCGAGGGCGGCATCGCACCGATGACCACGCCGCTCGGCGAGATGTTCATGTTCACGGTCGATGGCGACCTCAGCCTGGCCGAGCGGCGAACGGTGCTCGACTGGATGATTCGGCCGGCCCTGCGCACGGTGCCCGGCGTGGCGGACGTCAATTCCCTGGGCGGCTATGTTCGCAGCTTCGAGGTCATGCCCGACCCTCTGCGGATGGCCGCGCGCGGCGTCGACCCGCTGACGCTGGGCGCGGCGCTCGCCGAGAATAACCGGAACGACGGGGCCGGTCGGATGACGGACGGCGAGGAAGCCCTGCTGGTCAGATCGGAGGGTCGCATCAAGTCTCTGGAGGACGTGCGCTCCATCGTCCTCAAGGAAGTGGATGGCGTGCCGATTCGGATCGGCGACGTGGCCTCAGTCAGGATCGGCACAATCACACGCTACGGCGCAGTTACCCAGAACGGCGAAGCCGAAGCGGTCCAGGGACTGGTGCTCGGCCTGCGCGGCGCCAACGCGCGCGAGGTCGTCGGCGGCGTCCGGAAAAAACTCGAGGAGATATCGAGCGCCATTCCGCGAGGGCGTGACCGTGAACGTCTTCTACGATCGCGGCGAGCTGGTGAAGCGAGCGGTGGGCACGGTCGCGAGCGCGCTCGCGGAGGCCACGGTCCTCGTCATCATCCTGTTGTTGCTCTTTCTGGGCGACCTGCGGGCCTCGCTGACGGTCGCTGTGGTGCTGCCGCTGTCCGCGCTCGGGACCTTCATCCTCATGCGCCAGTTCGGGATGTCGGCGAACCTGATGAGTCTCGGGGGCCTCGCGATCGCGATCGGCATGCTGGTGGACTCGGCTATCGTCGTCGTCGAGAACATCACGACGCACATCGCGGAATGGCAGAAAGAGAAACGCCTGCCGCGCCTGCATGTTTTCTACCGGGCCGTGCGCGAAGTCGCCATGCCGGTCGCCTCGGGAATCAGCATCATTATCATCGTGTTCTTCCCGCTGCTCACGCTCCAGGGCCTTGAAGGCAAGCTGTTCACCCCGGTTGCGCTGACCATCGTCTTCGCCCTGGCGTGCTCGCTGCTGCTGTCGTTGACGGTCATTCCCGTCCTGTCGTCTTTCCTGCTCACCAAGGTCGCGCATTCGGAGCCGTGGCTCCCGCGCAAGCTCGAGGCGATCTACGTTCCGGTCCTCCGCTGGTGCCTCGGCAATGCGAAGCGCGTAACGGCGGCGGCAGTCGCGCTGCTGGCAGTCACGGCCGTCGTCTACGTCGCCTTTATCGGCAAGAGCTTCATGCCGACCATGGACGAAGGCGACATAATCGTGCAGCTCGAGAAACTGCCGTCGATCACGTTGGAGAAATCGGTTGAGCTCGACCTGCGGGTCCAGGAGGCGATTCTTGCGCGCGTGCCGGAAGTCCAGCGCATCGTCGCGCGAGTCGGGTCGGACGAGATCGGGATGGACCCGATGGGCCTCAACGAGACCGACGTATTCATGGTCCTGCGGCCGAAGTCCGAATGGCGCATGGACACCAAGGATGAGTCTGATCGACGCCATCCGCGAGGTGCTCGACGAGTTCCCGGGCATCGCTTACGGCTTTACCCAGCCGATCGAGATGCGGGTCTCGGAGATGCTGACCGGCGTGCGCGGCGACGTCGCCGTCAAGCTGTTCGGGCCCGAACTCGACGTCCTCAACGCGTACGCGTCGGAGATCGCCGACGTGCTCCGCACGGTGGACGGCAGCGAGGACGTGTTCACCTCGCAGAACGACGGCGTGCAGTACTACGAGCTCGAAGTCGACCGCCTGACGAGCCGGGCGCATCGGCATGTCGGTCGAGGACCTGCAGCGCATCCTGCGCACCGAGCTCGAGGGCGTGACGCTCGGCGTCGTTCAGGAGGGCGTGCGCCGGACGCCGCTCGTGATGCGAGCTGCGGCCTCGATCGGCGCTGCGCCGGGCAGCTTCGCCGCCTTGCCGGTGTCACTGCCGGACGGCCGGCAGGTTGCCCTGGGAACACTGGTGGACATCCGTCGCGTGGAGGGCGTCGTCAGCGTCGGACGCGAGCGCGGCCAGAGGTTCGCGGTCGTGCGCAGCAATGTCGTTGACCGAGACCTCGTGGGCTTCGTCGACGAGGCGCGCGAGCGGGTCGCGGCGGACGTGCGGTTGCCCGCCGGCTACTACGTGCAGTGGGGCGGCCAGTTCGAGAACCAGCAACGCGCGGCGGCGCGGCTCGCGATCGTCGTGCCGGTCTCGATCGGGCTGATTTTCCTGTTGTTGTTCTCGACCTTCGGCTCGGTGCGCCAGGCCTTGCTGGTCCTGACCAACATTCCCTTCGCGCTGATCGGTGGGGTTCTCGCGCTGTGGATGACCGGCGAGTACCTCTCGGTGCCTGCGTCGGTGGGGTTTATCGCCTTGCTCGGCATCGCGGTGCTCAACGGCGTGGTCATGGTGTCCTACTTCAATCAACTGCGCTCGCGCGGCATGCCCACGGCTGAGATCGTGATCGAGGGCGCGCGTCGCCGACTCCGGCCCGTGCTCATGACGGCGAGCATTGCCGCATTCGGACTGGTGCCGCTGCTGTTCGCGACCGGCCCGGGCTCCGAGATCCAGCGTCCGCTGGCGATTGTCGTCATCGGCGGATTGATATCGGCCACGCTGTTGACGCTGATCATCCTGCCCATACTTTATCGTCGCTTCGAGACGACGGAGGCAAGAGCATGACTTCCGACCAGGGTGCCGAGGCGCTCGTGATCTTGAATGTGCCGCCCGCAATCGAGGAGTCTCTCATTGACTGGCTTCTCGCTCACAAGCGGAGGATGGGGTTCACGAGTTTCCCGGCGCAGGGCCACAGCACGCGTCACGACAACCTGAGCGTGGCAGAGCAGGTCAGCGGGCGCCAACGACGCCAGCAGTTCCAGATCCAGATGGCGTGCGAGGACGTTGATGAGTTCCTCAGCGCGCTGCAGAGTTCCCTGGGCGCAGCCGGCATTCATTACTGGGTCGTGCCAATCGCGCGCAGTGGACGGTTCGCTGCGACCTGAGTGAACCAGGCTTCGCGCCGACCGAGCAGCGCTTGGCGTCCCCGGCGGCTTGATGGCTATCGAGACGGTCTTTCCGATGATGGGCGGACTCCTCGCGGCCTGGCTGTCAATGCCCTATCGACTGGAATGGGTGTTTGCCATGGCTAGGATTGCGGCTGGCGCGCATTACTTTGGTTTCCGCAGCGCGCAAGGCGATTGGACGAACTGGGTTCTGGGCGGCACGATGTGCGCCGTAGGGCTCGCCGCCATCGAGGTCGTTTTCGGTGCGTCGCTCGACTGGATCAGCCTTGCAAAGGACCCCCTACAATCGAGCGCATGAAAGCAGCGCCTACTCGCTTGCCAGGGCTGAACGTGGCGTTGATCATCTACAAGGGAGAATATCCCGCGTACTTGGTGCAATATTCACTCGTGTTCGATGTGTCGGCATGGAACCACGGGCCCCGCGACGTTGAGCATGACGTGCGCTGGCGCCCAGGAGGATGACGTGCAACAACCTGCCATCCCAGGGAATGAACAAGCCCGATTGCAAACGCTCCAATCGCTCGATGTGCTCGACACGTTGCCGGAGGAGCGCTTTGATCGATTGACGCGCCTTGCCAAGCGGATGTTCGGTGTGCCGATCGCTCTCGTCAGTCTCGTGGACGAGAACCGCCAATGGTTCAAGTCGTGCGTCGGCCTGGGGGCGACGGAAACCTCACGCGACGTTTCGTTCTGCGGCCATGCGATCCTCGGTGACGGCGTATTCATCATTGCCAATGCCCTGGCAGATCCTCGCTTCGCCGATAATCCGCTGGTGGCAGGTGAACCAAACATCCGGTTCTATGCGGGTTGTCCGCTGTCATTGAACGGACACAAGCTTGGAACTCTGTGCATCATCGACCAGCAGCCACGGAGCTTCGAGCCGGAAGACATCGACGCCCTGAAGGATCTTGCGTTGATGGTCGAACGCGAACTTGCGGCGTTCCAGCTGGCCACTCTCGACGAACTCACCCAGATTTCGAATCGCCGTGGATTCTCTGTGCTTGCCCAACACAGCATGAACCTTTGCGCCCGGCAAGAGATCCCGGCCACGTTGGTCTTCCTGGACCTGGACAAATTCAAGCTTATAAACGACCAGTTCGGACACGCCGAGGGCGACCGCGCGCTGGTCGCCTTTGCTGGCCAGATGACGAAAAGTTTCCGTGATTCGGACGTGTTCGCGCGCCTGGGGGGTGACGAGTTTGCCGTGTTGCTTACGAGTACAACCAGGCAGCAGGCCGAAGAGATCATCCAGCGATTCGGGAAGGCGCTCAGGGACCACGAGAAACATGAACAGCGCACGTACCAGATCACTTTCTCGCATGGCATTGTCGAATTCGATGCGCAGGACCACCCCACGATCGACGAGTTGCTGGCCGAGGGCGACTCGTTGATGTACGGAGTCAAGCGAGCAAAGAGATAACGGCTCGCGTCCCTGATCCTTGCAAGGCTCTACCCGGCCGCTCGACGCAACACCAGTTTCCGGAGGTCGTCTTGAGAAGAGTACTTGTGACAGTTTGTCTCGTCGCGCTGAGTGGTTGCCTGGGCATGCCTGAATCAGTCAGGCCGGTATCAGGTTTCGAACTCAGTAACTACGTGGGCAAATGGTATGAAGTGGCTCGACTCGACCATTCGTTCGAAAGAGGCCTGACCCGGGTCACAGCCGAATACCGCGTGCGAGACGATGGTGGCGTCTCGGTTCTCAACCGCGGCTACTCCGAGAGAAAGAACGCGTGGCAGGAAGCGGAGGGCAAAGCCTACTTTGTGCAGAGTCCCACGGACGGTTATCTCAAGGTCTCCTTTTTTGGTCCTTTCTACGGCTCTTATGTAGTGTTCGAACTGGATCGCGACAATTACAGCTATGCCTTTGTATCCGGGCCCAACACGGACTACCTTTGGTTGTTATCGAGAACGCCGTCGGTCGAGCCCGAGGTCATGGAAAAGTTCATGAGCATGTCCGCGGAACGCGGTTTCGATACCAGCAGCCTGATTTTCGTTCAGCACGACTAGATATCCGGTGCTCTTTCAAGACAGCCTGACAATGTGTGACCCATCCCCCCGGGGGCAGGAATGTATTACATAGTACAAACCAGAAAAACATTCGAGGAAGCGTCGGCGGACCTCGACGCTGCCGTGAAGCGCAACGGCTTCGGTGTGCTGCATGTACACGACCTGGGCGCGACACTGCGCAGCAAGGGAATCGCGTTCGAAGAGCAATGCAAGGTCTTTGAAGTGTGCAACCCTGCGCAGGCCGCGAAAGTCCTGGCCGCGGACATGCGTTTGAATATGGCCTTGCCATGCCGCATCTCTGTCTTTACGGACCAGGGCGCAACGAAAATCGGCCTTATCACGCCCGCTCAAATGCTCGCCTCCTTATCCCAGGAGCCTTCGTTGCTGCAGGTAGCCGAGGAGGTCGAAAGCAAGACCATACAAATGGTCGACGAGGCGAAATGAACGAGAGAGACATAACAATGCGTTTCGCTACCCGCTAAGTCGTTGCGGCGGCGGTGCGGTTGCGCCGCTTGCAGCGTCCGCCGGGCCCCGACGTTTCCACAATAGAGGGGATCAGAATGACCAAGAAGTATTGTGTCGGTAATGCGATGTTATGGGCCGCAGCAGTCCTTGCATCAGCAATCCTGGGCGCGCCGCCGATTCTCTCCATCGTTCTTCTGCCCTCGTTGGCGGTTTGCTCCTTGATGTTCACTTGCCCGAAACACAGTGCCTAGGCAGAGGCAGGTCAAGCGCTTGTGAGCATGCACGCCGGCGCATGACGGTAGACTGAAGTTGGGTCGTACCGACAAGGCGAGAGTAACCATGCAAGTTTATGACCTCGAATTCCCGGCCATGGTACTTGTGCCATCTTTATCCGTGGCGGCATCGAAGCAGTTCTCTGGCAACGCTGAACATTGGCGTGGAGCCGCGTAACTAGAGCGACCGTAATTTCCTGGCATGAAGAAGGAGAACACCATGGAACTTGGCTCATTCTCGATCAGCCTCGCGGTCAAAGACCTTGCCGCTTCGAAGGCCTTCTACGAGGCGCTTGGCTTCTCCGTTTTCGGAGGCAACGAGGAACACAATTATCTGATCATGAAGAACGGGGCGACGCTGATCGGCCTGTTCCAGGGCATGTTCGACAGGAACTTACTCACTTTCAATCCTGGCTGGGATGCCGACGCCAAGCAATTGCCGGACTTCGCGGACGTGCGCACCATCCAGGAGCATTTGAAAGCGCAAGGGATCGAACTCAAGGAAGAAGCGGACCCGACGACCTCCGGGCCGGCGCATATCACCCTGGTTGATCCGGATGGGAATCCCATCCTCATCGACCAGCACGTTTAGAGCCGCAGCGTCGTGCCGATTGCCGCGGACACTTTTGTCGATCCGGACGATGGGCAGGAGATCCGTTTTGCCCCCGGAAAGGATGGGCGGATGACGCTGGCTGCCGGTGACATGATCCTCGTGCGTGCAGCGCAGTAGCGCGAGCCTGCCTTGTGCCTTGCCGAATGCCCTCCTGCTTGCATGCACGGGGCTGTGGCATCTAGTCTGGCTTCGACCGCTAAATAGGGCTTGCCCATGTCGCAGTGCCTGAACATAAGCAACAGGCGATCCGACCATGACCGCTAGGCCACGTTCCAGTCAGCCGGCAACTCCGTTCTTGATCGTGGCCCTGGTCACCATCCTGTTGCTGCTGGTGCCGCTGGTCGCGATGCAAATCACGGACGAGGTCGACTGGGCGGGCGGCGATTTCGTCGTTGCAGGCGCGCTGATTTTCGCCGCCGGCAGTGCGATCGTCCTTGGTACGCGTCGTGCCGGCAGTCGCGCCGCCCGCGTCATGGTTGTGGCTATCGTGGTGCTCCTGCTGGCTTTCACATGGGCGCAGCTTGCGTTGGCGTAGGCATGTCGCTCGCTGAACCCGGGCGCAGCGTTGAACAGGGAGCGGAATGAAACATAAAGGACGTTACCGAGCCTGGGTGTTGATGGCCGCTGCATGGATGCCGTCGTTCGCAGCTGCAGAGGCAGCTGGTGAGCGCGTTGACTATCTCAGCTTCGCCCAGGGCGCGCTCCCTGTGGCCCTGTCGGGTGATGCGGAAGGGCTGAAAGTGGGCATGGAGCAGGCGCTGCTGGCAATCGACGGGAACGCCGCCCGTTACACCCTGACGCCGAAGCCGGGACACGAACAAACGCAGATTGTGCTGTTGTACCAGTTGCCCGCTACTACCACTTTCACGGAGTTCGCCGTCCCCGGCGTGCTGGAAACCCCGAGCCCCTCGCAGACGTTCGTGCGTAGCGTGGAGATCGCGGGGTCGGCCGTCGGCCCGGAGGACGGATTCGAGGTGCTGGCCAGCGCATCGCTCGAGACTCCCGCGGCGAAGGGCGAGGTGACCCGTATCCCGGCCAGCGCGGCTGTACCGGTACGCTGGGTCCGCGTCGCGCTCGCGGGGGGCATTGACGTCCAGCGCGAGAAGACGTTCTTCGAGTTCAGCGAGATCATCGGTTACGGCCAGCAGGAAACTGTCCCCCGGTCGGAAGCGTTCACGGGCAAATGGAAGGGCCGCGGCGTGCTGCTCGAACTGCAAGCAAGACGGTGCCCGCGTGTCCGGCTGCTATGACCGGGCAGGGGATCTCAAGGGCACCGTCAGCGGGAACCTGCTGCGCGCCACCGGCGAGACGCGCACGGGCGGGATTCCGAGCACCTTCGTCCTGGCGGTAGACGCGAACGGTCACATCACCGGTGTGCGCTCCACGAACGGCGCACCGTTCCGGCTCTATGCGGGCGAGGCGTCGCCAGGGCTGACCACGGAGTGCTCGGAGCAGGAAGTGGCGCCGCTTGGTTGCGGCGCCGTCATCCATGGCATCAACTTCGACTTCGATTCCGCGGTCATCAGGCCGGAATCCGAGGAACTCCTGGCCGGCCTCTCTGAGGGGCTGCAGGCCTCGAGCGCCGCGGCAATCACCGTCATCGGCCATACCTCGAGCGAGGGCGCGGAAGCCTACAACGAAGCGCTTTCGCAACGCCGGGCTGAGGCCGTCGCCGCGGCGATCGTCGAGCGGGGGGTCGATGCCGGGCGCGTCTCCGCAGAAGGGCGCGGCGAGCAGCAGCCCATCGCCGACAACGACACCGAGGCCGGACGCTCGCTGAATCGCCGCGTGGAAATCGGCTGCCGCTGAGCGACGCGGGTTCAGGCATGAGATCCCATCTGTGAACGAAGTGCTTGTCATCATCGGCCCGAGCTAGTCATGCGTGTCGATCTCTATGGCACGGCGGTCGTCCTGGAGGAGTTCGGCGAGGTGATCGCGTGGCGGTGCTCTTGATGGGTCCCGATGGCGCCTTCATCAGCGGCAGCGATATCCTCATGGACGGCGGCGCCACCGCCGCGTTTTTCCATGGTGACCTTGATTTGCGGCGTGCGGCGCCTGGCCGGAGCTGACGTCGCGGAACAGCCTCGCTTGCGCGGCTCTGGAGCAGAGATGGCTGAAACAGACTACTTCGAGATGAACCGGGCCGGTTGGGACCGGCGCGCGAAGGCGCATTTCGAATCCCGGTTCTACGACGTGGAGGGCTTCCTGCGGGGTGAGACGTCCCTGAGGGAAATCGAGCTCGCCGAGCTGGGGGATGTGGCTGGAAAGCGCCTGCTGCACCTGCAGTGTCACTTCGGGCTGGACACCCTGTCCTGGGCGCGCCGCGGCGCGGCCTGCACGGGCGTCGACATTTCGCCGGTGGCGATCGACCAGGCCCGCGCACTCGCCGTGCAAACCGGGCTGGCGGCGGACTTCGTGTGCTCGGACGTGTACGGCTACGCGCGTGACGGCGGCGCGCCGTTCGATATCGTCTATACGTCGTACGGTGCGATCTGCTGGTTGCCCGACCTGGCCCGATGGGCGGCCGTCGTCGCTGCGAACCTGGCCGCGGGCGGGACGTTCTACATGGTCGAGTTTCACCCGATCTACGACCTTCTCGACGGATACTCGTATTTCACCAGGCCCGATCCTGATGTCACCGAGGAACCGACCTACACGGAGAACGGCGCCGAGGTCGTGGCCAGGCTGGCCACGTGGGCCCACCCGCTGTCGAGCGTCATCAACGCACTGGTCCAGGTCGGCATACAGGTCGAGCGCGTCAACGAATTCCCCTTCAGCCCGTACAATTGTTTCGCGGGCATGGTGGAGCGTGAGCCCGGCAGGTTCTACCTGGGCCACAAGGGCAACGACGTACCCATCGTGTACAGCCTCATGGGGCGAAAAGTCGCCGAAATCTAGTCCTGCGCCAGACGGAAAAACTCATGACAGCGAACCAGCCCGTGGCCAGGGTCGTGGCGGTCGACCGGGACGCCTACCGGGTGCGCAGGGACGGCGTCGAGATGCCTGCAGCGCTGGCCGGGCGATTCCGCTTCACCGTCGAGGCCGGCCCGGAGCTGCCCTGTGTCGGCGATTGGGTGAGTATCGAGCATGCCGATACCGGGCTGGCAATCATTCACGCCGTGTTGCCGCGCCAGTCGTACCTGCGCCGCAAGGCCCCGGGCAAGACCGTGGATTTCCAGATGATCGCCGCGAACATCGACGTCGCCTTCATCGTCCAGTCCTGCCAGTACGATTTCAATGTGCGTCGGCTCGAGCGTTACCTCGTGGTGTGCCGGGAAGGCGGCATCGAGCCCGTTATCATCCTGAGCAAGACGGACCTCGTGAGTCAGGCCGAAGTGGAAGGACTGGTTGCAGCGGCGAGCGCCGCCGGCAGCGATGTCCCGGTGGTGCCGCTAAGCACAGCATCCGGCGAGGGGCTGGAGGCCTTCCATGCGCTGCTCGAAGCCGGCAAGACGTACTGCTTCATCGGCTCCTCCGGCGTGGGCAAGAGCACGCTCATCAACCGGCTGCTCGGACGGGACGAGCTCGATACCCGGGCGGTCAGCGCGACCGGCGAAGGCACGCACACCACCTCGCGGCGCCAGCTGCTGGTGCTGGAGGACGGCGTGATGCTCATCGACACCCCCGGTATGCGCGAACTCGGACTCCTCGATACGAGCACGGGGCTGGACGAGAGCTTCTCTGATATCCGTGACCTGTCCCGCGCCTGCCGCTTCTCGGATTGCACCCATGCGCGGGAACCGGGCTGCGCGGTGCGCGCCGCGATCGAAGACGGCAGTCTCAGCGAAGAGCGGTACCAGGCCTATCTGAAGCTAAGAAAGGAGGCCGAGCACCATGACGCGTCCTATGTCGAGAGACGCAAGAAGGACAAGGACTTCGGTCGCCTCGTCAAGTCGGTGATGAAGCATCACAAGCGGTGATAAAGGGGCTGGACGACTGTGGGCAACGCGGTCGGAGCGCCGTCGTTTGCTTCGCGTTGCCTCTGTCTACGCGGCTGCTGCCCAGCGAGTGGTCGAAACTTCTTGCCTGACGCCCTGTGACAGCGCATAAAATCCGGCCATATCTCGTCACCAAGGACTTCACCTGTTACGACAACTTCGAAGAATGACCGGCGCTGCCGCGTCGGATGCATCCCGCGTAAAGGTCGCAGGCTGGTTACGCCTATGCCCGACTCCGCTGGGCGGCACATAGGCCGGCATCAGTGATCCGGGTCTCGGGCTTCTCGGTTGCGCTTCTGTCCGTGGCATATGCGCTGGTCCTCGTCGTCGGGCTGGCCACGCTCCCGACGCCCGCGCAACCGATCCAGGATCCCTGGTTTACGCTGATGGAATTGCTCATTCTTGCGATTGCGCCTGCCATGGTGGTGTTTCTTGTCGCGCTGCATGGCTGCGTTCCTGCAGAGAACAGGCCGGCGGCTTTGCTCGCCGTGAGCTTCATCAGCCTGTGCGCCGTGGTCACCTGCTCCGTGCACTTCTCCATCCTCGTGCTGAGCCGGCAGCCGGCAATTGCTGCAGCGGAGTGGGCGCCTCTCGTATTCGGCTTTAGCTGGCCGTCATTGGTCTACGCGCTGGATATCCTGGCATGGGATTTCTTCTTTTCCCTCGCGGCGCTGTTTGCTGCGCTGGCGCTGAGCGGCGAAGACGGGCATGGCATGGCCCGGATGCTCCTGTTCGGCGCCGCGCTGCTGGCCTTCGCCGGCCTGCTCGGCGTCCCGCTGGAGAACATGAATGTGCGCAATATCGGGATCATCGGCTATGTTGCAGTCTTCCCTGCCGCGGCGGCGCTTATCGCCCACGGGCAATGGAGAGCAAGATGACACCGCACCTGCAGCCCGGAGCCTCCCCGCAACACGTGGCAAGGACCGCCGGGCTGCTCTACCTGGTGATCATCGTGCTCGGGCTCACGGGCGAGCTGGTGGTACGGGCCGGGATCATCGTGCCCGGGGATGCGACAGCCACAGCCGCCAATATCCAGGCCTCGACCGGGCTGTTTCGCTTCGGCTTCTTCGCCGATTCGGTGATGCTGTTATGCGATGTGGCGCTGGCCGTGTTGCTGTACCTGCTGTTGCGGCCGGTCAACCAGGCCCTTGCGCTCATGGCCATGTGTTTCCGCCTGGTGCAGACCGCGGTGATCGGCGGGAACCTGCTGCACTACCATGCGGCGCTCATTGCGCTTGGGAGCCCGGAGTATGCTGCACTCCTTGGCGCCGAGCAGCTCAACGCCGTCGCCGCGCTGTTCGTCGACCTGCATAGCCATGGCTACGATCTCGGCCTCCTGCCTTTCGGCCTGAGCTGCCTGCTGCTCGGTTACCTGGTCTACCGCTCCGGTTTCTTGCCGCGATTTCTCGGTGTCCTTCTCGCGGCCGCCGGTATCGTGTACCTGGTTGGCAGCTATACCCGCTTCCTTTTCCCCGCCCATGTCGAGACGGTGATGCCGATTTACCTCGTGGCGATCGTGGCGGAGAGCGCCCTGTGTCTCTGGCTGCTGTTCCGGGGCGTGGACCGGCGCGCGCCCGCCTGATGGCCGGCATAGACCGGTGGTCTACAATCGCCGGGTGCATGCCACCCGCAGAGGGACCTGATGCAGTTTGAAACCCGGGGCTGGAGGCGCAGCTGGTCCGCTACCGCTCGAGTCGCTTCCTCGCCTTTCCACTCGCCGGCACCATCGCCTGGGCGCTCGTCGGACTCGCCGGGATCTGGCTTTCCACGTGGTGGGCCGCCATGGTGCTGTTCATTGCCACGGGGAGCATCGTTTACCTCGGATTGGGCCTGATGCACCTGACGGGCGAGTATGTGCCGCGCGGCCAACGCGAAAAGAATCCTTTCGATACGCTGTTCTTCCTGGCGGTTTCGAGCGCGCTGCTGGTCTACGCGATCGCCATTCCCTTTTTCATGATCGAACCAACGTCGTTGCCGCTTTCGGTGGGCATCCTGACGGGCTTGATGTGGATGCCGACGTCCTGGCTGATGGGAAGCTGGGCCGGGATATTCCATGCGGTTACGCGTACTGTGGGGATTGTCGTCCTCTGGTATGCGTTGCCCGGCTTGCGTTTCGTCGTCATACCCTTCTTTATTGTGCTGGTGTACCTGGTGACCATAGTCATGCTCGAGCGCCGCTGGCGGGCGGTGCGCCAGAATGGTTGATCGCTTGCCGGAGGGCATGCCGATGACTGCATCTGACAACGGCCTCGTCGCTGCTTACATGCTGGACGGCCACGGTGGCGGCCGCCCGATCGACTGGCCCCAGATCCGCGCATGGCAGCCCGGCTCGGGCACCTTGTGGGTGCACCTCGACTACGGCTCGGAGTCGGCGCGTAACTGGCTCCTCGAGCACAGCGGCCTGGAAGAGACGGTGGCCCAGGCGCTGATCGCCGACGAGACGCGCCCGCGCAGCCTGGCGGCGCACGGCGGCCTCCTCGTCATATTGCGCGGAGCGAACCTGAATGCCGGCGCGGAGCCCGACGACATGGTGGCGGTCAGGGTGTGGCTCGAAGCCGGGCGCATCATCACTACCCGGCGCCGCCGCATCCACACCGTCGAGTCGATCAGGCAGTCAATCGACCACGGCGAGGGCCCGACCGGGCCGGGTGATTTTCTCGCGCGGCTCGCCGACGGGCTCACCACCCGCGTCGGCGCGGTGCTGGTCGACCTGGATGACGAAGTGGATGCCCTCGAGGACGAGGTGCTGGGCACGGAGAGCTACGAGCTTCGCACGCGAATCGGCGCCTTCCGTCGCAGCGCCATCAGGTTCCGCAGGTACCTGGCGCCGCAGAAAGACACCATCCTCCGGCTGCAGAGCGAGCGCGTGGAGTGGCTCAACGATGCGGACCGGGCGCGCCTGCGCGAGATCGGTGACCGGACGCTGCGTTTCGTCGAGGACCTGGACGCGGCAAGGGACCGCGCTGCCGTGGCGCAGGACGAGCTGAACAGCCGGCTCTCCGAGCAGATGAACAAGACCATGTACGTCCTTTCCATAGTCGCCGGCATCTTCCTGCCGCTCGGCCTGCTCACCGGCCTGCTGGGCATCAATGTAGGCGGCATGCCGGGTGTGGACAGCCATTGGGCGTTCATCATCGTTTGCATCATCCTGGTGGTGGTCGCCGCCGGCCAGGTGATTTTCTTCCGCCGCAAAGGGTGGATGTAGGTGATTCCATCGCCACGCCAGTAATCCGCACGCTGCTGTTGTGCGACCTGGTCGCCAGCACGCAGCTCGTCGAGCGCCTCGGTGATGCCAGGGCGGCGGAGCTATTGGCGCGGCACGACCGCGCCGCCCGCGACCTGCTGGTCGACTTCGACGGCCGGGAAATCGACAAGAGCGACGGGTTCCTTCTGCTCTTCGAGCGACCCATCGAGGCGGTCCGCTTCGCGATCGCCTACCAGGGAAAACTGCGCGAGCTGGGCACGATCTACGGCGCCACAGTGGTGTCGCGCGTCGGCATCCATGTGGGCGAGGTTGTGCTGCGCCAGAACACGCCCGAGGACGTTGCGCGGGGTGCCAAGCCGCTCGAGGTCGAAGGGCTCGCCAAGGCAGCCGCTGCGCGCGTCATGTCGCTGGCAAGCGACGGCCGCATCCTGCTCACGCGCTCCGCCTATGATCTCGCCCGCCGCGCCGCCGTGGGAATCGATGAGTGCGCCGGCCTGCGCTGGGCCGAGCACGGGCTCTATCGCCTTGCGGGTATCGAGGACGCAATGGAGGTGTGCGAGGTTGCCAGCCCGGGCGAGGCGGCCCTCACGAGGCCGGAAGGTTCCGGCAAGGCGCTCCGCGCGCAGGAGAAGGCGACGCCGGACGCTGCCGGCGCCGAGCCCTTGCTGGCGGTGCTGGCGTTCGAGAACCTGTCTGCAGATCCGGAGATGGGGTTCTTCTCGGACGGTGTCAGCGAAGACATCATCCAGCGGCTCACGCGCGGCGCACGCCTCAAGGTGATCGCACCGGCCACCAGTTTCCAGTTCCGCGGCGAGCGCAAGGCCGAGGCTTCCGGCGTCCTGCGCTGCACGCATGTGCTCGACGGCTCCATTCGCCGCGCCGGATCCCGCGTGCGGGTCAGTGCGCACCTCACCGAGACGAAGACCAACACCATGCTGTGGTCGGACCGCTACGACCGTGGGCTCGAGGACATATTTGCCGTCCAGGACGACATCACCGAGAGCATCGCCAAGGCATTGGACCAGGCCTTCTCCAGACTCTCCAAGCGCAAGGTCGATCCCGCGGTCTACGATCTCTACCTGCAGGCCAGTCCGAAAACCTATTCGCCGGACGAATTTCGTCCCCTCATCGCGCTCCTCGAGCTGGCCACTGCGCGTGCGCCGGACTTCGCCGAGGCCTGGGGACGCCTCGTGTACCTGCGCTCCTGGCTGCATTTCTATATTCCTTTCGCCGATCGTCCGGCCAATGCCGAGCGCATGGCGCAAGACGCTGCCCGTGCGCTGGCCCTCGACCCCGAGGGTTCCCACACGCGCATGGCCCAGGCCCTCGCACTGCCCGCCTTTGGACGGTTTCTCGAGTTCCACGCGCTCATCGAGCGCATGCGGGCCTCGCCCGGCAACAGCGACACCCGCCGCTATCTCGGCTGGGGCCTGCGGGCCATGGGCCGCGTGCGCGAGGCCCTGGAGGAAACAGAGCGTTTCTTCCAGCTCGATCCGCTTAGCCTGATGTCCGCAAACATGGTCGGGCTGGCGCGCATGGCGGCCGGTCGCGTCGACGAGGCAGTACCTGTTTTCGCCGATCTCGTCGAGCGTGCTCCACAGATGAGCTTCCCCTTTTCCTGCCTGCTGCGTGGCTATGCCTTCCAGCAGGACTGGGACGCCGTCGACCGCATGCTGGCCCTGGCCGAGAAGCGCAAGTTGAACGAGTTTCGCGAAGGGCTCAGCTTCATCCGTGCCAAGCGCGACCCGTCGCCCGAGAGGGTCGCGGCCTGGTGGGGCGAGGTGCAGGACTTCGTGGGCAAGACCGGCAGCATAGACGTCGGCCGGCTCGTGTACTCGGCGCACCTCGGTCTTGTCGACGAGGCGTACCAGGCGGCCGAGCATGCCGTGCTCGGGCCCACCGGGACGCCCTATGACATCATGGGGCCGGACGGCTACCGCCCGACTCTCATGTTCCAGGCGGGGATGCCCGAGTTGCGCAACGACGCGCGATTCCCGCGCCTGTGCGCCCGCCTCGGCCTGGTCGAGCTTTGGCTTGCGACCGGCCAGTGGCCGGATTGCGCCGACGAAGTGCCCTATGATTTCCGTGCTGCGTGCGAGGAAGTGCGCGACGTCCCGAAGGAGAAGTTCGGCTTCGGGGCATGACCTGCCGAGGGGAGGAGAGGCCATGATTGCCATAGACGTATTCCGGGCACTGGTGGGGGAATGGCGCGCCACGAATCGACTGTGGCTCTCCCCGAAGGATCCTGTGCGTGAGTCCGAATCGCTTGCCGTCGTTCGACTGGCAGGTCGAGACCAGTTCGCGGAGATCGCATACACGTGGGCATTTGACGGCAAGCCGCAGGAGGGCCGGATCATCCTCGGACAGGATGCCGGCAGCCACGCGGTGAAGGCCGTGTGGTTCGATTCCTGGCACATGCGGAACGACTTCATGATGTGCCACGGCGGTGTCGATCCGACCGGCGTTGTGGCAGTGAAGGGCACCTATGCAGCACCGCCCGATCCCGACTGGGGCTGGGAAATCCTCATCGAGCCGGAGCCAGCAGACGCTTTCCGCCTGTCGATGTACAACATCCCGCCTGGCGGCGAGAGTGAACTTGCGGTGGAAGCGGTTTATGCGCGCGTTTCCCCGGGGAGGCCGCAGCAATGAGTCACGTCCATCACGGCATCGACTACATCGAATTCTGCGTCACCGACCTGGCGCAGGCGCAGCGGTTCTACGCCGAAGCCTTCGGCTGGGAGTTCAACGACTACGGCCCGGAATATGCCGGCATACGAAAGCCGGGCGGCGAGGCCGGGGGGTTGCGTGCCGCGCCGGAAGTGGTCACGGGCGGACCGCTGGTGATCCTTTACTCCGCCGACCTGGAGCGTTCCCTGGCAAGCGTGCGGGCCGCGGGCGGAAAGATCACTGCGGAGCCCTTCAAGTTCCCCGGCGGCCGGCGCTTTCATTTCCTCGATCCGAGCGGGAACGAGCTTGCTGTCTGGTCGGAGAGCTGAGCGGTCATGGTCGCTCGCGACCACGACAAGCGACTGCCGATGATCCTGCGGGTGCTCGTCCTCTGCTGCGTCCCCTTCATGGGGGCGCGGGCGACGACAACAGATCTCGCGGCCGGCGATATTGCCGGCATCGAGGCGGAGCCGGCGGGCCGCGACGCGATCTTCTACGCCATCGATCTCGAGGACGGGCGCCGCTTCGCCTGGGCGCCGGAGCGCGCGGACGAGCGCCACACGCCCTACTCCACTTTCAAGATCCCGAACTTCCTCATCGCGCTGGAGACGGGTGTGGCCGCTTCGATAGACGAGGTGCGGCAGCGCGACCCAGAGCGCCGGCCGGCGCAGCCATGGTGGTCGCAGGCGTGGCGCGAGGACCAGACGCTGGCGCAGGCCTTCCGTCGCTCCACGGTCTGGTATTTCCAGGAGCTGGCGCTGGAGGTCGGCGGTCCGCGTTATCGCGCCATGCTCGCGGCCTTCGACTACGGCAATGCTGACGCGCCGGACGACAACGACGTGTTCTGGCTGGTCGGGCCGCTGGCGATTTCGCCACGCGAGCAGGCGGAGTTCATCACCCGCCTGGTGCAGGATGAGCTGCCGCTGCGCGCAGCGACGGTGGCGGCGCTGGCAGAGGTCAGCCTGTTGGAGGCGCGCGACGGCCATCGGCTCCACGGCAAGACCGGCTCGGGACCGACCGAGGCCGGCAACATGGACGGCCCGTTCGCCGGCTGGCTGGTGGGCTGGGTCGAGCGGCCCGGTGCTGCGCCCGTCGCCTACGCCCTGTACGTCAGCGGCCCGAGCTTCGAGTCGATCGCCGCTTTCCGCGGCGTGATGACGCGAAACTTCCTGCGGCGCATTGGGGCCTGGCCCGGCGACGGCTAGGCCGCTGCCGAGCTGGCGCAGAGCTGCCGCGCAGATGGCCGCTTCGAGTAGGATTGGGGTTGCCCCGGGTCTACGGATGCACCGGCATGTGGGACGAGAAATACAGCGCTGAGCACTATGTCTACGGCAAGGCGCCGAACGCCTTCCTCGCGGCGCATGCCGCCGAGTTGCCGCCGGGCGAGGTGCTGTGCCTGGCCGAGGGCGAGGGGCGCAACGCCGTGTACCTCGCCGGGCTGGGTTTCCGCGTCACCGCAGTCGACCAGTCTGCTGTCGGGATGCAGAAGGCGCAGCGGCTGGCGGCAGAGAAAGGCGTCGAAATAGAGACGATCTGCGCCGATCTTGCCGACTTCGAGTTGGGATCCGCGCGCTGGGACGGCATTGTCTCCATCTTCGGCCACCTGCCCCCGGACGTGCGGCGGCAGGTCTACCCGAGAATCCCCGGCGCGCTCCGGCCGGGCGGTGTGCTGCTGTTGGAGGCCTATACCCCGGAACAGATGGGCCGTGGCACCGGTGGACCGCGCTCCGTGGACCTGCTGCTCACTGCCGCCATGCTGCGGGAAGAGCTGCCCGGGCTGGAGTTCCTGCATCTCGAGGAGCTCGAGCGCGAGGTCATCGAGGGCGCCGGCCACACGGGCCTGTCCTCCGTGGTCCAGTTGATCGCCCGCAAGCCATGAGCCGTCGCGCCGGTGGGCACCGCTTCGAATACGGCCCGCTGGCGCGGGGCACGTTCATGGCCCTGATTTGCCTGTTGCCCGTGAGCATGGTGCTGTCGCCCTACTGGCTGGCCTGGCATCTCCTGCTGGTGCTGTTCCTGGGCATCGGGCTGCGTCCCGTGCTGGAGTGGAGCGGTTTGTATACGGTATACGCCAGTATGTCGGCCGCCTGGCAGGAGCGCTGGGGCCGCGGGTTCACCGAGCGGCGCCGGCGCGAAGTCGAGCGCAAGCAGCGCCGTCTACGCTACAAGCGGTTCGGGCCGGAAGATCCTCGCTTGCCCAGGAAGTGGTGAGCACGCAGCGACTCTTCGTCTACGGCTCGCTGCGGCGGGACGTCCCGGGCGGGCGCGCCGAACTGCTTGGCGACGCCGCGGAGTTCCTGGGCGCGGGTCGGGTGCGCGGACGGCTGCTCGATCTCGGTGCGTATCCCGGCCTGGTGCCTGCCGTCACCCGCGCCGAGCGGGTGCGCGGCGAGCTTTATGCGATCCGGGGCCGGCGTACCCTGGCCCGGCTGGACGCCTACGAGGACTATGACCCGCACCGGCCGGAACATTCGTTGTTCGTGCGGCGCGAGGCGCAGGTCGAGCTCGACTCCGGCGCGACCACCACGGCGTGGGTGTACTGGTACGCGGGGCCGGCAGGACGCGGGCGCCGCATCGCCTCGGGCGATTACCTGCAGCGCGATTAGCGGGACGCCCGGCCTTCGCTTTCCGCGCACCCGGGTTGCTGACAGAATGGCGGGAACCCCGGGCGCTGGAGCGACACCACCTTGAACCGCCTCACCCTCGTGCTGGTGCTCACGCTGATCGTCGCGATCGCGCTGGTCGCATCGGGCATCGAGCCGCGCGACCGGCTGACCTGGTGGCTGGAGGTCGCGCCGGTGCTGATCGCGGCGCCGATCCTCGCATTCACCTATCAACGCTATCCGCTCACGCACCTGCTCTATGTCCTGATAGCGCTGCACGCGCTGGTCCTGATTTACGGCGGCGCCTACACCTACGCGCACGTGCCGCTGGGGTTCTGGCTGCAGGACGTGCTGGGCACCATGCGCAATCCCTACGACAAGATCGGTCACTTCATGCAGGGCTTTGTGCCGGTGCTCGTGGCGCGCGAGATCCTGGTGCGTGGCGCCTACGTGAACGGGCGCGCCATGCTGCATTTCCTGTGTGTGTGCATCGCGCTCGCAATCAGTGCGTTCTACGAGCTCGTCGAGTGGTGGGCCGGGCTCGCCATGGGGCAGGACGCGCACGAGTTCCTCGGTACCCAGGGCGATACCTGGGACACCCAGTCGGACATGTTCTGGGCCCTGCTCGGGGCGATCGCGGCGCTGCTGCTGCTGGCGCGATGGCAGGATCGCCAGCTCCGCGCAATGGGCGTGCTGAAGGAGTCGAAGTGATGGCCAAAACCCGTTCTGCTAATCGTATTTTGTATACGAAAGTGGCCACGCCCCTTGGCACGCATGGGGTTGCGGTTTCTCCACAGGGCATCTGTGCCATCCACTTCAAATGGGACGAGGCCGCCCTGCAGCGTGATCTCGGGCGCCGTTTTCCGGGCGCCGACCTGGTGCGCGATGCTGCCGGGACGGAAGCCGCCGTGGCGGCGCTGCAGGCCTGGGTCGAGCGGCCGAGCGCTGCCGCGCTGCCCCGGCTCGACCTGGCCGGCACCGAGTTCCAGCGTCGCGTCTGGCAGGCCATCGCGAAGATTCCAGCGGGCCAAGTGATCTCCTACGCCGAGCTGGCTCGGCGCGCCGGCCGCCCGCGCGCCATCCGTGCTGCGGCCCAGGCCTGCGGCGCCAACCCGGTCCCCCTGCTGGTGCCGTGCCACCGGGTGGTGGCGAGCGACGGCGGCCTCGGCGGATTCGGCGGCGGTCTGCCGCTGAAGCGCAAGCTGCTCGCCCGCGAGGGCCTCGCTCTTGCCTGAGCAGCGATGACCCGGGATGCGGCGGCGGACGCAGCAGTCGACGTCGCCGTGATCGGCGCCGGTGCGGCCGGCCTGATGTGCGCCATCGCGGCGGGCGCACGCGGTCGCACGGTGCGGGTGCTCGACCATGCAAACAAGGTGGGCAAGAAGATCCTCATGTCGGGCGGCGGCCGCTGCAACTTCACCAACATCCATTCCACGCCGGCCAACTTCCTTTCCGCCAACCCGCACTTCGCCAAGTCGGCGCTGAGCCGCTACACGCCGGCCGACTTCGTGGCGCTGGTGGAGAAGCACGGCATCCCCTGGCACGAGAAGAAGCTCGGCCAGCTGTTCTGCGATCGTTCTTCCAAGGACATCGTGCGCATGCTGCTGGCGGAGTGCGCAGCGGTCGGCGCCGAAGTGCTTACCCATGCCCCGACGCGCATCGTCCAGCTCGGCCCGCCGCATGTGCTCGACACGCCGCAGGGCGAGCTGCGCGCCGAGTCGCTGGTCATCGCCACCGGCGGTTACTCCATCCCCTCCCTCGGCGCGACGGGCTTCGGCATCGACTTCGCCCGCGAGCTCGGTATGGTGATCCAGCCGACCCGCGCGGCCCTGGTGCCGGTCACGCTGGAGCCGCGCATGCTGGCGAAGCTCGAGGGCTTGTCGGGAGTGTCGGTGGAGACGGTGACCCGCGCCGGCGGCGCCGAGTTTCGCGAGAACATCCTGTTCACCCACCGCGGCCTGAGCGGCCCCGCCGTCTTGCAGGCCTCGTCCTACTGGCAGCCAGGGCAGCCGCTGGAAATCGACCTGTTTCCCGGCGTGGACCTGGAAGAGCGGCTGCGCGGCGCGCGCCGCGGCCGGCCGCGGGTCGAGCTGAAGACCCTGCTCGCGGAGGCGCTGCCGAAGAGCCTGGCCCAGCGCTGGTGCGAGCACTGGGTGGACAACAAGCCGCTGGCGGACCTCAGTGACGCCGATATCGAGCAGGCGCGATCGGCCTGTCAGCCCTGGACGGTCTATCCTGCGGGGACGGAAGGTTATCGCACCGCCGAAGTGACCATCGGCGGCGTCGACACCGGCGCCCTGTCGTCCAAGACCATGGAGTGTCGCGACCACCCGGGCGTGTATTTCATCGGCGAGGTGGTCGACGTCACCGGCCACCTCGGCGGCCACAATTTCCAGTGGGCTTGGGCTTCAGGCCATGCCGCGGGACAATACGCATGATGAAGAGACCCCCGCCATGAGCGCCGCCCCGCGCGAGACCCTGCGCGACCGCATCGCGTTGCTGTTCCTGCGCCTCGCCGCCAGCGGCTGGGTGCCGGCCGGCTGGTTCCTCAAGTCGCTGCCGCCCGAATCGGAGCGCCACGCGGCGACCGGACGCCTCAAGATCGAGATCGTCAGCCACTGCTGGGGCTACGCCTACATGCAGGCGTACCAGCTCAGCGCGCTGGTGCTCCATCCCCCGACGCAGGCGGACGTCACCATGACGGTGTATTACTCGCCCGAGGACCGGGACACGGTCGCGTTGCTCGCGCATTTCGGCGCCATGGAAGTTCCGGGCGTCACCTGGAACTGGCAGCCCATGGACAAGTACCACTTGTTTCGCCGCGCCATCGGCCGCGATCACGCGGCGCTTAACTCCACCGCCGACTGGGTTTGGTTCACCGACTGCGACGTGGTGTTCGGCGCCGGCTGCCTCGACGGCCTCGCCCAGGCCGTGCAGGGGCGTCGGGACGCGCTGGTTTATCCGCGCGTCGAGCACGTCTCGACGCCGCTGGAGCCCGGCGACCCGGTGCTGGAGGCCGGCAAGGGCGCGCCGCGCGTGCTGGCGCTGGACCCGTCCGGATTCTCCCCGCTGGAACGCGGCCGGGCCACCGGGCCGCTGCAGATCGCCCACGGCGACGTGGCCCGCGCCTGCGGTTACTGCGGCCAGCTGAAGACCTACCAGAAGCCCGTCGCGCGCTGGGCCAAGGCGCACGAGGACCGCGCCTTCCGCTGGCTGCTGCGCACCCAGGGCGTGCCGGTCGAGGTGCCCGCCGTGTACCGCATCCGGCACGTCAGCAAGGGGCGTTACCAGCAGGATTCCTGGACGGCGCGGCTGCGCACGTCCATCCGTCGCCTGCAGCTGCGGCTGCGCGAAGGGCGGCAGGACTAACGGTTCGAGAGGCCGAGACGATGACAACAGGACACAACCTGAACGCGCTCCCCCGGGTCGTGCAGATCGGCTTCCACAAGTGCGGCACCCGCAGCCTGGAGCAGCTGTTCCGCGGCGCTGGCCACCCGGTGGTGAAGTACAAGCTGCGGCGACCGCTGCGGCGCAGCCGCAACGCCGGGCTGCTGATGCGCCAGAACCTGGAGGCGGGACGCAAGATCTTCGCCGGCATGGAAGACCACATCTTCTACGCCGACCTGATTTACCAGACCGAGAACGACGCCTTCGAGCCGATCCGGTGTTTCAAAGAGATCATGCGCGACTACCCGGACACCGTCCTGCTGCTGAACGTGCGCGACCGCGAGGACTGGATCCGCTCTCGCCTGAAGCACGGCCACGGCGAGTTCGCCCAACGCGTGATGCGCCAGCGCGGCATCGACTCGAAGGACGTGCTGGCCGACCTCTGGCGCCAGGAATGGGATACGCACCTGGCCGAAGTGCGCGCCTTCATGGCGGATCGGCCGGAGCAGCTGGTCGAGTTCGACATCGACAACGGCTCGGTCGAGGCCCTGGTGCAGCGCCTGTCTGCCTATGGCCTGGACGCGGCCGACTGGGGCGACATCGGCCGCACCCGGGGGGTGAAGCGGAACCCGCTGGTGGCGAAGCTGAAGAAGCTCTGGGCGCACCTGCGCTGGCGCCCGGCGGGCTGATTCCGGCGCCCGCCTCAGCCGCTCGCGCGTTCCTGCGCCAGCGCGGCCTCCAGCTCGTCGTAAGACACGCGCCGGATGCCCATCCGGTCGAACATTGCCCGCACCTCGTCGCGGTAGTGCTCGATCGTCGGGTGGGGCACTTCCACCGCGAAGGCGCGCTGGCTTGGCTGCAGCCACTTCACAATGAACAGCGAGCTGCTGATGTCGGCGATGAAAACGCAGCCAGGGTGCAGGAAAGGCACCAGCAACTCGAAGCCGACCCGGTTGTCGAGGTGCACGGCGCGCGGGTAGCGCTCGCGCAACTCCGGCAGCAGGCTGGAGCGGGGATGGGCCTTGAAGGCGATGCGTTCCTCAGGGGCGTGGGCGCCCAGGATCTGCATCATCCGCTCGGTGTGGGCCCAGGGGTCGATGTAGTGCTGTTCGTGGGTCAGCAGCAGCACGAAGTCGAGCCGGCCCAGCGTCTCGCGGTCCAGCCCGGTCACCTCCGCCAGCACACCTGAAATGTGCTCGAAGGCCGGGGTGGCGAAGTAGCTGCTGTCGAAGGGCAGGACCTTCTTGCCCAGCTGCTGGTAGATCGGGTGCACCAGGTCGGGGAGCACCGCGTAGACCTCGCTGATCCAGCCGGAGGTGCCGAGGATCACCGGGTTCTTCCACCACATGCCGTAGTACAGCTTTTTCAGCAGGGGGTCGCCGTACTTGTGCTGGAAGCTGTGCATGCGGCGCGAGCCAAGGTAAGTGTGGAGGCCGTCGTCCAGGTAGATGCCCTGCACCGACGGGTCGTGGGTGTGGGCCACGTGCATGGCGTACTGGAACTCGACGTGCCGGTCGCTGCCGGTGAAGATCTTCGCCGCCGGATGCTGGCCAAGGTAGTCGCGCAGGACCTTCATCCGCTGCTTTCGCTGGCGGGCCTTACCGCCGTGGCCTTTGCCGGGGCCGCTCTCGAGCATGATGACGTCGCAGAACACCCGGCCGTCGCGTTCGATTACCTCGCCGAGCAGCCTGGCGTTGCTGGCGATGGCGGAGGAGATCACGGCGACGTTCCGCGCCTCGCTGTCGCGGATCGCCATGTTCACCGACAGCAGGAAATGCAGCGGCGAGGAGATGAAGAAGTAGTTGTAGCCTGGCACTGTCCGACCCGCCTGCTGCTGAATGGAACGACACACCCGAAAAAAGAACGCGATATCATGCCGGAATTGCCGGCCGACCCGCCTGGAAAACCGTCGCTGCCCGGGCCGGTCAGTGCGGCCAGGGACAGAGACCAAGGGTAACCTATGAAACTGTACACGCTCCTCGCCATGACGGCCTGCCTGGTGGCTGCGCCGGCCGTGACGGCCGACGTCCTGCTGGTGGGTAACAAGAGCGCGCATACGCTCTGGGCACTGGACCTTGCCAGCGGCGAGCGGCAGGCCGAGTTCGAGACCGGGATCGGGCCGCACGAGGTGGAGGTCTCGTCCGACCAGCGCTACGCCGTGGTCAGCAACTACGGGGATCGCGAGGCCGCCGGCAATACGCTGACCGTCATCGAGTGGCCGTCCGGGCACGTGGTGCGCACCATCGATCTCGGCGCAGATACCCGGCCGCACGGCATGGCGTTCCTCACCGGCCACCGCCTGGCGGTCACCACCGAGGGCAGCAACAGCCTGCTGGTCGTCGATGTCGGGCTCGGCACGGTCGTGTCGCGGATCAGCGTGGGCGAAGGCGTGGCGCACATGGTGGCGGCCTCCCGCGATGGCCGCTTCGCCTATGTCACCAACATCTCTGCCGGCACGCTGGAGAAGGTGGACGTGCAGGCCGGCAAGGTCTTGCAGACCATCGTCACCGGCGAGGGCGCGGAAGGCGTCGCCATGGTGAGCGACCGGCGCGAGGTCTGGGTCACCAATCGCGGCGACGACACGGTGAGCGTGGTGGATGCCGAGAGCCTGGAGGTCCTGGCGACCCTGGACTCGCCCGGCTTCCCGATTCGCATCGCCGTTACGCCGGACGGCGGCCGCGCGCTGGTCACCAACGCCCGCGCCGCGACGCTCTCGGTGTTCGATACCCGCGACCGCAAGCTGCTCGCGACGGTGCAGGTGGCCGACCCCGACGCCGAGTACCAGCAAACCCTGCTGGGAACCACCGCGCTGCCGATCGGCGTGGAGATCGCACCCGACGGCAAGCGGGCTTTCGTCGCCATCAGCGGCGGCAACGAGATCGCGGTCATCGACACTGCCGACTGGCAGATCGTGGATCGCTGGGCGACGGGACGCGAGCCGGACGCACTGGGCGTCGTGTTGCTGCCATGAAGAAGATCTACAGCCACAAGCAGCCGGGCGCGGCGATCCTCTGGGTCATCGGGCTGGTGCTCGTCTCCCTGCTGGCCATCCTCGGTCCGGCGGCGGCCCACCCGGCGCTGCTGGTCGCGCTCGGCCTGATGGTGCTCATCGCGGTGGTGTTTTCTTCCCTTACGGTGGAGGTCACGCCGTCGTCGCTGGTGTTCTGGTTCGGCCCCGGCGTGTTGCGCAAGCAGGTGCCGCTGGCGGAAATCAGCGGCGTCGAGGCGGTGCGCAACCCCTGGTACTGGGGTCTCGGCTGGCGCATCACGCCGCGCGGCATGCTGTACAGCGTGTCCGGTCTCGACGCGGTGGAGATCACGCGCCGGGACGGCAGCAGGTTTCGCCTCGGCACGGACCAGCCGGAGCGCCTCGCGCGGGCCCTCGCGGAAGCCCTGGAGCGGCTGCGGTGAGCCGGTTGTCCACAGGCCGGGCTGCGCCAGGTGACTGATATGGTGAAACATTTCGCGGAGTGCCGGCTCGCCGCGCTGCTGCGTACGAAATTATCCACAGGCAATGGCGGCACCCACGGCCTTGTGGATAAAAATTTCCGCGTGCCGGGCCGGCAAGGCCGTGCGTGGTGCGCATCCCCGCCGCGGCGAAGCACGCTATGATGCCTCCGCCCTCCAAGAAGGACCATTAACAACATGGCCTTACATGTCGTTATCCTCGCCGCCGGCCAGGGGACGCGGATGAAATCCGCCCGGCCCAAGGTCCTGCAGCCCCTGGCGGGCCGCCCCCTGCTGGCGCATGTCCTCGGACGCGCCCTGGGCCTCGGCGCGCATGCCACGCACGTGGTCTACGGCCATGGCGGCGACGCCGTCCCGGCCACTTTTCCCGACGCCGACGTGAAATGGGTGCTGCAGGCCGAGCAGCTCGGCACCGGTCATGCCGTCGCCCAGGCCATGCCCGGCATCCCCGACGACGGCACGGTGCTGGTGCTGTACGGCGACGTGCCCCTGATCGAGGCACGCACCCTGCAGCCGCTGGTCGACAAGGCGCGCGGCGGGGCGCTGGCGTTGCTCGGCGTGCATCTCGATGACCCGACGGGCTATGGCCGCCTGATCCGCGACGCCGCGGGTCGCGTGGTGCGCATCGTGGAACAGAAGGACGCCAGCGAGTCCGAGCTCAGGATCAGGGAGGTCAACACGGGGATCCTGGCCGCGCCGGCGAAGCGCCTGCGGGCCTGGCTGGAGGGGCTTTCCAACAACAATTCACAAGGCGAGTACTACCTCACCGATGTCGTCGCCGCGGCGGTGGCCGACGACGTCCCGGTGGAAGCCATGCTGGCCCCGACCATGACCGAAGTGCTGGGCATCAACGATCGCCGGCAGCTGGCCGGCCTGGAGACCACCTTGCGCAAGCGCATCACCGAGGAGCTCATGGCAGCGGGCGTGACGCTGATCGACCCCGCACGAGTGGACGTGCGCGGGCGGGTCGAGTGCGGCCGCGACGTGGTGATCGACGTGAACGCGATCTTCGAGGGCGTGGTGGTCCTCGGCGACGACGTGCGTCATCGGCCCGAACGTGGTGATCCGCGACAGCCGCCTCGGGGCCGGGTGCCGGGTAGAGGCCAACACCCACATTGAGGGCGCGGACGTCGGTCCGGGATGCGAGCTCGGGCCCTTCGCCCGGTTACGCCCGGGCGCAGTCCTCGCGGAGGGGGTCAAGGTCGGCAACTTCGTCGAGGTGAAGAAGAGCCGCATCGGCGCCGGCAGCAAGGTCAATCACCTCAGTTATGTCGGCGACGCGGAGATTGGGACGCGCGTCAACGTCGGCGCCGGCACCATCACGTGCAATTACGACGGGGTGAACAAGCACCGTACCGTGATCGGCGACGACGCCTTCATCGGGTCGAACTCCGCGCTGGTAGCGCCGGTGGAGATCGGACCGGGGGCCACCATCGGCGCCGGATCGACCATCTCCAAGGACGCGCCGGCGGGCGAGCTGACCGTGGCGCGCGGCAAGCAGCTTACGGTGCGCGGCTGGAAGCGACCGACCAAGAAATGAACCCGGATTCTCCCCGGCCGGCGAGCGGGGAAGCAGCAGGACAACGGATATGTGCGGAATCGTAGGTGGCATCGCCGAGCGCGACGTGGTCCCCATCCTCATGGAGGGGCTGCGGCGTCTCGAGTATCGCGGCTATGACTCGGCCGGCCTGGCGATCGAGGTGGAGGGCGGCATCATCGAGCGCCGCCGCACCGAGGGCAAGGTGCAGCGCTTGCAGGACTCGCTCGATGCGGCGCCGCTGCGCGGCAGCTGCGGCATCGCCCATACGCGCTGGGCGACCCACGGCGTGCCCAGCGAGCGCAACGCGCACCCGCAGGTCTCCGGCCCCGGCCTGGCGCTGGTGCACAACGGCATCATCGAGAACCACGAGGCGCTGCGGCGCGAGCTGCAGGGGCTCGGCTACGAGTTCGAGTCCGAGACCGACACCGAGGTGGTCGCCCACCGCATCCGGCATTACCTCGCCGACGGCGGTGACCTGTTGGCCGCGGTGAAGCGGACCGTCGCCGATCTCGAGGGCGCCTACGCGCTGGCCGTGATGAGCTCGGACGATCCGGACCGCATCGTCGCGGCGCGCGCCGGCTGCCCGGTGGTGCTCGGCCTGGGCATCGGCGAGAACTTCGTCGCCTCCGACGTGGCGGCGCTGCTGCCGGTGACGCGGCGCTTCATCTTCCTCGAGGAAGGCGACATCGCCCTGGTCACGCGCCAGGCGGTCACCATCGAGGATGCGGAAGGCCGGGCCGTGCAGCGGCCGGAGACGGAGAGCGCGCTGTCGGCCGACGCCATGGAGCGCGGCCAGTACCGCCACTTCATGCAGAAAGAGATCCACGAGCAGCCGCGCGCCGTGGCCGAGACCCTCAGCGAGCGCATCGGCGCCGGCAAGGTGCTCGCGCAGGCCTTCGGCCCGGCGGCGGAGCAGGTGTTCGAGAAAGTGCGCGCGGTGCAGATCGTGGCCTGCGGCACCAGCTACCACGCCGGCATGGTGGCGCGTTACTTCATCGAGAAATACGCGCGCATCCCCTGCATGGTCGAGATCGCCAGCGAGTACCGCTACCGCCAGCCGGTGGTGCCCGCCGACACCCTGTACGTCACCATCTCCCAGTCCGGCGAGACCCTCGACACGCTCGAGGCGCTGCGCGCGGCGAAGAAGATGGGCTACCTGGCCACGCTCGGCATCTGCAACGTGCCCGAGAGCGGGCTGGTGCGCGAGTCGGACCTGGTGCTGATGACCCGCGCCGGTCCCGAGATCGGCGTCGCCTCGACCAAGGCCTTCACCACCCAGCTCGCCGCCCTGTCGCTGCTCGGCCTGGCGCTGGCGCGACGCAACGGGCTGGACGCCGAGACCGAGGCCGACCTGGTGCGCCAGCTGGCGCGGCTGTCCCGGCGCTGCTGGAGAAGATCCTCGAGATGGACCCGGCCATCGAGCGTGCTCGCCGAGCGTTTCGTGGACAAGCACAATGCCCTGTTCCTCGGCCGCGGCATCCAGTTCCCGGTGGCGATGGAGGGCGCGCTGAAGCTGAAGGAGATCTCCTACATCCACGCCGAGGCCTACCCGGCCGGCGAGCTGAAGCACGGCCCGCTGGCGCTGGTGGACGACGACATGCCGGTGATCATCGTGGCGCCGAACAACGAGCTGCTCGAAAAGCTCAAGGCCAACATGCAGGAAGTCCGCGCCCGCGGCGGCGAGCTGTTCGTCTTCGCCGATCCCGACTCCCACGTCGAGAGCGGGCCCGGCGTGACGGTGCTGGAGATGCCCGCCCACATCGAGGACTTCCAGGCGCCCATCGCCTACACCGTCCCGCTGCAGCTGCTGTCCTATCACGTCGCGGTGCTCAAGGGCACCGACGTGGACCAGCCGCGCAACCTGGCGAAGTCGGTGACGGTGGAATAGCGGCGTTGCGCCCTGCAGTGCCCACGATGGGAAGCTAGCCTTTGCTGCTAAGGCGTATAACGAGGCACGTTGAGCGCCAGAACTGGTTCGCGGTCGCGATCGATCTCGTGATCGTCGTGGTCGGCGTGTTCATCGGTATCCAGGTCTCCAACTGGAACGACAGCCTCGCGTTCGAGCGGCGCGAAGCCGTCCTCATGCGCGAACTGCGCGACGAGGTGCTGAACAACCTGGTGGACGTGCAGACCAAGGGCGACGCATTCCTGGTCGGCGCGGCAGCGGCCCGCCGCGTGCTGGCGGCGGCCGACCAGCGTACGCCGCCTTGCTCAGACAGTTGCTGGGCGATGGTCGTCGACCTGATGCACGCATCGCAGTGGCAGCAGCTGAATCCCCGCTGGTCGATTTATGACGAGCTTCGGCGCGAAGGTCTCCCGAGCGACCGCAAGGTCATCGAGCTGGTCGAGAAATACAAGACCTACAGCTCGCAGGCCGCAGTGCCGCTTTCGTTCGAGCCGCGCTATCGACCGCTGGTGCGACGCCGGATCCCCATCAGCGTGCAGGATGCTTACTGGGACCACTGCTATCGGCTGGACGATGCCGTCGAGGTCTACATCTACCCATGTGCGCCGCCGCCGGGCGTGTCGATCGACCCGGCGATCGTTGCAGGGATACTCTCGGACCCGGAAATCGTGGCGGCCCTGCGTGAATGGACGAGTATTGCAAAGGTCGTCGGCGAGGTGCTGACCGAGCCGCAAAAGTCCGTGGGCGAGGAGTTGATCCGGCGGATTGAGGCCGACTTGCGGAACTGATCATCTGGCCGAACTCGCCCGCGAACCACGAGTGTTCGATGATTGATATCACGAACAGGCGGGCCCGCTATACTGCCGCGAGGTTCGCTCGGGAGAATGGCGCGGATGGAAGTCGACCTGGGACAGATCGTGGCTTTGGGGGCCAATGTCGGCGTCATTGCCGGGCTGATGGTGGCCATTAAGATTGTTGAGATTTGGGAATGGCAATACGGGGAGCATGCCGCCGGCATGCTCCGGAAAGACGAACTGCCGATCGGCGCCTGGCGCCTGTGGTTTCACGGCAAGGGGCCGTTCCCCGTGCCGGTTCGAGAGATCTACGACATGCGCAAGACCGTATTGAATGCGGCATTCGTGGAATTCTTCGAGGAAAATGTCGTCTCTCAACCCCTTGAGCAGACTGCCTGACGATTTCGCGGAGAAGCAATATGCCAATGACGGTAATCGGCGCCGGAGTCGGGCGAACAGGAACGTATTCTCTAAAGCTGGCGATCAACCAGCTTGGCCTGGGTCCCTGCCACCACATGGAGGAGGTCCTCCATCACATGCCGACGCAGGTTCCGCTGTGGGCGGAGGCCGCCTCGGACCGCGCTGACTGGACCCGAATATATTCCGGCTACAACAGCGCCGTTGACTGGCCGACCGCATGTTTTTTCCGCGAGCTTGCGACGGAGTATCCCGAGGCAAAGTTTGTCCTGACCCTGCGCGACCCGGAGCGATGGGCCGACAGCTTCGGTGCAACAATTTACAAGTTGCTCGAAGGCAGGAACGAGGCGCCGGAGGAAATGCGGGCCTGGCTCGAGATGGCCTCCAATGTAATCGCCAAGACCGGGTTTCCCCCGGGTCTGGAGCATGATGAGCTGGTCCGCGCGTTCAACTTGCATAACGACGCTGTACGGGAGGCGATACCCGCAGACCGGCTGCTGGTGTTCGAGGTCAAGCAAGGTTGGCGTCCGCTCTGCGATTTTCTCGATGTCCCAGTGCCGGATGCCGACTTCCCGCGCACCAATCACCGGGAAGAGTTCTGGGATCGAGTCAATGGGAAGATCTGAGCCTTAGCTGGCCGCGGCTCCGCGCCCGCGGGGCCGAGCTGCGGAAATCCACAGCTCACAAGCCGATATTTTCTGGGCTAGATTGACCAGATACGGCCGACCTTTGCTTCAGGCCGGAGAGGCTTGAGCATGGTCGACTTCAAGAGTTTCGTCTTGATTCTCGTGTGCGCTGTCGGCGGCGGCTACGCGCCTTCGCTGTGGGCAAAGGACACCGACGCCGCACAAGTCGACGTCTCCGAGTTTGTCCGCCGCGACGCGTTCAAGGAGATCAAGATCTCACCGACCGGCGAGTACCTCGCGGCGACGGTGCCGCGGGAGGACCGGACCGGCCTGATCATTCTCCGCCGCGCGAGCGGCGAGGTTACTGCGTCCTTCGCCCTTGGCAAGGACACGCACGTCGCGGACCTTGTATGGGTCAACGACGAGCGCGTGCTGATGAGCATGTCGGAAGCCTTCGGCCAGCTGGACGAGCCACAGCTGACGGGCGAATTGTTCGCCGTGAACGCCGATGGCCGTCGCCTGGTCAACCTGGTCGGCTATCGCGTCGAGAGCGGCGGTGCCGGCACCCGGATCAAGCCCAGGGAGGCGGAGCGGGTTGCGGCCTTCCTCGTGGACGACCTGCCCAACGACGACAAGTACGTCATCGTGGCGATCTGGCCCTTCACCGAGGAGCCTTTCGCGCGGGCGGAGCGCATGGATGTCTACACCGGTCGTCGCAACACCGTTGCACGCGTTCCGGTCGAGCGCGCGACCTTCACCACTGACAACCAGGGCGTGGTGCGCTTCGCTCGCGGCGCCGGCGTCGATAATTTCAGCAAGCTCTACTACCGCGCCGGGGAGCGCGACGAGTGGGAGCTGGTCAACGACGAGGCGGCGACCGGCCGGTTCGAATTCGTGCTCGGGTTCTCGCCCGACGACCAGCTGGCCTATTTGCAGACGGAATATCCCGACGGCCCGGACGGAGTGGTCGCCTTCAACGTGGCTACCGGCGAGCGCACGCCGATGTATCGTGACGACGACGTCGACCCCTGGCGGGTGATCCGTGCAACCGGGGCATCGCACGCGCCGGTCGGCCTGGCGCTGATGGACGGGACGCCGCGCACGGTGTTCTTCGACGACACCTCAGCCGACGCGCGCCTGCAGCGGACGCTGGAGGCGGCGTTCGAAGGCCAGTCGGTGCTGGTCACCTCCAGCACGACCGACGGCCGGCTGTCGCTGGTGCAGGTCTCCGGCGACACCAACCCGGGCGACTTCTACCTCTTCGACCGCGAGACCATGGGTGCCTCCCGTGTCATCAGCCGGCGGGAATGGCTGTGGCCCGAGGATATGGCGACCATGGAGCCGATCAAGCTCGAGTCCCGCGACGGCCTTGAAATCCACGGGTACCTGACGCGCCCGCGCGGCGCGGCGGAGGGCAAGCTGCCGCTGGTGGTCCTGCCGCATGGGGGGCCGTATGGCGTGTTCGATGCCTGGGGCTTCTCGGACGAGACGCAGATGCTGGCCGCGGCGGGGTATGCCGTGCTGCAGGTGAATTTCCGCGGTTCCGGCAATCGCGGTCGTGCCTTTTACCAGGCCGGTGCCCGTCAGTGGGGCCTGAGCATGCAGGACGATGTCACGGACGCGACCCGCTGGGCGATCGAGCACGGCATCGCCGATCCCGAGCGGATCTGCATCTACGGCGCCAGTTACGGCGCCTATGCAGCCCTCGTCGGCGCGGCCCGCGAGCCGGATCTGTACCAATGCGCGGCGGGTTACGTCGGTGTCTATGACCTGCAGAGGATGCATCGCGAAGACAGCCGCAGCGGCAAGTCCAGCGTCACCTGGTTGAACGACTGGATCGGCACCGAGGAGAGCCTGGCTGGGCGGTCGGCCACGGACATGGCCGATCGCATCAAGGTGCCCGTATTCCTGGCCGCGGGCGGCGAGGACAAGGTGGCGCCGGTCGAGCACACCGAGGCGATGGAGGCCGCGCTGCGGCGCGCCGGAGTTCCGGTCGAAACGCTCGTCTATCCCACCGAAGGCCACGGCTTCTACGACGAACAGCGCCGCATCGAGTACTACACCCGGCTGCTGGACTTCCTCGCCCGCCACCTGGGCGGGGCGAGGGCGAAGCCTGTCGGGAGTGAGGAATGAGCGAGCCGGGCGTCGTCGTCTACGGACTGGGCACCTGCGATACCTGTCGCAAGGCGCGCAACTGGCTCAAGCGTTTCGACATCGCGCACGAGTTCGTCGACTACCGCGCCAACCCCGTAGCGCCGGCGACTCTCAAGGAGTGGGCCGCGCAGCTGGGTGGCTGGGACAAGCTGGTCAACCGCGCCTCGACCACCTGGCGCCAGCTGCCTGAAGCGCGCAAGTCGCCCGGCAGCGACCCGGAGTGGACGCTCCTGCTGAAGGAGTACCCGGCGCTGGTGAAGCGGCCGGTGCTGGTGACGCCCGACGGGGTCGTCAGCGTCGGGTTCAAAGACAAGGCCTGGAAGTCGCGCTTCGGGATGAAGCCGTAGGAGACGCGCGTCAGGCTTCGACCCAGCTGTCCAGCTGGGCCAGCCAGCCGCGCGCACCGATCTGCTCGTAGGTGGCTCGGACACGGACGAGCACCGGGTCGGCCTCATCCGCACGCCCATGCGAGACCAGCCAGCGGGCCAGCTCTTCCTCGGCCCGGGCCGCTTCCCCTACTGCGCCGAAAGCCGTGAGCCCCGCTGCGCCGGCACGCAGGTCGGCCTCGACCTCGTCCGGGGCGTCGCCGCCCGCAGCGCGGACCAGGCCGCGCATGTGCAGCCGCTGGGCGTCGAGGTACGGCGGAAGGGCGGCGCTAGAGGTGGTGACCGGTTCCATAAGCCGCTCGGCCAGGTCGGTGTCGCCGTCCGCCAGCGCGGCGCGTACCAGCGGCGGCCAGTGGAATACGAACTCGTCGGCGAGATCGAACGCGGCCAGGACATGGGGCAGCGTGCGCTCGGCGATGCGGGCGGCCTCGGCCGTGTCGCCGCGATACAGGGCTTGCAGCATCCTCGTGTGGCCGGCCCAGGCGAGAGAGTAGGCGTCATCGAAAGCCTCGGCGTCCTCGATCTCAGCATTACCCGCTTCGTACGTCCCATATCCCAGGGCCACATCGATCCAGCGCGAGATGCCGCGCAGGGCCAGGCGCAGCGTCGGGTCTTTCGGCTCGTGGGCGAATGACGACAGCAGCTCCCGGGCTTCCGTCATGCGCCCCGCCGCCCAGTGGGCCAGCAGGTGGTTCGTCAGGCTGGTGTCGATGGTCGCGCGCACACCGCCGCGCCGCGCTGCCTCCATGCCCTCATGGCTATTGGCCAGGGCGTCGGCCAGGTCGCGGCTAAGCTGGATGCTGACCTGGATGGTGAGGGCGCCCGACAGGGCATCCCATAACCCCAGTTCCCGCGCGATCTGCGCCGCGGCGCGGGTGAGCGCCAGTGCGGTCACCTGGGCGCCCAGGGCGCTGTACCGCCTGGCCATCTGGCGCAGGGCGCGGCTCAGGGCTCGCCGGTCGTTCGCTGCCTCGGCGATGAGCATGGCGCGGTCGGCATACGGGCCCATGGCGGCATAGCGCCCAAGCCCGCCGTTAGCGAAGGCGAGGCAGCTCGCGAGCGCAGCCAGCGCCGGATCGGCATTGGCTGCGTCCTGCATGGCCTCCCAGCGTGGTTCGGCAATCGCGATTGCACCACCGTTGTCGCCCTGCCACGCGAGCGCCATGGCATGGGTTGCTGCCGCGCGCCCGGCTTCTGCCGGCTGCTCCAGCTCATCGAACAGTTTCGTCGCCGAGGCCGCGTGCTCGACCGCGCCGGCGTAGTCGCCTGCATCGAGCGCGGCTTCCGCTGCCTCGTGGTGGATTCGCGCCAGGACGGCGGGGTCGGTGGGGTTGGTGCAGGCCAGCGCCTTCTCGAGGAGACGCTGCGCCGCGACGTGCGATCCAAGTGCACGCGCCCTTGCAGCTCCGGCCTCCAGCAAGTCCCGCGCCCGCCGGGTCAGCTCGTTGCGGTCGGGATCGGCCTCCGCGGAAGCCTCGATAGCGTCCAGCAGGTGCTGTGCAGTCACCACTGCGAGTTCCGCTGCGTCCTGCTCGCCGTCAAGGTAGTCGGCGGCGAGAAGATGCCTGCGCTTGCGGTCGCGGCGGGACTGGGTGCCGTAGGCCACCTGGCGGACCATGGCCTGCACGAAGCGGTACTGACCGACCTCGGCGGAGAACCGGTCGGTAGTCAGGGCGATGATCTCCTTGCGCAGCAGGGAGTCGAGCACCGTATCGAGGTTGTCGACGTCGGCTGCGAGGCGGGCCAGCCCGCCGCGGGTGAAGGCTGCGCCGAGAACACTCGCATCTGTGACCAACCGGCGTTCGGTCGGGCCGAGGGCATCGAGCCGGGCGGCGATCAGGGCATGCAGGGATGCGGGGGCGCCGATGGCGTCGAGGTCGACGTCGACACCGTCCGCCGGCACATAGCGGCCAGCGCGGCGGACCACCGCATCGCGATCGACGAGTGCCCGGATGGTCTCCACGGCGAACAGCGGGATGCCCTCGGCCCTGGCGACCAGGGCGTCCTCGGTCGCCGGGGGCAGGCCCTCGACCAGGCCAGCGACCAGCCGCCCCATCGCCGTATCGTCGAGCGGGTCCAGCCGGATAACCGTCGTCCGCCGGCCACCGAGGTCATGGCGGCGCGCCAGGAGCTCGGGACGGGCCAGCGCGAGCACGAACACCGTGCAGGTTGCCGTGCTGAGCAGGTGATCGAGGAAATCCAGAAGTCCCTCGTCGGCGTGCTGGGCATCATCGATAACCAGCACCACAGGGGCCGGGCCGTCGCCGCCGACATTCGCCGCCATGTGCTCGAAGAAGGCGGTCCACGCGGCGAAAAGGTCCTCGCGGGCGAACCCGCTGCCGCCGGCTCCGATCAGGACTGCCAGGCGGGGCCTCAGCCAGTCGCGCTCGGTCCGGTCAGGGACGAATCGCTCCAGGGCTGCGTCCAGTTTTTCGGTGACGACACCCCGGTCGTCGCCCTCTACGGCTCCCAGCCGACCCTGCACCGCCTCCGCCAGTGCCCAGAAGGCGACCCCGTCGCCATAGGCCAGGCAGCGGCCGCGATGCCACCACAAGTTCGCCGACAGGCCGTCGGTGTATTTCTCGAACTCCCAGGCGAGTCGCGATTTCCCCACCCCGGGCTCGCCGTCGATGACGACCAGGCGCGGACGGCCCGACTCCGCGGCGGCGTGGAACAGTTCCTTAACCAGGCGCAGCTCGCGCTCGCGCCCCGTCAGCGGCGCCTCGAGGCCGTCCTCACGGCCGCCGCCGCCTACCTCGGCGACCACTGCGCCGGCCTCCCAGAGCTGCACCGGCGTCGCTTTGCCCTTGAGCCCGTGCGGCCCCGCATCGGTGAAGGAGATCGATGCCGAGCTCAGCGAACGGGTTGTGTCGTCCACCCACACCCGGCCCGGCGTCGCAGCGGACTGCACCCGGGCCGCGGTGTTCACCGCGTCCCCGGCCACCATCCCCTGGCCGGTCGCGCCGAGCGTGACCGCCACCTCTCCGGTGACGATGCCGACGCGCATCGCCAGGTCGGGGACCTGCAGGTCCGCGCCCATGTCGGCGATTGCCGTCGCGATCTCCAGGCCAGCGCGCACTGCCCGCTCGGCATCATCCTCGTGCGCGACCGGCACGCCCCACACGGCCATCACGGCATCACCGATGAACTTCTCGACCGTGCCGCCGTAGCGACTGATCACCTTGCGGCAGAGTTCGAAATAGCCTGACAGCAGCTCGCGGACATCCTCGGCATCCCGAGACTCCGACAACGTGGTGAAACCGACGAGGTCGCCAAAGAGCACCGACGTTACCCGCCGCTCGGTTGTGGGCTGCAGTGTGGCCGGTGCGGCCGGTGCCGCCGCGGGATCGAGGGCTGCCCCACAGTCCATGCAGAACCGGCCGCGTTCTGCCGGGGCACCGCACGCGGGGCAAGCCCGAATGGCAACCGGGGTCCCGCATTCGGCGCAGAACTTGGCGTTCTGTGGCAGGTCGACGCCGCAGGAGCGGCACGTCATCGGCGTGCGCCGGCTGTTTTCATCGCCGCCTCCCGGCTCAGGGATAAGGTTGGGCGCGCACCGGCCACAGCCGTCGACGCCATCAAGCCACAGGCTGAATCGTGGCGCCCGAGTATAAGCGCTGCCAGCGACGGTTTCTAAGGCGCATGGGCGTGGCGAGTCATGCGCTCACGGTTCCGGGTATGATTGGCTTTCGACCACCGCCCAATCACGGAGTGACCACCATGCGGACTATAGCCCGAGTTTCAGCCCTGACCGTCCTCCTGCTGGGCTTCGCCAGCCCCGTCCTGGCCGACAAGTACAGCGACACCGTCCAGTTGTTCAAAGACGCCGGCGAGAGCGCCCAGTTCTTCAACAAGAGCTACGGTTACGCCTTGTTTCCCACGGTTGGCAAGGGCGGCATCGGCATCGGTGGCGCCCGCGGCGAAGGCCGCGTCTACGCCGCCGGCGCCTACGTAGGCGACACCACGCTGACCCAGATCAGCATCGGCTTCCAGCTCGGCGGCCAGGCCTACAGCCAGATCATTTTCTTCGAGGACAAGCGTGCCTTCGACGAATTCACCACCGGCAACTTTGAGTTTGGCGCCCAGGCCAGCGCCGTGGTCGTGACCGCCGCGGCCAGCGCCGGCGCCGGGACGACAGGCTCGAGCGCGGGGGCCAGCGGTGGCAAGAAGGACGCGACCACCGTGGGCGAGTTCTACAAGGGCATGGCCACTTTCATCATCGCCAAGGGTGGCCTGATGTACGAAGCCTCGGTGGGCGGCCAGAAGTTCTCCTACACGCCCGTCGCAGCGGAGTAGCGCGGGGCCGTCAGGCCGCCTCGGAGCGCAGTTCGCGCAGTCGCTCCGCCACCATGCGCCGGGTCCGCTCCAGTGCGTCCGGCTCGGCCAGCTCGCAGCTGGGATGGCGGCGCAGCAGCGGCCAGCGCTCGCCCTGGAGCACGCGCTCGAGGTAGAACAGGTTGCGCTCGGCCGCGACCATGTAGGGATTGCGGCCTTCGAACACGGCATCCATGTGGCGGTAGACGCCGCCGAACGCGCGGTCCAGGCGCGGGTAGCATACCTGGCGGAAAAACGACGGCGTCTGGCGCAACAGGTCGAGCCCGGAACGATAGCGCGTCACCACGCGCCCCGTGGGTTCGCGCCAGATGGCGACGCCGCCGAGCACGAACTCGGGGTAAAGGCGATCGCGGCATTTCTCCAGGTAGCAGCGATCCGACATCTGCGCCAGCAGGTCGGCCGTGCCCATGATGTGGCCCAGGCGGCGGTCCTTCTCGCGCTCCACCATGATCTGGTCGAGTCGCACCTCGTAGCCGGTGTAGTGCACCACCTGGCGCGCCACCTTCGCCATAGCCCCGAGGCCGATGGCCTGCAGGTAGCGGTCCAGGAACTGGGCGCTGCGCGACACGTGCGAGCGCGTGAACTCGGCGCCGTTGACCTGGGCCTCGTCGCTGGAGTGGCGGATGTAGCCGGAGTCGTGGAACAGCGAGCAGATGATGCCGAGGATGGCGCGCGGCGCGCCGAGGCGCTCGGCGCTGCCCACGGATACTTCATGGCCCTCCACCAGCCGCCCCATGGCGAGGGTCATGTCCAGCGTGTGCTGGATGTCGTGGTACACGGTGTCGCAGCCGAGATAACCCGGCATGCGCCCGCGAAACAGGTCGTCGAAGTCCTCGAAGGCCCGCCGCAACAGTCGCAGCGGCACGCCCGGGTAGAGGCGGTTGAAGCTGTCGTGCACGGTTTCCCAGACGGGCTCCCAGCGCGTGAGCAGCACGGTGTTGGTGACGTCGTGATCGCTGCGCCGGTCACGTAGCATGATCACGCGGCCCTCTGGCTTGACCGCTTCCATGGACCGAGTCTATGGCAGCTCAGCAGTGGCTGCCATCATGGCGTACGGGTTCTGTGACCATCGTCACAGGGGACGACGTCAGGCGGCGTCGAACACCGCGACTACGGGTGCGTGGTCGGAGGGGCGTTCATTGCGACGCGGTTCCACGTCGACGTTCGAGTGAGTGCAGCGGTGCGCGAGCTCGGTGCTGGCAAGGACCAGGTCGATGCGCAGGCCGCGGTTGCGCCGGAACCCGGCCGCACGGTAATCCCACCAGCTGTACACCGCTTCCGGCTGCTCGAACAGGCGGAAGGTGTCCGCGAAGCCGAGCGCGAGAATCTTCTCCAGTGCGGCGCGTTCCGGCTCGCTGCACAGCACCTTGCCGGCCCACTCGGCGGGGTCGTGCACGTCGCGGTCGTCCGGCGCGATGTTGAAGTCGCCCATCACTGCGCAGCGCGGGTGCCGCGCCAGCTCGGCGCCCAGGTGGGCGTGCAGCTTTTCCAGCCAGTCGAGCTTGTAGGCGTACTTTTCCGTCCCCACGGCCTGTCCGTTCGGCACGTAGAGATTGAAGATCCGCACGCCGTCGACGGTGGCGCCAAGCACGCGCCGCTGGTGATCGTCCAGGCCGTCGAGGTCGGTGACGACGTCGTCCTGCGGGCTGCGCGACAGCAACGCCACGCCGTTGTACGTGGGCTGGCCGCTGAAGCTGGCGTGATAGCCCAGCTCGCGGAACGCCTCCAGCGGGAAGTTGGCGTCCACCAGCTTGGTTTCCTGCAGGCCGAGCACGTCGGGCTGGTGCGCCTGCAGCCACTCGATGACCTGCGGCAACCGCACTTTCAGGGAATTCACGTTCCAGCTGGCGATGCGCATGGCGTCAGGCGGCCGAAGCCGTGTCCGCGTCGATGCCCGCCAGGCGCAGCAGCGCGCCCGGCTCGGGCGGCCGGCCGCGGAAGGCGATGAACGCGTCCATGGGCTCCACGCTGCCGCCGACCTCGAGGATGCATTCGCGGAAGCGCCGGCCCGTCTCGGCATCGAGCACGCCGCGCTCCTCGAAGGCGCCGAAGGCGTCGGCCGACAGCACCTCGGCCCACTTGTAGCTGTAATAACCCGCGGCATAGCCGCCGCCGAAGATGTGCGAGAAGCCGTGGGCAAAGCGGTTGAAGTCCGGGTAGGACACCACCGCCACCTCGCGCCTGACGGCATCGAGCTCCTCGATGACGGCCGCCGCGTCCGCCGCTTCGCGCGCATGCAGGCGGATGTCGAACAGGGCGAACTCGACCTGGCGCAGCATCTGCATCGCCGACTGGAAATTGCGGCTGGCGATGAGCTTCTCCAGCAGGGTGCGCGGCAGGGGCTCCCCGGACTGGTAGTGCCCGGACAGGCGCTCGACCACTTCCGGGTGCCAGGCGAAGTTCTCCAGGAACTGGCTCGGCAGCTCGACCGCGTCCCAGGCCACGCCGTTGATGCCGGCCGCGCTCGGCCACTCGACCTTGGTCAGCAGGTGGTGCAGGCAGTGGCCGAACTCGTGGAACAGGGTGACCACGTCGTCGTGGCTCAGCAGGCCGGGCCGCTCGCCCACCGGCGGCATGAAGTTGCACACCAGGAAGGCGACGGGCAGTGAGACTTCCGTGCCGAGGCGCGCGCGGCCCACGCACTCGTCCATCCAGGCGCCGCCGCGCTTCTGCTCGCGCGCGTAGATGTCGGTGTACAGGTGGCCGAGCAGGCTGCCGTCGCCGTTCTCGATGCGGAAGAACTCCACGTCCGGGTGCCAGGTGTCGACCTCGCCGCCCGGCACGATGCGGATGCCGAACAGGCGCGCCGTGGTGTCGAACAACCCGGCCATGACGCGCTCAGCGGGGAAGTAGGGCCGCAGCTCCTCGTCGGAGACCTGGTAGTCGTGCTCGCGCAGCCGCTCGGACCAGTAGGCGATGTCCCACGCCTCCAGCGGCTGGCCGGCGAAACTCCGTACCGCATCGAGTTCGCGCTCGGCGGCACTGCGGCTGCGCCGCGCCAGGTCCTCGAGAAAACCGCGCACCTCGTCTACCGAGGCGGCCATCTTGGTCTCCAGCGACAGCTCGGCGTAATTGTCGAAGCCGAGGATCTGCGCCGCTTCCCGGCGCAGGCGCAGGATGTCGGCCATCACCGGGCCGTTGTCGAACTTGCCGGCCGACGGGCCGTGGTCCGAGGCGCGCGTCACCCAGGCCTCGTACATCTCGCGCCGCAGCGCGCGCTCGGAGGCATGACTCATCACGGCGTGGTAGCAGGGGAAGTCGAGCGTCAGCACCCAGCCCTCGAGGCCGCGGGTGCGCGCCGCCGCGGCCGCGCGCTCGCGCGCGCCCTCCGGCAGCCCGGCGAGCCGCGCTTCATCCGTGACGTGCAGCCGCCAGGCCTGGGTGGCGTCGAGCAGGTTCTCCTCGAACCTGGCGCCCAGCGTGGACAGCTCCTGCATGATCGCCCGGAAGCGGGCGCGCGGCTCCGGCGCCAGCGCCACGCCGGCGAGGCGGAAGTCCCGCAAGGCGTCCGCGAGGATCTTGCGCTGCCCCGGCTGCAGCTCGTCGCCCTGCTCGGCGAGCACGCGTTCGAAGGCGCGGAACAGCCCCTCGTGCTGGCCCAGTTCGCTGCTGTAGTCGGAGAGCAGTGGCAGGCAGGCGTTGTAGGCTTTGCGCAGCGCTTCCGTGTTCTGCACGGCATTCAGGTGACCCACCGGCGCCCAGGCGCGCGCGAGGCGATGGTCGAGCGCCTCCAGCGGCATCACCAGGTTGTCCCAGCGTGGCGGTTGCGCCGCCGCGAGGATCTCCTCGACGCGCGCACGGCTCTCGTCGAGCACCGCGCGGATGGCGGGCTCAATGTGGCTGGGCCGGATGCGGGAGAAGGCCGGCAGCCCGGACTGCTCGAGCAGGGGGTTGTCCATCATGTCTCCATGGGGTCTCGCGGCGCCGGATGTTACCACGGGGCAGGGTCCCCATCCGCGCCACGCGATGCGTTTAGAATGCCTTTCGGCCCGGAGGAAAGGACAGATGCCAGCACGAGAGGAATTCGACATGGTGGTCATCGGCGCAGGCAGTGGCGGCCTCGCCGCCGCGCAGCGCGCTGCCGAGTACGGCGCCCGCGTCGCCGTGGCGGAGTACGGCCCGCTCGGCGGCACCTGCGTCAACGTCGGCTGCGTGCCGAAGAAGGTGATGTGGTACGCGGCCGAGACCGCTGCGGCGCTCGAAGCCGCGGCCGGCTACGGCTTCGAAGTGTCCGCCGGCGCGCACGACTGGGCTGGCCTCAAGGCGCGCCGCGATGCCTACATCCAGCGCCTGAACGGCATCTATGCCGGCAACCTCGAGAAAAAGCGCATCACGCTGCTGCGCGGCCGCGCGTCCCTCGCCGAACCCGGCGTGGTCAGCGTGGAGGGCCGCGAACTTGCCGCCGGACGGATCATCATCGCCACCGGCGGGCGCCCGGCGATCCCCGAGATCGAGGGCGCCGCACTGGGCATCACTTCGGACGATTTCTTCGCCCTCGAGGCGCGGCCGCAGCGCGTGCTCATCGCCGGCAGCGGCTATGTCGCGGTGGAACTCGGCGGCGTGTTCAACGCGCTCGGCAGCGAGGTTACTATTGCCACGCGCCGCGACGGCGTGTTGCGGGATTTCGACCCGGCGCTGCGCGAGGCGCTGATGGACCAGATGCGGCGCGACGGGATCTCGGTAGAGACTCATGCCGTGCCGGCCGCCGCCTGTCGCCGCGACGACGGCATCGAGCTGCTCACCGTGGACGGACGCCGTTTCGGCGGCTTCGACCTGCTGTTGTGGGCGATCGGTCGCGAGCCCAACACGGAAGGCCTCGGTCTCGATGCGGCCGGGGTGCGCACCGACGAGCAGGGCTTCATCCCGGTAGACGAGTGGCAGGACACCAATGTCGCGGGCATCCACGCCATCGGTGACGTCACCGGCCGGATCGCGCTGACCCCGGTGGCCATCGCCGCCGGGCGCCGGCTGGCCGACCGGCTGTTCGGCGGCATGGCGGAGCGCAAGCTGGACTACGAGTGCGTGCCCACGGTGATTTTCAGCCATCCGCCCATCGGCACCGTCGGCCTCACGGAGCCGGAGGCGCACGCGCATTACGGCGACGAGGTCGGCGTCTACGAGAGCCGCTTCACGCCCATGGTGCACGCCATGAACGAAAAGAAGGTGCCCGCCCTCGTGAAGCTCGTCACCGTCGGTGCGGAAGAGCGCATCGTCGGCTGCCATGTCATTGGTGCGGGCGCAGACGAGATGCTGCAGGGCTTCGCCGTGGCGGTGCGCATGGGCGCCACCAAGCGCGATTTCGACGATACCGTCGCCATCCATCCCACCACGGCGGAGGAACTGGTGACGTTGCGCGGGCGACGGGCATGAACGTGCGGCTTTTCGGCGACGAGCTCCCGCGGCTGGGCGTGCGGGTCTGGATCGACCCGGCCGCCGTGGTCATCGGCCGGGTGGAGATCGGTGACGACGCCTCGCTGTGGCCCATGGCCGTGGCGCGCGGCGATGTGAACACGATTGCCATCGGCGCCCGCACCAACGTGCAGGACGGCAGCGTGCTGCATGTGACGCACGACGGGCCGTACTCGCCCGGCGGCCTGCCGCTGGTGATCGGCGAGGACGTGACCATCGGCCATAGGGTCATGCTGCATGCCTGCACCATCGGTAACCGCTGCCTGGTCGGTATGAGCGCTACGGTGCTCGACGGCGCCGTGCTCGAGGACGAGGTGTTCCTTGCCGCCGGTACGCTGGTGCCGCCCGGCAAGCGTCTCCAGGGCCGCAGCCTGTACCGCGGCAGCCCGGCGCAGCGCGTGCGCTCGCTGTCCGACGAGGAGCTCGCCATGCTGCGCTACTCGGCCGAACACTACGTGCGCCTCAAGGATCGCTACCTTGGCGACTAGCCGGGCGCGCCGCGCCCGCGCCGTCACAGCCGCCTGTCTCGCCGTGTTCGTGCTGGCCGGCTGCGCTCTCCCGCAGCCGCCTGGAGAGCCGCAGTCTGCGGCGCGGCAGGGAGGCACGACCGTGAGCTGGGGCGAGATCACCGCGCTGGCGCTGCCGCCGCCCGATCATCGCATCGCGTACGGCGAAGATCCGCTGCAGTTCGGCGAGTTGCGCCTGCCCGCGGGCGCCGGGCCCCATCCCGTGGTCATGTTCCTGCATGGCGGCTGCTGGCGGTCCGAGTATGACCTGGCACATGTCTCCCATGCCGGCGCCGCCCTGGCGCGCGCCGGCATGGCGGTGTGGACGCCGGAGTACCGACGCATCGGCGACGAGGGCGGCGGCTGGCCGGGCACTTTCACCGACGCCGCCGCGGCCCTGGCGCATCTCGAGGTGCTGGCGCAGCGCTACCCGCTGGACCTGGATCGCGTGGTCCTGGCGGGCCATTCCGCCGGCGGGCACCTCGCCTTGTGGCTTGCGGCGCGCCACAAACTGCCTGCGGGGGACCCGCTGCGGGCCGCCGGTGAGCAGCGGATTCGCGGCGTCGTGTCGCTGGCCGGGATCACCGATTTGCGGCGCTATGCGCAAGGTGAGCGCGGCTGTAATGCCGCCGTGCCGTTGCTCATGGGTGGCAGTCCGGCGCAGCAGCCGGCGCGCTATGCGCGCGCGAACCCGATCGAGTTGTTGCCGCTGGGCGTGCCGCTGCGGTTATTGCAGGGCGCCGCCGATCCCATCGTGAAGCTCGAACAGGCATCGACTTTCGTCGAGCGCGCCACCGCTTACGGTGAAGATGCGCAGATAGAACTCATCGGGGGGGCGGGCCACTTCGACCTGATCGCGCCCTGGGCGCCGGCGTGGGCGCAGGTCGAGGCCGCGGTGCTGGAGCAGGCTGCGGCCGATTAGTCGTTGGCCGTGCCGGCGCCGACCCCGGCGAGCGCCAGTATGCCCATCAGGGCGAATGCGGCGGCGGCAACCAGGGTGATGAGCCGAAGCGGCAGCCGCGTCGAGAGCCGGTCCCCGAGGAAGACTCCCGGCACGTTGGCCAGCGTCATGCCGAGCGTCGTGCCCGCGATCACCGGCAGGAACACCGCGTAATGGGCTACCAGGGCGACCGCCGAAACCTGCGTCTTGTCACCGAACTCCGCCAGGAAGAAGGCCAGCAGGGTGGTGATGAAGGCGCCGCGACGTGACACCGGCACCGTTTCCACACCCTGGGCGCGCTCCGGCAAGAGCATCCATGCCGCGATGAGCAGGAAGCCGATCCCCACGAGCCAGCGCAGGCCCGCCGGACCCAGTGTGGTAGCGAGCCAGGCTCCCACGGCACCGGCCAGCAGGTGGTTGCCCACAGCGGCAACGAAAATCCCGGCGATGATGGGGAGGACCACGCGAAACCGCGCGGCCAGCATGAACGCCAACAGCTGCGACTTGTCGCCGAGTTCTGCCAGTGCCACCACGCCGAGTGACACGAGAAAGGGCTCCAGGCTCACGGCCTCAGCCCCGGCTTTGTCGCTTCAGTGCGGCCAGGACCTCGGCCGTCGGCGGACGCACGCCGCGCCATAGAGCGAACGACTCCGCCGCCTGTTCCACCAGCATGCCGCGCCCATCCGCCACGCCCGCGGCGCCTCTCGCCTGCGCCCAGCGCATGAACGCGGTCGGCCCCGAGCCGTAGGCCATGTCGTAGCAGAAGCTGCCGCCGTCGATGGCGTCTTCCGGCAGCGCCGGCACTTCCTCATGCAGGCTGGCGGAGGTTGCGTTCACTACCAGGGCGAAGGGGCCGTGGGCTGCATCCAGGCCGACACCGGATACCGCTCCGGCGGTACTGAAGTCCGCGGCGAGGGCGCGCGCTTTCTCGGCATGGCGGTTGGCGATCACCAGTTCACGGGGGCCGGAGTCGAGCAGCGGCCCGAGGGCGCCACGCGCGGCGCCGCCGGCGCCCACCACCAGGATGCGCGCGCCGGCCAGGTCCAGGCCGAGGTTGTGCTGCAGGTCGCGCAGCAGTCCGGCGCCGTCGGTGTTGTCGCCGAGCAGGCCTTCCGGTGTGAGCGCAAGGGTGTTCACTGCGCCGGCGCGCTGCGCGCGCGGCGTGAGTCGTTCGGCAGCCGCGAAGGCCGCCAGCTTGTGCGGCACGGTGGCGTTGAGTCCCTTGCCGCCCGCCTGCAGGAACTCGGCGAGCGCGGCTGCGAACCGGCTCGGCGGGACGTCTTGCGCGCCGTAAACCAGGGACTCCCCGGTCAGCTCGGCAAAGCGTGCATGGATCCAGGGCGAGCGGCTGTGCCCGACCGGGTGGCCGAACACGGCATAGCGATCGGGGCCTTGCACCGGCGCGCCGGGCTTCAGGCGTCTTTCAGCCAGCGCGCCACCGCCGGGGTGAAGTAGGTGAGGATGCCGTCGGCGCCGGCGCGCTTCATCGACAGCAGGGCCTCGAGCACCACGGCCTTCTCGTCCAGCCAGCCGTTGGCGGCGGCGGCCTTGAGCATGGCGTACTCGCCGCTCACCTGGTAGACGAAAGTCGGCACACCGAGCTCGCTCTTCACGCGGCGCACGATGTCGAGATAGGGCATGCCCGGCTTCACCATGAAGGCGTCCGCCCCCTCGGCGATGTCCAGCGCCACCTCGCGCAGGGCCTCGTCGCTGTTGCCGGGATCCATCTGGTAAGAGTACTTGTTGCCGCCGCCCAGGTTGCCGGCGGAGCCGACGGCGTCGCGGAACGGCCCGTAGAAACTCGAGGCGTACTTGGCCGAGTAGGCGAGGATGCCGGTGTTCACATGGCCGGCTTCCTCCAGCGCGGCGCGGATTCGCCCGACGCGCCCGTCCATCATGTCGGAGGGCGCGACCCAGTCCGCGCCGGCTTCGGCATGTGACAGCGCCTGGCGCACCAGCGCCTCGACAGTGACGTCGTTCAGCACGTAGCCGGTGTCGTCGATGATGCCGTCCTGACCGTGGGTCGTGAACGGGTCGAGTGCGACATCGGTGATGATGCCGAGCTCGGGCAGCGCGGCCTTGAGCGCGCGCACGGCACGCTGCGCCAGGCCCTCCGGGTTCCACGCCTCGCTGCCGTCGAGGCTCTTCGCCTCCAGCGGCGTGACCGGGAACAGGGCCACGGCCGGCACGCCCAGCCCAGCCCAGCCGGTCGCTTCCCGCACCAGCTCGTCGACGGACATGCGCTCCACGCCGGGCATGGACGCGACCGCTTCGCGCCGCCCTTCGCCCTCCAGCACGAACACCGGGCAGATCAAGTCGTCCACCGACAGCGTGTTCTCGCGCATCAGGCGGCGGCTGAAGTCGTTCCGGCGCATGCGGCGCATGCGCGTCAGGGGGTACTTGGCGTCGACGGGAGCAGTCATGGGCGTCATCCGGGTCTGGGCACAAAGCGCAATTCTCCCGCGATTGGGCCGGCCTTGCCAGCGCCCGGGGGTCTGTGTGTGTAATAAAAGGGAACCCCACGAGGTCTCTATGCATGCAGGCAGCTATTGCCAACCTGGGCGACCGGCGGCGCTTCGAGCGCCTGGTGGGCGCCCTCAGGACGGACCTCTACCGCTACGCCTTGTGGCTGGGAAGGGATCCGCAACTCGCGGAGGACGTGGTGCAGGAATCGATGTTGCGCGCATGGCGGTCGTTCGACGGCCTGGAGGACGAGGCCAAGGCCCGCCCCTGGCTGGTGACCATCGTGCGGCGCGAGTTCCTCCGGTTGCGGGAAAAACAGCGCGAGGACGCCGTGGATCCGTCTTTCTTCGCCGACCTGGCGGATGCGGCTGAGGAGCCGATGGTGGCCGAGCTGCGCGCCGCAATCGCCGCGCTGGACGAGAATTACCGCGAGCCGCTGGTGCTGCAGGTCCTTATGGGCCACTCGACCACGGAGATCGCCGAGATCCTCGGCGTGACCCAGGGCGCCGTGCTGACGCGGCTGCACCGGGCACGCGAGAAACTGAAGCTGGCGCTGCTGGCCGATGGCGGCGGGCCGGGGGGCGGGCAATGAAGGCGCCCATGACACCCGAGGAGCATCGCCGTCGCGCAGCACTGCTCGATGACGAGCGCCGTTTCGACGCCCTGCTGGAGGCGGCGCTGCGGGTACCGGCTGAGGCAGGTGCCGGGGCAGAGCCCGCGCCATCACCACGACGTCGCCCGCGCTGGCCTGCCTTCGCTGCCGTCGCTGCGAGCATGGTGCTGGCGGCCGGCCTGTGGCTGGGGCTGCAGGGCCGAGCACCGTCGGATGTGTCCCCGCTGGGCGCGGAAATCGTCGCGCATATCCTGCATGAGCCGGCTGCGCTGGCGGTCGCGGCGGGCACTGTGCCCGCGCCAGAGTTTGACGAGGTGCTGCGTCGTGGCCGTGCCGACCTCACGCAGCCCGTGGGACCGGTCACCTATGCCAAGCTCTGTCCCTTCCGCGGCGAGCAGGTGGCCCACTTCGTGGTACCGGGCGAGAAGGGCCCGGTGACGGTGATGCTGTTGCCGCATGAGAACGTGGCGCAGCCGACCCCCATTTCAGAACAGGGGTTCACCGGCACTATCGTGCCGCTGGATGAAGGTGGCAGCATTGCCATCGTCGGCACCCCTGAAGAGGACATCGAGATCATCCGGGACCGCCTGCAACAGGCGGTGCGCTGGAGACTATGAGCGGCTTCCTGCTGCTCGACAACAACGGCCTCGAGGCCGGACATCCGAGAACCGAGAGAGAGAGGACTACAGCCATGATGAAGAAAACGATCAAGCCCGTTTCGCTGGCCGCCGGTATTGCCCTGGCGGGCTCGCTGGCAGGGATCCAGGCCGCGCACGCCGACGCGAATCCCTTCGGCATGACCGCGCTTTCCAGCGGCTACATGACCCAGGCGACCATCGACGACCACGGCAAGAAGGAAGAGAAGAAGGAAGCCGAGGGCAAGTGCGGCGAAGGCAAGTGCGGCGGCGAGAAGGACAAGAAGGAAGCCGAGGGCAAGTGCGGCGAAGGCAAGTGCGGCGGCGAAAAGGACAAGAAGAAGCCCGACGGCGTGTAATACCCGGCCAGGGCGCCACGCCGTGAGGCGTGGTTCAGGGGTCTGCGGCGATCGTCGCAGACCCCTTTTGTTTGCCGCGCCGCCCGAAGCCTACTCGAACACCACGGTCTTGTTCTGGCTCACCAGGATACGGTCGTGCAGGTGCATGCGCACCGCGCGCGCCAGCACCGTGCGCTCGAGATCCCGGCCCAGGCGCTTCAGGTCTTCGATGGAGCTGCGATGGCTCACCTGGGCCACTTCCTGGGCAATGATGGGCCCGTCGTCCAGCACCTCGGTCACGTAGTGGCTGGTGGCGCCGATCAGCTTCACGCCGCGCTCGTAGGCCTGGCGATACGGGTCGCCCCCGGCAAAAGCCGGCAGGAAGCTGTGGTGGATATTGATGATGCGGTTCTCCCAGCCGCGCAGCAACGCCGGCGACAGCACCTGCATGTAGCGCGCCAGCACCACCAGGTCGATCTGCTCGCGCTCGAGGAGCTGGCGCATGGCCGCTTCCTGCGCAGCCTTGCCACCGTCGCGGATGGGCAGGTGATGGAAGGGCACGCCGGCATGCGCGGCAATCGGGCGCAGCGCGTCGTGATTGCTGATGATGGCGGGGATTTCCATCGGAAATTCGCCTGCCTGGTGGCGCCAGAGCAGGTCCTGCAGGCAATGCGGCAAGAGCCCTGCCAGGATTGCCACGCGCATCGGCCGGCCGGTGAAACGGATGCGCCAGGACATGCCGTGATGCTCCGCCAGCGGCGCCCATGCCGCGGCGAAACTGCTTTCGTCGAGATCGCAACCGGCCAGGTCGAACTCCGCCCGCATGAAGAACTCGCCGTGCTCGCGGTCGGTGTGCTGGTCCGCGTCGAGGAGGTTGCCGCCGTGGTCGGAAATGAAGCGCGCCACTGCGGCCACGATGCCGCGGGCGTCCGGGCAGGCGATCAGGAGGCGGGCAGTGGAGTGCGAGTCGGCTGGCATGACATCCGGGACAGGCTTGGGCGCGAGGCGCGTGCATGAGGAACGGGCCGGGGAAGCATGATGCAGAAAGCCGCCGCTGGCCAGTCCGCGGCTTCGCGCATAGTATCCGGGTAGCTGCGATTTCATTCGCCCGCACCGTTTCCCGGAGCCGCTGTCGACGCAGGAGGACGCGCTGATGCTGACCCGTTGCGACTGGTGTCTCGGCGTCAGCGACGCCTACCTCGAGTACCACGACCAGGAGTGGGGTCATCCCGTGGTCGACGACCGCGGGCAGTTTGAATTCCTCGTGCTGGAGAGCGCACAGGCCGGCCTGTCCTGGTCCACGGTGTTGCACAAGCGCGCCGGTTACCGGCGCGCCTTCGCCGGCTTCGACCCCGAGCGCGTGGCGCGCTTCAACCGGCGCAGCGTGGAACGGCTGGTCGGCGACGCGGGCATCATCCGCAACCGCCTGAAGATCGAGGCGGCGATCGGCAACGCGCGCGCCTTTCTCGAACTGCAGGCGCGCCACGGCAGTTTCAGCAGCTGGCTGTGGGGCTTCGTCGACGGGCGCCCGATGGTGAACCACTGGCGCGAGATGCGCGAGGTCCCGGCCACCACGCCGCTGTCCGACCGCGTGAGCAAGGAACTGAAGGCGCAAGGCTTCCGTTTCGTCGGCAGCACCACCGTCTACGCTCACCTGCAGGCCACGGGCCTGGTGAACGACCACCTCGTGAGCTGTTACCGGCATGCGGAATGCGCAGCAGCGGGCCGCCGCCTCGGTTAATCTAGGCCCTTCGCCTCATCCGGAGATGCAACCGCCATGACCCCCGCAATCACAGCTATATACGGCGGCCTGCTCGGCGTGCTTTATCTCGCCCTGTGCTGGCAGGTAGTCGATCGCCGTCGGCAGGCCAAGGTCGGCCTGGGTACCGGTGGGGATCCCGCGCTGGAGCGCGCCGTGCGGGTGCACGGCAACTTCGCCGAATACGTGCCGCTGTTCCTGGTGCTGCTGCTGGTTGCCGAACTGAACGGCGCCGCGGCGTGGGTGCTGCACGCCCTGGGCGGCGTGTTCCTGCTCAGCCGCATCGGCCACGCGCATGGTTTGAGCCGGAGCGGCGGCACCTCGCGCGGCCGCTTCTTCGGCACGCTGTTCACCTGGATTGCCCTGCTCGTGGCGGCCCTGCTCAACCTCTGGCTGGCGTTGACCTGAGGTCGTTGCCGCGGGCGTCAGCCGACGCCCGGATCCGGGGTGAAGACCGCATCCTCGTCGGCGAAGGACTTGAATTCCAGCGCGTTGCCCGACGGATCGAGCACGAACATCGTCGCCTGCTCGCCGGGCCGGCCCTTGAAGCGCACGCGCGGCTTGATGAGGAAGTCGGCGCCGGCATCGGCCAGGCGCCGGCCCAGGGCTTCCCAGTCGCTGCGTTCCAGGATGAGGCCGAAGTGCCGCACCGGCACGCGGTTGCCGTCCACCGGGTTGACGGCCGCCACGCTGTCCTCCGGGGACAGGTGCGCCGTGATCTGGTGGCCGTGAAAGTCGAAATCGATCCACCGGTCCGACTCGCGACCCACGGTGCAGCCCAGCATGCCGGCATAGAATCCGCGCGCTGCGTCCAGGTCGTGCACGGGGAAGGCAAGGTGAAATCTCGGTCTCATGCGTCCTCCAGCCAGTCTCTTTCCTTGAGGAAGTCGTCGTACAGGGCAGCCTCGGGTGAGCCGGGCTGCGGCTGCCAGTCGTAGATCCAGCGCACCACGGGCGGCAGCGACATCAGGATGGACTCGATGCGGCCGCCGGACTGCAGCCCGAACACCGTGCCGCGGTCGTACACCAGGTTGAACTCCACGTAACGGCCGCGGCGGTAAAGCTGGAATTCGCGTTCGCGTTCGGCCCAGGGCGTGTCGCGGCGACGCTGGGCGATCGGCATGTAGGCCGGCAGGAACTGCGCCGCCACCGCGCGCGAGAATTCGAAGCAGCGCTCGAAGCCCCACTCGTTCAGGTCGTCGTAGAACAGCCCGCCTACCCCGCGCGGCTCGTCGCGATGCTTCAGATAGAAATACTCGTCCGCCCACTTCTTGTAGCGCGGGTAGACGTCATCGCCGAACGGCTGGCAGGCGGCGCGCGACTCGCGATGCCAGTGCTGCACGTCCTCCAGGAAGGGGTAGTAAGGCGTCAGGTCGAAGCCGCCGCCGAACCACCAGACCGGGGCTTCGCCCGCCTTCTCGGCGACGAAGAAGCGCCAGTTGCCGTGCGTCGTCGGCACGTAGGGGTTGCGTGGATGCAGCACCATCGACACGCCGGTGGCGCGGAAGCTGCGCCCGGCCAGTTCCGGTCGCCGTGCGGTCGCCGAGGGCGGCAGCGCCGCGCCGTGCACCGCGGAAAAATTGATGCCGCCTTTTTCGAACAGCGCGCCTTCCTCGATGACGCGACTGTCGCCGCCGCCGCCCTCCGGGCGATCCCAGCGATCGCTGCGAAACCGGGCGCCGCCATCGAGCGCCTGCAGCGACTCGCACAGCTCGTCCTGCAGCGACCGCAGCCATTGCTCTACGGCGAGGATGTCTTCTTTTCCGACCTTGGGATCCATCAGTTCTCCAGCATGCGTGGACCGCTCAGGCGCCGCGGTATGCCCGGCCCGTGATCGCGTCACGGATTCCGGTCGGTCGCGCGCGGCCCTGCCATGGTCAGCCCTGCCCGGTCTCGTCCTGGCCGACAGTGGCGGCCTTCGTCTTCGTCGCGGTTTTCTTGCGGCCCGCCGTGGTCTTTTTCTTGGCCTTTTTCTTGGCTTTCTTCTTGGCCGGCGCTTTCTTGGCGACGGTCTTCTTTGCCGCGGCTTTCTTCTTTGTCGCCGCCTTCTTCTTCCGCACGCCCTTCTTGGCCGGCGCCTCTTCGAGGAGTTTCAGCGCTTCCTCGAGCGTGATCGTGGCCGGGTCGCGGTCCTTCGGGATGCTGGCGCGTCGACCGGGGTCGGTGGCGTAGGGGCCGAAGCGCCCCTTCAGGATGCGCACTCCGGCGTCGGGGAAATCGCGGATGGTGCGGGCGGCGTCCAGCGCTTCCTTGTCGCGGATGATCTCCAGCGCGCGCTCGAGCTCGATGGTGTAGGGGTCGTCGTCCTTCTTCAGCGAGGCGTACTTGGCGCCGTACTTCACGAAGGGGCCGAAGCGGCCGATGTTGACCAGCACCGGCAATCCGTCCGGCGTGGTGCCGAGGTCGCGCGGCAGCTTGAACAGCTCGAGCGCTTCCTCGAGCGTAATGTTCTGCATGCTCTTGCCGCGCGGGATGCCGGCGAAGCGCGGCTTGTCCTCGTCCTCCGCCGTGCCGATCTGCACGTAGGGGCCGTAGCGCCCGATCTTCACCAGCACCGGCTTGCCGCTCGCCGGGTCCTTGCCCAGCTCGCGGTTCGGCATCACGTCTTTCTTGGTGACCGACTCCTGCTTGTCCTGCACCAGGTCGCGGAACGGCTCCCAGAAGCGGCCCAGCAGCGCCTTCCAGTCCTGCTCGCCGCGCGAGATGGCGTCGAGGCGATCTTCCATGCGGGCGGTGAAGTCGTAGTCCACGTACTGCGTGAAGTGCTCGCTGAGGAAGGTGCTGACGATCCGGCCCACGTCCGTTGGCACGAAGCGCTTGCGGTCCAGCTCCACGTACTCGCGGTCCAGCAGCGTGGAGATGATGGAGGCGTAGGTGGAGGGCCGGCCGATGCCGAATTCTTCCAGCGTCTTCACCAGGCTGGCCTCGGTGAAGCGTGGCGGCGGCTTGGTGAAATGCTGCTCCGCCTCGAGCTTCTGCAGCGCCACGAGTTCGCCCTCGCTGACCTGCGGCAGGCGCCGGTCCTGCTCGTCCTCGGCGTCGTCGCGTCCTTCCTGGTAGACGGCGATGTAGCCGGGCTCGACCAGGATGGAGCCGGACGCGCGGAAACGGTGGCCGGCCTCGGGCGCCTGCGAGGGCACCAGGTCGAGCGATACCGTGTCGAACACCGCGCTCGCCATCTGGCTGGCCACGGCGCGTTTCCAGATCAGCTCGTACAGGCGCAGCTGGTCGCGGTCCAGGCGGCCGACCAGGTTGTCGGGGTGCCACGCGGCGGAAGTGGGCCGGATGGCCTCATGCGCTTCCTGCGCGTTCTTGGCCTTGGTGCGATAGTGGCGCGGCTTCTCCGGCAAGGCCTTGCCGCCGAAGCGTTCGCCGATCACCGAACGGATCTCACGCACCGCGTCGGCGGCAAGCGATACCGAGTCGGTACGCATGTAGGTGATCAGGCCGGTGGCACCCTCGCCGAAATCCACGCCCTCGTAGAGCCGCTGCGCCGTGCGCATGGTCTTCTGCGCGGTGAAGCCGAGCTTGCGCGCGGCCTCCTGCTGCAGGGTGGAGGTGGTGAACGGCGGCGCCGGATTCTGCTTGCGCTGGCGCCGCTCCACGGACGAGACCAGCAGCTTGCCGTCCGCCGCCTCGCGCAGCGTGCGTTCGGCCTCGCGCGCCTGGCCTTCATTGCCGATGAAGAACTTCTGCAGCTTGTCGTCGATACGCTCGCCGCCGTACTCCGCCAGGCGTGCCGGGAAGGACTGGCCGTCTTTCTCCAGGCCGGCCTCGATGCTCCAGTACTCGACCGGCTTGAAGGCCTCGATCTCGCGCTCGCGCTCGACGATGAGGCGCAGCGCCGGCGTCTGCACCCGGCCCGCGGACAGGCCGGGGCGGATCTTGCGCCACAGCAGCGGCGACAGGTTGAAGCCGACCAGGTAGTCGAGCGCACGCCGGGCCTGCTGCGCGTTCACCAGGTCGCCGGAGATATCGCGCGGGTGCTCGAGCGCTTCCTGCACCGCGCGCTTGGTGATCTCGTGGAACACGATGCGGTACACGGGACGGCTGTCGAGCAGCCCGCGCTCACGCAGCGACTCGCACACGTGCCAGCTGATGGCCTCGCCCTCGCGGTCCGGGTCAGTGGCGAGGTAGAGCGCGTCGGCGCCACGCATTGCGCGGGCGATGGCGTCCACGTGTTTCTTGTTGCGGTCGATCTCCTCGTACTTCATGGCGAAGCCGTGCTCAGGATCGACCGCCCCTTCCTTGGCGCGCAGGTCGCGTACGTGACCGTAGGAGGCGAGCACCTTGAAGTCGCCGCCGAGATACTTCTCGATGGTCTTGGCCTTTGCCGGCGATTCCACGATTACAAGGTTTTTACTCATCTCACTTTACGGTATGCCTATCGAAAAAACGGGCCGTGGCTCGCGCCACGACCCCTGTATCCTCTTGCCAGGGCCGTGCTTCGGGCCGGCCCTAGTGCACCACCCAGGCGCGGTCGTCGAACACCAGGTCCTCCATCCGCGCGTAGGCGCTCTCTTCGCCCGGCTGGCTGAACAGCACCATCAGCACTACCCACTTGATGTCGTCGACGTCGATTTCCTCGCTGTCGAGGGCCATCAGGCGGTCGATCACGAGCTCGCGCTGGTGCGGCGACAGGATGCCGATCTGCTCGAGGTACATCATGTACCCGCGCCCCTCGGCATCCAGCCTGGACCGCTCGCTGCGCGCATAAATCCGCACGGCGCGGTCCGTCGGCGGCTCCGCCACTTCTTCGCCGCGATGGCCCGCGAGGCCGTCCAGCCACTCCAGCGCCCGCTCGATCTCACGCTGGTGGAAGCCGGCCCGCTCGAGTTCTTCCCGCAGCCCGTCCCGGTTCGGCTCGGGCGGCATCCCGTCCTCGCCCGCGGTCTCGAACAGGTACATCAGAACGTCGAGCACACTCTCCGTCATTTCAAGACCTCGTCGTTTTGCGGGCATAACGTCCGCCCGGCAAGGACTCCACGGCTCCCTGGAGTTCAAGGATCAGCATCATCGATGAAACCTCCGCGGCGGTCAAACCGGTGCGGGCCGCCAGCGCGTCGACCCCGCAGGGGTCGTGGGCGAGGGCGTCCAGCAGCCGCTGATACTCGGCGTCGGCTTCCTGCGCCGGCTCGCCGGGGGTGCGCCCCGGTGCCGCCGGTGCCGTCGGGATGCCGGCCAGCGGGCCGATCTCGGCCAGGATGTCGGCCGCGGTTTCTACCAGCACGGCGCCCTGGCGAATGAGCTGGTGGCAGCCGCGGGCGAGCGGGTTGTGGATGCTGCCGGGGATCGCGAACACCTCGCGGCCCTGGTCCCCGGCGAGGCGCGCCGTGATCAGGGAGCCGCTGCGACGGGCGGCCTCGACCACCAGGACCCCGAGCGAGAGCCCGCTGATGATGCGGTTGCGTCGCGGGAAGTGTTCCTTCAGGGGGCGCGTGCCGGGCAGGTATTCCGATATCACCAGGCCTTCCGCGGCAATGCGCTGCGCCAGCCGGGCGTTCGCTGCCGGATAGACGCGATCCGGCCCGCAGCCGAGCACGGCGGTGGTCGGCGCGCCCGCGGCGAGAGCGCCTTCGTGCGCCGCGGCGTCGATCCCGCTGGCCAGGCCGCTGCAGATCACCAGGCCGCAGCCGGCCAGGTAGCCGGCGAAGGCGCGCGCGTTTTCGGCCCCCTGCGGCGTTGGGTTGCGGCTGCCGACGATGGCGAAATGGGGATCGGCGAGCAGTTCGCGATGCCCGCGCAGGAACAGCGCCACCGGGGCGCCCGGGACGAGCTTCAGCAGCGCCGGGTAATCCGGGTCGGCCAGCGTCAGCAGCTCATGCCCGGGCTGCGCCAGCCACTCGAGGGCGCCGGGCAGCCACTCGGGATCCGGCCCGGTGAGCGTGCGCGCCGCGCTTTCGGGGACGCCGCATGCGGCGAGGGCCGCCGCGCTCGAGCCGAGCAGCGCGGCCAGGCCTTGCGGATGCTCGGCCAGGTTGCGCGCGACCTCGTGCGGAATCCCGGGGGTCAGCGACAGGCGCAGCCAGGCGGCCGCTTCACTCATTTCTGGCTCCTGACAGCACGACGCCGGCGGGTGGCCGGCGTCGTGGTTCGATTCATGCTCGGACGCGGGCGGTCAGGGATTGCGCACCTTGTCCAGCACGCGGATCTCGTTCTGCGCCTGCATGATGAGGCCGTAGCTGAGCTTTTCGTAGGTCTTGAAAACCATCAGGTAGCCGGCATATTCGTCCGGCAGCTGGGCCTTGCCACCGCCGAAGCGGTCGGAAACGCGCTGGCCGGCCTGCCACACTGCGAGCACATGGCCCGGCTCAAGGCCGTGGCTGCTGCCGCGGTTGAGCGTCACGATCTGGTAAGAGCTCACCATCGAAACGCCGTCGAAGACGTGGATGATGCTGCCGTCGACGGCCTGGTCCGGAGCCTGCGGCACGAAGCGCAGCGGGAAGTCGGTCTCGACCGGGAACAGCTTGTCCCCGTTCAGCGCCTCGCGCTCGGTGGCCGTGAGGTACATCGTCGCCGGGTCGCCGTCGCGCACGATGCGGCCCAGGCCCACGTACTGTCCCTGGTAGCCCAGCACTTCGCCGCTGTCGGGATCTTTCAGCCGGTCGCCGATCCGCATCACGCTGTGATCCTGGTCCACGGCGAAGTCGCCACCGCGCACGTAGACCTCGGATTGCGCCGCATGGACGATGTGCCCGCGGCGGCTGGTGAGGATGTATGGCGCGCGGTCTGCAGCGTCGCGTTCGAGCACGGCGGGCTGGCTGAGGAAGGCCGCGATGCGGTCGTAGGGGATCGTGAGGATCGCTTCTTCCAGCGCTTCGGCCCGCACACGGGGTTCGAGTTTCTCGCGGCCGCCACGCTCGAGCACCAGCCGCGGCTGGCCGTCGATGTACACCAGCGTCAGCACGTCGCCCGGATAAATCAGGTGCGGGTTGCTGACCTGCGGGTTGGCGTACCAGATTTCCGGCCAGTACCAGGGGTCGCGCAGGAACATCGCCGAGATGTCCCACAACGTGTCGCCCTTTTTCACCACGTAGCGATCGGGGTGGCGCGGGTTGAGCCGCACCGTGGGCGCCGGAGCCGGCGTCGCAACGGGTGCACTGGCTTGCGGCGCGGGCGCCGCGGCGACAGGAGCGGGCGCCGGTGCGGCGGCGGGCGGCGCCTCGGGCGTGCTGGCGCACCCGCCGAGCAGCAATGCTGCGCCGAAACCGCTCAGCAAGCTGACGCGAAAACGATAAAAGATCGACTGGGACATGGCGGGCCTTGCTCCATGCTGTCCTTTGTAAGAGTGCCCCACCGCGGCTTGGTATAATCCGCGGCAAGCGGTGTCGCCGGTTCCGGGCCGCGGGCCTTCCCGCCACCTTTGCACCGCTGCGAAGTTAGCACGGTGGGCTTGAATTGTCATACCGTTACCCGCATTTTGTGGCGTATTACACGAGCAATTGGAAGCGCGCTCATGGCCATTCTCAACATACTCGAGTACCCGGACCCCAGGTTGCGCACCAGGGCGCAGCCCGTGGACGTGGTGGATGACGATCTGCGGCGCCTCGCGGCCGATATGCTGGAGACCATGTACGCGGCTCCGGGCATCGGGCTGGCGGCCACACAGGTCGACGTCCACCGTCGCATGCTGGTCGCGGATACCTCCGAGGAACAGGACACACCGCACATATTTATCAATCCAGAGATCCTGGAGCGCCGCGGCACCGAGGTGATGGAGGAAGGCTGCCTGTCCGTGCCGGGCTTCTACGAGTCCGTCACCCGCTCGGAATGGGTCCGCGTGCGCGCGCTGAACCTCGAGGGGCAGACCTTCGAGATGGAGCTGGACGGGTTGCTGGCCGTGGTGGTGCAGCATGAGATGGACCATCTCGAGGGCAAGCTGTTCGTGGACTACCTCTCCGATCTGAAGCGGCAGCGGATCCGCAAGCGGATCGAGAAAGGCCGTCGTAACAGGGAACCCGCTGCTGCCGGCGTGCTCTAGGCCACGCCGTGACCCGCCTCGTATTTGCGGGCAGTTCCGACTTTGCGGTCCCCTCCCTCGAGGCCCTGACCGGGGCGGCGTGGGATCTCACCGGCGTGCTCACCCAGCCGCCGCGCCCTGCCGGGCGCCGGCGCCGCCTGCAACCGACCCCGGTCGGTGAACGGGCCGGCGAACTCGGCCTCGACGTCCTGACGCCCGCGACGCTGCGCGACCCCGCGGCCGTTGACCTGCTCGCAGCGCTGCGCCCGGAGGTGCTGGTGGTGGTCGACTACGGGCTCATCCTGCCCGGAACGGTGCTGGCGCTGCCGCCGCACGGCTGCGTCAACGGGCATGCCTCGCTGCTGCCGCGCTGGCGCGGCGCGGCACCGATCCAGGCCGCCATCCTCGCCGGCGATCCCGTCACCGGCATCTCGATCATGTCCATGGACAAAGGGCTGGACACGGGTCCGGTATACAAAATGCAGGATACAAAGATCGGCGAGCTCGAGACCGCCGGCGAGCTGCGCGCGCGCCTGGCCGCGCTGTGCGCCGAACTGCTCGTCGCCACGCTGCCGGCGATCGTCGCCGGCAAGCTCCAGCCCCGGCCACAGGACCAAGCAGCCGCCACATACGCCGCCAAGATCGCGCCGGAGGATGCGGAAGTGCGCTGGGACGGCGCGGCGCCCGACCTGGCGCGTCGCATCCAGGCCTTCGCGCCGAGGCCCGGCGCCTGGACGACCTGGCGCGGCCAGCGCCTCAAGCTGCATCGCGCCCAGCCCCTGCCCGACCAGGAAGGGCCGCCGGGCCACGTGTGGCGGACCGGGCCGACCGGGATCGACGTCGCGGCCGGCGCCGGCAGCGTGCGCGTGCTGGAATTGCAGGCGCCCGGCGGGCGCGTGCTGGCGGCGCGCGAGTTCCTCAACGGCCGGGCGCTGCTCGGCGCGCAACTCGGCGCATGAGTATCGGGGCGCCCGCCCGCGCTGCTGCGGCCCGCGCCGTGGCTGCCGTGATCGGACCCGGCCGTTCACTGGACGAAGCGCTGGCCGTTGCCACCGGCGCGCTGGAGGGCGCTGACCGCGCGCTCGCGGCGCAGCTGGCCTATGGGTCGTTGCGCCTTTACCCGCGCCTCGCGCGCTGGGTGCGCCTGCTGCTGGCCCGGCCCCTGCCGGCACGCGATGCCGAGGTCCAGGCCCTGCTGGCCATCGGCCTGTTCCAGCTCGAAGCCTCGCGCGTGCCGGACCACGCGGCGGTCGACTCCTGTGTCGAAGCCGCTCGCCTGCTGGGCCGCTCCCGCCATGCCGGCCTGGTGAACGCCTGCCTGCGCCGCTGGCTGCGCGACGGCGACGCCCTGAAGGCGCGCGTGGCACGCGACCCCGAGGTGATCCATGCGCATCCACGCTGGTGGCTGGACGCCCTGACCGGCGACTGGCCGCGCGACTGGGAGTCGCTGGTGGCGGCGAACAACCAGCAGGCACCCATGTGGGTGCGGGTGAACCGCCGCCGCACGACGCGCGAGGCGTGGGCGCCTCGCCTTGCAGAAGCCGGCGTCGAGTCCGTGGGCTGGGATCCGGCACCGGAGGCATTGCGGCTCGACAAGCCGCTGCCGGTGGAGGCATTGCCCGGCTTTGCGCAGGGCGAGGTGTCGGTGCAGGACGGCGCGGCGCAGCTTGCCGCGGGACTGCTGGCGCCGGCGCCGGGTATGCGGGTGCTGGACGCCTGCGCAGCGCCCGGCGGCAAGGCCTGCCACCTGCTCGAGCAATACGATGACATCGCGCTCACCGCGCTGGACGTCGCCCCGGCCCGCCTCGAGCGGGTGCGCGACAATCTGGCCCGCCTCGGACTCGAGGCCGAGGTGCTCGCGGGGGATGCCGCCGACCCGGCCGGCTGGTGGGACGGCCGCCCCTACGACCGCATCCTGCTTGATGCGCCGTGCTCCGGCAGCGGGGTGGTGCGCCGCCATCCGGACATCAAGCTGCTGCGGCGGCCGGGCGACACGGGCCAGCTTGCCGCCCGCCAGGAGGGCATGCTGGACGCCCTGTGGGGCCTGCTGGCGCCGGGCGGCCGGCTGCTCTACGCCACCTGCTCCATCTGGCGCGCCGAGAACTCGGCCCAGGCCGCGGCATTCCTGCAGCGCCACCCCGATGCGCGCGCGGTGGACCTCGGCGAGCCCGGCTGGGGTCGACGCGCCGGCCCGGGGCGGCAGCTGTTGAGTGGAGAGGCAGGGGTGGACGGGTTTTATTATGCTTGCCTGGTCAGGACGGCCTAGGCGGGAGGCGATGCGTCACGTGGAGCAACGGATGGGTCCAACAGGATGGCGACGCATCGCGGCCGGCGTGTGTGCGCTGTTGCTGTTTGCGGCCCTGCCGGCGCACGGCGAGGACGGGCTCGTCATCAGCGATGCGCGGACGCGACTGGAAGAGGGCGTCTGGTACCTGGATGCCGACATCGATTACCGCCTCAATGCCACCGCGCTCGAGGCGCTGGAGAGCGGCCTGCCGCTCGACATCGAGCTCGACATTCGCCTGGAGCGCCGGCGCCGCGTGATCTGGGACGCGGAGTTCGCCGCGCTGCGCCAGCGCTACCAGCTGCAGTTCCATGCGCTCACGGAGCGCTACATCACGCGCAACCTGAACAGCGGCGAGCAGACCAGCCACTCCTCGCTCGGCGCAGCGCTGGCGGCGCTCGGCCAGGTCCGGAGTCTCCCCCTGATCGATGACGCGCTCATCGAGCCGGAGACCAAGTACTTCGTGGAGTTTCGCGCCGCGGTCGATATCAAGCGCAAGGGCGGCCCGCTCGCCATCGTGCGCGTGTTCTGGAACGACTGGCGCACCGAAAGCGACCTGCTCAGATGGCGACTGGGGCGCTGAAACGCTGGGGCGTCGCGACGTTCGCCCTGCTCGGGCTGGGGTTGCTGTTCGCTGCCCTGCTGTTCCTGGTCTCCACGGTCGAGAGCGCCGACCGCTTCGGCGAAATCTACAACTGGATTTTCCTGCTCAACATGCTCGGCGCCGTGGTGTTGCTGGCGCTCATCATTTCCAACCTGGTGCGGCTGGTGCGCGAATACCGCAGCCAGACGCCCGGCTCGCGCCTGGCCTCGCGCATGGTGGCGATTTTCGTCGGCCTCGCGGTCGTTCCCCTCGGCATGGTCTATTACTTCTCGGTGCAGTTCATCAGCCGCGGCATCGAGACCTGGTTCGACGTGAATGTCGAGGCCGGCCTCGGGGATGCGCTCGAGCTGTCGCGCGCCACGCTCGAGAGCCGCATGCGCGAGCACCTCGAGGCGACGCGCCAGATCGCCGAATCGCTGCGCGGCAGTGACGACCGGGAGCTGGGTGCGCAGCTGGAGTTCGCACGGCGCGGCGCCGGCGCTACCGAAATGACGGTGGTCGGCCAGAGCAGCCGCATCATCGCCCTGTCGTCCGACCTCAGCCTCACCGAGCTGCCCTCGGCGCCGACCGAGGAGGTCATGCTGCAGATCCGCCAGGGCCGCCCCTTCGTCAGCCTCGATCCCGTACGCGAGGGTTACGTAATCCGCACGGCGGTCGCTATCCCGGGCCTGCACCCGCTCGAGGAGATGCGTGTCCTGCAGGGCCTGTTTACCGTGCCGGAACGCGTCGGCCTGCTGGCCAACTCGGTGCAGGAGGCGTACGCCCAGTACCGCGAACTGTCGTTCCTGCGCGCCCCGTTCACGCGCAGCCTGACGCTCACCCTGACCCTGGTGCTGCTCCTCTCGCTGCTGCTGGCAGTGTGGGGCGCGTTCTTCTTCGCGCGCAAACTCACCGCGCCGATCCAGACGCTGGTGGCCGGCACGCGGGCCGTGGCCAAGGGTGACTTCGACACCCGCCTGCCGTTGCCGGCACGCGACGAGATGGGCTTCCTGGTGCACAGCTTCAACGACATGATCACGCGCCTTGCCGGCGCGCGCGAACTGGCGCGCCAGAGCGAGCAGGCCGTGGAGAGCCAGCGTGCGTACCTGGCGGTCATTCTCGGGCGCCTCTCCACCGGGGTGGTGTCGCTGCAGCGTGACTGGCGCGTCAGCACCGCGAACCAGGCCGCCGGGGCGATCCTCGGCGTCGACCTGGAGGCTGCCGTGGGCCAGCCGTTGCAGGAAGTCGCGGCGGACAAGCCGCTGTTGCAGCAGTTCATCGAGGTCGGGCGCGCGCACATCGAGGCCGGCGATTACGAGTGGCGCGAGCAGATCGTGTTGCGTGGTGAAGCCGGCGGACGGGTGCTGATGTGCGCCTGTTCAGCGCTGCCGGGAGACGACGGCGAACCGGACGGCTTCGTGGTCGTGTTCGACGACATCACGGCCCTGCTGCAGGCGCAGCGCGACGCGGCCTGGGGCGAGGTCGCCCGCCGCCTGGCGCATGAGATCAAGAACCCCCTGACGCCGATCCAGCTGTCGGCGGAGCGTATCCGTCGCCGTTTCCTCGAGCACATGAGCGAAGAGGACGCGCAGGTGCTGGAGCGTGCCACGCGCACCATCGTGCAGCAGGTGGAGTCCATGAAGGACATGGTGAACGCCTTCTCCGACTACGCGCGCGCCCCCGACATGGAGATCACGCGCCTGGATCTCAACCACCTGGTGGCGGAGGTGGTCGAGTTGTACCGCGTGCGCGAAATTCCCGTCGCCATCGAGCTCAGCCTGGACCCGGACGTGGGGCTGGTGGAGGCGGATGCCGGGCGCCTGCGACAGATCCTGCACAACCTGATCCGCAACGCGGTCGAAGCGCTGGAAGGCAGCGAGGGTGAAGCATTGCTACGCCTCATTACGCGCAGCGCCGAGGAGTTCGAGCTGCATGCCGTGTTCATCATCGTGGAAGACAATGGCCCGGGACTGCCGCCGGACGCCTTGAGCCGTATTTTCGATCCTTATGTCACGACCAAGCCCAAGGGGACCGGCCTCGGCCTCGCCATTGTGAAGAAGCTCGTGGAGGAGCACGGTGGCTGGGTCGAAGCGAGCAACCGCCAGGAAGGCGGCGTCCGCATCACCATTGCACTCCCCGCCGACGAGGAGGCGCGCAGCGCCATGCTGCGCCGCGAAGCCCGGGGCGCTGAGTTGAGGAGAACGCACGCATGAGCAGCGCAAAGATCCTGGTGGTCGACGACGAGGCGGATATCCGCATCCTGCTGCAGGAAATACTCTCTGAGGAAGGTTATGCGGTGGTGGCGGCGGCGAATGCGGCCGAGGCGCGTGAGCGCTATGCAAGCGATACGCCCGACCTCGTCCTGCTGGACATCTGGATGCCCGACGTCGACGGCATCACCCTGCTGCGCGAATGGTCTGCGGCCACGTCGCCCCGCCAGTGTCCGGTAGTCATGATGTCCGGGCACGGCACGGTGGAGACGGCGGTGGAGGCGACCCGGCTCGGCGCCGTGGACTTCATCGAGAAGCCGGTGTCCCTGGCCAAGCTGCTGCGCACCGTCGAGCACGCGCTCGAAGTCGGGCGCGCGGGCGGCAAAGGCGGGCGCACCATCGTGGCGCAGTCGATCGCGCCGGTGGGCCACAGTCGCGCCATGCAGGCGCTGCGGGAGCAGGCGGAGCGCGTCGCTGACCACGACACCAACGTGCTCATCACGGGCGAGCCGGGCAGCGGCCGCGAGCTTTTCGCGCGCTACATTCACTCCATGGGACCGCGCGCGCGCGGCCCCTTCGTCAGGCTGGTCTCCAGCGCGTTGCAGGATGCAGGCGTCGAAGCGGCACTTTTCGGACGGTCTTTCCAGGGCAACGTCGAGCCCGGCGTGCTGGAACGCGCCGAGGGCGGCACGCTTTTCATCAAGAACCTGCAGGACCTCGGCGCCGAGTCCCAGCGCCTGTTGCTGGGCGCGCTGGAGAGCGGGCGCTACCGGCCGCTCGGCAGCGAAACCGCGCGCCCGCTGGACGTGCGTTTCATCACCTCGGCGCCACCCGGCTTCGAGCGCGCACCGCCCGCCGGGCTGCGCCAGGAGCTGCTGATGTACCTGTCCGTCGTGGCGCTGGCCGTGCCGCCGCTGCGCGAGTACCCGGAGGACGTCCCCGACCTGCTGCGCCACTATCTCGACAAGCTGGTGGACAGCCAGGGACTGGCCTACCGGCGCTTCAGCGTGGCGGCGCAGAACCGGCTGCGCAATTACCCCTGGCCGGGCAATGTGCGCGAGCTGCGCAACCTGGTCCACCGGCTGCTTATCCTCGGTGGCGACGAGGAGATCGGGCTGGGCGAAGTGGAGCGAGCCTTGTCCGAGACCGCCCCGCCGGACGAGCCGCTGCTCAGCCAGGACCTCATGGCCCTGCCGCTGCGCGAGGCGCGCGAACAGTTCGAGCGCGCTTACCTGCAACAACAGCTACAGCTGTGCGAGGGCAAGGTGGGCCGCCTGGCCAAGCGGGTGGGTATGGAGCGCACGCACCTGTACCGCAAGTTGCGGGCGCTCGGCATCGATTTCCGCAGCGGCGCTTCCGACGACTGAACCAGTGCGGCCCCGGGGGCTGCTGTCAGTCGCGCTCCCGCACTGCGAGCGCGCCGATGCCCGCTTCCGTCAGTTGCCGCCGCGTGGCGTCGGCCTGTGCCGCGTTCGGCAGGGGCCCGATGCGCACGCGATGCCAGGTCTGGCCCTCGATGGCCACCGCCTGGATGCTGGAGGCCAGGCCCAGCAGGGCAAGTTCGGCCTTGCGCCGGTCGGCATCCGCAAAGCGACGGAAAGAGCCGGCCTGGATCCAGTAGCGGCCCGGTGCCAGGTCCGGCGCCGGCGCGGCCTGTTCGCCGCGGCGCACGGCCGCCGGCTCTTCCGGCACCACGACCTCGAGGCCGGGCAGCATGGTGTAGAAATCGAAGCCGCCGTCTTCTTCCGGCTCGGCGACTGCAGGTTCCTCGACCTGCTGCGAGGCGGGCTGGGCGCTGCGCGTGGCGACCGGCTGTTCGGGGGCCTGCGCCCCGCGGTGATGCAGGTGGACGCCGAGGGCGACGCACAGGCCGAGCGCGAGCCCGCTGCCGAACCACGCCCAGCCCGATACGGGCGGCTTCCTGCGGCTGCGGCGCTTGTAGTCCCTTGCCATGTCCTACATCGACTCCGGCGCGCTCACGCCGACCAGCGCCAGGCCGTTGGCGATAACCTGCCGCGTCGCCTCGGCCAACGCCAGGCGCCCGGAGCGTACGGCGGCATCGTCGACCAGGAAAGTCTCGGCGTTGTACTAGGTGTGAAATTCCTGCGCGAGCTCGCGCAGGAAATGCACGATGTTCTGCGGTGCGCGATTCGCTGCGGCGAGCTCCACGACCTCCGGGAAGCGGCCGAGTGAGGCCATCAGGGCGCGCTCGTGCTCCGTATCGAGCGCGGCGAGCGCCGCAACGCCGTCCGCCGGCGTCCAGCCGAAGCCCTTTTCCGTCGCCTGGCGGAACACGCTGCGCACGCGCGCATGCGCGTACTGGATGTAGTACACCGGGTTCTCGTTGCTGCGCGACTTGGCCAGCTCGAGATCGAAGTCGAGGTGCTGGTCGTTGGAGCGCATCACGTAGAACAGGCGCGCGGCGTCGTTGCCGACTTCCTCGCGCAGCTCCCGCAGCGTGACGAATTCGCCCGAGCGGGTCGACATCTGCACCTTTTCGCCGCCGCGGTAGAGCACCGCGAACTGCACCAGGCGCACCTCCAGGCTGTCGCCCGGCTCGCCCATGGCCTCCAGCCCCGCGCGCACGCGCGCCACGTAGCCGTGGTGATCGGCGCCGAGGATGTCGAGCAGCTGCTCGTTGCCGCGCTGGCGCTTGTTGAGGTGGTAGGCGATGTCGGACGCGATGTACGTGGTCTGGCCGTTGTCGCGCACCACCACGCGGTCCTTCTCGTCGCCCAGCGCACTGGCGCGGAACCACAGTGCGCCGTCGCGCTCGTAGGCATGCCCGTCCGTCTTGAGGCGGTCGATGCACTCCGTCACCAGGCCGAGTTCGGTCAGGCTGCGCTCGGAGAACCACTCGTCGAACATGACGCCGAATTGCTCCAGGTCGTTGCGGATGTCGGCGAGGATCTCGTCGAGGCCGAGCTTGTGCACCTTGCGGTAGTCGTCCTCGCCCAGCAGCTCGCGCATACGCGTGATCACGGCATCGATGTACTCGTCCTTGTCGCCCTCCGGCGCGTCCGGCGGGAGTCCGGCGAACACCTCGGCTGCGGGCCGGCGCAGGCGATCGTGCTCTTGCGCCACCAGCGTGTCGGCAATCGGCTGCACGTAGCCGCCCCGATAGCCGTTGGCCGGGAAGGCGAACGACTCGCCCAGCGCCTCCAGGTAACGCAGCCACACGCTGGCGGCGAGAATGTCCATCTGCCGGCCGGCGTCGTTGACGTAGTACTCGCGGTGCACGGCATGGCCGGTCGCCTCGAGCAGGTTGGCGACGGAATCGCCGTACGCTGCGTGCCGCCCGTGGCCGACATGCAGCGGGCCGGTGGGGTTGGCGGAGACGAATTCCACCAGCACCCGGCGTCCGGCGCCGGCGGTCGAGCGGCCGTAGTCGCGCCCCTGCTCCAGGACGGCGGCGATTTCCTGCTCGAAAGCGCGCTGGCTGAGGCGGAAGTTGATGAAGCCGGGCCCGGCGATGGACACGCTCTCCACCAGCTCGGAAGCCGGCAGGTGCGCGATGATGAGCTCGGCCAGCTCGCGCGGATTGCGCCGCGCCGGCTTGGCAAGCATCAGCGCGGCGTTGGCGGCGAAGTCGCCGTGGCGGGGATCGCGCGCGCGCTCGACCCGGGCCTCCAGGTCGATGTCCTGCGGCAGCTGGTCGCGCAATGCCTCCAGAGCCGCGGCGAGCAGGCCTTCGATCTTTGTCTTCAAGGCGGGGTTTCCTGCGTGGTCAGGCGGTGAGCCGCTCATTGTAGCGTTACGCGCAGCCCCCGGTCAGCGTCAGAACAGGTCCTGCGGGTCCACCTCGACGAACCAGCGCACGCCCTTGCTCTGCGCCAGCCCCGGCGCGGCGTGCATGCAGGCATCGAGCGCGCCGTGCAATCCCGGTCGCGCGGCGGATTGCAACAGCAGCTGCGCGCGCCAGCGGCCGCCGCGCTTTTCCATCGGCGCCGGCGCCGGGCCGAGCACCGTAACGCCTGTGGGGAACTCCACCGTCCCGCGCAGGGCGGCCAGGAACGCCATGGCCTGCTGCGGCCGGCCGGCGTCGGCGCGCAGCAAGGCCAGGTAACTGTACGGCGGCCAGCCGGCGGCGCGGCGCTCCTCCAGCGTGGCCTCGGCAAAGGCCTCGTAGCCGCCCTCCAGCAGGCGCTGCAGCAGGGGATGCTCCGGGTAGGAAGTCTGCACCAGCACTTCGCCGGGCCGGTCGGCGCGCCCCGCCCGCCCGGCCACCTGCACCAGCGTCTGCGCAAGCCGTTCGCTGGCGCGGAAGTCGGTGCCGAACAGGCCCTGGTCGGCGTTGATGACGCCCACCAGGGTGACCCCCGGGAAGTCGTGACCCTTGGCCATCATCTGGGTGCCGACCAGGATGCGCGTCCTGCCGTCGCGCACGTCGTCGAGGATGCGGTCGACCGCGCCGCGGCGACGCGTGCTGTCGCGGTCGATACGCGCCAGCGCGACGCCGGGGAAGCGTCGCGCCAGGGCCTCTTCCAGGCGCTCCGTGCCTTCTCCGGCCGGGCGCAGGTCGGCGCCGCAGTCGGGGCAGGCCGAGGGCACGCCCGTTTCGTGGCCGCAATGGTGGCAGCGCAGGCGCCCTGCGCGCCGATGCCACGTGTAGCGCGCGTCGCAGTGCCGGCAATCCGCGCTCCAGCCGCAGGAGGCGCAGAACAGTGCCGGGGCGAAGCCGCGCCGGTTCAGGAACAACAGCACCTGCCCTGCATTGTCGAGGTGCCGCGTCATCGCCTGCAGCAGCGGGCCGGACAGGCCTTCGCTGGCCGGATGACGCCGCAGGTCCACCAGTCGCACCGTGGGATGGCGCGCAGCGCCGGGCCGCTCGGGCAGGCGCGCCAGCGCATAGCGGCCCTCGCCGGCGTGCCGCAGGCTTTCCAGCGAGGGTGTGGCCGAGCCGAGCACGACCGGGATCGCGCTGAGGCTGGCGCGCATCACGGCCAGGTCCCGCCCCGAGTAACGCAGGCCCTCGTGCTGGCGCAGGGAGGGGTCGTGTTCTTCGTCGACGACGATGAGCCCGGGCCGCGCGAGGGGCACGAAAGCCGCCGAGCGCGTGCCGATGACCACGGCTGCGCGGCCCGACTGTGCATCGGCCCAGGCCGCCAGCCGCGCCCTCGCGCCCAGCCCGGAGTGCAGCGTAGCCACGGGCACGCCGAGGCGCGAGCTGAAGCGCTCCACCAGCTGTGGCGTCAGGCCGATCTCGGGCACCAGCACCAGCACCTGCAGGCCGCGGCGCAGGCACTCTGCGGCGGCGGCGAGATACACCTCGGTCTTGCCGCTGCCCGTGACGCCGAACAGCAGACGTGCGGAGAAGCTGCCCAGGGACGCGAGGACTTCCGCTACCGCCTGTTCCTGTGCCGCGTTGAGCTGCGGGCCGGGCGTGGCCATGTCCCATGACGCCGCCGCCGGCTCGGGCTCCATGTCCACCAGGCCGCGCGCAACCAGGCGCGCCGCCGTGGCGCGCCAGCCGGCCGGGAGCTGCGGGTCGTCGGTGCGCCGCGGGCCGGCAGCGAGCAGGTCCAGCAGTGCGGCCTGCCTCGGGGCGCGGCGGGTCATCTGTTCCGGGGCAGGCCCCCGGGCCGAGACCCGCGTGGGCGGTTCGGGCAGCGGCTTGCCCTGGCGCAACGGCGCCGGCAGGGCCGCCGCCGCGACGCTGCCGGGCGGCTCGTGGTAGTAGCGCGCGGTCCACGCCAGCAGCTGCAACAGCGTGGGATCGAACAACGGGGCTTCATCGAGCGCTTCGAGCACCGGTTTGAGGCGCTCCGGGGACAGGTCGGAGGTCGCTGCGTGTTCCATCACCAGCCCCACGGGGCGGCGTCGGCCGAATGGCACGCGGACACGGGTGCCCGGCGCCGGCAGCGGACCTGCGGCGGGGGCCAGGTAGTCGAACAGGGTATCGAGCGGTGCATCGACCGCGACGCGCAGGATGGTCATGCCGGCGGTCGCTGCAGGTGCCGCGAAAGTTGTCCACAGAAGCTGTGGATAACTCTGTGGAATACCGGGTGGATTTGCGGGCTAGTCCGCGTCACTTATAGGGGCGACTCAGTTTGGTCAAAAATTCATCATTGAATAATGTTGTTTATATTCAATTAGTTAACTTGCCTAGTTCCGGTGCTTTGTGCGCTGAGAGGGGTTTCAGGCGGTAATTCCCGGGTCTTGTGAATAAGTGCTTCAGGCCGGGCTTCGCCGGCGGGCTGAAACCGCGCCGGATGCGGCGGCTTGCGGCCGGGCCAGGCGGGGCGCCGGAGGGCCTGACCCGGGCCTGGCGGAGGTGCTGCGGGGCCGCCCGTGCAGGCAGCCCCGCAAGCTTCAACTGGCCTTGACCGCGTGGATCAGCTCGGACACCGCGGCCTGCCCGTCACCGTAGAGCATGCGCGTGTTGTCGAGGTAGAACAGCGGGTTCTCGATGCCCGAGAAGCCCTTGCCCTTGCCGCGCTTGATGACGATGACGTTCTTCGCCTTGTCGGCGTTGAGGATGGGCATGCCGTAGATCGGGCTGGACGGGTCGGTGCGGGCGACGGGGTTGACCACGTCGTTGGCGCCGATGACCAGCACCACGTCGGTCTTCTCGAAGTCGGCGTTGATCTCGTCCAGGTCGTAGATCAGGTCGTAGGGCACGCCGGCCTCGGCCAGCAGCACGTTCATGTGCCCCGGCATGCGGCCGGCCACCGGGTGGATGGCAAAGCTGACCTCGACGCCCCGTTCCTGCAGCAGCTGGGTCAGCTCCCAGACCTTGTGCTGCGCCTGCGCCACGGCCATGCCGTAGCCGGGCACGATGATGACCTGGCTGGCGAAAGCCATCTGGATGCCGGCGTCGGAGGCCTCGATCTCCTTCATGCTGCCCTCGACCTCGCCGCCGTCGACGGCGGCGTCGCCGAAGCCGCTGAACAGCACGTTGGCGAGCGAGCGGTTCATGGCCTTGGCCATCAGCTGGGTCAGCAGCGTGCCGGCGGAGCCGACCACCGTGCCGGCGATGATCATGGCCGCGTTCTGCAGCACGAAGCCCTCGAAGGCCACGGCCAGGCCGGTGAGGGCGTTGTACAGCGAGATCACCACCGGCATGTCGGCGCCGCCGATGGGATTGGTCATCGTCACGCCCGCGGCCAGCGCCAGCACGAAGAACACCGTGACCAGCGTGGTGTGGGCCGGATAGTTGCCGAGCAGGAACATGCCGACGATGAAAGCGCCGAGCAGCAGCGCCGCATTGACCTGGTTGCCGCCCTTGAAGCGGATCGGCTTCTTCATCCAGCCCTGCAGCTTGGCGAAGGCGATCAGGCTGCCGGAGAAGGACACGGAGCCGATCAGGCCGCCGAGCACGGCGAGGAAGGTGACCGTGAGGCCATGGCTGCCGCCCTGGTACAGCTCCACCGCGGCAATGGCGCCGGCGGCGCCGCCGCCCATGCCGTTGTAGAGCGCGATCATCTGCGGCATGTCGGTCATGGCGACTCGCTTGCCGGTCCACCAGGCGAGGCCGCCGCCGACGGCGATGCCGCAACGCAATGAGGATGATGTTGCCCAGGACAGGCCGGGCCAGAAGAAGGTGACGACGGTGGCGATCACCATGCCCCAGCCGGCCCAGACGATGCCGCCGCGCGCCGTGCGCGGCGAGCTCATGCGCTTCAGGCCGATGATGAACAGCAGTGCGGCCGCGAAGTAGCTGACCTTGATCATGAACTCGGCGAAGCCCATCACTTGCGCTCCCTGCTGGCCTTGAACATCTCCAGCATGCGTTCGGTCACCACGTAGCCGCCGACCGCGTTGCCTGCGGCCAGCACCACGCCGAAGAAGCCGATGACCTGCCCAGCGTGCTGTCGGCCTTGCCCGAGCGCCACCATGGCGCCGACCAGGACGATGCCGTGCACGAAGTTGGAGCCGGACATCAGCGGCGTGTGCAGGATCACCGGCACGCGGGCGATGACCTCGTAGCCGGTGAAGGCGGCCAGCATGAAGATGTAGAGCGCGATAAACCCGTCGATCATGAGTTACCTCCTGCGCCGGCGCCCTGCGATCCGCTCGCGGGTCTGGGCGTGGCGAATCTCGCCGTCATGGGTCAGCACGCTGCCGGCGAACACCTCGTCGTCCCAGTCGACTTGCAGGTCGCCCTCGCTGATGGCGGGGCTGAGGAAGTTCAGCAGGTTCTTGGCGTACATCTCGCTGGCGTGGCGGCCGCACCGCGGCCGGCAGGTTCACCGGCCCGACGACCTGCACGCCGTCGGCGTCGACCGCTTCGCCGGCGCTTGGTGAGTTCGCAGTTGCCGCCGGTCTTCCGCCGCCAGGTCGACGATGACCGAGCCGGGCTGCATGCGGCCCACCGTCTCGGCGTCGATGATGCGCGGCGCCGTGCGCCCGGGATGGCCGCGGTGGTGATGACCACGTCGGCCGCCGCCACGTGGTCGGCGAGGATGCCGGCCTGCTTGGCTTTCTCCTCGTCCGTCAGTTCGCGCGCGTAGCCGCCGCTGCCTTCGGCACTGACGCCTGTGTCGACGAACTTGGCGCCCAGCGACTCGCACCTGCTCGCGGGTCGCGGCGCGCACGTCGTAGGCCTCGACCACCGCGCCGAGGCGCTTGGCGGTGGCGATGGCCTGCAGCCCCGCCACGCCGGCGCCGATCACCAGCACCTTGGCCGGCCGGATGGTGCCGGCCGCGGTCGTGAGCATGGGGAAGAACTTGTCCAGCTGCATGGCCGCCGATGAGCACGGCGCGGTAGCCCGCTGACAGCGGCCTGGGAGGAAAGCGCATCCATGGACTGTGCGCGCGAGATGCGCGGCACCAGTTCCATGGCAAAGCTGGTGATTTTGCGATCGCGCAGCAGCCCGATCAGCTCGTCGGAGCGATGCGGCTGCAGCAGCCCGGTGAGCACGGCGCCCTCGCGCAGGCCCGAGGCGACCTCGAGCGGCGGCGGGTTTACCGTCAGCAACACGTCGGCGCGTTTCACCACGTCTTCGCGTCCGAGGAACTCGACGTTCTCGAAACGGCTGTCGGGAATGCGTGCGGCTTCCGCAACGCCATGTTCGGCGCAAACCGTGGCGCCGAGCGCGGCGAGTTTCTTCGCCACTTCCGGCACCAGTGCTGAACGCGTCTCGCCTGCAACGGTCTCGCGCAGGACGCCAATGACCACGGCCATGGGCAATCTCCCCCGGGCCCTCAGGCCCCCTCTTAACCCGGCGGTCGAGTGTACAGGAAGACGCAGCTCTGTTGATGTCCTGATTGATTTTCCCGCAGCCTTCTGGAATAACGACCGGAGCGACGAGGCACGCACAGGAGCGGTGGGCGATGGGGATGTCCCTGGGCCAGCAGATCCTGCGCACCGACGTCGCCGGCATGCCTCTCGAGTGGGTGGACTACCGGTGCGCGGTGCGCCTTTACCACACGGAGCAGGTCGCCTACGAGTGCGGCCGGCCGCTGTTTCGCCTGCATGGCGGCATCAACGCCCGCACCGGGCGGCGTTCCTCGGTCGAGGTCTCCAGCATCATCGCCACGCACGGCCACGGTGCGACCTACCCGACGCGCGACGCGTACACGCCGCCGTTGAACAACCACACGCTGTTCCGTCGCGACGCTTTCCTGTGCCTCTACTGCGGCCAGCATTTCCTCGCCGTGGACCTGTCGCGCGACCATGTCACGCCGCTGGTGCGCAACGGGCGCGACGCCTGGACCAACGTGGTGACGGCCTGCCGCCGCTGCAACAACCACAAGGCCGGGCGCACGCCGGAGCAAGCCGGCATGCAGTTGCTGGCGGTGCCCTTCCAGCCGACCTATGCCGAGTACATCTACCTCAAGGGGCGACGCGTGCTCGCCGACCAGATGGAATACCTGCGCGCGCACTTCCCGCGCACCAGCCCGCTGCACGCCCGGCTGTCCTCGGCCCGGTGGCAATAGTCCGCCCGCTGCGCCCGGCGCCGGCGCGACCGGGCCCATGAGTTCTATCGACCGTCTCGTGGCTGCACTCGGCGCTGCCGGACTGGCGCTCGATGCCGCCTCGGCGCAGCCGGTCGGCGGCGGCTGTATCCACAGCGCATGGCGGGTGGAGGGAGAGCGCGGGCCGGTTTTTCTCAAGACCAACACGGCCAGCGCTGCATGGATGCTGGCGGCGGAAGCGGACGGCCTGGCCGCGCTTGCCGCGGCCGGCGCGCTGCGGGTCCCCGCCGTGCTGGGTTTCGGCGAGGCGGAGGGTTCCGCCTGGCTGGCGCTGGAATGGCTGGACCTGCGCACCCCGTCGCCAAAGACGGAGGCTGCGCTGGGTGCCGGCCTCGCACGCCAGCACGCCGTGCCCGGACCGCACTTCGGCTGGTCCGGCGACAACGCGATCGGTGCTTCGCCGCAGCCGAATGCGCCGGACGATCACTGGGGCCGCTTCTTCGCCCGCCGCCGTATCGGCGCGCAGCTCGAGCTCGGCCGGCGCAACGGCCTGCCGGCGGAGTTGCTGGCGCGGGGCGAGCGGCTGGTGGAACGGATCCCGGCCCTGCTCGAGGACCGGGCGGTGGCACCGGCCCTGTTGCATGGCGACCTGTGGGGCGGCAACCGGGCCGCGGATGCCGCGGGGCGGCCGGTGGTGTTCGACCCGGCCGTGCACTACGGCGATCCCGAGTGCGACCTCGCCATGACCCGCCTGTTCGGCGGCTTCGACCGCGCCTTCTACGCGGCCTACGATGCCGTCCTGGCGCCGGCGCCCGGGTGGCGCGAGCGCCTGCCGCTGTACCAGCTCTACCACGTCCTGAACCACGCCAACCTCTTTGGCGGCGGATACGTGCGCCAGGCCGGCGCCCTCATGGATGCCGTCGGTAGCGGGCGCTAGTCCTCGGCGCCGGCCGGTTGCAGCCGCAGCAGCAGGCCGTCCGGTGCCCGCAGCAGCAGCACGCCTTCGGCGCCGGTCTCGACCGGCAGGCCGCGCGCAGCGAGGGTGTCGCGCGCAGCCGCCGGGTTTGGGTGCTCGAACACCAGTTCCGGCCCGCCCGCTGCCTGTCGCGGCGCGAGAGTGAGGCCGCCGGCCACCGCCACGGGGCCGCTGCGCGTTTCGTCGGCCACCAGCCCGAGGCGTTCCCAGAACGCCACCGTCGCTGCCGGGTCGCCAGAGGGATAGCGGTACTCGCGGAAATGACCGAGGAGGGTCTCCGGCCAGGTGTCCTCGAAGTCACGCGACCAGGTGCGCGCCTCGAGCAGCGTCACCACCTGACCGTCGGGATCGCGGAAGCCGGCCTCGTTGAATTCCTGCTCGCCGGTCTTGGCGAAGTCGAACTCAATGCCGAGCGCGCGCATCGCGGGCAGTGCATCGGCCAGCTCCGGCCGCACCCAGGTCACCGACGGCGAAGCGAACTCGTAGGCGTGCAGGCCGAGCACCAGGCGCCCGTCGCTCAGCACCGCGTAGTGGTGCTGCCAGGTGTCGCCGACACGACCATGCGCCAGGCCGAGGCCTTCCCAGAACGCGACGGAGGCCGCGATGTCGCGGCTCCAGACGCTGAGTTCGAGGAAGCGGCCGAGCATCAGCCGAGCGCGCCGGCCTCCCGCGCCGCCTTGACCCGTTCCGCACGCTCCTTGCTCGCGCGCAGCTGCGCCGCCACATGGGCCGGGTCGGGCGCCGGGCCGGTCTCGGGCCAGCCCTGCATGTGCTGGAGCGCCAGGTCGGTGAGGAAGTCGAGGTGGTCGTCGCGGGTGTTCAGGCACGGGATGTAGCTCAGCGTCTCGCCGCCGGCTTCGCGGAAGTAGCCCGCGTTCTCCTCCGCGATTTCCTCGATGGTCTCGAGGCAGTCGGCGGAGAAGCCGGGGCAGACCACGTCGATGCGCTTCATGCCCTTGCTCCCGAGCGCCTTCACGGTGGCGTCGGTGTAGGGCTTGAGCCATTCCTCGCGGCCGAAGCGCGACTGGAAGGTCGTGCTCCAGCTGCCGTCTTCCAGCTCGAGCGCTTCCGCCACCAGTCGTGCCGTCTTGTGGCACTGGCAGTGGTAGGGATCACCCGCGTCGAGATAACGGCGCGGCACGCCGTGAAAGCTCATCAGGAGGTGCTCGCCCCGGCCGTGCTGTGCCCAGTGCTCGCGGATGCTGGCGGCCAGCGCGCTGATGTAACCGGGCTCTTCGTGATAGCGGCCGATGAAGCGCAGCTCCGGCACCCAGCGCCAGCGCATCAGCTCGGCGGCGACGGCGTCGAAGGTGGACGCCGGTGGTGCTGGCGGAATACTGCGGGTACAGCGGCAACACCACGAGCCGGGTGACGTTGAGGGCATGCAGCTGGCGCAAGGCCGATGGAATCGAGGGGTTGCCGTAGCGCATGCCGAGCGCGACCTCGACCGGCCCGGAGAGGCGCGGCGCGAGGCGCGCCTTGAGGCCGGCGGCCTGCTCGCGCGCATAGGTCAGCAGGGGCGATCCGTCTTCGGTCCAGACGCCGCGGTAGGCTTCGGCGGAGCGCCGCGGCCGTATGCGCAGGATGACGCCGTGCAGAATGAGCCACCACAGGGGGCGCGGCACCTCGACGACGCGCGGATCCCACAGGAACTCGGCCAGGTAGCGCCTGAGCGGGCCGGTCTCCGGGGCGTCGGGCGTGCCCAGATTCGTGACGAGAATCCCGAGTTTCTCCGCCGTGCCGTGGTGAAATGTGCTGGTGCCGAGGTATTGGCTCATGAAAAATGCTCCCGTGATTACGCGCATTATCCTACGACTTGCCAGGCTTGTGTTCCGGCCCGTTGCGGCGCTGGCCCTGGTGCTGGCAGCCGGCAGCGCGCTGGCCTTCGCCGTCGAGCTCGAGTTCGACCCGGGCGGCCTCGACGCCGTGGCCGAGGCGTACAGCGACGGCCGGCTGGGCCTGGTGCGCGTTTTGAACGGCGAGGACGTCGCGTTGCGCTGCCATGCCGTGTTCCGCAACGGCCCCGAGGTGGGGCGCGCGCGCCAGGTGATCGTGGCTGCCGGCGAGCAGGCGACGTTGTCCTGGGCGCCGAAGCGCACCGTGGTGCGCCTGCGCATCGAATTGCACTGCGAACGGCACGACTGACCCCGCCGCGGGCGTAGAATGCTCGCCCCGTTTGCCCGGTGAATGAGCGTGCCTGCGCAACCTGAAACCCGCCATCGCAAGTTCGGCGAAGCGCTGGCCATCATGCGCCTGGCGGGACCGCTGGTGTTCAACAACCTGGCGCTGGCCGGGATGAACTTCGCGGACACGGTCATGGCCGGGCGGCTCGGCACGCGCGACCTGGCCGCCGTGGCGGTGGGCGGATCGGCCTGGATGGTGGTGTTCCTGTGCGGTCTCGGCGTGCTCATGGCCGTCAGCCCGGTGGTGGCGCATGCCTACGGCGCGGGCCGCTGGGAGGACACCGGGGGCGTCCTGCGCCAGGCGCTGTGGCTCAGCCAGGCCCTGGCCTTGCTGGCGTTCACGGCGCTGCTCGGCGCCCCCCTGGTGCTGGCGACCATCGGCATCGACCCCGAGGTCGTGCCGTTGACGGCCGGTTACCTGTTCGCCATCTCGTTCGGGCTGCCCGGCGTTTTCGCTTTCCTCGCCATGCGTTTCATGAGCGAGGGGCTGGGCTGGACGCGGCCGATCATGTACGCCGCGGCCGTCGGCCTGGTGGTGAACGTGAGTGGCAACTGGGTGCTGATGTACGGCAACCTCGGTTTCCCCCGGCTCGGTGCGGTGGGTTGCGGCATCGCCAGCGCCATCGCCATGTGGTGCATGTTCGCCACCATGCTGCTGTACGTGCGCAAGTCGCCGCGCTACGAGCGCTTCGCCCTGTGGCGCGGCTTCGAGTGGCCGCGCTGGAGCACGCAGCGCGACATCCTCGGCCTGGGCCTTCCGATCGCCGCCAGTGTCGAGGCGGAGGCCGGGCTGTTCGCCGGCGTGGCGCTGATCATGGGCACGCTCGGCGCCACCCAGGTGGCGGGCCACCAGATCGCCATCAACTACGCGGCCACCATGTTCATGGTGCCGCTGGCCTTCCACTCCGCCACCACCATCCGCGTCGGCCAGGCGCTGGGGCGCGCCGAGCCGGCGCTGGCCCGTCTCGCCGGCTGGAGCGGCATCGGCCTGTGCGGGGCCTTCATGCTGCTGTCGGCGCTGGTGCTGCTGCTGTTCCGCGAGCACATCGCGAGCTTCTACACCAACGATCCGGAGCTGCTGCCGCTGGCGACCTCGCTGCTGACCATGGCAATGATCTTCCAGGTTTCGGACGGGCTGCAGGTGGGTGCGGCCGGAGCGTTGCGCGGTTTCAAGGACACGCGGGTGCCGATGCTGATGAACGTGGGCAGCTACTGGCTCATCGCTTTCCCGATGGCGTGGTACGCCGGTGTGCACGCGCGTCTCGGGCCGGTGGCCATCTGGATCGCACTGATCACCGGCCTGACGGTGACCGCCGTGCTCTTGAATATGCGCTTCGCCCGCCTGTCGAATCGCCGCGTCGCGGCCGCGTCGGTAGCCTAGGGCGCCTTCCCGGGCCGGCGCCGGAGAGTGAGTCCCCGCTAGCCGGCCATCTCTTCCGGGCGTGCGGGGGGCGGAGTATCCGCGCCGCCGGAAGTGGCGGACTGGCCGAAGCGCTCGCCGCCCCCGGCCAGCCAGGCGGCCTCCTCACTGGTGTCGCGCCGTCCCAGGATGGCGTTGCGATGCGGGAAACGGCCGAAGCGGGCGATGATGTCGCGGTGTTTCTGCGCGTACTTGCGGAACCCGGCGAAAATCTCGCGATGCTGGGCGGCGACCTCGCGCTCCACCTGCAGGAAGCGGTCCACCGCGAGTTCCTGGTCGTCCAGCGATTCCGCGTGCTGCAGCGGCATGTAGAAGAACACGCGCTCGATGGGTGTGAGCTTCAGGTCCATCATGCGGCTCACGCCGTCCCGCATCAGGTAGCGTGCGCGGCCGTCGCGGCGGAAGGCCTCGGCCGTGCCGCGGTAAATATTGCGGCGCATCTGGTCGAGCAGGATCAGCACGGCCAGGCGGCCGCGCGGCGTGCGGGTCCAGAAGTCCAGCTTGCCTTCCGACGCCGCAGTGACCAGCTCGCCCCAGCGTTCGCGCATCTCGCCGTCGCGCCCGGGGTCCGCACCGAACCAGAAGCCCATGCGGGCGGGCGCCCGCGACGGGTCGCGCACCGTGTCGCCGAACCAGTAGTCGAGAATTTCGTTGGCAATGGCCTGGTCGTACATGGGCGGGTGTCCTCCTGTCCTGCGGACGGCCGGGAAGAGCGCGGCTTTCACCGGCGGCGTGCCCAGTTTACGCTGGATGCCGGACAGCAGGGCAAGGCGAAAGCAGTGATGCAGGACGAGCGGAGGAGCCGTGGAGCCAGGGCGGGATGGCGTGCCGGGCGCATTGCCGGACTGGCATGGACGCTTGTCGCGGCGCTGGCGCTGACGGGCTGCGGCGGACCGGCGCCCGACCCCGAGGGGCGCCTGCGCGCGGCGCTGGAAGCCGGCGAAGCTGCGGCGGAGGCGGGCGAGCACGACGTGCTTGCGGACCTGGTCGCGCGCGATTACGCCGATGCCTCCGGTCGCGACCGCACCCGCCTGCTGCTCACCATTCGGGGATTGCTGATGCGTTATCCGCGCCTGGAGCTCATCGTTACGGTGCGGGAGATCGAGCTTCTTTCGCCGCAACTGGCGCGCGTCAGGCTTGATATCCTCACCGCAGGCCTCGGGCCGGCCGGGTTGTCCGCCGACGCCTTCCCGCTCGAGTTGTCGCTGCGTGACGACGGCGGCGGCTGGCAGGTGACGCGGGCGCGCTGGGGGGCTGAGTTGCCCGGCGGCATTTGACCTGCGGTGCACCGTTGGTTTTATATTCTGTGTTGCACTGCGCACAAAAACTGCAGTCGCAGGAGTGCCTGATAAGAAACAGGCACTTGCAAGAGCCGGGCCGGCACGGCACCGGAGTTCTTAACCCAGGGCAGCCCGCAAGGGGTCGGCCTAGCGCCGGAGGGAGACGTGACCGTGTCTGTCGAGCAGGGCCTATACCGACCGGCGTTCGAGCGCGATAGCTGCGGCTTCGGGCTCATCGCCAGCCTGGCGGGGCGCGAGAGCCACTGGCTGGTCGCAACCGCCGTGGCGGCGCTCGCCCGTCTCACGCACCGCGGCGCCGTGGCTGCCGACGGCAAGACCGGCGACGGTTGCGGCATCCTGTTTTCCACGCCGGAGCCTTTCCTGCGCGCCGTGGCGGCCGAGGCCGGCATCGAGCCCGGCGCCCACTTCGCGGCCGGCATGGTGTTCCTCGATCCCGAGCCGTCGCGGGCGGCCGCCGCGCGCAACGTGGTGCGGGCCTGCATCGCAGCCGAGGGCCTGCGCCTCGACGGCTGGCGCGCAGTGCCGGTGGACCCGGAGGCCTGCGGCGCCCAGGCGCGCAAGACCCTGCCGCTGATCCAGCAGGTCTTCGTCACGGCGCCCGAGCACATGACCGCCGACGTGTTCCGCCGCCGCCTGTTCGTGGCGCGGCGCCGCGCGGAGCAGAAGCTGGAAGGGACGGACCCGGTGTTCTACGTCGCCAGCCTGTCGCCGGATACCGTGGCCTACAAGGGCATGGTGATGCCGGAGCACGCTGGCCGCATTTCTTCCCGGACCTGGCCGACGCGCGGCTGACCGCGCAGAGATCTGCGTGTTCCACCAGCGCTTCTCCACCAACACCCTGCCGCAATGGCGGCTGGCGCAGCCGTTCCGCTTCCTGGCGCACAACGGCGAGATCAACACGATCCAGGGCAACCGCAACTGGGCCGTGGCCCGCGGGCCGAAGTTTCACGCCCGAGGTGCTGCCCGAGCTGCGGCAGCTCTCGCCGCTGGTGTCGCTGCACGGCTCGGACTCCTCCAGCCTGGACAACATGCTCGAGGTCCTGCTGGCCGGCGGCATGGACATGCTGCAGGCGATCCGCCTGCTCATACCGCCGGCGGCAGACGGTCGACGACATCGATTCGGACATGCCGCGCCTTCTACGAGTACTACGGCATGCACATCGAGCCGTGGGACGGGCCGGCCGGCATCGTGCTGACGGACGGTCGCTACGCCGGCTGCATCGCTCGACCGCAATGGGCTGCGGCCGGCGCGCTACGTGGTCACGGACGACGAGCACATCACGATTGCCTCGGAGATCGGCGTGTGGGACTACGCGCCGGCCGACGTCGTCGCAAAGGGCCGGCTCGGCCCGGGCCAGATGCTGGTCGTCGACACCGCCACCGGGGAGTTCTGGAACCGCGCGATATCGAGGATCGCCTGAAAACCCGCGCGTCCGTACAAGGAATGGCTGCCGGCGCGGCGTCCGTACCTGGAGTCGGAGCTGATCGATCCGCAGCTGCTGGCGCGAGCCCATGGGTCGCGACAGCTGCGCCACGTACGAGAAGATGTTCAACATCACGCGCGAGGAGCGCGACGAGGTGCTGCGCCCGCTGGCGGAGACCGAAGCCGAAGCCGTGGGCTCGATGGGCGACGACACGCCGCCTGCCGGTCCTGTCGCGCCGGGTCCGCTCGCTGTACGACTATTTCCGCCAGCAGTTCGCGCAGGTCACCAATCCGCCCATCGATCCGCTGCGCGAACGGGTGGTTATGTCGCTGGAGACCCAGATCGGACCGGAGCGCAATGTGTTGGAGCCCGAGCGCCGGCCACGCCGAGCGGATCGTCATGAATTCACCGGTGCTGTCGCAGCGCAAATTCCGCCAGATCCTTGCAAGGACAGGGACGCAGCGGCGGCATCTGCATGGTCGACCTGAACCGGCCCGAGACCGTGAGTCTGACTGCTGGACGGCCTCGACGCAGATGTGCGCCGAGGCCGAGGCGGCCGCTGCGCGCCGGCTGCCTGATCATCGTGTTGTCCGACCGGGAGATGCGCAAGGGGCATGTGCCGATGCACGCCCTGCTGGCCACCGGCGCGGTGCACCATCACCTGGTGCAGCACGGGGCTGCGCTGCGACTGCAACCTGATGGTGGAAACCGGCACGGCCCGCGATCCCCATCACTTCGCCTGCCTCATCGGCTACGGCGCCACGGCGGTGTATCCCTATCTGGCCTACGAGTGCCTGCACGACATGACCCGCACCGGCGAGCTTCGCGGTGGATCGCAGATCGCGGCCGCCAGCTGGGCCGCAGCTACCGCCGCGGCATCCGCAAGGGCCTGTTCAAGATCATGTCCAAGATGGGCATCTCCACCATCGCCAGCTACCGCGGCGCGCAGCTGTTCGAGATCGTCGGGCTGCACGATGAAGTCGTGGAGCGTTGTTTCCCGGGCACCGTCAGCCGCATCCAGGGCGCGGACTTCGACCGACCTCGAAGTCGGACCAGCCATGACGCTCGCGCAGCGCGCCTGGAGTCAGCGTGCCGACATGGAACAGGGCGGCCTGCTGAACTACGTGCACGGCGGCGAGTACCACGCCTACAACCCGGACGTCATCGCCACCCTGCAGGCGGCGGTCCAGAGCGGCGACTACGTCGGTCTACCAGGAGTACGCGCGCCGGTGAACGACCGGCCGGCGATGGTCATTGCGCGACCTGCTGGACGTGAAGCCGCTGGGGCCGCCGCTGCCGCTCGAGGAGGTGGAGTCCGGAGGAGGCCATCCTGCGCGCGCTTCGACTCCGCCGGCATGTGCCTCGGCGCGCTGTCGCCGGAGGCGCATGAGGCGCTCGCGATCGCCATGAACCGGCTCGGCGGGCGCTCGAATTCCGGCGAGGGCGGCGAGGATCCGGCGCGCTACGGCACCGAGCAGAGTGTCCAAGATCAAGCAGGTGGCGTCGGGACGCTTCGGCGTCACCGCGCGAGTACCTGGTGAACGCCGAGGTGCTGCAGATCAAGATCGCCCAGGGCGCCAAGCCCGGCGAGGGCGGGCAGCTGCCGGGCCACAAGGTCAACGACATGATCGCGCGGCTGCGTTATGCGCGCCCCGGCGTCGGCCTGATTTCGCCGCCGCCGCACCACGACATTTATTCCATCGAGGACCTGGCGCAGCTGATCTTCGACCTGAAGCAGGTCAATCCGCAGGCGCTGGTGTCGGTGAAGCTGGTGGCGGAGGCCGGCGTCGGCACGGTGGCGGCCGGCGTGACCAAGGCCTATGCCGACCTGATCACCATCTCCGGCTACGACGGCGGCACCGGCGCGAGCCCGCTGACGTCCGTCAAGTACGCCGGCTCGCCGTGGGAGCTCGGCCTGGCCGAGACGCACCAGGTGCTGCGTGCGAACGAGCCTGCAGGCACCGCGTGCGGCTGCAGACCGACGGCGGGCTGAAGACCGGTCTCGACGTGATCAAGGCGGCGCTGCTCGGCGCCGAGAGTTTCGGCTTCGGCACCGCGCCGATGGTCGCGCTGGGCTGCAAGTACCTGCGCATCTGCCATCTCAACAACTGCGCCACCGGCGTGGCCACGCAGCACACGATCCTGCGCGCAACGCCACTTCATCGGCCTGCCCGAGATGGTGATGAACTACTTCCGCTTCGTGGCGCGCGAGATGCGCGAGCTGCTGGCGGCGCTGGGCGCGCACAGCATCGAGGAGCTGATCGGTCGTGCCGACCTGGCCGAGCCGCGGCCGGGCGAGACGCCGCGCCAGCGTCGTCTCGACCTGAAGCCGCTGCTCGATCCGGGCGGCCTGTCCGCGGCCGAAGCCGCGCTTCTGCACCGAGCCGCGCAACCCGCCGTTCGACAGGGGCTGCTGAATGAACGCATGGTGGCGGAGTGCCGCAATGCCATCGAAGAGCGGCGCGGCGGCACCTTCTTCTACGAGGTGAGGAACTATCACCGCTCCATCGGCGCACGGCTCTCGGGTGAGATCGCGCGCCGCTACGGCAACCTCGGCATGGCCGCCAACCCGCTGGCGATCCGCATGAAGGGCTCGGCGGGGCAGAGCTTCGGCGTGTGGAACGTGGGCGGGCTGCAGCTCTATCTCGAGGGCGACGCCAACGACTACGTCGGCAAGGGCATGGCGGGCGGCCAGCTGGTGATCTACCCGCCGACCGACAGCCGCTTCGAGGCGCGCGAGCGCGCCATCATGGGCAACACCTGCCTGTACGGCGCCACCGGCGGCGAGCTGTTTGCCGCCGGCACCGCGGGCGAGCGCTTCGCGGTGCGCAATTCCGGTGCGGTGGCGGTGGTGGAAGGCGGCGGCGACCACGGCTGCGAGTACATGACCGGCGGCGTGGTGGTGGTGCTCGGCCGCACCGGCGTCAACTTCGGCGCCGGCCTGACCGGCGGCTTCGCCTACGTGCTCGACCTGGACCGGGATTTCGTCGATCGCTACAACCACGAGCTGATCGACATCCATCGCGTTACCCCGGAGACCATGGAGGCGCATCTGCACCACCTGCGCGGCCTGCTGGAGGAGCATGCGCGCGAAACGGGCAGCGCCTGGGGACGCGAGATCCTCGACGACTTCCGCTCCTACCTGCCGAAGTTCTGGCTGGTGAAGCCCAAGGCGGCGGACCTCGAGAGCCTGATCGACTCCCTGCGGCGGCCGCCTGAGGACGCCATGAGCCTGGAAAAGCCACTTCGCATTTCTCGAGATTCCGCGCACCGACCCGAAGAAGACGCCGGCATCCGAGCGCGTACACGACTACCGCGAGATCTACGGCCAGTACGACGCCGAGAACGCCAACCAGCAGGCCGGCCGCTGCCTCGACTGCGGCAATCCCTACTGCGAGTGGAAGTGCCCGGTGCACAACTACATCCCCAACTGGCTGAAGCTGGTCGAGGAAGGCAACCTGTTCGAGGCGGCGGAGCTGTCCCACCAGACCAACTCGCTGCCGGAAATGTGCGGCCGCGTCTGCCCGCAGGACCGGCTGTGCGAGGGCGCCTGCACGCTGAACGACGGTTTCGGCGCGGTCACCATCGGCAGCATCGAGAAGTACATCACCGACGAGGCGGTGCGCCAGGGCTGGCGCCCGGACCTGTCGGGCGTGAAGCCGACCGGCCGCGAGGTCGCGATCATCGGCGCCGGGCCGGCCGGGCTCGCGGTGGCCGACGTGCTGGCGCGCAACGGCGTGCGCCCGGTGGTGTACGATCGCTACCCGCGCATCGGCGGCCTGCTCACGTTCGGCATTCCGCCCTTCAAGCTGGAAAAAGAGGTCGTCGAGACGCGGCGCATGCTGCTCGAGGGCATGGGCGTGGAATTCGTGCTGGAGAGCGAGGTCGGGCGCGACGTCACCCTGGACCAGTTGCTGACGGATTACGACGCGGTGTTCGTCGGCATCGGCGCCTACCGCTACGTCAAGGGCGGGCTGCCCGGCGAGGACCTGCCGGGCGTGCACGAGGCGCTGCCCTACCTGATCGCCAACGCGCGGCGCGAGATGGGCCTGATGGGCGAGGACGAGCCCTTCCTGTCCATGGCGGGCAAGCGCGTGGTGGTGCTCGGCGGCGGCGACACCGGCATGGACTGTAACCGCACGGCCATCCGCCAGGGCGCAGTGAGCGTCACCTGCGCCTACCGGCGCGACGAGGAAAACATGCCGGGCTCGCGGCGCGAGGTGCAGAACAGCCGCGAAGAGGGCGTCGAGTTCCTGTTCAATCGCCAGCCCATCGAGATCATCGGCAGCGGCGCTGCCGAGGGCGTGAAAGTGGTGCGCACGCGTCTCGGCGACAAGGGCCCGGGCGGCCGGCGCCGGCCGGAACCGATCCCCGGCACCGAGGAAGTCCTCCCCGCCGACGCCGTCATCATCGCCTTCGGCTTCCGGCCGGATCCGCCGGAATGGCTCACCGGCGCCGGCGTGAACACCCACGCCGACGGGCGCCTGCAGGTCGATGCCGAGGGGCGCTACCGCTTCCAGACCACCCATCCGCAGATTTTCGCCGGCGGCGACAACGTGCGCGGCTCGGACCTGGTGGTGACTGCGGTGTGGGAAGGCCGCGAGGCGGCCAAGGGCATCCTCGCCTACCTGGGCGTCTGAGGGGCGACCGCGGCGCGCGGGAACTCCAGCGCGAAGCGCTCCACTTTCAGCGCCAGCCGTACCCTGGCGGCGGCCAGGTCGGGGAACAGTTCCGGGTCACTCTGCAGCGCCACGGCGCGGGCCAGCCGCGCGCGCCCGCGACCGCCTGGCGCCAGCTCGAAGCGTCGCCCGCCGTGGAACTGCACCAGCCGGCGCAGGCCCCTGGGCAGCAACCCGGCGGAGACCGGCAGGGCCGGGCCTCGTGCCGCAAGCTGGAGCCGTGCGATCTCATGCCCGCCGACCTGCGCTGAAACGGTTTCGCCCGTGCCGGAATAGCTGCGACGAAAATCCGCATGGTCCTTGGGGATGCCCCAGTTGCGACGACCGTTGACGACGCTCTCCCAGGTGCTGACGTAGATGCGCGTCACCGACCAGGCATGCTGCCCGTCCGGCAGCGTGAACCGGCCGGGGATGTAGAGCAGTTCGCGATAGGGCCCGGCGGGCGACTCGGCGTAGTCGACGAACATCACCACGGCGGGGCCGCCGAGCGGACAGTCGCGCAGTTCGGGCGGGATATGCGCTGCGGCGCGCCTGGCCGCTTCGGGCAGTTCCAGCGCCAGGATCCAGCCGTCACCGGCGAGTCGCCACGGCGCCGGGGCGGCGGCGACTTCGGGCAGTTCGCTGTCGGGAGTCAGCAGGCGCGAGGTGTCGTTCAACTCATGCTCCTGCTCGCCGCCGCCGCGAGCCGGGATCAGGTCGCCGGGCTGGCGCGCCGCGCGAACAGGTACGCGACCACGACGAATACCGCCTCCATCAGCATGACGGCCGGCACGATGCCGGTCGGCATGCCGTCGGAGAGCAGCGCCACCAGGCGTCCGCCGAGGAAGCCGACGTTCAGCAGGAACACCAGCCACAGACCGTAGCGGAACCAGTCCTGGCTGCCGGCCGACCAGAGCAGGAACAGGCCCACCGCCACGTTCAGCCCGCCGTGGCTGCCGTGCAGGTCCGACATGGCGTTGACCGCCGACAGGTCCACGCCGAGATAGGCGAGGCTGGTGCTGGGAGAGAGCAGGACCCAGAGTCCGTAGCCGAGGTAAAGCACGCCACAGAGGTACAAGAAAGCGCGGTTCATGGATGACGCTCCGGGTACTGGTCCAGGGCACCCACTATAGCCCGGCCGTCTGCGCCACGCATCCGTGGTCACCCGCAGCCGCACACACGCTGTTCATTCGCTACGAGGCGGGGCCGGCGCCGGGAAGTCCATGAAAAAACAGGCGCCGGCGTCCTGCGGCAGGTTGCTGGCGCCGGCGCGGCCGCCGTGGCGCTCGGCGACCAGGCGGACGATGTACAGCCCGAGACCGAGGTGCGGTGTGCGGTCGTCGTCGCGCAGCGAAACCAGCGACTGGAACAGCTGCGCCGGCGATCCGGGCGGGAGACGACTGCCGGCGTTGCTCACCGACAGGCGCCAGGCCGCGTCGCGCCGCTCCAGCGCCAGCCGGATGGTCGATCCCGCCGGGGCAAAGTCCACGGCATTGTCGACCAGCTTGTCGAGGGCCTGGGCGACCAGCTCCGGCGCGCCGTCGATGTCGCAGGCTCCTGGCGGCCGCTCGAGCGCGAATGCATGCGTGCGGTGCAGTTCGCGATAGGCGCCGGTCATGTCCTCGAGCTGCGCGGCCAGGTCGAAGCGCTCGGTCTCGGCCGCGGCGATGGCGCGCTCCATCTGGCGCGCCGCCGCGAGCGCGTTCACCAGCATGCTCATGCGGTCCACGCCCTCGCGGGCACGGCCCAGCCAGGGCCCGGGCGCGCCGGGCTCGGCCTCGAGGTTGTCCAGCGAAGTGCGCACCACGGCCAGCGGCGTGCGCAGCTCGTGTGCCAGGCGGCCGCCCAGTCCCTGCAGGTACAGGTTGTGGTCGCGCACCTTGCCGAGCAGGCTGTCCAGTTGCCGCGCCAGGTCGCCGAGCTCGTCGGGCGCCGTGGTGCCCGGCAGGGTGGCCACGACCTCGCCGCGCCGGCCCACGGCACGGCCGGCCGCATCGCGCAGGCGCCGGATGCGCCATGACAGCCAGGCCGCGTAGCCCACCAGCAGCAGCGCCGCGCCGAAGCTGGCGAGCAGGCTGGCGGCGAACAGCCGGCGCGTGGGTTCGCGCGTCAGGGCCAGGATTTCCGCGGTATCGCGCTCCACCGCCACCAGCAGCGCGGGTGCATCCCCGTCCCCCACCGGTGCGGCCGCGGCGAGCAGGCGCCGGCCGTCCCGCGTATAGCTGCGCGCATCCACTGCGCCGAGCGCGGCCAGCTCGATGTGCCGCCCGGCGAGCTGGCCCGGCCGTGCTGCCGGCGGGCGGTCCACCTCGAGCTCCGTGCCGAGCGCGAGGCGGAACAGGCGCTCCATCCAGCCGTCGTGGCCGCTGACGCCGCCCGCTCGCGCTGCCATGTGCTGCGCCAGGATGAAGCCCGCGCGGTCGGCGAGATAAACGCGCACGCCCGGCGGCGCCAGCCCGTCGAGCGCGGACTGTGCGGCTGGATCGGGCCCGGTCAGCCAGCCGGGACGGCCGGCGAAAGTCTGCCCGTGCACCGCGCCGTCGCGCCCGAGCACCCGCAGTCCCAGCCGCCCCTGCAACAGGGACGAGGGCACGCGTGCCTCCAGCTGCCAGCCGTCGCTGGTGGCCTGCCAGGCGCCGCGGCTGCGCGGGTCGGCCGGACCGCTGAGCGTGCGCGGCAACACGCTGCCGGGGGCGTCGAGCGGAAATTCCATAACGCCATCGCGACCATGCAGCTGCAATCGTCCCGGCGGACGCGGGTCGCGCGTCTCCACGAAGATGTAGGTGAAGCGGCCGTGCTCACCCGCCGCCAGCTGCAGGCCGCCGATGGGTTCCAGCAGCGCGCCCGCCGGGCGCCAGTCCTCGATGAAGCCGTCCAGCACGGGACTCGATGCGAGCGTATGCACATAGAGGTCGGCATCATCGGTGCGCCGCGGCGCCCAGCGCTGCGGATCGGCCGCGACGTCGCGCGTTGCCGGCGCCAGCGCCGCGCCCAGCAGGCGGGCGGTGGCGGCCACCGCGTCGGCCTCGCCGCTGCGCAGCGCGGACTCGACCTCGCGCGCGTACTGGCAGCCGGCCCAGGGCAGCAGCAATGTGAAGGAAGCGACCAGCAGCAGCTGGCCCGCAAGCCTCATGAGGCGGCGCCGTCGCGCCAGCGATACCCCAGCCCGTACACCGTCTGGATGGCGTCGAAGCCGGCATCCAGCGCGGCGAACTTGCGCCGGATGCGTTTCACGTGGGAAGTGATGGTGGCGTCGTCCAGCACCACGCGGGCGGCTTCCATCAGCTGCTGGCGGTTTTTCACATGGCCGGGGTGGCGCGCCAGGGCATGCACGATCCAGAACTCGGTCAGCGTCAGCCCGGGATCGGCATCGTTCCAGCGTGCTTCGAGACGGTCGGTATCGAGTTCCAGCTTCCCGCGCCGCACCAGTCCGCCCTGGGCGCCCGCCGGGTCGCCCAGCACGTCCAGTCGCCGGAACAGCGCCGCGACGCGCGCCAGCAGGTGCGGCAGGCTGATGTCCTTGGTGAGGTAATCGTCGGCCCCGAGCCGGAGTCCCGACACCGCGTCAAAGTCACTGTCGCGCGCGGTGAGGAATATCAGCGGCAGCCGCGGGGCGCGGGCGCGCAGTTCGCGGCACAGCTCGAAGCCGCCCTCCGGTTCCTGGCCCAGGCTGACGTCGATCAGCACCAGGTCGGGCAGGCGCGCGTCGAAGGCGTCGAGGGCTTCGCGACGGCCGGCGTGGCCGCTGACGCGGTAGCCCTCGCGCCGGAAGGCATCCGCATAGTTCTCGCGAATGGCTGCTTCATCCTCGACGATGGCGATGTGCCGGCTCATTCGCCCTCTCCTGCAGGCGCCTCAGCGCGGCCCACGGCGCCATTGCGTCAGGCCGAGCGTGTTGCCCTCGCTGTCGCGGAAGAACGCCAGCCAGAACTCGTGGTCGTCCTCGCGGTGCGCGACGAACGGGGCGCGCACCACTTCCACGCCGAGGCGATCGAGCGTGGCGCACTCGGCGTCGATGTCCTGGCAGTCGAAATACAGGATCGAGCCCGGATGATCGAACTGCGGGTCGGACGGCACCGCCAGCATGATGCGCACCGAGCCGGCGAGGACGAACGCCATGCCGTTGTGGCGCGACAGCACCTCGAGCCCGAGCGTGTCGTGGTAGAAGGCCACGGCGCGGTCCAGGTCGCGGGCGCGCATGGAAACCTGGGAAATGCCGGAAAGCGTGAGCCGGGGAGGTTTTGCGGTCGCCTGCATGTCGTCACCGCCGAAGTGCGCGAAAACACGAAGTCTAACCCCGGCCTGCCGTGGATGCGCGCGACCCGTTCTCACTCCTGCAGCAAGGCGGCGAGCGCCTGCGCGATGTCCGCTTCGGCAACCAGCACCGTGTCGGCCGCCGGTCCGAGCGGGATGTAGCTGTCCGCGCCGGTCACGCGCGCCTTGGGCTGTCCGCGCGGGCCCTGCTCGTCCAGCAGCGTGAACAGCTCTTCGGCGATGCCGCCGGTGCGCCGGCCCTCGTCCACGACCAGCACCGCCGCCGCGTCCTCCGCCTCGGCGACGATCGCCGCGGCGTTGAGCGGCTTCAGCCAGCGCAGGTCCAGCACCCGCACCCGGGCTTCCTGCTCCGGTCCCAGTGTGCGCGCGGCGCGCAGCGTCATGCGCACGCCGTTGCCGTAGGTGATCACCAGCACGGCGGGCTTTTCCGCGCCGTAGCTGCGCGGCGCGCCGACCGGCACGAACTCTCCCGGCGCCGGATAGGGGAACAGCCAGCCGCCGTCCTTGTCCGCGTGCAGGTCCTTGGTCATGTACAGCGCGATGGGCTCGAGGAACATCACCACGCGGCCGTCGACCCGCGCCAGGGCTGCGGCCGTGCGCAGCATGCCGGCCGCGTCGTCGCCGCGCGACGGGCACGCCACGACGAGGCCGGGGATGTCGCGCAGCGCGGCGAAGGAGTTGTCGTTGTGGAAGTGACCGCCGAAGCCCTTCTGGTAGGCGAGGCCGGCGATGCGGATGACCATCGGGTTGGCCCACTGGCCGCGCGAGAAGAACTGCAGCGAGCAGGCTTCGCCGCGCATCTGGTCGCAGGCGTTGTGGAAGTAGGCCAGGTACTGGATTTCGGGGAACGGCAGCAGTCCCATGTAGGCCGCACCCTGCGCCATGCCGAGGATGGTGGTCTCGTCGAGCAGCGTGTTGAACACGCGGCTGCCGCGGAACGTGGCCGCCAGGCCGGCGGTGACGGTGTACACGCCGCCCTTGCGCGCCACGTCTTCGCCGAACAGGGTCATCTCCGGGTACTTGGCCATCAGGTCGTGCAGGGCGCGGTTGATCTGCAGCGAGAGGTGACGCGGCGGGCCTGCCTCGGGCAGTTTCGCATCGCCGCCGAATGCCGCGGACCGCGCCGCAGGGTCGGGCATGCGGCCGGCCTCGGCGTGGACCGCATCCGCGTGCAGCGGCGCCAGCGGGGCGACCACCTCCGCCGTCGCGGTGAGCCGCGGCCGCTGCGCCGCGCGGGTCGCCGCTTCCGCCACCCGGCTGCGCGTTTCCTCGTACAGCGCCAGCACCTCGTCCGGGCTCATGCAGCCGCTCTCGACGGCCAGGCGCGCAGCGGCGAGGAGCGGGTCGCGCGCCTCGTTCGCCTCGATGGCCGCGAGCTCCAGGTAGTCGCCTTCCCAGTCGGTGCCGGCGTGACCGAGCAGACGCGGCATCTTCAGGTGCAGGAAGGTCGGGCGGCGCCGGCGCCGGCAGTGCTCGACGGCGCGCGCCGCCATCTCGAAAGCCTCGCCCGGCGCGGTGCCGTCGGCGGCGAAATAGTCCAGGCCCTCGCGCCGCGCGAAGCTGGCCTCGATCCAGCCGGCCGGCGTGCGCACCGAGATGCCGATGCCGTTGTCCTCGCAGACGAACAGCAGGGGCACCGGCAGCCGCTGGAAGGCCGCCCACTGCGCCGCATTGAAGCCCGCCAGGGCCGTGGCATGGTTGGCGGAGGCGTCGCCGAAGCTGCACAGGACGATGCTGTCGGCCGGCACCGGCAGCGGGCGCTGCAGGCGCTTGGCCTGCTCCAGGCCGATCGCGGTGCCGACCGCCTTGGGCAGGTGGCTGGCGATGGTCGAGGTCTGCGGCAGCACCCACAGCTTGCGGTCGCTGCCCCACACCTTGTGCCGGCCGCCGGAGACGGGTTCTTCGCTGCTTGCGGCCAGCGACAGGCAGGTGTCGTAGACCGGGTCCTTGTCCGGGTCCTTGGCCAGGCGCGCCATCATGAAGCCGCCGCAGCGGTAGTGCAGGAAGGCCGGGTCGGTTTCGCGCGTGAGCATGCCGAGCACGGCGTTGCCCTCGTGCCCGGAGCTGCCGATGGTGTAGAAGCCCTCGTTGCGCGCGCGCATCTCGCGCGCCAGCAGGTCGAGATGCCGCGACTGCAGCTGGTAGCCGAAGAGCTCGAGGAACACCGCGGCGGTGAGCCGGCTGCCCGGGGCGATGGTGTCGTGCGGCGTCGGGCGCGGCTGCCCGGGCGCCGCCAGGGAGCGCACCAGGGTGCTGAAGTTCGCGTCGATGACCGCGGCGCGGTTCAGGCCGCGCGCAGCTTTCTTGGCGAGCGCGGCCTCAGAAGGCGTTGACACCCGTCAGCTCCCGCCCGACCACGAGCTCGTGAATGGTCTCCGTGCCCTCGTAGGTGATCACGCTCTCGAGGTTCAGCATGTGGCGGATCGGGCAGTACTCGGCGCTGATGCCGGCACCGCCGAGGATGTCGCGCGCGTCCCGTGCGATGTCCAGCGCCATGCGCACGTTGTTCCATTTCGCCAGCGACACCTGCGCGGGCTTCATCGCGCCCGCGTCCTTGAGGCGGCCGAGCTGCAACGACAGCAGCTGGGCGGTGGTGATGCGCCGCGCCATCTCGGCCAGCCGGCGCTGCACCGTCTGGGTGTGCGACACGGGCCGGTCGAACAGCTCGCGGTCGTTGGCGTAATCGATGGACTCGCGCAGGCAGGCCTGCGCCGCGCCGATGGCGCCCCAGGTGATGCCGTAGCGCGCCTGCGTCAGGCAGTTCAGCGGGCCCTTCAGGCCCAGCACGCCGGGCAGCATGTTCTCCCTGGGCACGCGCACGTTGTCGAAGAACAGCGAGGAAGTGACCGAGGCGCGCAGCGAGAACTTGCGCTGGATCTCGGGCGCCGCGAAGCCGGGCGTGCCCTTCTCCACCAGGAAGCCGCGCAGCCCGTCCTCGGTCTTGGCCCACACCACGGCGACGTCGGCGACGCTGCCGTTGGTGATCCACATCTTGGCGCCGTTGATGATCCAGTCATCGCCGTCGCGCTTGGCGTGGGTCTTCATGTTGCCCGGGATCGGAGCCGCCGTGCGGCTCGGTGAGGCCGAAACAGCCGATGGCCTTGCCCGCGGCAAGCGCGGGCAGCCAGCGTTCTTTCTGCGCGTCGCTGCCGTAGGTGTAGATCGGGCACATCACCAGGCTCGACTGCACCGAGACGAAGCTGCGGATGCCCGTGTCGCCGCGTTCCAGCTCCTGGCAGATCAGGCCGTAGGAGACGCCGTTCAGGCCGGCGCAGCCATAGCCTTCCAGCGACGAGCCGAGCAGGCCGAGCGCGGCGATCTCCGGCACCAGCTCGGCCGGGAAGCGATGCTCCTCGAAGCACTCGCGGATGACCGGCAGCACCTTTTCGTCGGTAAAGCGCGCCACCGTGTCCTGCACCATCTGCTCGTCTTCGCTGAGCAGGCTGCGGACATCGTAGAAGTCGAGGGGATTTACGGAACTCAAGCGGGTTCTCCCTGCAGCATTTCGCCGGGCATGGGGCCGGGCCAGGCGGCCATTCTATAATGCGGGCCATGAAGATACCCGAGATCCTGCTGGTCGAATCCGAGCGCCGCCCGGGCAGCCTGGCGAGCATTCTCGCCGTCATCGGCGAGGAGGGCCTGGTGGTGGAGCACCTCGCGGCGGTGCGGCGCGACCAGGACCGCACGGTGTGGGAGATCACCCTGGAGATGGATGCCAGCGCCGGTCCGCGCCTGCAGCAGCGCATCGACGCGCTGCCGACGGCGCGCCTGCTCGGGCGCTCCGACCGGGTGTTCAACCGTCATCGCGGCGGCAAGATCCGCACGGTCAGCACGCTCGACATCGGCAGCCTGCAGATCCTGCGCGACGTCTACACGCCCGGCGTGGCGCGCGTCTGTCTTGCCATCCGGGACAACCCGGCGCTGGCGCGGGAGTTCACGGGCATCGGGCGCACGGTGGCCATCGTCACCAACGGCACGGCGGTGCTCGGCCTCGGCGACATCGGGCCGCTCGCGGGCCTGCCGGTGATGGAAGGCAAGGCTGCACTGATGGCCGGGCTGGCGGGATTGTCGGGCGTGCCGATCCTGGTGGATGAAAAGGACCCCGCGAAACTGGTCGAGGTGGTGGCGGCCATTGCGCCGTCCTTCGGCGCCATCCAGCTGGAGGACATCGCTGCACCCGCCTGTTTCGAGATCGAAGATGCGCTCCGGGCCCGGCTCGACATCCCCGTGCTGCACGACGACCAGCACGGCACGGCCGTGGTGGCGCTGGCAGCCGTGCGCAACGCCGGGCGCCAGGCCGGCCAAAGGCTGTCACAAAGCGTGGTCGGCCAGGTCGGGCTCGGCGCAGCGGGCATCGGCATCGCCCGGCTGCTGCTGTCGCGCGGCACGCCGCGCATCCTCGGCGCGGACCTGGACCAGGGGGCGCTGCAACGCTTCGCCGCGCTGGGCGGCGAGCCGGCGGACCTCGCGCGGGTGATGGCCGAGGCCGATATCATTATCGCCACTACTGGCGTGCCGGGGCTCATCAAGCCCGCCATGGTCCGGCCAGGCCAGGTGATCCTCGCGCTGTCGAACCCGGACCCGGAGATCGAGCCCACCGACGCGCTCGCGGCCGGGGCTTCGTTCGCTGCCGACGGCAAGAGCATCAACAACGTGCTGGGCTTCCCCGGGCTGTTCCGCGGCGCGCTGGAGGCGGGCGCCCGGCGCTTCACCGACGAGATGCTGGTGGCGGCGGCCGAGACCATCGCCGACCATGCCGGCGAGCATGAACTGGTGCCGGAGCCGTTGAATCCCGCCGTGCACGAGGCCGTGGCGCAAGCCGTGATGCGCGCGGCGCGGGAAATCGCCCACTAGTCCGCTCCTCGCGAAGACCGTCCTTTCCCGGCCCTTCGGCCAGCGCTGTCCGCTGGCCGGTGGAAACCACCTATTCTGCTTTTTTCAGGCTCTACTACTTTAGATACTAATCAATTTAGAAACATCTAATTGGAGGGGGCTCCATGAACCATCGCTACCTGGCGGTCGTTGCCGCCGCGGCGCTGATTTGCGTCTTTTCCGCCGCCGTTCACGGCGAAGATCCAGTACCCACTCCTGCGTCCGAGGCCATCTACGGGCGCGAGCTCATGACCGAACAGGAAATCGCAGCGCAGCGCGAGCGCATGCGCGCGGCCACGACCGAGCAGGAGCGCATGCGCATCCGCGCCGAGCACCATGCGGCCATGCAGCAACGCGCCCGCGAGATGGGCGTGGCGATTCCCGAAACCATGCCGCCGAAAGCGGGCGGCCAGGGCCAGGGCCAGGGTCAGGGCAAGGGTCAGGGTCAGGGCAAGGGTCAAGGCCAGGGCAAGGGTCAAGGCCAGGGCAAGGGCCAGGCCGGCAGTAGCAATCCCGCTCCGGACAGCGGCGACGCCCCGGTCCACGAGGGACCCTACGGCGACAAGCAGAAATCCAAGCGGCCCGGAAAGGGCGGCTGACCAGTTTCTTGTGCGGGCGCGGCCTCCTGCCGGTCCGCACTCCCAAGGAGGGCAATCAGCATGAAGTTCAACAGAAAATTGACCAAGCCAGTGACAGGCACGGCCGTGGCCGTCCTGCTGATCGCTGCGGGGCTTCCCGCCCAGGCCGAAGTCGTGACCTGGAACGCCGAGCACACCTTCAGCATCAACGATGTACAGGGGGGATTCGACGGAGTGCGCTATATCGAGGACCCGAACATCCTCTGCGGCCTGGAGGGAAGTCCGCCGTGCGCCGGCGCCGAGCCGTTCACCGACAAGACCGGCGTCACGCTTTATCCGGTGGACAGCGAGTTCGGTTTCTATGTCGAGGACTACGTCGGCGCGGCGCAGAAACTGCGCGACGGGCTGTACGAGGAAGGCTTCGCCGGGAACGTCTATGCCAATGGCGAGGTGGTCGGCCTGCGCGTCTCCAACGCGGACACGGCCACGTTCAAGGTCAACTTCCCCGAGGGCACCTGGTGCCAGGGCATCGGCGCCAACACCGTAAAGTGCTCCACGGAGCACTACAGCGTGATGGAACACGTGCTCACCTGCCATGAGCAGATTCCCTATTACTTCGCCGAGGATCCCCTCACCGGCGAGCAGCGCATCCTGCGTGATCCCGCCACCGGCGAGCCGTTGATTGACGCCAACACCGGGCTACCGCTGACCTGCGCCACCGCGAAGCTCGACAACCTGCTGTACGTGAAAGAGGGCGGTGTGGTCACCGAGCAGACCCTCGCGGAGTACCTGGCCGCCTATGGGCCCCTGCCGGCCAACGAGTCCACCGTGCTCGACGACATCGCGGTCGGTGACGACTATTCGGTGACCTTCAAGGACGACGGCAAGGTCCTGTATCGCTGGGGCACGCTTATTAAGCGACCGAACGATATGCGGATGTATGCGAGGTTGCCGCTGCCCGACGAGTGGAAGGCCAATCCGGAAACGGCCTATGAGGTCTACTCCGCCAAACTGATCGTGACCCACCTGATCACCAACAACCCGAACGACCAGTTGCGTCCGGAGGACATGGAAAACGAGGGGGCCACCGGCCGGTTGCCGCTTACAACAGTCTCGGCGCGTATCGGCAGTCGACCAAGGACTGCTACGAGGGCGACGGCGACTTCATCGAGAGCGGCACGCTGTTCATGAACGGTCCCTTTGCCGTGGACTCGACGAGTGTCGATCCGCTGCCGCTGTCGGCGGACCTCACCGAGGGCCTGACGAACGGCTGGTACACGACGACCGACCGTGATCCCTTCGAGCCCGATCCCGAGACCGGTATCGGCCCGCGGTGGCGGCTGAAGGCGAACAAGTTCGGCCAGGACATCCCCGGCCTGGAGATCCCGCTGATCGAGTGCAGCCCCGTGCCGTTCACCTCGGCGAACATCAAGTACAACGTCGGCGATGTGACGGTGACCGAGATCAACCTGCTCGACTTCGAGGACGACGCCAGCCCGTTGAATACCAGCCTGGGCTGGATCGATGCCGGGCAGAACCCGATCAACCTTCCGAGCGAGGATCCCGCACTCGCCGCGGCCGGCATCTCCATCAACGGGCTGCCGCTGACGGACGACTTCGATCTCGCGGTCTACATCAAGGGCGACAAGAAGCCGACCACCATCTACGACGCGGTGCTGGAAATCGTGTACGAGGGCAGCGGTGGTAACCCGCCGCCGGTAGCCAATGTCGACCTGGGCATCAGCGAGCTGCGCATCCCCTCGAAGATCAAGCTGCTGCAGAACCGCAAGCTCAGGGTCGAAGTGACCAATTACGGTCTCGATCTCGCGAACGGAACGCTGACGCTGCAGGGTTACCAGGGAGAAACGCCGCTGGCCGGCGCCTCCTTCGGTCCCGTGAGCGTGGGTCCGCTGGGCCCGGGCGAAGTGGCTGATTTCACCTTCGTGTGGCAGGCCAGCCCCACCGGCACCATCACCTGGGAGGCCACGGTGACAGCGCCGGATGACGTCAATGACCTCAACAATACGGCAGCCGCGACAACTGTCGTCCGCTAGCCGCACGCGGTGTCACGGCCGGTGCTGCCGGCCGTGACACCTCATCAGCCGAAGGACAACACATGAGCCGGGAGCAACGTCATTTCTCGGTTGCAGGGGCACTTTTTCTTGGCGTCCTGCTGTTCTGCGCAGCCCCCCCGCAGGCCGACTCCGCCCAGCCCAACGCATCCGGCAAGCCGGCGGCAGGACGCCATCTTGAACTCGCCCGGACCGCCATGCCGCCCTTGCTGGCGGCTGCGGCGGCCGGGGATATCGACGGGATCAACCGCCTGCTGGCGGCGGGCACCAGCCCCAGCATGAGCGACGACGAGGGCCGCACCGCCGCCATGATGGCGGCGGCCACCGGCCACTGCGAGGCGCTCGACCTGCTGCTGCGCAAGGGCGCGGCGCCGGACGCAGCCGATGCGAATGGGCGCACGGCGCTCATGCTGGCCGCGGGCGGGGGTCATGGTGAGTGCGTGCGCCTGCTGCTCGCCGCCGGCGCCCGCGTCGATCCCAAGGACCAGGACCAGCGCACCGCGCTGTCCTGGGCGGCGCAGCAGGGCGATGCAGCGACGGTGCAACGGCTCCTCAAGTCCGGCGCCAAGGCCAGGCACACGGCGCGCCGGCAGGCCACGCCGTTGCACGAAGCCGCGGGCTCCGGCGATGCCGCCACGGTAGCTGCGCTGCTCGCTGCCGGATCGCCACCCGATGCGGCCATGGACAACGGCATGACGGCGCTGAACCTGGTGGCATGGACGGGCGACCTGGCGAGCGCAGACGCGCTGATCGAGGCGGGCGCCGACGTGGATCGGGCCAATGCCGGCGGTATTACGCCGCTGATGACCGCGCTCGGCCGGGGCAATGAGGCCGTCGCCCGGCGCCTGCTGCAGGCCGGTGCGGACCATGCGCCACGCACATCTGTGGGCCGAACTGCCCTGACGTATGCCGCTACCGGCGCGCCAGGCATGATCGAGCCGCTGCTGAAAGCTGGCGCCAGCCTGGAAGAGGTGGACGGGTACGGGCTCGACTCGCTGATGATCGCCGCCATGCACGGCAGCGAGGCGGCAGCGCGCACCCTGCTCGACCTCGGCGCGAACCCGCATCGGCGCACGGCTGACGGCCTTACGGCGCTCATGCTGGCGGCCCAGAACGGCCGACCCGCGCTCGTCGACATCCTGCTGCAGGCGGGCGCCGACCCGGCGGCGACGGATGAGGCCGGCCGCAGCGCGGCTGATTACGCCGAGCTGGAGGGGCGCGCCGGATATCGCGGCCCGGCTCAGGGCGGCGGTCGCGGCGGACAGCCCGGAGTGAAGGCTCAGTAGCGCAGCCCGGCGCCCCGATAAGCTGCCGCGAGGAGCCACAGCGGTCCGATCATCAGGAACTGCAGGTCCTTGAAGAAGGAAGGCTTGCGGCCCTCGATGTGGTGGCCGATGAACTGGCCGATCCAGGCCACCACGAAGATGGCCAGCGACAGCATCCACAGCGGTGCGGTGAGGCGATCCAGTGCCGCCGCCGCCAGCAGCAGCAGCGCCAGTCCCGCTGCGGCGCCAAAGCCCAGCGGCACGGAAAGGATGAAGTAGTACACTACTGCAGCCATGGCAAACAGCACGGCCCAGTTCATGGCCGGCGAGATGGCGCCGAATGCGGCGGGCACCGGCAGCGACCACAACAGGCCGATCACGCTCAGCACGATGGCCGGCACGCAGATCCAGTGGATCCGCTTGTTCACCGGGTTCTGGTGGCTTTCGCCGTACTCGTCCAGCCATTCGTGGATGCTGCGCATCGGTGCCCTCCGGGCCGTTGCGGAACGCGCGCCGGGCGCGACGGTCTGAGAAACTATCACAAGCCGCCGCCGGCCGAACCCCGGCGCGGCAACGAACAAAGCCAATAACGGAGAAACAGTATGAGCTTCAGCATGCAGCGCCTGGTACTCGCCGCCGTCGCCGCCACCCTGGTGGCCGGTTGCCAGACCATCGATCCGTACACCGGCGAGGCCAAGACCTCGAGCGCGACCAAGGGCGCCGCGATCGGCGCGGGGACCGGCGCACTGTTGGGTATTCTCACCGGCGACGACTCCAAGGAACGGCGCAAGCGCGCGCTGATCGGCGCGGGTGTCGGCGCCCTGGCCGGCGGCGCGGTGGGCAACTACATGGACCAGCAGGAGGCCGAGCTGCGGCAGCAGCTGGAAGGCACCGGCGTCGGTGTCATGCGCGTGGGTGACGAGATCGTGCTCAATATGCCCGGCAACGTCACCTTCGAGACCGGCAGCGCCGACCTGAAGCCGCATTTCTTCGGCGTGCTGGACTCGGTTGGACTGGTGGCGCAGAAGTACGACCAGACCGTGGTCGAAGTGAGCGGCCACACCGACAGCACCGGCTCCGCCCAGTACAACCAGACGCTGTCGGAACAGCGTGCGGCCACCGTGGCGACCTATCTCAACAACCGGGGTATCGATCGCCAGCGCATCCTGGCGTACGGCCGGGGCCTGACGCAGCCAATCGCGGACAACACCACCGCCGAAGGGCGGGCGATGAACCGTCGGGTGGAAATCCGGCTGTCGCCGATTACGCGCTGAGCGCGGCGCGACAGGCGGACGCGGGCTAGGCGGCGCTGGACTCGGCCAGCGCCGCGCGCAGCTTCTTCATCGCCGCGGCTTCGACCTGGCGGATGCGCTCGGCCGACACGCCGTACTCGGCGGCCAGTTCCTGCAGGGTGGCCTTCTGCTCGCTGAGCCAGCGGCGCTGCAGGATGTCGCGCCCGCGCGCGTCGAGATCGGCGAGCGCGGCGCCCAGCGCCTCGGTCGCGTTGTCTTCCCAGTCGTCCCGCGCCACCAGTTCGGCAGGATCGGCGTCGGGCGCCGGCAGGAAGTGGGACGGCGAGCCGACACGTTCCTCGTCGTCGGCGTCAGGGGCCGGGTCCAGCGCCATGTCGCGCGCCGCCAGGCGCTGTTCCATTTCGTTCACCTCGGCCGGGGTCACCCCCAGGTCCGCGGCCACCACGCGCGTCTCCTCCGCGGAGAGCCAGCCCAGGCGCTGCTTGGCCTTGCGCAGGTTGAAGAACAGCTTGCGCTGCGCCTTGGTGGTGGCGACCTTGACCAGGCGCCAGTTGCGCAGCACGAACTCGTGGATTTCGGCACGGATCCAGTGCACGGCGAAGGACACGAGGCGCACGCCGACGCTGGGGTCGAAGCGCTTCACGGCCTTCATCAGGCCGATGTTGCCCTCCTGCACCAGGTCGCCCAGCGGCAGCCCGTAGCCGTTGTAGCCGCGCGCGATGTGCACCACGAAGCGCAGGTGCGACAGGACCAGCTGGCGGGCGGCGTCGAGATCGTTGTCGCGTCGGAAGCGCCAGGCCAGCTCGGTCTCTTCCTCCGCGCTCAACACGGGCACGCTGGACACCGCGCTGATGTACGCGTCCAGGTTGCCGACCGGGACGGCCAGCAACATTCCATCATGTCGTGCAACGAGCGCTGAGCTCATTCGTATCCTCCCATCGCCGCCGGATTTTAGCACTCGATTCCTTAGAGTGCTAAGTGGGGCCGGGGTTCCCCCTACAGGCCGGGCTCCACGCGCCGCAGGTGCCGCGTGGCGGACACCCAGGCCCCGAGCCAGCCCAGCGCGGCGCCAAGCAGCAGCAAGGCCAGGGCCCCGGTGCCGCCCAGCCCCGCGGGCCGGAAGCCGGAGCCGTACAGCCCGGCCAGGCGCGCCACAGGGTCGGACAGCGTCCACAGCCCGAGCTGCACGATGGCCAGCGCCACCAGGGCCCCGCCGAGGCCGTACCAGGTGCCGCCGTAGAGCAGCGGCCGGCGGATGAAGCCGTCCGTGCCGCCGATGAGCTTCACGACCTCGATCTCGGCGCGCCGGTTCTGGATGTCCAGGCGGATGGTGTTGCCGACGATCACCAGCACGCCCACGGCGAGGAGCACGGCGGCGAGCGTGGCGAGGCGCCGCGCAATATCCAGCATGGCGAACAGGCGGCGTACCCAGTCGGCATCGGCCTGGACCAGGTCCGCTTCCGGCAGCCCGCGCAGGCGCTCGGCCATGGCCTCGATGGCTTCCGGGCTGTCGTGGCCGGCGGCGGGCCTGACCGTGATCAGGTGCGGCAGCGGGTTGTGCTCCAGCGCGCCGAGCGCCTCGCCCAGGCCGGAGTCGGCGCGAAAACTCGCCAGCGCTTCCTCGGCCGTGACCAGTCCCGTGGCCGCGACCTCCTCCCAGGACTCGATATCGGCGGCCAGGGACCTGGCCTGTGCCACGGGCTGGCCCGGATCGAGATAGACGGACAGCTCGACCCCCTGCTCCCAGTGGCCCGAAAGGCCCTGCAGGTTGTTCACCAGCAGGTACAGGCTCGCCGGCAGGGCCAGGGCGATGCCGATCACGGCCAGGGTCATGGCGGTGGCCACGGGCTGTTCCGCCAGCCGGCCGAGGGAGCCGACCAGCGTCTGCACATGCAGGCGCACCCAGCTGCGCAGCAGCCCCGGGCCACGCCAGCGCGGCCACTGCAGCGACGGCCGCGGCAGGCGCAGCGCGGCGAGGCGGGCCAGCAGGGTTTGCTGCCCGCGCCGTCGCCCGCCCTTGCGGGCCCTAGGCCGGGGCGCCCGGGAAGGCATGAGCCAGGTCCTCGGTGAGACGCCCGTCGCCCAGCGCGATGCGGCGGTGACCCATGCGCTCCAGAAGCGCCAGGTCGTGGCTGGCCACGAGCACGGTCGTGCCGACGCGGTTCAGGCGGGCAAACAGGTACATGATCTCCAGCGACAGGTCGGGGTCCAGGTTCCCGGTCGGCTCGTCGGCGATGAGCAGGGGCGGACGCGCGGCGATGGCACGCGCGATGCCGACGCGCTGCTGCTCGCCGGTGGACAGCATCACCGGCGGCAGGCCTTCCTTGCCGAGCAGGCCGACCTGGTCCAGCGCGGCGCGCACGCGCCGGCCAGTCTCGCGCGTGCCCGTGCCGGCGATCACCAGCGGCAGGCCCACGTTGTCGAACACCGTGCGGTCCGCCAGCAGCTTGTGGTCCTGGAAGACCATGCCGATGCGGCGCCGGAAGGCCGGCACCTGGCGGCGCGTGATGCCGCCCGTGTTGCGGCCGCCGATCAGCACCTGGCCGCGGGTGGGACGCTCGATGCAGGCGATGAGTTTCAGCAGCGTGCTCTTGCCGGCGCCGGAGTGTCCGGTAAGGAACACCATCTCGCCCTCGGCGATGCGAAAGCTCAGGTCGCGCAGCGCGTCGCGCCCGCCCGGGTAGCGCTTGTAGACCTGCTCGAAGCGGATCACGGCTTCACCGCGCGGCGCGTTCGCCGGGCGCGCCCAGCAGGGCGTCGACGAAGGGTCCCGCCTCGAAGGGGGCGAGGTCCTCGATGCTCTCGCCGATGCCGATGAAGCGCACCGGCAGCTGCAGTTCACGCGCCACCGCCAGCACCACGCCGCCCTTGGCCGTGCCGTCGAGCTTGGTGATGGCGACCCCGGTCAGGCCGATGGCCTCGTTGAAGCGGCGCGCCTGGAGCAGTGCGTTCTGGCCGCTGCCGCCGTCCAGCACCAGCAGCACTTCGTGCGGCGCGCTCGGATCGAGGCGGCCGAGCACGCGCTTCACCTTGCGCAACTCGTCCATGAGGTTTTCCTGCGTATGCAGCCGGCCCGCGGTGTCGGCCAGCAGCACGTCGATGCCGCGGGCGCGCGCGGCCTCGAAGGCATCGTAGGCAACCGCCGCCGGATCGGCGCCGGTGCCCTGGGCGACCACCGGCACGTTGTTGCGCTCGCCCCAGGTCTGCAGCTGTTCCACGGCCGCGGCGCGGAAAGTGTCGCCCGCCGCGAGCATCACCGAGAGACCGTCGCTTTTCAGCCGGTGCGCGATCTTGCCGATGGTGGTGGTCTTGCCTGAGCCGTTCACGCCGACCACCAGGACCACGAAGGGTCGGACATCGGCGGGAATCGCCAGCGGCTTTTCGCAGGGTCCGAGGATGCCCAGCATGCTGTCGCGGATGGTGGCCAGCACCGCGCGGCTGTCGCCGAGCTCGTCGCGCCAGAGCTTCTTCTCCAGGCCCTCTACGATCTGCTGGGTCGCATCCACGCCCACGTCGCCGGTGAGCAGGCGCGTCTCCATTTCCTCGATGAACTCCTCGCCGACCTTGCCGCCCGGCAACAGGTGCGCGAGGTCGTAGGTCAGCCAGCTGTCGCCCTTGTTCAGGCGCTCGCGCAGGCGGCGGAAGAAGCCTTTGCGCTTCTCGCCTGGGGCCTGGCTCGGCTCTGCCGGGGGCGCGGAAGGAGATGACGACATGGTCGGCGGGTGCTGGTTGCGGGAGAGGGGCCTATGCTACCGCTTCGCTCCTGCCGCCGGAAAGAAAACGGGCGGCCCGAAGGCCGCCCGTCGTGTTAAAGCCTGTTTCTTCAGGCCCGATCTGTCATTCAGCCGGCTCCGGCACCGGGACGTTGGTCCGCGGGCGGTCCGCTGCGGCGCAGTCGTCCGTGAAGTTGCCGTACACGGTTGCTGCCAGCGGGCTGCCGCTGGCGCCGAAGATCAGCGTCTGGCCGTTCGGCGGCACCGGCAGCAACGGGTTGCCGGCGATGAACACGACCTGCTGGCCCTGCATCTCGCCGGTCACCGTCTGCGACTCGGGCGTGCTGCCCGGGTCGAGCTGCGAGCCGTGCGTGGCGCCGTTGGTGAAGCAGACGCGCGCCTTCAGGCCGGCCGGGTCGATCACCGGAGTGGGCGAGAAGGCGTAGTCCGTCAGGCCGGCGCGCTCCATCTCGGCCGCGAGGCGATTGGAGGCACTGTTCGGCACCACCGTGTCGCCGTCCACCTGGATGAAGTGGATGGCCGCGGCGCCGGCCGCATCAGCCGCATGGCTGATGGGGTCGCCGGCATCGACCAGGTTCTGCAGGTCGCGGATGAAGTTGTTGTACAGGCTGGTGTTGGGCACCAGGCCGTTGCCGATCAGCCCGGCCTCGATGCGCGGACCGAAGGAGAAGCTGTCCAGCAACAGGTCGGACACCACGCCGCCCGGGACACCCAGGGTCGCCGTGACCGCGGTGTCGTCCATGGCGAGGTAGTTGGTGCCGGAGATGCCGCCCAGCGAGGTGCCGATGAAGTGCACCCGGCTGCCGTCGAGGTCGGGCAGCTCGTCGCCGTCCAGGTCGATGGTCGGGATGGTGCGCGTCACCGCCACCAGGTCCGCGGCCGCCTGGCGCAGGTTGTCGCGGCTCACCAGCCCGTTCGACAGGTTGATGAAGTGCGTGCCGCTGGCATCGATCACGCCGTCGGGGCCCGGCGCGCCGGTGACGTTGTTCACGAGGTCGAGATCAAAGGTGCGCTCCGGCACCCCGGGCACGCGCAGCAGCGCCAGCGGGTTGTTCGCCAGGATGTCGGCGAGCTCTTCCGGCGTGATGGTTTCGAAATCGATCTCCGGCGCGGCGATGCCGTGCAGCGGCTGGTCGATGGCGATCACCGCGTAGCCGGCGTTGTTCAGCGGCTCGGTGAGGGCCAGCGCGTCGAGACGATTGCGCGTGATGCCGTGGTAGAAGATCACCACCGGCCAGCCGGCCTCCGGCTTCACGGCCGTCCCGCCCAACGCAGCGGCGTAGTCCGTGTTGTCGTTCGGGATGGTAATGAGCGCCGGCACGGGCTGGTCGGCCCGCTTCAGCGGCACCGGGTTGAACTTGTTCAGCACGCGGCTGGTTCCGTCCAGTGGGCTCTCGGTGGCCGCGACCCAGGGCAGGGACAGCGGCGCTGTCGGGGCTTCCGCCGTCGGCGGCGACAGGTAGTACGGCACCACCACGGCGCCGGCATACACGTCACCCTCGCCGGGGATGGCGCTGCCGTCGATCCCCTGCAGTCCCAGCAGCAGGGTGGTCGTCACGGGCGTGCCCGGCGGCAGCGTGATTTCGGGTGAAATCGGCACCGGCACCGGCGTGACGGCGCGCTGGATCTGGCTCGGACCGGCGCTCGCCATGTCGGCCACCGTGTCGCGCACCGTGCTGGTGTCGAGGGTGGTGAAGCTGGCGGAGACGACGACGCTGGCCGGATCGACCTGGACCACTTCGCCCACCGCGAGGTGCGCGGCGATGAAGATGCCCAGCAGTTCCTCGGTGCTCAGCCCCGGCGGCAGGCCCACTTCCGGATCCGGCAGCTGGATCGCGCCCGACAGGAAGCCGCCGCGGATCAGCGCGTAGGTGGCGTCAGGCTGCGCGGGATTGCCCCCGGTGTCCGTGATGCCGTCCGTCAACAGCATCAGGTAACCGTTTTCGGTCCCCGGCGAGAACAGGTTTGCGCGGTTCGAATTCAGCGGGCGCAGCGGCTTGAGCTGGATAGTCTGGCCGCCGGCATCGAGGTCCGGCGCCACGCCGACGGCGTAGTCGACGCCCTGCACCAGGAACGGGCTCTGCCCGCCCCAGGCGACACCGATCGAGGCACAGGCTTCCGGCGGCGCAGCGCCGAGCTTGCACAGGGTCGTGTCAGAAAGGCCGACGACACCCTTGGTGGCCGGGTCCATCGCCACCTCGAGCAGGAACACCGTGGCCGGGGTCAGGGTGGCCGGGTCTACTGCGCGCGTGAAGTTTGCGCCGATGCGGGCGTTGGTGGAGAAGCCGTCGAGCTGGTTGACCAGCGGCGCCAGCGGCTGGAACGGCTGGGCCGGCAGGTTCAGCGTGCCGTCGGTACCCGGCGCAGCGACGAAGCCGAGGATGTCGTTCGGGTAGGGCACGATGCCGATCAGCGGGTCGAACTGCGCGCGGAAAGTTGCGTTGGCCGGCGGCACCTGCGGCACACCGGTATTCGGCTCGCCGATCTTACCGGATACGTTTTCCGAGTCCTTGATGCATCCGGACAATGCCAACGCCACGGCGACGAGCGTCACCGAATAGAGGCTTCTCATTGTTCTGACTCCTCCCAACAGGGGTAATCTTTATCGAATCTTATGGTCGGGGACGCGCGCGCTGCGGCTCAGCTATCCGGCTGTCTGCCGCGCACGTCCAATCAAGCCTACGCCGGTTGTCGGAGTCGTTTCAAGGCCTTAACTTTGCTGCATGGCGAAATCCCCTAATCCGCGACGCAGGCGCACACGCAGCGGCCCGCCGGGCGCGTTCCGCATCATCGGCGGCGAGTGGCGCAGCCGGCGGCTCGACGTGCCGGCGCTCGAGGGCGTCCGTCCCACGCCCGACCGCGTGCGCGAAACGCTGTTCAACTGGCTGGCGCCGGTCATCACCGGGGCGCGTTGCCTCGACCTGTACGCCGGCAGTGGCGCGCTGGGCCTCGAGGCATTGTCGCGCGGCGCCGCAGAAGTGACGTTTGTCGACCGCGCGCAGGGTGCCTTGCGCCAGGTGGCGGCCAACCTCGATTTGCTGCACTGCGATCGCGGCCGCACCGTGTGCATGGACGCGGCCGCCTACCTGGAAGGCACGGTGACGCCCTTCGATATCGTGTTCCTCGATCCTCCGTACCGGCTCGGCTTGCTCGGTCCTGCGTTCGCGCGGCTGGTGCAGCGCGGCTGGGCGGGGCCGGCGAGCGCCGTCTACCTGGAGCATGAAGCCGGAGCGGCGCCGGAGCTGCCGCCGGGCTGGGTGCTGGCGCGCAGCGCTGCGGCGGGCCAGGTGCGTTACCATCTGGCGCGTTTCGAGCCGCATTCGGCAGGAGAGACATGAGCACCTCGGCGCTGTACCCCGGTACTTTCGATCCCATCACCAACGGGCACCACGACCTGATCCGGCGGGCGGCCGCGATTTTCGAACGCGTAGTGGTGGCCATCGCCGCCAACCCGTCCAAGGCGCCGCTGTTCAGCCTGGACGAGCGCGTCGGGCTGGCGCGCGAGGTGTTGTCCGACCTGCCCAACGTCGAGGTGCTCGGCTACAGCGGACTGACCGTGAAGTTCGCCGCCGAGCACGGCCTCGACGTCATGGTGCGCGGGCTGCGCGCGGTGTCGGATTTCGAGTTCGAGTTCCAGCTCGCCACCATGAGCCGCCACATCGCCGGGCACGTGGAGACCGTCTTTCTCACGCCGACCGAGCAGTTCAGCTTCATCTCCTCGAGCATGGTGCGGGAGATCGCCCTGCTGGGCGGGGACGTGTCGCGCTTCGTGCATCCGGTGGTGGAGGAGGCGCTGCGCCAGCGGCGCAGCGCGGCGGGAGGCAAGTGATGGGTTGCCCCGGCCATCTGCGCCGGCTGGCCTGGCTGGCGCTGGCCCTGGCGGCATGGAGCGGTAGCGCGGGCGCGCAGCCGGCGCCCGAGGCGCCCGGCCAGGCAGCCATCGCCAGCGCGCATCCGCTCGCCACGCGCGCCGGTATGGAAGTGCTCAAGGCCGGCGGCAACGCTTTCGATGCGGCGGTGGCGGTGAGCGCGGCGCTCGGCGTGGTCGAGCCTTTTTCCTCCGGGCTGGGCGGCGGCGGGTTCTGGCTGCTGCACTTCGCCGCCGACGGGCGCCAGGTGGTGGTGGATGCGCGCGAGACCGCGCCCGGGGCGGCGCATGCCGAGATGTACCTCGACGACCAGGGCGAGCCGATCCCGGGTTTGTCGCTCAACGGGCCGCTCGCCGCCGGCATTCCCGGCACGCCGGCGGCGCTGGTGCACATCAGCGAAAGCTACGGGCGTCTCCCGCTGGAGCAGGCGCTGGCGCCGGCCATCCGCCAGGCGCGCGACGGATTCCCGCTGTACGGTCGCATGCACCTGGGACTGACTTTCAAGGCCGAGCAACTGCGGCGCTGGCCGGGTGCGGAGGCCTACCTGCCGGACGGCAAGGTGCCCGAACCGGGCACGCGTATCCGCCTGCCGGGCCTCGCCGACGTTATGGAGCGGCTCGCTGCCGAGGGCGCGGCGGGCTTCTACCAGGGCGAGATTGCCGCGCGCATGGTGGCGGCCGTGCGCGAGCACGGCGGCATCTGGTCGCTCGAGGACCTGCAGGACTACCGCGTGGTCGAGCGCGAACCGCTGGTGGCAGAGTATCCGGGCGGCCTGCGCGTGGTCGTGCCGCCGCCGCCGTCGGCCGGCGGCGTGGCCATGATCCAGGCCATCAACCTGCTGCAGTCCGGCTGGCCGGAAGACCTCGCCGAGGTGGACCGGAAGCACCTGGTGGTGGAGGTGTTGCGCCGCGCCTTCCGCGACCGGGCCTGGCTCGGCGACCCGGCCTTCGTCGACATGCCGCTGGAGACGCTGCTGGACCCGGCCTATGCGGCAGGCCTGCGCGCGACCCTGCGCCTCGATCGCGCCACGCCGAGCGCGACCTTCGCCCCGCTGCACAGCGAGGACGGCGGCGAGCACACCACGCATTTTTCCATCATCGACGCCGCGGGCAACCGGGTGGCGGTGACCCAGACGATCAATGGCTGGTTCGGCAGCAGTTTTGCGGTGCCGGGCCTTGACCTGCTTTTGAACAACGAGATGGACGACTTCGCGGTGAAGCCCGGGGCGCCGAATCTCTACCAGCTGGTCGGCGCCGGGGCCAACAATATCCAGCCCGGCAAGCGCATGCTGTCGAGCATGACACCGACGTTCCTCGAGTCGCCGCGCGGCGTCGCCGTGCTGGGCACACCGGGCGGCAGCCGCATCATCAGCATGGTGCTGCTGGCCTCGCTGGCCTGGGCGGACGGTGCCGACGCCGCAGGCATGGTGGGACTGCCGCGCTACCACCACCAGTACCTGCCGGATCGCGTGCTGTACGAAGAGGGCGCGATCAGCGCCGCGGAGCTGGCGGAGCTGGAGCGGCGCGGGCACGTGTTGCAGCAGAGCCGGCGCCTGTACGGCAACATGAACGTGGTTACCTGGGACCTTGGCGAACGGCGCATGGAGGCGGCGACCGATCCGCGCGCGGAGGTGGAGACGTGGACCTACTGACCCGCTGCACCGTAGTCCTGTGCTTCGGCCTCGGCGCGGCCTCGCTGTCGGCAAGCGCGGAGATGTCCCCGCCCGACGCCTTCATGGAGCGCATCGCGAGCTACTGCGGCCAGGCCTTCGCCGGGCGCATCGTGGCCAATGAGCCGGCCGAGCCGGATGATCCCTTCGCCGGTCAGGCGCTGGTGATGCACGTGCGGGAATGCGCGCCGGGCGAGCTGAAGATTCCCTTTCACGTCGGCGACGACCACAGCCGGACCTGGGTGCTGACGCGTACCGCGGCGGGTCTGCGCCTCAAGCACGATCACCGGCACGAGGACGGCAGCGAGGATGCGGTGACGCAGTACGGTGGCGACAGCACCGACCCCGGCACACCGTGGCGCCAGGAGTTCCCGGTGGACGCCTATTCCATCGCCATGTTCGAGCGCGCAGGCCTGGCGGTCTCGGTGCGGAACACATGGGCGACGGAGATCGTGCCGGGCGAGCGCTTCGTCTACGAGTTGTCGCGACCGTCGGGACGACTGTTTCGCGTCGAGTTCGACCTGGCGACGCCGGTGGCACTTCCGCCCACGCCCTGGGGCCACGCCGAGCTGGAGTGAAACTTGAGCAGTGCGCGCTCGCATGCGCGCTCGCCCGGAGGATGACTGCATGCGCCTGATTGCCGCGAGACTGGCTCTTCTTTTCCTCGGCGCCTGGCTGGCGGCCGCAACGCCGGGCCATGCGGCCGAGCCGTGGCGCATCACGGGCGTGGAGCGCGTGGTCGCGGTCGGCGACGTGCACGGCGCCTACGACGAGTTGTACGGTCTGTTGCAGGACACAGGCCTGCTCGACGCCGAGGGGCACTGGAGCGGCGGCACGACTCACCTGGTCTCGATCGGCGACCTGCTCGACCGTGGCGACCTTGGGCGTCAGGTGATGGACCTGATGATGCGCCTGCAGGAAGAGGCCGCCGCAGCCGGCGGCGCAGTCCATGTGCTGGTCGGCAACCATGAGTCGATGAACCTGGTCGGCGACCTGCGCTACGTCAGTCCGGGCGACTATGCGCAGTTCGGCGCCGAGCCGCGCGACGGGTTTCCCGCCGGTTTCTTCGAGCGTCGTGCGGCGCTGGCGCCCGATGGCGCTTACGGGCGCTGGTTGATGACGCTGCCCTTCGCGCTGGTGATCAACGACACGCTGTTCGTGCACGGCGGCCTGTCCTCCCGGGCCGAGAGCCTGTCGCTGGACGAGATCAACCTGTCTGCCAGCACCGATGTGCGCACCATCGCGGAAGGCTGGCACGCCCTGCTCGCCGCCGACGTCATGGCCGATGCGGATGACTTCGGCGACCTGCGCGACTGGGCGCGCAGCAACGCGGACGGCGCGGCTTCGGCTGCACTCACCAGCCGGGCGCGCGCCATGGCCGATGCGCTCGACGGCCTGCCGTTCCATCCCGACGGCATCCTCTGGTACCGCGGCAATGCCGTTTGCCACGCATGGGCCGAGGCGCCGGTGCTGCGCGGCGTGCTCGCCGCGCTGGGCGCCGAGCGGGTCGTGATCGGGCACACGCCGACCGCCTCGCGGCGCCTGACGCAGCGCGTCGGCGGCCTCGTCTATCGCGTGGACGCGGGCATGAACCGTGCCGCCTACCAGGGGACGCCTGCGGCACTGGTGTTCGAGGGCGACGCCATCTCGGCCTGGTATCCAGGCGAAGGCGCCACCGCAGTGGCGGCGGAACCGGTGCGCCAGTGGGACCGGCCTTACGGCATGAGCGACGCCGAGATCGAGAATTTCCTGCGCAGTGCGCAGATCACTCGCGTGGAGGAACTCGGTGAAGGCGTCACGCGCCCGCGCCGGCTCACCCTGGAGCAGGACGGCAAGGTCATGCAGGGCGTGTTCAAGAGCGTGGACACCGATCCGGGCCTGGAGAGCAAGCGGCGCTGGTCGCGCGCGGACGATCGCGCCGACCGCCACATCTACGACGTGGTCGCATACAAGCTCGACCGCCTGCTGGGGCTCGAGATGGTGCCGGTGGCCGTGGAGCGGTCGCTGGAGGGCGAAGCCGGCACGCTGCAGTACTGGCTGCCGGACAGCTTCAACGAGGGCAAGCGCCGGCGCGATGAAATCCCGCTCGACACCGGCTGCAGCATCGCCGCGCAGTTCAACCTGATGAACATCTTCGACCTGCTGATCTTCAACGTGGACCGCAACCTCGGCAACGTGCTGTACGACGCCCGGCACCAGGTCTGGCTGATCGACCACAGCCGCGCCTTCGGCACGCAGCGCGGCATCCCCGACATGCTGGATGATGCGAGCGTCGAGCTCAGTCCGGAGCTGTCGGCGGCACTGGCGCGCGTGACCGAAGAGCAGCTCGAGCCGCTCCGGCCCTACCTGAACCGCAAACAGATCGAGGCCCTGGTCAGCCGGGCGCAGGCGCTGCAGCAGCTTCCATGAAGCGGGGCACGGGGTCGGCGCCGTAGCTAATGGCGAACACCGACTCCACGCTCAGTCCCTCGAAGTCCGTCGCCGATACGCGCACTTCCAGCGTGCCGCTGTCGCCTGCCGGCGGGCGGATGGTGAAGCTGTGGTTGAAGGGATCGAAACGCACCCATCCGGGCAGCGCGGCGCCGTCCTCACAGCAGGCCTGGAAGCGCAGCGCATCGCCCGGGTCCGGGTCGAGGAAGGCATGCTCCGGCACGGTGAACACCAGCATCTGCCCGGCCGGCACGTAGACGTCCGGCAGGCGGGCGTTCACCACGGGCGGCAGGTTGGCGAGGTTCTGCCGGATCTCGTTGCGGTGGTGGCGGCCGATGCCGAAGCCCAGGCCCACCAGCACGAGCGCCAGCCCGACGTTCACCGCGATGATCTTGCTCACCCCGAGCACGAGGACCTGGGCCATGATGAAGATCATCGCTGCGTAGACCAGGTCGCCGAAGCGCGCGAAAAAAGTGTCGATGGTGGTCTTGCCGATGTATTTCTCGTCGCGCGTGACCGGCAGGTAGAGGGCGTGATTGGTGGTGTTCTGCACCGAGTAGTTGGTCGCGCTCTCGGCGATCATCATCACCCGCACCAGGGCGAACACCGGCACCAGCAGCATCAGCCCGTAGCTCGCCACCATCACCAGCGGCAGCACCAGGATCGCCCCGCGCACCCCGAACCAGCGGAAGATGCGTGACACGAGGAACAGCTGCAGCCCGATCTGCAGCGCCGTGACCCAGGCATAGAAGTTGCCGTAGAAGCGCGCCAGCACCTCGCCGGCGGTGACGGCGCCGCCGCTGGCCAGCACCGTGGCGTCCGCATGCGCGCTGACGAAGGTGGCAAGGATGTAGGTGCCGGTGGAGTTCACCCAGTTGAGCAGCAGCACGAACATGGCGATGCGCAGCAGATAGCCGCTGCGCGCCACCACCTGGAACCCCGCCAGCACTTTCGCGATGCCGTTGGGTTCCGGTGGCGCCGGGTCGCGGCAATCGATGCTGCGCGAACCGTCCGGGACGACCTGTTCGGCCTTGCGGCTGATGAGGAGGGTCACCGCCAGGATGCCGGCCGCCAGCAGCATGAGGAGCGGCGCGCCGAGCACGGCGAACAGCTGGCCGGCGACCTGGCTGCCCAGCCAGGCGCCCACCGCGGCGCCGACCATGATCAAGGCGAACAGGCGCTGGCCGGTCTTGACGTTGAACAGGTCCGCGGCAAAAGCCCAGAACTGGGCCACGACCATGACGCTGAACACGCCCAGCCAGATGTAGAACGGCACGGCCACCGGGATCTCCAGCCAGATCATGGCGGCGAATATCACCAGGTTGGAGATGAAGAAGGCGCCGACCCAGCGCAGCACGGACGACTTTCCGCCGCTGTTCTTCAGATAATAGAACAGCATTTTGTACAGCGGGATGATGAATATCAGCACCAGCGCCACCGCGCCGGTGGCGTAGGCGCGAATCTCCGGCGAGCCTTCCGCGAGAATGAGCGCTTCGCGCAGCGGCCGCAGCAGGTAGTAGCTCAGCATGAGCAGGAAGATCTGCGTCAGCATCAGGAAGATGCCGCGGCCCTCGCCGGGGCGCACCGAGGTGAGCATCGACAGCAGCCGCTCGAACGGCGTGAGGCGGGAGAAACTGAACAGGCTCATCGCTGGCGCATCATCTCTGGCATCCGGGGCAGTAGTAAGTCGTTCTTTGTCCCTGCACGACGGCCCTGATGATGCCATGACAGCGCTGGCAAGGCTGTCCGGCGCGGTCATAGGCGGCGAGCTCGATGCGGAAATAGCCGCTCTGGCCGTCGCCCCAGGCGAAATCGCGCAACGTGGTGCCGCCCTGGCGGATGGCGTCCTCCAGCACCCCGCGGATGGAGGCCACCAGCGCGGCGAGGCGCGGGGCGCTGATGCGCCCGGCCGCGCGCGCCGGGTGGATGCCGGCGCGGAACAGGGACTCGCTGGCGTAGATGTTGCCGACGCCCACCACGATGCGGCCGTTCATGATGTGTTGCTTGATGGCGGTGCGCCGTCCGCGGCAGGCTGCCGCGAGGTATTGCGCGGTGAAGTCGGGGCCCAGCGGCTCGGGCCCGAGCTCGCGCAGCAGCGGATGCAGCAGCGGGTCGCCACTTACCCAGTCCACCGAGCCGAAGCGGCGCGGGTCCCGGAAGCGCAGCACGCGCCCGCTCTCCAGGGCAATGTCGAGATGATCGTGCACGCCCGCCGGCTCGGGCTGCTGCAGCACGCGCAGGCTGCCGCTCATGCCGAGATGCAGCATGAGCGTGCGATCGCCCTCGGCCTCGAGCAACAGGTACTTGGCGCGCCGGCGCGCGGCGACGATGCGCCGCCCCGGCAGCTCGCGCGCCATGCTGGGCGGCACCGGCCAGCGCAGTGCCGGCTGGCGCAGGTCGACGCCGGTGACGCGCACGCCCTCGATCCACGGCGCGACGCCGCGGCGCGTGGTTTCGACTTCGGGCAGCTCAGGCATGCTGCGGGCCTGCCGGCGTATTGCGGTCCGGCATGACTTCCCGGCACCGACCCTCTATAGTCGCGCGAACGATTCTCACTACGGTGCGCTCCCTGTGATGGACTTCATTCTCGCTCATTTCAACGGCCTGCTCGGCCTGTCCGCGTGGGGCTATGTGCTGGCCTCGCTGCTCATGGTGCAGGTCACGGTCTTTGCCGTCACGCTGTACCTGCACCGGGACGCAGCGCATCGCGCGGTCGACCTGCACCCTGCGATCCGGCATTTCTGCCGGCTCTGGCTGTGGCTCACCACCGGCATCAGCACGCGCGAGTGGGTCGCGATCCACCGCAAGCACCATGCGCGCTGCGAAACGCCCGACGACCCGCACAGCCCGCAGGTGGAAGGCCTGCGCAAGGTGTTGCTGGAAGGCGCCGAACTGTACCGCGCCGAGGCGCAGAATGCCGAGACCCTGGAGAAGTACGGACGCGGCACGCCGGACGACTGGCTGGAGCGCAAGCTCTATTCCGGCCACACCTACCTCGGCATCGGGCTGATGGTGGTGTCGTTCCTGGTGCTGTTCGGTGTGCCCGGCATCATCATGATCGCGGTGCAGCTGGCTTCCCAGCCGCTGCTGGCCGCGGGGATCATCAACGGCGTGGGCCACTACGCCGGTTACCGCAACTTCGAGTGCGCCGACGCCTCGCGCAACGTCACGCCCTGGGCGCTGCTGCTCGGCGGCGAGGAGCTGCACAACAACCACCATGCCTACCCCTCCTCGGCGCGTTTCTCCATCCGCCCGTGGGAAGTCGATATCGGCTGGGGCGTGCTGCGCGTGCTGGCATTGTTCGGCCTGGCGCGTGTGCGGCGCACGGCGCCGCAGCCGGCGCGCGATCCGGCGGCGCCCCAGGGCGAGCTCGAGACGCTGCGCGCGATCGTGGTGGCGCGCATGCACGTGATGCGCGACTACACTCGTCACGTCACCCTGCCCACCCTGCGCCTGGAGCTCGGCGCCCTGCGCGCGCGCCTGCCCGAGCGGGCCGGGCGCCTGCGGCAGCTGCTGGTGCGCGAGACCGCCCTGCTGGACGCGGCGGCGCGCCGCCGGCTGGAGACCGTGCTGGCGCACAGCCAGGCGCTGGCCACGGTGCACGAGTTCCGCGAGCGCCTGAAGTCGATCTGGAGCGGCGGCACGGCGAGCAATGAGGCGCTGCTGGCGCAGTTCCGCGAATGGTGTGCCCAGGCCGAGCAGAGCGGTATCCGCGCCCTGCAGGAATTCGCCGCGTCCCTGCGCGGCTACCAGCTGCGTCCCGCCTGACCCGCGGCGCAGCCGGGGCCCGGACACGAAAAAGCCCGCCAATGGCGGGCTTTTTCATGCGTCGCTGCCGGCGCGGAAGCCTTACTTGATCTTGGCTTCCTTGTACGCCACGTGCTTGCGCACGCGCGGGTCATATTTCATGACCTCCATCTTCTCCGGGATGCAGGCGCTTGTTCTTCGTGGTGGTGTAGAAGTGGCCGGTGCCGGCGCTTGATACGAGCCTGATCTTGTCGCGCATCGTATTACTCCTCAGACCTTCTCGCCGCGGGCGCGCAGATCCGACAGGACAGTGTCGATGCCCTTGCGGTCGATGATGCGCAGCCCCTGCTGGGAGACGCGCAGCTTCACAAAGCGCTGCTCGCTCTCCACCCAGATGCGATGGGTGTGGAGGTTCGGCAGGAAGCGCCGACGCGTCCTGTTGTTCGCGTGGGACACGTTGTTCCCGGTGATCGGCCCCTTGCCGGTGACCTGGCAGACTCGCGACATGACTGTTATTCCTCGAAAAAACCGGTGACCCGGTCGCTGGAGAGTCGGGCATTATGCCGTCCCGCCTGCCGCGGTGCAAGACTCGGGGACCCCGGATGGCACCGCCCGGGGTTACAGCAGGCCCCGCTCGGCAAAGGACACGCAGGTTGCGTCGCCGACCACCAGGTGGTCCAGCACCCGGATGTCCACCAGCGCCAGCGCGCTCTTCAGCCGCCGGGTGATGACCTCGTCGGCCTGGCTGGGCTCGGCCACGCCGGAAGGATGGTTGTGCGCCAGGATGAGGGCCGCGGCATTCTGCGCCAGGGCGTGCTTGACGACTTCGCGGGGATGCACGCTGGCGCCGTCGATGGTGCCGCGGAACAGCTCCTCGAAGGCGATCACCCGGTTGCGGTTGTCCAGGTAGAGGCAGCAGAACACCTCGTGCGGCAGGTCGCGCAAGCGTGCGCGCAGGAAGTGACGCACGGCGTCCGGCGAGCCCAGGGCCGGGCCGCGCCGCACGGTTTCTTCGAGGTGGCGCCGTGCCAGCTCCAGCCCGGCCTGCAGCTGGGCGTACTTCACCGGGCCGAGGCCGGGCAGGGCGCAGAAGCGGCGCAGGTCGGCGCTGAGCAGGCCGCGCAGGCCGCCGAAGCCGACCAGCAGCTCCCGCGCCAGGTCCACGGCGCTGCGGCCGCGGGCCCCCGTACGCAGGAAGATCGCCAGCAGCTCGGCGTCGGAAAGCCGTCCCGGCCCGCCGGCCAGCAGCTTTTCGCGCGGCCGCTCGCTTTTCGGCCAGTCCCGGATGGGCAGGTGTGGCATGGCTTGCGGGTGTCCCGAGGTTGCCAATTCGAGGGTCACTCAGGTTAAGCTGCCGCACGCATCCGGGGCATGGAGCCTTTATGGGCAGTCTGGCTGGAAAACAGGTGCTTCTCGGCGTCACCGGCGGCATCGCCGCCTACAAGGCGCCCGACCTCGTGCGCCGCCTGCGCGACCAGGGCGCCGAGGTGCACGTGGTGATGACCCCGGCGGCGACCCGCTTCGTCACGCCGCTGACCTTCCAGGCGGTGTCCGGCCACCCGGTGCGCGACAGCCTGTGGGACGATGCCGCACGAGGCGGCCATGGGACACATCGAGCTGGCGCGCTGGGCGGACCTGGTGCTGGTGGCGCCGGCCACCGCCGACTTCCTGGCGCGCCTCGCCGCGGGCATGGCCGACGACCTGCTCACCACCCTGTGCCTGGCGACGGCGGCGCCGCTGTGCGTCGCGCCCGCCATGAACCGGCTGATGTGGGCCAATGCCGCCACCCAGGCCAACGTGTCACGGCTGCAGGGCCGCGGCGTGCGCGTGCTCGGGCCCGGCCGAGGGCGACCAGGCCTGCGGCGAGACCGGCGCCGGGCGCATGCTCGAGCCGGTCGAGATCGTGGCCGCGCTGCAGGGGGAGGCCGCCGTTGCCGACGGCGCGCTGGCCGGGCGCAGCGTGCTGGTCACCGCCGGGCCGACGCGCGAGGCGCTCGATCCCGGTGCGTTATCTCGGCAACCGCAGCTCGGGGAAGATGGGCTATGCGGTGGCGCGCGCGGCGCTGCGACGGCCGGCGCCGAGGTGGCGCTGGTGAGCGGGCCGATCGACCTGCCGCCGCCGCCGGGCGCGCGCGTGATCCGCGTCGAGACGGCCGGCGCAGATGCACGCCGCGGTGACAGGCGCGAGCGGCCGAAACCGACGTGTTCATCGCCACGGCAGCCGTGGCGGATTACCGTCCCGCGCAGGTCGCGGAGCGCAAGATCAAGAAGCAGGCGGACGCGCTGACAGCTCGAACTGCTGCGCAACCCGGACATCCTCGCCGAGGTGGCGGCGCTGCCGAGCCGCGCCCTTCGCGGTCGGCTTCGCCGCCGAGACCGACAACGTCGAGGCCAATGCGCGCAGGCAAACTCGAGGGCAAGCGGCTCGACATGATCGCCGCCAACCGCGTCGGCGCAGACGGCGGCTTCGAGCGCGACGACAACGCGCTGCGCGTGCTCTGGCCGGGCGGCGGCGAGGACCTGGGCAGCGGCGCCAAGGCCGGGCTGGCGCGCGCCTGGTGCAGCTGATCGTGGAGACGGATGTCGTGCACGGTCATGCAAGCTCAAGATTCTCGACCCGAGGCTGGGCACGCGACTTCCCGCTGCCGGAGTACGCGACCGAGCGGTTCCGCCGGGCATGGACCTGCGCGCCTGCTCGACGCGCCGCTGGAGCTCGCGCCGGGCCAGACCGAGCTGGTGCCGACCGGCATGGCGATCCACATCGACGACCCCGGCCTGGCGGCGGTGCTGCTGCCGCGCTCCGGGCTCGGGCACAAGCACGGCATCGTGCTCGGCAACCTGGTGGGGCTGATCGACTCGGACTACCAGGGCCAGGTATTCGTCTCGGCCTGGAACCGGGGCACCGCGCCCTTCACCATCGAGCCCGGCGAGCGCATCGCCCAGATGGTGATCGTGCCGGTGGTGCAGGCGCGCTTCGAGGTGGTGGACGACTTCGACGCCAGCGCCCGGGGCGCCGGCGGATTCGGCCACTCGGGTCGGCAGTAGGCGGGGCGCGGCCTCCCGGCGTGGCCGGAATTACTCGGGCCGGGCGGGCTCGGGCGGTGTGGGCTCCACCGGCTCCGGCAGGCCCTTCAGCTCGCGGAATCGCTTGATGTCGGCGTCGAACTCGGCGCGGATGCGCTCGATCTCGACGTTGCGCCGCTCGATCTCGGTCTCGTACTCACCGATGCGCTGGGACACCGTGGCCAGCTCGTTCAAGGCGTTGGGGTTGTCCTGCAGGTCCTGCTCGCGCGTCTTCAGGCTCTGCAGGCGGTCGCGGGCGACCTCGTTCTGGGAATCGAGGTAGCCGGTACGGCGGTCGCGCACCTCCTCGATTTCCGCCACGCTGCCGTAAGTCGCCAGCAGGGCGCGGTCGCGGTCGCTGCGCAGGGGCGCGGCCTCGCGCACCTCGTTGACCGTGGTGCGCACGCCTCGCTCGTCCAGGATCTCGTGGCGCTCCTTGGAATACTCGGGCGGAATGGCGTCGCCGAAATGCACCACGCCGTTCTCGTCCACCCAGCGGTAGATTTTGCCGGAGCTGGCCGACGTGGCTGCGCCGGGCGCCAGGGCGAGCGCAAGCGCTATCAGCAAGCCAAAATGCTTCATGGACCTGCCCCTCCTGCCTGTTGCGTCGCTCTTGCCTGCGATCATGATACGCCCTCGCGAGACCATTCCGCTCAATTTACGCCGTAGCGTTCGCGGTACGCCCGCAGCGCCGCCAGGCTCCCCGGCTCGGCGTCCGCGCGCGCCGCCATGTCCGCCAGCAGGTCCGCCAGCGTGATGATGCTTGCCACCGGCAAGCCCATGTCCTGTTCGACTTCCTGCACCGCGGAGCGTTCCCCCTGGCCGCGCTCCTGGCGGTCGAGCGCCAGCACCACGCCGCAGGGTTCCGCCCCGGCCGCGCGGATGATGCCGATGGATTCGCGAATGGCGGTGCCGGCCGTGATCACGTCGTCGATCACCAGCACGCGTCCCGCGAGGGGCGCGCCGACCAGGTTGCCGCCCTCGCCATGGTCCTTGGCTTCCTTGCGGTTGAAGCACCAGGGCACGTCGCGCCCGTGGCGTTCCGCCAGCGCCATCGTGGCCGCGGTCGCCAGCGGGATGCCCTTGTAGGCGGGGCCGAACACGATGTCGAACTCGATGCCGGAGGCTGCCACGGCATCCGCATAACAGGCTCCGAGCTCGGCCAGCGCCGCGCCCGTGTTGAACAGGCCGGCGTTGAAGAAGTAAGGGCTGACGCGCCCGGACTTCAGCGTGAAGCTGCCGAACTTGAGGGCGCCGCGCCGTATGGCGAGGTCGATGAAAGCGTGCTTGTAGTCCTGCATGGGAGCGGTCCGCAAATACTTGAACAGGCTGTGCTGCGGCTAATTTCGAGCCGACAGGTATCATACACGGCGGACCCGAACCCTCACGTGACATGCGTATCATCAGCCTCAACGCCAACGGTATCCGTTCCGCCGCCCGCAAGGGCTTCTTCGAGTGGCTTTCCGGCCAGCAGGCGGACGTGGTGTGCCTGCAGGAGACGCGCGCCCAGGAGCACCAGATCAGCGACGGGATATTCCGGCCGGCGGGCTACCACTGCTATTACCTCGACGCCGAGCGCAAGGGTTACAGCGGCGTCGCGCTGTACTGCCGCCAGGAGCCGATCCGCGTGATCGAGAGCTTCGGCTCGGCCGAGTTCGATCCCGAGGCGCGCTACATCGAGGCCGTGTTCCCGGGGCTTTCGGTGGCATCGCTGTACATGCCGTCGGGCTCGTCCGGTGACCCACGCCAGGAGGCGAAGTACCGCTTCCTCGACGAGTTCGAGGCTTTCCTGCGGCGGGTGCGCCGGCGCCCGCGCGAATACGTCATCTGCGGCGACTGGAACATCGCGCACAAGCAGATCGACATCAAGAACTGGCGCGGCAACCTGAAGAATTCCGGCTTCCTGCCCGAGGAGCGGGCCTGGATGGACAAGCTCTTCGACCGCCTGAAATTCGTCGATGCCTTCCGCGTCGTCGACCCGCGGCCGGAGCGCTACACCTGGTGGTCCAACCGCGGCCGGGCGCGCGAGAAGAACGTGGGCTGGCGCATCGATTACCAGGTGGTCACCCCGGGGCTGGGCGAGCGCGTGCAGGCCGCCGAGATCTACACCGCAGAGCGCTTCTCCGACCATGCGCCGCTGATCCTGGACTACGACTTCGAGTTCGGGAGCGCCGGCGGGTGACGCGCCGCCTGGAGGCCTGGCTCGAGGCACTCCGGGTCTACCGGCACCCGCGCGTGCTGGCCATGTTGTTCCTCGGTTTCTCTGCCGGGCTGCCCTTTCCCATGGTCTTCTCGACGCTGTCCGCGTGGTTGCGGGACTTCGGCGTGGAACGGGCCACCATCGGCTTCTTCGCCTGGATCGGCATCACCTACTCGGTGAAGGTGCTGTGGGCGCCGGTGGTGGACCGGGTGGCCCTGCCCGGGCTGACGCGGCTGCTCGGCCAGCGGCGTTCGTGGATGCTGCTGGCGCAGTGCGGCGTGGCGGTCGGGCTATACATGCTGTCCCGCCTCGACCCGGCACTGCAGATCGGCAGCGTAGTGGTCTTCGCGCTGGCCGTGGCCTTCTCCTCGGCGACGCAGGACATCACCATCGATGCCTGGCGTATCGAGTCGGTCGAGCAGTCCCGGCAGGGCGCGATGGCAGCCGCCTACAACTTCGGCTACCGCTTCGCGGTGCTCGCCGGCGGCGCAGGGGCGCTTTACCTGGCGGATTTCTACGACTGGCACGTGGCCTACGCCGTCATGGCCGGACTGATGCTGGTGGGCATCGTGACCACGCTGGCCGTCGCCGAGCCGGAACGCCGCACCGACCCCATCACCGCGGAGATGGAAGGCGAGATTGCCCGTTACCTTTCCGCGCACGCGGGCCTGTGGGCGCCGTTGCGGCGCGCGGCCGCCTGGATCGGCGCTGCCGTCGTTTCCCCCTTCGCCGAGTTCTTCCGCCGCAACGGCCGCTTCGCGCTGGTGCTGCTGGCCCTGGTGTTGTGTTTCAACATTTCGGACCGCGTGCTGGGCATCATGGCCAACCCCTTCTACCTCGATCTCGGCTTCACCAAGTCCGAGATCGCCAGCGTCACCAAGGTCTTCGGTTTCATCATGACCATCGTCGGCGCCGCGGCCGGCGGCGTGCTGGTGGCGCGCTGGGGCACGCTGCAGACCATGCTGCTGGCGGCCGTGATGCTCGCCGTGACCAACCTGATGTTCATGTTCCTGGCCCTGTCCGGACCGGACCTGAGGATCCTGGTGTTCACCATCAGCGGCGACAACCTGAGCATGGGCCTGGCCGGCGTGGCCTTCATCGCCTGGCTGTCGAGCCTCACCAACCAGGCCTACACCGCCACGCAGTACGCCTTGTTCAGCTCGCTGATGTCGCTGGTGGGCAAGGCCATCAGCGGCTGGTCGGGCGTGTTCGTCGACGCCTTCGGGTACCCATTGTTCTTCATCTACGCCGCAGCCACGGGCATCCCGGCTATCGTGCTGGTCCTGGTGGTGATGCGGCACCAGCGCCAGGCGGCGGAAAGGAACACATGAGAGGGGGTTGACGGGAGAAGGTTTGCCGCGCAAACTAGTTTGCAACCTTCGGGAGGCAGACAGATGCACGTGAACCTCGACGACCTGGACCAGCTTGCTGCGCGCGCCCAGCGCTACGCCCGGTACTCCCGCAGCGCCGGCGGACTCAGCTCGGTGATCGGCGGCATCCTGCTGTTTGCGAGCTTCCTCGCCAACGCCTACCTCGAGCTCGACGCGCTGGACCGGGTCGTGCTGGCGCTGGCCCCGCTGCTGTGGCTGCTCGCCAAGGAGCTGCTGCGCGTCGCCTACTACCAGCGTGACGGCCAGGTCCTGCAGGCGCCGACGGACAAGGAGAAGCGCGCCCACCGCTGGACCGTCATCTACGTGGCGGTCGTCGCGGCAATCGTCCTCGGGGGCCTGGCCTATACCGCCTTCCAGTCGGGCCGCGTGCCGCCTCCGGGGATGCTCGGCTATGCGGTGATCGTCGCCGCGCTGCCGCTGGTCGCATGGCGCTGGTTCTGGTCGGTCAGCGATTTCCTGGTCGGCGTGCTGCTGATGTGCCAGTCCGCGGTGGTCATCGGCGGCGGCAACTATCCGCCGATCTGGCTCCTGTATGTCGGCGTATGTGCGGCCATCGCCGTGTTCTACGGCCTGCGCGAGCACCGCGAATACCTTGCACTCAAGGCGGAGTTCGCGGCGCAGGGGCCGCGCGCATGAAAGACAGCACGCGCGACGCCATCGACGGCGTGCTGGGTGTCGACCGCCTGGTGCACGAGCCCGCGCGGCTGGCCATTCTCACGGTGTTGAGCCAGGCGGAGCACGCCGAGTTCAGTTTTCTCGAAATGGCCTGCCGGCTGAGCAAGGGCAACCTGTCGAGCCACCTGAGCAAGCTGGAGGCCGGCGGCCTGGTGGTGATCGAGAAGCGCTTTGTCGGCAAGCGCCCGCAGACGCGCGCGGCCATCACGCCGGCTGGCCAGGAAGCGCTGGCGCGTTACCGCAATCAGCTCAAGGCGCTGATTGGCGAAGTTCATGACAACAATGATGGAGGAGAGCAGAGATGAGAAAGATGATGCAGCGGGCGCTGCTGTTGTTGACGCTATGCGGGCTGGCGGGCCATGCGGCTGCCGAGCCGGCGAACACCGAGACCGACGCGCCGGTGCTGGACGCCGGGCGGGCGCTGACCCAGCAATGGATGGCTGGCGAGATCGCCGGCCTGTGGGAGCACCTCGGGACGCAGATGCAGCAGCTGGTCGGCAGTCCGGAGGGCCTGGCCCAGACCGGCGCGGGCATCCTGGCGCAGCTCGGCGAGGAGCAGGCGGTGCTGTCGGAGCAGGTGATGCGGCAGCAGGGCATGGAAGTGTACCGACGCGTCAGCCGGTGGAGCGGCGTCGCCGAACCCGATCGCCGTGACCTGGGCCCTGGGACCCGGGGGCGTCATCGAGGGCTTCAGCGTCCGGCCCGCGCCGGCGGAAAACCTGGGCGCCGACATCCCGGCCGGCGAGGTGCCGGACGGGCGCCTGCCGACGGACGAGGTGGTGCGGCAGTACCTGGCGGAGTTCGTCGACCAGAAGCAGGTGGCGCCCGGCGTGGTCGTGGCCCTGTTCGACAGCGCGGGCCCGCGTTTCGTGGCGCACGGCGATGCCGGCGACGGCCGCGCGCCGGACGCCGACACCGTGTTCGAGGCTGGCTCCGTCACCAAGGGACTGACCGGCCTGTTGCTGGCGCAGATGGCCGACGCGGGCGAGGTGCGCCTCGACCAGCCCATCGGCGAGCTGCTGCCGGCCGGGCTGGAGATTGCGCCGGGCGTGGCGGCGATCACGCTGGAAGACCTGGCCACGCATCGTTCCGGCCTGCCGCGGTTGTCCAGCGGGCCGGAGATGCAGGCCCGCATGACCAGTGCCGATCCCTACGCAGGCAGCACGCCGGCGGAGATATTCGCCGACCTCGCACGGGTGGACGCGGCGCAGGTGGCCGGCGGACGCGGCACCTATGCCTACTCGAATTTCGGTAGCGCACTGCTCGGCCAGCTCCTGGCGCGCGCGGGCGAGAAGTCCTATGCAGAGCTGCTGGCGCAGCGGGTGTTCGCCCCACTGGGCCTGGCGGCGCCGATGCTCGCGCCGGACGCGGTGGACGGCCGTCGCGCGCAAGGACACCAGGCGGGACAACCCGTCCCGCCGTGGACGCTGGACGCGTACGCCCCGGCGGGCGGCTGGCAAGTCTCGGCCCGGGATGCGCTGGCCCTGGCGCAGCGCCTGGTGGCCGGCGAGCCGGCCTGGGTTGCCGCTGCGCTGATGCCGCGGGCGGAGGATGGCGTCGGCCTGGCCTGGCACCAGGCCGGAATCGCCGACCGCTTGGTGACCTGGCACAACGGCGGGACCGCGGGCAGCAGCAGTTTCCTCGCCGTGGTGTCCGCTGAGGGCATCGCGCTCGTCGTGCTGGCGAATGCCGGGGGTGGCGTGGCCGACGGGCTGGCGCAGGCTTTGCTGGCCTATGGGCGCTAGTGCACGGGGCGTGCGGCCTGCGGGCGTCCCTGCACCGGTGCGCCGTGATGCAGGCGCATCTTCCAGCCCTCGCCGGTCAGCTCATAGACGTTGGTGACGCTGACCACGACCATCTGGTCGCCCGGGACCTTGATGACTTCCAGGCCCACGTGGATGACCAGGCGATCGATCGCGAAACGGCTGCGCGGCTCGTAGTTCACCCGGATCCCGCTGCCGCCGTCGAGGATGGTGATCCAGCTCTTGATCACCGCATCGTGGCCGATCAGTGGCATCCCACCGGGGTGGATACAGGTGGTTTCCGGGGATTGCAGCCAGGCCCGGCGCATGAGGTCGCTGTCGCCCTCGCGCATGGCGCGGTAGAACGCCTCCTGGCAGGCTTCGGCACTGTTGAAGCCGGCTGTCCGGCTCGATGGACTCAAGGCGTAAACCTCCCTGTTCGCGCCCCGGGACGGTCACCGGGGAGATGCTGGCGGGTGCCGGCGAGTTATTCGGAGCGGTCCAGGTAGTCGAGCGGGTCGGACCATTCCTGCTTGGCGGGTTGTTCGATGTCGGCGCGATAGTCTTCCCGCTCGATGTCGAGCGACCCGGAGTAGTCCTCGGGCGGATCCGCCGCCTGGAACTCGCTTTCCTCCCAGGCGTCCAGGTCCAGTTCCTCCACCGTGCCGTCGAAGTGCTGGATGTCGATGGTGCCGTCGTCCTCGTTCACGGCGACCACCTCGAACAATACGCCCCCGGCAGCCTGGTACCAGTCTCCGATCGACGGTGTGGGTAATGACATCGTGATTTCCCCGTTCCGCGGGGCCTGCTATCCTTGCTCGCCTTCGCAGCGACCCCCTGCCTGGATTTACTCTTACCCCCACTTATAGCTCACCTGCATCCGGGTGCAAGTGTGCCCCGCAACAAAGCCGCGCGGTCATGACCGAGCAACTCCTCAAGACATTCATCATCTTCTTCGTGGTCATCGAGCCGGTCTCGCTGGTGCCGATGTTCGGCGCGCTCACGCGCGGCGGCGAGCCCGGTTACCGCAAGAAGATGGCGCTGAAGTCCATTGCCATCTCGGCGGGCATCTTCATCGTGTTTGCCCTCGCGGGCGACTGGCTGCTGCGCCTGCTCGGCATCAGCGTGTCGGCCTTCAAGATCGCCGGCGGCATCCTGCTGTTCCTGCTCGCGGTCGACATGGTGCTGGCGCGCGAGTCGGGCCTGCGTTCCACCACCGTGCGCGAGCAGGACGAGGCGCGCTACCGCGAGGACATCTCGGTGTTCCCGATGGCGTTTCCGCTCATCACCGGTCCGGGGGCGCTGGCCACCATGCTGCTGTTGACCGCCGGCGCTGCCGACTGGGTCGGCGTCAGCCTGGTGCTCGCAATGGGGCTGCTCGCGCTGGCGGTGACGCTGGTGATGCTGTTGCTGACGCAGCCGCTGATGCGCGTGATCGGCGTGACTGCCGGCTCGGTGATCAGCCGCCTGCTCGGCGTGGTGCTGTCGGCGCTGGCCGCGCAGTACGTGGTCGACGGCATCACCGAGGTGTTCGTCTAGACCCGCCGGTAAAGCAGGTCGAACACCTCGTGGCCGAGCTTCAGGCCGCGGCGCTCGAACTTGGTCTGCGGCCGCGTCTCGGGGCGCGCCGCGTAGCCGCCGGCCGCCACCATGTTCTCGAAGTGCGGCGACGCCTCGCACACCTCCAGCATCTGCTCCGCGTAGGGCGCCCAGTCGGTGGCCAGGTGCAGGCGCGCGCCCGGGACCATGACGCGGGCAAGCCGCGCGAGGAAGGCCGTTTGCACGAGGCGACGCTTGTGGTGTCGTTTCTTGTGCCAGGGATCAGGGAAGAAGATCAGCACCTCGTCCAGCACATTTGGCGGTAGCCACTGCGACACCACTTCCACGGCGTCGTGGTGCGCGATGCGGATGTTATCGAGCCCTTCGCGTTCCATGCGCAGCAGGAGGTGGCCGACGCCGGGGTCGTGCACCTCCACGCCGAGGTAATCGCGCTCCGGGTGGCGCGCAGCCAGCTCGGCGAGGTTGTCGCCGTTGCCGAAGCCGATCTCCAGCGTGCGCGGCGCATGGCGCCCGAACAGGGCGTCCAGGTCGAGCGGCGCCTGCGGCGGCGTGATGCCGAAGCGGGGCCACAGCTGCGCCAGTGCGCGCGCCTGCGACGGGGTGAGGCGCCCGGCGCGCTTGACGAAGCTGCGGATGGGGCGATGGCCCGGCGTCGCCGGGTCACTCGCCGGACTGCCGGCCGGGTCGCGGTCCGGACTTTCCACGCTCAGAAAAAGGTGCCGTCGATGGGCGAGGAAGCGGAGGCGAAGCGCTTGCGCGGGATGCGTCCGGCGAGAAAGGCCTCGCGGCCGGCCTCCACCGCCTTGCGCATGGCCGAGGCCATCAGCACCGGGTTCTTCGCCCCGGCGATGGCCGTGTTCATCAGCACGCCGTCGCAGCCCAGCTCCATGGCCACCGCCGCGTCCGAGGCCGTGCCGACGCCGGCGTCCACCAGGATCGGCACCTTCGCGTTCTCGACGATGGTCATGATGTTGTAGGGATTGCGGATGCCGAGGCCGGAGCCGATCGGGGCGGCCAGCGGCATCACGGAAATGCAACCGATCTCCTCCAGCCGCTTGGCGATGATCGGGTCGTCGTTGGTGTAGACCATGACCTGGAAGTCCTCCCGGACCAGGATCTCCGCTGCTTCCAGCGTGGCGGTCACGTCCGGGAACAGGGTCTGCTGGTCCGCCAGCACTTCCAGCTTCACCAGCGGCGCGCCGTCCAGCAGCTCGCGCGCCAGCCGGCAGGTACGCACCGCGTCCTGCGCGGTGAAGCAGCCGGCGGTGTTCGGCAGGATGGTGAAACGCTCGGGCGACAGGTAGTCCAGCAGGTTCGGCTGGTCCTTGTCCTGGCCGATGTTGGTGCGCCGGATCGCCACCGTGACGATCTCGGCGCCCGCGGCCTCGGTCGCCGCCAGCGTCTCGTCGAAGTCGCGGTACTTGCCGGAACCGGTCAGCAGGCGCGAGCGATAAGTGCGGCCGGCGAGCTCGAGCAGGTCGTCCAAGCCGGCGGCGGGGGTGTTCTGCTGGGTCATTTCATCCGCCTCCGACGGCATGCACGATTTCGACGCGATCACCCGGCATCAGCCGGTGCGCGGGGTGGGCGCTGCGGGGGACCAGCTCGCCGTTCACTTCCATGGCGTAGCGCCGGCCCGCCAGGCCGAGCTGCTCCACCAGGTCGGCCGCGGTGGCGCCGTCCGGCAGTTCCGTCCGCTCGCCGTTCAGGGTGATTTCCATGGCCGGTATTTTACACGGCAGTGAGCCGCGGCCTGTCGCCAAGGTAGAATCCGCGCCATGAGCGGACGCATTGGTTTTGTCAGTCTCGGTTGCCCCAAGGCGCTGGTCGATTCGGAGCGCATCCTCACGCGCCTGCGCGCCGAGGGTTACGAGACCGTGCCGACCTACGAGGATGCCGACCTGGTGGTGGTGAACACCTGCGGCTTCATCGAGGCCGCGGTGGACGAATCGCTGGAGGCCATCGGCGAGGCCATGGCGGCGAACGGCCGGGTGCTGGTCACCGGCTGCCTCGGCGCGCGGCCCGAGACCATCCGCGAGAAGTATCCCCAACGTGCTGGGCATCACCGGGCCGCAGGCCTACGAGCAGGTCATGACGGCCGTGCACGAGCACCTGCCGCCCGCGCACGACCCGTTCGTCGACCTGGTGCCGCCGCAGGGCATCCGCCTGACGCCGCGGCACTACGCGTATCTCAAGATCTCCGAGGGCTGCAACAACAAGTGCAGCTTCTGCATCATTCCGGCGCTGCGCGGCCGCCTGGCCAGCCGCCCCATCGGCGAGGTGCTGCGCGAGGCCGAGGGGCTGGTGCGCGCCGGCGTGCAGGAGCTGCTGGTGATCTCGCAGGACACCAGCGCCTACGGCTCCGACATCAAGTACCTGCCGGACACCTGGCGCGACGAGCGCTACGAGACGCGTTTCCTCGACCTGGCGCGCGGGCTCGGCGAGCTCGGCGCCTGGGTGCGGCTGCACTACGTCTATCCCTACCCGCACGTGGACCGCGTCATCGAGCTGATGGCCGAGGGCCGCGTGTTGCCCTACCTCGATATTCCCTTCCAGCACGCCAGCCCAAGTGTGTTGAAGCGCATGCGCCGGCCGGCCGCGGCCGAGAACACCCTCGAGCGCATCCGGGGCTGGCGCGAGACCTGCCCGGAGCTGGCCGTTCGCAGCACCTTCATCGTCGGCTTCCCGGGCGAGACCGAGGCCGAGTTCGAGACCCTGCTGGAGTGGCTCGAGGAAGCGCAGCTCGACCGCGTCGGCTGCTTCCGCTACTCGCCGGTGGAAGGCGCGACCGCCAACGACGTCGCGCCACCGGTGCCGGAGGAAGTGAAGGAGGAGCGCTGGCAGCGCTTCATGGAAGTCGCGGCACGTATCAGCGCGGCGAAGCTCGCGGCGCGCATCGGCGACATCGAGGACGTGCTGGTGGACGAGTCGGACCCGGAGGCCGATGTGGCCTGGGGCCGCACCCGCCGCGAAGCACCGGAGATCGACGGCCGCGTGAAGCTCATCGGCGGCGGCGAGCTCGAGCCCGGCGACCTTGTGGAGGTCGAGATCACCGGCGCGGACGACTACGACCTGGAGGCGCGGCCGCCGTCCTGAAGCGCGGACCTGGAATCTTCGCAACTCGCGCCGCAGGGCGTTTGGAGTTTGGCGGCAACTCTGTATATATTTCCGCGCAACAAGAAAAACGGCGCCCGGCAGAGCCGTGCGCGACATGGACGTCCGGGGGAGCGTTGAGGCGCACCCACCTTGGGCGATCGAAAGGAGGGTGTGGCTTGGGGCTCCGAAAGGCGTTCTGGCTGGTAGCGGCTTTGCTGTCGCAAACAGTGCCGGCGGCGGCGGACGCGCTGCTCATCCAGCGGTTTGCCATCGAGGGCAACCGCATCCTCGACGACGCCCAGCTGCAGGCGGTGGTCGAGCCTTTCACCGGGCCCGCCCGCGGCATCGACGACATCCGGGCGGCGCTACTGGCTATCGAAAAAGCGTATCGTGCGGCCGGCTACGGCGCCGTGCGGGCCGTCACGCCGGAGCAGGAGATCACCACCGGCGTGATCCGCATCCGGGTCATCGAGGCCGAGCTGGGCGAAGTGCAGGTGGTGGGGAATACCCACTTCAGCGACCGGAACGTGCTGGCCGGGCTGCCTTCCCTGCGTCCCGGCACCGCGCCCGACCTCAGGCGCCTGGCCGAGAACCTGCAGCTGGCCAACGAGAACCCGGCGCGCAAGTCCGAGGTTCTGCTGAGCGCGACCGAGCAGGAAGGCGTGCTCGAGGCGCGCGTCCTGGTCGAGGATTCGCGCCCGCTCACCCTCTCGGCCAGCCTGGACAACACCGGCAACAGCTCGACGGGTCGGCATCGTCTCGGAGTCGCGGTGCAGCACGCCAACCTGTTCGATCGCGATCACGTCGCCACCGCCGCATACACGACGTCTCCGGAGGAGCCGGACCAGGTCGACATTTACAGCGTCAGTTACCGGCTTCCGCTCTATAGCCTCGGGGACAGCCTCGATTTCATCGTCGGCGACTCGAGTGTCGCCTCGGGCACGACCGAAACCGTCGCCGGGCCGCTGGACTTCAGCGGCGACGGCCGCGTCATTGTCGGACGCTACAACCACTATTTCCCCCGCCGGGGCGAGTACGCGTCCCGCCTGACCTTCGGCTGGGAGCAACGGCGGTATGAGAACGAGTGCGTGATCGCGGGCGTCACCTGTGGGTCGGCGGACGCCGATATCGAGGTCCGTCCGGCCTCGCTCACTTATTCGGGCCGGTGGGACGCGCCGGGCCGGGTCAGCGATTTCTACGTCCTGGCCGCGCGGAATATTCCTGGCGGCAGCCGGGGCAGTAGCGACGACTTCGCCGCGATTCGTGCCGGCGCGGATGCGGATTACGCGTTGCTCCGCGCGGGCGGCTCGCATCTCCGCGCCCTCGGGGCCTGGCAGTTTCGTTCCGCGCTGCACCTCCAGTACGCCTCCGGCCCGCTCATCCCGGCGGAGCAGTTCAGCCTGGCGGGCAGTACTGCGACGCGGGGGTTCGAGGAACGCGCGCTGGCCACCGACTCCGGTGTGGTCGTGAATCTCGAGCTGTACACCCCCGGCTTCGCGGTGCCGGCAGGACTGCCAGGCACGCTGCGCGGCGTGTTGTTCATGGACGGCGCCGCTGGTCGCAACCACGACGTCGTCTCGAGCGTCCAGGTGAGCGAAATCACGGTGGCCAGCGCCGGTGCGGGCCTGCGCGGCGACCTGGGCCGGCGGGCCGCGCTGTTGCTGGACGTCGCCAGCGTCATCGTCGAGGACACGGCGACGTCGGAACGGCGCGGTGACGTCAAGGCGCACTTCGCCATCAACCTGAAGTTTTAGGGGAGAGGTATGAGAGATCTCCGCCACCCGTCATTCCGCCGCGGCCTCCTTGCCCTGGCGATCTGCCAGGCGCTGGCCTGCCCCGCCGCCATGGCGAACCCGACCGGGGGCAAGATCGTCCATGGCACGGGCACCATTGAGAACGTCGACAACGTGCTGACGGTCACCACCGGGACCCGGCGCAGCGTCATCGACTGGCAGACCTTTTCCATCGGGCCCGACGAGATCACCCGCTTCATCCAGCCCTCCAGCGACTCCAGCGTGCTCAACCGGGTGCTGGCCAACGAGCCCTCGCTGCTGCTGGGTCGGCTGGAGTCCAACGGCCAGGTCTTCCTGATCAATCCTTTCGGCATCCTGGTCGGCGAGGGCGCCGCCATCGACGTCGCCGGCTTCGTGGCGTCCACCCTGGACCTGGGCCTCCATGATTACCTCGAGGGCCGGTTCCGGTTTTCCGGCGGCAGCAGCGCGGCACCGATCGTCAACCAGGGGCGCATCGTCACGCCCGAAGGCGGCAGCATCTATCTCGTCGCCCCGGAGATCGAGAACAGCGGCCTGTTGTCTGCGCCCGGCGGGGAGGTGTTGCTGGCGGCCGGTCGTGAGCTGCGACTGGTCGACACGGGGACGCCCGGGGTGACTGTCGTGCTTACCGGCGCGCCCGGTGATGTGACCAACGTCGGACAGGTGCTGGTGGATGCGGGCACCGTGGGCATGGCCGGTGCCCTGGTGCGCAACAGCGGTGTCGTCGACGCCGGCAGCATGGTGCGCGAAGGCGGCCGGATCTTCCTGCGGGCGACCGACGCGGTCGAGCTCTCGGGCGGCGAACTGCGAGCACGGAGCGCGGCCGCCACCGGCGGTGCGATCGACGTGACGGCGCCCCTGGTGGAGGTCCGGGAGGCGACGCTGGATGCCAGCGGCGCGTCCGGCGGCGGCCGCATCCGCCTGGGCGGTCCGCGCCGGGGCGGCAAGGACGGGGACGACTCGCTACCGACCGCGGACACGCTGTTCGTCTCCAGCGGCAGCACGATTCGCGCCGATGCCGAGGTGGCGGGGCGCGGCGGCGAGATCATTCTCTGGTCCGACGTGGAGTCGGTGCTGTTCCCCGACCATCAGCGCCCGCGGGGCGGGCGGCGAGGCCGGCGGTTTCGTCGAGCTCTCGTCGCAGAACCGGCTGGCCTGGGGCGGGCAAGTCGATGCGGGTCCGGGCGGGACGGTGCTGTTCGATCCCAAGAACATTGTGATCGACGCGGTCGGCGTGGACCCGGCGCTCGGCCAGACCTTCGTCAGTGACCCCGACGCTGATTCAGTGATCTCCCCCGGCAGCATCACCGCGATCCTCGATACCGGCGCGGCCCTCGTGCTGCAGGCCAACACCGATATCACGGTCGACTCGGCCATCGTGGTCGACAACCCTGGCGGCGACGGCGGGGACCTCACTCTGCAGGCGGGACGCTCGATCGCGGTCAATGCCGACATCTTCACGGACAACGGCAACCTGGTGCTGGTGGGCGACGACGAGAATGCCGTGCCCGCCTCGCGAGACCCGGGGGGCGCTTCGCTCACGATCGCGGCAGGCACGACCATCGACACCGGCACGGGGACCCTCGACCTGCGCATGGGCGCCTTCGACGACATCGATTCCATGACCAACGCCGGCACGCTGAACATCTCCGGCGGCACGTTCCAGGCCTGGAACTTCGTCAACAGCGGCACGGTGAACCTGAACGCGGGCACGCTGGACATCGACATCGTCCTCAACTCGACCGACACCGGTACCTACAACCTGGCCACAGGCACGCAGCTGGTGGTGAACTCCGGCGGGGCCCGCAATTTTGCCGCGGGCAGCGTGATTGCCGGCGCCGGCGAGGTCGTGCTCGAGTCCGGCCGCCTGATCCTGAGTGCGGGCTCCAACTACTCGATGGCGACCCGGATCACCGGCGGGCTGTTCGAGGTCGGTGAAGCCAGCACTGTAATCCCGACGCTCGACCTGAGCGGCACCGGCCTGTTCGGCGGCACGGCCGATGTCACGGTGGGAGATTTCACCTGGACCGGCGGCACACCGTTCGGCAACGCGGTGATGACGACCACCGGCACGGCCGTGATCGGCGGCACCGGCACGCGCGCCCTGCAGCGAGACTGGATCAACAACGGCACCATCAACCTGGTTGGCACCGCCACCCTGCAGCTGAGCTCGGGCGAGACGCTGACCAACGCGGCCGGGGGCGTGTTCAACCTCGATGGCAGCGCTAATTCCGCCATCGTCGGCGTGTTCGACAACCAGGGCGTGTTCAACAAGAACAGCGCAGGCGCCCAGACCTTCGGCAGCGGCCTCGGCAGCTTCGTCAACAGCGGCACGGTGAACGTTGTGGCGGGAACCCTGAACATCTTGGGCGCGGGCATCGATTCGGGTACGTATGCGGTGAGCAGCGGCGCTGCGCTCGGATTCATCGGCGGCAACCGCACGCTGGCCGCGGGCAGCACGATCTCTGGCGCCGGCGACCTGGTGCTCTCCGGCGGCACGGTCGGGCTGAATGGTGACCTGCCCATTGCGGGTACCGGCACCGTCAGGATTGCCGGTGCGAACGTGACTCTCGATACGCCGGGTACCGGCGTGAACTTCGCCGGCGGCCTGGAGGTCTCGGGCGGCACGCTGGTAACGGCGGACGACATCGTGACGCCGACCCTCGTTTGGACCGGCGGAACGCTCTCCGGCACCGGCGCGCTGGACGACCAACGGCATCGGCTCGGTGGTCGGGGGCTTCGGCACCCGCCTGCTGGAGATCGACTGGCTCAACTCCGGCGCCGTGACCATGCAGGACGGAGCGACCCTCTCCATCTCCAATGGCAGCACGCTGCAAAATACTGGCCAGTTCGAGATGGCGGGCTCAGGCGGCATCACCACCGCCGACACCGGCGCCTTCCAGAACGACGGCACCTTCAGCAAGCTCTCCGCCGGCACGCGCGCGATCCAGTTGACGACCTTCAACAACGACGGGCTGGTCGAGGTGCTCAGCGGCCAGTTGAACATCGACGCCAATGGCGCCGACACCGGCATCTACGAGATCGCCGGGGGCGCGACCCTGGCGTTCGTCGGTGGAGACCGCAGCATCACGGCCAACGGAGAGGACACGTTCATCGGCACTGACGCCATTCGCGGTACCGCCTCCCTCGGCACCGGCGAGGTTCGCTTCCTTGGCGGCACCCTCACCTTCGCCGGTGCGGCGAACACGGACAGCGCCACCAGCCTGGTCCTGGACCTCGGCGGCGAGGTGATGAGCGTCAGCTCGATCACCCAGCCGGCCAACGGTACGGTGACCGACAACGGTGACGGCACCTTCACCTACACCCCCAGCGCCGGTTTCGACGGCACCGACGCCTTCACTTTCCAAGTCGACGACGGCGCCGGCAACATCCGGCTGGCCACCATCACGATCCAGGTGGATCTCGCCACGCTGATCGCGACCTGGATCGCGACCACGGGCGGCAACTGGGAGGACCCGGCCAACTGGCAGGACGGGATCGTGCCGGGCGACGGGTTCACGGTCGTGATTCCGGCTTTCGCCGGCGCCATCACCATCGTGTACAGCGCCGCCTCCGGCACTACCCAGCTCGTCAGCCTGGACAGCCAGGAGAGCCTGACCATCACCGGCGGGACGCTGGAGCTCGGCACGGCAACCACCGACCTGTCGACCTTTGCGCCGGGCACGACGCTCACGCTGGCCGGTGGCACGCTGGGCGGCGACGGCACGCTCGAGGTCCTCGGGACGCTCATCCAGTCCGGCGGCAACCAGGCCGGCAACGGCGTGACCGTGATCGGGGCCGGCGGGAACGCGCTGTACACCGCTGGGTCCATCGACCGTTCCCTGACCAACCTGGGCATCCTGGAGGTCGCGGGCCTGCTGAGCATCGGCGGCGATTTCATCCAGGGCCCGACCGGGACGCTCCGCCTGGCGGTTGCCGGAACCGGGCGCGGCACGGACTACGACGCCCTGGACGTGGCCGGCAGTGCGGCGCTGGACGGCACGCTGGAAGTGACGCTGACGGGCGGGTTCGTCCCGGCGGATGGCGACAGCTTCGAACTGCTGCAGGCGGCCGGCGGCGTGAGCGGTACGTTCGCGACCGAGAACCTGCCGCCGGCGCCCGACCTGGTGGCGTCGTATGCGCCGGGCGCGGTGACCCTGGATGTGGTGGCGGCGCCGCCGCCGCCACCGCCACCGCCACCGCCACCGCCACCGCCACCGCCACCGCCACCCCCGCCGCCACCCCCGCCGCCACCGCCGCCACCGCCGCCGCCGCCGCCGGTCGAGCCGCCGGCCGAGCCGCCGCGGGATGCGGTGAACGCGGTCCAGTCGCAGGTCCTGGTGGCGACGACGCTCGCGGGCGGGGGGGTCTTCCAGGGCCCGGCCATAACGCCACCCGTGGACATCGCCGGCACCACGACGAACCCCGAGATCGTCGGCAGCACGGGGGTCCTGGCCCTGCCGCCGGGGCATCCGTTCGCGAGCGGCGTGCCCGCCGGCGCGGTCTCGGGTGCGGTGGAACGCGAAGGGGTGATACGCCTCGCGCCCGGTGTCTGCCTGGTGGACGAGTGATGAGCCTCATCCGCGCTTTGGCCTGTCTCGGCGCGCTCGGCCTGGCCCTGCTGCCGGCCGTTGCTGCCGCCGAGCGGGCCGGGGATGTGGTGTACCTGTCGGGCGCGCTGACGGCGCAGGCCCCGGAGGCCGAGCCCCGCTTGTTGGCCCAGGCGTCGAGCTTCAACAACAGCGACACTCTGCGGACGCACGAGCAGAGCTTCGCCCGGCTGGAGTTCATCGACGAGACCCAGCTCGCCCTGCGACCGAATACCACCCTCGAGGTCAGCCAGGTGAGCTTCGATCCGGCCGAGCCGGAGGCCGACGGGGTGGCCGTGAAGCTGCTGAAGGGCGGCCTGCGGTCGGTCAGCGGGGCCATCGGTGAACGCAATCGGGAGCGCGTCCGCTATGAGACGCCGGCCGGCGGCATCGGTATCCGCGGCACGCACTTCGGTGCGCTGTATTGCCAGGGCGACTGTGCCGGCCTGCGCACGATCGGCGGCGGGCCCCTGCGCGACGGCCTGCATATCGATGTCGCCGACGGGCGGATCCTGGTCAGCAATCGGGCGGGCTCGCTGGAAGTTGCGGTGGGCCAGCTGGCTTACGTGCGCGACGCCGACACGCCGCCGGAGCTCGTCGACGAGACGGAAGGCTACCGGGTGGTGATGCCGGCGAGCGTGCTGTTCGACGACTTCGGCCCGCTCTGGTCGGAGGAGACCAGCTGCGACGACTGCACCGTACGCTGAGTCGCTACTTTCGCTCGAGCACCACGAGGTCCCCGCGGTCGCCGTCCTGCAGGCGATGGGCGTGGAAAGACACCAGGCCGTCTTCGGGGTTTGCCGCGGCAAGGCGGTCGAAGAGCGTGGCAGCCCGTTCGTCGCCCGCGCGCATCAGCTGCCAAGCGGCCTGGTAGGCCGCAGCATCCGCCCGCCGGGCCGGGTCCGTGGCGAACAGCGGCTCGTACACCATCAGTGGCTCGGTCTTGCCTTTCAGCACCAGGCGTCCCACGGGCCGGGTCGGGGTGTCGGGCGCGCCGGACAACGTGGCCGCCGAGACGCAGACGGTCGTGCCCAGCTGCTTATTCACGCTTTCGAGGCGCGCGGCGGTGTTGACCGGATCGCCGAGCGCCCGGTAGTCGAACATCGTCCGTCCGCCGAAGTTGCCGACCGTGACCTCGCCGCTGTGGATTCCGATGCGCGTGGCGCCCAGTGCGATGCCGCGGGTGCGCGCCCGGGCCGCGTAGTTGGCGGCGAACGCATGCAGCTCTGCCGCGCAGCGCAGGGCGCGGGCCGCATGGTCGGGCTGGGGCACCGGGGCCGAGAACATGATCGCCACGGCATCGCCGACGATGCGGTCGAGCGTGCCGTCGTGGGCGAAGGCGATTCGGACCATGTTGTCCAGGTAATCGTTGAGCAGCGTCACGGCGGCGTCGGGGTCGAGGGACTCCATTAGCGCCGTGAAGCCGGCGAGGTCGGTGAAGATGAAACTGCATTCCTGGCGTCGCCCACCGAGCTGCAGCGCTTCCGGGTGCGCCACCAGGTAGTCGACGCGGTTCGGGGAGACGTAGCGGGCGAACGCCTGCTGGATCCAGCGCTGCTGCCGCTCGGTGGCGAAGTGGTGGTGCAGGCTGCCGGCGACGAAGGCGAGCGCGAGCGCCGTGGCCGGGGAGATCGGGTCCAGCAGCAGGTCGTAGCGCTGGAATGCGATCCAGCCGCCCGCAGCCGCCGCCGCGACCAGCAGTCCGAACCAGGTTGCCGAGACCAGTGCCGGCACCCGCAGGGCGATGAAGCCGAGCAGCAGGCTGCCGCACACCAGCAGGACGAGTTCCGCGCCGACGGACCAGTTCGGCCGCGCCAGCTGGTCGCCGAGCAGCACCTGGTCCAGCGCCATGGCATGGATCCACACGCCCGGCACGATCTCGCCGAGCGGCGAGAAGCGCAGGTCCAGCAGTCCCTGCGCGGACGAGCCGATGAGTACCGCGTGGCCGTCGACCCGGCTCGCCAGGCCCGGATCCTGCAGCACCTGCCATGCCGACAACACGCGGCGCTGGTGTCCGCTGGTGTACCGCAGCCAGATCTCGCCGCGGGCATCGGTCGCGATCGCGACTTCGCCGACCTGGATTCGTTCGACCCCTGCGCCGCGCTGCGGTGAGGTGGTGACCGTGACGAGGGGCTGCCCCTGGGCCACACGCAGGACCTCGGTGACCAGCGCCGGCACCACTTCATCTCCCAGCCTGAGCAGCAGCGGCATCTTGCGGATGACGCCGTCGCTCTCCGGCGCAAAATTCAGCGCGCCGATGCCCGCGGCCGCCTGCTGGAGTTCCGGCAGGGGCGTCGCCGAGCCATCGTAGCCGAGCAGGAATGGCGCCGGTGTCCCGCCCCGCTCTGCTACCAGGAAGGGGTAGGCGACCAGGGCGTCGGGCGAGCCTTCGGGCCGCATGGTGTGGCCGAGGACCACCGGCGCGGCGGCGATGCTCCGGCGCAGCACCTCGTCATGCGCCGGCAGGTCATTCAGCGCCGCGCGCAGGTCTGCGGGCGCCTGCCAGGTCTCGAGCATGGCTGCCGGCGAAGTGCGGTCCGGCTCCGCCAGGATGATGTCCAGCCCGATGGCTGCAGCGCCGCCGGCATGCAGGCTGTCGATCAACTCCGCGAGATACGTGCGCGGCCAGGGCCACTGCCCGATCCTGGCGAGGCTCTCCTCGTCGATGTCGACGATCGTCACCGGGGTGTCCTGGTAAACGGCCCGGTCCCAGCGCTGGTACTGGTCGAATACCGTGTTCCGCAACACCTGGAGCGCCAGCGGGTCGCTGACGTAGATCAGGGCGCCGAGGAGGGCCACAAGCGGCGGAATCCACCAACCGCTGCCCGCCAGCCGCTGCCCCTCCCGATCGTTTGCTGCAGGTTGTTTCATGGCATGAGCGGAACGGCGCTGAGGGCCGTTCGAGTCTAGCCGAAACCACCAGCCTGCCAAAGCGTGCGCCGATGCAACCCGGGCTTGACCTGGCCGGGGCGACTGCTGTATTTAGATGTTTGTCAAAATGTCTAAATACAGGCAGACCTGTGTCCGATTCCCTGTTCAAGGCCCTGGCCGACCCGACCCGCCGCGAGGTGCTGAAGCGCCTGCAGCGCGGGCCGGCGACGGCCGGCGAGTTGGCCGAGGAGTTTCCCCAGGCCAAGGCCACGCTGTCGCATCACTTCAATGTGCTCAAGGCGGCGGGACTGGTGCGCTCGGAGCGGCGCGGCCAGCACGTGGTGTATTCGCTCAACACCTCGGTGTTCGAGGACCTGGCGCGGATGATGGCAGACCTGTTCAAGCCCGAGAGGAAGAAGAAATGAGCAGCCGACCGACCCAGTGGATCTCCCTGATGCTGTGCATGCTGGCGCTCGCATTCGGCGCGTTGGTGTACGGCGACCTGCCTGAGCAGGTGGCCACGCACTTCAACCTCGCCGGCGAGCCCGACGACTGGTCGGACCGGCTGACGGCCGTGGTGATGATGCCCGGCGCCATGCTGCTGACCTGGCTGTTGCTCTGGGGCTTGCCGAAAGTCTCGCCTACGGGCTGGCGCGTGGAGCCCTTCATGCCGATCTGGAACCGGATCCAGCTGGCGCTGCTTGCTTTCCTGCTGTTCATTCACGTGGCCGTGCTCGGCCATGCGCTGGAGTGGTGGGGCGCCGACATGGGGCGGCCGGTGCTGGTCGGGGTCGGCCTGCTGCTCGCAGTGCTCGGCAATTACCTCGGCAAGACCACGCGCAACTTCTTCCTCGGCATCCGCACGCCGTGGACCCTCGCCTCGGACGAGGTCTGGCGCCGCACCCATCGGCTCGGCGGCTGGACCATGGTCGCTGCAGGGGTGGCGCTGGTCGTGATGGGTCTGTTCGGCGCCAGCGAGATGGCGCTGCTGGTCATCGTCGGTGCGGCGGCGCTGATCCCGGTGGTGTATTCCTTCTTCGCCTACCGGTCGCTGGAAGGGTTCAAGCCGCCGCCCGACGAAAGCTGACAAGCCCCCCAAACGCGAAGCCCCCGCAGGGCGGGGGCTTCGTCGTTGAACCTTGCGGGCCGTCGCTCAGGTCTTCGAGGCCTGGTAGATGCCCTCGATGGAAGCGTCCAGCATGGCGTTGAACTCGTCATCGCTCTGCTGCGCCGACAGGCCCTCGGTCAGGGCGCGCGAGAAGCTCGCCACCATGCCGTGCTGGCGCGCCAGGCGCTCGTTGGCCTCGTCGCGCGAGTAGCCGCCGGACAGCGCCACAACCTTGAGCACCCGCGGATGCTCGATGCAGTCGGCGTAGAGGTTGTCCTGCTCCGGCAGGGTCAGCTTGAGCATCACCATCTCGCCCTCGGGCAGGGCGTCGAGATGCTTCATGAGCTCGGCCTTCAGCAGGTCTTCCGCTGCCGCCTTGTCGGGGCAGTGGATGTCGACCTCGGGCTCGATGATCGGCACGAGTCCGGCGGCCACGATCTGGCGGCCGATCTCGAACTGCTGGTCCACGATCGCCTCGATGCCGCTCGCGCTGGCCTGCTTGATGACCGAGCGCATCTTGGTGCCGAAGATGCCCTTGGCCTTCGCCTTAACGAGCAGCTCGTCCAGCTCGGGCATGGGCTTCATCAGCTGCACGCCGTCGGCCTCGTCCGCCAGGCCCTTGTCGACCTTCAGGATCGGCACCACCTTCTTCGCCTCCCACAGGAACTCGGCGGTGGGCGTGCCCTTGATCTCCCGATCCATGGTGACCTCGAACAGGATGGCGGCGAGGATGCGCTCGCCGTTGAAGGCCGGGCTGGTGATGATCCGGGTCCGCATCTGGTGGATCAGGTCCATCATCTCTTCGTCGTTGCTGTAGGCCGTCTCCGGGACGCCGTAGAGCTTGAGGGCCTTGGGCGTGCTGCCGCCACTCTGGTCCAGCGCCGCGATGAAACCGGACTGGGTCTGGAACTTGGCTTTCTGCTGTTCGAACGTACTCATTGCGGAGCCCTCATTGGCGACTGACGTAAACGGTGATTGTCGCGGATTTTGCGCCCCGAGGCGACCGCGGGTCGCCCGGGGCCCCGGCGCACAGAGGAGCCGAGCGCCTCACCTCCAGCGATGCGTGCCAATGCTCATGTAGCCGTGATCGCCAATCGGCACGCCGACGCTCAGCCCGACGCCGATGTTGGCTGAGCAGCCCGTGTTGAGTGAGCCCGCCACCAGCACGGCCACGAGCATCATCCGCCTGAAAGTCTGCTTCATCATTCTCTCCCTACGTCGACGTCTTGCTCAGCACCAGGATCGCGCCGCTCGGGTCGGTCACTACGGCGGTCGTCCCGTCGCGGAACTCGGGCGACGGCGCCACTATGATCCGGCCGCCGAGCGACTCTGCCTGCCGAGCGGCTGCCGCGGGGTCCCTGACGCCGAAATGGGTCAGCCAGACCGGCTGCACATCGTCGTTGGGCCGCGCCATGATGCCGGCCCGCGCTGTGCCGTCCTGCAGCAGCAGCGTGTATTCGCCACCGCGCCGGTTGATGGTCTGGATCTCGAAGCCTGCAATCGCCTGGTAGAAGCCGGCGGCATCGCTGGTCTCGCTGGCTAGCATCTCATGCCAGACCACGCGCCCGGGCCCGGCCCGGGTGGTGGCGTCATCCGGGTCCCCGATCCGGCTGTTAGCGAGACCGATGACCGCGCCCTGGGGATCGATGATGGCGGCCACCCGGCCGAGGGCGACGTCTCTTGGCGACGCGGCCACGCTGGCACCTGCGATGGCGCCGCGCCGCACCGCGTCGTCGACGTCAATGACCGAGACATAGGGCAACCAGCGGGAGACACTCCGTCCGTCGTCACGCCGGTCGGCGGCGAGCAGGCCCGCGACGTAGACATCGCCGAGCCGCGCGACGGCGTACTCCCTGCCACCAGGTCTTTCGACGTCACTGAACGTCCAGCCGAACAGGCCGCCGTAGAAGCGGCGCGCGGAGTCGATGTCTTCAGTAATGAGGTCGTTCCATATGACCTTGCCAGCGAGGGGCTCGTCCGTGAACGACATGCCCTCGAGCGCGGGCACCCCGGCCGTGGTGCAGCTCGCTGTCGTGGCGACCATGATGATCGTCGCTAGTGCCAGTGCGATTCGCATGCGCTCCTCCGTTGGCTGGTGCGTTCGGCGCGCGCGCCGAATGCCGGCGAGGCGCCGGCCTGCGCAGTATATCCGCCGTTCGCGCCGCCAGACTATCCGGAATCGTCAGGCACGATGCTGCCGGGCTTGCCGTCGGTGCAGCTCTCGCCATAGACTTTCGCCCCGGCGCGCGGGTGTAGTTCAATGGTAGAACAGTAGCTTCCCAAGCTACGAACGTGGGTTCGATTCCCATCACCCGCTCCAGAACAAAGAAGCCCCCGCAATGCGGGGGCTTCGTCGTTCCGGGTGTTGGAGACCCAGGGCCTAGTCGTGGTCGTGGCCCTCGACCATGATCTCGGCGTCTTCGATGATGGCGTCGTACTGGTAGCCCATGCCGAAGTCCTTGTTCACCGTCAGCACGCCCGTCACCAGGACCAGGTCGCCCACATCCGCCATCTGGCTGGTGGTGATGGTGATGTTGTTGGCGCCTTCCTCGCCGGATCCATCGCGGACATGCAGCCAGTTGGTGCCCATGATGCCGGCATTGACCTTGACGACCTTGCCGCGGAGCGTGACGGGCTGGCCCGCCAGCTGTTCCTTGGTGGCGAAGAGCTCGGCGACCGTGACGCCGTCCGCGGCCTTCTCGATCCCGGCCAGGTCGACGTCGGCGACCTCAGCGGTCGGCATCGGGTGAGGCTGCTCGGCGGACATGGGTGCAGCGGAGCCGGCCGGCTCGGCGGGTGCAGGCGCCGCCGGGTCCTTGCTGCAGCCGGTAACGGCGAGCAAAGCGCTCAGGGCGAGAAGGGGATATACAGTTCGATTCAGCACGATGGCGTCTCCATATGGGCGCGGCCCCGGTTTTGCGTCCGGAACCTGTGGCTAAGGACAGTCGAACGCGTATTGTACCGAACTGACGGGTGCCGGACGGATCAGTGTTATCCGCTAGAAAAAAGAGGGCGCCCCGGCAACGGAGCGCCCCGAGTGACCGGCTCGAAACCGGTCAGGGAAGGACTATCACGTCGATCTGGTAGATCGTGGTAGTACCACTCACCTCGCTGCCGACCACCAGCAGCGGCGAGCCGTTCGGGCTGTCGTCGGCGGTGATGAAGGCCAGGCCTTCCGGTCCGAGATCGCCCACCAGCGCGAGCTCGGTCTCGGGGTCCTTGCTGAAGTCACGGGGGTTCACGTACTGGACGAAGCGCGCACTCTGCGGGTTGGTCACGTCGTAGACCATGATTCCCCCGATGCGCTCCAGTCCGATAAAGGCGAAGGTGCGTCCCGCAATCTCGCCCAGCACCACGCCTTCAGGCTCCGGGCCCTTGTTGTCACTGCGGCCTTCCGGGTCGTTCTCGTCATTGCTGGCGTTGAAATTGTTGGGATAGCGTTGCGCCGTGATGCGCTCGAACTCGGCGCCGCTGTCATACAGCTGGGTGCCGTCATCCGCCCAGATAGAGAAAGAGCGGGCGCCCAACGCGTAGAGCTCCTCGAAGGCGCCGTCGTCATCGATATCACCGTTGAAGGTCGTGACGTTGAGGCGACCGATTGCCGCGTCGGCCTGCAGCTCGGCTGCGTTCGGGAATGCGCTTGGGTCGAGGACGAGGTCCTTGATCCGCGCCGTCTCTTCGCCCGGGATGAAGTCGTTACGGTCGTCGCCCTCGTTGGCCGTCACGTAGTAGGCCTTGCCGTTGAACTCGTAGGCGGCGATGGCGTCCGGCTGGTACATGCCGTAGACCGGCCAGTTGCGAACGCGGATCTGCGGGTCACCTTCCGGGTCACGATCGCTGGGGTCCAGCTCGTTGCCGATAATCATGTGATTCTTGAAGCCAAGCGGCAGCACGGCGGTGATCACGGGCGCCGACAGGTCGGAGAAATCGAGCTCCGCGACCGCGTTCGCTTCCTGCAGTGTCACCCAGGCGGTCGCGCCGGTCGGCGCCACGGCGATGTACTCGGGCTCCACGTCCTGGGCGACCGTTGCGCCGGGGCCGTAGATCCGCACGCCGGCTGCCCGCAGTGCGTCGACCTGTGCATTGAAGGCGGTGAATTCGGCTGTGGCCACGCTCGGGTTGGCCACGCCGGCGCCCAGGTCGATCACGCTTACGGAGCCCTCGGGGTCCACCGTGTAGCCCTCGTTGGGCTCGCCTTCGTTGGCCACCAGCACGGCGGCGCCGTCGGGTGTGAACGTCAGCATGTCGGGCAGCGCGCCGACGGTGACCTCGCTGATCTTGGCAAGGGTCAATGTGTCGTAGAACACGACCTTGCCCGAGTCCGTTTTCGGAGTGGCCTCGACTGCCACCGCCGCCACGCCACCGAACACGGCCACGCTATTGGCGGCGCCGCCTTCTGCGCTGGCGTCGATGGTCCCGAGCAGCACGGGGTTGCCTGGATCTGCGAGATTCAGCACGTCGACGGTGACGGCCGCCGCATTAACGACGAACAGGCGTTCGGAGGCGGCGTCGAATGCCACGATCTCAGCCGCGCTTTCGTCGAATAACCCGGAGGAGTAACGGCCGATCTGGTTGAGATCGAGCAGCACCTCGGTGGTGCCGGCAGGGCCTGTCGGACCCGTCGCACCCGGTGCGCCATCCACCCCGTCCGCGCCATCGTCGCCCGAGCAGCCGCTAAGGCTGACGGCAAGCATCGTTACCCAGGCGGCTACTGCCGCTGAACTCCAAGTACGCACTGTTTGACTCCTGCAATCCAGAAGAAGAAGCGCAGGAGCTTGGCGGCCGCATGTGACGTCGACGTTACCGGCAGGTAACAAGCCGGAGAACGATGCAATCCCACCAGGTTCGGGCAACGAAAAACCCCGGCTGCCCGAGGGCAGCCGGGGTCCCTGTATCGCCAGTCGCAGGCGCTAGTTGCAGTCGGTCCGCTGCAGGACCACGCGACGGTTCGCGGCACGACCTTCCTCGGTGGCGTTGTCACCCACCGGGTTGGCCTCGCCGTAGCCGACAGCGGTGAACTCAGCACCGGTCAGGTTGGCAGCCTCCAGGTAGTCCTTCACCGCATTGGCGCGGCGCTCGGACAGGCTCTGGTTGTAGGCTTCGGCGCCACGGCTGTCGGTGTAACCAGCGACGGTGCCGCGGACGGTCGGCAACTGCCGTATCGAGAAGATCAGCTCATCGAGCATCGCCTTGTCCTGCTCCGTCAGTTCTGCGGAGTCAAAGCCGAAGGCCAGTTGCAAGCTGATGTCGCAGGAACAGCCGTAAGAGTCGACCGTGTCACCGGCCGGCGTATTAGGGCAGCGGTCCGCGGTATCCCGCACGCCGTCACCGTCGGTGTCAGCAGGCGGGGGCGGCGGTGGGGGCGGAGGAGGCGGGGGCGGCGGCGGTGCGGCAGCGGCGGGTGCCGCGGCCATGACGGGCGCCGGCTTGCCGAACCGGTAACCGAGGTGGATGCCGTAGACGATCGGATCGATCTCGATCGTGCCGATGTCGACGCCGTCCAGGCTGGCGTCGGAATCGATGTCGATCCAGCGCACCACGCCGTTCAGGAACCAGTTTCTCGTGATGCCGATGTCAACGCCCGCCTGCACTGCGGGTCCGAAGGAACCGCGCATGTTCAGACGCCCGGCGTTGCTCGTCGCGTTGGAGAAAATGGTGTAGTTCAGGCCCGCGCCGACATAGGGACGGATGCGAGACTCGGGCAGGAAGTGGTACTGCAGGCTAAGCGTCGGCGGCAGATGCTCGACGGACCCGGAGATTCCCGCTCCCGGTACCTGGAAACCGTGGTTGAAGTCGTCTGCGGCCAGCAGTTCGATACCCCAGTTGTCCCGTATCATGTAGGTGACGTCGAAGGTGAAGCGGTCGTCGTCGTCGACCTGCAGCACCGTATCGGGCGCCAGTACGAGGTTATCGTCCTTGGGCTGGACGCTGCTGGCGCCGGCCCGCAGCAGCCAGTCGCCCTGTTCCGCGAACGCGCCCGTCGGCGCGGCGAGGCACAGCGTGGCGGCAATGGCCAGGCTCAGTGCGGATTTGTTCATTTTTTTGTCCTCAGTCAATTCCATATGAGAGCTTGCATGCAAACACGCCTCCCGGCCCGCACAGGCGGGGCGGGGAGCATGCTGTCTTAATAGTCCAATAGCCGGTCTCGCGCCATAAGTAATTGACGTTGGAGCCGCGGCGCTGCAGCGGGAATGCACGGTACCGGCCATGGCGCGAGAGGACGAATAATGAGGATCTGTCCGCTTTCGAGGCCACGCCATGAAGATTGCCGTCGCCAGCCAGAACCGCCGTGAGGTCACCGGTCATGCCGGCCGTTGCCGCCGTTTCTGGCTCTTCGATAGTACGGATCCTGACCTCCGCCCGAGCGAGCTGCTGGAACTGCCGAAAGAGCAGTGCTTTCACGACCTCGCGCCGGGGATCCCCGAGCCGCTGGAGGATGTCGATGTCCTCATCGTCGGTGGTATGGGGAACGGCCTCAGCGCCCGCCTGGCGCGCCACGGCATGCGCGTGGTGGTCACCGAAGAGAAGGACCCCGAGCGGGCGGTCCGGCTGTGGCTGGCGGGCGAGCTGCCAGAGGCGGCTGCCGGGGCGGACTGCCACTGCCACCACTGAGGCGGGGCTAGTCCGAAAGCTCCACCAGCTTCATGCGGCCGGCGGCGCCGCTTTTGATCTTCACCTGTGATTTGCGCAGGCCGAACTGCCTGGCCACCAGCGCGATCAGTTCGGCGTTCGCCTTGCCGTCGACCGGCGGCGCCTTGAGCTCGGCGCGCCAGCTGCCGTCGGGCTGCTGCTCCAGCATGCTCTGCCGGGCATTCGGCTTGACCTTGACCTGCAAGGTCCGCGCAGCGCTCACTGGCCGCGCCGATCCCCTGCCTGCTGGGCTGCGTGGGCGGCGAACTGCGCGCGAGTGAAGCGGATGCTCCAGTAAAGCCCGACCAGGCCGAGGACGCCGAACGGCACGAGACGCACCCAGTCGGCCTTGCCGAAGGCCACGAAGGCGCCGTAGAGCAGGGCGCCGGTCACCAGCCAGGCCAGGGCGGCCAGGCTCAGCCCCTCTAACAGTTCTCGTTGTGCCGAATTCATTGCTTCTCCTGGCCAGGGTTGCGGGGCGGCAATTCTAACTTGCCGCCCCGCAGTGCTTCATCGTGGCTTGACGCAGCAGCCCCGCGCCGGAATGCGCCGGGTTCAGAAGCTGACGGTCAGGCCCGCGTAAACCGAGCGCCCCATGCCGGGCACGGCCGTGCCCCAGGGAATGGCGTTGATCTGCATCGTGGTGCCCTGTCCCAGGTAGGCGCCCCCGGTCGGCAGGTAGTAGAACTTGTCGAACAGGTTCTCGACGCCGACGTCCAGGCGCACCCGCTGCCAGGAGTGACTGGCGCGCAGGTGCAGCAGGCCGTAGCCCCCGGTCTGGATCTCGTTGCGCACCTCGGAGCCGTCGTCCTTGCTGTCCACGAGCGTCCATTCCAGGGCGTTGTCCCAGCCGCCATGCTTGTGCGTCAGGGTAAAGCGGGCGTTCAACGGCATGATGTTGTGCAGCCCGGCGCCGGTGTCGCGGTTCTCGCCGTCGGTGTAGCTGACCAGTCCCCTCAGTCCCCACTCGCCCCAGGCGTTCCGCCCCAGCGCAAGCTGCCCGGAGAGATCGATGCCGAACAGGCGGGCCGACTGGTTGGCGTACCGCAGGACGTTGAACTGTCCCGGCTGGAAGGTTGCGGGATCGAAGGGGACGGCGTCGATGTAGTCCTCGACGCGGGTGTAATACGGCGTGGCGCTGAGTTTCCAGCCGCCGTCCTTCGCATGCCAGTCCACGGTCGCCGACAACTTGTACGCGGTCTCGGGGTCCAGCCCGGGATCGCCGACGTAGCCGTTGCCGTCACCCACCGTGTTGTTCATGATCGCGGCCATCGGCCAGCTCGACCAGGTGTAGCGCTCATACAGATTGGGGGAGCGCACCTTGCGGGCCGCGCCGAACTCTATGTCGAGCTGGTCGCTATGGCGGTAGCGCGCCAGCGCCGTGAGGTCCACGTTGTGGTCGGTGCGGTCACGCTCGAGCGCGTTGAAGGCGGCGGCCTCGGCGATCTGGTTGCCCGGGGCCGGATCGGTCGTCTTGTAGCCCTCGACATCGCCGCTGTCGCTTTCCACGCGCTCAAGGCGAACGCCGACGAGCGCCAGCCAGCGCGCATCGATCTGCGTCTCGCGTTCCACGTACAGCGCCATGCGGTCGCGTTCGCCGTCGTTGATGTTGAGGAAGGTGCCGGGCCACATGCCGCCGCCGGAAGCGGTCCAGTAGTCCTCCAGGCGGTAGCGCTGGTACTCGGCCCCGGCGCGCACAAGGTCTGCCGGCGACAGGTCGAAGCGGGCCTTGAAGGAGGCCCCGGTCGTGTCGCCTTCGCTGTACATCGGCATGCCGGCGGCGCAGGACATGAAGCCGATGGGCGCGCATGGCGTACCCACCTCGGGTGCTGCCGGCGGCTGCGAGAGCGGGCCGTACCAGAAGCGCTTGTCGGGCCCGAAGTCCATGAAGTGGTCCACCTGCTCGTGGTAGAGCCGCGCCTCCACGCCGCCGCCGGAAAATGCGCCGTCCCAGCCCAGGTTGATGCGCTTCTGCTCGTTGTCGAGCAGGTCCATGCGCTGGTTGGGGTAGAGCTGCTGCGGCATGTCCTGGTAGCCGAGCTCGATATCGAACAGATTGCTGCCCTGCTTCAGTGCCAGGCCGAGCGTGTGGTTGCTGGTCTCATAGGCCGTGGATCCGACTTCGTCCAGCGGCAGGGTGTGGCCGGGCCGGCCGGTCGCGGTGTCGGTCTTGAAGTCGGCGCCCGCGGTGTAATTGTCGGCCTGGCTCCAGCTGCCGTCGTAGCGGATGCTCGCCCCCTGGGTCGCATAGCTGGCCGAGGCGTTGCCGCCGACGGCCCCGTTGTTGCTGCGGTAGAAAGTCCCCAGCTCGCCTTTGCTGACGGGATCCTCGCCCGCCGCGGCGAATTCCGGTGCCAGCGTTTCCAGCACGATGGTACCGCCGATGCTGTCGCCGCCCACGCTGACCGGCGAAATCCCGGCAAATACCTTGATCTTGCCGACATTGCTCGGGTCGACGTAGGACAGCGGCGGGTTCATGTGGTTGGGGCAGGAGGCGATCAGGTCCATGCCGTCGACCTTGATCCGCAGGCGGTCGTCGGCAAGGCCGTGCATCGACGGCAGGCTGGAGACGCCACCGGCCATGTTCAGGTGCAAGCCCGGCACGTCGCGCAGCAGGCTTGCGGTGTCGCTGGTCGCGGGTCGCAGCAGGCGCAGGGTCGCGGCATCGACGCCAGTGGCGCCCGGCTGCCGCTCGCGCATGTCCTGGCCTTCCACGGTGACGTGTTCGAGCGCGGTGGCCGGCGTCTGGCCGCCGGCATCGGCGGCTGCGTCCTCGCCGGGTTGAGCGAACGCGGAGCTTGCCGCGAGGGGAAGAGAGAGCGCCAGCAGCAGTCGGCCGGCCGGAATCGGAAGACGGGTCATGGAAAGGCCTCGTTGTACGGGGTGCTGAAGGCAGCGTGCGGCGCTGCCCGGTGCAATACCGGCGACGCCGGCGCGAGCGACGCGCCGGGCGGCCGGACAGTTCAGCTCAACTGAGGCGTGGCGGGGCGCGCGCCGGTGGCGTCGGGGTGCTGCGCGCAGTGGTTGGCGCGAGGGCCTTGCGCGGCGGGTCCGCCGGGCCGGGGGCAGGTGCAAGCCCCGCCGTCGGCAGGGCAGGAAGCGCGAGACTGGTCAGGAGCAGCGACCACGGACAGGCGGGCGTTGCGCCGCTCTCTTCCTCGTCGCTGATGAATTCGCCGGTGCGCATGTCGACCAGCATTCTTTGCAGACCGTGCTCGGTGCACAGCTCCACCAGTTCGCCCTTGGCCGGCATGAAGCCTTCCGGCACCAGCGCGCGCACGCACAGCGCCAGCACGAGCAGTGCCAGGCCGGGACGGTAATCGCTATGGCGCAGTTGGTGGAGCAACGGGGCAGGTGTCTCGCGTGGTGATCGCAGCGAAGAAGCAACTTTAACTGATTCTAAAGTACCTGCGCGACGGGTCCCTGCATCACCGCCGCAGGATCGCGCGCGCGGCGTTGCGCCCCGGCAGGCCGGTCACCCCGCCGCCGGGGTGCGTGCCCGAGCCGCAGAGATACAGGCCCGGCACGGCGCCGCGGTAGTCCGCCTGGCCGAGCAGCGGGCGCGCGCTGAACAGCTGGTCCAGCCCCAGGGCGCCGTGGAAGATGTCGCCGCCGAGCAGCCCGTACTCGCGCTCCAGGTCGAGCGGCGAAAGGATGCGCCGGCCCAGCACGCTGGCGGCGAAGTTGGGGGCGTGGCGGTTCACGGTCTGGATGGCGAGGTCGGCGAAGGTTTCGCGGTGCGCGTCCCAGCCGCCGTCGGGCTCGGGATTCACGTGCTGGCAGAACAGGCTGGCGACGTGCTGCCCGGGCGGCGCCAGGGAATCGTCCAGCGTCGAGGAGATCACCAGCTCGACCACTGGGGCGCGACTCCAGCCGGGGTTGTGTTCCTTCGACCTGGCGTCGAAGTATGCGCGCTCGAAATAGTCCAGCGAGGGTCCGATGAGGATGCCGCTGCCGTGGTGCGGCTGCAGCTGCGTCCCGGGCGCAGCGCGAAAATCCGGCAGCTCGGCCAGCGCCACGTTGATGCGAAAGGTGCCCGAGCCGCAGCGGTAGCGCTCGAAGCGCGCCAGCAGTTCCGCGTCCAGGTCGCCCGGCTCGAACAGGCGCGTGTAGAGCAGCCGGGGGTTGATGCCGGCCACCACCCGTCGCGCCGCCAGTTCCGTGCCGTCGGCCAGCACCACGCCGACCGCGCGCCCTTCGCGCATCCGCACGCGCGCCACCGTTGCCCCGGTGCGGATCTCCACGCCGCGCGCCCGGGCTTCTGCCGCGATGGCTTCGCTGATGGCGCCCATGCCGCCGAGCGCATGTCCCCACGCGCCGCTCTTGCCGTTCACTTCGCCGAACACGTGGTGCAGGAGCACATAGGCGCTGCCCGGCGTATAGGGGCTGGCGAAGTTGCCCACGATCGAGTCCCAGCCGAGCACAGCCTTCAGCGGTTCCGACTCGAACCAGTGGTCCAGCAGCTCGCCGGCGCTGCGGGTGAACAGTTCGAGCAGGTCGCGCCGGCCGCGCATGTCCAGCCCCTTCAGCTTGCGCGCCACCGACCAGGATGCCAGCCAGTCCGCCAGCACGAAGCGGTCGGAGACGTTCGGCGGGATCTCGGTCGCCAGCGCGCGCAGCACCGCTGCCACGCGCTCGAGCATCGCGTTCCAGGCCGGCAGGCGCTCTGCGTCCCGGCGGGAGAAGCGCGCCACTTCGGGCAGGGTCCACTCGCCGCCGAAGCGGAAGGCGTCGCCGTCCGGCAGGGGCAGGAAGTTGGCCATCGGCCGCTCGACGATCCTGAGGCCGTGCCGCGCCAGCTTCAGCTCCGCGATCACCGCCGGATGCAACAGGCTCACGGTGTAGCTGCAGCTGGAGTTGCGGAAGCCCGGATGGAACTCCTCGGTCACGGCCGCACCGCCCACCACGTCGCGGGCCTCGAGCACGGTCACGCGCTGGCCGGCCCCGGCCAGGTAGGCGGCGCAGGCGAGGCCGTTATGGCCGCCGCCGATGATCAGGGTGTCGCGGGCTTCGGGTCGCATGCCGGGGTCGGATCCGGGTCGGGGGCTCCACTTTAAGCTGCGGCCGGGCGCGGCACCAACCGGCGCTGGCCGGCTGGCTGCCGGGGCAGAGTCGACTAGAATGGCCTACATGCCCGTCGGCCCCGGGGCCGGCACAGAGTCCTTGCGAGGCCCTCTCCGATGAAGAAAGCCATCCTCACCGCGTTCCTCACCATCGTCCTGGTGGCCTGCGCCACCAGCCCGACCGGCCGGCGCCAGCTGATGCTGGTCTCCCCCGACCAGGCGATCGCCGCGTCGCGCACCGCCTACCTCCAGCAGATGGCGGAGTTCGACGCTAAGGGCCTGCTCAGCACCGATGCCGCGCTGATCCAGCGCGTGCAGCGCATCACGGGACGGCTCGTCGCGCAGGCGGTGCAGCGGTTTCCCAACACCGCCAACTGGGAATGGAGCGTGGCGGTCATCGATGATCCCGAGACCGTCAACGCCTGGGCGATGGCCGGCGGCCGCATGGCGATCTACACGGGGCTGATCGAGCAGACCCAGGCTACCGACGACGAGATCGCCCAGGTGATGGGCCACGAGATCGCGCACGCGCTGGCCAACCACACCGCCGAGAAGATGTCCGTAGCCATGGCCAGCCAGCTGGGCGTGCTCGCGGTGGGCATCAAGACCGAGGATGCCGGCGCCATGGCCGGCGCCGCCCTGGCAGCCCAGCTGGCGGTGAACCTGCCGTTCAGCCGCACTGCCGAGACCGAGGCCGACCGCATCGGCATCGAGCTGGCGGCGCGGGCGGGCTACGACCCCGCGGCGGCCGTCAGCCTGTGGCGCAAGATGGCCGAGGCCGGGGGCGAGGGGCCGCCGCAGTTCCTCAGCACGCATCCTTCGCCCGGCAACCGCCAGCAGACGCTCAACGCGCTGGTGCCGCAGATGATGCCGCTGTACCAGGCGGCGCAGAACCCGCCGGTTTATCCCATCCGGCCGGGCAGTTACTGAGGCGACCCCACGGCCGTCCTGGCGGCAAAGAAAAAGGCCCTCGGGCTTGCGTCACGAGGGCCTAAACCAAGAGGAGAGTGTCGGGAGCCCAGACCTGGGAGTTTAAACCGACCGGCGTTGCCTCCATGGCGTACCGGCCGGCCCCACTTCCATATGGTCTCGACTGCCGAGAGTATTTATAGGGCCCTGCGCACCCGGCCGCATTGACCCGGGTCAAGTTTTGCTGCGACTGCGGAAAATCCCTAGGCGAGACGGGGCTGCAGGGTGTTACTGGCCGGACACGCCGCTGGTGCCGGGCCGGAAACGGAACACGTGGTAGGGCGCGCGGTCGGCGACCTGGCTGCGCGGCTTCAGCAGCGTCTCGGCCAGCGCGCTGTCCGAGACATACAGCCAGCCGCCGGGCCCGAACGACAGGCTTTGCGCCCAGCGGATGCGCGGCGAGCGCACCACGGTCCGCAGGTTGCCGGCCGGGTCCATGCGCAGCACTGCGCCATGCTCCACGTCGGTGACGTACACATTGCCCTCGAGGTCGGTCGCGAGGCCGTCGCTCAAGGGCTTGGCCCCGACCTGCTCGACCTGGCCGGCGAGCTCCGATGCCGGCGTCGCGGCGTCGGCGAGCGTTGCGGCCGGCACGCGATACAGGCGCCCGTGGGTCATGGCGCCGAGGTACAGCCAGCGGCCGGTGGGATCGAGTGCGATGCCGCTCAGGCCCGGCTTGTAGGACACCAGGCCGCCGACATAGCGCATTTCCCGCACCGGCGTCTCGATGAGCCAGTCCTCGGCGACCAGCGCCGGGTGCTTTTCGAGGCGGCGCCGGGACTCGCGCGTCAGGGAGTCGTACACGACCACGGCAGGCGCCCTGCGCCACAGGCCGGCATCGGCGATGTAGACCATGCGCCCGGCCGGATCCACCTGGATTTCGTGCAGGAAGGAGCCGCGTGGCGCGGCCTGGCGCGGGAAGACGTGCTCATGCACCACCAGCCCAGTGTCCAGGTCGATGGCGACGATGCGCGGCCGGCCGAAGCCGTGGCTGGCGGGATCGATTACCCAGAGCCGGTTGGCGCTGTCGATGGTCAGCCCGGCCGGCGTGTCGAACAGGGCCGCCTGCACGGCGGGCGCCGGGAAAGGCTGCGCTTCGCCGTCGCGCCATTCGAATACGCGCGGCCCCTCGGCGCCGATATCGGCCTGGACGGCGAAGAATATGCGCCCATCGGCGCTGACGGCGAGTCCGCCGATCGGCGCGGAATGGGACAGGACCGTCTCCAGCCCTGACTCGTCGATGGCGGGCCGCGTCGTGAGATCCTTGTACTCGGTCCCGGTGCCGAAATACAGCCACAGTCCGCCTACGACGAGGGCGGCGAGCAACAGCACACTGAGGATGAGCCGGAGAAGGGATTTCATTGCGCGACCGTAGCGGCTTCGGGTGCGCATCAGCTTATGGATCGCGCCCGGCGCGCGGAAAGAACTGTGTCACAAAGTTGTGCGTGGCGGCCGCGAGCGAGTCCGCCGCGCGTGTCAGGCCGGGGCCTGCTCCAGCGTATCGCGCACGCGGCGCAGCAGGATGCGGTCGATGACCGGCTTCTGGATGAAGTCGATCGCGCCGGCGCGGATCGCGCCCACGGCGGTGGCGACGTCCGAATCTCCCGCCAGTACGATGGTGGGCGCCTGGCAGCTGCGCGCGCGCAGGGCCTGCAGGAGTTCGACGCCATTCTGGCCAGGCAGCTCGAGATTGGTGACGATCACGGCCGGCGCCAGGCCGTCGAGCGCGTCCAGCAGCGCTTCCGCCGACGCGAAGGCGCTCACTTCATGCTGCAGGTGGCTCAACAGTTGCGACAGGGATTCCCGTTCCCGGGCATCGCTCGCTACGACGCAGATCGTCGCCTGATGTGCCTCAGCGCTTCTTTCCGAGACTGGGGCCATGGATTTCCGAACCGGGCATGGATAGCGGCCTGGCCGACCCGGCAGGGGCCGACGTCCTGTATAGATATTCTTTTTCTCAAGCTCCGAGTATTGAAACTCGTCAGCAGCAAGAAAATACGAACATCTACCTAAGAGGACGGTGCGGGGGGGGTGCCGCCGGCCTGGGCCTCGGCCACCATGACCATGCGCACGAGGTGGGCCAGGGAGTTGGCCTGCATTTTCTCCATCACCCGGGCACGGTGGATTTCCACCGTGCGCTGGCTGACGCCAAGGTCCCCGGCGATGACCTTGTTGGCCTTGCCGAGCACGACCTGGCCCATGACCTGCTTCTCGCGCGCGGTGAGGCTGTCGACGCGGTCCAGGATCTCGAGCCGCTCCAGCTCGCCCTCGCGCTGCTCGGCGGCCTGCTTCATGGCTTCGGTGATGCGATCCACCAGGTCCTGGTCCTGGAAGGGCTTCTGCAGGAAATCCACTGCGCCCTGGCGCACGGCCTCGACGGCCATCGGGATGTCGCCGTGGCCGGTGATGAACACGATGGGAATGTTGCAGCCGATTTCCTGCAGATGCTTCTGCAGTTCCAGCCCGGTCATGCCCGGCATGCGGATATCCAGCACCAGGCAGCCGTAATCACGCGGATCGAACGCTTTCAGGAAGTCTTTTGCGCTGGCGTAGCAGCGGGCCCGATAGCCGACCGACCTCAACAGCAGGCCGAGCGAATCCCGCACTGCCTCGTCGTCATCCACGATGAAAACCGTTGCCTCGCTGGACGCCATCACTCCTCCTCCGGTGCCGTGGGAAGTCCGATCCTGAAGATCCCGCCTTTTGCAGGACCCGAATCGTATCTCAATGTGCCGCCATGCGCTTCAATGATGGAGCGACTGAGCGACAGCCCGAGGCCCATGCCCTCGGGCTTGGTGGTGAAAAACGGCTCGAACAACTGCTCCAGCAGCGTGTCCGGCACGCCCGGCCCGGAGTCCTCCACGCTGAGCTCCACCTCGTCGTCGCTTGCGGCGTGCGTGCGCACCACCAGGCGGCGGGTCTCGGGCTCGCAGACGTTCATCGCCTCGACGGCGTTGCGCGTCAGGTTCAGCAGCACCTGCTGCAGCTGGATCCCGTCCACCTGGATGCGTGGCAGGTCCTCCTGCAGCTCCAGGCTCAGGTCCACCTCGTGCGAGCGGCAGTCCATTTCCACCAGCGGCAGGATTTCGTGGATCAGCTCCGCGGCGTTGCGGTTGCGCCGGTCCGGCGTGTGGCGGCGCACGAAGGCGCGCAGTCGCTGGATCACGTCGCCGGCACGCCGCGCCTGCGCGGTGACGCGGCCCAGCACCTGGCCGAGCTCCTCGGGGTCCATGTCGCCGGCCGCGAGCAGGCGCTGGCAGGCCTGGGTGTAGTTGGCGATGGCAGCCAGCGGCTGGTTCAGCTCGTGTGCGATGCCTGCCGCCATTTCGCCCATGGTGCCCAGGCGGGCGACATGTGCGAGGCGCTCGCGCTGCTTGCGCGCCTCCATCTCGGCCAGCACCACGTCGGTGCGGTCGAGAATCTGGCTGATGATGAGCAGAGGGCGTCCTTCGTGGTCCGCAATGACGCTCAGGTGCACCATCGCATGGACGATGGAGCCGTCCTTGTGGATGAAGCGCTTCTCGTACTTCACCGTGTCGCTGCCGGACAGCAGCAGGCGGAACTGGCGCAGCGTCTCGGGCATGTCGTCCAACGGCGTGACGTCGCGTACCGAACGCGCCAGCAGCTCGCCCTCGCTGTAACCCAGCATGCTGCATAGCGCCTGGTTGACCGACAGGTAGTGGCCGTCGACCTCGTGCGCCGCGGAGAGGGTGGCCATGCCGACCGGCGCGCGGCGGAAGATGAGGCGCAGCTCCTCCTCCGCCTGGCGCAATTGCGACTCCGTCTCGCGTTGCTCGGTCACGTCCTCGCCGGCGCTCAGCACGCCATTGATGGATCCACGTTCGTCGCGCAGGAACTGGTTGCGCCAGAAGACCCGCCGGGTATGGCCCTCGTGGGTCACGACCGGGCCTTCGAGCAGGCTGAAGCCGGCTTCGCGTCCGGCCAGCGCTTCCTCGAACAGGATGCGTGAGCGCCCGGCAAAGCCCGGCGGCTGGCAGGTGGCGAAGAAGTCCTTGCCGAGCATTTCGTGCTCGGCATAGCCGAACAGTTCGCAGGCCTTGCGGTTCACCAGCGTAATGCGGCCCGCGCGGTCCACGGCGATGATCATCACGTTGACCAGGTCGAGGTAACGCTGGGCGCGGTCGCGCTCGCGCCGCAGGGCTTCTTCGGCCTGGCGGCGGAAAGTCTGGTCCAGGATGGTGCCCTGGATGCGCCGGGCGCCGGTCGCCGGGTCGGTGACGATCTGGTAGATGTTCTGGATATGCCGCACCGTGCCGTCCGGCCGGATGATGCGGTATTCCAGCTCGCCGCCGCCCGAAGCCTTGCGCGCATCTTCCGCGAGGCGCGCCTCGACACGCGCGCGGTCGTCGGGGTGCGCGAAGCGGCGCACGAACTCGCCCGGGCTCATGGGCGGCTCGTCAGGATCCGCGCCGACGATGCGGGAGAACTCGTCGGACCAGAAATTCGCCTTCGCCTCGGGCCAGTCGCCCTCGAAGCTGCCCACGTGCGCCAGGGCCTGGGCGGTGAGCAGGTTGGTCTCGACACGGTGCAGCCGCGCCTCGGCCGCCATGCGCTCGCTGATGTCGCGAATGATGCCGATGAAGCTCGGCGCCATGCCGGGGGCGGCCTCGACCTGCCCGACCGAGACCTCGGCCGGGAAGATGGTGCCGTCCTTGCGGCTGGCCTCGACCTCGCGCGGGGCCAGCATGAAGCGCGCCTCGCCGGTGCGCTGGTAGCGCCGGATGTAATCGTCGTGATTGGCGCGGAAAGGCGTCGGCATCAGCAGCGCGATGTTCTTGCCGACGATCTCCTCCGCGCGGTAGCCGAAGATGCGCTCCGCGCCGGGATTGAAGGACTCGATGATCCCGTTGCCGTCGATCAGCACCACGGCGTCCGGAGTCGCGCTGAGCAGCGCCGAGAGCCGGCTCTCGGCGGCGGGGCCGACGGCGGCGCGGGATGATTGCTGGACAGGTTCCGAATGCTTCATTGCTGACCTTGGCATGCTGCCCGGCTGCGCATCGGCGCGCCGGGTTGCGTGGCCGGTGGGCTGACGGCGGACTAGAATACCTTACAGGCAGGTCGTGCAAGCACCCGCGACGCGGAGCGCTGAGACATGAGCAAGAGCGCGAGAATCATCCTGGGCGTCGATGCCCATGCGCCGAGCGCGGAAAGCGCTGCGCTCGGTGCCCTGCTGGCGAACAGGTTGCAGGGCACGCTGGAGTTGTACACGCCCGTGTACAACTCGCAGGTTTCGCTGCTCCACTTCGAGGATCGGGACAGCCTGCAGCATGCCCGCGACACCCTCGTGCGGCACAGCCAGGAACGGCTGGAGGACATGGCGGCGGCGCTGCCGTCCGGGACGTCGGTGACATGCCATGCAGGCTGGGACCATCCCGCGGAGGAAGCCCTGATACGCCGCGTGCTGGATGCTGCGGCAGACATGCTGGTGGTGGCCTTGCCTGGCGCACCGGCGCAGGGCCGGCGCCACTGGTCCGCCGGGCACTGGCAGCTGGTGCGGCATTGTCCTGTGCCCGTGCTGTTTAGCCAGGGCCGGCCATGGTCGGCGGACCCCGTCGTGGTTGCCGCGATCGATCCGATCGGGCGCCACGCGCGGCATGCCGACCTGGACCACAGGATCCTGCGCGAGGCCGATGCGCTTGCGACGGGCCTGGGCGGCGTCATGCATGCCTGGCATGCCTGGCAACCCGGGCCGCGCATCGCCGTGGGCGGGCTGGACCAGCCGCTCGAGCATGAAACCGCGGCAGACCGCGGCGAGACGCGTCATCGCGAGGCCGTCATGCAGGCGCTTTCGGCAGCCGGCATTACCCCGGCGCGGATCGCCTTGACGCAGGGACGCCCGGAGCAGGCGTTGCCCGCATACTGCGAGGAGGCCGGCGCGGACCTGGTCGTCATGGGCGCCATCGCGCGCAATCCCTTCGGCCGCATTTTTCTCGGCAGCACGGCCGAGCGCGTGCTGGATCGACTGCCCTGCGACCTGCTGGTAGTGAAGCCGGAGACATTCCGCACACCGGTGAGCCGCGAGCGCTGGCCGCGTGACGAGGCCGGGCCTTTGCTGGGCGTGCCGGGCATCTGAACATCCGCGTGATGCGTGCCTGCATGCCGGCATTGTGCGAGAAAGGTCACAAATGCTGGCGACTCTGTGCGTCTAACATGTTAATTTCTGTCCATCCGGCAACTCCGGTGGTGTGTGCAAAGGGATATGGCCGAGACGCTCCGCATTCTGCTTATCGCCGATGACCCGGAGATGATCCGCAGAGTCGGCCAGGGCCTGCACCAGGGTGCAGCGTCCGAAGTCGTGGTGGAAGGCGCAGACAACCTCGCGACCGCATCGCGGCGCTTGCGTGCCGCGCCATACGACCTCGCGCTGGCCGACCTGTCGCTGGGTCGCGGCGACGGGCTGCGCATGTTGTCCGAGTTCATCGGCACCGAACCCGGCGTGCCCGTGGTCGCGCTGGCGAACGGTGCGGAGGTCGCCGATGCGGCCGCCTGCCTGTCGGTCGGCGCCCAGGACCGCATCGCCGTCGACGCGCTCGAGGGCGCCGGGTTGCTCGACCGTTTGCAGGCCGTCCTGGTCCGCGCCCGCACCTCTCACGATGCACGCCAGCGCAGTCACCGCATTGCCGCCAGCCTCGCCGCGGGCGGCGAGCTGGCATGGCATTTCCGGGCGGGAGAAAAGGACGTCTGGTTGGCGTCTCCGGATCCCGCGGCCTGGCAGCTGCCGGGGCCCGAGTGCCGCGAAAGCCTGGAGGCGTTGCGCTCCTGGCTGCACCCGGATGACCGTGAGATTGCGTTGCGCCGGCTCGAGGAGGTGGCGCATGGATCCGAGCCCTGGGAGCTCGAGGCGCGCGTCAAGGTCGGCGGCGGCGGGTATCGCTGGTGCGCCCTGCGCGGCCGCTCCCAACTCGACAAACGGGGTCGCCTCGCGCATGCAGCCGGCGTGGTGACCGACGCGCAACGGCAGCACAAGCGGCTGCTCTCGCTGCAACATGAGCACCGTTTCATGCGCGCCGTGTTCGATTCGAACCGGCTGCCCCAGGCGGTGCTGGACGCAGCCGGCATGATCACGCATTGCAACGCCGCCTGGGCGGCGCTCGAGGAGCCGGGCTGCCATGCCGGAGCCGCCTTCACGCCCGGCCGCTCCTTCTTCGAGCCTGGCGACGACGCGGATTACGGTGACCTCGATCCCGCCGCGCTGGCGCGCGGCGTGAAACAGGTGCTCGGCGGCGTCGTCGAGCAACACCAGTGCGAGTACGGAGACGAGATGCCGGCGCTGGCGTATCAGCGTCAGCCCGCTGCTCAACCCCGGGATTGCCGGTGCCCTCGTGGCGCACGAAGAAGTCACGGCCACGCGCAAGGTGGAGAAGGACACCCGGGCCAGGCTCACCACCCTGGCGCGCGACTTCCAGGCCGTCGCGGGCCCCGTTTTCCGTCTCGGCCCTGATTTCGAGGTGCGTGGCGCCAATGAAGCCGCAATGAAGATCGGCCGCGCGCCGATCGTCGGGCGGGACATTTTCAAGGTCCTGCCGCGGGCGCACGGCGACGCGGTCGGCGACGGTATCGCCGCCCTGGCCGGTGGAGCCGAGGTGGCCGTGCGCGACGTGCGCAGCGACACCGAGCAGATGCTGCGCTGGCTGGTGTCGGCGCGGCGCGACACGGAGGGCGAGCAGCGCGGGTTTCTGCTGCAGGCCGTCGACGTGTCCGACCTCGCTCCGCCGCTGCAGGCCGATGAAGACCAGAAGGCCAAGGCGCATGCGCGCGAGCTCGCCGAGTTGCGTGCTGCGCTCGAGCGCGTGGAAGGCGAGCGGGCACGGCTGGGCGAGTTGCTGGCGACGGCCGAGTCCGGCGCGCAGGATGCCCGGGCCGAGCTCGAGCGCCTGCGCAGCGCCGCGGACGACGGAGCGCATGCGAACGAGAAGCTGCAGCTGGAAATCGACCAGGCGCGCCTGGACGCCCGCGAGGCCCGGCTCGAGGCCGAGGATGCCGCGCGGCGCGAGGCGCGCGTCAAGCAGGCTGGCGAGGACCTGGAAAAGGCGCTCGCCATGGAGCGCGCTCGCCGCGAGGAGGAAGTGCACGCTGCGCGCCGCGCCCAGCAGGAGGCCGTCGAAACGCACCAGCGGGAATGTACGCGCCTCAACGACGCCCTCGATGTCGCGCAGGCAGAGGCACAGCGCCTGCGGCAGGCGATGGAGGAGGTGCGCGGGCGCATGCAGTCGGAATTCAACGCGGTCATGGAGCGGACCCTGCGCATGCTTGCGCCGGATCCGGACCCGGATGCAGACACGGACAGGGACACGGACGTCGGCGACACCGTCCAGAGCAGGCGAGCCTAAGTCATGGAAGAGTCGATGCGCATACGCCGCGTTCTGATCATCGCGGATGAAGATTTCGCGGGCCAGGCCCCCGACGAGGCCGCCGCGGCCTTCGGGCTTTTCATGCGCCGGGTTCCCCACGTCGACGGCCTCGATGCCGTGGCAGAGGATTTCGGGCCTGATGCAGTGATCCTCGATCCCGCCGTGCCGGGTGCCGGCGCGGCCGAGGTGTTGCAGGCCGTTTCCGGCAGCGGCGCCGCGCTGTTGTTGCTCGGCGGCCCGGACGACATGCATCTGCAGGTGCTGCAACGCGCTGCGGCCGAGGCCGGCATGCAGATCGACGGGATTCTCGCCAAGCCGCTCACCGCCGAGGGGCTGGAAGTCGCCTTGCGCGTCATCGTCGGGGAGATGGGCTTTTCCGCGGAGGACATCGCCGGCGCGGTGATGCGCGGCGAGATGACGGCCTGGTACCAGCTCCAGCTCAAGCGCACCAGCGACGGCTGGCGTGCCTCGGGCGCCGAGGCCCTGGCGCGCTGGCAGCATCCGGAGCACGGCATGGTCATGCCGGGCGCCTTCGTGCCGGTGGCCGAGGCCGCGGGCCAGATCGCCCTGATCACGGATTGCGTGCTGCAGACCACGGTGCAGCAGCTCGCGGTGTGGCACCGCCAGGACCTGCCCTTCCGCGTCAGCGTGAACATCACGCCTTCGCTGGTGAACGACCCGGAGTTCCCGGATCGCCTGGCGCGCCTGGTGCATGAATACGACGTGCCCGCCCGTTCACTCCTGCTGGAGATTCCGGAGCCCGCCCTGGCCGCCGCGCCGGCGGAGTTTCTCGGCATGCTGGCGAGGCTCCGCATCCTCGGCTTCGGGCTGGCGTTGGAGCACTTTGGCGGCGGCGTCTCCTCGCTCGCCGATCTGTATCGCACGCCTTTCAGCGAGCTCAAGATCCACCGTCGCCTGATCGGCCGCCTGGACGAGGATGAAGATGCGCAGCGCCTGGTGCGCGGCATCATCCAGCTGGCCGATGCGCTCGGTCTCGACACCTGCGCTGAGGCGGTCGAGACGGCGGAGTCGCTGGATTTTCTTCACGCCGCCGGCTGTACTCACGTGCAGGGGTTCCACATCAGCCGGCCGCTGCCTGCGGCAGCGTTCCAGGTGGCTGCCAGGCAATGGCTCTGAGCCGCGTGCGCGCGGCCGGGCCGGGAGGTGGTTGATGTCCAGGTTGCTCAAGATCGTTCTGGGCGGGTTCGCCCTGATCGCCGTGCTGGTGCTGGTGGCCGTGGCGCTGATCCTGCTGCTGGTGGACCCGGCCGATTACCGCGACCGCATCACGCAGGCCATCACTGAAGAGACCGGCCGCAGTGCGCGCATCGACGGCGATATCTCGCTGAGTTTCTTCCCCACCGTGGGTTTCGAGGTGGGTCGCCTCACGCTGGGCAACCCGCCGGGCTTCGGCGATGGTCCGTTTCTCGAGATCGGGTCGGCCGCCATCGGCGCCCGCGTGATGCCCCTGTTTTCGCGGCGCCTGGAAGTCAGCGCATTGCGCCTCGAAGGGCTCCAGTTGTGGCTGGTCGAGCGTGCCGACGGCAGCGCCAACTGGCGCGACACGACACCCGGCGCAGGGGACGGGCGCGGCGCGGCGCCTCCCGCCGGCGGGCAAGCCGGTGCGGACTTCCAGTTCACCAGCATCGACGGCCTGCAGGTGCGCGACGTGACGGTGCGCTACGAAAACCTGGGCACTGGCCGCGTGGTGGAGGTCGGTGTGCCCAACTTGTCCACGGGTGCCCTGGCGCCGGGCCAGCCGTTCCCGCTCCAGGCTGAGGCGACGCTGGCGCTGGACGAGGGCGCAACCCGGCTGCAGGGCCGGCTCGACACTGTCATCTCGCTGCCGGCCGACGGCTCGGCGCTGGAGATGAGCGAGTTCATGCTGCGCGTCGATGCCACCGGCAGCGCAGTGCCGGGCGGCGAGCAGTCGGCGCGTCTTTCGGTGCCCCGGCTGGTCGTGGACCTCACGGCGCAGACGCTGGAGCTGCCGCAGCTGGTGCTGGAGGCCGCCGGGCTGCGCGCCACGGCCGGCGTCCGGGGACGTGGCCTGATGGAAGCGCCCGCATTCGAGGGACAGCTGGAGGTGGCCGAGTTCTCGCCGCGCGACCTGTTGCAGCGCCTCGGCGAGACTCCGCCGCAGACCCGGGATGCTGCAGTGCTCCAGCGCATGGCGCTGACCTCGGCGCTGAACTTCGCCGACGGTGTCCTGGCGCTGGACGGAGTGCGCGTGGCGCTTGACGACAGCAGCCTGACGGGCAAGCTGGCTGTTACGCCGGGCGAGGTGAACCGTGTCCGCGGTGAGCTGGCGCTGGACGCGATCGACCTCGACCGCTACCTGGGTCCCGAGGTGGAGGAGGGCGGTACGGCGGCGCCTGCCGAGGATGCGCCGCTGGCGTTCGACTGGCTGGATGCGCTGGACATGGACCTGCGGCTGCGCGCCGGCAGCGTGGTCGTGTCCGGACTGAAACTGGCAACGGTGGAGACGCGGGCCGTGGCCAGCGGTGGCCGCCTCACGCTGGAGCCGCTTTCGGCCGACCTCTACGACGGCAAGGCGCGCGGCAGCGCGGTGATCGATGGGCGGCGCGCGCCGGCGACCCTGCGGCTGCGGCAGTCGCTCGAAGGGCTGCAACTGCAGCCCTTCGCGACCGACCTGGCGGACTTCGAAGAACTCACCGGGACCGCGCGCCTGCAGGCCGACCTGTCCACGACCGCGGCCACCACCGGAGGCCTGCTGTCGGGCCTGGGCGGCAACGTCGGCTTCGCGCTCAGCGACGGCCGCTTCCGCGGCGTCAACCTGTGGTTCGAGATCGAGCGCGCCTACGCGCTCGCCAAGGGCCTGCCGGTGCCGCAGAAGACCTCCCCGGACACCGAGTTCCGCGAGCTCAGCGGCACGGCGGTGATCCGCGACGGGCGCCTGGTCAACGAGGACCTGGTCGGCGGACTGCCTTTCCTTGCGTTGGCGGGCCGCGGTGAAGTGGATCTCGCAGCCGGGACGCTGGACTACCGTCTTACCGCGACCGTGGTGCGCGAGGCGGTCGACAGCACCACGGGCGAGCGCAGCGAGCTGGCCGGAGCGCGGATTCCCCTGCGCCTGAGCGGCGAGCTGGCAGCGCCGAAGGTCAGCGTGGACGTGGCCGAGCTGCTCAAGGACGAGGCCGTGGAAGAGCTCAAGGAGCGTGCGCTCGATCCGCTGCGAAAGTTGCGCGACCGGCTCCGGCCGGACGGATGAGTTTCACGCGCCTGCTGGCTGCCGCAGCGGCCTGCCTGTCGTGCGTCCCGGCCGGCGCCTTCGAGCTGCTGGCAGTGGAAAGCCGGCACGAGGGTGAGGAGTATTTCGTGCGCATCGAGGCCCGCTTCAGCGCGGGCGCCGACGCCGTGCTGGCCGTGCTCACCGATTACGACCGCATCCATGAGCTGCATCCCGGCCTGCTGGAGAGCCGCCGGCTGGGCCAGGTGGCGCCCGGCGTCGAGGAGGTCTATCTGCGTTCCGAGGCGTGCGTGCTGGTGTTCTGTCGCGAGATGGATCGCGTCGAGCACGTGCGCATTGACGGGCACGCCCTGTACGCAGAGGACGTGCCGCGGCGCGGCTCCTTCAGTTCCGGCGCTACCTCCTGGGTTTTCACGCCCGACGGCAACGGGACGATGCTGGAATACCAGACCCGTTTCGTCCCCACGTTCGCCCCGGTGCCGCTGCTCGGCCCGGGCCTCCTGCTCGACGCCGTCGAGAAAATGACCCAGGAAATCATGCGGGAAGTCGACCGGCGCGCCATGTCGAGCGATGACTGACACCTTTGCTGAAGCCTTGCTGGCCTGGTTCGATCGCTACGGCCGGCACGACCTGCCGTGGCAGCGCGAGCGCAGCGCTTACCGCACCTGGGTGTCCGAGATCATGTTGCAGCAGACCCGGGTCGCCACCGTGGTGGGGTATTTCGAGCGCTTCATGCAACGCTTCCCGACCGTGCAGGCGCTGGCCGCAGCGCCGCTCGACGAGGTGCTGCATCTCTGGTCGGGCCTCGGCTATTACGCGCGGGCGCGCAACCTGCACCTCGCAGCCCAGCGGGTCATGGCCGAGCACGGCGGCGAGCTGCCGCAGGCGCTCGAGGGCCTGCAGGGTTTGCCCGGCATCGGTCGCTCCACGGCCGGCGCCATCCTCGCCATGACGCACGAACAGCGCCAGCCCATCCTGGACGGCAATGTGAAGCGGGTGCTGGCGCGCGTGCATGCAGTGCCGGGCTGGCCGGGCCAGGCGGCGGTGGAACGGCGCTTGTGGGAACTCGCCGAGGCGCACACCCCGTCGCGCCGGGTGGCCGACTACACGCAGGCCATCATGGACCTGGGCGCGACCGTATGCCGGCGCGCACGTCCGGCCTGTGACGAGTGCCCGGTGGCGGCGCTGTGCGCGGCTCGCCGCGAGGGCCGGCAGGCCGACTACCCCGCGCCGCGGCCGCGCCGGCCACGGCCGCGGCGCAGCGCCCGGATGCTGTTGCTGCAGGATGCGCGCGGCGCGGTGCTGCTGGAGCAGCGCCCGGCGCCCGGCGTCTGGGGCGGGCTGTGGTGTCCGCCGGAACTGGGCGAGGAGACCCCGGAGAGCTGGAGCCGGCGGGTGCTGGGTGCGCCGGTCCGCACCGAGCCGCCCCTGGCGCCCGTGCGTCATGGCTTTACGCATTTCGAGCTGGAGATCACTCCGCTGCGCGCCCGTCTCGAGGCGGCGACGCCCCGCTTGATGGAGAGCGGCCGGTGGGTCTGGTATAACGCCCGCTCTCCGGCGAAGCTGGGGCTCGCCGCCGTGGTGGAACGGTTGATCGCGGCGCTGGACGGCCCCGGCACAGGGCCAGCAACAAGGAAATCACCATGACCAGAACCGTCAATTGCGTGCTGCTCGGCCGCGAAGCCGAGGGCCTGGAGCGCCAGCCCTATCCGGGCGAGCTCGGCCAGCGCATCTACGAGCAGGTGTCGAAGCAGGCGTGGCAACAGTGGCTGGCGCACCAGACCATGCTGATCAACGAATATCGCCTGGTCGTCATCGAGCCGCAGGCGCGCGAGTTCCTGCGCGAGCAGATGGAGCAGTTCTTTTTCGGCGGCGGCGCCGCTGCCCCGGAAGGCTACGTCCCGCCCGAGACATCCTGAGCCGCGGCGGGCGCTTCCAGCAGCTGGACCGAGAACAGGCCCTCCGCATCGGTCCAGTTGTGCGCCACCGTGAAACCGGCGCCCTCCGCCAGGCTGCGAAACGCTTGCGGCGTGTACTTGTGCGAATACTCGGTCACGAGGATCTCGCCCGCCGCGAAGTCGAAGCTCCGCCCCGCAACGTGCACGCGCTGTGCGCGGGTGCTGATGAGGCGCATCTCGATGCGCGCCGCAGCCTCGTCCCACACCGCCAGGTGTTCGAACGCCTCGACGTCGAAATCCGCGCCGAGCTCGCGGTTGAGCCGCACCAGCAGGTTGAGGTTGAAGGCCGCAGTCACCCCGGCCGCATCGTTGTAGGCGCGTTCCAGGATGGCCCGGTCTTTCACCAGGTCGACGCCGATGAGCATGGCGCCGCCCGGGCCGACCTCGCGCCGGGTGGCCAGGAGCAGGTCCGCCGCCATGTCGCGCGGGAAGTTGCCGATGGTGGAGCCGGGGAAGAAAGCGACGTTGCGCGCGACGGGGCGACGCGTCGGTTCGGGCAAGTCGAAGGGTTCCGTGAAATCCGCCGTCACCGGGAGGACCTCCAGGCCGGGGAAGTCGGCGGCGATGCGTGCCGCCGAGGCTTCAAGATGCTCGCGCGAGATTTCCACCGGCACGTAGGCCGCCGGGTCCTCGAGCCGCGCCAGCAGCAGCTCGGTCTTCAGCGCTGAACCGGAGCCCAGCTCGATCAGCCGCACGCCGGGCCCGATCGGCTGCGGCCATCTCGGCACCGTGATCGCTCGAGGATCCCGATCTCGGTGCGGGTCGGGTAGTACTCGGGCTGCTGCGTGATCGCGTCGAACAGCTCCGAGCCGCGCTGCGTCGTAGAAGTACTTGCGAGGGAGATGTTTTTCCGCGCCAGCGCCAGGCCGCGCAGGACATCCTCGAGCATCACTGCGGCGTCCGGGCTGAAATCGGCGACCGTGCCGAGGTTTTCGCTCATCAGGCGTCCCTGGCCAGGCGCAGCCCGCTGAACTGCCAGCGCTGCGCGGGATAGAAGAAGTTGCGGTAGGTGGGCCGGACGTGGCCCGCCGGGGTGGCGCAGGAGCCGCCGCGCAGCACCATCTGGTTGCACATGAACTTGCCGTTGTACTCGCCCAGCGCGCCCGCCAGCGGCCGGAAGCCGGGATAGGGCAGTACGGGCTCGCGGTCCATTCCCAGACATCGCCGAACAGCTGGCGCAGGCCGGGACCGGGTTCCGCCGGCGCGGGCTGCGAGGGCGCCGCTGTCGGCGAAGTTGCCCGCCACGCGCTGCTGCGCCGCCGCCGTCTCCCACTCGACCTCGGTCGGCAGGCGGGCGCCGGCCCAGCGCGCAAAGGCGTCGGCCTCGTAGTAGCTCAGGTGGCAGACCGGCGCGGCCGGATCGAGCGGGCGCAGGCCGCCCAGCGTGAAGCGCCTGTTCCAGGTCTTCCTGCCAGTACAGCGGGCGCTGCCAGCCCTCTGCCATGCACCGTCGCCCAGCCGTCCGAAAGCCACAGAGCCGTGCTCGTGATAGCCGCCGTCGTCGATGAACTCGCGGATACTCGGCGTTGGTCACCGGGCGCGAGGCCAGGACGTGGTCGCGCAGCAGCGCGCGGTGGCGCGGCGTTTCGTTGTCGAAGGCGAACCCGGCGCCGGCGTGCCCGACCTCGCACGATCCCCGCCGTGCCCGGCACGCCACTCCAGGGGCATCGCCGGGCTGCGGCGCTGCGGGCGGCAGCTGCGCGATAGGCCGGCAGCAGCGGGTTCTGCGCCAGCAGGTGCTTGATGTCGGTGAGGATCAGCTCCTGGTGCTGCTGTTCGTGGTGCAGGCCCAGGGTGACGAGTTGCGCCAGTTCCGCGTGGTCCGCTGCCAGTTCGAGCAGCCGCGCCATCGCCGCATCGACGTGCGCCCGGTAGGCCAGAACTTCTTCCAGTGACGGCCGCGTCAGCAGCCCGCGGCGCGGACGCAGGTGCATCTGGCCGACGGTGAAGTAGTAGGAGTTGAACAGGTAGCCGAAGCGTTCGTGGAACACCTCGGTAGCCCGGCAGGTGGTCGGTGAGCACGAAGTGTCTCGAAGAACCAGGTGGTGTGGGCCAGGTGCCACTTGGCCGGGCTGGCGTCGGGCATGCTCTGCACGCATGCGTCTTCCGCGGACAGCGGCGCGACCAGGGCCTCGCTGCGTGCGCGAACGGCTGTGTAGGCGTCATGAAGGCGTGCGGCGGGTGCGGGGGGCGCCGCCAGGGGCTGCGTGGTGCTCACTATGGTCTGTGGTAAGCCAGGATCGGCCTTCAGGGTAGACGCTGGGGCCGAGGCGGGTCAAAAACCTGCAACGTGCCGTGCTGCCTTGACGGGCCGGCGGCTGCGCGGGTCTAATACGCGCCTCGCGCCGACGGCCAGGTAGCTCAGTTGGTAGAGCACGTGACTGAAAATCACGGTGTCGGCAGTTCGATTCTGCCCCTGGCCACCATCTCCTAGCCCAGTCCGGGCAACCCCGAGCGCGCCAGCGCCAGCGCGATCAGCGCGGCCACTCCTGCACTTACCGGCACCGTGATCAGCCATGCGGCGACGATGGTGAGGAGGTGCGAGCGGCGCACCAGGCGGCGCTTGCGCAGCTTTTCCGGATGGCTTTCCTGCCCTGCCACAGCGGCTTCCGCGCCGTCCGTCGCGCGCGATGCGACCGTGGGGTCGGCTTCATTCCCGCCAATCGGTTCGACGCCATACGGCGCTGGCTTCAGCGGCATGGTGTCGAGCACGGCCAGGTCGGCGCCGCTGCGGCTCCTGCGATTGGCCATGAACTCGCGCAGGAAACCCACGCCAAACAGCGCCCCGATGGCGATGTGGGTGGAGCTCACCGGCAACCCCAGGGCCGAGGCGATGATCACGGTGATGGCGGCCGACAGCGTGACGCAGAAGGCGCGGATCCGGTTCAACTTGGTGATCTTGGAACCGACGGTGCGAATCAGCTTGGGTCCGTACAGCAGGAGGCCGGCGGCGATGCCGAAGGCGCCGGTCAGCAGGATCCAGGTGGGGATGCGAGCCACGCTGACAATGTCCCCCTCGATGACCGAGGAATAGATCGCGGCCAGCGGCCCGATCGCGTTGGCGACGTCGTTGGCGCCATGGGCGAACGACAGCAGCGCAGCGCCGCAGATGACCGGGATGGTGAACAGCGTGCCGACGCCCGACTGGGTCTCCTGCAGCAGCTTCACGCGGCGGGAAACGACCGGCCTGAGCCAGAACAGGGTGATCAGCAGGATCGCCCCGCCCATGCTCAAGGCCACCCAGATCGGCGGTTTCCAGATCCGCGAGAACCCTTTCAGCACGAGGTAGGTGGTGAAGGCCCCGGCCATGATGGCGACCAGCAGCGGCACGCGGCGGCGCGCCTGCTCGAGAGGGTCCGGGGCCGACATGATTGTGAGTTTTATATACAGCAGGAAGGATGCGGCGATGACCCCGCCGAGCACCGGCGAGACGACCCAGCTCGCCACGATGCGCATGACGACGCTCCAGTCCGCGGCGCCCACCCCGGCCATGGCGATGCCGCCCCCGAGCACGCCGCCGACCACGGAGTGGGTGGTGGAGACCGGGGCGCCGATCCAGGTGGCGAGATTGATCCACAGCGCCGCGGAGAACAGGGCCGCCAGCATCGCGGTGGTGAAGGCGTTAGTGCTGGGCATCAGCTCAGGACGGATGATCCCGGAAGACACGGTGGCGACGACATCGCCGCCGGCAAGTATGGCCCCGGCAGCCTCGCAGACCGCGGCGATCGCGACCGCCACACCGATGTGCAAGGCGCGCGACCCGACCGCGGGCGACATGTTGTTGGCGACGTCGTTGGCGCCGATGTTGAGCGCCATGTAGCCGCCGATGACGCTCGCTGCGACGACGATGGCGAGGCTGCCGCTGACGCCGACAAAGGATGCCGTGCCCACGCCGACCACCACCAGGAAAAGGAGTGCCAGGCTCAGCGGGACCAGGCCGCGCGCCGTGCCGCGCGTCGCGTCCTCCAGCCGAGTGAGGCGCTTCAGGTCCTTGTCTAGGGCGGGTTTTGCCATGAAATCAGGCGCCTGCGCGGCTGTGCCGAACGCGAGACAGGCCGGTGCGGTGCCGGCCTGTAACAAAACTGTCATCTTTCGCGAGAGTCTGGAGAAGTCGCGTGCGAAGAGCAAGGCGAGTGAGAGCGCGGTCTCCGTCCCGGCTCAGGCGTGTTGCCGGATCACGGCGAGAAACTCTTCGCCGTAGCGCTCGAGCTTCTTCTGGCCGACGCCCGTGATCTCCAGCAGCGCGGTCGGGCTGGCCGGCAGGTCGCGTGCCATCTCCACCAGCGTGGCGTCGCCGAAGATGATGTAGGGCGGCACGCCCTGCGCGTCGGCGAGCGACTTGCGCAGCGCCCGCAACGCCTCGAACAGGGTTTCGTCGTACTTGCCGGCGCCCATCGCCACCTTCGGCGGCTTGCGTTTCGCGGGCGTGCGGATGCGCGGCTTCGCCAGCTCGAGCGATTCCTCGCCGCGCAGCAGCGGGCGCGCAGCCGGCGTCAGCCGCAGCACCGAGTAGCGCGCGATGTCCTGCTCGAGGTAGCCGCGGTGAATCAGCTGTCGCAGCAGCGAGGTCCACTCCTGCACGCTGAAGTGTGCGCCGATGCCCCAGGTGGACAAGTTGTCGTGGCCGGCGGCGCGGATGCGCTCGTTGCTGGTCCCGCGCAGGACGTCGATGACGTACTTGATGCCGTAACCCTGGTTCAGCCGGTACACGCAGGACAGCGCCTTGCGCGCGTCCTCGGTGGCGTCGAAGCGCTCCGGCGGCTCGAGGCAGACGTCGCAGTTGCCGCAGTCCTGCGCCAGGCGCTCGCCAAAATAGCCGAGCAGCACGCGGCGCCGACAGGTCAGGCTCTCGGCCAGTGCCACCATGGCGTTCAGCTTGTGCAGCTCGATGCGCTGCCGGTCGGGGTCGCCGCTGCGCTCGACCAGCGCGCGCGCCGTCACCACGTCCTGGGCGCCGAACAGCAGTAGCGCCTCGGCCGGCAGGCCGTCGCGGCCGGCGCGGCCGGTTTCCTGGTAGTAGCCCTCGATGTGCTTCGGCATGTCGTAGTGCACGACGAAGCGCACGTTGGGCTTGTCGATGCCCATGCCGAAGGCCACGGTCGCCACGACGATGTCGAGCTCGTCGCGCAGGAACGCGTCCTGGACCCGCACGCGCTCCGCTGCCGCCAGGCCGGCGTGGTAGGCGCCGGCGCGCAGGCCGAGCTCGCCGAGCTTCGCCGCCAGCTCGTCCACGCGCTTGCGCGACAGGGCGTAGATGATGCCGGCCTGGCCTTCGTGCGTGGCGAGGAAGCGTTTGAGCTGCTCGAAGGGCTGGTGCTTCTCGCGCACCGTGTAGCGGATGTTGGGGCGGTCGAAGCTGGCGACATAGCGGGTCGCGCCCTCGAGGCCCAGCACGCGCACGATGTCCTCGCGCGTCTGCGGGTCCGCGGTGGCGGTGAGCGCCACCATGGGCACGCCGGGGAAGCGCGTCGCGCAGCCCGCCGAGCTGCACGTACTCCGGCCGGAAGTCATGGCCCCACTGCGACACGCAGTGCGCCTCGTCGACGGCGAACAGGGCGATCTCGATGCCGTCCAGCCGCGCGAGGAAGCTGTCGCTCATCAGCGTCTCGGGCGCCACGTACAGCAGGTCCAGCTCGCCCGCATGCAGCCGGGCGAGCACCCGGCGCGCCGCGGTGGCATCAAGCGAGGAGTTGTAGAGACCCGCGGCCACCCCGTTCGCCAGCAGGGCGTCCACCTGGTCTTTCATCAGCGAGATCAGGGGCGACACCACCACCGCGGTGCCGCGACGATGCAGCGCCGGGACCTGGTAGCAGAGCGACTTGCCGCCGCCCGTCGGCATCAGGACGAAGGCGTCATGGCCGGCGACCAGCTCCGTGACGATCTCGCGCTGCTGGGGACGGAACGAAGAGAAGCCGAAAACCGATGCGAGTGTCCGGTCTATGGTGTCGGGGGGCATGGTTGCGGGCATCGGGTTTGCGGCACGGCTGGCGAACGGCCCTAGATGATAACGGCTCCGCTACTCCGGGATGCGATGCCGCAATTGCTGCCGCTGCAACTTGGTGAGCAGCCGCTGCAGGCGCTCGCGCGTGCGCCCGTCCGTGCCGAGGAAGCGCGCGCCCGCCTCGATCTCTCCGGTGAGCTGCGAGGCGCGGACGTGCACGAACTCGATATCGCACGCCAGCTGTTCCTCGCCGAGCACGCTCAGGCTGCAGCCGTCCACGATGCGGCCCGGAGTCACGCCGGGGTCGCGCGGGAAGATGCCTTTCAGCCCGCCCGCGGACACGTCCACCAGGCGCCCGCGCAGGTCGCCGCCTGCCGGGCCCAGGGTGACGATCGAGTAGTCATGCAGGTAGCCGGTGCGAAGGCGGAAATGCCGGCGCCGCTGGTGATAACGCACCGATGTGGGCATGCGCGCGAGATAGGCCGGCAGCTGCTCGCCTGACTGGGTTTCAATCACCTGCGTGGCGAAGTCGACCTGGATGCCCTTCAGCTTGCCGTGCACGTGCATGACGCCTTTCGGTGCCACCATGGCATGCCCTTCGTCCGGGTTCAGCGCGTCCAGCAGGATCTCCCCGGCCACAGCGTCGACGCGCAACAGGGCACTGGTAAACAGGCCGCGCACGCCCGGCAGGGCGACATTGACCAGCAGCGGGGGGAAGGTGATGGCGCTCAGCAACCCGAGGATACGGGCCGGCTCGAGCACGGTTTCGGCGGTTTCGGCGCGCGCGCCGTCATGCGCCGGATGCAGCAGTTGTTCGGTGTTGGCCATCGCGGGCGGGCCCGCGTTCAGGCCTGCGCCAGGGACCGGGATCCTCCCGTCGCGCGGGTGTCGCCATGGCTGTCGTACAGCGACAAACTGACGTCGTCGCCGCGCAGCAGGGCCAGCGCCTTTTCCGTGGCGCCGCGGCTGGCAGCGACCACGCCGCCATTGATCTGGTTGAGCTGGCGGCAGCGCGCGAAGGTCGCTTCGAGCCGCTCGCGCAGCGCCGGTGCCGCGGACGGCAGGTTGCTGAGCGCAGCGGCGATCTTCTGCAGCTCGAGCAAATGCCCGCGCTTGCGCTCGGCCACGGCCAGCAGCACCTCGGGGTCACGGTCGAGCAGCGCCTGCTGCTCCTCGATCAGCGTCGACTCGAGCGCGTCGAATATCTCCGCGCAACGCTCCAGCGAAGGGGCGCCGCGGGTTTCGCCGCCGACGAGTCTGAGAGTCTCACTCATTGCTGTCTCCGTGCCTCTGCGCTTCCTAGCCGTCCTGTTCGAAGCGCATCAGTGCGTTGGCAATCGCTGCCGGGTCAGCCGCATAGCGGCCGGATTCGATGGCGTCGCGGATCTCGCGCACCCTGGCCTCGTTTACGGGCGCGCCCTGGGACGCTTCCGCGGACAGGTTGGCGATCTTCCGGCCGGCCTCCGTCAGGGTCACTTTCTCCTCGATGGATGCACGGGCGGCTTCGCCCTGGCCCTGGCTCGGCCCGGCAGATTTCTGCGCGGGCGCATTGCCCTGGACCGGCCCTTTCGGCCGTGGCTCCATCGGCAGCAAGCTTTTTATGCCGTTACTCATTAGCTATCGTCCCGAAATCGTTGGAAACGCCTCCACGATCCGGTTATCGGCGCGTTCGCCGCGAACTTTAGCCCCGTATTTCATCAATCCGTAACTCGCCGGGCCGCCGCGCCCAGCAGCACGATGCCTTCACCGCCCACCGTGCCCTCGACCACGCGGCGCGTGGCCAGGTTGCGCACGCGCACCCGTTCCCCCAGGGCGCCGGCCGCCAGGGCCTCGCCCTCGACCTGGACCGAAATGGTGCCGGCGCTGGCCTGCAACGTGACCCTCTCGCCGCGGCGCACCAGCGCCGGGGCCTCGGCATGACTCGGCAGCAGCACGGCGCGGGCCTGCACGGCACGCCGCAAGGACTGGCCCACCAGCTCGGCGGGGTCCGTCAGGTAGCCGCCCGCCAGCATGGCCAGGTCGCGCGGCTCCAGCGCCAGATCCGAGGCGGACAGCGTTGCTCCGCGGGGGCGCCCCACCGCCATGACCACGACTGGCCGTTGCACTGCGATCCGGGCCGGCACGAATAACGACCAGGCCGGCGCAGCGCAACGCACCCCGACAGCCACGGTACCGAGCGCACGCGCGCCCGGCGGCAGCTCGGTTTCCAGCGGCAGGGAACAGGCCGGCAGGCGCAGCCGCCTGTCCAGCCGTCCGGTGGTGACCTGGACCGACACCTCTTCATCGCCGCCCCAGGCAGCTTCCGCCTCGGCCTGCAGGCGCTCGGTGGCGGCCGCCGTGATGGACTGCAGCGACTGCATGGCCTGCTGCGCCGCAGCGACAGCCGGCGCCAGCCCCCAGGCCGAGAGGATCAGCGTCCCTATAAAGATGTGTATTCGCATTGTCTCCACGTCCGTTCCGACGCTCGCACGTCAATGCGGGAACTGATGCAAGGTCTGTACCAAGGCGCGCCGGGTCGTGCTCGGAACCCCGGCAGAGCCACGTGCGGCAAGGCTTTGCCGGTTTTGCGGCAAGCGACCGCCGGCGCCGCGGCACGCCACGTCGTGTATCCGGCGTCAAAAAACCGTCGGCGCCGCCCGGCCTCGCGGGTCGATGCCCGTGGTTGCTCACTTTTTCACCGGTTGGCACGCCGTTTGCAACTGCTCCTGCGAGCCCGTCTATCCGCGGGCAGGGAGTGAGGACAGCGAACATGAGTTCAATCACAGACCGTGCACTCGGCATCCATCCGCAGGCCCTCGAGGTGGCTTCGCGGCGCCTCGAGCTGCTGGCATCGAATATGGCCAATGCGGACACGCCGAACTACAAGGCCCGTGACATCGACTTCCGCGCCGCCCTCAACCAGGCAGCCGCCGAGCAGGGCGGGGTCCGGCTCGCCGTGACCAAGCCCGGCCACATTCCCCTGGCTTCCGGCGCCGGCAGCATGGTGGAGGCGCAATACCGCGTACCGAACCACGCCGCGCTGGATGGCAACACCGTCGACAGCCAGATGGAGCATGCGGCGTTCGCCGAGAACGCCATTCGCTACCAGGCGTCGCTCGATTTCATCAACAGCCGGCTGAGCGGGCTGCGCAAGGCACTGAAGGGAGAGTAAACCATGGACCTGAGCAAGATCTTCGAGATCTCCGGCTCGGCGCTGAGCGCGCAATCCACGCGCCTCAACACCATCGCGAGCAATCTCGCCAACGCTGACGCCGCCACCGGCGACCCCGAAAGCGTGTACCGCGCGCGCCACCCCGTGTTCGCCACGGTGCTGGAACAGGCCGCGTCCGCAGGCACCGGGGCCGGCCAGGGCCAGGCGGGCGCCGGTGTGCGCGTCGCCGGCATCGTGGAGAGCCAGGCGCCGCCGATCGCGCGCTACGAGCCGGGTCATCCGCTGGCCGACGAGCAGGGCTACATCTATCTCCCGGCGATCAACACCGTGGAGCAGATGGCCGACATGATTTCCGCCTCGCGCAGCTATTCCAGCAGCGTCGAGGTGCTCTCAACCACCAAGGAACTGATGCTGCGCACGCTGCAGCTCGGTCGGGGCTGAACATGGCAGGAATAGACGCAACCACCCTTGAGCAGGCCGGCCTGGCGCGCAAGCCGACGACCGAGTCTCGCGCCAACGATGCACTCGGCCAGGAGCAGTTCCTGAAGCTGATGATCACGCAGCTGAGCAACCAGGACCCGTTCAAGCCGCTGGAAAGCGGCGAGTTTCTTGGCCAGCTGGCGCAATTCGGTACGGTCTCCGGCATCCAGGACCTGCAGCAGTCCTTCCAGGGGCTGTCCGGGTCCATGCAGTCGAACCAGGCGCTGCAGGCCGCCGGCCTGGTGGGCCGCTCGGTCTACGTGCCGGCCCAGGAAGCCTGGCTGCCGCCCGAGGGATCCGTTTCGGGCGCGGTGCAGAACCCCGACCGCGCCGCGGACGTCACGGTCGGCATCTACGACTTCGCCGGCCGGCTGGTGGCCACGGTGCCCGCCGAGGGGCAGGGCGATCGCGCCGCGTTCAGCTGGGACGGCACCAACCTCGCCGGCGAGCAGGTGCCGCCGGGCTTCTACGAGATTCGCGCTGTCGGACAGATGTCCGGCGAAGCTGTGGCGCTCGATGCCCTCGTTCGTGGCGAGGTCGAGAGCGTCAGCATTGATCGATATTCAGGGGCCTTGTCGCTGACCGTGACCGGGCTGGGCGTAGTGGACCTCGACAAGGTCCGCCAGATCGGCTAGCAGGCCGCCAACAGGAGAACAGGAATATGCCTTTTAGAACCGCCTTGAGCGGCTTGAATGCCGCCTCTTCAGAGCTTCGCGTCACGGGTAACAACGTGGCCAACGCCGCGACCGTGGGCTTCAAGCAGTCCCGCGCCGAGTTCGCGGACGTGTTTGCGCTGTCCTACAGCGGCATTTCACAGAACGCCGTCGGCGCTGGCGTGCGCGTTTCGGCCGTGACCCAGCAGTTCAACCAGGGCAACGTCGATTTCACCGGCAACAACCTGGACCTGGCGCTGAACGGCCAGGGCTTCTTCGTACTCAGCGACGCCGGCAGCCAGGTGTACAGCCGCGCCGGCAGCTTCCAGGTCGACCGTGACGGCTTCGTCGTGAACTCGTCCGGCCAGCGGCTGCAGTCCTACCCGCCGTCGAACCCGGAAGGGACCGCATTCAGCACTGGCATGCTCGGCGACCTGCGACTGGACGCCTCGGAAGCGCCTCCCCAGGCGACTTCGCTGGTCGGCGCCACGCTCAACCTGAGCTCTGCGGCCGAGGATCTCTCGGCGCTGCCGTTCGACTCGACGGACCCGAACACTTTCACTTACACGACCTCGCTGACGACCTTCGATTCGCTCGGCCAGGCGCATACCGGGACCATGTATTTCCGCAACGTGGGCGCCCTGCAGTGGGAAGCGCACTTTGCCATTGACGGCAACGTGGTGGGCGGCGCCCAGCCTTTGACCTTCGGCTCCGACGGCACTCTGGCTTCTCCGCTGACTGCCGTGAGCTTCGGTGCTTACGACCCGGGCACGGGCGCGGACCTGATGGACGTCGCAATCGACTTCACTGAGGCGACCCAGTTCGGCAGCACCAACAGCGTCAGCGCGCTGCGCCAGGACGGTTTCTCGACCGGCCGCCTGTCGAGCATCGACATCGATCCGAACGGTGTCGTGCTGGCGCGCTTCACCAACGGCCAGTCGCGTGCACTCGGCCAGGTGGCGCTGGCGAATTTCCCCAACCCGCAGGGCCTGCAGCAGCTGGGCAACAACGCCTGGGCCGACACTTTCGGCGCCGGCGAGGTGGTGCTCGGTGCGGCCGGCAACGGCAACTTCGGCGCCATCCAGTCGGGCGGCCTCGAGGCGTCCAACGTGGACCTCTCCGCGCAGCTGGTGAACCTGATCACTGCGCAGCGCAACTTCCAGGCCAACGCGCAGGTGATCAGCACCGCCGACACCATCACCCAGACCATCATCAACCTCCGCTAGGCAGGGGCAGCTTAAATGGACCGGATGATCTACCTGGCAATGACCGGCGCGCGCGAGACCATGCTCGCGCAGGCCGGCGTCAGCCATAACCTCGCCAACGCCAGCACCACCGGCTTCAAGGCCAGCCTGGCGCATGTGCAGACCCTCGATGTCGAGGGCCCGGGCCAGCCGGCCCGCGCCTACGCCATGGGCCTGGACCGCCTCGCCGACCTGACGCCGGGCGCGCTGCAGACCACCGGCCGGGCGCTGGACGTGGCCATCGAGGGCGAGGGGTGGATCGCGGTACAGGCGCCCGACGGCGGCGAGGCCTACACCCGCGCCGGCGACCTGCGCGTCGACTCGCTCGGGCGGGTGACCAACGGCGCCGGCCACCCGGTGATGGGAGAGGGCGGCCCGATTGCGCTGCCGCCATTCGAACAGCTGGAGATCGGCGCCGACGGCACCGTGACCATCCAGCCCATCGGCCAGCCGGCCAATGCGCTGGCGCAGGTGGAACGCATCCGCCTGGTGAACCCCGACCCGGCGACGTTGGAACGCGGCGAAGACGGCCTGATTCGGGTCCAGCCGGGCATGGCGATGCCGCCCGCGGAGGCCGGCGTCAGGCTGCGCACCGGCGCGCTGGAGAACAGCAACGTGAACACGGTGTCGCGCGCTGGTCGACATGATCCAGCTGGCGCGCCAGTTCGAGGTGCAGGTGAAGATGATGAACGCTGCCGAGGAGACCGACCAGGCCTCGGCCCAATTGCTGCGCATGAGCTGACGCGCCGCCGGACACTGAAGGAGATATGAACATGAACCAGGCCCTGTGGATCGCCAAGACCGGACTCGACGCGCAGCAGACGCGCATGTCGGTGATTTCCAACAACCTCGCCAACGTCAACACCACCGGCTTCAAGAAGGGCCGCGCGTGTTCGAGGACCTGCATCTACCAGAACGTGCGCCAGGCGGGCGCGCAGTCCTCGCAGGACACGCAGCTGCCCTCCGGCCTGATGCTCGGCACCGGCGTGCGCACGGTGGCCACGGAGAAGTCCTTCACCCAGGGCAACGTGGTGCAGACCGACAACGCGCTCGACGTCGCCATCGAGGGCCGCGGCTTCTTGCAGATCCTGATGCCGGACGGCAGCGTCGGCTACACCCGCGACGGCTCGCTGCAGATCGACAGCGGAGGGCCGCTCGTCACCGCCAGCGGCTATCAGATGCAGCCGGGCATCGTGCTGCCGCAGAACACGCAGAGCGTGACCATCAGCCGCGACGGCATCGTCACTGCCACCATCCCCGGCACCGTGGCGCCGGTACAGGTCGGTACGCTGCAGCTGGCCGATTTCATCAACCCGGCGGGCCTGCAGCCGGCCGGCGAGAACCTGTACATGGAGACCGCCGCCAGCGGCCCGCCGCAGGTCGGCAACCCCGGCCTGAACGGTCTCGGCAACCTCATCCAGGGCGCCCTCGAGGGTTCCAACGTGAACACCGTCGAGGAGCTCGTGAACATGATCGAGACGCAGCGCGCCTACGAGATCAATTCCAAGGCGATCTCCACGGCCGACGCGATGCTGCAGTTCGCCAACAACCAGCTCGGACGATAGCCATGCCTACTTCTTCGTCCCCTAAAGCCGCTTTCGTCGCCCTGCTCGCGGTGGTCATGCTGGCCGGCTGCGCCTCGCGCTTTCCGCCGGTCACGCGCGGCGACCACCCGGACTTTCGCACCGTCGTGGCGCCGCAGCCGTTGCCGCCGGAAGCGAACCACGGCGCCATCTTCCAGGCCGCCAATGCGACCACGCTGTTCGAGGACTTCAAGGCGCGGCGAGTCGGCGACATCCTCACGGTGGTGCTGTCCGAGCGCACGAATGCGCGCAAGTCGGCCAATACCAACACCGCAAAGGACAGCAGCGTCAGCCTGACCGACCCGATCCTCGGCGGCCGCCCGATCACCAGCGGCGGGACGCCGATCCTGAACACCGAGGTCGAGATGCAGCGCTCTTTCGACGGCAGCGGCGATGCCGCGCAGAGCAACCAGCTCGAGGGCTCCATCACCGTCACGGTGGCGGAGGTGCTGCCCAACGGCAACCTGGTCATCCAGGGCGAGAAGTGGGTACAGATCAACCAGGGCAAGGAATACATCCGGCTGCGCGGCATCGTGCGCACGGTGGACATCCGCCCGGACAACTCCGTGCTCTCCACCCAGGTGGGCGACGCCCAGGTCGCCTACGGCGGGACCGGCACGGTGGCACAGGCCACCTCGCCGGGCTGGCTGACACGTTTCTTCAACAGCCCCATCTGGCCGTTCTGAGCTTAGCGGAGTGCCAAGCATGAAGAGCTTCATGAAATTCCTTTGCGCAGCGCTACTGGTCATCCTGGCGGCGCAGCCGGCGCAGGCCGAGGAACGCATCAAGGACCTCGCCGTGGTATCCGGCGTGCGCAGCAACCAGCTGGTCGGCTACGGCCTGGTGGTGGGCCTGAGCGGCACCGGCGACCAGACCACACAGGCGCCGTTCACCGCGCAGAGCCTGCGCAACATGCTCGGCCAGCTGGGCGTGACCATTCCCGGCAACGTGAACCTGCAGCTGAACAACGTCGCGGCGGTGGCGATCCACGCCGAGCTGCCGCCTTTCGCCAAGCTCGGCCAGACCATCGACATCACTGTCTCTTCCATCGGCAACGCCAAGAGCCTGCGTGGCGGCAGCCTGCTGATGGCGCCGCTGAAGGGCGCCGACGGCCAGGTCTATGCCATCGCCCAGGGCAACCTGGTGGTGGGCGGCTTCGGCGCCGAGGGCAGGGACGGCTCCAGCATCTCGGTCAACGTGCCGAGCGTCGGCCGCATTCCCAGCGGCGCCACGGTCGAGCGCGTGGTGCCCTCCGGCTTCAACGCCACCGACAGCATCACGCTCAACCTGCGCAGCCCGGACTTCACCACCGCCTATCGTCTTGCCGAGGCCGTGAACAAGGCCATTGGCGACGAGCTGGCGGCGCCGCTCGACGCCACCTCGGTACGCGTGCGCGCGCCGATGGATCCGGGCCAGCGCGTCGGCTTCATGTCGTGGCTGGAAAACATCACCGTGGCGCCCGGCGATCCGCCGGCGCGCGTCATCGTCAATTCACGCACCGGCACTATCGTCATGGGCGGCAACGTCAAGGTGCTGGCCGCGGCCGTGGCGCACGGCGGCCTGTCGGTGACCATTTCCGAGAGCTTCGCCGTGTCCCAGCCCGAGCCGTTCTCACGCGGCGGCGAGACCGTGGTGGTACCCGAGAGCGAGATCGATATCAGGCAAGGCGACGGGCGCATGTTCCCCTTCGGTCCCGGCACCACGCTGGAAGAGATCGTGCGCGCCGTGAACCAGGTCGGGGCGGCGCCGGGTGACCTCGTGGCCATTCTCGAGGCCCTGCACACGTCGGGTGCGCTGCGCGCCGAACTGATCATCATCTGAGCGGGGCAAACGCATGAGTCTCCACGCGATCACCGACACCACGGGCACGGCGAGTCTCGCCGACCTGCGGCGTTCGGCGCGCGCCGGGGACGCCGACGCCGCGCGCGAGGCCGCGAAACAGTTCGAGGCCCTGTTCGTCAACATGATGATCAAGCAGATGCGCCAGGCCATGCCCACGTCCGGCGGCATGTTCGGCGGCGAGGGCATGAAGCTGTACGAGAGCATGCACGACCAGCAGCTCTCGCTGGCGATGTCGCAGCGCGGCGGCATCGGCCTGGCGGCGTCAATCGAGCGACAGTTGCTGCCGGCCGGGCCGCCCGTGGGCGACGCGCCCCGGGAACTGCATTTCCCCACTCACCGCCTGCCGGCGCGCGTGGAGCCGCTGGTGCGGCTGGAGACCCAGGCCAGGGTGGAGAGCATGGCGCAGCCCGCGGCAGCGGTGGCCTCTCCGGCCAGCGGGCCTGCGGCGACGCCGGCCCAGGCGGCGGCCCAGTCGGCGCCCCAGGCGCCGCCGAGCCCGGAGGCTTTCGTCAAGCGGCTGCTGCCGCATGCCCGCCGCGCGGCGAAGATGCTCGGCGTCGCGCCGGAGGTGCTCATTGCCCAGTCGGCGCTGGAGACCGGCTGGGGCCGCTACATGATGCGCGATGCCGGGGGCCAGCCGAGCAACAACCTGTTCGGCATCAAGGCTACCGGCGGCTGGAGCGGCGACAAGGTGCGCGTCTCGACCCTGGAGTACCGCGACGGCGTGGCGCGACGCGAGACTGCGGCCTTCCGCGGTTACAGCGACGAGGCTGCCAGCTTTGCCGACTACGTGCGGCTGATCGGGGATAACCCGCGCTACCGCCAGGCCGTGGCCAATGCCGACAGCCCGGAAGGCTACCTGCGCGGGCTGCAGAAAGCCGGCTACGCCACCGATCCGGCATACGCCGACAAGATTCTCTCCATCCTGAAGCGCGGGTTGCCCGGGCTGACGGACGGGCAGGCGGATGCCGCCGCCCTAAACATTTCTTCCGCGCGGCCGACTACTACCCAAACGGGCGCCTCGGAAGTCGCCCGCCTGCAGCCGCACCCGTCGGCTAAGGAGACCACCTGATGTCCGGAGTATTCGGTATCGGCACCTCGGCCCTGTTGGCGTACCAGCGGGCGATCGCGGTGACCGGCCAGAACATTGCCAATGTGGGGCAGGAAGGCTACAGCCGCCAGCGTATCGACCTCGAGACGCGCAATCCCCAGTTCTCCGGCGCCGGCTGGTACGGCCAGGGCGTGGACGTGGCCGGCGTCAACCGCATCACCGACCAGTTCGTGCAGCGACAGGTGCTGGACAACTCGGCCGGATCGGCGCGCCAGCAGGTCTATTACCAGTACGCCCAGCGGGCCGACAGCCTGCTGGCGGACCCGGACGCCGGGCTGGCGCCGGTGCTGCAGCAGTTCTTCGCGGCGGTCCAGGACGTGGCCAACGACCCGACCTCGACAGCGGCGCGGCAGGTGCTGCTGAGCCAGGGCGAGGCCTTGTCCGACCGTTTCGCTTTCCTGCAGCGCCGGCTGGACGACCAGCGCCAGGTGGTGGAAGGCCAGATCGGCGCCGCCGTGGAGGAGGTCAACGGCCTCGCCAGCGGTATCGCCGACCTGAACCGGCAGATCGCCGAGGGCATCGGCCAGGCGGGCGGCGCGGCGCCGAACGACCTCCTCGACCAGCGCGACGCCATGATCGAGCAGCTTTCGAGCCTCGTTTCGGTGCAGACCCTGCCGCAGGGCGACGGCACGGTGAACGTGATGATCGGCAACGGCCAGAACCTGGTGATGGGCAGCACGGCGGTGACGCTGTCTGCGCAGCCGCTCGGCGCCGACCCGTCGCGCACCGAGATCGCCCTGCTCAACCCCGGCTCGATCGTGCCGGTGACCGATATCATTTCCGGCGGCGAGCTGGGCGCCCTGCTCGATGTGCGGCGCGAGATCCTCGACCCGGCCCAGAACGCCCTCGGCCGCACCGCCGTGGGCCTGGCGCTGTCGTTCAATGAGCAGCACAGCCTGGGCGTAGACCTCGACGGTGTGGCCGGCGGCGACTTCTTCCGCTTGCCGGACGGCGAGGTGCTGGTCGGGCGCGGCAACAGCGCCAGCGGCGCCCCGACGCTCACCTTTACGGATGCGTCCGCCCTGACCATGGCGGACTATCGCGCCAGCTTCGACGGCGTGGAGTGGCGCCTCACGCGCGCCGGCTCCAGCACGCCGCTGGCCACGTCCGCCCCTGGCGGCACGCTGGCCGCGGACGGCTTCGAGCTCGACCTCTCGGGCATTGCCGGCGCTGCCGCCGGCGACAGCTTCGACGTCCGGCCCACCCGCACCGCTGCGGCTGAGCTCGGCGTCGCGCTGACCGATCCCCGTGCGTTCGCGGCGGCGTTGCCGCCCGACACCCCGGGCGCCAGCGTGGTGGGCGACAACCGCAACGCCCTGGCGCTGGCGGGCCTCGGGACCGAGCGCGTGCTGGCGAACGGCACTACCAGTATTTCCGCGTCCTACAACGAGCTGGTGGCCAACGTCGGCGTGAAGACGCGCCAGGCCCAGCTGTCGGCCGACGCGCAGGGCCGCATGCTCGAGGCATCCCGCGCCCAGCGCGAGTCCATTTCCGGCGTCAACCTGGACGAGGAGGCAGCCAACCTGCTGCGCTACCAGCAGGCCTACGCCGCCGCCGCCCAGGTCATCGCCACCGCCGGCACGATGTTCGACACCCTGCTGATGGCGGTGCGGAGGTAAGCCCATGCGCATCTCGACGTCCCAGATCTACAACGCCGGCCTCGACTCGATCCAGAGCCAGCAGGCCGAGTTGAACCGTCTCCAGCAGCAGCTGGCGAGCGGCAAGCGCATCCTGTCGCCGTCGGACGACCCGGGCGGCGCCGTGCAGTCGATGCAGTTCCGCGACTCCATCGCCAGGCTCGAGCAGTACGAGCGCAACGGCAGCATGGCCACCGCGCGCCTCGGCCAGGAAGAGGTGGTTCTCGGCCAGGGACTCGACAGCCTGCAGCGTGTGCGCGAGCTCGCCATCCAGGCCAACAACGCGACGCAGACGCCCGAGACACGGCGCGCCATTGCGGTCGAAATTCGCCAGCAGCTCGAGCAGATGTATGAGCTGGCCAACACCCGTGATGCGAACGGTGAGTACATTTTCGCTGGCTTCGCCTCGCTGGATCGCCCTTTCCTGGACACACCGGGAGGCGCCGTGTACAACGGCGGCGCCGCGGCGCGCCAGGTGGCGATCAGCGACTCGCGCCTCATCGACCTCGGCGATCCGGGAGATGCTGTGTTCATGGGCATCCCGGAAGGCAATGGCCAGTTCGTCGCCACCGAGAGCTCCAGCAATACCGGCACCGGTTCTGTGCGCGAGACCACGGTGAGCTCACCGGGCGCCTGGGACGGCACGCCGCGCACGCTGCGCTTCACCGCCCCGGATACCTGGGAAGCAGTGGATGCCGGCGGCACCGTCGTGGCGAGCGGCAGTTATGCCGACGGCGACACCATCACTTTCGAGGGCCTCAGCGTTCGCCTTGGCGGTATGCCGGCGGCGGGCGATACGTTCGACGTCAGGGCGTCAGCGGGCCAGGACGTTTTCGCCATTGTCGCCAACCTGGCCGATGCGCTCGAGCAGCCTATCGCCGGGCCGGCCGATTCAGCACGCCAGGCGGGCGCCATCGGCCGCGCGCTGTCCGACCTGGACCAGGCGGCCGGGCGCTTTTCCGATGTGCGCTCGACCGTCGGCGCACGCCTCGCGGCCGTGGACGCGCAGAGCTCCCAGCGCGAGAACGAGTTTGTCGAACTGAGCCGCACGCTGTCAGAGATCGAGGACCTGGATTACGCCGAGGCGATCTCCAAGTTCAACCTGCGCATGGTTGGGCTGCAGGCTGCACAGCAGTCGTACACGATGTTCACGCGGATGTCGCTGTTCGACTTCCTGCGCTGAAACAGCCTGAAAACCGCCTGAAAACCGCGAACCAGCGCACGAAATGAATTCAAGTCTCCCGCCGCGACGCCGATAAACGGACTGACGCGGCGCAGTCACGCCGCCCGGAAGCCCCGCCTCGGGCGGCGGCGGACTGAAGCTAGAGAGTCAATAAATTCTTAGGAGTACGAAACGTGGCACAGATCATCAATACCAACATCCTCTCGCTGAACGCTCAGCGTAACCTGAACAACTCGCAGGGCGCCCTGCAGACTTCGCTGCAGCGCCTGTCCTCGGGCCTGCGCATCAATAGCGCCAAGGACGACGCAGCGGGCCTCGCGATTGCCGAGCGCTTCACGACGCAGATCCGCGGCCTCAACCAGGCCGTGCGCAACGCCAACGACGGCATCTCCCTGGCCCAGACGGCCGAGGGCGCGCTGTCCGAGGTGACCAACAACCTGCAGCGTATCCGCGAGCTGGCCGTCCAGTCCGCCAACGCGACCAACTCGACCACCGATCGCGCCGCGCTCGACGCCGAGGTGCAGACCCTGATCGAAGAGATCGACCGCGTTGCCGGCGCTGCCACCTTCAATGGCGTGCAGCTCCTGAACGCCGACGACAGCCTGACTTTCCAGGTGGGCGCCAATGTCGGCGATACGGTCGACGTGGCTACCGTGGACGTGAGCGGCGTTATTGCGGGCGACGTCACCGATGTGGCCAACTCCGAGACGTTGATCGGTGCTGTCGATACGGCCCTGCAGACGGTGAACACTACGCGTGCCGACTTCGGTGCGGTGCAGAACCGCTTCGAGTCCGTCGTGCGCAGCCTGCAGACCGCAGCCGAGAACCTTTCGGCCTCCCGCTCGCGCATCATGGATGCGGACTTCGCTGCCGAAACGGCTGCGCTGACCCGCGCCCAGATCCTGCAGCAGGCCGGCGTGTCCGTCCTGGCGCAGGCCAACGCTGCGCCGCAGAGCGTCCTGCAGCTGCTGCAGTAAGCCCAGGTCGCAGCCCGGTATTCCGGGCAGGTACGGCGGCCGGTGCGGGCGACCTCCCCACCGGCCGCCTTCTTCCCGGAATCACGGGTTGAAGTCCACAGGAGTTCATCGGCATGGCAGGCATTTCCTCTCTCGGCGTCGGCTCAGGACTGGACCTCGGGTCCCTGGTCCAGCAGCTGGTCGCTGCTGAGCGGGCGCCGGCCGAAGGCCGCCTGAATCGTCTCGAGACTAGATTTGAATCCCAGATCTCGGCCCTCGGCCAGGTCAAGAGCAGCCTGGCCACCCTGGAAGAGAAGCTGGCCGCGCTTACGGGCGTAGAAGACGCGCGCAGCGTGCAGCTCTCCAGCGATACAGCCCTGACGGCCACCGCCACCGCGGCCGCCGACGTGGGGCGTTACACCATTGAAGTTTTCGAACTGGCGCGCGCGCAGTCGCTCGCCAGTGCCGGTTTTGCTGATCCTGACGCGGCACTCGGCGCCGGCGACCTGACCATCGCCCTGGGCGCCGGCGACCCGGTCACCGTGACCATCAGCGAAGGCACCAATAGCCTGCGCGGCGTGCGTGACGCCATCAACGACGCCGATGCCGGTGTGCTGGCCACCCTGGTGCGGGACGGCGCCGAGTGGCGCTTGCTGTTGAGCGCCGAGGAAAGCGGCCTGGCGAACACCGTCAGCGTATCTGTGGCGGGTAGCCTGGATCCTAACCTTGCCTCGGCCAACATGACCGAGACGGTCGTGCCGGCCGACGCCCGCTTCAGCGTGGCCGGGCTGGAATTGACCAGCTCTTCGAACGTGGTAGGCGACGTGCTGCCCGGCGTGACGCTCAATCTCCGGTCCCTCACCGAGGCCCCGGTAGAGTTGTCCGTGGGGCGCGACGCGGAAGCGACCCGCGCTGCGTTGGACGAGTTTGTCACCGCCTACAACGCGATGATCGACCTTTCGGCCAACCTGTCGAGTTTCAACACGGAAACCGGCCAGCGCTCGGCGCTGACCGGCGACTCGACTCTGCGCTCCATCCGCGGCGCCCTCCCGGCGGCGCTCGGCGCCGACACTGGCGCGACCTGGAATGCGATCGAACTTGGCCTGCGCTCGGACCGCAACGGCAAGCTCAGCATCGACGAGGACGCCTTTGCGGCCCGTCTCGGCGAGGACCAGGTGGAAGTGCTGGCTTCGCTGCGTGGCTTCGGCGAGGCGTTGACGCAGAACATTGCAATCTTTACCGACGCCGAAGGCGTGCTGGCCACGCGCACGGAGAGCCTGCAGTCGTCGCTGCGCTCCTTGGAGCTGCGGCGCGACCAGCTCGACCGGCGCATGGAAAGCGTCGAGGCGCGGCTGACCCGACAATTCACCGCCCTGGACCAGATGATCTCCCAGATGCAGGGCACCAGCAGTTTCCTCGCTTCCCAGCTCGCCAACCTGCCGTTGGCGCGCAGTGGTGGCGACGGGCAGTAGACCAAGTGGCCTTGAGAGAGGCCGGGACCAAAGAAAATGAACCTACACAGCATGCGCAGCGCGATGAGGGAGTATGAGCAGGTCGGTGCGCGCTCCCAGATCGAGGGCGCCTCGCCGGAGCGGCTCATCCAGCTGATGCTGGAGGGCGCGCTGGACCGCGTGGCCCTGGCGCGCGGCGCCATGGAGAATGGCGAGACCGCGGCCAAGGGCGAGCGCATCGGCAAGGCCATCGGCCTGGTCGAAGGCCTGCGCGCCTCGCTGGACCACGAACGTGGCGGCGAGCTGGCCGGCAACCTGGACGCGCTGTACGAATATGCCTCCCGGCGCCTGCTGGAAGCCAACCTACGCAACGACGTGGCTATCCTCGACGAGGTGTCCAGCCTGCTGCGCGAAATCAAGCAGGCCTGGGACCGGCTCGTCGGCACCCCGGAGACGGGACGATGATGCCCTTGCCGCGCCAGGAGCCCGAGGAAGCCGGTATCGACGCCCTGCTGGAAGCGGCGCACGCGCTTGAGGCCGCCGCTGCCGCAGATTCCTGGGACGAGGCGCTGGAGCTGGAGAGCCTGTGCCGCGAGCTGCTCGAGGCGCTGCTCGCCGGGCCGCAGGACCTGTCGCAGGCCGAGTCGATCGAGACGGTGGCAATGATCTATCGCCGTGTCATGAGCCTGGCGGAAGAATGTCGTGCCGCTGTCGCCGAGGAGTTGGCGCAGCTGCGCCGGGGACGCCAGGCGCGCAACGCCTACGACACGGAGCGCGGCGCTTGAATGCGACCGTCCTCGAGGGACGGCTGAGCTGGAGCGGCGCGCTGCCGCTGGACTGGCGCGTGCTGGACCGCGTACCCGATCACGACCAGCTGGTGCGCACCGACGAGCGCAACATCGCCTTGCTGAATGCGCTGACGCTGATCGAGGAAGGCGCGGTGCGCCACGCGGAGGAACCTTCCCCGCTGGTAGCGCAGATGGAGCGGCTCGAAGCCAAGTTCGACCTGGTGCTCACGCTGCTCACCGAAGCGCTGTTGCCGGAATCGGTCGCGCCGGGCCCGGTGCACGTATCGCTGTCTTCGCGCGGCGTGGTGTTCGAGGCCGCGACACAGGTCGAGCCCGGCACGCCCATCGAAGTGAGCCTGCATTTTAGCGCCAGCCTGCCGCGCCCGGTGGTGCTGTACGGGATCGTGACCGAGCCCGAGGCCGGCGAGGAAGACCAGGTGGCGGTCGAGTTTCGCCACCTCGAGCCGGGTGTGAAGGAGCGCCTCGAGCGCCTCATATTCCGCCGCCACCGTCGCAGCATCGCGCTGCAACGTCCGCGCGCCGCCGAATAATCTCTCCCCGCGCGCGGATCGCCGTGGCCGTCCCGGCCGCGTCATAAATGTGACGCCCATCGTTCAAGCCTGCCTGCAGTCGGTTAATATGGCCGCGCCCCAGAAAAGCACAACACGCACTGCAGGCCCGTCGGGAACCCATGGAGCAGACTCGCGCAGGAAAAGGAGAAGCCGCCGCCCTCGAGCGGTTGCCGCCGGCCATGGTCGTGGCGGCGGACGACGCTTCCGCCGATGAGTTGACCGGCGCGCTGGCGTTTCTCGGCTTGCGTTGCGAGGTGGTGACGCCGGGCTCGGTGGCCGAGCATGCCGATGCGGCCGACGCCTGGTCGGCGGTGATCCTGTGCGACAGCGGCGGCCCGGTGCTGAAGGCGCTGGACGGCTGGAACGGCGGCCCGCCGGTCATCTTCGTGGGGCGCGCAACCTGCGCTGCCGGAGCGATTGAAGAATCTCAAGGCGCGCGTGCTCGGCCGGGTCGATCAGCCTCTGCGCCATGCGCAGCTGGTGCCGCTGCTCGGCAAGCTCAAGCCGCCGACGCTCGGCAACGAGCGCGACGTCGAACTGTTCCGTTCCCTGGTCGGCCGCAGCGAGCCGGTGCAGGAAATACGCCGCATGATCCAGCAGGTGGCGCCGACCGACTCCACCGTGCTGATCCTCGGCGAGACCGGCACCGGCAAGGAAGTGGTGGCGCGCCACATCCACTACCATTCCCTGCGTCGCGACGGACCCTTCGTGGCCGTGAATTGCGGCGCCATTCCTGCGGAGCTGCTGGAAAGCGAGCTGTTCGGGCATGAAAAAGGCGCCTTCACCGGCGCCCTGACCGCGCGCAAGGGGCGCTTCGAGCTGGCCGAGAACGGCACGCTGTTCCTGGACGAGATCGGCGACATGTCGCTGCAGATGCAGGTCAAGCTGCTGCGCGTGCTGCAGGAGCGCCAGTTCGAACGGCTCGGCAGCGGCCGTGCCATGCCGGCGAACGTGCGCATCGTCTGCGCCACGCACCGCAACCTCGAGGCCATGGTCGAGGAGGGCACCTTCCGCGGCGACCTGTTCTACCGCATCAACGTGTTCCCCATCGAGATGCCGGCCCTGCGCGAGCGGCGCGAGGACCTGCCGCTGCTGGCCGCGGAACTGGTGGCGCGGCTCGAGGCCGAGGGCCAGCGCGCCGTGCACTTCACTGAGGATGCGATGGCGGCGATGGCGCGCCACGACTGGCCGGGCAATGTGCGTGAGCTGGCCAATCTCGTGGAGCGCCTGGCCATCCTCTACCCCGGCGCCACGGTGCGCGCACAGGAACTCCCCAGCCAGATCCGGGCGCATGCACGACCCGCGGACCTGGCGGCAGCGCCGGCCGCTCCGGCGGCCCCGGCCCACGATCCGGCGCCCGCGGGCGCCCCGGCGGGGCAGGCCGTCGCGGCGCCGGCCGACGACCCGGGTTTCGGTCCCGGCCGCGGCCTGAAGGACTACCTCAACGACATCGAGGAACAGCTGATCCGCAAGGCCCTGGCGGAAAGCGGCGGGATCGTCGCTGACGCCGCCAAGGCGCTTGGCATGCGGCGCACCACTCTCGTCGAGAAGCTGCGCAAGTTCGGGATCGACCGCCAGGGATTCGCGTCGGAAACTTGACGCGCCCCGCGCCTGGCGCCCCCAGGCTCTCATAACCCACTGTTTCTATTAGGTAACTCAAGTTTCGGCACGGAACTTGCTGTAACTCTTGGCGGCGGCCGTGGGGCCGCGTCGGAAAAACAGGGGTTACTCGATGGAAGCAGCACTGCAGCTTAAGGGGCGCGACGCGCACGGGCACCAGCCCGTGGCCGTGGACCCCGTGAGCCGCGAGCTGCTGGAGCTGGCGGAGCGCGTGGCCGGCTCCGAGGCGGCGGTCATGCTCACCGGCGAGTCCGGCGTGGGCAAGGAAGTCTACGCGCGGTTCCTGCATGAGGCTTCGGCCCGCAGCACGGGGCCGTTCGTCGCGCTGAACTGCGCCGCGATCCCGGAAAACATGCTCGAGGCCATGCTGTTCGGCTACGAGCGCGGCGCGTTCACCGGGGCCACCGAGTCCCGCGCCGGCAAGTTCGAACAGGCCGACGGGGGCACGCTGCTGCTCGACGAGGTCACCGAGATGGAGCTCGGGCTCCAGGCCAAGCTGCTGCGCGTCCTGCAGGAGCGGGAAGTGGAGCGCATCGGCGGGCGGCGGGTGATCCGCTTCAACGTGCGTATCGTTTCCACCTCCAACCGCGACCTGCGCGCCGCGGTGGCCGAAGGCAAGCTGCGCGAAGACCTGTTTTACCGCCTCAACGTCTTTCCCCTGCACGTCCCGGCGCTGCGCGAGCGACCCGGCGACCTGCTGCCGCTGGCGCGGCACCTGCTGGCGCGGCATGCCGGCGGGCGTGCGCTGCGGCTTAGCGCCTGTGCCGAGGCCAGGCTGCTGGCCCACCACTGGCCCGGCAACGTGCGCGAGCTCGAGAACGTCATGCAGCGCGCGCTGGTGTTGTGCGACGGCGGCGTCATCGACGCTGCGGCGCTGCACGTCGAGGGCGGCCGGCCGCGACCGGCGCGTCCGACCACGCACGCGGCAACGCCCGCAACCTGTGACGGTGATGCGGAGGCCGGAGCTTCGGACCTCGGCGAGGAAGTCCGCAACCACGAAGAACAACTCATTCTCAACGCCCTGCGCGTCGAGCGCGGCCGCCGCAAGGAAGCGGCCGCACGGCTCGGCATCAGTCCGCGGACCCTGCGCTACAAGCTGGCGCGGATGCGCGAGCTGGGCATGGCCATCCCCTAGGTGTCGGAGAACATCCATGAGTGACATGCAGATCCAGCAAGTGATTCACCAGATGCGCGCGCTGGCCGAGCGCAGCCCGGTCAAGCCGGCTGCTGAGCCGGCCGAAGGCACGCCCGGCTTCGCCAACCTGCTGAAGCAGTCCCTGGACAGCGTCAACCAGCTGTCCAGCGAGTCGCGGCAGCTGCAGGAAGCTTTCCAGCGCGGCGATCCGGGCGTGAACCTGGCGCAGGTGATGGTGGCGGCGCAGAAATCCAGCATCGGGTTCGAAGCCACCGTGCAGGTGCGCAACCGCCTGCTGCAGGCGTACCAGGACATCATGAACATGCCGGTCTGAGGACGGCGGCAGCACGAATCGTTCGGTCAATGACAACGCATATCTACGATGGAGTTTGACAAGGCATGAGCAAGGCAATCACCCGATCGGCAGGCGCCCTGCCCGCAAGCCCGCTGGACGGCTTCATGCGCCTGCCGGCACAGCGCCAGGTCGGCCTGCTGCTGAGTCTCGCGATGGTGCTCGCGGCGCTCGGCGCGGCTTTCACCTACGCCACGCGGCCCGCCATGGTGCCGGTGCTCGCAGGTCTGTCGGAGCGCGACACCGCCGACGCGATGGACGCGCTGAGCCGCAACGGCTTCAAGTTCAAGCTGGACACTTCCAGCGGACGCCTGCTGGTGCCGGCGAGCAGCCTGCACGAGGCGCGCATCCGTCTCGCCACCGAGGGTCTGCCGCGGGCATCCACCAGCGGTTTCGAGAACCTCGGCAAGGAGTCCGGTTTCGGCACCAGCCGCATGGTCGAGAACGCCCGCTACCACCATGCCCTCGAGGGCGAGCTGGCGCGTTCCATCATGGCGCTGCACGGTGTCGAGAGCGCGCGCGTCCATCTGGCGCTGCCGCGTCCGACCGTGTTCGTGCGCGATCGCGCCACGCCGACGGCTTCCGTGCTCGTCAACCTGCATCCCGGGCGCACGCTCGACGACGCGCAGGTGGCGGGCATCGTGCACCTGGTCGCCTCCAGCGTGCCGGATCTGGACACCGAGCGGGTCACGATCGTCGACCAGCGCGGCCGCCTGCTCACCGTGCCGCAGGGCCAGGGCGGTGCCGGCCTCACGGGTCGCGACCTGGACTACGTGCAGCGCCTCGAGGAGAGCTACATCCGGCGCATCACGGAACTGCTGGCGCCGGTTCTCGGGGCCGAGGGTTTCCGCGCCCAGGTGGCGGCCGACGTGGATTTCACCCGCGTCGAGAGCACGCGCGAGTCCTACGATCCGGAGGGCTCGGTGCTGCGCAGCGAGCAGTTCTTCGAAGACTTGAGCCGCACGCCGAACGGCCCCATGGGGGTGCCGGGCGCGCTCAGCAACCAGCCGCCGGCGGGCGGTGTGGCCGTGGCCGGCGCCGCCGGTATCGCGGCGCCCGATGTGGCCGAGACGGCCGGCGCGGAGACGCCGCCGCAGAACACCAGCCGCCGGTCGACGCGGAACTTCGAGATCGACCGTACCGTCAGCCATACCAAGCAGGCGCCCGCCAGCCTGCGCCGCCTGTCGGTCGCCGTGGTGGTCGACCACAAGGCGACTGCGGGCGAAGAAGGCGGCCGGCGCGGGAACCGCGCTCGGAAGCGGAAATGGAATACATCTCGACGCTGGTGCGTGAGGCTGTGGGCTTCGATGCCACGCGCGGCGACAGCGTCAATGTGGTGAACGCCTCCTTCATTCCACAGGAGCTGCCCGAGCCGATGGCGGCGCCGGAGCTGTGGCGGGAGCCGTGGGTGGCGGACCTCGCCAAGCAGGCCATGCTGGCCCTGCTGGCGCTGATCATCCTGCCGCTGGTGCTGCGGCCGATGCTGAAGAATCTTTCCAGCCATCCGGTGGGCCCGGCGCCCGCGCTGGCCGGCACGCCCGGCGTGCCGGCGCTCGCCACGGCCGCGGCCGGCGGCGTGCCGGCAGCCGGCCCGGCCCGTCCGCAGGGTGGCGAGGACCAGCTCAGAGTCGCGCAGGACATGGTGCGCGAAGACCCCAAGCTGGTGGCACAGGTCGTGAAACAGTGGGTGGCATCCGATGGCAACCAGTAACGCAGTCAACCTGACCGGCACGGACCGCGCGGCCGTGCTGCTCATGAGCCTCGGCGAAGACAACGCCGCCGGCGTGCTCAGGCACATGGGCCCGAAGGAAGTGCAGCGCATCGGCAGCGCCATGGCGTCGCTGCAGAGCATCTCCAAGCAGGACATGCACCGCGTGCTGCAGGACTTCGTGCAGACGGTCGAGCAACAGACGGCGCTCGGCGTCGGCAGCGACGATTACGTGCGCAAGGTGCTCACTTCGGCGCTCGGCGACGAGAAGGCCGGCAGCGTCATCGATCGCATCCTCACCGGCCGCCATTCCAAGGGCCTGGAATCACTGAAGTGGATGGATGCACGCGCGGTCGCCGACCTGATTCGCGGCGAGCATCCGCAGATCATCGCCATCGTGCTGTCGTTCCTGGACGCAGACCACGCGGCCGAGGTGCTGGGCCAGCTGCCCGATGCCGCGCAGCCCGAGATCGTGATGCGCATCGCCACGCTGGACACGGTGCAGCCGCACGCGCTGGAGGAGCTCGACCAGATCCTGGAAAAGCAGTTCACCATCAAGACGCCGAGCCAGCCGGCCGCGATGGGCGGCGTGAAGAATGCCGCCAACATCATGAACCTGCTCGATCCGAGCATCGAGTCGCGCATCATCGAGCAGATCCAGAAGGCCGATGCGAAGCTCGGCGGCAGCATCCAGGACCTGATGTTCACCTTCGACAACTTCCTCGACCTGGACGATCGCTCGATCCAGGCCCTGTTGCGCGAAGTGCCCGGCGACGGCCTGGTGACTGCGCTGAAGGGCGCGGACGAGGCGGTGCGCGAGAAGATCTTCCGCAACATGTCCAAGCGCGCGGCAGAGATCCTGCGCGACGACCTCGAGACCAAGGGCCCGGTGCGCCTGAGCGAAGTGGAAGCGGCACAGAAGGAAATCCTGGACACGGTGCGGCGCATGGCCGAAAGCGGCGAGATCGCGCTCGGCGGCCGCGGTGGAGACGAATATGTCTGACGACCGCGCAGGCGCGACGGCACGGACCGTGGAGTTCCTTTCGGGGGTCGATGCCCAGCCCTGGTCCGTCCCCGCGGTGGGACGCGCGGGCGACGGCCGTGCCGGCCCGATGACGGCTGGCCGGCTCGAGTCCATCGAAGAAGAGGCGCGCGAGGCCGGGCGGGCGGCAGGCTTCGCCGAGGGCCTGAAGGCGGGCGAGGCCGAAGCGGCGCGGCGCGTGCAACAGCTGGACAGCATTCTCGCCAGTCTCGCCCAGCCGGTGAGCCACCTCGACGCCGAGATCGAGCAGGAACTCCTCGAGATGGTCATGGCCATTGCCCGGCGCCTGATCCGGCGCGAGCTGAAGGCGGATCCAGGCGAGGTCATCGGCGTGGTGCGCGAAGGCATCGCGTCACTGCCCATCGGTGAGCGCCAGGTCACCGTGCAGCTGCACCCGGAAGACGCTGCCCTGGTGCGGGAAGTCTTCGGCGGCGGCGAGAACGGGCCGGCCTGCAGGATTCTCGACGATCCGTCGCTGACGCGCGGTGGCGCACGCATCGCGACTGACATCTCTGTGATCGATGCGACGCTGGAAACACGCATCAACCGCGTCTTCGACCGCATGCTCGGCGGCGAGCGCCAGTCCGACGAGGGAGAAGGCGAATGAGGCCCGCGCTGGCGACGCCCACTCCCGCGGCCCGGCGCGCGGCACTTTGTTCCAGCCTGGAGCGCAGGCGCGGCCGTGTGGGCCGCGCGACGCCGCTGATCGCCGAGGGCCGCCTGGTGCGCATGGTCGGCCTGACCCTGGAAGCGGTCGGTTGCGAGGCGCCCGTGGGCGGGCGCTGCCTCATCGTCGGCAGCGGCGGCGCGCAGACCGAGGCCGAAGTCGTAGGCTTTGCCGGCGAGCGCGTGTTCCTGATGCCCGTGGGCGACATCCACGGCCTCACTCCGGGCGCCCGCGTGCAGCCGCTTTCCGGTTCGCGCAACACGCCGGTGGGCGAAGCCCTGCTCGGCCGGGTGGTGGACGGATCGGGGCGGCCGCTGGACGGTCGCGGCCCGGTGGAATGCGACGCCTGGATGCCGCTGCGCGGCCAGTCGGTGAACCCGCTGTCGCGTGCGCCGCTGGAAGCGCCGCTCGACGTCGGCGTGCGCGCCATCAACGGGCTTCTGACCGTCGGCGCGCGGCCAGCGCATGGGCCTGTTCGCCGGCAGCGGCGTGGGCAAGAGCGTGCTGCTCGGCATGATGACCCGCTACACCGCGGCGGACGTGACCGTGGTCGGGCTGATCGGCGAGCGCGGCCGCGAGGTGAACGATTTCGTGCAGAAGACCCTCGGCCCCGAGGGCATGAAGCGGGCCGTCGTGGTGGCGACCCCGGCCGATCATCCGCCGCTGATGCGCATGCACGGCGCCATGCTGGCCACGACCATCGCCGAGTACTTCCGCGATCGCGGCCTCAACGTGCTGCTGCTGATGGATTCGCTGACCCGCTTCGCGCAGGCGCAGCGCGAAATCGGCCTGGCCATCGGCGAGCCGCCGGCCACCAAGGGCTACACGCCCTCGGTGTTCGCGCGCCTGCCGCAGCTGGTCGAGCGCGCCGGCAACGGCGAGCACGGCGGCGGCTCGATCACGGCGTTCTACACCGTGCTCGCCGAGGGTGACGACACCAACGACCCCATCGCCGACGCTGCGCGCGCCGTGCTGGACGGGCACGTGGTGTTGTCGCGACGCGTCGCCGAGGGCGGCCGTTACCCGGCGATCGACATCGAGGCCTCCATCAGCCGCGCCATGAATGACATTTGCGACACGCCGCACCGCGCTGCCGCGCAGCGGTTCCGCCGCCTCTATGCGACCTGGTCGCAGAACCGGGACCTGCTCAGCGTGGGGGCTTACAAGGCGGGCTCGGATCCGGCCCTGGACGAGGCCGTCGCCTACCAGCCGGAACTGGAAGCCTGGCTGCGCCAGGACATGCACGACCCGGTGCCGCTCGAGCAGAGCCTGAGCTCGCTGGGCGAAGTCGTGGCGCCAAGGGCCGAGGAGGTCTAGGGATATGACCGAGGCATTGAGGAGTCGACGGCTCGAGCCCATCGCCCGCATCGCGGACCACCGCGAACAGGCGGCGGCGCGCGAGTTCGGCCGCTTGCAGGAACGCGTCACGAACGAGGAGCACCGCCTGGCCGAGATGCGCGCCTGGTGGCGCGAGTACGCCAACGGGCTCGAGAAGCAGTCCACGCGGGGCTCGGCCCTGATGCGCGAGGGGCGACTGTTCCTCGCCCAGCTGAACGACGCCCTGGAGCGCCAGAAGGGCGTGCTCGAGAGCGCGCGCCGCGAGCTCGAGGCCGCACGCGCGCGCTGGCTGGCGTCGCGCATGGACCACGAGGCGCTGGAGAAAGTCGTGGCGCGCTGCCAGGACGAGGAAGGCCGGGCGGCCCGCCGCGGCGAGCAGCGCGAGCAGGACGAATGTGCGGCGCGCACGCGGCGTCCGGAGGAGCCGTGAGCGTTCCTTGCCGGGTGGCTGGCACGGTTCCTGCAGCCCTTGTTGCAACGGCGCAGCGTGGGCTGCGCGTAACCAGAGTGATTTGAAGATGCTGCAAATGCCCGCCAGCCTGTCGGACTTCCCGGATAGCGTGCGTGGTAGCGGTGCGCAGGGCACGGCCGCAAAGGCGGAAACCCAGGCGGACGGGGCGCATCCGTTCGCGCTGCTGCTTGCCGCGGACCCGCCCGAGGCCCCCGTGCAGACGTTGCCCGGGCTGCCGACTGCGCCGGAGGATGGCGCAGATCCCGTGGCGGCCAGCCCCGAGGAACTCGCCGCAGCGCTGCTGGCGGCAGTGGAGAGCGGCAAGTTCTTGCCGCCGGGCGGTGAGGCCTTGCCGCCCGGCGCCTACCTGCGCGGCGCGGCCCTGAACCCCGCTGCACAAGGCGCAGACGCCGCCGACAGCCCGTTGGCACGCATGCTCGACATGCTGCGGACCCTGAACGGGGCGACAGACCTGCCGGCCACGGAAGCCGGCGAGCCCTTCCTGCTGCCGCGCGCCGAGGCGCGGGCGCTTGATTCCGGGGACGCGGCGCGGCTGCTGCTGGCTGCGACCCAGCCGGCCCAGCCGAACGCAGCCAGCGCGACCGCCGCACCGGCGCAGGCGGCGGCGACGGCCCTGGCGGTCACGGCGACAGCCACGGCGACGGCGCCGCCGTCCGTGCCGATCGGTGCCGCGCCCGGGCAGGCGGAGTGGGGCGAGGCCGTGGGGCAGCGTGTCCTGTGGATGGTGTCGAACAAGAACCAGGTGGCTGAGCTGCGCCTCAATCCCCCCGATCTCGGCCCGGTCGAAGTGAAGGTGCGTAACGACGACGACGGCGTCAGGCTCACCTTCGCCGCAGGCAATGCCGCGGTGCGCGAAGCGCTCGAATCAGCGGCGCCCCGCCTGCGCGAGATGTTCCTCGCCGAGGGGCTGAATCTCGCCAACGTCGATATCGGCCAGCGCCAGGCGGGCACGGAGCGCGACGGCGCTGCGGACAGTGCTGAGGGCGGGGAAGATGTGTCGGCCGGCGACACCGAGGCGGAAGCCGCGAGCGCGGTCGCCCGGACCACTCCGGTCGGCCTGGTCGACCTGTTCGTCTAGGCGCGCCGCGCGCCACGCCGCCGGCGCCGGCCGCCGCAGTCCCGTCAAGAACCTGACGCGGGCCAGCTAGAGACTCCCAAGCTGTTGTTTTTAAAGGACCGTGCCTGCTGGCACGGCTCTTGCTTCAGCTATTCGCGACAGTACTCAGTCCGCATGGAGTCTCACTCATGATCAATCCGGAAGCCGAGGGCTTCGAACAGGGCCCCGACGAAGCCGCGGCGGCCGCCGCCGGGCAAAAGCGCGGCAAGGGCCGCATGCTGATCCTGCTGGTGCTCGTGGCCGTGCTTGGCGCGGGCGGCTGGTTTGGCTGGCAGGCCTTTGCGGGCGGCGACGCGTCTGCGGACGCCGCGGCCGGCGAGGAACCGGCCGGCAGCCGCAACAACGCCAACTATCTCGCGCTGGATCCGCCCCTGGTGGTGAATTTCGCCGCCAGCGGACAGCTGCGCTACCTGCAGGTCTCGGTCGAGGTGATGTCGCAGGACACCAAGGCGATCGATGCCGTGCAGCGCCACACGCCGGCGGTGCGCAACGCGCTCATCGCCCTGTTCAGCGAGCGCGACTACGAAGCGCTGCTGACACGGGCCGGCAAGGAGTCGCTGCGCCAGGAGGCGCTCGAGGTCATCCGCCAGGAACTGACCGTCCTGACCGGCTCGCCGCAGGTCGAGGACGTCTACTTCTCCACCTTCGTGATGCAGTGACATGAGCGACAAAGACCTGCTTTCCCAGGACGAGATCGACGCGCTGCTCCACGGCGTGGACAGCGGCGACGTGCCCACTGAGGACCAGCTCTCCGCCCATGACGGCGTGGCGCGACCGATCGACCTGGCCAGCCAGGAGCGCATCCTGCGCGGCCGCATGCCGGCACTGGAGACCATCAACGAGCGCCTCGCGCGCCACCTGCGCAACAGCATGTCGGAGCTGCTGCGCCGGCCGGTGGAGATCACGGTGGCCGAGGTGCGCATGGAGAAGTTCAGCGAATACCTCCACGCCCTGCCGGTCCCGACCAGCCTGAACATGATCCGGGCCAAGCCGCTGCGCGGTACCGCGCTGATGGTGCTCGAGGCCAAGCTGGTGTTCATGCTGGTGGATCACTTCTTCGGCGGCGGCGGGCGCTTCAACGCCAGGGCCGCGTCGCCCGAGTTCACCGTCACCGAGACGCGCGTCATGCGCATGGTGCTGGATCGCGTGTTCGCCGGCATGACCGAGGCATGGGAGCCGGTGCTGCCGCTGGAATTCGAATACCTCAAGACCGAAGCCAACCCGCAGTTCGCCGAGATCGTGCGCGCCGGGGAGCTGATGGTCGTGTGCGGTTTCAAGATGGAACTGGAAGGCGGCGGCGGCGAGCTCCAGGTCGCGTTGCCGTACTCGATGATCGAGCCCATCCGGGAGCTGCTCGAAGCTCGCGTCCAGGGCGAGCGGGGAGAAAGCGACGCGCGCTGGCTGAAGGCGCTGCGCGACGAGATCCGGCTCGCGCCCGTGGAGGTCAGCAGCAAGCTGGTGGAGCTCGAGTTGAGCGTCAAGGAGTTGTTGCGGCTCAAGCCCGGCGACGTATTGCCCATGGACATGCCGGAGCGCGTGACGCTCTACGCCGAGGGCATCCCTGCATTCCACGGACGTTTCGGCGCCTCCCAGGGCCGGCACGCCATTCAAGTCATAGAGCCCGTCCGGCGCGAGTCCGACGGCGCAACCAATTAGCAGCAACTTAGCCAGGAGCGCGGAAAATGAGCGAGCAACAGATGCGAGCGGACGGGAACGACAAGGGCGCGGCACAGGCCGCGCGCGCCGGTGAGCCGGTGTCCCCCAAGCCGCTGAAGGATGAGGGCCATGCGGCCGGCGAGGACGTCAACCTCGAAGTCGTGCTCGACATCCCGGTCACGCTGTCCATGGAGATCGGTCGGTCCAAGTTGCCGATCCGCAATCTCCTGCAGCTCAACCAGGGGTCGGTGGTCGAACTCGAGCGCATGGTGGGGGAGCCGATGGACGTGATGGTCAACGGCACCCTGATCGCCCACGGCGAAGTCGTGGTCGTCAACGAGAAGTACGGCATTCGTCTCACGGACGTCATCAGCCCCGCTGAGCGCGTGCGCAAGCTGCGTTGATACAGCCATGAAGCGCACCCTGACACTGGTCGCGATGCTGCTCTTGCCGCTGGCTGTGGCCGGCGCAGAGCCGACGCCGCCGCCCGCGTTCGCCGGGGCCGGCCAGGTGGGCAAGATGATCGCCGGCCTGCTGCTGATGATCGTCGTCATCGTCGCGCTGGCCGCGGTGCTGAAGCGGGTCAACGGCCTGCAGCGCAGCCTGCCCGGCGCGATCCGCGTCGTGTCGGTGACTTCGGTCGGTGCGCGCGAGCGGCTGATGCTGGTCGAGGTCGGCGGGCAGCAGTTGCTGGTCGGGGCCGCGCCGGGACGGATCCAGACCCTGCTGGTGCTGGACGAGAAGGTATCCGCGCCGCAGCTTGCCGCCGGGCGTCCGGCCGGGGGCTTCGCCGAGCGCCTGCGCGATGCCCTGAACGGTCCTTCGCGGGAGGCGCGCCCGTGACACGCAATCGATGGATGCTCGGCCTGCTGCTGGCGTTGCTGCTGGTGTTCCCGGCGGCCGCAGGCGCCCAGGACGGCACCGGCATGGAGCTGCTCTCGGTGACCACGGCCGAGGACGGCACGCAGCAGTACTCGGTCACGCTGCAGGTCCTGCTGCTGATGACCCTGCTCAGCCTGCTGCCGGCAGCGCTGATCATGATGACTTCCTTCACGCGCATCATCGTGGTGCTGGCCATCCTGCGCCAGGGCCTCGGCACGCAGCAGACCCCGAACAACCAGATTCTCATCGGCCTGGCGCTGTTTCTCACCCTGTTCGTCATGGCGCCGGTGCTGGAGCGCGTCTACGAGGACGCCGCCAAGCCTTACCTGGAAGAAACGCTGAACGCGCCGGCCGCGCTGCAGGCCGCGAGCGGTCCGATCCGCGAGTTCATGCTCTCCCAGGTGCGTCACCCGGACCTCGAGCTGTTCGCCAACCTCGGCGGGCACGAGGGCTTCACGGCGCCGGAGGAAGTGCCGTTCTCGGTGCTGGTGCCGGCTTTCGTCACCAGCGAACTGAAGACGGCGTTCCAGATCGGCTTCCTGCTGCTGGTGCCGTTCCTGATCATCGACCTGGTGGTGGCCAGCGTCCTGATGTCCATGGGCATGGTCATGCTTTCGCCGCTGATCATTTCGCTGCCCTTCAAGATCATGCTCTTCGTGCTCGTCGACGGCTGGTCGCTGGTGATGAGCACGCTGGCCGCAAGCTTCATGGTGAATTGAGCGATGACTCCTGAAACCGTCATGGAAATCGGCCGCAACGCCCTCGCCGTCACGGTCATGCTGTCGGCGCCGATGCTGCTGGTCGCGCTGCTGCTCGGCCTGGTCATCGGTATGGTGCAGGCCGCCACGCAGATCCAGGAGATGACGCTGTCGTTCATCCCCAAGCTGCTGGGCCTGGTCGCCGTGCTGGCTATCGGCGGGCACTGGATGCTCGGCCTGATCGTCGATTACACCCGCGACCTCATCCAGGCCATCCCCGGCCTGCTGGTCGGCTGAGGCTCGGCGCAGGATGGAGTTCACCCAGCTGCAACTCGATACCTGGATCGCCAGCCTGACGCTGTCGTTCACACGTATCGCGGCGCTGCTGATCGCGGCGCCGATGTTCGGCGCCCGCGCCATTCCGCTGCGCGTGCGCATGTCGTTTGCACTGGTGCTGTCGCTGATGGTGCTACCGCTGTTGCAGCCGGCGCCGCCGCTGGAGCTGATCAGTTTCCCGATGGTGCTGGCGGTTGGGCGCGAGATCCTGGTCGGGGCCATGGCCGGGTTCATCCTGCAGCTGGTGTTCGCGGCGCTGGCGATCGCCGGTGAAGTGATCGCGCTGGGCATGGGCCTCGGCTTCGCCTCGCTGGTGGATCCGGACAAGGGCGTGCAGGTCCCCGTGGTCGGGCAGCTGCTGGTGATTTTCGCCACCCTGCTGTTCCTGGCGATGGACGGCCACCTGGCGCTGATGCGCTTCATGGTGCTGAGCTTCGAGGGCGTGCCCCTGGGCGGCAGCATCAGGTTCGAGGATTACGCCGCCATCGCCAACTGGGGCAGCGTGATGTTCGGGCACGCGGTGATGATCGCGCTGCCTGCTGTCGGCGCGCTGCTGCTGGCCAACCTGGCCATGGGCGTGGTCACGCGCGCCGCGCCGCAGCTGAACATCTTCGCGGTCGGTTTCCCGATGACCCTGATGCTCGGCTTCGTGATGCTCTACGCCACGGTCGGCACCATCGGCAGCCGCTTCGCGGAGCTGCTCGCCGAAGGCTTCGGCATGATCGGCTGGCTGTTGGGAGGCTGACGGCATGGCCGAACAAGACAACAGCCAGGAACGCACAGAACAAGCAACACCGAAGCGCCTCCAGGACGCCAAGAAGAAGGGCCAGGCGGCGCGCTCGCGCGAACTCAACACCACCGCCGTGCTGCTGACCGGCGCCGCGACCCTGGTGCTGTTCGGCGGCGCCATGGGCGAAGGGATCGCCACGATGATGGTCCACGGGCTCACGCTGCCGCGCGAACTCGCCTTCGACGATGCGCTGGTCCCCGCCGTGTTCGGCGAGGCGGCCATGGCGGCGCTGATGCTGGTGCTGCCGCTGTTCGCCGCCGTGCTGGTCGCCGCGCTGGCCGGGCCGGCCATGCTCGGCGGACTGGTGTTCAGCGCCGAGTCGCTCAAGCCCAAGCTGGAAAAGCTCAGTCCCATCGCCGGCCTGAAGCGCATCTTCTCGGCCAACGGGCTGATGGAGTTCGCCAAGACGCTGGCCAAGTTCATCGTCGTCACCGGCGCCGGCCTGCTGGCGCTGCGCTACGTGGCGCCGGACCTGCTGATGGCGGGCGAGAGCAGCGTCGAGACCGCCGTGCCGGGCCTGGCCGCGACCTCGGGCTGGGTGCTGCTGGTGCTGTCGGCGGTGATGCTGCTGATCGCGGCGGTCGACGTTCCCTTCCAGCTGTGGAGCCACAGCAAGAAGCTGCGCATGACCCGCCAGGAAGTGCGCGACGAGATGAAGGAGACCGAGGGACGCCCCGAGGTGAAGGGCCGCATCCGCCGCGTGCAGATGGAGATGACGCAGCGGCGCATGATGATGGCGGTGCCGGACGCCGACGTGGTGGTCACCAACCCGACGCACTACTCGGTGGCGCTGAAGTACGACCCGACCGGCATGGCCGCGCCGCGCGTCGTCGCCAAGGGCGCCGACGAGATCGCCCTCAAGATCCGCGAAGTCGCGGCCGCGAGCGACGTGCCGCGCGTCGAGGCGGCGCCGCTGGCCCGCGCCCTCTATTTCACTACCCGGCTGGATGAAGAGATTCCGGCCGAACTGTTCCTCGCCGTCGCGCGTGTGCTGGCCTGGGTATACCAGGTCAAGGCCGCGGCGGGCGGTGCGGCGCCGCCGCTCCCCGAGGAGCTCGATGTTCCTGACCACCTGACCCGACGCCAGCCCGGCCGGAGAATCTGACGATGGGAAAGATTGCCACTAACTTCGGCATGCTCGTGCGCACTGGACTGGGCACGCCGCTGCTCCTGATCGCCCTGCTGGTGATGATCGTCCTGCCTTTGCCGCCGATGGCGCTGGACATGTTCTTCACCTTCAACATCGCGCTGGCCCTGGTGGTCATCCTGATGACCATCTACGCGCCGCGGCCGCTGGAATTCTCGGTGTTCCCGACGGTCCTGCTGCTGGCGACCCTGCTGCGGCTGGCGCTGAACGTCGCCTCCACGCGCGTCGTGCTGATGAACGGCCAGACCGGCACGGATGCGGCCGGCAAGGTCATCGAGGCTTTCGGCGAGTTCGTCGTCGGCGGCGACTACGCGGTCGGCCTGGTGGTGTTCGCCATCCTGGTCATCATCAACTTCGTCGTCGTGACCAAGGGCGCCGGGCGCGTCTCCGAGGTCAGCGCGCGCTTCACCCTGGACGCCCTGCCCGGCAAGCAGATGGCCATCGACGCCGACCTGAACTCCGGCCTGATCACCCAGGACGAGGCGCGTGCGCGGCGCTCGGAAACGGCGGCCGAGGCGGATTTCTACGGTTCCATGGACGGCGCCAGCAAGTTCGTGCGCGGCGATGCCGTGGCCGGCATCCTGATCCTGTTCATCAACATCATCGGCGGCCTGATCATCGGCACGGTCACGCACGACATGACCCTCTCCGACGCCGCCCGCACTTACATCCTGCTGACCATCGGCGACGGCCTGGTGGCGCAGATTCCCTCGCTGCTGCTCTCGTCCGCCACGGCCATCATCGTGACGCGCGTCTCCGCCGCCGGCGACATGGGCAGCGACGTGGTGCGCCAGCTGTTCGGCAGCGCGCGCGCCATCGCCATCGCCGCCGTCATCATCGGCATGCTGGGCCTGGTGCCGGGCATGCCGAACCTGGTGTTCCTCGGCCTGGCCGCCGCTCTCGGCGGCGCCGCCTGGATGCTGCGCCGGCGCTCGCAGCAGGCGGAAGTCGAGGTGCTCGCAGAGGAGCCGGTCGAGCCCTCCGCGCCGCGCGACCTGGCCTGGGACGACGTCAGCCAGGTGGACCCGGTGGGCATGGAAGTCGGTTACCGGCTCATCCCGCTGGTGGACCGCGCGCAGGGCGGTGTGCTGCTGGAACGCATGAAGGGCGTGCGGCGCAAGCTGTCCGAGGAGCTCGGCTTCCTGATTCCCTCGGTGCACGTGCGCGACAACCTGGACCTCGGCCCGAACGGCTACCGCATCACCCTCAACGGCGTGCCCGCCGCGCGTGGCGAAATCCACGCCGATCGCCACCTGGCAATCAATCCGGGCCATGTCTACGGCTCGATCGAGGGCACCGAGACCAAGGACCCCGCATTCGGCCTGCCGGCGGTGTGGATCAGCGCGGAGCAGCGTGACCAGGCGCAGACCCTGGGCTACACCGTGGTGGACCCGGCTACCGTCGTGGCGACGCACCTCAGCCAGGTGCTGCGTGACCACTCCCAAGAGCTGCTCGGCCACGACGACGCCCAGCACCTGCTGGACCGCCTCGCCAAGAGCCACCCGAAACTGGTGGAGAACCTGGTGCCCAAGGTCCTCAGCCTCGGGGCGGTGCTGCGGGTGATGCAGAACCTGCTCGCCGAGCAGATCCCGATCCGCGATATGCGCACGATCGCCGAAACTTTGGCGGAGCACGGCGCCAGGAGTCAGGATCCCGTCGCCCTCACGGCCGCGGTGCGTACCGCCCTGGCCCGGTTCATCGTGCAGGGAATCACTGATTCTCAAGAAGATTTGCCTTTGATCGCGCTGGATCCCGGGTTGGAACAAGTTTTGCAACGGAGTCTCCAGGCAACGGGTTCGGCGGGTCTCGGCATCGAGCCCCGGCTCGCGGAAAGGCTCCAGCGGGGAGCCAGCGAGGCGGCGCAACGCCAGGAGATCGCAGGCGAGCCTGCCGTGCTGGTCACTTCGGCCGAATTGCGGCCCTGGCTGGCACGGTGGCTGAGACCGGTGGTCCGGGGGCTGCACGTGCTGGCCTACACCGAGATCCCGGACAGCCGGCCGGTGAAGGTGGTGGCGACGCTTGGAGCAGCCGAGGCCCAGAGTGCCGCCGCGTAAACAGGATGGAAAGGGATTGAGGACAGACATGAAGATCAAGCGATTCCACGCGCCAGACATGCGCCAGGCGATCCGGATGGTTCGGGACGACGTCGGTCCCGATGCGGTGATCCTTTCCACCCGCAACACCGGCGGCGGCGTCGAGATCGTGGCGGCGATCGACTACGACGCCGAACTGGTCGACCGCATGGTCGGCGACGGACACACGGACAGCCGGAACGAGCAAGCCGCTGCTCCGGCGCAGGCGTCTGCTCCCCTGGACCCTGCGCCGGAGCGGCCCGAGCCGGAACACCACCGTAGCGACGCGCAGCGGCCGGCGTGGAAGGAACACGTCGCCGCGCGCCCGGCGCAGGTCCGCGATGTTCCGGCGCCGCAGCCGCAGCCGCAGCCGCAGCCGCGGCCGGCAACGTCGCGTGTGGAATGGGTGCAGGACCCGGCGCTGTCCGCGATGCAGGAAGAGCTGAAGTCGCTGCGCGCCATCCTGCAGGACCAGATGGCCCGGCTGGCCACCTCGGATTACGACCGGCGCGAGCCGGTGCGCGCCGAGATCGGCCGGCGCTTCATCAAGGCCGGCTTCGACGAGTCGGTGGCCCGCGGCATCGCCGCCGGCACCACCGACCTCGCGACCCTCGGCGATGCCTGGCAGGAGGCCCTGTTCAGCCTCGCCCGGCGCCTGCCGGTGGCCCCGGTGGACCAGATCGAACAGAGCCGCATCATCGCCCTGGTGGGCGCCACCGGCGTGGGCAAGACCACCACCGCGGCCAAGCTCGCCGCGCGGGCCTGCCTGCGCTACGGCAGCAAGTCGGTCGCGCTCATCAGCACCGACGATTATCGCGTCGGCGCGCAGCGGCAGCTGGCCTCCTTCGGCCTGCTGCTCGGACTGCCGGTGCGCCAGGCGCGCTCGACCAGCGAACTGGCCGATCACCTGGCGGAATTCGCCAACCGTCGCCAGGTCATCATCGACACCGCCGGCATGAGCCAGCGCGACCTGCGGCTGCTCGAGGAGAGCCGCAAGCTCGGCGAGCTGGGCAACGTCGAGAACTATCTCGTCATGTCCGCCAACGTCCAGCGCGAGGTGATGGACGAGGTCATCGACGCCTTCGGGCGCGAGCGCCTGGCCGGTTGCATCCTGACCAAGCTCGACGAGGCCGCCCGGCTCGGGCCGGCCCTGTCGACCCTGCTGACGCGCCAACTCCCCGTGGCGTTCGTCAGCGAGGGGCAGCGCGTGCCGGAGGACCTCCGCCCGGCGCGAGCGCGTGATCTCATCGCCAGCGCGCTGGGACAAAAATCTCCCCAGGCTGCGCCGCCGCAGGCCGCGCCCACCATGGCCGCGCCTGCCCGGGAGGTGCACCATGCGTCAGCCTGAACTGGCCCGGCAGGCGCACGGCCTGGCTCCCTTCCACCGGCCGCGCCCGGTGCGCGTCCTGGCGGTGGCGAGCGGCAAGGGCGGCGTCGGCAAGACCAACGTTTCCGTCAACCTCGGTGTCGCCTTCGCCGAAATGGGCCGGCGCACCATGCTGCTGGACGCCGACCTGGGACTCGCGAATGTCGACGTGCTGCTCGGGCTGGAAGTGCCCTACAACCTGTCCCACCTGCTCAGCGGCGAGCGCGAACTGGACGAAATCATCGTCACCGGCCCGGCCGGCCTGAAGATCGTGCCGGCGTCCTCCGGCGTTGCCCGGCTGGCCAACCTGAGCCCCGCAGAGCACGCCGGCGTGATCGGCGCCTTCAGCAGCCTGGCCGAGCCGGTCGATATCCTGATCGTGGACGTCGCCGCCGGCATCAGCCATTCAGTCCTGCAGTTTTGTGCCGCGGCGCAGGATGTCGCGGTGGTGGTATGCGACGAGCCCTCGTCGCTCACGGACGCCTACGCCCTGGTCAAGGTGCTGGCCCGGGATTACGGCGTGCGCCGCTTCCACACGGTCACCAACCGGGTGGACTCGCGCGGCCACGGCCAGCGCCTGCACCAGAAGCTGCAGGCCGTGAGCGATCGTTTCCTCGAAATCCCCCTGCAGCACCTCGGGATCATCCCGGAGGACCCGCTGCTGCGGCGCGCGGTGCAGATGCAGGCCCCGGTAGTGACCACCTACCCGACCAGCCCGGCGGCGCGGGCATTCAAGGAACTGGCCCGGAGTGCCGATAACCTTCCCGAGCCTCGCGGAATGAGCGGCTGCATCGAGTTCTTCCTGGAACGGCTGGCAGCCCCCGCTTCGCGGGACGACGACCTCCTGGCGGTGGGCTGACCATGTATGCCGCAGCGAGGGAATTCGAGAGCGAACAGCTGGTCGAGCAGCATCTCGACCTGGTGAAGCGGATCGCCTGCCACTTGCTCGGCAGGCTGCCCGCCAACGTGCAACTGGAGGACCTGGTTCAGTCTGGAACAATCGGTTTGCTGGAGGCGGCGCGGAACTACAAGGCGTCCCAGGGTGCCAGCTTCGAGACCTTCGCGGGCATCCGGATTCGCGGTGCCATGCTGGACGAAGTGCGGCGCAACGACTGGACGCCACGCTCCGTGCACCGGAACGCGCGCCGGGTATCGGCCGCCATCCGGGCGGTGGAGAACGAGACGGGCCGGGAGGCCCAGCCGCGCGAGATCGCTGCGACGCTGGAGGTGGGCATCGACGAGTACCACGCCATGGCGCGCGATACCGTCGCGGCCCGGCTGTTCAGTCTCAGCGAACTCGGCGAGGACGACGGGAGTTTTGAGGACAGGTTGCCCGGTGACGAACCCGGGCCGGAGCAGGTCTTCGACCGCGAGGCATTCGCGCGAGACCTTGCCACGGCGATCAGCAGCCTGCCGGAGCGCGAGCAACTGGTGATGTCGCTGTATTACGAACAAGACATGAACCTGCGGGAAATCGGCGCCGTGCTGGGCGTCACCGAGTCACGCGTGTGCCAGCTGCACGGCCAGGCCCTGGCCAGGGTGCGGGCGCGCTTGACCAACTGGACCAGAGACGATGATGACATGGACTAACAGCGGCCTGGCCGTGGCGAGGTGCAAGTGAGCGCGACAGGTGAGTCTGTCAGGCGGGGCGTGGAAGCCGAGGGCGCCGCGGATGCGGCGCCGGCCGGCCGTGGCCGCCTCGATGTGCTCAGCGTCGCCGGCCTGGCGCTGGGGCTGGTTGCGATCCTGGGCGGCAGCATCCTCAAGGGCAGCGGACTGGCCGCGCTGTGGAACGGCGCCGCGTTCGTCATCGTGATCGTCGGCACGTTCGCGGCGACGCTGCTGCATGTGCGCCTGGAAACGTTCAAGCACGCCATGAAGATGATGGCCTGGGTGTTCCAGCCGCCGCCGTACGACCCCGCGGAGGCGATCACCAAGATCGTCAACTGGAGCCAGGTGGCGCGCAAGGAAGGCCTGCTCGGACTGGAGAGCACGGCCGAAGAAGAGACCGACGAGTTCCTGCAGAAAGGCCTGCAGCTGCTGGTCGACGGCAGCGAGCCGGAGACCCTGCGCAGCATCCTGGAAGTGGATATCGGCAGCCGCGAGGAGTTCGATACCCGCGGCGCCAAGGTCTTCGAGAGCATGGGCATCTATGCGCCGACGCTGGGCATCATCGGCGCGGTGCTCGGCCTGATGGCGGTGATGCAGAACCTCGCGGATCCGAGCAAGCTCGGTTCCGGCATCGCGGCGGCCTTCACGGCCACCATTTACGGCATCGCCAGCGCCAACCTGTTCTTCCTGCCGGTCGCCAGCAAGCTCAAGACCGCGGTGGCCGAGGGCACCACCTACCGCGAGATGATGGTCGAGGGCATGGTCTCCATCGCGCAGGGCGAGAACCCGCGCAACATCGAGACCAAGCTCAAGGGCTACGTGAGCACGGGTTGATCCGGTGGCACGCAAGAAACACAAGGAAGAGCACGTCAACCACGAGGCCTGGGCCATCCCCTACGGCGACCTGGTGACGTTGCTGCTGGCGTTCTTCGTGGTGATGTACGCGGTGTCGTCCGTCAACGAGGGCAAGTACCGCGTCTTGTCCGACTCGCTCGTGGCGGCTTTCCGCGGCTCGCCGCGCACCATGGAGCCGATCCAGGTCGGCGCTTTCCAGATGCGCGCGGACCAGGAACTCGAGACCGGCCTGCCGCGCACCCTGGTGCCTTTCGAGGTCGACGCCCCGACCAACCTGCCGACCAATGACACGGATAAGAGTCGTTACGGGGAGAAGGGCCTGGGGCCGGGCGACGGCACAGGGGCCGACAGTGACGAGGCGTCCTGGATCCTGATCGAACGCCTGGAAGACGAGGTGCTCGCTGCCATGGCGCCGCTGGTGGATGCGGAAATGATCAAGGTGCGCCGCGTGTCCTACTGGCTCGAGGTGGAGATCAACACCAGCTTCCTGTTCGCCAGCGGCAGCGCCACGGTGGCGAGTGATGCCGTCCCGGCGATCCAGCGCCTGGCCAGCCTGCTGAAGGACGCCGGCGTGCGCCTCCAGGTCGAGGGCCACACCGACTCGGTTCCCATCAGCACGGCCCAGTTCCCCTCCAACTGGGAACTGTCGGCCTCGCGCGCGGCCAGCGTGGTGCACTTGCTGGCGGGCTACGGCATCGACCCCGCCGCCATGGCGGCCGTCGGTTACGGCGAGTTCCGCCCGGTGGCGGACAACAACACTTTCGAAGGCCGACGCCAGAATCGGCGCGTGCTGATCATCGTCATGTCGGGTAGGGCAGAGGACCGTGAACTGGCGCATAGCAGGGAAGAAGCGTCGGGGGCGGAGCCGGCGACATGAACCCCTTCCGCCCCCTGAGTCCCGTCGAGCCGGTCTGGCCGAGACGGCCTCCGGGGGAGCGACGGGAGCGCGACAATCGCCCGCCCGGCAGCCCGGAACGGCCCGAGGACGGCGAACCTGCTGCAGAAGACCCGCAAACTGGTGGACAATCGGACCACGAGAAGCCGCCGGCTCCCGGCCGCATTGTGGATGACTACGCATGACCGACCACCAGGTATACGCCGCCGTCGCCGTTGTCGTAGTGCTCGCCCTGGCGCTATGGCTGTCGTTACGGGCCTTGCGCCGCGCCGAGACTCTCGGCGCGCGCCAGCTTGAACTGGAGACGGAGCTCGCGGCTGCGCGCGCGGCTCTCGCCCAGGCGGAAGCGGCAGCCGGCGAAGCGGCCGAGCAGCTGCAGCAGCGCCTGGCAGAGACCGAGACCCGGCTCGCGGCCGTCGAGGAACGGCAGGAGCAGCTGCGCCTCATGGAAGAGGGCGACGGTGATTACGGGCGTGCGATTCGCATGGCGCGCCAGGGTGCCAGCGCAGAAGAACTGGCGCAGGACTTCGGCTTGAACCGGGGCGAGGCCGAACTGCTGGTGTCGCTGCACGGGAAGCCCGGTGATTCCTGACGCCGCCGCCACGCGCAGCAAGGGCCTGGATCCGCAGCCATGATGAGCCTGCTGCAAAGCCGCTCGATCAACAAGACCGGAAGGCGGGTCGCCGTCGATCTGCAGAAGGCGGAGCGGGCGCTCAGCGACGGTCTGCATCCCGAGGTGGAGCAGCTCTGCCACAGTGTGCTGGAAGAGCGTCCGGACAGCTGCCAGGCGTGCCTGTTGATGGCGGAGCTGCGTTTTCGCCAGCAGCGCTTCGACGAAGCGGAGACCTGGATCGCGCGGGCGCGCGAGATCGAGCCCGGCAACGCCCGCGGACTCAACCTGTCGGGCCGCATCCTGTTGCGCAACGGCGACCTGGCGGCAGCGGAGGATGCCTTCAGGCAGGCCGTCGAGTCAGCGCCGGAGTATGCCGATGCGCTGGCGAACCTCGGGCATGTATTGCTGCGCCGCGACGCGGGCGCGAGCGCGGATGCCGAGGCGCTCTTCCACCGCGCCATCAGTCACGACCAGGAGCACGGCCTCGCCAACCTGTCGCTCGGGCAGATGTATTACGAGCAGCGCCGCCCGGACAAGGCGGTGCCCCACTTGCAGGCCGGCATACAACGCGAGCTGAGTCATCGCGCCGGACAGCGGGTCCTGGCCGAGTGCCTGTGGCAACTGGGGCGACTTGACGAGTCGGTGACCGCATATCGGCGCCTGCTGGCCGCGGGCGACAGCGACCCGGAGGTGTATTGCGGCCTCGCGCGCGCCCTCGAGGCCTTGGGCGAGCTCGAGCTTGCGCTCGCCGGCTACGAGGCGGCGCTGGAGGTGGATCCGGCGCATGCGCCTGCGGCCGCCGCGTTGAGCGGCGTGCTGCTTGCCCTCGGCCGCACTGCAGAGGCGCTCGCATTCGTTGCGCAGCGCGCTGAAAAGGAGGGTGCGGCGCCTTGCCTGCACGTGGCGCAGGCGCGCGCGCTGCGCGCGTCCGGGCGCCCGGTCGCGGCGCTGTTGCAGCTGGCGGACTTGGTCAAGCGTCCCGCCCCGGCGGCAGACCTGGTGCCGGCCCATCGCATGCTCGGCCAGCTGCTGGATGCGCGCGGTGAGCACAAACGGGCGTACGCGCATTTCTCGCGTGCGCAGCAGCTGCACGCCGCACCTTTCAATCCGGCCGCGCACCAGGAGTTCGTGACACGGTTGATCGCGGTGTTCGATCGCGAATTGATCGACAGCCTGCCGCAAGGCCTGTCGTCAGAAGCGCCGGTGTTCGTGCTCGGACTGCCCTGCGCGGGGCAGGCGCGGGTCGCTTCGCTGATCGCCGCACATCCGCGCGCCGTCAGTGCCGGGGCGCTGCCGCACATCGACCTGGGCGCCGGCTACACCGGCCGCCACAACAATCGCGGCCTGACTTACCCGGAATGTGTCGGCTCCCTGCGCAAACGCGAATTGCGGGAGCTGTCCGCGGCCTACCTGGCACGCCTGTTTCTCGTCGACGAGGACGCGCGCCGCATCGTCGATTCCATGTGGCTCAACTTCCTGCACATCGGGCTGATCGAGCTGATGTTCCCGCATGCGCGCCTGGTCCACTGCGTGCGTGACCCGCTCGATGTGGGTCTCGGCTGCTATTTCAGGGGGTTCAGCGGCATGCCGGCGCCGTTCTCGGGCAGGCTCGAGGACTTCGGGGCTTTCCACGCCGACTACCTCCGGCTCATGGCGCACTGGCGCGCCACCACGCGGCTGCCCATGCACGAGGTGGACTACGCGGCGCTGGTGGAGGAACCCGAAGCAGAGGGACGCCGCCTGATGGAGTTCCTGGACCTGGACTGGGACCCGTCGCTCGCCCGGGTGGCGCCCGACAGCCTCGGTCCGGACGCGGCCTGCGAGGGGCGCTCCGGATGGCACCGCGACTACGCCGAGCACCTCGGCCCGTTACGCGACGGTCTCGCCGCGGCGGGCTGGAGCGCCAGCGCGCCGTAACCGGCTGACGCGGCTTCCCGCAGACAAAAAAACAGGCGGCGCTCCCTGCGGAGCGCCGCCTGCCATGTTCCCCCCAAGCCTTGAGCGATCAGCTCGCCGCGGTCTTCTTCTTGCTGGCGGCTTTTTTCTTGCTCGCCGTCTTCTTGCGCGGCGCAGCCTTTTTCTTGCTGGCGGCTTTCTTCTTGCTTGCCGCCTTCTTGCGCGGTGCGGCCTTTTTCTTGCTGGCGACCTTCTTCTTCGTCGCCGGCTTCTTCTTGGCAGCGCTCTTCTTGCGCGTGGCGGCCTTCTTCCTGGTCGCCGGCTTCTTCTTCGCGGCAGCCTTCTTGCGTGTGGTGGCCTTGCGCTTGCGCGTGGGCTTCTTCCTGGCGGGGGCGCCGGTGCGCTTCGCCCATTCCTTCTCCACGGCCGCGACGGCACGATCGATACCGCTCACGCGGCGCAGGTAGTCATAGGCGCGCGCGGCTTCGGTCTTCAGCCACTTCTGGTCCTTGGTGACCGCGTCCAGTTCCTTGCGCGCGTCGGTCAGCATCCCTTCGATCCGCTTGGCCTGGGTGGCCGCGGCCTTGGATCCCTCGTTCACGGCCTTTTGCGCCTGCTCCTGCAGGCGGCGGGCCAGGTCGTTGACGCGCTCGGCCGTCTTGTTGGCCCGAGTGGTCAGCTTGTCCAGTTCACGCCGCAGGCTCTCGTAAGTGCGCTGTGCGGCGCTGATGAGTTCCTGCCGCGCATCGTGAAAGGTCTTCTCGATTTCGCTCAGCTGTCTGTCCATCGTTTTTCCTTCGCTTGCAGCATGCGGGCGCGCAGCACGCCCTCCAACCCGCACTATAGTGCAGCGCGGAGAACTGTTCCAAAGAAAGCGGCCTTCGGATTTCCGCTACTTGATGCGCTTGACGCGCACCGTGCGGTTCAGCCCCTGCGGCTTGAGGGAGAAGCTGTTGAGAAATCCCCGCTCGATTACCACGGCGCGATCTTCGCCGCTGTACTCGTAGCGTCCTGAACCGGCCTGTTCCCACACCTGGCCGTTGTCCAGCTCGAACACCGTCTCGCCCGTCCAGCCGCGGAAGCCGCCCAGCACCTTCGCCGTGATCGCTTCCAGCGCCTGCTGGGCCTTCTCCTGCTCGAGGCCGAAATCCTCCACGGCATCCGCGCCGCGCGTCGCGGCCGGTGCCGTCGGGGTTGCGGTCGAAGCGGCGGCTGCGGCCACCGCGCCCGTGGCGGCTGCCGGCGCCGCCGACCCAGCCGACGCACCCGGCAAGGTGAGGCCGAGCTCCACCGCCGCCACGGCCATGCGGTCGTAGCACGCCAGCCGCTCCGCGGGGTCTTTCAGCTCGAGGCACTTGATGAACCCGCGCGTGGTCGCGCCGGGGTCGTCCGCCGCGTGCAGCGGCAGGCACGCCGCAAGGGCGAGAAGCGAGAACGCCAGGGGGCCGCCGCGCAGCCCGGCACGACGGTGCGGGAGTGAACATGAAGCGTGGCGGGCAACGGAATCGGACTGCATTGCTGTTCTCCGGGGCGCCGGGGCCACGGCGCCGCAGGGCTGGGAAACGGAATAGCGGTTATTCTACGCGACGGCCGCTAGCCTGCAGAGTAACAGCATGGGACAACAACCCGCCGGTGTCGGGCGCCAGCGCCTCGATGCGCAAGAATGGAGCCGCTTCTGGGAACGCGGCACGCTGACGACATTCGAAGGCCACTTCAGCGAAAACTATGACGCCGAGATCCGGGATTTCTGGTGGTCGCAGTTCGCGCAACTGCCGGCAGGCGCCACGGTGGTGGACCTGGCGACGGGCAACGGCGCGGTGGCACTGCTGGCCGCGCGGTTCGCGCGCGAGAATGAGCGGCCGCTCCACATTACCGGGGTCGACAGCGCAACCATCGATGCGGCGCGCGTCCGCGCCGCGTGGCCGGCCCTCGCGGCGGATGTGGACGGCATCGCGCTGCGCGGCGGCGTGCCGCTGGAGGCGACCGGGCTCGAAGCGGGCAGCGTCGACCTGGTGACCAGCCAGTACGGTTTCGAATACGGCGACTCCGCGGCGGGCAGCCGGGAGATCGCGCGCATCCTGCGCCCGGGCGGGCGCGTGGCGATGATCGTGCACCACGACGGCTCGGCCATCCTCTCCCAGGCGCGCGCAGGCCTGCGCCAGGTTGCCATGTGCATGGAGGAGGAGGGCTTCGCGCGCCTGGGGCGGCGCATGACGAAGCTGTTCCGCGGCCTCAAGCCGGGGGCGCAGCGTGGCGGGGTGAAATGGACGCCGGGGGCCATCAAGGTGCGCGAGGCGCTGATGACCGCGGCCGGGCGGCTGGAGCGACATGCTCGCCAGCCCGAGGTGCAGCGCGAGGACGCCGGCTTCATCGAGTTCTTCGTGCCCGCGGTCCTGCGCCTGCTGGAGCAGTCACGGACGTTGTCCGAAGCCGATCTGGAGCGAGCCTGGGGCGAGATCGAGGCCGAGGCGGCCGCTTACCGCCTGCGCATGTCGGACCTGGTCTCGGCTGCCCGGGACGAGGCCGGCATGGCCGCGTTGCGGGGCGAACTGGAGGCTGCGGGCCTGGCGGGACTGGACATCGGGCCGCTGCGCTACCGCGGCGACACGCTGCTCGGCTGGACGCTGGTCGCTGCCCGTTCCTGACCTCGCTTGTTGCGTAGTCGCAACAATCCACCTCCGCAGGCTGTGGTGAAAAAGACACAGACTGGCGCTGGCGCGAGGCGTCTGCCGGCCCCCGTCCGGCCGGGCGTTGTCACCTCTGCCAACAGGATGAATCTGGACAAATTCCAGTTGGTCGGCCGGTGCAGGCCGCGGTTCCGGGCGGGTTTCGCGGCTGCGGGAAACCGAAAAAAAATCCTTCCCGGATGTTGGCATCCGGCAACAAAGTAGGCTAGTCTCCGGCGACGGGTGTTCGGGCCGAGTGGCTTTTCTGCACATTTCGGCCATGGGGACACTTGCTATCAGGGGAGTCCGTCTCACGAGTCTGTGGTCTGCCGCAGCGCGCGAGCGGAAGCTTTGGAAACCTAGGAGGAAACCTTCCGATGAGAAACAACCAGCTCAGGCTTGCGGTGCGCGGAGCACTTGCGGCCGGCGCAATTGCGACTGCCGCTGCTGCGCCGACTGCGTTCGCGCAGGAAGAAGCTGCTGACCTCGAACGCGTTCAGGTCACCGGCTCGCGCATTAAGCGCACAGACATTGAGGGCGCTCTGCCCGTCACCGTCATCGATCGCGAGACGATCGAACTCTCTGGTGAGGCGTCCGTTGCGGACCTGCTTCGCAACCAGCCCATCAACAGCGCCGGTTCGTTCCGGCCGCAGTCCGGCAGCACCGGCCAGTCGTTCGGCGGCCTGTCGCTGCGCGCCCTCGGCGAAGGCCGCACCCTGATCCTGATCGACGGCCGTCGCGCCCCGATCGCGCCGAACCTCGGCCAGGGCCAGGACCTGAACGCGGTTCCGCTGGCTGCTGTTGAGCGCATCGAGATCCTGTCCGACGGCGCCTCGGCCATCTACGGCACCGACGCCATCGGCGGCGTGGTGAACATCATCACCCGCAAGGACTTCACCGGCGCCCAGGCCCAGATCGGCACGGGTTCCCCGAAGCGCAAGGGCGGCGACACCGAAGACGCTTCCGTGATCTTCGGCACGTCCAGCGCCAACGGCCAGATCATGGCCGGCGCGTCCTACTCGAAGCGCGACATCGTCTTTGCGCGTGACCGTTTCTGGTCCGCCGGCGGCGCGTCGACCTTCTCCAACAACTTCCTCGGCTCCGATCCGCTGCGCTTCATCGGCCCGGCCGATGGCGCTGCCATCGAAGGTCCCGGCAACGTTGCTGGTTGCGAAGGCCCCGGCTTCTTCCTCGACGGCGGCTTCTGCTTCTACGACTTCACGCTGGTGTCAGCCGACGAGGCCGAGGTAGAGAACCAGTCGGTTTTCTCCCGCGCCCGCTACGACATCAACATGGACTGGAGCGTGTACGGCAACTTCAGCGTGAACCGCGTGAAGTCCTTCGGTCGTTACGCCCCGGTGCCGTCCTCGCCCTGGCTCGTGGGCGGCTTCGGCGCCATCGTGCTGGACGTGGGTTCCCCCAACCATCCGGGTACCGCGCCTGCTGACGGCGGCCTGAACCCGTTCTGGGAGAACTACGCCGGCGTGGCCGACGAGACCCTCCTGCTGCGGCATCGATTTGCGGCCAACGGCCCGCGTGACACCAGCACCGACGGCAACGTCTACGACTTCGAAGTCGGCGTGCAGGGTCGCATCGGCGACTTCGACGTGGAAGGCGGTCTCCGTCGCGTCGATTCGCAGTATTACGAGATCGGTCGTAACTACATCGTGTCTGCCCTGGCGCAGCCGCAGATCACCTCGGGCGCGTACAACATTTACGACCCGTTCGGTGCCACGCAGGATGTGCTGCAGTCATTCACCTCGACCCTGATCCGTGACGCCCGCTTCGTCTCCCGCGAGGCCTATGCCCTGGCGTCCACCGACCTGTTCGAGATGGCGGCCGGCCCGGTCAGCGTGGCCTTCGGTGCGGAGTACCGCGACGAAGACTACCGTGACCTGTACGACGACCTGTCGGCCAACGGCAACATCACCGGTTCCGCCGGTAACTCGGCCTTCGGCAGCCGCGACCAGTGGGCTGCTTACTTCGAGGCCCTGGTGCCCGTCACCGACACCTTCGAAGTCACGATCGCCGGCCGTAACGACGATTACAGCGACTTCGGCTCCGAGTTCTCCCCGAAGCTGGCCTTCCGCTGGCAGCCGATGGACGAGCTGACGGTCCGTGGTTCCTGGGGCACCGGCTTCCGCGCCCCGACGCTGGACATCCTCTCGGCGCAGCCGTCGTTCTCTGCTGACAGCGTCCGCGACCCGCAGACCTGTCTCGCCTTCGGCCAGCCGGAGAACTGCCAGACCCAGATCACTGGTTTCGTCATTGCGAACCCGAACATCGGGGCTGAGCAGTCCGACCAGTTCAGCTTCGGCGTGGCCTTCGAGCCGCTCGAGTGGCTGAACGGTTCCGTCGATTACTGGAACATCCAGATCGACGACCGCGTTGCGGCCATCACCGCGCAGACCATCGTGAACTGCCTTGCGGGCACGACCCTGAACTGCCCGCCGGGACTGAGCGACCTGTCTGCCCTCGGCGTCAGCCCGCCGTACCCGGAAGCAGGTCTTGGTATTGCGCGTAATGCCGACGGTTCGATCCGCTTCCTGCAGCGCGGTTTCGCCTCGCTGGGTACGGTCGAAGCTTCCGGTCTCGACTTCAACATCGCGACCAACTTCGACTTCGGCCAGTACGGTCGCCTGACCAACGAGCTGTTGGCGAACTACGTGCTCGACTACAAGGTCGACAGCGGTGACGACATTTCCGGCGACACCGGTCTGCCGGAGTGGCGTGCCATCCTGCGGAACGTGTGGACCTGGGGTGACTTCAACGTCGCTTACAACATCAACTACATCGGCGGCCAGGACGGCAAGCTGGAAGATCCGGACGTGGACATCCCGTCCTGGATCACCAACGACATCCAGGTGAACTACTTCACCCCGTGGGATGGCCGTATCACCGTTGGTGTGGACAACATTGGCGACAAGGACCCGGTTATCGACTTCGGCGAGGCCCGGAGCTATAACAACAGCCTGTACGATCCGTACGGCCGTGTCGTCTACGTCCGCTACATGCAGAACTTCTAAGTCCTCACGGACCTGGAAAGAAAGCAGCCGGGGGCCCGCAAGGGCTCCCGGTTTTTTTGTGCCCGGGCCGACTGCCGGTAGAATCGTTCTATGAATGCAAACACTCACCCCGGGGCACGGCGCCCCACTCCACGGCAGCTCTCCCAGGCGATGCTGCTGTGCCTGTTCGCCGGTCTCGCCGGCTGTGCGGCCATGGAGGATCGGGTGGACTATCACCGCCACTCGATGAGCGACCTGCGCGAGGACTGGCAGCGACCCGGCATCTTCCTGTTCGAGGCCAGCACTTCGAGCCTCTATCCGGCCGACAGCGCGGAAGCCGAGGCCAAGCGCATGGAATGGCTGGCGGGCTGGATGAAGCGCCTGGGCTATTGCCCGGCGGGCTGGGAAGTGCTCGGCCGCGCGCCCGTTCCACCGCAGGAGCAGCGCGGGGCGCGGCACGATCTCCGCTATGATGTGCGCTGCGTCGCGGCGCCTGTGGCCGCCCCGGATTGAGGGAAGCCACGATTCCCCCGGCGTGACCGTTCAGGAATGATTCGCAATCCGGGAACTGCCGGGCAGTGGCCGCGGGCCGCGCCGGCGCCAGATAACAACGATGACGTGGTGAGACATGACGACCAAGACGGCTGAGTTCGACCTCGACCTGATCAAGCGCTACGACGGCCGCGGGCCGCGCTATACCTCCTATCCGACCGCGGTGCAGTTCCACGACGGGTTCACGGAGGAGGACTACAAGCGCCTGGCGCTGGCCAGCAATGCCGGCGAGCCCGAGGCGCACCCGCTGTCGATCTACGTGCACGTGCCGTTCTGCCATTCCCTCTGCTATTACTGCGGCTGCCACAAGATCATCACACGCCACCAGCACAGCGCCGATCCCTACGTCGAGCACCTGGTGGAGGAAATGCGCCTGCAGGGGCAGCTGTTCGATCCGCGCCGGCGCGTCGACCAGCTGCACTTCGGCGGCGGCACGCCGACCTTCCTCAACGACACGCAGTTCACCAAGGTGATGGAAGGCCTGTTCAACAACTTCGGCCTGCACCGCGGCGAGCAGCGCGAGTATTCGATCGAGATCGACCCGCGCAGCGTGGACGAGAGCACCATCCCGCGCCTGGCCGAGCTCGGCTTCAATCGCCTGTCGCTCGGCATCCAGGACTTCGACCCGCAGGTGCAGCAGGCGGTGAACCGGCTGCAGGACGAGGAATGGACGCTGTTCCTCATCCGCCAGGCACGCGAGCATGGGTTCCGCGGCGTCTCGGTGGACCTGATCTACGGGTTGCCCAGGCAGACCGCGGACAGCTTCACCCACACGCTCGAGTCAGTGGTGCAGGCGAAGCCGGACCGTATTGCGGCCTACAGCTACGCTCACCTGCCCGAGATGTTCCGCGCCCAGCGCCTGATCCGCAACGAGGACATGCCGTCGGCGGCGGAGAAGCTCGCGCTGCTGACGCGCACGGTCGAGTTCCTCACCGAGCGCGGCTACGAGTACATCGGCATGGACCATTTCGCCCTGCCCGAGGACGACCTGGTCAAGGCGCGCAACAACGGCACGCTGCACCGCAACTTCCAGGGTTACTCGACCCATGCGGAGCTCGACCTGATCGGGCTGGGCGTGAGCGCCATCGGCAAGGTCGGCCACAGCTACTCGCAGAGCATCAAGCTGCGCCACGACTACTACGACGCCATCGACGCCGGGCACATTCCCGGTGCTGCGCGGCGTGGAGCTGACGGCGGACGATGTGCTGCGGCGCGAGGTCATCCACCAGCTGATGTGCGGCGGGACCATGGACATGCGCACGATCGAGGCGCGCCACGGTATCGATTTCCCGCAGTACTTCGCGCGCGAGCTGGGCGAGATGGAAAAGCTGGCGGCCGACGAGCTGGTCGAGCTGGATGAGGACACCATCCGCGTCACGCCGAAGGGCCGCTTCCTGCTGCGGCCGATCGCCATGCCTTTCGACGCCTACCTGGCGGCGCGGCTGGCCGAGCAACGCTTCTCGAAGGTGATCTAGTCGAAGATGTGGTGGACGACCCGGTCGCCGGGCTCGATGCCGAGCTCGGCCGCCAGGCCGCCGCGAATTTCCAGCACCGCGCGCACCGGCACGCCGGAACGGATGATGTCGGTGGAGAACGGCCGTGCCTCGGCTGCAACGCGCCGGATCACCCCGGCCGCGTCGATGAACAGCATGTCCAGCGACAACGGCGTGTTCTTCATCCACATGCCGACCTCGCGCGTCTCGCCGAAGTCGAACAGCATGCCGTGCCGGGGCTCGAGCGCGGTGACATACATCAGGCCGCGGGTGCGCGCCTCCGGCGTGTCGGCCAGGCGCACCTCGAACAGGTGTTGCTCGCCGTCCGCTCCGACCACCGCGGCCTCCTCGAGGGGCAGGTCGCCGAGCGTGCCGGACGCCAGCGTCATGGTGTGCAGGGCCAGCACCAGCGCGATGACGCACAAGCCGGGTAACAGGTAGCGCCTCACTTCAGTCCGCCTCTTCCGCGACGGGCCATTCGGCGAACCCGGTGAACTCGAAGGGCGCGACGCGGATCTCGGTCGAGCCGGCCACGGCCTCGATGGGCGCCAGGCAGCGGCCGCTGCCGCTCACGCGGAAGGTGCCCGCGCTGCCGACGAGCGGCGTGTTCTCGGTCACGTCGACCAGGCAGGTGTCCGCGCCCAGGGTGCCGAAGAATTCCCCCCGTCCCTCGCGCACGATGGTGAGGTTGGCGGGCAGGCCCGAGCCCATGGCGCCGCGCTGGAGGCCGGAGATGCCGATGACCACCATCAGCGCGTCGTCCGCGCGGCCGAACATCAGTCGCAGCGCATCGCCGTCCGGGCGCGGCCCGCCGGCACAGCGGGTGCCGGCGTTGCCCCAGTCGAGCGCGGCGTCGAAGTGACCGGCGATCGTCATCTGCAGCCGGCCCGTGCCATCCGGCACGCAGGCGGTCGGCGCATCGGCGCCGTGGGCCGGGGTGCCGGCCAGCAGTCCGGCGGCCAGGCCGGCGAAGATGGGCAGGAGGCGATTCATGGGCGCGCCACGGGATAAGTCGGAGGCCGCGAGGATAGAGAATTGTTGCGGCGTGTCAATAGTCGATTCGGCCGATTGCGCGGCCCCGCGGGCGGCGATTCTGCGCCAAAGCAAGCGAATTAATCTTCATAACCAATTGTTTTATATGTAATTGATCTTCCGGATGCCGGTTGCGCTAGGCATCGCGGCAGCTTTCGGGCTATGCTTCGTCTCCGCGCCGCCACCCCGTTCGGGGGGCCACCGTTTCAAGGCAGGTCGGCCGCGGGCGTCCCGGGTCAAGGGTTCGCACTCGAGGCGATAAGCGCCGCCAGACTACGCGGATCGCGTAGATCCAAGGTTGCCTTGTCTCCGTGTACCCGGAATGCCCTGGCCGATCTGCCGACCCATCGTCGCGCCGCGACGATGCCTAACCCGCCCGCCGCCGCGCCGCCTCCCGGTAGACGTTGGCGTAAGCCGCGGCCGGCTGCTCCCAGCCGAAGTCCTGGCGCATGCCGTTGCGCTGCAACGCCGCCCATGCGCTGCGGTCGCTGCGGTACATCTGCACGGCAGCCTCGAGCGCCCCTGCCAGCGCGCTGCCGCTGGCTTCGTCAAACAGGAAGCCCGTGCCGCTGCCGTCGGCGAGACTGTCCGGCGTGGCCTGCACCACGCTGTCGGCCAGGCCGCCGGTGCGCCGCACCACCGGCGCCGTACCGTACAGCTGGCTGTACATCTGGGTCAGGCCCGAGGGCTCGAAACGCGACGGCACGGTGAACAGGTCCGCCCCGGCGATGACCAGGTGTGACAATGCCTCGTCGTAACCGACGTGCACCGCGACGCTGCCGGGATGGGCCGAGCCGAGCCGGTGCAGGGAGGCCTCGAGGTCGGCGTCGCCGCTGCCCAGCAGGGCCCACTGCACCTTGCCGGCGGCCAGGCGGTCCACGGCTTCCGGCAGCAGGTCCCAGCCCTTCTGCGCAGTCATGCGCCCCACCATGCCGATGAGCGGAACTTCGGGGCCGCGCGCGAGGCCGAAGCGGTCCTGCAGTTCGAGCTTGCACCGCGCCTTGCCGGCGAGGTCCGCGCTCGTGAAGCGGGCCGGCAGCAGCGGGTCGGTGGCGGGATTCCAGGCGTCCTTGTCGACGCCGTTGAGAATGCCGGTCAGCGCTGCGCCGCGCGCCCGCAACACGCCTTCCATGCCGTGCCCGTAGGCCTCGGTCCGGATCTGCTGCGCGTAGGTCGGGCTTACCGTGGTCAGCCGGTCCGAGTACCACAGCCCGGCCTTCATGAAGCTGAGCTGGCCGTAGAACTCCAGTCCGTCGGGCTGGAAGGCGGATGGCGGCACGTGCAGCGTATGGCGCAAGTCGGCCGGGAAATTGCCCTGGTAGGCGAGATTGTGGATGGTGAAAACGGTGGCGGCGGTGACCGCGGGGTCGAAATGCGCGTAGGCCGACATCAGGCCGGCATGCCAGTCGTGGCCGTGCAGCACGTCGGCGCGCCAGCCGTCGAGTCCCGCGCCCGTGCCGAACATGGCGCCGACCTTGCCGAGCAGCGCGAAGCGCAGGCTGTTGTCTTGCCAGTCGCGTCCCTCGGCGTCGGCGTAGGGGCCGCCGGGCCGGTCGTACAGCGGCGCGCAATGCAGCAGCCAGGTCGGGATGTCGTAGCCGGGCAGGCGGCCGCGCAGCAGGCGCGCGTGCGGCAGGCCGGGCAGCACCTCGAAGGCGCGCCCCGCCGCCTTGCCGGCGAAGGCTTCCTCCACGGCGCGGTAGCCGGGCAGCAACAGCCGCACGTCGTGGCCCTGCTCGATCAGGGCCCGGGCGAGGGCCGGCACGACGTCCGCCAGCCCGCCCGTCTTGACCAGCGGCCAGGCCTCGGCGATGACGAACAGGATCCTGGACTTGGCGGGCATGCAAGGCAGCGTGGGGAAGTTCCGGCGAATTTAACACAGTGGCGCGGCGAGAGCGGGCGCCAATGCGTGGCGCGAGCTGAAGGTGCTGCTATCGTATGCGGAACATCCAGGAAGCACGCGAGGGAAGTCATGAAGACGGTACGACCCGGCCGCTATGTCAGTAGCCTGACCCGCGATACCGTGGCGCTCATTCTTGCCGGCGGACGCGGTTCGCGCCTGAAGGCACTCACCTTGTCGCGGGCGAAGCCGGCCACGCCCTTCGGCGGCAAGTACCGCATCATCGACTTCCCCCTGTCCAACTGCGTGAACTCCGGCATCCGGCGCATCGCGGTGCTGACGCAGTACAAGGCACACGACCTGATCGTCCACCTGCAGCGGGCATGGGGCTATTTCCGCGGCGAGTTCGGCGAGTTCGTGGAGATCCTGCCGGCGCAGCAGCAGATCGACGCGTCCTGGTACAAGGGCACCGCCGACGCGGTGTTCCAGAACCTCGAATACCTGCGCCGCCAGGAACCCGAATTCGTGCTGGTGCTGGCCGGCGACCACATTTACAAGATGGACTACGGCCTGATGCTGGCCGAGCATGCGGAAAGCGGCGCCGACGTCACGGTCGGCACGGTCGAGGTGCCGGTGGAGCGCGCGCGTGAATTCGGCATCGTCACCATCGACGAGAGCAACCGCATTACGCGCTTCGTCGAGAAGCCGCTGCATCCCGAGCCGATCCCGGGTCGGGAAGGCATCGCCCTGGCGTCCATGGGCATCTACGTGTTCAACGCGGATTACCTCGAGCGCATGCTGCTGGCGGATGCGAAGGAGCAGGAGTCGGCGCACGATTTCGGGCGCAACATCGTGCCCGGCAGCATCGAGGCCGGTGACAAGGTGCACGCTTATGTGTTCCAGGACGCGGAGACCAAGGTGCAGCTCTACTGGCGCGACGTCGGCAACGTCGATGCCTTCTACGAAGCCAATATCGAGCTCACCTACGTGGCGCCCGAGCTGAACCTGTACGACCAGGAGTGGCCCATCTGGACCTACCAGGCACAGCTGCCGCCCGCCAAGTTCATCCTCGACGATGCCGAGCGACAGGGCCGCGCCCTCAACTCCATGGTGTCCGGCGGCTGCATCATCTCGGGCGCGCTGGTGCGCGAATCGGTGCTCTTCAGCAACGTGCGCGTGGCGGAACAAACGGTGATGGAACGGTCCATCGTGCTGCCCAATGTCGAGATCGGGCGCGGCTGCCGTATCGTCAAGACCATCATCGACGAGGACGCCATCATTCCCGACGGCATGACCATCGGCGTCGACCCGGAAGAGGACCGGCGCCGTTTCTTCGTCACACGCGAGGGCGTCGTACTGGTCACGCCCGACATGCTGGAGGCCCTGTGATGCGCAAGATTTTCCCAGTCCTGTTCCTGCTCTTGGCATGGCATGCCCTGCCGGCCGCCGAGCCTGCCGAGCGCGGCGCCGACTACGTCGACGCCATGGCGCGCGAGCATGCCGCCGACCAGCCCGTAGCCGGTGCTGCCGGGGGCGATGCCGCAACCGGCGTGGTCGGTACGGAAGTCGATTATGGTCCCGGCCGCGGCTACCTGGCGCGGCCTGCGGGCACGCCGCGCGCCGGCCTGGTCGTGATCCACGAGTGGTGGGGGCTTAACGACAATATCCGCGAGATGAGCAACCGCCTGGCGGCGGAAGGCTATCTCGCGCTGGCGGTCGACCTGTACGAAGGCAACGTGGCCGGCGACCCCGCGGAGGCGCGCACGCTGATGCAGGCGCTGATGCGCGACGAGGCGCGCGCCGGGCGGCACCTGGGCGCCGCGCTGCGCTGGCTGGAGGACGAGGGGGGTGTCGACGAGGTCGGCAGCATCGGCTGGTGCCTCGGCGGCGCCATGTCGCTCCGCCTCGCGCTGCAGATGCCCGAGGACCTGGATGCCGCCGTGATCTACTACGGTCGCCTGGTCACCGACCCGGCAGAGCTGGCGCCGCTGCGCATGCCGATCCTGGGCATCTTCGGCGGGCAGGACCGCGGCATCCCGGTGGAATCGGTGCGCGAGTTCGAAATGGCCCTCCAGGCGCTCGGCAAGACGCACGAGATCGTCATCTACGACGATGCCGATCACGCCTTTGCCAACCCCTCCGGCACGCGCTACCAGCCGGAGGCGGCGGCGGACGCCTGGCAACGCACGCTGGCGTTCCTGGACGAGCACCTGTAGCCGCGGCTGATGCGGGGAGGGTAAACATGATGGCTGCCACGATGATGTTCTGGCCCATGTTCGGGATGGCGGCGCTGACGGCCGTGGCGTGGGGGGTGATGGGCAAGCGCCGCCAGGCGGCGGTGCGCAGCAAGGCCATGCGGCTGGATGATTTCTCCGGCCGGGGCGAGGCGCCCATGGCGCCCGAGGTGTCGGTCTCGACGCGGCACTTCGCCAATCACTTCGAGGTCCCGTTGCTGTTCCACGTGGCGTGCCTGGCGCACCTGGCCCTGGGCGTGGTGAATGTCTTCGCCGTGGCGCTGGCCTGGGTTTTCGTCGTGCTGCGCGCATTGCACATGCGCGAGCATCTCGGGCCGAACCGCATCATGCGGCGCTTCAACCTGTACTTCCTCTCCACCGCGTCGATGTGGTTGCTGTGGCTGCATCTGGCCGGCTGGCTGCTGTTCTCCGCCGGCTGACGCGCGCGCCGCGCAGGATCAGTCGCGCGGCAGCGTGGCCACGAGATCCGCCAGCAGCGCGGCTTCACGCTGCGGGAACAGCGCCTGGTTGAGCTCCAGCTCCACCCCGAGGTAGCCCGGTCCGAATCGCTTGCGCAACGCGGTGGTGTGGCCGTCCGCCGCGCCACGGTAGGGATAATTGCGGCGCACACGCCAGCCACGCGCACGCAGCCGGTCCTGCCAGGCGCGGCAGAAGCGCGTTTCGCCAGTGCGTGCGGGGTCGTACAGCAGGCCGATGTCGGCGTTGCGCACTTCCACCCCCAGCACCGGTGTGAAGCTGTGCACCGAGATGTGCTGCACCAGCGCGCCCTCGGCCAGCCACTTTTCGATGGTGGCGACGACGGACTCGCGCCATGGCTGCCACCAGCGTGCCGCGATAGCGGCGCGTGCAGAACGCGACAGTGTGCGCACGCGGGGAGAGAATACCTGCGGATGGTGCAGGGAGCGGTTCAGGTCCACCAGCAGCCGGCTGGTGGTGGCGCAGAAAGCGGCGTCGGCGTGCGCGGCGGCGAGTGCCTCGAAAGCCTGCAGGGCGCCGCTGTCCCAGCCGCGGTGCGAGGCCAGCTCCTCGGCCGCGTCGTCGAAGGCATGCTGCAGCTCGGGCGGAATTTCGTGCCCGCCATGCTCGCAGGTGAACAGCCAGCGCGTGTGCACGGCGCGCCTGGCGCTCACGGGAACAGGCGGTTGTCCGCCAGGCAGCGCGCCAGCATCCGGTAGGTGTCCTGCAGCGCGGCGCGCGCCGGCGTCGTGCCGGTGGCCTGCAGCAGGCGACGCGCCAGCGGTCCCTCGGCAAGAATGCGCCCGAGGTTATGGCGTGCCTCCGGAGCGAAGTCGTCGCGCGCACGCTCGCTCACGCGGCGCCAGACTTCTCCAGCAGTCATGGCGCGTTCGCGCAGCCCGAACATGCGCAGGTACTCGCCGTCGGCGATGCGCGCCTGGTCGCCGTCCTTCGCCACCGTCAGCAAAATGTCCGCCAGCAGGTCCTCCGGCCATCCCTGCTGTGCTTCCAGCGGCGCGGTCGTCTCCGCGGTGAGTTGCCTGAGGAGCGCGACCACGGCGGCAATCACGGCCAGGTCGGCTGCCGGGCATTCCTGTATGTCGACGACGCGGATCTCGATGGCATTGCGGTCGAAGCGCGCGATGGCGCCGCGCGAATTGAGGAACAGCGGGTCCAGCACGCCGTCCGGGTCATGCGGCTGGATGTCTGCCGCAATGCGCTCGAACAGGGTGCGGTAGTCGCGCTCGGTGAACAGGCGCTCCGGAATGACGCGGCCCGAGATGGAGGGGATGCGGGCCTGGTTGTGGCGGTAGGTCTCCAGGCGCGCGTCCAGGTAGCCGGTGAAGCGTCCGTCGAGGAACGGTGAGCTGGCGGCCAGCGCCGGGATCAGCGGCAACACCAGGCGGATGGCGGCATGCAGCCGGCCGAACTCCTCGTCATCGGCGAAGGGCAGGTTGATGTGCGTGCTCTGCAGGTTCGACCAGCCGTGGCCCTGGCAGCCGAAGATGCGATCGTAAGTGTCGTAGATCTCGGCGCCGCCGTGCGGCCAGATCCGCGTTTCCGTGGCCGGATCCATCCAGGGATGGGCGCCGGTGCCGAGCAGCATCGCATTGTGGGCGGCGAGCAGCCGGTTGGCCTCGAGCACGTCGCCGTGAAAAGTCGTGTCGAGTCCCGCCAGGGACGCGGCGGGGCCGTTGGTCTTCAGCTCGACCAGGTGCGAGACGATCTCGTTGGACCAGCCGATGGCGCCGCGCTCCAGGTCCTCCACCCAGTCCGTGCTGCCGGCGGCAGCGCGCAGCAGCAGGTCGGCCAGGGGCCGGACGGCGAGCGAGTCCCGGTCGACGATCATGTATTCCATCTCGATGCCGAAGACCTCGAACAGGCCCCAGCGGCGCCGGCCGTTCACCTGCGCTCTCCTTCCCGGCGCGCGTCGACGCGCCGCCGCAGCGCGGCGATGATGGCGTCGTAAAGCGCCTGGCCCAGCACCTTGTCCTCCACCCCGGCCTCCACGCTCGGGTTGTCGTTGATCTCGATCACCAGCGGCTTGCCGTCGACCTCCTTCAGGTCCACGCCGAAGAGCCCCTGCCCCATCAGGCGCGCAGCACGCACGGCCGTCTGCACGATGAGCTGTGGCGCGTCGGCGACGGCGAGCGTCTCGTACTGGCCGGAGAAGTCGCGCCGATGCCGGCTGGCCCAGTTGTAGATCTGCCAGTGGCCGCGCGCCATGAAGTATTTGCAGACGAACAGCGGCTCGCCGTCCAGCACGCCGACACGCCAGTCGAACTCGGTGGGCACGAATTCCTGGCCGATCACGAGGTCGGACGCGTCCAGCATGCGGTCGGTCAGCGCCAGGTATTCCGCCTCGGTGTGCGCCTTGGCCACGCCGTGGGAGAACGCCGAGTCCGGAATCTTGAGCACGCAGGGCAGGCCGAGGCGCTCGAGCGCCGGGCGGCGCTGGCCGCGCTGGATGATTTCCGTGCGCGGGATGGGAATCTTCGCGCCCTTGAGCACCTCGGCCAGGTAGACCTTGTTGGCACAGCGCAGGATCGCATCCGGGTCGTCGATCACCGCCAGGCCTTCGGCCTGGGCGCGACGCGAAAAACGCCAGGTGTGGTGATTCACCGACGTGGTCTCGCGAATCAACAGGGCGTCGAACTCGGCCAGGCGCGGGTAATCGTCGCGCCCGATGAACTCGACGCCGAAGCCCTGCCGGCGCGCCGCCTGGACGAAGCGCTGCAGTGCCTGCTTGTCGGACGGGGCGTCGCGCTCCTCCGGATTCACCAGGATCGCCAGGTCATAGCGGGAACGGTCGCTGCGCTCCGGCGGGTAGCGCTTGCGGCTGAAGTATCGTTGCGCGGCCTGGTGCATGAAATCGAGGTGCTGCGGCGGGATCTCGTCCAGCGACAGTGCGCGCACGCCGCGCAGGTTCCATTTCTGGCCGCGGCCGAACTTGGCACGCAGGAAGGGCGCGGGGAAAAGCCGGAACAGCGCGCGCGCCAGGGCCTGGTGCTGGGCCGCCAGGTTTTCACCGAAATAGATCGACAATACGAAGTCATCGGACTTGAGGCGTGCCAGGCTCTTCTGCACCAGCTCCTCGACGTCCGTGGGGATGAAGCGCACGAAGCCGGGTGCGTTCAGGTCCTGGATGGTGCGCACGTCCGGGATGACGCGATGGCCACGCGCCTCGGCCAGCAGCGATACATAGTAGCCGCGCGTCTGGTACCCATAGGAGTGCGCCAGGTTGAACACCCGCACGCCCCGGCTCGGCCACGGCTCCGGGGGATCGAGGTAGTTGGCGACGGAAATGACTTCGCTTTCGTCGGCACGCGACAGGGGCCACTCGGCAGGATTGTCCACCACGATAAGACGTTTCAAGGCAGCACTTCCTCCGCCAGCACCAGCAGGTTGGCATCGTAGGTCATGACGCCGAGCAGGATGGCCCGGATGAGCCTGTCCACGCCGACGTCGTAGTAATGGCTCTCCTCAGCGAGCGGGTTGCCGATGAAGGGATCGGCCACGCGCACTTTGCGGCCCTCGCGGCCGCACAGCACGACGAAATGCCCGGTGGGCTCGCCGCGCAGGTCGTCGTACACCGCGCGGTTGTGCCGGTTGGTGTACTCGCGGCAGCTGTCGTAGAGGTAAGTCGCGCTCAGCCCGGTCAGCACCGGCAAGCCCGCATCGAAGGCGTGGTCGAGCAGTCGCGGTCGCAGGTCTTCGAATGCGATCTCGCCGCCGCGCTCGAGAAAGCTGATGTAGGCGCGGCTCGCCTCCTGGAATTTCTTGCCGTGCTTGTAGTGCAGCTGGGCTTCCAGCTTGTCGATCAGCGCCGCTGCGTCCAGTCCGCGCCAGGACGGATCGAAGATCTTCAGGTGGTAGCTGTAGAGACGCGCCTGGTAACCCAGCTCGAGGGCGTGGATGCCGAGCGAAACCGCCAGCGTGCCGCCCTCCGGCAGGCCCGGCACCTCGGCGATGATCTGGCCCAGGTCCATGCGGCGGCCCAGGTGGCGGTACACCGCCTGCAGGCAGGTGGGCCCGCAGCTGATGTCATCGGGCTGTGGCAGCATGCGGATGTCGAGGTAGGGGTGCGGGCTCACGGCGGCACAGGGGTCAGGCGTAGTGAGCGCAATCTCGCGCTTTTTCTGCTCTCGCGTCAATCAGAATCTTGCCGGCTGGCGGGAAGGGTGGTCTCACCGGCAGAATCGGGGCATGGACGAGCACGCCGACACGGCATCACGGTCGCTGGGGGACTGGCGCCAGCAGGCGCTGCCGGCGCTGGGCATCATCAGCCTGATGCTGTTCCTGGCGCTGGTGCGGCCGCCGGGGGACGCTTACGGCTGGCGTATCCTGTTCGACACCGGGCACGTGCCCCTGTTCGGCGTGGCGGGCCTGCTGATGCTGCGCATCGTGCGGACACGGCGCGGCGGCGCAGCGGCGACGACCTCTGACCTGCTCATCGCGCTGCTGGCCACCGCCATCCTGAGCCTGGCGGCCGAAGCCCTGCAGGTGTTCCAGCCCGGGCGCGACGCGAACGTCGGTGACGCCGTCAACAACCTGCTCGGGACGGCCTGTTTCCTGGCCATCGCCGCAGCGCTGCAGCCCTGTCTTGTGGCAGCGCCTGGGCAAGGACGGACCGACCGCGGCGCGCATGGTGCTGGTCGCGGCGGCGTTGACCCTCGCCCTGGCCCTGGCGCCGCTGGTCAGCGTGGGCTGGCACTATGCGAAGCGCGCGGCAGCTTTCCCGATGCTCGCGGACTTCACCGTGTCCTGGCAGCGCCCGTTCCTCAGCCTGGGGCGCTCAGAGCTGGAAAACGCGCCCGCTCCGGACGGCTGGGAGGCGATGCAAGGGCGGAAAGTCGCTCGCGTGACGTTTCTCGACGCGCCCTGGCCGGGCGTGACCGTGCGCGAGCCGTGGCCGGACTGGTCCGGGTACCAGGCCCTGCGATTCCAGGTCTGGTCCGACCTCGAGCAGCCCGTCGAGATCGTGCTGCGGGTGGATGACACGCACCGCGAACGCGATCACGCGGACCGCTTCAACGGCAGCTTTATCGTGCTGCCGGGGCTGAACGATTTCTCCGTGCCGCTGGATACCATCGCCGCTGGGCCGAGGGCGCGTCGCCTCGACCTTGCCGACGTGAGCCAGTTCATTCTTTTCAGCCGTCGTCCCGGCGAGCCCTTCGCGCTGTATTTCGGCCCGGTGTGGCTCGAGGGCGTCACTGCGAGCATTGCCGATGTTCCCGGCTCGGATTAGGGTAGGTTCCATTTCCTGTCTGCAGCGCCGGAGATTTCGTCCTTGAATCCCGCGGATCCCACGCAAGTGCCTGATCACGAGCCCGTGCGCGGGAGCCGCCGCGGGCCCGGCGCGCGCCTCATGGTGCTGTACGGCGCCATGGTGCTGTTCCTGCTGGCTGTGTTCGGTCTGGAGAAGCCGCGCGGCCTGCTCGAGGAGACGCTGCGCGACCTGCGGCACATCTTCTTTTTCGGTTTCGCCGCCCTGATCATCCTCGAGATGACGGCGCTCATCGGGCGCCGCTGGATCCGCAAGCGGTCGCTGTACTACGCCGTGGCGGTGTTGTCGGTGCTGGCGCTGGTGTTCGGTTACGAGTTGGTGAGCAGGACGGACCCCGAGTTCCCCATGCGCGGTATCTACAGTTTCGTCGGCGCGTTCGGCTTTCTCGCCCTGAGCGCGGCGCTGGACCGCGGGCTGAAGCGCGAGCACACCTGGCTGCGCGGGTGGCCGCGGCGTTCCATCGGCATCCTCGGTGCGCTGCTGGTGGCCGGCGTGCTCAATCCGCTCGGGCCCGTGCTGGCGTCCTATGCGGGCCGTGCCGGCGCCTTCCCCGTGGTGGTGGACCTGGCCAGCGAATGGCAGGAGCCTTTCATCGAGATGCACGACGCCGAGCTGTTCGTCGGCAAGGGCCCGGAGGAATGGCCGCGGCGCGCCGGGCGGCGCGTCGCGCTGCTGTTGCTCGACGGCGCCCCGGGCGCGGGCGTCATGGTGCATGGGATCTTCGAGGACTGGAGCGGTTTCTCGGTCCTGATGCTCAACCTGTACTCGACTGCATCGCACCCGGTGCGGGTCAACCTGCGTCTCGAGGACAGCTCGCGCATGCTGCCGGTGGAGGAACGCGTTGAGTACCCGCTGCGGGTGATGCCCGGCGCGAACGACTTTTACATCCCGCTCGACGTGCTCCTCTCGGTGCCTTCCGGGCGCGACTTCCGGCGCACTGCCGTGAGGCGCCTCGGGCTGTTCCAGACCGAACCCTCGGACCCATTCCGGCTCTACATCCATCGCATCCGTATCGCTGAGGAATGAACTACCGGCACGCCTTTCATGCCGGTAACTTCGCCGACGTGCTGAAGCACGCCGTGCTGTGCGCCCTGCTGCGGCGCCTGCAGCTTCGGCCCAAGCCGCTGAGCTACGTGGAAACGCACGCCGGAGCGGGGGCCTTCTGGCTCGACGGGCCCGAGGCGCGCCGGTCGGGCGAGGCAGCTGACGGCATCATGCGTCTGGCGGGCCTGCAGCCCGCGTCCCCGGCCCTGGCGGCCTATCTTGGCCTGGTGCGCGGCCTGCCGGGGAACGAGCAGGGCCTCAAGGTCTACCCCGGCTCGCCGCTGGTCGCGGCCAGGCTGCTCGGCGAGCAGGATCGACTTTTGCTGAGCGAACTGGTGCCGGAGGAGGCCGCCGGCCTGCGCAGGCTGTTTCGCGGCGACACGCGGGTCGCCGTGCACTGCCGGGATGGCTGGGAGGCGCTGGGCGCGCTGTTGCCGCCTACGCCGCGGCGCGGCCTGGTGCTCATCGATCCGCCTTACGAGGCGCCCGACGATCTCCGCCGCCTGGTCGACGGCCTGGTGCTGGCGCGGCAGCGCTGGCCCGTGGGCGTGCTGGCGGCCTGGTACCCGGTGAAGGACCGCCGCGAACTGCGGACGCTCGAGCGTGCCGTGGCGAGTGCGGAGCTTGGCGCGGGCGGCGTCCTGCAGGTCGAGCTCGCGGTACGGCCCGACGACAACCCGGGCAGCCTGAACGGCAGCGGCATGTTGATCGTCGGCCCGCCCTGGGGGCTCGAGGAAGACCTGCCGGGGCTGCTGGACGAGGCCTGGGGCGCGTTGCGCCAGGATGGTGCGCCGGCGCCGCGCCTGGCGTGGCTGCGGGATCCGGTTTAGCCCGCCCGGCCGGCTGGCGCGGGCAAGCGCTGATCCGAGAACTCCGTCACGCCGGCATCGACCTCCCCGTTGCTAGGCTTCCAGTGTCAGGAGGTCCGCCCTATGAGCAACATACAGCCGATCAGCGAGAGTTACTGGGTTGAGCCCGGCGTTTTGCTCGCGGGCGAGCATCCCGGACATTGGGAAGAGGCGTTGCTCAAGCGCCGGATTTCGCGCCTGCTGGATGCCGGGGTTCGCGTGTTCATCGACCTCAGCAGCCGTGGCGACGTCGCCCGGCCGTATCGCCCCATGCTGGAGCGGATCTGTCGCGGCCGCGGCATCATCGGCAAGTACGTGAACTATCCTCTCCCCAGCGAGCGCGTGCCCGAGTATGCGGAAGAGGTCGTTGCCGTCCTGCGCGAGATCAACAAGGGGGTCGAGCGCGGCGTCCGCGTCTACGTGCATTGCTCCGACGGCGTCGAGCGCACTGGCCTGGTGATGGGTTGCTGGCTGGTGGAGCGCGGGCTGGATCCCGAGCGCGCGCTGGAAGAGCTGTCGCGGCGCTTCCTGGCCATGAACAAGTCGCAGGTCTACCGTGGCACGCCAACCAATGGTGCATATGTGGAATGGGTAGAGAACTGGGAGCCCAGGCTGGCCATCCGCCAGCTGCACTCGGAAGCTTCCTGAGCCAGGCGCCCGCGCGCCGGGTCCGGCCTGCACCATTGCCCTGAGCTAGGCGCGCGTGGCGCTGTCCACCTCCGGCACCACTTCGCCTTCCGGCACCATTTCGATGGTGATGCCGCGGAATGCCAGCGCTGCCGCCACCAGCGGATTCACCAGGTTGAGGAATGCCCACGGCAGGTAAGCCAGCGTGGCGACGCCCAGCGTCGTGGCCATGTAGGCGCCGCAGGTGTTCCACGGGATGAGCGGCGAGGTCAGGGTGCCGGCATCCTCGATGGTGCGTGACAGGTTGCGCGCCTTGATGCGCCGGCGCCGGAACTCGGCGCGGAACATGCGCCCGGGCAGGACGATGGCGATGTACTGGTCGCCGGTCACGATGTTGGTGCCGATGGACGTCAGCAGCACCGAGGTGATGAGGGCGCCGGTGCTTTTCGCCGAGCGAATGACGCCCTGGATGATTCTTTGCAGCATGCCGGCGTGTTCCAGCACCGCGCCGAACGTCAGCGCCGAGATGATCAGCCAGATCGTGGTCAGCACGCTGCTCATGCCGCCGCGCGACAGCAGGTCGTCGACGACCGCGTTGCCCGTGGTGGCCGCATATCCGTCCATCAGCGCCATCCACGCACCCTTGAGCAGTGCCATGCCGAAGCCGATCTCGTCGGCGCCGCCGTAGGCGGCCACCAGCCCGGGCTGGAAGAGCACCGCGAACACCGCACCGAGCAGCGCGCCGAAGAGAATGACCGGCAGGGCATGGAAACGCGCCATCGCCAGTCCGAGGACGGCCGCCAGCGGCAGCAGGGTCCACCAGCCGAGCGCGAAGTTGGTTTCCAGCGCGGTCGAGATCTCGCCGAGCGAGACGTCGCTGGTCGGGCCGCTGCCGGCAACGCTGACCACCGCAAAACCGGCAAGCGCGATGAGGAACGAGGGCCCCGTCGTATAGACCATGTGCCGGATATGCGTGAACAACTCGGTGCCGGCCACCGCCGGCGCCAGGTTGGTGGTGTCGGAGAGCGGCGACATCTTGTCGCCGAAGTAGGCGCCGGAGATGACCGCGCCCGCCGTGATCTCGGGCGACAGGCCCAGCCCTTGCGAAATGCCCATCAGGCCGATGCCGATGGTGCCGGCCGTCGTCCAGCTGGAGCCGATGGACACCGAGACAAGGGCGCAGATGAGGCAGGCGGTGGGATAGAAAATCACCGGCGAAAGCAGCATGCTGCCGTAATAGATCATGGCCGGCACCGTCCCCGACATGCTCCACGTGCCGATCATCGCGCCGATGGCGAACAGGATCAGCAGGGCGCCCATCGCGGTCGAAATGCCGTTGACGATCGCCGCGAGGATTTCGTGCCAGCGTTCGCCGTTGAATATGGCGATGATCGCGGCCACGGCGGCGGAGAAGGTCAGCGCCACCTGGTTGGCGCCCTGCGACGAGTCTTCCCCGAACAGGATGATCGACAGGGTCAGCAGCGCAATCAGGACGGCAATCGGCGTCAGCGACTGGAGCATGCTGGGCAGCCGCACGGCGGCGCTGGAATGGGCCCTGTGTTCCCTCAAGCCGGGTTCCCCGTCGTGTATTGCGAAGGCGCAGTATAGACGAGCCGGCCGTGTGACATCCCGCGACGATCCGGCACGCGCTCAGATCTTGTCGAGCAGGTACTCGCGCATGGCGATGCGCGCCTTCAGCCGCTGGCACAGCAGGAAGCTGCCGCCGAGCTTGCGATGCAGGACGGCAGTTTCCGCGGGCGGATTGCGGTATTCGCGCGAGCGGAACACGATGTCGAGCCCCGCGGCCGCGGCGCGCGAAGGCAGGTTAGAGTTGCCGAAGTCGTAAGCCCCCTCCAGCGTCAGCGGCTCGCACACCATAATGATGAGGTCGACCACGAGCTGCTTGTGGCGCTCCGAGTCGCTCTCGCGCAGGTAGCCGATTTCCGCCGCATGCCGCGCCACACCCGCGCGATCGTTGTCGAGGATAGCGCGCGTGATGCGGCGGTAGCGGTCGACGAACGCTTGCGGGAACTCGACCGCGGCGCCGAGATCCAGCAGCACGATGCGCCCGTCCTCGTGCCGGTACAGGTAGTTGGCAAAGTTCGGGTCCGTCTGCATGAAACGGAACACGTAGAGTTCTTTGAACGTCAGGTCCTGGATCGCCTCCGCGATGTTGTTGCGGACTTCCTGCGACACGACATCGTGCACCAGGTGGTCGAGCGACTCGCCCTCGATCCAGTCCATGGCGAGGATGCGGCGCGTGCTCAACTCGCGGTGCACGCGCGGCACCACGAACCTGTCGTCGTCCGCCAGCAGTTCGCGATAGCGTTCCAGGTTGGCCGCCTCGGTGAGGTAGTCGGCTTCCTGGCGCAGCTGCTTCTTTGCTTCCTCGATGATATCGGACACGTCCAGTTCGCGCGGCAGCAGGCGCGCCATGTTGAGGAACATGGCGAGGTTGTCCACGTCGCTGTCGATGCTCTTGGCGACTCCGGGATACTGGATCTTGAGCGCGATGTCCTGGCCCCGGGCCGTCCTTGCGCGATGCACCTGGCCGATCGAGGCCGAGGCTGCCGGCTCGAAATCCAGGTGCTCGAAGCGCGCCTCCCAGCCCTTGCCGTACTCGCGCCCCAGCAGGCGCTTCACCTGGGTCTGCGGCATGATGTCGGCGGAGGCCCGGAGCACCGAAAGCGCCTCGGCGAACTCCGGCGGCAGCACGTGGCTGCTTTCCATGGACAGCAGCTGGCCGAGCTTCATGGCGGCGCCACGCATGTGCGCCAGGCGTTTCGCCAGCCGCGTCGCGTTCGCGCCGGAGAGCAGCGCCGAGGTCGCCTTGTCCGAAGCGCCGCCGGTGGCCCGGCGCAGGCCCTCGGCCAGGCCGCCCATGGCCATGGTCCCGGCCGTCAGACCCATGCGGAACAGCCGACCGGTCCGGGTCACGGGGACGCGCGACTGGCGACGGCGCGGCGGGGGTTTGGGCTTGTCACTCACGGGCCGCAGATTACCACGCGGCCGCGCCGGAGCACGGACCCTACGCCGATGCCCCGACCGCACCGGGACCCTGCCATGCGTCCCTCTCGGTTAATAAAAATGCCCTCGAGTGACGCATGGCAGGTCCCCGGCGCTGCCAACGTCTCGGGTCTTCTGCCCGCGGCGCGCCGCCACGGCCTCACCCCCGGCCGACATTCCCGGTGCCGGCCGGGTCAGGCATTGGCGCGCTACCGAGGTTGCGGCCGACCCGTCGGCCCGAGGACCGAACCGTTGGCCGTGCTTCGGTGATGCCGTGCGCTCCGGGGCCTGGTCCCTGCAACCCCGCAGCGGGGTCGGAACGTGCAACGCTCACTGAGCGAGATAAAGATTTCCGAGCGAAGGGAGCGTTGCACGGTTCGGGCCCGCGGACAGGGCGCGGTCCGGCCCCGCGGCCAGGTGTTCAGGACGGCCGGGGCGCCCGTTACCAGGCCCGGCGCAGGACCCCGAGCGCCTCTTCGCGACTGACCTCGACCGGATTGAAGATGATCGGGCCGTCGTCCAGGGACATGGCTGCGATCTGCTCCAGCTGCGATTCCTGCACCTTGCCGGTCTCCGCCAGGGTGCGGGGCAGTCCGCAGCGCTGGTGGATGTCGTCCTTGAGCTTTTTCAGGTGCGCGATGGCCTGGTCGGCGCGCTGTTCCGCGGGCGTGGCCGCGTAGGTGTCGGCGCCGGCGAGCGGCAGCAGCAGCTCGCCGATGGTTTCGCGGCTGGCCTCGAGGTTGTACTCCAGCACCGCCGGCAACAGGATGCTCATGCAGGTCCCATGGTGGAGGTGGCACAGCGCGCCGACCGAGTGGCCGAGCGCGTGCACCAGGCCGACCATGGAGTTGGAGAAGGCCACGCCGGCCATGGCCGCGCCCTGGGCGAGGGCGAGCCGGCCCTGCTCGTCGGCAGGATGATCCAGCACGTGCAGCAGGTTGCCGGAGACGGCGCGTATGGCCGCGGCGGCGTAGGCGTCGCTCATGGGGTTCTTGGCCAGGCAGATAAACGACTCGCAGGCATGCGTCATCGCGTCCATGGCGGTGGCCGCCGTGATCTGGGCCGGCAGGCTGAGGGTCATGCGCGGGTCGAGCACTGCTGCGTCGGGCATCAGGAAGGGCGAAGCGAAGGGCATCTTCACGCCGCGCTCCTCGTCCTTGACGATGGACACGTAGGTGACCTCCGAGCCGGTGCCGGCCGTGGTCGGGATGACCAGCAGCGGCTTCAGGCGGCGCGGCAGGTTGCCCACGCCGGAGTACTTGGCCGGATCGTCGGTCTGGTACGAGGCGAGGATGTTCGCCGCCTTGGCCGTGTCGATGGGCGAACCGCCGCCGAGGGCGATGATGGCGTCGCAGCCCAGCTCGGCGTACATGCGCGCAATGGCTTTCACCGCCTTCATCGACGAGTCCGGCGGCACCTCGTCGAAGACCGCGGCGATCTCGAGCCCGCCGGCGGCGAGGATATCGCGCAGTTTTTCCACCAGGCCCGCGCCCGCCACGCCGCGGTCGGTAACCACCAGCGGGCGGCTGGCGCCGAGTGCGCCGAGTTCGAAGGGGATCGTCTCGAGGGCGCGCGCGCCGACGATCAGCTTCACGGGACAGAAGAATTCGTAGTAGGTGTCGTTCACGTCAGCTCCTCGTCACCAGGTCGAGCGCGATGCGACCGTAGATTCTCAGGTTCAGGCCCAGCTTCTCGCCGAGCCCAAGCTCGGCGGGGTAGCGCTTCATGCCGCGCGCAGCGATGAAGCGGGGCATCAGCACGGCCTCGAGCCGGTACATGCAGCGCACCAGGCGGATACCGGCGGCGAGGTCCCCGTCCACCACCATGCGATCACGCGCGAACGCGGTCGGCGTGCTCTCGATGAAGGCGAAGACACGGAAGGCATAGTCGAGATGCTTGAAGCGGATCGCCAGGCCCAGTTGCTGCGGCAGTGCGCCGCCGAGATAGCGCAACCGGCCGTCGGCCGTCTTCTCCAGCACCATGCTGGGCCCGTCCGGCAGGGTGGTCATGGCGATGGCCATGCCGTCCGGAAAGCCCGCGGTCTCGGCGCGCACCACGGGGTCGACACGGCTCATGGCGCGCAGGCCCCAGCCGACGATCCGCATCATCACGACGACGTACAGGCGCTTGAGGCGGTGGCGGAGGCTGCTCATCGGATCCGGCTCCCCGGTGGTTGGCGGCGCTGGACCCTAGTTTAGCGCTGCGGGCCGGGCGCGTCGTGTTCCGCGCGCGGGTGCGCGCGGGGCAGGCTAGAATCAGCGCCTGGGAGGTCGGTCATGGGCGCAGATACGCTGAACTGCTGGCGCTGCGGCGCAGCCGTGGTGGACGAGCCGCTGCCATTGTCGCGCACGGCGGAATGCCGCCAGTGCCGCGCCGAGTTGCACGTATGCCGCATGTGCGAGTTCTACGACACCAGCCGTGCCAACGCCTGTCGCGAACCCGTGGCCGAGCCGGTCGGCGACAAGACGCGCGCCAACTTCTGCGGCTGGTTTCGCCCGCGCCACGGGCTGGCCGGCGCGCAGGACGACGCCGCCGAAGCTTCACGCAAGGCGCTGGACGACCTGTTCGGCTAGCTCCTGCGGAAGCGCAGCTCGCTCGCTTCGGCCGGGCGTTTGCCCCGCTTGTCGGCGTAGAAGGCGCGGATCAGCTCCATGTCCTCCTCGGGATCGCCGCTGAAGCGGACGAATTCTCCCACCCCGATGGTCTTCGACGGATAGTCGATGAAGCCAAGGCCGACCGGTACGCCGGCGCGCACTGCGATCTGGTAGAAGCCGGACTTGATGTGGTCGGTGTGCTTGCGCGTGCCCTCGGGCGCCAGCGCCAGCCACAGCCAGTCATGCGTGCCGAACTGTTCCACCGCGGCGCCGATGAAGCCGCTGGCCGCGCGCCGGTTCACCGGCACCCCGCCCATGCGCCGCAGCAGGCCGCCGAAAGGCCAGCGGAACAGCGAGTCCTTTCCCATCCAGTTGGTCGCCAGCCCGGTGCCGAAGCGGTACAGCACGGCGATGAGGAAGTCCCAGTTCGAGGTATGCGGATAGACGATGATCACGCCGCGCGGGCCGGGCAGCGGCGCGACCACCGGTGTCCAGCCCATGCGCTTCAGCAGCCACAGGCACAAGCGCCGCCACCAGGACTGGCGCGACGGCTGGGAGGGGCGATGCAGTTTCATGGCTGGAGGGGCTCCAAACGTTTGCCGGCAGTGTAACGCCGAAACCATGCCCTTACCCATCCGGCAACGGGTGGTATCCTCCGTCGCTTCGAGGCCGCGGCCGGTCGCCGTGATACACGGCCGTGCGGCGCGCAGCAATAACAAGAGGAAAGCCTGTGGCCGCGAACCTGGTGCTTGTCGACAGCGCGCGCGTGCGCTTCATATCGTCGTCGCTGATGTACTTCGCCCAGGGCATCCCGCAGGGCCTGCTGGGCATTGCCATTCCGGCCTGGCTGGTTGCGCTCGGCGTCAGCGCCGGCGACATCGCCTCTTACCTGGCCGTGATCGTGCTCCCCTGGGCTTTCAAGCTGGTGGCCGGGCCGTTCATGGACCGCTTCGAGTTCCTGCCGATGGGGCGGCGCCGGCCGTGGGTGCTGGGGGCGCAGCTGGGACTGACGGTTTCGCTCCTCGCGCTGGCGCTGGTGGAACAGCCGCAAGAACAGATGGGCCTGCTGATGCTGGTCGGCGTGCTGATCAACAGCTTCGCGGCCACGCAGGACGTCGCAGTGGACGGCATGGCCATCGATCTCACGCCGGTGGCGGAGCAGGGCCGGTTGAACGCGTTCATGAGCTTCGGCAAGGCGATGGGCTGGGCCAGCACCGCCGCGGTTTCCGGCATGCTGCTGGTGACGCTGGGGCTGGCGGCCACGGCGCTCGTGGCCGCACTGGTGTCCGGCCTGCTGCTGCTGCTCTTTATTTTCGTGCTGGAACGGCCCGGTGAGCGGGTGCTGCCGTGGAGCGCCGGTCAGGCGGGGTCGGGGCACCAGCCCGGCAACTCTTTCCGTGCGGTGTTCGCCGGCCTCAACGCGGTGCTGTGGACCCGCGCCAGCGTGGTGGTGATGGCGATCATGGTGTTCGACGGGCTGGTGTCGGGCTATGGCCATGCGCTGATGCCGGTGGCTGCGGTCAACCTGTTCGGCTACAGCTCGCCCCAGTGGTCGCAGCTGGTGGCTGTGATGGGCCTGGTCGGTGCGGTGGCGGCGCTCGGGCTCGGGCCAATGATCGACCGCTTCGGCGTCAAGCAGATGCTGATCCTGACCGCTGCGCTGGTCGGCATCCACGCCTTCATGCTGGCCCAGACACAGTTCATGTGGGAGAACAGCGCCTACATCCGGGTGATGCTGTCAGCCTGGGTGCTGCTGTCGCCGGTGGTGATGGTGTGCGTGATCGCGCTGGCGATGACCGTGTGCGTCAGCGCCGCATCGGCGACCCAGTTCGCGATCTACATGTCCGCGGCCAACCTGGGCGCGGCTGCGGGTTCGAAGCTGTTCGGGCTGGTGTCCGAACGCGCCGACTATGCCGAGATCTACATGTTGCTGGGCGGGCTCGTTGTCGTGCTGCTGTTGATCGCGCTGCTGCACCGTCATGAGCAAGGGCCGGAGCGCGGCGGGGGCCGCAAGGGGTCCAGGGGCTACACCGTAGGTTCGGCAGGGGCGGAAGCGGGTATTTTCTGGTCCGGCGCCATGCGTTGCCCGAAGTGCCGGTCGGACATGCAGGTCGTGAACTACGAGGGCGTCGAAGTCGACCGCTGCAACGACTGCCAGGGCATCTGGTTCGACGCGGGCGAGGTGGAGGCGCTCGCCGCCCAGCAGGCGGCTGTCGTCGTGGACACCGGCGATGCGCGTGTCGGCAAGCAGATGAATGCCACCGACGACTATCGCTGCCCGCGCTGCGGCGGCGCCATGGCGCGGCGGGTCGACGCTCGCCAGCGGCATATCTGGTACGAGAGCTGTACCGACTGCGACGGTTCCTTCTTCGACGCCGGCGAATTCCGCGACCTGGCGCAGCACACGATCGCGGATTTCTTCAAGGGCCTGGTGACGCCGGAACGCAAGCGCCCGGAGTAGCGCGGCAGCGGCCGCCGGACGGCGTTACAGGTGGCTGCCGCGCTTCGCCGCGATGTAGCCCTGGACCATTTCCAGCGCGCTCTTCTCGCAGGGAGGCATCTCGACGTGCGTCTCGTGCAGCGGCGTGACCCGCTCGCCCCAGCGCAGCAGCTGCGCCGACCAGGTGAGTCCGCCGCCGAAGCCGGTCAGCAGGATGTTGGCGCCGGGCTTGATGCGGCCTTCCTCCAGCGCCTCCACCAGCGCCACCGGCACGGTGGCCGCGGACATGTTGCCGTAGCGCTGCACATTGACGAAGCAGCGATCCATGGACAGCCCGGAGCGCTTGATCACGGCCTCGATGATGCGCAGGTTGGCCTGGTGCGGCACGACGAGATCGACGTCGTCCGGGCCCATGCCGCATTGCTCGAGCACCGTCTGGCAGGCCTGGCTCATGCCGACCACCGCGCGCTTGAAGATCTCCTGGCCTTCGAACACCCATTGCGTGTCGCCGTTGGTCCAGTCGCAGTTGGCATAGCGCTGGCCCATGCCGTGCACCAGCAGGATCTCGCGCACTTCACCGTAGCAACCGAGCTTGCTGGCGCGCAGGCCCTCATCCTGGTCCGTGGCCTGCAGCACGGTGGCGGCGCAACCGTCGCCGAACAGCACCGCCACGCCGCGGTCGGTCCAGTCCATCAACGGCGAGATGAGTTCTCCGCCAATGACCAGGGCGTTGTCCACCACGCCCTGCGAGATCATCGCTGCGGCGCTGGTGAGGCCATACAGGTAGCTGGTGCAGGCGGTGTTGATATCCATGGCGCCGGCATTCACTGCGCCGATGCGTTTCTGCACGCCCGAAGCGGAGTTGGGGACCTGCTGGTCGAAGCTGCAGGTGCCGAAGACGATCAGGTCGAGCGCGTCGGGGGCGAGGTCCGCGCAGGCGAGGGCGCGGTGGGCGGCGAGCGCGCCCATTTCCTCGAGCGACATGTGGGAGATGCGGCGCTCGCGGATCCCGGTGCGGGTGGTGATCCACTCGTCGTCGGTCTCCAGGAAAGTGGAGATATCGTCGTTCGTCAGCGTGGCCGGCGGCATGCACTTGCCCCAGCCGGTGATGGTAGCGTTCCTCACCCCAGGATACCCCGCAGCAGTTTTCGCGATTCTAGCCCAGAACGGCTGCGCGTCAGCGCGTCGCCTGTTTCCGTGTCGTGCGGCGCCCGCTGGCCGCAGTCTTCTTCTTGCGCGTGGCGGAAGTCTTGCGCCGGGTCCCCGGCTTGCGCTCCAGCAGCGCGGCCTCGAGCTCCTCGACCGCATCCGCCGTGTATACGGCGATCTTCTGCATGCTCGGCACGGTGGTGTGACAGGCGGTGAAACCGAAGTTCATCAACCCGGCATAGCTCTCGCAGGTGATGTTGAGCGCCTGCCCCTGGGTGACGATCGAGGCCGGGTAGATCGCTACGAGTTCGGCGCCGCGGAAATACAGCGGCTGTTCCGGGCCGGGCACGTTGGAGATGGTGATGTTGAACATGGGCCGGGTGCGCCCGCCAATGCCGGTCAGCAGCGTGATCATGGTCGGCGCCATGAGCAGCATGGTGTACTGCAGCATGGCGCGTCGTGGCAGCTGCCTGACGTGGTCCTTGCCGTGCCGCACGGAGGCCTTGATGGACGCCAGCCGCAGCTTCGGATCGACGATGTCGGTGCCCAGCGTGGCGAGGATGAAGCTGATGGCGTTGCCGGCGCCCTCGTCGTCGTTCGGCCGTACCGAGACCGGGATGCCGGCCACCAGCGGCTTGTCGGGCAGGCTGTCGCGCTCCGCCAGGTAACGCCGCAGCGCGCCGCCGCAGACCGTCAGCACGATATCGTTGATGGTGCAGCCGCCGGCTTCGGCCAGCTTGCGCAGGCGCTCCAGCGGGAACTGCTGGGTGGCGAAGCGCCGCTTCTCGCGCACCCGGCCGTTGAGGATGGACATGGGCGTGTCGAAGGGGATGGCGAGGCCGTCGTCTTCGCCGCCGATGCGCTTGAGGAACTGCACGAAGGCACTGATGAGCTGCGGTACGGTGCGCACCTGGGCGCGCAGCCCGCCGATGGCCGAGGCCATGACGTTGGCCATGGTCGGGACGGGGGCCGACTTGCCGGGTTGCGACTTGCGGCGCCCGGCCTGCGCCCAGAAGGGCGGCAGGTCGCGGCTTTCTTCGCGGTCGAAGGACATCGCGCGTTGCAGCAGCATCATGCCGCTGACGCCGTCGATCAGCGAGTGGTGGATCTTGATGAACAGGGCGAAGCGATTGCCCTTCAGCCCCTCGATCACCGTGCACTCCCACGGCGGCCTGCTGAGATCCAGCGGCGTGCTCTGCAGCAGCCCGATCAGTTCGCCCAGTTCCCTTTCTCCGCCCGGCCACGGCAGGCCGGCGTGGCGCACGTGGTACTCCAGGTCGATGTCCTGCTCCTCGACCCAGGCCGGCAACGGGTTCTTGGTGAAGGGATACTTCAGGCGGCGGTTCCAGGGCGCGGTGAAGGCCCGGTGGCTGCGGAACTCGGCCATGAGCTGGCGCAGGTAGTCCTTGGGCGCATCCTCGGGCAGGCGGAACTGCAGCAGGCCGCCCACATGGTTGGGCGTCGCCCGCGACTCAGTGAACAGCCAGGCCGTGTCGAGCGGGTTGAGCCGGGCGGTGCTCATTCAGTCGCTTTCTTGCGCGTAGCCGGCTTCTTCTTCGCCGTCGGCTTGCGTGCGGTGGCTTTCTTCTTGGTTGCAGTCTTGCGTGCGGGCGCCTTCTTACCCGCGGTCTTCTTCGCTGCGGTCTTTTTCCTGGCCGTTGCTTTCTTCGCCACCGGCGCGGCGCTCCCACCCCGCCATGTCTTGCGCGCCTCTTTGGCCAGGGCGACCACGCGAGCGATGTCCTCGTCGGTGTAGACGCCGTTGACGCCGGAGATCGCCGCCAGCTTCATGCCGTGCTTGAGACCGAGCTTGTAGATCTCCTTGACCTTCTCCCACTCGGTGTCGCGCCCGATGGTGAAGACCTCGAAGCGGCCTTCCAGCGCCAGCACGATGGTCTCGGCCAGGCAGGCGTAGATGACGTTGGGCGGCAGGCCGATGCTCTTCAGGCCCTTGACCTGGCGTTGGCAGGTCGATCTCGCCGGACTCGATGACCAGCACGTCGGGCCGCTTGGCGACCTCTTCGGGCGGCAGGTCGAGCGGTCGCGCCACGTCGGTGATGACGCAGCCGGGCTTGACCTTGGTGATGTCCAGGATCTTCTTGCCGGCGCCCGAGGTCGAGGTGACGATCATGTCCATGTCGCCGAGCAGTTCGTCGTAGTTCGTCGAGCAGACCACGTTGGCGCTCGGCGTGTCCTTCAGGATCGAGGCCTTGAGGCGCTCGAGCTTCTTCATGTCGCGCCCGGCGATGACCACCTCGTCGAAGGCCATGGCCAGCGAGTCGCGCACTCACCGAGCCGATGGAACCGGTCGCGCCGATGACCATGGTCTTGGCCGCGACGTGCTTGTCCTGCGGGTGCAGGTTCACCAGGCCCATGCGCTTCATGGCGTCGGCGGCGGCCCACAGGGCGCCCGAGGCGGAGTAGCTGTTGCCGGTCGTGATGGGTATGCGTGCGCGCCGCGCCACCGTGACACCGGCGTCGCCTACCACCTTGGTGAAGGCGCCGAGCCCCATGATCTGGGCGCCCATCTTCTCGGCCATCTTTGCGGCGGCGAGCAGGCGGCGGTAGGTGAACTCGGGACTGCGTGCCAGCATTTCCTTCGGTGTGCCGCCGACGGTGATCAGCCAGCCTTCGGCCTCGGCGCCGGTGGGCGAGATGATGTTCTCCATCTTGCAGTAGACCATCGGCGGCATGTGGGCGGCCAGGGACTCGACGCTGGTCCATGACGAACTTGGGCGTGCCCTTGGGCACGGGGAAGCCCTTGCGGATGTATTCCTGGCTCAGCGGGTGGATGACGAAGGCAAAGCGGCGGATGTTGCGGAACTTCCCGGTCGGGTGCAGCAGCCGCGGCTTGATGTCGAGTTCCTCGATGATCTCGGCGAAGTCGTCGTCCGATACCGCCTCCTGGGGCTTACGCAAGGAGGCCAGGATCATGGCCTCGAGCACGTTGATGCCGACAACCTTCTCGAACAACTGCGGTGAGACGTCGACCACCAGGTTGACGTTGCAGGACTTGAAGAAGGCCTCGGCCTCGTCGTCGACGGCCGAAGTGATCAGCGTCTTGCCGGCGAGGTTCTTCGCTGTGCCGACTGCCTTGAGCTCCGGGAAGGTGCCGACGATCACATGGGCCTTCGCCACCTCGCGCGCCATGCACTTGCTCTTGAAACCGGTGAGGGCGCTCTCGAGCATCTCGCCCGGGCGGCCGGACAGGATCAGGTCGCTGCCCCTGGCATACAGTTCCAGCTGGCGCAGCGAGGTCAGCATGGTCGGGGCGCCGGTCTGCGCGAGCGCGTCGGCGAAGCGCAGGTTCGGGGTGTAGTCCGACATTGCCAGCGCCATGTCGTAGTTACGCATCCCGGACAGGAACAGCACCAGGTTGTTGTTGAAGTAGCTGCCCAGGTGGCTTCTGCACGTGGCGCACCGCGCGCACCTGCAGCAGCCGTCGCAGCGTGGCGCCGGTGGTTACCGGCACGCGGGTCACGACCTTGGTCAGGCGTCGCGTCTCGCGGTTGGTCACCGTGTCCTGGCCGACGTGGTAGTGGTCGGCGACCTCGCCGAGGCCGATGGCGTCGGCTTTCGCCTGCTGCGCGGCGCATCAGCTCCCAGGCCTTGTTCACGTCGTCGTCGGCGCCCACCCGGCGCACCTGGAAGCGGTGGCCCAGGAAGTCCGTCTCGAACGAGAAATCACGCTCGGACGAGCCCAGCGTGACGGCAACAACTCTCTTCATGCTCATATCTTCTTCCCCAAGTATCCTGGCGCGCTTCAAGCGGCGGCCTTGCGGCGCCGCGCCCGCGGCGTGGATGGCGGCAAGACGCGGCGGATGATGTCTTCGCACTGTCGCTGCGTCATGTAACGCGGCACCGGGTAACCGGTCTCGGCCTCGTGGCAGGCGGCTTTCGCCAGCGTCGGGATGTCCTCCGAGCGCAATGTTTCCAGGTGCGTCGGAATGCCCAGTTCCCGGTTCAGCTCGATTACCGCGGCGATGAATTTCTTCGCCAGGCCCCGTTCCGTCGTCATGCTCGGAGCCGAGGCCGGCGCGCACCGCCAGCGCGGCCAGCCGGCCGGTGATCTTCGGCGCGGAAAACTCGAGCACGTGCGGCAGCATGATGGCGTTCGCCAGGCCGTGAGGCGTGTGGTACTTGCCGCCGAACTGGTGGGCGATGGCGTGTACGTAACCGACGTTGGCGCGGGTAAAGGCCATGCCGGCGTAGGTCGAGGCCAGCGCCATCTTCTCGCGCGCCTCGAGGTTGCCGCCGTCGTGGTAGGCGGTGCGCAGGTTCTCGAAGATCAGCCCGACCGCGGACAGCGCGAGGCCGTCGGTGTAGTCGGTGGCCCAGTTGCCGACGAAAGACTCGATGGCGTGGGTCAGGGCGTCCATGCCGGTGGCAGCAGTGATATGCGGCGGCAGTCCGGTCATCAGCGCCGGGTCGAGCGCCGCCATGCGCGGCACCATGCGCGTATCGACGATGACCAGCTTGCTCTGCTTTCTCCGGGTCGGAAATGACAGCGGCCACCGTGACCTCGGAGCCGGTGCCTGCGGTTGTCGGCACGGCATACACCGGCACCGGGTTGCGCAGGCCCTTGAAATAGCCGGCCAGCTTGCGCAGCGGCTTGCCCGGGTTGGCAATCGCCACGGCGATCGCCTTGGCGGCGTCCATGGAGGAACCGCCGCCGACCGCCACGATGGCGTCGCAGCCTTCGGCGCGGTAGAAGTCGATGGCCCGCTCGACCAGCGGGATCGGGGCGTCCGGCGTGATCTCGTCGAACACCGCGTAATCGGCGCCGCCGGCCTTGAGCGCGTCAGTCAGGGTCTTGAGCAGCCCCAGCTTCACGATCATGGCGTCGGTGACGATCATCAGCTTCGTATGCCCGAAACCGGCCACCGCCTGGCCCAGCCGGCCGCTCGAACCCGGCCCCACCAGCAGCGTCGGGCGCGGGATGGGCAGGAAACGGGTCACCATGCCGGCGCCCTTCATCAGGGCGGACAAGCCGGTGGCGCGTGGTGCATCGGGAATCATGTCGAGTATCACGGAAACCTCCGCAGCCGTCGCAGGTGCAGCAGGACGGGTCGTTGCGAACCCAAGAGTATACGGCGAAAGCGGGGTTTTATGCTGCGGGTCGCGGGATGGCGCCGGCTGCAAAAAAAGAACCCCGGCGTCTGGCCGGGGTTCCGCGCGACAGAGGCTGGCGAAGCCGCGTTGTCAGCGGCCCCAGTGCCACCTGAAACCGCCGCCGAAGGATGTCGCGTCGTCGCTGAACACCACTTCGGCGCCGAGGGCGAACTGCGGCGTGACGAAGAAGCGCGCGGCCGCACCGAAACTTGTCTCGTCGCCGAGATCGCTCAGGTCGACATAGTCCACGTAGCCTTCCAGCTCGACATTCATGGCCGGACGGGTGCGCAGGCCGAGCGCCAGCCCGTAGCCGTCGTCGTCCACGCTGCCGCCGAAGAATTCCGCCTCAGTGCTCACATAGCTGAGCTTGCCGTACAAGCTGGAGGCGTAGCCGACCGGCCAGGCATAGCCGACGCCGAAATCGTATTCGCGCAGGTCGATCGTTTCGCTGAGGAAGACATCGAACCCCCGCAGGTCGACGCTCAGGTCGCTGTAGCCGCCGAACACGAAGACGTTGTCGGTGATTTCGATGGCTGCGCGCAGGAGGAAGCCGTCGGCATCCTCGTTGTAGTCATCGATGTCGACGCGGGCGTACGCGGCGTCAACGTAGTTGTAGCTCACGTCCTCGGCCTGGGTGGCCGGGGCGGCGAGCAGGAGAGACGCGAACAGCACGACGAGAGGCAGGCGCATTGCGAGAACTCCGGGTGGTGAGCCGATGTGTCTAGTCTGCGTCCGCGAATCGGCGGTGCGCAAGTCGCACCTGGACCATGCTGATTACGGGGCCCACCAGAGCCAGGACTATGTAGAACATAGCCGCCCACGGCACATGCGCGTCGGGCAAGGTCCATGCCATCACGATCGATACCAGCCCGAAGCTGCCGACGATCAGCCAGGCCACGGCCTCCGAGGCGCAGTCGAAGGACTCCGGGGGGCTCATACGCAGCGCGTCGCGCTGCCGCCAGGCGTTGAAATACAGGGCCGCCACCAACACGTTGATCGTCACGAATCCGACGCCGTAAATAGTCACCAGGCCGCGAAACTGGTCCAGGTTCTCGAGCCGGAAATAGCTTGGAAACCAGCCACCGGACAGGAAGTGGAATCCGGCACCGATCATGATCTTGAGCGGATACACATAAATCATTACGACCATCACGAGGCCGAAAGTGAGCAGCACGGAGCCCAGGTCTTCGAGCCCGAAGCGCTTGCCCCAGGTCTGATGAGCGCGCCAGTAGAGCAACAGGAGTGCGAGGCTGCCGGCGAAAGCCGGAGCGTCTTTCAGGGCGCGGATCAGCTCCTCGTAGGTGCCGGGGACATCGTCGATGGAGATCGCCAGCAGCGCCGCCGCGAAGGCGAAGGCGGCGTCCGTAAAGGTTCCCAGTCGCGTGACCTCCAGGCCACGCTGCGGGTAGGCCTCGGTTGACGGGCTGGCGGCCATGGTGCTTCCCCTCGGTAGTGATCCATGCGCACCGTAGTCTAGCCTTGTGCAGGCCGCAATCCGCCGGCCTGTGGCACACTCCTGACAGCCAGGAGGTGTCCGATGTCCAGTGACCTGCCGTTCGACGGCGCCGTGAGCCGTTACCTCGCCGAGGAAGCCCCCGAAGCCGTCCGCGACGCCGTCGAGGACGGCAAGAAGCGCGACATCCTCGACGACAGTTATCCCTACGACCGGTGGCTGAAAAAATCCGGCTACGAGGATGAACTGGACCGGCTCCAGGTCGAGCTGGCGAAGTGCCAGCGCTGGGTGCAGGACAGCGGCGCACGCCTGGTGGTGGTGTTCGAGGGTCGCGACGGCGCCGGCAAGGGCGGCGCGATCCGGCGCATGACCATGAACCTGAACCCGCGCGTGGCGCGCGTGGTGGCGCTGTCCAAGCCGTCCGACCGCGAACGCACGCAATGGTATTTCCAGCGCTATGTCGCGCACCTGCCGGCCGCCGGCGAGATCACCCTGTTCGACCGCAGCTGGTACAACCGCGGCGTCATCGAGCACGTGTTCGGTTTCTGCACGCCGGATGAGCGCGCGAGGTTTTTCGCCCAGCTGCCCGGGTTCGAGAGCACCCTGGTCGGCGAGGGTATCGTGCTGGTGAAACTGTGGCTCAACGTCGGCCGCGCCGAGCAGTTGCGCCGGCTCCTGGCGCGCGAGGGCGACCCGCTGAAGCAGTGGAAACTGAGCCCCATCGACATCCAGGGCCTGGCGCGCTGGGATGCGTACTCGGATGCCATCGAGGAAACCTTCCGCCGCAGTCACAGCCCGGTGACGCCGTGGACGGTGGTCCGCGCCGACGACAAGTACCGCGCGCGCCTGGCCGTCATTCGCGCCGTGCTGGGGCGGCTGGACTATGCCGGCAAGGACCGGGCCCTGGTGGATGACATCGACCCCGGTATCTGCGGCGGGCCCGAGCTGTGGCGGCCCGCCTGAGGCGACTGGCCGCGCACAGCCCGGGGTTTGGCGGGATCAGAAGCGGTAGCGGAACACCACCGACCAGGTGTCGATCTCCTGCAGCTCGTAGTCGGCACCCAGGCTGAGCGAGTCGGTGAAGTTGTAGACCGCGCGGACGCCGCCCCCGAAGTCGTTATCGAACTTCACGCCAGCGCCGTCCTGTACGAGTTCGCCGACCGAGGTGTAGCGGCCCCATGCGTCGAACTCCCAGTTACCCGTCACCCACTGGGCGCCGATCGTCGCGCCGACTCCGCTGTCGTCCTCGTCGTCGATCGCCACCGTGCCGAAGCCGTCCAGGTCGAACTCGTCGAAATCGCCGTACTCGACCAGGTCCCAGGTCAGGCGACCGTAGAGCGACCAGTTGTCTCCCATCGGCCAGCTGTAGCCGACGCCGAGGGAGATCCGGTCGAGGTCAAAGTCTGATTCCTCGGTCGCCAGCGTCGCACCACCGGCGTCGAGCCGGGTCACGTCGAGGCTGGTGTTGGAGGTGCCCCACTCCCCGTAGAGATGCCAGCGCGGGGCGAACATCCAGGCGCCGCGGAGGCCCCAGCCCGCGCCCGTGTCGACCTCCGCGTCAAGGGTGCCGCCGACGCCGTCGGGCTCGCTGAACGTGCCGCCGCCGGAGGTGCCGAGAAAGCGGACATCGAGGTAGCTGCGCTCCGCGGCAGCGTGGGCTGGCAGGGCGGCGAGAAGGAGCAGGGCGGCGGCGCCGCAGTAGAGATGCTTGTCCATGGGAATGAAATCTCCGTTGGTTGCGTCAGGTCAGGTGTGGTCGCTGCCTGTCGGGCTGCGCCATGCGCTCGGTTTTCGGCACAATATGGGGGCAGATTCCGCCGAAGGGCGCCGGGTGCACGACCGGCGGCCTTTTGTCACGAACGGTATGAACGAGCCAGGTTGTTGATTTGATGGATATCCCGTCCGCCAGCCGGCGCCCGGCGCCCGATTTGCTCGACATGGGCTTTCTCAAGCTGGTCAGCCTCGCCTTCCTGCTTTTGGGGGTGATCTTCGGGCTGATGCAGCCCGCCGGATCGAGCGGCCTCGGTCGTCCCGGGGCCATCCTGTTCTGGAGCCTGCATGCCCTGGCCGCGATCCCCTGCCTGGTCGGCGCCGTGTGGCTGCTGGCCCGCCTGCGGGCCGCCCTGTCGCCCTGGGTGTTCGTGGTGGTGTCGGGCGTGATGGCCGCCGTGGCGCTGTCGCTGGCGGCACTGGGGCTTGAGTTGCTGTTCGGCCTCGAGGGCAACGACCCGGGCGACGCCGAGGTGTTCGCAGCCTGGGGCTTCGCCGGCTTGTGGCTGGACGAGTTCGGCGGCCTGGCGCCACCCTTCGTGCTGGCGTGGGTGTTGATCAACCTGCCGCGCCTGACCCGCCTGGGCCTCAGCGCCGGCGACCGCACGCTGGAAGCCGAGCCGGCTGTGGCCCCGGAACTTGCCGGGGCGGCCGCGGACGCGGCTGCCGCGGGCGGCCTGCTGGAACAGTTGCCCGAGGCGCTGGGCACGGACGTCGTGTTATTGAGCTCCGACCTCCACTATCTGCACGTGCATACCCCGCGCGGTCGAACCATGCTGCTATACAACCTCTCGGACGCCGAGGCCGAGCTCCGCGAGCGGGGAATCCGCGTGCACCGCTCGCACTGGGTGGCTGACCGGCACGTGCGGGGGCTGCGGCGCAAGGGCAGCCACCTTGTGTGCCAGCTCGCCGGTGGGCTGGAGGCGCCGGTGAGCCGTCGCCGGCAGGCCGAGGTCATCGCGCGCTACGGTCGGGATACGCGCTACCATCCGGCGGACAGTGGCTGACCGGAGATCCCGATGACCGAAGCCGGACTGCGAGCTCGACATGCCTGACCTCGTGCAACGCGCGCGGGACTTCGCCGTGCATGCCCATGCGCGCATCGACCAGCGCCGCAAGTACACCAACCAGCCTTATGACGTGCATCTCAAGCGGGTGGCGCAGCTTGTCGCCGAAGTGACCGACGACCCCGCCACGATAGCGGCCGCCTGGCTGCACGACACCCTGGAGGACACGCCCGCCACCTGGGAGGACCTCGAGGCGGAGGTCGGCAGCGAGGTGGCGGCTCTCGTTGCCGAGGTCACGGACGTCAGCCGTCCGTCGGACGGCAACCGGGCGGTGCGCAAGGCCCTCGACCGGGCGCACCTCGCGCACGCCAGCCATCGCGCCAAGACCGTCAAGCTGGCCGACCTCATCGACAACGCCAGGGATATCGCCGGCAATGATCCGAAGTTCGGGCGCGTGTTCGTCGCCGAGGCGGTCGCGCTGGTCGAGGTGCTGGAGGGCGGCGATCACCGGCTGATGGCGCGGGCAAGAAGAGTGCTCGCCGAGAGCGCTTCCAGGCTCGGGCTGCCGGCGCTCGCATCGCCAGGGCTGCTCGTGGAGGAAGAGCTGGACAAGCCGGCGCCCGCCTGGGATGCCGTGCCCGCGCGGGTCACCCGGTTGTTCGCCACGGGTTTCCGCGCCGGCGATATCGTCGAGCCGATGCATTCTTTCGACTCTGTGCGCAGCCCCGCCGAACTGGCGCGACTGCTGGATGACCTCGGTCTTGCGGTGGCGGGCATCCGGATCGATGGCGAGGTGAGGGGATATGTCACCCGCGAGGGCCTCGCTGCCGAGGAGGGCCGCCTGCGGACCTTCGCAGCCGACCAGCTGCTCCAGACGGAGGCACCCCTCTCCGACGTCGTGCATGTGCTGAACCGGCACGAATTCTGCTTCGTGACGCTGCTCGGCCAGGTGGTCGGCGTGATCACGCGGGCCGATTTCCTCAAGCCAGTGGTGCGCATGTGGCTGTTCGGCATCGTGACCGTGGTCGAGATCGAGATCACCAGCTGGATCCGGACGCATTGGCCGGGTGACGGCTGGACCGGCCTCGTGTCGCCGTCGCGCCTGGCAAAGGCGCGCGAACTCTACGCCGAGCGCTTGCGGCGGGGCCACCAGTGCGAACTGCTGGACTGCCTGCAGTACGGGGACAAGGTGCGTGTGCTGCTGGAAGCCCCGGGCGGCCTCACCGCGTTCGGGTTCGAGACGAAGGGCGCCGCCAAGCGCATCTCCAAAGACATGGAATCGCTGCGCAACAGCCTGGCGCACGCGCAGGACATCGTGGTGCACGACTGGCCGCAGATCGTGCGTCTCGCCAGCCGGGTCGCCGAGATCTCGCGCGGCGGCGAGTGACCGTCCGGCTGCACCCCTCATCCCGCTGCTGCATTACAACAATCCGCCCCCGCGTGTTATATGCCGCCCCGGCAAGGCGTCGATCCGCGGCGCCAGGGGAGAACAAGCAATGAGCAATGAACTGGACCTCGCGCGCGGGGTGTACCGTGCTTTCGCCGCCGTGCCGCACGAGTTCGTCGACGGCGGTTCGACGGTGGTTGCACTGGGCGAGTACAGCGGCACCTGCAACGCCACCGGCAAGCACTTCAAGGCGCCGTTCGCCCATGTCTGGAAGTTCCGCGATGGCAAGGCCGTGACCTTTCACCAGTACACCGACACCGCCGCGCAGCTGGCGGCGATGCAGTCCTGAAGGAGTCCGAAAATGTCAGACCACAGCCACGTCGACGAGCTCGACCAGGTCACCGCCACCATGCAGGCCTACATCGAGGGCGGCCGTGCCGGGAAGAGCGCAGCGCTCAAGCCGGCGTTCCATGCCGACGCCAACATCTGCGGCTACGTGGGGCCGGACCTGTTCTGCGGGCCGATCCAGGGCTTCTACGACTGGCATGATGAGAACGGACCGGCGCCCGGGCTCGACGCCCGCATCGCGAGCATCGACATCGTGGGCACCGCAGCCTCGGTGCGGGTGGACATGGACGACTGGACCGGCCACCGCTTCACGGATTTCTTCACGCTGGTGAAGGTCGACGGGCGCTGGCAGATCATCAGCAAGGTGTTCTACCTGCACCCATGAATCCCGGCAGGCGAGCGGGGCTCAGCGTCGGGTTGCGGGCGGCGCCGCCACCAGCAGGGTCAGCGCCCGGCCGTTGCGCAACAGCTGCAGCGTGAACGCATGGCTCGAAGGCAGCGCCTTGAGCGCGGCGACGAAGGCCGTCGGCTCCGTCGCCGGCGCCCCGTTCACGGCATGAATCACATCGGCTTCCTGCAGGCCCAGCCCTGCCAGGTCGCTGGTCTCATCGAGCCGCGCCACCGTCCAGCCGCGCACCAGGCCGTCTTCCACCATGGGGGCGAAGTCCGCCGCCAGCGCCAGCGCCTGGGGTCGGTCGGCCAGCGCCTGCAGCATGCCGGGCGGAAGCGCCACGCTGGTCATGCCGGGTGCGGGCGGACGCTCCACGGGTTCGACCCTGCCCGCGCCCGCCTCCAGCTGCAGGCGCACGCGCTGCCCGCCGCAGTCCAGCTCGGCTGACGCGGCCTCAACACGCAACACTTTGCAGCCCTCTTTCGAGTCCCCGGTGCGCAGCCATGCCTGCCCGCTGGGAAACTCCACCAGCGCGGCGGCGTCTTCTGCAGACACGAGCGTGGCGGCGAGACGCGTCGGCTGGCTCGCCAGCGCAGGGGCAGCGGCAGCCAGTGCTACCGCGTACACCGTTGCCCATGCTGCCTGGCGCCGAGTCACACGCGCGCCCTCAGGCCGGGAAGAACTCGATCGGCTTGGTGGTCGTCACGGTGGCCACGTCCTTGTCCTCGAAGCGGAACATCATGACCCGTGACACCAGGCGGCGTTCGAACTCCGGATCCGACAGCTCCGAAGACACGATCTTGCAGTCCGTCACCTCGCCGCTCGGCGCGATGGTCAGCTCCAGCACCAGGCGGCCGCGCAGCGTGGGGTCGCTGCGCAAGGCCCGGTTGTATAGGGCGTAGATCGCCGCCTTGTTCTTGTCGAAGACGAGCTCGATCTCTTCGCGGCTGCGCGCGTTGAGCCCGTCGCCGCCGGTGCCTGAGGCACTGCCGCCGCCACCACCGCCGCCGCCGCCGCCGCCCACGGGCGAGGCCACCTGGGTCACGGCACGTCCGCCGAGACCGGTACCGCCGGTGTTGCGCGACATGCCGGCGGTGTTGATGCCGCCGCTGGCGCGTCCGCCACGTGCGGTGACCACGTTGCGCTCGTTGAACTGCGACTCGCCGGCACCGGCCGCGAGGCCGTCCGACGTGGTCGCTGCAGCCACGGCTTCATGTGTGCGCAGGTCCGCCAGCGTGTCGGCAAAAGCCATCACGCCGGCCGATGCGGCACGCTCGCGCGCACTCGGCGGGGGCGGTTCGGCAGGCCGCGGCTGTGGCGTCTGCACCGGCTCCGGCTGCGGTGCCGCCGCCTGTTCCACGACCGGCTCGGGCTCAGGCTCCTGCGCCACCACGGGCGGCGGCGGCGGGGGCGTACGCTCGATCATCAGCCGGGCAAAGCGTTCCGGCACTTCAGGCGGTTCCGAGGCGTCCCGTTCCGGGAGCGGCAGCCACGGCATGATCAGGCAGAGCAGCAGCGCGACCAGGGCGGTGCGGCCGAGGATGCGCCGGTAGCGCTGCTCGACCTGCGGGTCCCGGGTCCAGGGCAGCTCGAACCCGCTGATGGCCAGGGTTGTCATGCGGGCCTCCTCATGCGCTTTCGGCATCCCGCTGCACCACGGCCAGCGAGACGCGCCCATAGTCCGCGCGCGTGCAGGTCACCATGACCTTGCGCAGCAGTCGGTAAGGGAGTTCGCGGTCGCCCAGGATCGTGACCTCGGGCTGCAGTTCCTCGTCCACGCGCAGCCGGCGGGCGCTGAGCTGTTCCAGCGCCGCGGCCAGGGCGGGGATGAAGTCGCTGTCCCCGGCGAGCACGTCCGCGGTCAGGGCGACGACCTCGCCCTGCACCAGGATGGTCTCGGGGCCCACTGTGACGACCACGGTCTCGCGCGGCGGCTGCTGCGCGATCGACTCCGGCATCTCCATCCCCTTCGGTGTGGTGAGTTGCTGCACGTCGGAGGAGTTGACGAGCAGGAAGAACACCAGGATGGTGAAGATGTCCATCAGGGACACGAGGCTCAGGGGGGCCCCGCGCCGGCGCTTGTGGTGCGTGTCCATGCGACGCGCGCGTCGTGAAGAGTTCATCGGCCGCCTCCTTTGGCTGCCGGCGCATCACCGATCGAGATATCCGGGAACAGCTCGGCCGTCCCCTGCTCGACCCGCGCGACGCGCAGCGTGTCCATGACGTCGACCAGGCGCTGGTAGTGGATCTCGGGCTCCATCAGCACGGTCGCCTCGCGCACCTCGGGGTGGCGCAGCTTGACCTGGGCGAGGAAGTCCGACACCGCGGCGTAGTCAAAACTGCCTTCGGCATCCGCCTCGAAGCGCTGCAGCAGTCCGGTACGGCGGTCACCGATCTCGAGCGCGTTCTCGCGCACCACGACCTCCAGGTTGAGGCCCTGTTCCGCGGCCTCGCTGGTCTCGGCCGAGGGGCCCGGCAGCGTCAGCTCGTGCACAGCCAGGCGTGAAAACACGGCCGTGATGAGCAGGAACGGCACCAGCACCACCATCAGGTTCATGAAGGCGGTGATGTCGAGCTCGCCCGGGTCGTTGTTCCGCCGGCGGCGCTTCAGGAGTCTCATCTCAGCCTCCCGTCGCCCCGGTGCGCGGCGGCTTGGCCGGGTCGGTGACCGCGTTGAGGAACTTCACGGCGGCCATTTCCAGGCTGTCGACGATCTCGGTGGTCTTGCTCTGCAGCACCGTGTGCGCCAGCAATAGCGGGATGGCGACCATGAGCCCGAAGGCGGTGGTGTTCATCGCCACCGAGATACTGGCGGACAGCATGTCGGCCTTCTCCGCCGGGTTCGCGGCAGCCACGGCGGTGAACGCCTTGATCAGGCCGATGATGGTGCCGAGCAGGCCGAGCAGCGTGGCGATGTTGGCGAAGGTCGCCAGGTAGTGCGTGCGCTTCTCGATGCGCGGCAGGGTCTCGAGCAGGCTCTCTTCCATGGCCTTCTCGATGTCGTCACGGCGTCGCGCCGTGCCGAGCCGGGACAGCCCGTAGGCCAGGATGTTGCCGATGGCCACCTTGGAACGGCCCGCCACGTTCATGGCCTCGGCGTAGTTGCCTGACTTCACCATTGGCATCAGCTGCTGCCACAACTTGCGGTTGCTGACGCCGGCGGCGGACAGGTAGACATAGCGCTCGATCGCGATGGCGCCGCCGAGCACCAGCACGATCACGATGGGGTACATGAAAACCCCGCCCTGCTGAAAGAAACCGACGATTGCGGTGTAAACGTCCATTACTCACTCCTCCACGGTTGATGTCGTCCGGCTGCTGCCGGAAGGTCCTGAAACTTCAAATTGCCCGGTGCTTTCCAGCGCCGCCCAGTGCGTCGCCTGGCGTCGCATCACCAGCCGGTCGGCCGGGGCCAGCGCTTCGTCGAGCAGGCTCTGCAGCGGGCGCCCCGGCAGCTCGCCGGCCGGCGCCTTTTTCCACGGCACGATGGCCATGACGCGCGGCAGCTCGCGGTTGCCGGTCACCTTGGCGGTGTCCAGCTCGATCTTGGTCTCTTCCTCTGCGGCGGCCGCGGGCAGGGCCAGCAGCAGCGCGAGAAGCACGACGGGGCGGCGCACGGCGTTCATCGGTTGGCCACCCTTGAATCGGTGCGCAGGCGGAGTTCCGCCACCCAGCGCGCGACCTGCTCGTCGCCGTCCAGGCCGCCGACCAGTTGCAGGTAGCGCTCGTAGCATTCGAGCGCCTCGGCCGGGCGCGCCAGATAAAGGTCCAGCAGCACGCCGCGGTTGCGCCAGGCGAGGGCGTAGTCGGGGTCGAGCTCCAGGGCGGCCTGGTAGGCGGTGTCCGCCTCGGCGAAGCGGCCCAGCCGGCGCAGCACGATGCCCAGCTCGGCATGGGCGATGGCGTGGCCTGGGTCGATTTCCAGCGCGTGCCGGAAGGCGGCCTCGGCCTCCGCGTCGCGGCCGGCGCCAGCATGCACGATGCCCTTGTTGACCCATGGCGCGGCCAGCCCGGGGTAGGCGGTGGCGATTTCGTCCAGCAGCTCGAGGGCGGTCTCGTCCGGGCCCTCGTTCATCGCCGTAGCGGCCTGGACGAAACGGCGATCGTCGACGCCGGCCACGTCGCCCTGGCCACCCGGCAGGGCAGCACAGCCGGACAGCAGCAGCAGGCCGGCGCAGGCGCCCAGCAGTCGGGCACGTGTGACGGGGCGGTGCGAGCCGCACTGGTTAGCGAAGCAGTTCAACAACACGTTCTCCGGTCTCCTGGCGGTTCCAGCGCGCGGGCACCATCTGGGCGAGCACTTCGAAGCTCGCCACCACCCAGCGGTCGTACAGGCCCTCGCGGGCGCGCGCCGCGTTGGCCTCGTGGATGGCGATGGCATCCTCTTCAAACGGGAAGGCCTGCTCTTCGAGCAGCATTTCGTATTGATCCAGCGCCTCGGGGTCGAGGCCCTCGGGGCGCGCCGAGTCGAGCAGCGCCGTGGCCATGTCGCGATACAGCTCGCCCATGCGGAAGGCCGACTCGGTGGTGACCTCGGCGACGCCGTAGGCGGCCGCTGCGCCGAGCGCATCGAGCGCGGCGCGCATGCGTTTCGCCTTTTCCGGCACGCTGCGCTGCAGGGGCGGTGCCAGCGTGGCGGCGTTGAACTTCTCCACCACCGGCATGGCGATCTCCAGCGTGGCGGCCGCGGCCAGGGTGAGGCTGCGGGCCGTTGCATCGGCGCCGGCACCGGCGTGGGCCTGGATGATCGATTCCAGCCAGCGGCGCCGCTCCGGCGCGTCGTTGCGCTTGGCGGCCAGTTCGGCGAGGCGATGGCGCGCTTCCAGCGCGGCATCGGCCGGCGCGGGGAAGCGCTGCAGGTAGTCGCGCAGGGCCTGTTCGGCCTGTGCGTCGTCGCCGCTTTCACCGTACAGCTCGGCGGCCTGCCACAGCGCGGCGCGGCGCACGTCTTCCGTTTCGCCCGGCAGGTTCGACACGGCGGCGAGGGCGGGCGCGGCCCGTGCGGCATCGCCCAGCTCGACCAGGGCGGCGGCGAGGCTCACCCGGGCTTCGGCCGCCAGCGCGTGTCCGGGCCAGCCGGTGAGGAAGCCTTCGTAGGCCTCGGCCGCGCGCGTCCAGGCGCCGGCATTGAACAGCAGCGCGGCAGCGTCATGCTGGCCGGTGGCCGCCACCGGGCTGTCCGGCACGACGGCGGCGATGCGCTGGAAATGACCGACGGCGAGATCGAGTTCGCCCGCATCCGCAGCGGCCTGGCCCTGGCGGTAGATGCTGGCGGCAATGCGTTCCGCCACGCTTGTGGCGAGTGCCACGTCGGGCGCCGCGGCTGCGGTTTCGGCCTGCCAGGCGAGGTAGTCGTTCTCTGCCGCGGCATAGTCTTCGAGGTCGAAAGCGGCGTGCCCGCTCACCAGGCGCGCCGCGGCTCGGGGCGCCGTCGGGGCGTCCTCACGCTGCAGCACGCGCGCAGCGGCGGCACGCGCGGCCTGCAGCTGGCCGAGCTGCATGAGCCTTTCCGCCGCCTCGAGCTCGACCTGGGGCGCGCGCGCGTCGCTGGGGAACCCGTCGGAGAACAACAGCGCCGCTTCGACCAGGGCCAGTTCGGCGTCCGGTTCACCGGGCGCGAGTGCGGCCAGGTCGCGGCGCGCAACCACTGCGGCGTAGCCCGCCTCCGCGGCCTGCGGATGTGCGTCGTAAGCGTAGGCCGCTGCGTGGTAGGCCTCGGCGGCCTCGTGCAGCGCGCCGTCGCCGTAATACAGCTCCGCAAGCAGGAAGTGCCGCTCTGCAGCCTCTGGTGCCGCGGGGAATTCCTCCAGCCAGCGCCGGTACCAGCCGGCCGCCGTGGCGGCGCTGCCGGTGCCGGCCTGGAAGGCGGCATGGTGGTGTGCGGCGAGGGTGTCGAGACTGGCCTTGAGCCGTTCGCGCACCGCCTCCTGTCCAAGCGGATCACGTCCCTGCCACCAGGTCCCCTGCAGCGAGAACTGCGCGGCGAATTCAGCCATGGTCGCCAGCGCCTCGCTGGCAAAGCCGCCTTCCTCGAGCGCGTCGATGGCGCGTGCCTGCAGGACCGGTGCACGGGCGTCGCGCGGCGCGCGCTGTGCCCCGGCGCTGAAGGCGGCGGCCGCGTCGGTCCAGCGTTCCTGCTCGATGTACAGCTCGCCCAGCCGCACGTAGCTCAGCCAGGCCCAGTGCGGGTCGGTCGTGCCGCTCGCATCCAGCCAGGCATCGACGGAGGCGAAGCCTTCCAGCGCCGAGAAGCCGATGGCCATGGCGCGGAAGCTGTCGTCGACCAGCTCGCGGCCGGCGCGATCCAGCGCCTCGAGCGGCGTGGTCGCCAGGCGCCCGTCGATGACCCGTGCGAAGTAGCGGAAGCTCTGTTCGTGCAACGATTGCTTGAACAGGGCCCAGCCGAGCTTGTAGCGCGCCTGCTCGGAAAACGGCCCGTCGGCTTCCAGCTCCAGCGTGGCCTGGTAGGCACGCTCGGCCGAGATCCAGTCCCGCGCCAGGAAGCGTGCCTCGCCGATGCGGAACCAGGCCTCGGGCGCCAGCGGGGAGTCCGGGCGCGCCGCCACCAGCGTGTCCAGCACTGCTTCCGCGGCATCATCGCGACCGGCCATGGCCTCGGCGCGCGCCAGCTGGTAACGCCAGTGGTCCTGCCAGGCCGGGCCGGCATCCTGCATCGCGGCGTCGTCCAGCAGCGAGCGGTAGAGGCGAATCGCCTCGTCCAGGTCGGCCTGCGGCGAACGCCCCTCCATGAGAGCGATTTCCGCTGCCTCGAGACGCAGGTCGGCAAGCCGCCGCATGGCGGTGACCCGCATGGCTGGGTCTGCGGCGGCGGGCGAAACGAGAAACGCTGCGTAGGCGTCCGCCGCCGCCACCGGATCGGCCGGTGGTGCTGGCGTGTTCGCCTCCGACAACAGCGGCCCTGCATCGCCCACCGTCGCAGTAACTGGTTCGGGAGCCCGCGCGAAGGGCCACAGGCTGGCCATGACCACCAGGGTGGCGACACTCATGGCTGCGTCCCCGGGCTGGGCGGCGCGTCGTCGTCGCGCGCCGCGCGCGGCTGTACGGCCTGGTCGTAGGCGGCGGCCAGCGCGAAGCGCGCCTGGCCGAGGTAAGCGGCGACACGTTGCTCGCGACTTTCCAGTTCCTGCAGCGCCAGTGCGCGCAGCTCGCCCGTGCGCCTCCCCTGGTCCGCCTCGACGCGCGCCAGCAGCTGCTCCACGCGCGCCGCCGCGGCGTCGATGCGCCCGTCGTAACCTTCGAAACCGGCCGGCCCGGCGGCCAGGCTCGCGGCCAGGCTCGCGCGCTGCTCGCGCGCGTCCTCGAGCGCACGCTCGGCCGCGCGTGCTTCGCGTTCCGCGGCGTGCAGACGCGCCGGCCAGGCGTGATTCAGCTGCCAGGCGAGGGCGCCGTCCACCCGGCGCAGGCGCTCGCGCAACAGGTCGGTGTCCGCGCCCTGCGGCAGGGCGGCAATGCGCGCCCGCACCGAGGCCATCCGTTCCAGCAGCATGACTTCTGCAGGAGTCGCGAGCACGGCCGGGTCGCCGGCAGCACGCACGTCCTGCACGCGCTGCGCGGCGGCCTGGTAGCGCGCTTCGAGGCCTGCAAGTTCATCGCTGGCGAGGCGCTCCTCGACACGCGGCGCCACGTCCGCGAAGCGAGCGCGTCGCGCCTCGACCATGTCGCGCAGTGCGCCGAGGCTGCGACGCCACTCCAGCAGGTTCTCACGCAGCATCTGCAGGTCGCGCAGGTCGGCCGCCACGGCGCGGAAGGGGTGATCGACCGCCAGCGAGTGCAGGTACGCGGGCAGCGGTCCGGCCACGACCGGCTGCGCTTCCTCCGGGTCGGCGAGGGCGAGGGTCAGCAAGGCATCGCCGCGCGCCGCATCGGCGGCCGCAGCAAGGCGCGCGAGTTCCGTCTCGCAGGCCTGCGCCGCGTCGCGGTAGCCGAGCACGCTCTGGCCCGGCTCGTCCACCTGGTGCCAGGCCCAGGGCACCGCCAGCATGGCTTCCAGCGCGGCGCCGTCCGGGTCGGCGCGGCTGGCGAGCGTGGTCCAGGGGCCGAGGGCGGCGCGATAGCGGGTGCGCTCGGCTTCGGCCCAGCCCGCTGCGAGCAGCGCGCGCCCGCCGTAGACGCCGTCCACGCGCACCCGGTCCAGCGCAGCACGCGCGCCGTCTGCATCACCCGCTTCCAGGCGCGCCAGTCCCAGTGCGAGATTGGCGCGGTCGCGCAGCTGTGCCAGTTCCTCGGTTTCCGCGCGAGCACGGCCGAGCATGTCGAGCAGCTCAAGCGCGGGCTCCGTCTGTCCGCTGCGCGCCAGCGCGACGGCCTGGTTGAAATCGGCAAAGGCGCGCCAGGCGCCGGGCTGGCGGCTGGCGGCGAGCAACTGGGCGGCCTCTGCGTATCGGTCCAGCGCCAGCAGCACGCGGCTTTCCAGGTCGACGCGGTCGCCCGCCATGGCGACGGGCAGCTGCGCGCCAATGCGTCGCAGCGCCGCCAGCGCCGCCTCATGCTCGCCGCGTTCATGGCGGATGCGCGCCAGCCAGTACCAGGCCTGGTCCTGTTCCGCCGGCGTGGCGCCCGCGGCGAGCAGGGCGTCAAAAATGCGCGCAGCTTCCTCGCGCAGTCCCCAGGCGAGATACAGGCCGCCCTGCAGCAGGCGCGCCTCGCCGCCGTGGTAGGGCAGCTCCTGGCGCGCCTGCGCGACGCCGAGCCGCACCAGGGCGCCCATGCGATCGCCCTGGTAGTGCCGGAACAGCACTTCGCCCCACGCCAGGTCCTGCACCACCGGCGGCGCCGGCGCGGCAGACCGCGCAGCAGTCGCGGGCGCGGCGAGGATCGTCGCACCGAGCGTCGCCAGCAGTGTCGGCATGAGGCGGTTCATGATCCAGCCTGTTACTCCCAGTCCTTGACCTGGAACGTCGGCTGCTGCAGTGCCTCGCTGTCGCGCAGCACCAGCTCGAGTTGCTGCGGGCCGAGGCCCTTGTCGAACTCCATGCTGGTGGCACGGCGGTATTCGCGACCCTGCGGGCCGCGTCCCACCATCACGGCGACCAGCTCGTGCCGCCCGCTCTTGAGGTTGCCGATATAGAGCCGGTGGACGCCGCCGCGATGCAGCGCGTCGACCTCGCGCTCGGTGTACAGGTACTTCGCCACGCGCTCGTCGTTGATGGAGACCTCGACGGCGTCGAGCGCGAAGTACTTGCCCACGTCCATGGACAGGTACACGGCCACCTGGGTGCTGGCGGGGAACAGCAGTTCCTCTTCCAGCATGAAGAGGTCGCGGTTGAGCGCCACCAGCTCCTGCTTCAGGGCGCGCAGCTCCTCGTCGGGCGCCGGCTCCTGCGCGCTTGCCGGCCCGGCCAGCGCGGCCATGACCAGCAGCGCCGCCGTCAGCCGGCGACGCATGGCAGGCCTACCAGCGGCCACCGAACCAGACCTGGAAGACGTGGCTGTTGAATCCATAGAGTTCACCGTTACGGATGTCCGTGAAGTCGTCGTAGTCGAAGCGAATGAAGTCGTAGCCGACGCTGATGGTGTTGCGCGTCAGCGGGCCGAAGCTGCGGCCGAGGTCCCAGCTCACGCGTGCGCCCAGGGTGTGGCTGTTGTAGGTGGACAGCTCCTTGTCGCGCGCCATGAACTCGAAGATCGCGTCGAAGTCGTCGGCATAGAAGGAGGCCGGGTCCTGGGTGTAGAAGCGATAGGCCAGTTCCGCCGTCACGCCGGGCCGGATGCGGCGCACAAAGGCGGCCTCCAGGGTGTGCGACTGCACCTGCCAGGTGTCGCGGTACCAGCGATAACCCAGCTCGACGACGTTGTCGCGCGACACCATGCCGATACCGCGCAGCGCCACTGCGTGACTGTTGCGCGCGCGCGGGTACTGCTCCGGGATCTGCGCCCCGAGGATGCGAGCCGAGCGATAGGGGTTGTTGAGGAAGCCCGTCTCGAGGATCGCCTCGTAGTTCAGGCTGGCGAGGATCGTCGGCGTCAGCACCTGCGACCAGCCCAGCTGGTAGTTGTTGCGCGAAATGCTGTCTTCGAACTCGGTATCGACGCGCGACACCGTGTCGTCGCCGCGCGCGTAGCCGAAGGACACGGTGCTCATGCCGCCGAAGAAGTCCTGCGCCACGCCCAGCGACACGGTGTCGGACTGGTAGTCGCTCTCGTCGCTGCCGACGTAGCCGACGCTCATCAGCGAGTCGCCCTGCAGCCAGTCCAGCGCCAGCGCCAGTTCCTTGCGCCGCTCGGTGTAGGGGCTGGCGCTGGTGACGACGTCGATGGAGGCGGAGCTGATGCTGTCGACGTAGTAGCTGGCGGAGGCGGAGAAGTCGGTGGCGAAGCCCTTGCGCATTTTCAGCGCCGGTCCCGTGACCTGCACGCCGCCGCCGTCGTAGCTGTGATACATCAGCTCGGCCAGGTCCTCTGGCAAAGTCGCCGCGAAGGCCGCGACACAGGTGCAGCACAGCATGGCGGCGAGCCGCCCCAGCAGTCCCGCACAGCGCAAAGCCTTCATTGGCGCGTCAGTTACAGCCACAGCCGCCCCCGTCGCCGTCGCCCGCACCGCGCGAGCCCTCGCGCACGTCGAACACGTGCTGGCGATGCTTGTCCATGAGCGCATTGCGCGAGAACGACATCATCGGGTCGGCCAGCGCCTCGCGCTCAAAGGGCGCCACCCATGGCTGCGGCGCTGCGCAGCCGCCGAGAGCCGTCATTGCCAGTAGGAGCATGGTCCGCCGGCGCATGGTCAGTCCTCCCGCAACAGCGCGCGCACTTCGTCGAGGTAGCGCTGCTCCATGCCGGGCCGGTAGCCGTAGTGCACGCTGCGGACCTTGCCGGAGCGATCGACCATCACGGTCATCGGCATCGCCTGCACGTCGTACAGCCGGCTGACATCCTGCTCGTCGTCGAACAACAGCGGGAAGGTCACGCCCAGCTCATCCGCGAGGCGCTGCGCCTGCGCGCTGTCCTCGTCGATGTTGACGCCAAGCAGGGTGAACCCGGCGGGCTCGTAGCGGGCGAAGATCTCGTCCAGCTTGGGCATTTCCTGCCGGCAGGGACCGCACCAGGTGGCCCAGAAGTTGATCATCACCACCTGGCCGCGATGTTCGGACAGGCGCAGGTTCGGTCCCGCGGCACTGCGCAGGGCGAAGTCCGGCGCCTCCGCGCCGACGTTCACCGTAGTGGTGTTCGCGAGCGCGAGACCCGAGCCCAGCAGGGCGCCGATCAGAAGTAGGCGCCGAAACCGAAATTGATTTCGAAGTTGTGTTTCCACTCGTTCTCTCCGAGGAGGTCCGATTCAAAAATGTTGTCGCGCGCTTCGAGGCGCAGGCTCAGCCAGTCCGTGGGCAGCACCTTGAGACCGAAGCCGAAGGCGTAGCTGATGCTGTCGCGATCGGCGAACTCCACCTGGCCGACACCGAAGTTGACGTACACGCCGCTGGTGCGCGCCCAGCGCGTGCCGAGAAAGACTTCGCCCGGGAGGATCATCAGGCCGACCGACAGGTCGTACGCGGTCAGGTCCTCTTTCTCGTTGTCGAAGATCGGCGCGCCGATGCGGCGGAAGCTGGTGTCGCGGATCGAGGAGGAGGCGTAGCGCCCCTCGAGATACAGGTCCTCGGTCGCGTGGTATGCGAAGCGCAGGCCGTAGACCGACTCGGCGCCGAAGTCCTCGACCGACAGCACGCCGGCGAAGGCACCGACTTCCCAGTCCTCGGTGTCGATTTCTGGCCGCACGATGTCGCGCCGCTCCAGCGCCGGATCGATCACGGCCGGCACCGGGCCCTGCACGGGTTCGTCAGCGGGCGGTGCTTCGCGCAGCAGGCTGCAGCCGCCGGCCGCGAGGCCGGAGGCAAGGAGAATCAGGGTGCGCAGTGCGGGAGTCATGTCTCGTCCTCAGAAGAAAACCGAAAAGCCCAGCGACATCTCGGTGAAGTCGTCGTTGTTATTGACGTCGCGGGTGAACACGTGGTGGCGCAGGTCGCCCCGCACCAGGAAGCGCCGGGTGAGCCAGCCGCGCACGCCGAGCGCAGCGTTACCGGCCCACTCACTGACTTCTTCAGCGTCGACCAGCGTGCTTTTCGGCTCGTTGCGCAGCCAGCCGGCGCCGAGACTGAAGAATGGCGAGATGCGGGCATCCGGGAACGGCAGCACCTGCAGGTTGGCCTGCCAGACCGTAGTGCTGGAGAAGCTGCCGGCGGCCTGCAGCAATTGCGCTTCGGCGAGGAAATGCCGCCCCAGCCGGTAGCCGCCGCGGAAGCTGAACAGCGGGTCGCCATCGAAGTCGCCCAGGGCGAAACCCACTTCCACGCGCCGCTGCTGCCAGTCCTCCAGGCCGGCGCGGCCGAAGCGCACGCGCTCGCCATCGGCTCCCACGCCGACTTCAACCGTGGCGCGATGCATCCAGCCGCGCTTGCCGTCGCGGGTCTCCACCAGCACCCAGTCGGTACGCCGGCGCAGCGGCTGGAAATCCTCGCCGCGTTCCACCACGTGGAACACCGGGTAGCCGCGGCCGGGCCCGGTACGCAGCTCGGCGTAGGGCTGCGTCACGGTCAGCCAGAGCGGGGCCTCGTCAGCCGCGCTCGCGGCGAACGGCGCCCACAACAGCAGCAGCAGGGCGAGCGCCGAAAGGCGCCACCCTGCGTGTGCCTGTTGCGCGCGCCGCACCATGCCTTAGTACCCGCATTCCGGCAGGGCAGGGGGCGTGCAGAAGCCGCAGCTCGCGGCCTGCTCGTCCTCGACGCGCACCGAGATCCACTCGCGGATGGCCTGGTAGCAGGCATCATCGACGCTCGGGAAGATGTCCCCGCCGGTGTGCGTGCCGGTGATGGAAAACACGCCCTGCAGCGGCTCCAGCAGCAGCTTGCTCTGGGCCGGGTTGTCGAGATTGGAGAAGGCCTTCGCGGAGAAGAAGTTCGCCATCATCTCGACGGAGCCGGGCTCGGCTCCGGGGAAGATCTTGAAGGCTCCGCCGGAGCCGGCGCCGACGTCGTGGCAGCCGCTGGAGGCGCAGGTGGTCTGCCCGGTGCGGCCGTTGATGACGGCGTCAAAGACGGGGTTGATGCACTGCTCGAAGTCCGTGATGCACAGGGTTCCGCCGGTGGCAGATACCGGCGTGTTCTCCACGTCGCCCCCGCATGCGCCCAGGAGGGCGCATGCGGAGGCGAGGAGCGGATATTGCATCCAGTTGCGCATGGCGGGCCTACGTCGTGCAATCGCCGGCGGCGATCCATTCGTAGATGGCCTGCCACCCGGCGCTGTCGGGTGCCAGCACGGGCGTGCCGGAATCCGGGTCGGCCGGGTCCACGCCGATGCGCGGATGCGGCGGCTCGTCCGTCTCTACGGAGCTCGGCCGCAGCAGCAGGTAGTTCGACTCCGGCGTACACACGTCAGAGACCATGGACACGGAGGCGTTGAAGTCCCCTTCCACGTTGCCCGTGAGCACGTAACGCGAGGTCTGGAAGCCGGCGTTGACCGGCTCGTTCGGCGTCGACGGCGAGCCGGTGTTGCCGAAGGGCTGGTGACAAGCCGCGCACTGCGTCATGAGCACCGGGTGCACCGTTGCGGCGAACAGCTGCTCAGACAGTCCCTGCAGACCGCCACGCACCTCGGACAAGGCGCGGAAGCCGTCTTCGTTGGCATCGTCGAAGGGGTCGTTGTAGTACTGACCGCCGAGGTCGATCCACTCCGCCAGCAAGCGCAGCTCGCTCGCGTTCAGCATGCCGCTGTGATCCACCGCGGGCGGATTCGCCAGTTCGCGGCCCGAGCGCAGCGGCTGCTCATACAGCTTCGCCATCAGGCCGGCACTGCGCGAGCTGTCGCGTGAGCCGCCGGTGTCAACCAGCGGCGCCGTGCGCACGATCTCGATCGAGCCGTCCTGCATGATGCGCAGCTGCGGCAGGCCGGTATCCGGATCGATCACCGGGTCGCCGACCATGATCTCCTCGTAGGACTTGAGTCGCCCCGAGCCCGCAGTCGTGCTGCGCAGGTCCAGCCCGGCGGACATCGGGTCCTCCGGATCGTCATTGAGGTGACAGTCGATGCAGGTGAACTCGCCGCGGTCGGCTTCCCACAGCGGCTGGACATGCTCCGGGTAGTTGATGATCCCTGCGACCGGCGCGGGGGCGCCGGCGGGCAGGCCGTCGTAGCTGATGACCAGCGGCGCATCCGGATCGCGCCCGGCCTGGACCGGATCAGTCCACACGTCTTCGTACACCAGGTCGAAGCTCAGCTCCATGGCGGCCGGGTTGAGCCGTGTGCGCGTCTCGGCCATCGATTCGCCGAGCTCGCCCGACATGGTGGCGTTGGGGTGGAAACCCGCGATCGGCGCCGAGTTCAGGGCACTGCCGCGACGCGGTGAGTGACAGCCGTTGCAGGTGCGGGTCTCGCCCGGACGCACCTGCAGCCAGTTGGTATGCACCTGGATGGCGCGCCCGTTGGCGTCGACCGCGACCACGCCCAGCGGCGTGTCGGCCGGCACCTTGATGCGGAACGAACCGTCCGGCTCGATCTCGGCGTAACCGAGGATCTGCTGCATCTCGAGATCGGTCTCGCCGATCGCCTCGCGGGACACGCCCGGCGGCGTGGGCACGGCCTCGGTGACGCGCACGAAGCGTGCCGGGCGCTCGGCGGCGCTGGTCAGCGCCGGGTCCTTCATGGTCAGCAGGTCGGCAACCGAGTTGCGCGTGTCGTCCGGTGGCGGCGCGGTCAGCGGGATGGTCTCGCCGTCGACCAGCATGCCGACGCCCATCAGCCCCAGGCCGTCGGTGTCGTACACGCTCTTGACGTTGAGGATGCCGACTCCTTCAGCGGCCAGCGCCGCATCGAGCGGCTTGTCCGGGATGGTGTTCGGCACCGGGCGGGACTGTACGGCGATCGGGTCGGTGTAGGCCCAGCCCTCGGGCGGCAGGGCGATGGGACGCAGGCTCTTGGTGTCCAGGTCGAACATGTAGACGCCGTACAACGGCGGCCCCTCGACCTCTTCTTCCTGGCCGGTGACGGGGTTGAACTCCATCTCCGGACGCAGCGGCGACCAGCTCACCAGGGCGCGGTTGGTGCCGTCCCACAGGGGGTACGGCGTGGTGTAGCGGCCGTACTCGGAGATGCCGCGACCGAAGTCGATGGGGAACAGCGTCAGCTGCTCCTGCGCCACCGCGTCGGCCGGCGCGCCGGGCACCCGCTCGCCGGATTCGGCGAAGTTGCGGATGTCCACGGCCATCAGGGCCCCGCCTTCGCGCGTCCCGGACAGCGACATGAGTGAGGTCATGACGCGGCCGTCCGGCATTTCGCGCGGATGCAGGAAGCTGTTGCCCGGGCTGAACGCGCCGTACTGCACGAAGATGTTGGTGCCGTCCGGGTTGGTGATGAACAGCGGGAAATGATTGCGGTTGCCGACGTGATCCCAGCGCGCGAACAGGATCTCGCCCGTGTTGAGCACAGTCGGATTGCGATCGTGGCTCTGGTTGAAGGAGATCTGCCGGATGTCGCTGCCGTCCGCGTCCATCACGTGCAGCGCGATGACGCGCTCACGCTCGTACTCGTCGCGGTAGGCGTAGGGCTCGATGTTGCGTTCCGCCAGCAGCTGGCGGGATTTCTCCTGCCGGTTGGAGCTGAACACGATGCGGCCGTCGGGGAGATAGGCCGCATCCACGTCGTCGCCGGCATTCGCCGTGGCGTCGTCCCCGATGATGCGGGTGAGGACGCGGCTCGGCAGGTCGAGCTCGTAGACGTTCCAGGTCGGGTCGTTCGGCCCGCGCATGGAGAACAGGATGCGCTCACCGTCGAAGGACACCTCCGGGTCGGAGACGTCGCCCTCGCCCAGCGTGTAGTCCGCCGTGAGGTTGACCAGCGGCGCCGTCGGCGATGACAGGTCCTTCATCATCAGGTCGCCGCCCGCCGCGAACATGGCGCCGTCGGTGGGGTTGCCCACCGCGGAGACCTGGCGCATGGCGAAGACGACGGGAAAATCGCCCTCGACCACCACGGCCGAAGAGCCCGTTTCTTCCCCCCCGCCGCATCCGGCGAGTCCCATGAGGAATCCCAGTAGTGCCGGTGTACCCAGCTTTTTCGAATTTGCCCGAACCATGTCGCGACCTCCCGTCTTGGTAACGTCGGCGGGCAGGGGCGCAAACTTGAGGCCGGCGGGTCGGTCGACCCGGCGCAGCGCAGGTTGGACGGGTAGGGGAGTGGTGTCGTCACCGAGGCCGGGCGGTGCGCCCGGGGTGGTATCCCGTAGCCGGCAACCCCGCTGTCCTGGGTCCCGAAGGACCTTTAGACCGGTGGTTTTGCGTCCCCGCCTTTCGACGGGTTTGCCTTTATCAGCGGGGCCACGGATGCCAGAGGCCCCCAACCTTGTCAAGGAAGCAGCGCGCATTGGTGCGGCGCAGCATTATCGGTGGGGTCGTGCGGGCCCCGGCTGGACCCGTTCTAAGCTTCGGTTTCCACTTAGTATTACGCCTCCGCCGGGGCACCTGCGGCGCCAGGGGCCCGGCAACCCGCCGGCGCGCTGCCTGCAAGCCCCGGGCCGTGGCCGCGGAGTGCCCTTGCGCGTCAGTCTGCGCGGCCGGGGCCCGGTCGCGACGTCCCCGGGACCCACTGGAACACGTCTTCCAGCGGGACCCGGAAGACCTCGGCAATGCGGAACGCGGCTTCCAGCGAAGGTGAGTACTTCCCGGCTTCGATCGCCGCGATGGTCTGCCGGGTGACGCCAATGCGCCGGCCGAGTTCGGCCTGGGTCATCTCGCCGTGCTGGAAGCGCAGCAGGCGGACCTGGTTGGCGATCGCGCCCGCGTTCATGACTGGCGGCGGTACGCGACGACGGCCACGCCGTATTGAACGAATTCGGCCAGGACGATCGCGAAGATGGCTCCGTTCACAATGGCCCAGCCGCCGGCGTAGAAGGGCATGATGATGGCGACCATGATCACGCCGGCTATCAGCGTCAGATAGGCGACGCCGACCGAGCGCCGCTCGATCGCCAGGTCGCGCTCATCGGCCGGCTCGCGCTCATCCTTCGGCGTGCGCAGGCGAAGAAACGCGTGACCCGTGGCCAGGATCGCGAGCTGGACCGCCACCGCCATGGCGAAGAGCCACAGCTGGCGCAGGTTGGGCAGGGTATCGTCCGGCGGGGCCGTCGCCACGATGGCGAAGTAAGGCCCGAAGGCGACCGCCATGGCGAGCAGGGACAACCAGGCGACTTTCTCTCGGTGAGACATGCTCGAACTCCGGAAAAGCAGAAATAACGTTAAACACGTTTTACCGGATGTTAAAAATCTTTGTCAATAGGTAAGAAATTATTAACGTTGCTGTGGGGTCACCCCGGAGTCATCGGGGCTTGCCGCGGGGGGCGCGGATTCCGGCGCCCCGAGCTCGAACTCAGGGGCGAACAGGAAGGGGATGCCGTACTCGTAGCGAACGTTTTCGTAGCGATCGTCCACCGGCGCGTCATCTTCTGCAGCGCTCGGGTTCCAGGTGACGGACAACAGCTGTACGCCCGGGCTGATGCCCGTGAGCGGAATCACACCGGTCAGGCCTCGCATGCCGAGGTCCAGTCGCTCGCTGGCCAAAAAGGTCCCCATGTCGACAGGCAGGCCATTCAGCTCGACGGCCCAAATGCGGGACAGGCAGGCTGCACCCAGTCGGGCTTCCTCACCCGGGCACAGGCTTTCCAGCATGAGGTTGTCACGCAGCGGCTGGTAGGGCAGGAACAGGCGCAGGTGACTGCCGCGTTGCTCGAAGCTGGAAATCATGGGGCGCCCGCGCAGGCGGTCGCGGCCGTCGCGCATGTCCTCGTAGTAACTGCTGCGAAAGGCCGTGCCCTCCAGGTGCTCCTCGTCCAGGTAGCGGAACTGGTCCGAGACGGTGAAGTTGACGGACCGGTCAAAGCTGAACTGCCCGACCACGACGATGCCTGCAACCGCCAGCACGAACAGGATCATGGCGATCACCGGCCGGGTATTGCTCTGCAGCGTGAGCTGTACCGGGAGCAACAGCCGCTGGGGCATCAGCCAGCTGTTGACCCAGCTGAGGCCCGCCACCAGGCGCTGGAACCAACCCGCCGTGCGCAGCGCCGTCACCCGGTTGGCAAGCACGCCGTCCAGCACCCATAGCAGGATAGACACGCCGACGCCGATCACCAGCAAGCCCACGGAAGCGACTGTGATGCCGAGATTCGTGGCGCCAAAGCGGGAGCCGACCAGGCCGCCGAGACTGGCGACCACGGCGATCAGCAGGACGAGCCAGGCGATGGCGAGCGCGATGACGCTGATGACCGCGAATAGTGAGGATGCCAGGCGATCGGAGCGCTCGATCGCCGCGCGCAGGTCGGGCAGCCGCTGGCGGTACCGCTCCCGCGTGAGCGGGCCGATGCCCGGGGTACGGTCCCAGTTGATGCCCTGGGGGAATACCGTGCGGAGGCCGATCAGGCCGACCCAGTAGGCCCGCGAAAGAAGATGCAGCAGGAAGCAGGTCCCCAGGCCGTAGCACAGGCCCGTAAGCAAGATGAGGGCCAGGTTGCCGCTCACGACCATGGGCACCGAGAGGTGCATGTAGGCATCGGCAAAGCGTTCGAACAGCCACCCGGGCAGCGTGAACAGGGCGACCGTGGTCAAGCTGGAGATGATCAGCTCGAGCTCGTCGGTACGGTCGCGCAGGCGGGCCAGCTCGGCGCGCGACTCGGGCGTGTGCTGTTCGACCCCTGTCGAGTCCTGCTCTGCCATGCGGCGCTCCTCCCCCTGGGCAAGTGCGGCCCCTTACGGGCTCGCGACGTGCGCACAAGGCTGCCACAATACCCGAATGCAAACCGTAGTTCCCCTGCAGCGCAGTGCTGCGCGCTGGCTCAAGCGCCCCGGCCGGATCTGGCTGAGCTGGAGCATCTTCAACCCCAACGGGCCGACCGTGAGCTGCGTCGGCCTGCGCGATACCGGCCGCGCTGGCCAGGCCGAGGTCTTCTATCGCTGGATGCATTTCCTCGGCGGCGAGGACTACGCGCTCGGCGAGGTGGACCTGGAGGCCGACGATTCGCGCGAGCGGCTGGCCACCATCCTCGCCAGTGCCTTCGCGTTGCAGCCGGGCCAGGGCCTGCAGCGTTTTGCCATGGTGACCTGCATTCCGAGCGTCGTGGTGTCGAACGTGGCGGACGAGTGGCTTCCCGTGCTGCGCGGATGCCTCGAGCGCAGTGCCGCCGTGCAGCAGGCTGACTGGGGGCGGGAGCGATACCTGCTGGCGAAATATGACAACCGGCTGTTCGATCGTGCCGGCGAGGAATTGCGCGAGGCCTATGAACGCATGCGCTCCGAGCAGCCGTCCGTGGAACAGGCCAAGGCGCTGGATGTGATGTACGCGACCTACGCGCAGGTGCCGTCCTTCGCGCAGTGGACGTCCGGCAGCTATGCCGGCCGCGCCATCCAGGCGGGGGATTTCGACGCCTGGTGGGACGCGATCACCGCGGTGAGCTTCTGGCCGCCGGCGACGGCCCAGCTGGCGCGTGCCTGGGACACCGCGGTCAAGCAGACGACCCTGGCCTGCCGCACCCCGCTGGTGGAGGTGCGCGATTTCTTCGCTGCCTACGGCCTGCCGATCTTCAGCGAAAAAGGCGGCCAGGCCTACTCAGAATGCAAGCCAGGGCTTATCAATAAGGAGAACGAGCGCCATGGGACTTTTCAATTTCATTGCCGACGCCGGTGACAAGCTGTTTGGGGGAAGCACCCTCGACGAAAACCAGATCCGCGAGCACATCACGGGTCTCGGGCTGAAGCTGAAGGCTTTTTCCGTAGTGGCACACCAGAAGGACAAGATGGTGTCGCTGATCGGCTGGGCCGAGACGCTGCAGGACAAGGAGAAGGCGATCCTGGCGGCCGGTAACGTGAAGGGCGTGGAAAAGGTCGACGACCGCCTCAAGGTGGGCACGCCGCCAGTGCGCCAGCCTGCGGCAGAGGCAGCACCGGCCGCGGTCGAGGAAGCGCCGGAGCCGGACAGCACGGAACAGCCGTCCTCGCGCTTCTACACCGTGAAGTCGGGCGACACCCTCGGCAAGATCGCGCGCGAGTTCTACGGCAGCGCCAGCAAGTACCCGGTGATCTTCGAGGCCAACAAGCCGATGTTGAAGAATCCCGACCGGATCTATCCCGGCCAGGTGCTGCGCATCCCCGAGGCTTAGGCGGCGCCGAAGAGCGCGCCGACGCCCGCCGTCAATGCCATTGCCAGCGCGCCCCAGAAAGTAACGCGCCCGGCGGCCCGGAGTACCGGCGCCCCGCCGGCGCGCGCGGCGAGGGAGCCCAGCAGCGCGAGAAACAGGAGGGAGCTCGCCGGGACCGCGAACATGATCGCGGACACCGGGCTCAGGACAGCGACCAGCAGCGGCAGCGCAGCGCCTACGGAAAAGGTGCCGGCCGAGGCCAGCGCGGCTTGCACCGGGCGCGCGGCCAGCGTGTCGGAAATGCCCAGCTCATCGCGCGCATGTGCGCCCAGCGCATCGTGCTGCATCAACTGGGTGGCGACCTGGGACGCCAGTTCCGCATCCAGCCCGCGTTGCATGTAAATGGCCGCAAGCTCATCCTGTTCGCGCTCCGGGCTGCTGGCGAGTTCCTTGCGCTCCAGCCCGAGGTCGGCGCGTTCAGTGTCGGCTTGCGAGCTGACCGAGACATACTCACCCGCGGCCATCGACATGGCGCCGGCGACGAGTCCCGCGACGCCGGCGATCAGGATGCCCTCCGAGTTCGCTCCCGCGGCAGCGACGCCGACCACGAGACTCGCGGTGGAAACGATCCCGTCGTTGGCCCCGAGCACAGCGGCCCGGAGCCAGCCGATGCGGTGCGTTTTGTGTCCCTCGACATGCGGCATGAGATCTGTCCCTGCGCACGCCCACCCCGGGGCGCCGCCTGGCTGCCATGGTAGCCCCTCCAGCAGCGCGTGCGCGCCTCGCCGGCTGGTTTAGTCGCCAGGCTGCTCGATACTGATGGCAGGATCCATGTGCAGCACCACGCGTCGCTGTTCCCGCAGTGCCGTGAGGGTCGCGGCATCGATGCCGTGGCGCTGGCGCAGTTCCTCGTCGCTCACCGGCGGCACCGGCTTGCGCCGGTCCAGGCCGCCGTAGCGGCGCAGGTTGTAGATGGACCACGCCACGACCACCAGCGCGCTCAGCACCACCACGCCGGAATAGGTCAGCAGGGTCAGCAGGTCGCTGCGGTCGGCCGGCTCCAGCAGGTAGCGGGAGAAGGCGTCGATGCCGAACCACCACGCCAGCAGGCTGACCAGCGGCACGAACAGGTAGAGCCACACGGTCCAGGCGATCAGCGTCAGCACGGAGTAGAGCGTGCGCTGGCCGGCCGACTGCAACTCGGGCCGGTACAGTATCTCCGGATGGCGCAGGGGGCGCGGCGTCGTCATGGACGCAGCCCCCGGTCCGGGCTCACCCACACCGCGCGTTCGCCACGGCGCTTCAGGAACGCCTTGGGCACGGCTACTACCGTGGTCGCCATGCTCAGCATCCAGAACGCCAGCGGGTACCAGATTACCCAGAAATAATCGCGCCAGAGCCCCTTCTCGTAGCGACTGTCCATCATCATGCTGACGCCGAACTGAACCAGGCAGGTGCAGCCGAGGATGACGCCGTTCCAGCGTGGCAACACGGTATCCACGGCCAGGGCCGGCGGCAGGGTGATGAAAAGACCGAGGAAGAACAGCAGGAAAATGAACGCCATGGTGTAGGCCCAGACGACGCTGAGCGAGTACTCGATCAGCAGGCCCCACATGCGTCGCCGGCGCCAGGACAGCACGCGCCCCGCGTAGCGCCGCAGGACTTCCACCCCGCCCTGCGCCCAGCGCAGGCGCTGCTTCCACAGGCCGCGCAACGTCTCCGGCATCCAGATCCAGCACAACGCATTGGGCTCGTAGCGCACGTCCCAGTGGTCGGCCTGGATCAGCCAGGTGAGGTCGATGTCCTCCGTGACCATGTCGAGGTTCCAGTAGCTGTTGCGCTGCAGGGCAGCCTTGCGGAACGCGGAGACCACGCCGGAGACGGTGAAGATGCGGCCGTAGATGCGCTGCGCCCGCTTGATCAGGCCGATGATCGAGGAGAACTCGCCGACTTGCAGGCGACCGAGCAGGGTCGAGCGGTTGCGGATGCAGGGATTGCCGGTGACCGCGCCGACACGCGGCCCCGAGACCAGGTGGTGCATCAGCCAGTGCACGGCGCAGGGGTGCAGCACCGCGTCGCCATCGATGCAGACCAGGTACTCGCTGCGGGCCGCCAGCGCGCCCATGCGCAGCGCCATGGCCTTGCCCTGGTTGGTGGCGAAGTGGATAACGCGCAGCTGCGGGATCTCTGCGGCCAGCGCGTCGAGTATTGGGCCCGTCTCGTCGCTGCTGCCGTCATTGACGGCGATGATCTCGAAGTCCGGATACTCGGTCTGCGCGAGCCAGGTCATGGTCTCGCGGACGTTTTGCGCCTCGTTGAAGCAGGGCACGAGGATGGAGCATGGCGGCGTCTCGCTGAGCGGCGGCGGGGTTTCCGGGCCGCCCTTGGCCTTGCGTTCCCAATGGAAGTGGTACCAGAGGCCGGCGACGATCCAGATCCACGCCATGAACAGCGGGAAGAAAAAGGCGAAGTTGAACATCACCGCCAGCGGGCCGGTGGCTTCTCCCCAGCTCAGCATCAGCGTCCCTCCCGGTACGGGAAGCTGCGCTTCGAAAGCCCCTGGAAGAGCGTCTCGCGCGCCGGGCGATCGTGCAGGAAATCATCCGGGTAGTAGGCCAGGTTGATCGCGCCGGCGCGCACCAGGGCGCGCATCTGGCCCTGCAGCGTGCGCGCGTCCAGCCAGCGTTGCTCGCGCCAGTCCCGCGCCTGCAACTGGAACACCGTCGCTTCGAGGCCGCCGGGGCAGGCCGCCACCCTGTCCACCAGCGATGCCAGCCACGGCAGCGGATCGCCCTCCACCGCCTCCAGCCCGGGCATGGCCATCAGTACCGGGTGGTCGTAGGCGGCGAGGAAAGCGGGCAGGGACTGGCTGAAGCGCGCTTCGGCCGCAGGGTCGAACACCGCGCGCGCGTACAGGCTGCGCGCCGTACTGAGCGCGGGGCGGTAGTGGCGCATGCGTGCGGCCAGCTCGGCGGTGAAGTCGACCAGCGCCGCGGTCTTGTCCGCCGGCGTCAGCCCGCGACAGTCCGCCGGCAGCACGCCTTCGCCGGGCCAGCTCGCCTGCGGCAGGCAGGATGCCGCGTCCTCGTCGGCGGCGAGGAAGGCGTCGTCGTGAAACAGCACGCCCGCGATATGCGCGTGTCGTGCGAGGTCCGCATAGATGTCACCGATCAGCGCGCGCGCTTCGGGCAGGAAGGGACTGAGGCGCGGATGGTCGAAGCCGGCCGGGGCGGTGCCGCCGTCGGGCAGGTGGCGGCGCACCAGCAGTGTTTCCGTCCGCTCCTGGTCAGGCAGGGCGAAGGCCAGCACGGGCAGCCAGGCATACACCTGCACGCCGGCGCGGGTACGCAGTTGCCAGGCGACGCGGTTGAAAAGATCGGCCCGCACCGGCAGGTGGCGGTTAGGGAAGTACAGTGCATCCGCCGTGCCGTCGCCGTCCGGATCGGCGAAGGCCTGCAGGTAGACGGTGGTGATCTCCAGCGCATGCATGCGCTCGACCAGTGCATCGAGGTTGCGTTCCTGTTGGCGCGGATCAGGATCGAACACGTAGTCCAGGTCGACCTGCACGGCGCGCTGCGTGGTCGGCGTCGGCGGCTGGCGCAGGTTCAGCGCAAAGCGCTCGAGGCCCGGATTGCCCGTGATGAGCAGGCGATGCAGGCCCTGCAGCTGGCCTGTGCGGTTGACGCCGGAGGTGAGCCCGAGCGAGACCTGCATACCGAGCCCGGCAGCCATGGACTCGGCCAGGGCGTCGTACTCGCCGTAAGGCCAGGCGATCGCGCGCGGCGTCTGCCCGGTCTCGCGCGCGATGATGGCCATGCTGCGCGCCAGGTCGGCCCGGATCCGCTCACGGCGCTCGCCATCCGTCTCGTAGCGGTCCTGCTGAGGTAGCCAGGCGAGCGTCGTTACCGCCGGTTGCTGGTTGCCCTGCGGGTTGCCCACGATGCCGCGGTGCAGGTCGTGCGTATGGCTGGCGATCTCGACCAGGCCGGAGTCCACCATCTCGCGCAGCTGCCGCCAGCTGACGAAGCCCGCAGCGTTCCGCAGCTGACCCTCGTAGGGCACGGTCGCGCCGGCGGCGACGGCCTCCAGCCAGCCGGTGTTGATGGCCGCCACCGCCGGGTAGTCGAAGGCCTGCAGCAGGGGAAACACATGGGTGTAGAGGCTCGCCAGGCCGTCGTCGAAGCTGAGCAGGACGGCCTTTTCCGGCAGGGGTGCGCGGCCTGCGCCGGCGTCGATGACCTGCTGCAGGCTGACCGGCTGCCAGCCATTGCGCTGCAGCCATGCGAACTGCGCCGCCAGGTCGCGTGTCGACACCGCGTAGGCGTCGGGGTCGATTTCACGCGCAACGTTGTCGCGCACGTCATGCCAGCTGACGGCCACCCACTCGTTCGCGGCGCCGTGAGCCGCCGCCGGGGCGACCAGCAATACCCAGGCCAGCAGCAGCGATGCGTGAAGCAGCCGGCGCATCAGAAATAGCCCTCGAACGCGAGCACCAGGTCCCACTGGCGCTCGCGGCCGCCGTCGTAGACCCGGCTGGCCCAGCCCGCGCCGTAGCGCAGGAGCCAGCGCCGGTCCAGCTGCCACAGGTGCTCGTAGCGCAGCGCGCCGGTGGGGTCGGTGCCGAAATCTTCCTGCCAGTAGAAACCGGCGGTGGCCGCGAAGCGCTGCGTTAACGCCCGCTCGTAGTGCCGCCAGGTCAGCCAGTCGTGCTGCAGGCCGTAGCCGAGGTAGGCGTCGCGCGCCGGGTTGAAATACAGGCCGCCGGCCTGGCTGGCACGAGACAGGTAGAGCTCGGCGCGTCCGCTGCTGACGTGTTGCGCATCGGCGCGCAGGCGATGGTCGGAGGACAGCAGCAGCGCCAGGCGGACGTTGCCGTCGGAGAGTGCGAGACGGCTGAGACTGGCGCGCGCATCGAGCGATTCATGCGCCTGCCAGCGCGCGGCAGCCTCGAGTTTGCGGCCGCTCAGCCCCTCGGCGCGGGCACGCAGGGGCGCATCCAGCGAGAAGCTTTCGTAGCGCGTGGCGAAGCTCCAGTGGTCGTCCAGGTGCCAGTCGAAACCGCCGGTGATGCCGACTTCCGCATCGCCGGAGAGGCTGCGGCTGAGCTCCAGGTAGGCATGACGACGCTCACGCCGCCATTCGAGCCCGAGTCCCGCCCGGCGCCAGGTGCGCTCGCCTTCCGGGTAGCTGCCGGAGGTCCAGTCCTGCAGCCCGTAGGGGCGCCACCAGTCCTCGTACCATGGCGCCGCGACGCGCGTGCGCAGGTGGCGCTCACGCGAGCCGAAGTCGGCGAAGCCGTCGCTCTCGCCGTATCCCGCCTCCACGCCGACCCACCAGCGTTGCCGGTCGCGCCAGCGAGCCAGTTCGCGCATTACCGCGGCTTCGCCGGGGAATTCACGGGCGAGTGCGCGAAAGCCGGCGTCAGCCTCGGCAAAACGCTCCAGTGCCGCGAGCGTGAGCGCATGCTCGATACGCCCGCCGAGCACTTCGGGCTCATAAGCCTGGGCCAGTTCGACCTGTTCCAGCGCCCGGCCGGGCCAGCCGCGCCAGCGGTAGACGGTGGCCAGCTCACGGCGGACCTGGGCGCTGGCAGGCGCGTCGGCCGCCAGGGCCTCGAGGCGTGCCTGGGCCTGCGCCGGCTGGTTGGCGTAGGCGCGGAGCATCGCGCCCAGCAGGTCGATGCGCAGGCGCTGCCAGTTCGGCCCGGTCTGCGCCCGCTCGCCGAGCCAGGCCGGCTGGCGCGCCGCCACGCGATCCAGCAGCGCGATGGCTTCGGCATGGCGTTCGGATTCGACCAGGGCGTAGACCAGGCCGAGCTCCGCCTCGACGAGGCCGGGTTCCGCTTGCAGCGCCTGTTCGTAGAGCGCGACAGCGCGGTCGGGCCGACGCGTTGCGAGGTAGGCGTCTGCCGCCGCCTGGTGTGCGTAAGCAGGTATTTCGCCCGGCAGCTGCTCGTATGCGGCGATAACGTCGCCCATGCGGCCGGCCGCCCTGAGCGCCGCGATGCGGTCGAGCTCGGCGCGGCGCGCCTGGTCGGGATGGACGTCCGGCGCGAAGCGTAACTCGTCGAGCAGCATCAGCGCGGTGGCCGCGTCGATCTGGCGCTGCCTGCTGTTCTCCGGGGAGAGCGCCGCCCAGCGCACGAACTGCGCCGCACGCGCGAGCTGGATACGATGGTGTTCCGCCGGCGCCAGCAGCCCGGGTTGCTCCTGGGCCAGTCGCCACGCTTGCCCGGGAGCGTCCAGGTCCAGCAGGGCGAAGATCTGCTGGCGTGCCGCCTCGCGATGCGACGGGTCGAGCATGAGCGCATCGTTGGCGGCGATCAGCGCCGTCGCCGGCTGCCCGAGCCGGCGTAGCACGTAAGCCGCTGCCGCCGCCGCCTCGACATTGCCGGGAGTTGCGTTGCGCAGGGCCTGCAGCCGGGTGGCGGCTTCAGCATCACGGCCAAGGTCACTCAGGGCCAGGGCATGCAGCACGGCGAGATCGCCGTTGCCGGGGCGGCGCTGCAGCTCGGGCGCCAGCAGGGCCGCCGTGCCGGCCGCGTCGCCGATGGCGCGCAGCGAACGCGCCCAGGCGAGGAGGCTATAGTCGGGCAGCGTCGCGCTCTCGAGGCCCCGCGCCGCCTCCACCGCCTCGGCAGGTCTGCCGGCCCACTCCAACACCGTCACCAGGTCGGCCTGGATACCGCGATCAGCAGGCGCGTCGGCATGCAGCTTGCGCAGGGCGGCGACCGCCGCCTCGACGCGTCCCGCCCGCGCGGCTGTGACGGCCGCTTCGCGCGTGACAGGCGATAGCGCAGCGTCAGCGCCTGCCGCGAAGACGGGGGAGGCGAGAGACAGGGAGCACAGGGCGATGGCGGCGGGGAACACGGCGACGGGTCCGGGGCATGCGTCCGAGCAGCAAAAGACCCGCGATTCTAGCGGGTTTTCACCCCGGGATAATGAGAATCCTGCTGCATTATTTGCGTGGAAAAAGCCCAGCGCGGGCCGGTCTAGTCGCGACGCTGCTGCTCGTAAGTTTCCACGTAGTCGCGGTAATAGCCGTTATAGAGCTCGAAATGCTCCTCGAGCTCGGCCAGTTGCGGCACGCTGCCCTCGAAATACTCGAGCAGGTCCTCCTGCTGGAACTCGAGCAGCCGGCCGAGGTTGGGCGCGACGTCCTCGACGTTGTACAGCGCCATGTCCGAGTACTCGAGGATCGGGCGGTTGTCCGTGTGCAGCGGCGCGCCTTCCACCAGCGCATCGATGTCGTTCTCACCGAGCAGGAGCATGCTGGCCAGCTCATGCACGTTGTTGACCGCGAGACTGCGCAGGTCGCGCTCGACCTCGCCCATTCTCTCCCGCAGCTCGGGCAGGTTCACCAGCGTCGGTTCGGGCGTGCCCACGAGGATGATGAAATGAGTCGGGAACTGGGTGAAGTACCAGGCGGTGGTATGCGGAAAGACGCTGTCGAAGGTGGCGATCAGCGTGCGCAGGTCGTTGAACGACAGGCCGCCGACCGGGAGCCATGCGGCGGCCACGCCTTCCGTGCTCAGCGCATCCCGCATGATCTCGAAGTATTCCTGCGTGTAGAGATAGGGATTGCGCTTGTACTTCAGGTTGGTCACGTCGGTGACAATGACGGAGAACTCCTCGTCCGTGGTGGCGATGTAGTTGCGGGCGTCGTCGAGCACGATTTCCAGGTCGGGATCGGCATAGGAGTCGTAGTTGACGCTGCTGAAGAGCGGCGCCGCCTCGATGATCTTCTGCTCGATCTCGACCGCGTGCACGTCGATGTCGTGCAGCAGCATGCTGCCTGAGGTGGTGCCCGTGCCGTAGCCCACCGTCAGAGCCACTTCGGGTTCCTTGGCCAGCAGCAGGGGTACGTGGGCGAGCATCTTCGAGTCCGCGAGCAATACGATGTCGGTCCCGGAAACGTTCTGGCCATCGACGAACAGGCCGCGGTAATCGCCTCGTTCAACGGCGGTGACCGTGCCCGACAGGCCCTCCTCGTAGTAGATGACCTCGAAGCCCGCGGCGGCCCCCTGCATGTCGCGGCCCTTCAACTGGGCGTGGAAGGTCTTGCTGTCGGTGAACACCAGCAGGTTGGCGACCACGGCGACGATCACCAGCGACACCCATTGCATGCGCGCCGGATGGCTGCCCCGCAGCAGCAGCGCCACTGCGATCAGCAGGCTGAGGTTGATGAGGATCAGTGTCGTATTCCACATGCCCACGAAGGGGATGAGCACGAAGCCCGTCAGCAGGCTGCCGAGCACGCAGCCGAGCGTGTTGGAAAAGAAGGTGTTGCCGGCCTTGGCGCCGATGCGGTCGACGTCGTGGGCGTAAATGCGCACGCCGAGCGGGAACAGGATGCCCATGAAAGCTGCGGGAATGAACGACACCACGAAGGCGAGGGTCATGCCGGCGGACAGCTGGCCCGCCGGCGTGGATTGCGCGAGCAGGATGGTGAGATTCTCAAACTGGCGGAACAGCAGGAGCACGACTGCGCCGCTGAGCGCGGTGACGATGGAGACGGCGCTGAACCAGGCCTCGAGGTCGTGGCGCCGGTCCACCTTGCGGGCCACGAACCATGCCCCGACGGAGAAACCCAGCAGGAACCCGGCGAGGATCAGGGCGAAGGCCTGCGAGGTGGACAGTCCGTAGGTGGACAGGATCCTCACCCACAGCATCTCGTAGCCCAGGCTGATGAAGCCCGAGAGAAACAGGAATACCAGCATGTAGGAATAAGGTGCTTTGCCAGCAGGGGCGGGCCGTGTGGGCTCGCCGCCGCGCTTGCTCATCGCCACGAGCAGTGCAACCAGCAGGTTGCCGCCGACCGCGATCATCAGCGTGCCGATGACACCGAAGAAGCGCACCAGGACGAAGCCCGTGAGCAGCACGCCGGCGGAGGCCCCGAGCGTATTCAGGTAATAGAGCTTGCTGAAGCTGGAGCCCAGGTTGTCGGGGTTGCGCAGGAAGTACTTCGCCAGCAGCGGCATGGTGCCGCCGATCAGGAACACCGGCGGCAGCAGGACCAGGGTGGACAGCAGGAGGCGCGCGACCGACAGGCCGTAGAAGCCGAGGTTGTTGTAGGCGTATTCGTAGAGATAGCGGTAGACCGGCAGCGCCTCGATCACCAGGTAGGCGAGCAGGGAGGTCACCGCGATGCCGATTTCCACGTACATGTAGACGCGCAACGGGTCGCGCGTCCGTTCCGACCAGCGGCCGAAGAAATAGCTGCCCAGCCCGAGGCCGAGCAGGAACACGGCGACCACGGTGGCAACCGCGAAGCTGCTGACCCCGAACACGAGGCCGAGCAGGCGCACCCAGATCAGCTGGTAGATCAGGGCGGACGCGCCCGAGACGAAAATGGCTGTAAACAGCAGCCGTCTGCTCAGGGTCCAGACCATCAGCTTGGGTCCTCTGGCTGGTTGGATTTCCTGGCGCTGCACCAGCGGCAACCGGCGCGAAACGCGAGGCCGTGGCAGGATATTACCGGCGCAGCAAGGTTCAGGGGCAGTCGCAACAACCCCTACTCAGCGGAGGCGAATGCGGGCATGACACTCGAGCAACTGGCCGCCCTGGCGAAAATCTGGCTGGCGGCCGGCAGCCAGCCTTACGGCATGCTCGCGCGCTGAGCCGCATGCGCTCATGGCGGCTACATTCAGTAGAATCGACCTGGCCGTGCTGCGTCGAACAAAGTACATGAACGACCCGTGTCAAGCTGAGGGGGAGGCCCGATGAGCCAAGGCATTACGAAGGACCTGCTGGAGCGGCGGGTACCGCAGTACCTGGCGGCCTACCTCGCCGGGTCATGGATCCTGGTCGAGTTCTTCGCTTTCCTCGAGGAACGGTTCCTGCTCTCGCCGCACCTGACGAACCTGGTGCTGTTCCTGCTTCTGCTCATGCTGCCCAGCGTCGCCATGTTCACGTATTTCCATGGCCGGCGCGGCCCGGACCAGTGGCGCCGGGCCGAGAAGGTCTTTATTCCCCTCAACGTGCTCGTCACCATCGGGGTGCTGTTCGCGCTGTTCGCGGGCCGCGACCTGGGCGCGATGACCACCACCGTCAGGGTCGCCGGGCCGGACGGAGAGGCGGTCGAGCGTGCGGTGCCGAAGAGCGAGTTTCGCAAGGGCCTGGTGTTCTTCCCGTTGACGGCCGACGGGGGCGACGCGGACACCCGGGCACTCGCGCAGGCGGCATTGACCGTGCTCACCGTCGACCTGGGCCAGGACAGCTTCATCGACGGCCGGCCGCCGGCCCTGTATCGCGAGAAGGCGCGCAGCGCAGGTTTCGAGGTGTGGGGCATACCGCGGCCGCTTAAGCGTCGCATCACCCGCGAGCTCAATATCGGGCATTTCGTCGACGGCGCCTTTGCCTACGACGGCGCGACTTTCCGGCTTTCCGTCCTGCTCCACGATGCTGAACGCGGCGGCGTGGTGGCCGAGCACCAGTACGAGGGCGCGGACCTGATGGCGCTCATCGACGACGCGGCCATCCAGCTGCGCAGGGATCTCGGACTGCCGGACAGATACATCGAGGAGACCCTGGACCTGCCGGCGCGGGATCACGCCACGGCCTCGCTGGAGGCCCTGCGCACCTATGGCGAGGCCCAGCTGGCCATGCTCGAACGAGACGACTATGCGGCGGCACGGGAGGCACTGCAGCGCGCCGTAGAGCTGGATCCGACCTTTGCCGTCGCCGCCTTCAACCTCTACCAGTTGAGCATCCTCAGCGGCGACGTGGCCGCGGGCACCGTGGCGATCCGCGCGGCGATGGACCACCTGTATCGCATGCCCGAGCGCTTCCAGTTCGCCGTGCGCGCGGAGTGGTATGCGATCCAGCAGGACCTGCCGAAAGCCTTTGCGGTGTACGAGATGTGGGCGGAGCTCTACCCGCAGGACCTCGACGCGCAGCTCTACAGTGCCCAGGTGCGGACCTACCAGGGCGACCGGGAGGGGGCGCTGGAGGCGTTCGAGAAGGCGCTCGCCCTCGACCCCACGCGACTGGACATCGTCGAAGAGGTGGGCAAGCTGAACGAGCGCCTGGGCCGGCCGGACGCGGCCCGCGCCGCCTTCGAACGGATCATTGCCGAGCGGCCGGGCGATGAGGCGGGCCTCATACTTCTCGGCAAGCTCGAGAGCCGCGAGGGAAATCACGACACGGCGCTGGCCCTGTACGAGCGGGCGGCGCTGATGGCCTCCGAGAACGTCGATCTCATCGAGGCTCGCGCCGACCTGCTTGCGGATACCGGGGAGTTCGCGGCGGCCGAGGCGGCCTACGAGCAGGCGCTGGCCGCGGCAAGGACCCCGGAGCAGCGTTACCCGGTATTGCGCGCGCTGCGCGACTACCATGCGTACCGCGGCGCTTACGGCCCGGCGCTCGATTACCAGCTGCAGGGGGAGGCCGTGGGCGCGGCGTTCCAGCCGCTGGTCGCGCAGATCCAGACGCGTCTCCTCGGCCTGCGCGCATACGTCCTCGCCGGGCGCACCGAGGAAGCGCTGGCCGCGCTGGAGGAACTGGCCGGCCAGTTACAGGCGCCGATGGACGCCCTGGTGCCGATCGGGCGCCTTGCGGTGCACGAGGCGAGGGGCGATGCGGAAGCGCTCGCTGCCGCGCTGGACGATGCGCGGGCGATGCTGGCGCGCACAGGATTGAATGCGTTCCAGCGCGATATCGTTTTCGGGCAGGGCCGGCTGCACGAGATTCGCGGCGAATGGGAGCAGGCCGTCGCCGCTTTCACGGAGGAGCTGCGCCTTTCGCCCACCGATACAGATATTCCTTTCCAGTTGGGCCGGGTGTACCGGGCCATGGGGGACCTGGAGGCTGCCGAGCGGCACCTGCGCGGCACGCTCACGGCAAAGCCGTCGCATGGTCGGGCGAACTACGAGCTGGCACTGGTGCACGAAGCGCGCGGGCGTCGTGCGGAGGCCATTCGCCACCTCGAGCGCGCCGTGGCGACCTGGGCACCGGCAGACGAGGCCTACCGCTACGCGGAGCTGGCGCGGGAGAAGCTGGCGGAACTCAGGCAGGCGCGCTGAACGCGCACGCCCGGCGCTAACCGGGCCGTGCGTCCAGGGCGCGCATGACGTCGCGCCAGGACAGGACGCCGAGCGGGCGCTGGTCCGCATCGACCACGGGGATGCAGGACACGCCTTCCCGGTTGAAGACCCGGATGGCGTCGGCCAGCACGGCGCTGGCGGACAAGGTGACCAGGTTGCGGTTCATCACCTGGTGCACGCGTTTCTTCAGGGTCGCCAGGTCCCGCGCGGTCTCTGCGGCCAAGCCCAGGTGCGGGCTCAGGGCCTTGAGCAGGTCCCGGTCTGACACCATGCCGACGAGCCGGTAATCCTCCACCACCGGCAGGTGATGAAAGGCCAGCCGGTCGAAGATTTCCTTCACCGTCGCCAGCGTGTCATCCGGCTCGACGGTCACCGGGCTGGCGCTCATTATGCGCGTGATTTCGGTCATGTGATGGCACCCGCGGCGTGACAGGCGTCCGTTCGAATACACCGCCAGCATAACCCAGGAAAGGGCGGCGCCCGGGCCGCCGGCGGCAGGCGACAGCAGATTGCCGTTGGCAGTGGGCGTAAGATACTCCCGCCACGTCGAGGAGAAGGAGACCCCGAATGCAGCAGCCAGAGCCCACCGACGGCGTCGCCGAGGTCCTCGAGGAAATCACGCCCGAACAGTGGCAGGTCATCCGCTCCGCATTGGAAGCGGAGGATGCGCACGCGCTGAAAGAGGCGCTCGAGCCGGTTCACCCGGCCGACATCGCCGACGTGCTGGAGCAGATCGACCCGAACCAGCGCACGACGTTCCTGCGACTGTATGCGGCCGAGTTCGAAGGCGAGATCCTGTCGGAAATCGACGAGTCGATCCGCGAGGAAGTGATCGACGTGCTGCCGCCGGAGGTGCTGGCAGAGGCCGTGCGCGAGCTCGATTCCGACGACCTGGTCGACATCCTGGAGGACCTGGATCAGCCCGAGCGCGACTTCATCCTGGACTCGCTGGAAAGCGGGGACCGCGAGGCCGTGCAGAGCGCCATGTCCTGGCCGGAGGGCTCAGCCGGGCGCCTGATGCAGGTGGAGACCGTCACTGCGCCGGAGAGTTTCAGCGTGGGCGAGATGATCGATTACCTGCGCTCCGCCGAAGACTTGCCGGACCAGTTCTATCACATCATCCTGGTCGATCCCGACAGCCACCCGACGGGCTATGCCACGCTCGGGCGCGTGCTGGCCTCGCGGCGCGATGTCCTGCTGAGGGACATCACCGAGGAGAGCTTCCGTACGGTTAAAGCGCAGGAAGACGAGGCCGAGGTGGCGCACCTGTTCAACAAGTACCACCTGATCTCGATGCCCGTCACCGACGAGGCCGGGCGCCTGGTCGGCGTGATCACCATCGACGACGCCATGAACGTCCTCGACGAAGAACTGGAAGAGGACATCCTGCGACTCGCCGGCGTCAGCGAGGAGAGCTCGCTCAGCGACCGCATCTGGGATACCACGCGCGGGCGCTTCGTGTGGCTGTTCATCAACCTTCTCACGGCGATCTTCGCCTCCTTCGTGATCTCGCTGTTCGAGGCCGAGCTCGATGCCATGGTGGCGCTCGCGGTGCTGATGCCCATCGTGGCCTCGATGGGCGGCAACGCCGGGACGCAGTCGATGACGGTGGCCGTGCGCGCCCTGGCGACACGCGAACTGACGGGCCAGAACGCGCAGCGCGTGCTGCGCCGGGAGATCGTCGTCGGCCTGATCAACGGCGCCGCATTCGGGATCATCATGTCGCTGGTCGCTGCCTTCTGGTTCGGCGTGCCGATGCTGGCGATGGTGATCGCGATAGCGATGATGCTCACGCTGGCCGCGGCGGCGTTCGCCGGGATCGTGCTGCCGCTGGCGCTGGACAAGATGGGCATCGACCCGGCGCTGGCCTCGGGGCCGTTCGTCACCACGGTCACCGACGTGGTCGGTTTCTTCGCCTTTCTCGGGCTTGCGTCGGTGCTGCTGCTCTAGGACGGCGCCGTCAGCGCTTGAACTTGCCCAGCATTCCCATGACGTCGTTGAGCGGATTGCCGTCACCGTCGGCATCCAGCATGCCGGCGAGTCCGCCGGCGCGAGGCTGGCTTGCCTGCGGCGCAGCAGCGCCTTCCTTGCTCATGTAGCCCGCGACCAGCATGCCGAGCATGGGCAACATCTTCTTCAGGGTGCTGGGGTCGAGGCCGGTTTGCCCGGCGGCGTTCTGTGCCACGGCACGGCTGACGTCCTTGGAGCCGAAGATCTGGCCCAGCACCTGGTTGCCGGGCTCCAGGTTGGTCGGCTGTGCGCCGAGCACCTGGTCCATCAGGCCGCCGCCGCCCAGCTTGCCGAGCATGTCGAGGAGGCCGCCGGCGCCCGCGGTTTGCGCCTTGGCCTGCTCCTTGAAGCCGCCGAGGATGGCCGGGAGCAGTGCCTCGGCCCCGCTGCGCGCCTGCTTTTCGTCAACGCCGAGCTCGCGCGCCATCGCGCCGAGACCGCCCATCTGCTGTAAAAGATCAGAAACCTGCATGACCCGCTCCCGTGTTGGTGATGGGGAGAAGTATAGATAGCTGCAGCCGGGAAAGAAAAAACCTAGACTCGAACCGTCCGGGCGTGGCCCGGGCAAACGGGGGGCAAGGCATGAAGTGGAAAGGTCGCCGCGGCAGCAGCAACGTGCAGGACGCGCGCGGCCGCCGCGTGACGGGCGGTCGCGGCGGCGGCGGGCTGGGCCTGCTGCTCAACATGGTCGGGCGGACCTTCGGCATGAAGGGCATCCTGGTGCTGGTGGTGCTCGGCTTCATCGGCTGGCAGCTGGGCCTGCTGGACCCGGCCGCGCTCACGGGCGGCGGCCAGGTGCAGGAGACCGCCTATCAGCCGAGCGCGGAGGAGCAGGAGCGCTTCGAATTCGTGCGCGTCGTGCTGGCCGACACCGAGGACGTCTGGGGGCGCGAGTTCGAGCGCATCGGCCGCCAGTACGCAGAGCCGGAGCTGGTGATCTACAGCCGCCAGTACCCCACGGCCTGCGGCATGGGCGATGCCCGCATGGGGCCGTTCTATTGTCCTGCGGACCGCAAGATCTACATCGACCTGACCTTCTACGACGAGCTCGCGCGCACCTTCGATGCGCCGGGCGACTTCGCCCAGGCCTACGTCATCGCCCACGAAGTCGGCCACCACGTGCAGAACCTGCTCGGCATCTCGGCCCAGGTGGCGGCCATGCGGGGACGTCCCGAGTTCAACCAGTACTCGGTGCGCCAGGAACTGCAGGCGGACTACCTGGCCGGTGTGTGGGCACACCACAACCGCCAGTACCTCGAGCACGGCGACATCGAGGAAGCGATGCGCGCCGCCAACCGGATCGGCGACGACGCGATCCAGCTGCGCACCCAGGGCCGCGTCGTGCCCCATGCCTTCACCCACGGCACGTCCGAGCAGCGCATGCGCTGGTTCAGCCAGGGGCTGGCGAGCGGCCGGATCGAGGAGGGCGACACCTTCAGGCTGCCCTACGAGCGCCTGTGAGAATCCGCGCGCTTGCACTCGCGACCCTGGCGATCCTCCTCGTCGACGGCGGGGTCGCCGCGGCGGACATGCATGTGCTGTCCCGCGACGGCGTGCGCGTCGAAATCGAAGTGGCTTCCGACCGCCTGCAGGCGCAGTTCGGCCCGCGCTTCGACCGCACCGCGAGCGTCCGCAGCGTGAGCGTGGATGGCGTCGAGCTGCTGGGGCCGTGGGGGTTGAGCGACGAGTTCGGTCTCTTCGGTGACGGCGTACTCGGCTACGAAACGGCCGCCGTCGGCGAGACCTTCCTCAAGATCGGGGTGGGGCGGCTGGTGCGAGACACGCCGGAAAGTTACCAGTTCGATCATCCTTATCCGATGGCAACGTCATTCCCGGTCGAGACCATGACGGGGGAGCAGGCGCTCTCCGTCAGCCAGCGCTCCACGGGCGAGGGGCCGAGGCAATACCTGTACCACAAGTCCTACGAGTTGCATGCCGGGGACGCCCTGACCATCCGCTACGAGCTGACGAATACCGGCACGGTGCCGTGGACCTTCGAGCACTACAACCATCACTGGTTCCGGCTGCAGGATGTGCCGGTCGGCCCTGGTTACGCCGTGGCCACCGGGTTCGACTTGCCGGAGGCGGATACCACCTTGCGTCATGCGCCGCGCACGCTGGAGATGCTGGCGCCGCTCGGTGCCGGCGGGGCCGCGTATTACGCGGGCGACCTGCAAGGTGTGACGGCCAATGCGAACACCTTCTCGGTACGGGTGAATGATGCAGCGGTGGTGCAGTACCAGGCTGATTCCGCGCCGCATCGTTTCGCCCTGTACGCGGACGCAGATGGTTTCTGCCCTGAGGTGTTCGTGCGCGCCGCCCTCGAGCCGGGCGAGACCACGCGCTGGTCGGCGACCTACCGCTTCCGCACGAACTGAATGCTGTCGAGGTATACCGTGACCGAGCTGCGCTGCCCGATCAGCGTGACGACGAAGCCGGTCTTGAGGCTCGAAAGGTCGATATTCTTCAGCGGTATGCGGTAACGCCGCCATTCCTTACCCAGCACGATGCCCTCGATGCTGGCCCTGCCGGAATCGGGATGGGCCTTGTCGGCGTCGAGGAGCCCGACGCCGAAGCCGACCTGCTCGCCGCCGAATTCGCCGCGCGCCCAAAGCTCGAGGTGCGTGGCGCCCGTGAGGTCGTAGCCGCCGTCCTGGTCACCCCAGTTGTTCGGCGGGTGCTGCCAGGCGACGCCCACCCAGCCGAACTCGCCGCTGTAGCGCAGCTTGATGCAGGCCTTGCCGGCATGACAGTTGTCCGCATGGGCGCCGTCCAGAGTCAGCGACTCGATGGCGCCCATCCAGCCGGAGGGCGCCCAGGGCATGCCTTCGAAGCCGTCGTGATAAACGAAAAACGGCAGCTGTGAGCGCACCTCGCCTTTCACGCGCAGCGGCAGGTTCGCCGTGGCGGCATTGCCGGCCTCGTCGTAGGCGTAGAGGAACAGCCGGTAAGCACCCGGCTCTCGCGGCATGCGCACGTCCGCGCCATCGACGCCGCCCTCGATCACGGCGCCCTCGATATCGGGCAGCACGGGCCGGAAGTCGCCGCCCGTCAGGTACTCGCCCGACTCCTGCCGCAGCGCCCAGCGCGCGCGCAGTGGCCCGCCCTCGGGATCCGTGATGGCAGCGGTCACGCGCACGCGGGCGCCCGGCGTAACCTCCGCAGCGCCATCGAGGGCCAGCGGCGCGACGGCAGGCGCCCGGTCCTGCGGCGGCGCGCCCGACCAGAGCTCGGTCATGGCATCGATGGCGCCGAGCCGCGCACCATCGTCGAGGAACATGCCGAACCAGGTGGAGGTGCCTTCCATCTTGAAGCCCCAGTTGAAGGCATAGGCGCCGAGCGCGAGGCCGGGTGCGCCGGCCACGGCCTGTTCGTAAGCCTGCCGGTAGAAGGCGGCCTTTGCCGTGCTGGTCGGTTCGATGGGCGCGCCCCAGGCCGTCTTGCCGGCTTCCCACGAGCCGATGGGGCCGAACTCCGTCAGCACGTAGGGCTTGCTCCCGCCTGCCTGGCGGTAGCGCTCGGGCAGGGACGGCGCGCCACCGTAGGAGTTGATGCCGTGAATATCGATGGCGGGACACAGGTCGCGCACGCTTGCCACGCGCGCGCCGCCGATCTCGGCCGTCACCGTCATGGTCGGATGCAGAGGATCGAGTTCCTTCACCATCGCCGCGACTTCATTCACCGCCGCCCAGATGCGCGGGTCGTCGCCGCCGGCGAAACCTTCCATCTCGTTGCCGATGCCCCACAGCAGCAAAGCGGGATGGTCCCGGTAGCGCAGCACGGCCTGGCGGGCGCGCTCGAGTTGCGCCTCGACCTGCGCCCTGTCGCCGTAGTCGAAGCCGTGCCGCTCATGTCCCAGCCAGATGCCCACGGTCACGGTCAAGCCGAGGGCGTGCGCCGCGTCGAGCAATTCATCGATATCGTCCGCACCCCAGGTGCGCACGGAATTCGCCCCGGCCGCGGCCAGTTGCTGCAGCGAGCCGCTGCCGCCGGCGCCGCGAATGAAGTAAGGCTCACCGCCGCGCCACAGCTGCCAGCCTTGCTCGGACTGGCGCAGTTCGACCGGGACGGCCTGCGCGCCTGCCGGCGGCGGCAGCAGTGCCAGGACTGCGCACAGGAGGAGCGCAACTAAAGGCTTGTTCATGGTGCCGCACTGTCCCAGAAGCCATGCACGACTGCAATCGGCGCCATGCCGCGCAACCACGCTGTCATTCGACATCGCGCGCCGATTCCGACACTATCCGCGCTGGCCGTGAAGAGATCGCGCTTTGAAGCGTCCCAACCTGCTGGACACGCGCAACGGGCGCTTCACTACCTTCGGTGTGCTGTACATCTCCGAGGGCATTCCCTACGGCTTCACCTCGATCGCCATGGTCGCGTTCATGCGCCAGTACGGCGTGTCGCTCGAGGCGATCGGCGCCTTCGTCGCCGCGCTGTTCCTGCCGTGGGCCTTCAAGTGGGCCTGGGCGCCGCTCATCGACCTGGTGCGGCTCGACCGCTGGGGCGGCCGGCGTGCCTGGATCGTCGGCTGCACTTCCATGATGCTGGTGACCCTGCTGGTCACGGCGAACATCGATGCGCAGGCGGATTTCCGCTGGCTGCTCGTCATGGTGATGCTGCACAACTTCTTTTGCGCCACGCAGGACGTCGCCATCGACTCGCTGGCGGTGAGCACGCTGCAGCCCGATGAACGCGGTCGCGGTAACGGCTTCATGTTCGGCGGGCAGTACTTCGGCATCATGCTCGGCGGCGGCGGCGCGGTGTTCGTCTCCGGCCTGTTCGGTTTCAACGGCGCCCTGGCGTATGTTGCAACGCTGTCGCTGCTCAACCTGGCGTTCGTGGTGCTGTTCGTGCGTGATCCGTATGCCCGGCCGGACGCACCGCGCGAGGCGGGTGCGATGCGGGCCCTGGTGACGAAACTCATCGCCTTCGTGCAAGAGGTCTACGCCAGCTTCTGGCGTTCCGGTCGCGGGCCCATCGTCGGCACGGCGGCCGCGCTGTTGCCCTGCGGGGCGATGGCCCTGGCCTACGCGACGCTGTCGACCATCCAGGTGGATTACGGCCTGGACGAAAACCAGATCGCCCTGCTGCAGGTGTTCAACACCGTCGCCGCCGCGGCCGGTTGCCTCGCCGGCGGCTATGCAAGTGACCGGATCGGCCACCGCACGATGGTGGCGGTGGGCTTTGCCTGTACCGCCATCGTGACCTTCGGCCTCGCCATGCAGATCGACCGGCTCGGCCTGGCGGCCGTCGCGTCGACGTTTTTCTACGGCAGCATCATTGCGCACGGTTTCTTTTTCGGTGTGGCCTACGGCGCGCGCAATGCCATCTTCATGGGCATGACCAACCCGGTGGTGGCTGCCACGCAATTCACGGCCTTCATGGGCATGAGCAACCTCGCCATCAGCTATGGCAACTACTGGCAGGGCATCGTGGCGGAACGCATGGGTTATGCGACCGTGCTCTATGCCGACGCCCTGCTCGGCCTGCTGGTGATTGCCATCGTTCCTTTCCTGCGCCCGCGGGAAGAACCGCTCGCGCCTGGCGCGCTGGCGCCGGCAGCGGTGACGCCGGCGATGGCGGGAGACTGAGCGCAGCGCCACGATGCCACCGGGCAATGAACAGCGTGCGCTGCTGTGCGCCCTCGGCGCCGTACTCCTCTGGTCCACAGTCGCCACGGCATTCAAGCTCTCACTCCAGTACCTGACCCCGGTGCAGCTGCTCGCCTGGGCGAGCCTGGTCTCCCTGCTGACGCTCGGCGTGCTCCTGGTCGCCACCGGGCGGCTCGGCGAAGTCCTGCGCGGCAGCCGGCGCGACTACCTGCGCTCGCTGGCGCTCGGGCTCATCAATCCGCTGTGCTACTACCTCGTGCTGTTCGAAGCCTATGACCGCCTGCCGGCACAGGAGGCGCAGCCGCTGAACTACACGTGGGCCTTTACGCTCGCGCTGCTGGCCGTGCCGCTGCTTGGGCATCGCCTGACGCGTGCGGACGTCTTGGGTGGCCTCGTGGCCTATGCAGGCGTATGGGTCATCGCCACGCGCGGCGAGGTGTTCGCGCTGGAGTTCGCCAACCCGGCTGGCGTGACCCTGGCGCTCGGCAGCACGGTGCTATGGGCGCTCTACTGGGTCTACAGCACGCGGGACAGGCGTGACCCGCTGGTGGCGCTGTTCTGTAGTTTCGCCCTCGGGCTGCCTTTCGTGCTGCTGCTGTGTGCGCTGACCGACGGACTCGCGCTGCCTCCCTGGCGCGGCCTGGCCGGCGCAGCCTGGGTGGGCGTGTTCGAAATGGGGCTCGCCTTCGCGCTCTGGCTCAGCGCGCTGCGGCTGACGAGCAGCGCCTCGCGCATCGGCAACCTGATCTTCCTCTCGCCCTTCCTGTCGCTGTTCTTTATCCGCACTTTCGTCGGCGAGACGATCCTGCCGTCCACATGGCTCGGTCTCGGGCTCATCATCGCCGGGCTGGCGGTGCAGCAGTGGTTCTCTCAGTCGCAGCCGGGCAAAGGCTTGTAGGTGAACTTCACGCCCGAAATCGTGAACTCGGCCATCAGCCCGAAACGCGTCATGGCGATGATGGCGACGCCATCGTTGTAGGCCGGCGTGCCGTGCCAGCCCACCGTCGCGATGTCCAGGCCGGCCTGGCCCACGAACTCGAGCGGCCGTTCCTGGAAGGCTTCGAGGGCGGCCGCGTCGCGGAAGAAGATAGCCATGGCGAAGCCCTTGGCGCCGGCCTGGATGCCGGAGGTGAACTGCCAGTAGCCGGCGGTGCCGACGGGTTCGCCCTGTTCGAACACCGTGCCCTTGCCATAGGCGCCGCCGAAGCCGGCGCCGACCCGCACAATGACAGGCCACAGCGCCACGGCGTAGGCCTCGTCGAAATAGGGTTCCGAGCGCGGTACCTTGGCCTTGATCCGGTCCGCCAGCGTCTCGAATTTCTCGACCTCGACTGCCTGGGCCGAACAGGGTTCCTGAGCGAGCGCGCCGGAGGGCCCAACCAGGCCGCCAAAGAGGCCGATCAGAACGAGGGACAGTAGGGTGGTTCGCCTGGTATTCACCGCATGCACTCCAGGTGGGCCGTCAGCCAGTCGGCGCCGCCGCCCACGTCGCCGAGGAAATCCGAGGTGTTGAAGATCCCGGAGCGGTGGACGATGGTCAGGCCGGCGTAACAGTTGGACAGCATTTTCGACTCGAACATGCGGCGCAGCGGGAAGTCGACCGTCATTTCGAGGTAGTTGAGGAAATGGGAGGTGTTGTTGTTCTTGGCCGCCTGCTTGCGCTGCTCGGCGATCGGCACTCGGTCGGCGTAGGACATGCCGAAGCCAAAGCCCCAGCGGAAGACTTCATCCCCGCTCCAGGGCGAGTAACCCTTGCCGACGGCCATCATGTAGGCGGCATAGCTGTTGAAATTGCCGTTCCCCTCGTCCTCTTCCAGGTGGCGGAAGAGGGCGACGCGGCCGTAGAAATCGACGCGGGGCCCGCCGCCGACGAGCTTGCTCAAGGTCAGGCCGGCGATATTGGTGTCCGCCACCTTGCTGCGGCTGAAGTCGCCCTGGTCGATCTCGCTGACGATGTTGCCCTGGGCCTGGTAACCGTAGTTCACGCGCCAGGACCACAGCCCGCGGCGGTCCTCCGGGACCGTCGAGGACTGGGAGAAGACGTTGCCGAAGGCGTAGCTGCCGCCGATGAACGCCGCCGAGCCGCTGTTCTCCTCGACCAGCGGGCTGTCGGTCACTGCTTTGTCGGGCCCGCCGAAACCGACGTTGGCGAACAGCGAAACGCGGTCGTTGATCCACCAGGTAGAGTTCAGGCCGAACCGCAGCCATTCCGACTTGCCCGGGGTATAGGCGGGCCGGTCGGGCCGGGCCTCGGCCTCGCTCACTCCGTAGTAGTAATTCGTCAGGTTGGCGTCCTCCCAGGTCCAGCTGATGAAGGGCGAGAAGGAGAAGTTGCCGAAGTCCCAGTTATAACGGTACGAGATCGACATGGAATCGCCGTTGTGCCGGTCCAGCGTGTCGCTCAGCCACTGGAACTTCAGCCGGCCCCAGTCGCTGCGCAAAAGGGCCTCGAGCCCGGCTTCCACGGTCTGGTCCCGTTCCTCCAGGCCCTCGTAGTAGGCATTGCGGCTCGGCTTGAGCTGGCTGAAGCGGTACCGCGCCATCGCGTTGAGCTGCAGCGTGTCGCTGTCATACAGGTGCACGCCGCCTGAGGTGCCGCGTGCGAACAGGTACTTGCCGTTGTAGAGATAGAGCGGGACGATGTCCCGGGTGCGTTCATCATCGTTGTCCGTGGCCCGGTACAGGTCCTGCCCGAGCCGCAGGCCGGCGCCGAGTGCCGTGGTGCCGGGCGGCGCGTCGTAGAAGGGAATCTGCGCCACTTCGTCGCTGGCCGCGGCAGGCAATCCCGCCAGCAGCAGGACCACTGCCGTGACGACTGCAAGCATCTGCCGGTCGGGTGACATGTGCATGAGAGAGTCCCTGTCATTCATTGCGAAGCTCCAGCGTTTGCTGCCCGACGTCCCGCGTAGTGCCGGCCAGCTCGAGCCCGTTCACCCCGATCTCGAGGTTCTGGTTGGTGTTGAGGGTCTCGGGCAGCGACCTGAATAGAGCGTGGCCCCAGCGCGCGGCTTCCTGGGCCGAGCCCTCGTAGTGCGCTGTGTCGGTCAGGCTGCCGACGGAGTACAGCAGCGTGACGGAGAAACCGTCGCCGGTATCGACGGTCCAGGCGCGCGCGGTTGCGCCGGTGAGATGTCCTTCCCGGTCGAAAGCGAACTCGATGGTCTCCAGGTCGGCATCGACCGTGGCGTACACTGCCTTTAACAGCTTGCCCAGCGCACCCGGGAGCAACAGGCCGAACTGGCGCTCGGTGAGCGAGGTATGGGTATACAGGAAGGCCATGCCGTTGCCCGCGCGGCTGACGGCGGCAGGCGGTCCGAAGGTGTCGAGCATGGCGCCGTAATGAGTGCCGACCGGAAGCTGCTCGACGCGCTCGAGCTCGAGCGGTGCGTCGAAGGACATGTCCACTGCGGCGCAGCCCCCGGCCAGCAGGAGCGCGAACAGTGCAGCGGCGATACCTGCCCGCCGTGACTCAGCGTTCGATCTGCTCCTTGCTGTAGGCAGCATCCTGCAGCACCCCGTCGCTATCGAAAAAGAAAATGGCCCGGTCGTAGGTCGTCGTTTCCTCCCGGCGGTTCCAGACGACCAGGATCTGGCCGCGGCCCGCACCCTTTTCGGCGAGGTAATAGAACACGACGCCGTCATCGATGCTGATGAGCTGGGACGGCGGACCCAGTTGGTCCAGCACTTCGGCCTGGGTAGTGACGCCGGCCTGGAATGACTCGAGCGGGATTTCGCGCCAGACATTGTCGACGCCATCGGCCGATTTGAAACTCACGCAGCCGGTCAGAAGCCCGAGGCCCAAGAGCAGGCAGCAGGCTGAAAATCCGCGGCTCAACATGGCGCGCCACCTCGCGATTCGCTATTCACCTGCAGCACTGACTTCGACTCTGGACACGACAGGCTGCAGACGTGAGGGCGATACAGTAACCCTGGGTAGGCTACACGCTCCATGCTCACCCTGTTCTGCGAAGCTAATCAATACGCGGAACCACGTGGAATACATCTTCCGTTTCCAGTTCCGGACTCAGTGGAAATCGAAGGTGACGCCCAGCGAGAGATCGGTCCGGGCCTGCAGCACGGTGTATTCGGTGGCGCCGAGGACCACCTGCTCGTCGCCGACGGGCAGCCAGCTCGTGAGGCCGAGCTGCATCCGATAGCGCCCGAAGCGGCCGAGTGAACCCGTGTTGAAGCGTAAACCTGCCCCGCCAAGCAGCACCGGACGGGACACGGTGGCCGATTCGAGGCCGGCGAGCGGCCCGGCGCCGAGCAACTGCTCGCGGCGCCAGCCGGCCCCGATGGCGATATAGCCGGCCAGCCAGTCGCTGCCGGCAGATAGCGGCAGCTCCCAATCGAGACCAGCGCCGAGCTGCGTGGAACGCCGGTAAACCGCGGAGTCGTTGCCGTACTGCGGCTCGCCGAATGCGGCCGAGACGAAGACGGATTCCCGCCAGGCACTGCCGGGATTTGCCAGCAACGCGCTCCTGTAGCGCGCCGCGAGCTGCACGTGGATGTCGGGCATGAGGAAGCCGGTCTCGACAGCCACGCTGGCGGGCGCTGACCGGCCGCCCTGGTGAGCCGATGCCAGCGACACCAGCCGAAGCTGCCCGTAGGAACCGTCCTGCTCGAACTGCTGCACCGTCTCGAGCACCAGGCCGCCGAACCTGAAGCCCAGCACGAAAGCGAGGTCCTGCTCGGCCGCAGCCGTGGCCCGTTGGATCGGCTCGTCGTAACCGGAGCGCCAGTCCTGCCTCAGGCCCGCCCAGACGTCGAAGCTGCCGCGCATGGCGACGGCGAAGACAGCAGCGGAGCTGTCGAGCTGCCCGTCGCTGGTGGCCAGCGCCCGGCCGCGCAGCCAGTACGCGAAACCCCAGTCCCCACGCCGGGCGAATGGCGCGAAGTGCTCTGCGTCCAGCCAGGCCACGGCATCGGTGCCGCGCTCGTCGCTGTATGGCAGGTCTTCCAGCCGGCTGTCGATCAGCCGGTGGAAGCCGTTCTGCATCCGCTCGCCGGCGTAGTCCCCAGTGCTGCGCAGCCCGCCGCCGCCGGTCAGCCGGGAAATGCTGTCGGCCTGCCGCCGCTCCAGCAGGCGGTAGCCGAGCGTGGCCGTGACCTGGTCGAGACGACCCTCGGACCCGGGTTCCGACAGCGTCAGCATGCTGTGGTCGAGCACCACGCTCCAGCGCTCGCCGGAGGCGGCGGAAAAGATCAGCTGCTGGGTCCGGTAGTCGTCGACCTCGCCGCCGCGTCCGAGCGCGTCGTTCGAGAACGCGAGGTCGAAGCGCGGCGCCAGGTGAGGCGGCAGTATGGGTTGCATGCCCGCGATGTCGCCGGCATGCGCGAGCGGCGCCACGCTGATGCCCAGCGCCGCCAGCACTACGCACCGAGTCGGGACGCGGCTACTCAGCAGCAGGTTGGGCGATGACCGACTTGCAGGCATCGCCAAGCTTCGCCTCGTGTTCCTCGAGGCAGGCCAGGATCCGGCCCTCGCCGAGCTCGACTTCTCCGCACAGGGTCTCGATCTCGGTCTCGCAGCTCACGGCGACATCGACGATGAAGTCGGACAGCTTCTCGAGCAGGACGGCTGCCGAGAACAGCGCGTAGCTGCACTGGCCGCTGATCTTGTCCTCGTGCGCCGCCACGCAATACAGCAAACGGCCTTCGCCCGGCGTGACTTGGCTGCAGTACTGCTGCAGGTCGGCCTCGCAGGCGTCCAGGACGTAGTCCAGCAGCGTGTCCTCGGCGGCCGCCGGGTTCATGGCGAGCATCGCCAACATGCCGAGCGCCGGGAATAGAGCCTTGGTTCGAATTGGCTTCATGACCTGGTGTCTCCGTTGTGGACGCTCAGCGTATCACCCGCCGGGCTGGATCGCTCGAGCATTAGATCTGCAGCTGGCTGGACCGCAGTGCTGCCGGCCAGGCCGCCGGGCGCCCAGGGATGATGCAATAATAGGCGCTACTTCGACGCGACCTTGTGACCGACCAGCGGTGCTCCCAGCCAGCCAAGCCGTCTCCATGATCCCGGTCCCGAACCTGCCGACCTGGGTGAGGCCAGTCGTGGCCGCTGCTCTGCTGGGCGGCGTCGCGCCCGCGCTGGCGACGGATCCGCTGGTGTCCGCCGACCAGCCGGGCATCCCGAGCAAAGTGCTGGGCGGCGACCTGCCGTCCGAAGGGCGCATGGGCAACGTGCTCGCAGTGCCTATTCCGACTTCTGATCCCACCCTCGGCACCGGGCTGATCGGGGTGACGTCTTATTTCTGGGACCAGACCGAGGCGCAGCAGGCGGTGCAGCCGCCCTCGGTCACTGCGCTCGGGGGCATGTACACGGACAGCGACAGCTGGGCCGCGGCGCTCGGGCAGACGCTGTACTGGGACGAGGATCGCTGGCGCCTCATGGCCGGCGTGGCGACGATCGACCTGAACCTGCCGCTGCTCGGCATCAACCTGGTGGGCGTGCCGGTCAGGCTGGACTGGGAGATCGACGGTGAGATCGTGTTCAGCGAGCTCTTGCGCTCGTTTGCGCGAGACTGGTATGGCGGCCTGGCGGCGAGATACCTGAACCTCGCGCAGACCTTCACGGTAGCGATCGCCTCGGAAGAATTTGCCTTGCCATTACGGTTCGAGGCGGCTTCCCTGGGCCCGGTCCTGGTGCGCGACTCGCGCGACAGCACGACTTATCCTCGGGCCGGGAACTATTTCAGGGCCGGCGGCCTGTACACGCGCAAGGGCGGCGAGACGGACGCCCGTTACTGGTCGCTCGACCTGTCGTTCAGCTCCTACCACGCTGCACATGACAACGTCGTCGTCGCCTGGCGCGCCAAGTGGTGCGAGCGGCAGCAGGGCGTGCCGCTGTGGGATGCCTGCCGGGTCGGGCTGCGCGGCTTCCCCGCCACCGACTACCTGGGCCGCTCGTCGCAAATGGCGGAAGTGGAGGCGCGCTGGCAGTTCAGCCGACGCTGGGGCCTGGTCGCCTTTGGCGGCGTGGGCCAGGTGCGCGACTCGCTCGCGGTCCTGCGGGACTCCGACCCCATCCCCAGTATCGGCATCGGCCTGCGGTTCCTGGCGCAGCAGGCGCAGCGCATCAACCTCCGGCTCGACTATGCCAGGTCCGAGGGCAAGGATGCCGTCTACTTCTTCGTCGGCGAGGCGTTTTGAGTATCAGGGCTGTTCGGACGCCTGTTGCCGGGCAACGGCCGCGGCGATCTCCTTGACCTGGTCCGCTGACCACGCCGGTCCCGGTGGCAGGTTGCCCCATACGACGCCTGGCCAGCAGGGATCTCCCGGGTGCCGCCCCACGACGTGGATGTGGAGCTGCGGGACGATGTTGCCGATGGCGGCGACGTTGATCTTCTGCGCGCCGAGCGAGCGTTTCAGGTAACGCGCCAGCACGTCGATTTCCGCGTCGAGCACTCGGCGCTCCGCTGGGTCCAGCTCGTACAGCTCGCGCACGTCCGCGGTGACTTCCGGCACGAGGATCAGCCACGGCAGGGCCGCGTTACGCTGCAGCAGGACGTGGCTCAGGGCGAGGCGGCCGACCGAATGGCAGTCCGCCAGCAGCTGGGGATGGAGTTCGAAACCGGCCATGCGAACAATCGTGACCTCGCGCGCGCGAGCCTGCGCTCAGCGGGTCGTGTCTCCCCCGCTGGCGTCCAGGTCGATCTTGAACAGCCCGGCGGCGTTGCGCCAGGCGATGCCTTCTTTTGCTGCGTCCGCCAACTCCAGGCTTTCGAAGAAGCGCCGGTAGGTGCGCATGCCGGCGAGCGGCCAGTCGGTGCCGTACATGAGCTGCTTACCGGGATCGCCCATGTAGCTGATCATGTCGCTTGCACCCGCTGCAACATGTAGCGCTCGAATTCGTAGTGGAAATCGCCCAGCGTCAGGCCCGAGATATCGGCATAGGACGTTGTCGTTCTTGTACAGCACCTCGGCGGCGTCCTGGAACCAGGGGTTGCCGAGGTGGCAGATGACGAACTTCACGTCCGGGTAGTCGACCGCGACGTCGTCCACCAGCAGCGGATGCGCCTGCCGCACCTTGGCGTGCTTCGAGTAGGTGTCGCCGCAGTGGATCATCACCGGCACGTCGTGCTTGGCGGCGATGCGGAACACGCTTTCCAGCGACGGGTCGTTGATGGCGTAGCGGTCGTAACCGGGATAGAGCTTGATGCCCTTGACCAGTGCCGTCACGAATGCGGGTCTCGAGGTTGTAGAGGTCGGTGCGCTCCTCGGGATCGCGCCAGCGCAGGCCCTCGATGATGGTGATGCGCGGGTCGCCGTCAGACCGCGCGGATCACGTCGTCGACATGCGGTCGCTGCGCGTTGACCTTGTAGGAGGTCAGCACCACGGCGTGGGCGACGCCGTTCTCTTCCATGGCGGCGTACAGCTCCGCGAGCGCATCGTCCACGCTGCGCTGGCGGTTCTCGTCGTAGGTATTCAGGTGTACGTGGCAGTCGATCAGCATGCGTCCATGTTAACGCGGATCAGTCGCGACGGATGCGCGCGAGTCGTTGCCGCACTGTTCTGCCGGCTAATGCTGCATAACAACATCAGCCGATTGCGTGGTATATCGAGCCGGCAACAATTTCGTTCCTCTGGTTCCCCGCGCCGTGTTGCGCCGGCTTGTTCAATACGGATTCGCCTGGGTTTGCTTATGACCGATACGATCAGGGTTGTCTTCATGGCCCTGGCGGCCGTCCCGGCGTTGGCCTTTGCGAGCGGCGCGGGTCTGCCGCAGGACTCCGAGGCGCAACGCGTCCTCGAGACCGAGGACGCCTACGTGGCTGCGGAACTCAGCCGCGACGAGGCGGCATTGCGGCGCCTCGTCGATGACCGGTTCGTCTTCAACTCCAGCGGCGGCGAGACCTCGGGCAAGGAAGAGCTGATCCAGGGCTTGCTGCAGATGGCGATGACGAGCCAGGAAATCACTGAACGATCGGTCCTGGTGGAAGATGACGTTGCGCTGGTCTTCGGCACCACGGAGCTCCGCTTTGCCTCCACGGACGGCGGCGAGCGCGTATCGACGCTCAGGTATACGGCGACCTACGTGAAGCGGGCGCAAGACTGGCGGTTGCTGGCGTTGCAGATGCAGCCCACGCCACCGCGGCGACAGGAAACGCAAGACGACATGACGACACCTGCCAAGGACTGAACGAAGTGAAGACAGCGACTCTCCCTCTGCTGGTACTCCTGATGGGTTCACCCGGCGCGCTGGCGCTCGCCTGGTCTGCGCCGGCCGCAGCGGAAACCGGATGCGAACCGGCCGGACAATACGGCTTCGTTTGTGGGCCGCGCAGCGCCGAGGACCTGGTCCAGATCCCCGGCACCGACTGGATCATCGCCAGCGGCATGATTGCGGACGCTCCGATCTACCTGGTCGATGCCCGCAACAAGACCTGGAGCGAGCTCTACCCGGGAGAGTCCCCGCGCGCAGAGCAGGACATGGAGACGTATGGCGCCTGTCCCGGTGCGCCGGCACCCGGCACGCTCATCAGCCACGGACTGAACATCCGGGCGCATGCGGACGGCGGTGCCACGCTGTACGTGGTCGGCCATGGCGGTCGTGAGTCCATCGAGGTATTCGATGTCGATACTTCCGGCGCCGCACCGGTGCTGACGTGGCGGGGCTGCGTGCTGACGCCGGGCGGCATGGCGGCGAACAGCGTTGCCTCCATGGCCGACGGCACGTTGCTGGCGACGATTCCGCTGTATCACGGCGTGCCCATCAGCGCTGCGATGGCCGGCTACAACACGGGCGCCGTGTATCGCTGGTCGCCGGGTGATGCGGGCTTCACGCGTGTCGAGGGTACGGAGTTGCCCTACGGCAATGGCATCGAGGTGTCGGCCGACGGCACCGAGTTCTACATCGCGTCCTCGGGCGCGCAGCGGGTGCTGGCGTACTCCAATACGAATCCAGCCCGGCTGTTACGCGGCAGCAAGCCGCTGGCCTTCGTGCCGGACAACCTGCGCCTCGGCGCCGACGGGCGACTGCTGACCGCCGGCCTGGACATGAATGATCCGGTGTGCGGCGACCTGGGGCTTGCGCGCGAGTTCAAGCTGGAGGAGTTCGCAGCCTGTCCCAGGCCTTTCACCGTATGGAGCATCGATCCGCAGTCGATGGAGGGCAAAGCCATCGCGACGTCGCCGGCGATCAAGGACTTCAGCAACATCGCCATCGGCATTACCGTGGGCGACGAGGTCTGGATCGGGACTTTCCTCGGCGACCGCATCGCCTACCATTCGCTGGCGGAGTCGGAGTGACGGCCGGATAGAACCGGCTCTCCGCCACCAGGTCGCGTCCCTGGATTCGATTTCACACCCGACCAGAACAGACCAGGGAAACCAGATGTCAGCAAAGCGACTCTCGGGCAAAGTGGCGATCATTACCGGTGCCACCGGCGGTATTGGCGAAGCAACGGCAAGGCGCTTCCTCGAGGAGGATGCCAGCGTCATGCTCGTTGGCCGCTCGCCCGAGAAGCTTGCCGCCACCGCGGGACGGCTGGCGGAATTCCCTGCGGCGGCGACTTTCGTCGCAGACGTAACGGATGAAGATGCTGCAGCGGCTGCGGTGGCCGCGACCATCGACCGTTTCGGCGGCGTGGATATCCTCATGGCGAACGCCGGCACCGAGGGCCGGACCGCGCCGATCGAGCGACAGACCATCGCCAATTTCGAGGAATGCCTGCGCACCAACGTCATCGGCGTATGGCTGTGGATGAAGCACTGCGTGGCGCCGATGCAGCAGCGCGGCGGCGGCTCGATGATCGCGCTGTCGTCCATCGCCGGTGTCGTCGGGCCGCGGGAAATGGCGCCCTACAACGCCAGCAAGCACGCCGTGAACGGCCTCGTTAAGACCGCGGCGAACGAGCTCGCGACCACCGGGATACGCGTCAATGCCATCGGTCCCGGGCCGATCGACAACCGCATGATCCGCTCGCTCGAGGAACAGATACTGCCGGACGATCCGGACGGGATCAGGGCCATGGTCATGGCAGGTATTGCCATGAACCGCTACGGCAAGAACGAAGAAGTGGCCAACCTCGCGCTCTTCCTGGCCAGCGACGAGTCGTCGTATTGCACCGGCGGTATCCACATGATCGACGGTGGCCTGACGGCCGCCTAGTCGTCGTTTTCGGTCGCCCCTGCAAGTCAGCCGTCGGCAGCTGAACGGCTGAACGGCTGAACGGCCAACTGGCGGTGCGGCTAGCTTCCTGACGTCAGGGCGATGAACTCGGGATCGTCGCGTAGGGGATCGAGGTCGGGGTCGTTCTTCGTCCAGCCCGGGATATCGGTGCCGCCGGCGATAGCCTGGCGCAGGGCGTCCACGGCCTTCCTGGTCTCGCCCAGCTGCGCATACAGGCAGGCGCCGTTGTACAGCATGACGGAGTCGCCGGGACTCATCTCCAGCGCGGTCATGCCCTCCCGGATCGCGTCGTCCTTACGGTCCAGTTCGGCCAGCGCAATGGCATAAAACATGCGCGCACGCGAGTCATCGGGGTTCTGCAGCAAATACGTCGGCAACACCTCGTCGGCCAGCTTGATGGCCAGGGAATCCGCCTCCTCGATTTCACCTATGACCTGCAGTGCCATGCGCAGGTCAGCATAGGCCACGTAGAAACGCGGCTTCAGCTCGATCACCCGGCGGCACAGCCTCACGGCTTCCGCTGCGTTGCCCATGGTGAAATGGATCCTGCTGAGGGTCCAATAGGCGATGAAATCGTCGGGATTGAGTTCGATGGCCTTGCGGCCGGATTCCGCCGCCTCGTCGAACTTGCCCCAGCTGAAATACGACAGGCCCATGGCGGTGTAGGCCTCGGGCAGGTTGTTGTCGTACATCAGCGCCTTGAAGCTGAGTTCCTGGGCCTTGGTCCGGTACTCTTCCTTGCGCGAGAAGTACTGGTACATCTGGCCGTAGGCGCTGGAGCAGGCGGCATAAGCCGCCGCGTAGCGCGGGTCCAGCTCGATGGCCTTCTCGAACAGCTGGATGGCGTACTCGACACTGCGCTTGGTGAGGCGGTACAGGTAATCCTGGCCGCGCAGGTACAGGTCGTAGGCATTCGCATTGACGGTCTGGCGCTTGGTCAGCGAGACCTCTTCCGCGAAGCTGAGCCGCAGCTTGAGCGCGTCGACGATCTGCTTCGCCACCTGCTCCTGGATGTCGAAGATGTCGTCCAGCTTGCCCTTGTAGGTGTTGCCCCACAGCTGCCGGTTGGTGGAGGCGTCCACCAGCTGCACGGTGATGCGCACCGAGTCGCGGAAGCGGCGCACGCTGCCGCCAACGACATAGCGCGCGCCAAGCTCCTTGCCGATGAGGCGGATGTCCTGCTTGGTGTCCTTGTATTGCATGGACGCCCAGCGCGAGATCAGGTCGATTTCGCTGACCAGCGACAGGCGCGCGATGAGTTCCTCGGTGAGCCCGTCGCTGAAATAGTCGGTTTCCTCGTCGGGGCTGATGTTGTGGAAGGGCAGCACCGCCAGCGCACCGGGCTCGATGGGATGATCGGCGTCAGGCGCGGGTGGGGCGGCGGGTTCCGCATCCTTTGCTGCAGGCGGGGTGGCCTCCGGGGATTTCCTGACGGCGACACCGATGCGCTCTAGCGAGCGCACGATGACGCGGACGTTCTCTTCCGGGTCGCCCTGGAAATACTCGATGTGCTGGATCCCGGCGAGCTGGTACTTGAGCCCGGCCGGAATCTGGGTCGGCTCGAGGTGCACCGGCAGGATGTGTCCCTTGCGCTCGCTGGTCAGGATGACTTCCTTGGCCACGTTGTGCGAGTTGACCGCAGAAGGGGTGACCATAAGCAGGAGCGCCTTGGCGCTGTCCAGCGCGTTCACGATCTCCTCGCTCCACATGGTGGCCGCGTCGATGCCGCCGACGTCCATCCAGACCGCCACGCCCGAGGCCCGCAGTCTTTCGGCGAGGGCAACGACCTTGTCCTTGTCCTCGCGCGAGTAACTTATGAATACGTCTGCCGCTTCTCTCACTGCATCGCCTGCCTGTGTCGGCCCGATGGTTCAGGGGGGCAATCCCCGTGACCCACGTCAACCTTGACCGCCAAGACTAGCTGAATGCCCGGGCCCTGAGAAGGACGCGGTGCTGTAACCGGCGCGAGGCGTTAGCGCGCGGACCCGCCGCCGTCACGGACCTCGCCGAGAAACAGCCTCAGGGTGATGCGTTGCAGCCACGAGCCGTAGGGCGGGTACAGGAGCTGGGTCGGGAAGAAGCGGTGGCGACGGAACACGGCCCTGGGGTGCGACAGTGCGCGGAAGCCTTCCTCGCCGTGGTAGGAGCCCATGCCTGAGTTGCCGATGCCGCCGAAGGGCAGGTCGTGCTGGAAGGCATGCCAGCCCCAGTCATTCATTGCCATGCCGCCGGAGTGCGTCCGCCGCCGCACCTGCTCGAGGGCGGGCTTGCCCAGGCCGAAGGTGTAAAGCGCCAGCGGGCGAGGGCGCGCGGTGACATAGCTGATGGCTTCTTCGAGCGTGTCGTAGGCTACGAGAGGAAGCACCGGGCCGAAAATCTCCTCCCGGGCCAGGGTCATTTCATCGTGCACCCCAAGCACGATGACCAGCGGAACCTGGCGGCCGGGGCCGTGCTCTCCTGCGACGCGCGTTCGCGCGCCCTTGCCTTCGGCATCGGCGACCAGGCCTCGGATTCGCTCGGCATGGCGCGCGCTGATGACGCTGGTGTAGTCCGGATTGCCCTGCACCGCCGGATACATGCGGTTGAACTCCGCAGCCACGGCATCGGCGAATGCATCCAGCTTCGCGCGCGGCACCAGCGCGTAGTCTGGCGCCACGCAGACCTGCCCGGCAGAGAACGCCTTGCCGTGGGCGATGCGCCGCGCGGCATCGGCGAGATCGGCGTCGGGGCCGACGATGGCGGGGGACTTGCCGCCCAGTTCCAGCGTCACCGGTACGAGATGCTCGGCGGCCGCCCGCATGACGTGTCGTCCCACCTCCGGTGAGCCGGTGAAAATCAGGTGGTCGAACGGGAGTGCGCTGAACGCGCGCGCCTCGTCCACCTCGCCGCCGAACACGGCCACTTCATCTTCGGGGTAGATGGTCGCCAGCATCTGCGCCAGCACTTTCGTGGTGTGCGGCGAAAGCTCGGACATCTTGATCATCGCGCGGTTGCCGGCGGCCAGCGCGGCCACCAGCGGCCCGAGCGAGAGGTAGCCCGGCATGTTCCAGGGCACGATGATGCCCACCACGCCCTTGGGCTGGTACTCGACCCAGGCTGAGTTGGTCACGAACAGCAGCTCGGTGGCACGCCGATGCGGCCGCATCCAGCGCCTGAGCTTGCGGATCGCGTGGGACGCCGCGAGCGTCGGTCCGAGCAATTCCAGCAGCCGGGTTTCCGTGGTCGCGCGGGTGCCGAAGTCGGCGTTGACCGCCTCGATGATGCGGCCCTGCCAGGCACGGATCGCGGTCCTCAGGGCGCGCAGCTTCGCCTTGCGCTCCGCCAGCCCCGGCCATGGATGCTGCGCGAAAGCCTCGTGCTGGGCGGTGAGCACGGATTCCATCTTCTCGATTGTGGCGTTCATGAGTCCGATCCGGTGTGCGGCGGGATTGCGCTCATGGCGCGCTCCGCGATGGCGGTGATGGTGAGGGAGGGGTTCACGCCAGGATTGGCGGGCATGGCTGCGCCGTCGCACACCAGCATGTTCCTGTAGCCGAACACGCGGTTGTGGCTGTCCACCACGCCCGTCTCCCGGTCGGCGCCAATCACCGCGCCGCCGAGGATGTGCGCGGTGGTGGGGATATTGGCCAGTGCCTCCAGGACCATGCTCTGGGGGATGCCCCCGGTCTCTTGCGCCAACCAGCGCGCGGCCTGGTCCGCGACTGGAATGAAGGTCGGGTTCGGCTTCTCCGGGTCCTGGCGCGTGGTGAGCTTGACGCCGCGACCCAGCCAGCGCGCCCGTGGCACGAAGGCGATGGCGTTGTCGAGGCTCTGCATGACCAGGAACATGATCGAGCGGCGCGACCAGCCGAAGGGCCAGAGTGTCCGCAGGAACCGGAGCGGGTGGCGCACGATCGCGCCGACCAGCTTGAGCGGCCGGGTCAGTCGTGTCCCGTTCCCCACCAGCACGGTGAACAGGCTCTTCATCGCGTCGCCCCGCGGCCCGTAGGTGACGAACTCGATATGGGTGTCGGCGTGGGGATGGATGCTGCTGCTGATGGCCACATCCCGCCACGGTTCGAGTTCGCTATCGGGCGGCAGCGTCACGGCGAGCACGGACTCGCTGTTGGTGCGCACCAGGCTGCCGAGACGGTCGCTGAGAGCCGGCAGGGCGCCGGTGTGCCGGCAATCGGCCAGCAGCTGGTTGGTGCCCAGTGCGCCGGCGGCGAACACCACGCCCCGGGCGGTCAGGCTGCGGCGACGCTTGAACAGCCACGCCCCCGGGTATTGCGTGCTGACCCGATAGCCATCGGCGCCGTCGGCGGCCCCAAGCGGGCGCACCTCGGTCACCTGGCGCTCAGGCAGCACCTGCGCGCCACGCTTTTCCGCGAACCACAGGTAGTTCTTCACCAGCGTGTTCTTGGCGCCCACGCGGCACCCCACCATGCAGCTGCCGCAGCGCGTGCAACCCGTGCGCGCCGGGCCTTCGCCGCCGAAGTAGGGATCCGGCGTTTCCTTGCCGGGCTCGCCGAAGAAGACGCCGCACGGCGTGCGCGTGAAGGTGTCGCCGGCACCGAAGGCGGCGCCGACTCGCTGCAGCAGCCGCTGGCCGTCGCTCTCGAAGGGCACCCGCTCGACGCCGAGCATTTTCTCGGCGACGTCATAGTGGGGCGCGAGCTCAGTCGACCAGTCGGCGAGTTCGCCCCACTGAGGATTACGGAAAAACGCCGGCGCAGCCCGGTACAAGGTGTTCGCATACACCAGGCTGCCGCCGCCGACGCCCGCGCCGCTGGCAATGAAGATGTCCTTGAAAGGCGTGAGCCGGAAGATTCCGCGCAGCCCGAGGGCCGGGGCCCAGAGCCAGTCGCGCAGGTTCCACGTGCTGGCGGCAAAGTCCTGGTCGCGGAAGCGCCGCCCGCGCTCCAGCACGGCCACCCGGTAGCCTTTTTCCGCCAGGCGGAGCGCTGCGACGCTGCCGCCGAAACCCGAGCCGATCACGATCCAGTCGAAGTCGAACTTGGCCCCGTCGCGGTCGGTCATGAGGCTGCTCTCCCCGTCGCCTAGAACGCGGGCGCGCGCGGCTGCGGCGGCACGGTGCCGCCTGTGCCGGGCAGGATCTGGAAATCGAAACTGAAGGTGTCCAGCATGCCGAAGAGTTGCGAGAGACGCTGCGCATCGCCCTCCAGCTTCGCCTTACCGGCCGCGACCTGGTCCGCGAACGTCGCTCGGCCCATGATCACCGTTTCGAGGTCCTGCCGGTCGATGGTGAGGGTCAGGTCGGCGTCGTCGCGGCGAAAGCCCTCGATGCTGGTAAGCGTGCCGTGGCTGAGCTCGACGACGAACTGCTCGCCGTTGTCCGGCGTGATGATGTTGATGACGCTGTGGGCGTCCCCGGCCTTGTCACTGTTGAGCCGGACGGCAAGGTAGTCGAGCCATAGCCCCGTACTCATCGCGCGCACCATGTCGGGGCCGTAGCTCTTCGGTGTCATCCCCTGGGGAATGCCGGAGCGCAGCTCGAGCGCGCCGGCGAGGAAGCTGTTGCGCACGCTCGTGCTCTCCTGCTGGTAGCCGAGCTGTTCCCAGGTGTCCGCCAGCAGGTCGCGCGCCGGCTGCAGGTCGGGGCGCGCGAACACCAGCTTGTTGAGAATCTCCTGGGCATGCCGGTACTGGCCGGCGGCGTAAAGCTCGCGGCCCTTGGCCATGATCGCGTCGGGGCCGCCCATCATCTCCACGTAAAGCGGCGCCGCTTCCCGCGGTGACAGCGGCAGGAGGGTGGCCGGATTGGCGTCCCAGTAGCCCAGGTAGCGGTTCACCACCGCCCGGCTGTTGTGGCCCTCCGAGCCGTGATAGCTGCGCGCCGTCCATTCGGATTGCAGGCTCTCAGGCAGGCGGTAGACGTTGTGGATTTCGTTGATCGTGACGCCGTGGTTGGCGAGATTGAGGACGTTGTTATTGAGGTGGGCATAGGCGTCCCGCTGGGTGCGCATCACCTCCTGGATCCGTTCGTTGCCCCAGCGCGGCCACGAGTGCGCCGAGAACATCACCTCGGCCTCGCGGCCGAAATGGTAGAGCGCGGCGTTGATCTGCCGCGACCACTCCAGCGGGTCGCGCACCAGCGCGCCGCGCAGGGTGTAGATATTGTGGATGGTGGCGGAGATGTTCTCCGCGGCCCAGAACACCTTCCAGTCCGGGAACCAGGTGTTCATCTCGGCCGGCGCCTCGGTGCCCGGCGTGTTCTGGAACACCATCCGCACGCCGTCGATGGTCAGTTCCTCGAAGTCCGCTTCGATGAGCCGGGTCGGCGCGATCAGGCCGACGTTGCCGACGGCGATGTTCTTGCCGATGGCCTGGTCCACGTGGCCCGCCGGGTGGCGCGGGAGCAGCACCCCGTACTGGTAGAAGAGCCGCCGCGTCATCGCGTTGCCGGCGTAGACGTTCTCCGCGATCGCCTCGTGCAGGAAGCCGGCCGGGGCGATTACGGGCACCTTGCCGCTGCGCACGTCGGCCTCGTCGACGACGCCGCGGACACCACCGAAGTGATCCGCATGGGAATGGGAATAGACCACGGCCACCACCGGGAACTCGCCCAGGTGCTCATTGACCAGGGCCAGCGCCGCGGCTGCGGTTTCCCGGGTCGTGAGGGTGTCGAAGACGATCCAGCCGGTGTCGCCCTTGATGAAGCTGATGTTGGCCAGGTCGAAGCCGCGCACCTGGTAGATCCGATCGGGCACGACCTCGTACAGGCCGTAGGCCATGTTCAGGATGGCCTGCCGCTGCAGCGAGGGATGGATGCTGGCGAAATCCTCGCCGCCCATCAGCCACTCGTAACTGCCCATGTCCCAGGCGATCCCGCCGGCCTCGTTGAGAATCTGCCGCTCGGTGGGCGCAGCAATGAAGCCGCGGCGAGACTCCTCGAAGTCCCGTTCGTCTTCGAACGGCAAGGTCGCCTGCAAGGCGCTGTGCCGTTCAATCGTGAATGCCGACGGCGGCTTGCCGTTGGGATGGAAATGCTCGCCGGCCACCGCGCTGTGGCAGGCAAACAGCAGGAGGAGGGGCGCGGTGCGGCTCAGCAGTCCAGGTGTCAGGGTTGTCATAGGGGGTCTCTGGCCGAATTCGGAGGGGATACCGGCGCACAGTAAAGGCCTGCATGTTCATGCGTCAAATGCATATAGGGTTGGGTGACGATGCGCTCCAGGTATATGCACAGGCCTGCGACTCCGCCGACTCGTCGCTCATGCCAAGGTCGTTCGACAGGAACACCGCCGCGATGGTCAGCATGGCGAAGTAGGCCGTGCAGTCCAGCAGGTTGACCAGCCGCACGCCCCAGTACTCCGCGCGCGTTTCGCGCAACACGCTGAAATCCCGGATGCAGGCGACCAGGGCTTCGCGCGGGGACGGTTTCTGCGCCGTCGCGGTGTTGATCGCCCTGCCCACGACGGTCTGTACTGACCGTGACTCAAGATCGCGCCTCGAAGCGGGCTTCGACCTCGATCATGATTCCCGGCACGGTGTCGTAGTCCTGCTCTCTCGGGAAGACCAGCTGGGGTGAGACCGAGATCCAGAGCCAGCGCCGCCAGAACTGTTGCCGGTAGCGCAGTCGCAGCGTGCTGGAGTCCAGCACACTGCTTGGGTAAGTCTCGAAGTAGTTTCGCCAGGTGATCGACAGCGCACGCCGTTCACCCAGGCGCCGATGCCACTCAAAATTGAGTTGTGGGAAAACCCCGTCTTCTTCCTCGTACCAGTTGACCCGTCCGGTGGTTCGGAACAGCCAGTCCGCACCGAGCAACCGCTCCAGCTGCAACTCCCCGCGCGCATCCCAGCTCGTGTCCGTGTACCACGAGACTTTCTGCACGAAGCGAAGGTCCCAGTCGTCCAGGTTCCAGGTGTGCCGATAGCGGGGCTGGAGATAGAAGGCTGCTTTGCCGTCGCGGGAGCGGACGCCCGCGCTCAGCGACAGGTTGCGGCGAGTCCCCTCCCTGACAAAGTAGGTCAGGGCGGCTCGCAGGTTGCGTTCGTCGATGCCCCGGATGTCCTCCTCAATGTCTTCCCAGGCTGAATCCGTGGTGTCGAAGTCCTCCGAGGAGCCGGAAAAGGTCAGGCGCAGGCGGTCCTTCAGGTACGGCAGGCTGAGGCGCAGGCTGACGTCAGGCTTGAAGTCCGTGCCCTCTCCTCGCTCCGTGAAGCTGCTCATACCCAGGCTGAGGCGCGTCTTGTTGGATTCGTACTCGTAGTTGTCGTCGCCGAAGAAGGAATCGAGCCAGGCGGCCGCATCGGCGACTCGGGTCGAGATGTCTTCCTGCAAGACATCGGCCTTTGTGTCGCCGGTGTCGGGGAGCGGCTCTGGATCGATGGCGGGCAGCGGTTCTGAACCTACGGCGGGCAGCGGCAGGGATGCCAACATGCCCAGCAATACTCCGATGACTGGCCCTTTCAAGGTACGCCTCATGCGGCAAGCCTACTGCTAAAGCGGCGTTTGAACGATTGGCTATACTGCGGCCACGGTCAACCAGGAGTCCGGCAATGTCCGCTGAACTGATTTTCTACACCAACCCGATGTCCCGCGGTCGCATGGCGCGCTGGATGCTCGAAGAGACCGGCGCGCCTTACCGCACGGAAATCCTCGAGTACGGCAAGAGCATGAAGGCAGCCGAGTACCTGGCGATCAACCCGCTGGGCAAGGTGCCGGCGATCCGCCACGGTGACGCGGTCGTGACCGAGACCGCGGCCATTTGCGCCTATCTCGCCGATGCCTTCCCCGAGGCCGGCCTGGCGCCGCCGCCGGCGCGGCGCGCAGCCTATTTCCGCTGGCTGTTCTTCTTCTCCGGCCCGCTCGAGGCGGTCATCATCAACCGGGCCCTCAACTTCGAGGTGCCAGCCGAGAAGCGCATGATGGCCGGCTATGGCGGCTTCGAGCAGATGATGGACATCGTCGAGCAGGCCGTCTCGACCCGCGAGTACATCGCGGGTGACGCCTTCAGCGCGGCGGACGTGTACTGCGGCTCGCAGATCGGCTTCGGCCTGCAGTTCGGCTCATTCGAGAAGCGCCCGGCCTTCGTGGACTACTGGAAGCGGATCAGCGCCCGGGATGCCTACCTCAGGGCGCGCGCGCTCGACGACGCGCTGGTCGCCGGCAAGTAACCGGAGACCGGGTGCACGCCGAAGAGGATGCGGATCCCCGGGATTCGTCGCAGCAGTTCGTATCCCGCCACGCAGCCGAGCACGGTGATACCGAGCAATAGCGTGGACTCGGCCACGACGCCAAGGTCGAGCTGACGCAGGTAATAGCCGGCGACGACGGTGATCGTCTGGTGCAGCACGTAGTAGCAGAAGATCGCGCCGGTGAGGAAGCGCAGCACGGGTCCGGGATGGTCCAGGTAGCGCTGTGCCAGGCCCAGCAGGGCCAGGATGCAGCTCCACGCATACACCGTGCCGATATAGCTGAAGAGGACATGCAGCACGGGCCCGGGCAGCCACCGGCCGGCCAGTGACGCGACTGCCGGGGCATTCTGCAGCATGATCCACGCGACCACCGCGAGCAGCAGGGCGGGCTTCCACACGCGCTCCACCGTCCGCCAGAAGCCGGGATCCTTGGCGACCAGGAAACCGACCAGGAAGATCAGGAAGCGGTGGCCATGCTGGGCCCAGTCGTCGACCAGGGCATGCGTGGTGGGGAAACGCGGTGACAGCCACGCCTCGTTGGCGGCGAATGGCAGGATCAGCAGGAATACGACGACGAAGGGTCGCGAGGTCACTGTGCGCCAGGCGCGGCTGTCGGCGAGGCGGCGCAGCCACGGCAGGAACGGCAGGATGAGCAGGATGTAGACCAGCACGTAGGCCAGGTACCAGAGATGGTTCCAGGTCGGCGTGATGATCGAGAACGCCTGCTCGAAGGCCACGTAGGCCGGGTAGAAGTCGGCGATCGAGCCCGTGAACTCGCCCGACTGCCGCAGTTGGAAGTAAGCCTGCGGCATGACCCAGGCGTAGAGGCCGAACAGCAGGGGCAGCCCAAGGCGGACGACGCGTTGCCCGGCGAAGCGCCACCGCGATGCGGCCTTGTCGGTCGCGTAGCGAATGGCGATGCCGGAGATCAGGAACAGCAGCGCCAGGCGCCACGGGTTGACCAGGCGCATCAGCGGTTCCAGCGCGGGCGAGGCATGCGCGCTTTTCACGTGCCAGCCCCAGGTCACGTAAAACATGCCGACGTGGTAGAGGATAAGCAGGCCGAAAGCGATGACGCGCAGCCAGTCCAGGTCGTAGCGGCGCCGGGTGGCCACGGTCGTCACGAAGCCGGCTCCTGGCCCTGCCGCCGGTTCCGCTGGCAGCGCTCGCTGCAATAGATCACGGTATCCCAGTTGTGGCGCCACTTCTTGCGCCAGGCAAAGGGCCGGCCGCACACCGGGCAGGTCTTCTCGGGCAGGAACGGCTTCTTGTGCATCCGCAGGGCACCCGCGTGGCAAGGCTGCGAGTCTAGCAATCACCGGCCGATGCTGCCCTTGCCCCAGCGGGCAGTTCCTTCGCGAGTGAGTAAAACATGTTTGACATGTCGCCGGCAGGAGAGTAAAAGATGTTTTACATACCCGCCGGCATGGCCGGCCCAGCCAAGAGACGATGCGATGTCACAGCACGAGAAGTTCGCCTGGGGTTCCCTGCTGGCCAGCCTGCTGGCCTGGCTGTTCCTCACCATGCGCATGACCGAGGGTTGGGTGGTCCTGGACGTCTCGCCCCGCCACATGATCTGGACCTACGGCGCCGTGGTGGTGCTGATGATCGTGGCGCATGCGGTGCTCGGCGGCGTGCTCGGCGGCGGGACGGACAAGGACGAGCGCGACCTCGCCATCGCCGCCCGGGCCGAGCGGACCGAAGGTGTCGTGGTGCTGGTGGCCGTGAACGTGCTCATCATCCAGGCCCTCGCCCAGGCGGCGTTCGCGGGGCACCTGCTCCCGAGCATCGAACTGGGCACGCTGCCGGTGCTGTTCTACGCGCTCCTCACGGTCCTGTTCCTCGGTCACCTCACCAGCCAGGCCGTCACGATCTGGCTCTACCGGGCATGACGGGCCCGACGCGCCACGGGCGCGTGTCCAACCGCGTGCGTGCCTTGCGTGAAGCCGCGGGCATGACCCAAGCGGAGCTGGCCGAGCGGGTCAACGCCAGCCGCCAGACCATCATCGCCATCGAGGCCGAGAAGTACGCGCCATCGCTGGAACTGGCGTTTCGCCTTGCGCGCTGTCTCGACGCGCCCTTCGAAGACGTATTCAGTTACGCGGATTGAGCCGCCCCATCGTTGCCGCCGGAGGTCAGGCGGCTGGTGATTCGCCTTCCCTTGCCAGGCGCGCCTCCGCGTCCGCGATCATGGCGTGAAACCGCGACTCGTCACGCAGCAGTTCGAGGTCGGGATCAGCCTTGGCGTATGGCAGGAAACTGTCGGTGATGCAGGCGAAGACCGGGGCCAGCATGTCCAGCGCCGCGTCCTTGTCGGCGAGATAGGTGCACAGCGCGCAACCGAAGTTGTAGCGCATGTTGAAATTCTCCGGGTCGATCAGGAGCGCGCGTTCCATGCGCGCCTTGGCGCGCTCGCCATGGCCGAGCGCCGCTAGCGCGTAAGCGCTGTAACCCGCCACCATGGAGTTGTTCTGGTCATGCGCCAGGACTTTCTCCGCGCGCTTCAACGCCAGCTCGGCGGCACGCCGCATGTTCGCCCTGTCGCCCAGCGCGGTATACGCGCTGATCAGCATTGACGCCGAATTGAGGTCCGCTTCCATCAGGCCCGCGGACTTCTCGTAAAAGCGCACGGCGTCCTCGTATCGATGGAGCTGGTAGTTGAGGCGGCCGGCCGAGCGGTTGACCTCGTACGACTCGGGGTTGAGCTTGAAGGCGATTTCGACGGCCTTGGCCGCTGCCTCGGCGTCACCGTCGGCCAGCAGCAGCTGGGCCTTCACCGCATGGGCCTCGGCCAGGTCGGGATCAAGCGCAAGCGCCCGCTCCACCGCCAGCATGCCCTCGTCGCCATAGCCCTGCCGGGCGTCACGCAGCTTCATGTGGCCGATGGCCAGCAGCGCCCAGGCCTGGGCGTAGTTCGGGTCGATCTCGACGGTGCGGTTGCACAGGCGAACGATGGCTTCTGCCGAGCGGGCATCGGACTCCTGGCCGGTGACGTGGGTCTGGCGCGCCATGAGATAGAGGTTGTGGGCCTCGACATTGTCTGTGCCGCGCCGCTCGATCGCCTTCTTTTCCTTCGGCAGCAGCCGGAGTTGCAGTGCCTTGACGATCGCTTCGGAGATCTCGTCCTGCAGCGCGAAGATGTCGCTGGAATCGCGGTCGTAGCGCTCGGCCCAGATATGGTTGTTGGTCTTGGCATCCACCAGCTGCGCGCTGATGCGCACGCGGCCGCCGGCCTTGCGCACGCTGCCTTCCAGCACGTGAGCTGACCTTGAGCTCGCTGGCGACCTTGGGGATGTCGACGTGCGTACCCTTGTAGCGTGAAAGCGCTGTTGCGCGAGATGATCGCCAGCGCCGAGACCTTGCTCAGGTCGGTGATGATGTCCTCGGTGATGCCGTCGCTGAAGTACTCCTGCTCCGAATCGCCGCTCATGTTGGCGAACGGCAGCACGCAGATCGAGAAGCAGGGCGGTGGGCTTGTCCGCGGTCGGGGTCGACGCCGGGCGCTGCGCTGACCGCCTTGGTCGGCGCCCGCGCGATCATCGCGCCCAGCGCACGCAGGAACTCGCGGGCCGGCGGGCTGGCAGGGTCTTCGCCCCAGTCGTCGAGGTCCGTGGTGTGTATGGCGCGCACGTCCATCGGCAGGCGGGCGTTGTCGAAGCGCACCGGCACCAGGATGCCGCGGTCGGCCGCCTCGCGCGCTTCGCCGCGCACCCAGCGGGAGCCGACGGAGGTCGGGGTCCAGACCACCAGCACGGCCTTGGCGGCATCGATCTCGGCGTCGATCTGGTCGTCGAATTCCTGGCCCGGCGTAATCTCCGGGTCCCACCAGACCGACCAGCCCTTGGCCTCGATCGCCGCAACCAGCGGCGCTACCCGGTCGCTGTCGGCGCGAGCATAGGAGACGAACACATCAGCCATGCCGGTCGAACCCTTCTAATGCAGGCCCCGCAGCCTTGAAGCGGCAAGGATACCGCATTGGCCGTTGGCTCCATACCAGCGCGGGCGGAGCATTCGCGGTTGCAATGACGCAGGGTCTTGCGCACCCTTTGTCGATGCAGATTTCTTTGCTGTCGAGAAAACTCTTACTCGCCCTTGCCATGGTGCTGCTCATCCCAACCGCATACGGCGAAGCCAACAGCCACCCTCACCAGGGCCCGGCGATGAACTTCCACGTCATCGACGCGCGCCTTGCGACCGGCGGGCATTTCGTCGGGGACGGGCTCGAGGCGATTGCGGCGCGGGGCGTCACGGTGGTGATCGACCTGCGTCCCGAGCCGCCCGATGACCAGGCGCAAAGGCTCGCCGCGCACGGCATCGAGTGGATCAACATCCCGGTGGCGTGGCAGGCGCCGCGCCGCGAGGACTTCGCGGCCTTTGCCGCGGCCATGCAGGCGCATGCCGGGGAGAAGGTGTTCGTGCAGTGCCAGGCCAACTACCGCGCCTCGACCATGACCTATCTGTATCGGATCAAGTTCGACGGGCTTGCTGAACCTGCGGCGCGCAAGGACCTGGATGCCGTCTGGCAACCGGATGACACCTGGCGCGCCTACATCGACATGATCCTCGCAGACTGAGCAATTGCTGCAGAGGCAGTAGCTCAGCGCACCTTGTTCATCCAGATGCTGTGCTGCTGAAAGCGTCGCACCGTCCCGTCCGCATCGACCTCGAAATAGATCGTCTCGCCGAGGGACTCGTCGTCTTTACGGATGCGGCGGAAGGTGTGCTCGCCGGCGGGCTGCAAGCGCACCATGCTTTGGGCCGGGTCACGGCTTTCCAGTTCAAGCATCGCCAGACCGTCTGCCCAGGGCACCACGGCCACCTGCCCCCAGATGCTGTCGTAGACGCCGGTGTAGCGATCCCGCTCTCCGTCACGGGCCGGCGCCTTGTCCGGTGCCTTGCGGGCGGCTTCGATCGCCGGCGCGATCAGGTCGAACGCCCTGGCGGCATAGAAACCCACGTTCGCGCCGATGGCATTGGTCAGCACGATCGCGCCGACCCGGGTCTTCGGCTCGAGGCGGAACTCGGAGAAATAGCCCGGGCATGCGCCGCCATGCCGGGCGAAGGTGCGTTCCCCTTCGCGCCGGACGCTGAAACCCAGTCCCCAGGTCGTTTGCCAGTCCGGGTCGACCCAGTGCACCCGCTGCATCTCACGCAGCGTCGAGGCCCGCAGCAGCTCGTCATCGCCATCGCCGAGCAGGCGGAACTGCCACATGGCGAACTTCGCCAGGTCGTTCACGCTGGAGGCGAAGCCGGCAGCGGGAGCGATGCCCCGCGTCTGGAAGGGCGCGACGACTTGGCGCTGTCCGTCGCGCTTCAGCGCCGTATGGCCGATCGCCATGCGCGTGCCGCGCAGTTCAACCGGGATATCGGTAAAGGTGTCGCTCATCCCGAGCGGGTCGAGCAGGGATTCGTGCAGGTACGTATCGAAGTCCTGGCCGGAGGTCGCCACGACGATCTCACCGACCAGGCTCAGGCCGAGGTTGGAGTACTGGTAGTAACGGGCGGACGGGTAGAGCGTCTGCTGCGAGCCGAGCCGGGCGCGGATCTGGTCGCGGGTCGGGAAGGGATAGTCCCGATCGGTCCAGTAGGGGAAGTCGGACTCGCGCGGCAAGCCCGAGGAATGGGTCAGCAGCCCGCGCACGGTGATCGGTGCGTCGGCCGGATGGGCGTCCTGGATGTCGAACCAGTCGAGGTGCTGCGCCACGGGATCGTCCAGCCGCAGCTTGCCGGCGTCCCGCTGCTGCATCAGCGCCACGCTGGTGAACAGCTTGGAAATGGAGCAGATGCTGTACAGCGTGTCGGGCGTTGCCGGCGCACCGGTCGCGGGGTTGGCCTCGCCGAAGCCGCCGCTGGCCACCAGCTCCTGGTCGTAGACGATGCCGTATGAGAGTCCCGGGATGCGCTCGACGCTCGCCTGGTACTCCACCCATTCGGCCCACAGCTGCACCGCGTCCGCCACGCGCGGGTCGTCGGCGAGGCGGGGCGCGGCGGCAGCGGCCGCGCCGGACAGCGCCAGCGCGCAGAAGAATGCGACACAGCGCGTAGCATGGCGGGGGCGTGGATTGCGACAGCTCATCTTCGGTCCTCAGCTTTCGATAGCATTATTGGCTTGCGGAGTTTGGCACATCGGGCTTGCGGGTGAGCCACCTGTCCGGTCGCCGACATGCGATTATGACGCATGAAATCTTTCAGCGAACTGCCCCTGGTCCCCGCCCTGCGGCAAGCCGTCGACGCGATCGGCTATACCCAACCGACGCCGATCCAGGCACAGACCCTGCCCGCCATCCTGGCCGGGCGCGACGTCATCGCCAAGGCGCCCACCGGCAGTGGCAAGACGGCAGCCTTCGGCCTCGGCCTGCTGCAACGGCTCGACCCGACACTTGTTCGTACCCAGTCGCTGGTGCTGTGCCCGACGCGCGAGCTGGCCGACCAGGTGGCGAAAGAGTTACGGCGCCTGGCGATGGGGATCCCCAACGTGAAGATCACCTTGCTCACAGGCGGCGTGCCGCTGGGTCCACAGCTGGCGTCGCTGACGCATGCGCCGCATATCGTGGTCGGCACCCCCGGGCGGGTGCAGGACATGCTGCGCCGGCGCACGCTCGATCCGCGCGCCATCGCGGCGCTGGTGCTGGACGAGGCCGACCGCATGCTCGACATGGGTTTCGAGCAGACCCTGCAGGAGATCCTCGGGCAGCTGCCGCGCCAGCGGCAGACGCTGCTGTTCTCGGCCACCTGGCCTGACACCATCCGCGCCATCGGGCGCAGCGCGTTGCAGGATCCGCTGGAAGTCGCAGTGGAGAGCGCAGCCAGCCAGCCGGACATCGAACAGTGGTTCCACGAGGCGGCGCTGACGGACAAGCCCGCCGTGCTCGCCGGGCTGCTGTTGCAGCACCGGCCGGAATCCACGGTCGTGTTCTGCAACACCAAGCGCGACGTCGATGCCGTCACCGCGGCGCTGCAGGCCATGGGGTTCAGCTGCGCAGCATTGCATGGCGATCTCGACCAGCGGGATCGCGACGAAGTGCTGGTGCGCTTCGCCAACCGCAGCCTGCGGGTGCTGGTGGCGAGCGACGTGGCCGCGCGCGGTCTCGACGTGAAGGAGCTGGCCTGCGTGGTGAACTACGAGGTGCCCGCCGATCCGGATGTGTACCTGCATCGCATCGGCCGCACGGCGCGAGCCGGCAGCGCCGGCCTGGCGCTGAGCCTGGTGACGCCGCGCGAAATGCACCGTGCACTGCAGCTGGAAGGCGCACCACGACATCCAACTGCAGTGGCGCCCGGCACAAGCCGGTCCACGTGGACAGCAAGGACGTGCCGCAGGCGGCGATGCAGACGCTGCGCATCGACGCCGGCCGCAGCGACAAGTTGCGGCCCGGGGATGTGCTCGGCGCGCTCACCGGCGAGGCCGGCCTGAAGGCGGATGCAATCGGCAAGATCGACATCTTTCCGCGCCGCGCCTACGTCGCGGTGCGGCACGACCAGGCCGAGCAGGCGCTGGCGGCGCTGCGCCGGGGCCGTATCAAGGGACGGAATTTTCGCGTTTACCGGCTCTGATCGCTGCTCGCCGCGAGGCTCGCGGCTACAGCGCAGCGAGTTCTTCGGCCGAACGGCTCGCGATACCCAGCGATGCCGGCGTGCGCAGCGATTCGGCCCGGTAATCACGCGCCATCACGATGGAAGCGACCTGGATGACCGCATCGATCCCGGGCGTCGCCACGCCGACCTGCCGGCCCAGCTCCGACATGAACACCAGGCCGTAGCCGACATCCTCGTTGATATAGCGGTGATCGAGCTGCGGCTGGGCGCCGATCCCCCGGAAGCCGGGCGCGTTGCGGTAGGCGGAGCCATAGTTGGCCTCCAGCATGTAGCCCTGGCGCATGCCCATCTCGGGATCGGGCAGGATCGTCAGGCCCAGCGCGCGGCCGATGGCGATGCGCTCGTTATCGAGCGCCTCGATCAGGCGGCCGACCGAATCGCTCACCCCGTCCTCGTAGAACAGGAAGTCTCCACCGGTCATCTCGATGCGGGCGGCGTTGCTCAAGGTCACGGCCGGGTGAATGATCGGGTTGGCGTTCTGCAGGCTGGTCTGCAGCACGCTTTGCGCCGGCTCCATCCCCGGGTACACGTCGGCGATGAGTGCCAGGATCTCGCGGGTGTGGGCGCCCGGCAGCGCGGCCAGCAGGTTGCCGGCCTTGAGCTTGAGGAACACGCGGATCTTGCCCGGCGCGGTCAAGCGCACGGCATAGTGCAGTGTCGAGGTTTCCGCGACGCGGACGGAGTCGTCGTGCACCTCGAGACCTGCAGCGCGCTTGAAGGCGAGGGCGCCGCCGCAGGAGCTTGGGCTGACGATCACCGTCTGCCCGGGCCGCAGCTTGCCGGCCACTGCGGCGCCGAAGGGCTCGGTGCTGTAGGCCGGGCCGACCACGTAGATGAGTTCGGCGTCACGCAGCGCTTCATCGATGTCGTGGCCCGCATAGGCGATCGCCCCGAAACCCGAGATGTCGCCTTCCGCGGCGATCCCGCCCTGTGCCGCGATCGCCGCGATGTTGTCCGGAAACTGCGCGAAATCGAACAGCCGGACTTCGTGGCCATGCGCTGCGCAATCGAAAGCGGCGGCCGTGCCGCCGGCGCCGGCGCCAAGTACTGTGATGCGCATGATCACCTCATCCTGTTGATTGCTGACTCATTAACATCAGGACTTTATCCGATTCCGGGTGACGAATCGCGACCGCCTGCACAATAGGCCTCCTGCAGTCGCTGCCCACCAGTTGTTATAGTCCCCGGGTAACAGGCCTTAGCCTACGAGCGCAAGGCCCGACGACGACAACGATCCGTACTCACGTCGGCGACAAGCGCCGCCTCGATACGAGGAGACTCCGATGCTGCTTTCCAACTGGTGCGCAAGGTCGCTTGCGCTGGGCGTCGTGTTCGGATTCCTGGCGGCTTGCTCGACAACCCCTGATACGCGGCCCGTAGCGGCCGACACGGCGATGGACTCGCTCGTGAGCGCCGAGTGGCTTGCGGCGAACCTGGACGATCCGAACCTGGTGGTGATCGACTGTTCGGTCATCGTCCAGCCCGACGGCGAAGGCGGTCTGAGCATCCTGAGCGGGCGGGACGCCTACAGCGAAGGACACATACCCACGGCCGTCTTCGCGGACCTGATGGGAGAGCTGTCCGACGCCGGAAGCTCGGCGCGATTCACGCTTCCTCCGCCGGAGAAGTTTGTGGCCGCCATGAGCGCGCTCGGAGTAAGCGACGATTCGCGCGTTGTGCTCTACGACGGCGGTCGATCCGTTTGGGCGGCGCGCGTCTGGTGGATGCTGCGCTGGATCGGGTTCGACCGCGCCGCGCTGCTCGACGGCGGACGGCCTGCGTGGACTGCCCAGGGTTATCCGCTGTCGACCGAGCCGGTCAGCCGACCGGCGGGGACGTTGACTCTAACCCTGCGCCCGGAGCTCATCGCCGCAAAGGAGGAGGTGCTTGCTGCAATCGATAATGATGCGACACAACTCATCGACGCCATGCCCGCGCCGCATTACCGGGGCGAGATGGTGATGTATGCGCGGCCGGGTCATATTCCCAGTGCCACCAATGTTCCGATGACGTCCCTGGTCGACGAGAACGGTCGGTTTCGGCCGCGGGATGAACTGGAGGCGCTGCTCGCGGGCGACCGTGACGCCCGCTCGATCACCTACTGCGGTGGAGGCATTGCTGCTTCGGCCAATGCCTTCATCATGACCCGGCTGGGGTACAAGGACGTTGCCGTCTATGCCGCTTCGCTCCAGGAATGGACAGCGGACGAGTCCCTGCCGATGGAGACGGGGCCGGACGTCGGAGCTAACGGGGACTAAAGCCCGGCCCCTTTCGGCTTGCCCCAGGTTCCGGTCGGGAGTTCCTGAGATACGGGCCCGCGTTCCCCTTCTCAGGCCGCGCGGCGCGCGGCGATGAACGACTGCACCATCAGTACCAGCAGCCAGGCGCACAGACCGAGCATGCCGACGTTGACCGTCAGTGCCAGCGGGCTCATCTGCGCTGCCCGAATGAAGAGAGCGGCGGCCGGGGCCAGCGCGCCGAGCAGGGCAACGACAGCGGCGACATGCATCAGGTGCTTACGCCCGCCTTCGAAAGCGAGCGCGAGGCCGCCGAAGATCGCGAGCGCGACGCCGACATAGGCCGGCAGCAGCGCGGTGCGGCTGCCGGAGAGGAGAAACGCGCCGACCCCGAGGATGATCAGCAGGGCAGCGAACACGAGCGTGGTTTTCGGCATTGTTAATAGTCCCGAGGTATGGCGTATGGCGGCAGGGCGCACGGATGCCGGAAAACTCTGCTTCCCAGGCATCATGGAGAGCGGGAAGCTCAGCTTCCAACTGACCGCATTCTACCTTCTCTGTGGTGCGCCGCGCCTATTGCTGGACGGTCGGCGTCCGCCACAGCCACTCTTCCCCGTTCACGAACGACAGGTGCCGGAACCCTTCCCGGTCGGCCGGCTTCAGCCCCTTGGTGACCGCGGCGCGATCGAGCATGTCCTGCGGCGGGGTGAGCAGGCGGCGGCTGCAGCCGGGCAGCAGCGTGCCCAGGTAGCGCTCCGGGTCGGCCTGCAGGGCGACGACCGTGCTGGCGCACACGGCGGTGCCGAAGCCTGATGCGAGCGTCTGCATGCGTGCGGCGCAGTTCAGCGGGTAGCCGACGAAATCCACTTCGCTGGCGGCGTCGAGGTGCGGTTCATGCTGGATACGGATCGCCTCGCCGATGGAAATCCCCACGCCGTAGCCGGTCGGCGCCGAATACGGCAGTGTTTGGGCGAGGGTGGCGTAGCCCTTGTGCAGTTCGAAGGTCGCGTCCAGCGCACTGGCGAGGCAGCGCGGCAGGTCTTCATCGCTTTCCATCTCCCAGAGCAACACGAAGCCGTCGCCGAGAAACTTCTGGAAGGGTTGCTGGAAATCGTCGCAAAGCTGCATGACATAGCCGAACTGCAGCTTCACAAGGTCCGCGACGTCGTCGAGCGGCTGTGTTTCGCTCCAGTTGGAAAAGCCGCGCATGTCCGCGAACATCGCCACGACGTGTGAACGCGCACCGAAGCGCTGGTGGCTCCGTGTCGCGAGGCCTAGTGCCGAGGTTCTCTTGTACATAGGGCTGGAAGCCGTGACTCGCAGCGATCACTGGGGCTCATGGATACCATTATCCGGCCGCCGCGCCAAGCTCCATGCCGCCCGGAACGTCGCATGGCGAAAACGCGGTGCGCGGCCTATAAGAAGGAGTAAGGGTTACCCAAGAACCTTCTGGGCGCGCTGCGCCAGGGAGGGAACGATGAAAATGCGCCTGTTGAGTGGGTTCATTCTCGTGGTCGCAGCCATGCTCGCCTCCGGCTGCTACAAGTACCTCTCGCCTGACGCGAGTGACGCGTTCGAAGCCCGAGGGGAGCCGTTCTCGGTAACGGTATACCCGGTGAACGTGATCAGGCCGCCGGGGACCCTCCATCCGGACATCGGGCTGGCGGAGAAAGTCGTCGCATTCCTCGAAGCTGAGGGCCTGGCGAACCCGGTGCTGGCGCGGGAGCCGGTGCTGTACGACTTCGTGTTCAGCCCCAACCAGGCAAAGATCGTCGCACACAGTGCCAAGGCCTTTGCGGCCCGGGTCAGCGAGATGGGCATTGCAACGGATTACGCGCTCGTCGTGGAGATCATGATGATGCCGGACGGCACGCCGGGCGGCGTCCACTATTACCTGTCGGATCCGCAGGGCGCGCTCGCCGACGGTTCATTCACCAACGACCACTGGGACGAGTTCAAGGCCGTGCAGCCGAAGACACCCGACGACGGCTGCGAGGTGGCGATTCGGATGCTGCGCAGGACCTGGGGCGAATGAGCTTGGGCTTGAACGGCAGTCGCTGGCGGGACCAACGCGAGTCTGCTGTCCGTCTTGGGTAGCTTGCGTCTCGATCCAGGCGCTGTTCGTCCTCATCGACATGATCGACATGCGTACCGGGTTCTTGCATCATCCGGCGAGGTCCCGGGAGCACAGCCATCGCCATGTCATTCATCGCTGAACTCAAGCGGCGCAACGTGCTTCGTGTCGGGACGGCGTACATCGTTGCGGCGTGGCTGGTCATCCAGGTGGTGGAGACCCTCTTCCCGATCTATGGGCTCGGCGACGGCGCCATCCGCGCAGTCATCACGCTGCTCGCCATCGGCCTGGTTCCCACGGTCATTTTCGCCTGGGCCTTCGAGCTCACCCCCGAGGGCCTGAAGCGGGACTCGGAGATCGACCGCTCGCAGTCGATCGCCCCCGACACCGGCAGGAAGCTGGACCGCATGATCATGGTGGTCCTGGCACTGGCGCTTGCGTATTTCGCCTTCGACAAGTTCGTGCTGGAGCCGCAGCGGCAAGCCGCGCTGAAAGAGCAGAAGGTAGCCGCGGTCGAGGCGGCCCGCGCGCAGGGCCGCGTCGAAGCGCTGATCATGTCCTACGGCGACAACTCCATCGCGGTGTTGCCGTTCGTCAACATGAGCGACGACGCCGGCAACGAGTATTTCTCCGACGGCATCTCCGAAGAGCTGCTCAACCTGTTGGCCAGGATTCCCGAGCTGCGGGTGGTCTCGCGCACGTCCGCGTTTTTTTACAAGGACAAGGACGTCAAGCTGGGCCAGGTCGCTGCGGAACTGAACGTGGCGCACATCCTCGAAGGTTCGGTGCGCAAGGCCGGCGACCGCGTGCGCATCACGGCGCAGCTGATCGAGGCGCGCTCCGACACCCACTTATGGTCGGAGACCTACGACCGTCGCCTGGACGACATTTTCGCCATCCAGGACGAGATCGCCCTGATGGTCGTGGAACAACTCAAGATCACCCTGCTGGGCGAGGCCCCGCACGTCGCCCAGGCCGACCCCGCGGCCTATGCGCTCCAACTGCAGGCGCGGGCGCTGCGTCGCCAGCGGACACCCGAGGCCTATGAGCAAGCCGTGGCGCTGTACCAGCAGGCGCTGGCGGTCGATCCTGCTTACCCGACGGCATGGACCGGGCTGGCCTTGACCTATATCAACCAGGCGACGATCGCCCAGCGTCCGCTCGCCGAGGGCTATGCGCTGGCGCGCGAAGCCGTCGACCGGGCGCTGGCGCTCGACCCGGACTACGCGCTGGCCCATTCCGGCCTGGCCTGGATCGCGATGCGCCGCGATGGCGACCTGGCGGCGGCGGCCGGCCACTTCCGGCATGCGCTGGCGCTGGCTCCGGCCGATCCGGATATTCTCGGCAATGCCTCCGCGCTGGCCATCAGCCTCGGCCGGGCGGAGCAGGCGGTCGTGGTCAACGAGTACCTGAGCGCCCAGGACCCGGTGAACCCGACCGGCCATGGCAACCTGGGGTTCTATTACCTCTACGCCCAGCGTCCCGATGATGCGATCGCGAGCTTTCGTCGCGCGCTGCAACTGTCGCCCGGGTATCGCGCCGCGCGTTACGGCATCGGTGTGGCGCTGCTCATGAAGGGTGAGGCCGAGGCGGCGCTCGCCGAGATGCAGCAGGAGCCCAGTGAAGCCTGGCGCATGGTCGGGCTGCCCATGGCCTACCATGCGCTCGGCCGCGGCGCGGAGTCGGATGCTGCGCTGGCGGAACTGATCGCGAAACACGAACAGGACTGGGCCTACAACATTGCTTATGTGTTCGCCTACCGCGGCGAGGGCGATCGCGTGTTCGAGTGGCTGGGCAAGGCCGTCGCCGCCCAGGACACCGGGCTGGCGGAGATCACCGTCCAACACCTGTTCGGCGACATTCGCGACGACCCGCGCTGGCTACCGTTGCTGCGCGCCCTCGGCAGGGCGCCGGAGCAGCTCGCGGCCATCGAGTTCGAGATCCCGCTGCCGGGCCGGTAAGGGCACGGGACCGCCTGCGTATAATCGCGCCATGAGTCGACAGAGTCGTTCCAGATGGTTCATTGGCGCACTGGCCTGCTGCATCGTCGGCACGGCCTTGGCCGAGGCCTGGCGCGACGTGCCCTATGAGCGGATCCATGATGCGCTCACGACCGTGAAGCCGCTGCCCGACGCGCGTTACATTCGCTTCAGCCAGCGGGTCGCCGTGCCGGACGAGGTGATGCAGCTCGAGGACCTCAGGATGATCGTTGCGGCAGCGGGCGGTGACATCGAGGTGCCGATCGCCCCGAACGGCCGCCTGGACTTTCCCCTCAATGACGAATTGCTCGAGGAGAACCCGCCGGTGCGGGTCAACGCGCCCGAGGGGCAGCTGTCCATCGACCTGTCGTTCGACATCTCGGCCCCGCCGGCGCGGCGCTTTCCCTATGCGCTGCTCGCCGAGATCACCGACGAGTACGACCGCTTCATCAAGCTGCAGGGCCTCATGGCCCGCATGGCAGCGCCGAAGCCGTTAGGCCTCGAGGTGCGCTTTCCTCCGGGGGAGCCCGCCAGCGCAACGGTCCTTGGCAACGATGCGACTGTTATCGAGGCCGACGGCGACGGCCGCCTGGTCATCCCGAGCGAGAGGCGATGGCGCGCCGCAGGGACCGAGGTCGAGTTGTCCCGCATGCCGGAGTCGTTGGGGCTGGCATTCCGTGAGTGAGTTCGAGTTCTTATCCGTCCTGGTCTCGATCATTTTCGGCCTGGGCCTTACGCATATCCTGCGCGGCTCTGTCGGCCAGATCTTTCGTCGCCAGGCCCTGGACCTGCGCCTGGCTTACGCCGGGTTCTTCGTCGTCGTTCTCGTCCTGAACTGGTGGGTGTTCTTCAGCTGGCGGAACAACGAGATCTGGAGCTTCGAGATCTTCCTGGGCCTGGTGCTCTGGGCGATTGCGCATTACGTGGTGGCGATCACCTTGTATCGACCCGACGATGCGGCATCAGACAGCCGCTTCCAATTGCACCTGTTCCTGCTGGCGTTTGTGATCGCGGGTTTGATGGACATCTTGCAGACCGCGATGCGGGGCGCCTTGTTCGAACCCTGGTATTACCTGCTGTTCGTCGGGCATTACATCGTGCTGTCGGGCGTGGCGTATTTCGTCAAGTCAGATACGTTTCACCGTGTGGTCAGCACCTGGTTCCTGGTCTCGATCCTGTGCTGGGCGCTCATCGTGCGGAGATTCCTGGCGTGAGCCGCCGGGCCTGCGAAACGATCTGGTACCGTATAGCCGCTTGAATCGCGAGAGTGGCTGGAAGTCCCGGTGACCGACGTATTCGTTTCTTATGCGCGGCAGGATCGTGATCGCATCGGACCGCTCGTCCGGGCGCTCGAGGCGCGGGGCCTCGACGTCTGGTGGGATTCCAGGATCCGCGGCGGCGCAGAGTACACGCGGGAAATCGAAAGCCAGCTCAATGCCGCCGGCGCCGTGCTCGTCGTGTGGTCGCGGCACTCGGTCGAGTCGCTCTGGGTGGCGGACGAGGCGAGTGCCGGCCAGGAGCAGGGCAAGCTGGTGCCGATTTCCATCGATCCGGTGGCGCCGCGCATCGGCTTTCGCCAGTTCCAGACCCTCGATTTCAGCGCCTGGAACCAGGACCCGTCCGACCCCTGCGTGACCGGGTTGCTGGAAGCGCTGGCGGATGCCGGCGTGCGCTCCCGGGCATCGCGTGCGACCGAAAACGAACCGGAGCCGGAGTCCGATCTCGCGGTGGAGACAAAGGTCGCAAGCGCGCCGCCCGCAAGCCCGCCGCCCGCACGGCCGGCAACGCCGCACCCGGCGCCGGTAGCAACATTCCGTCGGCCTGCTGTCGCCCTGCCTGTCGTGGCCCTGCTGGCGGCGGTGACCGCCGGTCTCGGCTGGTGGGCGCTCCATTCCCGCGAGCGGACGCAGGCCCGGGCCGAGCTCGTGCGGCTGGAGGAGATGGTTGCCGAGCGCGACCTGGTCGGGGCCTGGCTCCTCGCACTAGAACTCGAGCCGATCCTCGGCGACGACCGTGAGCTCGAGCGCCTCAAGCTGGCATCGACCTGGCCGGTCAGTTTCCGCAGCGAGCCGCCCGGCGCCGAGATCGAGTTTCGTGGCTACCTGGACGACCCGGAGGCCTGGTACTCGATCGGCACGACGCCGCTCGAGGCGATCCGGTTGCCGGCCAAGGCGCCGCTGTTTCGCGCCAGGGCACCTGGCTATGTCGAGGTCGAGGGAGTGCCGCCTGCCGACGGCTCCCCGACATCACCGGTCCTCACTTTCACCCTCTGGCGCGCTGAGGACGCTACCGCGGGATTGCTGCGGATACCTGCCGGTCGCGTCGAGCCTACAGCGTTCATGCCGGGCGACGCCGCGCCGGTCGAACTGCCGTCGTTCTGGCTCGGCCGGCACGAGGTGACCAACCGGGAGTTCCAGGCTTTCGTCGACGCCGGCGGCTACCGTGATCCGACGCTTTGGCGGGAACCGTTCGAGCGCGATGGGCGGATGCTGGAGTGGGAAGACGCGGTCGCCGGGTTCGTCGACCTGACGGGTCGCCCCGGGCCCTCCACCTGGCAGCTCGGCGCCTTCCCTGACGGACAGGGAGACTATCCAGTTACGGGCGTCAGCTGGTACGAGGCCGCCGCGTATGCCCGCTGGGCGGAGGCCGAGCTGCCGACGCTGCACCACTGGCTCCGTGCCGCTGTGCCAGCCACGATTTTTTCGGAGATCCTGCAGCGGGCCAGGTTTGGCGGTGACGGCACCGTGCCGGTCGGCAGTTCATATGCCATTGGCCCCTTCGGCACGCACGACATGGCCGGCAACGCTTTCGAGTGGACGGCGAGCGCTGACGGGGAAGGGCGGCGCTACGCCGCCGGCGGGGCCTGGGACGAGCCCAGCTACACATTCCTCGCGCCCGCCGCCCTCGCCCCGTTCGACCGCGGCGCCAACCGCGGCCTGCGCCTGGCACGCTACGACGGCGCGGTGCCTGAAGTCACGCGGCAGCCGCTCGAAGCGGGTGCGCCACCGGACTTCACCGACCGCGAGCCGGTGAGCGACGAGATGTTCGCCGCATTCCAGAGTTTCTATGCTTATGACCAGCGGCCGCTCGACGCGACCGTTCACTCGGTCGATGACGCGTCGCGGCACTACCGCTGGGAGCGTGTCAGCTATGACGCGGGATACGGTGGCGAGCGAGTGCTGGCCAACCTCCTGCTGCCAAGGAACGCGTCGCCCCCCTACCAGGTGGTCGTCTTCTTTCCCGGCTCGGAGGCCGAGACGCTGGACTCGAGCCTGATATTCCACGGGCTGCCGTTCTACGAGTTCATCCTGCGCAGCGGGCGCGCGGTGCTCTACCCGGTCTACAAGAACATGTTCGAGCGCAAGATCCCGGGCTGGACGTTTTCGCCGGCCGGGCGGCGTGACGTCATGATCCAGTGGCGCAAGGACCTCGGCCGCTCCATCGACTACATCGAGTCGCGCGAGGACCTCGACAGCGGCCGGATCGCTTTCTACGGGCACAGCCTGGGCGCCATCTACGGCACGGTGCTCACCGCGGTCGAGCCGCGTTTCGCCGCCGCGCTCATGCTGGGCGGCGGCGTCAACGCCGGCACGCTCCGGCCGGAGGCCGACCCGCTCAACTTCGCGCCGCGGGTGCGCGTGCCGACGCTGATGCTGACCGGCCGCGACGACTTCATTCGTCCGGTCGAGACTCACCAGGTGCCCCTGTTCAACCTGCTCGGGATGTCTGAGGACCAGAAGAGAGCTCGCGCGCTTCGATGGCGGCCACACGCCGAGCGACATGAATGCTGTCATCCGTGAGTCGCTGGCCTGGCTCGACCGCTGGCTGGGACCGGTGGAACCGGAGGGCTAGGCCCGACTGAGGCGCCCCTTCACGTCGGTCTCGATCGCTGCGGCGTCGGCCGCGGAGATGCCCAGCGAATCACGCAGGTGGCCCAGCAGCAGGCGTTCCTTCGCCGTGATGTCGCCGTCCCGCATGGCGTCGCCCACCGCTGACTCATACACCTGCAACTTGCGGTAGATCGCGTACTCGGGCGTGTTCTGGGTGTGCGGCATGGCGGCACCCGCGACGCGCTCGGCGAAGCGCTGTAGCGGCGCGAGGAAAAACACCACGACGGCGGCCGCCAGCAGGCCGCCCCAGTCGCCGAGCTCCGTCGAGAAGAAGCGATCGGCGCCCTCGGAGCACGAGGTAGAGAATCGCCACGATGATGCCGGCCAGGGTCGATTGCTTGATGGTCCAGCGCAGCTTCAGGTCGAGGTCGAACAGGTGCGTGCGCAGGATTCCGTAGGCGATGATCGGGACGTAAAGCAGGGTGCCAAGGCGGTAGACAAGGTCGAGATAGCGCACGTAGGCGCCCCCGTCGTCAGCCAGGATTGTGCCTCCCCAGACCATCGAGGTCGCCGCGGCATACACCGAGAACCAGCAGACGTCCCTGAAGCCGAAGGCGAGAGCGAAGACGCCGGCGCGCGTGCGCGCGATGCCCGGCTTCGATACGGCCCAGGCATGGATCGAGACCACCAGCGCATACAGGAAAACCGACGCCATCATCGCGTACAGCAGCGTCATGCCGATCTGGTAGGGCGTGGACACGACCGTGACGAACAGCCCGGCCGCAACAACACCCAGGATGATTCGGCCTCTCCGGGTGGAGAACGGTACCGTCAGTTTCGTCCCCAGCGACGCGGCAAGGAACGGCGGATACAGCGCGAGCATCACGCAGTCGAACAACGTATGGGCATGAAAGCTGATCGCGCCGACGACGGACGTGGCTGCGCGATCATGGAACTCGGGCGCCAGGAAGTCGTACCAGATCCCGGTGGTCAGCAGCGCGAAGCCTTCGACCGTGAGCAGGAGCGCCAGCTTGCGGGCCACGCTGCCGGGCATGCCGACGCGCATGAGCACGAATGCGAGCGCCCAACACAGGCTGACCGCGGCCAGCCCGAACATGCCCCACGCCGTTACCTGGAACATGAGCTCATGCGGCCGCAGCCTGGCGGTGTCCGATGCGCATCTTCACTTCCGCCTCTATGGCCTCGGCCTCGGCCGCGGGGATCTCGAGCGAATCGCGCAACCGCGCCAGCAGCGCCCGCTCCTTCGGCGAAATGCCGCCTTCCTCCAGGGCCTCGGCAAGGGCTTCTTCGTAGACCCGCAGCTTGTGCGAACGCTGGTACTCCGGTGTGTTCCGCGTATTGGGCATGACCAGGGAGACCACTTTCTCCGCGAAAGCCTGCAGCGGCTTCAGGAACAGCACCGCCACGCCGGCCGCCACCAGCCCCCACTTGTCTCCCAGCTCGGCGGACACCAGCATTTCCACGCCCTCGGAAATGGCGAACGTGATCGCCACGACGGCCGCAGCAAAGGTCGACTGCTTGAGCGTCCAGCGAATCTTCAGATCGATGTCGAACAGCTTCGCCTTGAGGATGCCGTAGGCGATGAGCGGTACCGCCAGCAGAGTGCCGAGCGCGTACACCAGCTTCCCGGTCAAGACGAAGGCCGAATCCGGGGTATATCCGCCATCCTGGATGGACCAGAATGCGATGGCATAGCTGGCGCCCCAGCAGATATCGCGGATGCCGAACGCGATGGCGAAGACCCGGGCGCGCGTGCGTGCCATGCCGGGCTTCGCTATCCACCAGGCGTGAATCGACGCCACCAGCGCGAACAGGAACAGTGCCATGACGGCGGCGTACAGCACCGCACTGCCGAACAAAGAACCCCAGAGCGCCATGGTGACTACTGTGCCGGCCGCCATCATGACGGCCACGACCGCGATCGTAATGCGCAGGCTCCGGCGCCTGAAGGGACCGGTCAGCCGAGTGCGCAGCGCGGCGGCGAGGAAGGCCGGATAGAGCGCGATCATGCCCGCGTCACCGAGGTGGTGAACGATGAAATTGCCTATCTGGTAGGCGACCGGGACATTGTCGTTGTACCACTGTTCCGAGATCTGGTCCCCGGCCAGCACGAACCAGATAAATCCCCCAGTCAACAGGGTAATGCCCTCGATGACGAGCAGCCACGCGAGCTTGCGCGCCACGGTCCCGGACGCGCCGATGCGGAACAGCACTATGGCCAGGCCCCAGCACAACGCAACAGCGACGATGCCAAGGACACCGACGAAAGTAACAAGACCCATTGCCGCCCCCCCTCCAGGCCGCACTGGCGTGCCCGCAGCATATACCATTGATTGTTCTGGGCGGTGGTCTTCGCGGCCAATGCTTGTTAGAAAGGACCTGGCGCTGTGCCAGTTGCAGGGGAACGTCTCGTGAGATCAGAACGCCGGCAACGCGCACTTGTCGCTGTCATCAGCCTGCTCGCCACCGCAGCAAGCGGCGCGGAAGAAACGTCGCAGGATGCTTACTTGCTCGAGAAAGTCGTCGTGTCCGCCCAGAAACGCGGCGACGAAAACCTCGAGGGGCTGGCCATGAGTGCCACGGTGATCACCAGGGAGACGATCGAGCGCCGCCAACTCGTGGGCATGGAAGACTACCTGCGCAACGTGCCCGGGGTCACTTACCAGGAATACGGCGCCGGGCGCTCGACCATCGTCATTCGCGGCATCTCCGCCGATCCGCAGGAGAACTTCCAGACCACGGGCACCTATATCAACGAAACGCCGGTCACGAACCTGGGCGATTTCGGCGCCAGCAGCCCCGAGCTGAAACTGATCGATGTCGAGCGGGTCGAGATCCTGCGCGGCCCGCAGGGCACCTTGTACGGGGCCAGCTCGGTCGGCGGCACGGTGCGGATCATGACCAGGCAGCCGCAACTTGACGAGTTCAGCGGCAACGTCGCCGCGACACTGTCATCGACGAGCAACCTGGGCGGCACCAACTACCACGGCGAGGGCATCATCAACGTCCCGGTCGTGGAGGATGAATTCGCCATCCGCGCCGTCGGCTATAGCCACGAAGACAGCGGCTACTACCGCAATATCGCCGCCAGTGATCCCGCCAAGTCGGCCAGTGCTGCACGCACGGGCGCGCTGGCACTGGACCGCGACGACGTTGGCAACTCCAGCTTGCGAGGCGGGCGCATCAGCGCGCGCTGGGCGCCCACCCGCAGGCTCGGCATCGACCTGATGGCGCTGGGCCAGACCATGGAACAGGACGGCAACCCCTACGGGGACCTGCCGTTGGGCAGCTTCAAGCAAGCCCGCTACTCCCGCGTCAGCACAGGGCGAGGTGAGTACACCGAGGATGATCTCGGCTTGTGGAACCTCGTGGTGAACTATGACTTCGACCGGTTCGCCTTCGTGTCCTCGACTTCCTGGATCGACTACGAAAATACCCAGGACTGGGACGTCGGCCAGTTCTGGACTTTCCTGTACGACGACGATGCGCCGATTTTCATCAGGAACGACACCCTCGCAGACAGCTTCGTACAGGAATTTCGCGTCACGTCGGAATGGAACCACCCGGTCAACTTCCTCGCCGGCGTGTACTTCGAGGATCTCGATCAGACGGGAAAACAGATCGTCGAATGGGACGGCGACCCCGCGGCCGATCCCTTCGCCGGCGCGCTGCTGTTCGACGGCATGTTCCGCACCCAACGGGAGCAGTTGGCGTTCTTCGGTGAGCTGACCTGGGACATCAGTCCCGCGCTGACGGCTACCGTCGGCGCACGACGTTTCGACTATGACACCGACGGCATCGAGGTGGGCGACGGCCTGGTGGCGGGAGGTGCGTTCGAGAACCGCACGAATTCGAGCGAAAGCGGGGAAAACTACAAGTTCAATCTTTCCTATACGGCCGCCGACCAGTCGCTCTACTACGCGCAGTGGTCGCAAGGCTTCAATCCAGGGTATCCAGTATCCTCGGTGCCATTTAACTGTGATGCGGATGGCGACGGCCTGCTGGACGGCATCGGGCTGCCCCCGCAGGATCAAGTCCTGGCTGATAGCCTGGACAGTTATGAAGTCGGCAGCGTCATGAGTTTTGCCGGCGGGCGGGTCCAGTTGCGCGGCGCGGCTTACTACAACGAGTGGACAGACATCCCGGTGCTCCTGGTGGCCGAATGCGCCGTGGGCTTTCTGTTCAACGCCGGCGAGGCCAGGACCGCCGGTCTTGAGCTGGAAGGCACCGCACAACTCGGGGCGCAGTGGCGTCTCGACTTCAGCGCCGCTTACACCCGGGCTGAACTGACCGCCGACGCCCCGGGGCTGGGCGTGGACGGCGACCGCCTGCCCGGCACACCGGAATACACCGCGAACCTGGGACTGCAGTTCGATACGCTGCTGAGCGGACGTGCCGCCTACGCGCGTGGCGACCTCGCCTATATCGGGGGCTATTACAACAACTTGCAGGAGCGGGGCCCCGAGATCGGGGACTACACCACGCTCAACCTGTCGGCCGGTCTGCGGCTGGACCGCTGGGACCTGCAGCTGTTTGTCCACAACGTGACCGACTCTGACGGCGCCACCTGGATATACCGCTTCGAGGAATATCCGTCCGCCTTCCGGCTGAGGCCGCGCACGGCCGGCCTCAAGTTGCGCTATTACTTCGGGACCTAGCGCGGGTTTTTTTGCGGCGGCACAACCGACTATAGTCGTATTGGTTTCCGGCCATCGGCATGCTTACATTCCGGTCAGAAAACTAAGTAGCTATCTACTGGGGGAGCTCCATCATCATGTCTCACGACAAGTCTCCTGCTGCCTACTGGGCGGCCAACGTACGCATTATCTTGATCTGCCTGGCCATCTGGGCCCTGGTGTCGTTCGGGTTCGCCATCTTGCTGCGGCCGATGCTGGCGGCGCTGCCGCTGACTTTCGGCGGCACCGACCTGGGCTTCTGGTTCGCCCAGCAGGGGTCGATCCTGACCTTCATCGCGCTGATCTTTTCTTACACCTGGTACATGAACCGGCTCGATCGAGAGTTCGGCGTCGACGAAGAAGAATAAGGGAGCCAGATCATCATGAGCCAGTTCACACTCAACCTGATTGTTGTCGGCGGGTCTTTCGCCCTCTACATCGCCATTGCCATCTGGGCGCGCGCCGGCACGACCTCGGATTTCTACGCCGCCAGCCGCGGCGTCAACCCGATCGTCAACGGTGCGGCCACCGCGGCCGACTGGATGTCGGCGGCCTCGTTCATTTCCATGGCGGGCCTGATCGCCTTCGTCGGTTACGGCAACTCCAGCTTCCTCATGGGCTGGACCGGCGGCTATGTGCTGCTGGCCCTGCTGCTGGCGCCCTACCTGCGGAAGTTCGGCCGCTTCACCGTCCCCGAGTTCATCGGCGACCGCTTCTACAGCCAGACGGCCAGAGTCGTTGCCGTGATCTGCCTGCTGGTCATCTCGATTACCTACGTGATCGGGCAGATGACCGGCGCGGGCGTGGCCTTCTCGCGCTTCCTCGAAGTCGATAACACCACGGGGCTGATGATCGCTTCGGGTGTGGTGTTCATCTACGCCGTTCTGGGTGGCATGAAGGGCATCACCTACACGCAGCTGGCCCAGTATTGCGTGCTGATCCTTGCCTACACCATTCCTGCGGTGTTCATTTCGCTCCAGCTGACTGGTAACCCGATTCCGGGACTGGGGCTGTTCTCCACCCACGCCGACTCCGGCATCCCGCTGTTGACCAAGCTGAATCAAATCCTCGTCGAGCTGGGCTTTAACGACTACACCGGCCAGCACGGCAGCACGTTCAACATGTTCCTGTTCACCATGTCGCTGATGATCGGCACCGCCGGGTTGCCGCACGTGATCATTCGCTTCTTCACCGTGCCGAAAGTGGCTGATGCGCGTAAGTCGGCAGGCTGGGCCCTCGTGTTCATCGCGCTGCTTTACCTGACCGCGCCCGCGGTTGGCGCCATGGCTCGCCTGAACATCATCACCACCATCTTCCCGGACGGCACCTCGGCCCAGCCGATCACGTATGACGAGCGGCCGGACTGGATGAGGAGCTGGGAAAAGACCGGCCTGCTGGCATTCGAGGACAAGAACAACGACGGTCGAATCCAGTACTACAACGACAAGTCCGAGCAGTTCGCCTCGATCGCGGCCGAGCGTGGCTGGGAAGGCAACGAAATGGTGACCTTCAACCGCGACATCCTGGTGCTGGCCAATCCGGAGATTGCCGGGCTGCCAGGTTGGGTGCTGGCCCTGATCGCTGCCGGCGGACTGGCCGCAGCGCTATCCACCGCGGCCGGGCTGCTGCTGGCGATTTCTTCGGCCATCAGTCATGACATGCTGAAATCGGTGCTGATGCCCAAGATCACCGACAAACAGGAGCTGCTCGCTGCCCGGGTGTCCATGGCGTTCGCCATCGCCCTGGCGACCTACCTGGGGCTCAATCCACCCGGCTTCGCGGCCCAGGTGGTGGCACTGGCCTTCGGACTGGCAGCGGCCACGCTGTTCCCGGCCCTGATGATGGGTATCTTTTCCAAGAAGATGAATACCCAGGGCGCGGTTGCCGGCATGGTCGTCGGGCTGCTTGCCACCCTGCTCTACATCTTCACGTACCTGGGCTGGTTCTTCATTCCGGGCACCAACATGCTGGCCAATTCGCCGGACAACTGGCTGTTCGGGATCTCGCCGCTGTCGTTCGGGGCGATTGGCGCCGTGCTCAACTTCGTGGTCGCTTATATCGTGATGAAGATCACGGCCGAGCCGCCTGAGCATATCCAGGAGCTGGTGGAAAGCATCCGTGTTCCCCGCGGTGCGGGATCGGCCGTCGACCACTAGCGCGTGTGGAACTCAGCGCGGGGGAGGGGCCCCTGCGCAACGGTTCATGGTACTGCCCGGCCACGTGGCCGGGCAGTATCATTTCCGGACCCTTTCCTGGAGCATTGACGCATGCTGCTCGAATTCATAGCTGCGATCGTCCTGGGAGTGGCCGTGGCCGGCGTCATCATGGCGATCAACGTGGCGACCGGACGCCGCTTGCCGGGCTGGCTGGTACCCGCTGCTGCCGGCATCTCGATGATCGCCTTCATGGTTTCGATGGAGTACTCCTGGTTGCAGCGCACCACAGCGTCATTGCCCGAGGGTGTCGAGGTGGTCTCGGCCAGCAGCGAGTCAAGCTGGTACCGGCCGTGGACGTACATTTGGCCGCTCAGCCTGCGCGCGGTGGCGCTGGATACCCGGCTCAACCGCACTCACCCGGCGCAGCCCGGGAAAGTGATGACCAGCGTGGTGCTGCTGGGAAGATGGATGCCGGCACGCCAGATTCCGGTCGTGTTCGACTGTCTGACCAACCGGCGGGCGGACCTGCACGACGGCGTAGAACTGGACGAAGACGGCCAATTGTCTGGCGCGGACTGGCGCAAACTGGCGCCGGACGATCCCGCACTGGCCGTCGCCTGCCGCTCGGTCCGGTGATCCGCATGCAACCGAAGTCGAAGCGAAAGCCTGTACTACACTTGTTACTTTGAGCGCCAAGGAGGCCAATACCATGGCCAACAGGGTCCTCATTGCCGACGACGAAGCCAACCTCCTGATCTCGCTGGAATACCTGTTGCAGCGCCAGGGGTACGAGGTCAGCCTGGCGCGGGACGGCGAACAGGCCATGAGTATGATTCGGCAACAGCAGCCGGACCTGGTGGTCGTTGATGCCTCGATGCCGGGCCGGTCCGGCTACGAGGTCTGCCAGCAGGTCCGGGCAGACCCGGCGCTGCGCCACGTTCGCATCGTGATGCTGAGCGCCAAGGCGCGTGTGACCGACATAGCCAAGGGCAAGGCGCTGGGCGCCGATGCCTTCATCGTCAAGCCCTTTTCCACCGACGATCTGGTCGACCAGGTCCGACGTCTCTTAGGTGCAGACCAATGAGGCCGCTGGACTGGCGCCTGTTCGTGGGGGTCGCCATCGTCGGCCTGGTCTGTCTCTTATGGCTGGTGGTGGCCGGCGTTCTGCTGTGGGCCGTGCTTGAGCCCGGGGACTGGCAAACGGTGCTCGAGGCGCTCGGTGGCAAGGGTGGGCTGCTCCTGTTTCTCTGGGCCGGCTCGCTGGTGCCGACCGCGGTCGCGTTGCGCCACCTGATCGAGCACTACGTTCGAGCACCGGCGAGGCTGGCCGAGGAAGCCCGGCTGCTGCTCGAAACCGATGCGCAGCGACTGCCCACACCTCGCGGCAGCGCCGAAACCCGTCGCCTGGCAGAGGTCATCGGCGCGCTGGTCACCCAGCGCGAAGCGCTCAGGGCGGACATGGATGAGCGCGTCCGCGCGGCCAGCCGTCAGACGGAACTGGAAAAGAACCGGCTCGCCGCGCTGATGTCGGAGCTGACCAAGAGCGTGGTCGTCTGCAATCTCGATGGTCGCATTCTGCTGTACAACAACCGGGCACGGCTGCAGTTCCGCCTGCTGTCACGCATGCCGACACCCGCCGGCGGGGCCGAGTTGATGGGCCTGGGTCGCTCGATCTACACCGTGCTCGACCGCAAGCTGGTCAGCCATGCGCTGGAAAATGTGCAGCGTCGACTAAGCCGTGGCGCCAATGCCCCGTCAGCGCAGTTTGTGACTGCAACCCACTCCGGCAAGCTGCTGCGGGTGCAGATGAGCCCGGTGCGAGACGTCGAGAGCGACGGCCAGGGCGCCCGAACCACCGACACGATGACCGGCTTCGTGCTGCTGATCGAAAACATTACCGAGGACATGCAGGCCCATGCAGAGAAAAACCGGATCCTGACCAACCTGACCGAGGACAGCCGGTCAGCGCTGGCCAGCGCCCGGGCGGCGGCCGAGGTCTTGGAGTTGCCCGACATTCCAGGGCCACTGCGCGAGCGGCTGCTCGCAGTCATCCGGGAAGAAGTCCAGGAACTCAGCCGACGGCTCGAAGAGGCGCAGCCGACCGCGGGCCGCGCCCTGCGCTCACGCTGGCCGCTGGAGGACATGCTCGGCGACGACCTGATCGAAGCCGCTGTGCGGCTCCTGGAATCGGAGCTCGGTCTTGCCGTCGATGTCGAGCGCGGCGACCGGGACGTGTGGCTGAAAGTCGAGAGCTTCACCCTGCTGCAGGCCGTGCTCCACCTGGCCGGGCGCCTGCGCCAGCACTGCGGGGTCGGCGCACTCACCCTGCGCGTCGCTGAGCAGCCAGGTCACGGCGTGCTGGACCTGATCTGGACGCCCTGCGATGGCGCTGACGACAAGGCCAAGCTCGGCTGGGATGACGAGCCTATCCAGGTCGGATCCGAGACCCTGTCGCTGACAGTGCGCGACGTGCTCGAACGTCATGGCGGGGAGTGCTGGATCGAACAGGAAATCGGCGATGCACGACACCGCTGCTTTTTCCGCCTGCTGCTGCCCCTGGCCGCAGCCCAGGAGGAATTGCCGGCGGCCACGTTCATGCATGGTGAAAGCAGGCCCGAGTACTACGATTTCGACCTGTTCCAGACCACCGAGCGCACCCGCAGCCTGGACGACAGCCCGCTCACCGAACTGGCCTACACGGTATTCGACACCGAAACCACCGGCCTGAATCCGGCCGAGGGCGACGAGATCATCCAGATCGGCGCGGTGCGCATCGTCAACGGCAAGGTGCTGAGCCAGGAGTTTTTCGATCAGTTGGTGGATCCGAAACGCATGATCCCCCCTGCAAGCATTCCGATCCACGGCATCACGCCGGCAATGGTCAAGGGTCAGCCGACGATCGAGGAGGTCCTGCCGGCCTTCCACGGCTTTTGCGAGGACACCGTCCTGGTGGCGCACAATGCGGCCTTCGATATGCGCTGCCTGCAGCTCAAGGAGAAACTGACCGGCGTACGCTTTGATCACCCTGTGCTCGATACGCTGCTGCTGTCTGCCCTGGTGCACGAGAACCAGGATTCGCATCGCCTGGAGGCCATCGCCGAGCGCTTTGGCCTGACGATCATCGGTCGCCATACCGCGATCGGCGACGCCATGGTGACCGCGGAAATCCTGGTCAAGCTCATTCCGCTGCTCGCCGAAAAAGGGGTTCATACTCTAGGCCAGGCACGCGCGGCCACCCAGAAAACCTACTATGCCCGGGTCAATTACTGATATGGATACAACCCTCATGCGGCCTGCAGATTCCAGCGCCTTCCTGGCCAACGTGGCACCATTTTCAGAGTTGCCCAGGGAAGAGATCGAGCGCTTGGTCGGCGCCGGCCAGAGCATGAGCTTCCGCGCCGGAGACGCCGTCGGCCAGTTCAACCAGCCGGGCGATCATGGGCTCTATGTCATCGTCGCAGGTGCGGCGGTGCTCAAGGCAGCCGACGGCCGTCCCCTGGAGCAGCGCGGTGAGGGTGAGCTGTTCGGCCATGCCGTTCGCTTCGACGGTGCAGCCTGCAACTACACGGTCGAGGCCAGCGAAGACCTGGAACTGCTCTACCTGCCTGCCGGCGAGCTCGCAGAGCTGGGCCGGCGTCATCCGCAATTCGCCAGGTTCTTCAGCGATGGGCCCGGCGCGCGCCTGCGTGAAGCCGGTGTTCATCGCCCGACGCGGCTCGGCGAGCTGCCCCTGCGCGCCCCGATCACCGCAGACCCGGGCCGCTCGATCAGCGAGACGGCCGCACTGATGAGCAAGCACCAGGTCAGCTGCGTGCCGCTGGTGCGAGACGGCGCCCTGGTCGGCATCGTCACCGACCGCGACCTGCGCAATCGGGTGCTGGGACAGAGCGTGGACCCCGGTCGACCGATCGCGGACGTCATGACCCCGGACCCGATCACGGTCAGTACCAGTCATCGGATCGAGGACGCGCTGCTCGAGATGATGCGCATGGGCATTCATCACCTGCCGGTGATGGGGGAGGATGGCCGGCTGGCCAGCGTGGTCAGCTCCGGTGATCTATTGCGCCAGCAGTCACCGCACCCCTTGCGGCTGGTGCGCGACATCCAGCGCGCCGAAAGCACGGCGATGATCGCCGAACTGGGGCGTCAGGGGCCGGGGATGCTCGCCGTCATGGCCCGCATGGGCAGCCAGGTGACCGAAGTCGGGCGGGTGGCCAGCATGATCACCGACGCGTGCACGCACCGCCTGCTCGCGCTGGCCCAGGATCAGCTGGGCGAGGCGCCCATGGCCTGGACCTGGATGGCCTTCGGCTCCCAGGCGCGGCTCGAGCAGGGCCTGGTAAGCGACCAGGACAACGGTCTGCTGCTGGCCGAGACCCCGCAAGGCGAGGCGGCCGAGTACTTCCGGAAACTGGCGGATTTCGTCTGCGATGGGCTGAATGAATGTGGTTATATCTATTGCCCCGGCGGAGTGATGGCCAAGGGGGAATGGCGCATGGGATACGCCGACTGGCGCAAGAGGTTTTCCAGCTGGATATTGGAGCCGAAACCCATGTCGGTGATGCAGTCGAGCATCTTTTTCGATATGCGTGGCGTAGCCGGCGACCTGGCCATGGCGCGACGCCTGCATGCCGAAGTCCTGCAGCAAGCCAGCGAGAGCAAGATATTCCGGCGCTTCCTGGCGGCCGAGTCCATGGGCCACCGACCTCCGCTGGGCCTTTTCCGGCAGTTCGTCCAGGAGCACGACGGCAAGAAAAGCCAGGGCCTGAACCTGAAGACTCGCGGCGTGATTCCGATCGTCGACCTGGCCCGGGTGCGTGCGCTGGAAGGCGCGATCAGCGCCGTTCACACCGAGGAGCGACTCCGCGCCGCCGGTGAGCAGGGCGTCATGAATGAGCGCGATGCAGATGACCTGATACACGCCTTGCGCTTCATCGGCAACGTGCGCCTGCGCCACCAGGTCGCGCTTTGCGACCGCGGCGAAAAGCCCAATCACCTGGTGGATCCGGACGAGCTGTCCGGCCTGCACCGGCGCTACCTGCGCTCGGCGTTCGGCATCGTGCGCACGGCGCAGGAAGCGCTGTGCAACCGATACCAGATCTGACTCCAGGCCCTCTCCTGCGTCTGTCTGTTGAGAGCTCGTGAAGCCAAAGCATCCGTGGCTGTTCTGCGTGCTGCTGGCGTTGCCGCTGCAACTCCCGGCGGCGGAACTGGAACTCGCAGGCGGCACCACCTTCGGCCGTTACCAGACTCTGCATGAAAGCGGCGTGGCCAACCTCAACCTGGTCACCCACCCACAAGGACGTTTCCCCACCGAATGGTCCATCGGCCTCGTTTTCGCGCAGGACAAGAATCCTCCCGATCTCAACAACGACGAAGCCACGGCCTGGGTCGGGGTGTCCAAGCGGGTGCGTTGGAAAGGGCTATTCGCCGGCTTCGGCGTGGTGGTCGTCGACCAGACCAGCCAGCGCCTCAGTTCCCATCTGAATTTCAAGACCTCTGCCGGATTTAACTTCGGGCCCCTGGTGGCCCAGGTGCAGCACATCTCCAACGCCGGGTTGCACGGCGAGAACGATGGGGAGAGCCTTGTCACCCTCGGCTTCAGGGTGCCGCTTGGGCCTTGAGGCGAAGAAGGCCAGGATCAGCGATTTCAGCGACTCGTACCGGACTTGAACCGACTATGCCAGACGTGTACATCGCGCATTGCCAGGCGTCGACGGCCCGGGCATGGCGCTCCAGCGCGTCGAGCGAGCGCGCCTGCCAGCCACAGGTGTAACTGAGGTAGTAGCGGGCGAGGACCATGTCCGGGGAACGGTCGAGGATCCAACCGAGCAGTTCAACGGCCTGGTCGTACCAGGGCAGCGCCTGTTCGTGCTGCTGCCTGGCGGCTGGCGAGTTCGCCGAGGTTGGTATAGGTGCCGGCGAGCTTGATACGGTAGTCGAGCACGGCCGGGTGGTCCATGACCAGCGCCACCTTGAGCTCGCGGGACCGATCGTAGGCTGCTGCGGAGGCCGTGTAATTCTCGAGCAGCATTTCGATGCCGCCCAGGTTCTCGTAGGCGGCGCTGAGGCCGATGCGCGTCTCCGGGTTCTTGGGATCGCGGGGCAGCAGGGCCTCGCCCTGGTCTATGCCGAGCCGGGCGGTGTCCCGACCCGCCTCCAGTTGTCCGGTGCGCCCATAGAGGGCGGAGAGGTTGATGGCGCTGTAGATCACGAGGCCCTGGTATTCCAGGTGGTCCAGGGCTGCCAGCACGAGTCCCTGGCGCAGGTGCAGTGCCTCCTGTAGCCGGGTTTCGGCCTCGGCCGGCCGGCCCTGCTTTTCGATCCACTGGCCGTAGTTGTCGAGCAGGCTGGCGAGGGCGGAGCGGCGGAAGAGGTTGTCGCTGTTCCTCAGGTCGAGCGCCTCCATGCGACCAAGGGCCTCGGCATAGAGTTCGCCGGCCTCTTGCTTGCCCTGGTCCGCCAGCACCAGCCCGAGCTCGCCCGTCATGTTCGCCAGGTTGAAAGCGTGCAGCTCGTCCTGCGGCGCACCGGCCAGCAACTGCCGGGCCTGCTCGACTGCCAGGCGAATCTCCGCTTCCGCCACGTCGAGGTCGCCCATGACGCGGCTGATGCTCGCGAGGCGGTGATGCGCATGCGCCAGTTCCGCAGTGATCTCCTGGCCCTCCTGTTGGGCTGCGAAGTCCTGGTAGAAATCCCGGGCGGTTTCCAGCAGTTGGCGCCGCAGGGTGGTCAAGCCGCTGGTCTTGAGCTCCGGGTTGTCTGCGACGCGGGTCAGGTAGCGGTCGACCGCGTCGCGGGCAAGGTCGAAGTTGGCCTCGGCCTCGGCGCGTTGCGCGTCCGCCTCGATGCGGGCGAACCAGGCACTGGCCGCGAGAAACGAGGTGATGCTCATGCCGACGACGGCGGCCGCCGCAACGGCGGCGAGCCGCCGTTGCCGGCGCTGGGCTTCGCGCTGGCGCAGGGTGTCGAAGCCCACGCCCAGGATGCCGGCGACGAGCTTGAGCAGCGCCGCCTGCCTGCCGTCCTTGCCCGGGCGCAGGTCCGCCGCGATCAGCTCGGTGCGTTCCTGGGTCAGCTGCCCGGCATCGTCGACCGCGTAGCGGAGGGCTTCGGGAAAACATTCTTCATCGGCCCGCTCCGCCCGGTCGGAGGCCCATGGCTCGCCGTCGACGATCACGGCCAGGACCCGCTGCGACTTGCCCAGCGCCTTGAAACTGCGAATTTCCTCGTTCACCCAGCGAGACTTGACGGCTGCGGGCGAGCAAATGACCACCAGCGTCTCGGACGCGGCGAGGGCCGCCTGGATCTCGTCACTCAGGCTGGAGGCGGAGGGCAATTCGTCGCGGTCGAGAAAGACCTTGCCCAGGCGCTCGGGAATGGACCCGAAGCGCCCCTCGCCGCCGGCCAGGCGCCGCGGCACTTTCCAGCGTTCCAGCGCTTTCTGCAGCCAGGTCGCATGGCGCTCATCGGCGTGGCTGTAGGAAATAAATGCGGAAAAGGCAGGCGCGTCCTGCGGGGGAGGCTTGAGCGTCATGGTTCGAGGCCTCCTGGTTTGTCGAGCGCTGATGCTAGCAAGCCGCGATGCTGGACAACAGCGTCGAACCGCCGCGCCCCAATTCAACTCCGCCAGCGGGACGACTGCGCGTGTCAACTGCACCGCAATACTTGCTAGGATCAGCGCTTACTTTCCCAACGTGTGCTGGAACGCTGATGAAAAACCCCATTCTGAAAGGACTTCTGCTCCTGGCCCTGGTCGCGATCGCGTTGCCCGCACTGGCGCATCATGGCTGGTCGGGCAACAGTGCCGGCGACGTCGAAGTGTCGGGTACGGTGGTGACCGGTGTCAGCCTGGCCGGCGCGCATGGCACGATGCAGATCAAGGATGCCGACGGGAACATCTGGGACATCACGCTGGCGCCGGGGCCGCGCAGCCATCGGGCCGGTCTGCGCGAAGACATCATTCCGGTCGGCGCCGAAGTGACGGTGTTCGGGGAGCGCAATGCGGACCCGGAGGTTTTTGAAGCCAAGGTCAGGCGCGTGGTCTGGAAAGACCAGGTGTTCGACGTTTATCCGCCCGAATAAGTCCAGCAGCCAGGGCGTAGCCCATGCTTGAGTTGATGGCGTGGCTGGAATCCTCGGCGCTGGCCGAATTCCTGCGCGGCCTGGGCATCTGGACCTACGGCCTGCTCAACCTGGCCCACATCATCGGCATCAGCAGCCTGTTCGGGGCCGTGCTGGTGCTGGACCTCAGGCTGCTCGGCCTGTGGCGTTCGATTCCCGCCGCCAGCCTGATCCGGCCCACGGTGCCCCTGGCCGCTTGTGGCTTCGTGCTGGCGGCATCCAGCGGCATCATGATGCTTTCGTTCAACGCGACCGAGTACCACGGCAATCCGTTCCTCTACGTGAAGTTGCCCGTCGTCGTCGCGGGGCTGGTCAACATCGCCATCATCCACCGTCTTGCGGCCTGGCGCCGGGCCGCGGCGGGGCTGCCGTCCGAGCCCGGCGATCAAAGGACGCTCGCGATTCTTCGGCGGTCTTTCGCTGCTGATATGGCTGACCGTGATCAGCTGCGGCCGGATGATCGGCTACTGGTAGGTCCGGCTACGACAGGGGCGGGCTATTCGGCGGCCGCCTCGACATCGCGCGTACACAGGGCGCGACCATCGTCGAAAATGTGCACGGCGTAGTAGGGAAAGCCGCCGTCGAACATGAACCCCCAGTGATACATGTCCGGTCGCCCGGCGATCTCGTCGCCGTCCGCGGCCGGACGATCGACTAGCGACTCGCCGCTCCACAAGCAGCAGTCGCCGATGACGAAGGGGCTGCGGATGCCTTCGCCACCCTCGCCAGCGGGATCATGAAGCTCCTCCAGTTCTGCCAGCTTCGGCAGGCGCCAGTCATCATGGCCGGCCAGCGAGAGCTCGGCGCAGTAATCCACGGCCTCGGGCCACTTGATGTCTTCACCGTTGCTCGCCAGCGCCCACTCCAGGCTGCCGATCGTGATCGTCTCCGCTGTTGGCTCCGGGTTGGCTTCAGCATGGACCGGCATGACCATCGCGGCCACGAGGGCCACGAGGGCCACGAGGGCCACGACGGCCACGACAACCGCCTTGAGGATTCCGACCGGCGAACTTTGATTATGACTGCGCATGGCGTTGCTCCGCTCGATGATCACGATTTGCTGCGCGTAGTATAAGTCGGCGCGTTCATCGCGTTCGCCGGCACTGGTGGTGCAAGGACGTCGGAATTCAAAGCGCCCGCTTTCCCGTGACGAAGCGCTCGCGCCAGTAGGGGCCATCCAGGGCGTCGAGCCGTACGGTACCCCCGCTGCTGGGCGCATGCAGGAAGCGACCTTCTCCGACGTAGATTCCTGCATGATCGACGCGCCCGTGCTGACCGAAAAACACCAGGTCGCTGGGCGCCAGTCCCTCGCGCCGGACCGATGCAGCCGGCAAGGCGTGCAACTCGCGGGTGGTGCGCGGCAGGTCCAGCTGCGCGGCCTCGCGGAACACATAGCCGATCAGCCCGCTGCAGTCGAAGCCACCCTGCGGCGTATTGCCTCCGTAGCGGTAGGGCGTGCCCACCAGCGAGATGGCGAGGAACAGGACTTCGTTGGCAACATGGCTGGTCACGCCGTCTGCGTGGGCGGGCGGCGCTGAAGGCGGCAGCGGGGCCTCGTGTCGCGGGACACTGGTGCAGGCTGAAAGCGTCAGCATGAGCAGGAGTCCCCGCATCCCCCGGTGACGCCGCCAGCCGAGCCGACTATGCTGTCGCGCCACCCGTACCGACAAACCAGGCCAACTCCCATGAAGATCGAAGAAAGTCGTGTCGTCCGCTTCCACTACACCCTGTCAGAAGCGGACCGTGAAGTCGAGTCTTCGCGCGCCGGCGCGCCGCTGGCTGTGCTGTTCGGCCACGGCGGCCTGATCTCGGGTGTCGAGAAGGCGCTGTCCGGTCGCGAGGCCGGCGAACGCTTCGAGGTGGAGGTCCCGCCGGAGGAGGGCTACGGCCTGCGCCGTTCGGACCTCACCCAGCGCGTGCCCAAGAAGCGGTTCAAAGGGATGCCGCTGCGCGTCGGCCAGACCGTGATGATGCAGACCGAGCATGGCCCCCGCCCGATCACCATCCAGAAAGTCGGCCTGAGCGTCGTCGATGTCGACCTGAACCATCCGCTGGCGGGCAAGACTTTGCGCTTCGATATCGAGATCATCGAGGTGCGCGAGCCGACGGCGGAAGAGCTTGATCATGGCCACGTGCATGGCGCGGGCGGCGTCGAACACGACTAGCGACGCACTACCGGCCGAACCAGGTTGGCTCGAGATCAGGCCAAGCCCATCGGCCCTCGACATGGCCGTGCGAAGCCGCAGGGACTTCGCACGGCCATGCCCGCTCAAGGGCGGAGAGGCAGCAGGCTCGAATAACTCAGAATGCGAACCGCACGCCCAGGTTCCAGAGGGTGATCTTGCCGAGTTCGTACCCGGTGACCAACGCGATGTCAGGCCGGACGTACCAGCGGCCGTTCACGCCGAACAGGATGTCGGAGTCGAAGGTGGCGGAGCCGTCGGTCGCGAGTTCGCCGACCGAGGTGTAGCGCGCGTGCCCCTGCAGGTGGATCGTCGGCGTCGCCGCCCAGGTCATGCCGAGCTCGCCGCCGATGCCATCGTCGTCGACGTCGGCGTCGATATTGAAGCCGGCGACTTCCACGTCCTTGAACTCGATGTTGTCAAAGCTGAGCCGACCGTAGAAGTTCATCGTGGGCGAGTACGGGTACGCATAGCCGACCCCGATGCGCCATTGCACCACGTCGAAATCACCTTCGACGGTGTCGACGCCGTCGCTGACCTCTAGGTCCTGGCTGTTCGCCGAATACATGCCAAACAGGTGCAGGTTATTTCCGAACTCCCATGCACCGGCGATGAAGGCGCCGCCGCCAGCATCGGTCTCGAGGTCCAGCGGCGTGCCGCCACCAGTGATCGCCCCGGCCTCCTCGACGTCGTTGACGAAGCCGGCGATGAAACCGCCCTCGAGGTAATTGAAGCTGAAATCCTGTGCCTGAGCAGCCGCCGGCGCGCCCAGCGCGACCGACACGGCGAGTGCGAGCATGTTGTGACGAGTGGACATAGAGTCACCCCTGTTTGGGAATTGGCAATTACTAGCGGTCATATCGGACTGGACTGTGGGAGACGACCTTTCACGCCCTCCGATGGTACATCAGGGTTCCAGCGTTCCAGCGTCCCACTTGCCCAAGGGCCAGCCCGGTCGTTCCGACTATGGAGATACCAAGGGATTCCAATCCCCCGGTGTCCCGGATGTGCGTTTAAAGGAGCAAGGCCAAAGAAAACACGATTTACTCGGGGAACGAGGCGATGATGCCGGCATAGCGCGGGTGTTCGCGAATGCCGTCCAGGTCCGAGTCGTGTTCCAGCCACTCACGGCTGATATTGCCGACCTTGACCAGGCAGTTCTGCAGGCAATCCAGCGCCTTGTCGGTTTTCCCTTCGAGGGCAAAAAAGCACGCAGCGTTGTACTGGATGATGGAATCCATCGGCGCCTTGAGAACCGAAGCGTCCATCCATTCCTCCGCTTCTTCTCTCTCACCCAGGCGCAATAACGCGAAGGCGCCCATGTTGAGCGCCCGATTGTCGTCTGGGTTGAGGTCCAGCACCGCCCGCACACGCTCGATGCCCTTGCGACTTACCGCGATCGCTCGTTCCTGGTCGCCCAGGCTGACATAGAGTTGCGCCTGCAAAAGCACGCTCTGATAATCCTCGGGCCGGACCCTGGCGGCGGTCTCGAAAAGTTCAAGTGCACGCCGGTGCTCGCCCTCGTGCACCTTGGCCCGGCCAAAAAAGTACCAGGCCTCGTAGTTTTTCGGGTCCAGCTCAACCGCCTTCTCGAACTCGCGTTCCGCCTCGTCATACTGTGTGACCATGCAGCTGGCGATGCCCGCCGCAACATGCGACTCGGCAAGATCGGGCGCCAGCTCGAGGGCCTTTGCGCTGGTGCTCCTGGCTTCCTGGAGGTTGACGTCGCTGGCGTTGAAGTACAGGTACTCGAATCCGTAAGTATAGGCGACCCCGGCCCAGGCACGTCCGAATTCGGGCTCCACCTCCAGCGCGCGCCGGAACATCTGCCGCGCATAGATCGTGTCCTGCATGCTGTGCTTGGCAAAATAACTGAGCCCACGCAAAAAGAAATCATAGGCCTTTGGATCAACCTTCTGCTGGGTCTTCAGCCCCTGGCTCTTGAGGGTGACGCTCAAGGCCCGCGCAATAGCGTTGGCGATTTCCGCCTGTATGTCGAATATATCCTCCAGGCTTCGATCAAACTGCTGCGACCATAAGTGATAGCCATCTGCGGTTTTGACCAGCTGTGCAGTGATGCGCAACCGATCACCGGACTTGCGCACGCTGCCTTCCAGTACGGTCTGTACATTCAGCTTGCGACCGACCACCGAAAGGTCAGCGCTTTTTCCGCTGAACTGGAACGAGGCCACGCGCGACGCGACGCGCAGCTTGGGGATCATGCACAAGGCATTGAGGATTTCTTCGGCTATGCCTTCACAGAAATAGGCCTGGTTGCCCTTCTCGCTGAGATCGTCAAAGGGCAGCACGGCGATCGATGGCGCCGCATGATCGAATTCCGGTAAAGGAGGCTCTGCTGGCGCCGGTAGATCTCTTGGGTCGCGCTGAATACCGCCGGGCGTCAGTTCGTATGCCCAGGCCAGCACCAGCGCCAACGGAATCCCCAGCACCACCAGCACGATCAGCAGGGTCAGCGCCCAGTCCGGCAAACCCAGGGGTTCGAAGGTGACTTCCCCAACCTGCAGCACAACCCAGCCCACGATCAAATAGGCCACCGCGACGCGAATAACCTTGCGTTCGCGCAATTGTGCAATGAAGTCCTTCCAGTCTCTCGAGCGCTTCATGAATTGATGGTCGCTCACGCGCTCCCTTTTTAGACAAGCCGGCTTGGCGCCGGGCGGCCTCTGCGCTGTACATGATGCAAACAAGCGCTGAAGAAGTATAGCTTGTGGAAAGTGCCCTCTCGGTGGCTGGTGTCCGTATCGATACACAGGAAGTGCGAAGTAAGCCATTTGTTGGGATCGACGCTTACTGAGCGGTATCGCAGTGGGGCCTCATTAAGGCAGGCTCGGCTTGCGTCCGGGCGTCCCAGTCTGTGCCCGAAATCAGGTTTGCTGCGATCGATCAGTTGCGAGTTCCCGCTGCCAGCCGACGGACAGCGCGTTTACACGCGGTATCCGCTCCCCTTACTCTCGCTGCAGTCATGCCAAACAGCAGGTCGCAACACTACGATGAAGCACTCATATCTCGTTGCAGTGATCTTGTTGAGCACGATTGTTTCCTGCAGCCTCGCGCGGGCTGAGTCGATTGAGTCAAGGCCGCTCAATTACGAGCTGGAGGAAAAGCTCGACATTCCTTATTACCCGGAAGGCCACGAGCACGACTCTGAGTTGACCCGGCTCAACCTGGTGATTCCCAAGGGAGCTGAGGACCCGCCAGTGCTTATGTGGATCGGCGGCGGTGCCTGGGCTTACGTGGATCGCCACAAAGAAATGGAGTTGAGTCGAAAAATCGCGCAGAGAGGGGTGCTCGTGATTTCGGTCGGGCACCGTCTTAGCCCAGCGCTGCTGACCGACAACAAGAGAGAGGAGGGCATCCAGCACCCTGAGCACGTGAAGGATCTTGCCAGGGCTTTCAAATGGGTTTTCGACCAGGCGGGAGCCTATGGTTACTCGAACAAGAATATCTTTGTTGGTGGTTTTTCGAGTGGCGCTTACTTGTCCGCCCTGCTGGCTGCCGACAAGCGCTATCTGGCCGAGCACGATTTAAGTCCGGCAAATATCAGGGCGATCATCCCTGTTGCTGGTGGCTACGATATTCCCCAGTACAGAAGGTTGCTTGTGCAGGCGGATCCATCGTACGACGCAAACCACATCATCCCCGTGTTCGGGGAAACCAACGAACAACATGTTGCAGCATCCCCGATCACATATATCGAGGATTTCGCTACGCCCATGTTGATGTTCTCCGAGCGAGATACCTATGCCTACGGGGCGAGCTTTGAGCAACGCCTTCGAGAGAAAGGGTTTCAAGAATTCACTGTCGTGAACGCTTACGACGAGACGCATGCCAGCTTGTGGACCAAGATGAGCAAAGAAGAGGATTACTGGTATCGGGATTTACTCGTGGACTACATATTCCGGATGAGTGACTGAGCTGCTCCATGCCGGAAAAAAAGAACAAGAATCAGCCATTGGAAGTTCGCCTGCGGATTGATGGTCTCGAGCTCGTTGCCGAGCCGGGCAAGCGAAGTGCCGATTTCGACCGCCTGCTGGAGCGCAATAATGCCAAGTCGTTTGTCTTCATTCCGTTGGCGAAGTTAAGAGGCAAGAAACGGCACAAGCGCTCCAGGCCGGACCCCATCTCTCGCAAGAAGAAGCTCCCTGAGGGCAATTGGCTCGACGGTGAACTTCGCAATTCGGCAGATGGCGAGACTGTCCCCGGCGTCCTGGGATTCGATATCCGGCGCCGCGATGCTCGCGAGATCGCGGGAACGGTCGGAGTCAAACAATTTGTGTGGGGCACGCACGGGGCGCCGGCAGAAGGACATTCCACCAGGCTCTTTGAAGACGACGATGCCTATTCATGGGATTCCGCACGTCGACGCGCGATTGATGGCCTGAAGGATGCCTATGTCACGGCCACCAATATCCGGCAGCTCCCGCGAGCCGTTGAAGAATCGCAGACCACGATGCGGCGGTTCAGGCAACTGGTCTTCCTGGTCCTTGGCCTTGCATTGGCTGCCGGCTTTTTGCAGATGCTGCTGCTCGAAACCAGAAACGGGTTCACAACCATTGTCAGGATCGCGATCTATCCACCGGTTGTACCGGCAGTACTCGTCGGTGTGTACCTGCGCGCGCTGATGAAAAAGGCTGAAGAGCAGGATCGCGATTTCACGGCTGCCGAGGCCAAGCGCAACTGGGCGCTGGTGGCACCGCACCTGCTTACGCTGTGGGGGCTATGTTACGTGGCGGTGCTCATAGTGACCTGGTTTCAGGTCGCGCCCGGTGCCGACCTGCCCTTTCTCGGCCGAACCAGCGGTGTATCAACCTCATTTATTGTCTGCGTCTGGATGTTGCTGCCAATCGCGCACTCACGCGACGTCAAACCGCTCTTTTCCTCTGCCGTTGAGTCCGGTATCGCCGCACTGGTGTCGATATTCACGTTCAAAGTATCGCTCTATGTCACGAACCTGTTTACCGACGTCATCTGGAAAATAGCCGCAGGGTTTTTGCCTTTCGACATCCCCGAAGCCTTGCAAAGGGTAGTGACCAGCATCGTCCATTTCGGTGCCGAAGTGTTTTTCGTGGCCGTGCTGTTGGGGTACGCCTGGTCACGGACACGCCAGCAGTTCATGCGGCTGTGATCAGCGCTGGGTCGGCGCCTTCCCGTGTTCCAGCGACCCCCCACGCCGCCCGGACCCCACCTATGCCCCACACCAAGGGATTCCAATCCCTTCGCCTCCCGGCATAAAACCCCAGCCCATTGAAAAGCTTGGTGGGCCCGGCAGGAGGTGCCGGCACCTCTGCGAGGCACCGGTCTGTCGCCTGCGGCTAGAGGGGGAACCTGGAACCAAGGGATCATGAGCACCAGGCACAAGTGCCTGATTGACTTAGATGATTGGAAGAAAGCTAAGGGCTTTTCCACTGCCCGCATCAGCCGGATTTGCCCGTCCGAACTGGCTCCCGAAACGCCGTCCGAACCTGCCGCCAGAAACCAAGGGACGGCGAATCCCTTGGTCCATGCAGCTCATGGGCTTAGCCAAGCCGACTTGCAGACACGCCCGAACCCGGTCCGAGGTCGGTCCGAGATCGCCCGAGCATTGTCCGAACAGGCCGAACCGCGACCGTTAGGTTCTCCGCAGTCAGGCCGCCAAGCCCAGTCTCTCCTGCACCGCTGCCCAAATTAGTTCGTATGCAGGTTGAGCGTGGTCGTCGGCAACTCGCCGAACAATTGGTGATATTCCTTAGAGAATCGACCCAGGTGCGTGAATCCTGCTCCGAGAGCGGCGCGTTTTACGAGGCCTATTTCCGGCCCACTGCGCAGAAGCGCCTGTCTGGCATCAGTGAGGCGCCGTTTCTTGAAATAGGCGATCGGCGATGAGCCGCACATAACCGTAAAAGCATGATAAAGCGTGACCTGACTGACGCCGGCGGCGACACACAGATCCGCAAGCGATACAGGCCCGGCTTGCACTGCCGCAAAGCATTCCTCGGCCTTGCGTACGGTCCTTGCCAATTTAGTAGCGCTGCGAATCTTTGGTAGCTTTGCCGGCTGCGCTTGCATGTAAAGCTCGGTGAGTATTTGTGCTGCCCGGCGGGAGAGCTGTTCTGCTGAGTGCGCAGGTAACGGTTTTTGATGGGTCGGGGCGGCGTATTTCTTGGGCAGCTCATTCAGCGAACAGCGTGCGCTTGCCATGACGGCAGGCGCTAATTCGAGGGCGCCCCCAGCGAGCCGCACATCATCCGGAGTGACGCCACCGAGAGCCGCCACGGTAGCAATAAAACTCTGCCGGGGTAGCGCAGCCGCGAAGGTCGTCCGTTCATTGCCATGAGCTTGAAACAGGGTCTCATCCGCCGGAAGGTAGATGGACGAGGGCCTTACGAGTTCGCCATTAATGACATACTCTCCGCGCCACGTAATAGGAACCACTATGCCGGTGTACTCGCTACTCAGGTCCGCCAGCGTGCTGGAGACGCCGCGGACATGTGCAAAGTAAAGCGTGGCATCAGGCCGCGAGACTACCGTTGCTGCGGCATGGAGAGCCCCGCGACCCAATTGCGTGAGTGACTCTGTCCTAATGGGGAGTCTGCGGCGAACCTCTCTAAATCCGAGGATATTCTCGCCGTGCCAAGTCTCACTCATACTGTTACATTCGGTAAATTGAAAGATCTGGATACCGATTCTTTGCCCAATCTTACAAAATCCGACTAGTTTGTCACAGGAATAATGGCTAATCATTGGCCAGTTCGTGATTCGTAAGGGCAGACTCATTGAGGACGCAGTGTCCGGTGAGGACGGCTCAATCAGGACCTCGATCATCAGCCGCGTCGACAGATAAAGAGAGAAACCGAAAATGAAATATCGTCATGTGATCGTGGCCCTCGCGGTTTCCGCGGCGGCTGCCTTCAGCCCGGCATACGGCCAGACTACAGAAGAACAGTCCGTTGGACAGGCGATCGGACAGATCGCATCGGGGCTTGCCGGGCGCATAGGCTTCGCGGCGCAGGAAATCGGCGGCGACGAGGTCATCTCGTTCAATGGTGATGAGACCTTCGCCATGGCCAGCACCTACAAGGTGGCGGTCGCCACGAAAGTGATGGATCTTGTGGACAAGGGAGAACTCAGTCTCGACCAAATGGTCGACGTCCCGCAAGACATGTATGTCGCCGGCGTAGTTGCGATTGCCGAGAGATTCCCCTACTCCGGGGTCCAGTTCTCGTTAGCGAACTTGATATATCCGATGATCACAGAGAGTGACAACACGGCGACCGACGTCCTTATGGAGCTGGCAGGTGGACCAGCGGCCGTGACCGAGAACCTGCGCAGGCTCGGGATCACCGACTTCAGGGTCGATCGGCCTGTCCGCGGGATTCTCATGGATTTCTACGGCGTGCCATCGGTCACCCCAGAAGCTGTCGCTGAGGCCATCAGCAACAACCCGGCACTGGTGGCGGCCCAGGTTGATCCCAATCGGGACTTCGAGGCGGATCCCCGCGACCACACAACGCCCAATGCGTATCTGAAACTCCTGCTTGCCATCGACGGTGGCACGGCGATGAGCCCGGAAAGCCGCGAGTTCCTGCTGGGCGTCATGTCGCGCACGCGCACCGGCGATGGCCGTATTAAGGGGCTCTTGCCGAAGGGAACGCCCGTCGCGCACAAGACCGGAACCTTAGGCGGAGTTGCCAACGACGTCGGTTATGTCACGCTCCCCGACGGTCGGCGGTTTGCTATCGCCGTGTTCACGAACAGCAGCGAGACATCCACGGCGGACAGGGATCGGGCAATTGCCGAGATCTCCCGCATGCTGTTCGACTACTTCTACCTGGCTCCGGTGGCGAAGCAATAGGGCGAAGCAATAGGATGATAAACCTCTTGGGGGCGCACGCTCTGCCGGTGCCCCCATCAACAGAAACTTATGGACTAATCGATTTCCGGGCCGACCACGAAAACAGTATTTAGTACGGAGAGTAGAAAATGAATAAACCATATTTGACTGTCGGCTCGCTCATTCTGAGTGTTCTGGCTGCACCGCCTCTATTTGCCCAGGATTATGACCTGGTCATCACAGGCGGCAGAGTCATGGACCCTGAAACGCTGTATGACGAGGTTGCCAATGTCGGTATCAAGGATGGCCGTATTGCCACGATTACCAAAGAGAAAATCAGTGGTCGCGAAACCATCGAGGCAAAAGGCATGGTGGTCGGGCCCGGCTTCATCGACACCCATTTCCACTTTCAGATGCCGGTCGGCTATTCCCTCGGGTTGCGCGACGGGTTAACCAGCAGCATGGATTTCGAGTTGGGCTGTGCGGGATCCTATATGGCCGACTGGTACGAAGCGCGTGCCGGTGTGACCCAGGCCAACTACGGCTGTGCGGTTAGCCACGAGTTAGCCCGCGCGATGGTCATCGACGGGTCAGACGGCGCCGATTACCTGATTGATGGCCCCTTAGCCGCTCTTACCACCCGGACGAAAACTGGCTGGAGCGCGACGCGCCCAACCCTGGAACAGGGCAACGCGATTCTCGAGGAGATTGACAAGGGCCTGCAGGCTGGTGCCCCCGGCATCGGCAGCACCGTAGGCTATATGAGAGAGGGTGTCTCTTCACGCGAGATGTACGAGGTGCAGAAAGTCGCGGCACGTTATGGCCGCCCGACGGGTGCCCATACGCGCTATACGCTCGGCACCGACACGACCGAGAACAATGGCGCGCAGGAACTCGTCGCCAACGCCCTGGCGCTTGGCGCCCCGGCGATCGTGCTGCACTACAACAACGACGGCTGGCAGCTTGCACACGAGATGATTACCAAGCTTCAGGAACAGGGCCACAACATCTGGGGTGAAATCTATCCCTACGCTGCGGGTTCCACCACGATCAATGCCGAATTCCTGGAGCCTGAGGTCTGGATCGACGAATTTGGCAAACGCTATGAAGATACCATGCTGGATCCGGTCACGGGTGAGTACTACACCCTGGAGACCTACAAGGAAACCGTCGCATCCGAACCGTCCAGGCTAATCGTTATCTTCAAGCAGCCCGAAGAAAACCAGGCGAAGTGGCTGACGCTGAAGGGCGTGACCATGGCCAGCGATGCAACTGCTGGCACGCCGTATGACGCCCCGTGGGATTACCCTCTGGAGGAGTTGGGTGGCACCCATCCGCGCACGGCTGGTGCCCGAGGCGCTACGATCAGGCTCGGTCGGGAAAACAACATCCCGATGATGCAGCTGATGTCGATCCTCAGCTATAACGCTGCCAAGCATCTGGGCGATATCGGCCTGGAATCCATGCAAGAACGCGGCCGCATCCAGACGGGCATGGTTGCCGATATCGTGGTCTTTGACCCTGAACTCTTCACGGACAATTCAACCTATGAACAGGGCAGTATCCCGTCGACGGGCATGAAAGCCGTGATCGTCAATGGTCAGGTGACAGTGCGTGACGACGAGCTGCTTCCTGTCTTCGCGGGTCAACCGATCCGGTTTGACCCCGAAAACAAGCCACGCTTCGAGCCGATCTCGGAAGAGGCGTGGAGCGCCGAATTCTCGACCGGTATGCCTTTGCCAACTGACTTCACGGGTGCCTTCCCTCAGAGCATCGAAAAGTGATCATGACGCACTTAAAAACGTAGGCGCGACATGAGGTTTTGGGTATTCGTTTCTGTGGTGGCGGCCATGTTGGCCGCCACCCAGGCGTCTGCAAAACCCGAGGTGATCGAATTTTCAGACCTGGTGGACCCTTTGGCCGTCGTCTTCGACGATCCCTACCGAGACATGGGGTTCCGCCTGCTGAATGAGTTGAAACTCGTGGTGGAACTTGATGAGAAGCTCGCGCAGAAGGATCTCGCTGAAGACGAGCGCGCCCGGCTGACAGCCCGGCGCAGCGCGGCCAAGGACATGCTGGAGATCAACGGTCAGGACGTCGATGCGCTCTTGGCCCAGCGCTGGGACGTCGCCAAAATGCGGCAGACCGCGCGCATGGCCACGAACCCCGTTCTGAACGGGGCCGAGGTTACGCTATCGGGCTATCTGATTCCCGCGCCGCAGGCGGTCGATGGCACGTATTTCGGCTACCTGGTCCCCCAGGTGGGGATGTGCAGCCATCTTCCGGCGCCTTCGCCGAACATGCTCGTGCGGGTGAGATTGACGGAAGACCCGCAGGGCCAGTCTCTCTATGTACCGGTTCGGGTGACGGGCCTGCTCCGTGTCGAACCAAGCGATGCCACCATATTTATCCTCGATGGAGAGGCGCGCATGCTCAGCGGTTGGACCCTTGACGCCAGCACCGTCGACCGACGGGAAGATTTGGACGGGAATGGCGTTGTTGGTGCGTCCGAAAAAAGCCGTCACCACCGGCGCCGGGCGCTGACACACCGGCCGCGCACATGCAGAAAGGTGGCGTGCACAGAGAAAATCTGTAAATGACGCGCCGTCTCAAGCTGACTGCAGCGATTGTCAAAAAAGGCACTTACGTAGTGACAGTCAGAATTTCCAGAAGCAGCATTTCGGCTAGATGGCTGGTGCTGAACGCCCTGGCTTCGCTGCTCTTTCTTGTCGGCCTTGCCGGCATCGCCTTGGCTGCCACCACTGAAAAGGTGCAGCAAATCACGTGGGCGAATCTTGTCCCGCAAGTTGAGATATACAACGATCCCTTCCTCGAGCTGACCCCAGAGCAGAAACTCGACCTGGCCGTGGTCGCCAGAACAAGGCAGCTACAGTCGGAAGGCGTGGACATTACACCAGAGCAAACTGAAAGGCTCACTGACGCTTTACAGCGGCTTGAGAAGGACCATATCGATATTGATGGTTTGCTCGCTTTGCGCGGAGAGATTGCCGCCAAGCGAAAGCACGCGATGGAAGCGGTCAACGAAACCCTGAACGAACAGCAGGTACGGCTCGCCGGCTATGTCCTGCCACTCGAGATGGACGGGCTGAAGATAACGGAATTCCTGCTCGTTCCCTACGTCGGTGCCTGCATTCATGAGCCGGTTCCTCCGGCCAATCAGATCGTACTGGTGAAGTTTGCGCAGGGGATTGAGGTCGACGGCCCGTTCACCCCTGTGTGGGCACAAGGCAGAATGATCACCCAGCTCGAGGACAATAGGCTTTTCTTTGTAGACGGCTCCTCCAGTATTCCAAGCAGCTACACGCTTGAAGCCGGCTCCATTGAAGCTTACAAAAAATAGTTTGTCTTACGAGCGCGCCGAGACCGCAACCGAGCACGGTCTTGAGGCCGCACTCGGAGCACCTGCCGCGATGGTCGAAGCATCTCCGGTGTCTGGGTCGAAATCGAAGTGCGTGCTTGTCGTAAAGGATATGAGTTTTTCCTGGCCGGGGTCTTCGTTCCGGATTGGAATCACAGACTTGAGTGTCCGATCAGATGAACACTGGATGCTGGAAGGGCCGAGCGGTTCAGGGAAGAGCACCTTGCTGCAGTTGTTGGGCGGGGTTCTGCTGCCGCAGCGGGGAGACGTCCGGATGCTTGGCCAGAGTATGGGTGAGCTGAGCGCCACTCAACGCGATCTGCTCAGGGCTGACCATGTTGGCTTTGTCTTTCAGCAATTCAACCTGCTCCCCTACCTGAGTGCCCTCGACAACGTCCTGCTGCCGTGTCGTTTCTCGCCACTTCGCCGTCAGGCAGCGGAAAATGGTGGCGGGTTGGTTGATGAAGCGCGGCGACTGCTCGCTGCCCTGGGGCTCGGTGCCAAGGACGTCCAATATCGTCGCGCGGGGCGCCTGAGCGTCGGCCAGCAACAGCGGGTTGCCGCCGCACGGGCGCTGATCGGAAGGCCGGCATTGGTGCTAGCCGATGAACCGACCTCGGCCCTTGATGCCGACAATCGCGACGCCTTTCTGGAACTGCTTTTCTCGGAAGCGCGCAGCGCCAATACCGCAATCGTTCTCGTCAGCCACGATGCCAACCTGCGCCCGCATTTCGAACGACACCTGGCGCTGGATGCAGGCCCATGCTGATGCGGTCTCTGCTGACACTGGCCTGGAGCAGTCTTGGTTCGCGGCGCTTCGCAGCGCTGATGACGATTGCCTGTATCGGGCTGGGTTCGGCCGTGCTGATCGTCGTCGAACAGGTCCGCACGCAAGCCCGCGAGGCCTTTACGCGCAGCGTCTCCGGGGTCGACCTTATCGTGGGGCCGCGCGGTGGCTCGGTTGAGTTGCTGATGGGCGTGGTCTTTCGTACCGGCACGCCCGGGCGCGGCATGAGCTTCGAGTCCTACCGCCAGATTGCAGCACTGCCCGGAGTGACCTGGGCGCTGCCAGTCAGTTTCGGCGATTCGCACCATGGCTACCCGGTGATGGGTACCGAGGCCGACTATTTCAAACATTTTCGTTATGGACGGTCACAGCCGCTGGCCTTTGCTGCAGGAAATCCTTTTGCAGATATCTTCGATGCCGTGATCGGTGCCGAGGTTGCTGAACGGCTCGGCTACCAGCTGAACCAGCAGATCGCCCTTGAGCATGGTCTGGAAGCCGCGATGCATGCGGAGCACAGCCATCAGGACAAACCGTTCCGCATTGTCGGCATACTGCAACGCACCGGCACGGCGGTTGATCGTACCGTTCATGTCAGTTTGGCTGGTATCGAAGCGATGCACGCCGACTGGCTGGGTGGGCGCCCACCTGATGCATTTGACAGGCTCAGCGCCGAAGAAGCCCGCCTGGTGGTTGAAGCTCCGGAACGGATCTCGGCGATGCTGGTGGCCCTGGATCAGCGTGCGGCCGCGCTGTTTATGCAGGCGCGACTCGGCAACTGGCCAGCTGAGCCGCTCAGCGCTGTCATGCCGGGCCCGGCGTTGCTGGAGCTCTGGGAGATTGTCGGCGTGGCAGAGAATGTCCTGCGTGGTATGTCATGGTGTGTGATCACTGTAGTGCTGGTGGGAATGCTGACCGTACTCTGGAGTGGCTTGGAAGAGCGCCGTCGCGAAATGGCCGTGTTGCGCGCTGTGGGTGCGAGGCCTCGGCACACATTTCTGCTGATCATCGGTGAAGCCTTTCTGCTCACGCTTGGCGGCTTGGTGATGGGGATCTTCCTCGCGGCGTTAATCTTGTCGGCACTCGAGAGCACGCTAGTCCAGCATTACGGATTGAGTCTGTCTGCTGCATTCACCGCGAGCACCATCGCGCCACTATTCGCAGGGATGCTCGCGGCCGGTCTGCTGGCTGGACTGTTGCCTGCGATGCGTTGCTACCGTCGTTCACTCTCTGACGGGCTCAGTCCCGAGATGGGAAGCTGATCATTCTTAATGAACAGAAAGCAAAGTGCGCGAGTCACTGGAGACAAAGATAATGAATAATTTTCGTCGGGGCGGACCGTGGGCGGCTGCCGCGTTTGTGCTGGCGGCAGCTTCGATGGCCCAGGCGCAGGATTCGCAAAGTCCCGTTCCGGAAACCGACGAGCGCTTGATCCAGCAGGGGCAGCGGATCGAGCAACTCGAAGAACGAATTCAGCAACTCGAGGCCGAAGCAATGAGTGGCTCGGCTGAAGAGAGCCGACAGGTGACCGCTACGCCGTCCCCAGACGCCGCGAGAACGCCACCTGGTCAGTTGGAGGGCATTTCCGGCGACGTGCGCGATACGCACCAGCTTCTGACGCGTGACGAACTGGCGTCGGACGAGTTCCCGGCTTCCTGGCCCATGTTCGGCACCAACACCCGGATGAAAATCGGTGGCTACGTTAAGGCCGATTTTATCGCAGACTTTGACGGTACGCTCGATCCTACGCAGTTCCTCATGCGTACTATTCCGGTCAAAGGGACGGCTGAGTATGGCGGCGATCCGTATGTCGATTTCCTCGCCCAGGAGACGCGAATAAATTTCGACGTCCGCCGAATCATCCCCGGGGCGGTCCCCCTCAGGGGATTCGTCGAGGGGGATTTCTTTTCAGCCGGAGCCCAGTTTCGGCTGCGCCATGCCTATATCACAGCAGGCAACTTTGTCGTTGGCCAGACCTGGACAACACTCTCGTTCATGGAGGCAATACCGGTCATGATTGATTTCGCTGCAGGAGACGCCCTGTTTGGCGGTCGTGCACCCCAACTACGCTACCAGAGGTCACTCAACGATCGCTGGAAGGTATCGGTTGCCGCGGAGAAACTGCAGTATCTAGGTATACAAAACGCGAACACCCTTCCCGGCAAAGCAACGACACAGTGGCCCCTGTTGGCGGTTCGGGCCGACTACAAATACGACGATGGTATTGTTTCGTTCGGTACGAGCGTCGGTCAGCTTCACTGGGATGGCGGTGCGGACGCTCCCTCGGATAGCGCGGCACAGTTCGCCTTCCTGGTCGGCGGCCGCCAGAACCTCGGCGAAAGAGCTTACGCAACCTACCACTTCTCCTACAGCGAAGGTGCTGGAGAGAACATCATGGCTTTCGCAGGCACGGCCGCCAATGCGGTACTGGACGCCAACGGCAAGCTCGAGACGTTTCCGGCTTTCGCGGCGGTTTTCGGATTCGGCTACGATTGGACAAGTATGTTGAGCATACAAGGGTCTTACGCCTACGGCGTGTTGGATACGCCAGACTCGCGCGACCCACTTGCGCTGGAGCGCGGTGGTGTCGGTCATGTCAATCTTATCTGGAGACCCAAGAACAACGAGTATTTCACAATGGGTGCTGAAATTATGTACGGCAAGATACGGGTGCAGAATGGCGCGACCGGGGACGCTACTCGCCTCCAATTGATGACAAAGTTCGCGTTCTGAGATTCGTCGACCCTCGCCAAACGTGGATAGCAAGTCGATCGCGATAGCAATTGAACATGAAAGCGATATGCAACTTAGTAGGAGAAGGCAAAAATGAACACCAAACACGACAAAGATTACGACGCTCCGAAGGGTATTTCACGGCGCAGCTTTATTGCGCGCGGAGTTGCTGTCGGAGTGGCGGCGAGTGCTGCCGGGCTCGGGCTGCTCCCCCGGCCTGCGGCGGCACAAACGAGCGGGCCAGTCCGAGTTGGCGCATCGGGTTCCGAGCCGCTTGAACTCGACAGCCCGATGGCCAGGTGGAAAAAGCCCCAGTCCCTGGAGTTCATCGAAAAGGCGACCAAGAACTACAGTTTTCCCAACTGGCAGTCCGGCAACGAAGATTCCATCTACTACAACCTCAATATCCCCGAGTTCTTTCACTGCTCCTACATCGCTCCGCCGAAGGAGTTTTCCAAGCTCGAGCGGGCGATCGATCCGTCTCTTCTGGATCTGACCTATACGGCTGCTGACGGCACACCCACTCCGCCGCTGAAGGAATATCTGGTCGGCAAGCGTCAGGTTCAGGCGATGATGATGGCCCACAAGGGCAAAGTCGTCTTCGAGGTCTATCCGGGCATGAATCCCACCGATATCCACATCTGGATGTCGGCATCCAAACCGACGGTTGGCCTGCTTGTCGCGATGCTTGCTGATGAGGGCAAGATCGATCTGGACAAGCCGGTCCCGACCTACGTGCCCGAGATCAGAGGGTCGGCCTGGGAGCAGGCGACGGTCAGGAACGTGATGAACATGTCCTCCGGCCTCGATATTGAGGAAACCATCGAGAACCTGCTGAACCCTAAATCTTGGATCGCAAACTGGTTCACGGCCGGTTTCGAGCCGAACAAGGGCGATTTCCGCGAGATGTCCAAGAACGCCAAGCCATTGCCGGGTGAATCCGCAGGCGAACGGTTCCGCTATTCCGGCGCGAATACGCAGACGCTGGTGCTGGCGACGCAATATGTGTCCGGAATGCGGTGGCAGGACTTCTGGAACGAGCGGGTCTGGTCGAAGATCGGGGCCAAGAACCCGTTCATTTGCGGGCTCGCGCCGGACGGAACTCCTCTGGCCGCCGGTTTGCACAACACGACGCCCGAGGACCTGTTGCGCTACACGATGATTTACACGCCCAGTTGGAATGTCGTGTCGGATGAGCAGATCATCTCGGACAGGCTGCTGAAAAGCATCCAGACCATGGGCAATCCCGAGGCCTACAAGGGCTCGACCGAAGAGCAATACGGCACCGACTGGTTCGGCGAAGTCCCTGCCTACAATTCAGCCCAGTGGGACCATGTCTTCAGCGATGGCGCCATGTTCAAGCACGGCAACATGGGGCAGGGTATCTATGTCGACCCGGCCCGTGATTTCTGTGGAATGTATTTCGGCTTGGCTCCCAACCAGGATGAAATTTCGGGGATCGATCATTCGCCTGGTTACCTGCGCAACGCCGCCAAATATTTTGCCGGCAAATAGGGATAAAACAATGAATGCAGAAACTAACGTTTTACAGAAATTGAGCAGCAGGGTGAGACTCATGGGCTGGCTGTCCATCATTCTTGGTGCACTGGCGATCGCTATGCCCTGGATTGCAGGTCAATCGATCCTGCTGATGGTCGGCGCACTGGTCATCGTCGCAGGTATCATGCGCATGATCTGGGCCTTCCAGGCAGGCAGCCTGGGCAAGGGTGTCCTGGTTTTCCTGATCGGTGTTTTGACCTTGCTGGCGGGCTTTGCCGTTGTCGCGAGTCCACTGATGTCGTCAGCAATCTTGACCATCATGCTGAGTATCTACTTCTTCGTTGATGGCCTCTCCGAGTTCTTCGCGGCATTCTCATTACAGGATGGTAAAGGCTGGCTCCTGTTCGACGCAGTGGTAACGATTCTCCTGAGCATCATGATTTTTACAGGCTTTCCGCTGGCCGGGACGGTTGCGATTGGGGTGTTCCTCGGCATCAAGCTCATATTTGTTGGCGTGACGATGTTGTCGATCAGGTCGCTGGCAAAACATGCACTCTAGGTAACTCATGCTGACCGCACCCCCGTAATCCGAGCCATGCGCGATGTGGGATTTCCCGGTATTTTGACCGTAGGGAGGTCCCGAGATGAAGCGCAAGCTTTACAGTGAAGAACAGAGCCGAGAACACGATCTACCGCTGGAAGGCCAAGTACGGCGGCATGGAGGTATCCGAGGCGCGGCGGCTGAGGGATCTGCAAGCAGAGAACAGCAAGCTCAAGCGCCTGCTGGCAGAGGCGGAGCTGGACAAGGCCGCACTGAAGGAGCTCGTCCAGGAAAAATGGTGACGGCTGCACAGCGGCGCCGGGCCGTGGAGCACCTGAAGAGTCGCCGCTTTAGTGAGCGCCGGGCTTGCCGACTGGTGGGCTTCAGCCGCTCGGCGGCTTGGTGTCTCCGCTGAAAGGTCGGGATGATGGAGCGCTGCGGACGCGCTTGAAGACCCTCGCAGAGGAGTATCCGCGCTATGGCTACCCGACGCCGCACGATCTGCTCAAGACCGAGGGACTGGTCATCCGGCAGTTCATGGAGTTCAACGTTGTCGATGATTTCAGCCCCGAATGCGTGCTGCAGATCGTCGACTTCTCGATCGGCGGCGAGCGCCTGGCTCGAGAGCTTGATCAGCTGGCGAAGTCATGCCTGCTCGCGAAGAAGATCGTTATGGACAACGGTCCAGAGCTGACTGGTAAGGCGATGTTTTTCTGGGCGAAGGAGCGCGGCGTGAAGCTGCATTTCATCCAGCCCGGCAAGCCGACCCGTAATGCCTTCGTCGAGAGCTTCAACGCGAAATTCTGCGACTACTGCCTCAATCCGCATTGGTTCGCGACGCTGGCGGATGCTCGTTCAACCATCGAAGACTGGCGTACGCATTACAACCACCTCAGAGAGGATAAGAAAGATGCAAAAGATGGCAACATTGTTCACTTGCTTGGTCATCGGCGCAATGCTGACCGTTCCGTTGCCGGCAGCTGCCCAGAAAAACACGGACACGCGGTTTGAGGAAATCAAGAGCGAAGCTCAGCGCCTCATGGACGAGATCAAGGTCCCGGGTATAGCCATTGGGATCATGCACGATGGCAAGGTCCAAATGGCCGGCCTCGGCATTACCAATGTTGACGATCCTCAGGCTGTCACTGAAGACACCGTGTTCTATATCGGCTCCATTTCGAAGACTTTTACCACCAGCGTCGCCCTTAAAATGGCCGAACGAGGGGAGCTTGATCTTGAAGCCCCGGTTCGCACGTATCTCCCGGAATTTATGGTCCTGGATAGTGAGGCCGCAGAAAAGGCGAAGGTCATCGACCTTTTCCAGCACCGGACTGGCTGGCAAGGCGACTACTTTGAGGATCCCAGTTCTGGGGAAGATGCCCTGGAAAAGGCCGTGCGGTCTTTTCGATTCCTGCCGCAACGCACCCCTTATGGCGAGATCTGGGCCTATAACAATAACAACTTCATCATTGCAGGACGCCTTATTCAAGTCGTAAGCCGTGCAAAATCTTATGAACAAAGAGTCAAGGACGAGTTGTTTCTGCCCCTGGGCATGACGCATTCCTCCTTTTTCATGGCGGACCTGATGGCAGAGCGCTTTGCCGTGGGCCATGCCGGGGTTTCTGACGGGACATCCGAGCCCAAGGTCAGCTTTGCGCCTTTTCCGCGCAGCGTCTATCCGGCCGGCGGCATACTCAGCAATGTCAGTGACATGATGAAGTATATGCAATTTCAGTTTGACGGTAAGGACAAAGACGGCAATCAATTGTTGTCTGCACAATTGCTGGATAGGGCGCACAGCCCCTTGGTGGAAGGCGAGCTGAGTGAAAACAGCGGCATTACATGGTTTGTTGAGGATATCGGCGGTGTGCGAACCGTTTTTCATGCCGGTCGCTCGGCAGGGGCTACCGCCAAGATGCTATTTGCACCGGATAATAATTTTGGGATTGTTGTTCTGACGAATAGCGACCGGGGTATCGAGGTGTATGATGCCGTGATTGCACTGGCTCTCAAAAAATACTTGGATATCGAGAGAACGCCCATGGTCGCAATCGCTGCGGATCGCAGTGCCCTTGAGCCTTTCGTTGGCCTTTGGCTGGGGGACAATGAAGATTACAAAATCTATTTTGACAACGACAAGCTCATGGCTGAGCGCCTGTACAAACCACTGGGAGACCTGCAAATTTATGAGAACCCGCCGCCGATTTCGATGAGTAGCGCGGGTGAAAACATGATCATCATGACAGATGGTGCCTTTCAGGGAACGGTTGGTCAGTTGCTGCTTGACAAGGCTGGAAAGCCGGCCTTCCTGAGCATGCAGCACCGGATCTTCCGTCTTGCGGAATAGGATCCGCAGCGCCGCTGGTCACGCACTTTCGACATCGAACGGGACATTCCCGAAACTGGTCACCCAGAAGGAGCAGTCAAAAATGAAATATCGTCATGTCATCGTAGCCCTCGCGGTTTCCGCGGCGGCTGCCTTCAGCCCGGCATACGGCCAGACTACAGAAGAACAGTCCGTTGGACAGGCGATCGGACAGATCGCATCGGGGCTTGCCGGGCGCATAGGCTTCGCGGCGCAGGAAATCGGCGGCGACGAGGTCATCTCGTTCAATGGCGATGAGACCTTCGCCATGGCCAGCACCTACAAGGTGGCGGTCGCCACGAAAGTGATGGATCTTGTGGACAAGGGAGAACTCAGTCTCGACCAAATGGTCGACGTCCCGCAAGACATGTATGTCGCCGGCGTAGTTGCGATTGCCGAGAGATTCCCCTACTCCGGGGTCCAGTTCTCGTTAGCGAACTTGATATATCCGATGATCACAGAGAGTGACAACACGGCGACCGACGTCCTTATGGAGCTGGCAGGTGGACCAGCGGCCGTGACCGAGAACCTGCGCAGGCTCGGGATCACCGACTTCAGGGTCGATCGGCCTGTCCGCGGGATTCTCATGGATTTCTACGGCGTGCCATCGGTCACCCCAGAAGCTGTCGCTGAGGCCATCAGCAACAACCCGGCACTGGTGGCGGCCCAGGTTGATCCCAATCGGGACTTCGAGGCGGATCCCCGCGACCACACAACGCCCAATGCGTATCTGAAACTCCTGCTTGCCATCGACGGTGGCACGGCGATGAGCCCGGAAAGCCGCGAGTTCCTGCTGGGCGTCATGTCGCGCACGCGCACCGGCGATGGCCGTATTAAGGGGCTCTTGCCGAAGGGAACGCCCGTCGCGCACAAGACCGGAACCTTAGGCGGAGTTGCCAACGACGTCGGTTATGTCACGCTCCCCGACGGTCGGCGGTTTGCTATCGCCGTGTTCACGAACAGCAGCGAGACATCCACGGCGGACAGGGATCGGGCAATTGCCGAGATCTCCCGCATGCTGTTCGACTACTTCTACCTGGCTCCGGTGGCGAAGCAATAGGGCGAAGCAATAGGATGATAAACCTCTTGGGGGCGCACGCTCTGCCGGCGCCCCCGAGAACAGAAACTTATGGACCAATCGATAATACGCAAGATGGACGAGTCCCGTGGAGGCGCGATGCTGCACGGCGACGATTGAACTCTTGAAGAAATGCTGTCTGCATCAGCAATAGGGACAACCAGATGAAAAGACTAAACCCAAAGACCTTGACCGCAGCGCTCGCCGTCGCCGTCGCCGTCAGTGTCGCCCTGCCGGCCGCTGCTCAGGACGCTTCCGGGCCGATCCTGTTCACGAACGTCAATGTCTTTGACGGCGTGAACGAGGCCCTGATCGAAAACGCCAATGTGGTGGTGACGGGCAACCTGATCACCGCCGTGTCGACCAAACCGCTTGCTGTCGCCGGTGGCAGGGTGATCGACGGTGGCGGGCGTACGCTGATGCCTGGCCTGACAGACTGTCATTGGCACAGCATGGCGGCCAATTATAGTGGCAATGCGTTCGCGCTTGGTGAGGGCAAGCTGAACCTTGTGGCGGCCGATGGGGCGGAGAAGACGCTTATGCGGGGCTTCACCACGATCAGGGACATGGGCGGCAATGTCTTCGATCTAAAGTCGGTGATCGACGAGGGTATGTATGTTGGTCCCCGGATGTACGCTGCGGGGTCGATGATCTCCCAAACGTCGGGCCATGCAGATTTCCGTAGCCCGATTGAGATACCTTCGAGCTATTCGAGGGATCTTACCCCGCAGGAAAGGATGGGGTCGGTTGCCATCGCAGACGGCAGGGCGCAAGTCATGCAGCGCGTGCGCGAGAACCTGATGAGGGGGGCGGCCTTTATCAAGCTCATGGGTGGCGGCGGGGTCGCCTCGCCCTCGGATCCGCTCGATGTCTCGCAATACACCGTCGACGAAATCGAGGCGGCGGTCGAAGTGGCGGACAACTGGGGCACCTACGTGACGGTTCACTCCTACTCCGCGAAGGCGATCCAGAATGCGATCCGCGGCGGTGTCCGGAATGTCGAGCACGGCCAGTTGATTGACGAGGAAACCGCAAAACTGATGAAGAAGACGGATACGTCAGTTTGCATGCAGCCCTTCTATGACGATGAGGATGCGATTCCATTGCCTCCAAATTCATTTCCGGCAAAAAAATACCAGGAACTGATCTCAGGAACCGATACTGCCTTCAATTTAGCGAAGAAATATGACTTGCTCTTCGGGTTCGGCACTGACAGTCAGGGCAATCCCGCGCTCGCCGAGCGTCAGGGGGCGCAGTTGGCGAAGCTCACCCGCTATTTCGAGCCCTGGGAAGTGCTGAAGATCGCGACCAGCCAGAACTACCAGATTTTCAAGCGCTCCGGGCCGCGCGATCCCTATCCCGGTGACAACGGTGTGGTTCGGGAGGGCGCTTATGCCGACCTGCTTCTGGTCGACGGCAATCCACTCGAGAACATCGACCTGATCGCCGACCCACATACGAACTTCGTCATCATTATGAAAGACGGTGTCATCTACAAGAACACGCTGGAATAGCCTGAGTATTATGCTTTTTGCGGGATAGATTGCCTTTTATTTATTAGCAGGATGTATAGCCATAAGAGCCGACACCAAAGAGCTTCATGAACCTTCTGTGGTTTCCTTCGAGGATGCCTGGCAATTTATCGTCAGGATTGGGCTCGTGGCCCATCGATACGGGTCCACCGCAGGTCGCTTGGAGTCCTTCCTCTTAGGCCTTTCGAAGGAGTTTGGCTACGAGGGTGTGTTCAGGTCGACCCCGTCCGACATCGTGTTTGCCGTTCGGGAAAGCCCTGATTCACCTCAGCGCGTCGAGTTTATAGCGACACCGGCGCCGGGCGTTGATCTCAACAAGCTGGCTCGGCTGGGCGATCTGTTGCAGGACATGCAAGCCGGCACAATGTCGCTCGCTGACTCTTCTGCCCGACTCGACGCCATTGATGAGATGCCGCCCCCGTGGGGGAAGCTTGCGAGCATGCTGGGTTACGCCCTCGTCGGGCTGGGGCTGGCGCCGCTCCTGGGTGGCGGATGGGCTGACACGATTTTTGCCACGCTGTTCAGTATCCTTGTTTACGGGCTGGTCCTGCTTTCCGCACGTCTCGGACCTCTTGCATCGGCCTGGCTGCCATTCTCAACGGCGTTTGTTGTCGGCGTTCTGGCAACCGTCGTCAAGTTCTGGGTGCCGGAGCTCAATGTCGTCCTGGTAATCCTCGCGTCCGTGGCGATTCTTCTTCCGGGATACACCATCAGCCTCGGGGCCGGGGAACTGGTCTCAGGGCGCATCGCATCAGGCGCGGCAAACCTGGTGAATGGCCTGATCTGCCTGTTCAAGCAGGTCGCGGGCGGATCGCTTGGGGTCATCGCTGCAGGCGTTGTCATTCCATTGGCAGCAATAGGGGCCGCGAATCCGGTCGAATCGGGTTGGATGTGGCTGCTCGTTCCTCTCCTCATCGTAGGGCTGTGCCTCTCGTTCCAAACCTCACGCCGTGATCTTCCCTGGGCCGCTCTGGTGTGTGGCATTACCTACCTGGGGATTTTGGCCGGGAGTGCACTCCTCAACAGTAACCTGGGGAACCTGGTCGGTACCATCATTGCGGTGGTCGTCGCCAATCTCTGGGGCAGGAAGACGGGGCGACCGAGCTCGATCGTACTTATTCCCGCCATTGTCCTGCTGGTCAGTGGCAGTATTGGATTTCGCGGTCTCTTCGCCATGGCGGGAGGGGAGTTGATGTTGGGCGCTCAGCAGTTTCTTCAGATGTTCGTCGTGGCTGTCACAATTCTCGTTGGAATCATGATCGGCTACACGATCACTCGCCCGGAACCCGGGTTGTGAATGAATCGGGACTCTCGCGAAAGACATCGAAGGCGGGAAGAGAGGCTCTTTAGGAACAAGCGCACAATTAGCTTAGTTAAGAGCAGCATTTTGACTTAAAATGAAGATCACAAAAAAACCCTAAACCAAGGCAACCAACGTGCTTAAAATTTCTTTCGCAAAAATTACGCCAGCCCGGTTTGCCGGGTGGCTAATCGGTGCTTTTTCAATGCTTGCCCTGATGGCGCCTGCGCAGGCGCAGCAGTTTGCGGGAGACAACCAGTGGACTGCGCCGCAGGGTGTGTCCACTCAGGTCCTAGCGGTCGGTGAGGAATTTTCGCAATACTACTTTGTGCTCGCCGCCATAGAAAACTTGGAGTTGAACGCGCAATTTATCCATTACTATGAGGACCCTCGCGAATTGACGGAATCCCATACCTCCTCCCTTTTTTACGCCAAATATCGATTCTCGGAGAACGATGCAGGAACCGCCGGTTATTCCGTCTTTATCGGAACGGGCATAAACCCGGACTATCTCGATCAGGGCGAGGTCACCCAAGCCTTTGATTCCTATTTTTCTACACTGACCGCTACCTATGCCTGGAATAATGACCGCTTCCGGCTCGACGTAATGCCCGGGTTTACGGCCAACCTCGACCAGGGCGACACGGGTGAAACCGCCTGGGGTTTTACCTACGGGTCAAGGCTCGCAATTTACGATGTGATCCCCCAGTCGGCGATTGTCGCCGAGGTCTTTGGCACCGCTGGCGAGGCCTATGCACCGCCAAGCTACCGGGCTGGCGTGCGTTGGGAAGGAAAGAAATGGGTCGTGGCCGGGACCTACTCGGATGCCTTCAATGGCTCCGGGGGGGCGGGCTTTGAAATCGGTATCATCTACTTTACCGATCCGCGCTTTTGCTTTGGCGGTTGCAGGCGCTAGTCTAAAGCCCTGCGATTCCCAAAGTATTCATCGGCACCTAAAGAATTGGCCCGAGCATCGCCAGCGTGTTGTTCCACAACCGCCGTCGCAAGGGCCAGGCACGAACATCCTCGAGACTCACTCGCGTGGATTGCGCGAGATAAGCAAGTTGGCGCTCGCGCATCGTGGTCGTAAGCTGGGCGTCGTGGAACAGAATATTGTTCTCGTAGTTCAGATCAAAGCTGCGGCGATCCATGTTGGCCGAGCCAATCAGCGTGATGTCTTCATCGACAGTTATTGATTTGGTGTGCAGCAAGCCGCCGTGATATTCGTAGATCTCCACGCCTGCCACAAGCAGCGCTTCATAGTAGCTCCGACTGGCGGCAGCGACGATAAAGGAATCGTTTCGAGCGGGAAATATGATGGTCGTTTTTACACCGCGGTTTGCGGTGGCACAAAGTGACGACTGCATGAGTTCATTCGGCACATAGTATGGCGTGGTGATGATCAGACGGTCTGCGGCGGCATACATCAAGGAAGCGAAAACTTCCGGCATGGCCGAGGAGCGCACCGTGGGACCGGTCGCGATAACCTGAGCCAGAAATCCACCCTCGGATTCAGGGATCATATTCGGCAGGGTGTCTCGAATGTCCTCGTCGACGTAGGTCATCCAGTCGCTGGCAAATACCAGCTGATTTTGCAGCGCTATCGGTCCCTCGAAGCGCATCATCGCATCGACCCAGGGCGCATACTTGGGCTTAACCCGAAATTCCGGATCGGCGCAGTTCTGGCTACCGCAGTAGGTGATTGCATTGTCGATAACCAGGATCTTCCTGTGGTTTCGAAGGTCGATTCGGCCATGCAAGGGCCGGAGCAGCGGATTTCCTATCGGCAGCGCCACGCCCAGGCGAACACCTGCACTCTTCATATCGCGCCAGTGTTTCGACGCGATCATGGCTCGCGAACCCAGGGCATCCGCCATGGCTCGGCAGGTGACCCCACGCGCTGCCGCACGCTTCAGCGCATCTACCACTCGCAGCCCATTGTTATCGGTAAGCCAAATATAAAAGCACAGGTGGACGTGCTCCTGCGCTGTGTCGATGTCAGCGACCATGTTGTCGACCGCCGCATTGGAATCGGCGGTCAGTCTCGCCGAGGTACTGCCCACGGGCTTGAAACCGTTGACCGTTTCGCCGAGACGAAACAGCGGTCGAACCTTAGCGGGCGGTGATTCTATGTCCTGCGCTTCCGCGTTCGCCGAAAATGGCGAGGACTCCGTCAACGCAGCGATGATGCGCCGCGCTCGCGCCACACGTTTGCGACCGATATTGGTCTCACCTAGTAAAAGGTAAGCGACGATACCTAAACCCGGTACGGCAGCGATAACAACTATCCACGCTATCCTCGATGAGGGTTCGCGGTTCGGGCGGATAAGAGCCCGGACAATCACTGCCAGCTGCAGGAAGTAAAACGCGAGATAAAGTATTGCTGTGGTCATAGTGTTGTCATAGTCGGCAGCTCAAGCGAGATACTCCTTAGCCCCTCCCACTCTGTCTCGCACGATAACTCGGAATTACCTACCTGACCAACGCTGCCGCGTACCTTCGCAACCAAAGCGTGTTGCGCTGCAGCTAGAGAAAGGGCAGGCCCAGCGACCTGGTCGATATATCTATTATTTCGGCGGTTCATTATCGAAAATCCTGCCGTTTTCGGGCATTCTTCGATGCTATGACAAATTCAGCGAACTGCCCGGAAAAGCCCAGTGTCGACAGGTTGTCTGCGATTCCAGTCCTGATACTGACCGGAGTCCTGACGATCCTGCTCGCGGCATGCGCCACAACTCCCGCACCGTCCTGCGAGGCAGGTACGTTGCCGTCCCGCGATTGCCCCTTGCCGGAAGCAGTGGACGACCCGTTCGTGACAGGGCTGGCAGCAAGACGCCAGTGGTACTCGTCCCGCAATCAGCGCAAAGCCGGGTTAGAGCCCACGGAAATCGCCCAAACCTATGACACCCCGATTCAGGATGCAGTTGGGAAGCTGATCGCGCCAACCGATGTCGGCTCGCATGACTCGCTGGCACTGAAAATCTGGATGATCGAGCAGGCGCGCTACACGGTCGATGCGGCGTACTACATCTTTGGTGACGATCTTGCCGGTTACGCCATGCTGGGCGCATTGTGCGACGCCGTGATTCGCGGCGTGGACGTTCGCCTGGTCGTCGATGCGGCGGGTTCCCTGAGTTTCCCCAAGTCTGCATTGAGAATGCTGGACGCTTGTGAAGAGCAGGCCGGTTACATGATCAACGCCGACGGCCAGCCGACGCGGCAGCGTGCGCGGGTTCAGGTTGTCCTGTTCAACGCGCTGACGAACCTGTCCGCCAGTCCCAATCGCCGCTCACACGATAAGCTGCTGATCACGGATGGGGAATTCGGAGAGGATGCGTATTTGATCACCGGCGGCCGCAACATTGCGCTTGATTATTACGGTCTTACGGAAGCGGGTGAATTTGATCCACGCTCTTACCGCGATCTCGAAATACTGCTGCGCCCTATCGTCGTGCCCGGGGAGGACAGTGTCGGAAAATTGACCAGCGGTTATTTCAGCCTGCTGTTCCTGTTTAAAGGCAACCGCCTTCTCGAGGCGCTCGATAGTGAAAATGCCCGGGAGGTCTATCGAGCGGAGAGGGCCAAGGCGCGCGAGGCGCTGGCGAAGCTCAAAAACACTCCGATCATGCAGGAGCGGTTGGCAGCGATGCCGACGTTCATGACCGAGGGATTTGTTCCAGCCGACGTGCTGCTGGCCCAGCAGATGAAGAACGTCGTCGAAAAGCGGGTCGTTCGCAACGCGCTGGAGAACATTCAACGCAGCCCCAATTCCATCCTGTTCGTGCTCAATAATGTCCTGGACAACACGGACGCGCCCGCTAATTCACGGCTTTGTTCACCTTACCTGTTCCTGGCGCGATACGAGGACGCCGACGGCAAGGTCATCGTGGACGAAGCCGCAGCTATCCGGGCGTATATCGATGCTCATCCGGACGCCGAGATCGAAATTCTGACCAACTCAGCGTTGACGTCGGACAACTTTCCGGCGCAATCCGTTATCGACTTCGACATGGCGCCGCGACTCCTCCTGGATCCGGAGTTGCAGCAGCAATGGCTGGATTTGCGGTCGGAGGACGAATTGAGCGCCGAGTTGACCAACAGCGATGCCTGGAAGCGCCAGGTGGGCCATCCGCGAATACGAATCTACCAGACTGGCCTTAACGATTCCGACCTGTTCCCGGGAGGAACCGTGCCGTATGGAAAGCTGCACGCCAAGTTCTGGGTCGCCGAGCCCTATGGATTTGTCGGTACTACTAACTTTGACTACCGCTCACGACTCTTCAACAGCGAAATGGGCTACTTTTTCCGTTCCGAGCCGTTGGCCGAAGATTTGAACGCCGTATTCGAAAGCCTCAAGGCGCGTTCCTACCGCTGGGGTTCGCCGGAGTGGTTGCAGATGCGAAAGAACCTTAAAGACGCAGGCGGCACCAAGGGCATGACGCTTCGCAGGCAGCGAACGATTTTCAAAGCATTGCGAGCCACCGGACTGGAATGGCTGTTCTGAGCGGTGCCGATGAAACGACGCCAGTAGCACGATTCGCGGACACTCGAAGAGGCTGGAGCTGATCCCGCTGAATTGGCTCGCACCTTTGCGACGCCGTTAATCGTGGCGTGGACGTTCGCCTCGTCGTTGACGCGGCGGGGACAATGCCGGTTACATCCGCAATGCCGACGGCCAACTGACGAGACAGCGTGCACGCGTCCAGATTGTTGTATTCGATGCGCTGACAAACCTGTCTGCCAGTCCCAACCGTCGCTTCACTCCCAGCTGGCGCCGGGTCCGATTTCGGCATAAACCGCAAGATGATCGGCGACGGTGTCCGGCAAGACTTGGTGGTCTATAAACTCGAGGTCCCTCGAAATGAGGATCCAGTCCAGTCGCCTGCCGTTACGCCCCTTGTAAGTGCCCATGCCTTCTTTGCCAGGCGCATGGGCGTGGAGGTCGAGTTTATCGGCCAACCGCCTTACCTGTGACTCCGGATCGTTCCACTCGCTGTTGAAATCGCCCATGACGACCAGCGGGCCATCGATCTTCGCCAGCACGTCAGAGAGCTCATCGATCTGTCGATCGCGGACACTGTCGCGCAGGAAGTCCAGGTGAAGCGAGACAAAAGTGACGGACCGGACCCTGCCGCTAACCTGCCAATCGAAGGTTGCCCAGACGAACCCTTTTTGCTTGGAAGGCCAGGACTGTTCAAAGGTCACCGACGCGTAAGCGCTCGTCCGGCTGCTCGTCAAAAGCGCGGTGCCGTAGTTTGAAATCCAGGTCTGTGAGTGGAGTCCGTGCAACCGGCATTTGAAACCGGCGCGCTCACGGATACGCTCGACATGGTCGAAATTACCGCTCCAACGCGACGGCGCGTCCGCCTCCTGAAATGCAACGACATCCGGGCTCTGGTCGACGAGCAGCGCAGCAATCGCGTCGAGGTTATCGTAGGTGTTGTCCAGGCTGACAAACAGCTGGTTCAGTGCCGTGCGGCGCCCATGGCTGATATTCAGGCTGAGCACACGGATGCGGTCCGCCGGCAGCGATGCAATTTCGTCCTCCGACTCACACCATTCTGACGACTCGCTATGAGACTGTGTTGCCAGGGGCAATAACATCAACAGGGCTGAACCCAGGATTCGAAACATCGAAGATGCTCACGCATGATTGGCTTTGCCGAGTTCTCTCGGCGCTGTAACTTCTCGGCGTTGCTGCGCTACTTTGCAGATATCATCGCATATCCGGTGGAGCGCCTATGCCCCTGCGTAAGCCGGCCGCCGGTGGCCGCGCTGGTGCCGCGCCCGCGCGTGAACCTCATCCGGTATTTCGGTTCGTTTAACTTCGACCCGCGTTCGGCGAACCTGAACACGGAGATGGGCGTCATTATTCACGATGCGAAGCTCGGTGAGTTCTATGCGCCCGAGCTTGCAAGCCATTACGAGGAATTCGCCTACGTCGTCTTCAAGGACGAGAAAGGGAAAATCCGCTGGCGCGGCTACAACGACGGCGAGGAGGTTATCCTTACGAAGGAGCCCAACGCCACCGGGTGGGATCGAATCAAGGTGGGTTTCGCAGGCCTGTTCCCGATCAAGAGCCAGCTCTGATCGCACTTCGGTGCCGGCGCATGGCCGAGACCGCGGCACAGCCGGTCGACGAGATCCTGCCACGCCAGCCACTGCGCCATCGCCACGCACCTGATCCGCATGGCGGGATTTACTCGCAGGCCGACGCTGGCCCAAAGTGCGGTGGCGCCGTGAAGATCATGCCCAAAGCACTCGCTGCGCTCGCGGGGCAGGGGGCCGCTCGCGTGCCGCAGCGAGATGGCGGGGGCTGCAACACCGATAAATAACAGGCTGAAAGATATGGATATAGGTATGGCTTCTCTGCATGCGAATACGATGTAAACTCAAACCCACAATTGAACTACACCCTAAGGTACCAATGCCAATCCGGTACCTGACGCCAACAGAAACGTTGAGACATCTTCGACTTTCGCATCAATACTTGGATTCGGATATGTCCGTACGTCCAAGTTGTCTTCGAATAGGTTTTACGCTGGCCGTTGGTTCGATACGCCTGAAGCGCGCGACCGCGTCGCGTTGAAGCGCGGCGGTGGCGGGCGGTTTGTCCTCGGATAGAGGCCCAATAGGAACAAAGGACGGGGTTTTCTACAAGAACACGCTGTAGCGTCAATCAGGCGCTGTCAGCTTTTTCGTGCGTTACTTCGACAAGCAACGCGCGTATTCTCAAGAACAGGAGAAACAAGATGGGCGAGAACTACCAGGTTTACCGGGCTGCTGTTAATGCCGCCAAGGGCATCCGCCAGTTCCAGAAGGCAGACAACGAGATCGACAAAGACAACGTGGACTCGGCTGCGCGGCACTTCGACAAGGGGCTCGGCTTCTTTGCGTCGGCTCTTGATCACCTCGGGAAGGCCGAAGACGATGCTTACGAAACGGCCGCCAAGGAACTGACGAAGGGCAATGACGAGCTCCAGAAGTCTATCGACGCCTACGGCAAGGACGACATGGATGGCAGCGCGAAGCACTATGCGAAAGCGCTCGAGCATTACGATACGGCGCTGGACGAGCTCGACGCCTGACTGACCGTGAAGATCGGCGGGCACGGTTAAACCGTGCCCGCCACTGATGATGGGGCTGATCGAGCAGACGTCGTCGCGGTTCCTTACCGATTAAAAGAATAATCAAGAGAGAAGATTCCATGACACTTGTAGAGACCATCAAGAAAGACGCGAAGGCCTCTAAATGGGTTGGGGTACTGCTTCTGATCGCAGGATTCCTGGCACTCGTTGCGCCTCTCGGGGCCGGTCTGTCATTAACCGTGATGATCGGAGTGCTGCTGCTCATGAGCGGTGCGGCCCAGCTTGTGCTGGTTTTCAAGTCAGGCTCCTTCGGAGAGGGCCTCCTGCTTGCCATCTTTGCGGCAATCAGCCTGATTGCCGGAGGCTACATGCTGTCGCAGCCCCTTTCCGGGCTGGTCACGCTGACCCTTTTCCTCGCCGGCTATTTCGTAGCCAGCGGTATTGTGCAGGTCATCGGCGCTTTTGGGGCGAGGCCGGACCAGGGTTGGGGCTGGCTGCTGTTCGGCGGCATCATCTCTTTTATGCTCGGCGTGATGATCTGGCGACAGTTCCCGATATCCGGGGTGTGGGCCGTTGGTACCCTGGTGGGTGTCCAACTCATGATGAGCGGCTGGACACTGATTGCGGTCGGTGGACTTGCGAAGAACGCTGTAAAGGAAATTCGGCAGCGCCCCGATTAGCGCCGCAGGTTCACTGCAACAATCACCCGATGCCCGGCCGGTACGGAGCCCGTAAACACGGCAAGCTGCGGATAGGCCCGCAGCGTTTCTACAAAACAATCGATAATCTCATCCCCCAAGGTGTTTCACGTACGGGCAGGCACTGCTGCGCTTGCCCGTCCCGCTAGTGGCCAAGCGGTCGTTCAATCGCTCATAGGGTATTTTGATGAACCAAGCACGACCGGCATCAGGAAGCGGTGGCGCGCGCAAGGAGAGTGCAGTACGCTTCGAAAAATAATAATGGGTAACGCTGATGAATCAGACTTGCCCTGAACCGGAGTACCCATGGACATCTCGGCAGTCCTGTTAATCATTGTCGTGATGCTCGCGGCGACCGCGCTCTGCGTCATCCTGTTCCAGCGCCTCGGCTTTGGGGCGATCCTGGGCTTCATCGTCGCCGGTGTGCTCATCGGGCCGTATACGCCGGGCCCGGTCCCCGTGCATGCGGTCGATGAATTGCAGAGCATCGCCGAGCTCGGCGTGGTGCTGTTCATGTTCAGCGTCGGTCTGGAGATGCGCCCCGAGAAGCTCTGGCAGATGCGCCGCCTGATCTTTGGTCTGGGCTCCGCGCAGATGCTGCTGACCGCGGCCGTGCTTGCCGCGTATATGATCCTGGTACTGCAAGCGCCATGGGAATCGGCGACCATCCTCGGCCTGGCCTTCGCCATGTCCTCGACGGCCATCGTCATGGGTACGCTGGCCGAGCGCGGCGAACTGGCGAGCGAGCATGGGCGGACCACCTTCGCCGTGCTCATGGCACAGGACATGTGGATCGTGCCGATCATGGCACTGGTCCCGATCCTGGCCCACACTACCGCTCAGGGCCCGCAGACACCTCTCTGGCAGACGGTGGCGCTGGTGGTCGGCGTGATCGCGGCCATCCTCGTGATCGGACGCTGGTTGCTACCGGCCGCGCTCGGCTATTGCGCAAGCCGACGTCAGATGGATGCCTTCGGCCTGGTCCTGTTTCTCGCCGTGCTCTTTGCCGCCTGGGCCGTCGAGCAGGTGGGCATCTCTATGACCCTGGGCGCCTTCCTGCTCGGCATGCTGCTGTCGGCCTCGGACCTTCGCTATCAGATCGAAGCGACCGTTGCGCCGTTCAAGCAGACCCTGATGGGCTTGTTCTTTATCGCGGTGGGCATGTCCATCGACGTCGGCGCCCTGCTGGTTGACTGGGACACGCTGCTGATCCAGGTCCCCATCCTGCTGGTGCTCAAGCTTGTCGTACTCGCCGGACTCGCCCTCGCGTTCGGCATCGGCCGCTCGGCGGCCATCCGCACCGGGTTCTACCTGTCCCAGGTCGGCGAGTTCGCCTTCGTCCTCTTGGGCGCTGCGACCGTTGCCGGACTACTTGGCGGCAACGGGCACACCTTGGCCATGCTGGTGGTAGCGGTGAGCATGATCGCGACACCCCTGATGGTCAAAGCGGGCGCCGCGGTCGCCGGCCGCCTCGGGTCGGCTCTCGCCCCCGACCCCACAAGTTCGGAACCGTCCGCCGATTTGAAACGGCATGTGGTCATCGTCGGCTACGACGAGGTGGGGCAGCTCATGGACCTGATTCTGGAGCGGGCGAACATCCCCCACGTCGCCGTCGAGCGGGACATCACCGTCGTGCAGGTGGCCAAGCGCGCCGGGCGCGAGGTCTATTTCGGCGACCTGTACAGCACCAGCACCCAAGAGGCCGCCGCGCTCGGCAACGCCGCCGCGGTGTTCGTGACCTCGCACGACTCGGACGCCGCCAAGGCGCTGGCACTGACGCTGCATCGCCTCTATCCGCAGTTGGACGTCTACGTACGCGTGCGCACCATCGCCGATCAGGAAGCGCTGGTCGCCAAGGGCATCAAGCACGCGGGCACGGGCTATATCGAGAGCACGCTGGCGCGCGGTGGGATGCTGCTGCAGGATCTGGGCGTCCCGGAAGCCGATGTCGGCGAACTGCTGAGTACACTACGACGCGACGATTACGCCCTGATCCGCGCGGCCTATGCCGAAGGCGAAAATGGGGTACTGACAAGTTAACTGCCTGGAATCGATGGAATCGGACGATGAACACCGATAAACGCCGCCGATTCCGACGTTTCCCTTTCGCCGGCTATGTGCTCGGTATTTGGGATGAAACTCCGACCAACCCGTGAACCATTCAGGAAGTGCAATCTTTCGGCAGGTCGTACTCGACACGAATCTCGCCGAGTCGCAGCAGCGCGTTGCCCGTACGCGATTCGGCCTCGCCGACTGTCTTGATTTGCTTGTCGCTGGAGACAAGTTCCGGAAACAGCTCGTTGGCGGCATCCGGATTCATCCGGTCCGCCTCGGTCAGTATCTCGATCCAGAGCCCGGCGAGTGCGTGATCGCGATTGCGCGACTTCCTGGCCTCACGCGCATTGGCGATCGCGATGTCGTGCTTGCACTCCGCCAGAGCAACAAAGCCGTTAAACGCGTCGGCGCCGATTTCGCCGCGAAACTCTGCGATTTTCTTGTCGCGTTCGGCTTGTTCTTTCGCGGCAACCTGCTTATCGACACTCGCACCGGACATGCCGCCAACGGCCGCGCCGCTGGCGCCACCGTAAACCGCTCCGCGGGCAGCTGCTTCGCCGACATTGCCGCCGAAAATCAGCGCCGTAGCCATGCTACCGACAGCACCAGCCAGCGCACCGGTGGTCGCGCCTTTTCCGGCACCTTTCGCGGCATAGCTGTCAGTCGCGCATCCGGAAATCAGCATGGCAAAGCCCAACAAGAGCAGTAGTGACAAATGGGTTACTGGGCGCGGCGTAAAAATTGACATATCAGAACTCTTGATTTACTGGTCTTGTTGATGATCTGACCACTGCGGGCCAGAATTGTTGTGCGCATTATCGCACTGACTCTGTATCGGCGGGGTACTGCCAAGTTAACTGCCTGGCATCGATGGAATCGGACGATGAGTACCTACAAACGCCACCGATTCCCGCCGGGCATCATTTCCCACGCTGTCTTGCTCTACTATCGCTTCAACCTGAGCCACAGGGATATCGAAGATCTGCTGGCTGAGCGTGGGATCATAGTTACTCGGGAATCGATCCGCCTCTGGTGCACCAAGTTCGGAGCCAAATACGCACGTCGATTGAAGCAGAGACATAGAGGATTCGGTGACACCCTCTACATCGACGAAGTCTTCGTGAAGATAAACGGGAAGCAACACTATCTGTGGCGGGCCGTTGTCTCTGTCTTCACGAAGCCGCAATCGGGACAGGTCAGCGTGGATTCGAGGATGACGCCGCTCATTTGGAGGCCTCCTGGGTGCAGATCCACTATGGCACACCAAGGGATTATGAGCGCTAGGTACAAGTGCTTGATGTAATTAGATAATTAGAAGAAAGCCAAGGACTTTTTGAGCCCGGCATCAATCCGAGTTTCTGGCCGAACCGGGCTCCGAACCGCCGTCCGAGCCTCGGCCCCGAGACGAGGGGAACGTGGGCCCCTTGGTGCATGCCGTTCAACAGCTTAGCGAATTCCCCCGGCTTACCCGCCCGAACCTGGGCCGAGGTAGGTCCGAGCATGCCCGAGCATCGTCCGAACGGACCGAAACCGCGACTTTCAAAGTATCTCACTCGGTGCTATGGTTTTTCGGCGATGCGAGTCTTCAAAACCCGTACCTTTGATCGCTCGATGAAACGGTCCGGTATGACCGATCGGGCGTTGTGGGCCGCGGTCCTGGAGATGGCCGACGGGCTGGTTGATGCGGACCTTGGCGGGCACGTGGTGAAGAAACGTGTAGCACTACCCGGCCAGGGCAAACGCGGCGGGGCGAGGACCATTGTAGCGACGAAGCTCACGGAGCGCTGGTTCTTTCTTTACGGCTTCAGGAAGAACGATCGCCTTGCAGGCTGGCGAGATCGTGGAGATTGGAGATGGCGACGAAAAAGCGTAAGAGCAGGCTCCTGGGCGAGATGCATGAGACGGCACTCGGCCTGCACGGTGCGGGCTTGATCAGCAAGCGTCGCATGGGCGAGTTCGAGGCGCTGTGCCATCTCGACGTGCACGAAATGCCGCCGCGGAAGATCAAAACCCTGCGGGAGAACGCCCACGTAAGCCAGGCAGTGTTCGCGGCCGTGTTGAACACGAGCGTCTCGACGGTGCAGAAGTGGGAGACGGGCGACAAGAAGCCAAGTGGCCCTTCGCTCAAGCTGCTGAACCTGATCGAGCGGAAGGGGCTGGAGGCGGTGATTTAGCTTCGCGGGAAATCCGACATCGCCCATGGCTCGGATTACGGGGGTACGGTCAGGCGCTCGCCCCTGGGGGAAGTATTGCCCCAATAGCGCAGCATCATCCTCCAGCCGAAATCGTAAGGACCGGCGCACCTTCCTGGCCCCCGGATTCGGTCAGAGTGATGACAAACAGCAGGAAGGAGAACGCCCCTTTGGAGGCAAAGTCCCGGTCGTCGATCCAGAACCAGGTGTCCCGGTACCGCACTGTGACATAGGGGTCCGCGGGCTGCTCCGGGGCTGCCCTGATGTGAATGAACCGGCGGTCGAGATTCTGCAATACGGCGGAAACGTCGGGGGCAGCACGGTTCTCCGCGATATGCTCGACCGGGACCTCTACGGTCGAGGCGATGTCGATAAGAACTTCAAACGCAGAGCGGGTTACGAGGGCAATTTCGTTTTCGCTGGCCGCTGCCGAGCCGTAAACGACCTGGAACTCATCAACGCCCTCCTGCAAGTTGAGAACCTCTCGTATATCGTTGATCTTGGTGGCGAGTTCCGGCGATGGCGCTTGGCCGAAAACCAGCATGAGCGCTGCTTGCGGTCCCACCTCTTTCAGCCGCATGGTCAGCGCACCCGCAGCCTGTACCTCGTGCAAGTCGGCCAGCAAAGGGAAGAATTCGGGGTCCGCCCGGCGCGCCCGGGCAGTCCCGCCGAACTGGTTCCGGATTCCATTGACCGAATGAACCATGAGTCGGAAAACGAGGTCGACAGGATAGCCGCCCTCGACGAGGGCCATGACCTTGTTGGGCGCGACTGGCGTCATCAGCCTTCGGGCGAATTGTTCGCCGGACAGCGGAGTGTAGGTAATCGTCGGTCGGTCATAGTAGCGACCCGTCCCGCCAAGTTCCTGATTGTTGGAACCGGGAGCGGGCCATTCCAATGCGCCGCGCAATTCGGACTCGAAGGAGTACTGGTTGGTGATCGAGGCGACATCGAGAAAGACCGGCGCATCGCCGTAGCGGATCTTGACGATGTTGAGCAGCATCTGCCGCTTCCAGGAGTCGGCGAGGGCGGTGTTGTAATCGAAACGGTCTCGGCCAATGGTGCCCGGGCCGATGGTGACGCAGCCGGCCAGCGTCGCCAGGAACAATGCTCCGACCAGGAGCGCTAGGAGCCGAGCCTTGTGGGTCATTGCGCCTCTCCCTTAAAACCCTGCGGGCCGCGTGCGATCACCGGTTCCTGATTCGAGCATAGGAGGCAGCCGGGAGCAACCAGCGAAGCAGCTGGCGTAAATCCCCCAGACCCTGATCAGGGAATGAGTGTGGGATCGTAAGCACGGTGATCGTAGCTCACGATCCGTGCCACAACCCAGTGACCTTCGTCCCGCTGGTGCCAGACATGCAGGAAGCGAGCCATTCCATGCGGCGCATCTGCCCCGTGGTTGGTGAAGCTGTGCCAGCCGGTTTGTATCGCCCCGAATCCGGGTATCGGCCAGACTTCCATCGTGTGCGGAATTGCCTGACGCATGGAACATGGCCGCATCCTGCCGCAGGATCTCTGCGCGCAGTGATGAGTCCGGTTCATCGGCAGGTGCGGAAGCGATCGCGACCAGGTTCAGCAGCAAGAAAAACTGCAGCCATCGGTTCGCTGGCATGGGAGGACTCCTTATTGCCGGTTGGATCGTCCATCATACTGGGCGTTGATGACGGGCAGCGTCCCACCGGCCCACCTCGCCCGCGTCCTACCTATGCCCACACCAAGGGATGCCAATGCCTTCGCCTCCCGGCATAAACCCCAGCTCTTTGAAAAGCTTGGTGGGCCCGCCAGGCATCCCCGGCGCCTCGATGAGGCATCGTTCTCTCGCCCAGGGCTCGTGGGCGAACCTGGGTCCGTATCGGACCGAAAGTGATCGGGCCCGAACAAGCAGCTTCCTTCGATTGTTCTAGACTCAAGTTACGGAAACGGCAAAGCTGGCGACAGCCAGTCACCCAAAGCCGCGGGTCCTCTTGAAGTGGTTTCTGACAAGGAAGCTGTCATGCAGACTCCAGCGAGAATAAGGATGTCAGTCGACTTTAAAGTTGTTAGCTTCGTCTTTCTTTGCCTGCTCGCAGTAGCTCTTCTTAATGGATGTTATTCAGCATCTACGCGAGCGGAGAAGGAACCTGCTGAAAGGACAGAACAGCTATCGGCTCTGCACTTAGGAAAAGATTATCAATGGGATTCGTTCACAGATCCTAGAGATAGACAGACATATAAAACGGTCAGAATTGGGGATCAGGTGTGGCTGGCGCAAAACCTGAATTACGTCACCGAAGAGGGAAGTTGGCCCGTGCCGGGCGATCCAGACGGCCAGCAGTTTGGCAGGTTCTACACCTGGGACGCGGCAAAAAAAGCCGTGCCTCCTGGTGGTCATCTTCCCAGCAGGCAAGAGTTCGAAAAACTAGCGGCCACCCTGGGGGTGACTGATTTACCGAATTGGAACGACCTCTATCCTCTGTTGATTGAAGGAGGCGCCAGTGGTTTCAATGTGCAGCTCACCGGGTCGCGCAATGAGGCCTACTCGAGGCGTGGTCGTTCGGCGTCGTTCTGGAGCTCAGAGACAGGCTGGAAATTGTTTCCGTTCCTAAAGAATCCGTGGCGGTTGTCGATCCGCGCGCCTAACTACGTGAATATCGGCAATGGCGCTGAAAGCGATTATGGATTCAATGTTCGTTGCATAGTCGATGATTGATCGGAGACGGTCAGGGCGGCGAAGAGTTCAAGCTACCCTAGTGTGAAGAAGAGGAAGAGCCCGCTTGTGAAAGCGGCGTTCAGAAGACCGGAGCTCATGCAAATATTCACCGCCACCTATGCCACACACTAAGGGATTCCAGTCCCCCGGTGTCCCGGCACAAAACCCGAAGCCGTTGAAAATCCTGGTGGGCCCGCCAGGCATCCCCAGCGCCCCGATGAGGCACAGTCGCATATACTCGGCCCATCTCCACTAAAGAGACGCGCCCATGTTGCTCCGCAGGATCACTAAGCATGTTAAAGCGCAGAACTGGTTCGCGGTCGGCCTCGACTTCGTCATCGTCGTCCTCGGCGTGTTCGTTGGCCTGCAGGTCCAGGATTGGAATGATTCTCGCAAGGAGCGAGTCGAAGAGAGCGCGTTAATGGTTCGCCTGTTCGAAGAGACTCGATCGCTGATCGACGCTCACGAGCGGGAACTGGTCTCGCTTCGGTCGCGGGCAGAGGTGCTGATCGGCGTAAATCCAGTCTTGTTCTCGCAAGCACCAAGCAGAGCGCTTACAGAGCTGGAATGCGGCCGCATCTCTGCATCACACGTTTACCGGCGACCCTCCGACGAACTTCCAGTCCTTGACGAAATGCTCGAGACCGGTCGCTTCGATTTGCTACGGGATGCGAGCGTAAAGGACAGTCTGCGAGCATATTTGCTGCTTCGGGAACGTGGCCGTGCCTACTATGAAGAGGCGGTAAATGAACTCTTCCGACTGCACAGCAGATTTCCGTCACTCGTAATCGTTAGTCGCTTGCCGGTGACCTCCGATAGCGATATCAGCTGGGGAGGCCTGAGCGGTGATGGCTATCGATGGGTGCCGGCGTGTGATGTCGACGGAATGAGGGCGAACGCAGCCTTCCTGAACGAATATGTCGACAATTTGAGTCGTATTAACACGCTGACCGGTTTTGTGGCGGAACGAAGAGATCATCTCCTCGAACTCGAAGATACTTTGGCCGATTTGACAGCGAGGCAAGGCCGCGCGCCGGGATTGAAATAGAATGACCGCTTCCGACCCAAGGCGGATTATCCCAATGCCCTTTCTCAGGGAACTGCGGCGCCGGCATGTGTTCCGCGTTGCCGGGTTGTACATTGTCGCGGCCTGGGTGGTTTTACAGGTCGCCGATCTTGGCTTCGAGTCGTGGGGCGTGCCAGCCAGCGCTTTGCGCTTCGTGTGGATCGCCGCCCTACTGTTGTTTCCGGTCGCACTCGTATTCGGTTGGCGCTATGACATCACCGCGCATGGCATCGTGCGAACCCCGCCCGCGACTGGCAGCGCGGACCTGTCGCTGAAGACACCGGACTTCGTCATCTTGTCTGCCCTGGTTGCCGTTGCTGCGCTGAGCGGCTGGTGGATGGTCGAGCAGGTAGCCGGCAGCAGAAACGAGTCACGAGAGAGCATCACTGCCCGCGCGATTGACCCTGCTTCGATCGCTGTGTTGCCGTTCGCGACACGCAGCAACGTCGCCGACACGGCTTTCTTCGCCGACGGCGTGCACGACGATCTCCTGACCTCACTGGCAAAAGTTATGTCAATGAAGGTCATTTCGAGGACTTCGGTGCTGAGATACCGCGATACTGAAAAGAGCATCCCGGAAATCGGCAACGAACTAGGCGTCGCATTTGTTCTCGAGGGCGGCGTACAACAGGCCGGCGACAATGTTCGTATCAATGTGCAGCTTATTGATTCGCGGACAGACGGCCACGTCTGGGCTCATACCTACGATCGTGCGCTGACCGCGCAGAACGTGTTTGCTATCCAGAGCGAGATCGTGGAGACCATCGCAGCTCAGCTCAAGACGGAGCTTACGGCCGATGAACGCAGGCGCATCGGTCGGGACCGCACCGACAACCTAGAGGCGTTTCGCGAATACACGTATGGGAAGCAGCAAGTCGATATTGCGTCGTTTGCGGCGCTGCGCACGGCAGTCGACCATTTTCAAAGGGCGCTCGAGATCGACCCGCAGTATGTGCTGGCCCAGGCCACGCTGGCCAACACGTTCGCACAGCTCGCCGTGACGGGTGCAATAGCGCCTGCCGAAGCGCTGGCTCAAGGCCAGTCACACGTCGACCGTGCCGTGGAACTCTATGCCGATAATCCGTTCGTGCAGGCAGTCCGCGGCAGGTATCTAAGCCTCACAGATGATCCGGAAGCCGACGCAGTCATGAAGGCGGCCACCGTCGCCGCGCCGAACGATGTCGATGTGCTCAGCATCTACGCGACGTATCTTCGAATCCAGCGGCGCGGCGAGGAAGCGCTTGAAGTACTGCGGCAGGCGCTGGACCTGGACCCGTTATCGGCACCTCTGTACCACGACCTCGGGCGCGTGCACCTGTGGCTCGGCCAGTTCGAGCCAGCGCTAGAGGCTTTCGCGCGAATCGCCCAGCTGAGTCCTGGAAACCCGTATGCCGCCCACGGGGCAGCCACGGCGACAATCCTCAGCGGCGACCTCGTCGAGGCCGCGTATTGGTCAGGGCAGGCCCTGTCGATGGATGCCGACGATTACGAGAATCCGGCAACCTGCGTGGTCATATACGCGAGCTTTGGAGATTACGAATCAGCGCGTCGGCACGCAGACCTGGCGCTCGAGATGGGCCCGGGGGAGCCGTATCCCCTGTCGTCAGAAGCGCTATTGCTTGCGATGACAGGGGAAAATGAGAAGGCCGTAGCGATGGCGCGCGGCGCCCTGGCGAGAGACCTGGAAGACCGGTGGGGGTCGCACTTCATTTTCCTGAGGCTGGTCCGAAATGCGGCGCTGGATTCTGGTGAGTACGACGAGGCTCTCGCCCTGTATCAGAAGTACGAGCCTGGGTTATTCGAATCACCGCCGCAGATCACCGCCGGAAACGTGCGCAAGGCCGTGGACCTCGCGTCATTGCTGCAGCGGGTTGGGCCGGATCGGCAAGCGACAGAGTTGCTGCACGCGGCGATCGCTGCTTATGAGCAGCAGTATCACCCTGGGGTCAGCCAATTATCCGTTGGGCATAGCGGTTGTCGATGCGCTCGCGTTGCTAGGCCGCGAAGAGGAGGCGGTGACGCGCCTTCGACAACTGGCGGACGATGGCTGGCGCGTCATGTGGCATTTCGACACCAACATGAATCCGAGCCACGACTCGCTGCGCGGGCTCCCTGCGTACCAGGACATCCTCACGTTCATCGAAGGTGACCTGCAGCGCCAGGTCGACACCTTCTCCATTCCGGGTATCGGGTAACTGTCGGGTATTTGCCGTTCCCAGACAGCGCTGGAATCGAGGAATACGTCTGAGTGGTGTCGCCGAGCCGGCACCCACCGCCGCGATTGCCTTGCCGGCGACTTCTTGCGCTCGCCCCTGCCAGCCCCCCCACCTATGCCGCCACCAAGGGATTCCAATCCCTTCGCCTCCCGGCATAAACCCCAGCTCTTTGAAAAGCTTGGTGGGCCCGCCAGGCATCCCCAGTGCCTCCGCGAGGCACCGTTCCCTCGCCTAGGGCTCGAGGGCGAATCTTGAACCAAGGGATAGGTGGATGATCCTTTGATCGATTTCCCGAAGCGGACTTTAGTCGTTTGTTACTATCGGCGGCGCCAAGCGACCCACAGCGTACGTACAAAGTCGGCCGCAAGACGGAGCGAGCAATAACCAGAGGACCAGGAAATGTCAGTAGAAAAGTGGCGCGACTGGATGGAGCTCATCGCGTTAATCACCGTTGTCGCCTCGTTGATCGCGCTAGTTGTGGAACTTCGGCAAACCCAGGTAGCGTTGCGCGCGCAAGCCTATCAAGCAAGGGCTTTTGATGGGATCGCATGGAATATGGAATTCGCGAAGGACGCGAGCATTCGAGACATGCAGGATAGATTTTATGAACCAGACTTCGATCCGGCTTCCCTGGTCCCGTCTGAACTGCCTATCGCAAAACGGCTGATCACGATCGTCAGAATCGATCTCGATAATGAACACTACCAATTCCAAAGCGGATTTCTGGATGAGAGTTTCTACTACGGCGAGACTGTTGAGCGCATTCGCTCAAATGCCCCACTTTGGAGAGCGATGGGAATTGTCTCTCCCCGGCGCGAGTTCAGGGTCGAAGTGGATCGAATTCTTGGCGAGAATCGAGAGTAGTTAAGCGAGCTTCGGCTTCTTGCCTTTCGCGGATAACGGACACTCGTCGCGACGAACTTGATCGGTTGCGGATTCCGGTGCCTGCCACAGCGATGACCGGAGTGTTCCCCAGCTCCACCTATGCCCCACACCAAGGGATTCCAATCCCTTCACCTCTCGGCATAAAACGCCTAAGCCCCGGATTTTATTGGTGGGCCCGCCAGGACTCGAACCTGGAACCAAGGGATTATGAGTCCCCTGCTCTAACCATTGAGCTACGGGCCCGCGCCGGAACGGAAGTATACCGCCGGCGGCGGCGGACCGGAGGGTCTGTATTTCGCGATCTGCGACTGCCGTCGGGTACCCCTATCCCGGCACGCGCGCTAAGCTCAAAACGTTGATGAATCGAGGAACGAAAAATGCGCACAAAACTGTTGATCGCCGCCGGCCTTGGGTTGTTGTTCGCCACCACTACGGTCGTGGCGGATCCAAAAAAGCCGGAACAGTCCGGCAAGGGCGCAGCGCAAAAGGAGTGGGCGCAGGAGCGCCGCGAGGTTCAGCACGAGCGTCGTGACGTCCGCGAAACGGAGCGCGAGAGCCGCAAGCGTTACGAGGAGATGGAACGCGAGGAGCACAAGCACCGCATGGAAATGGAGCGGGAAGAGCATAAGCACCGTATGGAAATGGAACGCGAGGAACTCAAGCGCCGCGAAGAGCTCGATCGCGAGGAGCGTCGGCGGCTCGAGGAAGTGGAGCGGGAACGGCGTGGCCCTCCTGGCCGCTCATGAGGTCGACATGTCCGTAAACCACAAACGCCTCGGCAACCACGGCGTGCGGGTCAGCAACCTCTGTCTCGGCACCATGAACTTCGGCTGGCACACCTCAGAAGAGGACAGCTTCCGGATCATGGACCGGGCGCTCGAGCTCGGCATCAACTTCTTCGATACCGCCGACGTCTACGGCTGGGGCGGGGAGCCCGGGTCGACGGAGGAGATCATCGGGCGCTGGCTGGCCCAGGGCGGTGGGCGCCGCGAGGCGATCGTCCTCGCGACCAAGGTCTACGGCACGATGAAACGCCCGGACACCCGGCCGGAGCCCAACAGCCATACCGGCGGCCTCAGCGCCTACAAGATCCGTAAGCACCTCGAGGCCAGCCTGCGGCGCCTGCAGGTCGATCATGTCGACCTCTACCAGATGCACCACGTCGATCGCGACTGCCCCTGGGACGAGATCTGGCAGGCCTTCGACGTCGCGTCAAAGCAAGGCAAGATCACGTACGTCGGCTCGAGCAACTTCGCCGGCTGGGACATCGCCACCGCCTGCCAGGAGGCGTCGCGGCGCGGCCTCATGGGGCTGGTGAGCGAGCAGAGCATCTACAACCTCGAGAACCGCATGGTCGAGCTCGAGGTGATCCCCGCCTGCCGTCACTACGGCCTTGGGCTGATGCCCTGGAGCCCGCTGGCCGGCGGCTTGCTCGGCGGCGCGCTGGAGAAGCACGACGGCGGCCGGCGCACGGCGGATGACTTCGCGCGCCGGGTGGAAGACAAGCGCGTGCAGCTGCAGCGCTGGGAGGACCTCTGTCGCCGCATCGGCCATCCGCCGGGCGAAGTCGCGCTGGCGTGGCTGCTGCACAACCCGGTCGTGACCGCGCCCATCATCGGGCCGCGCACCGTCGAGCAGCTGGAGAGCGCTGTGCGGGCGACCGCCATCGAGCTCGACCGCGAGACGCTGGACGAGCTGGACGCCATCTTTCCTGGCCCGGGCGGCGAGGCGCCCGGGGCTTATGCGTGGTAGCTGATACCCGGCATTGCGCTTCCCCACCGTGCAGCCACCGTCGATATGCTCACCGTGGTTGCCGTCACACGCATGAATACATAAAATCGGATCCCATATGATTCCGGGATGCCGGCATGCGAAAGATCACCGCGACTGAACTGGCGCGCAACCTCCGCGCAGTGCTTGACCGGGTGCGGGAGTCGGGCGAGTCCTACATCGTGGAACGGGGCGGGCAGCCGGTAGTCCAGGTTGCGCCAACCCCGGGTCGCCAGGACGCACAGCAGGCAATGGCCGATCTCTACCGCACGCTGCCGCCCGAGGCGGCAAAAGACTGGCTGGACGATGCTCGACGCGGTGGCGAAGGGCTCGACGAAGAGCTGCGTGATCCGTGGGCTTCCTGATCGACACCTGCATCTGGATCGACGTGGAGCAGGGCCGGCTCGGCCCGGCCGACGTCGCGGCCTTCACGGGCGATGCGCCGGTCTACCTGTCCCCGGTCACCCTCGCCGAGCTGCGTCTCGGCATCGAGATGGCGACCGATGCCGGCGTGCGCCAGAAGCGGCTGGCGACGTACCGGCGGATGAAGCGCAAGCCCTTGCTGCCCATCGATGCAGATACTGCGGACGTGTTCGGGGACATTGCGGGCCTGCTGGCTCGAGGCACCCGACGTTCGCATCGCACGCGCGTGCAGGACCTGTGGCTGGCCAGCCAGGCCATACAGCACGGCCTGGGCCTGGTGACCCGCAACCCGGCCGACTTCGCCGGGATTCCCGGGCTCGACGTCGTCGAAGTGCGGGAGGCGCCGTCGGCCTGATGCTGTCACGTCACTTCCTCGTCGCACGCGGCGTCGTCTTGCTCATCGCCACAGTGTTGCTTGCCGGCTGCGGCCCGACGACGGCGATCAACGCGCTCAGCCCCTCGGATCATTACATCAGGCAGGCGGGCCAGGCCTACGGCGACGACTCGCGCCAGCAGCTCGACGTGTACCGGCCGACCTCGGTCGCGGACGACGCGCCGGTGGCGGTGTTCTTCTACGGCAACGGCTGGCGCGAGGCGGCGCGGGCGGATTTCGAGTTCGTCGGCTCGGCGCTGGCAGAGGACGGCATCATCGTGGTCGTTCCGGACTACCGCGCCTATCCCGAGGTGAGTTTTCCCGCCTTTGTCGAGGACGGCGCCGCGGCAGTGCGCTGGGCGATGGACAACATCGACGGCGTGGCCGACGGCTCGCGACCGCTCTACCTCATGGGGCATTCCGCCGGCGCGCACATTGCGGCCCTGTTGTCGCTCGACCCGCATTACCTCGCGGCCGTCGCCGATCCGCCGCCGCCATTGGCGGGATTCATCGGCCTGTCCGGCCCCTACGACTTCCTGCCGCTGGAGGAGGGTTACCTGCAGCAGGTGTTCCCCGAGGACACGCGCGCGCAGAGCCAGCCCATCGAGTTCGTCTCGGCCGCGGCGCCGCGCACGCTGCTGGTGCATGGCCTGGATGACAAGCGGGTACTGCCGGAACACAGCCGCCGGCTGGCGCAGCGGCTGGAGGAAGAGGGCGTGGCGGTGACGCTGCGCATGTACGACGGTACCGGCCACGTGCGCGTGGTGGCAGCCCTGGCGCCGCCGCTGCAGTTCATCGCCGACACCATGGACGACGTGGTCGCCTTCATCCGCGCGGATTAGGGCCGGCGCGTTAAACTGAAGCGTACATTCGCATCCCAAGGAGGCGCTCCATGGCCTTCCTTTCCATGAATCCCGCCACCGGCGAGGAGTTCTTCCGCGCCGACGGACACGATGCCGCACAGGTCGAGGCGATTCTCGAAGAGGCCTCCCTTGCGGCGTCTGACTGGCGCGACCAGCCCATCGCCGAGCGCGCCGAGCTGCTGCGCCGGGTGAGCCGCGTGCTGCAGGCGCGGCGCGACGAGCTGGCCAACCTGGCGACGCTGGAGATGGGCAAGCTGAGGTCCGAGGCGCGCGCCGAGGTCCAGAAGTGCGCCAGCGCCTGCGATTACTACGCCGAGCATGCCGAGGCCTTCCTTGCCGACGAGCGCATCGGCACCAACGCCGCCGACAGTCGTGTCGTGTACCAGCCGCTCGGCACCGTGCTGGCGGTGATGCCGTGGAACTTCCCTTTCTGGCAGGCGATCCGCTGCGCCGCTCCAGCGCTGGCCGCGGGCAACACCGTGCTCCTCAAGCACGCCTCGAACGTGCCGCAGTGCGCCCTGGCCATCGAGCAGGTGTTTGCCGATGCGGGCTGCCGGGAGGGCGTTTTCCGCACGCTGCTCATCGGCAGCGACGCGATCGAGGCGGTGATCGAGGATCCGCGCGTGCACGCGGTCTCGCTCACCGGCAGCGACAAGGCCGGGCGCGCGGTCGCGGCGGCAGCCGGTCGCCAGCTGAAGAAATGCGTGCTGGAGCTGGGCGGCGCGGACGCCTTCATCGTGCTGGCGGACGCCGACCTGGAGGCGGCCGTGGCGCAGGGCCTGAAGTCGCGGTTCCAGAACGCGGGCCAGAGCTGCATCGCCGCCAAGCGCTTCCTGCTGCAGGCCGACATCGCCGATGCGTTCCTCGAGCGCTTCGTCGCCGGCGCGGCGGCGCTGGCGCCGGGCGACCCGTCGGCGGACGACACGACCCTTGGGCCGATGGCCCGCACCGACCTGCGCGATGAACTGCACGAGCAGGTGCAGGACGCGGTCGCGAAGGGGGCGAAGGTCCTCACCGGCGGCCACCCGCTGGACGGACCCGGCGCCTTCTACGCGCCGACCGTGCTGGACGGCGTCACGCCGGACATGCGCGCCTGGTCCGAGGAACTGTTCGGCCCGGTGGCGTCGGTGTTCCGCATCGAGGATGCTGAGCACGCGCTCGTCATCGCCAACGCCAGTCCCTTTGGCCTCGGCGGTGCAGTCTGGACCCGGGACCTGGAGCAGGGCGCAGCACTAGCGCGCCGGCTGGAATGCGGCGCCGCCTTCGTCAACGGCATGGTGAAGAGCGACCCGCGCGTACCCTTCGGTGGCGTGAAGGACTCGGGCTACGGCCGCGAGCTGTCACGCCACGGGTTGCTGGAGTTCGTCAACGCCAAGACCTTGTGGGTGGAGTGACCCGACGCCGGCGCGGCTGGACGGCAGCCGCGGGACTGGGGTAGGTTCAAGGCAGCATCGACAACAGGAGAGCAAGAGCATGAAGCAGGGTTTCGTCAAAGTCGTGACCGTCGTGGCAACGCTGGCCTTCGGCGCCACCGGGCTGGTCGCTCCGGCCCATGCCACGGTGATCGGCACGCAGACGGTGATGGCCGAATCGGCACGTGCCGACACCCTGGCGCGGGTGCATGCGGCGCTCGACCGCGAGGCCGTGCAGGCGCAGCTGGTGTCGCTCGGCGTTGATCCCGCCGACGCGAAGGCGCGTGTCGCTGCGCTGTCCGACGCGGAGCTGCAGCGGCTCGACGGCCGCCTCGCCGAGCTGCCCGCGGGCGCCGGCGTGATCGAGGTGGTCGGCATCGTGTTCGTGGTGCTGCTGATCCTCGAGCTCGTCGGAATCACGGACATCTTCAAGAGCTTCTGAGGACTTTTCTCCACAGTCTTGTCCGTCGCCCGGCGCCGACCGGGTTGCTGGTGTTGCTGTGCGCGCTGGGGGGCTGTGCCTCCCAGCGCGTTCTCACTTCCGGGATGCCCTCCATGCAGGGGCGGGCGGTCCCGGTGGAACTCGCCGACACGCCGTTCTTCCCGCAGGACGCGTTGCAGTGCGGCCCGGCCGCGCTGGCCACCGTGCTCGGCGCCGCGGGCGTGGCGGCTGATCCCGAGCGGCTGGCCGCCGAGGTGTACACACCCGGTCTCGGCGGCAGCCTGCAGCTCGAGCTGGTGGCGGCGGCACGGGCGCGTAACATGTTGCCGGTGCAGATTGCGCCCGAGCCGGATGCGCTGTTCGCCGAGCTGCTCGCCGGGCGCCCGGTGCTGGTGCTGCAGAACCTGCGCCTGCGCACCCTCCCGGCTTGGCACTACGCGGTGGTGATCGGGGCCGACCCGCGCGAGGAGACTGTGCTCCTTCGCTCGGGCCCGGAGCAGCGGCTAGCGACGCCGGTCGGCAAGTTCATGCGCAGCTGGGACCTGGCAGAGCGCTGGGGACTGGTGCTGCTACGGCCCGGCGAGCTGCCTGCCACGCTGGACCGGGAGCGCTATTTCGAGGCGGTGGCCGGGCTCGAGGCCTCGGGGCGCTACGCTGCGGCCGCGCGCGCCTGGGCGGCGGCACTTGGCGCGTGGCCGGACGATGTCGTGGCGCTGTTCGGCTACGCCACGGCGAGCCACCTCGCCGGCGAGGTCGCCACGGCGTACGACGCCTACCAGGCGTTGCTCGAGCGCGGAGCCCGGCCACGCGGCCGCGTTGAACAACCTGGCCAACCTGCTGGCCGACCGGGGTTGCCAGGTCGCGGCGCACATCCTGGCGCAGCAGGCCCTGCGACGTGGCCGCGCCCGGGAGCGCGATCGCAGCGGCCGCGCGCAATACCCTGCAGCGGCTCGAAGCAGTGCGGGCGGCGTCCGGCGCGTCTGCGAGTTGCCCTGAACTCAGTCGTCGAGCACGAAGGTGACTTTCATGAACACGCGGAATTCTTTCACCGCGCCGTTCTCGACCACCACTTCCTGTTCCTTGAGCCACGCGCTCTTCACGTTCTTCAGCGTCTTGTTGGCGCGCGCGATGCCGCTCTTGATGGCGTCCTCGAAGCTCTTGGGCGAGGATGCGCCGATCTCGGTGACTTTCACTACGGACATGGCCTGGTCTCCCGGAGTCGCCTGCGCGGCATGACTCCTGTTGCGAATGTAAGGAAAGTATAGAAGTCGCTCCCCGGTTTTTCCTGAGGCGCGAATGGCGCCGGACTCCTATAATCAGGTGCTCAAGCGGCGTGCCAGGCGGCGGCGATGACGACACACAACTGGATCACCCGGGGCGAGCTGCCCCTGCAGGCCCCGCGTCCGGATGCGCCGCTGCGCATCGAGGCCCGCGGCGCGGAGCTGTATCGGGATCCGCTGCTCAACAAGGGCACGGCCTTCACGCCGCAGGAACGCGCGCTGCTCGGCCTCGACGGCCTGCTGCCCAGCCGCGTCAACACCATGGCGCAGCAGGCGCGCCGCGTGCAGATGACGCTGGACCGCCTGCGCGATCCGTTCGACAAGTACATCGAGCTGGCCGGCCTGCAGGATCGCAACGAGCAGCTGTTCTACCGCGTGTTGTGCGACCAGCTGAAACAGCTCATGCCCGTCATCTACACGCCGACGGTGGGCCGCGCCACGCGCGAGTTCAGCCACGTCTTCCGGCGCGCGCGCGGCGTGTGGATCACGCCGGACCACCGCGGACGCGTGGCGGAAGTGCTGCGCAACGCGACCGAGGGACGGCCGGTGAAGCTCATCGTCGCCACCGACAACGAATCCATCCTGGGCATCGGCGACCAGGGCGCCGGCGGCATGGCGATTTCCATCGGCAAGCTGGCGCTGTACTGCGCCGCGGGCGGCATTCACCCGGCCTACACGCTGCCGGTGAGCCTGGACGTCGGCACCGACAGCGCCTCGCTGCTCGAGGACGAGCTGTACCTCGGCTGGCCCGGGCGACGCCTGCGCGGCGAGGCCTACGACGCCCTGCTGGAGGAGTTCGTCGAGGCGGTGCGCGAGGTGTTCCCCGGCGCGCTGCTGCAGTGGGAGGACTTCCGCAAGGACAATGCCTCGCGCCTGCTGGACCGCTATCGCGACCGGCTGCCGTCTTTCAACGACGACATCCAGGGCACCGGCGCCGTGTGCCTGGCCGGGGTCCTGACCGGCCTCATGGGCAGCGGCGCCGAAGTGGCCGAGCAGCGGGCCGTGGTGCTGGGCGCCGGCGCTGCCGGCCTCGGCATTACGCGCCAGCTCGCCGGCGCCATTCGCGCCGCCGGCGGCGACCCGCACGCGGTGGCGGTGCTGGACAGCCGCGGGCTGCTGGTGGGCGACAACTTCCGTGACGAGTACAAGGTCGAGCTCGCCTGGCCGGCGGAGGTGGCCGCCGCGCGCGGCTTCGGCGCAGCAGGCCGGGGCCACGCTGCTGGAGGTGGTGGAGAAGTTCCGTCCCACGATCCTGGTCGGCGTCGCCGGCCAGCCCGGCGCGTTCACCGAGGCGGTGGTGCGGGCCATGGCGGACAACGCCCAGCGCCCCATCATCATGCCGCTGTCCAACCCCACCGATTACGCCGAGGCGCGACCGGAAGAGATCCTGCGCTGGACCGACGGCAGGGCTCTGGTGGCCACCGGCAGCCCCTTCGCCGACGTGGTCATGGACGGGCGCCGCCACCTCATCGGCCAGGGCAACAACGTCTTCATCTTCCCCGGCCTCGGCCTCGGCACGCTGTTGAGCGGGGCGCGCCAGGTCTCCGACGGCATGATCGCCGCCGCCGCCCACACCCTCGCCGAGGTGGTGCGCCAGGAGTCGCTAGGCGAGAGCCGCCTGTACCCGCGCGTCGCCTGGCTGCGCCAGAGCACTCGCGCCGTGACCATTGCGGTGATGCGCAGCGCGGTGGAGGAGGGGCTGTGCCCGCCGCTCAAGGAGAGCGAGATCGAGCAGCGTCTCGCCGCGGCCCACTGGGAGCCGGATTACCCGCCCTACGAGGCCGCTTAGGGCGCGGTGCCCAGCTCCAGCTTGAGGAACACCAGGTTGTCGTCCGCGCGCGGCGCCTCGTCCGGTTCCGCCAGCGTGATGCGCGCAGCGTCCATGCCGCCGCTTTCCACCAGGTAGTTGCGTACCGACGCAGCGCGTTCCATGCCGAGCAAGCGCAGGTCCTGTGCCGCGACTGCCTGCTGCTCGAGCAGGGCCTCGCGCAGCGCCTCGAGATAGGCGGTCTCGTCCAGCACCGGCTTGTCGCTATCTTGCGGGACCGATGAGTACTCGGCCTGCAACGCGGCCGGCGCCTCGGAACCGGCGGCCTCCGCGTACATGGCCTCCATGATCAGTCGCACCGGGTCGCCGTCCTTGCCGCTGCCTTCGCCGGCCTCGAAGCGTCCGGAGATCGCCGCATCCAGCTGCCGCTCGCGCATGGCGCGGCCGTCGCGCGCCGCAGCGAAGGCCGCGCCGACCTCGAGCATCAGCTCCGGTCGCTGCGCCAGCGCCTCGGCCAGCTGCGCCAGGTCTTCCGCCTCCGGCCCGCGCAGCGCGGCGTCGCCGGCGATGAAGCCGACGAACTCGAGGTCGGCACTCTCGGCGCCGCCGCCCAGCAGGGAGGCGAGGAAGCGGAAGGGCGCGGTGACGATCTTGCCGAGCACGTTGCCCAGCGCCTTGAACACCAGTGGGGCATAGCGGAATTGCGGGTCGTTGAGGTCCCCGCTCACTGGCACCGCGAGGTCGATGCGACCCTCGGTGTCAGTCAGCAACGCTACCGCCAGGTCCAGCGGCAGGCTCAGGGCCTCGGGCGATTCCACCTTGTCGCCCAGCTCGAGGCCGTTGATCACCATGCGGTTGTTGGCCTCGAGTTGGCCGTCGCGGATGGACCAGCTCAGGTCGACGTCGAGGCTACCGTCGGCGATCTCCCGGCCGGCGAACTTCACCGTGTAAGGCGTGAGATCGGGCATCTCGATGTTGCGGAAGTCGAGCTCCAGGTCCATCAGGTGCTTCGGATCGAACACGTCGAGCGAGCCGCGGACGGTCGCCGCGCCGTACTCGTTCACGTCGCCGTCGAGCTCCACGCGGGCCGGAGTGGGGCTGCCCGAGGTGATGGCCGAGACCTGGCCCTGCATCGGTTGCACCAGCGCGGCGAAGGGAATGGGCAGGCTCAGGTCGGTGAAATCCATGGTGCCGTCACGCACCTCGACGCGGCCGACCCCGACGGCGAACGGCTTCGTGTCCGGCGCATCGCTTGCAGGCGCAGTCCCTGCTTCGCTTTCACCTGTCTCCTCGGCGGCGGGCGGCACGATGGCGGCGAGATTGATCGTCGCGTCCTCGTCGATGAGGATGCGCAGGAAGGGCGCCGACAGGCCGACCTTGCCGATGCGTACGGAGCGGTCGGCGAGGGAGAGCTCGATGCCGTCCGCATCCAGCGCCTGCCAGCCGAGCAGCTGTGCTTCCTCGTCCGGCAGGCGACTGTCCAGGGCGCGCAGAGAGGCCTTGCCGGCGTAAGCAAAGGGTTCATCCTGGTTCAGCATGACACGGCCCGCGGCATCGGCGAGCAGGCTGGTCACCTCGAGGTTCATTGCCTCGGCCGCGTAGGGCAGTGCCGGCACCAGCGACAGCCCCTCGAGGTTCACGTCCAGCCCCACGTCCAGCGGCACGCCCTGCACCGCGCCGGAAACGGCGAGTGTGCCGCCCGCTGCCGCCGCAGCCTGCAGGGAGAGGTCGGCGCGATGGCCGTCAGCGCTGCGGTAGTTGGTGACGGCCAGCGCGATGTCCTGTAGCGCGAGCTGCACCGGGCGCGGCGCCGCGCGGTCCTCGAAGGTGACGCGGCCGCCATCGATGCGCAGGGCGCCGAGCCGGATCGCCAGGGCACTTGCTGCTGCTTCATCGCTCGCAGTGTCGGCAGCGGCTGCCGCGGGCTCGTTGCCGGGTTCCGCGGTGGCCGCATCCGCGGCATCGCCGGTCGGCGTCAGCGCGGTGACCAGGTCGATGGCGCCGTCTTCCAGCCGCCGCACATCGACGCGCGGCTCGGCCAGCTCCACGCTGCCGACCTCCAGCATGCTTCGCGCCAGGTCGAACTCGATGTCCGTCGCGCTGGTGCGCGGCAGGGACAGCAGCGACTCGCCCGAGCTGCGCCTTGCGACGTCCAGGCCGGTGAGGAGCGCGCGACCGCGCTGCACGGTGAAGCCCGGCGCCGCGCCGCTGCCGTCGAGCACGTAGTCGAAACCGAGGCCGAGGCGCGCATCGCCGCTGAGCTCGGCATCGTAGTCGTGCCGCAGGTACTCCCAGAACGGCGCCAGGGCGATGCCGGTCATTTCCACGCTGCCGGACGAGGCCAGCGGACCGACCGCGAAGCTGCCGCTCCAGCGAATCTCTCCGCCGCGCGGCCCGGTGGCCGCGAGGGTGTACACGCCTTCACGCTCGGGCAGCGTGGCGAAGTCCTGCATGGCGAAGCTGAGCGGGCCGAGCGCCAGCGACCAGCCTTCGGGGTGCGCCTCGTCGTCCACGGCCAGGCGGCCTTCCACCAGCGCGACGTTGTGCAGCACCAGCCGCGGCAGCGCGCCGTCCGGTTCCGGTGTTTCCGGCTCGGCCGGCGGCGGCAGGCGATCGAGCATGCGCTGGATGTTGCCGATGTTGTCGGCGCCGCGATGCAGGCGCAGCGACGGCTGTTCCAGCGTCAGTTCGCCAAAGGTCCAGGCGCGGCGCCAGGCGCTCGACAGCGAGAGGTCCACCACCAGGCGGCCGAAGTCCAGCATCGGCCCGGACTCCGGGTCCTCGAGCGACAGCCCTTCGACGGTGAGCTTGAACAGGTAGGGGTTGAAGCGAATCTTCTCGATCGCCAGGTCCACACCGAGATGTTCCTGTGCCAGCTTCGGCGCCTGGTTGCGCGCCAGCCAGGGCAGGAACAGGAAGCCGAGCAGGGTGTAGGCCAGCACCGCCACCAGCGCCCACAGGCGCCAGCCCTGCAGCCGGGCCTTTTCACGCCAGTTCATAGCGTCTCCCAGCGGCGTGCTGCCAGGCGGGCCCCGACCAGGAACGCCCCCATCATCAGCAGCATCACCGCCACCGGCGCCAGCACCGGCACCAGGCTCTGCAGCACCCCGGCGCCCGGGTCGTCGTGCCAGAACACGCCGAGGAAGGCGTCGAGAGCCCAGCCGTTGAAGGTGAAGCGCCCCAGCGTCTCCATGGCGTCCGGCATGATGAAACGCGGCACCATGCTGCCGCCCACCGCCGACATGATGAGGATGATGACCGTGGACAGTCCGCTCAGCTGGGTGCGGCTGCGGCACAGCGCGGCCAGCAGCAGGCCGAAGGCGGAGGCTGACAGGGCCGTGACCGATGCGACCACGACGAAGCCGGCAAGGTAGTTGGCGGTCCACAGCGGCAGGCCGAAGGCCAGGTTGCCGTAGATGAACATCACGCTCACCTGCGCGAAGCCGAGGGCGGCATAGAACAGCCACTTGGCGGCGATGATAGTGGTGAGCGAGGTGCGCGACATGAGCAGGCGCTCCAGCGCGCCGGATTCCTCTTCCTCGAGAATCGAGCCCGCGGCGCCGGTCATGGAAAAGAGCAGGAACATGACGCCCATGCCCGCAGCATAGTAGGCGATCATGGAGTTGCGCCGGGGCGCGTCCTGCGGCCCGTCCAGCGCGCGCACGTTCACGCTGTCGACCGCTACCAGGCCGCTGAACGCCGCGTTGCCGGCGGCGCTTTCGCCGCTCGCGTTGCCGTCGTTCTCGGGGCCTTCGTTCCCGGTGCCGACCGCGGTGCCGGGGAAGCCGTCGGCGAGCAGGGCCTTGAGCTCTTCGACCGCCTCGCGCTGCGCCGGCGTAAGCTCACCGCCGAACTCTTCCAGCGCCTCGATGCCGCGTTCGAAGAGGATGTCCGGCGCGGCCGTGAAGGCGGCCGCCTGCAGCATGCCGCCGACGGCGAACTCGGCCACCGGGTTGCTCGGGTCGTAGATGAGCTCGACCGGTGTCGCATTGCCGCCGAAGGCGGGGAACTCGGCGCCGAAGCCCGGCGGGATCACCAGGGCGGCGTTGAAGCGCCCGGCGCGCACCGCGCGGGCGGCGGCCTCGCGGTCCAGCGGCAACGGCCGGCCGTCCTCGTCGGCCAGTTCCGTGGTCACGCGCAGGCCCGCCTGCTCGTCGAGCGACGCGAGCAGCCGGCGGCTGACCTCGGAGTCGTCCAGGTCCACCGCCAGGATCTTCAGCGGGCGCGACTCGCTCGGCCCGGCATTGCCCATGCCGCCGAAGATCAGCGCGAAGATGGTGAAAAAGGCGATCGGCAGGACGAAAGTGAGCGCCAGCGCGACCCGGTCGCGCAGCAGGTTCAGCCAGGCGATGCGGAACAGGGCCTTCATTCGCGCAGCTCCCGCCCGGTGAGGTGGATGAACACCGCCTGCAGGGAGGTGCGCTGCACGCGCGGCTCCGGCTGCGGCGCCGCCTCACCGATGCCGTCGACCAGTTCCGCCAGCGTGCCCTGGGCGATGACCTTGCCGTGGTCGATGATGACGATGCGGTCGCACTGCGTCTCGGCCTCGTCCAGCTGGTGCGTGGTGAGGACGATGGAGGTGCCCGCCGTGCGCAGCTCGTCCAGCATGTGCCAGATGCGCTCGCGGCTCTGCGGGTCCACGCCGACGGTCGGTTCGTCCAGCAGCAGCACCTGGGGGCGATGCAGCACCGAGCAGGCGATGTTGAGGCGGCGCTTCATGCCGCCGGAGAAGGCCTCGACCCGGTCGTCCCGGCGCGACTCGAGGCCGCTGAAGTCCAGTCCCCACTCGACCCGCTGCGCCAGCTCCGCACCGCTGCACGCCCTGCAGCGCGCCGAACACCTCGAGGTTCTCGGCGGCGGTCAGCAGCGGGTAGAGGGCGATTTCCTGCGGGACCACGCCGAGGGACTCGCGGCCCGCGCGTGCACCCGGTTCGAGCGCCTGTCCGAGGAGGGTGATGCTGCCGGCGTCGGGCCGCACGCGCCCGGCGATGGCGCGCACCAGGGTGGTCTTGCCGGCGCCGTTCGGCCCGAGCAGGCCGAGGCATTCGCGTTCACGGAGCGCCAGGCTGACGCCACGGAGAGCGTCCTGCTCACCGTAGCGCCGCGCCAGCCCGTCGATCTGGAGCACCGTGTCCATGGGCCCCAGAGTCTAACGGAGAATCAGTCTTCGATGATGAAGCTGCGCAGCTGCTCCGAGCGCGTCGGGTGACGCAGCTTGCGCAGCGCCTTGGCCTCTATCTGCCGGATGCGCTCGCGCGTGACGTCGAACTGCTTGCCGACTTCCTCCAGGGTGTGGTCGGTGTTCATGTCGATGCCGAAACGCATGCGCAGCACCTTCGCTTCGCGCGGCGTCAGGCCGGCGAGCACCGCGTGGGTGGTCTCCTTCAGGCCCTCGCCGGTGGCGGAGTCGATCGGGGACAGCACCGAGGCGTCCTCGATGAAGTCGCCCAGGTGCGAATCCTCGTCGTCGCCGATGGGCGTCTCCATGGAGATCGGCTCCTTGGCGATCTTCAGCACCTTGCGCACCTTGTCCTCGGGCATTTCCATGCGCACGGCCAGCTCGTCCGGCGTCGGCTCGCGACCCATCTCCTGCAGCATCTGCCGCGAGATGCGGTTCAGCTTGTTGATGGTCTCGATCATGTGCACCGGGATGCGGATGGTGCGCGCCTGGTCGGCGATGGAGCGCGTGATGGCCTGGCGGATCCACCACGTGGCGTAGGTGGAGAACTTGTAGCCGCGGCGGTATTCGAACTTGTCCACCGCCTTCATCAGGCCGATGTTGCCTTCCTGGATGAGGTCCAGGAACTGCAGGCCGCGGTTGGTGTACTTCTTGGCGATGGAGATCACCAGGCGCAGGTTGGCCTCGACCATCTCCTTCTTCGCCCGGCGCGCCTTGGCCTCGCCGATGGACATCTGGCGGCTGATTTCCTTGATGTCGGCAGACCGTCAGGCCGTTCTCTTTCTCCAGCGCGATGAGCTTCCTCTGCGCGCGTTCGATCTCCGGGCGCAGCTTGCCCAGCTGCGAGGAGTGCTTGCGCTTGGCGCGGATCTGCTTCTCCACCCACTCGGAGCCGGTCTCGTTCTGCGGGAAGCTGGCGATGAAGTCCTTCCGCGGCATGCCCGCCTGGCGCACCGCCAGGGCCATGATCTGGCGTTCCTGGTTGCGGATGCCGGCCACGGCGCGGCGCAGGTTGTTGCACAGCTCCTCGAACATCTTCGGCGCCAGCTTCAGCTGCATGAATTCGTCGGTCAGCTGGCCGCGGGTCTTGCGCGTCTTCGCGTGCGCGGGCCCATCCTTGGCCAGCAGGGTCTTCACCTGCTTGTGCAGCCGCCCGATCTTCTTCATGCGGCGGGCGACCTCGGCCGGATCCGGCCCGGTGTCGGCCTCGCTCGCGGAGTCGTCGTCATCCTCGTCGTCGTCGTCCGCGGCGGCCTTCTTGCCCTTGCCCTTGGCCTTGGCCTTTTCTTTTTCCTTCGCCTTTTCCTTCGCCTTGTCGTCGGCGCGGTTGCCCGGCTGGGCCACCTCGTCGGTCTGGTTGGGATCGATGAAGCCCACCACCAGGTCCGCCAGGCGGGCCTCGCCGGCGGCGACCGCGGCGTACTGGTTCAGCAGGAACTCGATGGTGCCCGGGAACTCGGACAGGGCATGGCGGACCTGCTCCAGGCCCTCCTCGATGCGCTTGGCGATGCGGATTTCGCCCTCGCGGGTCAGCAGCTCCACGGTGCCCATCTCGCGCATGTACATGCGCACCGGGTCGGTGGTGCGACCAAATTCGCTGTCGACGGTGGCGAGCGCGGCAGCCGCTTCCTCGGCTGTCGTCGTCGTCGGCCGACACGGCGGTGTCGGCCAGCAGCAGTTCCTCGGCATCCGGCGCCTTCTCGTAGACCGTGATGCCCATGTCGTTGATCATGTTGACGATGTCTTCGATCTGCTCCGGATCGACGATGTCGTCCGGGAGGTGATCGTTGACTTCGCCATAGGTCAGGTAACCCTGCTCCTTGCCGCGGGCGATCAGCAGCTTGATCTGGGACTGCTTCTCATCAGGTAGGGCTTTGCGACGTTCGCTCACTCAGATGTCCCTCGTGCCGGTAAAAAACGAATCGCACAGTATAGCACCGTGCACAAAGTTTTCGACGCCGGAAGTCACCCCGGGGTTCCGCTACGGCGGGCCAGGCGGGCATCCAGCGTCTTCAGCTCGGCGCGCTGCTCCGGGTTCAGGGGCTGCGCGCGTGAGATTTCGAACAATTCTTCGTGGCGGAGCCGGATGCGCTCCTCCTCGAGCCGGTCGAGGCAGTCCTGCAGTTCCTCGGCCGCCACCTCCTCGGTGGCCAGCATCTCCGTCGTGGCCAGCTTTCCAGGTGCGGGAAGGCAGTCGTGCTCGCGCCAGCGCTCCAGCAGGCTCCCGCGTGGTCATGCGCGGGTCCGACGTCTTCAAGCAGCGCCAGCAGCAGGTCCAGCCGGGGCTGTCGCAGCCCGCCAGGTCCTCCGGCAGCTTCACCTGCGCGGCCTGGGCCGGGAAGTGCAGCACCAGCGTCATGGCCCGCCGCACCAGGCTGCTGCGCCCCGGCGCCGGGCGCGGCTGCCGCACGGCCGGCCCGTGGCCTGCGGCGCGGCATCTGCCGCCGCGTCCACGAAGCGGCCTAGGCGCCCTCGTCCATGCCCACTGCGCCGGCGATGCGGCGCACCAGCAGTGCGCGGAACACGCCTTCCGGCACGCTTCGCCACCAGCGGCTTGGCCAGCTCGGCCAGGCGGGCCCGGCCGTCCAGGCTGTCCATGTCCACCTGCGCGGCCAGCTCTTCGAGCAGGTAGTCCGACAACGGCAGCGCGCGTGGTCGAGCCGGGCGGTAAAGGCGCTCGGCGCCCTCGGCTGCGCACCAGGCGAGTCGGGGTCCTCGCCCTCGGGCAGGAACAGGAAGCGCACCTGGCGCCCTTCGCGCAGCGCCGGCAGGGCGTTTTCCAGGGCCCGCCAGGCGGCCTGGCGGCCGGCGCGGTCGCCGTCGAAGCAGAACACCACTTCCTGCGGTGACGCGGAACAGCCGTTCGCAGGTGATCCGTGGTGGTGGCGGTGCCCAGCGTGGCGACCGCCTAGGTGATGCCCTGCCTGGCGCAGGCCGACCACGTCCATGTAGCCTTCGACCACCAGCAGCCGACGGATCTGCCGCAGCGCCTGGCGTGCCTCGTACAGGCCGTAGAGTTCCCGGCCCTTGTGGAAGAGCGGCGTCTCCGGAGAATTCAGGTACTTCGGCTCGTCCTTGCCCAGCACCCGCCCGCCAAAGGCGATCACGCGGCCGCGCACGTCGCGGATGGGGAATATGATGCGGTCGCGGAAACGATCGTAATAGCCGCCGCCGTCCGCGCTCGATCAGCAGCCCGGCCGTGGCGAGGCGCCCGGTCGTCGTCGCTCGTCGCCGCCGAAGCGCTTCAGCACCGTGTCCCAGCCTGCCGGCGCGCAGCCGAGGCCGAAGGCGCCGCGATCTCGCCGCTCAGCCCGCGCTCCTTCAGGTAGTCGACGGCCGGCGGCATGGTCGCTCGCAGTTCCTCGCTGGTAGAACGCCGCCGCGCTGTCCAGCACGGCCGTACAGATCGGTGCGGCCGCGGTCGCTGCCCGGCGACCTGCTTCGCGCGGTACCTCGAGCCCGGCGAGCGGGCCAGTTCCTCCACCGCCTCGGGGAAGCTGAGGTGGTCGTAGTCCATCAGGAAGCCCAGCGCGGTGCCGTGGGCGCCGCAGCCGAAGCAGTGATAGAACTGCTTGTTCGGGCTGACGGTGAATGACGGGGTCTTTTCGCCGTGGAACGGGCAGCAGGCCTTGTACTCGCGGCCCGCCTTCTTCAGCGGCACGCGGGCGTCGATGACCTCGACGATGTCCGTGCGAGCCATCAGTTCGTCGATGAAGTCTGGCGGGGATCACGGCCTCGATGCTCGGCTCGCGGTATCGCGGCGGGTCGGCGCCGGCTGGTGCGGTCGAGGCAGGGTCCGGTCTGGGCTAGGTGCACCGCGAAAGCTAGGAATAGCTCAGCCGAGCCGGGTTTTCACCTGCGCGCTCAGCGCGCCCATGTCGGCGCGGCCCTGGGCGCTGGTTGCGCAGTGTCCCCATCACCTTGCCCATGTCCTTGCAGGCAGGTGGCGCCGGTGCTCGGCCGACCACCTCGTCCACCAGCTGGCCGAGCCAGCTCGGCTTCGCCCAGCGGCTCGGGCAGGTAGGCCTGCGAGGATCTCGATCTCGGCGGACTTCCTTGTCCGCCAGGTCCTGCCGGCCGCCGGCGCGGTACTGGCTCGACCGACTCGCGGCGCTGCTTGATCATCTTCTCGATGATCGCCCAGCACGCCGGCATCGTCGAGCTCGATGCGTTCGTCGACTTCACGCTGCTGGATGGCCGCCAGCGCCATGCGCACCACGCCGAGGCGAGCCTTGTCGCCGGCGCGCATGGCCTGCTTCATGTCGTCGCTGGATGCTGGTTCTTCGACGGACACCGGTGGCGGTCGCCGAGGCGGGAAGGCGGTGATCAGTAGAGGCGCTTGCGCCGGGACTGCTTCGCGCTGCATGCGCTTCGCGTGACGCTTCACGGCTGCAGCCTTCTTGCGCTTGCGTTCCTGGGTCGGCTTCTCGTAGAACTCACGGCGACGGAGCTCGGTCAGAACGCCGGCTTTTTCACAGGCGCGCTTGAAGCGCCGCAGGGCGGCGTCAAAATATTCGTTTTCTCGAACGCGTACACCAGGCATTAAAGCTCACCATCCTAAGAGGTTGGTGCTGCGATTGGCGGAAAAAACCGGCCACAGTGGGCCGGTGCAGACCGACAATTGTAGCGGCGCCCCGGCGGTGAAAGCCAGTAGGAAGCCAGGAGACGGATTTGCAGGTGCTGGGCATCGAAACCTCCTGCGACGAGACCGGCGTGGCGCTGTGTCGACTCGGAGGCGGGCCTGCTGGCCCACGCGCTGTACAGCCAGGTGCGGCTGCACGCCGAGTACGGCGGCGTGGTGCCGGAGCTGGCGTCGCGCGACCACGTGCGCAAGCTGCTGCCGCTGGTGGACGAAGTGCTGGCCGAGGCCGGCGCCACGGCGGCGGAGATCGACGGCGTGGCCTACACCGCCGGGCCCGGGCCTGATCGGCGCGCTGCTGGTGGGCGCCTGCGCGGGGCGCAGCCTGGCCTGGCCTGGGGCGTGCCGGCGGTCGGCGTGCATCACATGGAGGGCCACCTGCTGGCGCCCATGCTGGAAGACGCCGGCGCCGGAATTCCCGTTCGTGGCCCTGCTGGTGTCCGGCGGGCACACCATGCTGGTGGAGGTGCGCGGCCTGGGCGAGTACCGCGTGCTGGGCGAGACCCTCGATGATGCGGCCGGCGAGGCCTTCGACAAGACCGCCAAGCTGCTGGGCCTGCGTTATCCGGGCGGGCCGGCGCTGGCGCAGCTGGCCGAACGACGGCGGCGCCGGGCCGCTTCAGCCTGCCGCGGCCGATGCTGAAGCGGCCCGGGCTGGATTTCAGCTTCAGCGGCCTGAAGACCGCGGTGATCACCGGAATCCGCGGACCTCGAGCTGGACGAAAAGGGCAAGGCGGACGTGGCCTGGGAATTCCAGGAAGCGGTCGTCGAGACGCTGGCGATCAAGAGCCTGCGGGCCCTGGATCAGACCGGTATCCGGCGCCTGGTGGTTGCCGGCGGCGTGGGCGCCAACCGACGCCTGCGCGAGCGGCTCGCGGCGGACGCCGCGGTGGTGGCGCCGAGGTGTTCTACCCGCGGCTGGAGTTCTGCACCGACAATGGCGCCATGATCGCCTACGCGGGTATGCTCCGCCTCAAGGCCGGCGAGACCGCGGTCTCGTCCATCGAGGCGCGCGCCCGCTGGAGATCTTGAAACCCTGCGCCCGCCAGGGCACTAGCCTGCAGAGGACCCCGGTGGACACGATTTTCCTCAACGACCTCAGGGTCGAGACCGTCATCGGCATCTACGAGTGGGAACGGCGCATTCGCCAGACCGTCAGCATCAACCTCGAGATCGCCGCCGATATCCGCCGTGCTGCCGCCTCGGACAGCATCGAGGACACCCTGAACTACAAGGCCGTGGCCAAGCGGCTGATCGAGTTCGTCGAGGGCTCCAGCTTCCAGCTGGTGGAGACCCTGGCGGAACGCATCGCCGGCATCGTGGTCACAGAATTTGACGTCAGTCGCGTCAAGGTGACCCTGAACAAGCCCGGGGCGATCCGCGGCGCGCGCGATGTCGGCGTATGCATCGAGCGGACCACGGCGGATTTCCATGCCTGAGGTTTTCGTCGGCGCCGGCAGCAACATCGAGCCGCGCAAGCACCTGGGGGCCGGGCTTGCGCGCCCTGGCCGAGCATTTCGGCCTGTTGCGCCTGTCGCCGGTCTACCGCAACAGCGCGGTCGGCTTCGAGGGCGAGGATTTCCTCAACATGGTGATCTCCTTCGAGACGGAGGCGACGGTGGGCGAAGTGGCGGCGGCGCTGGCCGGCATCGAGGCAGACAACGGGCGCCGGCGCGGCGAGGCCAAGTTCGCCCCGCGCAGCCTCGACCTGGACCTGCTGCTGTACGGCGACGTCGCCGGGCTGGTGGACGGCATCGAGCTGCCGCGGGACGAAATCACGCGTTATGCCTTCGTCCTGAAGCCGCTGGCGGACCTGGTGCCGGACCAGCCGCACCCGGTGCTCGGCCGCAGCTATGCCGAGTTGTGGGACGATTTTGACGATATGGGCCATTCGCTCGAGCGGGTGGCCGGAGACTTTGCCGCGGAGGTGGCTGTATGAACCTTGCCAAGCGATCCAGGTCCTTTTTGCTGATGCTCGCCAGCGGGCGCTCGCCGCCTGCGGTGGCTCGAGTTCCGGCAATATCGGGCGCCGCCCGCGACGTGTTCGGTGGCGGACCAGAACCAGACGATTTATGAAGTCATGCAGCAGTGGTACCTGTGGTACGAGGAGCTGCCGGTCGTCGATCCAGCCTCGTTCGCCTCGCAGCAGGAACTGCTCGACGCGCTGCGCTTCCAGCCGCTGGACCGCTTCAGCTACCTCACCACGGTGGCCGAAGAGGAGGCCCTGTTCGGCTCCAGCCAGTTCGTCGGTGTCGGCTTCCGCTCGCAGATCGACGAGGACCTGCAGCAGCAGCTGGTGCTGGACGTGTTCGAGGGCGGGCCCGCCGACGCCGTGGGCCTGGTGCGCGGCAGTCGCATTCTCGCGGTGGACGGCGTGCCGATCGCTGACGTGCTCGCGGCCGACGGCTTCTCGGCGTCGCTCGGGCCGGCCGAGGTCGGCTACGAATTCGAGCTCACTTTCGAGCTGCCCGACGGCACCGTGGTGACCGACAACCTGGTGAAGGACGTGGTCACGATTCCGCCCGTCACCGCCGCGCGCGTGTTCGAGGTCGACGGCGCCACCACCGGCTACCTGGTGTTCCGCAATTTCGTCGCGCCCGGCGTGGCGGCGCTGGACAACGCCTTCGCCGACTTCCAGGCCGCGGGCGTGACCCGGCTGATCGTCGACCTGCGCTACAACGGCGGCGGCCTGGTCTCCGTGCTGGAGCACTTCGCCGACCTGCTGGCGAGCCGCACCGCGCCGAGCCAGCCCTTCGCCGCGTACCAGTACAACGACCAGAACCCCAGCCGCGACCGCACCTTCTTCCTCGACAGCTCGCCCCCGGCGGGGGCGCTGCTGCTCGACCGCGTGGTGTTCATCACCACCGGGGGCACGGCGTCGGCCTCCGAGATGCTGGTGAACGGCATCCCGCCCTACATCACCGCGGCGGTGGTCGGCACGCCCAGCTTCGGCAAGCCGGTGGGCCAGCTCGGGTTCACCATCTGCGAGAACGTGCTGCGGCCGGTGTCCTTCGCCGTGGTGAACGGCCTCGGCACGGGCGATTATTTCGACGGCCTGCCGGTGGATTGCCCGGCGGCGGACGACGCCGCCTTCGGCTTCGGCGAGGCCGGCGAGGAGTCTTTCGACGCCGCGGTGCACTGGCTCGAGTTCGGCTTCTGTCCGCAGCCTTCCGGCGCGGCCCAGGTGCTCATGGACCGCGTGCCGGATGCGGGCCCCGGCCCGATGTGGCGCCTGAACGACGCCCACTAGCGTGGCGCGGGGGCCGTCCCGGCAGGGGCGGCCCCCGGTTCAGAAGCCCAGGTGGCGCCCGCCGTCCACGGCGATGACCTGGCCGTTGACGTAGGCCCCGGCGCCGGCGAGATAGAGCACGCAGGCGGCAATGTCCTCGGGTCCGCCGGTGCGCCCGAGCGGAATCCCCGCCAGCGTCGCCGCCTTCTCCGCGTCGCTCACCTCGGTCTCCGGCCACAGGATGGCGCCCGGCGCGATGCCGTTCACGCGCACCTCCGGGCCGAGCTCCTGCGCCAGCGCGTAGGTCAGCATCTCCAGCCCGGCCTTGGCGGCGCAGTACACCGGGTGGCGCGCCATCGGCCGGCGCGCGTGCACGTCGACCATGTTGATGATCAGCCCGCCGCGCCGGCGCAGCCACGGCGCCGCGGCCTGGGACAGGAACAACGGCGCTTTCAGGTTGCTGCCCACCAGCTCGTCCCAGTGGCGCTCGGTGATCGTGCCCACCGGGGTGGGGTAGAAGCTGGAGGCGTTGTTGAGCAGCAGGTCGAGCCCGCCGAAGGCCTCCGTCACCTGCGTTACCAGCCCCGGCAGCGCCGGGGTGTCCAGCAAGTCCGCCTGCAGCGCCACGGCGGAGTCCGCGCGGCGCCCGTTCAGGCGCGCCACCAGCGCCTCCGCCTCGGCCGCCGAGCCGCGGTAATGCACCGCGACCGAGGCTCCGGCGTCATGCAGCGCCGCGGCCACCACCGCGCCGATACGGCGCGCGCCGCCGGTGACCAGCGCCACGCGTCCGGCCAGGCCGGGGTTGTTCGTATCGTGGTTGTCCGTGTCCCTGCTCATGTAGCATTCCCCGCTCATCGGCCGCCCTGCAGGCGGCGCCATTGTGGCCAACTTTGAACCCAGTGTCCTCACAGCCCGCCGACTGGCCTGTCCCGGAAGCTGCTGCGCGCGCGCGCAGCGCGGCCTTGCTCGAGGCCGTGCGCGAGGAAGCAGTTCGCGCCGGCGGCGCAATCAGCTTCAGGCGCTTCATGGAGATGGCCTTGTACGCCCCGGGCCTGGGGTACTACAGCGGCGGCGCCACCAAGCTCGGCCCGGCCGGGGACTTCGTCACCGCGCCCGAGATCTCGCCGCTGTTCGGCCGCTGCGTGGCGCGCCAGGCGCGGGCGGTGCTCGCGGCCATCGGCGGCGGCGCGGTGCTGGAGCTCGGCGGCGGCAGCGGCGCGCTGGCCGAGGCCGCGCTGGCCGAGGCGGGTGAGCTGCGCTGGCTGATGCTGGAGCCGAGCCCCGAGCTGCGCGAACGCCAGCAGCAGCGCCTCGGCGACCGCGTCGCATGGCTCGATACCCTGCCGCAGGGCTTCCGCGGCGTGATCCTCGCCAACGAGGTGGCCGACGCCCTGCCGGTGGAAAGGTTCACGGTGCAGGCGGGCGAGTTGCACGCGCTGGGCGTGCGCTTCGACGACGACGGTGCGCCGGCCTGGACACTGCTGCCGCCGGCGCCGGAGCTGGCCGCCGCCGTGCGCGACCTCGAGGCGGCGCGCGGCGCGCCGTTCCCCGCGGGCTACGTGGCGGAGTTCAGCCCGCTGCTCGAGCCCTGGGTGGGCAGCCTGGCCGACAGCCTGGCCGCCGGCCTGGTGCTGCTGATCGACTACGGCCTGCCGCGCGCGGAGCTGTATGCCGCGGAGCGCGACATGGGCACCTTGCTGTGCCACTACCGGCACCGCGCCCACGCCGACCCCTTCCTGTGGCCGGGACTGCAGGACATCACCGCGTGGGTGGATTTCACCGCGGTGGCGGAGGCGGGCGTCGCCGCGGGGCTGACCCTCGAGGGCTACACCACGCAGGCCGCTTTCCTCGCCGGCAACGGCCTGCAGGCCATGCTGCAGGAGGGCGGCACCACAGCGGGTATCATGCAGGCCCAGCAGGCCCGCCGGTTGCTGCTGCCCGAGGAGATGGGCGAGCGCTTCCGCGTGCTCGGCCTGAGCAGGGACCTGGAGCCGGCGCTGGACGGCTTCGGCCTGGTGGACCTGGCGAACCGCTTGTAGGAGCGAACGACGCATGGACCTGGTGCAGGCGCTGGTGCTGGCGGTAGTACAGGGGCTCACGGAGTTCCTGCCGATCTCGAGTTCGGGCCACCTGGTGCTGGTGCCGGTGCTGTTCGGCTGGCAGGACCAGGGCCTGCCCTTCGACGTGGCCGTGCATCTCGGCACCCTGGCCGCGGTGGTGTTCTATTTCCGCCGCGAACTCTGGCCCATGACGCGCGATGCGCTCGGCACGCTGCGCGGTCGCGCGCGCACGCCCGACTCGGACCTGGCCTGGTGGGTGGTGCTCGGCACCATCCCGGCGGTGGTCTTCGGCGCGCTGTTCGCCGACCAGGTCGGCACCCTGGCGCGCTCGCCGCTGGTGATCGCCGCGACCACCGCCGCGTTCGGCGTGCTGCTGTGGATCGCCGACGCGCGCGGCGCGCGCACCCGCGACGAGCACCACATCGGCTGGCGCGAAGCCCTCATCGTCGGGCTGGCGCAGGCCGTGGCGCTGATTCCCGGCACCTCGCGCTCGGGCATCACCATCACCGCCGCGCTGTTCCTCGGCCTCAACCGCCAGGCGGCGGCGCGCTTCTCCTTCCTGCTGTCGATCCCGGTGATCCTGGCCGCGACCTGCTACGAACTGCTCAAGCTGGCGCAGGACCCGCAGCCGGCCGACTGGCCGGCGCTCACCGTGGGCGCCGTGAGCGCGGGGGTGGTCGCATACCTCACCATCCGCGGGTTCATCGCCCTGCTCGGTCGCATGGGCATGGCGCCGTTCGCTGTCTACCGGCTGTTGCTGGCGGCCGTCCTGTTCTGGATCTATCTCTGAGTCAGGGCCGCGCGTCGCGCGGACACGCCGCGGCAATGGCGGCGATGCGCAGCTCGCGCAGTTTCTCCCCCAGCGCCTCGCCCGACAGGCCGGACTCCAGCAGCGGCCCCGGCGCCACGCTTGCGGCCGCCGCGCAGGCGCGGCGCAGCAGCGCGGCCTGCGGGTAGGGCGCATCCTCCAGCCCGGCGCGTCCGCGCATGTCGGCTGTGCAGGCGCCGAGAAACTGCTCGAAACGTTCCGGCCGGCGCAGGGCGTCGCAGCCTTCCAGCAGGCGCAGCACGGTCGCCGGCTTGAGCTCCGCCGCGCGGTGGCACAGGCCGTGATAGCGCGCCACGATCTCCGCCAGTTCGCGGCAGGCGGTCGGCACCTTGAGCCGCGCACACAGCTGCCGCAGCAGGGTCACGCTGCGTTCCTCGTGGCCGTGGTGCGCCGGCCAGAACTCGCGCGGCGTGTTGCCCTTGCCCAGGTCGTGGGTGAGCACGGCGAAGCGCGCCTCCGTTTCCAGGCCGAGGCGCGCCGCGGCGCGCAGGCACAGCAGCAGGTGCCGGCCGGTGTCGATCTCGGGATGCCAGCGCGGCGGCTGCGGCACGCCGAACAGGGCGTGGAGCTCCGGGAACACCACCGCCAGCGCGCCGCAGTCGCGCAGCACGCGCACGAACTCGTCCGGCCGCTCCGTCTCCAGCGCCCGGCGCGTCTCCTGCCACACGCGCTCCGGGACCAGCGCGCTCACCTCGCCGGCGGCCACCATGGCGCGCATGAGCGCGAGAGTGTCCTCGGCCACGGTGAAACCCAGCGGTGCGAAACGTGCCGCAAGGCGCGCGGTGCGCAGGATCCGCACCGGGTCCTCGGCGAAAGCCGGCGAGACATGGCGCAGCAGGCGCGCCTCGAGGTCCGCACGGCCGCCCCAGGGATCGACCAGCGTGCCGTCCGGCGCGCGCGCCATGGCGTTGATGGTGAGGTCGCGCCGCTGCAGGTCCTCCTCCAGCGTCACCTCCGGGGAAGCGTTGACCACGAAGCCGCGATACCCCGGCCCGGTCTTGCGCTCGGTGCGCGCCAGGGCGTATTCCTCGCCGGTGTCCGGATGCAGGAACACCGGGAAGTCGCGGCCCACTGCCTTGAACCCGGCACGCTCCATTTCCGGCTGCGTCGCGCCCACGACGACCCAGTCTCGGTCGCCGACCGGCAGACCGAGCAACTCGTCGCGCACCGCACCGCCGACCAGGTAAGTCTCCATGGCGGCATTGTATACGCGGCGCCTGGACGCACGCGGGGCCGGACCGCACACGGCGCCCTTCGCTCGGAAGTCTTTATCTCGCTCAGTGCGCCGTGTGCGTCCCGGCCCCGCTACCGTCGCCTCGCAGGCCTGTTATCTTCCCCACCGTGAGTCCGCGCCCACCCAATCGACCGCAGCGCGCCGCCAGCGCCCCGCTGTTGTTGCTACTGCTGCTGCCGCTGGCGGGGTGCAGTACGGCGGGTTATTACGCGCAGGCGGTGTCCGGCCACCTCGGCCTGATGGCGGCGCGCGAGCCCATCGAGGAGGTCATCGCCGATCCCGCCACGCCGGCCGCCGTGCGCGAGCGGCTCGAGCTGGCGCAGGAAGCGCGCCGTTTCGCGGTGACTGAGCTCGGCCTGCCCGACAACGGCAGCTACACGCGCTACGTGCAGCTCGACCGCCCGGCGGTGGTCTACAACGTGTACGCCGCGCCCGCGTTCTCGCTGGAGCCGAAGCGCTGGTGTTTCCCCGTCGCCGGTTGCGTGGTGTACCGCGGTTATTTCAAGCGCACGGCGGCAGAACGCAGCGCGGCCGGGCTGGAGGCAGAGGGCTGGGACACCTGGGTCGGGGGCGCCTCCGCCTACTCCACCCTGGGACGCTTCGAGGACCCGGTGCTCTCGACCATGCTGTATCGCGACGACGCCCGCCTCGCCGGCCTGTTGTTCCACGAGCTGGCGCACCAGCGCCTCTACGTCAAAGACGACTCCGCCTTCAACGAGGCCTTCGCCACCACCGTCGAGGAGGAGGGTGTGCGCCGCTGGTTGCGCGCGGCGGGGCGTACCGACGACCTCGCTGCGTGGCAGGCTTCACGCCAGCGCGGCGGAGGCCTTCCGCCTGCTCCTCGCCCGCACGCGCGGCCGCCTCCAGGTGCTGTATGCCTCCGGCGCCAGCGAGCCCGAACTGCGCGCCGGCAAGGCCGCGGCCTTCGCAGAGCTGGAGGCCGAATACCAGGCGCTGAAGACGTCGTGGAACGGCTGGACCGGTTTCGACCGCTGGTTCGAAGCCCCGCTCAACAACGCGCGCCTCATCCCCTCGGCCACCTACCGCGCCCTGGTGCCCGCCTTCCGCATCCTCCTGCTGGAAGCGGACGGCGACCTGGAGGCCTTCTATGCCGAGTGCGCGCGGCTCGGTGACCTGCCGCAGGAGGAGCGCGACGCGGAGATGCGGCGCCTGCTCGCCACGGCGGGGCAGCCCTGACCCGACCGCGACCCGGTGTCCCGACCGCACCGGGACTCGTGCGTCCTGAAGACCTTTCCGCGGCGCCGGACGGTTGCCTCGTTCCCGACCGCGCCGGGACCCTGCCATGCGTCCCTCTCGGTTAATAAAAATGCCCTCGAGTGACGCATGGCAGGTCCCCGGCGCTGCCAACGTCTCGGGTCTCCCGCCCACGGCGCGCCGCCACGGCCTCACCCCCGCCGGCCCTCCCGGTGTCCGCCGGGTCGGGCGTTAGCGCACCACCGAGGTTGCGGCCGACCTGCCGAGCTGAACACGGGACGGTCGGCGGCTGCTCCGCAGGTGCCGTGCGCTTCAGGCCTCTATGCCTGCAACGCCGCAGCGGGGTCGGGACGTGCAACGCTCACTGAGCGAGATAAAGATTTCCGAGCGAAGGGAGCGTTGCACGGTCCGGCGCCGCGGAAAGGTCTTCAGAACGCACGAGTCCCGGTGAGCTGGGCGTCAGGGTTGCGGTCGCGGCTGCACCGGCGGCATGGCGTCTGACAGGCGCGCCGTCTGGCCGGTCATGCGCCAGTGGAACACCGCCTCGGCCGCCAGCACCCGTTGCACGTAGGCGCGCGTCTCGCTGTACGGCACGGAATCGATCCAGGCGTCGGCCGGCAGCGCTGCATCTTCCGGCAGCCAGCGTTCCACGCGGTTGGGGCCGGCGTTGTAGGCGGCTGTGGCGAGCACCCGATGGTTGTCGAAACGCTCCAGCATGTTGGCCAGGTAGGTGGTGCCGAGCGTGACGTTGACCTCGGGGTCGATGAGGGTCGGGCGTCCGCCCCACGGCAGGCCGGCGCGGCGCGCCAGCTGGCGGCCGGTGGCGGGCATGAGTTGCATCAGTCCGAGGGCGCCGGCGCCGGAGCGCGCATCGGGCACGAACAGGCTCTCGCTGCGCGCCACGCCGTAAGCCCAGGCGCTGTCGATGCCGGCGCTCTGGCTGTGCTTCTCGAACACCGGCTGCCAGGCCAGCGGGAAGCGCAACTCCAGGTCGTCGTGCGCGCCGGCTGCGCTGGCGGCGGTGATGGCGCGTGAGTACCAGCCCCAGCGTTGCGCCAGGATGCCGGCCTGGGCGCGCTCCTCCGGCGCGATGCGCGCCAGCGCCTGCTGCCACTCGATGCGGCCGTAGGACTCGAGGCCGACATGAAACAGCTCGCGGCTGCGGATGACGTCCTGCCGCCCCTCGAGGGCGCTGATGATTTCGTCGCGCGCCGGCACCGGCGCGGCGCGCCACTGGTACGGGGCGCCGAGGCGGTCGGCGGCCATGAAGCTGTAATAGCCGCGCTCGTCGGCAAGCGCGGCGTAGACCATGCGCGCCTGGTCGCCGCGGTCGGTGCTCTCGAGCATGCGCGCCAGCCAGTAGCGCCACGCCGCCTGTTCCGCCTCCTCCGCGCGCAGCCCCGCCAGGGCGTGCTCGATCTCGCCCCAGTCCTGCTTGCGTATGGCCACGCGCACCGCCCAGGTGCGGGTGTCCTCATTGCGGCTCGCTTCCGGCAGCGCTTCCAGCAGCGCCGCGGCGTCCGGCAGGTGCCGCCAGGCATGCACCAGGGCGATGCGGCGGTCGATCTCGGCCTGTTCTTCGGGGCTGAAGGCAAAGCGCTTGCGGAATTCCGGCCAGCGCTCGGCGGCAATCTCCGGATCGGTGGCGGCCATGCGGTGGAAGCCGAACAGCAGCAGGGCGCGCTCGCCCGACGCGTCGCGCCAGCCGGAGGGCTTGCGCAGTTGGCCGGCCGGGTCGTCGTAAACCTTGCGCCAGCGCGCCACTTCGTCCAGCGCCGCCTCGCCGAGGGGGCGCGCCAGCCAGCGCGCCAGGCTGAACTGCGCCGCCTCCAGCGCCAGCATCATGCGTGCACGGCGGGTGTCGGCGTCGATGCCGCCGTTGGCGTCGAGCCAGGCGAAAGCGGGATCGCAGGCCTCGGGCTGGCTCACCGGGGCCAGCCAGCGCGCACGCACGGCCGGCGCCAGCCCCGCGGTCTTTCCGAGCGCAATGCGCGCGCTGAAGGCGTGGCATTCGAGAACGGTGTCGCGCGCAGCGGCGTAATGCGCCTCGTACAGGGCGAGGTAATCGCGCCAGGCCTTGCGCTGCGCCAGCGAGATCACCCACTGGCGGCGCAGTGCGGGCGCGAAGCCGAGCTCCTGGTGCGCGGCGAGGAACTCCGCCACCTCCGCATCGGCCACCTTGCCCAGGCGGTTGCGCAACCAGGCGGCGCGCAGGTCGGGCAGCAAGGGATAGTCCGCCAGGCCTCCGAGCAGCGGCTCCACTGCGGCCCACTGGCCGGCTTCCGCCTCTGGCAGGGCGGTGCGAAAGGCTTCCCGCTGGGCCTCCAGCCCGGTGCCCGCGGCGACTTTGGCGTGCGCGGGCATGCCGATGCAGAGCAGCACCAGCAGGGTGATCAGGGCGATGTGCGGCATGTCGTCGGGGCTCCCGGGCGCGCGCGCCCTCGCGGGGTTCGTGGCGAACCATTATGCTCGCGTCCCAGTCGTTCTCAACTGGAGCGTGAATGCCGGCGCCGCTCGTCATGCTGTTGCTGTTCCCCGCCATCGGCGCGCTCTCGGGCCTGCTGGCGGGCCTGTTCGGGATTGGCGGCGGCCTGGTGATCGTGCCGGCGCTGAACGCCGTCTTCGTGGCCGGGCTGGTGGCGGTCGACCCTGCGGTGCGCATGCACGTGGCCATCGGCAGCTCACTGGCGGTCATCGTCTTCACGGCTGTTTCCTCGGTGCGCGCGCATCACGGCTATGGCGCCGTGCTGTGGCCGGCCGTGCGCGCGCTGGCGCCCGGCGTGGTGGTGGGCGCGCTGCTCGGCGCATGGGTGGCGGACGCGCTGGCAACGCGCGCGCTGGAGATCGTGTTCGGCGTCTTCGTGCTGCTCATGGCGGCGCACATGGCGCTGGCGCCGCGCGTGGAGGCGGCCGGTGCGCGCGGGCTGCCCGGCGTGGCGAAGAATCTCGCCGCCGGCACCGGCATCGGTGCCGTCTCGGCGCTCGGCGGCATCGGCGGCGGCATCATGACGGTGCCCTACCTGGCGTGGCACGGCGTCCCGTTGCGCACGGCGGTGGGTACGGCGGCCGCCTGCACGCTGCCGGTGGCGCTGTCTGGTGCGATGGGCTATGCGTGGGCGGGCTGGACGGCCGAGACGCCGGCCTGGTCGCTCGGTTACCTGTACTGGCCGGCCATCGCCGGCGTCGCCGCGGCTGCGGTGCTCACCGCGCCGCTGGGCGCGCGGCTGGCGCACCGTCTGCCGGTGCGCCAGCTGCGCCTGTTGTTCGCCCTGCTGCTGGTCGTCGTCGCCGTCGACATGCTGCGGGGCTAGTGCCGCCTGCTCAGCGAATGGGCAGGATCAGGTTGGCGTTGCCGCGGCGGATGTTCAGCAGCAGCGACTGCCCCTGGGCATGCTCGCGGAAGTCGGCCATGCTCTCCACCTTCTGGCGGTTGACGCCGGTGATGATGTCGCCGGGACGCAAGCCGCGCTGCGCGGCCGGGCTGCCCGGCGCCACGTTGGCGACCAGCACGCCGGCCTGGCCTTCGAAGCGCGGCGAGCTCGCGTTGAGCGTCTCGAGTTCCGCGCCCTGCAGTCCGGCGTGCAACTCCTCGGCCGCGACCTGTTCGCTGGCGGCCTGCTCGCCGAGCTTGGCGCGGATGGTGCGTTCGCGGCCGTCACGCAGGACTTCCAGCACCACCGTGTCGCCGCTGCGCTTGAGGCCGACGGCGTTGCGCAGCGAATTGGCGTCATCGACCATCTTGCCGTCCACCTTGCGGATGATGTCGCCGGCCTGGATGCCGGCCTTCTCGGCCGCCGAGTCGGGCATGACCTGGGAGACCAGCGCGCCCTGGGTGTCCTCGACCCCGTAGGCCTCGGCGATGTCCGGCGTGATGGTGTAGATGTTCACGCCCAGCAGGCCGCGGCGCACCTCGCCGAACTCCAGCAGCTGGTCCATCACGGAGCGCGCCATGTTGGAGGGAATGGCGAAGCCGATGCCGATGTTGCCGCCGCCGCGCGAGATGATGGCGGAGTTGATGCCGACCAGCTCGCCGCGCAGGTTGACCAGCGCGCCGCCGGAGTTGCCCGGGTTGATCGAGGCATCGGTCTGGATGAAATCTTCGTAGCCTTCCGGGTTGATGCCCGAGCGGCCCAGCGCGCTGATGATGCCGGAGGTCACGGTGTGGCCGAGGCCGAAGGGGTTGCCGATGGCGACGACGAAGTCGCCGACGCGCGCCTCGGAGGAGTCGGCCATCTTCAGCTCCGCCAGGTTGTCAGCGGGGATGCGCAGCACGGCGATGTCGGAGCCGGGGTCCGAGCCGACGATCTCGGCCTTGAAGTTGCGGTCGTCCTGCAGCGTCACGGCGATCTCGTCCGCGCCGTCGATCACGTGGTGGTTGGTGAGGACCAGGCCTTCCTCGCGTCGACGATCACGCCGGAGCCGGCGCTCTGCGTCTGGCGGCGCTGCGGCTGGTCGGGCATGTCGAAGAAGCGGCGGAAGAAGGGGTCGTTCATGAAGGGGTTGCTGCCGCGCAGTTCGACGCTGCCGCGGGTGGCGATGTTGACCACGGCGGGAGCCGTGCGTTGATCATCGGCGCGAGCGACGGCATGGGCGTACCGTCGATCATGGACGGCAGCTGGGCGTAGGCGGGCGCTGCGGCCAGGGCGACGAGTACCGCCATTACGGCGAGGGGGCGTGGGTCATGAGATCACTCTCTCCAGCTGTGTATTCGGGCTATTGTCCGGGAGAAGGGATGCCGCTGCGACCCGGGAGGTCGCAGCGGCGCCATGTGAGCTTCGACCGGCGTCACCGCCCGCAGTTGCCACCCCTCGCATATAAGGCTAGTTGACGTCGACGTTGATCCGCCGCGGCATGACGCGTTCGTGCTTCGGAATCACCACCTCGAGCACGCCGTTGTGGCTCTTGGCGGTGATGCCCTCGGCATTGGCCGTGTCGGGCAGGGTGAAGCGGCGGAAGAAGCGCCCGGCGACGCGCTCGACGCGGCGGTAGCCGCCCTGGTCGTCCTGGCGGGTCTCCTGGCGGCTGCCGCTGATCGTCAGCACGCCGTTCTCCATCGTCACCTCGATGTCCTCCGGCTTCACGCCCGGGATATCGGCGTGCAGCAGGAAGCGGTTCTCTTGCTCGCGGATGTCCACCGGCGGCGTCCAGTTGGCGACGCTGCCGCTGGTCTCGTCGAGGCCGAGCCGCTGCTCGAACAGGCGATCGATGTCTTCGTGCAGGGAGCGCATCAGCCCCCAGGGCTGGTAACGGATGAGGCTCATGGTAGACCTCCTTGGTCGGTTCGGTTTGAAGTGGATGATGTGCTGGTAAATAGGGGCTGAAAGCCGATTTTCAAGCCCGCCGGGGGCGCCGGCGAGGCGCCACGGGCTCCCAGCAGGGACACAACATCTTGTGCTGCGGCGCAGCAGGAACTATTTTTGAATCGGTCTGCCCGGAACCATAGAAAAGTTCTATAAAAATCTTATAAGTCATTGTTATTTCGATTTAAATAGACATCAGGCCAATTCCCTCGAAATGCTTGACAGCACCTCCCGCGGACCTTACCTTAACGGTCCCGTAACACAACATATTGTGTTTGGCCGCCAGCGGCACCTCGCGCGGCCTGCAGGGAAGACACGGAAACAGGCAAGCACCGCCCGGGGGGGTACGAGGCATAATGAAAACCGCGCTGCAAGAACAGGTGATTCCGGTGGAATCCGTCAATGACATCCCATTCCAGGCCGCGTCCCTGGACATCTGGGAGAAGAAGTATCGTCTCGTCGCCAAGGACGGGACCGTGCTCGACCGGACCATGGACGACACCTACAAGCGCATTGCCCGTGCCCTGGCCGATTGTGAGCAGGAAGATCGCCGCGAGCACTGGTTCGAGCGGTTCATCTGGGCCCTGCGCAACGGCGCCATCCCGGCCGGGCGCATCGTCTCCAACGCCGGCGCCCTGGCGCACAAGCCGGCCACCTCCACCATCAACTGCACGGTCTCCGGCACCATCCGCGACTCGATGGACGACATCCTCGACAAGGTGCACGAGGCCGGCCTGACCCTGAAGGCCGGCTGCGGCATCGGCTACGAGTTCTCCACGCTGCGGCCGCGCGGCGCCTACGTATCCGGCGCCGGCGCCTACACCTCCGGGCCGCTGTCGTTCATGGATATCTACGACAAGATGTGCTTCACGGTGTCCTCCGCCGGCGGTCGGCGCGGCGCCCAGATGGGCACCTTCGACATCGGTCATCCGGACGTCATGGAGTTCATCCGGGCCAAGCGCGAGGACGGCCGCCTGCGCCAGTTCAACCTCTCCCTGCTGATCACCGACGAGTTCATGCAGGCGGTGAGCCGACGACCAGCCCTGGCGCCTGGCGTTCCCCATCAGCCTGCAAAGAGCTCAAGGACGAGAACCTCGACCTGGAGAACGACGACCAGGTGGTGTGGCGCGACTGGCCGACCGACGGCGACTACGTGCGCAACGAGTCCGGCCTGGTGGCCTGCAAGGTCTACAAGACGCTGCCGGCGCGCCGGCTGTGGGACGTCATCATGACGCTCGACCTACGATTTCGCCGAGCCGGGCTTCATGCTCATCGACCGGGTCAACGAGATGAACAACAACTGGTGGTGCGAGAACATCCGCGCCACCAACCCCTGCGGCGAGCAGCCCCTGCCGCCGTACGGCTCCTGCCTGCTGGGCTCGGTCAACCTGACCCGCTTCGTCATCGATCCCTTCACGCCGACGAGGCGCGCTTCGACTGGGAGCGCTTCCGCGAGGTGGTGCAGGTCTTCACCCGCATGCTCGACAACGTGGTGGAGATCAACGGCCTGCCGCTGGGACCGCAGCGCGACGAGATCTTCCGCAAGCGGCGTCACGGCATGGGCTTCCTCGGCCTCGGCTCGACCATCACCATGCTGCGCATGAACTACGGCAACAAGGCCTCGGTGGCTTTCACCCAGGACGTGGCGCGCGAGCTGGCCCTGGCCGGCTGGGAGACCGCGCTGGAGCTGGCGCGGGAAAAGGGCCCGGCCCCGATCATGGAAGAGGAGTTCGACGGTCACCGAGGAGATGCTGCGCAAGCGTCCGGAGATGCGCCGCGACGGCTGGCACGTCGGCGACCAGCATCAAGGGCCAGGTGCTGCATGCCCGCTACAGCCGCTACATGCAGCGCGTGGCCGAACGTGAACCCCGAGCTGGTCGACGAGCTCGCCGAGGTCGGCGCGCGCTTCACGCACCACAGCTCGATCGCGCCCACCGGCACGATCTCGCTGTCGCTGGCCAACAACGCCAGCAACGGCATCGAGCCGTCCTTCGCCCACCACTACTTCCGCAACGTGATTCGCGAAGGCCGCAAGACCAAGGAAAAGGTCGACGTGTTCTCCTTCGAGCTGCTGGCCTACCGCACGCTGGTCAACGAGCGACGCCATGCCGGTCTCGGACAAGGAAGAGGCAGAAGCTGCCGGACTACTTCATCACCGCGGACGACATCACGCCGCGCGAGCACGTGGACATCCAGGCGGCGGCGCAGATGTGGGTGGACTCCTCCATCTCCAAGACCGCCAACGTCCCCACGGACTATCCGTACGAGGACTTCAAGGACATCTACACTGTACGCCCACGAGCAGGGCCTCAAGGGCTGCACCACCTTCCGCTTCAACCCGGAGGCCTTCCAGGGCGTGCTGGTCAAGGAGAAGGATCTGAAGAACACGACCTACGTCTTCGAGCTCGAAGACGGCAGCACGGTCGAAGTCAAGGGCGACGAGGAAGTCGAATACGACGGCGAGACTCCACACCGCGGCGAACCTGTTCGACGCTCTCAAAGAAGGCTACTACGGGAAGTTTTGAGTAGAATACCATGGCTGCAATGAAGATTGAAAAGAAGATCGTCGGTTACCAGGTCGCCAAGCCGGAGGAGAAGCCCGCCGCGCCCGAAGCCACGCGTGGCGGAGGGCACCGAGGGCAACGTCATCCGCATGCACGAGAAGCTCGAGCGCCCGGAAATGCTCGATCGGCGCCACCTACAAGATCAAGCCGCCGGTGGCCGAGCACGCCATGTACGTGACGATCAACGACATCGTGCTCAACGACGGCACCGAGCACGAGAAGCCGGCGCCCGTTCGAGATCTTCATCAACTCGAAGAATCTCGACCACTACCAGTGGATCGTGGCGCTGACGCGGGTCATGTCCGCGGTGTTCCGCAAGGGCGGCGACGTCACCTTCCTGGTGGAGGAGCTGAAGGCGGTGTTCGATCCGCGCGGCGGCTACTGGAAGCCGGGCGGCAAGTACATGCCCTCGCTCATCGCCGAGCTGGGCGAGGTGGTGGAGAAGCACCTGGTGAGCATCGGCATGATGCCGGCGCCGGGGCTGGACGAGCACCAGCAGCGCCCTGATCGAGGAGAAGCGCGCCGAGTTCGAGGCCCGCACCGCACAGCAGGACGCCTTTGCCGAGAGCCCCTTCCCGGAGGGCGCGCAGCTCTGCGCCAAGTGCAACACCACGGCCGTCGTCATGATGGACGGCTGCATGACCTGCCTGAACTGCGGCGACTCTAAGTGCGGCTGAGTGCTGCGGCACGGCATCCCGGCGCTGCTGCTCCTGGTGCTCCTGGCCGGATGGCTGCCCGCCTACGCGTGTAACCCGGCACCGCCGCGCCCGCCGATCCTGGAAGGCTACCGCTACGACGCCATGGCGGCGGGCGCCCTGTTGCGCGACGCCGACGCGGTGGTCGGCGCGCGCCTGAAGCTGCGCATCGACACCCTGCTCGGCCCCGGCGACGCGCGGGACGAGGCGGGCTACGTGTTCGAGGTCATCGAGGGCTGGAAAGCCGTCATCCCGCAGCGCCTCACGCTGGCCGGCGTGTGGGTGGACTGCGCCCTGCCGCTGGACACCGGGCAGGTGTTCCTGCTGTACCTCTCCGGCGAGCGGCTGTTGCACGCCGTGCCGGCGGAGCGGCTGGACTTCGAGCTCGACCTGCTCGGCGACCCGGCCTGGTTCTACGACGCGGGCGGTCGCCTGGTCACGGACGAAGAGGAGTAGCGCGCCGATGCGCTGCGCGGCCTCCGCCTGCATCGCGCTGGGTGGCCTCCTGCTGGGGCCGGCCGTCGCGCCGGCGCTGGCCTGGACCGACGTCGCCGACGTCGCGGTCGCCGTGCCCGAGCCGGTCGCGGAAATGGACCTGGTGGCCGACCTGTCCGGCATCACCCTGCGCCAGGCCCGTGTCATCCGGCGCCTCATCGAGGCGGCGCGGGCGACGGATGAGCTGTATCGCCGCCAGCTGGAACCCGGCGATCCCGCGCTGGCCGACATCGGCCTCAGCACGTTCGAGGCCTGGCCGGACGAAGCAGGGCGCGTGGCGCGCCTGCTGGCCGAGGCCGCGGACATCACCAACGACGAGTCGCTGAAGCGCTATCTCACGTTGCGCGCCCGGGCGCTGCTGGTGGAGGACCACCCGCGCGCCGAGGCGGCCTGGCAGGCCTTGCAATCCAGCGACGTGGACATGCTGGTCGGACCGCTGGGCCCCCGTGACGAGTTCGGCGCTTACGTGCTGCTGCGCGACTGGGCCTGGGGCGCGCGCCTGGCGCGCTTCACCATCTTCCTGCCCGAGCTGCAGCACGAGCTGCCGGTGTCCGCGGCGTTCAAGGACGCCGTGCCGGCGGTCGACATGAAGCTCGCGGTGTACGACCTGCTGTTCCATGGCGGTTACGGCATGCCGCGCACGACCACGACGCCGGAATCGGCGCGTGACCGGCGCGTGCGCCTGGAGCACGGGCCGCGGCAGCTGCAGTTGCGCAACGTGATGCAGGCGCGCTTCGAGGCCCTGGTGCAGCCGGCGGCCGGATTGCTCCTGGTCGAGCCGCAGCAGGCCATGGTTCGTTTCGAGCCCTTCTTCCTCAACATCATGTTGCGCGACATGGCGCATGCGCTCGGCCTGCAACGCACCCTGGACGATCGCGCCACGGTGGTGGCGGCGCTGGGCGAGCACGGTGCGGTGATCGAGGAGGCCAAGGCCACGGTACTGTCGCTGTGGCTGGCCGAGCGGCTGCACGCGCGCGGCGAGCTGCCCGAGACACGGCTGGAAGAGCACTACGCCAGCTTCCTCGCCGGCATCCTGCGCTCGGTGCAGGTCGACCGCTTCGGCGTGTCGGGGCGGGCGCGACTGCTGGTGTTCAACCACCTGCGCGACTGGGGCGCGGTGCGGCGCGACGCGCAATCCGGGCGCTACCGCATCGATGCCGCGCGCATGCCGGAAGCGATCGAGGCGCTGATCGCGCAGCTGCTGACGCTGCAGGGCAGTGGCGACGCGGCCGGCGCCGCGGCGCTGCTGGAGTCCGGCGCCCTCCTGCGCGCCGAGCTGGCGGCCGACCTGGTGTGGATGGACGTCGCAGCGCTGCCGACGCGGATCGTTTTCCGCCAGGGCGAGGCGCTGCTCGGCCTGTGAAGGTCCGCTAGAATGGCCGCCACTGGACCGGTCCCGGAGTCGCGCATGCGCGTCCTTGCCCTCGTTCTGCTGTTGCTGATTGGCGGCGCCATGCTAGGCGCGCCGGCGCCCGCGCGCGCCGACCGCGCGCAGGAGCCCGGCAGTGCGGAGTCCTTCCCGATGGCGGACGAGGTGGTGGTGCTGAAGTCCAAGCGCCGCCTCGAGCTGCGGCGCGGCGGCGAGGTGATGCGCAGTTTCCCGGTCGCGCTGGGCGGCAACCCGGAAGGCCACAAGCTGCAGGAGGGCGACCAGCGCACGCCCGAGGGCCGCTACCTGCTCGACGGGCGCAACCCGCAGAGCGCGTTCTTTCTCGCCCTGCGCGTGTCCTACCCGAACGCCGAGGACGTGCGCCAGGCGCGCGAGCGCGGCGTGGAGCCCGGCAACAACATCATGATCCATGGGCTGCCCAACGAGCCGAAGCATCCGTCGCGGCAATACCTGCAGTCCGACTGGACCGACGGCTGCATCGCGGTGAGCAATTCCGCCATGATCGACATCTGGCTGTCGGTGCGCGACGGCACGCCGATCACCATCCTGCCCTGACGCCGGAGCTTCGCCTGCATGCCCGACAAACTCGCGGAAAGCGTGACTATTTACCCGCTCGGCAGCATGGACCTGCTGTCCCAGCTCGAGGTCGCCAAGCTGCGCGACATCGGCGAGGGGGATTTGCGCGAGCGTTTCCGGCGCTGTGCCCTGGCGGTGCTGAACACCGGCAGCGACCTCGACGATGCGCGCGCGGTGTACGAGCATTTCGCCGACTTCGAGGTCGAGCTGCTGCAGGTCGAGCGCGGCGTGCGCCTCAGGATGCGCAACGCGCCGGCGCAGGCGTTCGTGGACGGCGAGCTGATCCGCGGCATCCGCGAGCACCTGTTCGCGGTGTTGCGCGACATCGTTTACTACAGCACCGAGATGGAGGGGCGCATCGGCGCCGACGACTCGGCGCAGGTGACCGACGCGGTGTTCCAGCTGCTGCGTAACGCGCGCGTGCTGCGCACCCGCGTGGAGCCCAACCTGGTGGTGTGCTGGGGCGGCCACTCCATCGGCCGCGAGGAGTACGACTACTCAAAGTCCGTCGGCTACCACCTCGGCCTGCGCGGGCTGAACGTATGCACCGGCTGCGGACCGGGGGCGATGAAAGGACCCATGAAGGGCGCCGCCGTGGCGCACGGCAAGCAGCGCATCAGCGACGGGCGCTACGTCGGCATCTCCGAGCCCGGCATCATCGCGGCCGAGCCGCCCAACCCGATGGTCAACGAACTGGTCATCATGCCGGATATCGAGAAGCGCCTGGAGGCTTTCATCCGCTTCGGCCACGGCATCGTCATCTTTCCCGGCGGCGTCGGCACGACCGAGGAGCTGTTCTACGTGCTCGGCGTCCTGCTCAACCCCGCCAACGCCGACGTGCCGTTCCCGCTGGTGCTGACCGGTCCGGCGGCGGCGGCCGACTATTTCGGCCAGGTGGACGATTTCCTGCGCGGCACCATCGGCGCGGAAGCGGCGCAACGCTACCAGGTGGTGCTGGACGACCCCGAGGAAGTGGCGCAGATCATGCAGCGCGGCATGCAGCGGGTGCGGGACTTCCGCCGCGCGCAGGGCGACGCCTGGTACTTCAACTGGCGGCTCAAGGTCGAGCACGATTTCCAGCGGCCCTTCCATGCCACGCACGAGGCCATGGCGGCGCTCGACCTGCGCCGCGAGCAGCCGCCGCACCTGCTGGCGGCGGACCTGCGCCGGGCCTTCTCCGGCATCGTGGCCGGCAACGTCAAGGACGAGGGTATCCGCCGCATCGAGGCGCACGGCCCCTTCGAGCTGCGCGGCGACCCGGCGCTGATGCGTCTCATGGACCGGATGCTGGAGTCCTTCGTGGCGCAGCAGCGCATGCGGTTGCCGGGGGTGGAGTACCAGCCCTGCTACCGCCTGGTGGCCTGAGGCCGGCCCGGCCCGCGTGACCCCCTTCACATTACCGCTTTCGCCGCGGTTTCTGCCCGTCCGGGTGTGAATCAGTTCACGGTGCCGAATGGGATGCGCTCGGGAGAATGGCGCTCGTTATAGAGCACAGGACGCCTCCCATGGCGGAAACCCCGCGCAAGCGCCAGTCGTCGAAGAACCGCCTGCCCGTCACGGCGGCGGCGGGACGGGGCGCAGCGAGCCGCATCGGCCATCTCGGGCGTCGTCCGCCCGTGCTCGAGGATGATTCAATCTATACCCTGCGCGGATACAAGGCGTGGGCAGCCCGGGTCAAGGCGGCCTGGGACGCCGACGAGTCGTAAGGGCCGCGCACCTGCCCATGGAGCCGAAAGCGATGAGCGAAGAGGCGGCGGGAGATCCCGGCGATACCTCCTGTTCTGCACCGACCCTGGACGCCTGGTCGTGGATCGCCCGCGCCCGTGCGGCGGCCCAGCGCGCGGTGCAGCCCACCGAGCTTCCCGCGCAAGGGAAGGAGGACGACCCGGGTGACACACTGGAGAATCCCTCCGCCTAGCCGCCCGGCACGCGCGCGGCCGCCGTTGCCCGGGGACGCCCCGTGCCGGCACTGAGCCTGTTATTGCTGTTGCCGCTGCTGGCCCTGGTGGGCTGGCTGGCGCGCGCGCGGCGCCTGCGCGGGGAGCGCACCGAGCGCATCCACGATGTGCTGCTGCAGACCAACGTCGGCGACGAGTGCTTTCTCCCGGAGACGGTGACCGCGCTGCCCTTCCCGGCGGAGAAGTACCTGCGGCGTGCTTTGCAGCCGGGCGCGCCGCTGGCCCGTTCGGCCGACGTGCGCATGCGCGGCATGCTGCGGGTGGGGCCCGACGACTGGGTGCCGTTCGAGGCGCGCCAGCGTATCAGCGCGGAGCGGGGCTTCCTGTGGGAAGGGCGCGTGGCGGTATTCGGGCGCATGGTGATGGAGGGCGCCGACTGGCTGCTGGGCGACGAGGCGGGCATCGATTACGCCGTGGCCGACTGGTGGCCGGCCCTGCAGCGACGCGGGTCCGAGCTGGCCCGTTCCGCCGCCGGCCGCATGATGGTGGAGCTGGCCTGGCTGCCCTCGGCGCTGACGCCGCAGCGCGGGGCCAACTGGAGCCGCGGCGATACCCATCGCGCCATCGTCAGCGTGCCCGGCAACGTGACCCCGATGACGGTGCTGGTAGGCGACGACGGCCGGCTGCTCGAGGCCAGCGTGATGCGCCGCCGCGTCGCGCCGGACGGGCGCAGCTCGCTCGGCGCTTATGGCGTGATGGTGGAGGCCGAGGCGCGCTTCGGTGATTTCACCGTGCCCAGCGAGCTGGTGGCGGCCTGGGGCATCGGCACCGACGACCGCTACGACTTCATGCGCGTGTTCGTCGAGGACATCACCTGGCTTTAGTCGGCTTGCGCGCCACGCCGCGCCTGCACTAAGGTGCCTGCTTCCCGAATTCAAGTACTGTTGCAGGAGTCCCCATGCGCCGATTCGCCATGCTGACCGCGTCTTTTCTTGCCCCCGCCCTGGGCGGCTGCGCCCCGGGTGGCGAGGGTCCGACCGAACCGCCCGCCGAGCCCCCCGCCGAGCTCGTGATCATCGAGGTGGCCCCGGGCGAGGGCCCGGCGATCGCCGCCGGCAGCACCGCGGTGGTGCACTACACCGGCTGGCTGTTCGACCCGGCGGCGGAAGACCGCAAGGGCAGCAAGTTCGACAGCTCGGTGGACCGCGGCCAGCCGTTCCGTTTCCCGCTCGGCGCCGGGCGCGTGATCCGCGGCTGGGACCAGGGCGTGGCCGGGATGCAGGTGGGCCAGAAGCGCACCCTCATCATCCCGCCCGACCTTGGCTATGGCAGCCGTGGCGCCGGCGGAGTGATCCCGCCCAACGCCACGCTCGTGTTCGACGTCGAACTGCTCGGAATCGACTGATGTTCTGGCGTGTGCGCGCGGGCGCGGCGCTGGTCGCTGCGGTCGCCCTGCTGTCCTGCAGCGCGGCCGGCGCGGCGACCCTGATCCATGCCGGCCGGCTGATCGACGGCCTGTCCGGACAGCCTGCCGGTCCTTCCACCATCGTGGTGGAGGGCGAGCGCATCGTGGCGGTCGAGGCAGGCCACCGCGCCCCCGGCCCGGAGGACCGCCTCATCGACCTGTCGCAGGCCACGGTGCTGCCGGGCCTGATGGACATGCATACCCACGTGTCCCAGCAGAACAGTCGCAACTCCTACATCGATCGCTTCACCAAGGACGCGCCTGAAGTCACCCTCGAGTCGACGGTTTACGCGCGGCGCACGCTGGAGGCCGGCTTCACCACCATCCGCGATCTCGGCGACCGCTACAACGTGTCCATCGCCCTGCGCGACGCCATCAACCGCGGCGACGTGATCGGCCCGCGCATCTTCACCTCCGGCAAGTCGATCGCCACCACCGGCGGGCACGCCGACCCGACCAACGGCTGGGCCGACCACATCGAAGGCGATCCCGGCCCGCAGGAAGGGGTGATCAACGGCGTGGCCGACGCGCGCAAGGCGGTGCGCCAGCGCTACAAGGACGGCGCCGACCTGATCAAGATCACCGCCACCGGCGGCGTCATGAGCCTGGCGAAGAGCGGACTCAACCCGCAGTTCAAGGAAGACGAGCTCAAGGCCATCGTCGATACCGCCCGCGACTACGGTTTCCACGTCGCGGCCCATGCGCACGGCGCCGAGGGCATGAAGCGCGCCATCGAGGCGGGCGTGTACTCCATCGAGCACGGCACCCTGATGGACGACGAGGTGATCCGGCTGATGAAGAAGCACGGCACCTGGTACGTGCCGACCATCCACGCCGGCAAGTTCGTGGCCGAGAAGGCCGAGGAGCCCGGCTACCTGCCCGAGATCGTGCGACCGAAGGCGGCGGCGCTCGGGCCGCAGATCCAGGACACCTTCGCCAGGGCCTACCAGGCCGGCGTGGCCATCGTGTTCGGCACCGACTGTGGCGTCGGCCCGCACGGCAGCAACGCGCGCGAGTTCGAGTACATGGTCGAGGCCGGCATGCCGCCCATGGAAGCGATCCGCTCCGCCACCTCGGTGGCGTCGGGCTTTCTCGGCATCGCGGACCGGCTCGGCAGCCTCGAGGCCGGCAAGCTGGCCGACATCATCGCGGTGGACGGCGACCCGCTGGCGGACATCAGCGTCATGAGCAAGGTCCGCTTCGTGATGAAGGAAGGCGTGGTCTATCGCAACGACGCCTGGGTCCCGGCCGGCTCGTGACCCGGCCGCTGCAGTTCCTCGGCTTCGCGGCGGCCGCCACCGTGGTGGTGCTGGTGCTGATGGTCGGCGCGCTGTGGGGTTTCGGGCTCTTCGACCAGCCCGAGGACGAGCTGGACGCACACCCGGTGGAGCTGCTGTCGCAGAGCGACCGGGTGGACCTCGGCGCGCTGCTGCGCCCGGAGGTGCCGCAACCGCCGGCGCCGCCGCCGACCCCGATCGAGCCGCTGGAAATTCCGGCACGCCAGGTCTCGGGCTTCGTGCAGATCGAGGTCGAGACCGACGCCGAGGGCCGCATCATGCGCGCCGAGGTGGTGAATGCGCTGCCCGCCGGCATCTACGAGGAACAGGCCCTGCGCCAGGTGCGCCAGCGCCGCTACCCGCCGCGCGCGGGCGGCGGCAGCTACGTCGAGGTGGTGCCGTTCCGGGTCAGTCCCGACGAGGTGCCGCCGCAGCCGTGACTCAGCCCGCCGGCACGTCCGGGTTGAGGGAGTAGACCCCCGTCACTTTCGCGCTGGCCAGCACGTGGCCGATGAGCGCGGTCTCCACGTCTTGCGCCGTGAACGCGCCCTCCACCGGGCAGCGTTCCAGGTCGGTGGCGTAGAGGATGAAGTGGTAGTGGTGCGGGATCTCGTCGTTCCACGGCGGGCACGGCCCGTCGTAGCCGAGGTACACCCCGCCCATGTCGGCGTCGCCGTCGAACCAGGCGGTGTAGTCGTTGCGCCCCTGGCGCGCGCCCTTCGGTCCCTGCGGCGAGGTCTTGCCGCGCGCCGTCACGCCGCGGCTGCAGGCGCCTTCAGGGAAGCTGCCGGGCGTCGGCGGCAGGTCGACCATGACCCAGTGATAGAAGTTGGCGCGCGGCAGCGAGGCCGGCACCGTGCGACCTTCCTGGTTGACGTCGTCCGGCCGGGTCGGCACGTCGTCGTCGACGCAGATCAGGACCAGCGTCCTGGTGCCCTCCGGCAGGTGGTCCCAGCGGATGCCCGGGCTGAGGTTCTCTCCCAGCCGCACATGGTTCTCGGGGTCCTGCACCCCGAAGGCGAATTTCTCCGGGATCGGCTTGCCGTGGTCGATGCCTTCGACGATCAGTTTCATTGGCCCAGTCCTCCTTCAGTCAGTACGGCGCGCAACTGTTCCACCGCCCATTCCAGCAGTTCCATCGGGACTGCCAGGGGCGGCGCCAGGCGCACCACCGTCTCGTGGGTTTCCTTGCTCAGCAGCCCGCGCGCCATCAGCGCCAGCACCACCTGGCGCGCGCGCGCCCGCGCCGGGTCGATCTCGATGCCGATGAACAGTCCGCGGCCGCGCAGTTCGCGCACCAGCGGGCTGTCGATGCGGCGCAGCTCTTCCAGCAGCCACGCGCCCTTGGATGCGCTCTGGCCGGCCAGGTCCTCGTCTTCCAGCACCTGCAGCGCCTCCAGGCCCACGGCCGCCGCCAGCGGGTTGCCGCCGAAGGTGCTGCCGTGGTCGCCGGGGCGGAACACTTCCATCAGCTCGCGCCGGGCGAGGAACATCGACACCGGCAGCACGCCGCCGCCGAGCGCCTTGCCGAGCACCAGGCCGTCGGGTTTCACACCCTCGTGGTCGCAGGCCAGCAGCTTGCCGGTGCGCCCGAGCCCGGTCTGCACCTCGTCGGCGATGAGCATGACGTTGTGCCGGCGGCAGATCTCGGCGCAGGCGGCGAGGTAGCCCGCCGGCGGAATGACGATGCCGCCTTCGCCCTGGATCGGTTCCACCAGGAAAGCCGCGGTGTGCGGCGTGATGGCGGCCTCGAGGGCCGCGGCGTCGCCGTAAGGGATGGTCTTCAGCCCGGGCGGGAACGGCCCGAAGCCCTCGCGGTACTGGCGCTCGGTGGACAGGCCGCAGATGGCGATGGTGCGGCCGTGGAAATTGCCTGCGCAGGCGATGATCTCCTGCTGGCCGTCGGGCACGCCCTTGGCCTGCCAGGCCCACTTGCGCGCCGCCTTCAGCGCCGTCTCCACGGCCTCGGCGCCGGTGTTCATCGGCAGCGCCATGTCCTGGCCGGTCATGCGGCAGGCGCGTTCCAGGAAAGCGCCGAGGCGGTCGCTGTGGAAGGCGCGCGAGACGATGTTCAGCGCGCGGGCCTGCTCGATCAGCGCGCCGACGATGCGCGGGTGGGCGTGGCCGTGGCTGACCGCCGAATAGGCGCTCATCATGTCCAGGTAACGCTTGCCCTGGTCGTCCCAGACGTAGGGGCCCTCGCCGCGCACCAGCACCACGGGCAGCGGATGGTAGTTGTGGGCGCAGTGGCGGTCTTCGAGTTCGATCAACGGGTGCATGGCGCGGCTTCCTCGCCTTGCGGCATCCTATGCGTCATGAACGCATTGTACCGTGATCAGCCATGGCGGCCGCCGCGGCCGGAGGCGCTGGAAATCCCCGGCCCCGCCGGTCCGCTGGAGGCCATTGTCGAAGACCCGGCGGCGCAGGGCGGCGGGGAACCTCCCGCGCTGGCAGTGGTCTGTCATCCTCACCCCCTGTACCAGGGCACCATGCGCAACAAGGTGGTGCACACGGTGGCGCGCGCCGCCAACCGCCTGGGTGCGCCGGCGGTGCGATTCAACTTCCGTGGCGTCGGCGCCAGCGCCGGGGCGTGGGACGAGGGTCGCGGCGAGACGGAGGACGCGCTGGCGGTGATCGAGTGGGCGCGCCGGCGCTGGCCGCGGCTGCCGCTGTGGCTGGCCGGTTTTTCCTTCGGCAGCTACGTGGCGCTCAGGGCCGCGCCGCAGGCGCGCCCGGCCGCGCTGGTGACGGTGGCGCCGCCGGTGCAGCGCTTTCCGCTCGCGGACACCTCCCAGCTGGAGGTGCCGTGGCTGGTGGTGCAGGGGGAGGCGGACGAGCTGGTGGACTGGCGCGAGGTGCGTGCCTGGGCCGCGGCGCGGACGCCGCCGCCGGAACTGGTGCTGCTGCCCGACACCAGCCACTTTTTTCACGGGCGCCTGGGCGAGCTGCAGGAGGCGGTGCAGGGTTTTTTCGGGCGCTGTGTCGACGGGACGGAAGAATGATTGCGAAACTGAAGGAGCTGCTGCGCGAGACGCTCGGCACGCCGGACACGGAAGAGGGCGGCGGCGGCCCCGACCTGCGCGTGGCGACCGCGGCGTTGCTGCTGGAGATGGCGCGCGCCGACCGCGACGAGAGCGACGCGGAACGACGCGCGGCGGGCGAGGTGTTACGGCGGCATTTCGCGCTGGAGCAGGCGGCGGCGGAGTCGCTGCTGCAGCGCGCCGGGAACCTCCTCGAGCACACGGTCTCGCTGTACGAGTACACGCGCGTGCTGAACGATACCTTGTCGCCCGAGGAGCGGCGCGAGGTGGTGCGCCTGGTGGCCGAGGTGGCGGCGAGCGACGGGGTGTTCGACAAGCACGAGCAGCACCTGCTGTCGAAGCTCGCCGACCTGTTGCACCTGCGCCGCGCGGAGTACGCAACGATAAGGGCGTCCGTACTTCGCAGCACGGACGCCCCCGAATAGACGGAGCGAGATCGAGCCTAAAGGCTCAGATCATGTCCTTCAGGCCCTTCAGCGGGCTGACCTTCACGGCCTTGCGCGCCGGCTTCGCCTTGATGGTGATCTCTTCGCCCGTGAACGGGTTCTTGCCCAGGCGCGCCTTGGTGGCGGGCTTCTTCACGACGCGGACCTTCATCAGGCCGGGCATGGTGAACTCGCCGGCGGACTTCAGCGACTTCTTGATGATGGCGTTGAGTTCGTCGAACACGGCACCGACGTCTTTCTTCGTCTGGCCGGTCTTGTCGGCGATCTGGTTGATGATCTCAGCCTTGGTCGGCGGCTTTTTGGCGACCGGGACTGCCTTTTTCTTTGCGACCATGAATGTCTCCCTTCAGTTCTTTGGAGTTAGGCAAGCGAGTGCTTGGGCCTGGAAACCGTTAACGGCGTAACTATAGCTCAAACAAAACCCTTCGGCGCGGCTCTCGAGCGAGTTTTTGTAAGGATATTTACTAGGTTTCAGGCGAGATAGCCCGGCAGGCGGATCATGATGAGCAGCGCCTGCAGGCCGATCAGCACGAACAGCGGCGACAGGTCGAGGCCGCCGATGGGCGGCAGCAGTCGCCGCAACGGCCGCAGCACCGGGTCGGCCAGGCTGTGCAGCACGCTGATGAGCGGGTTCCAGTGACCGGGGCTGATCCAGCTGATCACGACATGCGCGAGGATCACCACGAAGTAGAGCTGGATCACGCCGACGATGATCCGCAGCACGGCGTAGTACAGCAGCATGCCGGCGCCCACCACTGCGCCGGTCGCCATGAACAGCAGCCCGGCGGTCACCACGAGTTGCAGCAGCAGCAGCGCCACCACGGCCGACATGTCGAGCCCGCGCCAGCCCGGCACCACGCGCCGCAGCGGCCGCACCAGCGGGTCGGTGATGCGCAGGATGAACTGCGACAGCGGGTTGTGGAAGTCCGCGCGCGACCATTGCAGGAGGAACCTGAGCATGTAGGCCATCAGGTAGAGGTTCAGCAGCGTCTTGACGACGAAAAACAGTGCCGCGCTCATCGCGATTGTCTACTCCGGTTCAATCCTGTGCGAAACGGTCGGCCAGCTCGCGCGAGCGGGCCTCGGCCCGGCGCAGCGCCGTGGCCACCAGCGTCCTGAAGTCTCCGGCCTCGAGCGCCTGCAGCGCCGCCTCGGTGGTGCCGCCCGGCGAGGTGACGCGCCGGCGCAGGGCATCCACGGGCTCGTCGCTCTCCAGCGCCATGCGCGCCGCGCCCAGCGCGGTCTCGACGGCCAGCAGGCGCGCCATCTCCTCCGGCAGCCCGAGCTCCGTGGCGGCGTCCGCCATGGCCTCGATGAGGAGGAAGAAATACGCCGGCCCGCTGCCGGAGAGCGCGGTGACCGTGTCCATCTGCGCTTCCTGTTCCACCCAGCTGACCGAGCCGACGGCGCGCAGGATGGATTCGGCCAGTTCGTGCTGGTCGGACGTGACGCCGGTCCCGGCATACAGCGCCGTGGCGCCGCAGCCGAGCAGCGCCGGCGTGTTCGGCATCGCCCGCACCACCGCGACACCGGCGCCGAGCCAGCGCGCCAGCTCCGCGGTGCGGATGCCGGCGGCGATGGAAATGGCCAGCGCGCCCTGCGCGGCGACAACGCTCGCCACGGAGCGCGCCGCTTCCTGCATCACCTGCGGCTTCACCGCCAGCACCACCACGCCGGCCTGTGCCGCCGCGGCGGCATTGTCGGCCTCGACCTCGATGCCGAAGTCTCGCTGCAGTGCAGTGCGCCGCGCCGCGTCCGGCTCCGCAACACACAGCCGCGCCGGCGGCACGCCGTCGGCGATCAGCCCGCCCACCAGGCTGCGCGCCATGTTGCCGCCGCCGATGAAGGTGATGCGCGTGGATTCCATGCCGCGAAGCATAGCGGATCAGGCGCGGGGGCCGAAGATGGCCGTGCCGATGCGCACCATGGTCGCGCCTTCCGCCACCGCCGCCTCGAGGTCGTCGGACATGCCCATGGACAGGGTGTCCAGCGCCAGCCCCTCCTGCTGCAAGGTGAAATACAGCTCTGCCAGCTGCCGGCACCAGGCGCGCTGGCGCGCCGGGTCGGCCTCCGGCGGCGGCACCGCCATGAGGCCGCGCAGCCGCAGCCGGGGCAATGTCGCCGCGCGCCGCACCAGGTCGCCGGCCGCGGCCAGCGGCACGCCGGACTTGCTCGCCTCGGCGCCGATGTGCACCTGCACGCAGATATTGAGCGGCGCCAGTTCTTCCGGCCGCTGGCGCGACAGCCGCTCGGCCAGCTTGAGCCGGTCCACGCTCTGCACCCAGTCGAAGCGCGCGGCGACAGCGGCCGTCTTGTTCGACTGCAGCGCGCCGATGAAATGCCAGCGCGCGGCGATCGCCCCCAGCACGTCCATCTTGCCGATGGCTTCCTGCACGAAGTTCTCGCCCAGGTCGCCCAGCCCGGCGTCGAGCGCGGCGCGGATCGCCTCCACCGGCTGGCGTTTGCTCACGCCGACCAGCCGCACTGCAGCGGGATCGCGGCCGGCGGCGCGGGCCGCCGCGGCCACGCGCTCGCGCACCTTTTCCAGCCGCGCGGCAACCGACTGATCTGAGAACCCGGTCATGTTCCCGTCCCGGAGGTTATGTATACTTCGAAGCACTTTCGGGAGGACCTGCCTGGCGGTCCGATCTGGCGGCAAAACAAGGACCTAGCGATGGCTGTCGACATCGAGCAACTGCTCCGTTTCTCCGTCAAGAATGGCGCCTCGGACCTGCACTTGTCGGCGGGCGTGCCGCCCCTGATCCGCATCGACGGCGACGTCAAGCGCATCAACATGCCGCCGCTGACGCACAAGGAAGTGCACAGCATGGTCTACGACATCATGAACGACAAGCAGCGGAAGGACTACGAAGAGTTCTTCGAGACCGACTTTTCGTTCGAGATCCCCGAGCTGGCCCGCTTCCGCGTCAACGCCTTCAACCAGCACCGCGGCGCCGGCGCAGCCTTCCGCACCATTCCTTCGAAGATCATGACGCTGGACGACCTCAACGCGCCGAAGATCTTCAAGGACATCTCCATGTACCCGCGCGGCATCGTGCTGGTCACCGGGCCGACCGGCTCGGGCAAGTCCACCACGCTGGCGGCGATGATCGATCACGTGAACAACAACCGGCCCGATCACATCCTCACCATCGAGGACCCGATCGAGTTCGTGCACGAGAGCAAGAAGGCCCTCATCAACCAGCGCGAAGTGCATCGCGACACGCTGGGCTTCGCCGAGGCGCTGCGCTCGGCGCTGCGCGAGGACCCGGACGTCATCCTGGTGGGCGAGATGCGCGACCTGGAGACCATCCGCCTGGCGCTGATAAAGAGGAGTAGGTTTATTGCAACAGTAGCACATGCTTCCACGGAAGAGGATGCGAAGACTTTTGTTTCCACTATTAAGAAGGAATTTCCGGATGCGACACATAATTGCTGGGCATATGTTGCGGGCCCACCCGGAGATTCAGCCCGAGTTGGAATGAGCGATGACGGAGAGCCTCACGGAACGGCGGGAAAACCAATACTCACAGTCCTTCTGCACTCTGAGATTGGAGAAGTAGTTGCGGTTGTTACAAGATATTTCGGAGGCACAAAACTGGAAACAGGAGGACTTGTAAGGGCTTATTCAGGTTCCGTCAAGAACGCACTTGCCGGGCTGTCAACCGAAGAGAAAAGAGATGTTATCACATTAACAGTCATTCTGGATTATTCGAAAATCACTGTTGTCAAACAGATGATTGAGTCCTTTGATTCTAAAATTATTGAGGAAGTTATGAGGCTGATGTCTCATTCAAGATTGAACTTCCCAGAAGTGATGAAGGCAGTTTCATCCTCGCCATTAAGATTCTGACCGGAGGCAAGATACGTATCTCTAAGTAATCCGGTGATACAGCGAAGGCGGGAGTACTGAGCGTTTGCCCAAGGAGTCCCGGGCAGCATCCTCACGCCAGATTAGCGGCCAGCTCTGCCACCCCGGCACACTCCTCACTCACCAGAAAGTTGCGCAGGGTCGTCCCGTTTGGGGATGCGCGTGGAACATGTCAGCGGCATTGATCGCGAACTCCATTCGAGGCCCCAAAGCCCTTATGTTGGAACCATGTGCACCGTTGCGCGTCATAAGAGAGAGGGGCGGTGCGCTTGTGGCTTATGCTGACAAAGGAGAGTATGTGAGATTTCCTCTAATCATGGTTGTCGTCTCGTTGTTCTTGGTCATGGCCTCAGTTGATACTGCCACGGGTCAGGCATGCGGCCCTGCCTGCCCTGTTTGCTCGGGAAAAGCCGTAGGTGATTTACTGCCTCCGGCAACCGTATTTGGCTCGGCGCTCTACATCCCAGACGGAGAAGCGGAAACTGCCGTTTTCAATCTTCGCTACGGGCTGTTCTCGTGGATGGATGCCGGCATCGGCTACGCGGTCGATGCGGAGGAGGTCATCTGGAGTGTTCGGGTTGCACCGATTGCACAAGATGTGGAGAGCTGGCGTCCGGCGCTCATCCTGGGGACGGGAAGCGTGCAGGCGCGCGGAGCCGATCAGTCCGCGTTCGGCATACTTGCCAAGACTATGGAGATCGTCGAGGGGCGCTTCGCGGTCGGTCTCGCAGCGGGCTATGCCACAGACCTTCCGGATTTCGAGGAGGATTGGGGCCTGGGTACCCTAACACTGACGTTTTTCGACAGAGCCAGCTCGTTCTATACTTACGACGGAATCAACTCCCATCTCGGCTTGGCGGTTTTCGCGACAGACTGGCTGACGCTGACAGGTTACTACCTCGAGTTTGAGGAGCCGGGCATAATGGCGGCCGTCCAATGGGGTTTTGGTGAGAAAGAGGACGAGTAGCGAGAAGTGACCCCTATGATGCCCCAACTATGGTCTTCCTTTATCATGCGGAAGATCGGCGACCATCCCCGCCATTTCGGCACATTCCTCGCACACCAGAAAGTTGCGGAAGTCGTACCGCTTGGGGATGTGTGCGGAGCATGTCCGTGGGTGCGAAATCGTTGAGAGCCGTGAAGTTAGTTTGGGAGTACCAGCTTGCTGGTTCACGTCCATCAAGAGCAAGCCGTGGTTGTTGGTGATCTCATGACTCCGGCCTGTCGGGTTTCGAGTCTCGCCCGCGTCCGTCGGCTTCCAGACCCCCACGCCTTACAGGGCACTCGGCGTCTACCGCATCAGAATGACCTTCTTCGAAACCGCGAGGTCCCGGGTCGTAAGCCGGATGAAGTAGACACCCGCCGCGGCTTCCACCCCGGCGTCGTTTTTCCCGTCCCAGGTCCGGACGAAGATACCCGCATCCCGCTCTTCGTCAGCCAGAGTCGCCAAGAGACGTCCAGATAGATCATACACGCTGAGACGAACTCTTCCGGCCTTCGGCAAGGCGCACCGGATCTCGAGTGATGGGTTGAAGGGCGTTGGGGCTGCGACGAGGACCGGGACCGTGAGCGACGGGGTCCCATCCTCGACACCGGCGTCCACATCGTTGTAAAGGGTCCAAACCAGGGAATCCGCAGTCTGCCCGTCGGTGGCTACCATAAGGAGCGTGTCGGTCGCGCCCGGCGTCCCGCCCCGGTAGAAATAGGACGAGTCAGAACCGGACTGGACCACGCTGCCGTTCAAGTGCCAAACGTAGGTGGTTGGGTCTCCGTCCTCATCCACCACGACGGCCGAGAGGAGAAGGCTGTCCCCGATGGAGACCGTTGTGTCAAGGGAGACCGGGTGGTGCTCCACGACGGCCGGCCAGGCGTTCCCGAACCCAAGGTCGAAGGTCATGATCGAGTCGGACTCGCTGATGTTGGTGATCCAGATCCCGCTGACGATCCGTACCAGTCGGAGCTAGGAACGGAGTTGGGAGTAAAAGAGGCCTGATCCGGATCCTCTGAGGCGAAGGGGGCGCTGAGGCGCATCTCGTACGGGTGCCATTCCTCAGAGAACTCGTTCACCCCGTCCCAAGGAGTGGCC
>CAVPVZ010000005.1:0-19911 GCA_963709275.1 uncultured Gammaproteobacteria bacterium
AACGTGGAGTTCCTGAAGGGCGAGATCGAGCACATCCCGCTGCCCGACGGCTCGGTGGACGTGATCATCTCCAACTGCGTCATCAACCTCGCCGCCGACAAGGACCGTGTGCTGGCGGAGGCCTTCCGTGTGCTTCGGCCGGGCGGGCGGCTCGCGGTGTCCGACATCGTCGTGCGCGGAGCGGTGCCTGAGGTCATCCGCCGCAGCGTCGAGTTGTGGATGGGCTGCGTGGCGGGCGCGCTCGAGGAGGGCGAGTACCGCGACAAGCTGGCACGCGCGGGCTTCACGGGCATCGGGATCGAGCCGACGCGCGTCTACCAGGTGGACGACGCGCGCGACATGCTCGCCGCGGCCGGCATCGACACCGACGCGGTCGCGCCGCACGTGGACGGCAAGTTCATGAGCGCGTTCGTGCGTGCGCGCAAGCCGCGCGGGCGTCTTACCCCCGCAAGGGGGTCTGACCCCTCCGAGTGCCCCGGCATCAGCAAGAAGAAGGCCCGCGCCTTGCGGCGCGGGCCGAGTCGAGCCAGGTGACGACGATCAGCCGGCGGGACGCCCGAGGGCCACGGCGATGCCGCGCGCCCGGAACGTGTTGCTGCCCGGATCGTAGTGCCCCTTGGCGTGCAGGCCGAAGGCCCTGGCGCCGCCCGAGAGCTTGGTGGCCAGCGCCGCGCTGAAGCTCGCGAAGTCGCTGTACATCTCGGCGTGGTGCGGCTCGCCGATCGCGAACATGCCCGCACCCGTGCTCGAGGCCGGCGCCAGCGTCACCGCGCTGGCCAGGGTCTTGATGTCGATGAACCGCGGGCCGATCGCGATGTGGTGCCTGAGCCCGAGTTCCGGGTTGGCGTTGTCGATCACGATGCCCGTGTCACCGATGCTGAGGAACGGGGCGGCCGTGCCGTTCTGGCCCCAGCCGATGCCCATGACCGCCATCAGGTCGACGTAGTCGACGACGGTGCGGCCGACGAAGTCCGGCGGCGCCGTGCCGAACGGCGTGACGAAGCCGAACACCCGCGCTGCGGAGCCGGGCAGCAGGCGATTCAGGTCCAGCGGCCCGGTCACGACTTCATACGCGTTCGGGTCGGCGTCCGCGAGGAACGTCGGGCCCGTGCCGGCGAAGTCGAAGATCTCGGCGCGCCGGCCGTCGATCCCGGCCAGCCTGAGCGTCAGGTGGCCCGGGTTGGCGGAGACCACCGCACCCAGCAGGTGCGTGACGTTCATGCGCACCAGGCCCTGCTCGGCGTTGAGGATCAGCCCGGCGGGCGTGTTGTTGAACTCGCCGAACGCATGGATGCGCTGGCCGACGGAGATCGCCTGGATGGGCAGGCCTGCGCCGCCGCCGCCCTGGCGCGCGACGCGCGTCTCGGGCCCGATCATGACGGTGACGTCGCCGCGCACGAAGCTGGCGGCATCGGTCGCGGTGCGACGGATCAGCGTGCCACCGCGCACCGTCAGCCGGTCGCCGTTGCGCGCGGTCACGTTGCCCACCATGACGTCGAAGCGCGGTCCCGGCACGCTCGAGCCGGCCAGCACGCGCTCGGCCGTGAACCTGCGGTCGGCGACGACCAGCGTGCCGAACGCGATGGTCGGCGTGCCGATGTCCTTGAGCGCCAGCGCCGTGAGGCCCGCCGCGCCGACGTACTCGGTGCCGTCGATCTCGAACGCCGTGTCGTTGCCGGTCGCGACCGTGACGCTGCCGAGGCGCGCGTCACGGTGGTTGAACGGGCGGATGTCGATGACATAGTTGCTGGCCGCGGTGTCCACGGCAACCAGCGGGCCGCGCACGCGCAGTTCCTTCTCCTCGACCGGCTGCAGGGTCGCGACCAGGAACGGCTCGGCGGTGGCCGTGGCCGGCGTCGTGCCGATGTCCACGGTGTGCGACGCGGCCAGGTCGAAGTCCAGCTGCAGGAACGCGGGGCGTCCCGGCACCACGACCACGTGGTTGCGGTTGTCGAGCTGGATGTCGAAGTTGACCACGCCGAGCGGCAGGCCGTCCTTGCCGACGACCGTGGCCGCGGCCGGCGCGCCGTTCACCTCGACGTTGACCTCGTTGCCCGCGTAGTCGAGCTGCATCGACGCCCTGACGTAGGTGCCGCTCGGGATGGTCGCGGCCGTCACCAGCTCGGTCATGTCGACGAGCTGCGCGAAGTCCACGCGCTGGCGTACCGGCAGCGCGTTGACGACGGCGCCGCTGGCCTTGGTGAGGGTCAGCGAGACGACGTCCACGGAGTAGCTGAGGAAGTCGCCGTCCGCGTCGGTGAAGCCGATGTAGACGGTGCCGCAGTCGCTGCCCGCCGTGCCGCAGGTCGCGGCCGGCGGGGTGACCGGAGCGGCCGCCGCGGGAGCGCTGGAGCCGCCGCCGCAACCCGCGAGGGTCAGCAGCGTGGCGGCGATGGGCGCCAGCAGCCAGGCGCGAAATGCCGCCCAGCGATCGTGCCCGCGGTCCAATGCGTGTTCAGACGACAACATGTTCGGTCCTCCCGGTCTTGTATTTGAGTCTAGTGCATCAACGCGCCGGGGCAGGGCGGGTTGACGGGGTCCCAGCGGCGGCGGTCCGGGAGGCGTGACGCGTGCACCTCACTAAGGAATTTTACATAATGACTTGGCTTACTCAGGGCCGTGCCCCGATCGCCACTGCCGTGGCCGCCGTGGTGCGCTACTGTGGTATGGTCGTCCTGTCACCGCTGGATCCTGAGGAGAGGTCCATGAAAGCACCCGTCTTCCTTGCCGTCGCCCTGCTAGCGCTGCCGGCCTCTGCCGGTACCCACATCGAGCTCCTGAGCACCGACCTGGCCGACAACGTCACAAGCCCGACGGAGATGCTGCTGGACGCGACCCGCTTCCGGGTCAACGACAGCAACAGTTCGCTCATCTTCCTGACCAGCGACGGCCGCAAGCGCGTGCTGATGCTGGACAAGCGGCGCAATGAGTACACGGAGATGGACCAGCAGACCATCGACCGTCTGGCCGGCCAGATGCAGGGCATGGCGGCGCAGATGGAACAGATGATGAAGAACGTCCCGCCGGAACAGCGCGCGATGATGGAGCAGATGATGAAGGGCCAGATGCCGCAGCAGGCGCCGGCCCCGGCGCGCACGGTCTATACGGCGCGCGGCACTGACACGGTCGGCGGCATCCGCTGCACGAATTACGAGGGATTGAAGGGCAAGCAGAAAGTCGCCGAGGTCTGTGCGGCCGATGCCGCGGCGCTCAAGCTCGGTGCGGCGGACTACCAGCTCTTCGAGCAGATGCGGGAATTCATGTCCAGCCTGGCCGAGGCCATGAAGAGCATGCCCATGGCGCCGGCGATGGACGACGCTGCGACGGAATCCGGGTTCGAGGGTTTCCCGGTGCGGCGAATCACCTACCGGAACGGCAAGGCCGTCGAGCGCGAGGAACTGAAGTCCATGACCGGTGCGACCTTCACCGACGCGGACTTCTCGACCGGCAAGGCGCGCAGGGTGAAGACGAACTGACCGTTCACCGCGGAAACACCCACAGGATCCCGGCGTACAGCACCAGCGCCAGCGACAGCACCGCGCCGAACCCGATCTCCACGGCCAGCAGCGTGGCGAGTGCCGCGCTCACCACGGAGGCGCAGCCGTTGATGCCCCAGGCCCACGGCACCAGCGGCTCGGGCAGCTCGCGCAGCGCGAGCGGGAAGGGCAGCCCCAGGCAGAACGCCAGCGGCGCGAGCAGCGCCGCGGCGGCCGCCGCACGCGCCGCCATCGGCCAGCTCGCCATCGCGGCGACCAGTGCGTCGAACGCCACGGCATAGGCCGCCCCCAGCAGCACGACGACCGCCACCGCGATGCCCAGCGCGCGCCGGCTGCGCTCGTGCGGCACGCGGCCCGCGAACGCGCTGCCCGCGCCGGCCGACACCAGGAACGTGCCCAGCACCAGCGCCAGCGCCAGCGTCGGGTGATGCACCAGCAGGATCAGCTTCTGCAGGAAGGCGATCTCGATGAACAAGAAGCCGAGCCCGATGCCCGCAAAGTACGCGAGCGTGCGCCAGCGTAGCGGCCGCGGTGTGCGCCGGAGCGGCGCGAACACCGCCAGCGGCAGCACGATCAGCAGGATCCCGGCGACGACGGCCTGCGCCAGCGTCGCCACCAGCAACAGGTAACCGGCCTCGGCCAGCGCCAGCCCGCCGCGCGCCCGGGCCTGCCAGGCCTCGGCGAACGAGCCGAAGCGGAAGAAGTTGCCGAAGTGCGGCCGATCGTCGGTCGCGGGCCGCACGTCATAGGCGTAGCCGGCGATGAATGTGGCGCGATCCTCGCCGATGAGCGCGCGCACGCCGTCGTGGAACCACGGCCCGGGCAGTTGCGCGTAGTTGTTGGTGTTCTCGGGGCGGATGCCAGGAAACCACACCGGGTCGAACGACAACTCGTCGCAGAACGCGCGCAGCCGCCCGATCTCGGCGGCCGTGACCGCGCCGTTCTTGACCAGCAGCGTGACGGTCTGCAGGCCGCGGATCATCATGAGGCGCGCACCCGGGTCCGCGACGCCCAGCGATTCGAGCGCCGCCACGACGGTCGCCACCAGCTTGAGCGAGTCGCGCGGCGGCACGTCCACCCAGCGCGTCACCGACAGGAAGCCGCCGGGCTCGAGGTGCGCGAGGTACAGGCGGAATGCCTCCCGCGTGTGCAGGTAATCCTCGTTCAGCCCGCTCAGGCCCCCGCCGCCCGCATCGCCCGCCAGCGACAACTGGATCAGGTCGTAGCGTTCGGCCGCCGCCGCCAGGAACCCGCGTGCCTCGCCGCGGTGCAGGCGCACGCCGGCCCGGGCCGCCAGGCCGCCCGTGAAATCGAGCAACTCGCGTTCCAGCAATCCCGCGACCTCGGGGTCGAGTTCCAGCGCGTCGATGCGCGCCGAGCCCAGCGCCACCGCGCGCAGGATCTCCATGCCGCCGCCCGCGGCGGGCACCAGCACCTTGCGCGGCGCGGCCACGCGCCAGGCGAGCGCCGAGGTCGTGCTGGCGAGAAACCCGAGACGCGCGGGACTGGCCGCCGCCGTAATCGCCTGCAGGCCGTCACCGTCAATGAATAATCCGAGCTGCGGCGGCGGTTCGGTCGTCCAGTTCAGGCTCAGGCCCGGCGCGAACCGCAGCGGCACCGCGGGGCTGTCGATGACAGTCACGCGCCCCAGCGGGCTCGACCGCTCGAGCACGACCGTGGTGCCGTGCACGCGCAGCGCCTGGCTCAGGCCCTTGTAGTCACCGGGCTCGAACCGCAGCAGCGACTGCGGCAACGCCAGCAACGCGATCACGCCGGCCGCCGCCACGCCCGACCACAGCTTGCGCGGCGCGCCCAGTTCCACGGCACCCGCCATTACCGCCACAAACCCGGTCGCCGCGACGACCTTGAGCACCTGCCCGGGCCACAGCCAGTACAAGAGCCCCAGCACCAGCGCGGCGCCGAATCCCGCGCCGATCAGGTCCGCCGCATAGACGCGCCCCACGCGCTGGCGGTGCGCGATCAGTGCCAGCCCGATGGCGTTCGCGGCGCAGAAGAACGGCGCGGCCAGCACCACGTACATCGCCACCAGCCACAGCAGCTGTCGCGGGTCCCACAACAGCGCCTCGGCGGTGAACGGCAACGCCAGCGCCAGTACCGGGCTCGCGATCACCAGCACGCCGAAGGCCGCGAGGTTGGCGAGGTAGCTCGCGGCGAAGCGTCGCAGCAACCGCCGGTGCGCCAGCGCCAGGAACGTGCCGCTGGCGCCGAAGCCCAGCAGCGCCAGGCTGATGATCATGTAGGCGAAGTGGTGCCAGTGCACCACGGCGAACGCGCGGATCAGCAGGATCTCGGTGGCGAGTGCCGCGCCGGAGACCAGCGCCAGCGACAACAGCGGCGCGCGCCGTGGCAACTCAGTCATGTCCGCCGGTGAGCGGCACGAAGCGCACCGGCAGCAGTTGCCGCGTTGCGATCCGGCCGTCAGCGCGTTTTTCCACCAGCACCAGGTACTGGGTCGTGAAGCGCGTGCCGACCGGCAGCACCATGCGGCCGCCCGGCTTGAGCTGCGCGACCAACGGCGGCGGCACGTGGCTGGCGACCGCCGTTACCACGATCACGTCGAACGGCCCGTGCTCCGGCCAGCCGTGGTAGCCGTCGCCGATCTTCACCTCGACGTTGGCATGGCCCAGGCGCTTCAGGCGCGCCGCGCCCTGCCGGCCGAGCGGCTCGACGATCTCGAGCGTGTGCACGGTGCCGCAGATCTCGGCCAGCACCGCCGCCTGGTAGCCGGAACCGGTGCCCACCTCCAGCGCGCGGCAGCCCGCGGCGGGTTCCAGCAGGTCGGTCATGATCGCCACGATGTACGGCTGCGAAATGGTCTGCCCGTAGCCGATCGGCAGCGGCCGGTTGGCATAGGCGGCGTGCCGCACTTCGGCCGGCACGAACTCGTGGCGCGGCACCTTCGCCATCGCCGCCATGACCCGCGGGTCGAGCTTGCGGCGGTTGAGGTAGGCGGACGTGTCGCGCACGTCGCGCTCGATCTCGGCGAGCAGCGCCGCACGTTCCGCCGCATGGGGATCGGCGTCCGATGCCTGCGCGCACGGGCCGCCTGCCGTCAGCAGGACGACCATCAATGCGGCTGCCGAAACCAGCGATCGTGTCATGGCGCGAGGGGCAACCGTCGGGGCAGCCCCTATGGGTCAGTGTACGCCCGCTGCGCTATGATCGGCGCCGTTTTACCCGCGCCGGCGCGCCGACCATCACCCTGCGGAGGTCACCTTGTCATCCCTGAAGGCCAGGCTCGAACTCATCCCCGAAGGCGCGGGCGTGCTGTTCTTCGTGCAGATCTTCGCCACCCTCGGCTTCGCGGTGCTGTATTCGACGCTGGTGCTGTACACCACCCAGCACCTCAACTTCCTGGCCCGGGACGCGGCCCTGATCATGGGCATGTTCGGCGCCTTCAACTATGGCCTGCACCTGTTCGGCGGTTACCTGGGCGGGCGCTTCCTCAGCAACCGCAACCTGTTCGTGGGCGGCATGGTGCTGCAGGCGCTGGGCTGCGCGGTGATCGGCGGCGGCACCACCGACACGCTGTACATAGGCCTGGCGCTGTTCCTCACCGGCAGCGGGCTGAACGTCACCTGCCTGAACATGATGCTCACGCAGCGCTTCACGCCCGAGGATACGCGCCGCGAGGGCGCGTTCCTGTGGAACTACGCGGGCATGAACATCGGCTTCTTCGTCGGTTTCGCGGTGGCCGGCCACTACCAGCTCACCGAGGACTACTCCAGCCTGTTCCTGTTCGCCACCGTCGGCAACATCGTCGCCATCATCATCACGCTGTACTACTGGAAGGTGCTGACCGACCGCAGCACGCCGCTGCTGGACGTCACGCGCAGCCAGTTCAGGCTGCGCTTCGCCGTCGGCATGGGCATCCTCGTCGGCCTGGTGCCGATCGTCTGGTACCTGCTGCAGCGCCCGGGCTCGACCGGCTGGCTGCTCAAAGGCATCTGCGCCCTCGTCGCCGCCTCGCTCGTCTACGTCACGCTCAGGCATCGCGACCCGCGCGAGCGCAACAACATGTGGGCCTACCTGATCCTTACGCTCGGCTCGCTGGTGTTCTGGTCGCTGTACCAGATGGCGCCGAACGGCCTGCAGCTGTTCGCGGTGCACAACGTCGACCTGCACGTGTGGGGCATCCGGGTGGCGCCGCAGTGGGTGCAGAACATCAACACCGTGTCGATCGTGGTGGGCGGGCCGCTGCTGGCGATCCTGTTCGCCAAGCTGCGCGCGCGCGGCTGGATGATCGACATCCCGAAGCAGTTCGCCGTGTCGCTGTTGCTGATGGGGGCCGGGTTCCTGGCGCTGCCGGTCGGCATCTCGCTGGCCGACGACGCGGGCCGCGTCGCCTTCGTATGGCTCTTCACCAGCTACCTGCTGCAGGCCATCGGCGAGCTGCTGATCTCGCCGATCGGCTACGCGATGATCGGCAAGCTGGCGCCGCGCCAGTACCAGGGCGTCATGATGGGCAGCTGGATGCTGGTGACCGGGCTGGCCTCGCTGTTCGCCGGCGACTTCTCCAGCATGATCCCGGAGCCGAGCGGCACGACGGCGCTGATCACCAACCCGGAGTATGCGCAGCTGTTCACGCGGCTGGGGTGGGGCGCCATCGTGGTGGGCGTGATGCTGGTGCTGCTGATCCCGTTCCTGCGCGGGTTGATCACGGACCGGGCGGCGCCGGCTGAACCCGTGCCAGCGCCGCCCAAGTCTCCGCTCTAGTCCGGGGTCTGACCCCCTTGGGGGTCTGACCCCTCCTATCCACCGCGGTGGCATCTACTGCAGGAGGAGTCAGACCCCTGAAAGGGGTCAGACTCCAATCCGCTCCGGGGTCTGACCCCTCGCTCGATTACCCGCCGCGCGTGCGGCCGTTGTGCTTCTTGCGGTAGATCTGCCGGCTCTCGACGTTGGCCTTCTGCTGCAGCCGGGCCCGCTCGCGCATCGTCACCTCGCCATCCGACTTGGCCTTGTGCTCCATGCGCCGCAACTGAGCCTGGCCCTGCACCAGCCCGGCCGCCTCGCGCCGCGTCAGCTCGCCGCTCTGCGCGCCTTGCCGGATGCGCTGCGCCTGGTTCTGCTCGCGCTGGTCCAGCACCGGCGTATCGGCGTAGACAGGACTCGCGATCACCAGCAGCGCCGCGGCCAATGCGATGTGCTTCATCATGTTCCACCTCCATGGTGTGCTGTGACGAAGGAGCAAACTGCCCTTCGCTTGCAGGACACAACGCGCCGGGACGGGGACCGGTTGACAGCGCGGCGCCGGGACCCGATCGTTGCGCGGCGATGGTGTTACGTAATTCCCGGCCGATCCTGACGGCGGACGAGTACCTGGACGCCTTTACCAAGGTGCGCGCGGGCTGGGCCCGCGCGATCGGCGCGGAGCTCGCTGCGATCACCGAGCCTTACATGTTCGGCGGCCGCAAGCGACGCCGGCTGATCGTGCTGGTGCGCGGAACTGGCACGCCGCCGTGGGGCACCTGGCGGTCGCTGTCGGAGGTCGAGGCCGAGCGTCGCACGTTCACGGAGTTCCGCCGGCGCGTGAACGAGGTGATCGCGCCGCACGGCGTGGACCACGTGGAGTTCCGGGAGGGACCCGAGGCGGGGCGGGGCACCTGACCGCCCGCCGACTCGCGGGCCGGCGGCGGCATGGTGAAACTGTCGCCCGGGCTGGGGCCGTAGCGCTGCCGCATCACCACTTGAGGTCGTCGGGGATGACGAAGTCCTTGTAGGGGTCGTCCGCGTCGGTGGACTCGGCCGGTGTGTCGTACGCGATCAATACACTCGCGTCGCGCTCGCCGATGCGGGCGGCGACGTCGGCGGGCACCAGCGCGGACTTGCCCTCGTGGCGCACGATGACCAGCTCGCCGCGGGTCAGCTTCGCGCGCAGCGCCGCGTTGACCGCGATGCGCCGCACCTTGCCCTCGGCCACGAAGTTGAAGTACTCGTCCCCCTCGGGCACCGGCAACTGGTTCTGCTCGATCAGCTGCGTGATTTCCGCGGCGCGAGCCCTGGCGTCCGCCTTTGCCTGGCGCTCGCGGTCCAGCTCGCGGTCGCGCGCCACCTTGATGGCGTGCGCCTCCGCTTCCGCGGCGCGCTTCTGCTCCTCGGTCTGGACGGGTTTCTGGCCCTTCTTCTGCAGGTGCTGCTTGCGCTGCTCCTGCAGCTTGACGTGCTTCGCCTTGCCCTTGGAAACGAGCCCGGCCTTCATCAGTTGTTCGCGGAGGTCGTCGGCCATCGGCAGCGGCCTGTGTGCGTGGCGTTCCAGTCTACTCAAGTCGCCCGGCAGGCGCGACGCGCTGCGCGGGTCCCGGCGTTCACCCCAGCAGCCGCTGAATCGCCACCTCGCGGTAGTCGAAGATGCGCCGCAGCTGCCGCCTGACCAGCGGCTCAACCGGCAGCGACAGCCAGCCGAACGGCAGCATGTACTCGACGCGGTCGGTCATGCGCGTGCCGCCGCCCTCCGCCGCGAACTCGTGGGTGTGGATCCACTGCCGGTACGGGCCGGCGAGTTGCGCGTCCACGAACCGGTGCGGCGGCTGCCAGACGCTGATCTCGGTGTCCCAGCCGAACGGCACGCCGAACAGCGCCAGCCGGTAGCCGATGCGCGTGCCGGGCCCCATGACGATCGGCCCCGGCGTCACGATCCGGAACCGCAGCTCGGGCGGGGTGATGCGCTCCAGGTTGGCGGCATCCGCGAAGAACCCGAACACCTGCCCGACGGGGCGGGGCAGCCAGGTGGTGCGTGTCAGGATGTGCTCGCGCGTGGACTGGACAGGCATGCGGTGTAGCATAGCGGTCACGGACGGGGGGCCACAGCCGTGCAACCGAAGCAGGCGCCCAGGAAGGGCACATGAGTCCGGCGGAAACCGCCGCAAGGCCGGCGACCGGCCGCTGGCGTCGTTACGCCTGGGTGGGCGTGTTGGCGGTCATTGCGCTCGTGACCTGGGTGTCGCCGCTCGACCAGCCGGCGACCGAGGGCGTCGAGGCGGGACTGAAGCGGGCGTTCGTGACGTTCGCCGCGGCGCGCGGGCTCAATGCGGCGATCTCGGTCGCGCAGGGCACCGAGTTCACATTCGGCGTGGGCGCCAGCGCCACCTTCACCGTGGGCGAGGTACTCGATCCCATCAACGACCTGGTCGAGCAGTTCGCCAACCTCATGCTGCTGGCGACCGTGTCGTTCGGCATCCAGGAAGTGCTGCTGGCGATCGGCCAGCACTACTCGCTCAAGCTCGTGCTGACCGCGCTCGTCATCGCCTGCGGCGTACTCTACGTGTACGGCCGGCAACGACCGGGCTGGCTCAACAGCCTGCTGGTCCTGGCGCTCATGATCCGCTTCGCGATCCCGGTGGCCACGGTGGGCACCGAGGTGCTGTTCCACACCTTCCTGGAAGCGCGTTACCAGGCCAGCGAGCAGGTCATCGGCGATGCGACCCAGTCCGTCAGCGAGCTGACACCGGCGCCGGACGGCGCAGCGGACAGGGAGCGGAGCTGGTGGGACAGCACGAAGGACCGGCTCGATCCGTCGAAGAAACTCGCCGACCTCAGGCAGCGGGCCGAACTGGCCGCCGAACACATGGTGCGCCTGATCGTGGTGTTCCTGCTCGAAACGCTGATCATCCCGCTGGCCCTCTTGTGGCTGCTCTATGTGATCGTGAGGAGCGCGATAACCCCTGCCGGCCGCTGGTCGGGCGGCAATGCGCGACCGGGGGCCGACAGCCCATGAGCGCCACGGAGGAGATCGCCGAGGGGCTTGAGCGCGCGCGCGCCTTGCCGGCGCGCTACTACGTGGGCGATGACATGCTGGCGCGGGACCAGGCTGAGGTGCTGTCGCGCAGCTGGCAACTGGTGGCGCATCGCGAGCGCCTGGCCGGTCCCGGGGACCACGTCGTGGAGCAGGTCGGGCGCACGCCCGTGCTGGTGGTGCGCGGCGCCGATGGCGTGTTGCGCGCCTTCCCCAACGTCTGCCGCCATCGCGCCGGCCCCCTGGCCCTCGCCGATGGCAGGGGCGCACGCCAGCTGCAGTGCAAGTACCACGGCTGGACCTACGACCTGGAGGGCCGGCTGCGCCGCGCGCCGGAAATGGGCGAGGCCGAGGACTTCCGCGTCGGGGACATCTGCCTGCCGCCGCTTCGGGTCGGCGAATGGCAGGGACTGGTGTTCGTCACCCTGGGCGAGGACGTACCGCCGCTCGAGAAGGTCATGGGCGGCATCGCCGGGCGCATTGCGCCGATCGACCTGGCCGCCCTTCGCTTCGCGCGCCGCGACAGCTACGAGCTCGCCTGCAACTGGAAGGTGTACGTGGACAATTACCTCGAGGGCTACCACCTGCCCTACGTGCACCCGGGCCTCACCAAGATGCTCGACTACCGCGTCTACACGACCGAGCTGTCGGAGTGGCACTCGCTGCAGCACTCGCCGATCGCGTCCGCGGACAGCCCCTACGGCGACGGCGACGCGTTCTACTATTGCGTGTATCCAAACACCATGCTGAACATCATGCCGGGCCGGCTGCAGGTGAACCGCGTCGTGCCCATCGCCGCCGAGCGCTGCCGCGTCGAGTTCGACTACTACTACGCGGACGACCCCGCGACGCAGTCGCGCATCGCGCGCGACGGCGAATTCAGCGAGGAGGTCCAGCAGGAAGACATCGCCATCTGCGAAGCGGTGCAGCGCGGACTCGGCTCCGGCAGCTACCCACCGGGACGGCTGTGTCCGAAGCGCGAGAGCGGCGTCTGGCACTTTCAAAACCTGTTGCGGGCGGCCTACGGGGATCCGCCTGAGGAATCCCGATGAACGGATCGCATGCCCGCTGGCCGGTCATCGCGCTGGCCATGCTCGGCGCCCACGCATCGGCTGCGGAGTCCGCCGCGGCAACGGCGGCTGAGGCCGAGGCGCGCGAGATCTTCCGCACGATCATCGGCATCAGGACCGAGGAAGGCGCCGGCCAGGTGCCCGTGATGGCGGCTTACCTGGCCGGGCAATTCCGCGACGCCGGCTTCCCGCAGGCCGACATCCACATCCTGCCGCTGGGCGAGACCTCGTCGCTCGTCGTGCGCTACCGCGGCGACGGCACGGGCGGGCGGCCGATCCTGCTGGTCGCGCACATGGACGTCGTCATCGCCAATCCCGCGGAATGGCAGCGCGACCCGTACACGCTCGTCGAGGAGGGCGGCTACTTCTACGGCCGCGGCACCATCGACATCAAGGGCGACATCGCGGCCATCACCAGCACGTTCCTCAGGCTCAGGCGCGAGGGCTTCGTACCGACGCGCGACCTCATCATCGCCTTCACCGGCGACGAGGAGACCGAGCAGGCGACCACCCGCGCGCTGGTGGGTGAGCATCGCGCGCTGGTGGATGCCGAGTTCGCGCTGAACGGCGACGGCGGCGGCGGGACCTTCGCCGAGGACGGCGGCCAGGCCACGCTGTACTACGTGCAGGGCGCCGAGAAGTCCTACGCCACGTTCGAGCTCGTGGCGCGCAACGCCGGTGGGCACAGCTCGCAGCCGCGGCCGGACAATGCGATCTACGAGCTCGCCGACGCGCTGGTGGCGCTGGGCGACCATCGCTTCGCGGTCATGTGGAACGACTGGACGCTCGGCAGCTTCGCCGCGTCAGGCGCCGCCACTGGCGGCGAGCTTGGCGAGGCCATGAGCCGCTTCGCCAGCAACCCGCGCGACGTGGAGGCCGCCGAGCGGCTGGCCAGCGAGCCTGCCTATGTCGGCCGCACGCGCACGACCTGCGTGGCCACGCTGCTATCCGGCGGCCATGCCGAGAATGCGCTGCCGCAGACCGCGACCGCGACGGTGAATTGCCGCATTTTCCCCGGCGTCGGCGTTGAGGAAGTACGGGCCGAACTGCAGCAGGTCGCCGGCGACAAGGTCACGGTGCGGCAAGCCGGGCGCGCCTTCGACTCGGTCGCCTCGCCGCTGCGCGACGACGTCGTTGCCGCCGTACGGCAGGCGGTGCACGCCTCCTACCCGGGCATCGGCATCGTCCCCGACATGGCGCCGTACTACACCGACGGCAGCGTGCTGCGCGCCGCCGGCATTCCGACCTACGGCGTGAGCGGCATGTTCATCAAGACCAGCGACGAGTTCTCGCACGGGCTCGACGAGCGCCTGCCCGTGCACGCCTTCTACAACGGGCTCACCCACTGGGGCGTGCTGATCCGGGAGCTGGCGGGGAGGCGCTGAGCCGGTCAACGACCGTACACCCCGGCCTCGCGCCGGGGTCGTGCATTGCCGGCCAGCCCGGCAGCCCGCCTAGCGCCCCTCCAGGAACCTCGCCACCGTCACCATCGCCAGCGTGTCGTGCCGGCAGTAGTCCAGCAGCGACTGACGCAGCTCCGCGCGCCGCCCGGCGGTCGTTTCCGGCGCAATCGCCTGAAGGTACGCCTGCCCCGCGGCGTTGCCTTCCTGGATCTCGCCGATCGTCGAGTAGTCGAGCTCGGGCGCGATCGCCGGCAACAGCTTCTTGATCGACCAGCTGCCGTGCATGGCCGGGTGGTAGTAATGCCGCTTGGCGATCGGGTGCAGGTCCACGAGGCGCTCCATCAACGCCTCGAGCCGCTCACGCAGGTCTGGGCAGAATCCGGCCAGCACCCCGATGCATTTCCTCTCGTAACCCGTGTACATGAACACCGGCCCCTCGCTGCCGGCCGTCTCGAGCAGCGCCAGGGCCACCGCCCGCGCCGGCAGTTCGCCGGTCAGGTCGAGGTGCTCGACATGCTCCAGCTGCCCCGGCGCGCTCTCGATGTGCAGCGAGAACTGGAACGGCACCGGCTGAAAGGGCCGCATACCGGCCCAGCGCGGCACCGCGGCGCCGATGGTCTCGAAATCCAGGTAATAGCGCGGCCAGCCGAGTCGCTCGAGCTGCTCGCGCGCCGCCTTCGCGAGCGTCGCCTTGCCGCTGCGCGCCGCGCGCCACACGCGCAGTTGCTCCGCGCCCCTGAGCATCGCCTCGGGAAGCTCGCGCACGTCCTGGTAGCCGACGGCGAGCAGTTCATCCAGGCGGCTGTTGATGTTCGGGAGGCCGCGGATCGGGAACTCAGTCTTCTTCCAGCAGTGGCCCTGGAACTGACATTCATAAGGTCGCCTGCAGCGGCGGCCGATTTCCGCATTCGGTTCCGGGCCAGCCAGCACGCGCTTGGCCTCGCGCACCCAACCGGCCACCTCGCCCCGCAGCGGTCTCACCCGCGCCGTCAGGTCCGCCTCCGTGAGCAGGCCCCGGTACTGGCCGTCGCCCGCATACACGAACTGGTTGTTGACGTGCGCCAGCACCACGGCCCGCGGCCGCACGGTCGAGGAATCCATCACCCAGGCCTGGATCGCGCAGTCCGCGACGTGCTCGTCCTTGACGCCGGTCGAGGACTTCACCTCGATCAGCCGCGGGCCGTCCTTGCCGCGCTCCAGTACGTCGGCGCGGACCAGCAGCCCGTTGCGCACGAATGTGGCCTCGAACAGCGGCACCGACGGCAGTGTCTTGAGCAGCTCGTTGGTCCGCTCGACGGCTGTGCGCAGGTCCTTGTCGTACTCGATCAGCACGCCGCCGCCGGTGTCGTAGAGCCGCTGCGCCACGGCGCCGATGTCGTGGCCCATGTCGAAGATCGCCTGCAGCCCGGGGTCCACTTCCGCGAGGTCGGGGCGGTGTTTCTCCAGCCAGAGCTTCTTCGGGCACTGGCGGAAGGACATGAGTTTCGACTTGGAGAGGCCATGACTCATGTGCGTCACTCTACTGCAAGGACTGAGACATCAATCCCTGCTCGACCCGCGGTGGTTGTCGTCGGGCGGGCTCGACCGAGAACCCGCAGGCATCAATTGTCGGGGGAAGGGTGGGTCAGGGAGTGACCCAAGAGTGGTCGTACCGTGGCCAGCGGTTGAGCAAAGGGTGTCAGGGCGGCTCACTCACCGATGTGGCGTAGATCCTGAATATACCTGTCAATAATTTCAATAAGTTACGAGTAATTCGACTCCACTATTAAAGATATACTCTATATGCTTTAATAACTGAGTTCGCTATTAAAGCGGCCTTGAATATGGAGCCGGTTCCCTCATGAAGCGTGGTCCATCCGGCCGATACGAGACGGTCACCACCACGGGTGAACCAATCCTCGCATTCGTCCCGGATCCGCTGCCGCCGCAGCCACCGCTGGAGCTGACAGGCGCCCGGCAGCGGCAACTGGAGCAGGCACTGTTGGCATGCGGCCGACTCGATGGCGTTGCCACACTACTACCGGATCCGGAGCTGTTCATCTACGCCTACGTGCGCCGCGAGGCGGTCCTGTCCTCGCAAATCGAAGGGACGCAGTCGTCGCTTTCGGATCTCCTGTTATTCGAGCTGGACGAAGCCCCGGGCGCACCGCTCGACGACATCGCCGAGGTCTCCAACTATGTTGCGGCACTCGAGCACGGACTGACGCAGCTGCGCGAAGGGCTGCCGGTTTCGCGGCGCCTGCTCTGCGAAGTGCACGGCAAGCTGCTCGCGCGAGGGCGCGGCGCAGAACAGATGCCGGGAGCATTCCGTCGCTCGCAGAATTGGATCGGAGGAACGCGGCCGGGCAACGCACGCTTCGTGCCGCCCCAGCCCGGTCGCGTGGCCGATTGCATGAGCGACCTCGAACGATTCGTACACGACCGGGAGCCGCTGCCGGTGCTGGTCAAAGCTGCGCTGGCGCATGTGCAGTTTGAGACCATTCACCCGTTCCTGGACGGCAACGGTCGCGTCGGCCGTTTGCTGATCTCACTGATGCTGCACGAGACGGGCGTGCTGCGGCAGCCGCTGCTGTACCTGAGCCTGTATTTCAAGCAGCACCGCAGTGCGTACTACGCGTTGCTCGACGGCGTCAGGCGCGACGGTGCCTGGGAAGCGTGGCTCGATTTCTTCCTCGAGGGCGTGACCGAGACGGCCGGCGGAGCTGTCGACACCGCACACCGCTTGCTGGCGCTTTTCGATGAGGATCGGGCACGCCTGGCGCAGACGGGCCGCAGCGCCGGCAGCGCACTGCGTATCTACGACGCCTTGCGGAGCCGACCCATCGCCACCATCCAGGATCTCCGACAACGGGCGTGCACGAGCTACCCGACCGCCGCCAAGGTCGTCGCCACGCTCGTGAACGCGGGCATTGCGCGCGAGCTGACCGGCCGGCGCCGCGATCGCGTGTTCGTCTATGGCCGGTATCTCGAGATTCTCAGCGAGGGCGCGGAGCCGTTGTAGGGCAGAATGGGCAGAGGCTGGACAGCTACCCCATGTGTGCTATCCGGTGGTGAAGCGAGCCGGTTCAATCCTTGAAGCAACCCTTGACTGACCTCCTCGACGACCGCGAACGACCGCCGCCGGTGGCGATTCCGCACACGGAGGTCTCGCCCGAGGCGCTGCGCGGCATCATCGAGTCCTTCGTGCTGCGCGAGGGCACGGACTACGGCGCGCGCGACGTGCCGCTCGACAGCAAGGTGACGCAGGTGCTCGGCCAGCTCGAGCGGGGCGAGGCGCAGATCCTGTTCGATCCGCTGACCGAGAGCATCGACATCGTCGTAACGGGCAAGCGAGGTCGTTGACCCGGCTGTGTCATTGCTGCAGTGCCGCATCGTCGGTACGAACTGGGCTCACGCGGAAAAACAAGGGGAAAACAGCACCCAGGCGTCGCAGCTTTGCGCCCAACGAGGCTCGCCGGAAAATGTGTCGTGTTAGACTCAGTCTTGAAAGCGGGCAGAGCTTGTCCGCTGTGAGGGGAAAGTGACTTGATGAATTCAATTAGGAAGTCGATCGTCGTTCTGGCACTGGGCGCTTCATCGATGATGATTGCCGCCGGTGCCGCGGCCCAGGAGTGGCCGTTCGTGCAGGGCGACTACTGGGAAGTCACCGGGATCGACATCTCGGATGGCGGCGGACTGAAGTACGCCAACTGGCTGGCCAGCGAGTGGCGCAGCAACCTGGAGTTCTCCAAGTCCAAGGGCTGGATCAAGGACTACAAGGTCTTCAGCAATGTCTACGCTCGCAGCAATGAGCCGGACATCTACCTGATTACGGTCACGGACAGCGTCGTCTCGGGCGCCGAGGGCGAGAAGCGTGAGGCGGAATACATGGCCTGGCGCAAGAAGTCCGTGGAACAGATGCAGAGCGAAAGCGGCAACCGGGCCGAGTACCGGACCGTGATGAGCAGCTCGCTGATCCAGGAACTCAAGTTCCGCAAGTAACGACTCGATTTCCGAAATCGAAGACCAGGAACCCCGGCCTCGCGCCGGGGTTTCTTTTTGCGCGAGCCGCTCGACCGCCCGGTCAGTGGCATCTGCTCCGCCCAATTGCTGGAAGCGCCGACAGCAGGCTAATTCGAGCTACCCGGGAGATATTCAGCGACACTTGCGTTCTAGGTTAATGTATATACAATAACCTACATTGTGAGCAACTCCGCCTCGCGCCGTACTTTGGGCTCTAACTTGTCGCGCAGCGATGCCCACCGCATCAAGCGCTCCGAGTACAAGGAGTTGCCTGAGCTCACGGATGAAATGCTGGGCCGCGCGGTGATCAACAAAGGTGGCCGCCCCCGGTCAGCCAATCCGCGTCAGCTCATCTCATTGCGGCTGCCGCCCGAGGTCGTGGAACGCTGGAGGGCGACGGGTCCGGGCTGGCAGACGCGTATGGCGGATCGGCTGGCCAAGACTCCGGTCCCACGTGCCAAGGAGTAGCGCCTTGCGATCCAGGCGTGAGCAGCGCTTACTGTTGCTAGACCGGCAATAGAACTTCGAGGGGATTCGATGACTGAAAACAAGACCAGGCCCACCGGCGCGAGAGTCGAGCAGTACCTCGCCGCCATCAAGGACGACGTCCGGCGCAGCGACTGCGAGGCGCTGGTGAAGCTCATGTCGAAGGTGACGAAGCAGCCGCCCGCGATGTGGGGCAGCAGCATCGTCGGCTTCGGCAGCTTCCACTACAAGTACGCGAGCGGGCGCGAAGGCGACATGTGCCTGACCGGCTTCGCATCGCGCAAGGGCGACATCAGCGTCTACCTGGTCGCGAGCGGCGCCGACCAGGACAAGCTGCTGAAGAAGCTCGGCAAGCACAAGATGGGCAAGGCCTGCCTGTACATCAAGCGCCTGAGCGACATCGACATGAAGGTGTTGCAGCAGCTGGTGGCCGGCTCCGTAGCCGAAATCACGCGCCGCTCCGCGTAGCGCGCCACATGCCACCCGAACCACACGTCGAACCCAAGCGCCGCGGACCGGGCACCAGGACGTTCGTGCTGCGTCTCGTGTGCACCGTCCTGGTGGCAAGCCCGCTCATCAACTATGTCAGCACCGTCATCAGCGGCGGCGACGGCAATGCGTACCTGTTCTTCCTGTTGCTCGTGCTGGCCCCGATCGCGGGCCTGGTGCTGATCGCCAACTCGGTGTTCTGCCTCTTCCGGTACCCCGGCCGCGCGTCCCTCAAGGTCAACTTCATACTCATCCTGGTAGGGTTGGCCGGCTTTCTCGAGGCGTGGATCTTCCTGCCCAAGTTCAGGATGTAGAAGTTGGTGCCGGGTCGCGGGTTTCGAGGGTTTAGCAAGTCATCGTGCCGAATAAGCCCCGGGGACGAATGGCGTTCCCGGGACCAACGTGTGCAATAGGGGGCTCAACATGGCCAATCGTGTGGCTGTCGGCGTGATTTCGTTGCTGATCGGCTGCCTGCTGCTGGTGCCGGATGCCGCCGCGCAAGCCAGGAGCATCGTCATCGACGATGACCTGCAGGCCAGCGCCGATGTCCTGAAGGTGAAGATGGGCGTGATGCGTTCCCGGAAGATCGCTGCGTTCAAGTTCGGCGAGTTCGCGGTCGCCTCCAGCAAGATGGGCACGAAAGTGACGACCACATCGGGCGACCAGAGCCGCAGCAAGCAGGAGTACTCGTTCGCCCTGCAAGGTCCCGGTCCCGGGACCGCCACCGTGACGGCCCACCAGAATGTCGACATGGGCACGATCTCCAGTATCGAGTTGCCGAGCGGTGTCGAGATCGACCTCGCGTTGGTCGCGGGCCACAGCGACCAGCTGGTCGCCTCGATAACCCTCGGCGACGCCTCCGCCCCGGAGTGGACACTGACTTTGGTCGTGGTGCGCAGGCTGGCGGGCCTGCAGGAGGAAACCCCGGTCGCCCTGTTGTCGAACGGCCTCCGGGAAATCGAGATCAGCGCCGTGACTTCCGACAAGCCTGGCGCCGAGCGCACCGGCGCGCCGGCCCGCGGCTACCAGTTCGCCGAGGGCGGCAAGGCGCTGGGCGCGCTGCAGTACTACGGGGGTGGCTTGCTCGGCTTCAACAAGAACGTCGTCTACCTGCGCACGGACCTGGATGCGCAGGACAGGCTGCTCTTGGCTGCGGCCATGACGGCCATGCTGCAGGCCAACCTGAACGCGGTTGTCGCGATGGATGA
>CAVPVZ010000006.1:0-694773 GCA_963709275.1 uncultured Gammaproteobacteria bacterium
CCCAGGAGCGGCGCGCCGCGAGCCGCAGGCCGGCGCGCAACTCGCCACCCCAGACGGCAAGCAGGAAGCCGAGCATCGAGAAGCGGGCCGAGCACGAGCAGCACCCAGCCGTAGTTGTCGGGCAGACCGGAAGGCGACGAGCCGAAGCAGACCGCCCGTGCCTCTGTCCAGCCACTCCGGCGGCACCGGGAGGGGCGCGAAGGCGAGCACCCACCAGCCGACGGTGACCGCGAGCCAGAAGAAGAAGGCGCCAACGGCGAAGCGGGTCGGGTGGGGCGCTGGAGTGGGCGCGGGCGGCAGGCGATGGTCTCCGTCAGCCGATCTTCCAGATCATGGAGAGACCTTCCAGTTGGCGAAGTAGTAGAGGATGAAGACCGCCAGGAAGACGAAGACCAGGATGACCGTCCTGGAGGCGCCGCTCTTGTGGACCGCTTCGGCCGTTCCGCCTGGTGGACCTGGGGAGGCAGTTCGCACTACGCCTTGCGGGACACCCGACATGCCGGGCTCGAGCTTCGTCAGGTCGAGCTCTTCGCCGAGGAAGACCGACTTCACGGCGATGGCGATGAAGAGCAGGACGGCGATCGAAGTGATCGTGCCGCCGATGCCGATGCCGGCGAGGAGCAGGTCGACGACCGGCGGGAACTCGAGCGTGAACGGTGCGGGTAGGGAAGGTGATGTCGGCGCTGCGGCGCGGCACGCCGAAGCTGCCGGCGAAGGTCATCGACATCGAGAGAATGACGATGCCGATCGCGAAGAGGTACGGCTGCCACCTGGCGGCGCCCCAGAACGCCACCTTGCGGCGGAAGATGAGGGGAATCACGTAGTAGGTGAGGGCCATGAAGGCGAGCGCCGTTCCGCCGACCACGGTGACATGGAAGTGGCCGGGAATGCGCAGCGTGTCGTGGGCGATGATGTTGATCTGCTCGGTTCCCTGGGTGACGCCGGTGACGCCGCCCATGAAGCCGAAGATCGACCAGCGACAGGAAGGTGCCCGAGAAGCCGGGGTCCGACCAGGGCGCCTTCGGCCCGTCGAAAGCGCCCGACGAAGCCGCGCAGCCGCATGCCGGACTCGATGCCGGCCGGCACGGTGAAGCCGTGGATCATCGACGCCAGCACCGCCAGGTACATGGCGTAGCTGGTGTTCCAGACCTTCCACGCCGGACCGAAGCCGGTACGACCAGGAGATGGTGGGCGGAGGCCATCGAGATGAACAGCACGTAGAGGACGAACGCCCACCGGCTCACCTTCTCGTTGAGCACCACGGCGCCGATCGTCAGGCCGCCCATGAGATACCAGACCGAGACCATGGCGGCGACGTTGATCTGTTGCGAGGCGTGTCCGAGCGCCCAGAACATCAGGCGGTAGACCTCCGGGTCGACGTTCATGTATCCCATCGACCAGAGGAAGGTCGGGATGTAGATCGCCGCGCCGTGCAGCAGGGTGATGACGGCGATGATCGCCGCGGTGAGCGGCGCCGAAGGAGACCAGCGGCAGCGAGCCGGTGTAGCTCTTCTCGCGTTTGGCGACGACCAGCGCGGCGAAGAAGAGGAGCGTCGCGATGAGCGCGCCGACCGCGAAGAGGATGATGCCCAGGTAGTAGAGGGGATGCGCCTTGAGCGGCACGTACGAGGTAAAGAGCACGTCCGCCCGGCCCCACAGCACGATGACGTCGACCAGCAGCGCGCCGACGAGCATGAGGATGAAGCCGGTCCAGGCGAGCTTGGGTGCCGGCTGGCGCGACCCGAGCACGATCGGTCCGGCGAAGTAGAGGATCGCCATCTCGAAGAAGATGATGAAGAAGATCAGCATGTTGAGGCCGTGCAGGGTGAGGATCCGGTAGTACCAGGTCGGCTCGAGGAGATGGACCGCCTGCCAGCGCGTGAGCGCCAGAAGGAGTGCCGCGACGACGCCGACCAGCAGAAAGACGATCCCGGCGACGGCGTTCCAGCGCACCAGGAGCTCCGAGTCGCGATTGACCCGCAGACCGGTCACCGGACACAGGCGCGAGGCGAGGCGCCAGAGCGCCGAGTCGGGGACGAGGAACCGGCGGCGCCGGTGCCTGCGGAAAGATCTGCCGTGGCATTGCATTTCGCGTCGTCTCCTGAATCGCCTGTGGAGTCACTTGCGGGCGTCTGCCTGTGCCACCTGTTTGGCCGGCCGGACGACGATCCGGCCGAGCATGTTGTGATGGTTGACGCCGCAGAACTCGTTGCAGACGATGCGGTACTCGCCGGGTTTGTTGGGCTTGATGGAGAGGCCGTAGTCGTAGCCCGGAATGACCTGGAAGTTGATGTTGGCCGGGTAGAGGCTGAAGCCGTGGTTGATGTCGATCGACGACAGGTGGAGGGTGTAGCTCACCCCCTCTTCGGCTCGAGCGCCGGGTACCAGCGCCACATCTGGGCGAGGAGATAGACGTCACTGCCAGGGGGCGGTGCGACCAGCGGGATGCCGTTCTCCTCGCTGACCTTGTAGTCCTCGACGAAGGTGAAGACGCGCGCGAGATAGTCCTCGGGCGTGACGCGGCTGCGGATGCCGGACGGGTTCTGGCCGCCCTTGATGTGCCAGAAGGGCATCATGGCGAAGAGCACCATGCACCAGGCGAAGGCGATCGCGACCCAGAGCTTCTCCTGCTTGCCTGCGGGGCGCCACCAGACGCCCTGCGGCGGGACGACGCCGGAATGGAATTCCATGTCAGGCCTCCTTACGGGAGCTTTCCGGCGGGCAGGCTGAGAATCTCCCAGAGCCCCCATCCGGTGTAGAAGAGAATCATCACGATGAGACCGGCGGCGAGCAGCAGAAACGGTCGATCGAACAGACGCTGACCGAGCGGGATCGTCTCGGTGGTGTTGCCCGGTTCGTTCATGGCTCCCTCCTTCGCGGCAAGTCGTCGTTGCGTGGAAGGGAACTGTAGGAGAAAAGCAAAAACCGCTGCATGACGGGCGTCATACAGCGGTCGGTTGAGGCTGCGGTTGCAGCGCTATCGATTGCAGCGCTGTCGGTTGCAGCGCTATCAGTTGCCGCGCGGCTCGGCGCGCCCCGGGCGCGCGAACGCCGACTACCAGCCGTGGCGGCGGCGCAGGGCGTCGATGTGCGCCACGTGGTGGCGGCCGTGCCAGGCGTACATGGCGACGCTCTTCGCCAGCGAGACCGGGCCGGGGATGTCCGGATGCAGGAAGGTGCGCTCGAAGGTCTCCGGCGCGAGCGCGTTGAGGAAGCGGTGCCAGCGTTCATGAACGGCGTCGAGCAGCTGCAGCGAGACTTCGATGTCGCCGCTCTTGCCGTCGGGGAGCTCGGCCCATGCCGCTTCGCGGTAGGGTCGGATCGTCGGCTGGTCTTCGGTGGCGGCGAGCTTGTGGCGGATGTAGGCGTTCATGTGGCTGTCGGGCACGTGGTGCACCACCTGCCGCACCGTCCAGCCGCCGTCGCGATAGGGCGTATCGAGCTGCGCCGGGGTGAATCCGGCGACCGCACGCCGCATCTCGCGCGGGCAGGCGGCGATCTCGGCGACGTGCTGGCGGCAGAGCTCCGGCGTATAGGCCGCCGGCAGGGTGAACTTGCCGATGGGAAAACGGAGATCGTTCATGGCTTTCTCCTCCTCGGTCATTCGGGTCGCATTCGGGATGCTGACCCAGCCGGCGGACGAGAGCGAGCGCGCGGTGACTTCGTAGATGACGACGCGCGTTCCCCGAAAGTAGCTGCCGGATCGTCCCGCAGCCATTGGACGCGAGCCGCTGAGTCCGTTCGCCGCGACCTTGGCGCTGCGCCGCACCGGGCGATCGAGCGCGAAGGCGAGCTGCTCGGCGAAGCTGGCGCTCTTTGCCGCCGTCGACCGAGGCGAAGATCAGGGAGTAGCTGTCTCCCAATAGGAGGACGTCGCTGTCCGAGGGCCTGTTGGTGTGGTACGGCAGGTCGTCGAGACCGACGACCTCGTCGAGCTCGATGCGCTCGGGGGGAAAGATCGGACCGCCGACTCCGTCGCCCAGCATGCGCGTCAGGTCGCCCTCGAGCTGGTGCGGAAGCTGCGCCGGCGCAGACCCGCCGGTGGGCGCTGCGGAAGAGCGGTTTCACGCTGCAGGAATCGGGCGAGGCCCGCTGCTGCGATGCGCATGCCGGCGGCGTTCCAGTGCGTGTCGGTCGCGAGATAGACCTCTTCGCCCGCGCGCGCCGCGGCGCGCAGCTCGGGCAGCGCGTCGTAGACCGGAATGCCGGCATCGCCGAGCCGGCGGACGAGCTCCGGGAACGACGGATTGACGAGCCTGGCGCCCTCCTCGGCATCGGCTGCGCCGAGACCGGAAAAGCGCACGAGCTGCTCGGGATGGACCTGCGCTTTGACCGGCACAGGGAAGAAGACGAGCTCGATCCCGCGCTCCGCGAGCTCGTCATGCAACCGAACGAGACCCGGCACGAGGGTCGGGCTCCGCGACGTGCGTAGCGGGCACCGGGGGTGCGGCGGCGCTCGAGCTCGCGCGGCGCGAGGAAGGGAGGACCGGTGAGGTAGTCGAAGCTCGGTGCGAAAGTAGAGCCAGCCCTGGCGGCCGACGACGACCTGGCTGTTGCCGTAGGCCAGCGCGCGCGCGAGCACCGTCTGGGCCGCCGGCCGCAGCGCGGCCGACAGCGCCGACTCGCGCCCGAGCCGGTCCTCGAGCGCCGCGAGGCTCCTGGCGCAGCGCGCGATTGGCGGCCAGAGGCCCGTCGCTCCGCTGAGTCGCGAGCAGGACTCCCGGCGTCGGTATCGGCGCCTCGCCGGCGAAGGCCGTCGCTCTCGCCCGGCGCGCGCGCGCCGCTTCGAGCACCGAGCCGACCGCGAGCGCCGCCAGCGAGCGCCAGGGTGAGCGCGAAGCTGCCGCTCCGTGAGATGCGCGTCGCCGCGATCTCGGCGAGCGGCTCTCCGCTTCGCGGTTGAGCGTGGGTTCCGGACTGGCTCATCAGAAGATGTAGTAGATGAACGGATTGTAGTCCTGCGTCGAGAGCGCCGCGATGGCCACCACGAGCAGGCCGAGCGCGAGCGCGATCTTCAGCGGCGTCAGCTCGCGCGTCCAGGTCCAGCTCTGCTGCCGCGCCCCAGACCACGACCGCCGCGACGGCGAAGCTCAAGCGCGAGGTAGGGGCTCAAGCAGCAGCCCCGACAGCAGCGGCGCGCCGTCGGCCGCCGCTCCGAGGCCGAACATCCTGCCGAGATAGGCGAGCGCGGCCGGCAGGTCGGCGGCGCGGAAGAAGACCCAGGTGAACAGCACGAGCGAGAAGGTCGTCGCGACCCGCGCCGGCGCGCGGCATCCAGCCGTAGAGCCGGTCGACGCCGACCGCGCGCTCGATGGCCAGCAGCGCGCCGTGGAAGGCGCCCCAGATGACGAAGTTCCACGCCGCGCCGTGCCAGAGCCCGCCGAGCAGCATGGTCGAGGCCGAGGTTGACGTAGGTCCGCCGCGACGCCCTTGCGGTTGCCGCCGAGCGGGACGTAGAGGTAGTCGCGCAGCCAGGTCGAGAGCGAGATGTGCCAGCGGCGCCAGAACTCGGTGATCGACTGCGACTGGTAGGGCGAGTCGAAGTTCTCGGGAAGACGAAGCCGAGCATCAGCCCGAGGCCGATCGCCATGTCGGAGTAGCCGGAGAAGTCGAAGTAGATCTGGAAGGCGTAGGCGACGACGCCGTACCAGGCCTCGAGCGACGCCGGCGCGCCGGCGTCGAAGACGGTGTCGGCGACCTGCCCGCACGGGTTGGCGAGCAGGACCTTCTTGGCCATGCCGACGGCAGAAGAAGGCGACGCCGCGGGCGAACTTCGCCAGCGTGTGGGTGCGGTTGCGCGAGCTGGTCGGCGACCTCCGAGAAGCGGACGATCGGGCCGGCGACGAGCTGCGGGAACATCGAGACGTAGCAGGCGAAGTCGACGAAGTTGCGCAGCGCCCTGGCGTCGCCGCGGTAGACGTCGATGGTGTAGCTCATCGACTGGAAGGTGTAGAAGCTGATGCCGAGCGGCAGCGTCACCCGCAGGGCGATGTCGAGGCTCGCGGCGTCGACGCCGAGCACCGTCGGCGAGGCCGTTCCAGCTGTCGACGGCGAAGTTGAAGTACTTGAAGAAGCCGAGCAGCGAGAGGTTCGAGGTCGACCGAGAGCAGCAGCGCGAGGCGCTGGCGGCGGCTGCGCGGCTCGCCCCCGGGCAGGACCGCGATCGGCGTCCGGCTCCAGGGCGTCGTTCCGGCCATCACCAGGCCGGCAGATCCAGTCGATCAGCGTCGAGACCAGCATCAGGAGCGATGAAAGGCGGGATTGGCCCAGCCGTAGAAGACGTAGCTGAAGAGCGTCAGGACCAGGTGCTTCGGCCGCCGCGGGCGCGAGGTAGTAGAAGGCCAGCGCCACCGGCAGGAAGTAGAAGAGGAAGAGGTGGGAGCTGAAGACCATCGATCAGGGCGCGGCGCCCGCGCAGCTCGCTGCGCTCGCTGCGGTCGCCCCGAGATCGAAATAGAGCGGCACTCCCGTGGCCGGTGGCAGGTGGTCGCCGAGAAAGAACTGCTCGAGCTGGGGCTGCGCCGCGAACGGCTCGAGCACCAGGCGCGTACGTACCTCGCCGGTCGGCGGCGGCGCCAGCACCTGGTTGTCGAGAATCGCCCAACGCGCGACCCGGATCCGCTGCGCGGCGACCGGCGGACCGGAGAGCTGCCGCACGACCTCGAGCTCGTCGACCACGAGGGCTTCGCGGTAGGGGGAGATCTCCTCGAGGGACGGCGCCGGCGAGGAGGCGAGCAGACGCACCTCGACGCTGGGCCCGCGGCGCCGCCGGGCGCGCGGCGAGCGAGCGCCTGGATGCGCGCGGCTTCGGCGGCGATCTCGGGCGCCGCGAGCGGACGGTTCCAGATGCCGAATCTCGGCGACCGTGCCGTGCCAGCGCTCTGCGGTCTTCGGTCTCGGCGCCGAAGGTGAAGGCTGCGCGGCCGCCAGTGGAAGAAATCGTCCGGCAGGGCGATGGGCGAACGGTCCGCGGCGGTCCGGAACTCGCCATCGACGAAGGCGGCCAGGCGACCGGGGGAGAAGGTGAGCAGCAGGTGGTCGCGGTCGCGCGGTCGACGGCGAGCGTCGCGACGGGGACCGGCGAGACCCCTCCTTGGCGCTGTCCGACGTGCGCAGGACGAGGACGACCTGGTCACCTTCCTGGCGCAGGACGAAGTTCCGCGCCCGGGGGCCGTCCGAGAAGGCGAGCGATCGCGCCGCGTTCGCGGAGCGAGGCGGGCGTGACGAGCAGGGAGAGCGTCAGTCTGGTGTTTCGCGACGAGCGCCTCGGCGAGACGGCGACCGCTCTCTGCGGCGGCCGAAAACGATGCCGCCGCCGAGGGCGAGGGCGCGATGGCGGTCGATCCAGGCGAGCCCCTGCGGCTGCAGGAGCTCGCTGGCGCTGCCGGTGGCGACGCGATTCTCGGCGTCGGCGCTCTGCCAGAGGAAGACCAGGCCGCGCCGGATTCGTGGCCGGCGCGGCGGGCAGGGCCGGAAGCCTGCGCCGCGCGTGGTCTCTCCCGCCGTGCTACCCGCGACCGGACGGGCCGCCCGATAGAGATCGGGGAAGCGATCGACCGCCGGATGGGGTGCCACCGCGCGCGCGGTGCTCGCCGGCCAGCCGGCGGGCAGGAGCGTCGTCGGATCGAGCTCGAGCACGTAGATGTCGTAGTCGGCACGGAAGTGGTCGTGCTCGCCGTCGCGAGGCTCCGACGGCGAGCAGCGAGGCGTCGTTCGAGAGCATCGGGAAGTAGCTGTAGCCGCGCTCCGCGGGAAGGTGCGGATCGCCCTTCTCGAGCACCGTCCAGCTGCGCCGGGTGGCGAGATCGAAGGCATCGATCGGGCCGCCGGCACCTGCCGACCAGACCGCGAAGCGGCCGTCGTTCGAGAAGGCCGGCTGGCAGCCGCCGAGCGACGGCCGGGAGCGCACGCCGCGCCCGGCGCTCCATGGTCGGAGAAGGTCGGTGTGTTGCCGGTCGACGACGTTGCCACCAGGAGCGACGAGCCAACCCTCGCCGATGCGCGCCCGCGGTGGCGAGCCCGGTGCTCGCTCCGGTCGACAGGCGGAGCTGGCGAGTCGGCGCCGTGCGCCGTCGAGATAGCACCAGCTCGTCCTCGCCCCACCAGACCGCCGCGCGATGCTCGCCGTAGTGGCGGGCCTGAGCGACGAGCATCCGGTCCCGTCCGCCGTCGGCGTCGATCAGGTGGAGCTCGCCGGCGTCCTGGGCGTACTTGCGGGCGCCACCCGGGAGGCTGAGGTAGACCAGGCGGCTGCCGTCCGGCGAGAGCTTCGCGCAACAGTGGTCCCGCCCGGGCTCGTCGGCGGAGATCTGGCGCGGCTCGCCTCCGGGCAGGTCCTGCCGCCAGATCCGGAACTCACCCGAGCGATTCGACTCCCAGACGACGAGACCCGCGTCGACGACCGGCCCCGCCGCCGGGATCGTCGCGCCGGACCCGGCCCCGACGCGGCGGGCGGAGTCGCCCCGGAATCGGCCGAGCCCCAGCGAGCGCGGCGCGCGACTGCCGCGGATGTGCCACCGGCGGCGGGAGTCGCCCGCACAGGAGAGCAGTGGAACGAAGGAGACGAGTCAAGGGCGTCCAGGACGTCGTCGTGCCGCGCGCGCAGAAGATCATGCACTGCAAGTATAAGGGCTGCAGTCAGAGACCGGTGACGCGGACGACTTCTTCGAAGGTCGTGACGCCTTCGGCGAGCTTGCGCAGGGCGGACTGGCGAAGCGTCCGCATGCCGTTCTTGACCGCCTCGCGCTTGATCTCCGGGGCGTCCTTGCCCTCGACGATCAGGTGCTTGATCGACTCGTCGATCGGCAGGATCTCGAAGATGCCGCAGCGGCCGAGGTAGCCGGTGCCGCGGCAGTCGTGGCAGCCCTGGCCCTCCTTGACCTTGATCTTCTTGCCGGCCGGCACGGTGAGCCGCAGCGAGGAAGCCTCCTCGGTCGAGAGCATCCGTTCGGTGATGCACTTGGTGCAGATCTTGCGCACCAGGCGCTGCGCCATCGCTCCGATGAGGGTCGAGCTGATGAGGAAGCGTTCGACGCCGAGATCGACCAGCCGCGAGATCGAGGTCGAGGCGTCGTTGGTGTGCAGGGTGGAGAAGACCAGGTGACCGGTCAGCGCGGCCTGGATCGCGTACTGCGCCGTCTCGCCGTCGCGGATCTCGCCGACCATGATGACGTCCGGATCCTGGCGCAGGATGTGGCGCAGCGCGCCGGCGAAGTCGATGCCGACCTTGGCCTGGACCGCGGTCTGGTTGAACTCCTCGAGCACCATCTCGATCGGGTCCTCGATGGTGGTGATGTTGAGCTCGCGCGTGGCGATCGACTTGAGGGCCGAGTAGAGGGTGGTCGTCTTGCCGCTGCCGGTCGGGCCGGTGACCAGGATGATGCCGTGGGGCCGGGTGATGAACTCGTTGAAGACGACCGTCTCTTCCGGGTAGAAGCCGAGACCGGAAAGGTCCTGCATCAGGACGTCTGGATCGAAGATCCGCATGACGATCTTCTCGCCGAAGGCGACCGGCAGGGTCGAGACGCGGAGCTCGATCTCCTTGCCTGCCCGGGTCGTCTTGATGCGGCCGTCCTGCGGCCGCCGCTTCTCGGCGATGTCGAGGCGGGAGAGGGTCTTCAGGCGCGAGAGGATCGCCGCGTGGACGATCTTCGGGATCGACTGGATGTCGTGCAGGACGCCGTCGATGCGAAAGCGGATCAGCGAGAAGTCGCGCTTGGGTTCGACGTGGATGTCGGAGGCCCGGGTGTCGAAAGCGTGCTGCAGCATGAACTCGACGGCGTTGACGATGTGCTGGTCGCTCGACTCGATCTCGGACTCGTTCTTCATCCGGACGAGCTGTTCGAGGTTGCCGAGGTCGATGCCGGCCGAGAGGTCGCGCTCGGCCCGCTTCACGGAATGCCGCAGCCCGTAGAACTCGGTGATCGCCCGCAGGATGTCGGGTTCGGAGGCGACGACGAGCTGCAGGTCGCGGCCGGCGATGCGGCGGAAGGCGTCGATGCCTTCGATGTCGAACGGATTGGCGCAGGCGACCTTGAGGCGGCCGTTGATCATCGACAGCGGGATCATGCGATGGCGTTTGGCGAACGGGCGCGAGATCTTGGACTCGATGAGGTCGGCGTCGAGAGCGAGCGTGTCGATCTGCACCGACTCCAGATTGGCATCGGCGGCGATGGCCTGGGCGATCTCCTGCTCGCCGATCGTGACCTTCGGATCGCGCAGGCTGGGATAGTGCAGCGAGGAGATGAGGTCGTAGGCGACGGCCTTCTGCTCGTAGGTCGAAGGCGCCTTGGCGCGCGACGGCAACTGGCGGGCCTCGCGTCTTGATCTCGTCGGCCTGGGCGGACGAGATGAGACCCTGGCGCAGCAGGACGTCGGCGACGAAAAGCGGAGAGAGCGCCATACCCTGCGAGTGTACCGGAAGAGCGGCAGCCACTCGCAGGGGGGGCGCTGGGCGGGAGGCTAGGGCGTGGGCTCCCAGGCGAGGGTACCTCCGGACTCGAAGCCATCGCGGAAGAGGGCAGTGGAGAAGAGGAGGTTGACCCCTCCCGTATCCGAAAACCCATCGACCGTCTCGTCCGGGGCGCCGATCGCCAGGTCGGCACCGGAGTGGCCGGAGAAGTGCCCGGCGGCGAGCGCCCCGGCGAAGCGATCGAAGGCTTCCCACGGATCGACGGTCTGCAGCCAGATCTGGTCGCGGCTGTTGCCCAGGCCGGCGCCGGTCTCGCCGTACAGGACGTGCAGGAGGCCGGCCTGAGTGGTCGGTCCGAGGTCCTCGTCGGGCGCACCGATGGCGAGATCGTCGACGCCGTCGGCGTCGATGTCGGCCGCGGCGAGCGTGCCGCCGAAGTGGTCGCCGGGCTCGGAGCTCTCGGGGTTGAGGTCGTCCTGAAGCCACTGCACATGGCCGTCGCCGTCGAAATCCAGCACGGTGACCGAGCCGGCGTCGGTGACGACCGGATCCTGCAGGTTCTCGAACGGGGCGCCGACCGCGAGCTCGTCGATCCCGTCGCCGTCGAAGTCGCCGCCGGCGAGCACGGCGCCGAAGAGGTCGCCCTCCTCGGCGACACCCGGAACGCCCGCGGTGTCCTGAGTGTAGATCGCATCGAAGAGCGCGCCGGGGATGTCGGAGACCAGGATGACGGCGCCGGCCCAGACCAGGTTGTCGAGGTTGTGGTACGGAACTCCGATCGCGAGCTCGCGGCCGGCGGTGAGCGGGTTCCACTCGCCAGCGGCGAGAACCCCGCCGATCTCCTCGTTCTCCAGCGGCGAGCCGTTCAACCCCTGGCCGCGGTAGAAGAGAACCTGCCCCGCGGTCACGAGGCCTCCGGCCGAGCCGAACAGGACGTGCACCGCGCCGGCAATCGACACCGCCGCGCTTTCGATGCCCTCGCCGGGCGAGCCGATGGCGAGATCGTCGATGCCGTCGTCGTCGAAGTCGCCGGCGGCGAGGACCGAGCCGAAGTTGTCGCCCAGCTCCGCGTCGTCTGCTATCCCCGGACTGTTCTGCGACCAGATCTGACGATCGGCCGCGGCGGGACCGCTGCCGTCGGAGAAGAGGATGAGGATCCGGCCGGCGGACAGGGCGCCGCCGAGGTCCTCGCCCGGCATGCCGACGGCGAGGTCGTCGAAGCCGTCGCAGTCGAAATCCCCGGCGGCGAGCGCGGTGCCGAAAGCGGCATTGGCCTGGGGGTCGATTCCGAGTCCGTCCGAGGCTTGACTCCAGAACTGGGTGCCGACGGGACCGAGCTCCCCGGGTTGGGAGAGCAGGGGTGCCCCGGCCAGGGTCAGCAGGAGCGCGGCGAGGAACGGGAAGGATGGGAGGGAGCGGCGTGCGGTTCGAGGCATCTGGATCTCCTTTGCGAGATCGGAGGAGACTCTCCCCGCGGGGGCCGCCGCGTCTTTCCCGTTCCGTTACCGGCTTCTCACGGAAAGCTCCGGGTTTCCCTAGAATGGTGCGATGAGCCCGGACGAGTCGGCGGCGCTGGGGCGCGCGTTCGAGATCGGACCGTGGCGGATCGAGCCCGGACTCGACCGGCTGCAGCGCGGCACCGAGTCGGTCGCCATCGAGCCGCGGGCGATGGATCTGCTCGTCTGCCTCGCGCGCCATGCCGGCGAGACGGTCTCGAAGGAGACCCTCCTCGAGGAGGTCTGGAAGGGAGCCTTCGTCGTCGAAGGCGTCGTTCCCAAGACCCTCTCCGCGCTGCGTGCCGCGCTCGGCGACGACGCGACCAAGCCGAGCTACATCCTCACCGTCCCGCGACGCGGCTATCGCCTCATCGCTCCGGTCCGGTGGCTCGAGGAGGCGCCGCGCGAGCGCCCGGCAGCGGACCGGCCGGCGCCGGCGATGGACGCCGAGCCCGCGGCGGAGAAGCCGCGCGCCGGCCAGCCGCGATTGGAGCGTCACCGCGGCCTGCTCCGGACGGCGATCGGCCTGGCGGTGGCCAGTGCCCTGGGCTGGCTCTTCCTGGCCGCCGGCGAAAAGCGCCTGACAGAGACGTCGCCCGCCACTCCGCCGGTATCCGACTCGGTCGAGCGCCTGGTGCTCGAGGCCAGAAACCTCTGGGGACAGCGCGGCGTCGACTCGGTCCGCCGCGCGACCGACCTGATGCAACAGGCGGTCAAGGAGGCCCCGGAGTCGGCGGAGGCTCGTGCCTGGCTGGCGTTGTCGCTGATGACCCGGGCGAACTACCTGGGCGGAGGCGAAGAGGCCTGTGCGCGGGCTGCCGAGCAGGCGCGCCTCGCCCTCGCGCTCGACTCCGAAGATCCGATCGCGCTCTGCGCCGCGGGAGTCGTCGCGCTGCAGGTCGAGTTCGACGCCAGGAAGGCGATCGCGGCGCTCGAGCGGTCGGTCGCGCTCGATCCCAAGTTCGTGCCGGCTCGCCAGTTCCTCGCCGAGGCGCTGACGATCGCCGGCGAGCAAGCAAGCGCGCTCGCGATGATCGACCAGGCGCTGGCGCTCGAGCCCCTCTCGGCGCTCCTCCACGGTGTCCGGGGCAACATCCTCCTGCGCGCGGATCGTCCGCTCGCGGCGCTCGAAGCCTATGAACGCGTGCTCGTGCTCGAGCCGAGGTTCACCTGGGTGTACCGCAATCGCGCCCGACCGCTCGTTCTGCTGGGCCGGGAGCGCGAGGCCGTGGAGTCGCTCTACAGCGAGAGGCGCCTCACGAACGAGCGTCCGGAGCACCTTGCGACCTTGCGCGCGGCAATCGATCGCGACGGCCTCGAGGGCTACTGGCGATGGCGGCTCGAGCGCTACGCAACCCTTCGCGGACAGGGCATCGAGCCGCGCCCCTTTCCGCTCGCCGAGGCGCTCGCCGGCGCCGGCCAGACGGAGGCCGCGCTGATCGAGCTCGCCAAGGCTCCCGTCTGTCCCGAGGTCGACACTTTCCTCTACGGGCGCGAGAGTCCCGCCTTCGACGCCTTGCGCGACGACCCGCGGTTCATCGCCATCTACGCCCGCTTCGGCCTGTAGACTCGCCGCATGCCAGACATGTCCGGCAGCGCGGTGGCGCTCGCCTTTCTCGCGGCGGTCGCCTGGTCGCTGTTCGATCTCGAACGGCGCTTCCTCTCGGCGCACGTCGAGGCCATGGCACTAGTCGCATGGGTGACGCTCGGTGCCCTGCCGCCGCTTGCGCTCTGGGCCTGGGCGAGCGGTCCGCAACACCTGGAGAGTGCCTACTGGCTCCCGGCGGCGGGCTCGGTGGCGCTCAATCTGCTGGCGAACTTTCTCTACTTTCGCTCGCTCCAGCTCTCGCCGCTCTCGCAGACGCTGCCGATGCTGTCGTTCACGCCACCCTTCGCCGCCGTCCTGGCGGCGATCTTCCTCGGCGAGCAGCTGGGAATCCGTCCGGTCGTCGGACTTGTCCTGGTGGTGGGGGGGGCCCTGGTGCTCACCTTGCGCCCCGGGAGCGGCTGGCGCGGCCTCTTCGCTGGCCTGTACGGCGATCGCGGCTGCCGCTTGATGGTGGCGGTCGCCTTTCTCTGGTCGGCGACGCTGCTCCTCGACAAGCGCGCCCTCGCCTCTGGGACGCCACACCTGCACGCTCTGGTTCTCAACGGCGGCGTGGCGGCAGGCGCCTTGACCGTGCTGGCGGCGCGCCGCGACCTTTCGCGGCTCGCCAGCCTTCGGGGCAGTGTCTGGCTGCTGTTGCTCGCGGTCGCCACAGGAGCGCTCGCGCTGGGCAGTCACCTGGTGGCGCTTGGCTCGGTGCCGGTGGGCTTCCTCGAGACCGTGAAGCGTGGGGTCGGCGGCGTCCTCGCCGTCCTCTGGGGGCGATCGTTCTTCGCCGAACCGGTGACCGCAGCCAAGTTCTCCGCCGTCGCGATGATGACGCTGGGGGTCGGCCTTGTCGTGCTCTGAGCGGGCGCGGCCGGGGCTGCTCTTCTATAATCCGCGACCTGCCGTGAATCGCCACCTGCTCGCAGCCCGGCGCACCGCCGCCGCCCTCGTCCTGCCAGCGCGGCGGGTGCTCGCTGCCCTGGCGCTGGGAGCCCTGGGCACCTGCGCGGTACTGGAGGGATCGGGGGCGGGTGCGGGGGAGGTGGCGGCAGCGGCGGACGCACTGGCGCCGCCGGAGGCCGGTTCCCGACTCCTGGAGCGGCCACGAATCTGGGATCCGATGGTTGCCGGGCGACCCTACTGCCGCCGCTTCCAGGATATCGACGGTCTGCCGCAGAACACGATTCACGCGCTGGTCGTCGATCGCCAGGGCTCGCTCTGGGCCGGCACGCAGGACGGCGCTGCCGCCTACGATGGCAAGGTCTGGAAGCGGCTCGACCTGCCGCATCCGGACCGCTCGAATTTCATCCGCTCGATGCTCGAGTCGCGTGACGGGTCGCTCTGGTTCGGCCGCCAGGCGGGGGGGCTCGCCTGTTTCCGCGCTGGGCGGTGGGTCGACCTTGACCTCGGCCAGACCGGCCTCGAGGAGATGCGGGTCAATGCGCTGCTCGAGACGCAGGCAGCCGACGGCAGCCCGGTGCTCTGGGTGGGGACCGCGGAGAGCGGCGTGCTGCGGTTCGACGGCGAGAACTGGACCGGCTTCGGACTGGCGGCGGGCCTGCCGAGTGCACAGGTCTGGTCCCTTCTCGAGACCGACGACGCCGAGGGACGGCATCTCTGGATCGGCACGACGGCCGGTCCGGCGATGTTGCGGCTCTCCGACGGACGAATCGAAGTCCCCGCGGGCGCGCCCAGAGATTCGGTCAGCAGTCTACTGGCGACCGTTTCGCCGACGGGGGAGCGAACGGTCTGGGTCGGCACCTATGGCGGCGGCCTGCTGCGCTACCGCAGCGGTGTCTGGCGCCGTTTGGGGTCGGCCGAGAACCTCCCGAGCCTCTTCATCACCGATCTCGCCGCCAGTCCGTCGGGCGGACCGGACTCGTTCTGGATCGCCACGGATGGGGGTGGTGTCGCACAGTACTCGGGCGGCAGCATCCGCACCGTCGAGCTCGGCGCGCTGCTGGCCTCGCGCGCGGTCTACAAGATCCTCGAGACGCGTGCCGAGCAAGGGGCGCAAGCGGTCTGGCTCGGCACTCGCAACAACGGACTGATTCGCCTGACCGAAGGTCTCTGGCGGGCATTCCAGCCCTTCCCCGAGACGCCGAACGTTCCTATCACCGCGATCCTCCAACGGGTCGAGGATGATGGGTCGACCTCACTCTGGCTGGGAACCGACGGCTACGGTGTCGCGCTCTGGCGCCAGGGTACCTGGACGCGAATCGACGCCAGCTCGGGCGCGATCGGCAACGACACGGTGTTGGCGCTCGCCGAAACCCGGGCGATCGGCGAGCGCCGGTTGGTCTGGGTGGGCTCCCGAAACGGCGGGCTCGCGAGTTTCGATGGCGCGCGCTGGCGGAGCTACGACCGCGCCGGCGGCGCCCTGCCGAGCGACCTCATCCAGGCGCTGCTCGAGACGAAAGACGCCGCCGGGAAGGGAACCCTCTGGGTAGGAACCCGGAACGGTCTCGCTGCCTTCGACGGCACGCGCTGGCGACACGGCGCCGGGGAACCGGAATTCCCCGCGGTCTCGGTCCTCTCGCTCCTCGGTTCGCAGAGCCGCGGTGGCCTCGATGAGCTCTGGGTCGGCTCGACGCAAGGTCTCTACCGGTTCGCCAGCGGAGTCTGGCGACACTGGAACGACCGTTCCGGCCTGCGCAACCTCTCGGTCCAGTCGCTGCACGAGAGCGTCGCCCAGGACGGGCGCCGGACGTTGTGGATCGGTACCGATGGCGGCGGCGTCGCCGTCCTGGGCATGGACGATGCCGACCCGGAACCGCGACCGTTGTCCGAGCTCGGTTCGCCGGCCCTGCCCAACGGCTCGGTCTACTCGATTCTGGAGGACCGCGAGCGCCGAATCTACCTTTCGACCAACAGTGGCGTCTCGCGGCTCACCCGGACGGCAACCGGCTTTCGCCAAGAGGAGTTCACCACCGATCATGGACTGCCGCTCAATCAGGCCAACCGCGGCGCCGGGCTGGTCGATGAGCGTGGCCGCCTCTGGGTCGGTACGATCGGGGGAGCCGCCGCCTTCGACCCGGCTGCCGAGTTTCGCGATCACAGGCCGAAACGGCTTCGCCTGGCCGGGAGACCGATCGGTTGTGAAGATTGCGCCCTGTTCGATCGCGGTGCGCTCGCCCACAATCAGAACAGGGTTCATTTCGAGTATGCCCTGCTGAGCTTCTTCGGTGAATCGCTCACCCGCTATCGCACGCAGCTGGTGGGTTACGACGAGACGCCGTCGGACTGGTCGGCGGCGGTGAGCCGCGAGGTCGCAGCGCTCGCTCCCGGAAGCTATGGCTTCCGCGTCTGGGGTCGGGATGCCTCGGGAAATATCTCCGGTCCCGAGGAGATCGCCTTCGTGATCCGCCCCGCCCCCTGGCAGACGCGCTGGGCGCAGCTCTTCGTCCTCTGCGCCGTCGCCCTCGTGGTCCTGCTGGCCGCCCGCGCCCGAACGCGCGCCCACCAGCGCCGCGAACAGGCGCTCGAGGAGCTGGTCGGCGCCCGGACCCGCCAGCTGCAGCGTGCCAACGAGCTGTTGGTCGGCCTCTCCTATGTCGACGCCCTGACTTCGTTGCCCAACCGGCGCCGGTTCGACGAGCTGTTCGCGGAAGAGTGGCGGCGAAGTCTGCGGGCGGGTTCGCCGCTCTCTCTGGTGCTTCTCGACATCGACAGTTTCAAGGGTTACAACGACGCCTACGGTCACCTGGTCGGTGATGCCTGCCTGAAGTCGGTCGCGCTCTGCCTCGCCGACGGTCTGGTGCGCAGTGGCGACGCGATCGCGCGCTACGGCGGCGAGGAGTTCGCCGCCATTCTGCCGGCAACCGAGGTGGCGGGAGCGTTGCTGGTTGCCGAACACCTGCGCCGGCGCGTCGAGCGCCTGGACGTACCCACCATCGCGTCGAAGGTGGGACGCGTGGTGACCGTGAGCTGCGGCATCGCCACCACGATTCCCGGCGTCGACCAGGATCCGGCCGAGCTCTTCAAGCGGGCGGATGAAGCGCTCTACCGCGCCAAGCGCGCCGGCGGCAACGCCACCCAAACCGGCTAGGAACCTCTCAGAGCAGCGGGTTTCTGCTCGAGCAGGAGTCGGCTCCTGATTGTCAAACGGATTCACGGCGAGTGGCATTCTGGGAGTCCTTCGCTCAGCTGTCGAGAGGACTGCTCGGACAGGCTCCTCGGCCCGTGCCAGGCGCGCGACGGAAGAGCAGACTCGCTACCGGAAGCGAAACTCGGAAGAGCCGCCGGCCGGCGCCAAATTCCCACTGTTCATGCGTACCTCTTGACCGTGCAGATTTGTTTTGATAGGTGTTTCATAGAACCTTCCAAGGAGGAATGACGACGAGAGGAAATCGCGTTCTCGCTGCTGCCTTCGCACTCTTCGCAATCCTCGGACTTTTCGCGACTCCGTCGGGAGCTGCCTGCGGCGATTGCACTGTAACCGCCTACGGAGTCGAGTGCGTCACGGTGGGCTTTGGCGGCTTTCGCTTCTGCCACCGCGTACTCCTGGGTTGCGAGCGACGGGTGTGCTACTACGATTGCGTCCTGAGACACCCCTGCCAGTGGACGTGAACGGCGGAATCTTCTCTTGATCCGACGAGCGTCGCGCTTCGCAGTTGTTGCCGTGCTTCTTTCGGGTAACGCGCTCGTCGCCGCTGCACCTGAACAGGTTGCGGTGCAGGTCGCCTGTGTTGAGAACGCTACAGCTGGCGCAGGCGCTGCCCCCCGCGACGAGCAGCCGGTGCGACTCGTCGCAATCGAGATGGGCAGCCGGTCTCGGAAGCAGCTCGCAGAAACGGAGTGCGGAGCCTTGGTTCGGCTTCCGGTCCCGCCGCCAAGCGACGCATCGCGCCTTCGCGCCGAACGAGACGGGTGGTGGAGCGGTCCCGTGGCCTGGCCGGTCGCGGGAGGTGACCTCACGCTCATTCTGGTGCCGGCGGGCGAGGTGGTGATCCCATTCGGCTCAAGACCGCCAGGCGCTCCTCTCGCGGACTCGGGCCTCTCCTTTCTCTCGCTCGAGAGGTGGTCGGAGGCTACCTGCTCAGAGTCGAAGGACTCGGCCACCTGCTGGGTTCCGACGGGACCTCGCGACCTCCGCTTTGCCGTTGACGGCTTCGCACCGGTGTTCACTTGGGGCGTCTCGATTTCGCGAGAGAGGATTCTCCGACTCCCGGCCTACGGTTTTCCACGAGGGTCCGTGCTGATCGGCCGCCTGGACCGGTCGGTTTCGCCGCTCGACGTGACGCTTGCGATGGAGCCTGTGCTCGGCACCCTGCCGCAAGGCGGAGGGCGCAGTCGCGAGTTGGAGCTTCGGTCTTCTCCCAGCGGCAGCAACGGCTTCTTCGTGTTTTCTGGTCTGGTTCCCGGGCGGTACCGACTGAGTGCGCGCTCGCCGGCTGGAGAGTCCGAGCAGCTGGTCACGGTCTCGTCCGACACCGTGCACGAGCTCGAGGAGCCGGTTCGCCTCTTTCCGAGGGAGAGCTGGCAAGTCGTGGTAGAGCCCCCCACTTCGCCGTGGGGCGGACCCTGGCGCATCGAGCTTCAAGGCGCAGCGAGCTCAGCGGCGGGCCAGCTCTACGCGGCAGGGGCTGCCGACGACTTGGGGGCATTTGTCAGCAGGGAGCTTCCGCCGGGAGAGTATGAAGTCGCCGTTCAGGACCAGGATGGCGATACATGGTGGCGAGGTGTCGAGAGGTTCAGTGGCGATCACCCTGTGATGGTTGTCGACCTGGATCTGCTCCAGGTCGAGGGTCGAGTGCGTTGTGGAGATGAGCCAGCAAAAGGGGCTGTACTGTTCGGAGGTACGTGGGGCTCTCGCCGCATACGCGCGGAAATCGACGAACATGGAGAGTACTCTGTCTTCCTGCCCAAGCAGGCGGAGTGGCAAGTCGATGTCGAGGACTCCGGGACGAGCGGGCACTACTCCTTGGCATTGGCGCCCTTGGCTGTGCCGACTCCGCAACCGGGTTCTTCGTCACGAGTGGACTTCGACTTGCCGGGCACGCGCTTTCGAGCCAAGGCGGTCGAGGAGGAAGGCGGATCGCCCGTAGCAGGTGCCCTCTTTCAGATCTTTTCGTCGGACCGCCAAAGAAGGGCGCTGGAGGCCGAAGCATCGGAAGAGGGAGAAATCGAGGTATGTGGCCTCGAACCGGGATCGTACAACGTGCAGGCGGTTGCACCCGGTCGCCAGTCGGACTGGCGATTCCTCGTCCTCTCCAAGGACCTGGAGGAGATTGCTTCAGATTTCTTGCTTCGTCCCAGTCGCGAGCTGATGGTGCGGTTGCACGCGGGGGGTCTTCCACTCGCAGGGGCCTCGCTGGTCTGGCGGCCATGGACCGCGCCCACTGGATTCGAGCTGGGACATGTGGCGCAAACCGGTCCTGGCGGCGACGCGACTATCGTGATTTCTCGGCCCGATATTCTCCTGTTCGCCGATCCGCCGGGATTCGCTCGCACTCTGGTCCGCATCTCCGCGCCAAGCGATTCGAACGAAGTGCGGATCCCGATATCTCCCCTGGGAGGCACTTTGTTGTTTCCTTTGCCCACTTCCACGGACGGCGAAGGGAAGGTCCTCTGGCACGGAGGCGGCTGGATCTGGCTCGGCGAGCTATTTCGACAGAAGCTCGCGCGCGAAGGGCCGCGGGCACTGGGGCAGGAATCATGGACACTGGCCATGATGGAGGCTGGCACTTACGCGCTCTGCAGCGCGACGAGGGTGGACAACGACAGCTGCACGGGCGGAATTCTGGCACCTTGGGGACTTCTCGACCTGCGGTCACCGGCACCTGTGACCTCAGCCGACCCTCGCGTCGGGTCGCATCGGTGACTCGCGCCACTGCTTGTGTCGTCCTGACCCTCGCCTCCGGCAGTCTTGTGTACGGATCTCAGGGGAAACCGGTTCAACTGGGCTGTGGCTCCGGCTGGCAGGAGTACGTGGAGCGGAAGGCACTTGAGCTGAAGTCGCGCGGAGTGCTTGGCTTTGGCTTCGACATCGTGGTGCAGCCTGGCGGCGAGCTGCCGTCTCCGAGACTCGTGGTGCTGGCGGTCGCGGCGGAAAGTCCGGCTGACAACGCAGGCCTCAAGGTCGGCGACCTCGTGGTGTCGGTGAAAGGAACGCTGCCGGCGGAACTTGATCCCGGTGACCTGGCCAGGTCGCAGGAGTTGGTGGACGAGCTCTTCAGCTCGATTCATCCCGGAGAGGAAGTTCCAGTTCAAGTCTATCGGGACGGTCGGCGATTCTCTATCGTGGTCATGGCGGCGAAGCCTGGCGAAAGAGAGATTGGTGCTTGGCTCGCGTGGCATGTTGATCGGTACTGTGGCGAAGAAGCACTCCATGCGTTTCTGCAACGTGGTCGGAGTTAGCGCCCCAGCCGGGGTCGGCTCATCCAGTTCTTGCGGGTCCAAGGCGAAAGGCCGTCGCTCAGCTCTTGAGAGGACGGCCCGGTCAGGCTTCTAGCCCTGCGGCCAGCGCGCGCGGAGATCGCGGCTCGCGGCGTAGTGCGCGAGCAGCTCGGGCATCGAATCGCCGCCGTACTTCTCGAGGCAGGCATCGGCGAGAACGAGCGCGAGCATCGCCTCGCCGATGACGCCGGCGGCGGGCAGGGCGGTCACGTCGCTGCGCTCGTACTGCGACAGATGCGGCGCGCGGCTTGCGAGGTCGTCGAGATCGACGCTCGGCAGGCCTTCCCGCAGGGTCGCGATCGGCTTCTTGTAGAGCGTCACGACGACGTCCTCGCCGTTGGTGATGCCGCCTTCGAGGCCGCCGGCGCGGTTCGTCGCGCGCGGGAAGCGGCCGTCGGGCGCGCGCCGGAGGATGGCGTCGTGCGCCGCGCTGCCGGGGCCGCGGCTGGCGCCGATCGCCGACCCGATCTCGACCGCCTTGACCGCCGGCACCGACATCATCGCCTGCGCGATCCGCCCGTCGAGCTTCTCGTTCCAGGCGACGTGCGAGCCGAGGCCGACCGGCACGCCGTGGGCGATGATCGTGACCGCTCCGCCGAGCGTGTCGCCGGCGGCTTTGGCGGCGTCGACCGCACGCACCATTTCGGCTTCGAGATCGGCGTCCACGGCGCGCAGCGGCGAGTCGTCGTCCACCCGCCGGACCTCCTCCCAGGAGGGCGTCGCCCGACCGACGCCGATCGGGCCGAGAGCGACGACTCCGCTGGCGATCTCGACGCCGAGCCGCGCGAGGAGCATCTTCGCGAAGGCGCCCGCAGCGACTCGCGCCGTGGTCTCGCGCGCCGAAGCGCGCTCGAGAATGTCGCGCAGGTCGCGGCGCAGGTACTTCTCGCCGCCGGCGAGGTCGGCATGTCCCGGGACGCGGGCTCTTCAGTCGCCGCAGGTCGGCGAAAGCCGGGTCGATCCCGGCGGCCTCGGGCGACATCGCGCGCTGCCAGGCCGGCGCGTCGAGATTCTCGATCCACAGGGCGATCGGGGAGCCGAGAGTCTCGCCGCCACGGACGCCACCGCGGATCGCCGCGACATCGCGCTCGATCTGCATGCGCCGCCCGCGGCCGTAGCCGTGCTGGCGGCGGGCCAGATCGCGCGCCAGGAGGCTCGACGTCCACCGCGAGGCCTGCCGGCATCCCGGAGAGGATCGCGGTCAGGCCGGCTCCGTGGCTTTCGCCGGCGGTGGTGAGTGAGAGGCGGCGGAGCAAAGTGGGGTCAGTCTACCGTGGCTGCGGCGCGGAGCCGCCGTTCGGCAGAAAGCGCTCGAACGGCGCCTTGAGCTCTTCGGGGAAGCGCACCGGCCGGCGCGTCCCGGCGTCGACCCAGACGTGCTCGGTCGCAGCGGTGGCGAGGAGCGTGGTGCCAGCGGGGTGCGCAGGGTCGGCGGCGTCGGATCGGGTCGATCCGGTATTCGAAGGTCACGCCGCGGCTGCTGACGCGTTCGACCCAGCAGGCGGCGCGGACGGTGTCACCATAGCGGGCAGGCGAGCGGTAGGAGAGGTGGACGCCGGTCACCAGGCAGCAAGGAGGCCGCGCTTCTCGATCTCGGCGTAGTGAAAGCCGGCTTCGAGGCAGAGGCGGGTGCGCGCCAGCTCGCACCAGACGATGTAGTTGGCGTGATGCACCACGCCCATCTGGTCGGTTTCGAAGTAGCGGACCTCGACTTCGACGTCGACGTGGTGGGGCGGCAGCCGGTGGCTCAGATCGGCCTCAGCGCGGCGGGTAGGCGGTGAGGTAGAAGTAGGCCGCTTCGAGCTCGTGGTCGCGCAGGTAGGTGACCTCGGGACCCTTGCCCTTGAGGCCGGCCTGGCCGCCGCCTTGAGGCGATGCCGGGAACCGGCGACGAACTGCTTCGCCGAGTGCGAGGCGGTCATGCCGGAGAGCGGCGGAATCGCCGACTCGGTCGGGCGCTTGCCGGTCGCCGGCGAGGCCTCGTGGCAGGTCTGGCAGGTACCCTTGACGATCAGCTCGCCGACCCGGTCGACCGGAATCTGCGAGCGTGCGGTCGGCGTGCTTCGGATCCGCGATCGACGCGAGGTGTTCGAGATAGCCGAGGAGAGCCTCGGACTCCTCGCTGGCGAGGAAGTTGAAGCCCGGCATCGAGCGCCCGCCGGCGGTGATCTGGTGCTGGAGGAGCTTCTCGGCGAGCTTGGCCCGGTCGGCTGCGCCGGCACCCTGCTGCTTCTGCCACTCGGCGGAGGTCGCCTTGACGAGGTTCACCAGCGGCAGGATCTCGGGCGCCATGCCGCGGCCGCCGGCGCCGTGGCAGGAGCGGCAGGTGAAGCGGAAGAGATCGGCGCCGCGCACTTCGAAGCCCTTGCGCAGCCAGCTCCCGTCCTTCGGCGCCGGGGCCGCGAGCTCGGGATCCTGCTCGTTCGGGCCCAGGGCGCCGACCCTGCCGAGCGCGGACTTGTCGAAGTTGCGGCCGAGCTTGTCGAGCCAGGAGGGACCGGTCGCCGGGGTCGCGTCGGGCGTCGCGGCGAGGGCGACGGAGCCGAAGGCGACGGCGACGCAGAGTCCGATCAGGGAGGGACGCAGGAGGGCGCGGATTCCGTGCACGGAGTTCATGGCGAAAATCTAGCACGGCCGGACGGCGGAATCGGGGCCGCCTCGCCGGGTGGCCGGCCGCCGCGGAGGTCGGCCGATCGCTCGCCGGGCGGCAGGGAGCGAGAACTCGTGAGGGTCGGAGCGCGCGAGACGACTCCCGCGGCCGGAATTCGGTATTCTTGCTGTTTCCGGCACTGCTATCGCCCGTCCGAGACCGACCGCCCATGCCCATCTACTCCTACAAGGACAAGCTCCCCAAGCTCGGGGCGGGGTCTTTCTCGCCCCATCCGCCGAGCTCGCGGGAGAGATCGAAGTGGGGGACGACAGCTCGTTCTGGTTTCACACCGCGGCGCGGGGCGACGTGAACTGGATCCGGATCGGGGCGCGGACCAACGTCCAGGACGGCACCATCCTGCACGTCACGCACGAGCGCTTCCCGCTGCTCATCGGGGCCGATGTCGTCATCGGCCACAGTTGCATGATCCACGGCTGCACGCTCGAGGACGCCTGCCTGATCGGTATCGGCGCCCGGATCCTCGACGGCGCGGTCAGTCGAGAGCGGCGCCCAGGTGGGAGCCGGGGCGGTCGTACCGCCCGGAATGCGGGTGTCGGCGGGGCAGCTCGCGCTCGGCGTGCCGGCGCAGCTCGTCCGGCCGGCTCTCCGACTGCCGAGCGCGACGGCATCCGCGAGATCGCCCGGCGTTACGTCCGGGTCAAGAACGAGCTACCTCGCGACACTGGGCAGGGGCTTCTGAGGATGGCGACGATGACGCAGCGCTTCCAGGCGCCGAAGGGCACGCGCGACATCCTGCCCGCCGACACGGCCCTCTGGGCCGCCGTCGAAGCGACGGCGCGGGCGGTCTTCGGCCGCTACGGCTTTCGCGAGATCCGCACCCCGATCTTCGAGGACACCGAGCTCTTCGCGCGCGGCGTCGGCGAGTCGTCCGACATCGTCGGCAAGGAGATGTACTCGTTCGTGGACAAGGGCGAGCGCCACCTGACGCTGCGTCCCGAGAACACGGCTTCGGTCGTGCGGGCCTATCGTCGAGCACGGCATGCACCGGCAGCCGCAGCCGGTGAAGCTCTTCTACATCGGTCCGCAGTTCCGCTACGAGCGGCCGCAGAAGGGCCGCTACCGCCAGTTCCACCAGATCGGCGCCGAGCTCCTGGGCGGCAAGGGGGCGGAGTCGGATGCCGAAGTCCTGCTGATGCTCGTCGCCTTCCTCCGCGAGCTCGGTTTCCGGGACCTGAAGGTGCTGCTGAACACCGTCGGCGACGAGCCCTCGCGCGCGGCCTACCGGGAGACCCTGCTGCGCTTCCTCGAGCCGCACCGCGAAAAGCTCAGCGAAGAGAGCGTCCGGCGGATGGCGACGAATCCTCTGCGCAGTCCTCGACAGCAAGAGCCCGCAGGAGCAGGAACTGCTCGCCGAGCGCGCCGCAATTGCGCGACTCGCTGACCGCGACAGAGCCGCGCCCATTTCGCGGCGGTCTGCGCCGCGTCTCGGCGCAGTTCGACGTCGCCTTCGAGGTCTCGCCGCGGCTGGTGCGCGGACTCGACTACTACACCAACACCGTCTTCGAGATCGTCTCCGCGGGGCTCGGCGCGCAGAATGCCATCTGTGGCGGCGGGGCCTACGAGGGGCTGGTCGAGGAGCTGGGCGGCCCGCCGACCTACGGCGTCGGCTTCGCCATCGGCGAGGACCGGCTGCTCGACGTCCTTCCTGCCGACTCGCCGGCGCGCCGGGCCGGCCTGTTTCTCGCCGTCGGTCCGGTGGTGGTCACGGCATCGGAAAGGCTGTCAGTAAAGGAAGGGAGATCTCGCAGCGACTGTTCGGTCTGGTCGAGCGCCTGCGGCGGCTCGGGATTCCGGCCGTCGAAGGGGCAGGAAAGCAGGAGAAGGTCTACGAGCGCGCGGTGGCGATGCGGTCGCCCGCCATCGTCTACGTCGGTGAGCGAGGACCCGGCGACGGCGCCTGCAATGTCGCGCATTCTGGCGACCGGCGAGCGCCGGGAGCTCGACGAGTCGGAGCTCGGGCAAATGCTGAAGGGGCTCTTTTCCTTTACTGGAGCTTTTCGAGAGCGTCTGCGCCTGACGAGCCGTTGCCCGCGGATGCGGTCTCGGCGTGCAGGCGGGGAGAAATGAAGCTTTGGCCCTACGGGCACGAGGTGAAGTCATGAAGCGCAGAGGAGCGGGGACGCTGTCCCGTGCGGATATCGGAACGAAGGTCCTGTTGCAGGCCTGGGTGCAGCGGCGGCGCGACCACGGCGGCGTGCTCTTCCTCGATCTGCGCGACCGCAGCGGCGTGGCGCAGGTCGTGGCCAAGCCGGACCAGTCGGCGGCGGCGCTCGCGGCGCTCGACCCGGTGCGCTCCGAGTGGGTGGTCGAGGTCGACGGCACGGTGATCGCGCGCGAGCCCGGAGGCGGTGAATCCGAAGATGGCGACCGGCGAGGTCGAGGTCCTGGCCGAGCGCGCCGTCGTGCTCTCGAAGGCCGACCCGCTGCCGTTCGCGATCGATTCGCGCGCCGAGGTGGCGGAGGAGACGCGGCTCAAGTACCGCTACCTCGACCTGCGCCGGCCGGAGCTGGCGAGGAACTTCCTTCTGCGCCACGAGATCACCCACGCGGTGCGCGCCTACTTCCACGAGCAGGGGTTCCTCGAGATCGAGACGCCCGATCCTGACCAAGTCGACGCCGGAAGGCGCGCGCGACTACCTGGTGCCGTCGCGCGTCCACCGCGGCGAGTTCTACGCGCTGCCGCAGTCGCCGCAGCTCTTCAAGCAGCTGCTGATGGTCGCCGGCTTCGAGCGCTACTTCCAGATCGCGCGCTGCTTCCGCGACGAGGACCTGCGCGCCGACCGCCAGCCCGAGTTCACCCAGATCGACCTCGAGATGTCGTTCCCGACCGAGGAGGACATCTTCGAGCTGATCGAGGGGCTGTTCGCGCGCGTCTTCCCGCATGGTCGGGATCGCGGTCGCGACGCCGTTCCCGCGCCTGACCTACGACGAGGCGATGGCGCGCTACGGCAGCGACAAGCCGGACCTGCGCTTCGGCCTCGAGATCGCAGGACGTCACCGCGGTCGCCGGCGCAGCCGTCGTTCAAGGTCTTCCAGAAGGCGGCCGCGAAGGCGGCGTCGTGCGCGGCGATCGTCGTGCCCGGGCGGCGCCGCGATCAGCCGCGTCGCAGATCGACCTGTGGAGCGACTTCGTCCGAGAAGCTCGGGCGCCGGGAGTGCCTGCTGCTCAAGCGGCGCGAACGGCGAGCTCTCGTTCTCGGTCAAGCAAGGGCTCGCGCCGGAGGAGATCGCGGCGATCGCCGACGCGCTCGCCATGCAGGAGGGCGACGATCTGCGGTCCTCGCGGCGGGCACGCCCGAGGTGGTCGTCGCCGGCCCTCGGCGCGCTGCGCCTGGAGCTCGCCGCGCGCAGCACGGCTGGATCCCGGCGGAGCGCTACGAGTTCCTCTGGGTCACCGACTTCCCGCTGCTCGAGTGGGAGCGAGGAGCGAGGCGCTGGTTCTCGATGCACCATCCGTTCACCTCGCCCGGACCCGAGGACGTCGACCGTGCTCGAGGGCGACCCCGGCACGCGTGCGCGCCCGCGCCTACGACGTCGTGCTGAACGGCACCGAGCTCGGCGGCGGCTCGATCCGAATCCACGACGCGCGACGTGCAGGAGCAGGTCTTCCGCGCTGCTCGGCATCGGCGAGGAGGAGGCGCGGCAGCGCTTCGGCTTCCTGCTCGACGCGCTCCGCTTCGGCGCGCCGCCGCACGGCGGCATCGCGCTCGGCCTCGACCGGATGGTGATGCTGATGACCGGCGCGCCGTCGATCCGCGACGTCATCGCCTTCCCGAAGACGACCTCGGCGAGCTGTCTGATGACCGAGGCGCCGTCGGCCGTCGACGCCCGGCAGCTGCGCGAGCTCGGCTCTGCTCCTCGCTCCGGCGCCCAAGGCCTGAGGGCCGGATGGATCGCGGCAGCGAGCCCCTGATCCTTCGCCACCCGCGGGGGGAGACGAGAATCGTCGCCGGCGAAGGCTGCCTCGCCGGAGCGGTGAACGACTCCCCGATCGCTGCTCTCGGGCCGGATCGTCTTCCTGGTTTCGAGCCCGACGGTGTGCGACTCCAGGGAGCGCTGCTCGACCCTCTCCGGAGGCGGCGCGAGCCCTCGTCGAGCTCGAGGTCCCCGACGGCGAAGCGGCCAAGAGCCTCGCCGAGGCGGGACGGCTCTGGGAGGCGATGGCGCGGGCCGGCGGCAAACGCGACAGCGTCGTCGTGGCCTTCGGCGGCGGCAGCGTCGGCGATCTCGCCGGTTTCGTCGCCGCGACCTTCCTGCGCGGCGTCGCCTTCGTGCAGCTGCCGACGACGCTCCTGGCGCAGATCGACGCCGCGATCGGCGGCAAGACGGCGATCGACATCGCCGCCGGCAAGAACCTGGTCGGCGCCTTTCACCATCCCGAGCTCGTGGTCGCCGACAGGCCGTGCTGCTCGACCCTTCCGCGGGCCGAGTTGCGCTCCGGGCTGGTCGAGGCGATCAAGATGGCGGCGCTGCTCGATCTCGACCTGCTCGCCCGAATCGAACGGCGATCTCGAGGCGCTGCTCGGCCGGCGATGCGACGGCGCTCGCTCCGGTGGTGCGCCGCGCGGCGGCGGCCAAGATCGGGGTCGTGGAGCGCGATCCGTTCGAGGGCGGTGAGCGCCAGCTGCTGAACTACGGCCACACGCTCGGTCACGCCCTGGAAGCGGCCACCGGCTACGGGACGATGCTGCACGGCGACGCGGTCGCCTGGGGAATGCGCTTCTGCCACCGGCTGGCCCTGAGCCGGGGCGCCGATCGCCGAGTTCCTCGCGCGGGTCGAGCGGCTCCTCGACCGGCTCGGGTTGCCGGCCTCCGCCGCCGGTCGAGCGTCTCGGAGGTGCTCGCCAACCTGGCGCGCGACAAGAAGGCGCGCGAGTCCGGGCTGGTCTGGATCCTGCCGATGGCGCCCGGCAGGGGCGAGCGGACGACGGGAATCGGCGAGGCCGAGGTGCCCGCGGAGGTCGAGGCTCGTTCCTGCGAGCACTGCCGCACCGGCGCCGGGCCCGTATAATGGCGCTTCGGAGCATCGCGCGGCAGGCGCCGCCGGTGCTCCAACCGGCCATGGGCGCGCTACCGCAACTGACTCGACGACTGAAGCTCCGGCATGTGGCGTTTCTGCTGCTGCTGCTCTCCGGCGCCATTCCGCTCGCGATCACCAACTGGCTGCTGATCGCGCAGAACCGGGAGCTCCTGGTCACCGAGGAGAAGAGCTACCTGACCACCTCCGCGCAGGCGCTGTCGCGTGAGCTCGACGATTACCTGGCGGGCGCCCGCCGGGAGCTCGAGCAGATGGGCGCCGGGACGCTCGCTCCGCCCGGCTCCGCCAGGTCGCGGAGCGGCTGCGCGAGCCCTGGGTGACGAGCTACCTGCAGCGCTTCGTGCGCGGCGCCCGGCAGCCACTCGCCCTGCGCGTGCTCGATCTCGAAGGGTACCGGATGGAGGTTCTCCCGCCCGATCTCGGCGAGGCTCCTCCGAGCGGCTCTCGACGAGGCTTTCGATGCCGCGCTGGCGGCCAAAGCGGCGATCTATCGCTTCGCCGTGCTGCCGCGCACCAACGAGCCGGTGGCCGCCCTGGCGGTGCCGATCCGGCAACGAGCGCGGCGAGATCTCGATGGTCGTCGAGACTCTCGTCCGGCTGCGCCTCATGGAGGCGGTGCTCGAGCGCGACGCCAAGGGGCAGGGACAGGTGCAGGTGTTCCTGGTCGACCGGGACGGCAAGCTCCTCTGGTCGGAGGGCGCGACTGTCGGTGTTCGAGCAGGCGCTCGCGCGAGTCCGATCTGGTGCGCGACTTCGCCAGGAAGCCGCTCAACCTGACCGCCGAGTACACGCTCGAAAGCGAGACGGCTCGGTGTCGATGCTGGGGATGGTCAGCCCGGTGGTCGAGAGCGGGTGGGGCGTCGTCGTCCACCGGCCGGTGGCGGCGGCCTTCGAATCGGCCCGCCGCATGGTCATCAGCGCCCTGCTGGCGACGGTGCTGCTGCTTCTCCTGGCGGTGCTCTTCGCGATCTACGCCTCGCGCTGGCTCGGGCAGCCGATCCGCCAGCTCTCCGAGACCGCGCACAGCATGGCCGCCGGCAACTTCGCCGAGCGCCTGCCGGAGCAGCGCATCGTCGCCGAGCTCGCCGACCTCTCGGCCGACTTCAACCTCATGGCCGGCTACGTCGAGGACCACGTCGCGAAGCTCAACGAGGCGGCGCGGCAGAACCGCGAGCTGTTCATCAGCTCGATCCGCGCCTTCGCGGCCGCGATCGACGCCAAGGACCCCTACACCCGCGGTCACTCCGAGCGCGTCGCCGAGCTCTCGCTCCTCATTGCCCGGTCGCTCGGCCAGAACGAGGAGTTCCAGCACAAGCTCTGGATCGGCGCGCTTGCTGCACGACGTCGGGCAAGATCGGCATCGAGGACCGGGTGCTGAACAAGAGCGGCGTGCTGACGCCGGAGGAGTTCGAGCAGATGAAGGCCCACCCGGCGATCGGCGCGGAGATCCTGCAGTCGATCGAGCCGCTGCGGGAGATGCTGCCGGCGGTGCGGTGGCATCACGAGAACTGGAACGGCAAGGGCTACCCGACGGGCTGCGCGGCGCGGCGATCCCGTTGATGGCCCGCATCGTGGCGGTCGCCGACTGCTTCGACGCGATCACGACCAATCGGCCCTACCAGAAGGCCTACGAGGCCCGGTACGCCGCGGAGCTGATCACCCAGCTCGCCGGATCGCGCTTCGACGCCAAGGTGGTGACCGCTTTCCTGCGCGCCTTCAAGGGCGGTGAGTCTGGTGGAGGACCTGAACGACAGGACCCGCCCGGGGCTCGACGTCGAGCTGCCGATCGCGGCCTATATCTGAGTTCGATCCTGAGTCGACCGGGAGACCCGACCTTGCCCTTTCAGTACATTCTCGCCAACCTGCTGGCCCAGAACGACGGCGCCGTCGGAGTGCTCTTTCTCGACGATACCGGCGAAACGGTCGACTTCGCCTGCTCGGACTACAGTCCCTACCAAATGCGGGTGGTCGGAGCCTACGTGGGAATCTATCTGCGCCAGAGCGAGACCTTTCTCGCGAGACTCGAATCTGGGCAAGGCGAAGTTCCTGCACGTCGAGAAGGAAGGCCTGCACCTCTACTCGATGCCGCTTCCCGACGACTACTACCTCGTCCTGGTGCAGCGCCGTCCGGGGCTCGCCGGGCTGGCGAGACGAACGATGGAGCAGGCCTGCGATCAGCTCCACCGCGCGCTCTTCGTCCAGGGCTGAGTGGCGATGACCGAAGTCAAGGCGGCAGGCGCGCCGGCGGCGACCGGACTCTGGCAGAAGCTCCGCAGCGGGCTGGCGCGCACCCAGGCGAGGCTCTCGGAACGGGTCGGGGCGGCGCTCGACCTCAAGCCGAAGCTCGACGACGTCACGCTCGCCGATCTCGAGGAGGCGCTGATCGGCGCCGATCTCGGGCTCGGGACGGTCGAGTTGCTGCTCGACCGGCTGCGCGAGCGTGTGCGGCGCGCCGACGTCGGCCGCCCAGGGCCGCTTCCGGCAGCTGCTGGCGGAAGAGATCGAGCTGCTGCTGCGCGAGGGCGCGAAGCGGCGGCGCGCAACGTGGCCGCCCCCGCTACCGGATCCGGCGCGACGTTGCGCATTCGACGACGCGCCGGGTCCGCGCCTGACCCTGGTCGTCGGCGTGAACGGCGCCGGCAAGACGACTTCGATCGCCAAGCTCGCCCGGCGCGGACAGGTGCGGGGCGAGAAGGTCCTGCTGGCCGCGGCCGACACCTTCCGCGCGGCGGCGATCGAGCAGTTGGTGATCTGGGGAGAGCGTCTCGGAGTCGATGTCGTCCGCCAGGCCGCTGGCGCCGATCCGGCGGCGGTGGTCTTCGACGCGATCATGGCGGCGCGGGCGCGCAAGGTCGACCATCTCATCGTCGACACCGCCGGGCGGCTCCACAACAAGGAGCACCTGATGAACGAGCTGGCGAAGATCCGCCGCATCGTCGAGCGCGAGGCAGCCGGCTGGCCGGTGCGCACCCTGCTCGTGCTCGACGCCACGACCGGCCAGAACGCCCTGGTGCAGGCCCGCGAGTTCCTGCGGGTCGCCGCGGTGGACGGGGTGCTGCTCTCCAAGCTCGACGGAACGGCCCGCGGCGGAATGGTCGTCGCGGTGGTGCGGGAGCTCAAGGTCCCGGTGCTCTACCTCGGGGTCGGCGAGGCGCCGGAGGACCTGGTCGAGTTCGAGCCGCGGGAGTTCGCCTCTGCCCTCGTCGCCTGATCCGCTGCGTCGCGCCCTGGCGCTCGCCGCGCGCGGTCGCGCCACGACCTCCCCGAATCCGATGGTCGGCGCGGTTCTGGTCGCGCGACGGGAGGGTCGTCGGCGAAGGCTTTCATCGCCGCGCCGGCGAACCGCACGCCGAGACGCTGGCGCTCGCGGCCGCCGGCGAGCAGGCGCGCGGAGCGACGCTCTACGTCAATCTCGAGCCCTGCTGCCATCATGGCCGGACGCCGCCCTGCGCCGACGCCCTCGTGCGCGCCGGAGTCGCGCGGGTGGTCGCCTGCCACCGCGATCCCGACATCCGGGTCGCAGGGCGCGGCTTCGCTCGCCTGCGCGCGGCCGGAATCGCCGTCGAGGTGGGGGAGTTGGCGCAGGCCGCGGTCGAGCTCAATCTCCGCTTCCTGGTGAACCGGGTCCTCGTCGCGCGTCCAGGTCACCCTCAAGTGGGCGATGAGCCTCGACGGCAAGATCGCCACCGCCGCGGGCGAGAGTCAGTGGATCTCGGGGACGCGCGGCGCGTCGCTGGGCGCTCGCCTTGCGCGAGGAGCACGATGCGATCGTCGTCGGCAGCGGCACGGTGCTCGCCGACGACCCGCGACTCGATCGCCGGCTGGGGCGCGCGGAGGGCCGGATCCTGCGCGTCGTGCTCGATCGCCGGCTGCGCACGCCCCCGGAGGCGAAGCTGTTCGGCGTCCCCGGGCCGGTGGTGATCTACTCCGAGTCGCGGGACGAGGAGCGTGCCGAGCAACTCCGCGCGCGCGGAGCGGAAGTCGTGCTTCCTGCCCGCGGTCACGCCGGTCACCGTGATTGCCGATCTCGGCGGGCGTGGGGTCTCGAGCCTGCTGGTCGAAGGCGGGCGCGAGGTCGCGACGGCCTTCTTCGCCGCCGAACTCTACGATCGGCTGGAGATTGCGGTGGGGGCGCGCCTGCTGGCGGGGCAGACGGCGCCCGGGCCGCTCGGAGGCCCCGGCGTGGCGCGACTTGACGAAGCCCCTTCGGTCGAGCGGCTGAAGGCCCGAAAGTGCGGTTCCGACCTGGTGCTGTCAGGATTCAACGCGAAATGTTTACGGGAATTGTTCGCGAACTTGGGAATCTGACCGCCGCACCCGAGGATTCGGGACAGGGCGGCGTGCGGCTGCGAATCGGTCACTCGGCGGAGCTCGGAGCGCAGCTCACCCCTGGCGCGAGCCTGGCGGTGTCCGGCGTGTGCCTGACCGTGCTCGCGACTGGACGAGGTTCCGGGGTCGAGTCGGAGGTCGAGCTGTCGCGCGAGACCCTGGCGCGAACCCGGCTCGGCAGGCTCCGCCTGGACGAGCAGGTGAATCTCGAGCCGGCGTTGCGGGCTGGCGATCCTCTGGGCGGACATTGGGTACAGGGTCATGTCGATGCGGTGGCGACCCTCCTGCGGCGGGACGATCGTGAGGCGCACAGCGAGTTCACGGTGTCGATTCCGCGGGGAATGGAGGCCTACGTGGTCGAGAAGGGCTCGGTCGCCCTCGACGGCGTCAGCCTGACCGTGGCGTCGTGCACCAGCGACAGCTTCACCGTCGCGCTCATTCCGCACACCCTCGAGGTCACGACGCTGGGCGCCGCGCGCCCCGGGAGCCGATTCCATTTCGAGGCGGATGTCCTCGCCAAGTACGTCGAGCGCATGCTCCTCGTGCGCGGCCTCATCCGAACCTCGGATGGCAGCGGGAAGACCAGTTGACCTGGCGCGAGGTGGTGCCGTTGCCGTCGCGGTTCTGGATCCGCCACCTGCCGCGACGCTGGCCGGAGGCCGACGAGCCGCGGCTCGATCTGTTCGAGCACCGGATCGTCTGGCCCGCGGCCGCCGGGCAGCGGGCGGCGCCGGGGGACCGGTTGCCCGCCGTCGCGAGCGCTCGCCGATGTCGCCTTGGTGCCGCCGGTTCGAAAGGATCGAACAAGGGAAAGAAGCAACCTGGTCCTGGACCTGATCGCGGCTCGGGTGCCGGTTCTCGATCAGTTTTCAACGCTCGACGCCGAGAGCGAGGCGCCTGGCGCGACCGTGGTCGCCGACCTCCTCGGCGCGCTCCTGGACGGCAATCCGGCGATGATCGACGAGCTTCCCGAGCGGGCCTGGATCGTCGTGCCGCTGCTCCCGGTGCTCACGAGCGCCGCCGGATGGCTGGGCCGGGCTCCTGCAGCGTGCGCTCGGCCGCCGACCGCTCGCGGTGGTCGGGCTCGCTCCGGAGCTCTCGCCCCTCGACCGCAGAAAGCTGGTCGAGCGCCTCGGGGAGGAGCATTTCGAGGCTCTTCACCATTCCGACTCGGACGAGGGTTCCCGCCGCCGGCTGGAGCGCGCCTTCGCGGCGCGCTGTCGCGCGCGCCGGACTGCCGGCGTTCGCGGAGCGCCCGGTGGCGGAGCTGCCACCGCGGCTGGCGCGCAACCGGGCGCTGGCGACGGTGCTCGCCGAGTGCGGCGAGCTCTGGCTGCGCGTCGGTCGGAGCGAAGCCGAGGGCGCGGCGCTGCTCGCTGCGGCGCGTCATTTCGAGAGCGCCGCGGTCGCCGGGCTCGACCTGGCGGCGCTCTCGCGCGAAGGCAATCTCGCCCACCTGGGGTTCCTTTCTCCCCTGGCGCTCCAGGTGATCGACAGCGCCGCGGGTCACACCCCGTGCCGGCGAACGTCCTCCGCCCGCTGCCGCCACTCCTCGCCGAGCTGCGCGCCGAATACATCGCTGGAGCGGCTTCGGCGTGAGCACGACTCTCGGGCTCTATGTCCACGTCCCGTTCTGTCGCACGAAGTGCCGCTACTGCGACTTCTACCGCGTCGGGGAGAACCGACTCAAGATCGACCTCTTCCTCGCCGCGCTGCATCGCGAGATCGACGGCTGGACGGCGCTCCACGGACGGACGGTCGAGACGATCTTCTTCGGCGGCGGCACGCCTTCGCTGCTCTCGGGGCCGGAGATCGGCGCCGTCCTGCGGCATCTCGAGGGCGTCTTCGCGGTCGCCGCCGGGGCCGAGGTGACTGCCGAGGCGAACCCCTCCGACCTCGACCCGACGGCGCTCGCGGCGCTGCGTGCCGCTGGCGTCAACCGGCTCTCGATCGGGGTGCAGTCGTTCTCGGATCGCGAGCTCACACTCGTCGGGCGCCGGCACGACGCGGCGCGCGCCGAACGCGTCGTGCGCGAGGCGCGTCAGGCCGGTTTCGAGAATCTGTCGATCGACCTCATGCTGGCGATCCCGGGGCAGACCGAAGCGGGCTTCCGGCGCTCGCTCGAAAAGGCGATCGCGCTCGCGACCGACCACCTGAGCCTGTATCTGCTCGAGGTCCACGAGAGCTCGGAGATGGACTTTCTGCGCCGCGAGCGGCCGCGCCTCTTTCCCGGCGAGGAGGCCGAGCGCCGACGCTATCTGGCGATGCATGAGCGTTTGGTCGCCGCCGGCTACGAGCACTACGAGATCTCCAATTTCGCCCGCCCGGGGAAGCTCGGGCGCCACAACCTGCGCTACTGGCATCTCGACCCGTGGCTCGGCCTGGGGCCCGCGGCGCATTCGTTCATCGACGGCCGGCGCTTCCAGCATCCCGCCGACCTGGGGGCCTGGCTCGCCGATCCGCTCGCCGTTCTGCCGCTCGACCACGATTTCGCGCAGGAGCGCGCCATGCTCGGCCTGCGGCTCGAGGAGGGCATCGACATGGCGACCCTTCTCGCGGCGTCGGGAGCGAATGCCGACGAGCTGACCGCCCGCTTGCGGCGGCTGAACCGGTTCGTCGTCGAGAGCGCCGGCCGGGTTCGCCTGACCACCGAAGGTCGCGTGGTGTCGAATCCGGTCCTTACCGAGCTTTTCTTCTAGGGGGAACTGCCTGCCGACCGGACTCGAAGCCGTGCGCCCCATCGCGATGGCGGAGATCCTGGCGGCGCGCGAACGCATCGCCGGCATCGCCGTGCGCACGCCGCTCGTCCGCCTCGAACTGGGACCGGGGTACCCCGACATCCGCCTCAAGCTGGAGAACCTCCAGCCGATCAACGCCTACAAGCTGCGTGGCGCCGCCAACGCCGTGGCGCTGCTCTCTTCGGCCGAGCGCGAGCGCGGCGTCTGGACGGTCAGCGCCGGCAACGCCGGGCAGGGCGTGGCCTATTCGGCGCGCCAGGCCGGAGTGGCGTGCACGGTGGTGGTGATCGAAACGGCGCCGGCTTCCAAGATCGAACGTATGCGGGCGCTCGGCGCGAGGCTCATTCCGGTGTCCTACGACGCCGCCTGGCAGGCTCTGGAGGATCGTTCGTTTCCCGGCGCCGAAGGCACGTTCGTGCACCCGTTCGACGATCACGACTTCATCGCCGGACACGCGACGATCGGTCTCGAGATCCTCGAGGACGCGCCGGATACCGCGGCCGTGATCGCCAGTATCGGCGGCGGCGGCCTCGTCACCGCCGTGGGCAGCGTCATGCGGGCGCGGAGCCCGCGGGTCAAGGTCTGGGGCGCCGAGCCGGAGACCGCCGCGCCCCTGGCGCTCTCGCTCGCCAAGGGCTCTCCGCAGCGGTTCGCGGCGTGGAAGCCGTCGTTCGTGGACGGCGCCGGCGGCCAGAGCGTCTTCCCGCGCATGTGGCAGCGGATGAAGCCGGTGGTGGATGGCTCGATCGTGGTCGGCCTCGACGAGGTTCGCCGGGCGATGCGGCTCCTGGCCGAGAAGAGCCGCGTCATCGCCGAAGGCGCCGGCGCGCTCGCCGTCGCCGCCGCGTTGACCGGCAAAGCCGGTCCGGGCCCGATCGTCGCCATCGTCTCCGGCGGCAACATCGACTCGAAGAAGTTCTGCGAGCTCATTGATTGTTCCCGCGCAGCAAGTGCCTCGATAGAGCTCGAAGAAGAAGCGAAAGGCTCCAGTAAAGGAAGGGTGCCAAATGAAAGTTCCGGAGCGAGTGCGTTGCTTTCTGCGGACCATGAAGCGGAGTTGCGGCGAAGCCGATTGGCGGGTGCCACTTCTGACGTCGCTGGTTGGCCTGGCGGTGCCATTCGCGCTGGCGGCCGAGAGTGCGGTGCGCGGGGCGACAGCGGTGCCGAAGTCGACCCTGGTGAGCCCTTTACTGGAAGCTTCTTCTTTCGGCTCGCCGACCACCAGCGCCGAGGGGACCCCACCCGCGCCTGCGCCCGCGCAGGCGCAACTCCTCGCGCGGCCTTCGGCGGAGGAGCTCAAGGTGCGCGAGCTTCTGCGTCTGACGGGGTCGGTGAACGTCGGGTTTCAGATGATGGACAAGATCCTCGACACCTTCAAGAAAGCGCTGCCGCAGGTGCCGGCAGAGGTGTGGAGCGGCTTCCGCGCCGAGAGCGATCCGCGCGAGCTCGAGGATGCGATCGTGCCGCTCTATCTCACAAGCTTCACCGGCGAGGAGCTCGACGCCGATGCTCGTCTTCTACCACTCGCCGGTGGGCGAGAAGCTGCTGCGCAAGCAGCCGGAGATCTTTCGCGCCAGCAGCGAAGCCGGCCGCCAGTGGGCCGCCGACCTGACCTTTCGCCTGCGGGAACGGCTGACCGAGAAGGGCTACCCGCCGCCGGGAGCGCCGAGGGCGCCGGGGGCGCCTTGAGGCAGGCGGGCGATGAGGTCGATCTCGACGAGTCCCTTCCTCGGCAGCGCGGCTGCCTGGACGGTCGATCGCGCCGGCCGGTGGTCGCCGAAGACCCGGGCGTAGATCTGGTTCAAGGCCGGGAAGTCGTCCATGTCGGCAAGGTAGACGGTCGCCTTGAGAACATCGGAGAAGTCCGCCCCGGCGCTCGCCAGCACCTGCCTCAGGTTGGCGAAGACCTGCTCTGCCTGGGCCTCGAAGCCGCCTGCGGCCAGAGCACCGGTCGCCGGGTCGAGGCCGGTCTGCCCCGAGGTGTAGAGCAGTCCTGCGGCAGCGACCGCCTGGCTGTAGGGACCGATCGCGGCCGGAGCGGCGTCGGTGTGGAACCGCTGGATCATCTTGCTGGTCATTTTTCGCTCTTCTCCACCACCCCGATGTAGGGAAGGTTGCGGTAGCGCTCGTTGAAGTCGAGGCCGTAGCCGACCACGAACTCGCGCCCGATGCGGAAGCCGGAGTAGTCGATCGGGACCTCGACCTCCCGCGACTCGTGTTTGTCGAGCAGGGCGCAGAGCTTGACCGTTGCGCGCCCCGCGGAAGCGGAAGAGGTCGAGGATCGTGCGCAGGGTCCAGCCGGTGTCGACGATGTCCTCGACCAGGATGACGTCCTTGCCCCGGATCGACAGGTCGATGTCGCGCTTGATGCGGACTTCGCCGGCGGTCGTGCCGGTGCCGTAGCTCGTGGTCTGGAAGAAATCGATCCGCAGAGGCGTTTTCAGGCGCTTGACCAGGTCGGTGAAGAAGAAGACCGAACCCTTGAGGACGCCGATCGCCACCAGGTCCTCGCTGCTGGCGAAGTCGGTGTCGATCTGGCGCGCCAGCTCGAGAACACGCCTGGCGATCGTCTCCTCGTCGAGGAGCACCCGGATTCTGTGGCTATCCTTCTGGCTCTCCATGCTTTAGAATCCCCATTCAAACCTGGGCACCTGTGACGACCCCCGATATCGCCGTTCTGCATCGACGCTATGTCGACTTGGCGAGCCGCTTCAAGTCGGCCTGGACGTTCCATCAGTTCCTGCAGGGAATCCAGAAGTTCTTCACCGAGGTCGAGATCGGGCGCTACCCGTCCGACTTCCAGGAGATCCACGGTACCCTCAAGGCGGTCGCCGACAATCTGAACGGTGGCGATGGCGACATGCTGGCCAGCAGCTCGACCAGGTGGAGCGCCAGCTCGGCCAGATGACCGGCATTCTGTCCGCCACCGATTCCCGCGTATCCGCTTCGCTGCTGCGCCAGTTCTTCGATCGCGTCAAGAACTTCGACGAGCAGATCCTAGCCCAGATGGTGCGCTTCTATCTCGCCACCTCGTCCGACGAGCAGCCTGAGCGGCGAGCGCCAGGACAAGCTCGACTTTCTGGTCTCCAAGCTCTCCGAGGAGCTGGATCGGGTGACCGGACTCTATGTCCTGCGCGACCGGACGCGGCTGCGCGAGCTGTTCGAGGGCTTCTGGGCGGCACTGCCGGAGGTCGAGATCGACGCGCCGATGCTCGCCAGCCGGCGCGCCCAGGTGGAGGAGCTCCGTCGCGAGCTCGCCGGGCTCGGGAGCTTCGAGGCGCTCACCGGCAGCGGCTTCATCCAGCGCTATCGCGAGCTCAAGCACGAGATGGGCCGCTACCTCTTCCAGCCGGAGCTGATGATGGCCGTCGTCGAGACGAACCTGGCCGTCAAGAACAAGGTGCGCCTCTACTACCGCTCCGAGGAACAGCGGATCCTCGACGAGTCGAACCGGATTCTCGAGCTCGAGAGCGAAGTCGGCAGCGACCCGCCGCTGGCGGCGGAGATCTCCGACCTGCGGCAGTCGATGGAGCAGCTCGAGCGCAGCCAACAGCGCGACAACGTCAAGCTGGGCGATCTGGACCTTCTGCGCCGCCAGGTCGGGGAGCTGCGCTCCGCGCCTGGCTGCGCGCCGCGACCGGCGCGCAGCGAAGGGCGACTCGCGGCGCTTCCGGGAGTTCGCGCCCGAGGCCCGTGTCCGCGAGCCGGTCGACGCTGGGATCGGCTCCCTCCAGGGGCATGGCCGCCGAGCCATCTGCAGGAGATCGTCGAGGCTCTCGAATCGACCGACGAAAAGGCCGACCCGAAGACCGTGGCTCTGTCGCGCGACATCTACCACCTGCGGCTCGAACCGCGCGAGGTCGTCGCCTATCGCCGCGTCTACGTGACGCCGGGCGGCGACACCGAGGTCGAGAGCTTCGTGCTCGAGGCGGCGGCGCTTCGCCTGCGCATCAATCAGGAGGCCGCCGAGATCGCCGAGCTGCTCGACGAGACCGCGGTCACCAAGGATGCGCCGGTCTTCGAGCGCGCGCGCTCCACCACGCGGGTCGCCGATGCCGTCGTGCAGCGCTTCAGCAGCTTCATCGACGTCGCCGTCCAGGACGGCAACTTCGCCGAGGCGCAACAGCTCCAGCTGCTGCGCATGCGGCTGATCCGCGACTACTCGGGGCTCTGGCTGCTGGTCAATCGGCCCGCGTCGGTCTAACCCACGAACCCGCTTACCCGCTAACCCTCTAGAGAAGCCCGGGGTCGGCGAGCAGCGCCGAGAGCAGGGCCTTGACGCGCGCAGCCGCGGCGCTGGCCCGCCTCGAGCACCTCTTCGTGGATGCAGCGGCGCGTCGGTGACGCCGGCGCCGGGTTCGCCACCAGCGACAGGACGAGGCACTTCATCCCGAGGTGCCGCGCGGCGATGATCTCGTGCACGGTCGACATGCCGACGAGGTCGGCGCCCAGGGTGCGCAGCATCCGGACCTCGGCCGGGCGTCTCGTAGCTCGGCCCGTTCAGGCCGGCATAGACCCCCTCTTCGAGCTCGAACCCCGAGTGCGCTCGCCCGCCGCCTGGCGAGGTCTGCGGAATCCGGCGATCGAAGGCGTCGGCCATGTCGGGAAAGCGCGCCCCCCAGGCCGGCCGGAGGATCGCCGAAGAGCGGGTTGCCGCCGGTGAGATTCAGCTGATCGGAGACCGCCGCGAGCGTCCCGGCGGGCCACTCCGGGCGGACTCCCCCGGCGGCGTTGGTCATGACGAGCGATCTTCGCTGCCGAGGAGCGCCGCGAAGCGGATGGGAAAGACGACGTCGGCCGGCGCATAGCCCTGGTAGCCGTGGATGCGGCCGCGGAAATAGAGGACGCGGCGGCCGGCCGGCAGCTCGAGGAGCTCGATCTCGTGCCGGTGACCGGGGACCGAAAGCACCGGGAAAGGCAGCCAGTCGGCGAGCGCCTCGGGGCCGGCGATCGGCGCTCCCAGGTCGACCGACAGGCCGGAGCCGGCGACCAGCGCGATGTCGGGCACCGGACGCCCGAGCTCCCGCCAGCGGGCGACGGCCTGCATCGAGTTCCTCCTGCCAGTGGCGCATGGCGAAAGGATCCTAGCAGCGGATTCGACGGTGCTTTCGGGTATTCTTCGCCTCCGATGTCGGAGCTCGACGAACAGATCGCCAATCGCCGGAGGAAGCGCGCCGACCTGGCCGCGCGGGGCGTCGACGCGTTTCCGGCGCGTTGCGACTTCGACCTCGAGCCCGCCGCGCGTGCAGGCGCAGTTCGGCGCCGCAGCGCCGAAGAGCTGGCGGCGGACAAGCGCCGTCTTGCGCGTCCCGGCCGGATCCGGGCCATCCGCGAGCAGGGCAAGCTCGTTTTCGTCGACCTGCACGACGGCGCCGCGAAGCTCCAGCTGTTCATTCGGCGGAATCTGCTCGACGCGGCGTCGCACGAGCTCCTCGACGCACTCGACCTCGGGGACTATCTGCTGGCCGAGGGCGAGCTGCTGCGGACCCGCGTGGGCGAGCTGTCGATCGCACCCGAACGCCTGACCCTGCTCGCGAAGGCGCTGCGACCGCTGCCGGAGAAGTGGCACGGTCTCGCCGACACCGAGATCCGCTACCGCCAGCGCTATCTCGACCTGGTGGCGAACCCGGAGTCGCGACGCGTGTTCGAGATCCGCGCCGGAATCGTCAGCGGCACTGCGCGCCTATCTTCGATCGCCACGGCTTCCTCGAAGTCGAGACGCCGATGATGCAGGCGGTGCCGGGGGGCGCGTCGGCGCGCCCCTTCGTGACCCATCACAACGCGCTCGACATCGATCTCTACCTGCGCATCGCGCCCGGAGCTCTACCTCAAGCGCCTGCTGGTCGGCGGGATGCACCGGGTCTACGAGATCAACCGCAACTTCCGCAACGAGGGGATCTCGACCCAGCACAATCCCGAGTTCACGATGCTCGAGTTCTACTGGGCCTACAGCAACTACGAGCACCTGATGGACGTGACCGAGGAGCTGCTGGTCGAGCTCGCCGAGCGGATTCTGGGAACGAAGAAGCTGACTCTATCAAGGGCAAGGAACTCGATCTTCACGCCGCCCGTGGCCCAGGCTGAGCATGGCGGCGGCGCTGGCGAGGTTCGCCGGCCTGTCGACCGACGAGACTTCGACTTCCGAAGGCCTGCTCGCGGCTTTTCGCGCGCCGCGGGATCGAGGCGCCGAAGGCCGCTCTCGGTGCCGACGGAGCCAACTACGGCCTGCTCTTGAGCGCGCTCTTCGAGGAGCTCTGCGAGGAGCACCTCGACCAGCCGGTGTTCATCATCGACCATCCGGTCGAGATCTCGCCGCTCGTCGAAGCAGAAGCCGTCGGACCCGCGCTTCACCGAGCGCTTCGAGCTCTACATCGGCGGCATGGAGATAGCGAACGCCTTCTCGGAGCTCAACGATCCTGATGTGCAGGCGGAGCGCTTCCTGCAGCAGCTCGCGGCGCGCGAGGCTGGCGATGGTGAGGCCCACCGCTTCGACGCCGACTACGTGCGGGCCCTCGAGCACGCGATGCCGCCGGCGGGCGGCGAGGGTGTCGGCATCGACCGCCTGACGATGATCTTCGCCGACCGCGCGTCGATTCGCGACGTCATCCTCTTTCCGCTCCTGCGCCCGGAGCACGCCGACGGCGCGTTCGAACCTGCGCCCGAGCCGCTGCCCCAGCCTGGGACCCGGCCTGCGACCCAGCTGGCGACCAATACCGCCGTCGGCGAGGCGGTCGGAGGCTACCCTGCGCCAGGCGCGGTGGGCGGAGACGTGGTCGGACCGAAGTGACCGCCGGCAACCTGCCGTTTTCCCTGGCGCTCGCCCTGCGCTATCTGCGCAGCACCCGCAAAGACGCTTTCGTGAGCTTCCTGTCGGTCGTGGCGGCGGCCGGCATCGGCCTCGGAGTCGCGGCTCTGGTGCTGGCGCTCGCGGCGCTCACCGGAATGCAGGAGGCGCTGACCGGCGAGATCCTGGCGCGGACGCCGGCGTTGGAGGTTCAGCTCCCGGCGCGGCTGGAGACGCTGTCGTGGCGAGGCTCGGCCGAGACGCATCCGCGAGCGACCCGAGGTGACGACGGTGCAGGCAGGCGCTCTCCGGGCAAGGGCTGGATCGTCGATCTCCGGCCGGGCCATGCCGGTCGAGGTGACCGGCTTCGAAGGGCGAAGTGCCGGCGCAGTTTCCGGGCGCTTCCGGCGAACCGGCCGGGCCTCTACCTCGGCGACCGGGAGGCCGCGCGGCTCGGGCATCGCTCCGGGGACGATCGTCACGATCGCCTCGCCGCGCCCGACCCTGACGCCGTTCGGGCCGCAACCGCGGACCGTGAACCTGCGCGTCGCGGGCCTGTTCCACTCCGGCAAGACCGAGCAGCGGGCGCGGGCGGCGCTGCCGATCGATCGCGCCGAGCTCCTGTTCGGGGCCGATCGGCCCGCGCCGGCTGCTCGTCGGGCTCACCAGCCTCGACGCGGCGGACGCGAGTCGCCGCGCGAGCTCGTCGACGGTCGTGCCGGAGGGCGCTCGCGTCTCGACCTGGCAGGAGCTCAATCGCCCGCTCTTCTTCGCGCTGCGCCTCGAGAAGAGCGTCATGTTCGTCGCCGTCTCGCTGATCGTCGTCGTCGCGGCGCTCGCCCTGGTGGCGGATCTTTCGCTCATCGCCGCCAACAAGCGGCGCGAGATCGGCCTGCTGGTCGCGATGGGAGGAAGCCCCGCGACTTTGCGTGCCGCCTTCTGCTGGCTCGGGGCGATGCTCGGCGGAATCGGCACTCTGGGCGGGGCGGCGGTGGGCTCGGCGGCGGCGCTGATCCTCGATCGCGCCCGGCTCATCACAGATGCCCGGCGACGTCTACTTCCTGGACTACCTCCCGTTCGAGGTGCCGGTGCGGGATCTCGTCGCCATCGTCTCGGTGACCCTGCTCTGGGCGCTTGCCTGCTCCTATTTCGGCGCTTCGCGCGTCGCCCGTCTCGATCCGATGGAGGCCCTGCGTTCATGAGCGGGTGCGCATGAGGGGGCGCTCATGACGATCGCGATCTCGATGCGGAGTGTCGACAAGAGCTATCGCGATGCCGCGCGGACGGTCGAAGTTCTGCGCGCCGTCGACCTCGAAGTCGACGCCGGCGAGCGACTCGCGATCGTCGGGCCCTCGGGCTCCGGCAAGTCGACGCTGCTGCACCTCCTGGGCGGCCTGGATCGCCCGGATGCCGGCGAGATCGTGGTCGGTGGGCATGCCCTGGCAGCGCTCTCCGCCGCCGAGCTGGCGGCCTTCCGCAACCGGACGATCGGCTTCGTCTTCCAGTTCCAGCAGCTGCTGGCCGATTTCACCGCGCTCGAGAACGTCATGATTCCAGGACGCATCGCCGGGCTCCCGGCGGGCGAGCTCGCGGCGCGCGCGCGGAGGCTCCTGGCGCAGGTCGGAATGGGCGAGCGCGAGACGCATTTTCCGTCCCAGCTCTCGGGCGGCGAGCAGCAGCGGGTGGCGCTGTGCCGTGCCCTCCTGCTCGATCCGCCGCTGCTGCTCGCCGACGAGCCCACGGGCAGCCTCGACCCGGAATCCGGAGCGGCCGTCGTCGAGCTCCTGGAGACCCTGCAGAGCGGCCGGGGGATGACCGCGATCGTCGTCACCCACAACCCGGTGCTGGCGCGGCGGTGTGATAGAATTTTGCGGCTGGAAGGGGGAGCGCTGCACTTCGAAAGTGTTTGATTTGCAAGCACTTCGAGGCTTTTCCTCAAGGAGTCGAGAGTGTTCGAGAAGTTCAACGAGAAGGCGCGGCGGGCGCTCTTTTTCGCCCGCTACGAAGCCTCGAAGCTCGGCAGCCGGGTCATCGAGTCCGAGCACGTCCTGCTCGGGCATCCTGCGCGAAGGGGAAGAGACGGTCACCGAGCTCTTTCGGCGCTTCCACGCCCGGCCGGAGGACGTCCGACGGGAGATCGAGGGCGAGCGCGTTTTCGTCGAGCGGATCTCCTCCACCGCCGAGCTGCCGCTCTCCGAGGAGTCGAAGAAGATCCTCGCCTACGCCGCGCACGAGGCCGAGTCGATGCTGCACCCCGCGGTGGGTTCCGAGCACCTGCTGGTCGGCATCCTGCGCGTCGAGGGCTGCGTCGCGATGCGGATCCTGACCGCAGCAGAGCTTCGACGTCTACACCTTGCGCGAAGAGGTTCTGGCGATCGCCAAGGAGCGCGAGGCATCGCTGCAGAAGAAGGAGCTGCCGTTCCTCTCGGAGTACAGCCGCGATCTCACGGCGCTCGCCACCCAGGGGACCTTCGACCCGCTCATCGGCCGCGAGCGCGAGGTCGAGCGGATCGTCCAGATCCTCTCGCGGCGCACCAAGAACAACCCGATCCTGCTCGGTGAGCCCGGCGTGGGCAAGACCGCGATCGTCGAGGGACTGGCGCTGCGGATCGTCGAAGGCCGCGTGCCGATCTTTCCTGGCCCAGAAGCGCGTGCTGGCGCTCGACCTCTCGCTGATCGTCGCCGGCACCAAGTACCGCGGCCAGTTCGAGGAGCGGCTCAAGGGCATCCTGAAGGAGCTCAAGGACTCGAAGGACATCATCGTCTTCATCGACGAGATCCACTCCCTGATCGGCGCCGGCTCGGCCGAGGGCTCGCTCGACGCCGCCAACATCCTCAAGCCGGCGCTGTCGCGCGGCGAGGTGAGCTGCATCGGCGCCACGACGATCAAGGAGTATCGCAAGTTCATCGAGAAGGACCGTTCGCTCCTGCGACGCTTCCAGTCGGTCCAGGTCTCGCCTCCGAACCAGGAGGAGACCATGCAGATTCTGGACGGGGTCAAGGACCGCTACGAGTCGTTCCACAAGGTGCGGTACTCCGACGAGGCGCTGCAGCGGGCGATCTATCAGACCTCGCGCTACATCACCGACCGCTTCCAGCCCGACAAGGCGATCGACGTCATCGACGAGGCCGGCGCCAAGGTCAAACTGCGCAAGGTCAAGGACACGCAGAACCTCAGGCGGCTCGAGCAGGAGATCCGGCAGGTGGTCCGCGACATGAAGAGCGCGATCTCGGAGAAGAACTTCGAGTCGGCGGTCTTCCTGCGCGAGCGCGAGATCGAGCTGCGCGAGGATCTCGAGCGCATGGGTGCGGTGTCGGACGAGGATGCCGAGCTCGAGGTGACCACCCGGGACATCGAGGAGGTCATCGCGGCCTGGACCGGAATCCCCGTTGCGAGCCTGCAGGAGGACGAGGCGGAGCGCCTCCTGCATATGGAGGAGACGCTGCGCAAGCACGTCGTCGGGCAGGAGACGGCCATCTCGGGCATCTGCCGCGCGATTCGCCGCTCGCGCCTCGGCGTCGCCAATCCGCAGCGGCCGATGGGGTCGTTCATCTTCCTCGGCCCTTCGGGGGTCGGCAAGACCGAGGTGGCGCGGCGGCTCGCCGAGTTCCTCTTCGGATCGCAGCATGCCCTGGTGCGCTTCGACATGAGCGAGTACATGGAGAAGCACGCCGTCTCCAAGCTCATCGGGTCCCCTCCCGGCTACGTCGGGCACGAGGAGGGCGGGCAGCTGACCGAGCGGGTCCGCCGGCAGCCCTACTCGCTGGTGCTGTTCGACGAGATCGAGAAGGCCCATCCCGACGTCGCCAACCTCCTGCTGCAGATCCTCGACGACGGCACGCTGACCGACTCCTACGGCAATCAGGTGGACTTCAAGAACACGCTCCTCCTGATGACATCGAACATCGGGTCGAAGCTGGTCCTGCGCGGCGGCCGGATGGGATTCGGCAGCCAGGATGCGGAAGAGGCGTTCCGCCGGGTGGAGGACGAGATCCTGTCGGAGCTGCGGCGCTCGTTCAGCCCCGAGTTCATCAATCGGGTCGACGAGGTGATCGTCTTCCATCCTCTCGGCGAGAACGAGCTGCGGGCGATCGTCGATCTGCTCCTGGATGACGTCAACGTGACGCTGGCGCAGCGGAAGCTGCGTGTCGAAGTGTCGCCGGCAGGGAAGGAATGGCTGCTTGCGACGTGCCGGTATCGACGCCTCGACGGGCGCCCGACCTCTGCGCCGGACGATCCAGCGCCACGTGCAGGATACAATCTCCGAGTTGTTGATCCGTTCGAGCAAGCAGGACTTCGAAGTCATCGAGGCGGATGTGGACGGTCTCGAGCTCACGGTGCGAGCACGGCCCCGGGAGCTGGAGCCCAGCAGGGCCTGACCAAACTCCCGGTTCCTGGCTGGCCGCGACCGCGGTCGCCGAGCATGGTACCCGTCTTGCAGCGCGCGGAGATTCTATGAGGCACGTTCAGCGTTGGCTGCCAGTCGCACTCTTCCTGCTCGCTGCAGGTGCGCGCGCGGAGACTCTCGCCGGAGTCGAGTTTCGTGGACTCCGCCTGCTCGCCGAAGAGACGGTCCGGTACTACCTGGGCCTGGTCGACGGCAAGGATCTCGACGAAGCCGCCCTGAATCGGAGCATCGAGGAGCTCTGGCGGCGCAATCTCATCGACGACCTGAAGATCGAGAGGATCGAGGCGGAGGGCGGCGTGCGGCTGATCGTCACGGTCACCGAACGCCCGATCCTGCGCTCGCTCGACTTCAAGGGTCTGAAGCGCCTCTCCCGCACCGACATCACGGAGCGCATCACGAAGGAGTCGATCTCGGTCCGCGAGGGCTCGCCGATCTCGATGGGCGAGATCAAGCGCCTCCAGACGACGATCGAGGAGATGTATCGCGAGAAGGGCTTCCGCTTCGCCAAGGCCGATTTCCTCCTGGAGGAGGTCGCTCCGACCGAGCGCCGGGTGGTCTTCACGATCGACGAGGCCGAGAAGGTCCGGATCGGCGACATCAAGTTCTCCGACAACACCGTCTACGGCGACTGGCGACTCAAGTGGACGATGAGCAAGACGAAGGAGACGAACCTCCTCTGGCGCATGCTGAAGCGCGACATCTACAACCCGGCGACCATCGCGGAGGACATGGTGAAGGTGAAGGACCTCTACCGCGGCGCCGGATACAAGAACGTTCGCTGGAGGATCCGATCCTCGGCGTGCAGGAGCGAGGCAGCGGCAAGCGCAGCCTGCGGATCGAGATTCCGGTCGTCGAGGGCCGCCGCTTCAAGCTCGGCGAGGTCAGGATCGAAGGCAACGCAGGTCTTCAACCAGAAGTTCCTCGCCGCGCAGTTCTCCAAGCCGCGCGGCGGGCTGGCTGCGCTCGTCCATGGTGACGAAGGGCACCGAGGCGGTCCAGGACGCCTACAAGAACTACGGCCACATCTTCGCCAAGATCGACACCCAGCTCGTCGAGCGCGAGGGGGATGTCGCCGACATCGAGATCAAGATCACCGAGGGCGACCAGTACCGGGTCGGTCGGATGGAGTTCGAGGGCAACACGCGGACGCGCGACAAGGTGCTGCGCCGGGAGTTCCGGATCCAGGAAGGGACCCTCCTGAACATGGGCGCCATCAAGGGGAGCCTCTTCAAGGTCAACCAGCTCGGCTACTTCAAGCTCAACGAGGACGATCCGATCGCCTTCGAGAACTTCGACACCGAGAAGAAGACCGTCGACGTCAAGGTCAAGGGCGACGAGAGCGACCGCACCGAGCTGCAGGTCGGCGCCGGCTGGAGCGAGACCTACGGCTTCTTCGGGCAGCTCTCCGTGCGCACGCAGAACTTCCTCGGCCGGGGCGAGACGGTCGGGCTCTCCTTCCAGTCCGGCCGCTACCAGGACGAGTACGGACTCTCGTACTACATTCCCTGGTGGCTCGACCGTCCGCAGAGCATCGGCCTGCAGCTCTTCAAGAGCGACCTCAACTACTCGCAGTTCTCGATCCAGCAGTCGGAGCGCCGGAGCGAGGGCGCGGTGCGTCACCTACGGCCGGAACTTCGGCCTGTTCGGCAGCGGCAGCATCAGCTACACGCGTTCCGCAGTCCAAGGACCGGCTGTTCTATACCGGACCGCTGGACGCGATCGTCGAGCAGACCTACGACATCGCCAACTCGTCGATCCAGCCGGTCTACACCTTCGACAGCCGCGACAGCCGGCTCGAAACGACGCGCGGCTGGAACCTCGTCGGCTCGCTCGAGTACGCCGGCGGCTTCCTCGGCGGCGACAACTACTTCTGGCGCCCCGAGGTTCACCTCTCCCGCTTCCAGCCGCTGACGTACTCGCCGGTGAAGACCCTGCTCGCGCTGAACCTGGAGGCCGGCAGCTCGTATCGCCGTTCGACGGCCGCGAGGTCGTGCCGCTCGAACGCTATTTCATCGGCGGCGAGAACAGCGTCCGCGGCTTCCAGTTCCGGTCGATCTACGTGCGCGACGAGGACACCAACCTCCCGGTTCTCCAGGACGGGTATTTCAAGGGTGGCGACAAGTTCCTCCAGATGAACCTCGAGTTCCAGGTGCTGGTCGGCGGGCCGTTCCGGGTCATCCTCTTCGCCGACGGCGGCAACGTCTACGACGACGACCAGAGCCTCGACCTCACCCGCTCTGCGCACTCGGCCGGCGGCGAGCTGCGCATCTTCGTGCCGATCTTCGGCGCGCCGCTTCGATTCATCTATGCTTCGAACCTGGACCCGATTGAAGAATGATCTGACAGGAGCCGGGGACCGGTTCGAGAGCTTCCAATTCAGCATCGGCGCAACTTTCTAATTCGGACAAAGGAGCAGGTACATGTCATCGAATGTGTGGAAGAGAACGACCGCAGTCGCTGGACGCATCCTCCTGGCGTTGGCCATCGTCGCCCTGCTGCCCGCGACGGCGGCGTTCGCGCAGGCCGGCAAGGTGGCGGTCATCGACGTCCAGCGTCTGGTGACCGATTCGGTCGCCGGAAAGGAGGCCCTGGCGCGGCTGAAGAAGCTGCAGGACGACAAGATCGCCGAGGGCAAGGCGAAGAACGAAGAGGTCGACGGCTCTGCGCAAGCGCCTCAACGAAGGGCCGCCTTTCGCTCGCCGACGACAAGATCTCGGAGCTCGAGAAGCAGCTCGAGGAGAAGGTCACCGGCGCTGCGCCGCTTCCAGGAAGACGCCGAGCGCGATTTCAACAAGAGCCGCGAGACGCACCTTCGGCGAGATCGAGCGGCGGGTGTTCCCGGTCATCGAGCAGGTCGGCAAGGAGGGCGGCTACACCTTCATCTTCAACAAGTTCCAGAGCGGCCTGCTGTACGCCGACGAGGCCGCCGACATCACCGACCAGATCATCCAGCGCTTCGACGGTGCCGCGACGCCGAAGGGGAACTAGAGCTTGATCTTTTCGCTCGGAGAGCTGGCCGAGCGGGTGGGCGGAGAGGTGCAGGGCTCGCCGGCCCGGCAGCTGGACGGAGTCCGGACGCTGTCCGAGGCGGGCCCGACGCACCTCTCTTTCTGACCAGTCCGAGGTACCTCGAGCAGGCGGTCGCCAGCGCGGCCGGGGCGGTGCTGGTCGGGCGCGACGCGCAGCTCCCGGGCCGGGACCTGCTGCGTTGCGCCCAGCCGCAGCTCGCCCTGGCGGCGATCCTGCGGCTCTTTCACCCGCGTCGCCGCCGGCTCGCCCGGCATCCATCCGACCGCGGTCGTCGGCGATGAGTGCCAGGTCGCGGACTCCGCCGCGCTCGCGTCCCTATGTCGTGCTGGGCCGCGGAGTGACGGTCGGGGAGAGCTCGGTGCTGCATCCGCACGTGGTGGTCGGTGAGGGCTGCCGGATCGGCGCCCGGGTCGTGCTGCATCCCCACGTCGTGCTCTATCCGGACGCACCCTCGGCGGACGGCGTGGAGATCCACGCCGGGACGGTGCTGGGCAGCGACGGCTTCGGCTACGCCAGCGTCCGCGGGGTGCATCACAAGATTCCGCAGGTGGGACGGGTCGAGATCGGCGCCGACGTCGAGATCGGCGCCCTGACGGCCATCGACCGCGCGCTGCTCGGCGCGACGTCGATCGGCGCCGGAACCAAGATCGACAACCTCGTTCAGGTCGGACACAATGTCGTCGTGGGGGAGCGTTCGATCCTCTGCGGACAGGTGGGAATCGCCGGCAGCGCCCGGCTCGGCGCCGGGGTCGTCCTGGGCGGCCGGGCAGGCTCCGCCGGGCACCTCGAGATCGGCGACGGTGCCCAGATGGCCGCGGCGTCGGTGGCGCTGCAGTCGGTGCCTGCCGGCACCGCGGTCGCCGGCATCCCGGCGGCGCCGATCGCCCTCTGGCGACGCCAGCAGGCGATCCTCCGCCGCCTGCCGGAGATCTGGAACCGGCTGCGGGCGCTCGAGCGGAAGATGGGGACCAAGGATGTCGGAGACGACGGTGACGCCGGAGACGCCTGAGCAGCCTGAGAAGCCCGCACGGCCGCGACGTCGGCATCGGGCGAGAAGCCCAACTGGGACGTCCGCTGGATCATGTCGGTCCTGCCGCATCGCTATCCGATGCTGCTGATCGACCGGGTCCTCGAGATGGAGCCGCGCCAGCGCATCGTGGCGATCAAGAACTTCACCATCAACGAGGAGTTCTTCGCCGGCCACTTTCCCGCTGCACCCGGTCGTTCCGGGCGTGCTGCTGGTCGAGGCGATGGCGCAGGCGGGCGGCATCCTGCTGATGCACGACGATCCGGAGCGCGAGAAGAAGCTCCTGCTCTTCATGTCGATCGAGCGCGCGCGCTTCCGGCGTCCGGTCGTCCCCGGCGACCGGGTGCACTTCGAGGCCCAGGTTCTGCGGCTGAAGGCGAACCACTGCAAGCTGTCAGCGCGGGCGCTGGTCGACGGCGTGGTGCATGCGGAGGCCGAGCTGCTCTCGACGACTGTCGACCGGGATGCCGATCCGATGAGCGGCCTGCATCCGCTGGCGGTCATCGACAGCACGGCCAGGCTCGGCGACGGCGTGACCGTCGGTCCGTTCGCGGTGATCGGCCCGGAGGTCGACGATCGGCGATCGGACCGAGATCGGCGCCCACGTGCAGATCCACGGACCGACGGTCCTCGGGCGCGAGAATCGCGTCTATCCGCAGCGTCTGCCTCGGAATGGATCCGCAGGATCTCAAGTTCGCCGGCGAGCCGGTGCGGCTCGAGGTCGGCGATCGCAACACGATCCGCGAGTTCACCACCTTTCACCGCGGCACCGGCAAGGGCGGCGGTCTGACGACCGTCGGCGACGACAACCTCTTCATGGTCTACAGCCACGTCGCCCACGACTGCCATGTCGGCAGCCGGACGATCTTCGCCAACTGCGCGACCCTCGCCGGGCACGTCGAAGTCGGCGACGACTCGGTCGTCGGCGCCTTCTCGGCCGTGCAGCAGTTCGGCCGCGTCGGGCAATCACGCCTATGTCGGCGGCTACACGCGGCTGCTCGTCGACGCGCTGCCCTTCGTCAAGACGGTCGGGCTGCGCCCGGCGGTCTTCGGCGTCAACCGGATCGGTCTGCGGCGCAAGGGGCTCGACGACGAGCGCATCCGCACCATCGAGAAGGCGATGCGCATCTTCCTGCGCTCCGGACTCAACACGACGCCAGGCCCTCGAGCGGCTGGAGGCGCGAGTTCCCCGGCGCGCCGGACGTCGAATACCTGATCCAGTTCGTGCGCAGCGCCAAGCGGGGCGTGGTCAAGGCACTGCCGACCCACCGCGGAGCGGGGGATACCGGTGGCGACTGAGCGCACGTCCGGGCAGACTCGGAGTCCGGCCTGCGGATGGGCGTCTTCGGGATCGGCGCCCTCGGCCGACACCACACCCGGATCCTCTCGAGCTTCGCGGGCGTGACTCTCGAAGGGATCTTCGACACCCGGCCCGAAGTGGCCGCGGCGATCGCCGCCGAGCACGGCGCCAAGGTCGCCGCGAGCTTCGACGAGCTCGCCGGGAAGATCGACGCCGCGGTGCTCGCGGCGCCGACGACGCTCCACGGGGAGCTCGGGCTGGCGCTCCTCGAGCGCGGTGTGCACCTGCTGGTGGAGAAGCCGATCGCCTCGACCCTCGCGGAGGCCGACGCCCTGATCGCCGCGGCCGAGGCCCGTGACCGCGTCCTCGCCGTGGGGCACGTCGAGTTCCACAACCCGGCCGTGCAGGCGCTGCTCGATGCCGGTTCCGGCCCGCGCTTCGTCGAGATCGAGCGGCTGGGGACCTTCTCGCCGCGCAGCCTCGACGTCGACGTCATCCTCGACCTGATGATCCACGACCTGCAGATCCTCCAGGCCATGGACGATTCCCCCGTGGTGGAGGTGCGCGCCACCGGCATTCCCGTGCTCTCCGATCGCATCGACATCGCCAATGCGCAGGCTCGCCTTCGCTTCCGGCCTGGTGGCGAACGTCACCGCGTCGCGCGTTTCCGGCGAGCGCGTCCGCAAGCTCCGCGCCTTCTTCCCCGACCGCTACCTGTCGCTCGACTACCAGGCGCAGGAGATCAAGGGCTACCGCCTCGACTCGAGCGCCGGCGGGCGGGCGATCCTGCCGGCGAATCCGCCGGTCGAGAAGTCGGAGCCGCTGCTGTGCGAGCTGGCGGCGTTCGTCGCCGCCTGCCGGGGCGAGCGCGTCCGCCAGGTGGACGGCCGGGCCGGGCGGCGGCGCTCGCCACCGCCCTCGAAGTCGTGGCTGCGGCCGCGCCGACGGCGGCCACACCGGCCGGGCGGGACGGGGTGCGCTGTGTTAGTCTCCGCCTCCGTAGTCGCGGCTGACGGCCGACCTCAATTCCAAGCTCGAGACAGGCAGATTTCGGAGGAAGCAGATGAGTGATGTTCGGATCGGTGTGATCGGCGGCAGCGGCCTCTACGAAATGGCCGGCCTCGACGGTGGCGGAGGAGCGGCGCATCGAGACGCCCTGGGGCGCGCCTTCGGACGCCTTCATTCTGGGCGACCTCGACGGTCGCAAGGTGGCCTTCCTGGCCCGCCACGGCCGCGGGCATCGCCTGCTGCCGACGGAGCTCAACTTCCGCGCCAACGTCTACGGCTTCAAGACTCTCGGCGTCGAGTTCCTGATCTCGGTCTCGGCGGTCGGATCGCTCAAGAAGGAGTACGTTCCCGGGCACATCGTCGTTCCGGACCAGTTCTTCGACCGCACGCGTCACCGGCCCGACACCTTCTTCGGCAACGGCATCGTGGCGCACGTCTCGCTGGCGCATCCGGTCTCGCAGGCTCTGGCGGCGATTCTCGCCGATTCCGCCGACGCCGAAGGCGCCGTGACCCACCGCGGCGGCTGCTACGTCAACATGGAGGGTCCGCAGTTCTCGACCCGCGCCGAATCGATGGCCTATCGCCACATGGGCTTCGACATCATCGGCATGACCAACCTCCAGGAGGCGAAGCTCGCGCGCGAGGCCGAGATCGCCTACGCCTCGCTGTCGATGGTGACCGACTACGACTGCTGGCACGAGGAGGAAGAGGCGGTGACCGGCGAGGGCGTGATGGAGGTCCTGCGCAAGAACGTCGCGCTGGCGCAGCGCGTCGTGCGGCGGGCCATCGCCGTGCTCGGGCCGGAGGTCGCCAACGACTGCTCGAGCGCCCTGGCGATGGCGCTGATCACCGACCCCAACCTGGTCCCGGCCGACACCCTGCAGGCGCTCGAGCCGCTGATCGGCAAGTACCTCGACCGCTCGGCGGAAAGCTCGCCTGGCGGCGCTGAGCTCCGTCCGGCGGGCAGGAACGAGCGCGCGATGACCCGCATCCTGATCACCAACGACGACGGCGTCTACTCCGAGGGCCTGCGCCTGCTGGCGCGAGCCCTCGCGCCGCTCGGGCGAGGTGACGGTCGTCGCTCCGGACCGCGAGCAGAGCGCCACCGGACACAGCCTGACGCTCAACCGGCCGCTGCGCCTGCAGAAGATCGAGGAGAACTGGTACGCGGTCGACGGCACGCCCACCGACTGCGTCAACCTCGCGGTCCTCTGGCTGCTCAAGGACGCAAACCCGGATCTCGTGGTCTCCGGCATCAACTTCGGCCTCAACCTGGGCGACGACGTCACCTACTCCGGAACGGTGAGCGCGACCTTCGAGGGGACGCTGCTCGGCATCCCGTCGGTGGCGTTCAGCCAGGAGGTCGCCGAAGGGTTATTCCTTCGAGCGCGCCGCCGCTTTCGCCGGGCGGTTCATCGCTGAGTTGCTCAGCGCGTCGCTGCGCCCGGACCTGCTGCTGAACGTGAACCTGCCGGCGGGCGAGCTTCAGGGCCTCTCCTTCACGCGTCTCGGCCGGCGCGTCTACCAGCAGGTCGTGGTGGAGAAGGAGGATCCGCGGGGGCGCAAGTACTACTGGATCGCCGGCACTCCGGAGTGGCAGTCGGACAGCGGCACCGACCACGAGGCGGTGCACAGCGGGCGGGTCTCGGTGACGCCGCTGCATCTCGATCTTACCGACTACCGCGGGCTCGAAGGACACGCCGACCTGCGCACCCGCCTCGGCCGCATCGTAAGCTCCGACGCCGAGCAATGTTCGCTGACACTTACTCGCGGGAGCAGATGGTGCGCGAGCTCATCGCCGCCCGCGGCGTGCGCGACCCGAGGGTGCTCGCGGCGATGCGCGAGGTGCCCCGCCATCTCTTCGTGCGCACGCATCTGCGCAGCCAGGCCTACGGCGACCACGCGCTGCCGATCGGCGACGCGCAGACGATCTCGCAGCCTTACATCGTGGCGCGCATGAGCGAGCTGCTCGAGGTCGAGCCGCCGCACAAGGTGCTCGAGATCGGTACCGGCACGGGCTACCAGACGGCGATCCTCGCCCGGCTGGCGCGCTGGGTCTACAGCCTCGAGCGCATTCCCGAGCTCGCCCATCAGGCGATCCGCCGGATGCGCCAGCTCGAGATCGTGAACGTGAAGATCCAGGCCTTCGACGGCACCGTCGGCTGGAGCGAGGTCGCGCCGTTCGACCGCATCCTGGTCACCGCCGGCGCGCCGACCGTGCCCAGGCCGCTGCTCGATCAGCTGGCGCCGAAGGGCAAGCTCCTGGTGCCCGAGGGCGGCCGCAGCGGCCAGCAGCTGGTGCTCTACGAACGGCTCGCCCGCGGACTGCGCCGCCGCGAGCTCGAGCCGGTCGCCTTCGTGCCGCTCGTCGGCCGTTTCGGCTGGCAGGATCCCGGAGCGCCGGAGTGAACCGGAGTGAGCCGAGCATGAAGACGATGAGCTATCGCGTCGCCGGGCGCGTGCAGGGCGTCGGCTTCCGCGCCTATGCGGTGCGCCTGGCGCGCGAGTGCAGGGTCGTCGGATGGGTGCGCAACGACGCCGACGGTACGCTCTGCAGGCCGAGGCGACGGGGACGGACGCCGCCCTGCTGTCGTTCGCCGCCGGCCTGCGGATGGGCCCGCCGGAGGCGCTGGGTCGAGACGCTGGACGCTTTCGTGCTGGACGAAGTCGACAGGTCGCCGCAGAACTGATTTCGCAGTGGAGGATTGAACCGGTGGAAGATCTCAAGAGCTACATTCGCGAAGTTCCGGATTTCCCCAAGCCGGGGATCAACTTCTTCGACATCACGACGCTGCTCAAGGACCCGCTCGCGCTGCGGATGACGGTCGACAGGTTCGCCTGGCTCTTCGCGCGGCGATCGGCCTCCGATCGACAAGGTCATCGGCATCGAGTCGCGCGGCTTCATGTTCGCGCCCTCGCTCGCCTACAGCCTGAACGCCGGCTTCGTGCCGGTGAGGAAGCCCGGGAAGCTGCCGGCGAAGACCGTCTCGCAGACCTACGAGCTCGAGTACGGCACCGACCGGCTCGAGATGCACGAGGACGCGATCGGCAAGGGCGAGCGCGTCCTGATCGTCGACGACGTGATCGCGACCGGCGGCACGGCCCGCGCCGCCGCGAAGCTGGTCGAAGGCCTCGGCGGCAAGGTCGTGGCGGCTTCGGCTTCGTCATCGAGCTCACCTTCCTCCCCGGCCGCGCCGGCCTCGAGAGCTACGAAGTCGAGTCGCTGATCCAGTACTGATCCAGTACGGAGTCGGACCGAGCGCCATCGGGCGAGTCGGCCGGAGTCACCGGGCGGCAGATAGATATAATGGCGTCGCGCGGCTGTAGCTCAGATGGATAGAGCAGGAGCATCCTAAGCTCAAGGTCGGGGGTTCGACTCCTCCCAGCCGCACCAGGTTTCGCCGGCGGCGGACCTTGGACGCAGTCTCATCGCAGACAGAAAGGCCTCGGGCACATGGACTCGGTCACACGGGAAGACCTGAAGCGGAACGAACTGGGCGAGGCCCTCGGGAAGGGCATGCACTACGCCGAGGATCACAAGCGGATGCTCATCTGGGGCGTCGGCGGAGTCGTCGGCGGTGGTCGCTCTCGTCGCCGGTGTCTTCTTGTGGATCTCGAGCCGCAAGAGCGGCGCCAACGAGCTGCTGGCGGAAGGCCCTGCGGGTGGACGGCGCCGCCGTGGTCGCGACCGGCGCCAATCCCGGCGGACCCGGCGCGTCCGACGTTCGCCTCCGAATCGGCGCGCCGCGCCCGGGCGAAGGAGCTCTTCGCCGAGCTCGACAGCCGCTACGGCTCGGCGGCAAGACCGGGCGCGTCGCCAAGCTCTATCTGGCGCAGATCGCGGTCGCGGAGAACGACAAGGAGAAGGCGAAGCAGCTCTGGAAGGCGTTCCTCGACGCCGAACCGGCCGGCGCGCTCTCCGCCACGGCGCGGGTCAATCTCTACAAGCTCGATCGCGAGCAGGGTCGCGGCGCGGAACTGGCCGAAGAGCTCAAGAAGATGCTCGAGCAGGCCGACAAGCCGCTGCCGCGGACGTCATTCTCTATCAGCTCGCGCTCACCTACGAGGCCCTCGGCAAGGGCGACGACGCCAAGGCCTCCTACCGTCGCATCGTCGACGAATACCCGCAGTCGCCCTACATCGCCGACGCCCAGCGGGAGGCCGGAACGGCTCCCGCCGGGACCTAAGACCCGGGCCGCTCGCTGAGCGCCTACGACGTCCTGTCGCGGCTGCGCGCCGGGGAGCCGCTGCGACGCGGCGACCTCGGCGAGGTCGCGCGAGGCCGCGGCCGACGGCAGCTGGAGCGACGCGCAGCTCGCCGCTTTCCTGATGGGAGTCGCCATCCGCGGTCTCGATGTCGACCGCACTCGCGAGCTGACCGCGCGGCATGCTCGACTCCGGCGAGCGGTGGAATCTGGCGCGCGAGCGGCCGAATCTGGTCGACAAGCACTCGACCGGCGGGGTCGGCGACAAGGCGAGCCTGCTGCTCGCGCCGCTCCTCGCCGCGGCGGGCGCGCCGGTGGTCATGCTGACCGGCCGCGGGCTCGGACACACCGGGGGCACGGCGGACAAGCTGGAGGCGATCCCGGGTTTCCGCCAGGAGCTCGACGCGCGGGCGGGCGGTCGAGCTCCTCGATCGCTGCGGGATCGCGCTGGGAATCGCCACCGCCGGCATCGCGCCGGCCGATCGCAAGCTCTACGCGCTGCGGGACCGGACCGCGACCGTCGACTCGCTGCCGCTGATCGTCGCCTCCATCCTGTCCAAGAAGCTCGCCACCGGTGCGGCGGCGATCGTCTTCGACGTCAAGGTCGGCGATGCAGCCTTCCTGCCGCGCGTCGAGCAGGCGAGGGAGCTCGCCGCGGCTCCTGGCCGGGATCTCGTCGGAGCTCGGCATGAAGGCCGAAGCGCTGCTCACCGACATGAACCAGCCGCTCGGCGACTGGGCCGGGCACGCGTGCGAGGTGCGCGAGGTGCTCGACTGTCTCGCCGGGGCCGGGGCCGCCGAGACGGTCGAGCTCACCCTGGCGCTGGCGCTCGCGCTCGGCAGGCAGATCGGCGCCGGCTGGTCGGAGGCGAGTCTGCGCGGCCTGCTCGCCTCGGGGGCGGCGCGCGAGCGGCTTCGTGCGCTGGGCGGTCGCGCAGGGCGCGACGGAGAGCTGGTTCGATCGCCCCGATCTCCCGCTGGCGCCGGTAGAGGTCGTGATCCGGGCGCCGCGAGCCGGCTGCGTGGCCGCGGTGCGGACCCGGCAGCTCGGCCTGCTGCTCGCCGAGGCCGGGGGTGCGCGGCGCTCCATCGGCTCGCAGACTCGACCTCGGCATCGCGCTCCACTACCGCACCCGGCTGGGTCGGCAGGTGGAGGCGGGCGAGGAGCTGGCGCGGGTCTATCTGCGCAAGCCCGACCCGGGACCTGGCGGAACGCTTCGCCGGCTGCTTCGAGATCGGCGAACGATCGCGGCACCGCCGCTGATCGTCGAGCGCATCGATCCCGCTCGCCGCCGCCAGCCCGGCAGTCCGCAGCCTCGCCGGCTGGCGGAGGCGGCGTGCCGCCCGGGCCGCGCTGCGGCCCGTCCTCACTGCAGCTCGACGTCGCTCTCGCCGCGCCGCCCAGCGCAGCCGGACCCGCCCGACGGACAGGGCGGCCAGCGCCGGCCGGGCGGTGGGGACGTTCGACGACACTGCCGCGGCGCAGGAACGCGGCCGCTAGCGATCGAAGCTCGAGGACGCCCCAGCCGCGCGGGCGGGACGTCCGATGAGGCGAGAGGTCAGCCACACCGGCGCGAGCTGCCCGGGCGCTGCCGCGCTCCGGCGCGGCGCGGACGATCAGATGACGGTTCGGTCGAACCGGCCGGACCGGCCCAGGTGGGCGAGCTCCACTCGCGGCCGTCGAAGCGCGCGATCACCACGCGGTAGTCGTGGCCGTCGTACCGGCTCCAGGTCGCCAGGGCGCCGCCGGGACGGCGACGACGGAGGGCGTGATGTCCGGCACCGAGTTGTCGTCGGCGATCGGCCGCGCCGCGCTCCATCGACCGTTCTCGAAGCGTGCCGCGACGATCTCGTCGTCCTGGCCGTCGAAGCGGCTCCAGACGAGGAGCTTCGACCCGTCGGCGAGGGTCGGCGGCGGCGAGCGCGCAGCTGGCTGCCCGGGGCCGCCTCGGCGACGACCCGCGGCTCGGCCCAGCGCAAGGCCTCCCAGGCGGCGTAGCGGAACGGCGTAGCTCTGCCGGTCGGCCGCCCTCGAGCCAGACGAGACCTTCGAGGTCGCCGCCGGCGGAGGTCGAGCGGCACGGCGTTCTCGCGCACCCGCCTGGCGCCCGAGGCGGGCGCCGGCAGCGCATGCAGACCTTGCTCGTCGATCAGCGCCAGGTAGAGGTCGCGGTGATCGGCGCGCCGCGGGCGCTCAGGAAGGCGCTCTGCCGCAACGCGAAGAGCTCCTCGATCTCGACGTCCTGCGGGCAAGCGCGACCTGCGCGCTCGCCGCCGCGGTGGCGACGCGGTAGCGCCCTCGTGCGCAGCGCCGCCGTCGACGGCCGGGGCTCGGGCGCGACCGGAGCGAGGTTCCGCCGGCGCTCCAGAATCCGGTCGTCGGAGGCGCCGTGCGGCGCGCTGGCTGCGCAAGCAGCAGCTGCAGCCGTACAGGGCGCGGGATGCGGTGCGGGTGCGAGGCATGGCGAGCGGCATCGTAGGTGCGCGCCCGGGAAAGTGTCAAATGGCGCCGCTGGCGCCATCGGGCTCCGGGCGCGACCGGCGCGCCGGGGGCGCTAGCGGTTGCTATCATGGCTCGACGTGCGCGCGACCGTTCTCGCGGTGGGATCCGAGCTGCTCTCGACCGAGCGGCTGGACACGCAACTCGCTGCGCCTGACGGCGCTGCTCGAGCGCCATGGCGTCGAGCTGGTGAAGAAGAGCGTGGTCGGCGACCTCGAGCCCGAGATCGCGCGCGAGATGCGCTCGCTCTGGGAGTCGAGCGACCTCGTCCTGGTCTGCGGCGGCCTCGGTCCGACCGCGGACGACCTGACCCGCGAAGCGGCGGCCGCCGCGCTCGACGTCGGGCTGGTCCCGGATGCCGGCGCCCTGGAGCAGATCGAGCGGCGTTTCGCCGCCATGGGACGCAGGCTCTCGCCGAACAACCGCAAGCAGGCGGAGATCCTGGCGGGAGCGCAGGTTCTCGACAACCCCAACGGTACCGCTCCGGGGCAGCTCTTCGAGCGCGACGGCAAGGCGCTCTTTCTCTTTCCCGGGGTGCCTTTCGAGCTCGACCGGATGGCCGCGCGAGTGCCTGGTACCCTGGCTCGCGAGGCACACCGCGGGCGTCGCGCGCGAGACCTGGACGATCAAGGTCGCCATGCGGCCGGAGTCCGAGGTCGACCAGTCGCTCGGCCCGGCCTACGAGGAGTTCGGACGGGAGTGGATCACCGTCCTCGCCGGCGCGGGCGAGGTGCGCGTTCTGCTCGACCGCCGCGGGGCCGACGGCGAGCGCCGCGAGCGCCTCGCCGCGATGCGCGAGCGCACCCTCGCGCCTGCTCGGCGAGGCGGTCTTCGGCGAGGGTGCCGAGACGACTCTCGAGTCGGTGGTCGCGCGGTCTGCTCGGCGGAGGCCGGCTGGACCCTCGCCACGGCGGAATCGTGCACCGGCGGCCTGGTGGCCGAGCGCATGACCCGGGTCCCGGGCGCCAGCGCGGTCTTCGTCGGTGGCGTCGTCGCCTACTCGAACGAGCTGAAGTGCGCTCTGCTCGATGTCGACCCGGCGCTGATCGAACGCGCGGGCGCGGTCTCGGAGGCGGTGGCGCGGGCGATGGCGATCGGGGTCTGCCGGCGGCCTGGGGAGCGACCTCGGCGTCGGCCTCACCGGCATCGCCGGTCCGGGCGGCGGCTCGGAGGAGAAGCCGGTCGGCACCGTTCACCTGGCGGTCGCCGGGCCCGGGGGACGCAGCCGGTCGAGCACCGCTCGGCGCGTTTCCCCGGCAACCGCGAGCGGATCCGGATCTTCGCCGCGCAGATGGCGCTCGAGATGCTGCGCCGGCGTCTGCTCGCCACCGTCCGGCGCCGCCGCTGCAGGTGGCGCCTTGAATCCGCGCTGGCTCGGGCTCGTCGGGGCCTCCTACCTGCTGGGATCGCTCTCCTTCAGCCTGCGCGGTCGTCTGGATCCTGCGCCGCGCCGACGTGCGCAAGCTGGGCAGCGGCAATGCCGGGGCCACCAACGTCCTGCGCGCCGCCGGGCGCTGGCCGGCGCTGCTCGTCCTGCTGCTCGACATCGCCAAGGGCATCGCTGCCGGTGCGCGCGGCGCGCGCGCTCGGCGCGCCCTCCGAGGTGGTCGCGGCGGCCGCCTTCGCCGTCGTCGTCGGGCACGTCTTTCCGCTCTTCTTCGGATTTCGCGGCGGCAAGGGGGTCGCCACCGGCTTCGGCGCTTGGTGGCGCTCCTGCCGCTCGCGGCGCTCGGCGCTCGCTGGCGGTCTTCGCGCTCACCGTCGTGGCGACGCGCTACGTCTCGCTCGGCTCGGTGCTCGCCGCCGCGGCCTTCCCCGTGCTGGCCGTGCTCTTTTCCCGCCTCGGCTGGTCGCCCGTCCTGTCGAGCAGCGCGCTGGCGCTGGCCTGCGCCTGCGCCGGCCTGGTCGTCTTCCGGCATGCCGGAAACCTGCAGCGCCTTTTCGCCGGAACCGAACGCCGTCTCGGAGAGGGTCGAGGGTAGAGGTCGTGGCCAGATGACGCAGATCGGAATCCTCGGAGCAGGCTCCTTCGGCACCGCGCTCGCGGTCCACGCCGCGCGCGCCGGCCATCGCGACGACGCTCTGGGTCCGTCGCGCAGAGGCCGCGGCCGAGATGCCGCGGCGCGCGAGAATCGCCGCTACCTTCCGGGCGTGACCCTTCCCGACGGTCTCGCGATCACTCACGACCTCGCGGAGCTCGGCGAGTGCTCGCCGATCGTCGTCGCGGCGCCCTCGCACGGCTATCGCGCCGTGCTGCGCGAGCTTCTCGCGGTGCGCGGGTCGCGCGCCCCGCTCATCGTCGTCTCGGCGACCAAGGGGATCGAGGCCGAGACGCTCGCCCGCATGAGCCGGGTCTCGGCCGAGGAGTGCGAGCGCGCCGGGACTCCGGCGCGATTCGCCGCTCTCTCCGGACCGACCTTCGCCGCCGAGCTGGCGCGCGCGGTGCCCTTCGGCGGCGGTGGTCGCGAGCGCCGACGTGGCGCTGGCCGCGGAGCTGCGCGAGACTCTCGCGAGCCCGACGCTGCGCCTCTACTCCTCGGCCGATGTCGTCGGGTGTGGAGCTGGCGGGCGCGGCGAAGAACGTCATCGCCATCGGCGCCGGCGTGGTCTCGGGACTGGGCATGGGACACAACACCCTCGCGGCCCTGATCACCCGCGGCCTGCACGAGATCACCCGCCTGGGTCTCGCCTACGGCGGCGACCCGAAGACCTTCTCGGGTCTCGCCGGATTGGGCGACCTCGTCCTCACCTGCACCGGGGGCCTGTCGCGCAACCGCCGCACCGGCATCGATGCTCGCCCAGGGCAAGAGCTCTGCAGCAGATTCTCGAGGAGACGACCGAGGTGGCCGGAGGGCGTGCGCAACTCGCGGGTCATTTTGCAGCTGGCGCGCGCCGTCGGACGTCGAGATGCCGATCAGCGAGCAGATGGTCGCGGTGATGTACGAGGGGAAGCCGGCAAAGCGTGGCACTGCGCGACCTGATGACCCGCGATCTCAAGCACGAGGCCGTTCTCTAGGGAGTAGACTCTCGCATGGCAACCCACCAGACCGTCCTCATCCTCGATTTCGGCAGCCAGTTCACGCAGCTCATCGCGCGACGCATGCGCGAGCAGCGGGTCTATTCCGAAGTCCATCCGTACTCGATGCCGGCCGAGGAGATCCGCCGCCGCGCGCCGATCGGCATCGTTCTCTCCGGTGGCCCGCAGAGCGTCTACGACGCCGGCGCCCCGCACGCCGAGCGCGCGCTCTTCGAGCTCGGCATTCCCGTGCTCGGCATCTGCTACGGCATGCAGCTCATGGCGCACCTGCTCGGCGGCAAGGTCGAGCACGCTCGAGCGCCGGGAGTACGGGCGGGCCGAGGTCGAGGTGACGGCAAAGGGCTGCTCTTCGCCGGGCTCGAGTCCGCGGAGACGGTCTGGATGAGCCACGGCGACCACGTCACCGCGGCTCCCCGCGGGCTTCGCGCGTGACCGCGCGCACCGCGAACGCGGCCGTCGTCGGCATCGAGGACCGGCGCGGCGGATCTACGGCATCCAGTTCCACCCCGAGGTCTCGCACACCGTCGCACGGCTCGGCGATCCTGCGCAACTTCCTCTATCGAGGCCTGCGGCGCCAGCCGGCGACTGGACGATGGCGTCCTTCCTCGACGAGGCCGTCGAGCGACGATCCGCGAGCGCGTCGGCGACGAGCGCGTGCTCTGCGGGCATCTCCGGCGGCGTCGACTCGGCGGTCATGGCGGCGCTCCTCCAGCGGGCGATCGGCGACCGCCTGGTTTCGGTCTTCGTCGACACCGGCCTCCTGCGCAAGGGCGAGCGCGCGCAGGTCGAGGCGAGCCTCACCGACAGGCCTCGGCATTCCGATCGTGACCGCCGACGCCGGCGGCAGATTTCCTCGGCGCGCTCGCCGGCGTCGACCGACCCGGAGGACAAGCGCAAGATCGATCGGCGGGATGTTCATCGACGTCTTCGAGCGCGAAGCGCGCGACGTTCACCGGCGTGCAGCTTCCTCGCCCAGGGCACGCTCTATCCGGACGTCATCGAGTCGACCTCGGTGCGCGGGCCGTCGGCGGTCATCAAGACGCACCACAACGTCGGCGGCCTGCCCGGAGCGGCTCGGCTTCGAGCTCGTCGAGCCGCTGCGCGAGCTGTTCAAGGACGAGGTGCGCCAGCTCGGGCGCGAGCTCGGCCTGCCGGAGGAGTTCATCGACCGCCACCCGTTCCCCGGACCGGGCCTCGCCGTGCGGATCCTCGGCGAGGTCACGCGCCGACAAGGTCGCGCTGCTGCAGGAGGCCGACGCGATCTTCATCGAGCGAGCTGCGCGCGAGCGGCTGGTACGAGAAGGTCTCGCAGGCGTTCGCGGTCCTCCTGCCGGTCAAGACGGTCGGCGTGATGGGCGACGTCCGCACCTACGAGAACGTCCTCGCCCTGCGCGCGGTCGAGACCCACGACTTCATGACCGCCGACTGGGCCGCCTGCCGCACGAGCTCCTCGGCCGCGTCGCCAACCGGATCGTCAACGAGGTCCGCGGCATCAACCGAGTCGTCTACGACATCACCTCCAAGCCGCCCGGCACGATCGAGTGGGAGTAGGCTAAGGCACCGGCGAGGAAGCCCTCAGCCAAGGCAAGAGCTTTCAGCAAAGGAAGAACTCGGGGGCGCGTTTGATCGAGCTGACCGGTGCGTCGCTGTCGCTGCAGGAGTTCGCCGCTGTCGCTGCCGGCGGCGAGCATGTCGTTCTGACCGGCGCGTCGCGCGAGCGCGTGGCGGCGGCGCGGGCGGTGATCGAGCGTTCGGTGGCTTCGGGGGAGGCGGTCTACGGGGTCAACACCGGCTTCGGCAATCTCGCCAACGTCCGCATCGCCGATGCCGACCTCGAGACGCTGCAGGAGCGCCTGGTGTTGTCGCATGCCGCGGGGTGGGGGAGCCACTCCCGGACGCCGCTGTGCGCGGCATGCTGCTGCTGCGCGCGAACACGCTGGCCAAGGGGCACTCGGGTGTGCGGCCGCTGCTCATCGACAAGCTGCTCGCGCTGCTCAATCACGACCTGCTCCCCGAGGTGCCGAGCCGCGGCTCGGTCGGCGCGAGCGGCGACCTCGCGCCGCTGGCCCATCTGGCGTTGCCGCTTCTCGGTCGCGGCCGCGTGCGCCGGGCCGGGAAGTCTCGTACCGGCCGCCGAAGCGCTGCGGGACGCCGGCCTCGCGCCGGTCCGCCTGGCGCCGCGCGAAGGGCTCGGTCTGGTCAACGGCACCCAGGCGATGACCTCGCTGCTGGCGCTCGCGGTGCTCGAGGCGCGCCGGCTGGTGCGCGTCGCCGATCTCGTCGGCGCGCTGTCGACCGACGCCTTGCGCGGCACCGACGCTGCGTTCGATGCCCGTATCCATGCCGTCCGGCCGCACCCGGGCCAGCTCGCCAGCGCGCGCAATCTCTGGGGCGCTGCTGCAGGGCTCCGGCATCCGCGATTCGCACCGCAACGAACGACGTGCGGGTGCAGGATCCCTACTCCCTGCGCTGCATGCCGCAGGTGCACGGCGCGGTGCGCGACACGCTGGCGCGACGTCGAGCGTCGCCTGGTGATCGAGATGAACTCGGCGACCGACAATCCGCTGGTCTTCGCGGCCGACGACGAGGCGCTCTCGGGCGGCAACTTCCACGGCGAGCCGATGGCGCTCGCCGCCGACTTCCTCGCCATCGCGCTGGCCGAGCTGGGCTCGATCTCGGAACGGCGGACCGAGAAGCTCACCAACGACACGTTTTCGAGGCTGCCGCCCTTCCTGGTCGCGAACGCCGGCCTCAACTCGGGCTTCATGATGGCGCAGGTGACCGCGGCGGCGCTGGTCTCGGAGAACAAGGTGCTCGCCCATCCGGCGAGCGTCGATTCGATCCCGACCTCGGCCGACAAGGAGGACCACGTCTCGATGGGCATGTGGGCGGCGCTCAAGTGCCGGCAGGTCGTCGCCAACGTGCGCCAGATCCTCGCCATCGAGCTGCCTGGCTGCGGCCCAGGGCATCGACCTCCTGCGGCCGCTGCGTTCGAGCGCCCGGCTCGAAGCGGTGCATCACTGGGTGCGGGAATCCGTCGCGGCCTGGGACGAGGATCGCGAGATGGCGCCTGATCTGGCCGCCGCGGAGCGACTGCTCGCGACCGGCGAGATCCCCGGCCTCGGCAGGGCTGGAGTAGGACCGGAGACCGTCGTGGTGCACCCACCCTGGGACTTCGTCTTCGTCGCCGTCCTGGCCGCAGCGGCGACGCATCGTGAGTGGCGCGCCGGGCGGGTCTGCGGCGCAGCCGCAAACTCGCTTTCCCGCTCCTTCTTGCTGGTGCTCGGGTTCGGGCTGGCTCTACGTCGAGGCTGCTGGAAGGCGCGCGGACGAAGGATCTCGAGCGACTGATCTCCGCCATGGCTCCGACCTACGCGCTCGAGCTCGAGCTCATGGGGCACGCGAACCTCGACTTGCGGACTCGGCTCGACGACCCGCGCTATCTGGCGATGATCGAGGCCGAGAAGCGCTGGCTGGCGAGCAACCGGAACGTCAGTGACATCTACACCTTTCGCAAGATGCGCAGACGGCGCCATCGTGCTGATGGTCGACTCCGAGACGGACTACGATCGCGATGGAGAGTACTCCGGCGCACGCGAGAGCCGCACCGCCTCGGCGAGGTCTATCCGCACCGGGTTCCCGAGCTGGATCGCGCCTTCGAGGACGAGATCTCGTTCGACAGGATCCGCCACTTCCGACCGTTGGGGAACCTGGATCTCGAGCTTCGCTCCGATGCACGGTGCCGACGGGAAGTCGAAGCCGTACTCGGGATCGACTACGACGCCTTCCTGTGGATCAAGGCGATTGCCCGCCGCCGGCTCGATGCCCTGGCGGTGCTCTCTGCGGTGCTGGCGGTCATCTTGACCGGACTGGTGTCGGTCGCCCGTCTGCGGCGGGCCACCGCCGAGGCCGAGTCGCGCAACCTGGAGTTGGCGGCGGTGCGCGACACCGCCCTCGCTGCGAGCCGCACCAAGTCGCAGTTCCTGGCCAGCGTCAGCCACGAGCTGCGCACCCCGTTGCACGTCTTTCTGGGCATGAACGAGTTGCTGCTGACCTCGTCACTCGACGAGCGCCAGCGGCGTCACTGCGAGACGGCGCAGCGCTCGGCGGAGGGGCTGCTCGGTATGGTCGACGATCTGCTCGAGTTCGCCCAGCTCGAGGCCGGCAAGGCGCCGATGGAAGAGGTGACCTTCCCGCTCGGCGCGGTGCTGGTCGCCGCGGTCGAACGGCATCGCATCGCCGCCGAGCACAAGCATCTGCGGCTGCATGTCGCAGAGGGCCTCGACGAGAACCTGCAGGTGATCGGCGACGACCGACGCCTGCGCCAGATCCTCCGTCACCTGCTGAGCAATGCGGTGAAGTTCACCGACGCGGGCGAGAGTGCGCGTGCGGCCGGTCGTGAGCGGACGGCCTACGGGCGGTCGAGCTCCTGGTGGAGGTCGAAGACACCGGCATCGGCATCGCTGCCCGAGCAGCGCGGCGCGGTATTCCAGCGCTTCAGCCAGATCGACCCATCGAACACGCGCCGCCACGGCGGGACCGGAATCGGTCTGGCATTGTCGCGCAGTCTCGCCGAACAGATGGGCGGCGCGATCGAGTTCGAGTCCGAGCCGCAGCGCGGCAGCGTCTTCCCCGGCTGTCGACCGCCGTTCGGCGCAGGCGGCTCCCTCTTCCTCGGCCGTCAGGCCGAGTGCGACCCGGGCCCGTCGAAGGGGCGTGAGGAAGGTGGTGGATTCCCGAACAGGAGCTCACGTTCGAGTTCATCCGCTCCTCCGGGCCCGGGCGGGCAGAACGTCAACAAGGTCTCGACCGCGGTGCGGCTCCGGTTCGACGTCCGCAGCTCCGCCGTGCTCCCGACGAGGTCAAAGTCCGACTTCTGGGGCTCGCCGGCCGGCGGGTTACGAAGGAAGGCGAGATCGTCCTGCTCGGCCAACGCCATCGTACGCAGGAGAAGAATCGCCAGGACGTCGTCGCGCGACTCGCGGAGCTCGTCGGGAGGGCGCTCGTCGCACCACGCAAGCGCCGCGCGACTAGCCCGACTCGCGCCGCCGGAGCCCGGCGGCTGCGCGCCAAGCGACTGCAGGCCGATCGCAAGCGCGGACGCAGCGACGCGGCGTCCGATGACTGAGCCCTGCGCGTGCCTCGGCTCTGCGATTAGAATCCGCCAATGAGCGAAACCCCTCGCGGATCGAGCCGCCTCGTCCGCGCCCCGCGCGGCACCGCGATCACCTGCAAGGGCTGGCTGCAGGAAGCGGCGCTGCGCATGCTGATGAACAACCTCGACCCGGAGGTCGCCGAGCGGCCGGACGATCTGGTCGTCTACGGCGGGTCGGGCAAGGCGGCGCGCAACTGGGACTGCTTCGACGCCATCGTCGCCGCCCTGCGCCGCCTGGAGGACGACGAGACCCTGCTGGTGCAGTCCGGCAAGCCGGTCGCGGTCTTCAAGAGCCACGCGGACGCGCCGCGCGTGCTGATCGCCAACTCGAATCTGGTGCCGCGCTGGGCGACCATCGACGAGTTTCGCCGCCTCGAAGGGCTCGGGCCTGACGATGTACGGCCAGATGACCGCCGGCTCGTGGATCTACATCGGCACCCAGGGGATCCTCCAGGGAACCTACGAGACCTTGGCCGAGCTGCGCCCGCCGCACTTCGGCGGCAGCCTCGCCGGCCGGCTGATGGTGACCGCGGGCCTGGGTGGCATGGGCGGCGCCCAGCCGCTCGCGGTGACGATGAACGAGGGCGTCTGCCTGGTCGCCGAGGTCGATCGCTCGCGCATCGAGAAGCGGCTGGAGAAGCGCTATCTCGACGAATGGGCGCCGTCGCTCGACGCCGGCCTGGCGCGCGCGCGGCAGGCGCTGGCGCGCCGGGAGGCGGTGTCGATCGGGGTCGAGGCCAACGCCGTCGACCTGCTCGAGCGCCTGCTCGCGCGAGGACATCCTCCCGGACGTCGTCACCGACCAGACCTCGGCGCACGACAACCTGAACGGCTACGTGCCGCATGGCGATCTCCTACGCCGCGGCCCTGGCGCTGCGCGCGACGATCCCGCGGCGAGTACGTCGAGCGCGCGATGGCTTCGATGGCGGCGCACGTGCGCGCGATGCTCGAGCTTCAGCGCGCGCGGCGCGGTGACCTTCGACTACGGCAACAACCTGCGCGGCCAGGCGCCGCGACGCCGGCGTCGCGACGCCTTCGACATCGGCGGGTTCGTGCCGATGTTCATCCGGCCGCTCTTCTGCGAGGGCAAGGGGCCGTTCCGCTGGGCGGTCCTGTCCGGCGATCCGGCGGACCTCGCGCGTGACCGACGAGGCGATCCTCGAGCTGTTTCCCGACGACCGCAAGCTCGACGCGCTGGATCCGCATGGCGCAGCAGCGGGTGGAGTTCCAGGGACTGCCGGCCCGCATCTGCTGGCTCGGCTACGGCGAGCGCGATCGGGCCGGGCTGGCTCTTCAACGAGCTGGTGGCCTCCGGCAAGGTCTCCGCGCCGATCGTCATCGGGCGCGACCACCTCGACTGCGGCTCGGTCGCCTCGCCCTACCGCGAGACCGAGGCGATGCGGGACGGCTCCGACGCGATCGCCGACTGGCCGATCCTGAACGCGCTGCTCAACGCGCGTCAACGGCGCGACCTGGGTCTCGTTCCACCACGGCGGCGGCGTCGGCATCGGCAATTCGCTGCACGCCGGCATGGTCATCGTGGCCGATGGCTGCCGAGGCGGCCGCGACCCGCATCGAGCGCGTGCTGACGAGCGATCCCGGGATGGGAGTCGCGCGCCACGCCGACGCCGGCTATCCGGAGGCGCTCGCCTGCGCCGCCGCGCTCGGTGTCGATCTGCCGATGCTCGCGTTGCGGGACGACGCCACGTCCAGAGGGTGCAGCTCAGTGCCGCGGTACGAAGACGCCGGTGAAGAGTGCGGGCTAGCCACGCCGCCGCGCGCGCCCGGCTCGCTGCGGCAGGAACCGCCAAACGACCCGACATCGCGGAGCTCGCGTTGCTGCTCGTGCCCGGCGCGGCACTCCTCGCCGGCCGGCCGCTGCTTTACGCTCGGCGCCCTCGCGGCGTGGCTGATCTGGATCTGGCGCTGGTCGCCGCCACCACGGGAGCGCTGGTTACTGCTCCTGTGCGGTGGCGTGGCGGCACTGATTCTGGCGGTGACCGCCACCAAGGACCTTCTCCGCGCGAACGCGGAGGCACCCTCCGACGTCGCCCTCGCCGCCGAGTACCGCGCCTACTGGGACGAGCTCGAGGCGAGCGCCGAACGAGGCTCTCGCGGTCCTGCCGCGCCCGCCGCTCGATCCGGCGGCGCAGCTCGAAGCGTTCGCCAGGCTCGGTCAGCTGGCGAAGGCGTCACGCCTTCCGGGACTGACGTTGCTGCTGCTCGACGCCGATCGCCAACCGGTCGCCTGGGGAGGAGCCGGGCTGTTGCACGATCTCGGCCCTCCGGTCGCCGAAGGGATTCCGGCAGTGCCACCGGCGCTGCGCGGCGAGACGCCGCAGACGGCTCGGCGATTCCTGCAGAGCGCGGCCTCTGCGACCGCTCTCGTCCTGCGCCCGCTGCCGGGACGCGACGGCAGTCGCTTTCTGCTGGTCTGCGGCGAGAGCCGTTCGCGCCGCGCCATGGCGCCGCTCCTGGGTGGGCGTCCCGAGCGCGGCGCTCGTCGCGCGACGAACACCGCGACCGCGGCAGCGGCAGGGGCGGTCGGACTGGCTGTGGGGCTTTGGCGTCGTCGAGCCCGTGCCGGGGGCATCTGCCATTCCGGTAGCCCGAGAGCGTCGTTCGCTGCGCCCTCCCGGGCTGCCGCCGCTCGTTCTCGCCGACGGCTGGGAGAGCGCCGGACGAGGCACCGCGAAGCAGCGGCGAGCCGGCCGCCGTGCCGATCGGTCTCGGACTCGTTCGGTCTCGCCGCCCTGCGCGGCTTCGCTCTCGCGGTCCTGGCCGGGACGGTCCTGAAGCGTCCCTTGCGCGATTTTCGAGGTCGCGGCGATGGCGCTCTCCGGCGTCGCCGTCCTGGGTCGGGATCTCGCCGTGCCCGCCGCCGAGCTCCGCGCTGCTTCTCGTCGGGCTGGCGTTGGCGGGTCTCGGCTGGTTCGTGGTCTGGAGTCGCGGCAGAGGATGGAGCGCGAGTCCCTCGCGACTCGGCGGCGAGGCTGGGCGCCCTGTGCGCCCTCCCGGGGATCACCCTGCTGGCCCGGTTCTGGCCAGCGGAAGCCCTCGACCTCGGCGCGGACTTCACGCTCGCGGGGGCCGCCGGGGCGGCCCGACTGGGGCTTGCCGCAGCGCTCTTCGGCGTCCTGATCCTGGCAGCGCAGAGGTCCGAATCGGCGGCGACTCCAAGGCCGGCTTCGGCTGGCTTTCGCCCTGCCGCTGATCTTGCTGGCCGCGGCCGGTCACGATCATGGCCTGTGGGCGCTGCTGCCGCTCGCTGGCGGCACCTGGCTCGCGCTGCGCTCGCTGGAATGGGCGTCCGGACGTGCCGCCTCCGGGTTGACGGCGCTCCTGCTCCTGGCCGTGGCGATCTCGGCGACCGCCTGGGAGACCGGTTACCGGCTGCGCTCGCTGGCGCTCGCTCCAGCGGATCTCTCGCCGCGCTGGCGCCGCCCGGACCGGAGCGCAGGGCCGCGGTCGCCGCCGAGGTCGAGACCTTCTTCGATGCGCTGGACCTCGCGGACGTGGCGCCGGAGGTCCTGCCGCGCACCGAGGAGGGCGACCTCGCCTACGTCCTCTGGCGCGGTTCGCCGCTGGCGCGGCTCGATGCCATCTCGGCGCTGGTGATCGAGCGGCCGGGCATGCCCCGTCGAGCTTCGCCTACGGCCTGCCGCTGACCGACGAGCTCGACCTCGATCTCGCGCCGGCCCGCTGGAGCGGCCTCGCGCCGCCCGCCTGGCGCGACGAACGGATCGAGGGGCGCTATCCGTTGGTAGGTGGGGGCCGGGCGGTGGGGGAGGTGCGCTTCTGGATGGTGCCGCGACCGGGGTTCGGCGCCGACGCCGCAGGCGCCCGGGGATCTCGCCGCCGCGCTCCTGCGTGGTGGTCCGGCGAGTTTCCGCGCCGGCTCGAGCGGACTCCCCGGGCCCGACCCGGCGCCGGTGCTCTACTCACTCGAAGGCGAGATCCTCGCCTCTCCCTGGCGCGAGGCGACACCGGCGCTCGCCCAGGTGCGCGCGGTGGTCCGCGCGGGCGCCGCCGGCGCCGGCGCACCGCTCGGAGTCGGGGCGCGGAAGGCGGCGCGAGGATCGCCACGCCCGACGGCAGTGCGCGTGTCCTGCTGCGCGAAGTGGCGGCGCCGCCGTCGCGCTCTTCTCGCGCGAGCTCGCGCCGGTGGCGGCGCTCGAGCGCGTCGGAGTCCACGCTGCGGGGCCCTTTTCGCGGCGGCGACGCTTTGCGTTCTCGGCTTTCTGCTCGCTCTGCCCCGCGCAACGGCGCGCGATCTCTTCGCGCGTATGACGCGCTCCTACGCCAATCGACTGATTCTCCTCTTTTCGCTGTTGCTGCTCGTTCCGCTCGTCCTGCTCTACGGATTGCTGTCGCGGACTCTCGAGAGTCGCGTCGCGCGCGAGCAGCGTACGGCCGCCGAGTCGGCGCTCTCCTCCGCCCAACGCGTGTTGGGAGAGTACGTGCTCACGCTCGAGCCCGGATTCGGTCTGGGCACGGCGATCGACGACGAGATTCTGGTCTGGCTCTCGCGGGTCATCGGACACGACGTGAGCCTCTACTGGGGGAGCGAGGTCTACGCCTCGAGCAAGCGTGAGCTCTTCGCCGCCGGACTCCTGCCGCGGCGGATTCCCGGCGAGGTCTGGCCGCGCATGGCGCTCGGTGGCGAGAACGAGGCATCCCGCACCGCGCGCACCGGCAGCGCCGAGTACCTGGAGCTCTACGCACCGCTCGCCGTGCCGGGCTTCGATTCCCGACAGACGCGCCTGTTCCTTTCGATGCCGCTGTTGGCGCAGCAGGAGGAGGCGACGGTGGAGACGGCGCTCATCCGCCGCCGGACGCTGCTCGCCACGTTCGCGGTCTTCCTCCTGCTCGCCGCGCTCGGGACGCGGTTGGCGCGCGCGTTCACCCGGCCGATCATGGAGATCGTGGCGGGCACGCAGAGGATCGCCGGAGGCGCCGCCGCGCTCGGCGTGAAGTCCTCGGTGCTCGAGCTCGCGGCGCTCGCCGAGGCGATCGATCGCATGGCGCGCAAGATCGCCGAGGGCCGCGACCAGCTGCTGCGCGAGAAGCGGCTGGTCGAGGGCATCATCGAGAACGTCACCTCCGGCGTGGTCTATCTCGATCAGGCCGGCCGGGTTCTCCTCGCCAATCGCGTGGCGCGCCAGCTCCTCGAGGTGGCCCCGGGCGATCGCATTGCGGAGCGTCTTGCCAGCCGCCCCGAGCTCGAGGAGGCCAGGCGATTCGTCTCCGTTCCGCGCCGCGAGCTCGCCCAGTCGACCATCCGGCTCGGCGGGCGAAGAGGTGCCGAGGGCAACGAGCGCGACTGGTCGCTCGTCTGGGTGCCGCTCGCCGGTGAAAGCGAGCCGGCGGCGCTGTTCGTGGTCGAAGACATCTCGGAGGTTCTGCGGGCCCAGCGTCTCGAGGCCTGGGCGGCGATGGCCCAGATCATCGCCCACGAAATCAAGAATCCGCTCACCCCGATCCGGCTCTCGACCGAGCACCTGAAAGAGGTCTGGCGGCGCGATCGCGCCCATTTCGAAGTCGTGTTCGAGCGCTGCACGGAGAACATACTGCGCCAGGTCGAGGAGCTGCGCGACATCGCGACGGAGTTCTCCACCTTCAGTCACATCCCGAAGTCGGTGCGGGTTCCCGGCGACCTGGCGGAGACCGTGCGGGAGATCGTCGACGGCTATCGGGCCGCTCCGCCTGCAGGAGTCGACGATCGAGCTGCAGGGCGGCGAAGACAGCCTGCCGGCGCGGTTCGACGCCCGGCTCCTCGGGCGCGCGCTGCGAAACCTGCTCGAGAACGCAGTCCGGGTCTCGGCCGGCGGCGGCAAGGTGACGATCGGGCCTCGCCGGGTGCGCGACTCAGCGGAGATCCGGGTGTCCGATCGCGGTCCCGGAGTACCGCCAGAAATGCTGCCGCGCATCTTCGAGCCATACTTTTCGACCCAGGTGGGCGGCACGGGCCTGGGGCTCTCGATCGCGCGCCGGGTGGCCGAAGAGCACGGCGGTTCGATCTCGGCCCGCAACCTCGACGCCGGCGGGCTCGAAGTCGCGATTACAATTCCCCTGTTATGACCCCTCTGCGGATCGCTCTGCCCGTGTTGTGCGTGTTCTCCGGCCTCGCCGCCGGCTGCCTGGGGGGATCGCGACCCGAGAAGCCTGGCGGAGCCGCGCTCTGGCTGACCGGCGATTCCGGAGCCTTCGACGCGACCGCGCAGAGCCGGCTGAGCGGGCTCGGCGCCAGAGAGATCTATCCTCGACGCCGCCGAGCTCGACTGGAACGGCGGGGTCCGGTTGATCAGGATTGAAGCGCCGGCGATTCCTCGCCGGACGCCGACGACGCTGGTCATCTCCGGCGGCTGGCTGTCGGGCGACCGGCCGCCGGAGCAGCTCGCCACCGCGCTGCTCTCCGAGCTGAGCGGATTGCGCATCGCCGCCGAACAGGACGGCCTGCTGGTGACCGGGCTTCCATTTCGAGGTCGAGCCCGGGGCGAGCGCCGAGAGTTACGGCCACACCCTGAAGCGACTGCGCTCCGGCCTCGGCAACAGCACCTACCTGTCCGCCGGCCTCGATCGTCGGGCGCTCGAGGGTCCGGAGGCGCAGGCCATCGCCGACGGGGTCGACTTTGTCGTCTGCATGATCTACGGCCAGCGGCCCGGCGAAGCCGAGGATCCGACCGCCTGGGACCTCGCAGGCCGTCGAGGAGAGCTTCCGCCGTCTCGAGGCGCTGGGTCGCCCCTACTTCATCGGCGCCTCACGCTGGGCACGGCGACCTGGCGCGGCAAGAACGGCGAGGCCAGGGAGTCCTCGACCGCGTTCGCTCTCGGCGAGTTGATCCATGCGCGCAATCTCGAGCTCAAGCCGGGCTTCAGCCTGCAGGGAATCGATCGCCAGGTGTGGGAGTTCGTGGCGCGGGGACCGGTGCGAGTGGGGGAGTGGAATCTCGCGACCGGCGACTCGATCCGGGTGGTGCGCACGGCTACACCTTTCCTCGAGGAGCTCCGCCGCCGCGTCGGAGCCTCGGAGTCGCCCCACCGGTTGGGCGAGATCTTCTATCGGTCTGCGGCGCGAGAACGAGCGCCTGTCGCTCTCGGTCGACAACCTCGCCGACGTGCTCGCTCCGGACGCGGCCGCGCCGGCGCTCGAGCTCGCGGTCGAAGAAGGTGTCCACGTCGGAGCGCCGCTGGCTGGTCAGGGTGCGACTCGCGAATCGGAGCTCGGAGAGCACGGACCTCGCCTACTTCGACAGCAACTTCGTGCAGCTCGAGGTCGCGGGTGCGACGATCGGCGACGTCGAGGCCGGAGAGTTTCAGCGCTTCGAGCTCCTGGCGGACGGCGAGAAGGGCACGATGCGGGCGTATCGCGAGGCGAATACGGTGCGCTTCTTCCTGCCGCTGGTGGAGGAGCATCAGGAAGCCGCGAGCGGGACGATCGAGCTCAAGCTGACGCAGCGGACGCCGACGATCACGGTCTCCGCGAACTTTCTGCTCGCCGACGGCAAGGCCCTGACGCGTCGAGCCGCGGGACTGGCAGTTCGAGAACCCTTGAGCGCTCTCTCCCGGCTGCTGCGGGGCTCGCGGGCGGAGCCCTTTCGGGAGCTGCTCCACGGACTGGACGCCGTCCTGTGCTCGGGTTGGCGCTCGCTGCTTCTGGTCGCCGTCGGCTTGCTCGCCGGATGGTGGCTCTACGTTCCGGCGCACGAGCTTCTGCACGCCCTGGGCTGCTGGGCCGCGGGGGAGAGGTCTCGCGCCTCGAGATCGACCCGATCTACGGCGCGCGCTGGATCGCTCTGCGTCTTCCCTTTCGTCACCCCGGGCGGTGAGTATGCCGGGCGGCTCTCCGGATTCGACACCCGACGGCAGCGACTGGATCTACTTCGCGACCGATCTCGCGCCGTTCGCCCTGACGCTCTGGCCGGGCTTCTGGTGGCTGCGCCGGGCGGCGCGCGCCGGCAGCGCCGATCGCCTTCGGAGCGGCGTTGCCGGCGGCCTTCGCGCCGCTCCTCTCGCTGACCGGCGACGCCTACGAAATGGGCTCGCTGGTGGTCGTGCACCTGCCCCTTCTGGCTCGGCCGGCGCGGGCTGATCGGGGATGACCTGGCAGCGAAGGTGGCCGAGGTCGCGCAGCTCTCGGACGCCATCCGGCGTGCCCCTGGCTGCCGGCGTCGCGGTCGGCGCTTTGCTGGGCCTCTCTGGGCGCTGTCGTGGATGCTCCTGGCCCGCCGCCTGGCTGCGCTGGCTCGGCGAGCCGCCGCTCGCGGAGCGCCCGTCGGGCGCCATCGCCGCCGTCGGGATCGGGCTAGGATGAAGTTCAACGCAGGTGGAACCGGAGTCGGGAGGATGATGAGTTGCATGGGTCGATATCGCTGAGCGCCTCACCGGCGGACCGGTCGAGCGGACTCTTCGCCGGCGCCGCGACGGGTCTCGTCCGCCGGCGGGGTCGTGGTCGTGGCTCTGTCTGGGATCTCTCGCCGGTTGCGCATCGTCGAAGGCGAGACCGGCCGACCGCGGACGCCGATCCCCGCCGAGCTCCCGCGGCGTCGGCGATCGCCGCCAGGACCGCCGGTCTCACTGCGCGTCCGGGGCTGCTGGATCTCTTCGTCGACGCCGAGCTCGGCAAGGTGCTGGTCCGGCTGCCGCCGGCGCGCGGCACCCGGCGGACGATCGGCGAGTACATCTACTACGAGGGCATCGTCTCCGGGCTGGGATCGAATCCGGTCGGGCTCGACCGCGGGCAGGTCGGCGAGCCGCAGATCCTGCGCCTCCGCGAGCTCGGAGGCCGGGTGCTCTTCGAGATCGTCAACCTGCGCTTCCGGGCGTTGACCGAGTCGCTGGACGAGGTGCAGGCGGTCGAGGAGTCGTTCGCCAGTTCCGTGATCTGGAGCGCCGAAATCGCCGCGCGCGACGCCGACGGCGGCTCGCTGATCGACCTCGGTCCGTTTCTCCTGCGGGATGCGCACGGCATCGTCGACCGGCTGGCCGAGAGTGGCCAGGGAGGCTTCGCCTTCGACCGCGAGAAGAGCGCCATCGACGTCGCCCGCTGTCTCGCCTTCCCGGACAATCTCGAGTTCGAGTCGCTGCGTCACCTTCACCACCTGCGAAGCCGGGCGATGAGGTGCGCGGGGTCGCCGTCGAGCCTCGCGCGCTCTCCTTCGTCCAGCATCAGTCGCTCGTTCGCCTGCCCGACGCGGGCTACGCACCGCGCGAGTTCGACCCGCGGATGGGCTCGTTCGCCATCTCGCTTCCAGGACTACGCCGCGCCGCTGGCGCGTTCGATCGAACGCCGCTGGATCGTGCGCCACCGGCTGCAGAAAATCGACCCTGCCGCCGAGCGACGGCGTCGGTGCGCAAGCCGATCGTCTACTACGTCGACCGCGGCGGCGCCCGAGCCGATTCGCAGCGCGCTGCTCGAGGGTGCCGGCTGGTGGGCCGAGGCGTTCGAGGCGGCCGGCTTCGCGGACGCGCTTTCGCGTCGAGCTGCTGCCCGAGGGCGCCGATCCGCTCGATCTGCGCTACAACGTGATCCAGTGGGTCCATCGCGCGACGCGCGGCTGGTCCTACGGCTGGGGGAGTCGTCGACCCGCGCACCGGCGAGCAGCTCAAGGGGCACGTGCGCTCGGCTCGCTGCGGGTGCGGCAGGACCGCCTGCTCTTCGAGGGGCTGCGCGGGCGCCGCGAAGAGCGGCACCGGCCTGCCGGACGACCCGGTCGTGCTCGCGCTGGCGCGGATCCGCCAGCTCGCGGCGCACGAGGTCGGGCACGCGCTCGGGTTCTCGCACAACTTCGCCGCCAGCGTCTACGGCCGCGCTTCGGTCATGGACTATCCCGCGCCGCTGGTGCGGATCGACAGCCAGGGCGAGCTCGACTTCTCGCAGGCCTACGGCGTCGGCGTCGGCGAGTGGGACGTGCACGCGACGCGCTGGGCCTACGCGCGAGTTTCCGCCGGGCACCGACGAGCCGGCCGCCCTCGACGCGATCGTGCAGTCCGGACTGCGCAGCAATCTGTACTTCCTCACCGACCAGGACGCCCGCCCCGCGGGCGCCGCCAATCCCCGCGCCAGCCTCTGGGACAACGGCGACGATCCGGTGGCGGCGCTCGAACAGACGATGCGGGTGCGGCGCATCGCGCTGGCGCGGTTCGGCGAAGCGAACCTGCGCGCCGGAGAGCCGCTCGCGCTGCTCGAGGAGACCCTCGTTCCGGTCTACTTTCACCATCGATTCCAGCTCCAGGCGGCGGCCAAGGTGGTCGGCGGACTCGACTACCGCTACGCCCTGAACGGCGACGCCGCTCCCGGAGCCCTGGCCCGGCCGGTCTCGCCGGAGCGCCAGCGGCGGGCGCTCGCGGTCCTGCTCGAGACGCTCGACCCGTCGGTGCTCGATCTGCCGGACGAGACGCTGCGCAAGCTCCTGCCGCGGCCGCACGGCTACGAGGTGAATCGCGAGATGTTCGCCTCGAAGACCGCGCCGGCGTTCGATGCCCTGGGAGCCGCGGCCACCGCCGCCGACATGACGATCCGCCAGCTGCTGCAGCCGGCGCGCGCGGCGCGGATGGTCGACTTCCATCGCCGGAACGCGGCGCAGCCCGATTTCGACGAGTTGCTTACCGCGCTGGTCGACAAGGTTTTCCTCGACAGCGCCCTGCTCGAGCCGCGCGAGGCCGAGATCGCGCGTGTCGTGCAGCGGGTGCTGGTCGACCGCCTGATCGATCTCTCGGGCAACGTCGCCGCCGCGGCCTGGGTGCGATCGCGCACCGACGGCGCGCTGGCCGATCTGCTGCAGCGCATGGACCAGCTCGTGGCGCTCGACCCGGCGGAGAAGGCGCATTTCTCGGCGGTGACCGCCGAAATCGGCAGACATCTGGCGCGCCCCGCCGCGCCGACGCCGTCGACGCGCCTCGCGTCCGCCGAGCCGCCGGGAGAGCCGATCGGCAGCGCGTCAGGAGGATTGGGCTTCGGGCGGCGAGATCCTCCGCCGCGGAGAGGGCGGACGATTGCGACTTCTCGCCGCCGCGCTGACCGGCACTGCGCTGGTCGTGGCCGCGGTCGCCTGCGGAGCTGCCTGGGCCGTCGGCGGCGGTCCGACCGCTGCGGCCGACGAAAGCGCCGCACCCGAGGCCGCCGCCGCGACGCCCGAGGTCCGCCTCAGCTCGAGGTCGTGTCGCCACCTATCCCCACGACCCGCGGCGTTCACGCAGGGACTCCTCTGGCATCGCGGCAAGCTCTACGAGAGCACCGGCATGTACGGGACCTCGTCGCTGCGCGAAGTCGAGCTCGGCAGACCGGGCGCGATCGTGCGCCGCCTGGACTTCGACCCGCATCAGTTCGCCGAGGGCCTGGCGCTCGCCGGCGATCGTCTCTTCCAGCTCAGTTATCAGGGCGAGTCCGGCTGGGTCTGGGACCTCGAGACCTTCACGCGCGTGCGCGAGTTCGCCTACCGCGGCGAGGGCTGGGGTCTCACCTTCGACGGCTCCGCGCTCATCCAGAGCGACGGCAGCTCGCGCCTGACCTTCCGCTCTCCGGCCGATTTCTCGCTGCGGCGCGAGCTCCTCGGTCGTGCGCGCCGGCAGGCCGCAGTTCTACCTCAACGAGCTCGAGTGGGTGAACGGCGAGATCTGGGCGAACGTCTGGCAGAGCGACGAGATCCTGCGCATCGACCCGCGCACCGGCCTGGTCACCGGATCGGTCGACGCCTCGCAGCTGCTCTCGCCCGAAGAGCGCCGCCGCGCCGACGTGCTGAACGGCATCGCCTGGGATCCCGAGCGCGGACTCTTCCTGCTCACCGGCAAGTACTGGCCGAAGCTGTTCGCGGTGACGATCCGTTCCCGGCGGCCGTGCCGGCCCGCTGAGGCGTCAGTCGCTCGCGATCGCAGGGACTCCGCCTCGGTCTGCAGCAGGTCGGCGAGCAGCCGGATGCGCCGTGCCAGCGAAGCCAGCTTCGACGAACTCCTCGCGCGTGTGCATTCCGCCGCCGACCGGACCGAGTCCGTCGAGAACCGGAATCCGTCCCGGATCCGGGAGGAAGTTCGGGAAGGAGATGCCGCCGCGATCCGTCTTCGCGCTCGAGCTCGCCAGCCGGCCTCGGCGGCGAGGCGGACGGCGAGGTCGGCCTGCGCGCGCGGCAGCGCGGCGGGGTCGACCGGCGCGATCGTGGCTTCGCGGCTGAAGTCGAGCGCGACCTCGTGTCGGGCGGCGATCTCGCCCGCCAAGCGCCGAGAGTTCGCGCGCCAGAGATCTCCTCCTCTGCGGCGCGGAGAAAGCGCGCCTCGCCTTCGACCAGGGCGCGATCGGGCACGACGTTCAGCTGATGGGCGGTGCCGAGAAGCGTCCCTTGGCGCCCGCCGCCAGGCTCAGTCGACGAAGCTCGCGTTCGCCGGCGACCACGCGGGCGACATTGACCGTCGGTCCGCCCTGCGGGCGCGACAGCGCTGCCGCGCGCTCGATCCACTCGGCGATCGCGACGACGGCCGACCGCCCCTGCCAGAAGGCGAGGCCGGAGTGGGCTGTTCGGCCGTGCGCCTCGAGGCGCCAGTGGAACATCCCGCGCCGCCCGGTGACCAGCGTCTCGCCGCCGGCGGTGGGCTCACCCGGCTCGAGCACCCAGAGCGCCCGCGCGGCAGCTGCCGGCGGTGGCGACGGCGCGCCGGGAGATCGCTCCTCCGACCTCTTCGTCGGGCACCAGCACGAGGCGCAGCGCCGGCAGGCGACCGCCGCGCAGCGCGACGAGGTCGAGCGCCTTCAGGAAGGCGACGATGCCGCCCTTCATGTCGATCGCGCCGGTGGCGATCAGGCGCTCGCCCTCGAGGCGGGGTGGCGCGGCGGGAAGCACGGTGTCGAAGTGCCCGACAGCAGGATGGGCAGGCGGGAGTCTCCGGCGCGCGCGCCTCGACCGTGGCGGGCGCCCGGGGACGCTCGACGGAGGCATCGACCACCGGCAACGGACGCCGTGCTCGTCGGGTTCGGCGCGGATCGCGACCGCGAGGCCGCGCGCCCGCAGCTCCCCGGCGAGGAGTTCGGCCATCCGGTGCAGCGCCTGCGGGTCGTCGCTGGGCGAGCTCGTCGCCGCGAGGCGGGTGAGCAGCGCGACGGCGTCCTGCAGGCTCCTCCGGTGCCGGCGGGATGCCCCCGGGCCTGCGGCTGCCAGGACAGTCTACGTCGGCGGGCGTCGTGGCATGGCGCTAGCCGTATCGCCGGGAGTCGCCTTGTCTCCGTCGATGGCGGCCGATACACTGGCACGCCGCCGAGGGTGGGAATCGGGAGAGCGATGACGAGGATCGGGGTATGCAGCAGAAGGAGGTCGGGAGCGTCGGCCGAAGAGGCTGGTCGCGGGTCCTCGCATGCCTGCGCGGCGTCTGGAATGGTTTTGGGAGCGCGTCGGGGCGAGCGGATCGATCGGAACGGGCGAGGCCGGCGGCGAGCGCAGCGGCAGACCGGGCGGCCGAGCGCCCGGCGATGCCGACGGCACGCGAGGTAGAGAGCGCGGTGGCCGCGGTCTATCCCGCCCTGGTGAACATCTCGGCGGTGTCGCGCGACTATTGCCGAGGGTCGGGCGGTGCGCTTTCCCAGCGCCGGGAGCGGCGTGCTGGTGTCCGACCAGGGGCACGTGCTGACGAACTTTCATGTCGCCGGAAACAGCACGCGCATTCGCTGCACGCTCACCGACGGGCGGATCCTCGACGCCGATGTCGTCGCGCACGACCCGCTGACCGACCTTTCGGTCCTCCGGTTGCGGGCGGCGGCGCAGATGCGTCCGGTGGAGCGGCCGCCTCCGGCGATCCGCGCGAGGGCGAGGTGCCTCCCGGGCCTGCGGCCGGCGCGGCTCGCCGTCGATGCCGTGGTCGCGATCGGCGACCCGGTCCTGGCCCTCGGCAATCCCTTCGCGCTCTCCTCCTCGGTGACGCTCGGCATCGTCTCGAACGCCCATCGGGTGTTCACCGACTTCACCGGTTCCGAGCTCTCGGACATGGAGCTCGACGGCGGCGAGACGACCGGTTGGCTGACCCAGTGGATCCAGCACGACGCGCTGATCCTGCCCGGCAACTCCGGCGGACCGCTGGTGAATCTGGCGGGCGAGGTGATCGGCATCAACGAGCTCGGCGGGCGGAGGCATCGGTTTCGCCATTCCCGCCCGGGTCGCCGCCGATGTCCTGCGCCACGCACTCGCCGACGGCGTCGTGCGCCGCAGCTTTCTCGGCTTCGCCGCCCTGCCGGTCGCCAAGCTCGGGCGGGAGAGCGGCGCGCTCATCTCTTCCGTCACGCCGGGCGGACCGGCCGAAGCGGCGGGGCTCGCGGCGGGCGACATCCTGCTGGCGCTGAACGGGGAGACGGTCGAGGCGCGATTCTTCGAGCAGATTCCCGGAGCTCTATCGCCGCGTCGCGGAGCTGCCGATCGGCGCCGCCGTGACGCTGCTCGATCGAGCGCCGGGGCGAGCCGCGCGAGATCGCCGTCCGAGACGTGGGAGATGGAGCGCCTGCGGGGCGAGAGGGCGAGGTGCGGGCGCTCGGCATCTCGGCCGGAGGAGCTCACCGGACCGCTGGCCCTGGCGCGCAACCTGCGCGTCCGCGATGGGCGTCATCGTGACCGGTCTGCGGCCGGGGCAGGCAGCCGCGACGGCGCGACCCCAGGTTCAGGTCGGCGACGTTCTCCTCGCCGTGACGGCCAGCCCGTGGCGACGCTCGCGGCGCTCGACGAGCGGCTCGCCGCGTGCCCGGCAAACGCACCGGGCCAGCGGTGCTCGCAGGCGGCTGCGTCGGCGCAGCCTGGTGGTCAAGCTCCTGCGCTCCGACCAGGAGATCCTCGCCCTCGTCCGCTGCCCGAGTCGCGCAACGGCCGGTGGGGAGGCGAGCTGCCGCGGGCCTGGTTGGGCCTGCTCACGCAGGTGGTGACGCCCGGAGCTCGCGACGGCGCTCGGGCGGCCGGGACGCCGCGGCTATCCGCGTCAGCGAGGTCTATTCGTGGACGAACGCGGAGAAGGCCGGCGTCGCAGTGGGCGACCTGCTGATCGCGCTCGACGGCGAGCCGCTCACCGCTTCGCGCCCGCAGGACGCCGACGACCTGCGGCGCGCCGTCGAGGCGCGGCGCATCGGCGAGACGTTGCGGCTCGCGGATCGTGCGCGACGGGCGCGAGACGCGAGATCGCGGTTCAGCTCGAGTCGCGCCCGGCGGCCTCCGAGGAGACGCGACGATCGAAGCAGGAGGAGTTCGAGTTCGCGGTGCGCGAAGTTGACGCTGCTGGATCGCAGCGACCGGCATTGGCCGCGCGATCAGGGCGGCGTCCTGGTCACCGACGTCACGAGCGGCGGTTGGGCGCACATGGCGGGTCTGCGCATCGACGATCTCATCCTGTCGCTGAACGGCGGCGAGGTCGGCGACGTCGCCGATTTCGAGCGCCGGGTCGCGGAGATCTCGGCGGCGCGCGCGCCGTCGGTCGAGGTTTTCGTTCGCCGCGGCGCCGGCACCCATTTCGTCTTCATCGAGCCCGAGTGGCCGGAAGGAAAGAACCAGTGAACCGACCGCACCGGAGGCCCAGCGCAGTCCGTCGTCGCCGTTTGTGCAGTCGCCGCGATCGCTCGCCGGCAGCGGCGGCTGGCCGCTGCGGCGCCGCGACGCGCCCTCCTACGAGGATCTGCTCGACCAGGATGTCGCCGGCGATCGTCAGCGTCAAGGTCGTTCTCAAGACCGAGTTCAACATGGGCGACTCCATGCAGGAGCAGGAGTCCGTTCTCGATGCGCTCGGCGCGGTGGTCGATCCGGACGGTCTGATCCTGCTCTGGAACTCGCCAGCTCTCGGCGACCCGGTTGATGGACGCCGTGCGCCAGATGGGGGAGGGCGAGGAGTTCAAGCTCAAGATGACGCCGACCGATTTTCGCGTGACCTTCGCCGGCGATCCGCGGGAGCATCGGGCGTTTCTCGCCGGCCTCCGACTCCGAGCTCGACCTGGCGTTTCTGCAGCTCGAGGAGCCGCCCGAGCGGCCCTCGCCAGCATCGAGTTCGGGCGCTCGCGCGCCGACCGGGATCGGCGATACGGTCGTCGGCGTCTCGCGTCTCTCGCCGGCGTTCGATCGGGCGCGCCTTCTTCGAAACCGGCCGCATCGCCGGCCGGATCGCCAAGCCGGCGGCGGCCTTCATCCTCGATGCTTCTCCGGCTCCTGCTGGGCTGCCGGTCTTCGATCCCGCAGGGGCACGCCGTCGGAGCCGTCGCCACGGTGCTGTCGCGGATTTCGGAACCGGCGACCCAGGGCGGCGACATGATGAGCTACTTCGCGCTCGGCCGCGGGCGGATGGAGAGTGGACCGCTGGGCGTCTTCCTGCTGCCGGGCGAGCGCGTCCAGGAGCTCGTCGTCGGCGGCACGTCTGCGCGCCCGGGAGCTGCTGGCCGAGCGCCGCGCCGCGCGGTCCGTCTGCCGCCGAATAGCGCCAGCGGGCAGCGGCCCGCCCGCGAGCGCACGGGCGGCGGTGCGGCTGCCGCAGACCGGGCCAGAGCGCTTCGGCTTCTCGAGCAGGGACTTGCGCCGGCGCCGAGTCGGGGAAACGCGTGAGATAGCACTCGAGCTCGACGATCGCCGCGTCTCCGCGGCCGCTGCCGGATCATCTCGCCGACCGCCTGCAGGAAGCGCTTGTGCGCCTCTTCGCTCTGGGGTCGAACTTCAGCCAGTCCTGCATCACGGCGGCTGCTTCGGCGGACTTGCCCTCCGCCAGATAGACCTTGCCGAGATTCGAATAGGTCACCCAGTCGGGGCGGATCGCGAGCGACTTGCGGAAGGTGGCGATGGCCGTCTTCTTTCTCGCCCAGGAAGTACTGGCTCATCGCCTTGTAGGTCCAGGCCAGGTAGTGCTGCGAATCCAGCGCGAGTGGCGGCGTCGAGCGCCGCTATCGCCTCGCGGTAGTTCTTCTGCTTGTAGAGCGACTTGCCGAGCTCGAACTGGATCTCCGGACTCTCCGGCAGGTTCGCGGCGGCTTCCGCCGCAACCGCGTTCACCCGCTCGAGCAGCGCTTCCCGGTCCTGCTGCGCCTCGGCGTGCCGGCTGCTTGGCCAGCTCGCTCGCCGCCTTGCGGCTGGTCTGCAGCACGGCCTGCGAGTAGACGGGATCGATGCTTCGCGTAGGGGTCGAGCTGCGCCAGTTCGAGGGCGCTGGCGAACAGATCGGCGGCTTCCGTCCACGTCTCCTCCTTGAGCGCCAGGTTGCCGAGCATGTAGTAGGCCATGTGGTGCGGCGCGAGCTCGTTGACGCGCTGCCAGATCCGGTGCTCGTCCTCCCAGCGCCGGGCCGCGGTGCCGGCGGCGAGCGCCAGCGAGCACGCCGAGCACCAGCAGGCACCGGCGCTGCGACCCAGCGCGCCGGCAAGCGGCACCGCGGGAGCGAGATCCCGGCGCAGCGCCCCGAAAGCGGCGCCGAGGCGGCTGCGAAAGCGGGAGCGAGTGCGGCGGCGAGCGCCGCGGCGAGGAAGAGGATGGGCAGATAGAGGTAGCGATCGGAAGCGAGCGCGGTGCGGAACCGGCCGGCGGCGACGTTGGTGCGAGCAGGGCGAACCAGCCCACCACTCCGAGCAGCACTCCGCGGTGGCCTTTCTTCCAGGCCCAGAGGCCACCGGCGAGCGCCGCGACGAGAAAGGCGGCCACCAGGCGCCAGCGCCAGCCGAGGAGTGGCCCCCATGGCGGCGGGAGGTAGAGGATCGCGAGATTCGCCGGCGCGATCGCGTTGGCGGTCATCAGCGCCACCGCTTCGGGCAGGAAGCCGACGACCTCGGACCATGGCCGCTGCAGCGGGCTGTCTGCTGCGTGCGCCACCGTCGCGCGATAGTTCACGTAGGTCAGGAGTGCGGTGAGAGCCAAGAGCGGCACTTTTTCGAGGATCGCGCGGCGATCGATCCGCCGATGACGCCAGAGGTCGAGCACGAATGGAACGACCACCATCGCGGGCGAGACTTTGGCGAGCATCGACAGGCCGAGCGCGAGTTGCGAGCTCCAGAGCGCCGCCCGACTGCGGCTGTCGAGATGGCGGAGATAGAGCAGGACGCCGATCAGCAGCCACAAGGCCGCGACCAGCGAGTTGCGGCAGATCGCCCAGCGCACCGTTTCCACCAGCGCCGGATGCACGGCGAACGAGAAGGCTCGCCGCGATCGCCGCCGGCCAGGAGTCGGTCAGGCGGTAGAGGAACCAGAGCAACAGCGCGACGACGACGACGTGCAGGAGCACGGAGTGCGCGTGGAAGCCCGCGAGGTTCCACCCGAAGAGGGCGTGGTCCAGCGCCACCGAGAGAGTGAAGAGCGGTTGATAGAGGCTGTAGTGGGTGCTGGTGAAGAGGGTCGCCAAGGCGGCGAGCTTGTCGTCACCCGCGAGTGCGTGCGACCTGTGGGCTGTTGCGGATCAGCGTCTCGTTGTCGTACCGGATCCAGTAGTTCGCCGGGTGTCGGCAGGTAGACGGCGAGCGTGGCCGCCGCGACGAGCAGCAGCGCCAGGAGCGCGTGCAGCCGGCGAGCTGGACGCGACTCCGGCAGGGGAATCCGGGCTCGTTGGGAATCGGCTCCCGAGAGCTGCGAAGGTTGGAGACGGAGCAGCGCGCTTGGCGCCCGATCGGGCGATTCTGGCGTGGCGTTCCGGGCGAGTCAAGGCGGGCCGGCGCGCGGCTCCGCCGGTGACGATGGCGCAATCGGGCGGCGACCGACTACTTGGTGCCGGAGACTTCGACCGGCTGAATCTTCAGTATGCGGGCCCAGGCCGCGCGCAGGCTCGCCGGCAGGTCGAGATCGGCGAAATGAGTCTCGCACCTGCTCCCGGGTGGTGAAGCTCCAGATGTCTTCCCAATCGGCGTAGCGCAGGAGGTGGGAGATCGCCCAGGCCCGTCTCTCGGGCGAACCTTCGAGCAGACAGGAGGCGCAACTCCCCGCGGTGACCGGCTGGTCGGGAAAGAAGTAGAGCTTCGGGCCGCGCTCGGTTTCCTGGGAGTCGGTGCCGGAACCAGCCATGGCGAAATCGAGTATAGCGGCAACGCTTCCGATGCAACGCTTGACGCGCCGGTGGGGCTTCTGTAAATTGAAGGCGTTTCGCTGTGCAGGCGGGCATAACTCAGCTGGTAGAGTGCAAGCTTCCCAAGCTTGATGTCGCGGGTTCGAATCCCCGTTGCCCGCTCCAGTGATTTCCGGTCAGGCACTCCAGGTTCGCCCTCGCGACCTGTCGGGGAGCCCTCAGCGATTCGGGATCCACTTCGAGTGCTGCCGAGCGTGCGATGCGGTGTCCGCGTCGACGGCGGAGAAAGGTAGATCCGTGGCGCCAACCTCCGTGATCGCCGCCGGCACCGAGCTTCCGCGGAAACCTGACCTGCGGCTCCGATCTGCATCTCGAAGGGCGCTTCACCGGGCGAGATCGTCGTTCGGGCGGAGCTCACGATCGGTGCCGGAGCGTGCCTCGAAGGCCCCCTCCGGGCGCACACCGTCGCCGTCAGTGGCGAGGTGCACGGTCCGGTGCAGGAGAGGAGTGGATCGAGGTTCGGCGTGGCGGGTCGGTTGCCGGCGACATCTCCTCCGCCTGCGTCGTGCTCGCCGAAGGCTCCGATTTCGCACGGCCGGATCGACGTCGTCGCCTGATCAGTGGACCGTGCCGTCGATCGGCACGGTCAGCAGCGGCACCTTCGGGCTGTCGGTGTGGATCTTGAGCGTCCCGCGGAGCGGCTCCCTTGGGCATCGTCGCCGGGTCGAAGGCGAGCCTGACCCTGTACTCGCGCCCGAGCGTCCGCGTCTCGAGCGACGGCCGGAGGGAATCCCTGGAGGTCGTGCTCGACCTTGGTCACGTGGATCGGCTCGGTGGAGAAGGCTCTGCACGATGAAGACCTGATTGCGTTTTCGGTGAGCTTGAGCTCGCCGAGCAGTCAGCTTGTTCGGCGTGACGGCGACGACCGGGCGCATGAATCCGGAGAGCGGAATGGGCACGATGCTCTGCTTGGGATGACTCACGTGGACGAGCAGCGTGCCGACGATCGGCACCAACCGGGGCGTCGTCGCGCGAGCGTCAGATCCACGTGTCCAGGTGCGCGGGCTCCCGGCCTCTTTCGTGGCGACGGCGATGGCGGAGGTGATGCCGGGCGGCGGGCGCTGGTGCGCAGCACTTCGAAATCCTGACCGTCAGTGGCCGCGAAGCGCTGCGAGATCGTGCCCGGCTTCTCGCTGCTGCACGGAGATCCAGCGGGCATAGCCCGGTTTGGCGGCAACGTACTCGGTCGAGAGGATCCGCAGCTCGAGCACGAACGACGGCGTCGTCCGGGTCGTTGGTCTGCAGCACGATCTGCTTGAGCAGCGCGACCGGCTTGTCATAGAGCAGCGGCACCCGGACGCGGAGTTCTCCCGTCTTCGCCGGGCGCCAGGACGGTCGGCAGGCTGACGATCTCGAGGTTCGGCGGCTCGACGACTTTGAGGATCGCGAGCGGTGCGCCGCCGGAGTTGCGGATCTTGAAGGTGTGTTCGACCACCTGATCGCGCGCCACTCTCGCCGGTCGCGTGGACGCGCTCTCTCGGCGGTCAGTTTGGGCTGCTGGAAGGTCTTCGCCCTGCGCGCTGCGCAGGCGTCGAGGCGGTGACGCAGGAGTGACCCAGGCAGCAGCAGCGCTGCGCCGCAGGAGCCGCGGAGGCGATCGCGGGCGAGCCGCTGGGTGCGAGCGGTACCGGTCGAAGGGATCCTGGGATGGCGGCATGAAGAGTCTCTCCTGGGAGTCTGGTGTGGATCGTGCAAACCGTGGAACGATGCCAAACTGTCATCAGCTCGCCGCGCCAACTGTGTCAAAATCTCCGCCAGCGGCAGACGCTCGCCCTCTCCTGCACCCCACATGCCATGATCCGAAGGTCCGACTGCCCGCAGGCTCCGAAGGATCCTAGTTTCCGAGGTCCGCCCTTCTCGGCGTTCCGGCTTTCGTCTGCCTGCTCCCGGGCCTGGCCTGCAGTCTGACCCAGGCGCCCATCGCTCCAAGCGCTCCAGACGCTCCGGCGCTCCAAGCGAGCCGAGGCTCCGAGCGAGCCACGCCCGCCGCGACGAGCCGCAGGCGCCGACGGCGGCACCGCCGGCAGACGCTCCCCCGAACCCGCGAACAGGCGCTGCGCGACGAGGTGGTGGCCGCGACGCAGCCGCCGGACGGGGAATGGCTGGTCGACACCGAAGGCCGGTCGTATTTCATTCGCAAGCAGCCCCAAGCACCGGGCCTACAAACGCCTCGGAGACGCGCGCGTGCGCGATCGATCTACGGCGCCGAATACGATCTGGCGGGCGAGGATCCCGAGAACATCTGGCTCAAGGTCTATCGACCGGACGAATCGGTGCCGGAACGCGCAGCTCCGTCGGTCCCGGGCCGACGCCCGAGGAGCTCGCAGCTTCGGCCGCGACGTTCCTGGCACCGATCGCGACGGTCGACCGGCTGCAGCTCGGGCCCTTCGATGCCGGCCTGCCGACGCACGGCATGTGGCGCAACGGCTTCGATCTCGCCGACTTCGACGGCGACGGCCAGATCGACTTCGTCCACGGCCCGACGCGGCGCGGTGGCGATCAGCCGCGGATCTTCCTCGGCGACGGTCACGGCAAGTGGCGCCCGTACCGGGCGAGCGTGCCACCGGGCCTGCTCGACTACGGCGACGTCAAGGTCGCCGACTTCAACGGCGACGGCAAGGCCGACCTGGCCGCGGCGAGTCACTTGCGCGGCGTGCTCGGTTTTCGTCGGCGACGGCGCGGGCAAGTTCACTTCGTGGGGGGAAGGACTGGATTTCGTCGTCCCGAAGGCGGGCTACGACGGCATCGGGTTTCGCTTCGCGGCGCATCGAGGTTCTCGACTGGAACCGGGACGGCAGGCCCGATCTCCTCGCCTTGAGTGAAGGGCCGCAGATCAGCCTCCTGGAGAGCGACAAGGCGCCGAAGGTCGGAAGCGATCTCGGCGCCTTCGGGCCGAAGCTCTATCTCAACCAGGGAGACGGCACCTGGGTGGCCGTGGCGGAGACAGGTCCGCGGCAGGAGATCTTCGGCGACGATCTGGCGGTCGCCGATTTCGACGCCGACGGCCGGCCCGACTTCCTGACCTCCACCAACGCGATGGGAAGAAACGGACCTGCTCTATCTCCAGGGACCGGTGGTCGGCGGTCCGTGGAAGTCGCAGGAGCTGCCGCTCCGGCCGCGTGCGTACGTGAACGCCGTCGCGGTCGGCGATTTCGACGGCGACCGGCGACCCGAGATCGCCGTGAGCTACAGCAGCTTCGAGCTCGGAGTGAGCCGCGTCGGGGTGGATCTTTATTTCGCCCGCCGCGGTGGCGCCTGGGAGCGCCGCCCGGTCTTCGTCCGCGACGGGCGCCGCGGCATCTCCGCGCTCGAGGCTGGAGATGTCGACGGTGACCAGCGCCTGGATCTGGTGGGTACCGACCACGACGGCTTCCTGCTGCTCTTCCTCGGCGACGGACAGGGCGGCTTCGTGCGCGAGGAGAGCCCGGAGGCGCAGCAACCGCACGGTGACTGTCGGGGGTATGGATTGAAGCTCATCGACATCGACCAGGACGGCCGGGCGGAGATCGTCGCGTCCTACGCCGGCGAGGGCAACGCCCTGTTCGACCCGACCAGCTGCACGAGCCAGGGAGGGGTGGCGGCCTGGACCCCGAAACCCGCCAAATAAATGTTGACAAAGCATCAAAATTGTCCTAGATTGCCATCAAACCTGTCGGAGAGACCTGGGTGGTGGAGCCGAACAGGTCTGATTTCATAGGATTCAGGGTAGGATCCAAGGTAGGATTCAAGAAGTTCTGATCAACGCAGTTCTATAAGGAGAAGAAGAGATGAAGAGATTGTTGCTTGCGTGTCTGTTGGTGGTACTCGCCGCGCCGGCTTTCGCCGTCATCGGGACGGTGGATGATGTCCCGGCCGCGACGCTGCTGCTGCCGTATTTCGAAGTGGATCTCGACAGCACCGACGGCATCAACACGTTGATGTCGATCAACAACGCCTCGGCCACCGCGGTTCTCGCGCACGTCGTGGTGTGGTCGGACCTGTCGGACCACGTTCTCGACTTCAACGTCTATCTCACTGGCTATGACGTGCAGACGATCAGCCTGCGCGACATCTTCGTCAGCGGCAACCTGCCGCGCACGGCGGATGACGGCAACGATCCGTCCGACACCATCAGCCCCCAGGGCCCGGCGTCGTAGGACGATGCACTATCCCCAGCTGCGACCCGTTCCTGCCGTACTCCAACCCGGCGCTGAACGCGACCTACATCGAGCACGTGCAGAACCTGCTGACCGGTCAGGGTTCTGACTCCTTCGGTTGGGACGGCCAGTGCAGCGGCGTCGATCACGGCGATCGCATCGCCCGTGGCTACATCACGGTCGACACGGTCAACGAGTGCTCGCTGGAGTTCCCGGAAGATACCGGCTACTTCATCAGTGGCGGCACGGGCACGGCGTCGAACGAGAACGTCCTCTGGGGCGACTACTTCTACGTCAACCCGGGCCAGAACTTCGCCCAGGGCGAGACGCTGGTGCACATCGAAGCCGATGCCGCACTGGGTGTCGCGGACTACACCTTCTACTATCGCTATGTGGCTGGCGCCGACAACCGTGAAGGTCTCGGCAACGTGTTCGCGGTCCGTTACCTGAACGGTGGCGGCTTCGACGGCGGCACGGACCTGCTGGTGTGGCGTGACTCGAAGGAGAATGGCGACGACGTTCCGTTCGATTGCGGTGACTATCCGTCGCAGTATCCGCTCGGTCAGCACCAGGTCGTCGTGTTCGACGAGCAGGAGAACTTCGAAGTTCCCGAAGGCTGCACGATCTCTCCCTGCGAGCCGGGCGAAGAGACGACTCCGTTCCCCTGGGAGGCGCAGCGCGTCTCTGTGGGCGGCGGCGCGCTGCCGACCAGCGAAGATTTCGGTTGGTTGTACCTCAACCTGAACTTCGACGCTGGCGCGACGTTCCCGGCCGGCTATGAGTACCTCATGCAGAACTGGGTGACGGCGACGATGGATGCCGAGGGTCGCTTCAGCGTCGGCTTCGATGCCATCCAGCTCGGCAACGTGACCGCGGTTGCGACCGCGCCGGACGATTGCATCTACACCTTCGATGATGGCGGTCCGGTTCTTCCCTGCCCGATCGACTGAACATGAAGGCGGACGGGGCGTCTGACGCTCCGGTCCGGCAGATTCAACGGTAGTGAATCCGGGCTCGTCTCTCCAGCGATGGAGCGACGGGCCCGTTTTCTCTTTCGCCCTGCTTCGCCCTATTACCCCCCCCCCTGAAATCTTCTATTCGCGCGCGCGCGGAAGCGCCGGCGCGGAGCCGGCAAGGGCGAACCAGAGCGCCAGCATGTCGTCGGCGAGCGGCGCTTCGAATCGCATCTCGCCCCTGGTGCGAGGGTGCTCGAAGGCGAGCCTCCAGGAGTGCAACGCCGGCCGCGGGAAGCTCCGCACGGTTCGTCCAGGGCTGCTTGCCAGCTCCCGATGACGCGCTTCGCCGTAGGTCGCGTCACCCACGATGGGATGCCGGAGATGCTTGAGGTGGACGCGAATCTGATGCGTCCGTCCGGTCAGAAGCTCGAGCTCGAGCAGGGCCAGTCCGGCTGCGGACGCGAGCGTGCGATAGCGGGTGATGGCGGGCCGGCCGTCGCTGCGCACCGTCATGCGCTTGCGCTCCGAGGCGTGGCGCCCGATCGGCGCCTCGATCGTTCCCTGGGGAGATCTGGGGGTGCCGTGCACGATCGCGAGATACCGTTTGCCCACCCGGCGCGAGGCGAAGTCCGCCGTCAGCGCGCGGTAGGCCGCCGCGGTGCGCGCCACCACCATCGCTCCGCTGGTGCCCTTGTCCAGGCGATGGACGATCCCGGGCCTTCCCGGCCCGCCGACGCCGGCGATTTCGGGGAAGCGGTCGAGGAGCCGGTGCGCCAGGGTGCCGGTGGACTGTCCGGCGCCGGGGTGCACCGTGAGGCCGGCTGGCTTGTCGAGGACGATCAGGTCGTCGTCGCAGAAGAGGAGGGCCAGCTCGCCGGCTTCGGGCAGGACGCGCGACTCTTCCCGCGCGGGGGGATCCCAGGCGATCCGGTCTCCGGTCCGCAGCGCCTGTCCCGGCTTCGGCGACGGGAGTCCGTTCAGGGTGAGGTGCCCAGTACGGATCCACTCCTGGATCTGGTTTCGCGGCAGGTCGAGATGGCTGGCGACGGCGCGATCGAGGCGGGTACCCACCTCGCCCGCGCCGACGCACCAGGTGCCCGAGGTCAAGGTCGGCGGCGAAACGAGTCGAGAAGGATGACGACCAGGCCGACCGAGATCGCGCTGTCGGCGACGTTGAAGTCGGGCCAGCGATAGCTGCCGAGATAGACGGCGATGAAGTCGGTGACCGCGCCGCTCGCGACCCGGTCGAAGAGATTCCCGACCGCTCCGCCCATCACCAGGGCGAGCGCGGCGAGCAGGCCGCGGTCCTTCGCCGGAGTGCGATGGAAGAGCATCGGCGATCAGGCCGAGCGCCACCAGGCCGACGAGCGAGAGCACCCAGGAGCCGCCATCCCGGCCGCCGTTGGCGAACATGCCGAAGGCGACGCCGGTATTGCGGACATGGGAGATGTGGAGCAGGCCCGGCACGATTTCGTGCGAGCTCTGTTCGGGCAGGTGGGTCTCGATAAGCCACTTCGACCCTTGATCGAGGGCGAGGACGGCGAGCGCGAGGAGGAGGAAAGGCGCGCTTTCGCCGCCGCGATGCGGCGGCGCGGCGTCCGCCGGCAAGACAGCCGTTTCGGTCATGGCGGGATACCCTCGAGAACGACGACGGCCACGGCGCTGGCGCCGTCGTGGCTGATCGATAGCCAGAGACTCCGCACGCCGAGCGCTGTCGGCGCGGCGCCGCGCCTCGCCGTGCAGTCGGAGCGCTGGGGCGCCCGAGGCCTGGCGGAGAACTTCGATCTGGCGAAAGCCGACGCCCCCCGCCCAGCCGGTGCCGAGCGCCTTCATCGTCGCCTCTTTGGCCGCGAAGAGCCCGGCGACATGGGCCGCCTTGCCTGCCGCACCGACGCCGACCCGGACCTCGCCGTCGAGAAAGACACGCCGCAGGAACGCGTCGCCATGGCGCTCCAGCAGGTGCTCGATGCGCTGGCGGTCGACCAGGTCGAGGCCGAGACCCAGGATCCTGCGTCATGCGGCCTGCCAGAGCCGCAGAACGGCCTGCGAATTGCGGGCCGCCGGCGACAGGATCCGCGAACCAGCGCATCGCCGCCAGGCCCCAGGCGCCGCAATCGACGATCTGGCGAGCGTTGCTCGCGTCGACACCGCCGAGGGCGAGGACCGGCAGGCCGGTGGCGACCGCCGCGGTGAGCAGGCGGAGCCCGCGGGCGCCATCCGTCCGGCCTTCGAAGGCGTCTCGAAGACCGGTCCGAAGAGCGCAAAATCGGCCCCTTGATCGCGGGCGAGGCGAATCTCCTCGACGCTGTGCGTCGACCGCCCGATCAGGAGGGGCCCGGCCGGGCAGGGCATCGAGCGCACGGCGGACCGGGGCGATGGGGAGACCCGAAGCAGGGAGGTGGACGCCGTGCGCACCGGCCGCCAGAACGATGTCCGGTCGGGCGTTGACCAGGAGACTGGCAAGCGTTGCGGCCGCGGCGGAGCGCGCTTCGGTGGCCAGGGCGAGGAGCTCGCGGTCGCTGCAACCCTTGCGGCGCACCTGCAGCGCGTCGACGCCGGCGGCTGCTAGCGCACAGCACCAGCGCCGCCAGTCGGCCCCCGGCACGACTGCCGGGCTAGTGATGGCGAGCAGGCGCGGAATCTTCAAGAGCGTAGCCGGTGTTGCGACGCAGGAAGAGATCGAGGTCGTGGAGACCCCAGATCAGGTGGAGAAGCCCGAAGGCGGAGATCACGGCACGCGCCCAGGAGGTGAGCAGGAGCTCGCGCAGGGCGCCGAACGGCAGCAGCAGCGCTGCGTGATTCCACGCTTCGAACCAGGGCGACAGCAGGAGAAAGAGGCCCGCCTCCACGCAGTAGACGAGGAAGACTCCGCGGAAGAGCGCGTCGGCACGCATGGGCGAGTGGATTGTAGTCCACCCACCCAGCCTGCGCCCGGTTTCGGCGCCTTCCTAGCGCTTGCCGTCGTCCTTCTTTGGCGGCGGCGGCGAGGAACTCTGACCGGAGCGCTGCGAGCCCTTCGACCCCGACGACGGCGACTTCCCGGCTGGCTGCGAGGTGGAAGGACTCTTCCCCGAGGGCTGCGATCGTCGGCTGCCTGGACGTCTTCGCCGACCGACTGGGCTGCGACGGTTGCGAACGCGTGCTGCTGCCGGCGACCGTTGGGACGGCTGCGACCGAACGGGCGGCACGGCTGCGAACGCTGCGAGCGAAGGCGCCGATTTCACCGACGGCTATACCTGGGGTCCTGGGAATCCTGCGACCGCGGCGACGCCGACCGCGCTGTAGGTGCCGGCTTGCGCTGCGGTGGGCATAGCGCGGCGTACACCCTGGACCCGTTCGGCTGGATTCCTGCCCGTCGAGTCGCTGCAGGAGCCCGCGGCGAAGCGGGCTCTGTTCGAGCCGCCGGCGTAGGTCGGGCGGCTCCTGCGAGCGGGCGCGGCTGTGCGCGGGCGCCGGGGTGCCGTCCGCGCTGGCGCGTTCGGGTTCTTCGACCCGGAGTCGGTGCCAGGTGACGGGCGCCGGACGCTGCCGACGACGCGTTGTACGGGGCGCTTTCGCCACCGCGCTCTTTCCACAGCTGGCGGCCCTCGCCCTCCGGCATCGATCCCTTGGAACGGCCGGGACCAGTGGGCGCGTCAGCTCTTCGTCACCGGCACCAGAGGCGCGACCCGCGGTACTCCGGCCTTCGCGGACGAATCCTTGTCCGCCGAGTCGCCGCCCCGGTTCGTCGCGCTGCGTTTGTCGGGCGCTTGCTCCACTACCGCCGATCCCGCACGTTGCCGCCGCTGCTCGCCGCTCCCTCCGCCCTCTGGCCCTTGCCGATAGCCCGGCCCTTGGTCGCACTCGCACCCCGGGAATCGACCGGTCGGCGCCGACCCTTCGGAGCCGTCGCGCGCCCCTTGTCGAGCAGCACGCCGGAGGTCGCGCCGGGATTCTCCCGGCCGTTCTTGCGCCGCACCGGAGACCGCAGCGCTGCTGGATGTCGACCGGCGCTTCGCTCGGCGGTGCGTTGGGCTTGTCGTCGCCGAGCATCTTCTGCCGCCAGATCGGAGTCTCGGCGACTTTCGGCGCCTTGCCGACGTCGCGGATCACGCCGCGCTCCTTGCCGGCGGGCGGAACGACGACCTTGGCGACTTCGGTCGGCAGCTTTCCCTTGCGACCGACGAAGTCGGTGACGTCGGGCAGCTCGCCGCCGTTGCGCGGCTGGTGCCGCTTGCCGATCTGGTGCAGAAGATCCTCAGTGCGATCGGTGCGATCGAGACGCTCGGGCCGGAAGTCGCGCGTGTCGGTCGTCAGCAGGCCGCGCGGCGGCTGGTGGTGACCGGATTCACGCTCCATGTCCCGGCCCCGGCGCATGTGACCGCGAAAGCGGCGGTCGCGGAAGCAGTGCACCGGCGCGAAGTTCCAGTCCGAGTAGATGCCCCAGCCGCCGCCCGCCCAGCCGTAGACGCCGTAGCGGAAACCGCTCGCGGTACCAGGGGTCGTAGAAGTGGCTGTAGTAGCCCATCGGCACCCAGCCGGCATAGCCGCTGGTCCAGTTCCAGTAGACCCACGCCGGCGAGTAGACGGCGCCGGGCCGCCAGGCCCAGCCGTAGCCCGGCAGGCTGCACCAGCGGCCGTAGTGATAGGGCACCCAGCCCCAGGACTCGTCGGAGACCCAGGTGTAGCCGGAGGGCGTCCAGGCCCACCGTCCCTGCCAGTAGGGGCGCCAGCCGGCGGAGACGTAGGGCCGCCAGTAGCAGACGCTGTCGACTTCGATCCAGTCGCCGGCCTCGTCGAGCGGGCGCCGCGTCGTAGGCGAGATGGGGCTCGACGTAGCTCGAGCTGCGCGAAGCGCGCTCGGCCCGCTCGGCGAGCACGCCACTCCAGCGCTCGAGCGCGTCGGGTTCGTCGGCCGCGCTGATCTCGAGATTCGCCGCAGCGGTCGCCCAGGGCGACGATCGACTCGTCGCCGCGCACGACGGAGGAGCCGCGATCGGTGACGACCTCGGCGAACCCGCGGCGGGTGACCACCCGTGTCCAGCCGGCGCCGTCGCTGCCGACGCCGGTTTCGATCCGGTACTCGCCGGGCTCCTGAACATAGACCGTGGCGTTGGCGGTGATGACGCGCGGGAGCTCGTCGCCGAGCGCTTCGTCGGCGACCGCCAGGAGCAGCTCGCCGCCCTCGAGCCGGAGGACGGTCACGCGCTCCTCCCGGTCGCCCGAGAAGGCGAGGCGCTCGAGAGACGAGGCTGCTGTCGGCGTCGAGGAAGAGGCGATTGCGGTCGGAGAGCGCCAGCTCGAGGCGCGAGCCCGACTCGACCCGCACCAGGTCGCCGGTGAGCAGCGGCTGGTTGAGCCTCGAGCGGCTCGCCGATGCCCTGTCCGGCCGCGGCGACCGTCGCCGAGCCCTCGAGGGTGCGCAGGTACGAGTAGCTCGCGCGCTCGTCGGAGATCGGCGCGGTGACCTCGGCTCCGCGCCTCGGCGGCCGCGGAGGGCATCGCCGGACTGCTCCGGAAGCCAGCACGGCGAAGCGAAGAACAGCAGCAGGCCTGCGAGCGCCCAGCGAAGGCGGGTCGAACCCGGTCGAATCAGCTCTCTCTCGGTCATCTCTCTCGGTCATCTCTCTCCTCCTTGCTGCCCTTCGCCGAGGGGAAGATATAGCAAGGTGCGGGCCAGCGCACCTTCCCCGCAGCCGAAGCGGTGGCGACTTCGCAGAGCGTCCCGTGCAGGTCGCCCCCGGGCGCGACAGGTCGCGGCCCGGCGCTGGTAGACTGCGGGAAACAGACAATGCTGAAGAAACTGTTCGGCAAGAGCCGAACCCCGAGCCAGCGACGCAGGAGCTCGAGCATCGAGGACCTGGTCGTCCTCGAGCGCTACGAGGAGGCGATCGAGCGGCTCGAAAAGAAGACGCAGGACAATCCGCAACGATCTGTACTCGCACCTGCGCCTGGCGGAGGTCTACGCCCAGGTCGGCAAGGGCGCCAAGGCGCTCGACGAGTTCCTCTACGTCGCCGACATGTACACCGACGACGGCTTCTACGACAAGGCGCTGGCGCAGCTCGCAAGGTGGCCCGCCTCGCCCCGGCGACGACGACGGTGCGCGCCAGGATGCAGCGCATCCAGCGCCTGAAGGCGCTCGAGCACAGCCGCGTGCTGGCGATCGAGGGCCTGGTGCAGGCGCAGAGCGAGCAGGATCCGCTGACGCGGACGTCGCCGGTCGAGGTCGAGCGCATCTGGCAGGGCCTCGCGAGCACCTCGGTCGTCGAGCGACTCTCGGGCGACCAGCTGAAGCGCCTGTTCGCGGGCTGCGAGCTCTGGGCCGCCGAGGGCGGGCAGGAGATCGCCGCCCGCGGCGTCCGCGACGAGTTCCTGCTCATCCTGATCACCGGCGCCGCCGAGGCGCTGCTACACCGCCGCCGACGGCCAGCGCTTCCAGCTGCGCAGCTTCGCGCCGGGTGACATCTTCGGCGAGCGCTCCCTGCTGGAGCACAAGCCCTGGCCGGCGGACTACCGCGCGACGGAACGCGCGAAGTTCGTCAAGGTCGGGGCGCATCGGCCTCGAAGCGGGCGCTCACCGGCAATCCCGATCCGCGCGCGCTGCTCGACGCCCTGCGCTCGCAGCGCGCGACCAGGCGGTCGCGATCCGCCGTCGAGAAGCTCGAGGCCGCGTCGCGCGCATGACCTTGCGGCCGATCCTCCTCTTCCCAGACCCGATTCTGCGTCAGAAGACCGAAGAGGTCGCCGACGTTCGACGCTTCGCTCGCGCGCCTGGTCGCGGAGCTGGCGGAGACGATGTACGGCGCGCCGGGAGTGGGTCTCGCGGCGCCGCAGATCGGCGATCTGCGGCGGGTCGCGGTGGTCGACATCGATTCTTCGGGCCCGCGCTCGCAGTCTCCATGTCCTGGTGAATCCACGCTCGTGGTCGCGCGCGCCGGCGCCGAGACCGACATCGAGGGCTGCCTTTCGATCCCCGGCTTCACCGAGCGTATCGAGCGCCCGCTCGCGGTCCGGGTGGCGGCGCAGCGGCTCTCCGGGGAGGCGTTCGAGATCGAGGCCGAGGGGTTCTTCGCCCGGGTGCTCTGTCACGAGATCGATCACCTGGAGGGCATCCTGTTCATCGATCACCTGCGCGGGCTGCGGCGCCAGCTCGCGATGCGCAAGCTCGGCAAGCTCGGCTATGCGAGAGAGATCGCTGGCGTAGGCTCCCTCGTGCCGCGGGAAGTGTCGCGGGGCATCAGGGCCGGGATCGCGAAAGGAGCCGTGTGGATCGCAGCGAGGTGAAGTTCTTCAACACGCTCGGCCGCAGACTCGAGCCGTTCGAGCCGCTCGAGCCCGGCAAGGTCGGCATCTACACCTGCGGGCCGACGGTCTACAACACGGTCCACATCGGCAACCTCCGGACCTTCCTGTTCGAGGATCTGCTCTGCCGGAGCCTGCGTTTCCTCGGTTTCGAAGTCGACGCAGGTCATGAATCTCACCGACGTCGACGACAAGACGATCCGCGGCGCCGAGGAGAAGGGGCTGGCGCTCGACGTCTACACGGCGCCTTTCATCGCGTCCTTCCAGGCCGATCTCGCGACGTTGAACGTCGAGCCGGCGGCGGCCTATCCGCGGGCCACCGAGCACATCGACGGGATGCTGGCGATCATCGCCAGCACTGCTCGCGGCGGGCTACGCCTACGAGAGCGACGGCTCGGTCTGGTTTCGCATCGCCGCCGACGCCGACTACGGCAAGCTCTCCGGCTTCAAGCTCGAGCGAGGCCCGGGTGGGCGAGCGCGTCGCCAGCGACGAGTACGAGAACGAGGACGTGCGCGACTTCGTGCTCTGGAAGGGCGCCAAGCCGGGCGAGCCCTCCTGGCCTTCGCCCTGGGGCCCGGGCCGGCCGGGCTGGCACATCGAGTGCTCGGCGATGAGCGCCGCGTACCTCGGCGAGACGTTCGACATCCACTGCGGCGGCGTCGACAACCTCTTCCCGCACCACGAGAACGAGATCGCCCAGAGCGAGTCGGCGAACGGCATGCCGTTCGTGCGCTACTGGCTGCACTCCGAGCACCTGATCGTCGACGGCCAGAAGATGTCGAAGTCGCTCGGCAACTTCTACACCCTTGGCGACCTGCTCGCGCGCGGCATCTCGCCGCGGGCGCTGCGCTACCTGCTGATCTCGGTGCCACTACCGGCAGAAGCTCAACTTCACCTTCGCCGGGCTCGACGGAGCGCGCGCAGCGTTGATCCGGCTCGACGACTTCGTCGATCGGGTCGAGCACGCGGCGGCGTCGACCGCAGAAGGAAGAAAAGCTTTCGGTAAAGGTAGAGACCTTGCTGGCTGGATTCTCGGCGGGTCTGGCGGACGATCTCAATGTCTCTGCGGCCCTCGCGTCGCTGTTCGACTTCGTGCGCGAGGTCAACGGGATGATCGATCGTCGGGAGCTGGGCGCCGGGCGACGGCGAGCGGGTGCTCGCGGCGCTTGCGGCGCGTCGACTCGGCGCTCGGGGTGATCTTCATGCCCTGGGGCACGCGCCGCGGCCGAAGGCGAGGTGTCGCCTGCCGACGGCGAGATCGAGCGGCCGATCGCGGCGCGCGAGGCGGCGCGTGCGGCGCGCAACTTCGCCGAGTCGGACCGCATCCGCGACGACCTCGCGGCGCGCGGCGTGGTGCTCGAGGACTCGCCGCAGGGTACGCGCTGGAAGCGGCGCTGAGGCGATGAGCCTGCCGGCCTCCAGCGGGCTTCGGCGAGCTCGCCGCATCACACGCACGCCCGCGGGGCGGCGGCGGAGGCGGCGGCGGAGGACTTCCTGCGAGGCGCTGCGGCTACCGCATCGTGGCGCGCAACGTCCGGACCAAGGGCGGGGAGCTCGACCTCGTCGGCGCTCGACGGCGAGACGCTCTGCTTCGTCGAGATCAAGGCGCGGGCGACCGCCGAGTTCGGCCGGGCGATCGAGGCGGTCGGACCGCAGAAGCAGCGCCGGCTGGCCGCGCGCCGCGGCGCTCTTCCTGGCGCAGCAACCGCTCGCAGCGTCCCTGCCGCTTCGACGTCCTCGGCCTCGACCGCGGCCGCGACGGCGCCTGGAGCTTCACTCTGGTGAAGAACGCCTTCGACGCGCCGCTGCTCTCGCCTTGACAGCCTGCGCGGCCGTTCGCTATCGTTCCACAGGCCCGAGCGGGAATAGCTCAGTGGTAGAGCACAACCTTGCCAAGGTTGGGGTCGCGGGTTCAAGTCCCGTTTCCCGCTCCAATTCTTTTGCCTCAAGAAGGCCGCTTTCGGGCGGCCTTCGTCCTCAGGGCGACGTAGCCAAGTGGTAAGGCAAGGGTCTGCAAAACCCTCATTCGCCGGTTCGACTCCGGCCGTCGCCTCCACAGTTTCTCCCTGCAGCAATTTCAACACCCCGCTCTACTCAGCCGCCGCCGTCCTCTGTAGAGGACGCCCTCGCCACGTCCCCCTCATTCGCCCCGCCGCCCGACCCGTCTTCGCCTACAATCCCCACCAGCCGGAGTGGCGAAATGGCAGACGCAGGGGACTTAAAATCCTCCGGGTAGAGATACCCGTCCCGGTTCGACCCCGGGCTCCGGCACCAATCGGTCGGCTCGAGCGCCGGGCTGCGCGTCGCGCAGCGAACGGACGACCGGGCGGTGCTATTTGCAGGGCGCCTCCCGGAGGAGGAGGGGCGGCGCGCTTCGGTTTCGGGCGGCGGCGCTGCGTCGAACTTCGGAGGAGAGCCTTTCGGCGGCGATACGTACGGGTCTGGTGAGGCTGGCAGCGCGGCCGTTCCTCGACCTCCTGGTACAGGTCCACTTCAGCTCGCGTGCGGAGGTGCTGTCTCGCACTTACGATCTGCTGGGCGTCGAGCACTCCGGGATCGAAGTCGAGGATCCGGTGCTGAATACTCCGTTGGACGAAGGCCGGGTTCGCGCTGCCTTCTTGAGCGTCGCGTCGTCCTCGGAATCCGTGCGTCTGGAGCTGTGCCTGGTGGTGATGAGCCATCTCTGCTCGCCCGCCTGGCAGGCGGGAGTCGCCGCCGCCCTCGACGCCCTGCGCCACTCCGGAAACGCCTCGACCTGAAGAGGGCCCGAGTCCGGCGGTGGCCGCCCGTGCACCCTACGGATTGCGGGAGCGCTCTCCTCGGGCGGCGTCGGAGGCCATGCCGGCGCCGATCGCCGCGTAGGGCACCGCCGTGACGATTCCCGAGAGCGCGCTCGGCGGCGCGCCCTCGAGGGGCCTCTGCCAGGTGGGGCTACCAACGGTCGTGCCTTCGAAAGTAGTGGCGGCGACCGTGCTGGCTGTGGCGAAGAGGGCGACGGCTACAAGCAAGCGATGCGGTTCATTCGCGGCTCCTGGGGTCGCGTGACCTCGGCAGGGTCGCTCGAGAAACTCGGTTCCTTCTTTGTCGGTCTCGGCTACGGTGCCGCGGCGTTCGACAGCGCCGCGTTGTGCGTGCTGCGTTTTTCGGCAGGAGGGGTTCTCGACGCCGGATTCGGCAAGGGGGGAGCCGTCGTGACGCCGCTCCTCCCGCTTCGCAATCGCGACCGGGCCACGGTGACGGCCCTGCTTCAGGACGGCATGGGCCGGGCGACCGTCGTCGGCTGGCGATACCTGTCGACCGCTCTGGACGCGAATGTTCCGGTCATCACTGCCGCGCGGTACACCGCTCTCGGCGAGCTCGATGCGAGTTTTGGCGAGCGCGGCATCGTCACGACGAGAGTCGATCAGGCGGCCGTCACGCAAGCGTTCGCGGCGACATTGGATGGCGATGGACGCCTGCTCGTCGCCGGATGATAGCGGTGGCAGCAAGCTGCGGAATCGCCGTGGATCCTTCGACGACTGGCCGATTCGAGCCATCCTGCTGCGCTATACCTCGAAGGGTGTATTGGATACGACCTTCGGCGACGGCGGCGTCGCCTCCTACCTCCTCGAAGCGAGTGGAAAGAATGGAAGCCAGGGGCGGGATTTCCTTCGCTACGACTACGACCACATCAAGACGGCAGGGCTGATTCTCGATCCCCTCGGCCGGTCGGTGGTCGCGGTATCGGGTGGCGAAGGTCCCGCAGTCCTGTTGCGCTACACGCCGGAGGGGAGGCTGGATCCTTCGTTTGGGAGTACGGGAGTCGTCCGAACGTCTCTGGGCGAAGGCTCCGGTTTCTCGACGCTCCTATGGGATTCCGCGGGACGGTTGCTGGCCGTCGGCACGAGCGCCGACAGCATGGTCATCGCTCGCTATTCCGCCGACGGCGTAGTGGATTCCGCCTTCGGTGAAGGCGGGACGCGAAGGACTCCGATCGGCGCCGGCATGCGCGTCTCCGCCGCGCTGCGAGAAGGCGATCGCCATCTGCTGCTGGTGGCTTCCGGCGCCAGCGGTGTTCAGCTTGCGCGCTACGACGCCGAAGGCCTGCCCGACACGAGCTTTGGATCGAACGGCGTGATCCACACGGCGCCTGACAAGCGACTGGCGACGGCGGCAGGCCTGACGATCGACGCCGAAGGTATTCCCACCGTCGCCGCGCTCAGCGACGACGGGATCTTTCTCGTGCGCTACGACCGCGCGGGGCCGGTCGACCTGAGTTTCCGCTCGATGACCCCTGCACGCAAGTAAAGTTCAGCGGGACCTTTCTGGGCCAGGACCGGCGCTGGAGATTCGTGGGAAGAAAAGACCGCTAAAGGAAAGATGTTGCCGCGCGGGTCAGTTGGGGGCTGGTCGTTGAGCGACCCCTGATCGCCTCGGCGCACGCTTCGCCACTAGATGGGTGGGGATTCGGCGGGCGCGCGCGACAGGCGGTCGATCCTGCCCGCCGCGGGCGCGGGTCCGGCGCTCATGCAGGAAGAAGTACTCGTTCACCGGCCGGTCGTCGCGCAGGGCCATGGCCTGCGCGCCGGCGATGCTCTCGAGCGCGATCTCGGTTCGCCAGCACCGGGACGGAACTGCTCGGCGGCCGTCGCCGCCGGGCCCCACTCCAGGAGGTCGGCCACCGCCGCCGGCGGCAGCCGCGCCGCGAGCTCGTCGGCCGTCAGGCGCTGCGATCGGCTCCTGGCTGGCGAGGATGTGGAGTCCCCAGCCCTCGATCGAGCCGAACAGTCGAACGTGGCGGAAGCTCTCGGTCACCGCGGCGACGACAGTGGACTTGAGCTGCCGTCGCCGGTCGGAATCCACTGCTGCAGAATGCCGTGCTTCGCCAGCCGCTGTCGCGCCGCGGCGTAGAACTCCATCGAGTAGAGCAGACTCGATCCCGCCGCGTAGACGGGCGGCGGGGGATCGATGACGATCACGTCGTAGAGAGTCGCTCGAGCGCGCCAGGAAGCGCCGCCCGTCGTCGACGACGATCCGCGCCAGCGGCGAAGCGAAGAGTCGCCGGGCATCGGCGTGAAAGTAGGGCGCCAGCTCGACGACGCTGGGGATCAGCTCGACGGCCGTCGCGGGCGCTTGCCACGACAGCGCAGAGCGCAGCGTCGTGCCCATGCCCAGGCAGATCACCAGCGTCCCGCGCGTCGGCGGCGCGGCGCGAAAGGCGAGCGGCAGGTGCGCCATCATCTTGGTGATCGGCGTGAGGTGCGTCATGCCGACGCCGTTGACGAGCAGACGTTTCTGCATCCCCGAACCGGCCGCGGCCACGGTGGCGGTCGAGTCGCGCCGCACCATCGCCCCGGCAGAGTCCAGTCGAAGCTGCGCGTCGATACGCGCGGCGAGGAGCACGATCGCCGCCGTCGCCGCGCGCCGCCGTGGGAGCCAGCGGCGATGCAGCACCGCGGCGCTCGCCACCAGCAGCAGCGCCAGCAGGGCGAGTGCCCAGCGCTCACCGAGCAGCGGCAGGAGGACGAACCCGGCGAGCAGCGGACCGAGAATGCAGCCGATGACGTTGACGGCGTAGGCGAAACCGGCCGCTCGCGGGCGCCCATCGCGAGTAGCGATCCACCAGCAGCGGCGTGACGAAACCGGTGGCGGCGCTGAACGGCGCGATACCGATCAGGAGGCGCGCGACGGCGTCGAAGCTGAAGAGGCCGAGCGTCGGCCCGCCGGTGCCGAAGGTGAGTCGCGGGTCGGCGGCCGCCAGGGGAAGACCGCGGGCACCGGCAGGGCGATCCAGGTCCAGCGCTCCCACCGGTCAGCGTCGCGCGTGCGGAGGGCACGATAGAAGAGGCTGCCGCAGAACGTCGCGACGAGATAGACCGCCAGGAGGGCAGCGAAAGCGTAGACCATGGTGCCCAGGATAAGGCGTGAACTGCCGCACCCACACGACTTCGGCGGCCATGCTGACGAGGCCGGTGGAGAACAGTGCGCCGAGGAGCGGCCGCGTGCCGTCGGCTCCGCGGCCTGGAGATCGTCGCTGCCGAGCAACGACCGGACTCCGCGGAAGCGCCACCGAACTGAATGGCGGCCGCGGTCGCCGCGACGAGGAAATTGAGGCCCGCCGCGACCGTGCAGTGTGCCGGTGAAGCCGAGAAGCTCGATCAGCACGAACGCCGAGACCAGCGTTCCGAGCGCCGCGCCAGCGACATTGGCGGCGTAGAGGTAGCTGAAGGAACGGCGGGGGCCGTGGGCGGCGTCCGACTGTGCTTCCACCGCCCGCATCGCCAGCGGAATCGTGGCGCCCATCGCGACACAGAACGGCAGGAGGACGATCGTCAGCCAGGCGCCGGCAAGAGTGAAGTGGTCGGCGACGCCCAGCCGGCGCCGAGACGCCCGAGCCAGCGTCCGCCCGCTCGAGAGCCCGAAGCGGCACGATCCAGGCCGACAGCCCGATCCAGAGCTCGGCGCCGGCGTAGGCGCGCAGCGCCGTGGCCGGGCTCCTGGCCGATCGCCGCAGCCAAGCTCCGGCCCCCCAACTGCCGGCGGCAAGCCCGCCATGAACACCGAGAGGACGATCGAGACGATCGCGGTGTTGACGCCGAAGCTCGCCATTCCCAGCCGCAGCCAGACCACCTGGTAGACCAGGCTGCAGAAGCCGGAGGCGAGAAAGAGAGGAAGAGCGCGATCAACAGTGGCATCATTCCACCGCAGGCCCGCCATTTCCTCCCGGATCGCGGCGAGGAGCTCGTCGACGTCTTCGGGCTCGTCGCCCAGCTGGTCATCCAGCGGACCTCGTGGGGCGAGTGGTTCCAGAAGTAGAAGTGGAAGCGCTCCTGCAGGCGCTCGGTCACGGCGCGCGGCAGGATGGCGAAGACGGCGCTCGCCTCGACCTTCTGGGTGATCTCGACACCGGCGATCGTCGCGCACTCCGGCGGCGAGGCGCTGGGCCATGGCGTTGGCGTGCCGGGCGTTCGCGAGCCAGAGGTCGCCTTCGGCCGAGGGCGAGGAACTGCGCCGAGAGGTAGCGCATCTTCGAGGCGAGCTGCATCGACTGCTTGCGCAGGAAGAGCATCTCGCCGGCGAGCGCCGGGTCGAAGACGACGACGGCTTCGGCGCCCATGGCGCCGTTCTTGGTGGCGCCGAAGGAGAGGATGTCGACGCCGGCGTCGCGGGTGAAGCGCCCGCAGCGGGAGTCCGAGGGCGGCGGCCGCGTTGGCGATCCGGGCGCCGTCCATGTGCACCCGGAGCCCCAGCTCGTGCGCGGTGGCGGCGAGGGCGATGAGCTCCTCGCGGGTGTAGACCGTGCCGTACTCGGTCACCTGGGTGAGCGAGACCACCGCCGGCTGCACGTGATGAAAGTCGCCGACGCCGGTCATCGACGCCCGGAGCATCGCCGGCGTGAGCTTGCCGTCGGGCGTGGGGACGTCGATGAGCTTGCGCCCGCGAGGAGCTCGGGCGCGCCGCACTCGTCGACCTGGATGTGCGCCTGCGCCGTGCAGACGACCGCCTGCCAGGGCCGGGTGAGCGCACGCAGCGAGACCACGTTGGCGCCGGTGCCGTTCCAGACCGGGAAGACCGCGGTCTCGGGCACCGAACTGCTGCCGGAACCAGGTCGGTAGCGCGGGCGGTCCAGGGGTCGTTGCCGTAGGCGGGGCTCGCACCCTGGTTGGCGGCCGTCAGAGGCTGCGAGCACCGCGGGATGGACCGGCGCGGTGTTGTCGCTGGCGAATTCGCGCGGCAGGCTCATCCGGACTCTGTTTCCTCAGGTCGGTCGGCAGGAACCAGATCGTGACGCTGCGCATCGACACGCCGCCGGCTGATTCGTCATTCGCGCGCACGCTATACGAGGAGATGCGCAGCAAGCTGCCGTTCAACCCGCGCCGGGACCTCGAGAGCTGAGGGAGGGTCGAGTCATGACGCGCCAGGAACTCGAAGTGCTGATGGGCCAGCTGCTCGACGAGTCGCTCGAACTCGAACTCGAAGAAATGTGCCGCATGTGCCACGCGAGCGAGGAATTCGTGCTGGCGCTGGTGGCCGAGGGCGTCATCGAGCCGCACGGCCCGAACCGCGCCGAATGGCGCTTCACCGGCCGCAGCGTGCGCCGCACGCAAGTGGCGCTGCGCCTGCACCAGGACCTCGACGTCAACCTGCCCGGCGTCGCCCTGGCACTGGACTTGCTGGAGGAAATCCAGAAGTTGCGTTAGCCGTCGTGCAGTTACCGGTCAGACCTTGATTCCCACCCAGCCGCGCCGCATCCAGAACAGGGTGAACACGCCCGCCATGCCGGCGCGGTAGCCGACCTGCAGGCACCAGATCACCGCCAGCCCGAAGCCGAGCACCGGCCCGACCAGGTAGGCCAGCGGCAGGAACAGCCCCCACTGCGCGAGCACCGCAACCTTCATCACGCGCTGGTTGTCGCCGGCGCCGAGCAGGTTGTGCATCATCACCATGCCCGAGCCCCTCGACCGCCATGCCGAGCCCGACCAGGCGCATGGGGAAGGTCGCCACGGCCATGGTCTCGGGATCGTGGATGAACACGCTGAGGATGAGCTCCGGCCAGATCGCGCCGGGCAGGCCGAGCAGCGCCAGGCCGATCATGCCCATGCGCGCCACTTCCCAGCCCCAGCGTGCGGCGTCTTCCGGGTCGTTGCGCCCGAGCGCCTGGCTCACCAGGGTCGAGGCAGCGAGACCGAGGCCGAGGCCGGGCAGGAGTGCGACCAGGGTGAGATTCAGGATGACGGTCGCCGCTGCCATGTCGCGCGTGCCGACCTGGCCGATGATCCAGAAGGTGAGGACGAAGCCGGTGGAGAAAAACAGTTGCTGGATGCCGGTAGGGAGAGAGAGGCGCAACAGCGTGGCGACGTGGGCGCGGCTCGGCGCGCGTTGCAGGAAGCTGGCGTCGCGGGCGTGGCGGAAGCCGAGGAAGATGTAGATGCTGAAGCCGACGACCGTGGACAGCGCCGAGGCGATGCCGGCGCCCTGCACGCCAAGCGCGGGGGCGCCGAGGTTGCCGAAGATGAGCACCCAGTTGAGGAATATGTTGCTGGCGTGCATGACGATGAGCGTACCCATGTACAGGCGCGGCAGGTCGATGCCGTTCCAGTAGCCGCGAAAGGCGAAGTTTGCGCCCATGAAGAACATCGCCAGCACACGCGCCTGCAGGTACGGGACGCCCTGGGCGATCACGTCCGGGTCGCCGTTGAGGTAGGGATAGATCGTCGGGATGGCCCAGTAGAGGATCGCGGCCAGCGGCGGGGCGACGCAGACCAGGACCAGCAGTCCGCCGTTGAGCGCCACCGCAGTCTGATCGTGCGCGCCCTCGCCTTTGCGCCGCGCGGCGATGGTCTGCACGCCGGTGGACAGGCCGAGCAGCAGGGCCATGAACATGAAGTTCGCGAAACCGCCAAGGCCAACGGCCGCGAGGGCGGCGTCGCCGAGGGTGCCGACCATGGCCGTGTCGACCAGGTTCATGATGTTTTGCGACACCATGCCGCCGATGATCGGCAACGCCAGCAGCAGGATCCGCCTCCCCCTCGGGTCGGACCAGGGTAACCGACTGTTCTGCAATTATTTTCTCTTGATTTCGGGCGGGTTTTGGAGCCTTACGTGACAGAAAACCCCCGGTTTCGTGTTACGTAACGCGAGTTTCGCAGGAAAACGTCATCGAGTCTTCGTCTTCGGCGGGTGGATGCCGTTACGTGACAGGAAACCCGCGTTTTCGTGTCACGTAAGGCCTCCAGGCAGGGCGTTTCGAGTTAAAAAAATTGCAGAATCAATCACCTAAATCGGTCCGACCCGTTGAAAGGAACTTTTTGGGCGCGGCTGAATCTATTTCTCGCGTACGGAGCGAAACCCCAATCGTTCCCCAGAAAGCGTGTTCCCCCCACGCGACCCCTACGGCCCCGGCGTCCAGGATGGACGACCGGGGCCGACTTTTTCTGGGCCCCGCTCCGTATCCGTACTTTCCGAATTGACAATCATTCGTATTTGCAGTCATAGTTCACCCGAAGTCGAGGAGGTGAACCCCATGTACGTCTGCATCTGCAAGCGCATCACCGACAGCCAGATCCACGAAGCCATCGGGCGCGGCGCCCGCAAGCTCGAAGACCTGAGCCGCGAACTCGGCGTCGCCACCGGCTGCGGCCAGTGCGCATGCTTCGCTGCCGAACTGCTCGACGGCGCACCCGCCGCCTCCGGCGCCAACAAGGCCCTGCGCGAGCCCGTACACCCCGACGCGGCCTGATCCCCAAGGGTCAGTCCCTGCACCCCGGGCACCTCCCCCGCCCGGCGCCCCGACGCCGCGGAATTTGGGGACAGCCCCGACCGCTGCGTATAATTCGCTGCCACCTCGGCATCATTTTCCAGGAGACTCCGGCATGAAGGGCGACCCCAAGGTCATTGAACATCTCAACAAGGTCCTCAAGAACGAGCTGACCGCCATCAACCAGTACTTCCTGCATTCCCGCATCCTCAAGGACTGGGGCCTCGAAAAGCTCGGCGAGAAGGAGTTCGAGGAATCCGTCGACGAGATGAAGCATGCCGACGAGCTGACCCAGCGCATCCTGTTCCTCGAAGGCCTGCCCAACCTGCAGGATCTCGGCAAGCTGATGATCGGCGAGAACGTCAAGGAAATCCTGGAAGCCGACCTGGGCATGGAGCACAGGGCCATCCCCGACCTGCGCGACGCCATCGCCTACTGCGAGTCGGTCAGCGACTACGTCAGCCGGCAGCTGTTCCGCGAGATCCTCAGCTCCGAGGAAGAGCACGTGGACTGGCTGGAGACCCAGCTCAGCCTGATCGAGAAGATGGGCCTGGAGAACTACGTCCAGTCGGCCTCTTCCTGACGGACGAACTCCCGCCGCAAGCCAGGGCCGAATCCAGATACGCAACACCCCCGAACTCTCATACAATTAACTTGTCAGTCTAGTCATGGGCCGGCGTGCGTCGCGCGCCGGCCCGTGTACATCCTCCCGGGGGCAGGGCCTTGCAGAAAACCATAACTACGCTCGTCGTGCTGGCCGCGGCCGCACTGGCCACCTACATCTGGATCGCCGGCGGAGACGACGGCGCCCCTGCCCGCCCGGGCATGAACCCGGAGGACCGCCCGCCGGTCGCGGTCGTCACCAGCATCGCCCGGTCCCGCGCCCTGGTGGACGAGGTCGAGGCGCTGGGCACCACCCGCGCGCGTGAGGCGGTGGAAATCACTTCGCGCATCTCCAGCATCATCATCGGCATCAACTTCCGGGAAGGCGAAACGGTCGAGGCCGGCACCGTGCTGGTCGAGCTCGACAATGCCGAGGAACGCGCCGCCCTGGCCGAGGCCCAGGCACGCGTCATCGACAGCCGCGCCCAGTTCCGCCGCGCGCGCGAGCTGCTGGCGTCGAAAACCGTGTCCGAATCCCAGGTGACCCAGCTCGAGGCCACCATGAACGCCGACGAGGCGCGCCTGCGTGCGGCCCAGGCCCGCCTGGAACAGACCCTCATCCGTGCGCCCTTCGCCGGCCGCGTTGGCCTGCGCCAGGTCAGCCCGGGCAGCCTGGTCAACCCGACCACTGTGATCACCACGCTCGACGACGTCTCCAGCGTGCGCCTCGACTTCACCGTGCCCGAGACTTTCCTCGGCGTGCTGGCGACCGGCCAGCGCATCGCCGCAAGCAGCGTGGCCTTCGAGGGCCGCCTGTTCGAGGGCGAAGTCCGCACCATCAACACCCGCGTTGACCCGGTGACCCGTGCGGTCACCATCCGCGCCGACCTGCCCAACGACGACGGCCTGCTGAAGCCGGGCATGTTCCTCACCGTCCGCCTTGCCGGCCAGTCGCGCGAGCGCGTCGTCATCCCCGAGGCCGCGCTGGTGCCGGAAGGCGATCGCCAGAGCGTCTACCTGGTGCGTGACGGCCGCGCCTGGCGCACCGAGGTCTCGGTGGGCCGCCGCCTGCCGGGCGAGGTCGAAATCCTCGATGGCGTGCGCGCCGGCGACGAGGTGGTGGTCGAGGGCACGCAGAAAGTGGCCAACGGCGGACGGGTAACCAACGCCGAGCCGGTCGCCGTGCTCGGCCGCTCCTGACGCCGCGTCACCCGGAAGCCGCCATGCAAATCTCCGAGATCTCCGTCCGCCGTCCGGTGTTCGCGATGGTGCTGTCGATGATGCTGGTGCTCATCGGCCTGGCCTCGGCACTCAACCTCGCCGTGCGCGAGTACCCCGACATCGACCCGCCGATCGTCTCGATCGACACGAATTACCGCGGCGCTTCCGCCGACGTCATCGAGACGCGCGTCACCCAGGTGATCGAGGACCAGGTGGCCGGCCTCGAGGGCATCGTCAAGCTCACCTCGCGCAGCCAGGATGAGCGCTCCTCGGTCGACCTCGAGTTCTCGCTCGACCGCAACGTCGACGAGGCCGCCAATGACGTGCGCGACCGCATCGGCCGCGTGCTGTCGCAGCTGCCGCCGGAAGCCGATCCCCCACGCATCGCCAAGTCGGACAGCGACACCCAGCCGGTGATGTGGCTCACTTTCACCAGCGATCGCCACTCCACGCTGGAGCTGACCGACATCGCCGAGCGCATGGTGGTGGACCGCATGTCGGTGGTCGAGGGCGTGGCCCGCGTGAGCCTCAGCGGCGCACGGCGTTTCGCCATGCGCATCTGGCTCGACCGCGAGGCCATGGCCGCGCGCGGCGTGACCTCGGAAGACATCACCGCAGCCCTGCGCCGCGAGAACGTGGAACTGCCGGCGGGCCGCCTCGAGTCCACGCAGCGCGAGTTCACGCTGCGCACGCGCACCGGGCTGGTGACGCCGGAAGACTTTGGCGCGCTGGTGATCCGGCGCGGCAACGACGGCAACTTCGTGCGCATGTCGGATATCGCCGAAGTACGCATCGGCGCCGAGGACGAGCGCAGCGTCGCCCGCGCCAACGAGGTCCCGGCCATCAGCCTGGGCATCGAGCAGCAGTCGAAGGCCAACACCGTGGAAGTCTCGCAAGGCATCCGCGCCGCCATCGACGAGATCACCCCGTCGCTGCCCCAGGGCGTGGAGATCGGCATCAACTTCGACCGCGCCACTTTCATCGAGGCCTCCATGATGGAGGTGGTCAAGGCGCTGGGCTTCGCGCTCACGCTGGTGCTCATCGTCATTTACCTGTTCCTCGGCAACTTCCGCGCCACCCTGATCCCGGCCGTGACCATCCCCATCTGCGTCATCGCCACCTTCTCGGTGATGGCGCTGTTCGGCTACTCGATCAACGTGCTCATCCTGCTCGGCCTGGTGCTGGCGATCGGCCTGGTGGTGGACGACGCCATCGTGGTGCTGGAAAACATCTGGCGGCGCGTGGAGGAAGGCGAGCCGCCGCTGCTGGCCGCCGTGGAAGGAAGCAAGGAAATCGGCTTCGCCGTCATCGCCACCACGCTGGTGCTGGTCTCGGTGTTCCTGCCGATCTCCTTCATCCAGGGCAACGTCGGACGGCTGTTCCGCGAGTTCGGCGTCGCGGTGGCCGCCGCGGTGGGCATCTCCAGCCTGGTGGCGCTGACGCTCATCCCCATGCTCAGCTCCAAGCTGTTCAAGCACGGCCAGCAACGCGGCCGCTTCACCAACGCCATCGAGCGCGGCTTCAAGCGTTTCGGCGAGGTCTACAAGCGCATCCTCCGGCGCATCGTTCCCAGCCCATGGGCGGTGCTGGCGGTGGCGCTGTTCATCACCGTGGGCGCGGTCGGGTTGTTCCGCATGCTGCCCACCGAGTACGCCCCGCGCGAAGACCGCGGCATCTTCTTCACGCTCATCACCGCGCCGCCCGGCGCCAGCCTCGAGTACACCGAGTCCTACGCGGCGCGCATGGAAGAAATCCTGATGCGCTACGTCGAAAGCGGTGAGGCACGGCGCGTCTTGCTGCGCGTGCCGGGCGGCTGGGGCAGCGGCGGCGGCGTGGACAGCGCGCGCGCCATCGTGCTGCTGGAAGACTGGGCGCAGCGCGAGCGCTCGGTGGGAGAAATTGCTGCACAGGTGCGCGAAGAGCTGAGCGTGCTGCCCGGCGTGCAGGCGCGCGTCATCACGCCCGCCGGCCTCGGCGTGCGCGGCGCGGACCGGCCGGTGCAAATGGTGCTCGGCGGCGCCGAGTACGCCCAGCTCGCCGCGTGGCGCGACGAGCTCATGGCGGCGGCCGAGGGCTACGCCGGCATCACGGGCCTGGACTCCAACTACGAAGAGCGGCAGCCGCAGATGCGCGTCGTCATCGATCGCAACCGGGCGGCCGAGCTCGGGGTGTCGCTGGAGAACATCGGCCGCACGCTGGAGACCATGCTCGGCTCGCGCGCCGTGACCACCTTCATCGAGCGCGGCCGCGAATACCGCGTCATCCTGCAGGGCCAGGCCGAGGGCCGCGCCACGCCGAACGACCTGTCGAACATCTACGTGCGCTCGGAAACCAGCGGCCGGCTGGTGCCGCTGGGCAATCTCGTATCGCTGTCCGAGCGCGCCGGGCCGTCGCAGCTCAGGCGCTTCGACCGCCTGCGCTCCATCACCATCTCCGGCGGTCTCGAGCCCGGCACGTCGCTGGGCGACGCGCTGGACTCGTTCGAGCAGCTGGCGCGCGAGATCCTGCCGCCGGACATCCGCATCAGCTGGGACGGCGAGTCGCGCGAGTTCAAGGAGTCCGGCAACTCGCTGTACATCACTTTCGTCATGGCGCTGGTGGTGGTGTTCCTGGTGCTGGCGGCGCAGTTCGAGAGCTTCCGCCACCCGCTGATCATCATGTTCACCGTGCCGCTCGCCATCACCGGCGCGTTGCTCGGCCTATGGGCCTACGGCGGATCGATCAACGTCTACAGCCAGATCGGCCTTATCATGCTGGTCGGGCTGGCGGCGAAGAACGGCGTCCTGATCGTCGAGTTCGCCAACCAACTGCGCGACCGCGGGCGCGAGTTCAACGACGCCATCGTCGAGGCCGCCGCCATCCGCCTGCGGCCGGTGCTCATGACCAGCGCCTGTACCGCCATCGGCGCCCTGCCCTTGCTGCTGGCCACCGGCGCCGGCTCCGAGAGCCGCCAGGCGGTCGGCATCGTGGTGGTCTACGGCATGCTGCTGACCACGGTGCTGACGCTGTTCGTGGTGCCGGCGGCCTACGCGGTCATCGCCCGCAACACCCAGTCGCCGGGGCATGTGGGGAAGAAGCTGGAAAAGCTCAGGGCGGGGGAAGCGGCTTGATACTGACCTCCAGTCCCAGCGCCAGGGCGACTTTGACAATGGTGGCGAAACTCGGGTTGCCGTCCTGCGAGAGCGCCTTGTAAAGCCCCGCCCGGGTCATGCCTACTTCACGCGCCAACGCAGACAGGTTGCGGGCGCGCGCAATATCCCCCAGCGCAGCCGCTATGAGCGCGGGGTCGCCGGCTTCGACGCAAGCCTCGAGGTATAGCCTGATGCCCTCTTCCGAGTCGAGGTAGTCGGCCGCATCGAAGTGCTTGAACTTGGCTACCATGAGTCAACTGTCCCAGTCCGCGGCGACGCCCCGGGCGAGATCGATATCCGCCTGCTGGGTGCGCTTGTCGCCGCCGCACAGCAAGATCACTAAATCCTTGCCGCGATATTTGTAATAGACGCGATAGCCAGGCCCGTAATCAATCTTCATTTCCAACAGACCTCGGCCGAGCGCTTTCTTGTCACCGGGGTTGCCAAGGCTCAGTCGCCTGACCCTTGCCAGCACCCTCGCCTTGGCTTGCGGGTCACGCAGTTGGCGCAACCAACGGTCGAACGCATCGCTCCTGACGACATCGATCATATGTAAACCATGGTTGACACTTTGTCAAAGTGCCTCGGGGCGCCCGGGTTCAGACCAGGACTCTGCAGGCCTGCGTCGTGTGTCGCCATGGCGCGATTCTGGACAAACGATGGCGAAACGAAGACGGCCCCGCGCTGGTAGAATCCGCGGCCTGACTCCAGCGAGGCCATGAACCGTGTCCGATACCTCCGCCAGCTCCGTCCGCACGCGCTTTGCGCCCAGCCCGACCGGCTTCCTGCACATCGGCGGCGTGCGCACCGCGCTGTTCTCCTGGCTGTAGGCGCGCCGCCACGAAGGCGAGTTCGTCCTGCGCATCGAGGACACGGACCGGGAGCGCTCCACCGAGGAAGCGATCCAGGCGATTCTCGACGGCATGGAGTGGCTCGGCCTGCGCGCCGACGAGGGCCCGCTTCTACCAGACCGACCGCTTCGACCGCTATGCCGAGGTCGCCCGGCAGCTGCTCGCCGAGGGCAACGCCTACCACTGCTACTGCACGCAAGGAAGAGCTGGACGAGATGCGCGCGGCGCAGATGGCCGCGGGCGAGAAGCCGCGCTACGACGGCCGCTGCCGCGATCGCAAGGAACCGAAGCCCGGCGTGCCGCCGGTGCTGCGCTTCCGCAACCCCGACGAGGGCCAGGTGGTGGTCGACGACCTGGTGCGCGGCCGCGTCGTGTTCGACAACAAGGAGCTCGACGACCTCGTGATCGCTGCGCTCCGACGGCACGCCCACCTACAACTTCTCGGTCGTGGTCGACGACATGGACATGGGCATCACGCACGTGATGCGCGGCGACGATCACCTCAACAACACGCCGCGGCAGATCAACGTCTATCGCGCGCTCGGCGCCGAGCCGCCGGTGTTCGCGCACGTGCCGATGATCCTCGGGCCGGACGGCGCCAAGCTGTCCAAGCGCCACGGCGCGGTCAGCGTGCTGCAGTACCGCGAGGAGGGCTACCTGCCCGAGGCGCTGCTCAACTACCTGGTGCGCCTCGGCTGGTCGCACGGCGACCAGGAGATCTTCTCCATGAAGGAGATGGTCGAGCTGTTCGACATCGGCGACGTCAACAAGTCGGCCTCCAGCTTCAACCCCGAGAAGCTGCTGTGGCTCAACCAGCATTACATCAAGGAAGCCGCGCCGGCACGCCTCACGCAGGAGCTGCAGTGGCAACTCGAGCGGCTCGGTATCGACTGTTCAGGCGGCCCGGCGCTGGACGCCGTGGCCGAGGCCTACCGCGAGCGCGCCAAGACCCTGCATGAGATGGCCCAGGCCGCGATCTTCTTCTACCAGGACTTCGAGGCCTACCACGAGAAGGCGGCGCGGCAGCACCTCGGCGCCGGCTCGCTGGAGCCGCTGCGGCAGCTGAAGGATGCGCTGGAGGCACTCGAGGACTGGCAGGCAGGCCCCATCCACGACGTGGTGGAGCGCGTCGCCGCGGCGCTGGACCTGAAGATGGGCAAGGTGGCCCAGCCGCTGCGCGTCGCCGTGAGCGGCGGCCCGGTGTCGCCCCCGATCGACATCACGGTGGCGTTGCTGGGCAAGGAAAAGACCCTCGCGCGGCTGCGGCATGCCATCGTCCACGCGGCGGCTGCCGCAGAGGCCGCTGCCGACCCGGATTGACGCCCGGCCGGCCCACGTGCCCGGCGGCCTCTTCCATCTTGCCCCCGGGGAACGGGTTGTTTATCATGCCCGACTTCGTGTGGGGCCATAGCTCAGCTGGGAGAGCGCTTGCATGGCATGCAAGAGGTCGGCGGTTCGATCCCGCCTGGCTCCACCAAGATCTCCAGCGGCCCGGCCGCAACTGCGTCCCCTTCGTCTAGAGGCCTAGGACACCGCCCTTTCACGGCGGCGACAGGGGTTCGAATCCCCTAGGGGACGCCACCTCCTCTCTCCCACCGGAACGGCCCCGTGCCGGTCGTGAAGTATTACGGCCGCTGGTGAACCCAATCCCGGCCAGGGCCGATTTCCACTCTAGACTCCGGCTTCCGATAACGGTCCGGCATCCCGCCGGACGACCTGACCCGGGAGCTGACCATGAGACCCACCGTCCTGTTCCTGCTGCTGGCCATGGCCGTGCCGGCCCATGCCGAGACCCTGTTCACCATGCCCTCCGTGCCGGACGTGACCGATGGTGACGGCTGGGCGGTCGCCCTGGGCGCCGGTCTCGAGTACGAGTCCGAATACGACGGCTCCGACGACTACGGCACCGAGGTCGAGCCCGGGTTCGTGGTGCAGTGGCGCCGCGGCAGGCACATGGCCTTCCTGGAAGGCCAGGAACTCGGCTGGCGCGCCCGCCTGGCGGACGCCTGGCTGGTCCAGGCCGGCCTTCGATACGAGATGGGCCGGGAAGAATCCGAAGCGCCCGCATTGGCCGGCATGGGTGACGTCGACGACGAACTGATGGTCATGGGCGAGGTCCGCCGGGCGCTCGGCGACTGGGACAACTGGATTGCCGGCCGCATCATGGCCGGTGGCAGCGATATCGGCACGCTCGGCGTGGTGGCGCTGGGCCACACCTTCACGCTGGGCGAGCCAGGGATGGGCGTGGACGTGTTCGCCTTCGCCACCTTCGCCTCGTCCGCGTTCATCAACCGCGACTTCGGCGTGACGCCCGAGCAATCCGCCAACACGGGCTACCCGGTCACGGACCTGGACAGCGGCTACCGGTCCGTCGGCGTCTCGCTCGTCGGCCGCTGGCGCTTCGGCGACCGCTGGCAGCTCCAGGCCGAGGCTGGCTACGAGAAGTACAACAGCGACATCGGCGACAGCCCGATCGCCCTGCAAGACTACGAGTCGGAGGTCGGCGTCAGCCTGTACTACCGGTTCTGACCGCGCCCGATACCCATCGCGCCGAGATCGAACTTGCGATAACCGGCAGGGATCTCGAACAGCGAGTCGGCCTGGTCACCGAGTTCCAGTTTCGTGATCTCGAACAGCACCCGGGTGCTCTCGCCGCCCTCGCTCGCGGTCATGTCGCAGCGCACGCCGATGTTCTCGTCCGTGAACCACGCATCGCCCTGATAGCGCCCGTCGGGCCCCTCGTAGATCACGCGATAACGGGTGGTGTCGAAACCATTCACGGTCTCGCGGCCGAGCTCGGTGCGCTCGACGAGCCGGTACTCGTCCATCTGCTCGTTCTGGCCGGCGCCGAGGTCGAACTCCATGTACATGCCCATCGGCATGATCATCTGCGCCTTGCCGCCGTCCTGGCGGTAAAGCATCACCACGCCCTGGCCTTTCACACTGAGCTCCTCGCGGAGGCGGCCGTCGTCGAAGTAGATGACGCTGTTCACCTGCTCGCCCTCGGCGGACATGCGCGCCTCGGCGCGGAACGGCGTCGTGACCTCGCTGACCTCCGCGGCCTGGTTCATGCCGACGGCGATCATGCCGCCGAAGCCGTGCGCCGTGCTCGCGCCGGCGCAGCACAGCGCCGCCCCCAGCAGTCCCTGCAATAACTTGCGCATCTCAGTCCCTCCCCCGGGTTGCAGTCTCTTCGTGCCCAGAAAATAGGACCGCGACGGGATGCCGTCAAACCGGGCCCCGCTGCTGCGCTGCCATATTTCGCCATGATTCGTCCGCAGTTTGCCCGCGCGGACCCCTCGCCCTGCCCGCTTGGCGGCGCCCAATAGCCCCAGGACAACAGGGAGCAGGCGACATGCAGCACCAGGCACAAACCATCCCGGCGCAGCCGGACCGTTTCGAGGTCTTCAAGCGCATCGCGGCGTTCTTCATCCTCCTGCTGCCGGGGATCGTCTGGTTTCCGGACGATGCGGCCGCCGGCCCGCTGGAGCGCGGCGGACTGTGGCTCAAGGCAGTGCTGGACGAGGACCCGGTCGCGGCGCTCAGCGTCGGCACCGAGATGCGCGTGCGCGTGACCGGCCACACGGCGCGGGTCGAGGTGACGCAGCGCTTCAGCAACCCGCGCGATGAGTGGGTGGAGGGCCTGTACGTTTTCCCGTTGCCGGGAGACGCGGCGGTGGACAGCCTGGAGATGCAGATCGGCGAGCGCATCATCCGCGGCGAAATCCAGCCGCGCGAGACCGCGCGCGAGACCTATGAGAAGGCACGTGCTGCCGGGCAACGAGCCAGCCTGGTCGAACAGGAGCGCCCGAACATGTTCACCACCTCGGTGGCCAATATTCCGCCGCGCGGCGAGGTCACGGTGCGCATCGCTTACCTCGCCGTGAGCGCGTGGCGCGACGCGCGCTACAGCCTGGTGCTGCCGCTGGCCATCACGCCCCGCTTCACGCCGGGCCTCGCGCCCGAGGCACAGCCGCACGCGGGGACGCAGCTGGCCGCCCTGCAGTCGCGCGCCGTGAACGCCTGGAGCGGGGCGAACACCACGCCGGAGCACGTCGCATCCGGCCTGCAGACCGCGCACATCGAGATCGAGCTGAACGCCGGGCTGCCGCTGGCCGCGCTGGACAGCCCGAGCCATGCCTTCACGTCGGATTCCACGGTCCTGCCGGGCGGCGGCGAGCGGCACCGCATCGTGGCCCCGGACGCGCCCATGGACCGCAGCTTCGAACTCGTCTGGACCCCGCTGCTCGGGCCCGAAGCCGAGGCGGCGATCCACGTCGAGGAATTCGGCGGCGAGCACTACGCCCTGTTGCTGCTCGCGCCCCCGGCGTGGGCCGCGGACGACGATCCCGGACAGGACGCGCCCGCCACCGGGACCCCGGCACGCGAGGTGATCTTCATCATCGACACCTCCGGCTCCATGGGCGGACCGTCGATCGAGCAGGCGCGGGCCGCGCTCGGACTCGGCGTCGCGCGTCTGCGCCCGGCGGACCGTTTCAACATCATCGAGTTCAACCACGAGGCGCGCGTGCTGTTCCGCGCGCCGATGGCGGTGGACGCGAGCACGCGCAGCACGGCGCAGCGCTACATCGCCGGCCTGCACGCCGACGGCGGCACGCACATGCTGCCGGCGCTGGAACTGGCGCTCGCCATGCCCGCCACGCCGGGCCTGCTGCGCCAGGTGGTGTTCATCACCGACGGCAGCGTGAGCAACGAGACCGAGGTGCTGTCGCTGGCGGAGCAGCAGCTCGGTGACGCGCGCCTGTTCGCAGTGGGGATCGGCGCGGCGCCGAACGACTGGTTCATGCGCGAACTGGCTGCGGCCGGTCGTGGCACCCATACCTTCATCACCGACCCGGCCCAGGTCGCCGCGCGCATGGCCGCGCTGTTCCGCAAGCTGGAGCGTCCGGCGCTGGTGGACCTGGAGCTGCACTGGCCGCCGGGCGTGCGCCCGGAACTCGCCACGCCGCTGCCGCGCGACCTGTATGCCGGCGACCCGCTGGCGGTCGTGGCGCGCCTCGAACCGGGCGTCGTGCGCGCCGGCCTGGGGCAGGCCGGCGTGGCCGCGGTCTCCGGCACCGTGACACTGCTGGGCTATGCCAACGGCGGCGCGTGGACGCGCCAGGCGCCGCTGCAACAGCTCGAGGGCGAAGCCGGCATCGCGCGACTCTGGGCGCGCGAGCGCATCGCCGAATTGTCGCGGCGCAAACGCCTCGCCGGCGGCGGCGCGACTTCGGGCCGGCTGGCACGCGACCGCATCGACGCCGAGATCGAGGCGCTGGCGATGGGCTACGGCCTGGTCAGCGAACGCACCAGCCTGGTGGCGGTCGACGTCACGCCGGCGCGTCCTGCAGGCGCCGCCGGACGCATGGAACAGGCCCCGACCATGGCGCCGGCCGGCAGCATGTGGAGTCGCTCGGCCGGGTTCGCGCAGACGGCCACCCCGGCAGCCTGGCTGGCCTGGCTGGGCGGCTTCGCGCTGGCCCTGGCGTTGTGGCTCGGCGCGCCGGTGCTGCTGCCGCGGCGCCGGGTATTCCTGCCGCGACGCTGGGCGCGAGGTGCCGCGGCGCCGGGCGCGGGATGAGCAGCGCGGTGTCCCGCCCGCGCCTGCTGGCACTGGTCGCGGCCCTGCTGCTGGCCGGCGCCGGGCTCGGCCAGGCCGGCTGGATCCACGCCAAGGCCTGGCTGGCCCAGGTGCTCATCGAGCGCGCCTTCGCCACCGGGGACAGTCCGTGGCCGTGGGCCGACACCCGCGCCGTGGCGCGCCTCGAGCTGCCGGGGCTGGAGCGCCCGCTGTTCGTGCTCGCCGGCCACAGCGGTCGCAACCTCGCCTTCGGGCCGGCGCACGATGCGGCCAGCGTGCTGCCCGGCGAGTCCGGCAACAGCATCGTCGCGGGCCATCGCGACACCCACTTCCGCGCCCTGGCCGCGCTGCGCGCGGGCGACCGCATCAGCGTCGCCCGGCCGGACGGGCGTCGTTTCACGTTCGTGGTCGCCGCGCTCGAGGTGGTGGACAGCCGTCGCACGCGCCTGGCGCTGGACGCCCCGGGGCCGCGCCTCACGCTGGTGACCTGCTATCCCTTCGACGCGCTCGACCCGCACGGGCCGCTGCGCTACGTGGTGACGGCGCTGCCCGGCGGCGACCTGTGACAGGCACGACGCCGCCCGTCCTGCGCCGGGCGGCGCGAGCCATCGCGGCCGCATCGTCGTATCATGCGCGCCATGAAAATGAACAAGCCCCTCCTCGTCGCCGCCCTGGTCCTGCTGGCCGGCTATTTCCTTGCCACTTTCCTGGTCGGCCAGCGCGCCGAACGGGAGATCACGGCGCTCGGCGCGGCACTCACCGCCCACAAGGACGTGCGCGTGACGCAATTCGACTACACGCGCGGGTTCTTCGGCGGCGAGCTCGACTACGACCTGTCGTGGGAGCCGCAGGAGGCCGCAGCCGCGCTCGAGGCGCTGCGCGAGGCCGGCGCGCTGGCCGAGGACAGCCTTCGTATCCGCGGCACCATGCGGGTGCGCCACGGGCCGTGGATCGGCGGCGGCTTCGGCGTGGCGGCGACCGAGACCGCGATCGCGTTGCCGGACGAACTGCGCCCGTCCTTGCCGCAGTACCCGGGCCAGGCGCCGGTGCTGCAGGCCGAGGCGCGCATCACCTTCGCCGGCATGTTGCGCACCCACATCCGCGCCGTGGATTACGACGGGCTGGTCAACCCGCCCGAGCTGGACGGCAGCGCCCGGGTCGTGCTCAAGGGACTGGAGGCGACGCTGGACAGCACGCCGCAGCTCGATCGCGTCGTGATGGCGCTGCGCCTGGAGCGCGGCGTGGCCGAGGTGCGCGAAGGCACCGAGTTCTTCGAGCTGGCGGTGGACGGGATGTACCTGGACGCGGACGGCGAGGAAGCGCGCCCGCGCATCTGGCTCGGCACCAGCGGGGGCGGCTTCGAGCGCATCGCGGTGACGGTGACTGAGAGCGAATTCGTCATGCTGGAAGCGCAGATCGCCACCAACACCTGGATGGAGGACGAGCGCATCCATTCGACCAGCACCATGACCTTCGGCGAGACCACGCTGGCCGGCCAGGCCGTGCAGGGCGGCGAGCTGGCGATGTCCCTGCGCGACCTCGACGCCGCGGCGACCGAGGAGCTGGCGCGCCTGTCGGAGGAATTCGCCCAGGTGGCGCAGGACCCGGAGCGCCCCGAGGGGCCGGAGGCCGAGGCCGCGTTGCAAAGCTTCATGACACAGTTCGAACGCCTCCTCGTCGCCGGGCCGAGCTTCGCGCTCGAGCGCGTGAGCGTGGCGCTGCAGGCGCCCGACGACTTCACCGGCCGTTTCGAACTGCGCGTCGAAGGCCTCACCGAGCTGTCGCTGGAATCCATGGAGGCGCTGGCGCGCGCCCTGCGCGCCGAGGCCGAGTTCCGCCTGCGCCTCGAGGCCATGCGCTACATCGCCCAACTGGTCGCGGCCGGCGAGCTCGGCGCGGACGCGAGCCCGGCGGAGATCGAGCAGGCGACTGCGGCTCTGTACGAGCAGGCACTGCAGGGCATGCGCGACCTGCCCTTCGTGGTCATCGGAGAGGAAGACGTGGTCCTGGCGGCCGAGCTGCGCGACGGCGTGCTGTCCGCAGACGGCGTGGAAGTGATGAATGTCGAATCCATGCTGGCGGCCATGCTGCGCAGTATCGCCGAGGCCGGCGAGCCGGGCGCAGGGCCCATGGCGGGCGCCGGCGAGATGGATGCCACGGCGGAACCGCTTTACGGCCGCGTCGAGCTGGCCTTCGATTTCGTGCCGGATCCCTTTGCCGTCGAGGTGCTGGCGGGAGGCGCCGACGACCTGGAAATGCTGGTCGGCGCGGGCTGCGTCGGGCTGGTGAACGGGGCGCGACCGGACCTGGTGCTGGGCTACGAGGCCGGACCCAACCCGCTCTACATCTATGCCACCTCGGAGTTCGACACCACCCTCGCGGTGCTCGATCCCGAGGGGCGCTGGCATTGCAACGACGATGCCCTCGGACGCGGGCTCGATCCCGGCATCGAGCTGGTCGACCCGGCAGCGGGCGACTACGCCATCTGGGTGGGGACCATGGATGACACCATGGTGGAGGCCGTGCTCAGCATCTCCGAGTTCGGCATGCTGTAGGCCGGGACGGCCGACACTTAACCTGCATCAAGTCGGCCGCCGGGCAAAGTGACGCGCGTCAGTTCGGCCCGGGGCCGTCGTGACCTGGGTCAAGCCTCTCGATTGACGGCACCCCGCAGGGGCCACTAGAATTCCGCGCCTTGCACGGGCGATTAGCTCAGCGGGAGAGCGCTCCCTTCACACGGGAGAGGTCACTGGTTCAATCCCAGTATCGCCCACCAGGTCAAAAAAAACGGCAGCCCGAGGGCTGCCGTTTTTCTTTACCGGCCAGTGGCCTGGCGGTAGTCGGCGCTCAGTAGTGCACGGCCCGCGGCAGTTCCTTGGCCTGGGCGACCCACTTCACCACCGTGCTCTCGCTCGGCAGCGCGCGCACCAGCTTCTTCGCCTCGTTGACCTCGACCATCTTCTTGTAGAGGTTGTCGGCGCGGCGCTGGGCCAGCTCCTTCACGGTATCCACGCCGGCACGCTCCAGCAGGTCGGCGTATTCCTCGCCCACGCCCTTGATGCGGGCGAGGTCGGCGCGGTTCACCCAGCCGAGGATCTGCTTGGCGCTGAGACCGCACTTCTCGGCCAGTTCCTTGCGGCCCTTGGGGGTGGCGCCGGCTTCCAGCAGCTTGGCCTGGTTCTTGATGCCGGCCCCTTCGAGCTTGGCGGCACAGACCGGGCCGATACCTTCGATTTCGTTGAGCTTGGCCATGTTTTCGACTCCGTTGTTGGGTTTGGTTTGTCGGATGTTGGAAAACTCGCGCCAATACTAGCCAAATTCCGGGCTTTTCGCTCGATTTGCTAGACTCTGGCCGCGCTGATGCAGGAATCATCCAACATTCTCGGCTCGCTGTGGGACAGCACCCGGCCCTGGGCAGAAGGGCTTGCGGTGCTCGGCATCGGTGCGGCCGCCGGCCTGCTCGCCGTGTTCGTGGCACGCCTGCTGCTGAAACTGTTCCTGGCGCGGCGGCACCCGGGCATTGCCGATTCGGTGCGGCAACGCTGGATGGGCGTGCTGGCCTGGTTCCTGCCGCTGCTCGGCGTCTACCTTGCGCTGCCGGCCACCGACCGCGGCGACGAGCTGCCCTGGTTGCGCTCCGCCCTGGTGAGCCTGCTGATATTCGGCGTCGGCCTGCTGGTGGTGCGGCTGGCGCGCGTGCTGGAAGATGCGCTCGGCCAGCGCCTGCAGATGAACGTGGCCGACAACCTGCGCGCGCGGAAATTCCACACCCAGTTCCGCATCCTGCGCCAGGTCCTGACGCTCGTCATCTGGCTGCTCACCGCCAGCGCCATCCTGCTGCAGTTCGACGGCTTCCGGCAGTTCGGCCAGGGACTGCTGGCCTCGGCCGGTATCGCCAGCCTGGTGATCGGTTTCGCCGCGCAGAAGACGCTGGGCAACCTCATCGCCGGCTTCCAGATCGCCATCACGCAACCGATCAGGCTGGACGACGTGGTGGTGGTGGAGAACGAGTGGGGCCGGATCGAGGAAATCACGCTCACCTACGTGGTGGTGAAGATCTGGGACGAGCGGCGCCTGGTGCTGCCGATCAGCTATTTCCTGGAGAAGCCGTTCACCAACTGGACCCGGACCAGCGCCGAGATCCTCGGCACGGTGTTCCTGCACGTCGATTACACGGTGCCGGTGGACGGGCTGCGGACAGAGCTGGAGCGCCTGGTAAAGGGCCACGAGGACTGGGACGGCCGGGTGGTCGAAATCGTGGCGTTCGAGGCCCGCCCCACCACGCTGGAACTGCGCGCCCTGGTCAGCGCGCGCGACTCCGGGGCCGCGTGGCGTCTGCGCTGTCACGTGCGCGAGGGCCTGGTGACCTGGCTGCAGCGCGAGCACCCGGACGCCCTGCCCCGCCTCCGCATCTCGGACGCCCCGATCCCCGGCGCCGGATAGCGCCCAGATCCCCGTCAGAGACGCAATCCTGCGGTAGATCCGTATTCAGTCCTGCTGCAGTGCGCTCATACTAGGCAGTGGCGTCTACCCACCCACAAGGACAGGGGGACCGGGCATGTCTAAGCGCAGTCGCCAGACCAGTTCCGACGCCGCCGCCGCGATCGACGAGGTGCTACTCGCGGAGTCGGCAGCACGGCAAGCCATGGAGGCCTGCCGCCAGGAGGCCGAAGAGATTCTCGAGGCCGCCCGGGAGGATGCGCGCCGCATCACCCGCAACGCCACTGCACGCGTCACCAGGCTCCACAACCACTGCGACAGCCTGGTGCGCGAGCGCATCGAAGGCATCCGGGCCGGCGCCCGGGCCGAAGCGGTCCGCACTGAGCTCAATGCCGCCGATCGGGAGATGCTCGAGCAAGCAGTAGCGCGCCTTGCAGCAAAACTCACCCGGCCGGCCGATGGCTGAAAACCCGCGCCTCGCTTACCTGCAGGCCCGCCTGCAGGCCCGCCACGGCGACCGTCCGGCCCCGGAGGACTGGCGCGTGGCCGAGGCGAGCGCCGACCTGTCGCACTTCCTCGAAGCGGTGCGCCGCACGGCACTGAAGCGCTGGATCGGCGACATCAACCCGGAAATGGCGCCGGACACCATCGAGCGCCACTTTCGCGCCGCCTGGCGCGCGGCGGTAGACGAGGTCGCCGCCTGGTCGCCCGTCGCCTGGCGCGGCGCCGTGAGCTGGCTGCGCTGGCTGCCGGACCTGCCCGCCATCGAGCACCTGTTGCGCGGCGAGAAAATACCGCCCTGGATGCGCGCCGACCCGGCGCTCAAGGAGGTCGCCTTCGAGGACCCGCAGCGCCGCCTGGAGGCCTTCAGCGAACACCCGCTGGCGCCTTTGCTGGACCCGGAGCCCGACTCCGACGCGCCGGGCGTGGCGCAGCGCTGGACGGCCGAATGGCGCCGGCGCCTGCCAAGAGGCGCGCAGGCACACCGTGATGAACTTGCGGCGCTGCTGGAGCAGGTGCAGGCGCACCTCGAAGCCATGCGCGCCAGTACCGAGCCGGACGGGCGCGCGCTGCGCAACACGCTGGCCGCCTCGCTGGCGCGGCGCTTCCGCCACGGCGCCGGCACCGTCACCGCGCTGTTCTCGCATCTCTTGCTGGAAGGACTCGAGCTGGAGCGCGTGCGCGCCGGCGTGATGGCGCGCCGGCTGCTGCCGGAACGCCCGGAGGGCCGCTCATGGGCATAAGGCCGCAGGCCGCGCGCTGGTTCGAGCTGCTGACGCCGCGCGAGGAACTCACCAAGGCGCTGGAATGCCTGGCCGAGACGCGCGCCGTTGAGTTGCAGACCCACAGCCAGCCCGAGCAGGCCCTGGAACTGCCCGGACTGCCGCAGGCGCTGGAGGAGTTCGGCGAGTACAACCGGCGCTACGGCACCTGGTGGCCGGAAGGCGAAGTGCCCCCGGTCGAGGAGGCGCTGGAGCCGGTCAGCGCCATGCACGACGCCCTCGAGCGCTTGCGCGCCTGGGCGCACGAGGCCGAGCCGCTGATCGCCGCGGGCGAGCGCCTGGACATCGAGGCGCGCGAACTGTCAGAGCTGCTCGAGGCGCTGGCGGCGCCCGGCGCCGCCCTGCCCGACCTGCACCGCCTCGCCGAGGCCGGGCCGGTGCTGGCCGGACGCTTCTACCGCCTGCCGCCCAAGGTGGTGCCGCGCGCGCTGCCGCCTTCCGTGATCACCGAGTTTTTCCTCGGCGCCGACGAGGCACCGCACCTGCTCGCCGTCGGCCCGCTGGCCCAGCTCGAGGCGCTGGACCGCCAGATGCAGGCGCTGAAGGCGCGTCGCGTGCAGTTGCCGGAATGGCTGCCCGCCGATGCAGCCGCGGCACGCTACACCGTCGATGAACGCCGCAACGAGGTGGTGAAGCAGCGCGACGAAGTGCGCCGCGAGCTGGAGGCGCTGGACGAGAAGCATGCGCTCAGGCGCGCCATCGGCACCATGGCCCTGATGGAGTGGTTCGCCGGGCATGCGCCGAGCCTGCCGGTCACCGACCACTTCGCCTGGGTCACGGGCTGGACCAGCGACCTGGACGGCCACGAGATCAACCAGGCGCTGGACCGCGGCAAGGTGCAGCATTTGCTGCGCTACAAGGCGCCGCCCGAGGGCCTCGCCTGCCCGGTGGTGATGCACAACCCGCGCTGGGTCAAGCCGTTCGAACTGTTCCCGTCGCTGCTCGGCACGCCGGGTTCCACCGAGGCCGATCCGAGCCGCATCGTGGCGCTGGTGGCGCCGCTGATGTTCGGCTTCATGTTCGGCGACGTGGGCCAGGGCGCAGTGCTCCTCGGCCTCGGCCTGTGGCTGCGCAAGCGCATCCCGCTGTTCAGCATCCTGGTGCCCTACGGCGCCATGGCCATGGTGTTCGGTTTCCTGTTCGGCAGCATCTTTTCCGACGAGCACGCCATCCCCGCGCTGTGGATGCATCCCATCGAGCACCCGCAGGAGATGATGGTCATCGCGCTGATCTTCGGCGTGTGCATCCTCACGCTCGGCCTGCTGCTCGACGCGCTCGGCGCCTTCTGGCGCCGCCTGTTCGGCTACTGGCTGGCCACGCGCGCCGGCATTCTGATCGCCTATCTCGGCATCGTCGCGTCCTTCATCAATCCCGAGCTGCTGCTGTTCACCTGGATCGGCTTCACCTGGTTCGTGCTCGGCACGGCGCTGACCTCGCGCCACAACAAGCTGCTGGAGATTCCAAAGGCGCTCGGCGAGCTCGTCGAGGGCATGTTGCAGCTGCTGGTGAACACCGTGTCCTTCGTGCGCGTCGGCGCCTTCGCGCTGGCGCATGCGGGCCTGTCCGCCGCCATCATGGGCATGGCGGACGCCACCGGCGGCGGCATCGGCTGGCTGCTGGTGATGATCCTCGGCAATGCGCTGGTGATCGCGCTCGAGGGCCTCATCGTCGGCATCCAGACCACGCGCCTGCTGCTGTTCGAATTCTTCATCCGATTCCTTACCGCCGAGGGCCGCCAGCTCAAACCGCTGACCGGCCCAGGCTCCGCCATCCGACCGACCGGAAGGAGTTCCTCATGAAACTCGGGATGTATCTCGTCATGGCCATGACGGCCATCGTTGTGGGCCTGGTGGCCATCGCCACCTACCTCTTCATCACCTCCGGCTTCGCCGGGGCGCAGGACGCCGAAGCCATTGTCGCGATCGATCCCGAGATCATGACCTGGGGCTTCATCTCCGCCGCCGCCTCGGCCGGCCTCTCCGCCGCCGCTGCGGGCTACGCCGTGGCGCAGGTGGGCAGCGCCGCCGTCGGCGCGCTGGCCGAGAAGCCCGAGCTGATGGGCCGCGTGCTGGTCATGGTCGGCCTCGCCGAGGGCGTGGCCATCTACGGCCTGATCGTCGCCATCCTCATCCTGGGCAAGATCCCGGGGCTGGCGGGCTAAGGCGCCCGGCAGCGAAACACTGACATGGCGCAACCCATCCTCATCGGCGACCGGCTCACGGCGGCGGGCTTCCGGCTCGCCGGCGTGCGGCCGCTGGTCACCGAGCCCGCGGATGCCGCGCCGATGCTGCGCGAGGCGCTGGCCCTCGGGGGGCCGGTGATGATCACGGCGGCCCTGGCCGCGCATGTGCCGGCGGCGCAGCTGGAAAAAGCCATCGTGGCGGCCGACCCGCCGGTGGCCGTGATCCCCGATATGGCGCGCGCCGCGGAACCGGCCGACATGGCCGCCGCGGTACGGCGCGCGCTGGGAGTCGAGGCATGAAAGAGAGCGAAGGCGGCATCGTCCAGGCGCAGGCCGAGGCGCTCAAGGCGCTGCTGGAACAGTCGCGCGACACCCAGTGCCGCGAGCTGCACGAACAGGCGGCACTGCAGGCGCGCGAGATCACGCAGCGGGCACGACGCCGGGCGCGGGCTCGCGTCAGCACCGCGGCGCACGAGGAGCGCGCACGCCTGGAGAGCGAAGTGCGCATGGCCGAGGCCGAGATCGAGACCGAGCAGCGCCGCCGCGAACGCGAGCGCGACCTGGCCATGATCGAGGCCGGGGCCAGGGCCTTGCGCGCGGCGCTCGAGGCACGCTGGCAGGACCGCGACCAGCGCCTGCAGTGGGCCGCCGCAACCATGCAGGAGGCCCGGGAAGTGCTGTTCGGCCGTGACTGGACGCTGGAACACCCGGCGGACTGGGCGGGGGAAGAGCGCGATGCAGCCATCGCCTACGCGCGCGAGAAGTGCGGCGCCGAGGTCGACGCCATGCCTGCGCCGGACCTGGCGCACGGCCTGCGCATCCGCTGCAAGGGCGCGCTGGTGGACATGAGCGTGGCCGGGCTCATGGCGCACATCCGCGCCATCGAGGGCGCGCTGCTGGCCGAGATCGATCGCGCCGAAAGCGGTGGCGATGCCGAGGGAGAAACATCATGAGCAAGGCCGTCATCCAGTGGATCGGCGGGCCGGTGCTGAAGGCCCGCGTGAGCTCACCCTTCCACGTCCACGAGGCGCTGGCGGTGGGCGAGCAGCGCCTGCTGGGCGAAGTGATCCAGCTCGCCGGCAACGACCATCATCGCGCAGGTGTACGAGGACACCACGGGCCTGCGGCCGGGCGACCCGGTCGAGGGCACGGGGCTGCCGCTGTCGGTAGCGCTCGGTCCCGGCATCCTCGGGCACATCTTCGACGGGCTGCTGCGGCCGCTGGGCGACGTCACGCAACACTGGTTCAAGCCCGGCCTGGCGACCAAGCGCCACGGCAGCTTCGAGTTCACGCCGTCGGTCAAGGCAGGCGACGACGTACAGGGCGGCGCGGTGTTCGGCGAGGTCGCCGGCAAGGGGCCGGGACGCGCCTGCCTGGTGCCGCCCAACCGCTCGGGCCGCGTGGTCTCCGTGGCCGCGCCCGGCGCCTATGCCGAGGACGACACGGTGCTGGTGCTGGAGAGTGCGGACGGACAGAAACACGAGCTGTCCATGCAGCATGACTGGCCGGTGCGCCACCCGCGTCCCAGCGCCGGGCGCCTCCCGGCGGATGCACCGATGGTCACGGGCCAGCGCATCCTCGACACGCTGTTCCCGGTGGCGCGCGGCGGCCGCGCCGCCCTGCCCGGCGGCTTCGGCACCGGCAAGACGGTGCTGCAGGAAAGCGCTCGCCAAGTGGTGCGACGCCGACGTCATCGTTTACGTCGGCTGCGGCGAGCGCGGCAACGAGATGGCCGAGGTGCTGGACGAGTTTCCCCAGCTCGAGGACCCGCGCACCGGCCGGCCGCTCATGGAGCGCACGGTCATCATCGCCAACACCTCGAACATGCCGGTGGCCGCGCGCGAGGCCGCGATCTACACGGCGATCACCGTGGCCGAGTACTTCCGCGACCAGGGCCTGCACGGTGGCGCTGATGGCGGACTCGACCAGCCGCTGGGCGGAGGCGCTGCGCGAGGTGTCCGGGCGTCTCGGCGAACTGCCGGGCGAGGCCGGCTATCCCGCCTACCTGAGCTCGCGCCTGGCGGATTTCTACGAGCGCGCCGCGCGCGTCAAGACGCTGTCCGGCAGGCGAAGGCTCGGTGACGATCATCGGCGCGGTCAGCCCGCCGGCCGGCGACTTCTCCGAGCCGGTGACCAGCCACACCAAGCGCTACGTGCGCTGTTTCTGGGCGCTGGACCGCGGCCGCGCGCAGGCCCGCTTCTACCCGGCCATCCATCCGCTCCAGTCCTACGCCGAGGACGTGGATACGCTGGCGCCGCTGGTGGCAGCTGCAGGGCAACCCGGACTGGCTCGAGCACCGCCAGCGCGTGCTCACACTGCTCGAGCAGCAGGCCCAGCTGGAGCGCATGGCGCGCATCGTCGGCAAGGACGCGCTGCCCGACGAGCAGCAGATGACGCTGCTGGCGGCGGACCTGATCAACGAGGGTTTCCTGCGCCAGTCGTCGTTCTCGCGAGTCGACCGCTACTGCTCGCCGCAACGCCAGACCGCGATGCTGCGACTGCTGATGCATTTCATCGGATCAGGCCGAGGAGGCGGTGGCGCCAGGGCATCACGCCGGGCAAGATCGCCGCGCTGCCGATACTGCGCAAGCTGCAGCGGCTCGGCGAGGAATTCGGCGAGGACGACCTGATCGACGACAAGCGGAAGGTGCCGCGCCGAGATCGACAACGCCTTCGCCGAGCTGGAAAAGCGGAGGCCGCCCATGCAGCTGACGTGACACTGTCCGGCGCCGCGCACCGCATCGAGGGACCGCTGCTGTTCGCGCGGCGCGAGGCCGACGTGGCCTGAACGACGGCCGTCGAGGTGATCGGCGAGGACGGCTCGGCACGGGTCGGGCGCGTCGCCGCGCTGGACGACGACAACATGGTGATCGAGGTGCTGGAGTCCACCACCGGGCTCGGCCTCGACGACACGCGCATGCGCATCTGCAGCCGAGCCGCTGCATGTTCGGCGTCGGGCCCGGACATGCTGGGCCGCGTGTTCGACAGCGTCGGCCGGCCGCTCGACGGCGGCCCGCCGGTGGCCGCCGACGCACGCGATGCGCATCGACGGCCTGGCGATCAACCCGGCCGCGCGCGCCCTGCCGCGCGACTTCATCGAGACCGGCGATCTCCACCATCGACCTGATGAACAGCCTGGTGCGCGGCCAGAAGCTGCCGCTGTTCTCCTGCGGCGGCCTGCCGCACGACCGCCTGGCGACGGAGATCGCCCAGCGCGCGCGGCTGCGCGGCGCCGAGGCCGGCGAGTTCTGCGTCGTGTTCGTCGGCATCGGCGTCCCCTACGACACGCGCCGAACAGTTCCGCCGCGCCATGGAGGAGTCAGCGGCGCGCTGGCGCACACGGTGATGTTCCTCAACCACGCCGACGAGCCCAGTCACGCAGCGCCTGCTGACGCCGCGCTACGCGCTGACCGCGGCGGAGTACCTGGCCTTCGACGAGGGACGCCACGTGCTGGTGATCCTGACCGACATGACCAACTACTGCGAGGCGCTGCGCGAGGTCTCGGCCAGCCACGGCGAGATCCCCAGCCGCAAGGGCTACCCGGGCTACATGTACTCCGATCTCGCCACCCTCTACGAGCGGGCCGGCTGCATCCGCGGCCTGCCGGGCACGCTGACGCAGTTGCCGATCCTGACCATGCCCGGCGACGATATCGGCCATCCCGATCCCGGACCTGACCGGCTACATCACCGAGGGCCAGATCGTGCTCGACCGCGAGCTCGACCGCAACGGCATCTATCCCGCCGGTGCGAGGTGCTGCCGAGCCTGTCGCGGCTGATGGATGCCGGCACCGGCGAGGGCTTCACCCACGCCGATCATCCCGGCCCTCGCGCACCAGCTGTTCGCCGCCTATGCGCGCGCCGACCGCGTGCGGGTGCTGGCCAGCGTGATGGGCGAGGAGGGCCTGCCCGAGAACGACCGCAAATTCCTCGCAGTTCGGCGACGCCTTCGAGACGCGCTTCGTGGCGCAGGACGGGCCGCGCACGCTGGAGGAAAGCATGGCGCTCGGCTGGGAGCTCCTGCGCGGGCTGCCGCCCGGCGAGCTGACGCGCCTGTCCAGCGCCCAGCTGGCGAAGTACATCGAGAGCGAGTCGGAACCGCCGCGGGTCGAGGCCGAAGAGACAGAGACGGACGACGAGCTGGCGGTGGCGCCGGGCGAGGAAGGTTCGGGGTACTAGCGTGAACAGGCCCTCCTGACATGCCCGAAGCCGGCCTCAGCCCCAGCCGCAGCGCCTTCCTCGAACTGAAGGAAGAACGCCAGCTGGTGCGCGAGGGCTTCGAGTTCCTCGACGAGAAGCGCGTCATCCTCGCGCAGGAGATGCTGCGCCGCCTGAAGGCATGGAAAGCGGCGCGCCAGCGCTATGACGCGCTGCACGAGGAAGCCGTAGCCGCGCTGGCACGGGCCGTGGGGCGGCACGGCCTCGACGGCCTCGGCATCTATCCCGTGGTGCGCATGGAGAACGCCGCCCTGCCGCTGAAGGAGACGCGCTTTCTCGGCGTGAACCTGCTGGACGGGGAATTCGATCCGGGCTGGGGCGAGAGCGCGCCGCGACCGCCGCCCGCCGTGAACCCGAGCCCGGAGGCCGCACGCTGCGGTGAAGCGTTCGCGGCGCTGGTGCCGCTGGGCCTGGAACTGGCGGTGATGCGCGCCAGCCTGGAACGGCTGGTGCGCGAGTACGTGCGCACTGAGCGGCGCGCGCGGGCGCTGGAGAACGTGGTGCTGCCGGAGATCGAGCATTCGCTCCGGTTCATGGACGAGCAGCTCGAGGCCATGGACCAGGAAGAGGCCATCCGCGTGCGCAACGCGGGGCGCTGAGACAGGCCGGGTACCCTGCGCCGCAGCATTGCGGTGCCCCACCCCGCTTCATGTAAGCTAGGCCACTCTGGAAAACGGAGCGCGCCATGAGCAAGCCTTTACTCGCCCTCGTCGCCAGCGCGGCCCTTGCCGGCTGCGGCACGGTGATTGATTTCGGGCCCGAACCGGGGACGATCGGCGACGAAAGCTACCTGCAGTACCAGCCGGAACTGCACGGCCCCGACGCGCCGCCACGCGAGGCGCCGCGCGATGCGATCAAGATCGGTGCAAGCGACGACTCGCCGGTGCCGGCCGAGTCCGCCGCTGCGCCGGCTGCATCCGCTGCGTCCGCGCCCGCCCCGATCCAGGCTGCCCCGGTGCTGCCGCCGCCCCCGCCGGCGCCGGCCGTGCCGCCTGCACCGACTTCCGAGGCCCTGTTCAACGACGCGATCCGTCGCGCCGTCGACGCGGGCGACGTCGACCGGGCGCTGAAGTTGCTGGAGGAAGCGGAGCGGCTCGGCTCGCAAAGCGCGCGGCCGACGTTTATCGAGGCGATCCAGTCCCGAGGTAACTGACCGAGCGGGCCTTGAGCTCGGCGTGCATGGCCTCGACGCGCTCCTGCAGGGCGCGCGCCAGGTGCTTGCGGTGGCCGGCTTCGACCGCCTCTCCCGCCTTGACCCGCACGGTGAAGCCGCGCAGCAGCGCCATGCGCCAGACATGCGGCGGCAGCGCCAGGCGCCCCCACCAGGCCAGCGCTTCGCCCGGATCCACGTCCGGGCGCCCGGTGTCGTAGACCAGCACCGCCGGGTAGACCGGATGGCCGTCCCGTGCCGGGAGCGACAGGAGGCCGGAGCGGAACGGCAGGATGCCGTCACCCGGGCTGGTGGTGCCCTCCGGAAAGAACACCACCAGGTCGCCGTCCTCGAACGCGCGCGCCATGCCGTTCAAAGTCACGCCTGCCGCCTCCGGCCCGTGCCCGCGTTTCACGAACAGCGTGCCGGCGCGTTTCGCCAGCAAGCCGATGAGCGGCCAGTGGGCCACCTCGTGCTTGGAAACGAAACGACAGCCGGTGAGCGACATGAGCACCGGGATGTCCATGTAGCTGACGTGGTTGGTGATGAGAAAAGCCGGCCCGGGCGGCAGGCCGCCGTCGATCTCGATGCGGGCGCCGAGAATGCGGCAGATGGTCGCCGCCCAGCGCCGCGAGACCCACTGGCGGATGGCGCCGCGCTGCAACCCGCTCCACGGCCACAGCGCCACCAGCCCCCAGGCCAACGCGATCAGCACCGTGACGAGCAGCAACAGCGGCAGCCGGACCAGCGCGCGCAGCAGACCAAGGGGCGTGACCGGCACACGCGCGTAGGCCGGCACCCGCGGAGCGGATTCGTGACTCACGGCGCGAATCCTGACAGCGGGCGGGAATGCAGGGCAAGGTTGCCCTCGGCTACGGACCGGGGGCGACCCGAACGACGAGCCGACTAGTCCTGCGGCAGGTCGACGTTGAACTTGACGGTCGTCTCCTGCTTGACCGTCCGGGTCGGCGGGTTGACCCAGTAGATCTTCACCGGCATGCCGCGGGCCGACTCCTCGACCGCCGCGACATAGCGCTTGTCGATCTCGTGCCGCGTCACGGTCTGGTCACCCGGCTTCACCGCCGCGCAACCCGACACCAGTATCCCAACAGCAGCCACCGGCAGAACCAGCCTCGATACAGTCGCTTTCATGGGGCACCTCCTCTCAATCGCCAACCCATGGGGACACGCTCGTCGCGGCCAGGTGGCGATTTTTTAATCATATGTATCGGCTGGAATCTTGCAAGCGCCCCAAAGTTACGGGAATATGGCTCTTCCCTGGGAGTTGCCTGCATGAAAACCACCCTCGATCTCAGTGACGTCGTCCTGCAGCGCGCGAAGGCGCACGCGCTGGCCGAGGGCCTGACACTGCGCGCGGTGGTCGAAGACGCACTGCGGCGCTACCTCGACGCGCTGGAGGCCGGAGCGACGCGGCCGCGGGAGTTTCGCATCGAGCCATGGGGCGAAGGCGGGCTCCTGCCGGAATACGCGGACAAGTCATGGAACGAGATACTCGACGAAGTGAACGCGGTACCCGGGCCCGATGATCGCCGTTGACACCAACATACTCGTCTACGCACATCGGGCCGATCTCGAGCGGCATGCGCCGGCGCGGGCACGTCTCGAGGCCCTCGCGGCAGAGCCGGGCGGATGGGCGGTGCCGATGCACTGCCTGCACGAGTTCTACGCCACCGTGACACGCCGCGGCCCCTTCGCCCGCCCGACGCCACCCGAAATCGCGCTCAGGCAGCTCGACCGCCTGCTGGCCTGCGAGAACCTCGTCGTGCTCGCCGAGGACGCTGAGCACTGGCGCGTCCTGCGCGCACTACTGGAAACAGGCGCGATCAGAGGTGTCGCCACGCATGACGCACGCATCGCGGCCTGTTGCCTGCGCCACGGCGTGAGCGAGCTGTGGACGGCCGACCGGGACTTCTCGCGCTACCCCGACTTGCGGGTGCGCAACCCCCTGGTCGCGGTCAACGAGCGCCGGCCGAAGTATCGAGCAAGGCGAGCAGCTCCGCCGTCTGCGCCTGCATCAGCGCCTCGTCGCCGCGGGTCTCGACGTTGAGGCGCACCAGCGGCTCGGTGTTGGACGACGCGCAGGTTGAAGCGCCAGTCGGCGAACTCCATGCGACAGTCCGTCGGTGTGGTCGACGCGTCAGCGCGTCGGCGCGCGATACGCGCCTCGACGCGCCCGGCGATCGCCGCGCGGCGTCGTCGACGCGGCGGTTGATCTCGCCGCTGGCCGGGAACGGCGCATGCGCTCGCCCACCAGCGCCGACAGCGGCTTGCCGCGTGCGGCACATCAGCTCGGCGACCAGCAGCCAGGGGATCATGCCGCTGTCGCAGTAGGCGAAGTCGCGGAAGTAGTGATGCGCGCTCATCTCGCCGCCGTAGACGGCGTCCTCCGCGCGCATGCGCTCCTTGATGAAGGCGTGGCCGGTCTTGCACTGCACCGGCATGCCGCCGGCGCTGCTCGACGATGTCGATGGTGTTCCAGGTCAGGCGCGGGTCGTGCACGATCTTCGCGCCCGGGTGCTTGCGCAGGAACGCCTCGGCCAGCAGGCCGACGATGTAGTAGCCCTCGATGAACGCGCCCGTGCTCGTCGAACAGGAAGCAGCGGTCGAAGTCGCCGTCCCAGGCGATGCCCAGGTCGGCGCCGTGCTCGCGCACGCGCGTCGCCGGTGCGCGGCGCGGTTCTCCGGCAGCAGCGGGTTGGGCACGCCGTTGGGAAAGTTGCCGTCGGGCTCGTGGTGGACCTTGATGAACTCGAAGGGCAGGTGCGGCTCCAGCAGGTCGATGACCGGCCCGGCGCCGCCGTTGCCGGCGTTGACCACGATCTTCAGCGGCTTCAGCGTCGCGACGTCGACGTAGCCCAGCAGGTGCTCGATGTAGGCGGCATGGACGTCGCAGCTGTGACGCTCGCCGGCCGCGCTCCGGCGTGCGTGAACGCGCCCGCCTCGGCCAGCTCGCGGATGTCCTCCAGCCCGTAGTCGCCGCTGATCGGCCGGGCCTGCTCGCGCACGAACTTCATGCCGTTGTAGTCCGGCGGGTTGTGGCTGGCGGTGACCATGATGCCGCCGTCCACGCTCGAGGTGAGCGGTCGCGAAATAGACCTCCTCGGTGCCGCACAGGCCGATGTCGTAGCACGTCGACGCCGCCGTCCATGCAGGCCCTCGGCCAGCGCATCGGCGAGCGCTCGGGCTGGACAGGCGGATGTCGTGGCCGACGCACCACGCGCCGCGGGCTCGACGAACTCCGCGATAGGCCCGGCCGATGCGCTCGCGCGATGTCCTCGTTCAGTGTCGTCCGGGACCGCGCCGCGGACGTCGTAGGCCTTGAAACAGCTGGATCGTGATGCGGATCATTCGTCGTCCCTTCGCGGCCGTAGGTGTCCTCGAAGCGCACGATGTCGTCCTCGCCGAGGTAGCTGCCGGACTGCACCTCGATGATCTGCAGCGGCACCTTGCCCGGATTCTCGAGCCGGTGCATCGTGCCCAGCGGGATGTAGGTCGACTCGTTCTCGCCCAGCAGGAAGGTCTCGTCGTCGCGGGTGACCTGGGCCGTGCCCTGCACCACGATCCAGTGCTCGGCGCGGTGGTGGTGCATCTGCAGCGACAGCGCGGCGCCCGGGCTTGACGATGATGCGCTTCACCTGGAAACGGTCGCCGCTGGTCGATGCTGTCGTAGCTGCCCCACGGGCGGAACACCTCGCGGTGCAGCGCGGCCTCGCCGCGCCCGTCCGCCTTCAGGCCGCTCGACCAGTTCCTTCACGTCCTGCACGCGGTCGCGCGGCGCCACCAGCACCGCATCCTTGGTCTCGACGACGACGTGATCGTCGAGGCCCACCGCGGCGACCAGGCGGCTGTCGGCGTGCAGGTAGCAGTTGCTCGAGTCCTCGATGCATCACGTCGCCCGTCGATGACGTTGCCCGTCGTCGTCCGCGGCGCAGGCATCGTGCAGGGCCGACCAGGAGCCCACGTCGCTCCAGCCGGCATCCAGCGGCACCACCGCGGCGCTGCGCGGTCTTTTCCATCACCGCGTAGTCGATGGAGTCGCGCGGGCAGGCGCTCGAAGGCCTGCGGCGTCCAGGCGCATGAAGTCCAGGTCGCGCCGTGGCCGCCGGCGACGGCGGCGGCGCAGGCGCGTGACGATCTCCGGCGCGTGGCGCTGCAGCTCCTCGAGGTAGCGTCGGGCGCGGAACATGAACATGCCGCTGTTCCAGAAGTACTCCCCGGAGTCGAGGTACTCGGCCGCCGTCGCGGCGTCGGGCTTCTCGACGAACTGCTGCACGACCTCGGCGTACGTCGCTGCGCCGGCCGTGCCGCTGCGCGGCGGCGCGGATGTAGCCGTAGCCGGTCTCGGGCCGGGTCGGCACGACGCCGAAGGTCACCAGCTTGCCTTCCGCGGCCGCTTCGCCCCGGCCGTGACCGCCGCGCTGGAACGCCGCGGCATCGCGGATCGACGTGGTCGGCCGGCAGCACCAGCAGCACCGGGTCGGCGCCCTGCTCGCCGTCCTGCAGCGCGCGTCGCGGCGGCCAGCGCCACGGCCGGCGCGGTGTTGCGGCCCACCGGCTCGAGCATGATGGCGTGCGGCCTGATGCCGATCTCGCGCAGCTGCTCGGCCACGAGGAAACGGTGCGCCTCGTTGCACACCACGATGGGGTCGGCCAGGCCTCGAGGCCGCTCGAGGCGCTGGACCGTGTCCTGCAACATCGTGTCCTCGCCCACCAGCGGCAGGAGCTGCTTCGGGTAGAGCTCGCGCGACAGCGGCCAGAGCCGCGTGCCGGAGCCGCCGGAAAGGATGACGGGAATGATCATGCGACAGTCCTTGGCGTCAGAGCGTTGACGCGAATTGTACGACACCGTGCGGGTGCGGTTTCCGTGACCCAGCATGGATTTTGTGACGGGCGTCCATCCGGCCGCGCCGGGGCGAGATTATCTTGCTCACATGCACGCCACCCAGCTCGAAGCTGCGCCGAGCCGAACGACGCCCCGCAGTTCCATCTCGGGCGCCAGCCCATCCTGGATCGCGAAGGGCGCACGGTCGCATACGAGCTGCTGTTTCGCCCGACTGCGCGCAACGACGTGCAGGTCACCGACGACCGGGCCGCAACCGCCGCCGTGATCGCCCATGCTTTCAGCGACCTGGGCATCGAGGCCGCGCTCGGCGGCTGCCAGGGCTTCATCAACTTCGACGCGGCGCTGTTGCACTCCGACGTGCCCGAGCTGCTGCCCGCCGCCAACATCGTCATCGAGATCCTGGAGACGGTGGAGATTACGCCGGAGCTGCTGGCGCGTTGTCGCGAGCTGAAAGAGAAGGGTTTCCGCTTCGCCCTCGACGACGTCATGCGACCGGAGGAGATCAGCGCCGAGGTGCTCGAGCTGATCGATATCGTCAAGGTCGACCTGGCGATCGCGCATCCCGACGCGGTGCCGGCGATCGCCGCAGCCGGACAGGCCGCGGGCGTGAAGCTGCTGGCCGAGAAAGTGGACAGCCTGTTCCTTGCGGATCGCTGCAAGGAGCTCGGCTTCGACCTGTTCCAGGGCTACTATTTTGCGCGCCCGATGCTGCTGGGCGGGCGCCGCACGGACCCGAACCGCGAAGTGCTGCTGCAGTTGCTGCAGCAGGTCGCCGCCAATGCGCCGCGCGAGGACATCGAGCACACGTTCAAGCGCGCGCCGGAACTGACTTACAAGCTGATGCGGCTGGTGAACTCCGTCGGCATGGGCGTGCCCAACCGCATCCAAAGCCTGGCCCATGCGCTCGTGGTGCTGGGCGAGCGGCAGCTGCATCGCTGGCTGCAGGTGCTGATGTTCGCGCACCAGGACACGGGGGGCGCTTCCTCGGCGCTGATGACGCTGGCGACCACGCGCGGAAGGCTCATGGAGCTCATCGCCGAGAACTGCCCGGACTATGCCGACCTGCGCGACCAGGCCTTCATGACCGGCATCATGTCGCTGCTCGACACGCTGCTCGACGTCCCGATGGACGAGCTGCTGCAGCAGGTCAATCTCGGGCTGCCGATCCACGAGGCGCTGCTGGTGCGCCATGGCCGGCTCGGCGACATGCTCTCGCTGGTCGAGGCGCTGGAGAAGAAGGATTCGAAGGCCCTGCCCTACATGCTCGGCGAGGACTCGGTGTGGCCGGTCGATGCGTTGCCGGCGCTGCAGGTCGAGGCCATGACCTGGGCGCATGAGCTGGCGCTGGCGCGGGGTTGAGAGTCGGGGCGTAGAGGAACGCGAATCCCAGCGGGCGTCGTGCCGGAAGCCGCTTACCCGTTTATGCGCTCACCGCGGCCGATCCCGTAGTAGGTGAAGCCGAGCCGCTGCATGTGGTCCGGGTCGAAGACGTTGCGACCATCGAAGATCACCGGCTCGGCGAGCGCTTCCTTCACGGCATCGAAGTCGGGGCTGCGGAACTCCATCCACTCGGTGACCAGCGCCAGGCAGTCGGCGCCCTCGAGCGCCTCGTCCGCCTTCTTGCACAGCACCAGGTCCGGCCGGTCGCCGTAGATGCGCCGCGTCTCGTGGCGCGCCTGCGGGTCGTAGGCCCGCACCGTCGCGCCCGCCTCCCACAGCGATTCCATGAGCACGCGGCTGGAAGCCTCGCGCATGTCGTCGGTGTTGGGCTTGAAAGCCAGGCCCCAGACCGCGACGGTCTTGCCGGCCAGGTCGCCGCCGTAGTGGGCGCTGATCTTCTCGAACAGGATATGCTTCTGGCGCTCGTTCACTGCCTCGACGGCCTCGAGCAGCAACGCCGGGAACCCCGACTTTTTCGCCGAGTGCGCCAGCGCCTTCACGTCCTTGGGGAAACAGGAGCCGCCATAGCCGGCGCCCGGATAGATGAAGTGGTAGCCGATGCGGGGGTCGGAGCCGATGCCGAGCCGTACGTGCTCGATGTCCGCGCCGAAACGCTCGGCCAGGTTGGCCAGCTCGTTCATGAAACTGATCTTCGTCGCCAGCATCGCGTTAGCGGCGTACTTGGTCAGCTCCGCCGAGCGGATATCCATGGCGATAAGCCGGTCGTGCTGGCGGTTGAAGGGCTCGTAGAGCAACCGCAGCAGCTCTGTAGTGCGCGGGTTGTCGGTGCCGACGATGATGCGGTCCGGGCGCATGAAATCCTCGACCGCGGCGCCCTCCTTGAGGAATTCCGGGTTCGAGACCACGTCGAAGTCGATGGTGGCGCCGCGCTCGGCCAGCGCGTGCGCCACTTCGGCCTTCACCTTGTCGGCCGTGCCCACCGGGACCGTCGACTTGTCCACGACGATTCGATAGTCCTCCATGTGCTCGCCGATGCTGCGGGCGACTGCGAGGACGTGCTGCAGGTCGGCCGAACCGTCCTCGTCGGGCGGCGTGCCGACGGCAATGAACTGGAACAGGCCGTGCGCCACGCCCTGCGGGATGTCGGTAGTGAACTTCAGCCGGCCCGACTCGCGGTTGCGCGCCACGACGGCTTCCAGCCCCGGCTCGAAGATGGGGATCTCGCCCGCGTTGAGGCGGTCGATCTTGTCCTGGTCGATGTCGACGCACAGGACCTGGTTACCCACGTCAGCGAGGCAGGCGCCCGTCACGAGGCCGACGTAACCTGAGCCGAAAATTGTCACTTTCACCGCAATATCCCTCTTTTACTGAAGGCTGGCCGAAACATCCCCATGCCAGCCTCCAGAACTCCTAGATCAGCGCACAAATGCTAGCGGTTTTTCAGTTCCCAGGGCGTGACCTGGCGCAGAATTCAACGCGTTGGCGAGAGGTGCAGCCATTGCCGCACCGGTCTCGTGTCACTGCAGGCGTGGTCGATCCAAAGGCGGCCGTATCTTAGGGGACCGGACTACCGCAGACCCTGCGCGACGAGGTAGTCATCGTAATCCCGATAGTAATCTGCCTCGTCGTAACGATTGGAGGCGAGGACCATACACACCGATCCGGACGAAAAGTTATCCAACTCGCGCCAGATCATCGGGCACACGTACAAGCCATTGTAAGAACGGTTGAGATGGACGCGTTTTTTTTCGCGTCCATCGTCGAGCACCACGTCAAAGCTCCCCGACATGGCGATGATCAGCTGGTGTAGCGCCTTGTGAGCATGTCCACCACGCTCAGCTCCCCCTGGCACATCATAAAGGTAATAGACGCGCTGGATTTCGAAGGGAATATGTTGCCCGGCCTCGATAAAAGTAAGATTTCCGCGGGGGTCAGTGATCTTTGGAAGATCCACGATCTTGCACTTACTGATCTGCATAACTACTCCCTTATTGAACCGTCGTCGGCGGGGGCCGCAATCCGATCAGGAATCGGCTAAGACGCCGCGACGCCAGCGGCCCAGCCAGCGGGCCAGCTTCCAAGCACGGCGTACTGCCCAGAATTGAACCGCTCCAATCACTATGAGACCGAGGAGCAACACCCCGTCTGGCACCCCGGCCCGATGCGCCAGCACCCCGGTCATGGCCACGGCGAACGCGATGGCAGTCATGATGCTCGCCACCTGCCGTACCGAGAATCCGGCGCGGAACAGAATATGGTGCATGTGCTCGCTGTCCGGGTGCAGCGGATTCTGACCCTTGGCGATCCTGCGGCCGAAGCTGATGAAGAGATCAAAGATCGGCAGCGCAGCGATCCACAAAGCCGTCACTGGGGAGATCGCCGGCGCGGGCCCATGGGCCAGCTTGAGCCCCATCCACGCAACGATGAACCCCAGCAGCGTGCTGCCCGCATCCCCCATGAAGGTGCGGACCCGACGGTTGTGGATGGACGGGAAATTGAACACCAGGAAGCTGAACACCACGGCAACGCCAATCAGGCCCATCGATGCGCCCGTCCCATCACCAAACACGACCGCGGCGAATGTACTAGCCGCGAGTGCTGCAAGACCGACGCCCCCGGCGAGTCCATCGAGCCCGTCCATCATGTTGTACGCGTTGATGACCGAAATGATCACCAGCATAGTGAATGGCAGGCCCAATACACCGATGTGGATATCGCCAAAAAACAGGATGTTGCCGAGACTCTCCACAACCAGACCGGCGCCCAGGCAGACAATGAGGGCTGCCGTCGCCTGCGCGATCAAACGGACACTTGGAGGAATGTCGAACCGGTCATCCAGGGCCCCGATCACCACGAGCAGCCCGGCAGCGACGATGAAGGCGCCTTGGCCGCGCATAGGTTCATCCAGCAAAGGCAACACCGCAGCCAACCCGAAAAACATGCAGATACCGCCGACCACCGGTACGATGCCCTGATGGCCCTTGCGACCGCCGGGGCGGTCCACAAGACCGATGGCATAGGCGACGGGACGCAGCGCAAGGATCAATGCTGCAGTGATAAAGAAAGCGACCAGCGCTGCGTCAATCCATGACATTCAGCAAGAAACCCTACGCATTTGGTGCACGTATTTATACCTACCAGCGGGTCAGGCCACAAGAGATCAGCGCTGAGTATGGGGACGAGACACCATAGAACAACGGAACCCGGCGGCAGTCAGTGGCGCAAAGTCTAGGCCGACACAGATACAATAGCCAGCCACGGCTTCACTCCGATGAGGGGACCCTTGGTGGCTGACATCCGAACCCTAACTCATCTTGAGCGCCTCGAGGCCGAGGCCATCCACATCATGCGCGAGGTGGTGGCCGAGACCGAGAACCCGGTGATGCTCTACTCCATCGGCAAGGACAGCGCGGTGATGCTCCACCTGGCGCGCAAGGCTTTCTACCCCGCGCTGCCGCCCTTCCCGCTGCTGCACGTCGACACGACCTGGAAGTTCCGGGCCATGTACGCTTTCCGCGCCGAGATGGCCGAAGAGTCCGGTATGGAACTCATCGTCCACACCAACGAGGAAGGCGTGGCACAGGGCGTCAACCCCTTCACCCACGGCTCGGCGCTGCACACCGAGATCATGAAGACCGAGGCCCTGAAGCAGGCTCTCGACAAGCATGGCTTCGATGCAGCCTTCGGCGGCGCCCGGCGCGACGAGGAGAAATCGCGTGCCAAGGAGCGCGTGTTCTCCTTCCGCACGGCCCAGCATCGCTGGGACCCCAAGAACCAGCGGCCCGAGTTGTGGAAGCTCTACAACGCCCGCAAGAAAAAGGGCGAGTCGATCCGCGTGTTCCCGCTGTCGAACTGGACCGAGCTCGACATCTGGCAGTACATCTGGCTGCACAACGTGCCGATCGTGCCGCTGTACTTCGCCGCCGAGCGGCCGTGGTCGAGCGCGACGGCACGCTCATCATGGTGGACGACGACCGCATGCCGCTGAAGCCGGGCGAGAGGCCGATGATGAAGCGCGTCCGCTTCCGCACGCTGGGCTGCTACCCGCTCACCGGCGCAGTCGAGTCGAACGCCACCACCCTGCCCGAGATCATCCAGGAGATGCTGCTGGCGACAGTCCTCCGAGCGCCAGGGCCGCGTCATCGACTACGACGAAGGCGGCGCCTCCATGGAGAAGAAGAAGCAGGAGGGGTACTTCTGATGGATCGCCATCACCGAAGACCTGCTGGCCTCGAACATCGAGGAATACCTGCACCAGCACGAGCACAAGACGCTGCTGCGCTTCATCACCTGCGGCAGCGTGGACGACGGCAAGAGCACGCTGATCGGCCGCCTGCTGTACGACTCCAAGCTGCTGTTCGAGGACCAGCTGGCTGCAGTGCAGAAGGACTCGAAGAAATGGGGCACCCAGGGCGAGGAAATCGACTTCGCGCTACTGGTCGACGGCCTCGCGGCCGAGCGCGAGCAGGGCATCACCATCGACGTTGCCTATCGATTCTTCGCCACCGAGCAGCGCAAGTTCATCGTCGCCGACACGCCCGGGCACGAGCAGTACACCCGCAACATGGTCACCGGCGCCTCCACCGCAGACGCCGCCGTGATCCTGGTCGACGCTCGCAACGGCGTACTGACCCAGACCCGGCGCCATAGCTACCTCGTGTCGCTGCTGGGGATCCGGCACGTGGTGCTGGCGGTGAACAAGATGGATGCGGTCGAATACTCGCGAGGCACGCTTCAAGGAAATCGTCGAGGACTACGCAGCGTTCGCGCAGAAGATCGGCATCGAGGCATTCACCGCGATCCCCGATCTCTGCACTGAAAGGCGACAACATCGTCGGCCCCAGCCCGAACACCAGCTGGTATCACGGCCCGACGCTGATCGGGCTATCTCGAGACGGTCGAGGTCGACGATCCCGCATGCAGCAGGCGCCCTTCCGCCTGCCGGTGCAGTGGGTCAACCGCCCCGACTCGAGCTTCCGCGGCTTCGCCGGCATGGTCGTCTCGGGCACGGTCACGGCCCGGCGACCGGATCCGCGTGCAGCCCTCGGGCCGCGAGAGCGCGGTCAACCGGATCGTCACCTTCGATGGCGACCTGGACGCAGGCCGTTGCCGGCCAGTCCGTGACTCTGACGCTCGAGGACGAGATCGATATCTCCCGCGGCGCCGTGATCTCCGGAGCCGACGCGCCGGCGCAGATCGCCGACCAGTTTGAAGCCAAGGTCGTCTGGATGGCCGACGAGCCGCTGATGCCGGGCCGCTCCTACCTGGCAAAGATCGGCACCAACATGGTGGGCGCCCAGGTCACCGACATCAAGTACCAGGTCAACGTGAATACTCTGGAGCACATCGCAGCCAAGAAGCTCGAACTCAACGGCATCGCGTTCTGCAACGTCAGCTTCGACCGACCAGTGCCCTTCGACCCCTACGTCGAAAATCGCGACACCGGCAGCTTCATCCTGATCGACCGGATGAACAACAACACCGTGGGCGCCGGCATGCTGGACTTCGCCCTGAGACGGTCGCAAAACATCCACCTGCAGCATCATGACGTCGACAAGGCCGCCCGCGCTGCCACCAAGCACCAGAAACCCTGCGTGCTGTGGTTTACGGGCCTGTCAGGCTCGGGCAAGTCGACCGTGGCCAACCTGGTGGAGAAGAAGCTCCATGCCATGGGGCACCACACCTACCTGCTCGACGGCGACAACGTCCGCCACGGCTTGAACCGGGACCTGGGTTTCACCGACGAAGATCGTGTGGAGAACATCCGACGCGTCGCCGAAGTCGCCAAGCTGATGGTGGATGCCGGGATGATCGTGCTAACGGCTTTCATCTCGCCCTATCGGGCCGAGCGGCAAATGGCGCGGTCGTTGTTCGACGAGGGCGAGTTCATCGAGGTATTCATGGATACACCGCTGGAGGTCGCAGAGCAGCGCGATCCCAAGGGTCTTTACAAGAAGGCGCGATCTGGCAGGTTGAAGAATTTCACCGGGATCGACGCGCCCTATGAAATACCGGAGCGCCCGGAGCTAGTAGTCGATGCCAAGTTGGACCCGGTTGCATCCGCATCAAACATCATTGGTTTTCTCTCGAAGCACACTGATGCTTAATCGATCCCAGCCGGCCACGTTCAGCGCGGCCCACGCCACTCATGTCGAACCGTCTCGAGCCACACTATCAAGAATGAATTTCGCTGCGTCCGTCCCGAGCTTTTCTCTCGTGTAAGAAGTCCTGATGCCGCGGCAATTTTTCTCGAGTCGCGCGAGCTTTGCGGAGTCCTCTTTCAACTCCAGGATCTTGTCGACAAGCTCTCGAGTGTGCCCGGACTCGAGTTGGAAGCCGCACTCGTTGGCTTCGAGAAAATCTCCGGCCTCGCACCTCGGCGTCACGATCGAAGGTATCCCGAGACCCAGGTACTCCCATATCTTTACCGGAAATGCATCCTTCGAAATTTCATCATTCTTCCGCAAGCACAAGCCAAGGTGACATTTCTCGATCTCAGCGATAGTTTGGTCGAACGGGAGTCGGCCTCGAAAGGAAAGATTTTTCGGCACGCCCCCTCTCAGCAAGGGCTCCTGGCGCCCGTACCCGATCACAAGCACATCGACCTCGTGCTGTTCCAGCTCTGACGCCACCTCGACCAGGGTCTCGATATCCTGGAAAAATCCCAGCACGCCATGGAAACAAACCGTGAAGCGCTTGTGTTTTCGCGCGTCACGAGACATGAACGCCGTGGGAAATCCGTTGTAGACACAACGGACATTGGCGCCAGGCGCGTCCAGGCGGACAACTTGCTCTAGTCCCCGGGTCGCAGCGACGACACACTCGGCACGCTCGTAGGCCCGGCGCGAAAGGTAGGCAAAAATCCGATACAGGATCGATCCACGCTTGAGCAGCCCGGCTTCTGCGTACACTTGGGGGTAGACATCGCGCAGCTCCAGCGCGTAAGGCACTTTGTACAGCAATGCCATGCGGCTCAATACGAGTCCGGCAAGGTATGCCGGCATCGAAACGATCACAAAGTCGCAGCCGTTACCCTTCCTCAATATCTCGCGCGCGGCAACCCACCCGATGCGGAGCTCGCCAACGATCCTTTTGGAGAGCCTCTCGGAATTCTCCAGCTCTGCGACCGGGAGTTCGATGACCTCCACCTGCTCCGGCGCGATGGTTTCTGCGGTCGTCGTAAACACCCGCAAGGACTTCCCCTGCTCAAAGGGAAGATCACGCAGCCCACAGAGGATCGACCTACCACGCAGAGCGGCGGCGCCGGAGTACGGCGGCCAGTGCTGGAAGAATGCGGAGATTCTCTTGGTCAATTCAATGAGAGCTGCTTGGACGCACTCAATCGTGCGCTAGCTCGCGCTCGTTGCGGTGGTCCCGAAGAATTCCCGGATGCAGGTCACCGTGTACTCAATCGCTTCCAAGCTGAGCTCTGGAAAAATCGGCAGGGACAGAATCTGGCCCTGGTTGCGCGACGCAGCCGGAAAATCTTCTGCCGTGTGCCCGAGATATTCGTAGGCCTTCAGAAGGGGGAGCGCTGTCGGGTAATGGATACCAGTCTGCACGCCCCTGGCATTCAGATGTTCGCGCAGCGCGTCGCGTTGTGACGTGCGTATGACATACAGGTGATATACGTGCGTCGCGCAATCACGAACCCTTGGCAGGATCAGGTCGTCCACACCCTCCAGCCTTACGTCATATTCCCGCGCGCAACGTTGTCTTGCGGAGGTCCACTCGTGTATGTGCGGGAGTTTCGCAATCAACAGCGCCGCCTGCATCCCATCAAGCCGACTGTTTATGCCCTCCATCTCGTGCTCGTGCTTTACCAGAGCCCCATGGTTGGAAAACATCCTGCACCTGGCCGCCAGGTCATCATCGTTAGTCACGATTGCACCGGCATCACCCCATGCACCGAGGTTTTTACCCGGGTAGAAGCTGAATGTTGCTGCGTCCCCAAACGAACCCACGCGCTGGCCGCGCCACTCGGCGAAATGTGCCTGGGCGCAGTCCTCGATAACTTTCAGGCCATGCCGATGCGCAATCTCGCAGACTGCGGTCATATCCGCAGCCTGCCCATACAAGTGTACCGGGATGATCGCCTTTGTCCGCGACGTGATAGCTGCCTCGATCTTGCCCGTATCGAGCAAATAGAATTCATCGACATCGACGAATACAGGTTTCGCACCCGCCTGGCTGATCGTCTCTGAGGTAGAAATCCAGCTGGCCGCCGTCGTAATCACCTCGTCCCCCGGCCCAATGCCCAGCATACGCAGCACAACGTAAATCGCATCCGTGCCGTTAGCGCAGGAGACGCAATGTTTGACACCATATTCGCGGGCATAAGCCTGTTCAAACCCGTCCACGAACTCCCCACCGACAAAGGCCGTTTTGCCAATGACGTCGGCAAGCGCCTGGTCGAATTCCTGCTTGTGCGCAAGATACTGGGCATGAAGATCGACGAAAGGCACGCGCATGAATTAGTCCTCGAACGCTCTGAGAAGACGGGCAGGATTGCCTGCATAAACTCCGGGCACCCGCAAGTCCCGGGTGACTACGGCCCCAGCGCCCACAACAACGCCGTCCGCGATCTCCACGGGGAGAATCGTCGCATTGGAGCCAATGGATACGCGGCTACCAATCTTCGTGTGCCGCCACTTCGACCGGTCGCCACCCGCAGGGCCGCCGTCCTCGAAGAGATCATTCACGAACATCACACCGTGACCGATAAAGCAGTCGTCTCCGATGGTGACGAGCTCACATATGAACGAATGAGACTGCACCTTGCAACGCTTCCCGACAGTTGCCGTTCTTTGAATCTCGCAGAACGGCCCGATAAAACTGTCATCTCCGATCCGACAACCATACATATTCACAGGGTTTATGACTGTGACGTTTCTTCCGAAGTCAACGTCCACTATTCGACTGTCACGAAAAGCTGGCGAGCTACGGCAACTCTCCATGTCAGCGAACGTCTTTGACCTGGCCCAGGCGGCAACGACGCGGCGCAAACCGTATCGCGACCGGTCGACCTGTCTCGACAGATTCGTAGATCGCGGATATGAGCTCCAGGCTCCGCCGCCCCTCGAGGCCGTCCACGAGGTGACGCCTGTCATTGCGAAGGCAATCCACCACATGTTCGTAGTAGGCCTGATGACCGAAACCATAGACATTCGGCGGGTTCACGGAAAATTCCTCCAAAACCGCCTGATCCTGTGGCTGCGGGTCTTGAAATTGCCATACCTTCATTTCATTCACGGCGAAGCCGCCGACTTCGACGGTGCCGTGCTCCCCCAGGATCGAGATAGACCCTTCGAGATCCTTGGGTCTCGCCGCTGTCGTGGCCTCGATCACACCCAACGCGCCGGACCGGAAACGCAAGACAACAATCGCCGTATCCTCGGCCTCGATATTGACCAGCGCAGTGGTGCTCTCAGCGTAAACTGACTGCACATCACCCATCATCCATTCCAGCAAGTCGATGTGATGACTCGCCTGGTTAGTCAGTACACCCCCATCGAGTGCCCAGGTGCCGCGCCATGCATCTTGATCGTAGTAACTTTGCGGGCGACACCAGCGGACACGCACAGTGCCGAGCACCAGTTTTCCAAAGCGGCCAGCCTCGAGAGCTTCCCGCAGCTTGACTACTGGCACGTTAAACCGGTTCTGCTTTACCACGAATAGACGGACGGCATGCTGATCGCAGGCGCGAATCATGGCGTCGGCATCGTCCAGCGTCAGCGCCATCGGCTTCTCGACCACGATGTGCTTTCCGTAGGGCGCAAGCTCCTTTACATGCGCGGCATGGAGCCCACTCTCCGTGAGCACCACGACCACGTCCACGGGAACGAGCCGCATCATCTCGTGCATGTCCGTGAACGCCGGCACGGAAAATTTCTCTGAAATCTTCTCCGCCTTGGACGCCACAACGTCGCAGACCGCCACCAGTTGCGCGCCGTCAATCTGGTTATTACCAAGCAGCTCGGAGTGTCGTTTGGCGATGCGTCCGCAGCCTACAAGTGCAAATTTCAACATAAAAATATTCCCAAGGTCGCTTGCCAAGACCCGCTACCTATACAGGTCCGCCCGACTTCCCGCTCCGGCCCACGACCACTGAAGTGGACCCGATTATAGAGACGAACGGACCTCGTGAGCACTAGGAAATGGTTTTTCTCTCGTCGAATTTTCGGATTGTCCGCTCGTAGACCGAAAGCATCCTCTCAACGCAACGTTCCCAGGCATAGTTGTCGCGAACGTGCTCTCTACCTGCCTGGCCGTACGCGGTCCGGATGGGGGGGTCCGTAGCCAGTCGATACAGCGCACCCATAGCGGCCGCTGGGTCCTCTCTCGGGACCACGATGCCGGTGGAACCGTCTATCACCACTTCCGCCAACCCAGCGGCATCGGATACCACGACTGGCAGTCCGGCTGCCCCCGCCTCGAGTACCGCCACTCCAAAACTCTCCTGGCGGCTCAGCGCGACGAATACATCCAGCTTCGCCAATTCGGCCGGCACTTGCTTATGGGGCACCGCGCCGACAAAGGTCACCCGATCAGCAACGCCCAGCCGTGCCGCCAGGGACCGGAGCTCGTTCATCTGTGCTCCGTCACCGACCAAGCGTAGAGCGACTCGCTTACCAAGTGGATGGCCGTCTGCAGCAAGCTTGCTAGCGAGGAGCGCGAATGCCTCAATCAGTGTATCGACCCCGTAAGTCTGTTCCATCGCCTTTATAGTGCCGATGACAAGAGTGTCTTCCCCGTCGCGCATGGGCACGGGGACGCCTGAAAACATGGCAAGATCGATCCCGAACGGTGTGACGGGGATCTCACCCAACCCAGCTGCGATAGTCCGCGCCTGGTCCGCCATACAATGACTCGTCGACGCGACCGCATCAGCGGCCATGAGGTTCCTCCTGACCAGGGCCCGATGCATCGGCGACCGTTCCGGAAAACGGTACACGTCGCTGCCCCATATCGATAGCAGGTATGGGTGCCAGCGGGTCAAGCGCCCGGTAGTGCCATAACCGCTCGCAAAATGCGCGTTCATAATATCCGGCCGAATCGAGCGCGCAAGCTTCTTCAACTTAAACGGCATGAGAAAATAGCCGGGATTCCCTCGATACGGGAACTGGATCACTTCCACCTCCCGGTCGATCTCCTGTCTCACGGGATGCTGGGTAGCAAGGTAAATCTGGATACCAGCGCGCGACAAGCCATTGGCCCACCGCGCCGTGTGAATCGAGCTACCTGCAGAGAGAAGTAGCAGCCTCATTGCCAGTGCCTGGGCAATTTCTGTATCAACGCTCTATATTCCCGCCCGTGCGGACCGCCCCGAATGCACCTTGCGATTGACCACTTTGAGCAGAACCGCAGCCAGGTACACGGTACCGAACATGATGGCGATATTGACAAGACCGGGTGCGTAGATGAAATCGTTGAAACCGCCGGTGACCGGCAATCGCAGCGAAAGGTATGCCAAAATTCCGAGCATCAACGGCGTCTTCCGTGACCTGAGAAAAACCAGGAACACTGCCTGGATAAATAGCCCGACATAAACTGGCGCCACCAAGACGCCGACCAATCCAAAATTCGCCCAGGCTTCAGCGATGAAGAGCGAGTTCATCACGGCTACTGAGCCTTCCTCTACTCCCGCCGGGTTGAATATGGTCATCATGATGCGCGCAGCGCGTTCGGAGGGAGACATCCCGACCGCCTCCGTTATCAGCGAAGACAACGAAGACAACCCGATGAATTGATGGGTCGCCGGGAAATGTTCGAACGCGTAGTAGGTCCCTGCCGCCTGGGACAAGAGGATCCGGCCGGTTATACCCGAGTTGTAAGAGAAAAGAATTGAAGGGTCCGTCACTCTTCCGACGAGCCAATAGCTGCCGACAAGCAGCAGCATGACCAGGCAACCAAAACCGTAAAAGACCCATCGGCTCACGCCACCGGTAGTAAGCACCCCCAAAAATAGGAAGCCCATGGCGAACATGACGATTGGCGCCTTAGACAAATCGTAAGTAAGGATAGAAAACGCCGCGGCAAGCATCGTATAGAACCAGATGCGATCCCCGAATGATCCGGTCTGCCTGTAGTACCCGAACGCAATATAGGCGAGGATCGGGGTCAACGTGATACCCAGAAGATTGCGGACGTACACGTTCCCTGTGAAACCCAGCGAAGCATCCACGCGCGCGACTGCAAGGCTCAGCGCGTCACCACCGGCTATTGCGTTCAACAGCGGCACAGTGCCGAGGGAATGAAACGTGTACAACACGGCCAACAGTGACGCCGCAGAGAGCCCGTAGAGGGGCATACGGATATAGCTGTCTCTGCGAGAAAGGCTGTTGTAGATCGGCGCAGAAATATATTTCTGGAACAGTGCCCTGTTGCTTTTCAGGCCGCTAAGATAGAGCGCCAGAATCATACCCAAGGGCATCGCAACCATCGTGTACTGAACCGCCAGCCAACCATGGAGCCTGGCCTGGGCATGCACCCGGCTAATAATGTAGTGGTTGTCCCAGCCGTTTACGACGAGGATAGATGCGATAAACGACTGGGCGATTAGTTCGAAGTAAAAGATCCAGCTGATCATGTTGAGTTTCGTAGGCGAAAGGCTGCCCGCCACCCTGCGAAACAGCAAGGTAGAGATCAGCAGGACAATCACAGAAATCAGGATGAACATAAACGTTTGTTGTTCAGCAGAGTGGCGCCCAACCAATACGACCGGCAACTCCACTGAGGTCCATCGAACCTACCTCAGTTGGGCGGACATTCTACTCGCGATCCGACCCAGGCGACGCCGAATGGCCCGCCACAAATCAACTGGCCGTAGCGATAACGCGATGAGCTCAAGGGACCTCGAAAGAAAAGATCTTCTGTTTCCGCACATCCTGCTGATCAGAAGCGTCGAATACAGCCCGATGCTGCGCTCGAATCGCAGATAGCGGTCACCCATACCGTCTTGGTCCAAAGGCTCCTGATCATTGTGAATCTCTATCAGATCTAGCAGGAACGGGAGGTTCACGAAACGCGAGGAAGACTTGGAGATCGAATGGGATACCCGATAGCGCACCGTGACCCGGTCGAGAAAGCACAGACGGTAACCATGCCGGGTAAAACTCAACCATAACGGTAGGTCCTCGATATTTCTGAAGCGCTCATCGGCAAATCCCACTGCCTCCAGCGCAGCTCTGCGGATGAACGAGGTCGGTGCGAAGTTGAAACTTCCGAACCTCAGTGACTTGTACTGCTCTAACGCCGACTTTCGAAAGAAGGGAAGCTGGCTTGGCTCCGGCGTTACACGCTCGATGGAGCCGAACCACTGCATTTTAGAGAAGACTAAATTGCAACTATCCTGGCCCGAGATGAATGCCAGATTCGAACTCAAGCAGTGCGGCAAAAGGATGTCGTCGGCGGCTATCGTCTTTATCCATGCGCCAGTCGTTGCTTTCCAGACCATGTTGCAGTTCTTAGACACACCACCGTTGACTGCATTGGCGATCAGGTCAACTTTGTGGAACAGGTGTCCGTTGCCGGCAAGCCAAGCCGAGGTAACTGCGACCGTGTTATCTCGCGACGCATCATCGGAGACAATGAGTTCTATGTTTTCGGCCCCATGATCCTGGTTCAGGATGCTGTCCAGGGTCTCTTGAATAGTATCCTGAGCGTTGTAGCTGATCACCGCGACGCTGACTATTTCTTTTCGGTCCATTGCTCAGTCCCTAGACATGAATCGCGACCAATCTGGATGCCGCCTCAAATGTTGAGGCCAATGGTGCTCCAACTAACTTGCCATGCGTGCTCGTTCCGTCATAGGCTTCCTGCGGATTTGTTCTGGTGGTGGTGATTGTAGTCGAGGCATCGAGCCATGGCCGGTCGCGTGGTCGCCAGAGGATCTTGCGGCATATACCCCCCCCCTCAGCGGGCTTATTCATGGTGGAATATTTTCCGAACGACGCGGGATCAAATGTGTCGTTCTTGTGCTGGGTATCAGGCACTATAAAGAATTCGACTATATCTAAATTTCCGGGGCGAACCGGCGATGGCTAAAATTCACCCGCTCGCAGACGTTCGGAGTAACAGCATTGGCCCTGATACGCGGGTTTGGCAATACTGTGTGGTCTTCGACGGTGCCAGGATAGGCAATAACTGTAATCTATGCGCCCACACCTTGATCGAGTCCGATGTCATTATCGGAGACAATGTAACGGTCAAGTCGGGCGTTTTTCTCTGGGACGGAACACGGGTAGAGGACAACGTCTTTATTGGTCCGAATGCAACATTCACCAACGACCTGATGCCGCGCTCGAAGGTCTACCCGGAAAGTTTCAGCGGCATCCTGGTGAAACGCGGCGCAAGTATCGGCGCGAACGCGACCATTTTACCGGGCATTACGATTGGCGTGAATGCAATGGTAGGTGCCGGAGCCGTCGTCACCAAAGACGTACCGGACAACGCCATCGTTGCGGGCAATCCGGCCAGGATCATCCGGTACCTGGAAAGTGGGAGCGATGCCGGATAAATCCGGCACGTCGGTCTATTCGCGGCGATCAAGACAGTACGCCTGAATGGCTGTCGCTCGTCGCAGGAAACACCTGGCCTTAAATGTCACTCCGGCAGCAAGTCGCGAATGCTTTGCCGCAGTCGGTCTTCTGCGACTTTTGCTCCTGCGCTGCTCAGGTGATCATCGTCGATATACAGCACCTGACCCGCCTCATTTACAACCCACACGGATTGATCTCGCAGAAACAGGTCGGTAATCGGAACGACGCTGCAGAATTGGTATCTTGACGCGATTTCCCTGATTATCGATCTTCCCCGCTCGAGGCTTCCATCCTGTAGCATGGGCAGGTAGATCCGGGAACTGTGGTCCTGGTCCGCACGCAGATACGATATGTATTGCGGTGCGTTTTTGTCACCGAAACGCAAGGCGGGTGGCTGCTCGAGGAGAATCACGCGGCTTCCGATTTGCCCCAAAAATTCTATCAAATCGATCATCTCATCGGCTTGCTTGGAACCCCAGAGTGAGGCGATCACGACGACATCAGGCCGCCACGATGCCAGGTGCTGGAGTTGTGATTCGCGATACTGGTATTTCTGCGCAGCCGTGAATCCCAGGGCTCCCCGCCCATCCCTTTCAACGGGAATGCTGAAGAACGGATTGACGCCATCCGCCGTATAAAAAGCGATAGTCTGTCTCATGCCTGAAGCAATCTCTCGCAACAGACCGGACCACATAAGTGCATGTGAGTCCCCGATTACGACAATCCCGGGCCTTTCGTCGCCGTACCTGAACTGGATCCCGCCAGACAGGAATGCCTGCGGGTCAACCGCCTCGCGGACAGGAGTCTCGATACCCTGCATGCGTCGACGCACTCGTTCGGGACGTTCCGATATCGGAGCAACACTGTACAGGTCTCCTTCCCAGACAGTAGGCGCAAAAACAGAGATATCTTCGTTGAGATCAGAGAAATACAGCGCCGCTGACAGCGCAAAAGCGGAAGCAAACGCTACGCCAATCTTCGGCAGAGACGATGTCTTTTTCCTGGCAGGTATTTCGACGAGGTAGTAGGAACCGATCGCCAGCAGAAAGATACAGACAATTCGAAGCACAAGCTGGCCGCTGGAAAGCTCACTTTCAAGTGAGTGCGACAGGACAATGACCGGCCAGTGCCACAGGTACAGCGAGTAGGAGATCTTGCCGACGAATACAAACGGGCCCCAGCGCAGAATTCGGTTGATCGGGCATGCTGATTCAGTCGCGAAGGCGATGATAAGAAACGCGCCCAGCACCGAGAAAATCAAATTCAGCGAAACACCTGCCTCTCCCGAGACCAGGACATATGAAAGAAGAACTAGCAGCAGGCCCGTGGCCGAAAGTACGGATCTTGGCCTGCTGGTCAGCATCGGCGATGACCCGCGTGACGCGTTTCGGCTGAGTACGGCGAGCAGGCAACCCGCGCCTAGTTCCCACGCCCGAGTCGGAAGCAGATAGAACGTCGCGACAGGATGGTGAGATGAACTGTAGACAAACAAGATAAAGCTAAAAGCAAAAACCGCAGCGAACGCCGGAGCGACCAGGCTCGGCCGGTATTTGTGAAGGATCAGAATGGTGACCGGGAACAAAAGGTAGAACTGCTCCTCGACAGAAAGCGACCAGGTATGCAGAAATAACGATGACTCAGCTGTCGTACCCCAATAGTCACCTGCCGCCTGCCAAAGGTAGATATTCGCAAAGGATAAAAGGGCGGCTATTCCCTGAAAGCCTGTTTCCCGAATGTCCGGCGCGTACAACAGAAAGCATGCAGCGATCGAACTGATGAACACCATCGTCAGGAGGGCCGGAGCGATTCTTCGGACCCTTCTCGCCCAGAAATTTGATAAGCGGAAAATGCCGCCTTCGAGCTCTTTCAGGACGATACTGGTAATCAGGAATCCTGAGATTACGAAGAAAACATCGACCCCCAGGAAACCGCCCGGCATCCAGTCCACACCCGAATGAAATATCACAACCGGAATGACGGCAAACGCGCGTAGTCCGTCGATTTCCGGCCGATATTGCATATGGTCGTTCCTTGAGAAGATTTTGGTGGCTAGCCGTCCGTCGCGGTGGCCGGACGCTTGCATTGGGATTTGATCCAAGAATGATTAGTGTTGCGAGACGTCCGCGATCGAGCGCGCTCGCGCATCGTTGGCTGCGGAAATCCGCACGCGTACTCGACAAAACTATGCATCGTTTCGGGCCCGTCGCAATGCTCGCGGAATGATCAGGACCATCAATGTCCAGTAGAGCAGGTAGTTAGCCGCATGCGCCATCGCCACTCCTTTCAGGCCGAAAACATCGACGAACTGGATCGTCAGGAACACAAACAAGGTCGCGGCCACCACTTCCGAGACCACAAATAACTTCGTCATCGCCTTGCCCAGCATCAGGTAGGCGAGAATCCAGCTCCCGATCTTGAAGGTATCCCCAAGCAACTGCCATGCGAATAGCTCTGCCATGGGTGCGAACTCCGCAGTGAAGAGCATTTCGATGATCAAGTCCCGGAAAACAAACATCGTTGCGGCACAAATCGCCGCGAACGGCAGGATGACTTTGTATCCCTCAACGATCTCGCGCTTGATATCCGAAAGCTCCCGCAACTCCGACAGTCGCGGCAGGTAATAGACGCCCAGAGTGGTGGTCACAAGCATCAGGTAAGCCCCACTCAGACGCCACATGGCCTCCCAGTAACCGGCAAAGTTCCAGCCGAGCACCTCACCGATATGATTCCGGATCAAGATATGACTCAGGGGGACACATACCGCAGCGGTCAGCGCCATAACGGTGTACCTGGCGAGATCGCGAGCAACGCTTACGTCGATCTTTCCGAGCAGATACTCGAGTCGAAACCACCGGGCCCTATAGGTAAGCACCAACGTGACAAAGAAACTCAGAGACTGGTAAATCGCCAGCGAGACGAGCGCGCCATAAATACCAAGTTTGATCGCCATCGTGGCTGTGACACATAGGGCGAACAAGCTGCCGGCGATATTAGCCGCAACATAGCGCGTGATCTCTTTCTTGCCGTTCAGAATCGCCAACAGAAGCGTGTTGAACACGAAGAACATCAACGCAGCGGCGAACCAGATGAAGACCGATCCAAGCGTCTCGTCTTTTAGGAACCAGGCCGCGAGTGGTCGGTTGAAAAACACGACCAGAATCCCTGCAACTAAGGAGCCGGCGAGCGCTATGGTTCCAGCTGTTCGCCAGACCATATGCTGTCGATCCTCGTCGTCGTGATACTCCGCAGTGTATTTTGTGACGCCGGTGTTGATCGCGCCGCTCGCCAGGGTTGTGATCATTTGCACGGCGTTCTGGAACTGCCCGAGCACTGCGTAGCCCGCCGGCCCGACGTAGATAGCGAGAATCTTGTTTAGACCCAGCAATGTAAGGATCTTGACCAGCACGGCCACGCCGTTGAGCAAGCTGGTCTTGATCAGGTTCATGCGTCAATCATGCGGAAAGGCATTGCACGCGTCGATGACCGCGTTAACCTCTTCGTCGCTCATCACCGGACTGATTGGCAAGCTCAGGAGCTCCGCGGCCAGCGTCTCGGATAGAGACAACTCCGGCCAGTCCCATCCGGCGTACGCGTGTTGCTTGTGTATTGCGATGGGGTAGTGGATCAGTGTTTGCACGCCCCGCTCGTCCAGGTGGGCACGTAGGGCATCCCGCCGTTCGGTCCGTACCGCGTACAGGTGAAAGACATGTGACTCGAGCGACCCCAATGTCGCGTTTGAAGGAATCGGCGACCTGATCGCCGGATGAACGATTCGCATGGCGTAAGTTCGCGCAATGTCGCGGCGACGCGCGATCTCCGCGTCCAGGTGCTCTAGCTTCACACGCAGCATCGCCGCCTGGAGCTCATCCAGACGGCTGTTTACGCCTTTGTACCGGTTCTCGTACTTTCGCTCGCTGCCATAATTGCCGAGCGCACGGACGACGGCCGCGAGCTCAGCATCATTGGTTGTAACAGCACCGCCGTCACCCAGTGCTCCAAGGTTCTTGCCAGGATAGAAACTGAAACCTGCAGCGTCACCCCAGTTACCGGCTCTCTTGCCGTCGATACCCGCACCGTGTGCTTGGGCCGCGTCTTCCAGCACCAGCAACCCATGCTGTTGCGCCAGGGCATTAATCTCTTCCATGGGCGCAAGCTGTCCGTAAAGATGGACAGCAATGATCGCCTTGGTCCTGGGGGTAATAGCCGCTTCGATAGGACCCGCACCGACATTGTAGGTCGATGCGTCGACCTCTACGAGAACAGGTTTAAGACCACTCTCCGTCACCGCAAGACATGTTGCGATGTAGGTATGCGCGGGAACGATGACCTCGTCGCCGTGGCGAATCTTGCCGAGTTCCTTCCATGCCCTCAACGTCAATGTGAGCGCATCGAGGCCGTTCCCGACGCCAACGCAGTGTTTCGCGCCACAGTACAGCGCGAACTCATTCTCGAACGCTTTGAGCTCGGCTCCCTGGATGTACCAACCTGAGTCAATCACGCGCTCAGCTGCAGCGATCAACTCCCGACGGTATTGGGCGTTCAGCGCCTTGAGGTCCAGAAATGAGATCATGCCGTCGATGACCACCAAGGCGCAGTTTCCCATTCAGACAAGCATTCTGTGCTCAACACTGCGTCGCCTCCTCCGCAATCTCCATCAGGTACTGCCCATAACTGCTGCTACGCAGCGAATGGCCGATTCTTCGCAGGTCCGCCTGCGTCAGCCAGCCATTGTGGAACGCGATCTCCTCGGGGCAGGCGATCTTGTAACCTTGACGTTGTTCGATTGTCTCGACAAAACTGCTTGCCGCCAAAAGGCCTGTCTGGGTACCCGTATCCATCCATGCGAAACCCCGTCCCAGGATTCTCACATTCAAGTCGCCACGCTCGAGATAAGCCTGGTTGACGCTCGTGATCTCGACTTCGCCTCGCGCTGACGGCTTCACCTGGCGGGCAATATCGACGACATCGTTATCGTAGAAGTAAAGCCCTGTTACAGCGTAATGGGACTTCGGCTTGGCCGGCTTCTCCTCGATCGAGATAACCCTCTGATTCTCGTCAAACTCAACGATACCAAACGCTTCCGGGTTTTTTACCTGGTAACCGAATACAGTGGCTCCTCGCGTGCGGTTCGCGGCTGCGCGTAACATTGGGGTAAATCCCTGACCGTAGAAAATATTATCTCCAAGCACCAGGCATACGCTGTCGTCCCCTATATGCGACTCGCCAATGAGGAAGGCTTGGGCCAGGCCATCTGCGCTGGGTTGAACCGCATAACTCACACAGACGCCAAGTTCGCTACCGTCACCCAAGAGGCGTTGAAAATTACCCATGTCCGCAGGCGTTGTGATGACCAGCACATCACGGATGCCTGCAAGCATCAGAACGGAGAGCGGGTAATAGATCATGGGCTTGTCGTAGATCGGCAGCAGTTGCTTCGAAACACCCTTGGTGATCGGGTAGAGCCGTGTCCCGGAGCCGCCTGCGAGAATAATGCCCTTCATGTTCCAAAGCCTCCGCGCCTTAGTCGGCAACACCCACGGAGCACCGGTCGCAAGTACGACATATCAGCTGCTGAGCACATGCACACTGCTCCCCCAGCAACCAGTCGTTCCATGCCGGCGCCGGAATTCCGTTTATAAGGAAACTATCGGCGCAGCGCATGTCCGAGGAAGACCCCGATCACTGAAATGAGTCCACCGGCGAGCGTGCCCAGGACCACGATCAGCGCGCGCTTCGGCCTGACACGCCGCTTGGGCGGCTCCGCCGAGTCGATTACTCGAAAAGCAAACTCCTGCGTACCGCGCGCCAGCATGAGTTTCTGCAGCTCAGATTCCAACAAGCGTCCAACAGCCTGCTGCAGCGTTACGACGTTCGTCTGGGCCAACTCCGTCTGCAGGTACTCGACGTTGGTCTCGGCCTCCTCCAGTGCTCTCTCCCGCATCCGGGAGTTGAGCCGATCGACAATCACGGAAGCCCATTCTGCTGCCAGCACCGGATCCGTCCACTCGATCGAGAGCGTCACAAGCCCTGTCGCACGATCTTCGTTAACACGGAGGATTTCCTCGTGGAAGTACCGTACCGCATCACGTATGTCCGGCTCATCGCGCGGATCGTCAACAAGCCAGCGCTGGTTTTCCGCATCCCAGGCGTCTGCGAAGAGCACGGTCAGCAACCCATACTCCTCGATGAACCCGCGCGCGAATTCACGCGAAGTCAAGGTGGCCACTGCTTCCACGGAGTCACCGCTGCCGATACTGACGCCGGCGAGAGCGGCGATACCCCCAAGCTGATTCTGCAGCGCGGAGACATTGCGCTCCTCGGCGGGCGCCAACAGGACATCAGCGCGGTACCACTCGGTGGCGGACATCGCGTAAACAATAGACAGCAGGGCGAAACCGAAAGTGACGCCGATGATCAGCCACTTCCCCGACCAGACGATGCCCCACAACTCGGCTAGCCTGATTTCGTCCTCGGACAAATCCTGGCTCGCATGATTCTGCGACGCATGCATCGGCACGCCCTCACCGTTGTCCGCTTTATCCGAAGGTCGATCCGCCATTGCCAGCCTGTCTAGAATGAATTCACAGCTGCCACGGCGACAGCCATGTTGTAGATGATCGTGGTCACCGCGGTCCATAGCGGCAGCGGTCTCATCCGGTCGATATCCGTCGGCACGACGATCGTGTCTCCCGGCTGGACGGACGTATCCGCGGCACTGAACCACTTCCGTGACCCGCTAGCGCTGACTTGGCCGTTGGCGCGCACGATGTAAATACGGCTAGCGTCGGCGCGGCGGGTCATGCCGCCGCTGAGGTTGATGTACTCGTCTCGACTCAGCCCGTCCTCAAAGAGGATCGACGTTGGGCTCTGCACCTCGCCGAGCACGGTTACGGATTGCATCGGACCCGGCACCATGAGCATGTCGCCATCCTCGAGCACGATATCCTCCGCGGAACCCGGCTCCGCCCGCAGAACCCTGTTCAGGTCCATCGCCAGCCGGCCGACCGGCGTCGCGGACTGGAGCTCGCCAAGCAGCGACTGGCCGGTTGCAATGGTCTCCATAGCCCGGGCGTCACCGCCGGCCTGGGCACCCTGCAGGGCCAGTTCCGACAGATCAGCCTCCATGCGTTGCGACAGCTGCCTCAGCTGCTGGGCCTCGCGCTCGCGCAGTTGGACGCGCGTGAAGACCGCGCCGTTCGGATAGGCGCGATCCGTCAATCCGCCCGCTCGTTGCAGAACCGACAACAGCGTCTCGTCCTTGCGAATCGGATAAGTGCCGGGGAAACGCACCTCACCCATCAGCGTCACCGACTCTTGCTCGCGCCAATTCGTCACTTCCTTCACATTAAGGAAGTCGTAGGGCTGCAGAGTGAAGTCGGCGACGGAATCGCCGGCCGCGATGCCCGCCAAGTCCACCTCGATCAGCTCTGCCTCGCGATATTCGCCGCCCACCACCTGGTAGCGCGTTACCTCCGCCAAGGCAATGTAGGCACTCTCCCCCAGGCTGCCGCCGGCGCGCAGCAGGTCGCCGACAGTCATACCCGGCTCCAGTGGATAACTGCCGGGGGCACGCACCCGACCATCTACCCGAACGACTTGGGCCGGCATGTCGAGGCTGGCTTGGAGTTGCAGCTCGGCAAGCAGCGCATCGACCACGGTACTTCGGTCAGAGGCCAGTAACTGCTCACGCTCTTCCGATGTGAAGGACTCGCTACTGGCCTCCTCGCGCATGTCCGTGCCGTTAGTCGCCGGCTCCTGAATCGTTGCAGCGCGATCATCCTCCGGAGCCAATAGCTCTTCAGGTAACGCCTCCCGCGTGAACACGTTCACCCGATCCCCTGGCCACAGTTCCACGTCCGCCGCCGAGCCCGGCGCCTGAAGCGCGCGCTCGAGGTCGGCCGACAGCGCCAAGATTCGGCGACTCGGCCTCTGCTCACGACGGATCAACAGGTAATTCGCGTCCGCCAGCGGCTTGAGGTACTCAAGCGACGGCAGCAGGTCGGTAATCCGCATACCGGGCTTGTATTGCACAGCTCGCGGACGGAAAACATGCCCGGCCAGTTCGATCCGGTTGTCCATGCGGTCGATCACCGCCGGGACATCCACCAGGTCACCGGCCTTCATCGGCATCGCACGGCCGGTGGCGGTATTCAGGTTCAAGTCGAGGATCACCCGGTCCTGTGACGCGTTGACCCGGGACAGCGTCGCGCCCTGCGGATGCGCGGTCGCCGTGAGTCCGCCCGCCAGCCGCAGCATCTCCTCCGCCGTAGTCGCGCTCTCCAGTTCGTAAACCGCCGGACGCTGCACTTCGCCCTGGACGCCGACGCGCGTGCCCGCGGGCGGAATGAAAATCACGTCGCCCGGCTGCAGCCGCGCATCGCCGCGCGTGTCTCCGCGCAAAAGCAGGTCGTAGAGGTCCAGCGTACCGACCACCTGGCCGTTGCGCTTGTGCTGAATATTCCGCAAGGAGCCGATCGGCTTCACACCACCGCTGGCGAACAGCGCATTCGTGATCGTCGACAGGCTGCTGACCGTATAGGAACCCGGCCGCGTGGCCTCGCCGAGCACGAAAATCCGGATAGAGCGCAGCTCGCCCACGGAGACGCTGGCGCTGACGCCTATCATTTGCTGGTTGACGCGTTCCCGGACGAACTCGCGAACTTGCTGGAAAGTGAGGCCGGCGACCGTGACTGGTCCGAGCCGCGGGAAGGTGATGGTGCCATCACGATTGACGGCCAGCTCGAAGGTACCGCTCTCGCTGCCGAAGAGTTGCACGATCAGCGTGTCGCCGGGACCGAGCACATAATCCGTCGGCACCGGGATGTCGGTGACGGGCGCGAAAGTGCTGGGCACGCCTGCGAAAAGGTCGTAGCCGAACAGCGGCAGGCCAGTGGCCTCGTCGAGCACGGGCTCGGGCGGCATCTCGAACTCGCCCGGCGCACCAATCCCGACGTCCATGCTGCGGGGATCGCGCTGTGTAGGCTGCTCCAGCGGCTGGTCCTGCACAGGCCCGGCATTACCCTGCCGGTACTGCTCCATCAGCTGGCGCTGCTGTTCGGGCGGCAGCTGGCGGAACATTTCAATCTGCTGCGGCGTCTGGGCCTGCGCGCCCGTCGCGAGCAACGTCCCGGTGAGCACTACGCCTGCCAACAGCGCCGCCCGCAAGCGGCCAAAAAGTTGCATCATGTGCCTCATAATCCCGAGTAATCCCATGTCCATTGCAGGAACACCTGCACGTCGGTCTCCGAGGCACCGCTGACCTCGTTATCTGCGGATTGTAGCCCGAAGCCGGCACTGACCGTGCCCAGCTTCAGGCCGTTGACCTGCAGCTCGCGTCGATGACTCAGCTGGGCGCTGAAGATCTTGGTCTCTTCCGGCGCGAGCGAATGTATCGCGTCTTTGCCGACGCCATCACCGAGCTCATTCAGCATGCCCGTGCGAATCACCGCGTGCCAGGTCCGCTCGTTCCGGTCGACCAGGGTGACGCCCGCGCTGAGCATCTTGCTGTCACCGTCGAGGCCGGCGCCAATGGAGCGCCCGTAATAACGGTAGCCGCTGGTGTAGATGGAGTGCTCGTACGCCGTGTCGTATCGCTTCTCGTCCTTGTAGAAGGCCCCCAGCGTGTTGCTGTATTCGACATGCGCCCGCCAGCGGCCCGACAGCCAGCCCGCGTCGACCTCGCCCCAGGCCTCCGCGCCGACCTGCCCGAACCACAGCGAAGGCAGCCCGCCGGCCTCATCCTCCGCCGTGGCCTGGCCGTAGATCGCCCAGGGCTGGCGCATGAACGGCGAGCGCCAGCGGAAATCCACTGCAGCCAACTGGTTGCCGGGCTCGGTGTCTTCCGTCAGCCCGTCGTCGCCCCGGTTGTCCTGGCCGAGCACCAGGTCGACGAAGGTGCTGAACCCGCAGGGTCGGCCCTCGCCGCACCACTGTGCCGCTCGGGTGAGGCCGATTTCCAGGTTCTCCGTCGGGCGAAAGTTGAAGCGGAAGGCGGTGAGCCGCGCGTCCGGCACGTCGCGCCCGCTTTCGAGGAAACCCCACACCAGCGAGTAGTTCCACGCGCCGAGCCAGGACAGCCACTTTGTCTCGAAGGGTGTGGCGACAGCCCGTTCCATCCCCAGCGCACTCACGGGACGGGCATTGGAGGACAGGATCAGGCTGTCGCTGTGTCCCGGCCCCCACCAGCGGTCCAGCGCGCCGGCATGGACCACCTGGTTGGCGAAGATACCGGCGAGGTAGGAGCCGTCGCCCCGCCATTCGCGATCACCGGGCCGCGGGTCGTTGGCGTAGGAGACCTGGGCACGGGCGGCGAAGCGATCGCCCATCCACGACACGCCGACGCGGGCCTCGAGGTCATCGCGGGGCGTTTCCTCGAAGGTGCGCAGCCAGATGCCGTCGTCCGTGCGCGCCGCGACGCGAGCATTCGGTTGCGGTCCGCGCAGGCCGTCCACAGCGGAAACGCGTGCCTGGAGCCTGGCCAGGGCCGACGCCACGCCGGGCTCGTCCAGCCGGCTACAGCCAGCCCGATCCCGGTCAGCGTTGGGGTTCCAGCCGATTTCCCCTGTGCCGCAGTCGTCTACGGCAGAGAGGTCCGCCGACAGCGTCGCCCAGGGGATCGGCCAGGTCGTGACGGGCGACTTGATGATGCCGGCGTCGGCCAGCAGCTGTATGTCGTGGCGCAGGCCGAGGTCGCCGGGGCGGGCCCAGGGATCGGCAACAGCGGAAGACGCCGACAGGGCCAGGATAATGGCCGCTGCGACAAGGAAAAGACGATTGATTTCAGGCATGTGCACCGCGCCGGGATCCCTCCGTGAGCGCTTCTGCTCCCCTTGGTCTTGGAGTGCCGAGTGGGTCGGGGCCGAGCCGCGACCCATGCATGATAGGTGGCGGGCCCGGTGGGGACAAGCGACGGGATATCTGGGCGCAACGGCGAAGAATAAACACTGTGGCAGCGGCGACTGACATGGCTCTAATTCGGCAACAGATTGATTGCACGGGCCGCACCAATAACGGTACCATGAGCTCTGTCACGCGAATTCTGGTCCGAATGAAACGGAACCCCAAGGGGATTCGTTTTGGCGATTTATGCCGGGTGTGCGAGTTCTATTTCGGCGAGCCTCGGCAGTCGCGTAGCAGTCATCGCGTCTATCGCACGCCCTGGCCGGGCAACCCTCGCGTCAACGTCCAGGACGACAAGGGATATGCGAAGGCCTACCAGGTGAGACAGGTGCTTTTCGCAATCGAGAAGCTGAGCAGAACCAATGAGCCAAATTGACCTTTACACCTACCGAGTCAGCTGGTCTGAAGAAGACCAGGAGTTCGTTGCCACCTGCACCGAGTTTCCTGCCCTGAGCTGGTTGGACGCCGCACCCGAGAAGGCGCTCGGCGGGATCCGTAAGCTCGTACAGGCGTGCGTTGCGGACATGAAGCGAGCGGGCGAGCCCTTACCCGAGCCCATCGCGACGCGGCGCTTCAGCGGAAGGTTCATGGTCCGGGTACCCCCGGAGCTGCACCGCAATCTTGCCACGCAGGCGGCGGAATCCGGGATCAGTCTGAACCGGCTCGTGACCCACAAGTTGTCCCGGCAAGGTTGACGATTCCGCCCCTTCGCCTGTGGCCCCGCTCCCCGGCCCAAATCAGTCTCCGATCACTTCCCGCTTCACCGCCGTGTTCTTGCTCACGTCGGCGACTACCCTCTTCCCGATCACTTCCGACAGATACTTGGGCGCCAGCCCGTAGCCCGGCCGCACGCTGCGTACCGCATCCGCAGTGATCACGTCGCCGGACCTGAGGTCCTTGACGAAATACAGCGAGCGACGGAACTGGACGTTCGCGCTCTCGCTGGACTTGCGGCCGTAGTCGACCTGCCCGAGCGCCTCCCACGCGGTGTGGGCGCCGTGCACCAGTGCAGCAAGGTCGGCCGGCTCGAGGGAGAAGCTGTCGTCGGGACCGCCGCCGCTGCGGTCCAGCGTAAAGTGCTTCTCGATCAGCGCGGCGCCGAGCGCGATACTGGCGATCGCCGTTGCGTTGTCGAGCGTATGGTCCGACAGCCCCGTCACGACGCCGAAGCGCTGCATCATGTCGGGGATGGTGCGCAGGTTGTAGTCGGCCGCGGGCGCCGGATAGCCGCTCACACAGTGCAGAAGCGCGAGTTCCTTGCAGCCGCCCTCGCGCGCAGCCGCAACGGCCTCGGCGATCTCCTCCGCATCGGCCATGCCGGTGGAAATGATCATCGGCTTGCCGGTGGCCGCGACGTAGCGGATGAGCGGCAGGTCGACGGCCTCGAAAGACGCGATCTTGTAGGCCGGCGCGCCGAGCTCCTCGAGCAGGTCCACGGCCGTGTTGTCGAAGGGCGAGCTGAAGATGGTGATGCCGCACTTGCGCGCGTGCTCGAACAGCGGGGCGTGCCAGTCCCACGGCGTGTGCGCTTCCTCGTACAGTTCGTAAAGGGTGCGGCCGTCCCATAGCCCGCCGTGGATGCGGAACTCCTCGGCATCACTGTCGAGCGTGATGGTGTCGGGACGATAGGTCTGCAGCTTTACAGCCGCGGCGCCGGCCTGCTTCGCCGCGTCGATCAGCGCCATCGCATTCTCGATCCTGCCATTGTGGTTGGCTGAGATCTCCGCGATCACATAGGGCGGATGCTCGCGGCCGATCGGTCGTCCGGCGATTCTGATTTCACTGGTCAAGATCGAGTTCCCTCACTCGCTCGGGAAATACTTCGGATTGAAACAGGCCACGCACACCCGGTCCACCGGCTGGCCATCTCGCAGGTAGAAACCTTTGAACGTCGCCTCCACCACCCAGCCGGCGCGCGTGTAAGCCTTGATCGCCGGGATGTTGGTCGCGAAGATCCCGCTCTGCAGCCGGCGGATGTCGTACTTCGCGAAGGCCAGCTGGTTGCCCAGGGCGATCGCTTTGGTCGCCAGGCCCTGGCCGAGAAACTTGCGGTTCCCGATCAGCGCCACCAGGTCCGCGGTGCGGTTGCGGGTGTCGATCGGGCCGATCTTCAAGGTGCCGATGCGTTCGCCTTCCGGGCTCTCAATCACATAGTAGAACCATCGCCCAGTCTCGACACCTTTCTGGAAGTCCTCGACCAGCGTCTCGCGATCAAAGGCACGACCGCTGCCGGTAAAGAAGTCGAGATGACCATCATCATTCGAGTACCAGCTTAAGTACTCGTCATCGATATCGTTCAGCGTCACTGGCCGCAAACTTGCATCCATTCTCGATCTCCTAATTCCAGTGCGTCAGTGCCGGCAGTGGGCGCCGGGGAGGCTAACCAATCGCGAAGAGCGCATTCGACGTAAGAGCCACGCCGAGTCCGTCACAAATCGCTGCCGCAGCGCATGCCATGCTCTGGAGAACATGCGGCTCGGATCGAATCGTGCTGTACAGCGGCGGAAGTACAGCAGCCATGTTATCGGGCCGCCCCAAATCAAACGCCGCGCCGGCTGACGCCAGTGCGCGACATGCACTCAGCTGGTTATCCGCAATCGCAACAAGCGCACTCGGCAGCCCAAGACAGCACCTCTCCCACGACGTGCTACCAGCGGCCCCGATAGCGAAGTCGCTCGCGGCCATTCTCTCCGGCATGTCATCAACATCGACCGCGATATCAACCTGGAACAGCATAGTCCCAGCCTGCCGCCTGACCCGATCGAGCGATGGTGAGCTGCTACCCATTATGACCATGACGCTGACGTTGTTCGACAACTCTGAGGCAGCAAGAGCCTCAAGCACCACACCCGTCGCGTTGTCCTTGTCCACGCCGCCCATCGTAATAAGGATTCGCCTGAGCCGGCCCTCGGCTCGGCGCGACAGGCTCGTTGGCCGCAGCCGCGCGAACTCCGGCCGGAGCAACGCGAAGCGGGGCCCGCACAAGCGTTCGCAATGCGATGGAACCAGGCCGTCGTAATCGGCTGGCTCGTGCCCAAGGTTCTGGTCGAGCAGCAGCTCGCAGTCGTGCGATCGGTCAGCGAGGTCATCGATGACCATGATGTTGCGGGCCGCCGGGCGCAGCTTTCGCTCCCAGGACGCGTCCAGGGCATAGTGATCGACGACCAGCCAGTCGACCGGATGACTGCCGAGAGCTGCAAGGGTTTCTGCCGCATCGACGTCCGGCGAGACCCCGAGCCAGCTGCTGTACGCCCCCCTCCCCGTTGCTGCCCCTTCTCCCTGGGACTCGTCCTCCGGCCTTCTCAGGACATGCACCGGGAAGCCGCGCTGGCGGATCGCCTCGCTACGGTGGCCCGGCAGTGCCCGGCAAATGAATTCGCACTCCGCGCCCCGGCGGCGCAGCTCCTCCGCGAGCGTCAGGCAGCGCATCACGTGGCCGGTGCCGATGTCGATCGACGCGTCGACCCTGAAAACGGCCCGTTTCAAGGCGCGCTCCCAACGGGTCGGAGCACCCCGGACTGCTGGTCGTGCCTCCGCGTCCCGCTGGCCTCAGCCTTGGGGCGCGTCATTGACGATCTCGACCAGCCGGTCGGCGAGGATGGCATGTCCCTCTGCCGTCAGGTGATGAAAATCCGCGGCAATGGCAGCAGCAGGTAACGACTCGGTGGACAGGTATGAGGTGTTTCGACTGAGAATTTCGTTGTAATTCCGAATCCGGCCGGAGATCCCTGGCACCTTTGCCTCATACGCCTCGCAGCCCGGGACGATGCCGATGCCGTAGAAGTCGGCGCCGGGGAAAAGCGCCTTCAACTTCCCCAGAGTATTTTCAAACTCTCCGGGTGTGGTGTACGCGATATTCCGCAGCCGCCTGAGCACTTTCTTCCACGGACGCGTCAGCCACCTGAGCCTCATTCGCTTCAGCGCCTGGGATTCCTTGACGGAGAGTGCGCGGGGCGCACAGTCGACAATACCGGACTGGAGCACCACGATGTCGGGCTCGAAGCTCTCGTAATAGACAGCCACGCCATGCAAGTCCGTGATCGTGCCGCCCGGCATGCCGATATGGGCGGTCTCCACATGCGGCAGCCTCGCCCTGAGCCGGTTGATATAGGTTTCGCCCCACGACACCGGCGCAGGCCGCCGACGCGGCAGGCCGAGGGAGTCCGTGATGAACAGCACTCTCCGGCTCATTGCATCGCTCATTGTTTCGGCGTCACCGGCAGCCGGGTCACCCGGTCAAGCAATGCAATCAATTCCTTGTCGACCACATACTTGGTTTCGATGTGGCTGTTCAGGCTTGCGATCTCCGGGTGGCTGTCCATGATCTCGAAAACGCGACTGAGGGGATGAGCATCGGCGCCCGAGCCAAGGTGCCGGAACAACTCCTCGAACATCTCCAGGTCCTCGGCGTGATCCAGCGTCAACCGGTGGGGGCGCACGAGCTCCGGCGGCAGGTCCACGATATTGACCCTGAAGATGTCGGGATTATTCCGGAAGTACCAGGTCATGTACTCCGATTGCTCAGCCCGGTCCACCCGGCGCATGATCTCGCGCAGCGCTGACGCTTCGATGATCTCGCCCGCAGTCCCGACCGAGGCGACCGCCGCGGCAGTGTAGTCGGCGCCGCTGGCGAAATGCTCACGCAGCAGGTGCTCGACGATCTCCGGCGAGACCACGGGGCAATCCGCCGTGATCCTGACGACAACATCCACGCCGTACTGGTCACATGCGCCCAGGTAACGGGAAATCACGTCATCCGGATCACCGGCCCAGAAACTGGCACGCCCGTCGCACAGGTGATCTGCCAGCACGGCGTCATCTTCGAGGTCCGATGTGGCGAGGATGACCTGGCTTACGCTCGGCATCCCGAAACACTGCTGCAGGCACCGCTCGACCGAGGGCACGCCCTGGATCGGCTTCAGGGCCTTTCGGCGCAGCCGCGACGACTTCATCCGACAGGCGACGATTGCGGCAATATGGGCCGGCCTGAACTCGTCGCTGCGCACGGTCTCCGCGCGGGGCTTGTCGTGCGCCAGGCGCTTACGCTCACGCTGGCAAGCATCGATCTCCCGCCAGGTCAGGCCCTCCTGCGACGTGCGCCGGAAAATCATCTCTGCCAGGCGCAGCGGCTCGCCGGCGGCAGCGCCCTCCTTCAGCACCGGCACCTGCACAGACCCGGCAAGGTATTTTCGCTCCGCGGCGCCGATGAACGGTCCGCCGCCGGCCGCCGCCAGGCCCATCAGGCGCCCGCACAGCCGTTGCATTTGCGCCGGCTCCAGGGCGGAAAAGCCGTCGTAAGGCGCATTGGCGCGGTCGAGGCAGAAGTGTTTCTCGAGGTACTCGCAACCGAGCAGGCGCCCATAAATCGGCACCAGTTCGGCGAAATCGCTGTTGCCGTCCGCATGATCCGACAGCGCGATCTCGACCCCCGGGAACGCGGCCTGCAACACCGGGATCTTGACCAGCCCGGTATCTTCGAGCCGGGTGGGATACGACTGGAATCCCACCTGCAGAATGACGCTGTCGCAGATCTCGCGCAGGTCCGCCAGGATGCTGTGGATGTGGTCCAGGGCAAAGCCCGAGACATTCATGATCAGCTGCTTGCCGCCAAGGTCGATTCCCCGCAGCGCGCCCAGGACTTCCTCGTTCTCGAGCACCGATGACTGCAGCTTCAGTCCCCTGACGGCATTGAGGTTGTCCCGCAGCACCGCGGTGCCGTAGCGGTCAAAGATGTCCAGCCAAACGTCACCGAATCGTGCGGCCTCCGCGATGAGTGCCCGCCACGTGTCAGGACTGAATTCGAGCTGCTGGTAGACCTTGTACCAGGGGAAGTCCGGCAGTGCGATCGTTTCGGCGGCGAGAATCTGGAATTTCACTCCCTTGCGGGGGTACTCGAGTGCACCGAACTGGCCAATGAGCTCGCGCACGACGCTCTCGCTGCCGGCATGGCTGTTGGCGAGTTCGCAGATCAGATAGGGAGGCCTGTTGTTAGTGCTCATCGGACACCTTGCTGTTCCAGCCCCTCGACAATACAGCCACTGACGAATTCGATCTCGTCAGCTGTCAGCTGTGGATACATGGGGATTGTGATCGCTTCGCGGTAGTACTGCTCCGCGACGGGGAAGTCGCCTTCGCCGAACCCACGCTGCCGGTAGTACGGCTGCAGGTGCACTGGAATGTAGTGCAGGTTGACGCCGATGCCTTTTGCCGCAAGGAACGCGAACAGCCGGTTGCGCACGCCCGGGCCCAGGCTCTCAGGCACTCGGATCGGGTAGAGATGCAGGGCCGAGTTGGCGTCGGGATGCTGCCAGGGCCTGACCACGGGAAGCTCAGCCAGCCGGCTCTCATAGGCCCGAAATATCTCGTGGCGGCGTTGCACGTAAGGGTCGAGTCGCGTCAGCTGGCTCAAGCCCAGGGCCGCCTGCAGGTCGGTCAGGCGATAGTTGAAGCCGAGGGCCTGCTGCTCGTAGTACCACGGCCCATCCGGGGTCCGCGTCATCTTTTGCGGGTTACGCGTGATGCCGTGACTGCGGAACATCTGCATGCGTTCGGCCAACTCCGCATCGTTGGTCAGCGCCATCCCGCCCTCGGCGGTGGTGATGATCTTCACCGGGTGGAAGCTGAATACAGTGATGTCGCTGTAGCGGCAGTTGCCGACCGGCTCGTCGCGATAGCGACCGCCGATGGCATGCGAGGCGTCCTCGATGATGCGGAAGCCGTAGCGCTGTGACAGCTCATGGATGGCCGCCATGTCGCAGGACTGCCCGCACAAGTGCACCGGCACCACGATCTTGGGCAATCGCCCGGCCTGCTCTGCCGCCGCGAGTTTCTTCGCCAGCGCCTCGACGGACAGGTTGTAGCTGCGCGGATCGATATCGACGAAGTCCACGTCGGCGCCGCAGTACAGGGCGCAGTTGGCCGAGGCCACGAAAGTGATCGGGCTGGTCCAGAGCAGGTCGCCGGGCCCGAGCTCAAGCGCGAGGCAGGCGATATGCAGGGCCGAGGTGGCGCTGTTCACCGCAACGGCATGGGCCGCGCCGCAATAGTCGGCGACGGCCTGCTCGAAGCGCGGCACCATCGGGCCCTGGGTGAGGAAGTCAGACCGCAGCACCTCGACGACCGCATCGATGTCGGCCTGGGTGATGTGCTGGCGGCCGTAGGGGATCATGCGCTCAGACCGTGAAGTCGGGGTCGATGTTCTGTCGAATGAGCTGGCGCAGCTGATCGACGGTGAGGAAATCCGGGTTGCTGCCGCTGTTGTAGGCGAAGCCGGGCTCCACCGGCACGGCTTTGAAGCGCTCGCAGTAGGCCTCGATGCCGTGCCTGCCGGTCGGCGAGAGGATGGCGTAGTAGTCGCCGAGGTCCACGGTATAGGGACTGTCGCTGGAGGTGATCATCTCCTCGTGGATCTTCTCGCCCGGCCGAATGCCCTGCACCTCGTGCCTGCAGTCCGGCCCGACGGCCTCCGCCACGTCGAGAATGCGGTAGCTCGGAATCTTCGGCACGAAGATTTCGCCGCCCTGGGCGTTCTCCAGCGCCCACAGCACCATGTCGACGCCTTCCTGCAGGGTGATGTTGAAGCGCGTCATCGCGGTGTCGGTGATCGGCAGCACGCCGGTCTTGCGCTTCTCCAGGAAGAAGGGGATCACCGAGCCGCGGCTGCCCATCACATTGCCGTAGCGCACCACCGAGAAGCGCATATCGCGATGGCCCTTGATGTTGTTGGCGGCCGTGAACAGCTTGTCGGAGCACAGCTTGGTCGCGCCGTAGAGGTTGATCGGGGCAGCAGCCTTGTCGGTCGACAGGGCCACCACGCGCTTCACCTGGTTATCGAGGCACGCGTCGATGAGGTTCTGGGCGCCGAGGATATTGGTCTTGATGAACTCGAACGGGTTGTACTCGGCGGCCGGCACCTGCTTCAGCGCTGCCGCGTGTACCACCGTGTCGATGCCTTCCAGGGCCCGGCGCAAGCGGTCCTCGTCGCGCATGTCGCCGAGAAAGTAGCGGATGCCTGGGTACTTCTGCTTGTTGAACTCCTGCTCCATCTCGAACTGCTTGAGTTCGTCGCGGGAGAAGATGACCAGGCGCTTGATGTCGGGATAGCGCGTGAGGACGGTCCGTACGAAGGCCTTGCCGAAGGAGCCAGTGCCGCCGGTTACGAAGATCGATTGCTCGCTGTTCATTCCTGCTCCGGGTCGGACCGCTTCAAGTGCCTGACGAGTGGAGAATTATGGCAGAAAACGGGGTGGTTTTCGGGCCTTAGGTGACAGCAGGAGCGGAGTTTGGTGTCACGTAAGCGCTCCCGCGCCATCTCAATGCAGCTTCAAATGCGGCCTGATCACCCGGTGCAGGCTCTTCAGCAGGATCATCAGCATGCCGCGCCAGGCGCCGTACAGCTCCAGCAGGTGCCGGTGGTAGAGCGAGAGGTAGGTGAAGCGGGCAATGCGCCCCTCCACCATCACGCCGCCGCCGAGGAACGAGAACAGGTTGCCCACGGTGTGGAACTTGGACAGGTTCACCAGCGACCCGAGGTCCTTGTAGACGTAGGTCTTGCGCGCGGGCTGGCCCCGCATCATGAGCATGATGTTATCGGCCGCGAGGTGCCCGAGCTGGCGCGCGGCCTGGCCGCGCGGCGGCACCCAGGAGCCGTCGTCCTGGGGACAGGCACAGCAGTCGCCGATGGCGAAAATCGTGTCGTCGCGCGTGGTCTGCCCGGTCGGCCGCACCACCAGCTGGTTGAGGTGGTTGGTCTCGAGGCCGCCGATGTCCTTGAGGTAATCGGCGCCGCGGATGCCGGCGGACCAGATGACGATGTCGGCGGGGATGAAGTAGCCGCCCTGGAAAGTCAGGCCCTGGTCGGTGACTTCGACCACCCGCGTGTCGGTGAACACCTGCACGCCGATCTTTTCCAGCTCGCGCGCCACGGCCGCGGAAATCGCCTCCTGGCTGACTTTCGGCAGGATGCGCTTGTCGGCCTCGATCAGCGTCACGTCGAGCAGGGAGCTGTCAATGTTGTAGCCGTAGCCGCGCAGCTGGTCGACGGCGTGGTGCATCTCCGCCGCCATCTCCGTGCCGGTGGCGCCGGCGCCGACGATGGCCACCTTGATGCGCTCATTAAGCTGCTCGTGGCTGGCGTAGCGCAGGAAACGGTTGAGCAGGATCTTGCGGATACCCATGGCCTGCTCAGTGTTGTCGAGGAACAGGCAGCGGCGCTTCACGCCCGGGATGCCAAAATCGTTGGCAATACTGCCGATCGCCACCACCAGGTAATCGAAGTCCAGCCGCCGTGCCGGCAACAGTTCCTCGCCTGAGTCGCCGAGAATCGGCGCCAGCACCACGTGGCGATGCTCCCGGTCGATGTCGACCAGGCTGCCCTGCTGGAAGTGATAGCCATTGGCCGCCGCGTGACCGCGGTAACTCAGCGCGTCGATGCCGACGTCCAGCGCACCCGTGGCCACCTCATGCAGCAGGGGTTTCCACACGTGGCTCTCGACGCAGTCGATCAACGTCACGTGCGCCTTGTCTTTGCGCCCGAGCTTGCGCCCCAGCCGCGTGGCACAGCCGATGCCGCCGGCACCGCCGCCGACAATGACGATTTTCTTCATGGGCACCGCTCGTGCAGAGGGTCTTGACGCATAGCACAATTCTACCGCACTGCAGCATCGGCGACAGCGTCGTCGGGCAAGACAGCACCCCCAACCAAGGCACTCCGCCGGACCGCTTCCGCGTTAATACTTTAATTAGCGAGAAATGCCCCACTGAGCTTCCGCTTAAAACCGTTATTATTGCCGTAATAATAACTGCATGTTATTTTGTTTCCGCTTAACGGCTCGCGGATTTAATCAGCTTAATAATTATTTGGGTGATAAATTGAAAATGTCGCAGAAACTAAAAGAATTAAGGGCGAAAGAAGCCAAGCTGGCCAAGCTCACGGAGGAGTTGAAGGCCCTGGAGGGCGACAAGGAATTGAAGACCGACCTCAAGTTGCGCGACGAGGTCGAAGCGCTGCTGAAGAAACACAACCGGTCGCCGGCCATACTGGCGGAACTGTTCGATCTCAAGGGCGGTCGGGGCCCGGGCAAGGGCGCAGGCCGCGGTCGGGCCGCCGGCGCCGGACCGGTGCGCAAGCGTCGCCGCCGTCGCCTCAAGGTTTACACCAACCCGGTCACCGGGGAGGTGGTGAAAACTCGCGGCGCCAACCACAAGATATTAAAAGCGTGGAAGGCGGAGCACGGTGGCGAGACCGTGGAAAGCTGGGCCGAAACCCAGGATTAACCACCCGCTCCCGCTGATTGACGGGCAGGCTGCGGCGGTAATTTAAATCCGCCGCGTCCTGCCCGTTCTTTATTGGCCAGGAAGCGAATTCAAACCCGGGCGCAGTTATTTCTTTTGCGCCTCGATCCATGCGCGCATGCGCGCTTCCAGGGCCGACAGGGGCATCCCGCCCTCCCCCAGCAAATGGTCGTGGAAAGCGCGGAGATCGAAGTCGGCCCCCAGGGCCACCTCGGCCTCCGAACGCAGGCGCCGGATCAGCAGCTCACCCGTCTTGTAGGCCAGCGCCTGGCCCGGCCAGGACACGTAACGCGCGATTTCGGTGCGCACGTTGTGCGGCGCGAGCGCGGAGTTCTCCAGCAGGCAGGCCTCGGCCTGCTCCACGCTCCAGCCATACCAGTGGATCCCCGTATCCACCACCAGCCGGCAGGCGCGCCACATCTCGAAGGTGAGGCGGCCAAAGTGGTCGTAGGGCGTGTCGTACAGGCCCATGTCGATGGCCAGGTACTCGGTGTAAAGCCCCCACCCTTCGCCGTAGGCGGTGATGTAGCTCTGGCGGCGGAACTCGGGTACGCCCTCGAGCTCCTGCGAGACGGCGAACTGGTGGTGGTGGCCCGGCACGGCCTCGTGCACCGTCAGCGCAGGCAGCTCGTACAGCGGCCGCTGGTCCAGCGCGTAGGTGTTCACCATGTAGCCGCCGGCCACGCCGCCCTCGAGGTTGCCCGGCCAGTAGCGACCCGTGGTGTAGTTGGGCGCCATCGACGCGGGCACCGGGCGCACGCCGTAGGGCAGGCGCGGCAGGTTCTTGAAAAAGCGCGGCATCTGGTCGTCGGCGCGCTTCGCCAGCCAGGCGGCGTGCTTGAGCAGCTCTTCCTCGCTCTGTGCGTAGAACTGCGGGTCGGTGCGCATGAACTCGAGGAACTCGGCGAAGCTGCCCTCGAAACCGGTCTGGGCGATGACCTTTTCCATCTCGGCGCGAATCCGCCCGACTTCCGCCCGGCCCACCTCGTGCACCTGCTCCGGCGTCATGTCGCGCGTGGTGTGATAGCGCACCAGCGCGCGGTAATAGTCGCGGCCGCCGGGCACGTCGTAGATGCCCACGGTCTCGCGCGGCGCCGCCAGGTACTCGTCGCGGAAGAAATCCAGCAGCGCCTGGTACGCCGGCAGGGCCAGCCCGTCGATAGCGGCGAGCCCCTCGGCCTGCAGGCGCGTGCGCTCCGCCTCCGGCAGCTGGGCCGGCAGCGATTTCAGCGGTGCGTACAGCAGGCTGTCTTCAGCCGCCATGTTTGCAAGCGCCTCGATCTGCGCCACCACCCCGGGGACGATGTAATGCGGCTGCACCACCCCGGTCTCCAGCCCGCGCCGCAGCCAGGTGGTGTTCTGCGCGAAGTAGGTCGGGATGCCCGTTATGCGCCGGATCCAGGCCTCGGCCTCCGCCACGGAGCGCGGCCGCGTCGACAGGGCCAGCGCCCCCGGAAAAGAGAAAAAGCCGCTGTCATTGGTGAAGCCGATGCGCTCGGGCTCGAACGGCGCCAGCGTCACTGCCGAGCGCAGCAGGTAATCCAGCACGGCATGGCTGACCTGCTGGCGCTCATCCAGGGCGCCCGGGTCGATGGCCTCGAGACGTGCCAGGAACGCGGCATTGGCCTGGTTGTGCGCCGCCACCGCCTCGAAGGACTCGTCCGGCCAGCGCCCGGCCGCCTCGAGGTCCCCCTGCCGGCCCGCGGCGATCGGATTGTTGGCCAGGCGGTCGGCCTCGTAGTCCGCCACCAGCGTATCGAACTCGGCGACCGCATCAGGGCGCATGGAAGCGCAGCCCGCCAGCAGGGCAAGGGCGAGGGCCGCAACGGCAAGGGTCCGGGTCATGTCAGTTTCCTCGGGCAGGCGAAGCGCAGCACCACAGCCGCGCCTTCGACGAAGGCGCGAGGATACTACAGGCAACGGGGGGATCCGCCCGTCGGCGGGACGCCGGGGTCAGCGCCAGCGCGAGATCGCGTCGAGCAGCCCGCGGGTGGAGCCGTCTCCGCCCTGAAAGCCGTCCGGCGCGGCCACCGCGTCGGTCATTTCCCGCGCCAGTCGCTTGCCGAGCTCCACGCCGGGCTGGTCGAAGGCGTTCAGGCCCCAGACCACGCTCTCGACGAACACCTTGTGCTCGTACAACGCCACCAGCTTGCCCAGGGTCTCGGGATCGAGCTTCTGGAACAGCAGCGTGGTGCTCGGGTGGTTGCCGGGGTAATCCGCCTCGTCGGCCGGGTCGCCCTCGGCCAGGGCGCGTGCCTGCGCCAGCAGGTTTGCCAGCGCGAGATCATGCTGGGCCTGGGACGGCCCGGAACCCTGCACGGGCGCGAGGAAATCCACCGCAACCTTGCGCGTCCCCTGGTGCAGCAACTGGAAGAAGCTGTGCTGGGCGTTGGAACCCGGCTCGCCCCAGAGAATCGGCGCCGTATCCACGCCGGCCCTGGAGCCGTCGCGCCGGCGGGCCTTGCCGTTGGACTCCATGTGGAGTTGCTGCAGGTAGGCCGGGAAACGCGCCAGGCGACTGTCGTAGGGCAGCACCGCCAGGCTCTCGCAGCCGAGAAAATTGGTGTTCCACACCGACAGCAGGCCCATCAGCACCGGCAGGTTCTCCTCCAGCGGTGCGTCGCGGAAATGCCGGTCCATGGCGCGGCCACCCGCCAGCAAGGCGCGGAAGTTGTCCATGCCGATGCCGAGCGCGATGGAGAGGCCCACGGCCGACCACAGCGAAAAGCGACCGCCGACGAAATCCCAGAAGCCGAAGCGGTTGGCCGGCGAAATGCCGAACTCGTCCATGGCCGCGTGGTTCGTTGAAACCCCCACGAAATGCGTGCCCACCGCCTCGACGCCGAAGCGCTCCACGAACCACGCGCGCGCGGCATGGGCGTTGGTGAGCGTCTCGAGGGTGGTGAAGGTCTTGGAGCAGATCACGAACAGCGTCGTGGCGGGATCGATGCGCGCCAGGGTGTCGCCCAGGCCGACGCCGTCGATGTTGGATACGCAATGCACACGCAGGCCGGGCACCGCGTAGTTGGCCAGCGCGCCGATCGCCATCTCGATGCCGAGGTCGGAGCCGCCGATGCCGATGTTGACGACATCGGTGAAGTGCCGGCCGGTGCCGTGCCCGGCGTACTGGCCGGAGTGCACCGCGCGCACGAAGGCGTCCATGCGGTCGAGCACCTCGTGCACGGCGGCCGTGGCGTCGAGTTCGCCGTCGAAATAAGGGTCGTCGCGGCCTGCACGCAGCGCCACGTGCAGCACTGCGCGGTCCTCGCTCTCGTTGATGTGCTCGCCGGCGAACATGGCCTCGCGCAGCGCCTCCACGCCGGTCTGGCCCGCCAGGCGGTGGAGCAGCTTCATGGTCTTGCGCGCAACCCGGTTGCGCGAGTAATCCAGCAACAGGCCTTCCGCCTCGACAGAGAAGCGCGTGAAGCGCTCCGGATCGCGCCGGAACATGTCGCGCAGGTGCCGCTTGCGAATGTCCTCGCGGTAGTGGTCTTTCAGCGCGCCCCAGGCCTTGAGACCCTTGGGCCAGTTCAGTGCTTTCTTGCCGCCCATGCCTCGACCTCCACCGTCTCCGGCCAACCGCAGATCATCCGCGGTGCTCATTACGGTAATAAGACAGGTACCAATCGACGAAGCGGGCCACGCCCTCCTCCACCGGGGTCGCCGGCTTGTAACCGACGTCGTTCACCAGCGCCTCCACGTCTGCCCAGGTATCCGGCACATCGCCCGGCTGCAGCGGCAGCAGGTTCTTCTCGGCCGTCTTGCCGAGCTTCTCTTCCACGATCTCGATGTAGCGCATCAGCTCGATCGGACCCTGGTTGCCGATGTTGTACAGCCGGTACGGGGCGAAGCTGGTGCCCGGGTCCGGCGCATCGCTGTCCCAGTCCGGGTTGGGCTCGGCCACCTTGTCCATGCAGCGCACCACGCCCTCGACGATGTCGTCGACGTAGGTGAAGTCGCGCTTGTGGTGGCCGTAGTTGAAGACGTCGATGGGCTGGCCCTCGAGAATCGCCTTGGTGAACTTGAACAGCGCCATGTCCGGGCGTCCCCAGGGACCATACACGGTGAAGAACCTGAGGCCCGTGGTCGGCAGCTTGTACAGCGCCGAATAGGTGTGGCACATGAGCTCGTTGGCCTTCTTGGTCGCGGCATAGAAGGACAACGGATGGTCGACGTTCTGGTGCACCGAGAACGGCATTTTTGTGTTGGCGCCGTAGACCGAGCTGGTGGAGGCATAGACGAGGTGCTGCACCCCGTTGTGCCGGCAGCCTTCCAGCAGGTTGGTATGCCCGACCAGGTTGCTTTCCACGTAGGCCATGGGGTTCTCGATGGAATAGCGCACGCCGGCCTGGGCGGCGAGGTGCACGACGCGATCGAACTTCTCCGTCTTGAACAGCTCCTGCATGCCGCTGCGGTCGCACAGGTCGAGCTTCTTGAACCGCCAGTTCTTCTGGCCCTGCAGCTGGCTCAGGCGCGCCCGCTTCAGCATGGGGTCGTAATATTCGTTCAGGTTGTCCAGGCCGACGACTTCGTCGCCGCGCTCCAACAGCCGGCGCGCGGTATGAAACCCGATGAAGCCGGCAGCGCCGGTGACCAGAACTTTCATGATCCATGTTCCAATGCGACGCTCAGCCCGGGAGTCACTCGAGCCAGAAGCGCGCTTAAGAAGTCGTAAGACAACAAGCCGAAGTATAAGGGATGCCGTGCGTGCTGCGGCCGCGCCGGCAGACTGAATGAATTCTTTGCATCCAAGCGCATTTGTCTCCTCCCCGCAGGACACCCGCGGGCAGCCGCCCCGTCATCCTTGGCGCGGGGCACCTCTCCGTCTATCATTGCCGACTTGCATGACGCATCGGACTCGCCCCACCCGTGAACAGCAAAACAGTCAATTTCGCCGTGATGGGCCTGGCGCTGCTGGCCGTCTGGCTGCTGTTGTCCGGCCTGTTCAAGCCCCTGCTGATCACGCTCGCCGTGCTTTCCGTGCTCCTTACCCTGTGGCTGTCAGCCCGCATGGGGGTCATCGACTCTGAGCATCACCCGGTCTGGGCCGCCTTGCGCTACGTGCCCTACTGGCCCTGGCTGTCGGTCGAGATCGTCAAGTCGAGCTTCGACGTGGCGCGCCGGGTGTTGTCGCCCTCCATGCCCATCAGTCCCATCGTCTTCGAGGTGGACGCCAGCCAGCATACGACGGTCGGGCGGGTCGTCTATGCGAACTCCATCACGCTCACGCCCGGCACCGTGACGCTGGAAGTGCAGGGGCAGCGCCTGCGGGTGCACGCCCTGGCGCGTGACACCGTGGACGACCTGCTGGGCGGCGAAATGGACCGGCGCGTGACCCGGGCCGAGGGCGTCGCGGAGCGCAAGGCGCCATGATCATCGCCGCGATCCTCGCCATCATGATCACGATGGCGCTCGCGGTGACGCGCGCGCTGCTCGGCAAGACCGTGTACGACCGCATCCTGGCGGTGAACGTCTTCGGCACCAAGACCGTGCTGCTCATCGCCGCGCTGGCGTTCCTCACCGGGCGGCCGGACGTGCTGGATATCGCCCTGGCCTACGCCCTGATCAACTTCATCGGTGTGGTCGCGGTGCTGCGCTACTTCGAGTACGGCGGCCCCGACGGAGAGGCGGACTGATGGCCGTGCTCATCGACCTGCTCAGCTGGTTCCTGATACTGCTCGGCGGCGCCTTCGGCATCATCGGCGGCATCGGCCTGCTGCGGCTGCCCGACTTCTTCAGCCGCATCCATGCCGCCAGCGTCACCGACTCCATGTGTGCACCCTGCATCATCGGCGGGCTGATGCTGCAGTCGGGCCTCACACTGGTGACCGTGAAGCTCGCCTTCCTCGTCATCTTCCTGTTCCTCACCAGCCCCACGGCCTCGCATGCGCTGGCGAAAGCGGCGCTGCACGGCGGCCTGCACCCGGGCGAGGAGCACCCCAGCGCCCGCGGCAAGCCGGCCGGCGCCTCGGGTGACGAAGCAGCCGAGGGGGCGCGCAGCTGATGGACGCACTCATCGACGTCCTGCTGCTGGCCTTCCTCGCCATTTGCGCGATCGCGATCCTGCGCATGCGGGACCTTTTCGCCATGGCCATGATGTTCGGGCTTTTCAGCCTCATCTCGGCTGGCCTGTTCACCACCATGCACGCGCCCGACGTGGCCTTCACGGAGGCTGCCGTCGGCGCAGGCATCTCCACCATCCTCATCCTCGCCACACTGGCGCAGACCGCGCGGCGTGAGCAGCCGGTGCCGGCGCGCAGCAAGTGGCTGCCCCTGGCGATCGTCTGGGTGACCGGCGCCGTGCTCATCTACGGCACCGTCGACCTGCCGGTCTTTGGCGACCCCGCGGCGCCGGCGCACAACCACGTGGCGCCGTACTACCTGCAGCAGTCCTACAACGACATCGGCATTCCCAATGTCGTGGCCTCGATCCTGGCCAGCTATCGCGGTTACGACACCCTCGGCGAAGTCGTGGTGGTGTTCTCCGCGGTGATCGGGGTGCTGGCGCTGCTCGGGCTGCGCGCGCGCCCGCCGGGCGTCGTGGTCGGCCCGCCGCGGCGCCTCGACCAGCATGCGGTGCTCAAGGTCATCGCCAAGCTGGTGGTGCCGGTGATCCTGCTGTTTGCGCTGTACGTGCAGTTCCATGGCGAGTACAGCCCGGGCGGCGGCTTCCAGGCCGGCGTGATTTTTGCCGCCGCAATCATCCTCTATGCGCTGGTGTTCGGCCTGGACGAGGCCCGCACCGTCATCCCGCCGCGCGTCCTGCAGAAGCTGCCCGCCGTCGGCGTGCTGATCTTCGGCGGCGTCGGCCTGCTGACCATGCTGCTGGGCGGCAACTACCTGGCTTACAACGCCCTGCGCGACAACCCGCAAAAGGCGCAGCAGACCGGCATCATCCTGGTGGAGATCGGCGTCGGAGTGACCGTGGCCTCGGTGATGCTGCTGATCTACTTCACCTTCGCCGAACGCGGCCGCGGCAAGAAGACGCAGAACCCGGAAGTCGCCGGCGACGACCCGGGCAGCGGCGGGCCGGGAGGCGGCGAGGCATGAGCTTCCTCGCCCACTACAACTATCACCTGGCGATCATCCTGGCGATGATCGGCCTCTACATCATGATCTCGCACACCAACCTGGTGAAGAAGGTCGCGGGCCTGAACATCTTCCAGGTGTCCGTGTTCATCCTGTTCATCAGCATGGGCGTCCTGGACGGCGGCACGGTGCCCATCCTGCAGGAAGGTTTCACGGCGTACTCCAACCCCCTGCCGCACGTGCTCATCCTCACCGCCATCGTGGTCGGCGTGGCCACCACGGCGCTGGCGCTCGCCCTGATCGTGCGCATACACGAGGCCTACGGCACGGTCGAGGAAGACCAGGTCCAGGCCAAGGACGAAGAGCCCTGAGCGCCGCATCCCATACCCTGCCGCTGATCGTCGTCGCACCCATGCTGGGCGCGGCGGTGGCGGCGCTGTTGCCCGCCGGGCGGCTGCCCTGGTTGTGGGCCACGGCGGTGAGCTGGTTCATGCTGTGGGCTGCGGCGACGCTGGCGGCACAGGCCATGGACCTCGGCGTGCTGAGTTACTGGATGGGCGGCTGGGAGCCGCCCATCGGCATCGAGTACCGCCTCGACCCGGCCAACGCGCTGCTCGCGCTCCTGATCTCGCTGCTGGCTGCGGTGGTGCTGCCCTTCGCCGGCCCCAGCCTCGCGTCCGAGGTGCCGGAGCGCAAGTCGCCCTATCTCTACGCCGCGCTGCTGCTGTTCCTCGCCGGCCAGATGGGCATCTCGGTCACCGGCGACGCCTTCAACGTGTTCGTGTTCCTCGAGATCTCCTCGCTGGCCACCTACACGCTGATCGGCCTGGGCCGTGACCGGCGCGCGCTCTCGGCCTCGTTCTCCTACCTGATCATGGGCACGGTGGGCGCCACCTTCTTCCTTATCGGCGTGGGCCTGCTGTACGCCCTCACCGGCACGCTCAACATGGCGGACCTCGCCGCACGCATCCCCGAGGTTGCCGCGACCCGCACGGTCCACACCGCGTACGCCTTCATCGTCGTCGGGGTGTGCCTGAAGCTGGCGCTGTTCCCGCTGCACCTGTGGCTGCCCAACGCCTACACCTACGCGCCCAGCGCAGTCACGGCGCTGATGGCCGCCACCGCCACCAAGGTGGCGATCTACGTCCTCATCCGTTTCATCTACACGGTGTTCGGCCCGAGCTTCGCCTTCGGCGAAATGCCCACGGTGCAGCTGCTGGTGCCGCTGGCCATCGTCGGCCTCCTGAGCACCTCGGTGGTCGCCATCGGCCAGGCCAACATCAAGCGCATGCTGGCCTACTCCTCCGTGGCCCAGATCGGCTACATGGTGCTGGGTATCGGCATGGCCACAGCCACCGGCCTCACCGCCGCCCTGCTGCATGTCTTCAACCACGCGCTTATGAAAGGCGCGCTGTTCCTCGCCCTCGGTTGCATCGCCTATCGTTTCGGCACCACGCAGATCGACACCTTCCGCGGCCTGGGCCGGCGCATGCCCTGGACCATGGCGGCCTTCGTCGCTGGCGGCCTGAGTCTCATCGGCGTGCCCCTCACGGTCGGCTTCATCAGCAAGTGGTACCTGGTCTCGGCCGCCATCGAACTCGGCTGGTGGCCCATCGTCGCCGTGATCATCATCGGCTCGCTGCTGGCGGTCATCTACATCTGGCGCGTGGTGGAAGTGGCCTACCTGCAACCTGCTGAGGACACCAGCCGTTGCGAAGCGCCGCTCGCGCTCCTGGTCCCGACCTGGCTGCTGGTCGGCCTGAACTTCTGGTTCGGCATCGACACGCGGGTCACGGTGGGCATCGCCGAGCGCGCGGCGACCCTGTTGTTCTCCTCTGCCGCCGGAGGGGCGCCATGATCCCGAGCGCCTCCACCGCCCTGGAGATCGCCATCCTGGTGCCGCTGGTCGGCGCCCTGCTGATCGTCCTCACCGGCAAGCGCCCCAACCTGCGCGAAGCCGTCACGCTGGTCACGGCTGTCGCGCTGTTCGCCGTCGTGCTGCGCATCATGTACAGCCTGACGCGCGAGGAGATCATCGAGATCACGCTGATCGAGATGCTGCCGGGGCTGAGCCTGTCCTTCCATACCGAGCCGCTGTCGATCCTGTTCGCCGCCATCGCCAGCTTCCTGTGGATCGTCACCTCGGTGTACTCCATCGGCTACATGCGCGGCAACAACGAGCAGCACCAGACGCGCTTCTACGCCTGTTTCGCGATCGCGCTGTCGGGCGCCATGGGCGTCGCGTTCTCCGCCAACCTGCTCACGCTGTTCGTGTTCTACGAGGTGCTCACGCTTTCCACCTACCCGCTGGTGGCGCACAAGGGCGACGAAGCGGCGAAAAAGGGCGCGCGGACCTATCTCGGCATCCTGCTGGCCACGTCCATCGGCCTGCTGCTGCCCGCCATCATCTGGACCTGGTCGATTGCGGGCACGCTCGACTTCACGCCGGGCGGCATCCTCGAGGGCCGCATCGCCGGCGGCCTCGCCACCTTGCTGCTGCTGATGTACGTGCTCGGCGTGGGCAAGGCGGCGGTGATGCCGGTGCACCGCTGGCTGCCCGCGGCCATGGTGGCGCCGACGCCGGTGTCCGCCCTGCTGCACGCCGTGGCGGTGGTGAAGGCCGGCGTGTTCACCATCACCAAGATCATCATCTACATCTTCGGCCTCGACTTCCTCGTCGAGGTGCCGACCGAGCGGCTGCTGGTCTACCTCGTCGGGTTCACCGTGATCATCGCCTCCGTGGTGGCGCTGCGACAGACCAACATCAAGCGCATGCTGGCCTATTCCACGATCAGCCAGCTGTCCTACATCGTGCTCGCAGCCCTGGTGCTGGCGCCGCTGTCGGAGATCGGCGCGGCGGTGCACATCGTGGCGCACGCGTTCGGCAAGATCACGCTGTTCTTCGCGGCCGGCGCCATCTACGTGGCGGCGAAGAAAACAGAGATCACGCAGCTGTCCGGCATCGGCCGGCGCATGCCCTGGACCATGACGGCCTTCGCCATCGGCGGCCTGTCCATGGTCGGCGTGCCGCCGACCGCAGGGTTCGTTTCCAAGTGGTACATGATCGCCGGCGCCTTCCAGAACGATAACTACTTCGTGCTGGCGGTGCTCGTCATCGCCACGGCGCTGAACGCGGCATATTTCCTGCCCATTATTTTCCGCGCCTTCTTCGATACCGAAGACGAGCCGCCGCAGAAAGACCACGGCGAGGCGCCCTGGCCGATGGTGGCGGCGCTGACCACGACGGCGACGCTGGTATTGTTGTTCTTCATCTTCAACGGTCCGGTCGTGGATCTGGAATACGGCATCCTGAAGGGCGCGCAATGAACCCGCACGACGACAAGCACGACCACTGGCTGGTGCGGCCGACAACCATCCGCTGGCTGTGGCGGGTGTTCGGGCTGGTGCTCGGCCTCACCGTCGCCGCACAGCTGTTCATCGCGGTGCACGGGCATTTCGGCGTGGACGGCTGGCTGGGCTTCAATGCCGTGTTCGGCTTCCTGTCCTGCGTGGCCATGGTGCTGTTTGCCAAGGTGCTGGGCTGGCTGGTGAAGCGGCCCGAGCACTATTACCGGGACCTGGACGGGTAAGCGGCGATGTTCGAGCTCGTCATTCCGCCGGCATTCGTGATGCTCATCGGGGCCTTCCTGGTCGCGGTCGCGCGCCCCGGCCTGCGCCCGCTGATCGCGCTGGCGACGCCGCTGGTGACGCTGTACGCCATCTGGCAGATCGGCGACGGCGTGCAGCTGACCGCGACCTTCCTCGGCTACGAGGTGCAGGTGGTCGAGGGCAGCGCAGTGCGCAGGCTGTTCGCCACCGTGTTTGCCCTGATGGGCTTCGGCGGCGTGCTGTTCGCCTTCCGCCAGGCCAAGTGGTACGAGCTCGCCGCGGCCATGGCTTACGCCTCCGGCGCCATCGGCGTGAGTTTTGCCGGCGACCTGATCGTGATGTTCCTGTTCTGGGAACTGATGGCGCTGTTCTCGGTGATCGTGGTTTGGTGCGGCGGCACCTTCGGCTCCAAGCGCGCCGGCATCCGCTACATCATCATGCACCTGCTCGGCGGCATCATCCTCAAGGTCGGCATCGAGGGCATCATGATCCACACCGGCTCGGTGGAGATCCGTGCGCTCACGCTCGACAACTTCGATACCTGGCTGGTGTTCATCGGTATCCTGGTGAACGCGGCGGCGCCGCCCATCAGCGCCTGGCTCGCCGACGCCTACCCCGAGTCCTCGCCGACCGGCTCCGTGTTCCTCTCCGCCTTCACCACCAAGACCGCGGTGCTGGCGCTGATGCTGCTGTTCCCGGGCCAGCCGCTGCTGATCGGCATCGGGCTGTGGATGATCTTCTACGGCATCATCTACGCCCTGCTGGAGAACGACATCCGTCGCATCCTGTCGTATTCCATCATCAACCAGGTCGGTTTCATGGTGGTGGCAGTGGGCATCGGCACCGAGATGGCGCTCAACGGCGCCGCGGCGCATGCGTTCGCCCACATCTTCTACAAGGCGCTGCTGTTCATGAGCGCCGGCGCGGTGATCTACCAGACCGGCAAGCACAAGTGCTCGGAGCTGGGCGGGCTGTTCCGCACCATGCCGCTCACGACCGTGTGCGGCACCATCGGTGCGCTGGCGATCTCCGCCTTCCCGCTCACCTCGGGCTTCATCTCCAAGTCGCTGACGGTTTCGGCCGCGGCCGACATGCACATGACCTGGGTGTGGTACCTGCTGGTGGCGGCGTCCGCAGGCGTGTTCCTGCATGCCGGCATCAAGTTCCCGTGGTACGTGTTCTTCCAGAAAGACTCCGGGCTGCGGCCGAAAGACCCGCCGTGGAACATGCAGGCGGCGATGGTGCTGTTCTCAGTCGTGTGCATCGGGCTGGGCGTGTTCCCGCAGCTGCTGTACGGGCTGTTGCCTTATCCGGTGGATTACGAGCCCTACACCGCCGAGCACGTGGTGACCCAGACGCAGCTGCTGCTGTTCGCCGGCCTGGCGTTCTTCGTCATGCTGCCGATGATGAAACGCACGCTCACGGTGAGCCTCGACCTCGACTGGTTCTGGCGCGTGGGCTGGGTGCGGCTGTTCCGCGGCGTCGAGCGGCTGATGAACGGCCTGCGCGAAGGCGTGGGCGGTTTAGTGCAGGGGCTGTTGCGGCGCTTCTCGGCAGAACTGATGCGCCATCACGGCGCGCAGGGCGTGCTGGCCCGGGCCTGGCCGGTCGGCAGCATGTTGCTGTGGGTGGCGTTGCTGCTCGCCGTCTTCATGATTTTCCGCTACTTCCCCGGGGTCGGACCGTCGTAACCCTATGTTCTTGTTCGTGTTCGGCCCGATTTTGACCTCCATTTAGGCTCTTACGTGACACAGAACCCGGCGTTTTGTGTCACGTAAGCGTCGCCCGCCGCCACAGGCACGCGCCGCCGGCTGCCTTGTCCAGCCGGTCCAGCGCAGCCTCGTGCGCCGCCAGCTCGTCCTCGCTGGCGCGCTGCACGACCAGCTTGAGTCCCTTGCGCCGCACCTGCTTCGGCTTGCGCGGCCCGGCACCGGCGGATGTCGTCTCCTCCGCAGCCAGCACCAGCTCCGCCTGACCGCCCGTCATCAACAGGTAGACGTCGGCGAGGAGCTGCGCATCGAGCAGCGCCCCGTGCAGCTCGCGATTGGAGTTGTCGATCTCGAAGCGCTTGCACAGCGCGTCCAGGCTGTTGCGCTGCCCCGGGTGCAACTGGCGCGCCAGCATCAGCGTATCCAGCACGCCGCAGACCTGGGTCATGACCGGGCCGGGCGGGCTGAGCCGCGCCAGCTCGGCATCCAGGAAGCCGAGGTCGAAGGCCGCGTTGTGGATCACCAGCTCGGCGCCCTGCACGAATTCGAGGAACTCCGCGGCCACGTCGGCGAAGCGCGGCTTGTCGGCAAGAAAGGCGCTCGACAGGCCGTGCACGTCCTCGGCGGCACGGTCGATCTCGCGTTCCGGGTTGAGGTACTGGTGAAACTTGCGCCCGGTGAGCCTGCGGTTCATTAGCTCCAGGCAGCCGATCTCGATGATGCGGTGACCCTCGGCCGGCTCCAGGCCGGTGGTCTCGGTGTCGAGCACGATCTGTCGCGTCATGTCCCTGTGTCCTCGGCCGCCTGCAGCGCGTCGATGGCTTCGTTCGCCAGCGCATCGGCACGGTCGTTTTCCGGATGGCCGCTGTGGCCCTTCACCCAGTGCCAGCGCACTTCATGACGCGCCGCGGCGGCGTCGAGTTCCTGCCACAGGTCCTGGTTCTTCACCGGCTTGCGCCCGGCCGTGCGCCAGCCGTTGCGCTTCCACCCGGCCATCCACTCCATGATGCCGCCGCGCACGTATTGCGAGTCGGTGTACAGGTCGACCTCGCAGGGGTGCTTGAGCGCCTCCAACGCGCGGATCGCTGCAGTGAGCTCCATGCGGTTGTTGGTGGTGAGCGGCTCGGCGCCCCGGATCTCCATCTCGCGCTCACCCGCGCGCAGCAAGGCGCCCCAGCCTCCCGGACCGGGATTGCCGCGACAGGCGCCGTCCGTCCACGCTTCCACCCGGCTCAAAGACGGCTCCGCGTGGTCGGTTCGACCAGCCCGCTCGGGATGCGCTCGGGCCGCGTCCACAGGCGGCGCAGCGGCGTCACCGCATGCACGCGCTTGATGGCCACCAGCAGGTAGCCGCCGTAATAGCCCGGCAGCCGGCGCCCGCGATGCCGCTGATGCCCGCCTGATTCGGCGAAGGCCGGGAAGTAGCGCTCGCGCGTGGTGACGTCGAAATTCAGCAGCGACAGCCAGTCGCGCAGCCGCCGTTCCGAATAGAGCTGTTCGATGGTGGGCGGCCAGGCGCCGCGGGTGAGCACGCGGCGCATGCCGAGCACGCTCCAGGGATTGAAGCCGAGCACGATCAGGCGCCCGCCGCCGGTGAGCACGCGCTCGCATTCGCGCAGCAGCTGGTGCGGCTCGCTGGAACGCTCCAGGGTGTGCGGCAGCAGCACCGCGTCCACGGAGTGGCTGGCCACCGGCAGTTGCCAGTCCTCGGCCAGGAAACCGACCCCGGGCGCCGCTTGTGCCGCGCACACAGCGCGGCGCGCCGTGCCCGCCATGCCGACGAAGGCGTCGGGCGGCCCCCAGGCGCCAACCTGCAGCAGCTGGCAGCCGAACACGCGCCGCAGCGGCTCGGCCGCCACGGCCTGCTCCGCCTGGCGCAGGCGCTGGCCCACCGGGGATTCCAGCCAGTCAGCGAGTTCCATGGGATAAATCGGCATGGTGCAGAAGCATAGCGGGCGACAGTCGCCGGCGACAGTCCCCGCCAAGGACGGGACCCCGTTGCGGCTGCCGTTTGGGGACTGTCCCCAAACCACATAGAATGCCGGGATGCTCAAGGTCACTCCCGTCACGGCATTCCGCGACAACTACATCTGGCTGGTCCACGGCGAGGATCCGCGCCGTGTGGCGATCGTCGACCCGGGCGATGCCAGGCCCGTGCGCGCAGCGCTGGAATCCGGCGGCCTGGAAGCGGTGGCCATCCTGCTCACGCACCACCACCCGGATCACTCCGGCGGTATTCCCGCGTTGCGCCAGGCGCTCGACATTCCCGCCTGGGGCCCCGCCGGCGAACCCGTGGCCGGACTCACGCACCATGTCGCCGGCGGCGATCACGTCGACCTGCCGCGTCTCGGGCTCAGCTTCGCCGTCATCGATATCCCGGGGCACACGTCCGGCCATATCGCCTTCTTCGGGCATGGCGCCGTGTTCTGCGGCGACACCTTGTTCAGCGCCGGTTGCGGACGCGTGTTCGAGGGCACGCCGGCGCAGATGCTGGCCTCGCTGGACGCGCTCGCAGACCTGCCGGACGACACCCTGTTGTACTGCGGCCACGAGTACACCGCCGCCAACCTGCGTTTCGCCCGTGCGGTCGAGCCGGGCAACGCCGAGATCGCACAGCACGCCGCGCATGTCGCCGCGCTGCGCGAAGAAGACGCCCCCAGCCTGCCGTCGAGCCTCGCGCTGGAAAAACGCATCAACCCCTTCCTGCGCTGCGACGAACCGGGCGTGCAGGATGCCGCCCGACGCCACGCCGGTCGTGCGCTCGCCTCGCGCACCGAGGTGTTCGCGACGGTGCGGCAGTGGAAAGACGAATTCGCCTGAGCGGAGGCCTGCCCGTGACCCGAGCCTTATTCCTGCCTGCTGTCATCACCGCCTGCGCCCTGCTCTCGGCCTGCGTCACGGCGCCGGTCCCGAAAAAGCCCGCGCCGGCGCCCGAAGAGTCCGAGCTGCCGCCCGAGGTCACGCGTGCCACGCTGGGCGCCGCGGACCTCGCCGGGGACGGCAGTGCAGAGGCCGACGACGGCGCCACCGAGCCCGCGACCGCGGCGCCGGCAGCGGACCCGGAACCCACCGACCTCGTCGCCCACCTGCGCAGCCAGTTCAGCATCCCGCCGGCCGGGCGCGCCGAAGTGCAGAAGCACGCTGACTGGTATGTGCGCCACGTCGACTACCTCGGCCGCGTGTTCGACCGCGCGCGCCCTTACCTGCCGCACGTCGCGGCGGAGGTCGAGGCGCGCGGCCTGCCTGGCGAATTGGCGTTCCTGCCGGTCGTGGAGAGTGCTTTCGACCCCTTCGCGTACTCGCGCGGCCGGGCCGCGGGCCTGTGGCAGATCATCCCCAGCACGGGCCGGCATTTCGGCCTGAAGCAGAACTGGTGGTATGACGGGCGTCGCGACGTGCTGGAATCGACGCGCGTGGCGCTGGACTACCTCGTCTACCTGCATGAACGATTCGACGGCGACTGGCTGCTCGCAGTCGCCGCCTACAATTGCGGCCAGGGCACCGTGGCGCGGGCTATCCGCCGCAATCGCTCGCTCGGCCTGGAGACCGACTTCTGGAGCCTGAAACTGCCCGCCGAGACGCGCGTCTACGTGCCGCGGCTGTTGGGGCTCACCACGGTGCTGGCGGCGCCCGATGAACACGGCGTGACGCTGCCCGAGATCTCGCCGGCAGCCACCTTCGCGGTGGTCGAGCTCGACGGCCAGATCGACCTCGCCGTCGCCGCGGAGCTTGCCGGAATCGAGCTCGCCGAGCTGCAGAAACTGAATCCCGGCTTCAACCGCTGGGCCACCGATCCGGACGGCCCGCATCGCCTGCTGGTGCCGGTCGATAATGCGGCCGGCTTTCGCACCGCAGTGGTCGCCCTGCCCGCCAGCGAGCGCATGCGCTGGCAGCGTCATGCCGTGCGGCAGGGCGATACGCTCGGCGGCATCGCAAGGAAGTACGGCACCACCGTGGACGTGCTGCAGTCGGTCAACGGCCTGCGTGGCTCCACCATCCGCGCCGGTTCGCATCTCATGGTGCCCACCTCCACGCGCAGCATCTCCGACTACCCGCTGAGCGCCGAGAACCGCCTTGCCAGCACCCAGGCGCGGCAGCGTGCCGGACGCGTGCGCAGCGAATACACGGTGCGCCAGGGCGACTCGCTGTGGTCCATCGCGCGCCGCCACGGTGTCGGCCATCGCGAGCTGGCGTCATGGAACGGCATGGCGCCGGGCGACACGCTCTCGGTCGGGCGCACGCTGGTGGTGTGGCAGCGCGGTGAAAAGGCCGCCGTCGCCACGGCTCCCGCCGCCGACGCGATGATCCGGCGCATCAACTACACTGTGCGCCGCGGTGACTCGCTGTACCGCATCGCCAACAATTTCCGGGTTTCGGTGGATGACATCCGGCGCTGGAACAACCTCGACACGAAGCGCTACCTGCAGCCCGGGCAGCGGCTGGTCCTGCACGTGGACGTGAGAGCCCAGTCCGGCGGTTAAGGCACAGGGCGCCGCAGAGCGCCGCGATCTCCATACACGATGAGGAGTACGAAGATGGGATTCCTGCACGGCAAGCGGGCACTGATCGTCGGCCTGGCGAGCGAACGCTCGATCGCCTGGGGCATTGCGCAGGCCATGCGGCGCGAAGGCGCCGAACTGGCCCTCACCTACCAGGGCGAGAAACTCAAGCCGCGCGTGGAGGCCATGGCGGCCGAGCTCGGCGGCGGCTTCACCTGCGGCATGGACGTGTCGAATGACGCCGAGATCGACGCCGCCTTCACCGCGCTCGGCGAGCACTGGGACGGCTTCGACATCATGGTGCACTCGGTGGGCTTCGCGCCGCGCGACCAGCTCTCCGGACGCTTCGTCGACTCGGTGACGCGCGAAGGCTTCCAGATCGCGCACGATATCAGCGCCTACAGCTTCGCCGCGCTCGCCAAGGCCAGCCTGCCGCTGATGCGCGGTAGGCAGGGCGCGCTGCTCACCCTGAGCTATCTCGGCGCCGTGCGCGCGGTGCCGAACTACAACGTCATGGGCCCCGCCAAGGCCAGCCTCGAAGCCAGCGTGCGCTTCCTCGCCGCCGACCTGGGCGCCGACGGCATCCGCGTCAACGGCATCTCGGCAGGGCCGATCAAGACCCTGGCTGCGGCCGGGATCGGCGGCTTCCGCAAGATGCTTGGCCAGGTGGCGCGGATCGCGCCGCTGCAGCGTAACGTCACCATCGAGGACGTCGGCAACGCCGCCGCCTTCCTGTGCTCCGACCTCGCTGCGGGCATCACCGGCGAGATCCTCTACGTCGACGGCGGCTACAGCCACGTCGGCATGTCCCTGCCGGAAGACTGAGCGCCGCAGCCTTGCTTCGCTCCACCGCGCTCATGGTCCAGCGCTACCTGCTGGGGCGCGAGACAGTGCTCGCGCAGGCGCGCGCCTTTGGGCTGGAACTGCGCGTGCCGGTGCGCGACACGGCCGGCGCAGGGATCTTCCTGCGCGGCACGCATGCGCCCGAAGTGGCGGATTTCCTGGTGCGACGGCTGGAGCTCGAGCCGGGCGAACTGGTGTTCGACATCGGCGCCAGCATCGGCTGGTACGCGCTGTTGCTGTCGCGCCTCGCGCCGCGCGGCGTGGAAATACACGCCTTCGAGCCGGACCCCTGGGCGCGCGGCCTGCTGCAGCAGAACCTGAGCCACAACCGCGCGGATGACGTGGTGGTGGTCGATGCGGCCATCGGCGACGCGGCGCGCGAAGCCACGTTGCATCGCTACGGCACGCGCCGGCGCAGTGCCCTGGGCGCGCGCAGCGCCGACCGGCTACCGGTGCGGATGCTGCGCCTGGACGACTATTGTGCGCAGCAAGGCCTCGGCCGACGGCCTGTGGGACTGGTCAAGCTGGGCGTGCAGGGTTTCGAACTGCAGGCGCTACAGGGCGCACGCACCACGCTGGCGCGCTGCCGCACGGTGCTCACGGAGTTCGTGCCGCAGCACCTGCGCCAGGCCGACGTGCACCCGGCGGGCGTGCTCGACCTCCTGGTGGAGCTGGGCTTCAGCCCGGCGGTGATCGAGGCCGATGAGCTGCGACCGGTGGAGCGTGCCGAGTTGCTGGCGGACGGCAGGCCGCACACGCTGGCGTGGACGCGGCCGGTGACGGCGCGGCGCGCCGCAGCGCCCGATCCGCACGCGCTGGCGATCTGACGGCGCGCCTAGCCCCGGGCCCGCTGCGGGCCGTCCTCGACCAGGACCCCTTCCTCGCCTTCCAGCTTCGCCACGATCACCGCGCAGGCGCAGTCGCCCAGGATATTGATGGCGGTGCGCGCCATGTCGAGGATGCGGTCGAACACGAACAGCACGCCGATGGCCTCCACCGGCAGGCCCACGGCGGCGAGGATGATGGCGATCGCAACCAGCGAGGCGGAGGGAATGCCGGCCACGCCGACCGAGGTCACTAGCGCCGTCACGACGATGACGAACTGCACGCCGAACGACAGCTCCAGGCCATAGGCCTGGGCGATGAACATGGCCGCCACGCACTCGTAGAGCGCCGTGCCGTTCATGTTGACCGTCGCCCCGAGCGGCAGCACGAAGCTCGAGGTACGGTTGGAGACGCCGGCGCGCTTCTCCATGGCGTCCATGGTGATCGGCAGCGTCGCCGAGGACGAGGCAGTGGAAAACGCGGTCAGCAAGGCCGGCGCCGCGGCCTTGTACAGCGCCACCGGGCTCACCTTGGCCAGGGTCTTCACCAGCAGCGGGATACTCAGCAGCGCATGCAGCGCGAGCGCCCCGAGCACGGTCAGGCTGAACACGATCAGCGGTCGCGCCGCATCGAAGCCGGTCTGCGCCACGGTGCGCGCCACCAGCCCGAAGACGCCGATGGGAGCGAAGGTCATGACCCACTCGGTGACCTTCATCATCACCGCGAACAGGCCGTCCCAGAAGCGGTACATCGCTTCGCTCTGGTGGTTCTCGACGCGGGTCATGAAATAGCCGAACACGATGCTGAAAAAGATCAGCCCGAGCATCTGGCCTTCGGCCGCAGCCATGACGATGTTCGGCGGCACCATGCTCATGAACAGCCGCGCCAGCTGCCCGCCACCGCCGCTGCCGGCGCTCGCGCCGACACTCTCGGCCACGGCGCGCGTGCTCTCTTCCAGCGCCAGCAGGTCGCGTGCCGGCTCGCCGTCGACGATCCCGGGCTGCACCAGGTTCACCAGCAACAACCCGATGAGGATCGCCATCAGGGTGGTGACGCCGTAGAACAGCAGCGTCTTGCCGCCAAGGCGGCCGAGGTTGCCGCCGCCGCCGATGCCCGCCACGCCGACGATGATCGAGGAGACGATCAGCGGCACGATGAGCATTTTCAGGGCATTGATGAACAGCGAGCCGACGAAGTCGAACACCGAGTAGAACGTGACCCCGAACAGCGCGCCCTGCTCGCCCGCCAGCCAGCCCGCCGCGACGCCCGCGACGATGGCGATGAGGATCCGCCAGTGGAGCTGGAGCTTGCTCAACTTACTGCAAGGCGTTCTCGAATACCGTCACGTCGGCACCGCGACGCATGTCCTCGAGGTAAGCCTGCAGCTCCTGCGAGGCCCGCGCGCCGCGGGTCTGGTCGCGCAGCTGGCGTTGCTCCTCGGGACGCAGCAGGTCCATGCCGCCCGGCGTCGCGGACACCACGCGCACCACGAACTCTCCGCTCGCCCCCTGCGCGCGACTGATCACGGGCTCACCCGCGGGCCGCGGCACAGCGAAGGCTGCGCTGACCACTGCCGGCGGCGCCGTCGTATCGTCGCGCACCACGGTCAGTCCGCCCACATGATCGCCGGTCACGGCCGCGGCCACCTCCGCCACGGGCGCACCCGCAGCCATCAGCGTCTCTGCTTCCGCCGCCAGCTCGGCCACCCGCGCAGCGGCACGCTCGCGACGCAGCCCGGCTTCGATCTGTGCCGCCACTTCCTGCAGCGGGCGCTGTTCGGGGGCGTTGTAATCATTCACGCGCAGCACCACGACACGGTCGCCCTCGAGCTCCACCAGGCCGCTGTTCTCACGCCGGTCGAACACGCCTTCGCTCCAGGCCGCCGCGACCACGGCGGGTTCCATGGCGATACCGGGTCCGCCCTGGCGGGTCACGTCCGCTACGGTCTCGATCTCGTAGCCCAGCGCCGCGGCTGCGGGCTGCAGGCTGTCGGGGTTCTCGAACGCCAGGGTCGCGAGCGACTCGGCGTCGTCGTAGTAACGATCCTCGGCCTGGCGGCTGCGATACTCCGCCAGCAACTCGTCGCGCACTTCCTCGAAGGTGGCGCCGCCGCTGCGCTCCACCTCATCGAGACGGATCAGGTGCCAGCCGAATTCCGACTGCACCGGCTCGCTCACCGTGCCGGGCGCCATGGCGAACAGGGCCTCCTCGAAAGCGGGCACCATGATGCCGCGCTCCACCCAGCCCAGGTCACCGCCCTGGCGTGCAGAGCCGGGGTCCTGCGACGCCTCCTCGGCCACCGCAGCGAAGTCCTCGCCGGCCTCGATGCGCGCGCGCAGTTCCTTGATCCGCGCCTCGGCTTCGTCTCCGGTGAGGAGGATGTGCGCCGCCTTGCGGCGTTCCAGGCCGAGGAAACGCTCCGGCTCGCGGCTCACCTCGGACTCGTAGTAAGCGCGCAGGTCTTCGTCGGAGACCTCGATGTTCGCCGCGAGGTCGCCCAGCCGGATCATGACGTAGGCCAGGTCCACGCTCTCGGGCGTCATCCAGCGCTCGGGGCTCTCCTGGTAGCGCGCCTCGACGTCGGCCTCGCTGACCTCGACGTCGTCGAGAAAACGCTCCAGCGGCAAGGCAACCCACTCGATCTCGCGCAGCTCACGCTGCAGCGCGACGCGGCGCTCGAGCTCGTTCGGGGTGACGAAACTGGACAGGACGATGGCGTCCTGCAACTGCTGGATCTCCAGCAGGCGGCGCTGCTCGGCCTCGAACATCGCGGGCGTGTAGCCGGCGCCCGCCAGGGCGGCGCGATATGCCTCGATGCTGAACTGCCCGCCCACCTGGAAGGCCTCGTAGGACTGCAGCTGCGCGGCCACTTCCGCATCGCTGACCCGGTAACCCTGGCCGACGACGCGCTGCTGCAACAGCTCGCGGCTGACGAACTGCTCGATGACGCCGCGCCGGATCTCGTCGGCGATTTCCGCCGGGACATCGCCGCGGAATGCCTGCTGGAAGCGGGACACCTGGTCCTGGTAGGCGCGGCGCACCGGCTCCACCGGAACCTCGGCGCCGTTGACCTTGGCGGCCATGGGGCGCGGGGTGAAGCTGAGGTCGATACCCCACACGGCGAAGACAATGCCGATGGTGATGACGATGGTCCAGGCGACCCAGCCCGTGATCTTTTCTCGGATTTTCTGCAGCATGAAAGCCTCGGCTCTCCAGGCACCCCGGCCTGCGCCGGGAGCGTAAAATGAAAGGGCGCCACGCGGGCGCCCTTTCAAAATGGCGGAGCGGACGGGACTCGAACCCGCGACCCCCGGCGTGACAGGCCGGTATTCTAACCGACTGAACTACCGCTCCAAAACTTCAACTGGTGGGTGCTGAAGGGATCGAACCTTCGACCTTCGCCTTGTAAGGGCGACGCTCTCCCAGCTGAGCTAAGCACCCGAGCTCCCCGGGAGGGCGCGCTAGTTTACTGCGTCCTTCAGCGCTTTGCCAGCCTTGAAGCCTGGCACCTTGCTGGCGCGGATAGTGATGGTCTCGCCCGTCTTCGGGTTGCGGCCCTGGCGGGCGGCGCGCGCCTTCACCGAGAAGCTGCCGAAGCCTACGATGGAGACCTGGTCACCCTTCTTCAGCGCGCGGGTAACGGTGTCCACAAACGCCTCCACGGCCTTGGTGGCGTCGCTCTTGGTCAGGTCGGCGGCCGCAGCCACGGCATCGATCAATTCGCCCTTGTTCATCAGCGTACCTTCGTGTTCTGTGTGTGAGTGATGTCCCCGGCCCCAAACTGCGTCGCCCGCCGATGCGGCGGGCCGTGCGGGAGTGCGCCGTAAGAGGTCGGGTTTTATAGCAAGCGCACCGTGTGAGGTCAATTAAACCATACTGGCCAGGCCGTGCGGCAGCGCGCCAAACATGCCGCGCTACCGTAGAAACCGAAACGCCATCGAGGCGTGATTTCCGTATCATGGACTGGTTCTAAATTCGAGGATGGAATCATGGAACTCGACCCCCTATTTCTCTCCCGCGTGCAGTTTGCCTTCGTGGTGTCGTTCCACGCCATCTTCCCAGTGTTCACCATCGGGCTGGCAAGCTACATCGCCGTGCTGGAAGCCGTCTATTACAAGACGGATAACCCGGCCTGGCTGAAGCTGTCGAAATTCTGGACCAAGATTTTCGCCATCGTCTTCGGCATGGGCGTGGTTTCCGGCATCGTCATGGCCTTCCAGTTCGGCACGAACTGGAGCAACTTCTCCTACGCGGCGTCGAATTTCCTCGGCCCGATCCTCGCCTACGAGGTGGTGACCGCCTTCTTCCTCGAGGCCACTTTCCTCGGCGTGCTGCTGTTCGGGCGCGAGAAAGTGCCGCGCGGGCTGCACCTGTTCGCCGCCTGCATGGTCGCCCTCGGGACCTTCGTTTCCTCCTTCTGGATCCTGTCGGCAAACAGCTGGATGCAGACCCCGGCAGGGGTGGAGATGGTCGACGGCATGATCCAGATGACCTCCTGGACCCAGGCCATCTTCAATTCTTCCTTCCCCTATCGCTTCTTCCACGTCGCGCTCGCCTCCTTCATCACCGGCGGCTTCGTGGTGGCGGGCGTGAGCGCCTGGTACCTCCTGCACGGGCGGCATGCCGACATCGCGCAGAAGGCGCTGAAGATGTGCGTCATCATGCTGGCCATCGCCACGCCGCTGCAGCTGCTGTCGGGCGACATGCACGGCCTGAACACGCTCGAGGAGCAGCCGGTCAAGGTTGCGGCGATGGAGGGCAACTGGGAGACCCAGGGCAATGTGCCCCTGCTCCTGTTCGCGATTCCGGACATGGCGGCGGAGACCAACCACTTCGAGATCGGTATCCCCAACGGCGCCAGTCTGATCCTCAAGCACAGCGCCGACGGCGTGGTGCCGGGCCTGAAGTCGGTGCCGCCGGAAGAGCGGCCGCCGGTGGGCGTGACCTTCTGGAGCTTCCGCATCATGGTCACCATCGGCACGCTGATGATCCTGGTTGCGCTGCTCGGGGCGTTCAAGCTGTTCCGCGGCACGCTTTACCAGTCCAAGGGCCTGCTGCGGGTCTTCAGCCTGATGATCCCGCTGCCCTTCATCGCGGTAGTGGCCGGCTGGTTCGTCACCGAGGTGGGCCGCCAGCCCTGGATCATCTACGGCATGATGACCGTCGGCGAGGGCCTGACCCCGTCACTCACCGGCTGGATGGCGCTGGTAACCCTGATCGGATACATCGCGGTGTACGCGGTGGTGTTTGCCGCCGGCCTGCATTACCTGCGCAAGGTCATCGTTGCCGGTCCGGACTCGGTTGATCATGCCCACGCGCACATCACCGGCACGCCCAAGCGGCCCTGGTCCGCGGTCGAGGGCGAGTTCGACACGGCTGCCGGCGCGGCAAGGAGCTGAACATGGAACTCATCGACCTGACCCTTATCTGGGTACTGCTCATCGGCTTCGGCGTGTTCATGTACGTGCTGATGGACGGTTTCGACCTCGGCGTGGGCATCCTTTTCCCCTTCGCCCCGGACGAGGAATCGCGCGACCTGATGATGAACTCGGTCGCCCCGGTATGGGACGGCAACGAGACCTGGCTGATCCTCGGCGGCGCCGGCCTGCTGGCCGCGTTCCCGATGATCTACTCGGTCTTCCTGCCGGCGCTGTACATCGGCGTGTTCCTGCTGCTCGCCGGCCTCATCTTCCGCGGCATCGCCTTCGAGTTCCGCTTCAAGGCGACCACCGGCAAGAAGTGGTGGAATATCTCCTTCTTCGGTGGCTCGACGGTGGCGTCCTTCGCCCAGGGCGCGGTGATCGGCAGCTACGTGCAGGGCTTCAACGTCGTCGACGGCCGCTATGTCGGCGGCGCCTTCGACTGGCTGACGCCCTTCACGCTGATGACCGGGCTCGGCGTGGTCGCCGGCTACGCCCTGCTCGGCGTGACCTGGACCATCATGAAGACCGAGGGCAAGACCCAGGAATGGGCCTTCAAGCTGGCGCCGAAGCTCCTTGCGGCGGTGCTGGTGTTCTTCGTGCTGGTGAGCGCCTGGACCCCGATGACCAACGAGCGGGTCATGTCGCGCTGGTTCGACCACGTCAACTGGTTGTGGCTGTTCCCCGCGCTGACCCTGATCTTCGCCGCCTGGGTGTTCTTCAAGCTGAAGCAGCGCGCGGACATTGCGCCCTTTATCGGCTCCATGATCCTGTTCTCGATGTTCTACCTCGGGATCCTGATCTCCATGTGGCCGCTGGCCGTGCCACCGAACTACACCTTCTGGGACGCCGCCTCCGACCCGGGCAGCCAGCTGTTCCTGCTGATCGGCTTCATGTTCCTGATCCCGATCGTGCTCGGCTACACGGCGTGGACCTACTGGGTGTTCCGCGGCAAGGTCGGCCAGGGAGCGGGATACGCTGGCCACTGAACCGGCCCCGGGTGCATCCCAGGGCCCGGGCGACTGGCTGAAATCGCGGGCGCCGGCCTGGCTGGCGCCCGCTTCCTTTGGCCTCGCCGCTGCCGAGGCGGCCTGCGTGCTCGCCCAGGCCTGGCTGCTGGCCTCGCTGCTGTCCGCCGCCATCGTCGACCGGGCCGCGCTGGCCGCGCTCGCCCTGCCGCTCGTTGCCCTGCTCGTCGCGTTCGCATTGCGGGCGCTCATCGGCGGTGCGCGGGGAATGATCGCCGCACGCGCCTCCGGCGCCGTGCGCCAGGCCCTGCGCGGCGAGCTCTTCACGCGCATGGTGGACGCGGGACCGCTGCTGAAAGGCCGGCGCGGCACCGGCGCGTTGTCGACCGTGCTGATCGAGCAGGTGGAAACGCTCGATCCCTTCTACGCCCGCTTCATGCCGCAAATGATCACGGTGCGCGTGGTCCCGATCGCCATCCTGGTGGCCGTGGCCTGGGCGGACTGGCTGGCCGGGCTGTTGCTGCTGCTCAGCGCACCGCTGATCCCGGCCTTCATGATCCTCATCGGCTGGGGTGCGGAGCAGGTCAGCCGCGAGCAGCAGGCGGCGCTGGCCCGGCTCGGCGGCATCTTCTTCGATCGCCTGCGCGGGCTCGACGTGCTGCGCCGTTTCGGCGCCGAGCAGCGCGAGGCGCGGCGCATCGCCGACTTCAGCGAGGATTTCCGCGCCCGCACCATGCAGGTGCTGCGCGTGGCCTTTCTTTCCTCCGCCGTGCTGGAGTTCTTCAGCTCGGTGGCCATCGCCATGCTCGCCATCTACATCGGCTTCGGCCTGCTCGGCTTTGTCACGCTCGGTCCCGCCGAGCACCTGACGCTGTTTTCCGGGCTGTTCGTGCTGCTGCTGGCGCCCGAGTTCTACAACCCACTGCGCACCCTCGCCCAGGCCTGGCACGACCGTGCCGGCGCGCTGGCCGCCGCGCGCAGCATCCGCGAGGTGCTGGCCACGCCGCCGGCGCGCATCGAGCCGGCGCGGCCGGCGGCGCGGGTGCCGGAGCGTGCCTGCCGCGTGCAGGTCGAGGACGTGGCCCTCGCTTTGCCGGGGCGGCCCGCCTTGTTCCGCGGGCTGTCGCTGCAGGCGGCGCCGGCGGAAAAGCTGGTGATCTACGGCCCCAGCGGCTGTGGCAAGTCCACGCTGCTGGGGATCGTCGGCGGCTTCCTCGCGCCGGACAGCGGCGCGGTGAGTTACGACGAGGTGCCGGTCGCGGCGCTGACGCGGGGCCAGCTCAGCACGCTGCGCGGGTACCTGGGCCAGCAGCCCTTCCTGTTCGCCGGCAGCATCCGCGACAACATCTCGCTCGGGCGCCCGGTGGACGATGCGGCGCTGGCCCGCGCGGTGGCGCTCGCCGGGCTCGAGGCCTTCCTCGCCACTTTGCCCGGCGGCCTCGACACACTGCTCGGCCAGGACGGCCTGGGCGTGTCCGGCGGCCAGGCGCGCCGCATCGCACTGGCAAGGGTGTTGCTGCGACCCCGGCCCTTGCTGCTGCTGGACGAGCCCACCGCCAGCCTGGATGCGGATACCGAGCAGCGCTTCTGGGCTGACCTCGACCGGGCGCTGGCGCAACAGCCCATGACGGTGATCTGCGCCAGCCACAGCCCGCTGGCGCTGGCCTGGGGCGATCGCGCGGTGCATATCGGGGACCCTGCGCCGGAGCCTGCGTCCGACGCCGCGCATCCCGCAGGAGGCCCGGCATGAACGACAGGCGTGCAGCAGAAGGCCTGCCGCTCGGCCGCCTGCTGCGACGGCGCCGCGGCTGGCTGATCGCCGGGCTCGCACTGATCCTGCTCAGCCTGTTCGCGGGCGTCGCCCTGCTGGCGCTCTCGGGGTGGTTCATCACCGCCAGCGCCCTGGCCGGACTGGGCGTCATCGCCATGCTGGATATCTTCGCCCCCGGCGCCGGCATCCGGCTCGCGGCGGTCACGCGCACGGTGGCGCGCTATGGCGAAAGGCTGGTCACCCATGAAGCCACCTTCCGCCTGCTCGCCGACCTGCGCCTCGCGCTGTTCGAGCGCCTGCTCCGGCTGGACGAAGTGCAGTTGCGGGGCTTGCAGCGGGGCGACACGCTGAACCGGCTGACGGCCGACGTCGACACCCTGGACCACCTGTTCCTGGGCGTCATCGGGCCCGGCCTGTCGGCGTTCCTGCTCACCCTGCTGGCGGCGTTCCTGGCGGCGCTGTGGGTCGATCCCGGCGTGGCGCTGGCGGTGGCGCTGGTGTTGCTGGCAGCCAACCCGCTGGTGGCGGAGCTGGCGCGGCGCCGCGGGCTGACAGCCAGCCGCGGGCTGGTCGCGGCGCTGCCGGGGTTGCGGCGCCAGGCCGGCGACGGGCTGGAGGGTCTGCAGGAGCTGGTCGCATTTGATCTCGGCACGGCGCAGCGCGAGGCGCTCGAAGCGCGCTCGGCACACATGATCGGCCTGCAGGAGCGCCTGCAGCGGCTCGATGCGGCGAGCCAGGCCGGCGTCACGTTCGCCGGCTTCGGCGCCACCTGGCTGGCGCTCGCACTGGGCCTGGCGCTGCTCCAGGCGGGCGTCATCAGCGGCCCGGTGCTCGGCCTGCTGGTCCTCGGCGTGCTCGCCCTGGGCGAGGCATGGCAACCCCTGCCGGCAGCCTGGCGCCGCCTGGAGCAGTGCCGCGGGGCCACGGCGCGCCTTGGCGACAGCTGGGCACAGGCCCCCTTGCTGCCGGTGGCGGACGCGCCCGCGGCACCGCACGGCCAGCGCCTCACATTGCAGAACGTCACCTTCGGCTACCGCGCCGACCTGCCGCCGGTGCTCGAGGACTTCTCGCTGGATATCGCGGCGGGCGAGCGCATCGCCGTGGTCGGCCCCAGCGGCGCCGGCAAGAGCACGCTGGCCATGCTGCTGATGCGCCAGCTCGACCCGGACGCCGGCACGGTGCAGCTGGAGGGCGTGGACCTGCGGGAACTCGACCCGGACGGCCTGCGCCGCCACATCGGCCTGCTGGCGCAGCGCCCGGTGCTGTTCCGCGACACGCTGGGAGAAAACCTGCGCATGGCGCAGCCCGGGGCGAGCGCAGGTGAGCTGATGCACGCCCTCGAGATCGCCGGCCTCGGCGCCTTCGTGGCCGGCCTGGAAGACGGCCTGGATACCTGGATCGACGAGGCGGGCAGCAACCTGTCGGGCGGCGAGGCACGGCGCGTGTCACTGGCGCGGCTGGCGCTCACGGACTGCCCGGTGGTGATCCTCGACGAGCCGACCACGGGCCTCGACGCCGCAACCGCGCGGGGGCTGGCACAGACGCTCGACCGCTGGCTGGCGGGACGGACGACGGTGATGATCACGCATGACCCGGAGCTGCTGCCGCGCTTCGACCGCGTGATACGGCTCGGCCCCTGAACGCACGCGCATGAAAAAGGGCGCGCAGCGTTGCCCGCTGCGCGCCCTCGAATCAGCGCGGAAGATCAGTGCGCGTGGACGCCCTTCCCTTCACCCTTGGCCTCGGCGGCCTGGGGCGGTTCCTCGGGCTTGATGTCCTCGCCCGGCTCGGGCAAGTGCGTCAGCGCCAGCTCCAGCACCTGGTCGATCCACTTCACGGGCTTGATGTCCAGCTTGCCCTTGATGTTCTTCGGGATGTCGGCCAGGTCCTTCTCGTTCTCCTCCGGAATGAGCACCACCTGGATGCCGCCGCGATGTGCCGCCAGCAGTTTCTCCTTCAGCCCGCCGATGGGCAGCACCTCGCCGCGCAGCGTGATCTCGCCGGTCATGGCGACATCGGAGCGCACCGGAATCCCGGTCAGCGCTGACACCAGCGCGGTGCACATGCCGATACCGGCGCTCGGGCCGTCCTTCGGCGTCGCGCCCTCGGGCACGTGGATGTGCACGTCCCGCTTGGCGTGGAAATCGGGATCGATGCCGAGCACGCGGGCGCGGCTGCGCACCACGGTCATGGCGGCCTGGATCGACTCCTTCATGACGTCGCCCAGCGTGCCGGTGTGGATCAGCTTGCCCTTGCCGGGGATGGTGGCGGCCTCGATGGTGAGGAGCTCGCCGCCGACCTCCGTCCAGGCCAGGCCGGTCACCTGGCCGACGCGGTCCGTCTCTTCGGCACGGCCGAAGCGGAAACGCTTCACACCGAGGTACTTATCGATGCTGGCCGGCTTCACCGACACCTTCTTCACGTCCTTGTCGAGCACCATCTCCTTCACCGCCTTGCGGCAGATGCGGGCCAGCTCGCGCTCGAGGTTACGCACCCCGGCCTCGCGCGTGTAATGGCGGATGATGTCGCGGATGGCGCCGTCGCTGATCACCAGCTCGCCTTCCTTGAGGCCGTTGTTCTTCACCTGCTTCGGCACCAGGTAGCGCTTGGCGATGTTGAGCTTCTCGTCCTCGGTGTAACCCGGGATGCGGATCACTTCCATGCGGTCGAGCAGCGGCGCCGGGATGTTCAGGCTGTTGGCGGTGCAGATGAACATGATCTCCGACAGGTCGAAGTCCACCTCGAGGTAGTGATCGTTGAAACTCGAGTTCTGCTCCGGATCCAGCACCTCGAGCAGCGCCGAGGACGGATCGCCGCGGAAGTCCATCGACATCTTGTCGATCTCGTCCAGCAGGAACAGCGGGTTGCGCACGCCGGTGCGCGACATGTTCTGGATGATCTTGCCCGGCATCGAGCCGATGTAGGTGCGGCGATGGCCGCGGATCTCGGCCTCGTCGCGCACGCCGCCGAGGCTCATGCGCACGAACTTGCGGTTCGTGGCCCGCGCGATGCTCTTGCCCAGCGAGGTCTTGCCCACGCCCGGCGGCCCGACCAGGCACAGGATCGGGCCCTTCTGCTTCTTCACGCGCTGCTGCACCGCCAGGTACTCGACGATGCGTTCCTTCACCTTCTCCAGCCCGTAGTGGTCCTCTTCCAGCACCTGCTCGGCGCGCGCCAGGTCCTTCAGGATCCGGGTGCGCTTCTTCCACGGCGCCTTGACCAGCCAGTCGATGTAGTTGCGCACCACGGTGGCCTCGGCCGACATGGGCGACATCATCTTCAGCTTGTTCAGCTCCGAGGTGGCCTTCTCCTTGGCCTCGGCCGGCATGCCGGCGGTCTCGATCTTCTTCTCGAGCTCGGCGATCTCGTTGGCCTCCTCGTTCATGTCACCCAGTTCCTTCTGGATGGCCTTCATCTGCTCGTTGAGGTAGTACTCGCGCTGGCTCTTTTCCATCTGCTGCTTGACGCGGCCGCGCACGCGCTTCTCGATCTGCAGCACGTCGATCTCGCCCTCGATCAGCGCCATCACCAGCTCCAGCCGCTCGCGGATGGAGGCGGTCTCGAGCACGCGCTGCTTGTCCGCCAGGCGCAGCGACATGTGCGCCGCCACGGTGTCGGCGAGGCGGCCGGCATGGTCGATGCCTGACAGCGAGGTCAGGATTTCCGGCGGCACCTTCTTCGACAGCTTGACGTAGTTCTCGAACTGCGTGATCACGGAGCGCGTCAGCACCTCCACCTCGCGCTCCTCCGGCGTGCCGGTGTCTTCCAGCACGTCGATATCGGCGGTGAAGTACTCGCCCTCGCGGATATTCTTGAGCGCCACGCGCTCGCCACCCTCGACCAGCACCTTGACGGTGCCGTCGGGGAGCTTGAGAAGCTGCAGGATCGTGGCCAGCGTGCCGAAGTCGTACACGTCGCCCGGCCCCGGCTCATCCACGTCCGCCTGCTTCTGGGCCACCAGCACGATCTGCTTGCCGGCCTGCATGGCCTGGTTCAGCGCCTGCATCGAGCGGTCGCGCCCGACGAACAGCGGGATCACCATGTGCGGGTAGACCACCACGTCCCGCAGCGGCAGCAGCGGGGCGCCGGATTCGGGAGGCTCGGGCGTCGCGGGTGTCTGGGTGATGTCTTCTGCCACGTGGGTGTTCTCCTGGATGCTCAAGGACGGCGGGCCCGCCACACGGCGGGCCGGCACGGTCTAGTTATGGGGGCCGGGGGGTAATTAATCAAGGGCGGGGCCTGGCCCCACGCGCTGGGGATGATCCCCGTCACCGCCAAAGCATTGATTTCGGGCGAGAAGCCCGATCGGATGCTAGAGCGCCGATCCGGTGGGACGGCGTTCCTCGCGGCGAGACTCGTCGGACTCGAACATCATGTACGGCTTGTTCTCGCCATTCACGACGGTCTCGTCCACCACCACCTTGGTCACGTCCTCCATGGAAGGCAGGTCGTACATGGTGTCGAGCAGCACGTTCTCGAGGATGGTGCGCAGCCCGCGCGCCCCGGTCTTGCGCGCCATGGCCTTGCGCGCCAGGGCCCGGAGGGCGTCGTCGCGGAACTCCAGCTCCGCGCCTTCCATCTCGAACAGGCGGCGGTACTGCTTGGTGAGGGCGTTCTTCGGCTCGACCAGGATCTGCACCAGGGCGTCCTCGTCCAGCTCCTCCAGGGTCGCCACCACCGGCAGGCGGCCGACGAACTCCGGGATGAGCCCGAACTTGATCAGGTCCTCCGGCTCCACTTCGTGGAACAGCTCGCCGGTGGACTTCTGCTCGGCCTTGCCCTGGACCTCGGCAGCGAAGCCGATGCCGCTCTTGGTCGAGCGGTTGGAGATGATCTTCTCCAGGCCGGCGAAGGCGCCGCCGCAGATGAACAGGATGTTGCGCGTGTCCACCTGCAGGAACTCCTGCTGCGGGTGCTTGCGGCCGCCCTGCGGCGGCACCGAGGCGACCGTGCCCTCGATCAGCTTCAGCAGCGCCTGCTGCACGCCCTCGCCCGACACGTCGCGGGTGATGGACGGGTTGTCGGACTTGCGCGAGATCTTGTCGATCTCGTCGATGTAGACAATGCCGGTCTGCGCCCGCTCGACATCGTAGTCGCACTTCTGCAGCAGCTTCTGGATGATGTTCTCGACATCCTCGCCGACGTAGCCCGCCTCGGTGAGGGTGGTGGCGTCGGCGATGGTGAACGGCACGTTCAGCAGGCGCGCCAGCGTCTCGGCCAGCAGGGTCTTGCCGCAGCCGGTGGGCCCGATGAGCAGGATGTTGCTCTTCGCCAGCTCGACTTCGTCGCCGCGCCCGGAGCGCTCGCCGCTGCGACTCTCGAGGCGCTTGTAGTGGTTGTACACCGCCACCGAGAGCACTTTCTTCGCCGCCGACTGGCCGATCACGTACTGGTCCAGGACGCCGTAGATTTCCTGCGGCTTGGGCAGCTTGCTGTGCCCGCTCTCTTCCTTGTCCTCGAGCTCCTCACGGATGATGTCGTTGCACAGCTCCACGCATTCGTCGCAGATGAACACGGACGGGCCCGCAATCAGCTTCCGCACCTCGTGCTGGCTCTTGCCGCAGAAGGAACAGTAAAGCAGCTTGCCGTCTTCGTGCTTGCCGCGGGAATCGTCAGCCATGCCTCGACCTCGGGGAAATGAACTTTTTCCGGCCGCTCAGCGCGTTACCGGCAGCGACTATATAGCACGGGCCCGAGCCCGGCTGCAAAAAAGGCAGCCCCGGCACAAGCCGGCCCGGGAACCATCCCAGGGCGGACGGGGCGCGCCTCAGTCGCCCTTCTCGCCCTGCAGCGGCAGCGCCTCGCCGCGACGGGTCAGCACCCGGTCCACCAGGCCGTAAGTCACCGCCTCTTCGCCGCCGATGAAGAAGTCGCGGTCGGTGTCCTGCGCCACCTTCTCCTTGGTCTGACCCGTGTGGTGGGCCAGGATCTCGTTCAGGCGGTCGCGGATCTTCAGCACCTCGCGGGCATGGATGTCGATATCCGACGCCTGGCCCTGGAAGCCGCCGAGGGGCTGGTGAATCATCATGCGGGAATGCGGCAGGCAGAAGCGCTTGCCCTGGGCGCCGCCGGCCAGCAGCACCGCGCCCATGCTGGCGGCCTGGCCGCAGCAGATGGTCGACACGTCGGGCTTGATGAACTGCATGGTGTCGTAGATCGACATGCCAGCAGTCACCACGCCGCCGGGCGAATTGATATAGAGGTGGATGTCCTTGTCGGGGTTCTCCGACTCCAGGAACAGCAGCTGCGCCACGATGAGGTTCGCCATGTGGTCCTCGATCGGGCCCACGACGAAGATCACGCGCTCCTTGAGGAGCCGCGAATAGATGTCGTATGCGCGCTCGCCGCGGGCGGTCTGCTCGACCACCATGGGCACCAGGTTCATCGCCGTGGTCGTCATGCACCTTCCTCCTGGTTCATCAGCTCGTTGAAGCTGACCGCCTTGTCCGACACCTTGGCGCGCTCCAGCAGCCAGTCGACGACCTGCTCCTCGAGGACTGCGGTCTCGACCTGGCTCATGAGCTCGCGGTTGGCGCGATAGACCCGGGCCACCGCCTCGGGGTCGCCGTAGTTTTCGCCGATTTCCTTCAGGCGCTGGTCCACCTTGGCCGCGTCGACACGGATCTCGTTGCTGCGCACGATCTCGCCGATGAGCAGCCCCAGCGCGACACGGAAGCGCGCCGGGCTCTCGAAGGGCTCGCGCGGCGGCAGCTCGGCCTGGCCCGGCTCGGCATTCGGGTTCATGCGCCGCGACATATCACGCCGCAGCGCCTCGATTTCCTGTTCGATCAGCGCGCCCGGCACCTCGAACTCGTGCGCCGCCACCAGCTTGTCCAGCAGCTGCCGCTTCACGATATCGCGGACCCGGCCCGCCATCTCGTCGCGCATGTTCTGCTCGACGTCCTGGCGCAGCTTCTCCACGCCGCCTTCCTCGATGCCGAAGGACTGCGCGAACAGGTCGTCCACCTCCGGCAGGTGGTTCTCCTCGACCTTGCGGCAGGTGACCTTGAACTCGGCCTTCTTGCCGGCGACCTCGTCGCTGCCGTAGTCCGCGGGGAACTCGACCGTGATGATGCGCTCCTCGTCGGCGGACATGCCGCTCAGGCCCGCCTCGAAGTCCGGCAGCATGCGGCCCTCGCCGAGCACCACGGGCACTTCGTTGCCGGCGCCGCCGCGGAACTCCTCGCCGTCGATGGTGCCGTTGAAGTCGATGGTGACCCGGTCGCCGTCGCCCGCGGCGCGCTCCACGGCAGTGCCAGTGCGAGCGCTGCGCGCGCAGCTTCTCGATCATCTCTTCGACTTCTTTCGCACCGATCTCGGCCACCGGCTGCTCGACCTCGATGCCCTCGTGCCCGGTCAGCTCGATCTCCGGGAACACTTCGAACACGGCCGTGAAGCTCATCGCCTCGCCCTTGGGCGCGCTGTGGCTCTCGATCCTCGGCGTGCCGACCGGCCGCAGCTTCTGCTCGGTAATGGCCTCGATCCAGCTCTCGCGGATCACCTCGGTGACCACGTCCTCGCGCACCTGGGCGCCGTACTGCTGGCGCACCACCTTGAGCGGCGCCTTGCCCGGGCGGAAGCCCTTGATCTTGGCGCGGCGACCCATGTCCTGCAGCCGCTTGTCGACTTCGCCCTCGATCCTCTCGGCGGGCACTTCGACCGTCATGCGCCGCTCGAGACCCTCGGTGGATTCCACGGAAACCGTCACCATGTCATTCCTCTTCAATCAAACCTGTGAAGCTGGTGCGAAAGGAGAGACTCGAACTCTCACGGGGGATCAGCCCCACCGGGACCTAAACCCGGCGCGTCTACCAGTTCCGCCACTTTCGCGCATGCGCCGGTACCGCCGTATCCGGCCAGCGCCAGACAAGCCGGAAAGTATAACTGAGTTGCCGACTGTCCCCAATGGCGGCGAGCCCTCGGAGCGGCCCAAAGAAAAGGGGCACTGCCTTGCGACAGTGCCCCCGGTATTGGTGGGCCGCGTAGGAATCGAACCTACAACCTGCGGATTAAGAGTCCGTTGCTCTGCCAATTGAGCTAGCGGCCCGGAACTTCCACCCCGTGCGACGGGAGCAGGCGCGGAATTTTGGCGATGCCGGCGGCCTTTGTAAAGGCTTGTGCCGACGCGCCGGAAAATGGGGTGGACGATGGGACTCGAACCCACGACGACCGGGATCACAACCCGGGGCTCTACCAACTGAGCTACGTCCACCATCGATCGGCGGGGCATTTTACCCCGAATTCCGGAAATTGGCGCGCCCGGCAGGACTCGAACCTGCAACCCTCGGCTTAGAAGGCCGATGCTCTGTCCGGTTGAGCTACGGGCGCATGTTGCAAATCCGTAAAAACACCCTCCCCGAACCGAGAACTGGTCGGGGCAGAGGGATTCGAACCCCCGACCTTCTGCTCCCAAAGCAGACGCGCTACCAGACTGCGCTATGCCCCGGCGCGTGACCGGAAGGGCTGCGAATGATACGCCCAGCCCCTCGGCCGGTCAACGCGAGAAAACGCGTTTTTCCTTGTTCGCTCCGATGCTTGCGTGAGACACTAACAGGCTTGTTTTCGGCCGGGTGGACGCATCGTGACGGCACAGACCATCGATGGGCGGCAGGTCGCCGCCGACATCCAGCGGGACCTGCGCGCGCGCATCGAGAACCGCGTCGCCGCCGGCCGCCGCCGTCCCGGCCTGGCGGTGGTGATGGTGGGCGAGGACCCCGCCTCCGCCATCTACGTGCGCAACAAGCGCAAGGCCTGCGAAGACGCGGGGATCCGCTCCGTGGCCCACGACCTGCCGGCGGATACCACCCAGGACACGCTCGACGCCCTGATCGCGGAACTGAATGCCGACCCGGTGATCGACGGCATCCTGGTGCAGTTGCCGCTGCCTCCCCAGCTGGACGCCCGGCGCGTCATCGAGGCCATCGATCCGGCCAAGGACGTAGACGGCTTCCACCCCTACAACATCGGCCGCCTGGCGCAGCGCATCCCCCTGCTCCGGCCCTGCACGCCCGCGGGCGTGATGGCCCTGCTGGACCACTACGACATCCCGGTGCGCACGCGGCGCGCCGTGGTGGTGGGTGCCTCCAATATCGTCGGGCGCCCCATGGCGCTGGAACTGCTGCTGGCCGGCGCCACCACGACGGTCTGCCACCGCTTCACCCAGGACCTGGCCACGGAGCTCGCGGACGCCGACATCGTCGTGGTCGCAGTGGGCAAGCCGGCGCTGGTCAAGGGCGAGTGGATCAAGCCAGGCGCCGTGGTCGTCGACGTGGGCATGAACCGGCTGCCGGACGGCAAGCTGTGCGGCGACGTGGAATTTTCCGCGGCTGCCGAGCGCGCCGCGTGGATCACTCCGGTGCCCGGCGGGGTCGGGCCGATGACGGTGGCGATGCTGATGAAGAACACGCTGGACGCCGCCGAGCGCAGGGACCTCTAGGCCGCTCAGCGCCCGCAGCACGCGCCGCATGAAGATGGCCCCGCCAGGCGACCGGCGGGGCCTTCGCTCAAGGGCGACAGCCCGGCGACGTCAATCGAGACCGTTACGGCGCCGCAGGCAGGTAGTCGACTCGCGTCGCGCCCGGCGCTTCGACGATCACCTCGCCGAACACGGTCCAGCCCATCGCCTGGTAGCCCTCCTCGCCCTCGGTCGCATTCGGGTCGTACTCGCTCTCATCAGGCAAGGCATCGACGCCGAAGTCGCAGGTGAACGCCACTGTGTACGTGCCGTTCTCGACAAAGGGGATCACGTACGAGGCCAGCGTCCCGCCGAGCTCGTCCGGCTCCAGGGCCTTGTAGACCACCGGATCGGCGTCTTCCGAGGCTTCCCCGTCCATGTCGTCCGGGGTGGCGCTCGGACCTTCGAACAGGTACACGCCGCCATCGCAGGTTTCGACTTCCTGGGTCTCGGCCAGGAACGCCAGGTCCACGGTGCCGACGACACGCCCGACCAGCAGGTTGTCCACCAGCCGCAGGGTGGGCTTGAGGATATAGTTTGGCGCCAGACCCGGCGGCGCGATCACAGACTTGCGCAGGTCGAAATCGATCACCAGCTCCATCGTGCCCTGCTGGGAAATGACAAAGGGCCGGACCAGCTGGAGCCCCCTCTGCGAACCGCTCGGGATCCACAGTGGGTAGGTTTCACCGGAGTCATCGAAGGCAATATAGGAACCGTCGCTGTTGTTCCGTTCCGCCAGCACCTTGAGGCGGATCCAGTTGTACTGCCCGGCTTCCAGCTCGAAGTCCTCCAGCAGCGCTGTCGTGGTGCCGTCCTGCAGCTGCAGCAGGTCGATGTACCTGGCGCAGTCCGAAATCGCGTCTCCGGGCGCACAGAAGTCCACGCTGATCGACTCACCGCCGGCCGGCTTGATCTCCAGCCCGGTGAACACCACCACCACCTCGGATGCGGTGTCGACGGGCGAATCCGTCAGCTTTACGGTCAGCAGGCCGGCCCCGTCGTCGGAGCCACCGCAACCGGCCAAAGCCAGCGCGCCTGTCGCGAGCATGGAAAGCCCAAGGTTCTTCCTTAGTTTGAACATGAATCATCTCCTTGCATCAGCCATAATCCAGGCTTCGGGCGTGCCCCAAAGGGTAGCCCATCCAGCGGAGCAGAGTTTGTGCTCCTTAGACCAGTACACGAACCGGCTGTCGAATTCGTTCCATCCCCGCCATGGCACGGTGCCCGGAACCTTTCGGCCGCCTGATGCGTGTTATGACCTGATGAGCCCTGCCTCCCCACCCCCGTCGGCCGAGCGCGATCCTGCCCGCGCTTTCGCAGAGCTGCTCGAGCCCCTGATCCCGGTGTTCTATCGCCATGCCTTCCGCTGGACGGCCGCCCGTGACCAGGCGGAGGACCTGGTGCAGGAGCTGCTGGTGCGCCTCTATCCGCGCATGGACCAGCTTGTCGCGCTGGACCACGTGCAGCCCTGGGCGCTGAAAGTCATGTACCGCATCTTCGTGGACCAGCACCGGCGGGAGAAGAATTCACCCGTGCGCTCGCTGGACGCCCTGCCGGGTGCGCGCACCGCATCCGCGGACTCGCCGCTGGAGCGGTGCGCGAGCGACGATCCCCAGCCGCCGGAGCTGGTGGAGCGCGAACTGACCGCGGAGCGCGTGGCGGCCGCCTGGGAACGGCTAGGCGCGGATCATCGCGTCGTGGTGGCCATGCATGACATCGAGGGCTACAGCCTGGAGGAGCTGGCGGTGATGCTGGAAGTGCCCACGGGCACCCTCAAGTCCCGGCTGCACCGGGCGCGCGCCCGCCTGCGCGAGCTGCTGGCCGCGGAACCTTTTGCCGCTGCCGTTCGTGATGAAGGGCAAGAGGAGTCGAAATGACGCACACGCCGGACTGTAAAACCGCACGCTCGAAGCTGGACGACCTGGTCCACGGCGCATTGCCGCAGGCAGAAGCGCACACCATCGAGCAGCACATCTCAGGGTGCGAAGCCTGTGCGGCAGCGCGCGCCGAGGCCGTGAGCCTCGCCGCCGCGTTGCGCGCCATGCCCGTGCCCGAGTTGCGGGCCGGCTTTGCCCAGGCTGCGCTGGCGGCCGCTGTCGCGCAGGACGCCGGGCGGAAACAGGCCACCGCTCCGGCCCCGCGCGCGGCGCGTCGCCGCAACCCGCTGTTTGGCTTTGCGCCGTGGCGCGGGTTCGCGCCATGGCTCGGGGTGGCGACTGGCGCCATCGCCGCAGGCATCCTCGTGGTGTCGCTGTGGGGGCTGCCAAGAGACGCCGCAGTGCCCCAGGGTGAGGAGGCCCAGGTGCCCGCGCAGTTCACCCTGGCGCTGTACGAGCCCCGCGAGATCGCCATCGCGATCGACGCCGAGCAGCCCATGCCCGGGGCCCGGTTGACGGTCCGGGTCGAGGGCGGCATCGAACTCGTGGGCTTCGGCGACACGCGCGAGCTCAGCTGGGAAGCGGACCTCGACGCCGGCACCAACATGCTGTCCTTGCCGGTGCTCGCCTATTCGCTCGAGCAGGGCCGTCTGACGGCGCTGGTCGAGCACGGCGCGCGCACGGAACGTATCGAACTGGCGATCCGCACCACGGACGCAATGGGGGATGAACAATGAAGTCACCAACTAACATCATGCTGGCAGGCCTGCTGCTGGGGCTGGCATATACGCCGGCCGCCCTGGCGGAGGATCCGCCTGTGCCGGCCGAAGCGCCCTCCCCGCCGGAGGTGACGATGCGGATCATCGAGAACCCCGACGCGGTGGCGCCCGAGAGCATTACCCGGCGCATCGCGTTGCCGCCCGCACCACCCGCGCCGCCTCGCGCCGGCGCCCAGGACCAGGCAAGCGAACGCCAGCGCCATGAATTGAGCGAAGAGGCCGCCGAGCGCGGCCGCGACATGGCCGACCAGGCCGCCGAGCGACGCGAGGAGTTCGGCCGCTCGCGCGCCGAGGAGATGCGGCCGGAGCGGCCCGAGCCACCGGAGCCACCCAAGCCGCCGCGGCCCTAGTTGCCCCCCCGGCGCGCCATCGGTTCATAAAGCCTGCGGGCTGGACTCGAACCGGTGGCGCGCCGTTTGCGCTGCTATGATTCACCTCGCAACTACCGCGAATCCGGAACCCTGATGCAGCGAGTCAGTCGGGTGCTGTCACTCGTGCTGGTCGCCCTGCTCGGCATGATTTCCATGCCGGGAATCGCGGCCGCAGCGGATGATGCGCGCGCACTGTTCGCGCTTGGGGTTGCGGCTGCGGCCGAGGGTGACCACGCCGCCGCCCTGGCGGCTTTCCTGGCCGCGCGCGATGCCGGCCTGCAAGGCCCGGCCGTCCACTACAACATCGGCGTGAGCGCCTGGGTTGTCGGAGATCTCGATCTTGCCGAGCGCGCCTTTCGGGAAACGGCAAGCCATGCGGCGATGGCGCCGCTCGCGCACTACAACCTCGGGCTGGTCAGCCGCCGCCGGGGCGACCTGGTCGCGGCCCGCGAATGGTTCCGCGCGGCGCTGCAGGGCGCTAACGACGACCCGGCCCTGCAACGACTGGCCGCAGCCGCGCTTGCCGCACAGCCCATCCCTGAACCCGCGCGCGTAGCAACGCGGCCGGCGGCCGTGTTCCTGAGCATCGGGGCCGGCTACGACGACAACGTCGCGCTGTTGGCGGATGGCGAGGTGCTTGGCGTGAGCGACGTGGCGAGCCCGTACGCGGAATTGCAGGCAGCGGTCGCCGCGCCCCTGCCGGCGGAACTGACGCTGCAGGCGGGCGTGTTCCTGGTGGACTACACCGACCTGTCCGAGCTCGACCAGCGCGGCGCCCAGGTGGAACTGATGTACGGCCCGCGCCTTGGCGCATGGCGCCTCGAACTCGGCGGCGGGTACAGCCTCAACCAGCTGGACGGCGAGCGCTTCGAGGACCAGCGCAGCCTGCTGGCCGGCGCAGCGCGTGCTCTCGGCGAGGACTGGCGGCTGCGCGTGCGCTTGCGCTATGCCGATGTGGAGGGCCGCGACCCGTTCGAAGGCCTGACGGGCGATCGCATCGATGCTGCAGTCCGCCTGCGACGTGACTGGGGGTCGAACCACTTCCACGCCGAGTATCGCCTCGAGAGCAACGACCGCGCCTCCGAAGCGCTGTCGCCCGACCGCCATCGCATCGACGTGGAAGTACGCCGGGACCTGGCGCCGGCACTCAGTGGCACGCTCGCGTTCGGCTGGCGCCACAGCCGCTTCGACACCGACGACGGCTCATGGACGGAACGCCGTCTCACGCTCGGCGCCGCCGTGGGCGGTCCGATCACGGGCCCGTGGGAGTGGGCGCTGCGCTACGACTGGGCCGACAACAGCAGTTCCATTCCCGAATTCGAGTACGGCCGGAACCGCTTCTTCGCCGGAGTGCAGGCGGCCTTCTAGTCTCGCCGCCAGGTGGTACCGCCCGCGCCGTCCTCGAGCACGATGCCCGCCGCAGCCAGCTCGTCGCGGATACGATCGGCCGCGGCAAAGTCCTTGCGTTTGCGCGCGTGCATGCGCGCCTCGATGCGCGCCTCGATTTCGTGTTCGCACAACGGCGCGGCAGCACCGGCGGCGCTCGCGTCGCCACCCGCCGCCGTGTCCTCGGGCGCCGTCTCCGCATGATGCGGCAACGGCTGCCCGTTGGCGCCGAAACCGCGCCCGCCGCTCTTCAGCCAGGCATCGGCATCCGCCTGCAACAGCCCCAGCACGCCGGCGATGCTGCGCAGCGTTGCCGCGAGGCTCGCCACAGCAGCCGCATCTCCGCCCGACTTGGCCGTGTTCAGCTGGCCTGCCAGTTGCTGGAACAAGGCCAGCGCCTCGGCGGTGTTGAAGTCGTCGTCCATGACGGCGCGGAAACGCGACACCCATTCCTGGTCCGCTGCACCGGCGGGCTCCACGCCACGCAGGGCGGTGTAAAGGCGGCGCAATGCCGCCACGGCCTGGTCGAGGTTCTGCTCGGTGTAGTTGAGCGGGCTGCGGTAATGACTGGACAGCACGAAATAGCGAATCGCCTCGGCGGGATAACGCTCCAGCACCTCGCGGATGGTGAAGAAGTTGCCCAGCGACTTGGACATCTTCTCCTCGTCGACGCGCACGAATCCGTTGTGCATCCAGTAATTGACGAACTTCGCGCCGGTGGCGCCGCAGCTCTGCGCAATCTCGTTCTCGTGGTGCGGGAACTTGAGGTCGAGGCCACCGCCGTGGATGTCGAAGTGCGCGCCGAGGATCTCCGTCGACATCACCGAGCACTCGATGTGCCAGCCCGGCCGCCCGCGACCCCAGGGCGAATCCCATGCCGGCTCCCCCGGCTTCGCCGCTTTCCACAGCACGAAGTCCAGCGGGTCGCCCTTGGCCTCGTCGACCTCGACGCGCGCACCGGCGCGCAGGTCGGCCAGGCGCTTGCCGGACAACTTGCCGTACTCCGGAAAGCTGGCGACGCGGTAGTAAACGTCGCCGTTGTCGGCGCGGTAAGCGTGCCCGCGCTCCACCAGCGCCTGGATCATGCCCTGGATCTTTTCGTTGTCGGTGTACTCGGTGGCGCGCGGCTCGTAGTCGGCGGGCCCGATGCCGAGCGCGGCGAAGTCTTCGTTCATGGCGTCGATGTAACGCTGGGTCAGCGCCTGCAGAGTCTCGCCGGCCTCGGCCGCGCGCTTGATGATCTTGTCGTCGATGTCGGTGATGTTGCGCACGAAGGTCACGTCATAGCCCGACCAGCGCAGGTAACGCGCCACCACGTCGAACACCACGTGGGCGCGCGCATGACCGATGTGGCAATAGTCGTACACCGTCATGCCGCAGGCATACATGCGCACCTTGCCGGGCTCGATGGGCTTGAACGGCTCCTTGGCGCCGCTGAGGGAATTGTGAATCTGGAGCATGGCGGGACCTGTCAGCTCTGGGCGTGCCGCGCCAGGCGGGCACGAACGACGTCACGGGGCATCACCGCGAACAGCGCGCCCAGCTCCGGGCCCTCGGCCCGGCCGGACAGCGCCATGCGCAGCGGCTTGAAGAAATGCTTGCCGGAGGCGCCGGTGGCCTCCTTCACGGGACCGGCCAGCGCCTTGTGGTCTGCGGCGCCCGCGTCGAAGGCGGCCAGCGCGGCCGCGAACACCTCGGCAGGCGCGCCGGTTTCAGGCCGCGGCTCGAGCTCGGCCGCATCGAACAGGAGGCGTGCCCATGCAGCCACCTCCGCCGGGGATTCCACGTTGTGGCGCACGGCCGCGAGGAAAGCGGCCCGTTGCGCCGGCGGAACTGCGGCCACGGCGCCGGCGCCCGCCCAGCGGGCCAGCTCGGCCGCGTCGAGCGCATCCAGCGCCAGCCGCTGCCAGTGCCCCACCTGAGCGGGATCGAAGCGCTGTGCCGAGGTCGTCAGCTGCGCCGGATCGAAGCTCGTCGCCAGCTCATGCATGGACATCAGCCCATGCGCCTCCCAGGGATGGCCGAGACGCGCCAGCGTGTTGGCCAGGGCCAGCGGCAGGACGCCGGCCTCACGAAACTCGCCGACGCTGGTGGCGCCGGTGCGCTTGGAAAGCTTGAGGCCGTCGGGACCGGCCAGCAGCGGCATGTGCCCGTAGCGCGGCGCCGGCAGATCCAGCGCTGCGAGGATCGCCAGCTGGCGGGCCGTGTTGACCAGGTGGTCCTCGCCGCGCAGCACATGCGTCACGCCCATCAGCGCATCGTCCACCGCGTTGGCAAACAGGAACCCTACGGCGCCGCCGCTGCGCGCCAGCACGAAGTCACTGATCTCGGCCGCCGGCAAGGTGCGCGGACCGCGCACCAGGTCGTCCCAGGCCACCTCGCCCGTGGCCGGCGCAGCGAAACGAATGGCAGGCATCTGTCCGGACTCGCGCCGGCGCACGATCTCGGCCTGCGGCAACTCCGCCCAGGCACGGTCGTAGCGCGGCGGCAGGCCCTGGCGCCGCTGCTCCTCGCGGCGCGCGCGTAACTCCTCATCGGTGCGGTAGCAGGTGTAGGCATAGCCGGTCTCGGCCAGGCGGCCGAGATACTCGCGGTAGACGTCGCCGCGCTCCGACTGGCGGAACGGACCGCCCGGCGCGTCGCTGCCGGGGCCCGCATCCCAGTCCAGACCGAACCAGGCGAGATCGTCCAGTTGCCGTGCCAGGTCGCCCTCGCCCTCGCGGCTGGCGTCGGTGTCCTCCGCGCGCAACAGGAAACGGCCACCCGCCCCGCGCGCCAGGCACCAGTTGAACAACGCAGTGCGCAGGTTGCCTGCATGCAGGCGACCGGTGGGGCTGGGAGCAAAGCGCGTGACGATCGACATAAGCCCGTAATCTTAACAGGGGGACACTGCTAAAATGCCCTCTTTGCGGGACGTCCCCGCCAGGTCAACGGGGTCCCGCCCCAACAGGAGTTGAATATGCGTCCGATGATTTCCGCGCTCGCCCTCGCCCTGCTCTCCGCCCCCGCCGGCGCCGACGATGCGGGCAGCAAGGCGCCGCGCGTCGAGCTGGTGACCACGCACGGCACCATGATCCTGGAGCTCGACCCGGCGAAGGCGCCGATCACCAGCGGCAATTTCCTGCAGTACGTGCGCGACGGCCACTATGAAGGACTCATCTTCCACCGCGTGATCCCCGGCTTCATGATCCAGGGCGGCGGTTACGCCACGGACTATGCGGAGCGTCCCACCCGCGCACCGATCGAGAACGAATCGCGCAACGGCCTCTCGAACGCGCGCGGCACCATCGCCATGGCCCGCACCAGCGACCCGCACTCGGCCTCGGCGCAGTTCTTCATCAACCTCGTCGACAACCCCGGCCTCGACGGTGCCCCGGGACGATGGGGTTACGCCGTGTTCGGCCGGCTGGTCGAAGGCCTCGACGTGCTCGACAAGATCGGCGGCGTGCCGACGGGCCGCGGCGGCCCCTTCCGCACCGATGCGCCGCAGGCGCCGGTGGTGATCCAGAAGGCGCGCGTGCTGGATGAAGACTGACGCTGGCGGCATGGCAACGCTCTTCATTTCCGACCTGCACCTGGACCCGGCCCGCCCGGACATCACCACGCAGGCGCTGCGAGTTCCTCGACACCGAAGCGCGCGCGGCCGAAGCGCTGTACATCCTCGGCGATCTCTTCGAGGCCTGGGTCGGCGACGACGACCCGGAACCGGAGAAGCGCCGCGTCATCAAGGCGCTGCGCCAGCTGAGCGCTGCCGGCCTGCCGCTGTATTTCATGCACGGCAACCGCGATTTCCTGGTCGGGGAGCAGTTCGCGGCGGAAAGCGGCTGTACGCTGCTGGAAGACCCGACCATTATCGAACTGCACGGCACGCCCGTGCTCCTGATGCACGGCGACACGCTCTGCACCGACGACGTCGAGTACCAGGCGTTCCGCGCCATGGTGCGCAACCCGGCGTGGCAACAGGCCATGCTGGCGCGTCCGCTGCCGGAGCGGCTGGCGCTGGCGCAGCAGCTGCGCGAGACCAGCGCGGCTTCCATGGCCGGCAAGTCGATGGAGATCATGGACGTCAACCAGCACGCGGTCGAAACGGCAATGCGCGAGCACGGCGTCTACACGCTGCTGCACGGCCACACCCATCGGCCGGCAGTGCACCGCTTCGAGCTGGACGGGCACCAGGCAGTGCGGATCGTGCTGGGCGACTGGTACACCCAGGGCAGCGCGCTGAACTGGGACGCGGACGGGTTCGTGCTACGGACGCTGCCGCGCTGACAGCGCGACGCCTTCGCCGCACCGGGGTCCCGGCGTCCTGAAGGCCTTTCCGCGGGGCCGGGCCGTGGCCCGGTGTCCCGACCGCACCGGGACCCTGCAATGCGTCCCTCTCGGTTAATAAAAATGCCCTCGAGTGACGCATAGCAGGTCCCCGGCGCTGCACCTGTCACGGGTCTCCCGCCCACGGCGCGCCGCCACGGCCTCACCCGCACCGGCCTTCCCGGTGTCCGCCGGGTCGGGCGTTACCGCACCGCGATTGTCACCACCGGCCCGCGGGATCGAACGCGTGAGTGCCGGCCGCGCCGCGGAGACGCCGTGCGCAACGGGAATCGCGCTCCTGTGACCATGTAGCGGGGTCGGAACGTGCAACGCTCACTGAGCGAGATAAAGATTTCCGAGCGAAGGGAGCGTTGCGCGGTCCGGCGCCGCGGACAGGGCGCGGTCGGACCCTGCGGACAGGGCGCGGTCCAACCCCGCGGCCAGGCCTTCAGGTCGCCGGCGTCACGGCACGATCCGGCGGCCCGCTGTGGAAGCGCAACTCCGTGTCAGGCTCCGTCGCCAGCGCATTCTCCACCTGGCGGATGACTTCGATGCGCGCCTCGAGCCCGTTCCCGGCGAACTCGCGCGCCAGCTCCAGGTAGTGCAGGAAATGACGCGCTTCGGAGGCCAGCAGGCCGGCGTAGAAGCGGCCGAGCTCGTCGTCCAGGCGCGGCGTGATGAGCGCGAAGCGCTCGCAGGAGCGTGCCTCGATGAACGCGCCCACGATCAGGCGATCCACGAGCCGGTCCGGCTCGGTGCTGCGCACGGCCTCGGCGAGGCCGGACGCGTAGCGCGAAGCCGGGACGCGGCGCCACTCGATGCCGCGCAGGCGCATGTGCCGCCGCACCTGCTCGAAATGCCGCAACTCTTCCCGCGCCAGGCGCGACAGGCGCTCGGTGAGCTTGTCGTGTTCCTCGTAACGAAACAGCATCGCCAGGGCCGTGGACGCGGCCTTCTTCTCGCAGTTGGCGTGGTCGATGAGCATCAGCGGCAAGGCGGCGGGATCCGCGGCGGCATCGACCCAGGCCGTGGGCGTGCGCGCGCCGAGGAACTGCGCGAGCTCCGCGGGGATCACCACGGCAGCCTCAGCCATCGGCACGTTCCGCAGGCGTGTCCTGGATGCGCAGCCGGCGCCGGCGCACCAGCCACCACACGGCCAGCGCGGTCGGCACCACCAGCAACGCGGTGACGGACTCCACCGGCAACGGCAGCCCGCTCTTGGCCAGGCCCTTGAGGGCGTAGTTGATCAACCCCACGAGGTAATAGCTGATGGCCGCGACCGAGAGGCCCTCGACGGTCTGCTGCAACCGCAGCTGCTGCCATGCCCGCCGGTTGAGGGAGTTCAGCATGTCCCGGTTCTGTTCCTCGATGGTGGTCTCGATGCGCGCCCGCAGCGCCTCGGTGGCGCGCGCCACGCGCAGCGACAGGTCCTGCAGGTGCGCGTCGACCGAGACGCAGGTATCCAGCGCCGGGCGCATGCGTCGCTCGAGGAACTTGGTGATCGACGAGCGGCCGGAGTACTTGCGCTCGCGCAGGTCCTCGAGATGACGCTCCACCAGCGTCATGTAAGCGCGCGTCGCGGAAAAGCGATAGTTGGTGTCCGAGCGCATGTGCTCGATGGCCTGCGAAATGACGGACAACTCCTTCAGCAGCTGTTGCTCCGCCGCCGCGCTGTCGGCGCGTGCCAGGCGGTCGATCAGCTCGGCCAGCTCCATGTCGAGCAGTCTCACGCGTGGCCAGATGCGCTTGGCTTCCGGGTAGCCGAGCAGCGCGAACACGCGGTAGGTCTCTATCTCCAGCAGTCGCTGCAGGGTGCGCCCGGCCTGGAAATCGTTCAGGCCGGCGTTGTAGACGAGGTAGCGGCTGAATCCGTCGGCATGCAGCTTCAGCGTGGTCCATACCGCGGCGCGGTCGTCCACGATCAGGCTGCCGACCAGCAGCTCGTCGTCGAACAACGCCGCCAATTCCGGCGCAAACGGATCCGGCGGATCGGCCGCCACGACCCCCACGTGCGTGGCGACCAGCAACTCGCCCGGCAGGGTCTCGAGCCAGCCCGGCGGCAGCACATCGAGCGCGGTGGGTGCGAACGGTGAGTCCTCGCCGCCGGGGCGCAGGAAGGTGTAGCTGCAAAACTCGGTATGGCGTTCCCAGCGCACGGTGAAGCCGGGGAATTCGGCGTACCAGGCCATGCTGTCGGGACCCGGCGGCGTCACTCCGTGCACGGCGGCCAGCGCCTGCAGGCATGCGCGGTGCTCTACCGCCGCGCCGGGGTCGGCCGGCATGACGAGGTGACTGACGCGCACCGGCGGTTGCACCTGGGGGAAGGGGCGCGCATGCGGCTCCGCGTAGAGCTCCGCGCGCAGGGAATGAAGCCGCGGCAATCCAGCCACCGTCTGGGGCTCCGGGCTGTCTTGCGTCTTCATGTCTTGCCGGGCTCCTAGAGCTGTCCGAGGGTCTCCGCCAGGTGCATGCTGTTGAGCGCCTCCACCTCCGCCATCACGGCCTCGGCGGAAGCGAGGCGGTCCGACGGCGATTTGGCCATCATGCGCTCGAGCAGCGGCTGGCATTCCGCCAGCGACTCGGGCAACTGCGGCAACGGTGCGTGGGCGTGCTTGCGGATCACGGCCAGCGGCGAACCGGCCACGTAAGGCTTGCGGCCGGTCAACATCTCGTGGAACACCACGCCGAGGCTGTAGATGTCCGAGCGCTCGTCGACCTCCAGGCCCTCGCCCTGCTCCGGGCTCATGTAGTAGGGCGTGCCGTAGATCTCCCCGAGGCCGCTCAGCTCGATGGTGGCATCGCGCAGCTTGGCCACGCCGAAGTCGATCAGCGCCAGGCTGCCGTCGTCGCGGAACATGATGTTGGCGGGCTTGAGGTCGCGATGCAGCACGCCGACCTTGTGAATCGCCGCCAGGGCATGCGTGATCTGGGCCATGACTTCGAGGGCCTGGCCCAGCGGCAGGCCGTTGCCGATGCGCTCGCCAAGCTTGCCGCCGGCGAAATACTCCATGGCGATGTAAGCGAGGTCGTCGGCAATTCCCAGCTCGTGGATGTGCACCACGTTGGGATGACGGATCGCCGAGACCACCTCGTACTCCTGCAGGAAGCGCTGCAGCGGACCGAAACGGTCGACCTCGTCCGGGACCTGGCGGAACACTTTCACCACCACCAGGCGCTCGGTGCTGAACTTCTCCATCAGGTACACGGAAGCGGTCGAGCCGGTGCCAAGGGCGCGCAGGAAGCGGTGCCCCTTGAGCTTGAACTCGCCGGGGTCCTTGCGCGCGGCATCCTGCGCCCGCGGCGCGGTTGCGCCGCCACGCCGGTTGAGCGCCTCGTTCGCAACCCGGAAGATGCGCTCGTGATCGACGGGACCTTTCGGCAGGTAGTCGTCGGCACCGGCGCGCAGGGCCTGTTCGATGAGCGCCTTGTCGCCCTGCGAGGTGAGGAAGATCACCGGGGGACAACCGGCCCGGCCCTTGAGGTCTTCCAGCATCTCGAGGCCATCGTGCTCGCCGAGGCGATGGTCGAGGAACACCAGGTCCCACTGGGCCGGATCGAAGTCCGTCGGCAGCAGGTTGTCCTCGAGGGGGTTATGGCCCACGACCGATGCATCGGGAAAAGCCGCGGCCAGATGATGCCCGAGCCAGACCCGGTAGTCGCGGTGGTCGTCGATGATAAGGACGCGCAGCGCCACGATGCCTCAGAGAACTTCCACGGCCACCGGCGCACCGGCGTGACGACCGTCTCGCTTGACCTTGACCTCGTCCGCGCGCGCCGCCTCGATGCGGCGCAGGTACTCGGCCGTGACGTCCCCGGTCACGTACTCGCCGGAGAAGCAGGAGGTGTCGAATTCGCGGATGTCCGCATTGTCGTGCTGCACGGCACGCACCAGGTCCCCCAGCGTCTGGTAGATCAGCCAGTCGGCGCCGATCAGCTTCTCGACTTCCTGCTCGCTGCGCCCGTGCGCGATCAGCTCCGACGCCGCCGGCATGTCGATGCCGTAGACATTGGGATAGCGCACCGGCGGCGAGGCGGAGGCGAAGTACACCTTGCGCGCCCCGGCTTCACGCGCCATCTCGATGATCTGGCGTGAAGTGGTGCCGCGCACGATGGAGTCGTCGACGATGAGCACGTTCTTCTTGCGGAACTCCAGGTCGATGGCGTTCAGCTTGCGACGCACGGATTTCTCGCGCAGCGTCTGCCCGGGCATGATGAAGGTGCGGCCGATGTAACGGTTCTTGATGAAGCCCTCGCGGTACTTCACGCCGAGGCGGTGCGCCAGCGGCAGGGCGCAGGTGCGACTGGTGTCGGGCACCGGGATGACCACGTCGATATCATGGTTGGGGCGCAGGCTGAGGATCTGGTCGGCCAGCGCCTCGCCCATGCGCAGGCGCGACTTGTACACCGAGATGTTGTCGATGATGGAGTCGGGCCGCGCAAAGTAGACATATTCGAAAATGCAGGGGCTGTGGCGCTCCGGCGGCACGCACTGGCGCGTGTGCAGCGCGCCGTCGATGTCGATGAACACGGCCTCGCCGGGCTGCACGTCGCGCAGCAGCTCGAATCCGACGATGTCCAGGGCCACGCTCTCGGACGCCAGCATGTGCTCCCGCTTGCCGCCGGTCTCGCGATAGCCGATCACCAGCGGTCGGATGCCGCAGGGATCGCGCAGCCCGAGGATCCCGGTTTTCATAATCAGTGCCACGATGGCGTAGCCGCCGCGGCAGCGCCGGTAAATGCCCTCCGCGGCGCGGAATATCTGGTTCGGTTGCGGGACCTCTCCGTCCTCCTGCTCGAGCTCATGCGCAAAGACGTTCAGCAGCACCTCTGAGTCGGAGGTGGTGTTGAGGTAGCGATGATCCTTGCGAATGACCAGCTCGGCGAGCTCATCGGCATTGGTGAGGTTGCCGTTGTGCGCCAGGCAGATGCCGTAGGGCGAATTGGTATAGAAAGGCTGCGCTTCGTCGCGGCTCGAGGTGCCGGCAGTGGGGTAGCGACAGTGGCCGATACCGAGCGGACCGTTCAGCTTGATCATGTGCCGGCGCTGGAATACGTCGCGCACCAGGCCGTTGTTCTTGCGGATGTGGATGCGGTCGTCCGCGGTGACGATGCCCGCCGCGTCCTGGCCGCGATGCTGCAGCACCGTGAGCGAATCATAGATCAACTGGTTGACCGCGCCCGCGCCCACGATTCCGACGATTCCGCACATCAGTCCGTTACTCCGCCAGTATCTCGCCGAGCTGGTCCAGCCCGGCATCCAGGTAACCCCGCAACCAGTCCGTAAGCTCGGCGGTGCGCGGCACTATGAGCGATTCCTGCCACCAGGCTTCACGGTCCAGCTCCAGCAGCTGGAACACGATCACCATGAGCCCGATCACCAGCAAGCCCCGCCCGGCGCCGAACACCATGCCCAGCACCCGGTCGGTACTCGTCAGGCCGCTCTTGTGCACCAGCATCACCACGAGCCGGGAGACCAGCGCCCCGGCGAGCATGACGCCGACAAACATGATCACGCGTCCGGCCCACAGCTTGAGCGCCGGCGAGCTGACCGTGGCCAGCAGGGGATCGAGCACGCCGGAGAAACGCCAGGCCACCCACAATGCCAGTATCCAGGTCACCAGCGACAGGGCTTCGCGGAAAAAACCGCGGAAAAACCCGATCCCCACCGAGATCAGGAACGCGCCCAGCAAGATGTAGTCGACGATGACCATGCGCAACCTGCCCCTCAGTCCTGCGCGCGCACGACGCGCGCTCCGCTGTGACCTGCGGCGCGCACGCGCGCCATCAGCTGCTCTGCCTCCGCACGCTCCGCCACCGGGCCGACACGCACCCGGTGCATGGTACCGGCGTCCGTAGCGACACGCGAAACGAAGGCCTTGAACCCTTCCCCGGCCAGTCGTTCGCGCAAGGCCTCCGCGTTCGCGGGCTGCGAGAAACTGCCCACCTGCACCGTCCAGCTGTCCTCCGCCGGTGCCGGTGCCGGCGACGTCGGCTCCGGCTGTGCCACAGGCTGGGGGGCGGGACGCGGCGGGGGCTGGCTCGGCTGTTCCACGGGCCGCTCCGCTTGCGCACGTGGCGCCGGGTCTTCCAGCGCGGGACGCTGGATCACGCCCGTCGGGGCGCTGTCGTCCGGCTCCACCGGCGCGGCCGGCTCGGTCCCCGCGGCGGCCTCTTCCTGCGGCTCGCTGCCGCCGATCTGTACCGGGCGACCCGCGGCGGGATCGAGGGGGATGCTGTAGCTGCGCGTCGGCGCATCGCCGCGGGGCAATTCGAGCTTCTGCTCGACAGCACGCGGCGACTGGGCCGGGCCGTCCAGCAACCAGGGAATTACGATGATGCCGAGCGCCACGATGACCGTGGCGCCGACGATGCGCTCCTTTAATTGCCGATTCATATAGCCAGGTTCGTGACGCGGCCGGCGCTATCGTGTCTGGGGTGCGCAGTATACCCCAAGCCACTGCATGGCCGGGCCGACCGTGTGGAAAGATCCGCACACCACCACGCGGTCCCCCGGTCGGGCCGCCGCCGCTGCCGCGGCGCAGGCCGCCTGCACGGTTTCCGCCCGCGTCACCGGGCCGCGCAACCCGCCCTCGATACGCGCCTCCAGCGCCTCGGCCGCGAGCCCGCGCGGCGGCCCGAGGGAGGCGATGAACCAGCCGTCAATGCGCTCGTCCAGCGCGGCCACGACGGCGCCCGGATCCTTGTCCGCCAGCATCCCCAGCACGCACCAGGTGCGCCCCGCAACGGGCGCCGCGGCCAGCGCGTGCGCGAGCACCCGCGCTGCATCCGGGTTGTGGGCGACATCCAGCCACCACTCCACCGCGCCCGGAACGCGCTGCATGCGGCCGGGCACGTGAACGCCTCGCAGTGCGCGCGCGACGGATTCCGCGGTCAGGGTGGCCGGCTCCAGCGCAACGAAGGCGGCGATGGCGCAGGCGGCGTTGTCCTTCAGTGCCGAGGCAGGCAGCGTCGCCCCCGGCAGTCCCGCCATCACGTGCGCGCCGTCCTGCCAGCACCACCCGGCCGGCGTCTCCACCCAGTCGAAATCCACCCCGAGCCGCAGCGCGTCCGCGCCGGCGGCGGCCAGCAGCGACGCCGGCGGATCGCGGTCGCCGATGACGGCCGGCTTGCCCGGGCGAAAGATGCCGCCCTTCTCGCGCCCGATGCTGTCGCGATCCGGCCCGAGCCATTCCATGTGATCGAGCCCGACGGAAGTGACCACGGCAGCGTCGGGCTCGACGGCGTTCACGGCGTCCAGGCGCCCGCCCAGCCCGACCTCGAGCACGGCCGTATGCACCTCGCGGCGGCGAAATATCTCCAGCGCCGCTGCGGTGCCAAACTCGAAGTACGTGAGCGAAACGCCGTCGCGCGCCGCTTCGACCGCCTCGAAGGCGCTCACGAGGGCATCGTCGTCCACCTCGACCCCGTCGACGCGAATTCTTTCGTTGTAATGCAGGAGATGCGGCGAGGTGTAGGCGCCCGTGCATCGGCCGGCCTCGAGGCTGAGCGCTTCCAGCGTGGCGACGCAGCTGCCCTTGCCGTTGGTGCCGCCGACCGTGAACACGCGCGCACAGGGGCGCAGCAGGTCCATGCGCTCGAGCACCGTGCGCACGCGCTCCAGGCCGAGCTCGATTTCCGTCGGATGCAGGCTTTCCTGCCACGCCAGCCAGTCAGCGAGCGAGCGGCGGGCCAAGCGCGGCCTATTCCGTCGCTGCCAAAGAGCGCCCGGTGAGCATGGCGAGCACGCGCGCGATGGTCGGGCGCAACTCCCGCCGGTCGACGATCATGTCGAGGGCGCCATGCTCGAGCAGGAACTCGCTGCGCTGGAAGCCTTCCGGCAAGGTCTCGCCCACGGTCTGCTGGATGACGCGCGGACCGGCAAAGCCGATCAGCGCTTTCGGCTCCGCTATATTCACGTCGCCGAGCATGGCGAGGCTGGCGGACACGCCGCCCGTGGTCGGATCGGTCATGACCGAGATGAAGGGCTGCCCGGAATTGCCGAGCCGGCGCAGCGCCGCCGCGGTCTTGCTCATCTGCAACAGGGAGTAGAGGCCTTCCTGCATGCGCGCGCCGCCGCTGGCGGAGAAGCACACCAGCGGCATGCGCTTGTCTGCGGCGGCGTCTGCCGCGCGCCGGAACCGCTCGCCGACCACGGAGCCCATGGACCCGCCCATGAAGCGGAACTCGAAGGCACACGCCGCGAGCCGGAGTCCCATGAGCGTCCCGGTCATGGCCACCAGCGCGTCGTGTTCACCGGTCGCTTTCTGCGCCTGCGTGATGCGGTCGCGATAACGCTTGCTGTCGCGGAACTTGAGCGGGTCCTCCGGCTGCAGGGACTTGCCGAGCTCGCGCCCTGAACCCGAATCCAGGAACAGTTTCAGGCGCGTGCGCGCGCCGATGCGCATGTGGTGGTCGCACTTGGGGCAGACGTGCAGGCTGCGCTCCACTTCCGGCCGGTACAGCACGGCATCGCAGGCCGGGCACTTGGTCCACAGGCCCTCCGGGACGGAGCGGCTGCGGCCCTGGGTCCCGCCCTGGGTCTTGATCCGAGACGGCATCAGCTTGTCGAACCAGTTCATGCGCTCCTCCGGGGACCATCCCCGCAGAGCGCAGCATGCATCATGCTGCGCCCGCTCGTGCCTGGGTCCCGATGATAAACGAATCCGCTCAAGACGGCGGCCCCGGGCGCTCGGCCTCAGGCTGTGACAACAACGCACCGTAGTCGACGTGCACCATGTACAGTCCTGCGGCCGGCGCCGTGGCGCCGCCCTGGCAGCGGTCGCGCCCGGCCAGCACCTCCGCCACCCAGGCCTCCGACGCGTCGCCCCGACCCACCACCGCCAGCGTGCCGACGATGTTACGCACCATGTGATGCAGGAAGGCGTTGGCGGTCACGTCGACGCGGATGAAGTCGCCGGCGCGCCGCACCGAGAGCGCCGTCAAGTGTCGCATCGGCGTGCGCGACTGGCACTCGGCGGCGCGAAAGGCGGAAAAGTCGTGCTCCCCGAGCAGGTGCTGGCCGGCGCGATGCATGCACGCGGCATCCAGCGGACGATGCACCCACCAGGCACGCTCGCGCCACAGCGCCGGACGCGTCTCGCGGTTCAGCACCAGGTAGCTGTAGCTGCGCGCCACGGCGGAGAAGCGCGCATGGAATCCGTCGGGCGCGGGCTGCGCCCAGCGCAGCGCGATGCCGGGCGGCAAGCCGGTGTTGGCGCCCAGCACCCAGGCGCGCATCGGGCGCTCCGCGCGCGTATCGAAGTGCGCCACCTGGCCGGTGGCGTGCACGCCCGCATCGGTGCGCCCCGCGCCCGTCACCGCCACCGGCTCATCGGCCACCCGCGACAACGCCGCCTCCAGCGCGTCCTGGACGCTCGGGCCGTCCTTCTGCGTTTGCCAGCCGAGCAGCCCGCAGCCGTCGTATTCAACGCCGACCACGCACCGGCGCGTGCCGGACGCAGGCCCGTTCACGGCAGCTGCGCCAACAGCAGGCAGCCGGCAACGCCGCTGCCCAGCAGGAGCCAGTCGCGCACGCGCGGACGGGCGAGCACGGGCAGTTCAGCCGCGGTCGGGAGCGCCATCGCATCTGCCTCGACGTCGCGCACCAGCGCAGCTGCGGCATCGCCCCAGCCCGCCAGGCCCGGGCGCCGACCGCCGGCGGCGCCGGCCACGCGTTCGGCCGTCAGCGGCACAGCTTCCAGCGTGAGCGCCAGGCGCCGCGCGAACACCTCGATCTCGATCCCGAGCCAGGCCAGGGGCTGCAATAGGAACACCAGCCCCGCGGCCATGTGCAGGGCGCCGGTGCGACGCCGCAACAGCTCGACCGCGGCAACGAGCACCACCAGGACGCCGCTGCGCCTGAGCGCGTTGTCCAGCTCTTCCCAGGACGGCAGCCACGCCGACGCGCCGGCCGGGTCCGGTTCCGGGGCGATCCACAGGTAGATGACCACAATGGACAGCAGCAGCCAGCGGATACGCCGCAGCGCCGCCAGGATGCCGGCCAGCGTCTCGCGCCCGTCCGCCGCGGCACCGAGCAGCACCAGCGCCAGCACGATCCCGAGCGCCGCGAGGGAATACTGGAACAGCAGCGCCGCGAGGACCAGCAACAGCAGAATGCGAAACGCCGGATGAAGCCCCGTCAGGACTCCATCCGGCGTCGTGCCGCCGGGCAGCGCAGGCATCGATCAGCCGAGGCTGTCGAGGAGCTGGCGAGCTTCCTCCTGCTGCGCCTCGGTGCCCTCGTCCGCAACTTCCTCCAGGATGCTGCGCGCACCGTCGGCATCGCCCATGTCGATGTACGCGCGGGCGAGATCGAGCTTGGTGCCCACCTCGTCGAGTTCTTCCATCGCAGCGGTCGCCTCGACGTCGGATTCCGAGCGTCCGGAGAAACCGACCGCGACCTGCGTGGCGTCGGCAGCAAAATCGCCGCTGTCGCCGGACTCGGCCTCGAGCACCTGGGTGAGTTCATCGAGGTCCAGGTCTTCCTCCTGGATCGGCGCCTCAATGGTTTCGTCGTCGAGCTTGTCGATCTTGCGGATCAGCGTCTGCTCAGACTCCTCGTCCTCGAGGATGGTATCCAGGCCCATGATCGTCGGCTCGTCGTCGCCGGCCCGCTTGGGACCGCTGTCGATGAGCGTCTCGTCGCCCTCGTCCTCGAACTGCAGCGCGGTTTCACCCGACAGCGTGGGGTCGTCGGAATCCGCATCGGTTTCGAACTCGACACCCTCGCCCCGGCGGGTCGGATCCTCGTCCCCCCGCGGCAGGACCTGGGTCTCCATCATCATGGTGCCTTCGTCTTCATCAGCCGGCTCCGCGGCGGTCTCGCCCTCGTCAGGCGAATCGTCCGGGAAGTCGGGCGCCCGCTCCGCCAGGTCCTGCAGCGCGTACTCGCCGGATTCGCCGAGATCGAGGTCGATGCCCAGCTCGTCCAGGTCAAGTTCCGCAGTGTGCTCGACCTCGCCGGGAGACAACGAGCGTTGTTCCTGCGTGTCATCGGGTGTCGGGATGATGACCTCGTCGTTGTCGGTGCCGGTGCTTTCACCGTCCGCCGCGCCGATGTCGAAATCCAGCCAGCTGCCGGAGGACGCGGTATCCGGCCCCGCCGCCGGCGCCGTGTCATCGCCGCCGAGGTCGACGTCGACGCCGACTTCTGCGCCACCCTCGAACATCGACTCGCCCGGGCAGATCTGCCGGCCCATGATGGCGATCTTGGGCCAGTCGGCCTCCGTCTGCGGGCCGCCCGCGTCACGCACGGACTGCGCCTGGGCGAGGAATTCATCGGCGTTGCCCCAGACGAAGCAGATGTCGATCAGCTTGCGCTTGAGGTCGTAACGGTCCGGCTCATGCGCGATGGCCTTTTTCATGATCTCCGCGGCCTGGTCATACAGGCCGTAGGCCATGTGGAAATCAGCCTCGGCCAGCGGATCCGACTGGTCCAGGTTGATGCCCGCCTCACTGGCGATGGTGTCCTCGAAGGGGTACTGGTACTCGTCGCTTGACGGCGCGGGAGTCTCGCGCGGCGAGGCGGACGCCCGGGCCGGCTCGGGCTCGACGCTGCCGGTGTCCGGCGCCGCAGGCTCCGGCATGGCCTCCTCGACCTCGATCTGCGAGCGCGCGGCCGGCTCACGCGGCGTGATCTTCGGTGCCGTGGCGGCTGCGCCGCCAACACCGAGCTGGTCACCGGTGGGGTCGATCGCGCCCCAGGTGCCGGTCTCCGCGAGCTCGTCCTCGATGGAGCGCCCCTCGTCCTGGCGCTTACGCAGGAAAATTCCGATCGCGCCGACCACCAGCACGACGGCCAGCACCACCCAGAGCCACAGGTTGCCGAGCCAGCCCATGACGCGCTCGCCGAGCGAAGGCGCAGGCGTGGCGGGGACCGGCGCCGGGGCTGCCGCCTGGGCAGGTTCCTCGGCGGGCTCCACGGCTGGTTCCGTAACCGCTTCCGCGGCGGGTTCTACGGCAGGTTCTGCAACAGGCTCCTCGGCCGTCGCCGCAGCAGCGGCCTCGGGCTCGGCGGCGACCGGCGGCTCTGCGACCGCAGCGGTCTCCTCGGTCGCGGGGGCAGCGCCGCCGACCGCGGCGCCTGCCTCCAGCTCGGCGAGGCGCGCCTGCAGCGCGGCAATCTCGCTGTCCTTCACGTCAACCAGGCGACGCGTCTCGGCCAGTTCGCTGCGCAGCGACTCGACCGCCTCCAGCACCGGATCCGGGCCCGCGCTGCCTGCAGGCAGGCCAGTGGGCGCAGCCGGCGAGGCGTCCGTGGTCCGCCCTGTGGCCGGTTCAGGCGCCGGCTCGGCCGGCGGCGCCAGCTCGAGACGCCGCTCCTGGGTCGGCGCGGCGGTGGCGGTGGCCGTGGCGGCGCTCCACGCCTGGTTCTGGCGTCGGACCTCGGCATTGGCCTGCTGCGCGGAGGTGGCCGCCATGGCATCGCGATTCGGCACGCGCAGGATGGCGCCGGCGCGGAGGCGATTGATGTTGCCGTCGAAGGCTTCCGGGTTGGCGTTGTACAACGCCACCATGATCTGGTTGGTGCTGAGCGCAGGATCCGGGCGCACGCGCTGCGCGATGCCCCACAAGGTCTCGTTGCGCTGCACGGCACCGTATTCGCTGCCGTAAGAGGAGCGCACCGGCGCGGGCATGGCCACCGGGGCCGGCGTCGGCGCCGGCCGTGAAACGGTCTCCGGAGCCGGGCGCGGCGCCGCTACCGCAGGCGCGGGCGCAGCCTGTGGCTCGGGGGCCGGCAGGAACATCGGCGGATCGAGCAGCACGGTGTACTCGCGCAGCATCTGCCCGCCGTTCCAGCTGGCCTGCACCAGGAAAGTGACGAACGGCTCCACGATCGGGCGCGAGGAACTCACCACGATGGTGGCCGCGCTCGGGGCGCTGGCCCGAACCTCGAAGCTGATGTCGTCGAAGTAGGCGGGGCGCGTCAGGCCGTAGCGCGCGAAGGCCTCCGCCGGCGCCATCGAGACGCGCAACGAGTCGCGCTCCTCGGGGGACGAGATGCTGAGGCTGATCTCAGCGTCCAGCGGCTGGTTGAGAAAAGAATTCAGGCGGATCTCGCCGAGTCCGAGCGAGAGGGCGGCGCCCGGTGCGAGGATGAGGGACAGCACCCCAATAAAGATCAGCTTGCGCGACATTGTCACTCCCTGGCTGCGACCTTGCGCAGGCACGTACCGACCCTGGCAGGGGCGGCACGCGCTGTCGACGGATGGCATTTCACATAATGAGCCGAATATAGACTCACAAGTATTTTTTTACAAAAGTTTCAGCGATCTGCACGCTATTCAGAGCCGCGCCCTTGCGAATGTTGTCGGCTACGATCCACAGGTTCAAGCCCCGCGGATGTGATATGTCCTCTCGGATCCGCCCCACGAAAACCGGATCCGCACCGCCCGCCTCCGTGGCTGCAGTCGGGTAACCGCCCGGCTGGCGCCGGTCCAAAACCGTCACGCCCGGCGCCTTTCTTAACAGGCTGCGCGCCTGCCTGGCCGTGATCTTGTCCACGGTTTCCAAGTGTACCGCCTCGGAGTGACCGAAGAATACCGGGATCCGGACCGCCGTCGCATTCACGCCGATCTCCGGGTCGCCGAAGATCTTGCGCGTCTCCCAGCACATCTTCATCTCTTCCCGCGTGTAACCGTTGTCCTCGAAGACGTCGATTTGCGGCAGCGCGTTGAAGGCCAGCTGGCGCGGCGTCAGCATCTTGCCCAGCGGCCGCCCGTTCATGAGTTGCGCCGTCTGGCGCGCCAGCTCCTCCACCATGCTCCGGCCCGCGCCCGAGACCGACTGGTAGGTCGCCACATTGATGCGCGTGATGCCGACGGCGTCGTAGATGGGCTTCAGGGCCACCACCATCTGGATGGTGGAGCAGTTCGGGTTGGCGATGATGTTGCGCACGCGCGCGCCGTCGAGCGCCTCCGGGTTGACCTCGGGCACGACCAGCGGGACATCGTCGTCATAGCGGAAACAGGAGGTGTTGTCGATCACCATGGCCCCCGCCGCCGCCGCCCGTGGCGCGTGCTCACGGGACACCGAGCCGCCGGCCGAGAACAGCGCAACATCGACGCCGGCAAAGTCGAAGGTTGCGAGTTCCTTGACCAGGTGCGACTTGCGGGCGAAATCGATGCGTGTGCCGGCCGAGCGCTCGCTGGCCAGCAGGTGCAGCTCGCGCACCGGGAACTTGCGCTCGGCGAGGCACGCCAGCATGGCTTCGCCCACCAGACCGGTGGCGCCGACCACCGCCACGGAGAAACCCTGCTTGCCGCTCATGCCCGTTGTCCTTTCCGTCGTCACTTGCCCGTTGCCGCGCCGGTCTCGACAGCGCCCGCCTCCTCGTTCCGCGCCAGCCCGCGCCACGCCACGGCAGTGGCGATCCCCGCCAGCACCGCAGCGCCCGTCCAGGTCAGCGCCGGCCCGCCGGCCGCCCATGCGTAGCCGCTTGCCAGGCTGCCCAGCGCGCCCCCGACCCCGAAACCAAGCGCACTGTACAACGCCTGCCCCCTCCCTTGCAGCCTGCCGGGGAAAGCGCGGTGCACCAGCAGCACGGCCACGGCATGAAACAGCCCGAACGCTGCCATGTGCAGCGTCTGCGCCAGCACCAGCAGGGGCAGCCAGGCCGCGCCCCAGGCGGTGAGGAGCCAGCGCAGCGCGCTCACGGCCAGCGCCGCCACCAGGAGCGGCCGGGAGCCGAAGCGCTCGATGAGGCGCGGCGCAAGGATGAACATCAGCACCTCGGCTGCAACGCCCCAGGCCCACAGCAGTCCGGCAGCGCCGGTGCTGTATCCGAGCCGGTCCAGGTAGATGGTGAAGAAGACGTAATAGGGACCGAACGCCGCCTGCTGCAGCACGCACACCAGCAGCAGCGCGAGCACCCAGGGGCGGCGCAGCGCGGACCCGAGCCGCTGCGGCGCGTGTTCCGCCGTGGCAGCCGGCGCCGGCGGCACGCGCCAGACGGCCAGTGTCGTGGCGGCCACCACCGCGACCAGGACCAGCGGCACCCGGTCGATGCCCGCACCGGAAAACGCCAGCCCCCCGAGCACCACGGCGGCGATGAAGCCCACCGAGCCCCACAGGCGGACCAGGCCGTAGCGCTGCGGTTGCGTGCCGAGATGGCTGAGCGTCGTGGCCTCGAACTGGGGCAACAGCCCGCTCCACGGCAAGGCGAAAGCCGCCAGTCCCAGCGCCACCGCCAGGTAGCCGGAAGCGCCCCACAGCAGCGCGGCCCCGCCGGTGGCCAGCAGCGCCCCGACCCGCAGCGTGAGGTCGCGGCGGCCGGAGTGGTCCGCCGCCCAGCCCCAGGCGCCCGGCGCCAGGATACGCATCGCCATGGGTATGGCCATCAGCTGGCCGATGGCGATGGCGCTGAATCCCTCGTGCTGCAGATAGAAGGAGAAGAACGGCACCAGCACGCCGATGGCGCCGAAATAGCACAGGTAGAACGCCGACAGCCGCGGGTACAGTCCGGCCGGCGACGCCCCGGGACCGCCGCCGCCGGGCTCAGCCCGGGGCATCCGGGATCAGCGGGGCACCTGGAACCACGCCGGCGTTCTGGCCGCGGTCCCTGAGCAGGTGGTCCATCAGCACCAGCGCCAGCATGGCCTCGGCGATGGGCGTGGCGCGCACGCCCACGCAGGGGTCGTGACGGCCCGTGGTAATCACTTCGGCCGGCTCACCGCGCACGTTCACCGTGCGCCCCGGCAGCCGCAGGCTGGAGGTTGGCTTGAGCGCAATGCTGACGCGAATCGCCTGGCCCGAGGAAATGCCGCCCAGCGTGCCGCCGGCGTGGTTGGAGAGGAAGCCTTCGGGCGTCATCTCGTCGCGGTGCTCGGTGCCTTTCTGTTCCACCACGGCGAAGCCGTCGCCGATCTCCACAGCCTTGACGGCATTGATGCCCATCATGGCGTGGGCGATGTCCGCGTCCAGCTTGTCGAACACCGGCTCGCCGAGACCCGGCGGCACGCCGGTGGCGATCACGTCGACGCGCGCACCGATGGAGTCGCCGGACTTGCGCAGCTTGTCCATGTAGGTCTCGAGCTCGGCGACGCGGGACGGGTCCGGGCAGAAGAAGGGATTGTCGTCCACGGTCTCGAGATCGACCGGCTCGAGGCGGATGGGGCCGAGCTGCGCCAGCCAGCCGCGGATATCGACACCGAGCCGGGTGGCGAGATACTTGCGCGCCACCGCGCCCGCAGCCACGCGCATCACGGTTTCGCGTGCGCTGGAACGGCCGCCGCCGCGGTGGTCGCGAATGCCGTACTTGCGCGCCCAGGTGTAGTCCGCATGCCCGGGCCGGAACAGTTCCGCGATCTTCGCGTAGTCCTTCGACTTGGCGTCCTGGTTCTCGACGATCAGCCCGATGGGCGCCCCGGTGGTGCGGCCCTCGTACACGCCCGACATGATGCGCACGCGATCCGGCTCGCGCCGTTGGCTCACATGACGCGACTTGCCGCTGCGCCGCCGCTCCACGTCGCGCTGGATGTCCTCCTCGTCCAGTTCCAGTCCCGGCGGGCAGCCGTCGATGATGCAGCCAAGGCCGGGGCCGTGGCTCTCGCCGAAAGTGGTGACCGTGAAACTGCGCCCGAAAGTATTGCCCGACATCAGCCCAACTCCTCCGCCGTGAGCAGGAACACGCCGCTGCCCCCGCGCTCGAATTCCAGCCAGGTGAACGGCAGCTCGGGCCAGGCTTCCATCACCGCGGCCGCGGAATTACCGACCTCCACCATCAGCACCCCCTCCGCCGTGAGATGCTCGCGCGCTGCCGCGAGAATGCGGCGCACGATCGCCAGGCCGTCCTCCTGCGCGCGCAGGGCGATGTCCGGCTCGTGGCGGTATTCCGCCGGCAAGGCATCCATCTCGGCGTCGCCGACGTAAGGCGGATTGCTGACGATCAGTTCATAACGACGCCCCGCCACCGGCGCCCACAAGTCGCCCTCGAGCACGTGCACGCGCTCCTCCAGCCCGTGCCGGGCCATGTTGCGACGGGCGAGCTCGGCCGCCGGCGGGGACAGCTCGACTGCATCCACCTCGGCCTCCGGGAACGCCACGGCACATGCCGCCGCGATGCAGCCGCTGCCGCTGCACAGGTCCAGCACACGAGTCACGCCCTCCTCGCGCACCCACGGCTGGAATGCCTGTTGCGCCAGCTCGGCAAACGGCGAGCGCGGGATCAGCACGGCGGGGTCGACGTAAAAGGGCAGCCCGGCAAACCAGGCCTCGCCGGTCAGGTAGGGCGCCGGCAGGCGCTCCTCGATGCGGCGCTCGATGAGCGCCGCCACCGCGGCCCGCTCTTTTTTCGTCAGGCGGGACGCATATAGCTCGCGCGGCAGGTCATGACCGAGATGGAGCGCGTGGCGCACCAGCACCAGCGCCTCGTCGACCGGATTGTCGGTGCCGTGACCGTAGTGGAGGCCGGCCGCCGCGAAGCGGCTGGCGCCCCAGCGGACGAAATCCAGGAGGGTCTTCAGGCCCTTGTAAGGCTTGCTGCTGGAACTCACGTTTGATCCCTGTGTCAGACCGGCGACGGCGGCCTCGCCATCATAACCGAGCGTCGCCGGGGGACGGGCTTCCTGCCGGGCTGTGAGATAATGCCGCGCATGTCGAAAAACACTTTTCTTGCCGCCGGCATCGTGCTGGCGATCGCCGCTGCCGTTGCCGGCGCATGGTTCGCCGCGCATCTCGGCGCACCCGAACTGCCGGAGCAGGCGCGCGTGCTGGACACCCCGCGCCCGGTGCCGGCCGTGCCCGCCACCGACCAGTCCGGGCAACCCTTCGGCGTGGAACAACTGCGCGGGCACTGGACGATCGTGTTCTTCGGTTTCACGCATTGCCCCGACATCTGCCCTGCGACGCTGCAGGTGCTGGCCGGGGCGCGCAAGATGCTGGACGACCTGCCGCCGGACGAGCGTCCCGCGGTGGCCATGATCTCGGTCGATCCCGGGCGCGACACGCCTGAGCGGCTGGCCGAGTACGTGCCCTTCTTCCACCCGGAGTTCCAGGGCGTCCACGTCGCAGCGGAGCACCTGCCGGAGATCGCGCGCGTGTTCGGCGCCGCCTACGCCTACTCGCCGGCCGGCGAGGACAGTTACACCGTCGACCATACGGCCTCGCTGTTCCTGGTCGATCCGCAGGCGCGGGTCGCGGCCGTATTCCCGACCCCGCACACGGCGGCCGGCATCGCCGGCGACCTGCGCCGCATCATCAAGCTGGAGGAATGACCATGAGACTGACACTGCTTGCGCTCGTCGCCCTGCTGGCGGCCTGCGCCCCGGACGATGCAGCCCCGCCGGCGAGCCCGGCGCCGATCGCCGGCGTGCCCGGCGGCGCACTGGTGACCTCGGAGGCCTGGGTCCGGCAGGTGCCGCCCGCGGCGCGCATGACCGCCGGCTACCTGAAACTGCGTAACACCGGCACCGAGCCCGTGGTGCTGGTCGGCGCGGAGAGCCCCCTGTTCAACGCCGTCGAGATCCACGGCACCGTCACCGTCGACGGCATGGCCCGCATGCGCCAGCAGGAGAGCGTGACGATCCCGCCGGGCGAGACCGTGAGCTTCGAGCCGGGTGGCCTCCACCTGATGCTGATGCAGGCCGTGGAACAGATTCCGGCGCAGGGCCAGATCCCGCTGCGCCTGCTGCTGGCTGACGGCGACTCCGTCGACGTGGTCGCACCAGTAGGGCAACCGGCCGACTGATGGGCGCCCGGCTCTTCGCCTGGCTGCAATACCTGCTGCCCCAGCACGCGATTTCGCGGCTGGTGGGTTGGCTGGGCCGGCGCGAACAGCCCTGGGTGCGCACCGCGCTGGTGCGCGGCTTCATGCGCCTGTTCCCCGTTGATATGAGCGAGGCCGCCGAGCCCGACCCGCTCGCCTATCCCAGCTTCAACGCCTTCTTCACGCGCGCCCTCAGGCCGGATGCGCGGCCGATGCCAGAGGCGCCGAAAACGCTGGCCTGTCCGGTGGACGGCCGCGTCAGCCAGTGCATGGAGGTGGAGGATGGGCAGCTGTTCCAGGCCAAGGGCTTCCGCTATGACCTGGACCGGTTGCTGGGCGGCGCCGCCCCTGACGCGCTGCGGCGCGGCAGCTTCGCCACCCTTTACCTGGCGCCCTACGACTACCACCGCATCCACGCGCCTGCGACCGGGCGCCTGGTGGAGATGCGCTACCTGCCGGGCGCCCTGTTCAGCGTCAACGGCGCCACCGTCAGCGCCGTGCCGCGCCTGTTCGCGCGCAACGAGCGCGTGGCCTGCCTGTTCGAAACGGAGTTCGGTCCCATGGCGGTGGTGCTGGTGGGCGCCCTGAACGTGGGCTCCATCGCCACCACCTGGGCGGGCGAAGTCGCCCCCGGTCCCGACCGCCAGGCGGCCTTCTGGCGCTACCCGCAGGAAGGGCCGGGATCGGTCACCCTGGAACGCGGCGCAGAGCTCGGTCGCTTCAACTTCGGCTCCACGGTGATCGTGGTCCTGCCGGAGGGCGGACCGCGTTTCGCTCCCGCCATCAGCGCCGGGCGCAAGGTCCGGCTCGGGGAAACGCTCGCCGCCTGAGCAGGCCCGGTCCTACCAGCGCACCGCCGCGGCCAGCGCCTCGATCCCGGCCAGGTCCTGGGCGTCGAAGCGCGCCGGCTCCGGGCTGTCGATGTCCAGCACCCCGATGATGGCGCCGGCGCCGTCCTGCAGCGGCACCACCACTTCCGAGCGCGATGCCACGTCGCAGGCGATGTGCCCGGGGAACGCGTGCACGTCCTCGACGCGCTGGCTGCGCGCCTCCGCCACCGCAGTGCCGCACACGCCCTTGCCCACGGGGATGCGCACGCACGCCGGCTTGCCCTGGAACGGCCCCAGCACCAGCACGTCGCCCTGCAGGAAATAAAACCCGGCCCAGTTGATGCGCGGCAGCGCCTGGAACACCAGGGCCGCGACGTTGGCGGCGTTGGCCACCCGGTCGGGCTCGTCGGCGGTCAGGGCGCGTGCCTGGGCGACCAGCTCGGCATAGAAGGCCGGCTTGTCGGCGTACTCGGGCGCGTGGGATTCATGCATGGTGCGATTCCTCAGGATGACGCCGGGCGGTTGCCGGCTCAGGCCCGCCCCCAGCCGAAGGCGAGCACTTCACGGATATCTTCGGCGCCGGCCAGCAGCATGACCAGCCGGTCGAAGCCGAGGGCCACGCCGGAGCATGCGGGCAGCCCATGCGCCAGCGCGGCGAGAAAGCGCTCGTCCGGCGGCGGGGTCTCAAGCCCGCGACGCCGGCGCGCGTCGACGTCGGCGGCAAACCGCGCCCGCTGCTCGGCGGCGTCGGTGAGCTCGCAGAAGCCGTTGGCCAGTTCCATGCCGCCGAGGAACAGCTCGAAGCGCTCGGCGACCGGCGGGTCGTCGCGCCGGATGCGCGCCAGGGCGGCGTGGCTGGCGGGGAAATCATGGATGAAGGTCGGTTGCGCGGGATCCAGTGCGGGCTCCACCAGCAGCGAGAGCATCAGGTCCAGCAACGCCGTTTTGTCCTCGGCGATGTCGCGCGGGACATCGACCGACCGCTCCGCGAGCGCCGATGCCAGCTGCTGCGCGGACGCTGCAAAGGGGTCCAGGCCGGCGTGGCGCTGGAAGGCCTCGCGATAGCTCAGGCGCAGCGAGTCGCGCAGCGCCAGGCGCCCGGCTGCGAGCGCACGCACGAACTCGTCCACCTCCATCATCAGGCGTGGGGCATCCCAGCCGACCCGGTACCACTCCAGCAGGCTGAACTCCGGGTTGTGGCGCCGGCCGTGCTCGCCGCCGCGAAACACCCGCGCCAGCTGCCAGCAATCGCCAATGTCGGCCGCCAGCAGACGCTTCATCGGGAACTCGGGCGAAGTGTGGAGCCAGCCCTCCGGCGCACCACCCGGCGCCCGCGCCTGCAGGCTGTCGAGGTGCACGTCCGTGGCCGCGGCCGCCGACAGCTGGGGGGTTTCCACTTCGAGCAGGCCGCGCGCGCCGAAGAAGCCGCGCGACTCCGCCAGCAACCGGGCACGCAGCCGCAGCGCCTCGAGCGACGCTGTCGGCCGCCAGCACGGGGGGTTACTTGACGCGCGAGACGTAGGCACCGGTGCGGGTGTCGACGCGGATCACCTCGCCTTCCTCGATGAACAGCGGCACGCGCACCACGGCGCCGGTCTCCAGCTTGGCCGGCTTCTGGCCGCCGGTCGCCGTGTCACCGCGCACGCCCGGATCCGTCTCGACGATCTTCAGTTCGACGAAGTTGGGCGGCGAGACCAGCAGCGGCTGGCCGTTCCACAGGGTGACCTGGCAGAAATCCTGTTCCTTGAGCCAGTCTTTCGCCTCGGCCACGACCTTGGCGTCGGCCGCATGCTGCTCGAACGTATCCGGCACCATGAAATGCCAGAATTCGCCGTCGTAATACAGGTACTGCATGTCGGTGTCGACGACGTCCGCGCCCTCGACGCTCTCGCCGGACTTGAAGGTCTTCTCGTTGACGCGGCCGGTCTTGAGGTTGCGGATGCGCACCCGGTTGAACGCCTGCCCCTTGCCGGGCTTGACGAACTCGTTCTCCAGGATCACGCAGGGGTCGCCGTCGAGCAGCAGCTTCAGGCCGGAACGGAACTCGTTGGTACTATAGGTCGCCATGGATTTACCCGCGGATGGGCCATAAGTGGAAGGTGGATTGCATAAGCAGGGCATGATAACGCCCGGGACGGCGGCGCGTCACTTGGAGCCCTGGCGGCGCGAGCTGGCGGAAGCGGTCACCGATCCTGCGGAGCTCCTCCGGCAGCTCGATCTCGACCCTGCGCTGCTGCCCGCCGCGCGCCGGGCCGCGGCGCTGTTCGGGCTGAAAGTGCCGCGCAGTTTCCTCGCCCGCATGCGCCCCGGCGACCCGCGCGACCCGCTGCTGTTGCAGGTGCTGCCGCTGCATGCCGAGACGGTGGATACGCCCGGGTTCGGCGCCGATCCGGTCGGTGACCTGGCCGCCTTGCGGACGCCCGGCGTGCTGGCCAAGTACCAGGGCCGCGCCCTGCTCATGACCACCGGCGCCTGCGCCGTCAATTGCCGCTACTGTTTTCGGCGCGAGTTCCCCTACGACTCGGGCGCGCTGACGCCGGCGCGCCTGGAAGCGGCGGTGGCCGGGCTGTCGGCCATGCCGGGGCTGGAGGAAGTCATCCTGTCCGGCGGCGACCCCCTCGCCCTGCCGACGGCACGCCTGGCCCGCATCACCGCTGCGCTGGAGCGCGTCCCCGGCCTGCGGCGCCTGCGCATTCACACGCGCACGCCGGTGGTGCTGCCCGCGCGCGTGGACCCGAAGCTGCTCGGCTGGCTGCGCGACCTCGCCTGGCCGCTGGTCGTGGTGTTGCATGTCAATCACGCGCGCGAGCTGGATGCCGCCGTGCTCCAGGCGTTGGGCGAACTGCGCGCCGCCGGCGCCACGCTGCTCAACCAGTCCGTGCTGCTGCGTGGCGTGAACGACGATGCCGGGGGACTGGTCGAGCTCTCCACCGCCCTGTTCGAGGCCGGCGTCCTGCCGTATTACCTCCACATGCTGGACCCTGCACGCGGCACGGCACATTTCGAGGTCGGCGAGGCGCGCGCCCGGGACATCCACGCAGCGGTCGCAGCCAGGCTGCCCGGCTATCTCGTGCCCCGCCTGGTGAGAGAGGTGGAAGGGGCTCCGGCGAAGCTGGCGGTCCCCACAGGACGACACGAAGCATAGCGATGCTAGAATGTCGCGCCATCATCTGAGGGCCCCCGCTTGAGCGAAACCACTGCCGTTCCCGTCATCGTGCTCAGCCGGCAGGAAGACCATGCCGAGGCGATCAACCGCGTGCTGCGCAACAGCGGGCGTGCGGCGCACGTGATGCGTCTGGACGACGCCGGCGACCTGCCTGCCCGGCTGCAAGAACGGGAATGGGAGCTGGTCGTGGTGTTCGCCGACGAGAACGAGGACCTGCTGGCGAACGCCGTGAGCGTGCTGGACGCCGCGGGCACCGATTTGCCGGTGGTCAGCTGTCGCGAGCAGATCGACGAGGACGGGATTGCCGATGACATCGCCGCCGGCGCCATGGATGCGACCACGCTGCGCCGGACCGACCGCCTGGCCGCCGTGCTGGCGCGCGCCCTCAAGACCGGGCGGCTGAACCGGGCGTTCAAGGGCGCCATGCGCAGCGCCTCCAGTTACCGGGAACAGTTGCAGCAGGTCGTGGCCGGCACCGGCGACGCCATAGCTCATGTCGGCGAGGGCATCGTCCTCGACGCCAACCATGCCTGGGCCGAACTGTTCGGCTTCGAGGACGCGCAGGAGATGCCGGGGCTGACCTTCATGGACCTGTTCTCCTCGGAGCACCAGCCGGCGATCAAGGGCGCGCTGGTCGCCTGCGCCCAGGGCCGGTGGCCGCCGCAGGGACTCAAGGCGATGGGTATCAACCGTCACGACCAGCCGGTGGCGCTGGTGCTGGAACTCGAGCCGGCGCGCTTCGACGACGAGGATTGCGTGCGCGTGCGCGTGCCGGCACGCGGCCAGGAAGACGACGAAACACTGGCCGAGCGCCTGCAGGCGGCGCTGCGGCTCGACCAGTCCACCGGCCTGTTCGGGCGCCGTTACCTGCTGGAACAGGTCAGGGAGCGGCTCAACGAGGAAGCGCCGGCCGGCGTGCAGGCGCTGGTGCTGTTCAGCATCGACGATTTCCGCGGGTTGCAGCGCCAGGTCGGCGCGAACCAGCTGGAAACCGTGCTCGCGGGCCTTGCGGACGTGCTGCGCGATACCGTCCAGGCGCGCGACCTGTACGGCCGGCTTGGCAGCAGCGAGTTCGCCGCGCTCGCAGCGCGCGGTGCGCGGCGCGACCTCAAGGCCTGGGCCGCAAGCGTGATTGCGCGCGTGGGACGCACGCTGTTCGAGGCGGGCGGCAAGTCCGTGTCGCTGTCCCTCAGCGCCGGCATCGCCATCGTCGACAACCGCGGCATGGATCCGGACGAGCTGTACGCCGAAGCCAGCGAAGCCATGGCGCGCGCCACCGAACTGGCCGGCGGCCAGGTCGGCATGAGCCAGCGCACCGAGGATTCGACCCGCATCGAGGAGCAGGACCGCCTCTGGGTCAATCGCATCAAGCGCGCCCTGATCGAGAACCGCTTCCGCCTTGCCGACCAGCCGGTCGCCAGCCTCACCGGGGAGGAGCGCGACCTGCACGACCTGTTCGTGCGCATGATCGACGAACAGGGCGACGAGGTGAAGCCGTCGCAATTCGTGCGCGCCGCGGAGCGCTGCAAGATCATCAAGAACATCGATCGCTGGGTGATCGGCGCCGCCTTCTCCTTCTGCCTCGGCCACCCGGGCGCAACCGCCCTGGTGCGGTTGTCACGCGACACCATGCTGGACGGCATGCTGCCCGCCTGGCTCGAGACCTGCCGCAAGAACGCCAAGCTGCCGGAGGGCGTGGTGGTGTTCCAGGTCACCGAGGAAGTCGCCTCCAGCCATCTCAAGCAGACCATGGACATGGCGAACCGGCTGAAGAAGATCGGGTTCGGCTTCTCGCTCGAGGCCTTCGTGGGCGGTCCTGCTTCTGCGGTGTTACTCGGCCACCTGCCCATGGACTACCTGAAAATCGACGGCTCCCTGATGCAGGGCCTCGCCGGCGACGAGCCCTTGCAGGAGCGCGTCAAGGCCATCGTGCAGCAGGCGCGGGATCGCAACATCAAGACCATTGCCGAGCGCGTCGAGGATGCCAACACCATGGCGGTGCTGTGGCAGCTCGGCGTGGAGTACATCCAGGGGTACCAGGTCAGCGAGCCCGAGGTCGTGCTCTCCGGCGACTAGCTGCCGGCGGGTTGTTCGGCCCGCGCGGATTCAGCCCGGGCTTGGAGCCGCGCCATCACCGGCTCCCCTCGCTCGGGAAATCTTTATCTCGCTCGGTGAGCCGGTGATGCCGCGGCTCCAGGGCTGCCCTCGCCGCCTCGAGCACGCCAAACTGCCTCGCAGCACGAGTCGCCGTCGCGGCGCCGGCCGGCGTGGATTGGGATCGGCACAAGTGCAGCGACCGGGACATGACAGGGTTCACTGGGCGAGCTAAAGATTTCGTCGAGCCCAGGGGACCCTGCCATGGTCCGGCCGCGGTCTGTCGGCGGCCAGGCGCGTCCTCGGCAGCCGTGCTTGCCGGAGTGGTCAAGGCTCGATGGCGAGCTCGTCGACCTTGCGCCAGCCGCGCGGCAGCAGCGCGCCGCGACGCGAGCGCTCACCCATGTACGGTTCCAGGTCGCGCGGCTTCAGCGTCATCACGCGTTGTCCGCATACCACCTTGAGCGCAGTCTCCGGCGGCAACACCACGGCGGAGACCATGGCCTCCTCGCCCGCAGCAAACTTCTTCGCGTCGATCCCGAGCATCTTGTTGCCCCGGCCGCGCGCCAGCTCCGGCAACTCCGCCGCCGGGAACACCAGCAGCTTGCCGGCGCTGCTCACGGCCGCCACCAGCGCGCCTTCGGCCGCGCACGCCGGCGCCGGCCGCAGCACCTGCGCCTTGCGACTGGTCTTCAGCACGTGCTTGCCGCTGCGGTTGCGCGAGGCCAGCTCCGCAAGCTGCGCCACGAAGCCGTATCCGTCCGAGGCGCACAGCAGCCACTTGTCCTCGGGCGCGCCGATCAGGACGCCGGCGAAACTGGCGCCGTCGGGGGGGTTGAGGCGACCGGAGAGCGGCTCGCCCTGGCCGCGGGCCGAGGGCAGGCCGTGCGCGGGCAGGCTGTAGACGCGGCCGGTGCTGTCGAGGAACATTGCGGCTGGTTGCTGCGACCACGGGCGGCGGCAAGGAACGCATCGCCGGAGCGGTAGCTGAGGCTGGCCGGGTCGATCTCGTGTCCCTTGGCCGCCCGCACCCAGCCGCGCTCGGAAAGCACGACGGTCACCGGCTCGGCCGGCACCAGGGCCGTCTCGTCCAGCGCCTGCGCCGCCGCCCGCTGCACGATTCGCGTGCGCCGCTCGTCGCCGTACTTTTCCGCGTCCGCCGCGAGTTCTTCCCGCACCAGCCGTTTCAGACGCGCCTTGCTGCCGAGCGTTTTCTGCAGCGCATCCCGCTCGGTGGCGAGCTCGTCCTGCTCGCCGCGGATCTTCATCTCCTCCAGCTTCGCCAGGTGGCGCAGCTTGAGCTCGAGGATCGCCTCGGCCTGCGCATCGGACAGCCCGAAGGTCGTCATCAGCACCGGCTTCGGCTCGTCCTCGCTGCGGATGATGCGGATCACCTCGTCGATGTTGAGGTAGGCGATGAGCAGTCCTTCGAGCATGTGCAGGCGCGTCTCGACCTTGTCCAGGCGATGCTGCAGGCGGCGGGTCACGGTCTCGATGCGGAACTCGAGCCACTCGGCCAGCAGTCCCGGCAGGTTCATCACCCGCGGCCGCCCGTCGAGGCCGATGATGTTCAGGTTCACGCGCACGGTGCGCTCGAGGTCGGTGGTGGCGAACAGGTGCGCCATCAGCGCTTCGCAGTCGACCCGGTTCGAGCGCGGCACGATCACCAGGCGCGTCGGGTTCTCGTGGTCGGACTCGTCGCGCAGGTCCTCCACCATGGGCAGCTTCTTGGCGCGCATCTGGGCCGCGATCTGCTCGAGGATCTTGTTGCCCGAGACCTGGTACGGCAGCGCGGTGACGACGATGTCGCCGTCCTCGCGCTCCCAGCGGGCGCGCACCCGCAGCGTGCCGTTGCCGGTCTCGTAGATGGCGCGCGATGTCCGCCTCCGGCGGAGATGATCTCGGCACCGGTCGGAAAGTCCGGGCCCGCGCACGTGCTCGCACAGCTCGTCCAGGTCGGCCTTCGGGTTCTCCAGCAGGCGAATGCAGGCCGCCGACCACCTCGCGCAGGTTGTGCGGCGGGATGTCGGTGGACATGCCGACGGCGATGCCGGTGGCGCCGTTGAGCAGCACGTTCGGCAGGCGCGCCGGCAGGCGCACCGGCTCCTCCAGCGTGCCGTCGAAATTCGGCTCCCAGTCCACGGTGCCCTGGCCCAGCTCCGCCAGCAGGGCCGCGGCATAAGGCGTCAGCCGCGCCTCGGTGTAGCGCATGGCGGCGAAGGACTTGGGATCGTCCGGCGAGCCCCAGTTGCCCTGCCCGTCGATCATCGGGTAGCGGTAGCTGAACGACTGCGCCATCAGCACCATGGCCTCGTAGCAGGCCGAGTCGCCGTGCGGATGGAACTTGCCGATCACGTCGCCCACGGTGCGCGCCGACTTCTTGGGCTTCGGCCCGGCCGACAGGCCGAGCTCGCTCATGGCGTAGACGATGCGCCGCTGCACCGGCTTGAGGCCGTCGCCGATGTGCGGCAGCGCGCGATCGAGGATGACGTACATCGAATAATCGAGGTAGGCCTTCTCGGTGAACTCCTTCAGCGGCAGCTGCTCGACGCCCTCGAAATCAGTTGCCAGCTTTCCATTGTCCTTCACGGTCGGCTCACCTCCGCGAGGTTGCCCTTGGCCTCCAGCCATGCGCGCCGGTCGGCGGCGCGCTTCTTCGCCAGCAGCATGTCCATCAGCTGGTCGGGTGTCGATCGCCGGCGTCCAGCGTCAGCTGCACCAGCCGGCGCGTCTCCGGCGCCATCGTGGTCTCGCGCAGCTGCGGCGGGTTCATTTCGCCGAGCCCCTTGAAGCGCGTGACGGTGACCTTGCCCTTGACTTTCTCCGCCTCGATCCGGTCGCAGGACGCCCTCGCCGCTCGGCGTCGTCGAGCGCGTAGAAGACCTGCTTGCCGACATCGATGCGGTACAGCGGCGGCATGGCGACATACACGTGGCCGGCGTCGACCAGCGCGCGGAAATGCCGCAGGAACAGCGCGCACAGCAGGGTCGCGATGTGCAGGCCGTCGGAGTCCGCATCGGCGAGGATGCAGACTTGTCGTAGCGCAGCCCGCGCAGGTCGCCGCAGCCCGGATCGACGCCGATGGCGACGCTGATGTCGTGCACTTCCTGCGAGGCCAGCACCTCCGACGGATCCACCTCCCAGGTGTTCAGGATCTTGCCGCGCAACGGCATGACCGCCTGGAACTCGCGGTCGCGCGCCTGCTTGGCCGAGCCGCCGGCCGAATCGCCCTCGACCAGGAACAGCTCGGTGCGGCTCGGGTCCTGGCGCGTGCAGTCGGCCAGCTTGCCCGGCAGCGCCGGCCCGGTCACCACGCGCTTGCGCACGACCTTGCGGCTCGCCTTGAGCCGCGCGCTGGGCGTTGGCGATCGCCAGCTGGGCAATGCTGTTCGCCGGCCTCCGGGATGCTGGTTCAGCCACAGGGCGAACGCGTCCTTGACCACGCCGGACACGAACGCGGCGCATTCGCGCGAGGACAGCCGCTCCTTGGTCTGGCCGGAGAACTGCGGGTCCTCGATCTTGACCGACAGCACGAAAGCCACCGCGTCCCAGACGTCGTCCGGCGCCAGCTTGCACGCCGCGCGGCAGCAGGTTGCGGAACTCGCAGAACTCGCGCAGCGCCTCGGTCAGGCCGGCGCGCAAAGCCGTTGACGTGGGTGCCGCCCTGCGCCGTGGGGATCAGGTTGACGTAGCTCTCGGCCACCGGCTCGCCGCCCTCGGGCAGCCAGACCAGCGCCCAGTCCACCGCCTCGTTGTCGCCCTCCACGCTGCCGACGAAGGGCTCCGCCGGGAGTCGCGGCTCGGCACCTGCAGCGCTTCGGCGAGATAGTCCCCCAGGCCGCCCTCGTAGCACCAGTCTCGGTCTCGCCGCTCGTCTTCGTAGCTGAAGCGCGACCTCGCAGGCCCGGGCACAGCACGGCCTTGGCGCGCAGCAGGTGCTTCAGGCGCGGCACCGAGAAATCTTCGCCGAATCGAAGTATTTCTCGTCCGGCCAGAAGCGGATGGTGGTGCCGGTGTTGCGCTTGCCGACCGTGCCGACTCCTCCAGCGCGCTGGCCGGTTCGCCGCCACGGAAGCTCATGTTGTATTCCTGCCCGCCGCGCTTGACCCAGCACCTCGAGGTTGCTCGACAGCGCGTTGACCACGGACACGCCGACGCCGTGCAGGCCGCCGGAGAACTGGTAGTTCTTGTTGGAAAACTTGCCGCCCGCGTGCAGGCGGGTCAGGATCAGCTCGACGCCGGGGATGCTTCTCCTGCCGGATGCACGTCCACCGGCATGCCGCGACCGTCGTCGCCCACCTGCAGCGAGCCGTCTCGGAACAGCGTGACCGTCGATCTTCTTGCAGTGGCCGGCGATGGCCTCGTCGACGCTGTTGTCGATCGACCTCCTGGGCGAGGTGGTTCGGGCGCGTGGTGTCGGTGTACATGCCCGGCCGCGCCGGACCGGATCGAGCCCGCTGAGGACCTCGATCGCGGAAGCGTTGTAGTCGTTGCTCATGGGTTCCCCGTGCGTCCGCGCATGAGCGCGCAGACGGGGCAGGATTCTACCGCATGGCGGCGGTGCGTAGAACGGATAAGAAAACGCGGCGGCCCCGCAACCGGGACCGCCGCGCGGCTACGCGCCAGGGCGCGCACGGTCATGAGCCTTACTTCAGGTCGTTGACGAGGCTCGCGCGTATCGCGTCGGGCACGGTCACCGTGACGCCCAGGTTGTCGTGGTCGACGCCCATGGCGAGGCCAACGCCGCCCTTGAGTGCCTGCACCATTTCGTCGTTGAGCTCGAAGCGCATGAAGTGCACCGAGGAAGTCTTCTCGTCGGTGTCGCGCTCGAGGTCCTCGTCGGCAATGGCATAGACCTTGTCGTGCCCGTCCACCTGCACCCAGACCTTGTCCTCGACGCCGATGAGGCGGGACAGCTCGCGCTTGCGCACGTCGATGTCCGGGTATTCCAGCATGAACGTGGCCTTCCAGTTGCTGCCGTCCGGGATCAGCGGGTTGTAGGCGGACAGCTCGTCCTCGATCCCTTCCGCCTCGAAGATGCGCTCGATGCGCAGCATCTCCTGCACCTGGTAGCGGATGGTGAGCTCATCCTCGAAGTACAGGGTGGCGTTGGGCCCCAGGGCGACCTGGCGGCTCTTCTTGTGTTCCAGCACCTTGGCCCGGAAATCAGCACGCTCGCGGGCGTACTGCTCGAGGCTCATCAGGTCGGATGCAGTCAGCTGAGTCATTCGTCTCTCTCCGTGATTCTGTTGGGTTCGGTTCCCCGGGGCGACCCCCTCGTCACCAGGCTCAGAGGCCGTAGGCCATCCTGAGCAGCGTCATCGGGTGTTTCGCGGTGGTGCCGTCCTTCAGGCCGTGCGCGATCTGGTCGCCCGCCATCGGGCAGTCGCTCACGAAATGGTCCGGCGCGGCGCCCTTGACCTTGTTGACAACCGGGCGCGCGATCTTGACCGACGTATCGTGGAATTCCTTCTTCACCGCATACGTGCCGTCATGGCCCGAGCAGCGCTCGATGGCCTCGACCTTGGTGTCCGGCACCAGCGACAGGATGTCGCGCGTCTTCAGGCCGATGTTCTGCACGCGCAGGTGACACGGCACCTGGTAGCTCACCTTGCCCAGCGGCTTGGCGAAATCGGTGCGCAGCTTGCCGTCCTTGTGGCGCAGCATCAGGTACTCGAAGGGATCGAACATGGCGGCGGCGACCTTCTTCACGTCCTCGCGCTCGGGGAACATCAGGGGCAGTTCCTGCTTGAACATCAGGACGCAGGAAGGCACCGGGGCGACGATGTCCCAGCCCTCGTCCACAGCCTTGGCGAGGACGGGAATGTTGGCTTCCATGGAGCGCTGCACGGCCTCGAGGTCGCCCAGCTCCAGCTTCGGCATGCCGCAGCACTGCTCCTTCTCGACCAGCTTGACGGGAATGCCGTTGTGCTCGAACACCTTCGCCAGGTCTTCGCCCACTTCCGGCACGTTACGGTTGCCGTAGCAGGTGGCGAACAGCGCCACGCGGCCCTTCGTGCCCTCGACCGGAGTGGCTGCGGGGTTCTCGGGGCGGCCCTTGAGCCGGCTGCGCATGCTGCGCGAGTGGTACTTGGGCAACGGCGCGTCACGATGCACGCCGAGCACGCTCTCGAGCAGCTTGCGGCCGCCCGAAGTCGCGTTGACCGCATTGACGACCTCGGCCACGACCGGGATGCCGGCCAGCTTGCCGACGGCATCGGTGGAGGTGAGGATGCGATCGCGCCGGCTGGCGCCTTCCTTCTTGAAGCGCACGGCCTTGGCGCGCAGCATCAGGTGCGGGAAATCGATGTTCCACTCGTGCGGCGGCACATAGGGACACTTCGACATGTAGCACATGTCACACAAGTAACAGTGATCGACGACCTGCCAGTAGACCTCGTGGCCGATGCCGTCGACCTCGCCGGTGTCCGACTCGTCGATGGCGTCGAACAGCAGCGGGAACGAGTTGCACAGGCTGAAGCAGCGCCGGCAGCCGTGACAGATGTCGAACACCCGCTCCATTTCGCCGAAGAGCTTTTCCTCGTCCCAGAATTCCGGGGACTTCCATGCAACCGGGTGCCGCGTGGGCGCCTCCAGGCTACCTTCACGGCGGGGGGTATCGAGCGACATGAGGTGAACTCCTTGGTCTGCCCCAGTGACTACTGGCAAGGTTCAGGATCCGCCGGGCGGGTCCGCCGGTACGACGGAGCGCCGCCGGCCGGGCCGGCGGCGCCCCTGGCACCATGAGTGCTTAGCCGTCGAGGTTGTCGAGGGCCTTCTGGAAACGGTTGGCGTGGCAGCGCTCAGCCTTGGCCAGCGTCTCGAACCAGTCGGCGATCTCGTCGAAGCCCTCGTCGCGGGCGGTCTTGGCCATGCCCGGGTACATGTCGGTGTACTCGTGGGTCTCGCCGGCGATCGCGGCCTTGAGGTTGTCGGAGGTGCCGCCGATCGGCAGGCCCGTGGCCGGATCACCCACCGCCTCGAGGTACTCGAGGTGGCCGTGCGCATGACCGGTCTCGCCCTCGGCGGTGGAACGGAACACCGTGGCGACGTCGTTGTAGCCCTCGACATCGGCCTTCGATGCGAAGTACAGGTACCGGCGGTTGGCCTGCGACTCGCCCGAAAAAGCGTCCTTGAGGTTGTTCTCGGTCTTGCTGCCCTTCAGATTTGACATGGATCGTACCCTCCTGAGGTGATTCCCATCCCGGCCGACGGCCGGGAAAATTCTCGCTGCAAACTTCCGTGCCGCAACTGCTCCCGCAGCGCGCCACTAATGCGACTTGGACTCAATTTAGACTTAGTCTAAATCACCGCTGGAAGGTTAGTCCTGACGCCGCCGGGTGTCAACTCGACCTGCCGCGCAGCGTGGCGCCTGCGGATTGATTACAGGCCGGTCGGGCCGGTATCGTAAGACTCCATTCCAGCCACGGCTGAACACCCGATGCCCAAGCAGAAACCCGCCTCGCCGCCGGCCCAGGCCGCGGCGGATTCGCTCGATTTCGAACAGGCGCTGGCCGCGCTCGAGCAACTCGTCGAGGAGCTGGAATCCGGCGACCAGCCGCTGGAGCAGGCACTGGCGTCTTTCGAGCGCGGCGTCGCGTTGACGCGCCGTTGCCAGGCGGCACTGCGCGCGGCGGAGCAGAAAGTCGAGATTCTCACGCGGGATTCGGCCGCAGGCGGCCTGGAGCCCTTCGAGCCCGAGCAATGACCGCAGCGGACAGGCTGGCGAGCTATGCCGGGCGCGTCGAGCAGGTGCTGGAGCGCTGGCTGCCTGCCCCGGACGCGGCGCCGGGGCGCCTGCACGAGGCCATGCGCTACTCCGTGCTCGGCGGCGGCAAGCGCGTGCGGCCCGGCCTGGTGTATCTCACCGGCGAAGCCCTCGGCATCCCGGTGGAGCGCCTCGACGGCCCGGCCGCGGCGGTGGAGCTGATCCACGCTTACTCGCTCGTTCATGACGACCTGCCGGCCATGGACGACGACGACTTGCGGCGCGGCCGCCCGACCTGTCACCGCGCCTACGACGAGGCGACGGCGATCCTCGTGGGCGATGCGCTGCAGGTGCTGGCATTCGAGATCCTGGCCCGGGACCCGGCGATGGTCCCGGACCCTGCCCGCCGGCTCGAGATCATCGGGCTGCTGGCGCATGCCTCGGGCACGTCGGGGATGGCGGGCGGCCAGGCCGTCGACCTGGAGGCCGCCGGGCACGCGCTTTCCGTGGCGCAGCTGGAACACATGCACCGACTGAAGACCGGCGCGCTGATCCATGCCAGCGTCATGATGTCCGCCGCGGGTGCGCAGGATCTGGGTCCGGATGCACGCGCTGCGCTGGACCGTTACGGGCACGCCATCGGCCTGGCTTTCCAGATCCAGGACGACATCCTGGATGTCGAGGGCGAGACCGAGGTGCTGGGCAAGCGCGCGCAGGCCGACGCGGCCCTGCACAAGCCCAATTACCCCGCCGTCGCCGGACTGGAACGCGCCAAGGCGCGGCTGCGCGAGCTTCACGACGAAGCGATCGCGGCCCTCGCCCCGCTCGGCAGGTCGGCGGAACCGTTGCGCTGGTTGTCCGGCTGGCTGACCGAACGACGCCATTGAGCGCGTTGCCGCGGCGGCTTGGACAGCGCCTCCCGTCTGGCGGATAATCCAGCCTCATTTTCACCTCGAACGGCACGCTGGCACCGATATGGGTCTCGAGGACAAGTTCCCGCTGCTCTTCAGCATCCAGGATCCGGCCGACCTCAGGGCCTTGCCGGAGGAGGCGCTGGAGGCCGTCACGCACGAGTTGCGCAGCTACCTGGTGGAAACCATGGCGCGCACGGGCGGGCATTTCGCCGCGAACCTCGGCACGGTCGAGCTGGCCACCGCGCTGCACTACGTCTTCGACACGCCGTATGACCGCGTGGTGTGGGACGTAGGTCACCAGGCTTACCCGCACAAGATTCTCACCGGGCGCCGCGACCGCCTCGCCACCATCCGGCAGCTGGGCGGCCTGGCGCCCTTTCCGACGCGTTTCGAGAGCGAGTACGACACTTTCGGCGTCGGCCATTCCAGCACCTCGGTCAGCGCCGCGCTGGGCATGGCGATTGCCGCCAAGCAGAAGGGTGAGCGCCGGCGCGCAGTGGCCGTCATCGGCGACGGCGCGTTGACTGCAGGACTGGCGTACGAGGCGCTGTGCCACGCGGGCAGCCTCGACGTCGACCTGCTGGTGATCCTGAACGACAACGACATGTCGATCTCAGAGAACGTCGGCGCGATGTCGCACTACCTGGCGCGGGTGCTGTCCGGCAAGCTGTACTCGCAGATCCGCGAAGGCAGCAAGAAGCTCATCCGTCGCATGCCGACGGTGTGGGAGCTGGCGCGCCGCTCCGAGGAACACGTCAAGGGCATGGTGCTGCCCGGCACCCTGTTCGAGGAGCTGGGCCTGAACTACATCGGCCCGGTGGACGGGCACGACATCGACGTGCTGCTGAAGACGCTGCGCAACGTGCGCGACCTGACGGGACCGCAGTTCCTGCACGTCGTGACGCGCAAGGGCAAAGGCTACGCGCCGGCCGAGGCCGATCCCATCCTGTGGCACGGCCCGGGGCCGTTCGATCCGCAGAAGGGCGAGATCCACAAGGCGCCCGCCAAGGGCAAGACCTATTCGGCGATCTTCGGCGACTGGCTGTGCGACATGGCGGAGGCCGACTCGCGCGTGGTGGGCATCACGCCCGCGATGCGCGAGGGCTCCGGCATGGTCGAGTACTCGCGGCGCTTCCCGGAGCGCTATTTCGACGTCGGCATCTGCCGAACAGCACGCGGTCACGCTCGGCGCCGGCCTGGCCTGCGAGGGCATACGCCCGGTGGTGGCCATCTACTCCAGCTTCCTGCAGCGCGGCTACGACCAGCTGATCCACGACGTGGCGCTGCAGAACCTGCCGGTGGTGTTCGCGCTCGACCGGGCCGGCCTGGTGGGCAACGACGGACCCACGCACCACGGCGCCTACGACCTGTCCTTCCTGCGCTGCATCCCGAACATGACGGTGATGGCCCCGGCGGACGAGAACGAGTGCCGGCAGATGCTCTACACCGGCATCACGCTCGACGGCCCGAGCGCCGTGCGCTACCCGCGCGGCACCGGGCCCGGGGTAGCGATCGAGACCGAGATGAAGGCGCTGCCGGTCGGCAAGGCCGAGGTGCGTCGTCGCGGCAAGGGCATCGCGCTGCTCGCCTTCGGCACCATGGTGCCGGTGGCCGAGGAAGTGGCCGAGAAGCTCGACGCCACGGTGGTGAACATGCGCTTCGTCAAGCCGCTGGACGAGGACATCGTGCTGTCGATGGCGAAGAGCCACGCCGCGCTGGTGACCCTCGAGGACAATGCAGTGATGGGCGGCGCGGGCAGCGCCGTGGGCGAATGCCTGGCGGCGCAGCGCGTCGCTGGTGCCGGTGCTGAATATCGGCATTCCCGACCGTTTCATCGAGCACGGCTCGCGCGGCGAGTGCCTCGCGGCCGCCGGACTGGATACGGCCTCGGTGCTCGAGACGCTGCGCGCCTGGCGGCGCGAACCTGAACTCCGCACCGTGGGGGAATCCTGAACCCGCCGCCGGTGAATCCTGCGGCGCGGATGTAACGAAAACCCGGGCAAGCCGCCCGATCGGACCTGCTCCAGCGGCCCCATGCCGCCCTGGGGCGGTTCCGGAACACCAGCCCAACCGGGGAACAACAGACATGAAAGACGTGAGCGAGGCCGGAGCCATTAACATCGATCCCATCGCCGACGTACAGGGCAGTGCCGATCTGCGCAAGATTCCGATCAACAAGGTCGGCATCAAGGACATATTCCATCCGGTGCGCATCAAGGAGCGCGCCGGCGGTGAGCAGCACACCGTCGCCAACTTCAACATGTATGTGGACCTGCCGCACAACTTCAAGGGCACCCACATGTCCCGCTTCGTGGAGATCCTGAACAACCACGAGCGCGAGATCTCGGTGAAGTCCTTCCGCGACATGATGACCGAGCTGACCGAGCGCCTGGACGCGCAGTCCGGCCACATCGAGATGAGCTTCCCGTACTTCATCAACAAGGCCGCGCCGGTCTCCGGCGTGGAGAGCCTGCTCGACTACAAGGCGAGCCTCATCGGCGAGCGCAAGGACGGCGAGAGCCGCATCTGGGTGAAGGTCGTGGTGCCGGTCACCAGCCTGTGCCCGTGCTCGAAGAAGATCTCGGACTACGGCGCGCACAACCAGCGCTCGCACGTCACCATCAGCGCCAAGGTCGACGGACTGGTGTGGCTCGAGGAACTGATCGAACTGGCCGAGCAGGAGGCTTCCTGCGAGCTGTACGGGATCCTCAAGCGCCCGGACGAGAAGTACGTCACCGAGCGCGCCTACGACAACCCGAAGTTCGTCGAGGACATGGTGCGCGACGTCGCGGTGCGCCTGAATGCCGACGACCGGATCCGCGCCTACATGGTGGAGTCGGAGAACTTCGAGTCGATCCACAACCACTCGGCGTACGCGCTGATCGAGCGCGACAAGGACAAGGACGGACCGCTGCCGGCCTGAGCGCAGCGTGGGTTTACGGCGACGCTAGCGCCCGCCGTGGCGCGGCGTCAGCCACATGGCGATGTCGGCCGCCGCGACTTCAGTGCCCTGCTCGTCCTTGAGGCTGACTGCGATCACCACGTCGTAGCCGCTGGCGGATGACACCAGTTCCGTAACGGGGCGCGCAGTGGAGCGAATGCGGCCGCGCGCCTTCGCCAGGTAACGCACTGTCATGCTCTTCGGGATCCAGCGCATGTCGGCGGGAATGCTGACATCGGTCACCAGGCCGGCGCACAGCTCCGCGAGATTGCACAGCGCGATCGCGTGCACCGTGCCGATGTGGTTCTGGACGCGGCGGCGTTGCTTCAGCTCGGCCGTGCACAGTCCCGGCTCCAGCACCTCGATGCGCGGTGAAATGGAGCCGAAGTAAGGCGCCTTCAGGCACACCACGCGAGAGAACAGCCAGCGACCCGGCGCGCTGCCGCCCAGGCGCCGCCACAGTTTCATCGCCAGCACGTCGTTCGTCATCGCAGGCTCCTGTCCGTGCGCGCCGTACGCCCGCGTCGGGACCGTCGCCGGGGACGCGCCTTCAACCCGTCACGCGCCCCTGCAGACGCTCGATCAGCGTCTTCAGGAACATGCGGTTGAAGCGCAGCTGGCAGGAGGTGGTGAGCGTCTCCAGCATGGTCGAACTGACCTGCAGCACCGTCACCGGGCCGCCCGAACGGATCGTCGCCTGGCGCCGCGCGTTCGGCACCACGCTGCTCTCGCCGAAACAGTCGCCGGCGCCGAGCCGCCCGACCTGTTCGCCGTTGCTCTCCACCACCACCTCGCCGCTGACGATGATGTAGAAACGGTCGTCCATGTCGCCCTGGCGCACGATGTCCTGGTCCGGACCGTACTCGCGCCATTCCGCCGCCTTGATGAGGTCACGGATCTCGTTGTGGGAGAAGTCGTGGAAGAAGTTCAGTCCGCGCAGCATGCCGACGCGCTCGCGCTCGTCGATCACGTTGCGGGCGCTGCGCAGCGACTGGTGCACCTGGGTCAGCGCCGCGGCGAACTCGAGTCCGCTGGCGAAGCGGTCGGCAGGTTTCTTGCGCATGGCGCGCCAGACGATCTCCTCGAGCTCCTCCGGGATGTTGGAGCGCAGCTTGTGGATCGGCAACGGCGTTGCGAACACGATCTGGTGCAGCAGCTTGGCGAGGTTGGAAGCCTTGAACGGGCGCCGGCCGGTGATCAGTTCGTACATCACCGCGCCGAGCGCGTACAGGTCGGTGCGCGCCGTGACCTCCTCGGCCTTGACCTGTTCCGGCGACATGTAGCTCGGCGAACCCGCCACGCCGCGGATCGCGGACACCTCTCCGTCCTGCCACATGGCGATACCGAAGTCGATCGACGCGCACTTCGTTGTCCATGGTGAGCATGATGTTGCTCGGCTTGATGTCGCGGTGGACGATGCCGCGGCTGTGCGCATAGTGCATGGCCCGGACCGCGCTGAAAATGATGCGCACCACCTCTTCGATGGGCAGCAGGTTGTCGGCGCGGCAATAGGCCGCCAGCGTGCGCGCGCCGTGGATGTGCTCCATCACCACGTAATAGCGCCCGTCTTCTTCACCGGCGTCGTAGATGGGCAGGATGTTGGGATGCTGCAGGCGCCCGATCATCTGCGCCTCGTTGAAGAACATCTTGCGCGCCGCTTCCTGCTCGCGCACGTCCTCGCCGCTGAGCTCCCGGTATTGCTTGATGGCGACGTCGCGGCCGTAGAACGGGTCGTGCGACAGGTAGACCGTGCCGGAGCTGCCGCGGCCGACCTCCCGGATGATGTTGTATTTCCCGATCTTGTCCGGAATACCGGGCTTCTTTTCCCGCGTCATGGCCATGCCAGTGTTCGTCTCCACTCAGAATCCACCCGCGACATACATGGCGACCGCAAGGACCAGCCCACCCCAGGCAGCCGCCACCAGGTCGTCGAGCATAATGCCCCACCCCCCGCCGACAGCGTGATCCAGTTGGCGAATCGGCCAGGGCTTCCAGATATCGAACAGCCGGAATACGGCGAAACCGATCAGCGCCCAAACCCAGCCGGCCGGAAGCAACAGCATGAGGGCGAGGTAGCCGACGATCTCGTCCCACACGATGGCCGGGTGGTCGTGCACGCCGAGCCGGCGCGCGCTGGCCCCGCAGATCCAGATCCCGGCGATGGCCATCAACGCCACCACGAGCACGCGCAGCTCCAGCCCGAGGGGGCGCAACAGGGGATCTATCAGCACGCCCACCACCGTGCCGGCGGTGCCCGGCGCCACCGGCACCAGGCCCGAGCCGAAGCCGAGAGCGAGAAAATGCACCGGATCGCGCAGCAGGCCGGCGTGCAGTCGGGTCATGGCATCGGCTCCCGGAAATGGTCCCAGCCGCCATCGGGCAGCGACACGGCGCGCCCGTCGCGGCGCAGTTCCAGCCCGCTCGCAGCGCGTACCGCGCCGATGCGCGTTGCGGGCGCGGGCCAGCCAGCCATGCGCGCCGCCAGTTCCGCGCGCCGCGCCGGCGGCAGGGTGAAGCACAGCTGGTAGTCGTCGCCGCCCCGCAGCGCCATGGCGAGCCCCTCGTCGCCGCCGAGCCCGGGGTGAAGCGGCAGGCTTTCCAGATCGAGAAACGCCCCCACGCCGCTCGCGGCCAGCACATGGCCGAGATCCTGCAACAGGCCGTCGGACACGTCGATTGCAGCCGTGGCGAGGCCGCGCAGGCCCGTCCCCTGGACCAGGCAGGGCTGCGGCCGCAGGAAGGCCTCCAACCCGGCCGTGCGCTCGCCGCGCTGCCAGGCGGCGAACCCGGCCGCGCCGCCGCCCAGCACGCCGGTCACCCAGATCTCGTCCCCGGGGCGCGCGCCGCTGCGACGCAGGGCCTGGGCCTCCGGGAGGAAACCGGTCAACGCAAAGCTCACCGCCAGCGGTCCGCGCACCATGTCGCCCCCGACCAGGTCCATGCCGCTGGCGGTCGCGAGCGCGCCGACGCCCTGCGCGAAGCTGTCCAGCCAGTCTTCGTCAGCCTGCGGCAAGGCCAGGGAGAGGAGTCCCCAGGCAGGTTCCGCGCCCATGGCGGCAAGGTCGGAAAGGTTGACGGCAAGGCTGCGCCAGCCGATGTCCGCCGCGCTCATGCCGGCCGGAAAATGCACGCCCTCGAGGCAGGTGTCGATCGTCTGCACCAGCACCATGCCCGGCGGCGGACGCAACAGCGCGCCGTCGTCGCCGGGCCCGAGGGCCACGTCGGCGCGACGACACGGCAGGGCCCGGGTGAGCCGCGTGATGAGGTCGAACTCGCCGCCGCTCACTGTTCGCCGCGATACCAGCGCGGCGCTATCTCGCGCACGATGGGTCCATCGGTGGCCAGGGCGTGGCAGCCGTCGAGATGCGCCGGCTTCTTCTGCATGCCTTCCGTCACCGCCTCGTCGCGGCTCTTCAGCGGCATGATGGTCTGCAGCGCGACCACGGCCAGCTCCTGGGCCAGCCGCGTCAGGTGCGTGCAGCCGGAGACGCCGCCGAGCCGCTGCATGACCAGCTTGGTCCAGCCGGGCCGCAGGCGCGTGCCGACCAGCGTCGCATAGGCGGGCTCGATCTCGGCACAGTTCGGGAAGGGGTGGTCGTCGGAGGCGACCTCGATGGCCTGGATCTCGAGCTGGTCGTCCAGCGTCAGGCGCATCCACATGTCGTGCACGGGCACGCCCGTTTCGACCCGCCCGCGATAGCGGCTGTCGAAACCGTAGGCCTTGGTGTCGGTCATGCGCCCTTCGATGTCCCACAGCCCGTCGCTGCGACGAAAGCCGCGACACTCGATCTCGCGCAGGTGGATCGATTCACGCTCGGCCGGGGCAGACAATGGCATGACGCTCCTCCTAGGCCTGCGCGGCCCCGGTCTCCAGCGCGCGATGGCGCCGCGCCGCCCGGTCGAGCAAGGCGTTGACGAAACGATGCCCGTCGGTGGCGCCGTAGCGACGGCACAGGTCCACGGCCTCGTTGATCACCACGCGCCACGGAATCTCCGGCTTGTGCGCCAGCTCGTACATCCCGATGAGCAGGATGGCATGCTCCACGGGATCGAGCTGCGACACGGGCCGGTCGGAGAATTCCCCGATCTCGGCATCGAGCTCGGCGGCACGCTCGGTGGCCTGCAACACCAGCTCCTTGAAGAATTCCTCGTCCGCGCCCGGCTGCAGGCGCTCGGCGAGAAACTCCAGCAGCACGTCCTTGCCCAGCTGGCCGCCGATCTGCCACTGGTAGAGGGCCTGCAGGGCGAGTTCGCGCGAAGCGCTGCGTCCGCGACGCCGACGACCGCTGCCGGCCTCGGCCACCTCAGCCCTCCAGGCGCGCGACGAGGCGCGCCATCTCGACCGCGCGACATGGCGGCGTCGGCGCCCTTGTTGCCCGCCTTCGTGCCGGCGCGCTCGAGGGCCTGCTCGATGGTGTCGGTAGTCAGCACGCCGAAGGCCACCGGCGTATCCGCGGCCAGGCCGGCCTGGGCAACGCCCTTGGCGCATTCGCCGGCGACGAAATCGAAGTGCGGCGTGGCGCCGCGGATCACTGCGCCGAGCGCCACAATGGCGTCATAGCGGCGCGTGGCGGCCATCTTCTTCACCGCCCATGGCATCTCCCAGGCGCCCGGCACGCGTACCAGCGTGATGTCCTTCTCGCTCGCGCCAAGGCGCAGCAGCGCGTCCACCGCGCCGCGCACCAGGCTGTCGACGATGAACTCGTTGAAGCGCGCCGCCACGATGCCGATGCGCAGGTCGCGCGCCGACAGCTCGCCCTCGATCTTTCTCAGCTTGTCCATGTCCCGTCCCTCGAGCGCTCGCTGCTCACTGGTTCACGTAGTCGACGACCTCGAGGCCGAAGCCGGAGAGGCCGTACATCTGTTTCGGCGCCGACAGCACCCGCATGCGGCGCACGCCGAGTGCACGCAGTATCTGCGCCCCGATGCCGTAAGTGCGCAGCACGCGCGACTCCTGGCCGTCGCGGTGATCGCCCGGCGCCACCGGGCGCCCGGACAACAGCGACACGGAATCGACCAGCTCCCGCGGCAGCTCATGCCGGCGCAGCAGCACGACGATGCCGTGCTCCTCCCGCGCAATGCGCTGCATGGCGTCGCGCAACGGCCAGCCCAGCTGCGTGGAGCGGACACCGACGAGGTCGCGCAGGGTATCGGTGAGCTGCACGCGCACCAGGGGCACGGCCCCCGGCCCGATCTCCCCGCGCACCAGGGCCAGGTGGACGTCCTGGTGCACGTGGTCCTCGAAACACACCATACGGAAGGGCCCGAACTCGGTCTCGATGCAGTCCTCGGAGATCTGCTCCACTGACTCTTCTTTCTCCAGCCGGTAGCGAATCAGCTGGGCGATGGTGCACATCTTCAGCTGGTGGCTGCGCGCGAAGGAGACGAGATCCGGCCGGCGCGCCATGGTGCCGTCCTCGTTCAGGATCTCCACGATGACGGCGGCGGGTTCGAGCCCCGCCAGGCGCGCCAGGTCGCAGCCCGCCTCGGTATGACCGGCGCGCGTCAGCACGCCGCCAGGCTGGCCCATGAGCGGGAAGATGTGTCCCGGCTGGCGCAAGTCCTCGGGACGCGCGCCGGACGCCACCGCAGTCTGGATGGTATGCGCCCGATCGTGCGCCGAAATGCCCGTGGTGACGCCCTCTGCCGCTTCGATCGACAGCGTGAAGTTGGTGCTGCGCGCGCGATCGGTGCCGCTCACCATGAGCGGCAGGCGCAGCTGCTCGCAGCGCGCCGGCGTCAGCGTCAGGCAGATCAGGCCGCGCCCGTAGCGTGCCATGAAATTGATGTCCTCGGCCCGCACCTTGGCAGCGGCCATGACCAGGTCGCCTTCGTTCTCGCGGTCCTCGTCGTCCATCACGATGACCATGCGACCCGCACGCAGGTCCGCCAGGACGTCGTCGATCGGATCGAGGCGCAGGCCCTCGTCCTTCAGCTCAGTGACCTTTGACAAAACCGTATTCCTCCAGGCGCGCCGCGCTCAGGCCGCCCTCTTCACCCACCAGCCGCTCCACGTAGCGCGCCACGATATCCACTTCCAGGTTGACGCGGCTGCCCGCGCGATAGCTGCCGAACACCGTGGCCTCCAGCGTGTGCGGCACGATATTCACGCCGAACACGGGGCCGTCCACCTCGTTGACCGTGAGGCTGACGCCGTCCACACAGATCGACCCCTTGCGCGCCAGGTAACGCGACAGCGCCGCCGGCACGCGGATGCGGAAGCGCACCGAGCGCCCGTCATCCGCGCGGCTCTCGACCTCGCCCATGCCGTCCACATGGCCGGTGACCAGGTGGCCGCCAAGCGGCTTGGAGAGCGTCAGCGCACGCTCCAGGTTCACCCGGCTGCCGCGCTCCAGCTTGCCGAGCGTGGTCAGGCCGAGGCTCTCGCGCGAGACGTCGGCGGCAAACCCGTCGGCGGTGAGCTCCACCGCCGTGAGGCAGCAGCCGTTCACCGCGATACTGTCGCCGATGGACGCGGCCGACAGGTCCAGTCCGCCCGCGTCGACCCGCAGGCGCAGGTCGCCCCCGCGCGGCTCGAGGGCGCTGATGCTGCCGACGGCCTCGATGATGCCGGTGAACATGCGCGGCGTGCTCTCCTGTCCAGTAAAGGGCGTCAGGCCGGTTCAGCGGTGATGCGAAGATCGTCGCCCACCGGCGTGACGTCGGTAAAACGCCATTGTAACCGCTCCGACAAGTGCGTCAGTCCGGGCAGGGCGAACATGCCCCGGGCCTCGTTGCCCAGCAGCGACGGCGCCAGGTAGACCACCAGCCGGTCGACCAGCCCGGCGGCGAGAAAGGCGCCCGCCAGCCGTGCGCCGGTTTCCACCATGACCTCGTTGCACTCCCGCTCCGCCAGCAGCCGCAACAGGGCGTCCAGGTCGAGGCCCTTGTCTGCGCGCGGCAGCTTCACGACCTCGGCCCCGGCGGCCTCCAGGGGCGCCACGCCCGGCGCCGCCAGGTCGGGCACGCACACCATCGCTTGCCCCGGCGGCGCCAGGATGCGTGCCGCGGGCGGCGTCTGCAGCCGGCTGTCCACCACGACGCGCAGCGGTTGCCGTCCCCGCGTCAGCGCCGCGTCGAGGCGCAGGTCGAGTCGCGGGTCGTCCATGCGTACCGTGCCGCTGCCGGTCACCATGGCGCAACTCTCGCCGCGCAGCCGTTGCACGTCGGCCCGCGCCGCGGGCCCGGTGATCCACTGGCTCTCGCCCGAGGCCATGGCCGTGCGGCCGTCCAGGCTCGCCCCCATCTTGAGCGTGACCCGCGGCCAGCCCCGGGCCATGCGGCAGATGAAACCCGCATTCAACGCCGCGGCCGCCTCCGCCATCAGTCCGCGCTGCACCTCGATCCCGGCAGCCCGCAGCGCGGCGAAGCCCCGTCCGGCGACGCGCGGATTCGGGTCGTCGATGGCCGCCACCACGCGGGCCACCCCCGCAGCGATGAGCGCCTCCGCGCAGGGCGGCGTGCGGCCGTGGTGGCTGCAGGGCTCGAGATTGAGGTAAGCGGTTGCGCCCCGGGCCGCCTCGCCGGCCGCAGCCAGCGCCTCGACCTCGGCATGCGGCCCGCCCGTGCGGGCATGGAAACCTTCGCCCAGGAGTTCGTCTCCGCGCGCGATGACGCAGCCGACGCGCGGGTTCGGCGCCGCGCTGTACAGGCCCTCGCGGGCCAGATCCAGCGCCCGCGCCATCCAGCGGCGGTCCGCCGCCGTGAATTCCGCCGGCTGTGCGCCCGTGCTGCTCACTTGCCCTCGCGCGGCAGCAGCGACATCTGTTCCTTACCGGGCGGCGTGGCGTCGCGCAGCCGCTCGATCTCCTGGCGGAACTCCTCCACGTCCTGGAAGCTGCGGTAAACGGACGCGAAGCGGACGTAGGCGACCTCGTCGAGACCGCGCAGCTCGTCCATCACCAGCTGGCCGACGAAATTGGACGGCAATTCGCGCTCGCCGGTCGTCATGAGGCGCTGCAGGATGCGGGAAATGGCCTCCTCCACGTCCTCGGCCGAGACCGGGCGCTTTTCCAGCGCGCGCATCACGCCGGCGCGCAACTTGCTCTCGTCGAAAGGCTCGCGCCGATCGTCACGCTTGACCAGCCGCGGCAAGACCAGTTCGGCGGTCTCGAAGGTGGTGAAGCGTTCTTCACAGGCCAGGCACTGGCGCCTGCGGCGCACCTGCAAGCCGTCCCCCGCCAGTCGCGAGTCGATGACCTTGGTCTCCTCGTGGCGGCAGAAAGGACAGTACATGAGGGCTCCAGGCGCTGCTCAGCCCGGCAGGGGCATGTCAGCCGTAGACCGGGAAGCGCCCGCACAACTCGAGCACCTGGCCACGCACACGCTGGATGGTCGCCTCGTTCTCGATGTCGTCGAGCACGTCGGCGATCCAGCCGGCCAGGGTGCGGCTTTCGGCCTCGCCGAAGCCGCGGGTCGTGATGGCCGGCGTGCCCATGCGGACGCCGCTGGTGACGAAGGGCGAGCGCGGGTCGTTCGGCACGGCGTTCTTGTTGACCGTGATGTTGGCCCGGCCCAGTGCGGCATCCGCGTCCTTGCCGGTGATGTTCTTGTCGATCAGGTCGAGCAGGAACAGGTGGTTGTCGGTGCCGCCGGAGACGATGCGATAGCCGCGCTCCATCAGCGTCGCGGCCATGACGCGCGCATTGTCGACCACCTGCTGCTGGTAGACCTTGAACTCCGGCTCCAGCGCCTCCTTGAAGGCCACGGCCTTGGCGGCGATGACATGCATCAGCGGCCCGCCCTGGGTGCCGGGAAACACCAGGGAGTTGAGCTTCTTCTCCAGGTCCTCGTTGCGCTTGGCCAGGATGATGCCGCCGCGCGGGCCGCGCAGGGTCTTGTGGGTGGTGGAGGTCACGACATCCGCATGCGGCACCGGGCTCGGGTAAACGCCCGCAGCGACCAGTCCGGCGATGTGCGCCATGTCGGCCATGAGGTAGGCGCCGACCGAGTCAGCGATTTCGCGGAAGCGGGCCCAGTCGACGACACGCGAGTAGGCGGAGAACCCGGCGATGATGAGCTTCGGCCTGTGTTCGCTGGCCAGCGACGCGACCTGCTCGTAGTCGATCTCGCTGCCGCTGTCGTCCACGCCGTACTGCACGACCTTGTAGACACGGCCGGAGAAGTTGACCTTGGCACCGTGGGTGAGATGGCCGCCGTGGGCCAGGCTCATGCCGAGAATGGTGTCGCCCGGCTCCAGCATGGCCATGAAGACGGCGACGTTGGCCTGCGAGCCGGAGTGCGGCTGCACGTTGGCGTAGTCGGCGCCGAACAGTTCCTTGGCCCGCTCGATGGCCAGTTCCTCGGCCTCGTCGACGTACTCGCAGCCGCCGTAGTAGCGCTTGCCCGGGTAGCCCTCGGCGTACTTGTTGGTGAGCACCGAGCCCTGCGCCTCCAGCACGCGCGGGCTGGCGTAGTTCTCCGAGGCGATCAGCTCGACATGCTCTTCCTGGCGGCGGCGCTCTGCCTGCAGCGCAGCGAACAGTTCGTCGTCGAAACCAGCGATTTTCATGTCGGGGCTGAACATGGGGGGTCTCCGGGGCGGGGTCAAAGCGCCATTTTACCTCAGACGCTGTCGGCGAACTCCTTCACCACCCGGCTCCAGGCGCTGGCCACGTTGCGCCGGTTGTAACCCCCGCCGCCCAGCCCGAGCACGCGGCCCTCGGCGTAGCGGTCGGCCAGCCGGCACACGGCGCGCGCCGCAGCCCCGTGCGCATCCTCGGTGAACTGCAGATGCGTCAGCGGGTCGCCGGCAATGCTGTCGGCGCCCGCCACCAGGATGAAGAACTCCGGCCGGGCGTCGTCGAGGAAGGCCTCCATCTCGCTCCACGCGGTGACGAACTCCTCGTCATCGGCGCCGGGGTGCAGCGGGATGTTGAGCTTGGTGCCCTCGCCCGGACCGATGCCGGTCTCGGTGCGATCGCCGGTGCCCGGGAACAGGAAGCGCCCGTCCTCGTGCATGTCCGTAAAGATGACGTCCGGGTCCGAGGCGAAACCGTAATACACGCCGTCGCCGTGGTGCGCGTCGATGTCCACGTAAGCGATGCGCCGGATGCCGTGCTGCTTGCGCAGGTATTCGATGAGCACGCCGATGTCGTTGAAGACGCAGAAGCCCGAGGTCTTGTCGCGCGCCGCATGGTGCAGGCCCGCGATGGGCACGAAGACACGCTTGGCTGCGCCGGTCGCAAGCAGCTCGCCCGCCTGCAGCGTGGCGCCGACCACGTTGGCAGCGGTGTGGTAGACGCCGGGAAACGCCGGGGTGTCGCCCTCGTCGAGAAAACCGATTCCCTCCACGGACATGCGCTCGACGAAGCTGACGTGCCGCGGGGTATGGAACAGCTCAAGCTCGGCGCGGCTGGCGGGACGCTCCGGATCCTCGATCCAAACCCGCGTCTCCAGCTCGTGCTCGCGCAGGCCGCGCAGGAACACCTCGTGCCGATCCTGGCCGAACGGGTGCCCGTCGCCGAAGCCGTAATCGGCGATCGACTCCCCGGCGAGCACGCGCACCTCGGATTTCTTCCTGCGCTTGAGAAACACCCGACACTCCGTTCAGGAACCGTTTTGGCCGAGCATAAACCACCACCCGGCAAAGTGACACGCTTGGCGCGGGTGGCGCATAATGCCGCCCCTTCCAAGCAACACCCCCAAGTCCAAGCCATGGCGCAGTACATCTACACGATGAACCGCGTCGCCAAGATGGTGCCGCCCAAACGGTACATCCTGCGCGACATCTCCCTGTCCTTCTTCCCGGGCGCCAAGATCGGCGTGCTCGGCCTCAATGGCTCGGGCAAGTCCACGCTGCTCCGGATCATGGCCGGCGTCGACACCGAGATCGAGGGCGAGGCGCGGCCGCAGACCGGGATCCGCATCGGCTACCTGGAGCAGGAACCGCAGCTCGACCCGGCCAAGGACGTGCGCGGCAACATCGAGGACGCCCTCGGCGACGTCAAGGGCGCCCAGGCCCGCCTCGATGAGATCTATGCCGCCTACGCCGAGCCCGATGCGGATTTCGACGCCCTGGCGAAGGAACAGGCGGAGCTGGAGAACCTGCTGCAGGCCTCCGGCGGCCACGAGGCGGACCGCACCATGGAGATTGCCGCCGACGCGCTGCGGCTGCCGCCGTGGGATGCCGACGTGACCAGGCTCTCCGGCGGCGAGCGCCGTCGCGTGGCCCTGTGCCGGCTGCTGCTGTCGCGCCCCGACATGCTCCTGCTGGACGAGCCCACCAACCACCTGGATGCCGAGTCCGTGGCCTGGCTGGAGCACTTCCTGCAGGACTATTCCGGCACCGTGGTGGCCGTCACCCATGACCGCTATTTCCTCGACAACGTGGCCGGCTGGATCCTCGAACTGGACCGCGGCCACGGCATTCCGTGGAAGGGCAACTACTCCTCCTGGCTGGAGCAGAAGGAGCAGCGTCTCGAACAGGAAGCGAAGAGCGAGGGCGCCCGCATCAAGGCCATGAAGCAGGAGCTCGAGTGGGTGCGCACCAACCCCAAGGGCCGCCAGGCCAAGAGCAAGGCGCGCATGGCCCGGTTCGAGGAGTTGTCGAGCCGCGAGTACCAGCAGCGCAACGAGACCAACGAGATTTACATTCCGCCCGGCCCGCGCCTGGGCGACCAGGTCATCGAGGCGAAGAAGCTCAAGAAGGGCTTCGGCGACCGGCTGCTGTTCGAGAACCTGTCGTTCGAGTTCCCCAAGGGCGCGATCGTCGGCGTCATCGGGCCGAACGGGGCCGGCAAGACCACGCTGTTCCGCATGATCATCGGCGGCGAACAGCCCGACAGCGGCGAGATCGTGCGTGGCTCGACCGTGCAGCTCGCCTACGTCGACCAGAGCCGCGACGCGCTCGACCCGAACAAGACGGTGTGGGAGGAAATCTCCGACGGCCAGGACATGATCCGCGTCGGCAACTACGAAACGCCCTCGCGCGCCTACGTCGGGCGCTTCAATTTCAAGGGCACCGACCAGCAGCAGAAGATCGGCAGCCTGTCGGGCGGCGAACGCAACCGCGTGCACCTGGCCAAGGTGCTGCGTGCCGGCGGCAACCTGCTGCTGCTCGACGAGCCGACCAACGACCTCGACGTGGAAACGCTGCGCGCGCTGGAAGAAGCGCTGCTCGAGTTCCCCGGCTGCGCGGTGGTGATCTCACATGACCGCTGGTTCCTCGACCGCATCGCCACGCACATCCTCGCTTTCGAGGGCAACAGCGAGGTGGTGTTCTTCGAGGGTAACTACGCGGAGTACGAGGCGGACCTGAAGCGTCGCAAGGGCGAGGAAGCGGCCCAGCCCCATCGCCTCCGCTACCGGAAGATCATTTAGCCGGCCTGGCCGACAGGTACTTCTCGCGCCTGAGCTGCTTCAGGGTGAAGCCCATGGCCTTCAGGATTTCGACGGACTCGTCGATCATGCCGGGGTTGCCGCACAGGTAGACGACGTCTTTCTCGGGATCGAGCCCGAGCTGGGCGAAGCGCGTCTGCACATAACCCGCCTGCTCCCACGACCCGGGATCGGCAGGGAACTCGCGGCTGTAGCAGGCGCTGAACTCGGCGCCCGCATGCGCGTCGGCGAAGGCGCGAAAATCATCGCCGAACAGCAGCTCCGCGCGGCGCCAGACGCCGAGCAGGATGTGCACCCTGAAGCCGGCCGCCACCCGCTCCGCCAGCGTCGGCAACATGGCGCGATACGGCGTGATGCCCGTGCCGGTGCCGACCAGCACGTAGCGACAAGGCGGCTCCTCGCGCAGCACGAAGCGCCCGAAGGGGCCGCTGGCCTGGATCACTTCGCCCGGCTCCAGCGCGGCAAGCCCCTCGCTCGCCAGGCCCCCGGGCACCGGCGACATGGCGATCTCCAGCAGGCCGTCCGCGCCGGGCGGGTTGGCGATGCTGTAGCTGCGATGCGTGTTGCCGTTCTCCGTGGGGAAATGGAGATTCAGGAACTGCCCGGGGACGAACCCGAGGGGGCCGCCCTGCGCGGGTCGGAACGCCAGGTGCAGCACGTGCGGCGTGACGTGCCGCCGCCACGCCAGCTCGACAGGAAAAGTTTCGATGGCCATGGGGCGCGAATCTTCCCGGTTGGGAGCCGCGAACACAAGTCCCGCAGGGCGCCTCAATGGGTCGGCCTTGCTATAGTTCGCTCCTCGACTCGCCAAGCCATCCCGGAGATGCATCGATGAAAGCAGGCATTATTTCGTCCCTCGCGCTGGCTGCCACACTTGCAGCAAGCCCGCTGGCAGCACACAACGACGACGCCCTCGCCGCGGCCGCCGCAGGCAGCCACCGCACCGAGGCCTACGCGGCGCGAGACGGCGCCCGTCACCCGGTCGAGACGCTGAACTTTCTCGGCTTCGGCCAGGACCTGGTGATCGTTGAGGTCTCGCCCGGCGGCGGCTGGTACACGGAGATCCTGGCGCCGGCCGTGCGGGATCACGGCAAGCTCGTCGCTGCCCACTTCCCGGAAGACGCGCAATCCGCCTACATGCAGCGCGTGCGCGGCGAGTTCCTCGCCAAGCTGGCGGCGGCGCCGGAGATTTACGACCAGGTCGAGGTCATCGGCTACAAGGCCGGCAGCGAGAATGCGCTCGGCGCGCCCGGCAGCGCCGACCTGGTGCTGACCTTCCGCAACATGCACGGCTTCATGCGCCAGGGCAATCTCGAGGCCTTCCTCGGTGACGCCCTCGCCGTGCTGAAGAGCGGCGGCAAGCTGGGCGTGGTGCAGCATCGCGCGCCCGCCGGCGCGGACCCGGCCGCGGGCGGGGACAGCGGCTACCTGCCGCAGGACTGGCTCATCGAGCAGGTCGAAGCCGCCGGCTTCAAGCTGGAAGCGACCTCGGAAGTGAACGCCAATCCCAAGGACACCGCCGACCATCCGGGTGGTGTCTGGGCGCTGCCGCCGACGCTGCGCCATGGCGACGAGGACCGTGAAAAGTACACGGCCATCGGCGAAAGCGACCGCATGACGCTGCGCTTCGTCAAGCCGTGAATGCACTTCCGGCACGCTGACAGGATCCGGGGCCGGGCGTGGAGGCTTTCTGAGCTTCCACGCCCAAGGCCTTGATTTTACATAACGAGCAGGTTGGCGTGGCCGGAGAAATTTCGGCTACACTCGCCCCGGATGCAGGCTTTCGGCACGGCACCGGGGGGGAGCGGGCGCATGCCCATATTCGTCAACAGGGACGGTGAGTTCCAGCATGACCACGGTCAGCATTTTGCGCTGGCCTGTCCGTCTTGCGGCGTCTTCTCCCACATGACGCCCATCGCCATCCCCGATTACGCGCAGCTGATGCGGCACAAGCCGCCGGAGACCGGCCTGGTCTTCCGCTGCGACAGCTGCAATTCGTCGGTTTTCCTGCGCTTCCCCGTCAAGGCCTATACCGAGGAACACGTCGAATTCTCCTCGAACTTCTCCGAAGTCGAGCGTGCCAAGGAGAGCTTCGACTTCACCTACCTGCCGGAAGAGCTGGAGGTGCTGTTCCGTGAAGCGCTGGAGTGCTACAGCATGAACGCGCTGAACGCCTTCGCCTCGATGTGCCGCCGCGCGATCCAGTGCGTCTTCAAGGACCTCGGCGAGAGCGGCAAGATCCGCATCTTCGAGCAGTGCAACGAAATCCGCGTGCTGGCAGAAGTCGAGGGTCCGACGTTCAATGCCGTGCGCCGCGTGTTGTTCGACACCGACGCCGCGCGCGAGGGCATGCCGCTGGTCTCGGCCATCGAGGCGGGCGTGCTGATGGAGTTCATGCGCGACATTCTCTACGAGAGCTACGTGCGCAAGGGCCGCCTGCAGCAGGCCATGATGATGCGCCGCTACGTGGCGGAGCAGTCCGATGAGGCCGGTGACGACTGCCCGGAAGCGCCGCGGCGCAACGGCTCCTCCGGCTAGCCTGCTGCGCGACTGAGGTTCTCCGGGCCCTCCGGCCCCATCCACACGTTGTCCTCGATGCGCACGCCGCCATAGGGCTTGAGCAGCTCCACGACTTCCCAGTCCACGTTCGCGCCGAGCGGTGACGAGCGCAGGTGTCCCAGCACCGAATCGATGAAATAGATTCCCGGTTCGATGGTGAACACGTTGCCCGTCTCCACTGGCCGCAGGTTGCGCAGGAAAGGCCACGCCTCGGGCTGCGCAATGAGGCTCCCGTCCGGGCCCGCGAGCTTCCCGCCGGAGTCATGCACCTGCAGGCCAAGATGATGGCCGACGCCGTGCGGCAGGAACGCATTGCTGACCCCGGTCGCCACCATGTCGTCCGGGGCCATGGACACGATCCCCAAGTCCTCCAGGATCACGGCAACCGCCAGCTGCGCATCCTCGTGCACGTCGATATAGGACTGTCCCGCGCGCAGGCCGGCCACCAGGTCCTGCTGCGCATGGTCCAGCGCATCGACCAGCGCAGCAAACTCGCCGCCCGGCTCCGCCGGCCAGGTGCGCGTGATGTCGGCGGCGTAGCCCCGGCAGCGCGCGCCGGCGTCGATAAGAAAGCTGAGACGCCGTGCCGGAGGCTCCCGGTCGAGGCGGCCGTAATGCAGCGTGGCGCCGTGCTCGTTGAGGGCAATGATGTTGGCATAGGGCAGCTCGGCCTCTGCATGCCCGGTGGCTTCCAGGTAGGCGAGATGGATGCCGAACTCGCTCTCTCCGCCCTGGAACGCCGCCCGCGCCGCCATGTGCCCGCGCACTGCGATCCGGTTGGCCGCCCGGATACAGGCAACCTCGTAGTCCGTCTTGTAGAGCCGCGAGAACTCGAGCGCCGCGAGGATGCGCGGCGGATTGATTTCGCCCCAGCCCCAGTCCGCGACCGAGGCATCCGCATCCCCTACCAGCGCCAGGTCGCCCAGGCCGTCAGGGAGCGCAGCGCGCAGCCCGGCGGCGTCGTCCACTACCACCAGTTCGAAATGCCGCACCCAGTCGCCGCTCGGCGCCTCCGGCACCGAGTGCCAGTAATCGCGCGGCATCTGCACCACCAGCATCGGCCGCCGGCCGGGGCGGAACAGCAGCACCGCGCCGGCGTGGTCCTCGCACGGCACCCATTGCTGGTAGAAGGCGCCGGCACGGAAAGGCCAGCTCTGGTCGTCACGGAAGCGATAGACGGGCATGCCGGAATACACCGCCAGGCCGCCACAGGGCGAGTCCTCCAGCAGGCGCGTGTAACGCTCTACCAGCGTCTCGTGGTGGGCGGAATAGAGCGCGTCGGGCGAATCCTTCGCCGGCGCGTTATGTGTTGCTGGCATTGCTGGGCTCCGTGGTTCAGGCGGCCGCCGGGGTCCCGGACAGGCAGGTTTGCGAAGCTGCATTATAATCCCGCGAATCCGCACGGCGCCCGGTGAGCGAACACGGGGGCCAACGCAACGAGTGAACATCACGCCATGAGCCAAGCCGACACCTTTAGCGCAGACTTGCTGGAAATCAGCGCCTCGGGCTATGCAGCACTCGCTACCGAGCGGCTGCTGGCGGCGCATCCGGAAGTCGCGGCGCGCTTTGGCGCCGAAGCCAGCAGCGCCTGGAAGGCGGCCATTTCGCAGCGCATCGTCGAACTGGCAACTGCGCTGCGCCTGGGCGAGCCGGCCCTGTTCCGGGCGCGCGTGAACTGGGCGCGGCGCGCCTTCGGCGCACGCGAAGTCCCCGAGGGGGATCTGCGCGCCAGCCTGGAAGCCCTCGCCGCGGTGCTTGCGGAGGACCTGCCTGCCCCCGCCCAGCCCGGTGCCGCCGCCTTGCTGGCGGATGCGCTGGCGCTGCTGGACAACCCGGCCGAGGCCAATGACGAGCTCATCGACCCGGCCACGGCCGAAGGGCGCCTGTCCCTGGCGTATCTCGCCGCGGTGCTCGAGGGGGACAGTCGCAAGGGTATCGAGCTGGTGCTGGACGCAGTCAGCGCGGGCATGCCGCTGCAGCAGGCCTACCTCGATGTCCTGGTGCCGGCACAGCGCGAAATCGGCCGCCTGTGGCATGCCGGCGAGCTCGGCATCGTCGAAGAGCACGTGGTCACCTACACTACGGAACGGCTGATGACGCTGCTGGCGCACCGCGCCGAACGCGCTGCACCGAACGGCCATACCGTGGTTTGCGCGGCCGTGGCGGGGAATGTCCACGACATCGCCGTCAGGGTGCTGGCTGATTTCTTCGATATCGCCGGCTGGCGCGCCGTGCATCTCGGCGCCAGCGTGCCGGCGACGGAGATGGCGTCCGCAGTGCAGTATTTCGATGCCGACCTGGTGGTGGTCTCCGCAGCCCTCAGCGTGCAGCTGCCGAAGGTCGCCGACGCGATCGCGGCGCTGCGCCGCATCGAGGACCGGCCGGTGCGGATCATGGTGGGCGGCCTGGCCTTCAGCGACGCGCCCGACCTGTGGCGCAAGCTCGGGGCCGACGGCTACGCCACCGACGCCGTGTCCGCAGTGGCACGCGGCAACGAGCTCGTCACCGGCTGACGCCCGCGCCGCCTCCTCTCAGCTCGCCGCGCCCAACTGGCGCGATGCCCAGTCGCGCAGCGGCGTCAGCTCGAGGCCGAACCGCTCCGCGACGTCTTCCATCGGCACCGCGTTGCCGCGGGCGTAAGCCAGCATCAAGGCAGTGAGGCTCTGCTCCTGGGGTTGCCGCGCGGCTTTCTGGGCCGCCAGCAGCTCCGCCTCGCCGACCTGCTCGACTTCCAGCGGGCGTCCGGTCAGCGCCTCGAACAGCGCCACGACATCCAGCGGGGCAATGGCCTCCGGGCCGCCGATCTCGAGCGTGGCGTTGCGCGCCTCCTCGCTGTCGACCGCAGCTGCCGCGAAGGCTGCGACATCGTCCCTGGCCACCCAGCTGATGGGGGCGCGCCCGTCGCCGAAAACCCGCACGCGGCCGCCGGCAACATCGAAGCCGAGCGCGGGCGACAGCCAGGATTCCATGAAATAGGACGGCCGCAGCACAGTCCAGCTCATGCCGCTGTGCTTCAGCGTGCGCTCCACCGCGCGCTTGGCCAGCGTCAGGGGATCGTCCTTGCCGATGGCGCCGGAGTAGGACATGTAGACGAAGCGCTCCACGCCCTCCTCTGCCGCCGCACCGACCAGGGCCAGCTGGCCTTCGCGGTCCACCCGGTCGATGCTGTCGCCGGGGCGTCCCATGGCGGTCATGCCCGAGACCACCGCGTCGCAACCGCTGCAGGCCTCGCGCAGGGATTCCGGATCGTCCAGTTCCGCCCGCACCGGCCGCACGCCGATGCTCTCGAGCTCGGCGACGGCTTCGGGCGCGGAACTCGAGCGCACCATGCCGTAAACCGTGCCGCCTTTTTCGGTGAGCTGCCGGCAGATGGCCCGCCCCAGCTCGCCCGTCGCCCCCGCGACCAGGATCATCGTCTCGCCTCCGCTACCGTTCTGCGCCGCCCCATGCCGGGGCCCATGGAGCTGAATCTCACGAATCCGGGGGCGCCGCGTCAAGTCCGGCGACGGTGCGAAGCGCGGTCCGGGCCTTAGCCGACCCAGGCGCGGGCGTTACGGAACAGGCGCAGCCAAGGACTGTCCTCGCCCCAGCCGTCCGGCCGCCAGGAATGCTGCACTGCGCGGAACACGCGCTCCGGATGGGGCATGGCGATGGTGACGCGCCCATCCGCGGAACAGAGGCCGGCGATGCCCTCGGGCGAGCCGTTGGGGTTGGCGGGATAGCGTGCCGCGATGCGGCCGTAGTGGTCGACGTAGCGCAACCACACCAGCCCGGCCTCGGCACAGGCCCGCTGGTGCGCCTCGTCGCGGAACTCGGCGCGGCCCTCGCCGTGGGAGACGACGATCGGCGTTACCGAACCCGCCATGCCCGCGGCCATCAGCGCCCCGCTTTCCTCGATGCGCACCAGGCTCAGGCGCGCCTCGAACTGTTCCGAGCGGTTGCGCACGAAGCGCGGCCACAATCCGGCGCCGGGAATGATTTCTTTCAGCGCCGCCATCATCTGGCAGCCGTTGCAGATGCCCAGCGCGAAAGTCTCGCTGCGCGCAAAAAACGCCTCGAACTGTTCGCGCGCGCGCGGGTTGAACAGGACGCTCTTGGCCCAGCCCTCGCCCGCGCCGAGCACGTCACCGTAGGAGAAGCCGCCGCAGGCCACCAGCCCGCGGAACTCGTCCAGCGCGCGGCGGCCGGCGATCAGGTCGCTCATGTGGACGTCCACGGCATCGAAGCCTGCACGATGGAACGCGGCCGCCATCTCCACCTGGCTGTTCACGCCCTGTTCGCGCAGGACTGCGACCCGGGGCCGCGCGCCGCGCGCAACGAAGGGCGCCGCGACATCTTCCGCCGGATCGAAACTGAGTTCGGAATACAGGCCCGGGTCGTCGTCATCGAGCCGCACCGCGTGCTCTTCGCGCGCGCACTCCGGGTGGTCGCGCAGCGCCTGCATGCGGAAGGTCGTCTGCGACCAGGCGTCGCGCAGCGCCTGTCGCGGCGCTTCCAGCAGCACCTCCGTGCCGCGATGAATGCGCAGCGTCGGCGCCGCGACCGGTCGGCCGATAAGATGCACCCGGTCCGCCAGGCCGGCCGCGGCGAAGGCCTCCTGCACGCGCTCGAGCCCGCCGCTGCGCACCTGCAGCACGGCGCCCAGCTCCTCGGCGAAGAGCAGCGCCAGGGGCTCGCCAGCCAGGCAGGCGATGTCGATCTCCACGCCGCAGTGACCGGCGAACGCCATCTCGGCCAGGGTGGCAAACAACCCGCCGTCGGAGCGGTCATGGTAGGCAAGCAACTCGCCGCGGAGATTCAGGTCCTGTACCACGGCGAAGAACGCCGCGAGTTGCGCCGGGTCGTCCAGGTCCGGCGGCGTATGACCGATACAGCCGTAGACCTGGGCCAGGGCCGAGCCCCCGAGGCGGTTGCGCCCGCCACCCAGGTCCACCAGCAGCAGCTCGGTCTCGCCGAGGTCCGTGCGCAGCTGCGGCGTCAGCGTCCGGCGCACGTCCTGCACGGGCGCGAAGGCCGAGACGATCAGCGACAGCGGCGCCACCACGGCGCGCTCGCCCGCGGCCGTCTCCCAGCGCGTGCGCATGGAAAGCGAGTCCTTGCCGACCGGGATGGCGATCCCGAGCGCGGGACACAGCGCCTCACCTATGGCGCGCACGGTGTCGAACAGGGCGGCGTCTTCACCGGGCTCGCCGCAGGCGGCCATCCAGTTCGCCGAGAGGCGCACCTGGCCGAGCGCAGGCACCGCGGCAGCGGCGATGTTGGTGATCGCCTCGCCCACGGACATGCGGCCGGAAGCAGCGGGATCGAGCAGCGCCAGAGGCGCGCGTTCGCCCATCGCCATGGCCTCGCCGGTGTAACCGCGATAGCCCGTGCTGGTCACGGCCACGTCCGCCACCGGCACCTGCCACGGGCCGACCATCTGGTCGCGCACGGTCAGCCCGCCGACGCTGCGGTCGCCGATGGTGACGAGGAAGGTCTTGTCCGCCACCGCCGGGAACTGCAGCACGCGCAACGCAGCCTCCCCCAGGTCGATGTCGGTGGGCAGGTCGTCGCCGCGGCGCACGATGCGCCCGGCCTCGCGCGTCATGCGCGGCGGCTTGCCCAGCAGCACCTCGACCGGCATGTCCACCGGCGCGTTGTCGAACAGCCGGTCGCTCACCAGCAGGCGCCGCTCCACCGTGGTCTCGCCGACGTCGGCCCACGGGCAGCGCTCGCGTGCGCAGATCCCGGCAAAGGCCTGCAAGCGCTCCGGCGCCACCGCCAGCACGTAGCGTTCCTGCGCCTCGTTGCACCAGATCGCCATGGGCGACATGCCCGGCTCGTCGTTCGGCACGGCGCGCAGCTCGATGCGCCCGCCCAGCTTGCTGTGGTCGATGACCTCCGGCAGCGCGTTCGACAGGCCGCCGGCGCCGACGTCGTGGATGAGCATGATCGGGTTGTCGGCGCCGAGTTCCCAGCAGCGGTCGATGACTTCCTGGGCACGGCGCTGGATCTCGGGATTGCCGCGCTGCACCGACGCGAAGTCCAGGTCCTCGCTGCTTTCGCCGCTGGACATCGAGGATGCGGCCCCGCCGCCGAGGCCGATCAGCATGGCCGGACCGCCCAGCACCACCAGGCGCGCACCCGGTGCGACCTCGCCCTTCTCCACGTGCGGGGCGCGCACGTTGCCGAGCCCGCCGGCGATCATGATGGGCTTGTGGTAGCCGCGCACCACGCCGTCCACCTGTTGCTCACAGGTGCGGAAATAACCGGCCAGGTTGGGACGGCCGAATTCGTTGTTGAAGGCGGCGGCGCCGATCGGCCCGTCGCGCATGATCTCCAGCGGAGTGGCGATCCGGCCCGGGAACCCCGGCCCACCCTCTTCCCACGGCTGTTCGTGGCCCGGAATGCGCAAGTGGGACACGGAGAAACCGGCCAGGCCGGCCTTGGGCTTGGCGCCCAGCCCGGTGGCGCCTTCGTCGCGGATCTCTCCGCCCGCACCGGTGGCGGCGCCGGCGAAGGGCGAGATCGCGGTCGGGTGGTTGTGCGTCTCCACCTTCATCAGGATGTGCACCGGCTCGGCGACATAGTCGTAACGGCCGTCCGCCGGCGCCGGAAAGAACCGTTCCGCCTCCCAGCCCGCCATCACCGCCGCGTTGTCGCGGTAAGCGGAGAGCACGCCCTCGGGCGACTTCTCATGCGTGTTGCGGATCATGGCGAACAGCGACTTCGGCTGCGGCTCGCCGTCCACGACCCAGTCGGCGTTGAAGATCTTGTGCCGGCAGTGCTCGCTGTTGGCCTGCGCAAACATCATCAACTCGGCATCGGTCGGGTTCCGTCCCGTGCCCAGGTAATGCGCCGCGAGGTAGTCGATCTCGTCCTCGGACAGCGCCAGGCCGAGCTCGCCGTTGGCGCGCGCCAAAGCCGCACGCCCGCCGCCCAGCAGGTCCACGGCGCCGAGCGGGGCCGGCTCGTGGCGCTCGAACAGGCGCGCAACCTCCTCGAGGCGGCGCACCACCGACTCGGTCATGCGGTCGTGCAGCAAAGCGGCTACTGTCTGGAGCTCATCGGCTTCGAGCGGTCGCCGGGCCTCGAGGTGCCAGGCAATGCCGCGCTCCAGGCGGCGCACGACGCCGAGACCGCAGTTGTGAGCGATATCCGTGGCCTTGCTCGACCAGGGCGAGATGGTGCCGAAACGCGGCACCACCAGGAGCACTTCGCCCTCCGGAAACGCCACGGAACGGGCGGGCCCGTAGGTCAGGAGCCGCTTCAGCAGCCGCAGTTCGGCCTCGTCCAGGTCGCGTTCCAGGTCGGCGAAATGCATGTGGCGCGCAGCCACACCGGTGACGACCGGACAGGCGGCACGCAGGTCCTCGAGGAACTTGTCGAGGCGGAAGCGGGAAAAGGCCGGCGCACCGGGCAGAGTCAGCATGATTTCCTGGGGCCGCGGGCTGGGGGGCGCCGAGATTTTACGACAGACGCCGCCCCCTGCCCACCCGCGCGGGCGGCAGGCCGGCAGCGCCTAGAGCGAACGCCAGTCGAGCCCGGCCCGCTGGCGCGCCACCGCGACCTCGCCCGGCGCGCAGTCGAGCACCGCCGCCAGCGCCTGTTGCGCCAGCCCCGGACGGTTATTGTGCTCCGAGAGATGCAGGGCCACGAGGTGCTGCAGGCGGGCGATATCGATGCTCGCCAGCAGTTCCGCCGCCTGGCCGTTGGACAGGTGACCGAGGTTGCCGCCCACGCGGCGCTTCAGGGACTCGGGATAGGGGCCGTCCGCCAGCATGGCCTCGTCGTGGTTGCACTCGAGCGCCAGCGCATCGCAGCCCTGCACGCTGGCGACCACGTGCGGCGTGATACGGCCGAGGTCGGTGATGATGGCCAGCCGCGCAGCCCCGTCGCTGAACATGAACTGGCATGGCTCGCGCGCATCGTGCGGCACCGGCACGGGGGTGATCTCGAAGGGACCGAGCGCGAACGGCTCGTGCGCGCTGATCAGCTCGAGGCGCGGCGGCGGGGTCATGCGAAAGCCCTTGGCCGTTCCCGCGGTGGTCAGCACGCGCAGGCCGTGGCGCGTGGCGAAGCGGGAGACGCCCCCGATGTGGTCGCTGTGCTCGTGGGTGACGAGAATCGCCTCGATGTCGGCCGGTTCCCGGCCGAGGGCTTCGAGCCGCGCCTGGGCCGCTTTCAGGCCCAGGCCGCAGTCCAGCATGACGCAGCGACCGTCCGCCTCAACCAGCGCGGCATTGCCGCGACTGCCGCTGGCCAGCCAGGCGAATCGCATGCCTGACCCTACTTGCCGCGCGAGGAATCGTTGCCCGGCGCGTACACCGGCAGCGGGAACTGGGCCACGTTGCCGCCCTCGACCGCGCTGATCTTGCTGATTCCCTGCTTTTCCACCTCGTCCACACGCAGCACCGAATGCAGGGGGATGTAGCTGCGCTGCACGCCGGCGAACTCGGAGCGGATGCGCTCCTCCGACGGGTCCACCACCACCGAGCTGCGCTCGCCGAACACCAGTTGCTCCACCGCGAGGAAGCCGAACAGCTCGCCCTGGGACACCGAGCGGGCGTAAATCTCGTAGACCTTGCCCTGATTGAGGAACAGGACCTTGTAAATGCGCGTATTTGCCATGAAGCTCACTGTAACGGAGGAGAAGCGACCGCTTGCGGCGGGAAAAGCGTGACGCGGTTCACCAAAAGTATCGTTGTGGCCGGCCACCGCTTCATCTATTTTTGCTTCATGGGCGCGCAAGTCAATGTTTCGCCGAGACCAATATGCCCCTGACCCTGAAGATCGTCAGCAAACAGAAGCACATCCTCGGCGCAGACAGCGTGCGGGTCTTCAGTGTGCATGGCGGTACGATCGGGCGCGCCTCCGATAACGACTGGGTGCTGCCCGATCCCGATCGCTACATTTCCGGCCGCCACGCCGGCATCGATTATCGCGACGGCGCCTACTACCTGCGCGACACCAGCACCAACGGCGTCTACGTCAACCAGTCCGACCAGCCGGTGGGCCGCGGCACGCCCATCCGCCTGCATGACGGCGACGAGCTGCGCATGGGCGACTATGTATTCCGCGCCAGCATCATCCAGGTGAGCCAGAACGACGATGAAGCACGCATTCCGCGCCTGAAACGCAAGGAAGAGGATCCGGCGGGACTCTCGCTGAAACTTCTCAGCGAGCAGACGGATGCGGACGAGAACATGCATGCACGCACCGGGCACGAGCTCCCCGGCAGCGGCTCCTCCGAAGACGAAATGATCGCCACCGTGCGTCTCGCCGACACCGAGCTCGACGCGCAGACGGACTTCGACCGCCAGCGGGTGGCAGCGCTGAAGCAGCAGGAGTCGGCACATCTCGCGGGCGACGACTCGCTGCGGCTCGGCGCGACGCCGGACCTTCCCGCGGCCAAACCCTTCGCCGGCGAGCGCCGCGACTTCACCGAAGCCGTGCGCATGCTGATGGAGCATGCGGGCCTCGATCCGGCCCATGTCTCGCAGGAGGACGAAGACGAGATCATCGCGACCGCGGGGCGTTTCATCCGCACGGCCACGGCCGGGCTGCGCGAGCTGGTGGAGCAGCGCAGCATGACAAAGAGCAAGTTCCGCATCAGCCAGACCGGCTTCCAGGCGGCCGGAAACAACCCGCTCGAGCTCATGTCCACCACGCAGGAAGCGCTGGAAAAGATGTTCGGCCGCAACGACGACGTCGATCCCGATGCCTACCTGGGCCCGCTGGAGGCGGTCGAGGATGCAGTGCGCGACCTGAGCATCCACCAGGCGGCCACGCTGAAGGCGATGCAGGCCGCCTTCCGCGACCTGCTCGACCGCCTGGAACCGGGCGAACTCGAGGAGCGTTTCAAGCAGACCGCCAAGAGCGGCGGGCTGCTTTCCGGCTCACCGAAGAACCGCTACTGGGACCTGTACCAGGAGGCCTACCGCACCATCGCCGGCTTCCCGGACGAGAACTTCGCCGCCGTCATCGGCGCGCGCTTTGCAGACGCCTACGACCGGGAAGTCCAGGCGGCCCGCACGCGCGAGGCGCGCAAGAAACGAACCTAGTGCTCCCCTGCGGCGGCCAGCCGCGGCGTATCACCGTCTGACTCCGCGCGGCGCGCGATGGCCTCGGTCATGCGGCTGAAGATCAGGCCGTGGAACGGCGCCAGCGGATACCAGTAGAGCAGTCCCCAGGCACCCTTCGGGTGCCAGTAGGCCGTCGCCGTGATGCGCGCCCCGTCCCCCTCCGGCTCGATCTCGAACTCCAGGATGCCGGCGCCGGGCGCCTTCATGCCGAACAGCAGCGTGAGCCGGCGCTGCGGCTCGAGCCCGATGACGCGCCACGAGTCGACGGTGTCGCCCACGCGGAGCTCGCGCTCGTCCCTGCGGCCACGGTTGAAACCGGGACCGCCGACGAACCAGTCCGCCAGCTCGCGCAAGGTCCAGAGGAAATCCAGCGCGTAGTAGCGATTCCTGCCGCCGATGGCGGTCACGACGCGCCACGCCTCCTCGGGCGAGGCCGTGGTCAAAGCGCTGCCGGAACTGCGCATGGCGTAGTACGCGTAGTCCTGGCGATAGTTGCGGTACATGAGCACGCCTTCGGTCCAGCGTGCGGCCACGGCCTTGCGGCGCTCCGCCTCGAGCGCGGCGCTGACGGATTCCCGGTAGTCCAGCAGGCGCTGCGGGACCAGCGCGCGCAGCGGCTCGGGGTCGGCCGGAATGTCATGCGCCAGGCCGCCGATGAGCGCGCGCGCCACCGGCGTCGGCACGGTGGTGACGAGCCCGAGCCAGTAAGACGACAACAGCGGCGTAAGCACCGGCACCGGGACGATGCGGGGGCGTCGCCCCACCACCTCGCCGTAGATGCGCATCAGCTCCTCGTAGGACAGCATCTCCGGCCCGGCAGCGTCGTAGATGCGACCTGCACTCTCCTCGTGCTCCGGGATGCGCGCCAGGTATTCGAGCAGGTTGTCGAGCGCGATGGGGGGCGTGCGCGACCGCACCCACCGTGGCGTGACCATGGCCGGCAGCGCGCTGACCAGGTCGCGGATCACCTCGAAAGCGGCGGAGCCCGGCCCGACAATGATGCCGGCGCGGATCTCCGTCACCGGGACTGATCCGTGGCGCAACCGGTCGCCGGTTTCCTTGCGCGAGACCAGGTGCTCGGACTTGGCGCCCTCCGGAATGAGGCCGCCGAGATAGACGATGCGCCGCACGCCGGCCCGCGCAGCAGCAGCCGCGAAATTGTCGGCGCACTCCAGGTCGAGGCGGCCGAAATCAGCACCGGCCGCCATGGAGTGGACGAGGTAATAGGCGGTGTCGACGCCCTTCAGCACAGCGTCCAGCGTGTCCGGCTCGAGCGCATCCGCCGACATGCGCTCCGCCTTCTCCCAGCCCACGCGGTCGAGCGAAGCCGTGTCGCGCGCCACTGCGCGCACGCGCTGCCCCGCCGCCAGCAGGTGCGGCACCAGGTGTCCGCCGATGTAGCCGCTGGCGCCGAACACCAGCATGAGCGGGCGTCGCCTGGCCATCAGGCGCTGCCGCCGACGTAGCCCAGAGCTGCGGGCTCGAAGCGCCGCGCCTCGATGCCGAACATCGACCAGGCCTCACTGCCGTCGCAGGCATTGCCCTCGAGCAGCATGTCCAGCTGCGCTCGGGTGACCGGGAACCAGGCAAAGCGGTCCAGCAGCGCCGCCAGTGCGCGCGGCACGGCCACCGGCGCGGGCATCATCATCTTTTTCTTCCCCGCCGCCGCGGAGATCACGCGCAGGATTTCACGCCACTCGAGCGCCTCGGGGCCACCCAGGGGGAACACCCGGTGCACGCTGGCCGGGGTCTCGAGCGCGCGGACGAAGGCCTCCGCCACGTCCTCCACGGCCACCGGCGACATGCGGAAACGCCCGGCACCCGACGGCCACAGCCCGGCGTGGAACAGCGGGGCCGGAATCGGCGGCTTGAGCATCTGCTGGTACAGCATGCTGCAGAATTCCATGCGCCCGCGCGGATCGCCGAAAACCACGGAAGGCCGGAACACGGTCCAGTCGAGCCGGCTGGCCGCGAGGTGCTGCTCGGCGCGGAACTTGGTGGACTGGTAGCCGGTGCCGTCCGGCTTCACGCCGTTCGCGCTCATCAGCACGAAGCGCTTCACCCCGGCCGCGACGGCGGCGTCCACGACGCGGGCCGCACCCTGGTAGTGCATCTTCTCCCATGTCACGCCCTGGGCGGGGAACTCGCGCAGCAGGCCGATGTTGTAGATGGCGGCATCGGCGCCCTCGAGACACGCGGCGATCGCTGCGCCGTCCTCGATGTCGCCGGGCACGAGCTCGCAGCGTTCCGGTTGCACGACCTTGGCCTCGCTGCCAGGCCGCACCAGCAGGCGCGGCGTGTGGCCATGGGCCAGCAGGGCATCGACGAGGTAACTGCCGACAAAGCCCGTGCCGCCGAACAGGGCAACTTTCATGACGCTCTCCCTGCGCCGGGCACCGGGCATGTCCCGCTGCTGCAGCGCTTTTCGAACCTGCCCCGACTGTGCCAGCGATAGGCCTTGTCGAACAAGCGCTGCAGCCCTGCGCCGCGCACCAGCCGCGACACCCAGCTCCAGCCCGGCAGCTGGTCCCACAGCAGCAGGAAGGCGTCGCCCCCCGCCACCAGCCGGCCATGGCGGTCGCGCACATGCAGGGTTTCCATCGCCGCGGCGAAACTGACACCCTCCGCGGCGAGCGCCTCCGGCTGTTCCATCAGGTCCACCCACTCGGTACGGCGCGCCCAGTCGCGCCCCTGCCAGTGTGCGGCGCCGGCGGCGCACACGGGACACCCGCTGTCAAAGTAAACGATCGTTTTCATGGGGCTGCTTTCGTCGGGGATGTCGCCGCCGGATTCGGTTCTTGCCGCCCGCCGGGCCCTGCCTTAAGGTACCCCGGCTAACAGCCACGGGCGCAAGCAGTGTCAGACCTTTCCCATACTTTCGGCAGCCAGGAAGTCGATCCGCGCGAACGCGAGCAGCTGGTGCGCGACGTCTTCCGCCGCGTGGCGCGGCGTTACGACCTGATGAACGACCTGATGAGCTTCGGCATCCACCGGCTGTGGAAGCGTTCCATGGCCTGGGCGGTCAACCCGGGCCCGGGCCAGTGCATCGTTGACCTCGCCGGCGGCACCGGTGACATCGCGCACCGCCTCGCCGGCGTGGACCGCCAGGTGATCGTGGTCGATCCGAGTTACGAGATGATGGCGGCCGGGCGCGACAGCCGCCACCACGCCCTGCGCTGGGTCGCCGGAACGGCGGAGCAGATGCCCTTGCCGGACGCCAGCGTCGACGCCGTCACCATCGCCTTCGGCATCCGCAACGTCACCCGCATCGAGGACGCACTGGCGGAGATCCTGCGCGTGCTCAAGCCGGGAGGCCGGCTGCTGTGCCTCGAGTTCTCCCGCGTGCAGGGGCCGCTGCGCGTGCCCTACGATGTTCTACAATCGCTGGGCCATCCCTGCCATCGGCACGATGGTGGCGGGCGACACCTCGGCCTATCGCTACCTGGTGGAATCCATCCGCCGCTTTCCGGACCAGCAGGCTTTCTGCGCCATCCTGCGCGAGGCCGGCTTCAGCGATGTCTGGTACCGCAACTACAGCATGGGGATCGCCGCACTGCACGTCGGCTCCCGGCCGGCATGACCGCCGCGGCGCCGGTGGCCCCGCTCGCCGCGCTGGCGCGGCGGCCCGCGGCGGACCCGGTGCTGTCCTGGCCGGACGGCATGCTCAGCGCCGGCGCGCTGCGCGCGCGCTGCGCCGCGCTGGCTGAGCGCGCGGCCGAGGCCGGACCCGGACAGGGCCCGCTGGTGATAATCAGCGCGGACCGAATCGAGCTCCTGGCCGGTGTGCTCGCCGGGTTGTCGCAGGGCCGCCCGGTGATGCCGCTCGACCCTGCGCGACCGGACATCGAGGCTTGCCTCGCCGCCATGGGCGCCGGGGTCGTGCTGGATCTCGACAGTGCCGGCGCGGACGACCGGCGCGCCGGCGCGGCCCGGCAGGACCTGCCTGCCGGGCCGCGCGGCACGGGCGCCGAATTGTGGTTGCCGACCAGCGGCACCACCGGCCCCGCGCGCATCGCCAGGCTTCCGGCTGCAGCGCTGGATGCCCACGTCGCGGCGAGCGCCGCGGTGCTGCCGCCGCTTGGGCCCGGCGACCGCTGGCTGGTATGCATCCCCATGCACACCATCGGCGCCCTCGCCGCCGCCTGGCGGGTGCTGCACGCGGGCGCCTCGCTCGCACTGCTGCCGCGTTTCGATCCCATGGCCGCACGCCGGCTCATGGCCGCGGGCGCGACCCACGTTTCCGTCGTGCCGGCCATGCTCGGCCCGCTGGCCCAGGCCGACGCCCCGCCCCCGCGCGAGCTGCGCTGCCTGCTGTCCGGCGGCGGCCCCTTGTCGCCCGAAGCGGCGCAGGCGGTGCGCGCGCGGGGCTGGCCACTGTGGCAGGCCTGGGGCATGACCGAGACCAGCTCGCATGTCGCCGCCGGCGCGGTGGACGAGACCTGGGCGCCGGGCGTGGTGGGCCGTCCGCTGCCCGGCGTGTCGTTGTCCCTCCAGGCGGAGACGGGCCGCATCCGTATCGCCGGCCGCATGGTCATGGCCGGCTACGTCGACGCGACCATGCACCCCGCCGCGGGACTGCAGGCGGACGGCAGCTTCCTCAGCAACGATGCGGGCGAGTGGCTGGACGACGGCCGCTTGCGTTTGCTGGGGCGCGCCGACGAAGTGATCGTCAGCGGCGGCGTGAACATCCACCCGGAGAGCGTGGAACAAGTACTGGAGCAATGCGCCGGGGTGGACGAAGCGGGCGTAACCAGTCGCCCCGACCCGCGCTGGGGAGCGCTCGTCGTGGCCGTCTACGCCGGCGAGATCACGCCCGCCGCGCTGGAAGCATGGGTGTACGCGCACCTGCCGCCCGCCAGCCGGCCGCGGCGCTTCCTGCGCGTTCCGGCCCTGCCGCGCAACGCGATGGGGAAACTGCTACGCCGTGAGCTCGCCGAGCTCGGGCTCGAAACCGAGTCCGGGACGCTCGGGTAACTGCAACAACCCGCCCGGTGCCGGCGCCGGGCCGAGCAGCCTGCTCAGCCAGCTGGCCGTATCGAGGCCGTGGGCCAGGCCGTTGCCCAGCACCGCGCCGAGGTGCGCCGACAACCACAGGCCCACCGCCGTATCGACGCTGGCCGTGACGATGCTCTCGGTCAGCGGGCGCAGCGCCAGCGCGAGGACGCGCGAGGGTCCGCCCACCACCATCGGCTTGAGCACCTGGCGCCGCACGGGCAGCGCGGTTTCCTCCGGCCAGGAAGCCAGCGATTCGTCCAGCGCGATGGAGAAATCCACCATGCCCTGCAGCCGGGCCAGGTCTTCTGCCGCGGCATCCGCTGCGGGCTCCTCCAGGCCCTCGATGGGCAGGCCTGCGAACTGCGGCAGGACCCGCTCCGCCTCGGCCGTGGTCCAGCCGCGGTTGACGTCGAGACGCAACTGCAACCCGGCCGGAAGCGATTCCATGGCGCGGAAGAAAAGTGGCAGCTCCTGGTCCAGCGGCGCGGTCGCCAGCTTCAGCTTGGCCACCTCGAAGCCCTTGCGACGTGCTTCGACCAGCCGCGCGCCAAGATCCTCGTCGACCGCGCCGACGAAGGCGTTGACGCGCACCTGGTCGACAGCGTCGGGCCGCAAATGGCGGAACAACGGCACTCCCGCCCGCCGTGCCTCGAGGTCCAGCAGGGCACACTCGAGGCCGCAGCGCGCCGCCGGACGCTCGCGCCCCGGCAGCCGCGCACGCGCCTCGGCCAGGGACAGCCCCACGAGGTCCGTCATCGCCCCGCGCAGCGCCGCTGCGGCCAGCTCCGCTGTCTCGGTGCCGGCGCCGGGCAGCCCGGCGCTCTCGCCCCAGCCGTGCGCGCCGTCGCTGTCCTCGACGCGCACCAGCCAGCCACGGCGCATGACGGTATCCCCGCGCGCACATTTCCACGGCCGCGACAGGGGAATGGCGTAGGGATGGAGCTCTACTCGCGCGATGCGGCGCCCGGCGCCCGTCTCAGCCACGCAGCCCCCCCAGGTACACGCCCAGGCACAACAACAGGCCGTAGACGAACTGCAGCCTTGCGGTATCGCCGAGCAGCTTGTTGAAGGCGGGTCCCACCGGTTCCATGAGAAAACGCCGCACCAGGAGAACAGCCCAGGGGAGCGCGGCAAGCGGCCACAGCCAGCCGCGCCCGTCACCGAGCGCTAGCAGCGGCAACACCGTGAACGGCAGCAACATCAGCAGCCCGTACTCCACGCGGCTGGCGCCCGGCCCGAACACCACGGCGAAAGTCCGGCGCCCGGCGCGCGCGTCGTTTTCACGGTCGCGGTAGTTGTTCACCACCAGGACCGCGGCCGCCGGCATGCCGAGCAGGCCGCCGGCCAGCAGGGCCACCGGGTCGAAACGCCCGGCTTGCAGGTAATAGCTCCCTGCGACCGCGGCCAGGCCGAAGAATATCCACACGAACACCTCGCCCAGGGCGGAGTAGGCGATCGGCCGCGCACCGCCGCTGTATCCCCAGGCACAGATGATCGAGGCAATGCCGATCGCCAGGATCGGCCAGCCGCCGACCCAGGCCAGCCACAGCCCAAGCAATCCCGCCGCACTGAATGCCAGCACCGCGGCGCGCTTCACCGCGGCGGGGCTGAGCCAGCCCTCGGCGGTGGCCCGCCGCGGCCCCAGCCGCGTCCCCGGATCATCGGCGCCGCGCTCGAAGTCAGCCACGTCGTTGTGCAGGTTGGTGCCGACCTGGATCAGCAGCGCGGCCAGCATGGTCACCGCGAACACGGCCCAGGAGATGCCCCCGGTGTCCTCTCCCGCCAGCGCGGTCCCGACCAGCACCGGCACCACAGCCACCCACAGCGTGCGCGGGCGGCTGGCGCCGAGCCAGTGCTGCCAGAGTCGCTGCGGGGTGTTGCTGATCACGTCTTCAGGGGCGGCGCGGAAACTTGTCGAAGTCGGGCTTGCGCTTCTCAAGGAAGGCATCGCGGCCTTCCTGGCCCTCGGCCGTCATGTAGAACATGGCGGTGGCGTTGCCGGCGAGTTCCTGGATCCCGGCCAGGCCGTCGGTGTCGGCGTTGAAGGCGCACTTCAGCATGCGCAGCGCGGTGGGCGACAGCTCCAGCATGCGCCGGCACCACGCCACCGTCTCCTCTTCCAGGCGCTCCAGCGGCACCACGGTGTTCACCAGGCCCATGTCGAGCGCCTGCCGGGCGTCGTACTGGCGGCACAGGAACCAGATCTCCTTAGCTTTCTTCATGCCCACGGTGCGGGCCAGCAGGCCGGCGCCGAGCCCGGCATCGAAACTGCCGACGATCGGCCCGGTCTGGCCGAAGCGGGCGTTCTCTGCCGCGATGCTCAGGTCGCAAACCAGGTGCAGCACGTGACCGCCGCCGATCGCCCAGCCCGCCACCATGGCGACGACCGGCTTGGGCAGGCGGCGAATCTGCATCTGCAGGTCGAGCACGTTCAGATGCTGCGTGCCGGTGGCATCCTTGTAGCCGCCCTGCTCGCCGCGCACGCGCTGGTCGCCGCCGGAGCAGAAGGCCTTGCCGCCCTCGCCGGTCAGGATGATCACGCCGATCGACGGATCATGGTGCGCGTGCGTGAAGGCGCGCTGCAGCTCCATGACCGTCTCCGGGCGGAAGGCGTTGTGCACCTCGGGCCGGTTGATGGAAATACGGGCGATGCCGTCGCCGTGCTGGTACAGCACATCCTGGAAGTCGAGCTCGGAAACAGTTGTCCAATCCATTTGCACACCGGCTGCTGGGCGAAAATGCCACATTGTACTGGGGGCCGGGAGTCCGTCCACCGGCATTTCCCGCCGGCCGCCCGGCTGCCGGGATGCGCCGGAGCGCGTGATACACTTTCGCGGTTTGGTATGGCCGCCCGAACCGTGGATTCCAACCCGCTCGAGTCACACCCACAACTGGCATTCGTCGACGAGCTGCGCGAGCAGCTCGGGCAAGCCCTCGCGGATGCGCCGCGCGCCGGGTTCATCAGCCTGTCGCTGCCCGTGCGCGACTTTCCCGGCAGCCCCGGGATGCCCGCGGGTGTGCCGGCCGTGTGGTGGGGCAGGCCCGCGGAGCAGCGTTATTGCGCCGGCGCCGGCATCGCCTGGGAGCGGCAGGCGACGGGGCGGCAGCGATTCACCGCGCTGGCCGAAGCCTATCGCGACCTGCAGGCGCAGTGGCGCGGGATCGGCTTGCAGGGCGCGCGCAGCATCCGCGCAGGCTTCCTCGGCTTTGCCTTCAGCCCGGACGCGCCCGGCACCTCCCTGCCGAACGCCTTGTTGTACGTGCCGCAGGCCGTGGTCGAACGGCGCGGCACCGCCACGGTCATGCATTTCAACGGGCCCGCGGACGCCGGACACGAAGAGTTGCTCGCCGGCTGGACGGAAGCGGCGCGGCAACTCATTGCGGCCTCCTGGTCGGGCACGCCGGCGACCAATGTGGCGCCGCGGGCCGCAGACGCGGGACAGCTGCAGCCGGGGGATCCGGCCTGGGCGGAGCGCGTGCGCGCAGCCCTGGCCGCCATCGAGCGCCTGCCGCTGGAGAAGCTGGTCCTGACGCGGCGGGTCGACCTGCCGCTGGCCGCGGCCCCCGAACTCAACCGCGTCCTGGAACGGCTCGCGGCGCGCTATCCGGAGGCGGCCGTCTTCGCCGTACACCGCGAGGGCATGAGCCTGGTCGGCGCCTCGCCGGAACGCCTGCTGAGCCTTGAGCACGGACTGGTCGTGGCCGATGCGCTGGCCGGATCGGCGCCGCGCGCCACCTGTGACGATGCCGACCAGCAGCTCGGTGGCCGCCTGCTCGGCGACCCCAAGGAACGCGCCGAGCACGAAGTGGTGGTGCGCGAGATCCTGGCGGCGCTCGAGCCGCTGTGCACGGCCGTCATGGCCTCGCACGGCCCGGAGCTGTTGCGGCTGTCGAACGTGCAACACCTGGCCAGCCATGTGCACGGGCGCATCCGGCCCAACGTAGGCGTGTTCGAGCTGGTGGAGCGCATGCATCCGACGCCGGCCGTCGGCGGCGCACCGCGTGCCGCGGCGCTGGAATGGCTCGCGCACAACGGCGAAGCCGAACGCGGGTGGTACACCGGGGGCGTCGGCTGGCTGGATGACGCCGGCGGCGACATCTGGGTTGCGCTGCGTTGCGCATTGCTCGCCGGGCGTGCCGCCACACTGTATGCCGGCGCGGGGATCGTGGCAGGCTCGGACTCCGGGCAGGAACTGCTCGAGACCGGTTGGAAGCTCCAGCCAATGCTCGAGGCCCTCGGGGTTGACTGAGGGCCGTCATCCGGGCGATCCGGGCAGCGTCGCGTGGCGTCGCGCCACGGCACTGCTCGACGGCCTGGCACAAAGCGGTGCGCGCCACGTCGTGGTCTCGCCGGGCTCGCGTTCCACGCCCCTGGCGCTCGCCGCCGCGCGTTGCACCGCCTTCACAGTGCACGTCATCGCCGACGAACGCTCGGCGGGTTTCTTCGCGCTGGGCCTGGCGCGGGCCACGGGACGACCGGCGGTGCTGGTCGCCACGTCGGGCTCGGCACCGGCGCACTGGCTGCCCGCCGCCATCGAAGCCTGCGAGGACGAGCAGCCGATGCTGCTGGTCAGCGCCGACCGGCCGCCGGAACTGCTGGATTGCGGCGCCAACCAGGCCACGGAGCAGGGCCAGCTGTTTGCCGCGCATGCGCGGGCGCGGCTCGCGCTGCCGGCCGACGCCTCCGCGGCTCATGCGCGCGACCTGGGCCGGCGTGCTGCAGCGACCTGCCTGTGGCCGCGACCGGGTCCGGTGCACATCAACGCGGCGTTTCGCGAACCCCTGGTGCCCAGCGATCCCGACGCCTGCCAGGCATGGTCCGTCGGCCCCGCCACATTCCACCTGCCGCGCATGGCGACGCCCGACCTGCGCGTGGTAGCCGCCACGGCGGCGCGGCTCGGCGGACGCCGCGGCGCGATACTCGCCGGGCGGCTGGCGCCGGGCGACCCGGCGGCGGCCGCCATAGCCGCGCTCGCCGCAGCGCTCCAGTGTCCCGTCATTGCCGATCCGCTCTCCGGCCTGCGCGCCGGCCAGGCGGAAGGAGCGCGCGTGCTGTGCAGCGCCGACGCTTTCCTGCGCGCTCCGGATGCCCCCTGCCCCGACTGGCTGTTGCGCGTGGGCAAGCCGCCGGTATCGCGCCACGTCGAGGCCTGGGCCGGTCGCTGCCCGGAAACGATCCTGCTGGCCCCGGGGCCGCCCTGGAGCGATCCCTTGCGCAGCGCGCACACGGTCCTGCTCGGCGACCCCGCCGCCACGCTCGCAGCACTCGGCGCAGCGGTGTCGCGCGCCGGGCTCAAGGCCGCGGAATGGGAAGCCCTGGACGCGTGCGAGGCGGCCGCGCAAGCGGCGCTGGCGGCGCTGCCGACCCGTCCGCTGGAAGCCGACCTGGTGCACGCCATCGCTGCCGCGGCCCCGGCGGCGACGCCCGTCTTCGTCGCCAATTCGCTGGTGGTGCGGGATTTCGACAGCTTCCTGCCGCGGCGCACGGCGGCGCTGCCGCTCTACGCCAACCGCGGCGTGAGCGGCATAGACGGCAACCTGTCCACCGCCGCCGGCGTGATCAGCGCGACCGGCCGCGCGGGCGTGGCGGTGCTGGGGGACCTCGCCCTGTTACACGACCTGAATGCGCTGTCGCTGTGCGCCGGACTGCCGATCGTCGTGGTGGTGGTGAACAACGGCGGTGGCGCCATCTTCCGGCAGCTGCCGCAGGCCGGCCTGCCCGAGTTCGAGCAGCTCTGGCTGACGCCGCCCGGGATCGAGCCGGAGCAAGCCGCCCGGTTGTTCGGCCTCGGCTATGCGCAACATGCGCGCGCAGAGGGGCTGGAGGCGGCTATAGTAGGCGCACTTGAGGCGGCACAGCCGATGTTGCTGGAACTCGTGGTGGAGCGCGAGGCCAGCCATGCTGCACGCCAGGCCTGGTGGGCGAGGTCCGGTCCAGGCCGCGAACGGAGAGAATAATGAACGGTTACGAAGAAGCCTTCGCCATTGTGCAAAACCTCGCCGCGGAGTTGTCTGCGGGGAATCTCGAACTGCCTTCCCTGCCCGTGGTGGTCATGCAGATTCGCAACGACCTGGCACAACACGGCTTCGATGTGCCGCGTCTGGCGCGGCTCGTGGCCAAGGAACCGGCCCTGGCCAGTTCCGTGCTCAACATGGCCAACTCGGTCACCTATCGGCGCGCCGGCAGCGAGACGCTCGACCTTAAAGTCGCCATACCGCGTATCGGCGGGGACCGGGTCCAGGCGATGGCCCTGCGCTTCGCCATGCGCCAGCTGCAGCAGAACGTGAAGCTCGGCCGCAGCAAGGCGCTGCTGGAGAAGCAGTGGGAGCTCGGGCTGCGCATCGCTGCCACCTGTTACCTGGTTGCGCAAAGCAGCGGCCAGGTGAACCCCGATGAAGCCATGGTGGTGGGCCTGATCCACAACGTCGGGCGGATTTACCTGCTCAGCCGCGCCGACGCGCACCCGGCGCTGTTCGACTCGCCCGAAAGCCTGATGGAACTGGTGAACAACTGGCACCCGCAGGTAGGCCACGCGATTGTCGAATCCTGGGGCCTGCCGGAAATCGCGGTCGAGGCCGTGGCGCTGCAGGCCGAGGACGACGACATCCGGCGCGGGCCGCTCACCTACGTGCTGCGGATCGCGCTGGCCGTGGCGGAACTCGAGCCCTCGGCCGAACCGGAACGGACGGAGTCGCTGGCGCAGTGGCGCGAGTGCCGGGCACTGAAGCTGTCTGCGCGCGACATTGCCGCCATTGCGGACAACCAGGAGGCGACGCGCCTCGACCTGGGGCTCACGGATTGACCCGCCTGCGGCGCGCCGGTTTTTCGACGCCCGCGGAACCAGTTCACGGTTTTCCCGTTAAAAATCGGGGGGCCTCGTCCGCGCGCCCGGCCCTCGCTCTAAATGTCGTTAAAAAACAATGGCTTGTGTTGCTTACTGCAACTGGCATGATCCTCGCATGTCTATTTGCAGCGAACGATTGGAAAACGACATGACGCCGACTCCTGCCAATATCAATGACGCCAGCATGGACGCGGAGCGCAAGCCTCGCGCCGCGCGTGGGTCGCGACCCACGGGCCGCGAGCGGGCGCCCTCGGAGTCCCTGGCGCTTCTGCAGGCGCTGCAGAGTTCCCTGGAACCCGGCGTCGTGGTGGAAACGTTCGCGCGCCGGCTGGGCGAGCAGTTCGGCGTCGAAGGCATCGCCTTCGATCACCCCGAATACGGGCGAAACTGGGGCGCCAAGGGCAAGCACGCGTTCGCCGCGCGGCTGAAGCTCGATGGCACGGCGCTGGGCCGGCTCGAGTTGTACCGCCAGCGGGCCTTCGGTCCGCGCGAGCGACACGAATTGAGCGTGCTCACGGAGCTGCTGCTGCATCCCCTGCGCAACGCGCTGACCCATGCCTGCCTGCAGAAACAGGCTTTCGAAGACGCCCTGACGGGGCTGCTCAACCGCCAGGCGCTCGGGCGCATGCTGCCGCGCGAGCTGGCCGCGGCGGAGCGCCAGGGCCAGCCGCTGACGCTCGTCATGCTGGACATGGATTTCCTCAAGCCGATCAACGACAGCCTCGGTCACGCCGCCGGCGACCGCGCGCTGCAGGACATGGCCCACGCCATTACGGACGCACTGCGCCAGTCCGACCTTGCCTTTCGCATCGGCGGCGACGAATTCATCCTGGTGCTGCCGGCGACCGAGGAAAGCGGCGCGCACACCGTGGTGGAACGCATCCGGCAGGCGCTGGCGCACGGGACGGGGTCGTCCCGCGGCGGCGCCAAAGCTGCGCAGCGCAGCCCCGACGTGACTTTCAGCGCCGGCATCGCGACCAGCGTGCCGGGCATCACGGCGGACGCGCTGCTCGACCAGGCCGACGCGGCGATGTACCGGGCCAAGCGCGCCGGCCGCAACCGCGACGACACGGCGATCCGCGAGCTCGTGCCGCCGCCGGCGCCGGATTTCGCAGCCGAGCGCGCAGCGGCGCAGATGTCGCGTCGCTGACACCAAGGAGTCGAAGACTTGAAACCTCCCAGCCAGCAACCGGCCATCCGCATGATGATGATGCCGAAAGACACGAATGCGCTGGGCTCCATCTTCGGCGGCGTGATCCTCTCCCTGATCGACCAGGCGGCCTTCGTCGAGGCGAGCCGGCAGGCGTCGCGCAAGTACGTCACGATTGCCATGGACAAGGTCGAGTTCCACAAGCCGGTGAAGATGGGCGACATCGTCAGCCTGTGGGCAGAAACGATTCATATCGGGCGCAGCTCGATCCGGCTACGGGTCGATGTGCTCGCACGGTCGCGCTCGATCGACGAGGAGGTCCGCGTGACCAGCGCCGAGGTCACCATGGTCTCCATCAACGAGCAGGGCGAGCCGACGCCCATCCACATCGACGACCCGGACGCCGCGGCCACTGCGAATCCACGCTGACGGGCGACCGGAAGGTCTAGGCGCCGACCAGCTGCACTGCTTCGCGCGCGATCTGCAACGCCTCGTCGGCAGCGATTACCAGCACCGCAACGCGGCTGTCGCCGGCCTGCACCTCGGCCGGTAGCGAGCGCGCCTCAAGATTGCGGTTGGCGTCGAGCGCCACCCCCAGCACCTCCAGCCCGGCGCAGATGCGCGCCCGCACGTCCGCGCGGTGCTCGCCGATGCCGCCGGTGAACACCAGCGCGTCGAGCCGGCCCAGGGTCGCGGCCAGCGCACCCACGTGGCGGCGCGCTCGATGGCAGAACACCTCCAGCGCCAGCTCGGCACGTGCGTCTCCCGCCTCGGCACGGCGGCCGATTGCGCGCATGTCGCTGTCGCCGCACAGGGCCAGCAGGCCGCTCTGCTCGTGCAGGAGCCGGTCGATCTCCGCCGGGGCCAGCCCCGCCTGCCGCGCCAGGTAGCCCGGCACCGCCGGGTCCAGGTCGCCGCAGCGCGTGCCCATCACTAGTCCGTCCAGGGTCGACATGCCCATGGACGTGTCCACGCTGCGGCCCCCCTGCACCGCGGTGGCGCTGGCACCGTTGCCCAGGTGCAGCACGACCAGCGCGAGCTCAGCGGGTGCGCGTTGCAGGCAGCGCGCCGCCGTCTCCGCCGCGTAACGCACCGAACTACCGTGGAAACCGTAGCGGCGCACGCCATGTTCACGACACCACGCCTCCGGCACGGCATAGCGCCAGGCGTATTCGGGCATGGACTGGTGGAAGGCCGTGTCGAACACCGCGACCTGCGGCGCGCGCGGAAAGGCAGTCATGGCGGCCTCGATGCCGGCGAGGTTGGCCGGATTGTGCAACGGCGCCAGCGGCACCAGGCCGCGGATGCGTTCCAGCACGCCGTCATCGATACGCACCGCCGCACTGAACTCGGTGCCGCCGTGCGCCACGCGATGGGCCACGAGATCCGGCGCACCGTAGGCCGCGAGCTGTGCAATGAGCGCGGCGGCGTCGGGCGTGCCGTCGTGTTCGACCACGCCGGCCGCCAAAGCCTCCTCGCCGGGCATGCGGTAGTAACCGAACTTCAGCGTCGAGCTGCCGGCATTCAGCACCAGCACCCTCACCGCGCCAACTCCTGCGCCTGCACCGCGGTGATGGCCACGGTCTTCACGATATCGCCCACGCTGGCGCCGCGCGACAGGTCGTTCACCGGCTTGTTGAGTCCCTGCAGCACGGGCCCGACCACGATCGCGCCGCCGGAGCGCTGCACCGCCTTGTAGGCGTTGTTGCCGGAGTTCAAATCCGGGAACACCAGCACCGTGGCGCGCCCGGCGACTTCGCTGCCGGGGATCTTGGTGCGGGCCACGGTCGCGTCGACTGCCGCGTCGTACTGGATCGGGCCTTCCACCGGCAGGTCCGGCCGGCGCTGGCGCACCAGGGCCGTGGCGGCGCGCACGCGCTCCACCTCGGCGCCGGTGCCCGACTCGCCGGTGGAATAGGACAGCATCGCGATGCGCGGCTGGATGCCAAACATGCGCGCCGTCTCGGCGGAGCTGATGGCAATGTCGGCGAGCTGTTCGGTCGTGGGCTCGGGCACCACCGCGCAGTCGGCGTACACCAGCACGCGGTCGCGCATGCACATGAACAGCACGCTGGAGGCGATACCGACGTCGGGGCGCGTGCCGACGAACTCGAAAGCCGGCCGGATGGTGTGGGCGGTGGTGGTGACCGCGCCGGAAACCATGCCATCGACGTCGCCCAGCTGCACCATCATGGTGCCGAAGTAACTGCGGTCCCGCATCATGTCGAGCGCGCGTTCCGGCGTGACGCCGCGGTGCCTGCGCAGGCGGTGCAGCTCGGTGGCGTAGCGCTCGAGTCGTTCCGAATGCGCCGGATCGATGATCTCCGCATGCTCCAGGTCGAGTGCAAGCGCCGACATGCGGCGGCGAATCAGCGTCTCGTCGCCCAGCAGCACCAGCTCCACTGCACCGCGCTTGAGGAGGATGTCCGCAGCCCGCAGGATGCGCTCTTCCTCGCCCTCCGGGAGCACGATGCGCTTGCGGTCGCTGGCGGCGCGCCGCATCAGTTCGTACTCGAACATCAGCGGCGTCATGCGTGCGGGACGCTTCAGGTCGATGCGCGCCTCCAGCGTATCGACGCTCACCGCCGCCTCGAACAGGCCCAGTGCTCGCGCCACCTTCGACTCGTCCTCGGCCTTGAGCCAGGCGCGCACCGCATGGACGCGCGTGGCGGTCTCGTAGGTCTCATCGGCCACGGCCAGCACCGGCAGCGATTCGTCGGAAAGGCCGCTGACCAGGTCGCGAATCTGCAGCGTCGGCTCGAGCCCGCCGGTGAGGATGATGCCCGCCAGCCCGCCGCCCGCAGTAGAGCGGTTGGCCACGAAACTCCCGAGCAGGATGTCGCCCCGGTCGCCGGCCGACAACACCAGCGAGCCCGGCTCCAGCCGGGCGAGAAAGTGCGACAACTCCATCGAGGCCACGCGCACCCGGGTGATGTCGCGGCGCAGGGACTCCGGCGAGCCGTGCAGCAAGCGTGCGTCCAGGGCGGCCGCCACATCATGCACCGTGGGACGCGCCAGGGCCGGATCCTCCGGCACCACGAACAGCGGCTCGCCCTCGCCCTGGTCGCGCGCCAGCTCGCGGCGCAGCGCGTCGATGTCCGGTGCGTCGGCGCGATTGACGATGGTCGCGACCACGTCACAGCCGCGCGCCTGGAACACGTCGCGCGCCACCTGGATGGCGTTGTGGATCTCGTCGGAGGTGCGCCCGCGCCCATTGATGACGGGCAGGATGGGCGCGCCCAGGTTCTTCGCCACGGCGGCATTGAAGTCGAACTCGAAGGCCGATGAAACGCCGGTGTAATCGGTGCCCTCGCACAGCACGAAATCACACTGCGCCTCCAGCGCCTTGTAGCGGTCCAGGATGGCCTTCAACACCTCGTCGTGACGCCCCGCAGCCAGTTCGCGCTGCGCCTGCTCATGCGTGAAGGCATACACCGCGGAAACGCCGAGCTCCAGGCCGTAGCGTCCGGCGATCAGGGCCATGTCGTTGTCCGGGGCGTCAGACTGCGTCACCACGGGGCGGAAGAACCCTAGCCGCGCGTGCCGGCGCGACAGCATTTCCATCACCCCGAGCGCGACCAGCGACTTGCCGCTCATGGGCTCGGTGGCTGCGATGTAAAGATTGTCAGCCATGCGCCTAGCATGACGCGCTGCGGCAACATCGGCAATCGCGGCTTGCCGCGATGCCGGTTCTCCCCAGCCTTGCTCCGGGGCGTGGCTCCAGTCCCCTGCCCGCGGCCGGGGCATTGCATGGTCCTTCTCGCTTGGAATTCTTATGCCGCTCGAAGCACCATGCAATGCCCCGGCCGCTGCTCATGTAGTGGCCAACGCCTCCTGGCGCAAGGTCGCACCGGATCGCGATGTCCGCGAGCCGGCCCCGTGGCAAGCCGCGTCCAGCCCAGTGAGTGAGCGGCGAACCAGGCAAGAGATCATCGCGCGCGTCCCGGGCATGCCAAGGCACTTACCCGTATCGTGCGGCAACCCGGCCCGCCTGCACCCGGCCGCAGGCCCAATGCACGTGGCAGCGGCTGGGCATGACAGGGTTCTTTGAGCGGCATAAGACTTCCAAGCGAAAAGGACCCTGTCATGTCCAGCCGCGAACAGGTCCCAAGAGGCCGTGGCCGGGCGCCGGTCAGCCGCGCGCAGGCCCCCATACGGGATGCCCATGGACGTGCTCGTGCACCTCCTCGCCGTGCCGGTGGCGATGCTGGTGCGCCAGGTTGTTCGCCAGCAGCAGCGGCATGTCGCCGAGCGCAGCGGCGACGGGACCGTCGAAGGCGACGCGGTGCTGCTCGGAAAGAATGACGGCACGGCTGCCCAGCTCCGGCGCCAGCGCCATGTGATGGGTCGCCACGACCGTGGTGATGTCGCGCTCGCCGAGCCAGTCGATGAGCCAGCCCACGGTGCGCGGATCCAGGTTGGCGGTCGGCTCGTCCAGCAACAGCACCTCCGGCTCCAGCGCCAGCAGGCAGGCCAGGCACAGGCGCTGCTTCTCGCCGCCGGACAGCTGCGACGGATGCTCGTCGAGGTGCCGCTCGAGGCGCATGAAGCCGGCCCAGTGGCGCACGCGCTCGCGCGCCTCCGCGTCCGGCAGGTGGCGCAAGCCGAACCCGATCTCCTCCGCCACCGTCGGGTTGAACAGCATGGCTTCCGGGTGCTGGAACATCAGCGCCACGCGACGGCGAAAACCCGCGGCAAAGTCCCGCGCCTTGAGCGCGGCGGCATCGACTTCGCGGCCCTCGAATTGCAGCCGGCCGGTACTCGGCAGCACCAGCCCGTCCAGCAGCTTGAGTAGCGTGCTCTTGCCGCAGCCGTTGGCGCCGAGCAGCACCACCCGCTCTCCGGGCGCGATCGACAGGTCCACACTATCGAGCGCGGTGCGCCCATCCGGATACTTCACGGTGACCCGTTCCAGCGTGTACAGCTCGCCTGTGGTGGCCTCAGTCATCCAGCGCCCCGCGCGACCTCATGCCCTGGGTCAATGCCTCGGAGTTGTACATGGCCTTGTCCAGTGCCGCCAGCCCCAGCGCCGCACCGGCGCGATAGCGCTGGCGGAGCGTGGGCGGCAGGGTGCTGCGACTCTGTACGGCGGCGCGATACTCGGTCGCGAGGCGGCGGAAGCCCGTCACCTGGCTGCGCACGATGGCGAGCCAGCGCCGCGCTGCCGGGAACGGCGCGAGCGCGCGATCCAGGTCGATGTCGCGCACCGCCCAGGCGCTGAGCAGCGCCAGCAGCACGACGCGCAGGTTGAGCAGCAGCAGGTACTCGATGCGCGGGCCGGCCCTGCCACCACGCCAGCACCAGGTAGCCGGCTGACAACAACAACAGCACCGGCGCCACCATGCGCGTCGCGCGCCACAGCAGGCGGCCGCGCCCGCGCCCGGAGACCAGCAGCGCCAGCACCAGGGCACCGGCCAGGACCCCGGGCACGTGTACCAGCGTCGCGGCAACCACGGCCACGAGCCAGGCCCACAAGGCAACGCGATGCTTCACGCCACCTCCTCCACCCAGCGCCGCTTGCGCGCGTGGCGGAACACCAGCACGGTCAGCGCCGCCTCGCCGGCTGCGATGAAGGCGTGCGGCACCAGCAGTGCCGGCAGGGTCACGGCGGGGCCGAAGGGGAAAAACAGCGGTGCGCCATCGGGGCCCTGGGCGATGACCGGCTGCAGGCCCAGCACCAAGGCCAGCAGCAGCGCCGCGCTCATCACGCCGACCCAGGTCGCCACCGCCACGGCTGCCGTGTCGCCGAAGCCATGCAGCAAACGGTACAGGCCCCACGTGCACCACGCGCCGACGAAACCCAGCGCCAGTGCATTCACCGGCAGCGAGGTGATGCCGCCCGCGCCGACCACGACGGCCTGCAGCACCAGCACCAGCGTGTAAGCCAGGAAAGCGATCCAGGGCCCGAACACCAGCGCCAGCAAACCCACGCCGACCAGGTGCCCGGACGTTCCGCCGGGCAGCGGCAACATCAGCGTCGAAAGCAGGAACGCCAGCGCCGTGAACACGGCCAGGCGCGGCAGCATTTCGTCGCCCATGTGCGCGCGCAGCTTGCGCGCCGCCAGCACCCACAGCGGCGTGGCCAGTGCCAGCGCCGGCAGGTAAGTCTGCGGCGATATCAACCCGTCAGGGATGTGCATCGCTCAGCCCGCCGCCGCCCGGCGACCGCGCCATAACGCCCAGATGCCGAACACGCCGAGCAGGTAGCCGAGGCCGGCAAGCACGCGACCGGCATAACCGTGCGAATGCGCATCCTGGGTCGCGGAGACGGTAGCGGCGCTGCCCGCAGCATCGACCGCCACCTGCACGACCGTGCCATGTCCGTCCGCGGTGAACACCTTGACCTGCCACTCGCCGGGCCGGTCCGGGTTGAAGCTGAGCTCGCCGCTGGCGTTTACGCGGCCGGTCTGGAACGGCGTCTCGTTGCCGGGCGCATAGATCTCGTAGGACTCGAACAACGGCGCATCGCCACCGGGGAACGACAGCTTCAGCACCACGGCATCCGCCTCGATCCGCTCGTGCAGCAAAGCATGCGCATCGCCGGTGAGCGGCGCCAGGCTGGTCGCCAGCAGCGCCAGCGTGCACGCCGAGTTCAGCCATCGCTTCATGACGGGACACCCTTGCGAGACCGCGGCCGGGACGCTGCCGCGGTAAGAGAATTTATGGAAACTTCTTACCACCCGTCGGGGCGAGCATCAATAGGGGTTTTCCCGGCAGATATCAGTCGTGGGCGTGGGGATGCACATGGGGGTCGGCGTGGTCATGCGCCTCGTCCGCGCCCGGTGCGGGAATGCGGTGCAGCCGGCCGTGGTGGATGCCGGGACGTGACATCACCGAGTCGCCGAAGGCCTCTACCTCCGCGGACGGGCCCTTGAGCAGGACCGCCTCCAGGCAGTTGTCGTGGTCGAGATGCATGTGCAGCGTGGTGACGGTGAGGTCGTGATGCGCATGGTGCGCCTCCGTCAGGCGTTTGCTGAGCTCGCGCTCGTGATGGTTGTAGACGTAGGTGAGCACGCCGAGGCACTCCGTCTCCGGGTCCTTGTCCAGCTGCTCGCGCGCCAGCGCATCGCGGATCAGGTCGCGCACGGCCTCCGAGCGGTTGCGCGCGCCCTTGCGCTGCATGTAGTCATCGAACTGGCGCGCCAGCTCCGCCTCCAGAGACACCGTGAACCGCTCGCTCATTTAATCTGTCCTCCGCCCGTAGCGCGATTTGCATGGCGCTTGCTGCAGCCGCCACCTGCATCATAATGCAGCTCATGACCGAGCAGACACCCTGCCCCAACTGCGGTGCGATGTTGCAGGGCCGCTATTGCCATGCCTGCGGGCAGAAGCGCATTGAACCGGAAGAACAACGTTTCAGCTGGTTTCTGCGGCAATTGCTGGAATCGCTCGCCATGGTGGATGAGCGCTTCCTCGGCAGCCTCGGCCGTTTGCTGTTCCGGCCGGGCCGACTGGACCACGACTGGCTGGAAGGGCGGCGCAAGCGCAACCTGGCGCCGCTGTCGCTGTTTCTCATCGCCAACGTAATCTACTTTTTCTACCCGCCCCTGTCCGACCTGAACCTGTCGCTGGCGGAACAGCTGGCACAGCCGCATGGTGCGCTCGCACAGCAACTCGTTGACGCACGCCTCGAGTCGCGCGGCATCGAGTTCGAGGACTACGCCCTCGAGTACCGGGCCGAGGCCACCAACCTCGCCAAGGTGCTGGTGATCATTCATGCGCCACTGTTCGCACTGGTGCTCATGGCACTGCATTTCCGGCGCGAACGGTACTTCGTCGACCACCTTGCGGTGAGCCTGCACTTCTGGGCCTTCCTGCTGTGCGCGGTGATGGTCGTGCCCTGGGCCCTGTGGCTGGCGCTCGGCCTCGCCGGGTTAGGTTCGCAGGGCGTGCTCCAGCTCAGCCTGGGCGCCATCGTGTTGCTGTACGCGTGGCGGCAAATGCAGGTGGCCTATGACCAGCCGGGCTGGCTGGCCCTGGCGAAACTGCCGCTATGGCTGGCCGGCCTGGTCGCAGCGCACCTCGCTTACCGGGCGGTGCAGTTCTTTACCGCCTTCGCACTCAGCTGAGCCAGGCCCGGGCCGAGATTGACACCCCCTGCCGCGGCGCGGACAATGCCTCGCCTTCGGAGGGGTGCCAGAGTGGTCGAATGGGCTTGACTCGAAATCAAGTGTACGGTTTACCGTACCGTGGGTTCGAATCCCACCCCCTCCGCCAGTCCAGAGCCCGGATTCTCTCCAGGATTCGAACCCACGGTTCATAAAGACCGCGTTCGAAATCGGAGCCGGCGCCTAGAAGCGGAACTGCCAGCCGACGAGATATCCGGTAACCGAGAGGTCGAGCCTGAAATCCGGCTCGTCGAACTTGGCGGCGAGATAACGGTAGGAGAATGCGAGCGACGAGCGGGCGCTGAGCGCCATCTTGGCGGCGACCAGCAGGTTGATATCGCGCTCCGAACCAATGCCGAAGCCACCGATGTCGCCACGCGCCACCAGCAACCAACCCGCGCCCAGCGGGTAATCGAAACTGAGACCCACGAGCGGATCCACCCAGGTCTCGCGCTGCCGTCCCGACGGCCCCGGATTCAAGGCCAGGTCCAGCTCGAGGGAAATGGTCCGCAGCCCCGCAATCAGTCCGATGTATTCGATCGACGGCGGGCGATACACGGTGGACAGTTCGACGGCGCCGCCACTGACTTCGGCTTCGGCAGTCAGCGGCCCCGGACGGTAGCTGTCGCTGTAGGACACGTAGAACGCGTCGGCCAGCAGCGACCAGCGCCCCTTGCGGGCCTCGGCGCTGAGGAACCCGGCGATATCGAGATTATCCAGCGAGAAGAACGAGTAGCCCGGATTAAGTTCCGGCAGGTCGACGTCGCCGGTGCCCGCCGAGCCGCCGATAGTTGCGAGCCAGAGGTAGGGCGTGACGGAGAATTCCCAGGCATCCTCAGGATTTTCGTCGGCCCTGTCCGGCGCTGCCGCAGTCACGAGGCAGAACCCGAGCAGCACGGCGCCAAGGCCCAGCCCGCCGCCGTGCGTTTGCGTGCGACGCCCGTTCATAGCTGCCCCCGGATGGGGAGGAGCCGGACGAAGCCGGCGACGAAGCGTTGCCACCAGCTCGTCTGGGGTTCCTTGGTGTACACGACCGGCTGGCCGTCGGCGCCGGTCCCATGCCAGCGCAACCGGCCCTCGTCGTCGAGCTTGACCTCCCAGGCATAGGTAGAAAAAGCCGCCTCGATGGCGTCGTCCAGCGCCGCGGCCATTTCGGGCGAGCGGATGATGACGCCCAGCTCAGTGTTGATATGAGCCGAGCGGGGATCGAAGTTGAAAGAACCGATGAAAAGCTCGCGCCGGTCGACGACGAAGGCCTTGGTGTGCAGCGTCGCCTTCGCTCCGCTGGCCGCGATGAACTCCTGTCCCTCGAAACTCACATCGCGCCTGACCTCGTAGAGCTCGACGCCGGCCCGGAGCAACCGCTTCCGAGCGGGCGCATAGCCGCCATGCACAGTGAACTGGTTGTTGGCGGCGAGCGAGTTCGTGACCACGATAACGTCGACACCGCGTTCCTCGAGCCGGGCCAACGCCTCGATCCCGGACTTCATGGGCACGAAATAGGGCGAGATCAACAGAATCTCATTCTCGGCGCTGGACAGGGAGTCACTGAGCCCGGTCATGATCGACTCGGCGTCGCCAGCCCGTTCCTTGTCAGCCTTGTCGGGCGAATCCACGGCCAGCACATACGGGGCCCAGGTCAAGGCCTCGCCATCGCCATCAGCATCCAGCGACGCCAGGACTTTCGCCTGCAGTGCGTCTCCGTAGAGCCGATAGTCCTCCTCGACGTATACGTCGTCGATGGATTGCTGCAAGCGCTGACGCAGGGTCGCGAGGGCCGCATCGAGGTCCTCCGGCATCTCGGCAAAGGCCGGTACCGGCAGCGCGCGCTCATGGTTCCAGTATAGGTCGAACGAGTCGGACACCTCATCCACCAGCGGCCCGATAGCGATGACGTCGAGGTCGGCGAATTGTGAGTCGCGCCGGGCCCCGAAATACTCCCCGGCGATATTGCGCCCCCCGATAATGGTCACCTGGTTGTCCGCAGTGAAGGACTTGTTGTGCATCCTGCGGTTGATGCGCGAGAAGTCGAAGATGCCATCGCGGAATCGGGCCGACCGGCTGGCAAAGGGGTTGAACACCCGGACTTCCACATTGGGATGGTGGTCCACGGCCGCCCAGCCCAGGTCCAGCCCCGAGGTGAACATGTCGTCGATCAGCAGCCGTACGCGCACCCCGCGATCGGCGGCGTGCAGCAATTCGCTGACGAACACCTGGCCGGCCGGGTCGCTCTTGATGAGGTAGTACTGCGCGTCGATGGTGCGCTCGGCGCGGCGCATGAGCACGAGCCGGGCAGCGAGCGCATCCAGGGCATTCGAGAGCCCGTAAAAGCCGCTCTCGTCGTCCGCCTGGCCGGCCGACAACTCCGCCACGGTGCGGCCGAGGGTGGTATCCACGGTTTCGGCCGCGGCCGGCGCGACGCTCTCAGCGCGCGGATAGTCGAAGTCGACGGTCGCGCAGCCGGATCCCAGGGCAATGACGAGCAGCAGTACGGGCCGCAGCAGGCGTGGCAGGGACATGATCACTCCTCAGCTCTTTGCGCAGCCTAATATAACCCGGACGCGGATGCTTGCCCGCCTGGAGCTACAACAGGAGAACGCCGTGGCCGGCCGCGTGACAAAGTCACCGACAGGCGGGGCGTTCGTGTGCCAAGCTCTGGTTGCATTCGTCCACCACGGGAGAGGAACATGGAACGTAATGAAGGCACCATCGACCGCGCGCTGCGCATCATCGCCGGCCTCGGCATCCTGTCTCTTGTCTTCGTGGGTCCACAAACCCCGTGGGGCTGGATCGGGCTCGTACCCCTTGTTACCGGGCTGGTCGGCGTCTGTCCGGTGTACTCGATTCTCGGCATCCGGACCTGCCCCGCGCCCAAGAGCTGAGGCGGGGACCCGGGATATTTCTGCGCTGCGCCGCGCGCCCGGCGCCGCGCAGCTGTGACCGCGATGCCGCAGACGATCCCGGCCGGAACCGTACTGTTCCGGCCCGGCGATCCCTGCCGGGGCTTCGTGGTACTACACGAAGGCTCGCTGCGCGTGACCCTGAGCGCAGCCAACGGGCGCGAAGTCGTTCTTTACCGGGTCACGCCTGGTGACATCTGTTTGCAGACGTTCGTCTGCCTGGTCGAGGGGCGACGCTACTCCGCCTGCGGTGTGGCCGAGAGTCCGCTGGTGGCAGACATCCTGAGTGCGGATGACTTTCATGCAGCCATGGAGCATGACGAGGCGTTCCGGCACAAGGTCTTCTCTGCAGTAGCGCGGCGCTTCCTCGACTTCGAGCGCGTGGTGGAGGACGTGGCGCTTTCGGGCATGGAAGTGCGCCTGGCACGCGCCCTGCTGCGACTCGCCGACGAGCTTGGCAGGGTCGTCGCGACGCATGAGGAACTTGCCACAGAGACCGGATCCGGGCGCGCGGTCGTGAGCCGGCATCTTGCCGTTCTGGAGGCCGCCGGTTATGTCGCCGTGCAGCGAGGCATGGTCACACTGGCCAATCGGCCCGCGCTGGAAAGAATCGCCCAAGGCAACCGCTGACGCCGGGCGGAACTCGATCGTACAGGTAATTCCCAATGTCGCCGGGCGCGGCTCCGGTGCATATTGAATGCGCCCGAAAGAAAGGCCAGGGCTCTCCTCCCTGATTCAAGGAGGCCGGTTTCATGCGGTTGAGGGGCGCAGGCAGGTGACGACTCAATCTGCGGATCGCACACATGCTGCGCCGCCGGCACGAGAAGACATAGGCACGAACGCCCTGGTCCCGTTCGTACTGCTGACATTCGGCATTACGTGGGGCCTCATGGCGCTCATGATCCTGCAGGGCGACCTGATGGCGTCGCTTTTTGGCGAGCTCGGGGTCACGCACCCGGTATACATCCTCGCTGTCTGGTCTCCCGCCATAGTCGCTTTCACGCTGGTCCTGTTGCATGCCGGCCCCGGCGGCGCGCGACGTTTTCTCGGCCGCCTGTCTCCGCGCGGCATCGCGCCGGCGTGGTGGGCCCTGGCCTTCCTGGCGCTGCCGCTGGTGAAAATATTCAGCGCCATGCTCAACGGCACGCCGTTCAGCCAGCTGCTTGTGCTCCAGCCCTTCGGCGAGGTGCTGCTGGTCACCGCGTTCATGCTGGTGCTCGGCCCCGTCGAGGAGTTCGGCTGGCGCGGCCTGATGCTGCCGCTGCTGCAACGGGCCGTGGCGCCGGTCTGGGCCGGGCTCATCGTAGGTTTCGCCTGGGCGATCTGGCATATCCCGGCGTTCTATCTCGGCGGCACCCCGCACACGGCCTGGGCCCTGGCGCCGTTCGTCATCGGCGTCACGGCAGTAGGCGTGGTCATGGCGGTGGTCTACAACCGTACCGGCGGCAACCTGCTCCTGCCGATCGTCATTCACTGGCAGCTCAACGTGGCGTTCTGGCCGGAAGCGCAACCCTGGGAGAACTACCTCAATGTTGCGCTGGCCATAGTGCTGGTCTGGGCGCACCGCGACCTCATGTTCAGCAGGCGGCGTGCGGAACACATCGTAGTCCCTGCGTGACCGAGATGCGGGCACGAACGGCCAGACAGCCTGGGCGACATCGTCGCGCCGCGCCGCTCATCCTCGGCATCCTCGCCATGTTCGCTGCACACGAGGTCGGCGCACGCCCGACGGTGGGCCTGGTGCTCAGCGGCGGCGGCGCACGCGGCGGCGCGCACGTCGGGGTCATTCGCGTGCTGGAAGACCTGAACGTGCCGGTGGATTACATCGCCGGCACCAGCATGGGGGCCGTGGTGGGCGGACTCTACGCGGCAGGCCTGACTGCCGACGAACTCGAAGAGGTCGTCAGGACTTCGGACTGGAATGTCCTGCTCAGGGATCGCCCGCCGCGCCCGCAACGCCCCTACCGCCGCAAGTCGGACGATCTCAGTTTCCTGGTGGATTTCGACCTGGGAATCGACAGCACGGGACTTCTGCTGCCTGGCGGACTGGTGCAGGGACAGAACATGGACCTCGCGTTGCGCCGCCTGACCCTTCCCGTCGCGACCATAGATGACTTCGATGCGCTCCCCATCCCCTTTCGCTCCGTGGCGACCGACATCGGCAGCGGCGAAATGGTGGTGTTCGACTCCGGCGACCTGGTGGTCGCCATGCACGCCAGCATGGCGGTGCCCGGGATCTTCAAGCCGCAGCCGGTGGACGGACGGCTGCTGGTCGACGGCGGCATATCCAGCAACCTGCCGATCGAGATCATGCGCGAGATGGGTGCCGACGTGATCATCGCCGTGGATCTCGGCTTTCCGCTTCAGCCGCAGGAGAAACTCGGCTCCGCCCTGGCGATCACCAGCCAGATGATCACCATACTCATCAACAGCCGGGCCGCGGAACAACTACGGTTCCTGCGCGAGGACGACATCCATATCACGCCGGACCTCGGCGAACTCGGCAGCCAGGAGTTCGACCGCCTGGCGGAAGCCATGGAAATCGGCCGCCGTGATGCCGCCCGGCATGCCGGGGCGCTGGCGCAGCTTTCGATTACGGACGCAGCCTATCGCGCCTACCGCGCGGAGCTGTCGCGGCGCCGGGGAGAGCCGGCAGTGGTGGACGATGTGCGCGTGGTGAACGATTCCGGGCTGTCGCCCAAGGTCATCGAGTCCCGCTTAAGCCCGCTTGCAGGCAAACCCGTGGAGATCGACGAACTGGAGCGCGACATCGCCGATATCTACGCGCTGGACGCCTTCGAGTCCGTGACCTACGACCTGCACCGGGAAGATGCGCAGACCACGCTGGAGATCAGGAGCACCGCGAAACAGTGGGGACCGAACTACATTCGCTTCGGCATCAACCTGGAAGAAGATTTCCAGGGGCGCAGCAACTACAACGTCGCCACGCGCCTCACCATGACCGAAATGAACCCGCTCGGCGGGGAATTTCGCACTGAGTTCCAGGTCGGCGAGTCGCCGCGCCTGTTCGCGGAGTTCTTCCAGCCGCTGGACTACCGCTCGCGATGGTTCATCAACCCGAAGCTCGAGCTGCGACGCACCAGCGTGGGGCTGTTCGATGACGGCATCCAGCTGGCCCAGCTCAGCTCCAGCCAGGCCAGCTTTTCGCTGGAAGGGGGACGCCAGTTCGGGCACTGGGGCGAGCTTCGCGTCGGCGTGCTTCGCCTGCGCAGCGACGAGTCTCTCCTCATCGGGGAACCGGGATTGGAGTCCGGCGAAGGCAATCTCGGCGCGTGGCTGGCGCAGCTGGCCTACGACACCATCGACCAGGTCGACATCCCGCTGCACGGTACGCTGGCGGCCGTGGCATGGAACGGATCGCGCCAGGGGCTGGGCTCGGACGGCGACTTCGACGTGGCGAGCGTCTTCCTGCTGAAACCGGTCACGTGGGGGCGGAACACCTTGCTCAACTGGTGGAACCTGGACGCGACCCTGCGTGACGACACGGCGGGCATCCAGCCGTTTACGCTCGGCGGAGCCTTCAGCCTGTCCGGCTATGCGACGGGTGAACTGCGCGGCAAGCACCGCGGCATCGGCCGGCTGCTCTATTACCGCCGGCTTGGCGACGACCGCGTTTCCGGCCTCGACAACCAGGTCTACCTTGGGTTCTCGCTGGAAGCCGGCAATGTCTGGGAGAGTCGTGAGGCGATCACGCTCGACAACACGCTCACCGCCGGCAGCCTGTTCGTCGTGTTCGACACGCTGCTCGGCCCCCTGTATCTCGGCTACGGCATGGGCGAGGACGACCGCCGTTCTGCCTTCCTGTACCTCGGCCAGACTTTCTGACGTCAGCTGCGGCGACGGCTCATGGGCTGGTCGCGATGGCCAGGTCGGCGAGGGCGGCCTCCAGCGCCGGGACGAGGTCCGTGCTGCGGTCCACCACGCCTGCATCGCTGTTGACCTGGAACGCCACGGTCACGCCGTGATCCGCGTAGTGGCGCAGGCTCGAGACATAGGCCGGAATCCAGCCGCCATGGCCGTACACCGGGCCACGCGGCGTTGCCGTGTAGATCCCGATGCCGGCGCCATAACGCGTGCCGGGATCATCCGGTGCCACCGCCACGCCGTCGAGCAGGCGCTCGAGATAGGGCTTATCCAGCGCCACGCCCCCCAACAGCGCATGACCCCAACGCGCCAGGTCCCCGGCAGTGGACGCGAGCCCGCCTCCGGTCCACTCCACGCCCGGATCCCAGACCAGCCGGCCCTCGGCGTCAGCGGTGCGTACGGGCAACCCGAACGGGTTGTCCGCAATGGTGTAACCGACGGCGAGACCCGGAATGTCGGGCCGGTCCGAGGGGACGGTACCGCTCAGCCCGAGCGGGCCAATGAACAAACCCTGCACGACATCGTAGTAGCGTCGCCCCGTAACCTCCTCGATGACCAGCCCGAGCAGGATATAGCCCGTGTCGCTGTAGGCCCACGCGCTGCCGGGCTCGAACAATGCCTCCCGCCCGATGACGAATCCCAGCACTTCTTCCGGCGTGAATGCCTTTCCGCCGGAGGCGATCCGTGTCGCGGCCGCGGCCTGGAATTCCGGCAGGTGGGGATGATCCGGCAATCCCGACTGGTGCCGCAGCAGCTGGCCGATGGTGATGGCGGAGGCGTTGGGAAGTTCATCGAACCATGAGCGGTCGCCGAGGTAACGGGCGAGCGGATCACCTTGCGACAGCCGGCCCTGGCTCTCCAGTGCCAGCACCGTGGCGGCAACGAAGGTCTTGCCGATGCTTGCCGCCAGCATGGGCGTCGTGCCCGTCATCGCGCGGCCTGCCTCGACGTCAGCGAAACCGCTGGCTGCCGTCAGCACTGTCCCGTCCGGCAACGCAACCGCTGCGGTTGCGCCGGGGAAGCCGTAGCGCTGGCGAAACTCGTCGAGCACGGCGGCCAGCCGCGCCGACAAGTCTGCGTGCGGTGCTGCCGCCGCCGGGCCAGCCACCATGAGCGAGAGGACCGTTACGGCCACCAGGCGTGTGATGCGCATGAGACCCACTTTAGCACCCGACAGCAGGGGCAAAAGGATGCCCGACCCCGCAAAGGCGGGGCCGGGCATCGGGGGACGCTGCCTGGGAGCAGCAGCGCTCAGGGGACTCAGGCGAGGTCGAAGCGGTCCGCGTTCATCACCTTGGTCCAGGCCGCGACGAAGTCCTTGACGAACTTCTCCTGGTTGTCGTCCTGGGCGTACACCTCGGCATAGGCACGCAGGATGGAGTTGGAGCCGAACACCAGGTCGACGCGGGTCGCCGTCCACTTCACCTCGCCGCTCTTGCGGTCGCGGATCTCGTAGAGGTTCTTGCCGGCCGGCTTCCACGTGTAGGCCATGTCCGTCAGGTTGACGAAGAAGTCGTTCGTCAGAGCGCCCTCGCGGTCCGTGAACACGCCATGGCTGGTGCCGCCGTGGTTGGTACCCAGTACGCGCATGCCGCCAACCAGCACGGTCATCTCGTGGGCGGTAAGGCCCATCAGCTGAGTGCGATCCAGCAGTAGCTCCTCCGGGGCTCACCACGTAGTCCTTCTTCACCCAGTTGCGGAACCCGTCATGGACCGGCTCGAGCGGCTCGAACGACTCGACATCGGTCTGTTCCTCGGTGGCGTCGCCGCGACCCGGCGCGAAAGGCACCGTGATGTCGTGCCCGGCGGCCCTGCGCCGCCTGCTCGACGCCCACGTTGCCGGCCAGCACGATGACGTCGGCCAGGCTCGCGCCGGTCTCGGCCGCGATCGGCTCGAGCACGGCAAGCACGCGCGCCAGGCGCTCAGGCTCGTTGCCCTCCCAGTCCTTCTGCGGCGCGAGGCGGATGCGCGCGCCGTTGGCGCCGCCGCGCATGTCGGAGCCACGGAAGGTGCGGGCGCTGTCCCAGGCGGTGGCGACCATGTCGCTGATCGACAGGCCGCTGGCCGCGATCTTCGCCTTCACGGCGTCCACGTCGTAGTCGTCGCGGCCGGCCGGGACCGGATCCTGCCAGAGCAGGTCTTCGGCCGGGACCTCGGGACCGACATAGCGCGCCTTCGGACCCATGTCGCGATGCGTCAGCTTGAACCAGGCACGGGCGAACACTTCGGTGAAGTAGTCGGGATCCTTGTAGAACCGCTCTGAGATCTTGCGGTACTCGGGGTCCATCTTCATCGCCATGTCGGCGTCGGTCATGATCGGGTTGAGGCGGATCGAAGGGTCTTCCACGTCGACCGGCTTGTCCTCTTCCTTGATGTCGATCGGCTCCCACTGCCAGGCGCCGGCCGGGCTCTTCTTCAGCTCCCACTCGTAGTTCAGCAGCAGGTGGAAATAGCCGTTGTCCCACTGCGTCGGGTGCGTGGTCCAGGCGCCCTCGATGCCGCTGGTCACGGTGTCGCGGCCGATGCCCCGCTTGGTGTGGTTGTTCCAGCCCAGGCCCTGCTCCTCGACGTCGGCGGCTTCCGGGTCCGGCCCCAGGAGGGCAGCGTCGCCGTTGCCGTGGCTCTTGCCGACGGTGTGCCCGCCGGCAGTCAGCGCCACGGTCTCCTCGTCGTTCATGGCCATGCGGGCGAAGGTCACGCGCACGTCATGCGCGGTCTTCAGCGGGATCGGGCTTGCCGTCCACGCCCTCGGGGTTGACGTAGATGAGGCCCATCATCACCGCGGCCAGCGGGTTCTCCAGGTCGCGCTCGCCGGAGTAACGGCTGTTCGGGTTGTCGCTGGGCGCCAGCCATTCCTTCTCGGAGCCCCAGTAGATGTCCTTCTCCGGGTGCCAGATGTCCGGGCGACCGAAGCCGAAGCCGAAGGTCTTCAGGCCCATCGACTCATAGGCCACGTTGCCGGCGAGGATCATCAGGTCGGCCCAGCTGATCTTGTTGCCGTACTTCTTCTTGATCGGCCACAGCAGGCGCCGCGCCTTGTCCAGGTTGGCGTTGTCCGGCCAGGAGTTCAGCGGGGCGAAGCGCTGGTTGCCGGTGCCGCCGCCGCCGCGGCCGTCGGCCATGCGGTAGGAACCGGCGGCGTGCCAGGCCATGCGGATCATCAGGCCGCCGTAGTGGCCCCAGTCGGCCGGCCACCAGTCCTGGCTGTCCGTCATCAGGGCCTTCAGGTCGCGCTTGAGCGCGTCGAAGTCGAGCTTCTTGAGCTCTTCGCGGTAGTCGAAGTCCGCACCCAGCGGGTTGGTCTTGGTGTCGTGCTGATGGAGGATGTCCAGGTTCAGCGCGTTGGGCCACCACTCCATATTGGACTTGCCGGCGGCGGTGTTGCCGCCGTGCATGACCGGGCACTTGGATTCGTTCGACATGAGGTTCCCCTTCTGTGGACGGTTGATGCGCAGCAGTCTAGAGTCCGGGGCCTCATTGGTCTAATGAATTAATCTTATTGATCTCATAGTGTATGCCTATCGCAGGCCGGTTTCGCCTGCCGGCCCGGTCTGAGGCAGACTACGCGTTCAGCCCCGCAGGGGGCCTCGAGCGCGCGGAGCCTGATGGAGCTTGAACAAGGCCTGATACTCGGCGTCCTGGTCGCCATGGTTGCCATGTTCCTGTGGGGGCCGTGGCGCCACGATATGGTGGCGCTGGGCGCACTGCTGGCAAGCGTCGCGCTTGGCCTCGTGCCCTCGGCCGGCGCGTTCGCGGGTTTCGGCCACCCGGCCGTGATTACCGTGGCCTGCGTGCTGGTGCTGAGCCGCGCGCTGCAGGCCACAGGGGCCGTGGACCTCTTGGTGCGGAAGATCATGCCCGGAAATGCCGGGCCACTGCTCACCATCGCCGCCCTGACCGGCATCGGCACGGTGCTTTCCGGCTTCATGAACAACGTCGGCGCCCTGGCGCTCCTCATGCCGGTCGCGCTGCAGGTGGCGGCGAAGCAGCAACTGCCGCCCGGCCAGGTCCTCATGCCGCTGGCCTTCGGCTCCATCCTCGGCGGCATGACCACCATGATCGGCACGCCGCCGAACCTGATCGTGTCCGGCTTCCGCGCCGAGGCGGGCATGGACACCTTCGGGATGTTCGACTTCACCCCGGTGGGCCTGGCCGTGGCCGCGACCGGCGTCCTGTTCGTCGTGCTCCTCGGGCGCTTCCTGGTTCCGGCGCGCGAGCGCAGCGGCGCCGAGGAGTTCGACACCGGCGCCTACATCACCGAGGCGCGCGTCACCGAGGAGAGCAAGGCCGACGGCATGCGCCTGCGCGAGGTGGAGCAGGCGCTTGAGGAACACGACGCCCAGGTGCTCGGACTGGTGCGCAACGACGTGCGGGTGAACGCGCCGCAGGGGCACCGCGTGGTGCGCGCGCACGACATCCTCGTGATCGAGGCCGAGCCGGACGGCCTGTCGGGCGCCCTCTCCGCACTGGATCTCAAGCTGGAGGAAGACAAGCCGCAAGAGAAGCCCGAAGCGGTGGCGGCCGGCGCCGACGCCGGCGCCACGGACAAGAGCAAGCCTGAAGGCAAAGGGAATGACGAGAAAGTCGATACGCCCGCGAGCGAGGAGATCGTGCTCGTTGAGGTCACGGTACTGCCCGAGTCGACCCTGGTCGACCGCTCCGCGGGCGAAATTCACTTGCGCACCCGGCATGGGATCAACCTGCTGGCCGTCTCGCGCCGGGGCCGTCGTGCGGTGGCGCGACTTAGGAACATGAAACTTCAGGCGGGCGACGTGCTATTGCTGCAGGGCGCAGAAGACGCCATCAGCGAATTCGCCAACGAGACGCGATGCGCGCCGCTGGCGACACGTTCGCTGCGCATCCCGGACAAGCGCAAGACGGTCCTTGCCGCGGGGGTCATGCTGTTCGCCGTGGGTGGCGCCGCCCTGGGCCTGCTGCCGGCGGCCATCTCGTTCGCCGCCGGCGTACTGGCCACCATGGCGCTGCGCACCCTGCCGCTGCGCGCCATCTACGAAGCCATCGACTGGCCCGTGATCATCCTGCTGGGCGCGCTGATACCGGTCGCCGGCGCCATGGAGACCACCGGCGCCGCCAGCCTCCTGGCTGGCGTTTTGCTGGATGGCGTAGCCCAGGGCCATGCAGTGCTCGGGCTGGCTGTCATACTTGTCGTCAGCATGACGCTGTCCGACCTGATGAACAACGCGGCCACTGCCGCCATCATGTGCCCCGTGGCGATCGGCGCGGCTGCCCAGCTCGGGGTCAGTGCCGACCCCTACCTGATGGCGGTGGCCGTGGGTGCGTCCTGCGCCTTCCTGACGCCCATCGGTCACCAGAACAACACCCTCATACTCGGTCCGGGCGGATTCCGGTTCGGCGACTACTGGCGTCTCGGCCTGCCGCTCGAGGTGCTGGTGGTGGCGGTCTCCATACCGATGCTGCTGCTGGGTGTGGCCGCTATGACGGGCGTGGCGGCACCATGAGACTGCTCGCCATCCTCGCGCTGGCACTGCTGCTGGCGACCTGCAGCCAGCCGCTGACCCTGGTCGAGCAGGTGGAGAAGGACGGCGTGCTGCGCGTGGTGACGCGCAACGCGCCCACCACCTATTACATCGGCTCGGAAGGCCCGGTCGGCCCGGAATACGACCTGGCGCTGGGTTTTGCCGAGTTCCTCGGGGTCGAGCTCGAGGTATATACCGTCGACAACCTCGCCCAGGTCCTGCCCGACGTGATCTCAGGCCGCGCCCACCTGGCCGCCGCGGCCCTCACCGTGACCCCGGCGCGGCAGGAGGAAGTGGCGTTCGGGCCGACCTACCGCAAAGTCACCCAGCAGCTGGTGTACCGGCGCGGCAGCTGGCGACCGCGCAGCCTGGACCAGCTGGTCGGCACCCGCCTCGAGGTGATTGCCGGCAGCAGCTACGTGGACACGCTGGAGCAGCTGCGCCGCTCGCTTCCGGACCTCACCTGGCTCGAGCATCCCAGCGCGGAGACGCAGGAACTGCTCGCCGAAGTTGCGGAGGGGCAGATCGACTACACCGTGGCTGATTCGACGACCGTGCTGGTGAACCGCTACTTCCATCCTGACATTCGCGTCGCCATGGACCTGAGCCAGGCACAGTCGATCGCCTGGGCTTTCCGCGCCGGCCAGGATCGGAGCCTGCTCGAGCGGGCGGAGGAGTATTTCGCCACGATCTCGGCGAACGGGCGCATCGCCGAGATCATGGACCGCTATTACCAGCACACCGACCGCTTCGACTACGTCGGCACACGCACCTTCCTGCGCCATGTCGAATCGCGCCTGCCGCGCTACCGCGCCTGGTTCGAGGAAGCGGCAGCCGAGCATGGTTTCGACTGGCGCCTGCTGGCCGCGCTCAGCTACCAGGAGTCGCACTGGAATCCGCACGCCGTGTCGCCGACCGGGGTGCGCGGGCTGATGATGCTGACGTTGTCGACTGCAGAAGCCATGGATGTCGAAGACCGCAACGACCCGGAGCAAAGCATACCGCGGCGGCGCCCGCTACCTGCGGCGAGTGGTCGGCAAGATCCCCGAGCGCATCCCGGAGCCGGACCGCACCTGGATGGCGCTGGCGGGTTACAACGTCGGCTTCGGCCATCTCGAAGACGCGCGCCGCATCACCGAGATCCGCGGTCTCGACCCCGATCGCTGGGCGCATGTGCGCGACAGCCTGCCGCTGCTCACGCAGGAACGCTGGTACAAGCAGGCGCGCTTCGGCTACGCGCGCGGCTGGGAGCCGGTGCGTTATGTGGACAACATCCGGCGCTATTACGAGGTGATGGGCTGGATCACGGCGGAGTCGCGGCCGTCGTTCACGGCCAGCAACACACCCTAGGCTCCACTCCGCTGTCCGCGGCGATCAGGCGGTGCCGGCTCGGCGCGCGCGGAAGAAGGCCTGCAGCACGGCGGCGCATTCAGCGGCGAGCACGCCACCGGTCACCTCGACCTGGTGGTTCAGCGCGTCGGCGCGCACGATGTCGAACACGCTGCCGGCCGCGCCGGTCTTCGGATCGGCTGCGCCGTACACGAGGCGCGCCACGCGCGCATGGACCATGGCGCCGGCACACATGGCGCAGGGCTCCAGCGTGACGTACAGCGTGCTGCCGGGGAGACGGTAATTACCCGCTGCGGCCCCGCCGGCCCGCAAGGCGAGGATCTCCGCGTGCGCCGCAGGGTCATGCGAGGAAATCGGCCGGTTCCAGGCCTCGGCGAGCACCTCGCCGTCGGCACCGACCAGCACCGCACCCACAGGCACCTCGCCTTCGGCCTCGGCACGGGCGGCAAGCTCCAGCGCGCGGCGCATGTGGCGCTCGTCACGCGGCAGGGCAGACCCGTCAGGATTCATTGCGGAGGCAGCACGCCACCGAATCTCACGCCCGCGAGCAGGGCCATGTCACGCTTCCAGGTCGTGAGGTCGTGCCGGTTGAACTGGCTCAGATGGTCATGACCACAGGCACGCGCCATCACCTGCATCAGCTGGACCGAGGCCTCGAGGAAGTTGCACAGCTGCCGCGCCGAGCGGTCGACGTCGATGCGCTTGCGCAGCTCCGGCTTCTGCGTCGCCACGCCCGAGGGACAGTTGTTGGTGTGGCACATGCGCGCCGCGACGCAGCCTATCGCCTGGATGGCCGAATTCGCGATCGCGATGCCGTCCGCGCCTAGCGCCATCGCCTTGACGAAATCCATGGGCATGCGCAAGCCACCGGTGACGATCAGCGTCACCTTGCCGCCCGCCTTCTGCTTGTCCAGGTACTTCCGCGCCCGCGCCAGCGCAGGAATGGTCGGCACGCTGATGTGGTCGCGAAAAATCTCCGGCGCCGAGCCGGTGGCGCCGCCGCGACCGTCGAGGATGATGTAGTCGGCGCCGGCGTCGAGCGCAAACTGGATGTCCCGCTCGATGTGATTCGCGCTGAGCTTGAAGCCGACCGGGATGCCCCCGGTGACTTCACGTACCCTGGCGGCGAACTTGCGGAAGTCCTTTTTCGAGGACAGGTCCTTGAAGGTGGGCGGCGACACGGCCGGCTCGCCCGCGGTGAGGCCGCGCACCTCGGCGATCTTGCCGACGTTCTTGTTGCCCGGGAGATGCCCGCCAGTCCCGGTCTTCGCGCCCTGCCCGCCCTTGAAATGGAACGCCTGGACCTTTTGCAGCAATGACTCTTCGTAACCGAACATCGCGCTGGCGAGCTCGTAGAAGTAGCGCGAGTTGGCCTGCTGTTCTTCGGGCAGCATGCCGCCCTCGCCCGAGCAGATGCCGGTGCCGGCGAGCTCCGCGCCTTTCGCCAGCGCAATTTTCGCCTCTTGGGACAGTGCGCCGAAGCTCATGTCCGACACGAAGAGCGGAATCTTCAGTTCCAGCGGCTTCTTCGCCTCCGGACCGATGACCAGCCCGGTGCCGACGTCGACGTCCTCCTGCAGCGGCTTGTCCGCCAGCTGCGCCACGAGGATCTGCAGGTCGTCCCAGTGCGGCAGCGCATGCCGCGGCACGCCCATGGCCGTCATGGGCCCGTGCGCCCCGTGCGACTTCAGGCCGTCGCGGGCGAGTTCATGGATGAAAGCGACCGTGGGCTCTTCCTTCGTCGGCTCGGCGCTCGGCGCCGCGTCGGCGCCAGAATGCAGGGCTTCGGGACCCGGCCCCTCCTCACCGACGTCGTCGGCGGAAAACTTCTTGTGCGTGCCGTCGCAGAATGGCTGGTCGGCGGTGTGCTTGCACACGCACAGGTAGGCGTCGCCGTCTTCCTCGGCCACGAATTTCTTCGGCGTGAAGTCCGTCCCCTTGTGCGAACCGTCGCAGAAGGGCTGGTTGGCCGAGCGACCGCAGCGGCACCAGTAGTATTCCTTGCCCTTTTCGAGCGTGACCTTCTTCGGCTTGTTGTCGGCGACGACGGGCTTGGACATGTCGGCTACTCCCACTCGATCGTGGCCGGCGGCTTGCCCGAGATGTCGTAGGTGACGCGCGAAATGCCGGAGATCTCGTTGATGATGCGCCGGCCCACCAGGTCGAGGAATTCATACGGCAGGTGCGCCCAGCGCGCGGTCATGAAGTCGATGGTCTCGACGGCCCGCAGCGCGACCACGTAGTCGTAGCGCCGGCCGTCGCCCATCACGCCCACCGAGCGCACCGGCAGGAACACCGCGAACGCCTGGCTGACCTTGTCGTAGAGGTCGTGGTTGCGCAGCTCGTCGATGAAGATGTCGTCGGCCGCGCGCAACAGGTCGGCAAACTCCTTCTTCACCTCGCCGAGGATGCGCACACCGAGGCCCGGCCCGGGGAAGGGATGGCGGTAAACCATGTCCCAGGGCAGGCCCAGCTCGAGACCGATCTTGCGCACCTCGTCCTTGAACAACTCGCGCAGCGGCTCGACCAGCTTCAGTGTTCATGTGCTCCGGCAGGCCGCCGACGTTGTGGTGCGACTTGATGACGTGGGCCTTGCCGGTGCTGGCGCCGGCCGACTCGATGACGTCGGGATAGATGGTGCCCTGGGCCAGCCAGTTCATGTCCTCGAGCTGCTGCGCCTGCTCCTCGAACACCTCGATGAACAGTGCGCCCGATGATCTTGCGTTTTTCCTCCGGGTCGGCGACGCCGTCCAGCGCGGCGAGGAAGCGTTCCTCGGCGTCGACGCGGATGACCTTGATGCCCATGTGCCCGGCGAAGGTCGCCATGACCTGGTCGCCCTCGTCCAGGCGCAGCAGGCCGTGGTCGACGAACACGCACACCAGCTGGTCGCCGATGGCCCGGTGCAGCAGCGCAGCCACGACCGAGGAGTCGACGCCGCCCGACAGGCCGAGCAACACCTTGTCGCCGCCCACCTGCTCGCGTACGCGCGCGATCGCGTCATCGACGATGTTGCCGGCGTTCCAGTCGCTGGCGCAGCCGCAGATGTCGTGCACGAAACGGGACAGGATGCGCGCGCCCTGGCGCGTATGCGTCACTTCCGGGTGGAACTGCAGGCCGTAAAAACGCCGCCCGTCGTCGGCCATGCCGGCCAGGGGCGCGCTGTCCGTGCCCGCCATGGCGACGAAGCCTGGCGGCAACGCCTCGACGCGATCGCCGTGGCTCATCCAGACGTCCAGCAGCGGCGTGCCGTCGGCGTCCTCGTGGTCCTCGATGTCATCCAGCAGGCTGGAACCGCCGGTGACCCTGACGCGGGCATAGCCGAATTCGCGATGGGTGGAACTCGCCACCTCGCCGCCGAGCTGCGCGGCCATGGTCTGCATGCCGTAGCAGATCCCGAGCACGGGTACGCCCAGCTCGAACACCGTCTCCGCCGCGCGCGGGCCTTCATCGATGGTCACCGATTCCGGCCCGCCGGAGAGAATGATCCCGGACGGCGCGAAGTCGCGGATGTCCTCTCCGGGGCAGTCCCAGGCGCGAATCTCGCTGTATACGCCGGCCTCGCGCACCCGGCGTGCAATCAGCTGGGTGTACTGCGAGCCGAAGTCGAGGATAAGGATGCGTTGCGCATGGATATCGGTGGTCATCGGGCCCGCCTGTTCAGTCGATGCGATAGTTGGGCGATTCCTTGGTGATGGTCACGTCGTGGACATGACTCTCGCGGACGCCGGCATTGGTGATGCGCACGAACCGCGGCCGGCTGCGCATTTCCTCGATGGTGCGGCAGCCGGTGTAGCCCATCGCGGCGCGCAGGCCGCCGGCCAGCTGGTGCACGATCTGGATCAGGCTGCCCTTGTACGGCACACGCCCTTCGATGCCCTCCGGGACCAGCTTCTCGACCGAGTCGGTGGCGTCCTGGAAATAGCGGTCCTTGGAACCGTTGCGTTGCGACATGGCGCTGAGCGAACCCATGCCCCGATAAGACTTGTAGGAGCGGCCCTGGTAGAGCTCGACCTCGCCCGGCGACTCTTCGGTACCGGCGAACAGGCTGCCCATCATGATGCTGTGGGCGCCAGCCACGATCGCCTTGGCCATGTCGCCCGAGTAGCGGATGCCGCCGTCGGCGATCACCGGCACGCCGGTGCCCTCCAGCGCTGCCGCCACGTTGGCGACCGCAGTGATCTGCGGCACGCCGACGCCGGCGACGATGCGCGTGGTGCAGATGCTGCCGGGACCGATGCCCACCTTGACGCCGTCCGCGCCGGCCTCGACCAGCGCCTTGGCGGCCTCGGCGGTGACGATATTGCCGCCGATCACCTGGATGTGCGGGAACGTCTCCTTCACGCGTCGCACGCGGTCGAGCACGCCGCGCGAATGTCCGTGCGCCGTGTCCACGACGATGACGTCCACGCCGGCGGCCACCAGCGCCTCGACGCGCTCGTCGGTATCGGGGCTGCCGCCCACCGCGGCCGCCACGCGCAATGCGCCGCGCTCGTCCTTGCAGGCGTGCGGGAAGTCGGTCGCTTTCTGGAAGTCCTTGGCCGTGATCATGCCCGTGAGGCGGTCGTCCGCATCCACGATCAGCACCTTCTCGATGCGGTGCTTGTGCAGCAGCTGCAGGACCTCGCTCTTGGCGGAGCCGTCGCGCACCGTGACCAGCCGTTCACGCGGGGTCATGACCTCGGACACCGGCAGGTCCAGGCGCGTCTCGAAACGCAGGTCGCGGTTGGTGACGATGCCGGCAATGCGCCCGCCGTCCACCACCGGGACGCCGGAGATGCCCTTGGCGCGCGTAAGCTCCAGCACGTCGCGAATGGTCTTGTCGGGGGTGACCGTGATCGGATCGTTGATGATGCCGCTCTCGTATTTCTTCACCCGGCGCACTTCGCGTGCCTGGCTCTCGGCAGTCATGTTCTTGTGAATGACGCCGATGCCGCCCTCCTGGGCCAGGGCGATCGCCAGCCGGGCCTCCGTCACGGTATCCATGGCGGCGGACATGATCGGCAGCTGCAGGTCGATGTCGCGAGTCAGGCGGGTGGCCAGGCTCACGTCACGCGGCAGCACGTCGGAGTAGGCGGGCTCCAGCAGGACGTCGTCGAAGGTGAGGGCTTCCTGGATAAGGCGCATCGGGGGTCCCTCGAAGCAGTTGAGAATGTAAACAGGACATTCTACGCGCCGTGCCGACATGGGTAAATCTCGCGGTATCATGCGCCCATGGCCAGCGACGAGTTCGAACTGCCGGAACGGGACGTGTGGACCGTGTCGCGCCTCAACCGCGAGGTGCGGCTCATGCTGGAGACCGGCCTGCCGGCCCTGTGGATCGAGGGCGAGGTCTCCAACCTGGCCCGCCCGGCCTCGGGACACCTGTACTTCTCCCTCAAGGACGAGGCCGCCCAGGTGCGCTGCGTGATGTGGCGTTCCACCGCGCTGAAGCTGGCGGTCAGCCCGCGCAACGGCATGCAGCTGTTGCTGCGCGCGCGCCTCAGCGTCTACGAGCCGCGCGGGGAGTACCAGCTGGTGACGGAGTATGCCGAGGAGGCAGGGGAAGGCGCGCTGCGCCGCCGCTTCGAGGCCCTCAAGGCGAAGCTGCGTGACGAGGGCCTGTTCGCGGCAGAGGCAAAGCGCCCGCTGCCGGCCCTGCCGCGTCGCATCGGCGTGGTGACGTCCCCGAGCGGCGCCGCGGTGCGAGACATCCTGCACATCCTGAAGCGCCGCTTCCCCGCGGTCCCGGTGATCATTTATCCCACCCCGGTCCAGGGCGAAGGCGCCGCGGCGAAGATCGCAGCCGCGCTGGAGACGGCGTCGCGCCGCGCCGAATGCGACGTGCTGATCCTGGCCCGCGGCGGCGGCTCGCTGGAGGACCTCTGGAGCTTCAACGAGGAAGTCGTGGCGCGCGCCATCCGCGCCAGCGACATCCCCGTGGTTTCGGGTGTCGGCCACGAGGTCGACTTCACCATCGCGGACTTTGCCGCCGACCTGCGCGCGCCTACGCCGTCCGGAGCCGCCGAGCTGGTGGTGCCCGACGCGCTGGAATGGCTGCGCCGGCTGAACAAGGACGCCGGGCGGCTGCGCAACGCCATGGCCCGGCAGCTCGGCGCGCTGGCGCAGAAACTGGACTGGCAACGCCGCCGCCTGGGCGCGACCCATCCGGGCCATCGCCTGCGACAGCATGGCCAGCGCCTGGACGAGCTGGAGGGCCGACTCAGGCGCGCCGTGGACAACACCCTTATTAGCCGGCAACGCCGGCTGGCACACGCCGGCGCAGTCCTGGTCGCGCAATCACCGGCCCGCCGCGTGCAGGCAGCCCGGGAGCGCGTGGAAGACCTGGGGCGGCGACTGCGCACCACCACGCATTACCGGCTGCAAACCCTGCAGGCGCGGGTCGATGCCGCGGGGCACGCGCTGCACACCGTGAGCCCGCTCGCCACCCTGGAGCGCGGCTACGCCATCGTCACCGATCCGCGCGACGGCGCCGTCCTGCGCGACGCCGGCCAGCTGGCGGCCGGGGACCGGCTCGAAGTCCGCCTGGCGCGCGGCCGCATAGAGGCCGACGTCACCGCCAGCCACGCAGAAGACGCGCCGGAAAAACCCTAGGCGCGATCGAAGTAGCGCGCGATCACCGGCCGGAAGCCGTCCATGTCGACCAGGAAGGAGTCGTGTCCCTGGATGGACGGCAGCGCCACGAACTCCACTTCGCGTCCCTCGCGCTCAAGGCACTCGGCCAGCTGTTCCTGCTCGTGCAGCGGGAACAGGAAGTCGGTCTCGACGCCGACCACCAGCGCGCGCTCGATACCCGGCTTGGCCAGCTCGGTGGCGACGCAACCGCTGTGCTCCGCCACGTCGAACAGGTCCATGGCGCGCGATAGGTAGAGGTAGCAGTTGGGGTCGAACTGGCCGATGAACTTGTTGGCATGGTGCTCGAGGTAGGACTCGACCTCGAAGTCCACACCGAACTGGTCGCCCGCATCATGCTCGCCACCGGCACGTTCGCGACCGAAGCGCTGGTCCCACTCCTCAGCCGACCGGTAGGTGATCATGCCGAGCTTGCGGGCGAGTCGCATGCCACGCAGCGGCGGCTTGTCGGGCGGGTAGTTCCCGCCCATCCAGTCGGGGTCCGAGCGGATCATTTCCCGTTGCAGCGAGCGCAGCGCGATGGCAAACGCCGTGGCCCGGGCGGCAGAGGAGATGGCCACCAGGCCGCGGGTCATCTCCGGGTAAAGCACGCAGAAAGCCAGCGCGGACATGCCGCCGATAGACGGCCCGACCACCGTATGCAGTTGCCGGATGCCGAGATGCCGCACCACCTCCCGGCCCGCCACCGCGACGTCCTCGATGGTCAGCACCGGGAAGCTGAGCCGATACGGCGCGCCCGTGCGCGGATCGATGGAGGCCGGACCGGTGCTGCCAAAACAGCTGCCGAGGGAATTCACGCAAATGACGAAATAGTTGCGCGTGTCGATCGGGCGCCCCAGTCCGACCATGTCCTCCCACCAACCGGCCGCGGTGTCCTCCGGTGATGAGGCGGCATGGGCCGACGGCGACAGGCCGGTGAACAGCAGCACCGCATTGGAACCGTCCGCGTTGAGCTCACCCCAGGTCTCGTAGGCGATGTCCACGCGCGGCAACACTGCCGCCGCGGTGCATGCGGAACGGTTCTTCCAGGCGCACGAAGCGACGCGCGCCGGAAGCTGCGCGTGCCTCTGTCGGCGTGAATGCAGGCGGCTTGATGATCTTGTTCCCTGGTTCCATGGCGAGCTCCTCGGCGCGCTCAGCGACGCTTCTTCACGTGTCGCATGAGGCGCTCGCGCTTTCTCTGCTGCCGCGGCGTCAGCGGGTTGCGCCGGCCGGCGTACGGGTTGTCGCCCGAGCGCAGCTCGATGCGTACCGGCGTGCCCTGCAGCCGGAAAATCTTGCGGTAGATGTTGGCAAGGTAGCGCCGATAGCTGTCCGGCAACAACTCCGCCTGCGTGCCGTGCACCACGATGACCGGCGGGTTGCGGCCGCCCTGGTGGGCGTAACGCAGCTTGATGCGCCGGCCGCGCGAAATCGGCGGCTGGTGGGCGTTCACCGCGTCCTGCAGCACGCGCGTCAGCTCCGGCGTCGGCAGGTCGCGGTGCGCCGCCTCGTGGCTGGCGTCGACCAGCGCGAACAGGTCGCCCACGCCGGTGCCATGCAGCGCCGAAATGTACTGCACGGGCGCGTAGTCCACGAACGGCAGCTTCAGCTCCAGCTGGCGGCGCACGCTTATCCCGCTGGTCGGGCGGCGAGGCCATCCCACTTGTTGACGGCGATGACCATGGCGCGGCCGCGCTCGGCCGCCAGGCCCAGCAGGCTCGCATCCTGGTCGGTCACGCCCTCGCGCGCATCCAGCACTGCGATCACCACGGAGGCCGCATCGATGGCCCCGAGCGTCTTGATCACGCTGAATTTCTCGACCGCCTCGGAGACGCGGGCACGGCGCCGCACGCCGGCGGTGTCGACCAGCATGTAGCGTCGGCCGTCACGCACGAACGGCACTTCCACCGCGTCGCGCGTCGTGCCGGGGAGGTCGTAGGCGACCAGGCGCTCCTCGCCGATCATGCGGTTGATGAGCGTCGATTTGCCGACGTTGGGCCGGCCGATGACGGCCACGCGCACCCCCTGCTCCGCCGGCTCCTCCGTCTCCGCGTCGACCGGGAAGGGCTCCAGCACGGCATCCATCAGGGCGCGCACATTGTCGCCATGCGCCGAGGAAATCACCGCCGGCTCGCCGAGACCGAGGCGGTGGAAATCGGCGCCGACCATCACTGCATCCTGGCCTTCCGCCTTGTTGACGACCAGGCGCACGGCGCGGCCGCGCCGGCGCAGCAGTGTCGCCACCTGCTCATCGGCCGCGGTCAGTCCTTCGCGCGCATCCACCATGAACAGCACGGCGTCGGCTTCGTCGAGGGCGTGCAACGGTCTGGCGCGCCATCAGCCCGTCGAGGTCGTCTTTCGCGCCGCTCAGCCCACCGGTGTCCACCACGATGTAAGGCACCGGGCCAACGCGCCCGAAGCCGTACTGGCGATCGCGCGTCAGGCCCGGCAGGTCGGCGACGAGCGCGTCCCGCGTGCGGGTGAGGAAGTTGAACAGCGTGGACTTGCCGACGTTCGGCCTGCCCACCAGCGCGACGACGGGAAGCATGGGAGCGGAGGCCTCAGCCTCGCGGCTCCGTGCGCAAGGCGTAGACGCGGTCGTTCTCGTCCTGCGCGAGCACCAGTTCACCGGCGCTGACCGGCGCCGCCACGTAGGCCGACTTGCCGGCCCGGTAGCGCGCCTGCAGGGTGCCGGTGATGGGGTCCAGCCAGTGCAGCCAGCCCTCGAAATCCCCTACCACGACGCTGCGGCTCACGGGCGTGGGCGCCGTCAGGCGCCGCAGGCGCAGCGCATCCTGGCGCCACAACTCGCCGCCGCTGGAGCGGTTCAGGGCGATGACGGCATCCTCGGATTCGGTCACGTAGACCGTGGTCCAGTCGACACCGAGCCCGCCGTAGCTGGACATGTCGTTGACCCACAGCACCTGGCCGCTTTCCAGCGCCATGTTCACGATGCGGCCCCGGTAACCCACCACGTAAACATCATTGCCGAGGACCTGGGGCGTCGCGTCCAGGTCCATGAGGCGCTCGATTTCCGTGCGGCCGCGGCCCACGGACAGCGTCTGCTCCCAGCGCGGTTCGCCGTCGCGCAGCGCAAAGGCCGCCACCTTGCCGTTGTCGAAGGCGGCCAGGACCAGGCTGCCGGAGATGACCGGCGCCGCGGTGCCGCGCAGGGACAGGCGCGGCGGGCGCTGCTCGGCCCGCCACAGCTCGCTGCCGCTCTGGGGATCCAGCGCATGCAGGCGGCCGTCCACCGTGCGCACGAGCACTGCCGTCGGGCTCACTGCGGGCGTCGCCAGCACTTCACCCGATAGCTGCCTGCGCCAGCGCAGGCTGCCGTCGGCAGCGTCCAGCGCCGCCACCATGCCGTCGCTGGAGCCCACCACCACCAGCCCGTTGCCGACGCCGGGTCCGGCGGACAGCGCCAGCTCCGTTTCCGTAGTCCAGCGGCGATCGCCGCTTTCGACGTCGAGCGCATGAACGTCGCCGTCACGCCCGGCAACGAACACGCGCCCGCCTTCCACGGCGGGACGCAGCGCCAGCCCAAGCTTCTCCGAGCCCGGCCCGGCCTTGAATTCCCAGGCCTTCTGCACCGAGAGACTGGCCTCGAAATCGGTCAGCTCGGCCGGCGGCTCCACGGGCGAATCCTTGCTGCCGAAAATGCCGCAACCGCCGAGGCACAGCAGCGCAAAGCAACCCAGCCAGATGGCGGGGCGCATCCTCACGAAGCGTCGCTCCCGGCGGCGGCGGCGTTGCCGAGCGCCTCGATCTTCAACCGCACTTGCGCCTCGTCGACGACACCGGCGTACTCCACGCCGCTCTCCAGCGCGGCCTCGTAGGCCACGCGCGCGCCATCCGTATCGCCCTGCGCTGCGAGGATGTCGCCCTCGACCTCGTGCAACGATGCCGCGAACACGCCGGACTCGCCGCCGCGCGCAAGCTCGAGGGCGCGCTGCAGCTCGCCCGCGGCGAGCAGGACACGCGCCAGCCGCAGGCGTGCGATCAGCCTGAGCTGCGGATCCTCCGCCCCGTCCATCACCTGCTGCAACTGGTCAGCCGCCGGGTTGAATTCCCCGGCACGCGCCAGCGCACCAGCAAGGGCGAGACGGCCATGCTGCAGATACGGTGACCCGCCATGGGCAGATTCGAGGCGCTCCACGCCAAGGCGAATCTCGTCGATGCGCTCTTCCATCGCCGCTTCAGAGACTACTGCATAGATGGCGGAAGCCTGCTCCGCGCGTTGCAGCTGGTAGCCCTGCCACCAGTTCCAGCCGGCGAGGGCCAGGATGCCCCCGCCCACGCCAACGATGATCCAGGCGCCGTTCTCCTTCCACCACTGGCGGATGCGGTCGACCTGTTCGCGTTCAGTCAAATAATCGTCCACTTTGCTCTCCGTCGCCGGACCCCTGCCCGGCGGTCAATATCGTCAGCCGCGGTCTGCCGCGACGCTCTTTGCGAGATGCCTGCCCAGCGTCTCACGATCCACTACCTGTTGCGCATCCGTGCTGCGCAAAAGCTTCAAAACAGTGTGGCCCGAAGCCAGCTCCTCCGCGCCCAGGATCAGCGCCGCCGCTGCGCCGCTGCGGTCCGCCTTCTTCATCGCCGACTTGAGTGATCCGCCGCCGCAATGCACGTGCAGGCGCAATCCCGTGATCTCGTCGCGCAGTTTCTCCGCCAGGGCAAGCCCGGCCGCCTGCGCCTGCTCGCCAAGCGGCACGAGGTAGGCATGCGGCGCAGCCGGCTGCGGCGCATCCCCCGCCACGAGTTCCACCAGCCGTTCCATGCCCAGCGCCCAGCCGATGGCCGGGGTCGCCCGTGCCGCCCAGCTGCTCGACCAGCGCGTCGTAGCGCCCGCCGCTGCAGACCGCCGCCTGGGCGCCCAGCCGGTCGGTCAGCCACTCGAACACGGTGCGGCTGTAGTAGTCCAGCCCGCGCACCAGGCGCGGGTTCACGCGGTACGCCACGCCCGCAGCATCGAGCATGGCCTTGAGCTGGTCGAAATGCTCTGCGGACTCCGCGTCCAGGTGTTCCGTCAGCACCGGCGCCGCGGCGATCACCGCCTGCATGTCCGGGATTCTTGCTGTCGAGTATGCGCAGCGGGTTCTGGCCCAGGCGGCGCACGCTGTCCTCATCCAGCGCCGCGCGATGGTCGCCGAAGTATTCCACCAGGAGCGCCCGGTAGGCCTGTCGCGACGCGCTGGTCCCGAGCGAGTTGAGCTCCAGCTGCAGGCCGTCCAGGCCGAGCGCACGCCACAGCCGCGCCGACATGAGAATGAGCTCGGCGTCGATGTCGGGACCGGGAAAACCCAGCGCCTCGGCGCCGAGCTGGTGAAACTGGCGGTAGCGGCCTTTCTGCGGCCGCTCGTAGCGGAACATCGGTCCGGCGTACCACAGCCGCTGCTGCTGGTTGTGCACCATGCCGTTGCTGATGGCGGCGCGGACGCAACTCGCGGTCGCCTCGGGCCGCAGGCTGAGGCTGTCGCCGTTACGGTCCGTGAAGGTGTACATCTCCTTCTCGACGATGTCGGTGACCTCGCCGATGGAGCGGCTGAACAGCTCGGTGCGCTCCACGATGGGCACGCGCAGCTCCTGGTAGCCGTAGGCCTGGAAGATCTCGCGGGCGCAGGCTTCCACCCACTGCCACGTCGACGTGGCCTCGGGCAGGATATCGTTCATGCCCCGGATGGGCTGGATCGCCTTCGCCACGATGCCTCCGGGTCAGCCCGTGCCGCCGCCAACCGTGAGGCGTGCAGTCCCGTCGCGACGCGACGCAGGCCGCACCGCCACCGGCGTGTCGTCCACGGTCAGGCGCACGCCCTCCGCGTTGCCCAGCAACACGTCTATCGGCGCCACGCCGCGCAGGCGGGAAACGTCGCCGGCGCGATACAGCCGATACGCCAGCCGGGTGCCGCGGGCGTCGGTGATCTCGACCCAGCAGTCCTCGTCGAACTCGAAGCGCAACTCCACGGTGACCGGCAACTGGAGCGCAGCAGCGCCTTCCTCGGCTGGGGTATCGGCGACAGGTGCCTGCAGCGCGTTTTGCGCGGCGGGCGCGGCAGCGACCTCTTGCGCCGGCGTCGATGCGGCGGGGCCCGACGTCTCTGCGGCCACGCTCTCCTCCACTGCGGCCACGTCAGGCTGCGGCGCGGGCCCGAGCTCAGGGATGGTTTCAGCCGCGGACTCTGCAACAGCCTCGGGCAAGTCCAGGGTGGCCGGTGCCGTTGCAGGCGGTGGCGCCTCTGCAAGCGGTTCGGGCGTGGTCGCCGGCTTCATGAACCACCAGGTCACGGCGATCGCGCAGACCACGGCGGCAGCGCCGGCCGCGGTGCCGGTCCACTCGGGCAGGCCGCGCCGCGGGGGGCGGCCGGGCGGCAGCTCAGGCACGATATCGGCGGGACGCGCGGTGCCGGAAACCGACTCATAGCTGGCAATGACTTCTGCCGGAGACAAGCCGAGCACGGCCGCCGCACGGCGCAGGTAACCGCGCACGAACACGGCGCCGCCGAAACCCGCGAAGTCATCGGCCTCGAGTGCGCGCAGGCGGTCGACCGGCAGGCAGAGTTCGCCCGCCAGGCGCTCCAGGGTCCAGCCGGACTGCTCGCGGCCGCGCCGCAGGCGCTCGCCGGCGGTGGGGCTCGGCGCGGTCTCCACCTCAGGCTGCGTCGGGTTGTCTACAGGCTCGTTCATCGGTCCAGCCTCCGGGTCTCAGGCGCTTCCGGGAATTCCTGCCGCAGTCGGCGCTCGTACCCAGCGGCGGCGCGTGTGTCCCCTGCCGCCAGCTCGATCCGGCGGCCGAGGTCCAGGCTGACTGCCGTCGCCGTAGCCACCGCTTCATACCGCTGCATGAAGGCGCGCGCACTAAAGGCCTCGCCCGACTCGAGCATCAGGTCAGCCATCTGCAGCAGCGCGTCCGGGTAGGTGCGATTGACCTCCAGCGCACGCCGCAAATACATCTCCGCGGCCTCGACATTCGGAATACCGCGGGCGCAAACGCCGGCGTTGGTCAGCGCGACCTCCGGCGTGCGGTAGAAGGCGTCGCGGGCCGCGCGCTCGAAGTACTCGATTCCGGCCTCGCGCTCCCCGCGACGACACAGGAAGCCGCCGTAGTTGTTCTGCAGGGCCGCGTCGTTCGGCGACAGCTGCGCCGCGCGGCGCAAATGCACAGCGGCCTTGTCCATTTCCCCTACGCGCTCGTACAGGAACCCGAGCGCCGCGTGGGCGGAAGGAAAGGACGGGTCCTGCTCCACGGCACGCTCGAGCTTGTCGCGCGCATCCTGCAGGTTGCCCCGCTGCAGGTAGCCCACGCCCAGCTGCACATTGAAACGGGCCGCATCCTCGTCGGACACCTTCGGGGCCGTGTCAGTGCTCGCGCACCCGGCCGCCAGCAGCGCGCTGGCGAGAAGTATCAGCCCACCGAGCTTGTTCATCAGGATGCCCTCGCGGAGATGCTCACCAGTTTGTCACCGAGGCGGTAGCGCATGCGGTCGTTGACCTGGCCGGCCAGCTGGCCGCAGGCCGCGTCGATGTCGTCGCCACGCGTGCGGCGGATGGTGGTGCGGATGCCGTTGCGCAGCAGGAAGTCGCGGCAGCGCTCTACCACTGCATCCGGCGAGCGGCGGAATTCCGTGCCGGGGAAAGGGTTGAAAGGGATCAGGTTGATCTTGGCCGGCCGGTGCGAGAGCAGCTTCGCCAGCCGCCGCATATCTTCCTCGCGGTCGTTCACGCCGTCGAGGAGCACATACTCGAAGGTGATATGCCGGCCGGCCCGCCGTTCGGCATAGCGCCAGCATGCCTCCAGCAGCTGCTCGATGGGATGGCGACGGTTGATCGGCACGAGTTCGTCGCGCAGGGCGTCGTCCGCCGCATGCAGTGAAACGGCGAGCGCCACGTTGCATTCCTCGCCCAGCCGATCCATCTGCGGCACCAGCCCCGAGGTGCTGACGGTGACGCGGCGCCGCGACAGCGCAAAGCCGTAATCGTCCAGCAGCACGCGGATCGCGGGCACCACGTTGCGGTAGTTCGCCAGCGGCTCGCCCATGCCCATGAACACGACGTTGGTCACGATGCGGTCGGCGTCCGGCTGGTAGCCCAGCTCGCGGTTGGCCAGCCACACCTGGCCGACGATGTCGGCGGCCGCGAGGTTGCGGTTGAAGCCCTGCTTGCCGGTGGCGCAGAACGCGCAATCCATGGCGCAGCCGACCTGGCTGGAAATACACAGCGTGCCGCGCGCGGTCTCCGGGATGAACACGGTCTCGATCGCCTGGCCGCCGTCCATGGACAGCATCCACTTGCGCGTGTCGTCCGCGGCATGGTGCAGGGAGCGGATCGCCGGCGGCCGGATCTCCGCCACCTGCGCCAGCTTGTCGCGCAGCGCCTTCGAGATGTCGGTCATCGCGGTGAAGTCGTCGACTCCGAAACGGTACATCCAGCCCATCAACTGGCGCGCGCGGAAAGGTTTTTCGCCGAGGCCGACGAAAAACTCTTCCAGCCCCTCGCGGGACAGGCCAAGCAGGTTGACGCGCGCGTCGCTCATGCAGTCTCCGGTGCCCGACTCAGCGTGTCCGCGGGCAGATGTCGGTGCCGGCAAAGAAGAAGGCGATTTCCTGCCGCGCGGTGTCCGGGCCGTCGGAGCCGTGCACCACGTTCTCCTCGATGCTGTCGGCGAAGTCGGCGCGGATCGTACCGGGGTCGGCCTTCTTGGGGTCGGTGGCGCCCATGATGTCGCGGTGCGTGACGATGGCGTTCTCACCCTCGAGCACGCTGACCATCACCGGACCGGAAGTCATGTAGCTGACCAGGTCGTTGTAGAACGGGCGCTCACGATGCACGGCGTAAAAGGCGCCGGCGTCGGCGGGCGAGAGATGCGTCATGCGCGCGGCTACGATCTTGAGGCCGCCGGCCTCGAAGCGGCGATACACCTCGCCGATGAGGTTCTTCTGCACGCCGTCGGGCTTGATGATGGAGAGAGTGCGTTCGATCGCCATGGGGTTCCCTTGCTTGAAGTCTGTATTCCGGCCAAAAATGCTTGCAAAACCGTGTCCTGCGGCCACAAGCTCGCACCCGCGTCAGCTGCGGGCGTAACGGAATATCTTAAGCCCCGGGCCCCGGGCGCACAATCAGACGTTGAAACTCTCGCCGCAGCCGCATTCGCCCTTGACGTTCGGGTTACGGAAGCGGAAAGCCTCGTTGAGGCCCTGCTTGACGAAATCGACTTCGGTGCCGTCGATCAGCCGGAGGTGCTCGGGGGCCACGAACACCTGCACCTCGTGGTCCTCGAAGACCACGTCGTCCTCGTGACTATCGTCAGCATAGTCAACCACATAGGCCCATCCTGAGCATCCGGTGCGCTTCACGCCCAGGCGGATGCCCACGCCGCTGCCGCGGCGCGCCAGGTAGTCCTTGACGCGGTTGGCGGCGGATTCGGTCAGCGTGATTGCCATCTCTGCTCTGTCCTCCTCGTGCGTTCTCAAGGCCCCGTGCCGATGCGGCACAGGAGCCGGAATTATGCCTCGGTCGCGCCCGTCATGCAGGCGCGGTACGCATCCTCGACCACCAGCAGGCTACCCAGCTTGTAGGCCGGGGCGTCGAGCACCCGCGCCAGGGCGTGCGGATCGACCCATCCGAGCTCCGCCGTGCGCCGCCCCTCGGCATGCTCCGCCACCCATGACGCCGCAGCGATGATGTGGGGACAGCCGTAGGCGCGGAAACGGCACTCGATCACCTTGCCGTGGCGCACGCGCGCCTCGAATTCGACCCGCACACCGTGGCTGATGTTCCCCGCGGCACCGCGGCGGCGTTCAGAGGGCGCCGCGAAGATTCGCCCGTGGCGCGGCGCGCCCTCGAAGCGCCGGCGCACTTCCGGCGAGTAGTCGAGCTGGTCAGTGTTCATACCGCGGCCTCCTGCGCCTCGCTGCCGTCGGGACCCAGTGCCCGCAGCCTCTGCACCTGGGTTCGCACGATTGCCGCAGCCCGATCCACTTCATCCGCCGTGGTGAAGCGCCCGACGCTGAAACGCAACGAGCTCTGGGCGAGCTGGTCGTCCCGGCCCAGGGCGCGCAGGACATAGGAGGCCTCGCGGCTCGCCGACGTGCAGGCCGAGCCGCTCGACACCGCGAGTCCACGCAGGGCGAACAGCAGGCTTTCGCCCTCCACGCCCTCGAAACACACATTCAGTATTCCCGCCACGCGGCGTTCGGGGTCGCCGTTGAGATGCACGCCGCCGAGACTCACGATCCCGTCCCACAGCCGTCGCCGCAGCTCCGCCAGCCGCGCGGCCTCCGCGGCGTGCTCCTCGGCAGCAATGCGGAACGCCTCGCCCATGCCCACGATCTGGTGCGTGGCCAGCGTGCCCGAGCGCATGCCCCACTCGTGGCCACCGCCGTGGATCAGCGGTTCCAGCCGGCTCTTGGGGCTGCCGCGCAGGTACAACGCGCCGATGCCCTTGGGTCCGTAGACCTTGTGGCCGGACAGCGACAGCAGGTCGGCGCAGATGGCGTCCGCCTGCAGCGGCAGCTTGCCGGCGGCCTGGGCCGCATCGACATGGAACAGCACGCCGCGCTCGCGGCACAGCCTGCCGATGGCAGCGACATCGTTGATCGTGCCGATCTCGTTGTTCACGTACATCACCGAGACCAGCACCGTATCCGGCCGCAGGACCGCCTCGATCTCTGCGGCACCGACGACCCCGCCCGGCCCGGGCGTGACATAACTGACCTGCCAGCCCTCTTTCTCCAGCTGCCGGCAGGTGTCCAGCACGGCCTTGTGCTCGGTGCGGCTGGTGATGATGTGGCGGCCGCGATCCGCGTGGAATCGCGCTGCGCCCTTGATGGCCAGGTTGTTGGACTCGGTGGCGCCCGAAGTCCAGATGATCTCCGGCGGAACCGCGCCGAGCATGGCCGCGACGTGGCGCCGCGCGGCTTCCACGCGATTCCTCGCCTCGCGCCCGGGCGCATGGGAGCTGGAAGCCGGGTTGGCGAAGCACCCTTCCGGCCCGAGGCATTCGATCATGCGCTCCACCACGCGCGGATCGACCGGGGTGGTGGCGGCGTAGTCGAGGTAGATGGGCTTGCTGTCGTCGTTCATGGCGTGTCCGGCCCCTCCGGGGGCGGCGTATACCTTAGCGCGTCCTGTGCTTCGCTGCCGGGCCCGGCCGCCCGGCGCGGCTCCAGCGCGCTGAGGATGCCGCGCAGGATGCGCACCTCTTTCTCCTCCGGCATGGCGCGGTTGAACAGGCGGCGCAAACGCAGCATGAGATGGCGCGGATTGGCCGGGTTGAGGAAGCCGGCGTCCACCAGCGTGCGCTCGAGATGCTCGTAAAAGCGCTCCAGCTCTTCGGCCGGCGCCAGTGGATCGATGCGCTCCTGTTCCGCTGCCGCTTCGCCCAGCGCGGCGAGGCGCAGCTCGTATGCCACCACCTGCACCGCCATGGCGAGGTTGAGCGAACTGTAATCGGGATTGGTCGGGATGTGCAGCAAGGCGTGACAGCGCGCCAGTTCCTCGTTGTTCAGGCCGCTGCTCTCGCGGCCGAACATCACCGCCGCCTCGCCGTGCGCGCTCTCGGCCAGCAAGCGCGGCGCGGCCTCGCGCGGGGTCACTGCCGGCCACGGCACCGCGCGCAGGCGGGCGCTGGCGCCGATCACGAAGCGGCACCCGGCCAGCGCCTCCTCCAGGGTCGCGCAGACATGGGCCTGCTCGAGCACGCAGTCGGCGCCGGCTGCGCGCGCCGTGGCCTCGGGGCTGGGGAATTCGCGCGGCGCCACGAGGGTGAGCCGGTCCAGCCCCATGGTGCGCATGGCCCGCGCCGCAGCGCCGATGTTGCCGGGGTGGGTGGTGCCGACGAGGATAATGCGGACGGGAATGCTCATGGGCTGGAAAGACCTGCAGGGAGCGGGGCGAATTGGTATTCTACCGGGCTGTTGGCGGAGAGTATCCAATGCATCCCTTGTTGAACATCGGCGTCCGCGCCGCGCGCCGTGCCGGCGACCTGATCGTGCGGCACATCAATCAGCTCGACGCCATCAAGGTCGACACCAAGGGCCGCAACGACTTCGTCAGCGAAGTCGACCGCATGGCGGAAGACGACATCATCCAGACCGTGCGCCGCAGCTATCCGGACCATGCGTTCCTGGCCGAGGAAAGCGGCGCCAGCGGCGACGCCGAGTTCGTCTGGATCATCGACCCGCTGGACGGCACCACCAACTTCCTGCACGGCTTTCCCGTGTTCGCCGTGTCCATCGCCGTGATGCACCGCGGGCGCCTGGAGCACGGCGTAATCTACGACCCCATGCGCCAGGAGCTCTTCACCTGCAGCCGCGGCACGGGCGCGACGGTGGACGGCCGCAAGATGCGCGTCAGCGACACGCGCCATCTCGCCACGTCCCTGGTGGGCACCGGTTTTCCCTACAAGGACGACCCCGAGTCGATCGACCCCTACATGGGCATGCTGCGCGACGTCATCTGCCAGACCGCGGGGGCGCGCCGTCCCGGCGCCGCCGCCCTGGACCTGGCCTACGTGGCCGCGGGCCGGCTGGACGGGTTCTGGGAGATCGGCCTGAACATCTGGGACATCGCCGCCGGCGCGCTGATGATCCAGGAGTGCGGCGGGATCGTCACCGACCTCGGCGGGCGCGACGGCTGGCAGCAGAGCGGCAACGTCGTGGCCGGCAACCCGCGCATCCACGAGGCGCTGCTGAAGCTCATCGAGCCGCACCTGACGCCGGGATTGCGGCGCTAACCTGCTGGGCGACTGCCTCTGCCTGTAAGACCTGTCCGCGGCGGGCCCATGCCAGGGTGCTTCTCGCTTGGAATTCCTATGCCGCTCGAAGCACCCTGGCATGGCCCCGCCGCTGTGAAGGTTGTTAGCCAGCGGCCGGGCGCACACGCACCAGGTTACAGCCGGAGACGGGACAGTCTTCCGGCAAGGGCCTGCCCGCCGACATCGCGAGCCCCCCCGCCGCCTTGCGCCCCTGACGCCGCGGGGGTTGCCACTGTAGCGGCCGGGACATTGCATGGTCCTTCGAGCGGCATATGAATTCCAAGCGAGAAGGACCATGCAATGGCGCGGCCGCGGCCTGGTGCAACGACTCGGCCGCGTCAGCTGGCCTCGGCAGGGTCCGGCGGTTCCGGCGGCTCCGGGCTCCGGCGGCTCCGGCGGCTCCGGCGGCTCCGGTGGCGCGAAATAGAGCATCTTCCAGCCGCTCTCCGGCTTGAAAGGCTGCTCCTCGGAGAACAGGCGGAACAGTCCGTCGGTGTTCACGCCGCCGATGAGCACCCAGTCCTCGCCCTGCTCCCCAAGTCGCTCGCGCATCTTGTCGAGGCCGTAGTTCTCGCTCAGGCGCGTGGTCTGCATGGTCCAGCCCTGGTCGAGGCGCTCTTGCAGCGTGCAGTAGTCCTCGCCGTCGTCGAAGGCGGCATGGCCGCGCTGCTGCAGCGTCATGCGCTTCGATTCCTTGCGCGATTCCTGGTGCGTGGCGAGCTGGAAGGTGCGGTGGCGGCCGAATGAACTCCCCTGGGCCTTGCACACCAGTGCGTTGTAGAAATCGTTCTCCGTGGCGCACAACAGGTAGCTGAGATGCTGCACCTCGAGTTCCTGCTCGGCGTGCTCGGAAAGGATCTCCCCGTAATAGGTTTCGATGTCGTCCATGCGCAAGGGCTTGAGGTGGCTGTAGGTGCCGTCCGTCACCAGCACGTTGATGTCCAGTTTCTTCAGCGCCACGGCCAGGGCATGCGTCCAGGGCGTCGCGCCGACGATGAGCATCCCGTTGGCGCGGCGCGCAGACAGCTTCAGCCGGCGCGTGACGAAGCCGATGGACAGGCCGTGCGCCAGCGCCGTGACCACGATCACGAGGAACACGATCGGCAGCAGCAGCTCGGCGTCCGGATGGCCGCCGTCGACCATGGCGGGACCGAAGATACTGGCCGCCGCCGCCGCCACGATGCCGCGAGGCGCGATCCAGCCCAGCAGGATCTTGTCTTCCTTGCGCATGGGAGCGCCGACGGTGGCCAGGGCGATGGTCAGCGGCCGGACCAGGAACAGGATGGCGGCGACGAACAGCACCAGGCGCCAGTCGAGCAGCGCCAGCTGTCCGAGCTCCAGCTGCGCGGGAATCACGATGAACAGCACCGAGATCAGGATGATGCTGAGGTTTTCCTTGAAGTGCCGCAGCGCCTCGCGCTCCATGAGCTGCATGTTGCCGATGACCACGCCCATGATGGTCACGCTGAGCAGGCCGGCCTCGTGCTGCACCAGGTTGGTGAGCCAGTAGGCCACCAGCACCAGCACCATGAGCAGGGGCGGCTTCAGGTGTTCGGACACCCAGCCGCGCCGGAAGAACCACCCCACCAGCCAGCCGCCGAGGCCGCCCGTCAGGGCGGCGGCGGCAAGCGCCGTGCCGAGACTGAAGAAGGTCTCACTCAGCTCGCCGCCAGCGATGGTGAAGTATTGGAAAGTCAGCACCGCCAGCAGGACGCCGACCGGGTCGTTGGCGATGCCTTCCCACTTCAGCAGGGAGGCTGATTCCTTGTTGAGGCGGGCCTGGCGGATCAACGGCCCGATCACGGTCGGGCCGGTGACGACGAGGATGGCGCCGAGCACCCAGGCGACCGGCCAGCTCAGCCCGGCGATGTAATGCGCGGCAGCGCTGCCCAGCAGCCAGGCCAGCGGCGGCCCGACCACCGTGAGCCGGCCGATGCCATGGCCGACGCGCTTGAGCTCGCCGAGCTTCAGCTCCATCGCGCCTTCGAAGAGGATGATGGCGACGCCAAGCCCGATCAGCTCGGTGAATTCCCCGGGCGCCATGCCGAGCTGGATCACTCCCGTGACCGGACCCAGCACGAACCCGGCGGCGATGAGGATGACGATACTGGGCAGCTTCAGGCGCCAGGCCAGCCACTGGCTGGCCAGTCCTACCAGCACGATGAACAGCAGCAGCGTGGCGCCATGCATGAGGAAGCCCCTCGTTGAAGCTCGAGTCAGAGATCCGGTGCAGCCCGGGCGCTGCCCGGGCGCTGCGCTCCGAGCCTAGGGCATCACGCCGGATTCTTCGTCCTTGTCCGGCTGCGGCGGGATCAGGTCCATCGGCGTCACCTTCAGGGCCATCGCCGTCTCGCTGGCGATGTAGATGGACGAGTAGGTCCCGATCAGCACGCCGACGATCAATGCGATGGCGAAGCCGGAGACCGCCTCGCCGCCGAGGGCGTACAGCGCGACCAGCACCAGCAGGGTGGTCACGCCGGTCATGATGGTGCGTGACAGGGTCTGGTTGAGCGAAGTATTGACCACCTCCTCGGTGGTCTTGCGACGCATCGTCAGCATGTTCTCGCGGATGCGGTCGAAGATGACGATGGTGTCGTTCAGCGAGTAGCCGATCACCGCCAGCAATGCGGCCAGCACCGCCAGGTCGAAGCTGATCTGGATGACCGAGAAGAAGCCGAGGGTGATGATGACGTCGTGCACCAGGGCCGCCACCGCGCCGAGCGCGAACTTCCACTGGAAGCGGAATGATACGTAGGCAAGGATCATCAGCAGCGCGAACAGCGTCGCGAGCCCGCCCTGCTCCGCCAGCTCGCGACCCACCTGGGCGCCGACGAACTCGACCGCGGCGCAGCTCGGCGCCGGCATCGACGCTGCGCAGGATCTCCATGATGAAATCCCGCGTGGTCGCCAGGTTGTCGTTCTCGCTCGCCAGCAGCTGGATCGAGACCTCGCGCGAGCTGCCGAAGTGCTGCACGATGCTGCGCTCGACACCGGCCTGCTCGAGCGCCGAGCGGATCGGCTCGAGGTCGACCGAGTCCGGGAAACCCACCTCGATGACCACGCCGCCGCGAAACTCGATACCGAAGTTCAGCCCGCGCGTGGCTAGCGACACCAGCGAGACGACGATCAGCAATGCCGACATCGCGTAGGCAGCCTTGCGGACCTTGAGAAAGTCGATGTGCGATTCGATCTTGAAGAAATCCATCTTGAGTGTCTCCTCAGATCGGCAGCGACTGGATACGGCGTCCGCCGTACAGCGCATTGACCACGGCGCGCGTACCGACGATGGCCGTGAACATCGACGTGATGATGCCCAGCGACAGGGTCACGGCGAAGCCCCGGATCGGGCCGGTGCCGAAAGTGAACAGCACCACGGCGGCGATCAGCGTGGTGATATTCGCGTCCGCGATCGACGAGAACGCTTTTTCATAGCCGGCGTGAATGGCCGCCTGCGGCGAGTTGCCGTTGCGCAGCTCCTCGCGTATTCGCTCGAAGATGAGCACGTTGGCGTCCACCGCCATGCCGACGGTGAGCACGATGCCGGCGATGCCCGGCAGCGTGAGTGCGGCCTGCAGCATGGAAAGCAGGGCGACCACGAGCACCAGGTTCGCCAGCAGCGCCAGGTTGGCGACCAGGCCGAAGACGCGGTAGTACAGCGCCATGAACACCACCACGGCGAGGAAGCCGAGAACCACGGCCTCGAGGCCGCGCTCGATGTTGTCCTGGCCCAGGCTCGGCCCGATGGTGCGTTCCTCGACCTTGTAGATCGGCGCGGCGAGTGAGCCGGCGCGCAGCAGCAGGGCCAGGTCGCGAGCCTCGAGAGGATCCAGCCCGGTGATCTGGAAGCGGTTTGAAAACACGCCACGGATGGTCGCCACGCTGATGACCGCTCCTCGGTCCGCGTCACTTCCTGCATCTCGCCGTCGCGCTCCACGAGGTCGCGCTTCTGCTCGATGAACACCACCGCCATGCGCTTGTTCAGGTTCGCTCGCGTGGTCTCGCCCATGCTGCGCGCGCCCGCGCGCGTCCAGGTTGACGAACACCGCCGGCTGTCCCTCGGAGAAGCCCGCGGAGGCGCCAGTGAGCTGGTCACCGGTGGCGATGACTTCACGCTTCAGCAGCACCGGCTGCCCGACGCGGTCACGGTAGAGCTAGGAGCCGATCGGCGCACGGCCGCGCTCGGCCGCCTCGAAGGCGTTGTTGCCCTCGTCCACCAGGCGGAACTCCAGGGTCGCCGTCGCGCCGAGCACGCGCTCGGCCTGGGCCGGGTCCTGCACGCCGGGCAGCTGGACGACGATGCGGTCCGCACCCTGTCGCTGCACCACCGGCTCGGCCACACCGAGCTCGTTGACGCGGTTGCGCAGGGTTACGGTGTTCTGCTCGATGGCGAAGTCCTGGCGCTGCTGGACCTGCTCCTCGGTCATGCGGTAGACCAGCTCGAAGTCGTCGCCGACGGCGCGCCGGGTGACATCGAGCTCCGGTCGGCCTCGAAAATGACAGCGGCAGCGGCGTCCCGGTCGGATTCGGCGTCCAGCGTGACGCGCACACTTTCGCCGTCACGCTGCACCGCCTTGTAACGGATACCGGCTTCGCGCAGCAGGGTGCGGAAGTCGGTTTCGTAACGCTCCAGCGTCTGCGTCACGGCCGCATCCATGTCCACTTCGTACAGGAAATGCACGCCGCCGCGCAGGTCGAGGCCGAGGCTCATCGGCTCCAGCCCGAGCTTGCGCAGGAAAGCCGGGGTTCGCGGCGCCAGCGTCAGCGCCACGACAAAAGTCTCGCCGAGCTGCTCGCGCAACAGGTCCAACGAGCGCAGTTGCTCCTCCACGTCCGGGAAACGGACCATGACCCGGCCCTCCTCCAGGTACGCCACGCTGTGGCTGATGCCGCGCAGGTCCAGGATGCCGGTGACCCGCTGCAGCGCGGTCTCTTCCAGCGGCTGCCCGGTGTCCGCAGAGACCTGCACCGCGGGCTCGTCGCCGAAGATGTTCGGCAGGGCAAATATCAGCCCGATCACGATCACCGCGATGACGAGCAGGTTCTTCCAGAGCGGAAAACGGTTGAGGACCACGGGATTATCCTGGCTGCGAGCTGATCAGACGGACTTGAAGGTGCCCTTGGGCAGGACGGCGACCACCGTCTGGCGCTGCACGCTGAGCACCACGCCGTCGGCGACCTCGATCTTGAGGAACTGCTCGCCGACCTCCTGGACGCGGCCGAGGATGCCGCCGCCGGTGACCACCTCGTCCCCGGCCTTGAGCTCGGAGACCATCTTGCGATGCTCCTTGGCGCGCTTGGTCTGCGGCCGGATCAGCAGGAAATAGAAAATGACGAAAATGAAGACGAGCGGCAGCAGGCTGGCGAGCATGCTGGGCTGCCCGGCGCCCGCGGCCTGCGCCTAGGCGTTAGAGATGAAGAAATCCATCGATTTGGTTCCCTGGTTTGCGCCGCCCCGCGAGGGGCAGGGGTAAAACAGCGGGCTATTATGCCACGAAGCGCCGCGCTTGCCTCAGTCCTCGCCCTGCCGCAGGGCGTAGAAACCCCGGCGCCAGGCCGCGAACTCCCCCGCCTCGATGGCGGCGCGCATCTGGGCCATCAGGTCCAGGTAGTAGTGCAGGTTGTGGATGGTGTTCAGGCGCGCCCCGAGGATCTCGTTGCAGCGCTCCAGGTGCCGCAGGTAGGCGCGGCTGTAGTTGCGGCAGGTATAGCAGGCGCACTCGGGGTCCAGCGGCCCCGTGTCGTCCCGGTGACGCGCGTTGCGGATGCGCAGCGTGCCGTGGCGCGTGAACAGGTAGCCGTTGCGCGCATGCCGGGTCGGCATGACGCAGTCGAACATGTCGATGCCGCGGGCCACCGCCTCCACCAGGTCCTCGGGCGTGCCCACACCCATGAGGTAGCGCGGGCGGTCCGCCGGCATGTGCGGCTCCACCGCGTCGAGCACCGCCTCGCGCTCCGCGGCGGGCTCGCCGACCGACAGCCCGCCGAGGGCATAGCCGTCGAAGCCGATCTCCACCAGGCCGGCCAGCGACTCGCGCCGCAGCGCGTCGTACATGCCGCCCTGGACGATGCCGAACAGGGCCGAGGAGTTGTCGCCGTGCGCCTCGCGGCAGCGGGCCGCCCAGCGCAGGGACAGCTCCATCGAGGACCGCGCCTCGCTCTCGGTGGCCGGATACGGCGTGCACTCGTCGAAGACCATCACGATGTCCGAGCCCAGCGCGCGCTGGACCTCCATGGAACGCTCCGGGCCGAGGAACACCGGCGCGCCGTCCACCGGCGAGGCGAAGCGCACGCCCTCCTCGCGAGATCTTGCGCAGGTCGGCCAGGCTCCACACCTGGAAACCGCCGGAGTCGGTCAGGATCGGGCGCTCCCAGTGCATGAACTCGTGCAGGCCGCCGTGGGCACGCACGATGTCCTCGCCCGGGCGCAGCATGAGGTGAAAGGTGTTGCCGAGGATGATGTGCGCGCCCAGGCCCTCGAGCTCCTCGGGCGTCATGGCCTTCACCGTGCCGTAGGTGCCGACCGGCATGAATACCGGCGTCTCGATCGTGCCGCGCGCGAACTCGAGGCGTCCGCGCCGGGCCCGGCCGTCGGTGGCCAGCAGTTCGAACTTCATGCCGCGCGCTCGCAGGCGCCCGGGGCGGGCGTGATGAACATGGCGTCGCCGTAGCTGAAGAAACGGTAGCGCTCGGCCACCGCGTGGCGGTAGGCGCCGAGGACGGTCTCCTGGCCGCCGAAGGCGCACACCAGCATCAGCAGGGACGACTCCGGCAGGTGAAAGTTGGTCACCAGCGCGTCGATGGCGCGGAAGCGATAGCCGGGCAGGATGAACAGCTCGGTCTCGCCCTGGAAAGGCTCGACGACGCCGCCCCGGGCCGCGGTCTCCAGGCTGCGCACGACGGTCGTGCCCACGGCCACCACCCGGCCGCCGTGCGCCCGCGTGCTGGCGATGGCCGCGCAGGCTGCGGCGCCAACGTCGATCCACTCGGCATGCAGGCGGTGCTCGCGCGGGTCCTCCGCGCGGACTGGCTGGAAGGTGCCGGCGCCGACGTGGAGCGTGATGGTTGCGGTCTGGACGCCGGCGGCCGCCAGCCTCTCCAGCAGCGCCTGGTCGAAATGCAGGCCCGCCGTGGGCGCGGCCACCGCGCCGGGGGCGCGGCCGTAGACGGTCTGGTAGCGGTCGCGGTCCATGGCCTCATCGGCGCGGTGGATGTAGGGCGGCAGGGGCATGTGGCCCGCACGCTCCAGCCAGGGCAGCACCGGCTGGTCGAACAGCAGCTGGAACATGTCGCCGCCCGGGCCGGTGCGACCGGTCACGGTCGCCGTAGCGTCGCCCTCGAACAGGAGGCGCGTGCCCGGCGCCGGCGACTTGCTCACGCGCAGCTGTCCCACCAGGCCGCGCTCGCCCGCGAGGCGCTCCACCAGCAGCTCGAGCCGGCCGCCGCTTTCCTTGCGGCCGAAAGCCCGGGCCGGGATCACGCGGGTGTCGTTCAGGACCAGCAGGTCGCCAGGCCGCAGCATTCCCGGGAGATCCCGGAACATGGCATCGCGCCAGGTGCCGGCGGCGCCATCGACCGCCAGCAGGCGGCTCGCGGCGCGCTCCGGCAGGGGCGCCTGGGCTATCAGTTCCTCGGGCAGGTCGTAGGCAAAGTCGCTGCGATGCATGGGGGACGCTCCTCGGGGCGGGGAGTGTCCCCTGTTCGGCCGGGGCCGTAAAGAGCCGGGGGACGGCCCGGCTGGACCGTCCCCCGGCAGCACTCCCGGTACGGCAGCAATGCTACTCGGGGATATCCGCTTCCAACTGCTGCTTGCGGCCCTTGCGCACGACGGTCATGACCAGTCGCTCGCCGGGCTCGTAGGAGCGCAGGATGCGCACGACGTGCCGGGCGTCGGTCGGCTTGCGGCCGGCGATGTCGAGGATCACGTCCCCGTCCTCCAGGCCCAGCGCGTCGTCGGTCGGTGCGCGCACGACCAGCACGCCCTCATCTGTCTTGAAATAGTCACCCAGCCCCGGCGTGAGCTCGACCAGTTCCATGTCGCCCCAGCGGTCGACGATGAAGCGTTCGACGAAGGCCTGGGCTCCCGGCGGAAGCGACCGTTGCAGCTCCTCGAAATCGAAGTCGAAGTCGAATTCTTCGGACCGCGGGCGTGCCTCGACGTCCGCCGTCAGCACCTCGCCGTCGCGGCGATGCTCGACCTTGAAGCGAGTACCGGGTTCGATTTCCGCCAGCCTGGCCAGCAGCTTGCTCTGCGGATCGGTGTCGCCCGACCAGTCGAGCTGCACGCCGTCGATCGACAACAGCACGTCCCCGCTGCGAATCCCGGCTTCGTCGGCCGCCGACTCCGGGGTCACGCCCTGGATCGTGAACGCCGACCTCGCCCGGCTCGCCGGCCGGCCCGATGTTGACGCCCAGCAAGACCCGGCGCGGCTTGGCGTCGTTCTTCATCTGCTCGCGGATCACGATCTGGGTCTCGCCGACCATGTCGAGGCTGAGCTCGGCGATCTCCCGCGCGGCCTCCTCGAGACGGGCGCGCGCCTCTTCCAGCCTGGCTTCCGCCTCGACGCCGCTGCTCTTCGGCGCGCGCGCGCTCGGCCTCGGCCGCGGCCGCGGGGTCTTCCTGCGCCACGGCGCCGCCGGCAAGGAGCAGCGTCATGGCCGCCGCCGTGACAATGTTCTTCAGGTGTGTGTGTCTCATTTGCTTGCTTCCCTCATCGTTGGTCGTGGCGCAGGCGCCTCAGTAGCCTTCCTGCAGCTCGGCGTAGCGGACCTGCATCAGCGTGGTCATGAGCTGCACGCGCTGGCCCCACAGGCGGCGCTCGCTCTCGTCATCCAGTTGTGTTTCGCCGAGCATCAGGTCCACGTCCTGGATCCGATCCTGCAGCGTATCGATGGTCAGGGCCGTGCTGGTGCGCGTGACCCGCGGCGCCGCCGGCAGGGCGCGCAGCGCCGCCTCCAGCTGCTGCGAGGTCGCCACCAGCTCCGCCCGGCTCGCGCCCGTCGCGCCCGTGGCCGAACTCGACGGCGCCGGCGTGGAAGCCACCAGGTCGGTGGTGGTGCCGGGCGCTGGGCGGTCCGCCTCCTGCCCGCTCATGTTGAGAATGAGCGCGATGCCCAGCACGAAGCCCGCGGCGAGACCGCCGAGCATGGGCCAGGCTGTCGGCCGGCCGGCGGTGTGCCGCCGGCAACCCGTCGACCGCAATCGCGCCCCACAGGTCGCGCGGCGGCTCCAGCGGCGGCAGGGCACGCAGCTCGGCGCGCACCCGGGCGGTCGCGGCCAGGGCCTGCTGGCACTGCGGGCAAGCGGCCACGTGCGCGCTCACCGACGCCTCCAGGGCTTCACCGTCGCGCAGGCTCAGCAGTTGTTCTGTCGTGGCATGCATGTGCTCACCTCTTTTTCGTCCATGCCCAGGCTGGCGCGCAGCTGCTCGTGCGCGCGCGACAGCCGGGACTTCGAGAAACTGACGCTCTTGCCCATCATCCGGGCGATCTCCTCGTGGCTGTAACCTTCGACGTCGAACAGCCAGACGACTGCGCGCGCCGTCGGCGCCAGGCCCTGCAGCGCGCCTTCCAGGCGTTGGCGGTCCGCCAGCTGCGTGGAGAAATCCGCTCCCGCTGCGCCCCAGTGCCCGTCCTCCACCTCGTCATCCATGTCGTCCAGCGTGCGCGACTTGCGATGCCAGGCGCTGCGCAGCAGGGCCAGGCACTTGTTCGTCGCGATCCGCTTCACCCAGCCGCCGAAGGCGGCATCGTCACGGAATTCCCGCAGGTGGCGCATGATCTCGATGCTGGTGTCCTGCAGGACCTCTTCCGCCAGCGAGGCGTCCCCGAGGATCCTCGTGGCCAGCGTGTACACCGGTCCGCCGTAGCTGCGATACAGCACTTCGTGCGCCTTCATGTCGCCGCGCCGTGCTCTCTTCAGCATGCCCGGGTCCGGATTACAGTCGGCGAATCCCGCCACGAGTCGTCCCCTTGTCTTTCCCTTGCCCTATAGATGCACCAGGCGCGCCGAAGGTCGCAATATGGCGCTCCGGCCCGGCAATGGTAAGCTTCGCGCTCGCGGCTGCGCAGGCCGCGCCCCGCACCTGCCCGGGTGGCGGAACTGGTAGACGCAGCGGACTCAAAATCCGCCGATGGTGACATCGTGCGAGTTCGACTCTCGCCCCGGGCACCACCTGTCACTCCCTCCGGCCTGCCCGTGGCACGCGCCTTGCTGCGCTGTGCCAATTACTTATTTCGCCCCCGGCCTCACTGGCATAAATTTGCATTTGCGAATGGTTCGTATTTCGACTTATTGATGCGCACGAGGAGCGCCCGATGCCTGGGGTTGCAACCGCCCTGCCCTTACCCGCCCGACACAGTCCGCGTCCGGGCCGACGCAAGAGCTTTAGCGCCATGAGCGCCTACCGCGCGGCGCTGAGTGATGTCGAGATCTGGCAGCTGGTGCTCTACCTGTGGAGCTTTGCCCAGCCGTCGGACGACCGGGTGCGCGGGCAAGACGACTGAGCGCGACGACTGGTAGACGCCGGGGACGGAGGGCAGAATAGCGCCTGAACTGAAATCAGGATAACGATGAATTACTGCACCGAATGCGGCCGCCGCGTCGAGCTGCGCATCCCCGAAGGTGACGGCCTGCCGCGCCACGTCTGTACTGCCTGCGGCAAGGTCCACTACGTGAACCCGCTGGTGGTGGTCGGCTGCGTGCCCGAGCACGGCGAGCAGGTCCTGCTGTGCAAGCGCGCCATCGAGCCGCGCTACGGCTACTGGACCATTCCGGCCGGCTTCATGGAAATCGGCGAGACCATCGCGCAGGGCGCAGCGCGCGAGACCCTGGAAGAGGCGCTGGCGCGGGTGGAGATCCACGACCTGTGCGCCGTGGTCGACGTGGTGCATGCGCGGCAGGTGCACCTCATGTTCCGGGCCACGCTGCTCGACGGCGACTTCGGCGCCGGCGAGGAAAGCCTCGAAGTGGGGCTGTTCCGCGAGGAGGAGATTCCCTGGGACGACATCGCCTTCCTGTCGGTGCGTTTCGCCCTGGAGAAATTCTTCGAGGACCGCGCCGCCGGCGTGCGCCGCCTGCATACCACGGTCATCGACCGTAACCGCACCGCTTGAACCTGCGCGCCTGCCCTGTGGCACAATAATGCGCTGATCGCGCCCCACCCGGCGCCGGCTCCCAGATACCCGGAGACAAGCTCGCCATGACCTTTGTCGTCACCGAGAACTGCATCAAGTGCAAGTACATGGACTGTGTCGAGGTCTGCCCCGTGGACTGCTTCCACGAGGGGCCCAATTTCCTCGTAATCGACCCCGAGGAATGCATCGACTGCACCTTGTGCGAACCCGAGTGCCCGGCTGAAGCCATCTTCTCGGAGGAGGACCTGCCCGCCGGGCAGGGGCACTTCATAGAGCTGAACAAGGAGCTCTCGGCACAGTGGCCGGTGATCACGGAAAAGGGCGACGCGCCGCCCGATGCCGAGGAGTGGGACGGCAAGCCGGACAAGCTCCAGTACCTGGAGCGCTAGTTACTCCGCGTTGAGCCAGGCCGCCAACCGGTCGGCCGGCACGTAACCCCGCGCCACACCCTTGTCCGTCAGGATCGCTGGCGTGCCGCTGATCCCCAGCTCACGACCGATCTCGTAATGCGCCTGCACCGGCGTCTCGCACGGCTTGGACTTGATGTCCTGGCCGAGCTTGGCGCGCGTCATGGCGTCATTGCGGTCCGCTGAACACCACACCGCCTGCGCCTTGGTCCAGCCCGGCGAGCCCTCGCCGCCCAGCGGGTAGAACATGTAGCGGACCTTGATGCCCTGCGCGAGATAGGCATCGATTTCACGATGCAGGCGCCGGCAGTAGGTGCAGTCGATGTCCGTCAGCACGGTCACGGTGTGGCGCACCTCGCCCGCGGGCGCAAACACGACCATGGTGGACTCGTCGAGGCGGCTGCTGACCTTGGCAAGCTGCTGCTGGGTCCACTCGTTGCGGCGCTCGTCGGTGATGTTGCGGTCGGCCATCATGTCGATGATGTCGCCGCGCACCATGTAGCGCCCGTCCTCGCTCAGGTACACCACCTGGCCGCCGACAGCGACTTCCCACAGGCCCGGCACGGGCGTCGCAGTGATGTTTTCAGCTTCCACCCCGGGGAACATGCTGGCAAGCCGCTCCTCGACAGGCGCGTCTGCGCTGGTGGCAGCCGCGGGCAACAGGGCAGCAAGCGATATGGCGGCAATGAAGGGGGACATGGGCGCTCCGGGGCTTCGTAGGACGGTGAGAGTTTCAGACCGGCCGCAGCCGGCAAAGTTTCGGCGCTGACGGCGGCCCGCCGGCGCCGGAGCATTCTACCGGGAGACGGCGGTGTCGTGGCCTTTGCGGGCGGGATGCTCAGCCGCGCGGATGATGGCGCGCATGCAGGTCGCGCAGGCGCTCGCGTGCGACGTGCGTATAAATCTGGGTCGTCGACAGGTCGCTGTGGCCGAGCAGCATCTGCACCACGCGCAGGTCGGCGCCGTGGTTGAGCAGGTGCGTGGCGAATGCATGCCGCAGCACATGCGGAGACAAGGCCCGGGCGATGCCGGCGCGCTCGGAATAGCGCTTGATGATGTGCCAGAAGGCCTGGCGCGTCATGCGGTCGCCGCGCCGCGTGGGAAAAACGTAATCGGTCTGCTTCTCCGCCAGGATCTGCGCGCGGGGCCCGGCGATGAACTGTTGCAGCCACTCGATCGATTCCTCGCCGAGCGGTATCAGGCGCTCGCGCCCGCCCTTGCCGGTGATCCGCACCACGCCCTGGTTGAGGTTGACCTGGGCCAGCGTCAGGTTGACCAGCTCCGTGACGCGCAGGCCGGTGGCATACAGCACTTCCAGCATGGTGCGGTCACGGTGCCCGAGCGGATCGGCGGTGTCCGGCGCGTCGAGCAGCGCCTCGACTTCGTCCTCGCTGAGGGATTTCGGCAGGGGGCGGCCGATCTTGGGCATCGAGATGTCCGCGGTCGGGTCCGACCCGGCGCCCTGCTCGCGCACCTGCCAACGGAAGTAGCGGCGGAAGCTGGAGAGCTGCCGGGCGGAGGATCGCGGCCGGGCACCGCCCTCCACGCGCTCGGCAATGAATCCCATGATGTGCTCGCGCTGAGCGTCGGGTAACGAGTGGCCGCGCGCGGCCAGCCAGCGGGCCAGCGCCACCAGGTCGGTGCGGTAGGCGGTCAGGGTGTTGCGCGACAGGCCGCGCTCCATCCAGGCGGCATCGAGAAAGCGATCGATGGCGCGCTCGGAGGCATCGAGAAGTCGTTGCCCCGCCTGTCCGTCCGAACGCCCGCCATTGTCTCGATCTGAAGATGCCATGCCGTCCACTGTTCAACCCTGGAACACGAGCCTGCGCACAAAAATGCACGCTCGATTCTCAACGGCGGGCCGCAATGGGGATGCGACCGCAGTCACAGAATGCACCACGGTTAACATAATGTGAGCCCCATCACACAACGAGCCCGGACGCACGGGGGCATCCGGGCTCGGCTTGAAAAGTGCCAGTGGGGGCTAGTTGCGGGCGCGCAGCTCGGCGAGCTGGATACGGTCCTCGACGAAGCGCTGCCATTCCCGCGCCTGGCGCCGGGTGTTGGGGTCAAACTCCTGGGCGCGCTGGAAGGCATTGCGCGCCTCGCGCAGATTGCCGAGCTCCATGGTCGCGATACCGATCATCAGCCAGACGCCGCCGGGGTTCTTGACGTTGCCGAGCTCGAGGGCGGCCCGCGCGGAATCCACGGTCTCCTGCCACTCGTTCTGCTCCATCATCAGGCGCGCCTTCTGCATCAGCAGGTCGCCCTCGCCGGTCATGGGCGCCAGGCGGTCGATCACCTGGCCGGCGCGGGCATACTCGCGCGCAGCGGTCCACGCGCTGAGCAGCAGGCGGAGATTGGTCTCACTGGCCTCGATCTGGCCCGACTCCATGCCCTTCGTGAGGATCTGCGCGCCCTGGTAAGGCAGTTCGTTGTACATGCTCATGCGCGCCACGGTGAGGAGCTTGGCCTGCTCGGTGATCAGGCCGCCGTTGTAGGCCGCCATCAGCGCCGCCAGCGCATCCATGTCCTGGTTCAGTTCCTGGTGCGCGCCCGAGAGCATTTCCCAGTACTTCAGCTTGTCCGGCCAGCGCGCCACCATGGTCTTCAGGATGCCGACCGCAGAACGGTAGTCCTTGAGCTCGAAGTGAATGGCCAGCGCCAGCTGGTACCAGCTTTCCTTGGCATCGGCCCCGCCCTGCCGTATGGCTTCAGTCACCCACGGCAGGGCATCGCGAAAGCGGCCCATCTGCGCGTAGTTCTGGCCCATCATGATGCGGTCTTCCGGCGTCGGCTCCGGCTGGAACTTCAGGTATTCCTTCATCATGTCGATGGAACGCTGCCACTCCTCGCGCGAGGCGTAGAGCTGCGCCAGCGACTTCATCATGCTGAAGTGCGCCTTGTTGGGCAGGGCGTCTAGTTCCACCGCACGCTCGAAGCGCTTGATCGCCTCGTCCACGCGGTCGAAGGAAATCAGCACGAAGCCGTAAATCTGCTCGCCCATGGCCCGCTCGTAATCGTTGAGCGGTCCGTCGAGATATTCCTGTACGGCTTTCAGGGCCTCCTGGTACTTGCTTTCCGAGTACAGCAGCGCCAGCGCGTCATAGCGCCGATAGGCGCGCTCGCCCATGAGCACGTTCGGCTCCTGGCGCTCGACCTGGGGTTTCGGCTCCTGCTGGGCGGAGGCGCCCACCGGGGCCAGGCCCAGCGCCAGCACGGCCGCGAGGGGCAGCAGGAGTTGACGAACGGTGACCAGGCAGGAAATCTTCATCAGCAATTAATCCTGGTTCAGGCTGAAATCGATGGTCTGCTCGGCCTCGCGGGATACCGCCTGGCCGTCGACGATGCGCGGCTTGAACTTCCAGCGCAGGACCGCTCGGATCGCCTCGCGGTTGAAGATTCGTGGCGGGTTGGCATCGATGACGCGGGCTTCACCCACGGAGCCGTCCGGCAGGATCGTAAGCATGACTTTCACGTAACCCTCGATGCCTTTCAAGGCGGCATCGCGCGGGTAACTGGGCTCGATGCGGACGATGGGGATGATGTCGCCGTCGCCCATGTTGTCGCCCGCCTGCCAGCCGGCCGCGACCACGGGTCCGCCCGTGAAGCCGACGGAAATGTCCGGCGTCTCGATGTCCAGCACCTGCTTGACCTGCTGCTGCGGCGCCTGCGTCTGCAACTGCGGCGGCGGCGGCGGCTTGTCGGGCGGCGGCGGCTTCTTCGGCACCTGGCGCTCGCGCGTCTGCACGATCTCGTCGGCGCGGACGCGCACGAAGTCGACCACCCTGCCCGGTGTCTGCCGGGCGCTTGAAGCCGTCGCGCCCGCCGATGAGGGCATGCATGAGAAGGAACAGCAGCAGCGCCATGACGACGCCGGAGACGATGGCTACCAGGAAGCTCATCATTGCCTCCCCTCCGCCGCGACGCTGACGTTAAGGATTCCACCGAGCCGGATCTGGTCCATCAGGTCGATCAGGACCCCGGTTTCGGAGCGCTCGTCGGCGATGATCACGACGGTGCTCTCCGGGCTTTCGTTGCGCGCCTGCTCGATGCGCCGACGCACCGACTCCAGCTCCACCTGGCGCTTGTCCATCCAGATCTGGCCGGTGGCGGAAATGGCGATCAGGATGTTGCCCCGGTCCTGTACGCGATGCCGTAGCGCTTCCGGACGCTTCGGATCGATGCCGGTCTCCTGATGAACGACGTCGTCACGATGAAGAAGATCAGCATGATGAAGACGATGTCGAGCATCGGCGTGATGTTGATCTCGGTGTCATCTTCGCGTGACGCATGCCGTCTTGCCATTGTAACTCTGGACCTTGCTGTGTGGCTAAACGTGTCGACCCGCGCTCAGCGCGCCATTGCGGCAATCGATACCGACGCGGCGCCCGCCATCCGGGCCTGGTCGATCACCCTCACCAGGAGGCCGGAATCCGCAGCGCGGTCCGCGATCACGACGACGGGCGTATCGAAACCCTTGGTCGCCAGCTCACTCTCGACGTTGGCGCGCACGGCGCGGATGTCCACGGGACGGTTGTTGACCTGGATCTGCCCGCTCGACGTCGATGCGGATCGCGATCACCTCGGAGATCTTCTTTTCTTCCTGCGGCGCATTCGACGGCCGGTTCACCTCGAGACCGACCTCCTTGACGAAGGAGGTGGTGACGATGAAGAAGATGAGCATGATGAAGACGATGTCCAACATCGGCGTGATGTTGATCTCGGCTTCGTCCTCGGCGTCTGGCGATGCGGCGTCTCATGCCTTCTCAGCCCTCAGTGTCTGACCAGCAGGCCTTCCAGCCGCTCGGCTGGAGATATTCGCCTTCTTCTCCAGCCAGGCCGCGAAATACAGGCCCGACAGGGCTGCCACCAGGCCCGCCATGGTCGGGAATGGTGGCCTTGGACACGCCGCCCGCCATGAGCCGCGCGTTGCCGGTGCCGGCGAATGCCATCACGTCGAACACCGCAGATCATGCCGGTCACGGTGCCCAGCAACCCGAGCAACGGCAGCACGGCCATCAGGGTCTTGATGAGCAGCAGGAAGCGCCGGCTGTCCAGGTTGACCCGCGAGATCAGGTAACTGCGCACCTGGATCGCCGCCCATGACGTGGTGTCGTAACGCGCGTCCCACTCGGCGCGAACCGCTTCCACCTGCTTCGGCAGGACGAACATAGAAGTACCAGATGCGCTCGATGATGAACGTCCACATCAGGATCGTGACGGCGAGGATGCCGAACAGGACATCGCCGCCCGCCTCGAAAAAATCGCGGATCGATACGAACGCATCGACGAAGGGGTTCATCTGCCGCCTTCCGCCTGCTTGGCGATGATGCCCGCGCTCTGCTCTTCAAGGACCTCGATGAGCGCCTTCGAGCGGCTCGCCACGACGCTGTGCAGCAGCACCAGCGGAATGGCGACCGTCAGGCCGAGCACGGTCGTCACCAGGGCCTGCGAGATACCGCCGGCCATGAGCTTCGGATCGCCGGTGCCGAACAGCGTGATGGCCTGGAAGGTCACGATCATGCCGGTCACGGTGCCGAGCAGACCGAGCAGCGGCGCCACCGCGGCGATGACCTTGATCGCGCCCTGCCAGCGTCTCGAGCTTCGGCACTTCCTTGAGGATGGCCTCGTCGAGCTTCAGTTCCAGCGTCTCGGTATCGACATCGCGATTGTCGTCGTAGACCTTGAGGATACGGCCGAGCGGGTTCTTCTCGTTCGGCTGGTCGGCCGACTTCAGCTGCCCGCGAATCTTGGCGCCGGCCGCGCCCAGGTACAGCCAGCGCGCCAGGGCGATGAGCAGGCCGACTATGCCGAGCGCAATGATGACGTATCCCACCAGGCCGCCCTGGTCGATGCGCTCAGCCAGGCTGGGCTCCTGGATCAGCAGCGCCAGCAGGGAGCCGCGACCCGGATCCACCGCGGCCGCCACCGTGGTGTTGGGGCTCGCGGTGAAGAGATCCTCGGCCATGTTGCGGAAACGCGACTGCGGCTGGCGCGCCAGCTCCAGGATGGTGTTGGTTTCCGGCAGGTAGTTGAAGTAGCGGTCGCCGGAGATCAGGTTGAAGACGCCGATGCGGACCAGCTCTTCTTCCGCCTGGGTGCCGTCCGGGCGAGTGACGGTGGCGTTGAAACGCGCCACCTTGCCGCTGCGGATCATTTCCTCGGTGAGCAGGGCACGCAGGTTGTTGAGCTCCTCCATGGAGGGCACGCCACGCACCTGCGCCAGGCGCTCGGCCACCGCCTCGCGCCCGTTGTCCTGCGCCGTGACCAGCGAACTGCGGATCAGGCCGACGGTATCGCCGGAGACCTGCCGCACCACGCCGAACAGCTCGCCGAAGTTGCCCAGCTGGAGGCGCAGCGTCTCGTTGAGCTCGGCCAGCTCCAACTCATTGCCGTTGAACTGGTTGGTGAGCTGGTCGCTGCGCGCCTCGGCTGCAGCCAGCTCCTGCTGGGCCTGCTGCAGCAGCGCCTGCTGCTCGTTGCGGTTCTGGATGAAGCGCTGCTCGCGGGCCTTGTTCTCCGCGCTCAGCTGGGAGCGGGACTGGCGCACCTGCTGCAGCAGTTCGTCGAGAGAGTCGGCGGCGAGGGCCTGCGGCGCTGCCAGTACGGCCGAAAGCGCGGCCGCGACGATAATGAGATTTCTCATTGGACCTGCTCCGTCTCAGGCGCGGGGACCGGGAGGCGCAGCAGGTTCGGCGCCGCCTGCTGGCGGGCGATCCTCAACCCCTCCACCACGTCGTTGCGGAAGTCGTCGGCGACTTCCCACTCGCGCGTGTTCTTGTTCCAGAAGCCCGTCTCTTCGCGATCCGGCGTCTGGTAGGCCAGCAGGATGCGGCCGACGCGCAGGAAGTCCACCTTGCGGTCCCCCAGCTGCCCGTCGTAGGCCTCGGTGGTGCGACCGAAGTCGGCCTCGATCTGGTAGGCGTTCATGATCTGGCGATACTTCTCGGACACCGTCACGTCGGACTGCTCCATGATGTCGCGCAGCACCTGGATCCGGTTGCGGCGTTCCGTGAGCTGGAACGGCATGTCGAGCTCGATGAAGCTCTCCAGGTCGTCGATCATCTCGTACATCAGCGGAATGATGTCCTGCTGGACTTCCTGGAAGCTGGTCAGCTGCTGCTGGATGTCCTCTTTCTCCGCCTCCTGGTCGTTCACCAGGGACTGGAGGTTCTCGTTGTAGATCCGCACCCGGTCGAGCCGCTGGATCGTGACCCGGTACTCACCGAGCAACTCGGTGGTCTGGTCCGCCAGCTGGGCGATCCGGGCCTGGGAACGAGCCGCGTCCTGGACGCTCGACTTCTGCTCCGAAAGCGCGGCGTTCAGGGTGCGTTCCTGCGCGGCCGTGTGGCCCAGCGGCAGAAGCGCCATCAGCGCCAGAGCGGCAAACGCCCCGAGGCGCCATCTCCTGTGTTGATGCATGAGAACCTCTTCAATTGGACAGAGACCGGTATGGGCTGCGGCCGCAAGATGCCCCGCGGAGAGCGGGAAAAGCTAGCAGAATCATCCCGTGATGAAAAGCTTGCGCGCCGCCCCCCGCGGCGCACCCGCTACATGTTACGACGATATTGGCCCCCAACGGCATACAGGGCGCGGCTGATCCGCCCCAGTGAACACTTCTTGACCGTTTCCATGAGCCCCGCGAATACGTTGCCGCCGCTTGCCGCAGACGCGGCCAGGGCCTCCAGCGCGCTGGTCCCCGGCCTCGCCCGAGACCGCGTTGAAGCCGCGCGTGGACGCCACCTGGGCCTGCTTCTCGTCCTCCCCGGAGCGGATCAGCTGCCCGTCGTCGATCGAGGCCTCTGCCTGGCTGTCGGGGCCGAGGAAAGTGTTCACGCCGACGATCGGCAGCGCTGCCGTCGTGCTTCTCGTGCTTCGTAGTAGAGGCTCTCCTCCTGGATGCGCCCCCGCTGGTACATGGACTCCATGGCGCCGAGCACGCCGCCGCGCTCGGTGATGCGCTCGAATTCCGCATACACCGCTTCCTCCACCAGGTCGGTGAGGTAGTCGATGATGAATGAGCCCTGCCAGGGGTTCTGGTTCCGGTTCAGACCGAGTTCGCGTTGATGATCAGCTGGATCGCCACGGCGCGCCGGACCGAGTCCTCGGTCGGCGTGGTCAGCGCCTCGTCGAAGGCGTTGGTGTGCAGGCTGTTGCAGTTGTCGAACAGGGCGTACAGGGCCTGCAGCGTGGTGCGGATGTCGTTGAAGTGGATTTCCTGGGCGTGCAGGCTGCGGCCCGAGGTCTGGATGTGGTACTTCAGCATCTGGCTGCGAGCCGTGGCGCCGTAGCGGCGGCGCATTGCCCGCGCCCAGATGCGCCGCGCCACCCGGCCGATGACCGCGTACTCCGGATCCATGCCGTTGGAGAAGAAAAACGACAAGTTCGGCTGCAAAATCGTCGATTTTCATGCCTCGTGCGAGGTAGTACTCGACGATCGTGAAGCCGTTGGCAAGGGTGAAGGCCAGCTGGCTGATCGGGTTCGCCCCGGCCTCGGCGATGTGGTAGCCGCTGATCGAGACACGCTGTAGAAGTTGCGCACCTTGTGGTCGATGAAATACTGCTGCACGTCACCCATCATGCGCAGCGCGAATTCGGTGGAGAAAATGCAGGTGTTCTGGGCCTGGTCCTCCTTGAGGATGTCGGCCTGCACCGTGCCGCGCACGCGGGCCAGCGTCTCCTCGCGAATTCGCGCATAGGTTTCGGGCGTCCACCACCTGGTCGCCGGAGACGCCGAGCAGGCCGAGCCCGATGCCGTCGTGACCTTCGGGCAGCTCGCCGCGATAGACCGGCCGTTCGCGTGCGCCGAACAGGTCCGCGATGCGCCGCTGCGCCGCATCCCAGCCGCCCGTGGCGCGCAGGTGTTTCTCCACCTGCTGGTCGATGGCCGTGTTCATGAACATCGCCAGGATCATGGGCGCCGGGCCGTTGATGGTCATGGACACCGAGGTGCTCGGGTCGCACAGGTCGAAGCCGGAGTAGAGCCGCTTCATGTCGTCCAGCGTGGCAATGGACACACCGGAGTTACCGATGCGGCCGTAGATGTCGGGCCGCTCGTCCGGGTCCTCGCCATACAGCGTGACCGAGTCGAAGGCGGTGGACAGGCGGGTCGCCGCGTGCCCCGCAGCAAGGTAGTGAAAGCGCCGGTTGGTGCGCTCGGGCATGCCCTCGCCGGCGAACATGCGGATCGGGTCCTCCGCCTCGCGGCGGTAGGGGTACACGCCGCCGGTGTAGGGATAGGCGCCGGGCAGGTTCTCCGCAGGAGGAAACGCAGCTGCTCGCCCCAGTCCGCGTACTGCGGCGGCGCCATCTTGGGCAGCAGCAGGTGGCTCAGCGATTCGGTGTAGTTGTCGCCGCTTGAGCTCGCGGTCGCGCACCCGTGTAGCTGTATTCGTCCGCCGGTCGACGCCGGCGCGGCGCGCCGGCCAGGCCACGCAGCAGGGCCAGCGCACTCGGCGCCCACGGTCCGCCAGCGCCTCGTTGTAGCGCCGGCGCAGCCCGGCCAGTGCGTCGTCCCCGCCGAGGGCATCGTCCGGGTACGGCGCCAGCGCCTCGGCCGCAGCGGCGTCGATCGCCTTCCAGCGCACGCCAGCACGCCCAGGCCAGGCTGGCCGCGCTCCGCCGACTGCTCGGCCTCGTCGTTGGCACGCCGCCCGTCCTCGGCAATCTCGGCCAGGTAGCGGCCGCGCCTGCGGCGGGATCAGGCCGTCGCTGGCCGGCTGGACGACGTGTCAATTGCGGCCGGCCGCCCAGCCGCCGCGTCCAGGCCGCCAGCGCACCACCAGGGCGGCACACAGTGGCGCAGGAACAGGTGGTTCACGCCCGGGTCGTTGAACTGGCTGGCGATGGTCGGGTAACACCGGGACCTGTTCATCGGCCAGTCGAAGGCCACGCGGTTGCGCTTCCACTGCTTGCGCACGTCGCGCAGCGCGTCCTCGGCGCCGCGCTTCTCGAACTTGTTCAGCACCACCAGCTCGGCGAAGTCGAGCATGTCGATTTTCTCGAGCTGGCTGGCGGCACCGTACTCGCTGGTCATGACGTACAGCGGCAGGATCCACCAGGTCGACGATCTCGGTGTCGCTCTGGCCGATGCCCGCGGTCTCGACGATGACCAGGTCGAAGCCGGCGCGACTTCAGGAACTGGATGGACGTCCGCCAGGACCGCGCTGGTCGCCAGGTGCTGGCGGCGGGTGGCGATCGGAGCGCATGTAGATGCGCTCGTCGGACAGGCTGTTCATGCGGATGCGGTCACCCAGCAGCGCGCCGCCGGTGCGGCGCCGGGTCGGATCGACGGCCAGCACGGCGATACGCAGGTCCGGGAAAGGCGCGCAGGAAGCGGTTCAGCAGCTCGTCGGTCAGGCTGCGTCTTGCCGGCGCCGCCGGTACCGGTGATGCCGACCACCGGCACGGTGCGCGTGCCGATGCCGGCGACTGCGCCCTGCAGCGCCCGGGCCGGCGCACCTTCCGCGGCGTCCGCGCCCTCCTCGATCAGGCGTCAGACGTGCGACCGATACGCAGGTGATCGCCGCGGCCGCTCGGCTCCGGGCGCCAGCTCGGGCGGCGCGCCGGCCGCGCACGCGCTGGAAGACGTCGTCGATCATGCCCGTCGAGACCCAGCTTCATGCCCGTCCTCGGGGCGTGTAGATGCGTCTCGACGCCGTAGGCCTCCAGCGCGCGTCGATCTCCGCCGGGGAGATGGTGCCGCCGCCGCCCACCACCACGCGGATGTGCTCCGCACCGTGCTCGCGCAGCATGTCCACCATGTAACGGAAGTACTCGTTGTGGCCGCCCTGGTAGGACGAAACCGCGATGCCGTCGGCGTCTTCCTGCAGCGCGGCGCGCACGATGTCGGCCACGCTGCGGTTGTGGCCCAGGTGCACCACTTCCGCCCCGTGCGATCTGCAGAATGCGGCGTATGATGTTGATGGCCGCGTCGTGGCCGTCAAACAGCGAAGCCGCCGTGACGAATCGCAATGGGCGCCCCTCCGCGCCCGGCAGGACCTCGAGTTCGCGTGCTGCTGTGCTCATGGCTTTGGTGCGTATCCGGCGCCGCCCCGGGCGGCAAACAGCCCTCGATTATAGCGCCACGCGCCCGGCACCCGTGTGCCGGCCCGGATGGTGCAATGCGACACAAGCGCCCGGGAATGCACGGCTTTTCGCCCGTCGCTATAATTGTGCGGCCCGACTCGCCGCCCGGCGGGACACGGAGGTCCGCCTCTCCGGTCAGCCCCGCGGCACGACCAGCGTCATAGCAGACTCGTGCCGCGGCCCCGCCCGGGCCCCGCCAGGCGTTGCGCACGCGGAACAACGGCATAACGGACGCGCCGACCGCGCCTGAACCGGACCCACATCCAGGAGGCATCCTCTGATGGAACCTGTTCCAGAAGCTCGAAGGCATGGGCCACGAGCAAGTCGTCTTTTTCCAGCACAAGGACAGCGGCCTGAAGGCCATCGTCGCCGATCCACAACACCGCCCTCGGGCCGGCGCTCGGCGGCCTGCGCATGTGGCCCTACGCCAGCGACGACGATGCCGTGAAGGACGTGCTGCGCCTGTCGCGGGGCATGACCTACAAGGCGGCGGTCTCCGGACTCAACCTCGGCGGCGGCAAGGCGGTGCTCATCGGCGACCCGGCGAAGGACAAGAGCGAGGGCCTGTTCCGGGCCTTCGGCCGCTTCATCGGCTCGCTGGGCGGACGCTACATCACCGCCGAGGACGTCGGCACGACCGTCGACGACATGGACTACATCTACCAGGAGACGGATCGCGTGGTCGGCGTGCACCGGGTGCATGGCGGCAGCGGCGATCCCTCCCCCTTCACGGCTTTCGGCACCCTGCAGGGAATCAAGGCCTGCCTGCAGAAGAAGTACGGCCACGACGACCCGGGCAAGGCGAGCTTCGCCATCCAGGGCGCCGGCAGCGTCGGCCACTACCTGGCGAAGTTCCTGTCCGAGGCCGGGGCGAAGGTGTTCATCTGCGACATCAACCAGGACCGCGTCCAGCACATCGTGGACGACTTCGGCGCCGAGGCCGTGGCCATCGACCAGATCTACGACGTCGACGCCAATGTCTTTGCACCCTGTGCGCTCGGCGGCGTCATCAACGAGGAGACGCTGCCGCGGCTGAAGTTCGACATCGTCGCCGGCAGCGCCAACAACCAGCTCGAGACCAACGACCACGGCACGGCGCTGGAAGAGCGCGGCATCCTGTATGCGCCGGACTACGCCATCAATGCCGGCGGGCTGATGAACGTCGCCATCGAGCTGCAGGGCTACGACCGCGACCGCGCCTACCGCATGGTCTCCAGCATCCGCGACATCATCGGCCGCATCTTCCAGCTGGCAGAGCGCGACGGCATCCCCACCTGGCAGGCCGCCGACCGCCTCGCCGAGGAGCGCATCGCGATGATCTCCAAGGTGAAGATCCCCTACTCCAAGCGCTTCAAGGACCGCCTCTCGGGGCGTCGCAGTCACACCACGGAAATGATGAGCTGAGCCCCGCATGAGCGTCTTCAACACCGGCCTCGGCGAGGAACTCGACCTGCTGCGCGACTCGGTGCGCCGCTTCGCGGAGGAACGCATCGCGCCGCGGGCCGAGGAGATCGACCGCAGCAACGAGTTCCCGCAGGACCTGTGGCCGACGCTGGGCGAAATGGGCCTGCTGGGCCTGACCGTCGGCGAGGACTTCGGCGGCTCGGGCCTGGGCTACCTCGCCCATTGCGTGGCGATGGAGGAGATCTCGCGCGCCTCCGCCTCGGTCGGCCTGTCCTACGGCGCCCACTCCAACCTGTGTGTGAACAACATCTGGCTGAACGGCAACGAGGCGCAGAAAGCGAAGTACCTGCCCAGGCTGTGCTCGGGCGAGTGGGTCGGCGCGCTGGCGATGTCGGAACCCGGCGCGGGCTCCGACGTCATCGGCTCGATGAGCTGCCGCGCCGAGAAGCGCGGCGACGTGTGGGTGGCCAACGGCTCCAAGATGTGGATCACCAACGGTCCCGAGGCTTCGGTGCTGCTGGTCTACATGCGCACCGCGGATGCCGCCGCCGGCTCCAAGAGCATCACCGCCTTCCTGGTGGAAAAGGACATGCCCGGTTTCCGCACGGCGCAGAAGCTGGACAAGCTCGGCATGCGCGGCTCCAACACCTGCGAGCTGGTGTTCGAGGACTGCGAGATCCCGGCCGAGAACGTGCTCGGCGAAGTGAACGGCGGCGCCTACATCCTGATGCGCGGGCTGGACTCCGAGCGCCTGGTGCTCTCGGGCGGGCCCATCGGGATCATGCAGGCCTGCATGGACGCCGTGCTGCCCTACCTGCACGAGCGCAAGCAGTTCGGCCGGCCGATCGGCAGCTTCGGCGTCATGCAGGCCAAGGTGGCCGACATGTACACCGCGCTGCAGTCGGCGCGCGCCTTCAGTTACCGCGTCGCCGGCCAGTTCGACCGCGGCGAGCCGACGCGCTTCGACGCCGCCGCCTGCCTGCTGCTGGCCTCGCAGTCCGCCGTGCAGGTGGCGCTGGAAGCCATCCAGGCCCTCGGCGGCAACGGATACATCAACGAGTACCCCACCGGTCGCCTGCTGCGCGACGCCAAGCTGTACGAGATCGGCGCCGGCACCAGCGAGATCCGGCGCATGCTGATCGGACGCGAGCTGTTCCGCGCCACCGGCGGTACCGAATAGGCACAGGGAGATCGTCATGAACCAGTCACCCATCGTCATCGCCGCCGCCCGGCGCACGCCCATCGGTTCCTTCCAGGGCGCCCTGTCCGCGCTGGCGACCCCAGAACTTGGCGCCGCCGCCATGCGCGCCGCGCTTGCGGACGCCGGCCTCGAGCCGGGCGAGGTCTCCGAGGTCATCATGGGTTGCGTGCTCCCGGCCGGGCTGGGCCAGGCGCCGGCACGCCAGGCGGCGCTGGCGGCCGGCATGCCCGACAGCGTCGGCTGCACCACCCTGAACAAGGTGTGCGGCTCGGGCATGAAAGCCGCCATGTTCGCCCATGACCTGCTGCGCGCCGGCTCCGCGCGCATCGTCCTGGCCGGCGGCATGGAATCCATGAGCAACGCGCCGTACCTCCTGCCCAAGGCGCGCGCGGGATACCGCATGGGCCACCAGCAGGTGCTGGATCACATGTTCTTCGACGGCCTGCAGAATCCTTACGACGGCCACATGATGGGGCACTTCGCCGAGGCCACGGCGCAGAAGTACGGCTTCAGCCGCGAGGCGCAGGACGCGTTTTCCATCGAGAGCGTGCGCCGCGCGCTGGCCGCCATCGGCGGCGCCTTCGAGGCCGAAATCACGCCGGTCACGGTGAAGACGCGGCGCAGCGAACAGGTGGTGAGCGCGGACGAGGAGCCCGGCCGCTGCGACATCGACAAGATCCCCTCCATGCGCCCGGCCTTCGCCAAGGACGGCACGGTCACTGCGGCCTCTTCGTCCTCTATCTCCGACGGCGCCGCCGCGCTGGTGCTGACCACGGCCGCGGAAGCGGAACAGCGCGGCATGACGCCGCTGGCCCGCATCGTCGGCCACGCCGGTTACGCGCACGCCCCCGAGTGGTTCACCACCGCGCCGGTATCGGCCGTGCAGCACCTGCAGGAACGCCTGGGCTGGACCGCGGACGATGTCGACCTGTACGAAATCAACGAGGCGTTTGCCGTGGTGGCCATGGCGGCGATTCACGACCTCGGCCTGGACCCGGCGAAAGTGAACGTCAACGGCGGCGCCTGCGCCCTCGGCCATCCCATCGGCGCCACCGGCGCACGCATCCTGGTCACGCTGGCGCATGCCCTGCGCGCACGCGGCCTGAAGCGCGGTATAGCCTCGCTGTGCATCGGCGGCGGCGAAGCGACGGCCGTGGCGATCGAGGCGCTCTGAGCCTCATGCCCGCCATCAAGAGCAGCCTGCGCAACGACGCCGAGGCCTTCCTCTCCAACCGCCGTCACATGGAGGCGCTGGTCGAGGACCTGAAGCGCGAGAGCGAGAAGGCGGCCCTCGGCGGCGGCGCACGGGCCCGGGCCCGGCATGCGGACCGCGGCAAGCTGCTGCCGCGCGAGCGCATCGATGCGCTGCTCGACCCCGGCAGCCCCTTCCTCGAGCTCTCGCCGCTGGCGGCGCACGGCCTGTACCAAGACCAGGCGCCGGCCGCCGGCATCATCACCGGTGTCGGGCGCGTGTCCGGCCGCGAGGTCGTGGTGGTAGCGAACGACGCCACGGTGAAGGGCGGCACGTATTTCCCGCTGACGGTGAAGAAGCACCTGCGGGCGCAGGAAGTGGCGCTGGAAAACCACCTGCCCTGCGTCTACCTGGTGGACTCCGGCGGCGCCTTCCTGCCGCTGCAGGACGAAGTGTTCCCGGACCGCGACCACTTCGGGCGCATCTTCTACAACCAGGCGCAGCTGTCCGCCGCCAACATCCCGCAGCTGGCGGTGGTGATGGGCTCGTGCACGGCAGGCGGCGCCTATGTGCCCGCCATGTGCGACGAGGCGGTGATCGTGCGCAACCAGGGCACGATCTTCCTCGGCGGCCCGCCGCTGGTGAAGGCGGCCACCGGCGAGGAGGTCGATGCCGAGACGCTGGGCGGCGGCGAAGTGCACAGCCGCATCTCGGGCGTCACCGACCACCTCGCCAACGACGACGCCCACGCGCTGTCGATCGCGCGCGAGCTCGTCGCGGCCTGCAACCGGCCGCGGCATGATCACGGCGAGGTCGCGGCCCCCGAAGACCCGCTCTACCCGGCCGAGGAGCTCTACGGCATCGTGCCGCAGGACACGCGCTATCCCTACGATGTGCGCGAGGTGATCGCACGCCTGGTGGACGGCTCGCGCCTCACCGAGTTCAAGCCCCTGTACGGCAAGACGCTGGTGTGCGGCATCGCGCACATCCACGGCTACCCCGTCGGCATCCTCGCCAACAACGGCATCCTGTTCTCCGAGTCCGCGCTCAAGGGCGCGCACTTCATCCAGCTGTGCAACCGGCGCGGCATTCCGCTGCTGTTCCTGCAGAACATCACCGGCTTCATGGTCGGCAAGAAGTACGAGCAGGCCGGCATCGCCAAGGACGGGGCGAAGATGGTCAACGCCGTGGCCACCGCCACGGTGCCGAAGTTCACCGTGGTCATCGGCGGCTCCTTCGGCGCCGGCAACTACGCCATGTGCGGCCGGGCTTACGGCGCGCGTTTCCTGTGGACCTGGCCGAATGCGCGCATCTCGGTGATGGGCGGCGAACAGGCCGCCAGCGTGCTGGCCACCGTGCGGCGCGACGGCCTTGCGGCACGCGGCGAGAACTGGCCGGAAGCGGAAGAGGAATCCTTCCGCGCCGGCATCCGCGCGCAATACGAAACCCAGGGGCACCCGTACTACGCCACGGCGCGGCTGTGGGACGACGGTGTCATCGACCCGGCCGACACGCGCCGGGTTCTCAGTCTCGCGCTGTCGGCGGCACGCAACGCCCCGCGGGCGCCCGAGGCCCCTTACGGCATATTCAGAATGTAGAGGCAGGCCCATGGCCGACAATGTCTTGCTGGAAGTCGATCGTCGCGGTGTCGCGACACTGACCCTCAATCGGCCGGAGGTGCGCAACGCCTTCGATGCTGCGCTGGTGCAGCGACTTACCGAGTTGCTGATCGAGCTCAAGTCGCGCCAGGGCGTCCGGGTGGTGGTCCTCACCGGCGCGGGCAGCGCGTTCTCCGCCGGGGCCGACATCAACTGGATGCGCGCCATGGCCGGGTGCAGCGAGGAAGAGAACTTCGAGGACGCGCTCCACCTGGCAGACCTGATGGCGCTCCTCAACACCATGCCGCTGCCCACCGTGGCCTGCGTCAACGGTCACGCCTACGGCGGCGGCGTCGGCCTGCTCGCCTGCTGCGACATCGTGCTGGCCAGCAGCGAGGCGCGTTTCGCCCTGTCCGAGGTGCGCCTCGGCCTGGTGCCGGCCGTGATCAGTCCCTACGTCGTGGCCGCGATCGGCGAGCGCAACGCGCGCCGGCTCTTCCTCAGCGGCGAGGCCATGAACGCGAAGCTGGCGCGGCGCGTCGGCCTGGTGCACGAGATCGCCAAGACGAACAAGCTCGACGCCGCGCTGGAAGACCAGCTCGGCATGCTCCTCAAGGGCGGCCCCAACGCCCTGCGCGAGAGCAAGGAGCTGATCTTCACGGTCGAGGGCGGCGGGATTTCCGCGGACGACGCCCTGCGCCGCCGCACGGCCGAGATCATCGCGCAGCTGCGCGTCTCGGCCGAGGGACAGGAAGGGCTGGCGGCGTTCCTGGAGAAGCGCAGGCCGGCCTGGGTGGCGGCCGGGCCGCAGCGCGCAGACAAGGAAGAGGATTGAAAGTGAGCGACGGCCTCAGGATCCGCCGGCTGCTGGTCGCGAATCGCGGCGAGATCGCCTGCCGCGTGATGCGCACCTGCCGCAGGCTCGGCATCGAGACCGCCGCCGTTTACTCGAGTGCCGATGCCCGTGCGCGGCACGTGCGCCAGGCCGACACCGCGGTGGCCATCGGCGGCGCGGCGCCGGCCGAGAGTTATCTCGACGGGGACCGGATCATCGCGGCCGCCCTCGCGGCCGGCGTGGATGCGGTTCACCCGGGCTACGGCTTCCTGTCGGAGAACGCGACCTTCGCGCAGGCATGCAGCGACGCCGGGCTGGTCTTCGTTGGCCCCCGCGCCGAGACCATCCGGCGCATGGGCTCGAAGAGCGAGGCCAAGGCCATCATGGAAGATGCCGGCGTCCCCGTGGTGCCCGGCTATCACGGCGCGGACCAGGCGGACGCAATCCTGGCGGCCCAGGCCGAGCGCATCGGCTATCCCCTGCTCATCAAGGCCTCGGCCGGCGGCGGCGGCAAGGGCATGCGCGTGGTGCACGAGGCGGGGCAGTTCCTCGAGGCGCTGGCGGCCGCCCGGCGCGAGGCGCGCAAGGCCTTCGGCGACGACCTCGTCATCCTCGAGCGCTACATCGAGCGGCCGCGACATGTCGAGGTGCAGGTGTTCGGCGACCGGCACGGCAACGTCATCCACCTGTGGGAGCGGGATTGCTCGACGCAGCGTCGTTACCAGAAAGTCATCGAGGAAAGCCCCTCGCCCCTGCTCGACGACGACACGCGACGGCGCATGGTCGAAGCGGCCGTGGAAGCGGCACGCGCGGTCGACTACCTGAACGCCGGCACGGTGGAGTTCATCGCCAGCCCGGGGCGGGAATTCTGGTTCATGGAGATGAACACCCGCCTGCAGGTGGAGCACCCGGTGACCGAAATGGTGACCGGACTCGACCTGGTGGAATGGCAGCTGCGCATTGCCGCCGGCGAGCCGCTGCCGCTGGCGCAGGCGGAGGTGCCGCAACGCGGCCACGCCATCGAGGCGCGCATCTACGCCGAGAATCCCGGCAACAATTTCCTGCCGTCGACCGGCCGCATTCACCGCCTGCGCGCGCCGCACAGGCATCCTGCCATCCGCCTCGACTCGGGCGTCGAGGAAGGCGACGACGTCAGCCATCACTACGACCCCATGCTGGCGAAGCTGGTGGTGCACGGCCTCGACCGCGCCGAATGCATCGGCCGGCTGCGCTCCGCACTGGCGCAGACCTCGATCGCCGGCGTGGCGACGAACCTGCCGCTGTTGCGCAACATGGCGGCGCATCCCCTGTTCGCCGCCGGTGAAGTCGACACCGGGTTTCTCGACCGGGCACTGGAGGAAGTGCTGTGGGACGTGCCGGAGCCGCCGCTGCCGGTGCTCGCCGCGGCCGGCTGGCGCGTGGCCCGCGACCTGCCCCGCCCGGCGCCCGCGGGGGATCCATGGTCGCCGTGGGCAGCGGGTGACGGCTGGCGCCAGGTCGGCGCCGGCGGCGTGCCCGTCCGCCTGCTCGACGCCGCCGGGCGTCGCCATGCCTTGCGCCTGGAGTCGCGTGGCCCGGCACTGCGCGTGCATTCCGGCAGCCATCATCTCGACGCCACGCTCGAGGACCTGGGGGCGGGGCGCCTGCATGTGCGCTGCGGCGGGCTGGACGACGAGGCGCTGGTGGTCGCCGACGGCGAGCGTGTCTACGTCGGGCTCGGGGACCACGGCTGGGACTTCGTGGTCGAACCGCTGTACGCGGTCGAGGAAGCCCAGGCCGAGCAGGACGCCCATCCCGTGGCGCCGATGCCCGGCACCATCGTGGCGGTCAAGGTCCGCCCCGGCGACAAGGTAAAGGCAGGGCAACCGCTCCTCATCATGGAAGGCATGAAGATGGAGCTGACGCTGGCCGCGCCGGTCGCCGGCACGGTGGAGCGCGTGCTGTGCGGCGAGGGCGACAGCGTGGATGCCGACACCGTGCTGGTGGATATCCGGCCGGAGGCGGACTGACATGTCGCTGCAGACCAGCGTGCGCATCGTCGAAGTCGGGCCGCGCGACGGCCTGCAGAACGAGCCTGCCATAGTGCCGGCGGCGGTGAAGATCGAGTTCATCCAGCGCCTGGCGGCGGCCGGGCTCCCGGCGGTCGAGGCCACGAGCTTCGTCAGCCCGCGCTGGATCCCGCAGCTGGCGGACGCGGACGAGGTCTACCGCAGCCTGCAGCGCAAGCCCGGCGTGGCCTACCCGGTGCTGGTGCCCAACCTGCAGGGGCTGGAGCGCGCGCTGGCCGCGGGCGTGGAGGAGATCGCCGTGTTCACGGCGGCCTCCGAGACCTTCAACCGCAAGAACATCAACGCCTCCATCGCCGAGAGCCTGGACCGGATCCGCGCCCTGGCGGGTCCCGCGCAGGACCGCGGCGTGCGCATTCGCGGCTACATCTCCTGCGTCCTGGGCTGTCCTTACGAGGGCCGCGTTACGGACGCCGCCGTGGTCGAGGTGGCGCAGGCGCTGTTCGAGCTCGGCTGCTACGAGGTATCGCTGGGCGACACCATCGGCGTGGGCACGCCGGTGGCCGCGCGCCGCATGCTGTGGGCGGTGGCCGGCGAATGCGGCATGGAGCGGCTCGCGGTGCATTTCCACGACACGCGCGGCCAGGCGCTGGCGAATATCTTTGCCTGCCTGGAGGCGGGCGTAAGCACGATCGATGCCGCGGTGGCCGGCCTCGGCGGCTGTCCCTACGCCGCGGGCGCGTCGGGCAACGTCGCCACCGAGGACCTGGTGTACCTGCTGCACGGGCTCGGCATCGAGACCGGCGTGGATCTCGGCAGGCTGGTCTCCGCCGGCCGCTGGATCTGCGCGCAACTCGGGCGCGCGCCGAATAGCCGACTGGCGCAACTGCCCGAATACGACGACGAATCAAGCAACAGATAAGGAAAAAGTTTCAATGGAACTGTCACAGCTCAAGGCCGTCGTTTCCGGCGGCGCCTCCGGACTCGGCCATGCCGTGGCCCAGCGCATCATCAAGGAAGGCGGCCACGTCGCCCTGCTCGACGTGAACGAGGCCCAGGGCCGGGAAGCCGCCGCGGCGCTCGGCGCGCGCGCCCTGTTCGTGCGCACCGACGTCAGCGACGAGGACCAGGTGAATGCCGCCGTGGCAGCCGCGGCGGAGGCCTTCGGCGGCGTCAACCTGGCGGTGAGCTGCGCCGGCATCCTCGGCGCCGGGCGCGTGCTCGGCCGCGAAGGCCCGATGGAGGGCAGCTATTTCGCCAAGGTCATCATGGTGAACCTGGTCGGCACCTTCCTGCTCGCCAAGGCGGCGGCGGCGAAGATGCAGGACAACGAGCCGAATGCCGCGGGCGAGCGCGGCGTGATCGTGAACACCGCCTCGGTCGCGGCCTTCGAGGGCCAGGTCGGCCAGGCGGCCTACTCCGCCTCCAAGGGCGGCGTGGCGGCCATGGCGCTGCCGCTGGCGCGCGAGTTCGCGCGCCTCGGCATCCGCGTCAACACCATTGCGCCGGGCATTTTCCTCACGCCGATGATGGAAGGCATGCCCGAGCACATCCAGCAGTCGCTGGCCGCCCAGGTCCCCTTCCCCTCGCGGCTCGGCCGCCCGGAGGAATATGCCGACCTCGTGGCCTACATCTGCACCAACAGCATGCTGAACGCCGAGACCATCCGTCTCGACGGCGCAATTCGCATGCAGCCCAAATAGCGGGATGGCTCGGGTAAAATCACGGGTTCAGCCGCGCACCAGGACGAGTCGCCGATGAGCGCACACGACGAGGACATCGAGCGCGATGTCATGGAGTACGACTACGCCATCGTAGGCGGCGGGCCGGCCGGCCTCGCCTGCGCGATACGCCTGAAGCAGAAGCTGCCCGAGGCCAGCATCTGCCTGCTGGAGAAAGGCTCCGAGATCGGTGCGCACATCCTGTCCGGCTGCGTCATGGAGCCGGGCCCGCTGGACGAGCTGATGCCCTCCTGGCGCGACAACCCGCCGGCCATCTGCGTGCCGGCGGGCACGGACGAGTTCCGCTTCTACACCCGCAGCCGGTCCTACACGCTGCCGACGCCGCCGCAGATGCACAACGCGGGCAACTTCATCGTCTCCCTCGGGGAGCTGTGCAAGCAGATGGCGGCGCATGCCGAGGCGCTCGGCGTGGAAGTGTTCCCGGGCTTCCCGGGACGGCATCCGCTCATCGACGGCGAGGGCGAAGCGGCGCGCGTGATCGGCGTGCGCTGCGGCGACATGGGCCGGGAAACGGACGGCACACCCGACGGGCGCCCGGGCGACAACTTCGCCGCCGGCGTCGACATCCATGCCGGGGTCACGCTGTTCGCGGAAGGCTGCCGCGGCAGCCTCTCGAAGCAACTCATCGCGCGCTTCGGCCTCGACCGCGACGCCATGCCGCAGACCTACGGCCTCGGCTTCAAGGAGCTGTGGCAGCTCCCGCCAGGCCGCACCACGCCGGGGCTGATCCAGCACAGCGTGGGCTGGCCGCTGGACAACGCCACCTACGGCGGCAGCTTCCTGTACCACCTCGACCAGGACCGCGTGTACATCGGCTACGTGGTCGGCCTCGACTACGCCGACCCGCGCTTCTCCCCCTTCGAGGCCTTCCAGCAGTTCAAGCACCATCCGGACATGCGCGCCCTGCTGGACGGCGGCGAGATCATCTCCACCGGCGCCCGCACCATCATCGAGGGCGGCTGGCAGGCGCTGCCGAAAATGGAAATGCCCGGCGCGCTGCTCATCGGCGACGGCGCCGGCACGCTCAACGTGCCGAAGATCAAGGGCGTGCACCAGGCGATCCGCTCCGGCATGCTCGCCGCCGAGCATCTTGCCGCGTCCGGTAAGGCTGCCGGCTACGACGCCGCCTTCCGTGCATCCGCGGCGGGCCGGGAACTGCACAAGGTGCGCAACATCCGGCCCGGCTTCAACCGCGGCCTGTGGTTCGGCATGGCGAATGCCGCGCTCGAGACGCTGCTCGGCGGGCGCAGCCCGTGGACGCTGAAGACGCATTCCGACTGGGACAGCCTCGAGTCGCTCGGCGCGACACGCGCCCACGATGCCCAGGCGGCCATGGCCGCCAACTGGGAAGCCGAGCGCAGCCTGCCGCCGCGCGATCGCCTCGCCAGCGTGTATTTCGCCAACACCGCGCACGAAGAAGCCCAGCCCGTGCACCTGCGCGTGGCCGACACCTCGATCTGCGCCACGCGCTGCGCCGAGGAATACGGCAACCCCTGCACGCGCTTCTGTCCCGCCGACGTCTACGAGATGGTGGACGACGGCCAGGGCGGCCGCGAGCTGCAGATCAACGCCTCCAACTGCGTGCACTGCAAGGCCTGCGACATCAAGGACCCGTACCAGGTGATCGACTGGGTCACCCCGGAAGGCGGCAGCGGTCCGAACTACCAGACAATGTGATTAATGGAGAAGCCATGAAAATCCTGGTCGGCATCAAGCGCGTCATCGACTACAACGTGCGCGTGCAGGTGAACCGCGACGGCACCGGCGTGGTCAAGGACGGCGTGAAGATGAGCATCAATCCCTTCGACGAGATCGCCGTCGAGGAAGCCCTGCGCATGAAGGAGCGCGGCGAGGCCGACGAGGTGGTGGTCGTGTCGCATCGGCCCGGAGGCGGCGCAGCAGCAGCTGCGCACGGCGCTGGCGATGGGCGCAGACCGCGCCGTGCTCTACCAGACCGAGGAAGAGGTCCAGCCGTTGGCCGCAGCGCGCGCGCTGCTGAAAATCGTGCAGGCCGAAGACGCCGGGGCTGGTGCTGCTCGGCAAGCAGGCCATCGACGACGACGCCAACCAGGTCGGGCCAGATGCTGGCCGCCCTGTGGGACCGCCCGCAGGCAACGTTCGTCTCCAAGCTGGAACGCAGCGGTGACGCGCTGAAAGCGGTGCGCGAGGTCGATGCCGGGCTGGAGAACATCGAGGTCGACCTGCCCGCCGTGGTCACGGTTGACCTGCGCCTGAACGAGCCGCGCTTCGTGAAGATGCCGGACATCATGAAGGCCAAGCGCAAGCCGCTGGACATCAAGCCCTTCACCGAGCTCGGCGTGGAGATGCCGCCGCAGCTCGAGGTGGGTGCGCATGAGCCGCCGCCGAAACGGCAGGGCGGGACCAAGGTCGAGTCGGTGGAGGCGCTGGTCAAGGCGCTCAAGGACAAGGGGGTACTGTGATGAGCCGTGTACTGTTGATCGCCGACCACGACGGCAAGACCCTGAACACCGGCATCGCCCGCACGGTGGCCTGCGCGCGCCAGCTGGGTAACGTGCACGTCGCCGTGTTCCACGCGCCGGACAGCGACGCGCCCTGCGCAGCCGCCGCGAAGCTCGACGGCGTCTCGCGCGTGCTGTCGGTGCGCCACGACGCCAATGGCGCGCCGCTGGCCGCGGTGCTGGCCCCGCAGATCGCAAAGCTGGCCGCGGAGCACGAAGGGGGCTACGACTACGTGCTCGCCCCCTCCACCACCTTCGGCAAGGACGTGCTGCCGCGCGTGGCGGCGCTGCTCGGCGTGCCGCAGGTGTCCGACCTGATGGAGGTCATCGACGCGCGCACTTTCAAGCGCCCCATCTACGCCGGCAACGTCATCACCACCGTCAAGGTGCCGGAGGGCATCCCGGTGCTCGCGACGGTGCGCATCGCCTCCTTCCAGGCGGTCGGCGAAGCGGGCGAAGCGCCCATCGTGGCGGCGCAGGCGGAGGCCGAGCTGCCGACCCACACGCCGCTACCTTGGCCTCGCGGAGTCCGGCGGCAGCGACCGCCCCGACCTGCAGAGCGCGCCGCGCGTGGTCGCCGGCGGCCGCGGCGTGGGGAGCGAGGAGAACTTCGAAATCGTCTTCAGGCTGGCCGACAAGATCGGCGCCGCGGTGGGCGCCAGTCGCGCCGCAGTCGACGCCGGCTACGTGCCCAACGACATGCAGGTCGGGCAGACCGGCAAGATCATTGCGCCGGACCTCTACATCGCCGTCGGCATCTCCGGCGCCATCCAGCACATGACCGGCATCAAGGACGCCGGCTGCATCGTGGCCATCAACAAGGACGGCGACGCACCGATCTTCGAGGCTGCGGACTTCGGGCTGGTGGGCGACCTGTTCGCTCTTCTGCCGGAGCTGGAGAAGGCGCTGGACGCCTGAGGCGGCCTCAGGGTGAACACCTCGGTACTCTGGCAACCCTCGGCAGAGCGCATCGCAAGGGCCCAGCTGACGCGTTTCATGGCGTCGCTGCGCGGCGCCGCGGGACCGGCGGCCGCGACTTACGGCGCGTTGTGGCGCTGGAGCATCGAGCAGCCGGAGGCGTTCTGGGCCGCCGTCTGGGACTTCTGCGAAGTCAGGGCGTCGCGGCGCTGGGATTCCGTGCTCGAAAACGGCGACCAGATGCCGGGCGCAACGTGGTTTCCCGGCGCGCGCCTCAACTTTGCCGAAAACCTCCTGCGCAAGGACGAGCCCGGACGGCTTGCCCTGGTATGGCGTGGCGAAGACGGCGCGCGGCGCAGCTTTACGCGGGCGGAACTTTATCGCGACACGGCGCGCCTCGCCGGCGCGCTGCGCGAGCTCGGCGTCGGGCCGGGCGACCGCGTCGCCGGCTTCCTGCCGAACTGCCCCGAAGCGGTGATCGCCATGCTCGCCGCGGCCAGCCTCGGTGCAACGTGGTCCTCCTGCTCGCCGGACTTCGGCATCCAGGGCGTGCTCGACCGTTTCGGCCAGATCCGGCCCAAGGTGCTCTTTACCGCCGACGGCTACCGCTACAACGGCAAGCGCATCGATTCGACCGAGCGCATGCGCGGCGTGCTCGGGCAGCTCGAGGGCGTGGAGCGCGTCGTGCTGGTGCCGTTCCTGGATACCGACGTCTCCGCGGAGACGTTGCCTCGCGGCATCCGCTGGGACGAGTTCCTGTCGGCGGAAACCGAACTCGACTTCGCCCAGCTGCCCTTCGACCACCCGCTGTACATCCTCTACTCCTCCGGTACGACCGGCGTGCCGAAGTGCATCGTGCACGGCGCCGGCGGGACGCTGTTGCAGCACCTCAAGGAACACCGGCTGCACACCGACCTCGGGCCGGACGACACGCTCTTCTACTTCACCACCTGCGGCTGGATGATGTGGAACTGGCTGGTGTCGGGCCTGGCTGCAGGCGCCACCCTGGTGCTCTACGACGGCAACCCCTTCCATCCCGGGCCCGAAGCGCTGTGGCGCATGGCCGAGGAAGAAGGCATCACCGTCTTCGGCACCAGCGCGAAGTATCTCGCCGCGGTGGAAAAGGCCGGCTTCGCCCCGCACGAGCATTTCCGGCTCGAAGCGCTGCGCGCGGTGCTTTCGACCGGCTCGCCGTTGATGCCGGCCTCCTTCGACTTCGTCTACCGCGACGTGAAGACGGATGTGCAGCTGGCTTCCATCTCCGGCGGCACCGACATCGTCTGCTGCTTCGCGCTCGGCTGCCCGATCCTGCCGGTGCACCGCGGCGAACTGCAGTGCCGCGGTCTCGGCATGGCGGTGGAAGTCTTCGACGACGAGGGGCGCTCGCACAGCGACGAGCCCGGCGAACTGGTCTGCACCCGGCCCTTCCCGTCCATGCCGGTCGGCTTCTGGAACGACCCGGACGGCAGCAAGTACCGGGCTGCCTACTTCGAGCGTTTCCCCGGCGTCTGGCACCACGGCGACTGGGCTCGGCTGACGCCGCACGGCGGCCTGGTGATCTACGGGCGCAGCGACGCCGTGCTCAACCCGGGCGGGGTGCGCATCGGCACGGCGGAGATCTATCGCCAGGTGGAGAAACTGGACGAGGTCATCGAATCGCTCGCCATCGGCCAGGACTGGGGTGACGACCAGCGCATCGTGCTGTTCGTGCGCCTGCGCGAGGGACAGTCCCTGGATGACGAGCTGCAAGCGAAGATCCGCCAGGTGATTCGTGCCAACACCACGCCGCGCCACGTGCCGGCGAAGATCGTCCAGGTCACCGACATCCCGCGCACGCTGAGCGGCAAGATCGTCGAGCTCGCGGTGCGCAACGTGGTCCACGGCCGCCCGGTGAAGAACACCGACGCACTGGCCAACCCGGAGGCGCTGGAGGAATTCCGCGACCGGCCCGAGCTGGCCGCGGAATGATGGCTTCCACCGATGCCGACGGCGAAGCCGTCACGCAGACCCCGCTGGCACGCTACCAGGCGGAGATCGAGCGCCTCGGCTGGGTGCACGACCCGGCACAGGAAGCCGTCGCGCGCCGGCTGGACGCGCTGCATGCCGCCCTGTCCGGCTGGCGCCCCCCGCGGCGCCGGCTGTTCCGCCGCCCCCCGGTCCTGGCACCGGTGCGGGGACTCTACCTGTGGGGCGACACCGGGCGCGGCAAGACCTGGCTGGTCGACCTCTTCTACCAGTGCCTGCCGTTTCGCGAAAAGACGCGGCGCCACTTCCACCGCTTCATGGCCGACGTGCACGGCGGTCTGAGGCGGCACCGGGAGCATGCGGACCCGCTCGGGCCGGTGGCCGACGAATTGGCGGCAAGAGCGCGCGTGGTCTGCTTCGACGAGTTCTTCGTCTCGGACATCGCCGACGCCATGATCCTCGGCACACTGCTGGAGAAGATGTTCGCGCGCGGCGTGACCCTGGTCGCGACGTCCAACGTGCCGCCGTCGCAGCTGTACCGCGACGGGCTCCAGCGCGCCCGCTTCCTGCCGGCCATCGAGCAGATCGAGCGTCATACGGAGGTGGTGCCCTTTGGCGGCGTCACCGACTATCGCTTCCGCTTGCTGGAACGCGCCGAAATCTTCCACGTACCGCTGGACCAGAAGGCGGAGGCGGGAATGCAGGCCCTGTTCGACGAGGCCGCGCCACGTGACACGCGCAACCGCGGCCCCCTGCGCGTGCTGGGACGCGAAATCCCGGTCCGTTTTCGCGCCGACGGCGTCGCCTGGTTCGACTTTGCCGCCATCTGCGAGGGGCCGCGCAGCCAGGCCGATTACATCGAGATCGCGCGCAGCTTCCACACCGTGCTGGTCAGCGGCGTGCCGCAGTTCACCACCGACAACGAGAATGCGGCGCGGCGCTTTATTGCCCTGGTGGACGAGTTCTACGACCGCAGCGTGAAGCTGATCCTGGCGGCGGCCGTCCCGCTCGAGGCGCTGTACCAGGGCCAGCGGCTGCAATTCGAATTCAAGCGCACCGCCAGCCGGCTGGAAGAGATGCGCGGCAAGCCCTACCTGGCCGCGCCCCACCGGCCCTGAAGCGCCAGCCTGTAGCCGGCCCAGGCGGCGAGGATCCACAGCGGCACGGAACAGGCCACGTAGGCGATCGCCATGCCGGCCCGGCCGGCCTGGACCAGCCACAGTGCCTCCAGGCCGAACGCCGAGAAGGTCGTGAACCCGCCGCAGAAGCCGGTCATCAGGAGCAGTTGCGCGGGCAGCCCAACGAACGGTTCACGGTGGCGCGCCACGAGCCCCGCCAGGATGCCGATCAGAAGCGACCCGGCCACGTTCACGGCCAGGGTGGCCCAGGGCCAGGCGCCGGCCGTCCCGGCCGTGAATTCCGCCACGCCCCAGCGGGCCAGGGCGCCGAGGCTGCTGCCTGCGGCCACCCAGAAATAAACGCTGCCACGGCGAGCGTCTTGCGCGCCGCTCACGCCACGCCTCCCGCGAGCATGCGCCCGAGCATCCACCCCACCGCCACACCACCCAGGGTCAGCGCCAGGGAGGCCGCAATGTTGGCGGCTGCCCGGCCCGCCCTGCGCTCATGCAGCAGGGCCAGGGTCTGCAGGCTGAAGGACGACACAGTGGTGTAGCTGCCGAGGAACCCGACCACGGCAAGGTTCCACACCGGGGAACCTGCGCCCCCCGGCAGCATGCCGGCCGCCATGCCGGCGAGCACGGCGCCGCTGGTGTTCACCACCAGGATCCCGACCGGGGGATAAGCGCGGTGTATCACACGCTCGACCACCCAGAAGCGCGCCATGCCGCCCAGCGCGCCGCCGGCAAGGATCGCCATGGCCTCCATGGACGCCTGCGCGACCGCGGTCCTAGCTCACGGCAACGGCACCGGCTGGCGGGTCCCCAGGCCCGGACCCAGCAGCAGCGCGTTTTCCAGCACCCGCATGGCGCCGAGTTGCGCGGCGCGGAAAGCCGGCGCGTGGGCAAACAGGATCACCTGGCCGCGGCCGACGGTCTCGCGCGTGACCCAGGCGGACGACGCAATGCGCGTGCGCGCCTCCGGCCACAGCAGGCCGGACATGCGCACGTGAATGGACTGGCCCGCCGGCAGCGGCGCCCAGTTCAGCATGGCCGCCTCGGTCCCGGCGGCGTCGTAGACGCCGATGCGGAACGGCGCCTCCACCGGTGGCGCCGCCATCAGCACCGGCGAATCGGAGAACAGCACGGGCAGCACCGGGCCTGTGCCCGCAGCCAGCCAGTGTTCGGTGTCCACGCGCGTGCCGACGAGAGCGCCGGACGGCATGAGCATGGACTGCCAGTCGTCGACGCGCTTGCGGACATCAGGCTCGGGCAACTCCCCGGCGCCGTCCCATGGATACTCCGCAGCCGCCACGGCCGTCCGGCCCCAGGTCGCCTCCGCATTGGGCGGCGACTGCGCGGCCAGCCATTCGCGGTAGATGGCGTCCTGGTATGCGGCCAGGTCCTCGCCAATGACCGCCTCGATCGGCCGGGTCTGCACCAGCGGCTCATCGCCGTCCATCAACGCTCGCGCCGAATTGCCCACGGCCACCAGTGTGCCGCCCGCGCGCACCCACTCCTCCAGCGCCGCGACGAGGCCGGTCGGAAGCGCGCTGCGACCCCAACGCTCCGGCAGGTAGATCACGTTGTAGCGCCTCAGGTCGAAGGCGCCGATGCGGCCCTCGTCGAGATGGCTGTGGCGGATGCCGAGGCGATGGTCCAGCGCGTACCAGGCGGCGCCGTAATCCAGCATGTTGGTCATGCCGCGCGTCACCAGCGCGATGTTGGGCTTCACCAGCAGGCCCCACTCCCGCCCGCCGAGGTCGGCCAGGTCGCCCGGCGCGCGCCCGTGCCCGATGGCGTGCAGCTGCAGCCCGAGTTCTCGGGCCACCAGGCGGGCGTCCGCCTGCCAGTCGGTGCGGCCACGGTTGTCGTCCAGCATGACGGCAATTGAGCCGATAGGCAGGTCGATGTCGTCCAGCCGCGAGGCCTTGCGGCTGGCGCGCACGAAATAGTCGCGCTCCATCATGCGGCCCGCAAAAGCCAGCGAGCGGTCGTCAGCGCCGGAAACGGCGAGCGCAATCGCTGCCGCGTCCTCCGCGGGTACGCTGCCGGGCCCGAATGGCGCCTCCAGGTCAACGCGCTCGAGGCCGCTGTCGAGATGCTGCGGCACGCTCAATGCCTCCAGCCCGAACATCATGCTGATGTTCCAGCCGGTGGTGTCGTAGATGGTGCTGCGGCCTTCCTTGAGCACGCGCTTGCGCTCATTGGCCAGCGCCGTGTCAGACATGCGCGGATCGAACTCGAACATGGCCGCGAGCAGGCGCGCCTCGGGCTGGCGATTGCGCAGCACCAGGCTGCCCGCCGGCAGATCGACGCCGCGCAACTCGCGCCCGAGCTGGTCCGTGGCGCTGGCGACGCGCAGCTCGCGCGTGAGGCGATGCACCTCGAAGCCCTGCACGCGCGCCAGGTCGAGCAGGTCGTTGAGGCGCCCCTGGTTTTCGCTCGCCAGGATGACGAAGCTGCGGTTGCCGTACGGGCCGCGTGCCGAGGCGACTTCGGCGCGGTCGCTGCTGAAAGCCTCGAGCAGGTTCTTGCGTTCGCGGCGCAGCGTCTCGAGGTTGGCGAAGGAGGAGATCACCTGCTGATGGACCGACTGGCGATAGCTGATCAGCAGCGAGTGCCGCTGCACGCCGTCCTCGGCCAGCCGGGCCTGCTCATAGAGAATGCCCTTGGACCCGCGCAGCCCGTTCCAGGAGTCGCTGTAGCCCGGATACAGGGACTCGTGCCACTCGCCCGTGTAGTAGGGATAGCCGTAGCGATCGAAGGCGGCGGCCTGGTCATCGGCGAACACATTGCCCATGGACAGCCGGTACGGCGGGAAATGCGGGTTATGCGGCTCGCGCGCGGGGGAGAACAGGTAGGTGTCCTGCGCGCCCATCTCGTGCGCATCGACGAACAACAGCGGCCGCCAGGCCGAGATCTCGGGGATGCGGCCGCGCGTCTCGGGATGGCGCACATAGATCCAGTCGCGGTTCAGGTCGAACAGATAATGATTGCCGCGCCCATACGGCCAGTAACCGGTATGCAGCACGGACTGATCGTCCACGTTCGGCTGCGTGCCGCGCGCCTCGGCCAGGCCCTTGACGAAGCGCGCGCGCCCGTCCGGGTTCATGTTCGGGTCCACGATGACCACCAGTTCCTCGAGCAGGCGGCGGGTCGCCTGCGAGCGATCCGCGGCCAGGTGATGGATCACCGCCAGCGAGGCATCCGAGCCGGAGCTCTCGTTGCCGTGAATGGAATAGGCCAGCCAGGCCACGCCCGGAAGGTTCTCCACCAGTTGCGCCCGTTCCGCGGCGCTGGTGCCGCGCGGATCGGCCAGCGCCTGCATGCCGGCCTTGATCTCGTCCCGGCGCGCCAGGTTGGCCGGGCTGGAGATCACCAGGTACACCAGCGGCCGGCCCTCGTAGCTGCGCGCGTACTCCACCAGCTCGACGCGCGGCGACGCCGCGGCCACCGCCTGCGCATAGGCGACGACCTGCTCGGGCGTGGCGGTCCGCTGCCCCACCGGGAAGCCGAGATGCGCATCGGGCGCGGGCACGGCCGGGTCATGATCAGCGCCGGCCGGATAAATGTCGCGCCCGTATTCGAGGCCGGGCAAGGGCGACGGCGCCAGCGCGGGATACGGGGTCTGCGCGCCGACGCTTGCGCCGGCCAGCAGAGCGGCAGCGGCCAGCACGGCCGAAAGGATCACTCGTGTCATGAGGCAATGTCCTTGCTCGGATAAGCGCAGCGATTTTAGCGGGGCGCGGTGCATACAGCTAACCCAGCAGGCGACGCCACGCGTCGTAGCGCGCCCGAAGCTCCGGCCACGCCCGCGGCGCGAACGCCTGTGACGTCGCGGCAGGCGCCAGTGCGACGCCGAGCAAGCCGCTGAGCCCGCGGGCCGTGGCCTCGACGTCCGCGGGGCGCTCGACACGCAGGCCGGACAGCGCGGCCAGCCGCCCGCACAAACCGTCCAGCGGCGCCAGCCCGCCGGTCACGAAGATGCGTTGCGCTGCCTGGCCGCTTCCCGCGACCCCGGAAATGCGCTCGATATTGGCCTGCAGCAGGAAGACGATGCTCTCGATCACGGCCACGGCCTCGGCTGCGAGCGGCGCCGGCGCGCTGAACTCCACCGGCGCATGCGGACGCCAGAACGGCGCACCGAGTCCGCCCACGCCGTTCGCGAACAGCGGCGGCGCGGAGACTTCCTCGAGCCAGCGCGGCAGCTCGCCCAGCAGCCGCTCGACATTGGTGTCGCGCCTGGCGGCCAACCACGCGAGCGCTGCGCCGGCGCCGTTCACTGTGCCCTCCGCCACCCACAACCGGCGCGTCCCGTCGCTCAGGACGATGCCGCGCAACATGCCCGGCCCGGTCCGGGGCGGCGCCGCGCTCACGCGCTGGACGAAGGCGCCGGTGCCGATGTTGACGTACAGCGTGTCGGGCGCCGGCTCCCCCCAGGCGAACAGGGCCGCGGGCTGGTCGCCGGTCAGCACCTGCAGCCTGGCCGCGAGCCCGCCTGCCCGCAGGGTGCCGAACGCATGCTGGCTGGGAGCGCAGCGCGGCAGGCAATCGCGCGGGATGGAGAACGCTTCGAGCATGGTCGACGACCAGTCGCCGGCCGCAATGTCGTACAGCAGCGTCCTTGCCGCGTTCGCCGGGTCGACCACGCAAGGCCGTTCCTCCAGCAGGCGGAAGGCGAGGAAGCTGGCCAGCGGACCCATGCACAGGCGCCCGGCCCGCGCCGCGGCGCCGACCTCCGGCAAGTGGTCCAGGCACCAGCGCAGCTTGCTGGCGCCGTAGTGCGGCGACGGCACCAGGCCGGTGATGTCGTGCACGCGGCCGGGATCGAGGGCCAGCCGCGCCAGCCAGTCGGCATGGCGCCGGTCCTGCCACGACAGCACCGGCGACAAGGCGCGCCCGCTGTGCCGGTCCCAGCACACCACGCTGGAGCGCTGTACCGCGAGGCCGGCAACAGCCGTGGCGCCCGCCGCTGCGGGGGTGCCAGCCAGGGCCGGCTCGATGGCCGCCCGCACCGAAGCGACCACGGCCTCGGCATCATGCTCGACCCATTCGGGTTGCGGATGGCGCGTGGCAAGGGCGGCCTCGCCCGCGCCCAGCACGCGGCCACGACCATCGAACAGGAACGCCTTGCTGGCATGGCTGCCCTGGTCCAGGGCCAGGAAAAAACTCGGGGTCGGATCCGGCATCAAATGGATGATGCCAGACCCGACCCCGAACAGGCTGCGCAATTACGCGCTGATCATTGCTCGCTGACGGTGATCTCGTCGATCTGGTTGGCGGCGATGTCAGCCTCCGTGTACCAGAGCTGGCGGAAGTCCTTGTTGGAATAACGCAGGTTCTGGTCGTTGAAGAACGGCGAGTCCGGATCCACCGACTGCGAGTAGCTCACGAGGCCGAAGCCGCGCGGACCCTCGTCGGTGAACTCCAGGCCGAAGTGCCAGCTGGTGCCGCGCGCCATGAGCCAGCCCTCGCCCGGCGTGGTCGAAAGACCGGCCGTCTGCGGGATGGTCGTCGGCGCGAGACGCGGCAGGCGCGTGTCCTCGGCAACCGTCGAGGTGACTACACCGATGGCGTTGAAGGCGCCGTCCAGCGAGCCGTCACCGCCGTGCCACGGGAAGGACGGCCCGAGAGTCACGGGCGTGCCGCCCGGAGGCGCTCCGCCTGTCGGCTGGAACACCTGGATGCTGCCCAGCGACGCGTCGTACGGAATGGCCGCGAGGTCGAGCCGCTCCAGGCCGTCGGCCAGCGACACCAGCATGGGGTCGTTGGCGAGATCACCTGCATCCGCCGGCGCGGGCACGCCCGGCGTAGCGATCGGGTCGGCCGGATCGAACGGCGCAGTCAGGTGACTGCCGAACTTGCTGCGATAGTCGACAACGAACACGCGGAACACGTGCGCGCCGACGCTGTCCTGCTCGTACACGCCGTCCCAGTTCGCCAGCACCGCGCAGGCCGAGGCCACGCTGCGGCTGCCGCCGGCGGAGAGGTTGACCGGGTCGTCGCCGATCGCAGTGCAACGCGCGCGCAGCTCAGCGAGGAATTCCTCGGCATACCAGGTGCGGTTGTTGTGGATGACGTTGATCAGGTCCTCCGCACCGAACAGGCCGTCCTGCCCGGCCGGCGGGCTCGCCGCAAAGCCGGGGTCGGTGGGGTTCAGCAACATGTAGGTGCCGATGCGGGTACGCGGATTGAGCGGGCTGCGCTCGGGACCGTACAACTTCGAGAAGCCCTCCAGCGGCGCATTCACGTTGGTCGACCAGTAGCTGTCGTTGGAGTTCTGCGTGAAGTCGCTGCGCACCAGTTTCGGCTTCCCTTCATAGGGCACCAGGCCGAGGCCGCAACGCCCGGCGATCCAGTCGTCGCGGATGCTGTCGCCATCGAGCAGGGTCAGGCCGCCGTTGAACAACTGCGCGAAGGCCGGGCTGGCGGCCAGCTTGGCATCGATCACGCCGAGCGCGATCGGTGACAGGTTGGGCACGGAGCTGCTGTCGATGTAGAAGGCGTTGCCCTGGTCGTCGGCGTAGGTGGTGTTCACCCACAGCGTACTGCCGCAGTTCTCGAACACCGCCTGGAACTCGTCGAGATTGCGCGCCTGGCCCATGCGCAGCCAGGTGTCGAGCAGCCCGTTGGTGTCGGCGTTGGCGTCACGATAGCTGTAGGCCGCCGGCACGCCCTTGGTGCCGATACCGCCCCACGCCGGCAGGCCGCCACCGGTGACGGCGTCGGCCGCGAGCATCGGCCCGTACTCGGAGAAGTAGAAATCGCGTGCCACGGTGATGGGCTCCGGCGCGCCGACATTCACCTCGATCTCGAAAGTCTCGACGGTGATCGGCTTCTCCTCGCCGCCCTTGATGTAGGTGAGCGGGTCGCCGTCTTTCAGCGTCAGCTCGTAAAGCGTGAAGCGTCGGCTGGTGCTGACCGTGTGCGACCAGCCCAGGTTCTGGTTGAAGCCGATGAGCGGAATCGGCGTGCCGTGCAGGCCGGCGCCGCGGTAGTTGATGAACTCGGGCACCGTCACCTGGCTCTCGTAGAAGCGCCGCACCCCGGTGTAGGGGAAGTGCGGGTTGGCCAGCAGCGCGCCACGGCCGTTCTCGCTCATTTCGCTGCCGATACCCCAGGCATTGCTGGCGAGGCCGGTGTCGACATAATCCTCGCGCTCGCCGGCCTTCTGCCGCGCCAGCATGGGCGTCTGCTCGAACATGTCGAACGTGGCCGGGTCCGCCACGCCCGCCACCGGGACGGGGACAGGGCTGACGCCGGGCGGCACGGCAATGAACACCGCACCGGTGGCAAACAGGTCGCCGCTGGCGTACTGCGCGATGATGCGATAGTGCGCCACCAGGTCCTCGGGCTCGATCTCGGTCACCCATGGGCCGTTGCGGCACTCGGGCGGCAGGTCAGCCGGGTCGGTTTCACGCACGTACTTGTTGTAGCCGGCGGTGAAGCCCACGACCATGGCGCGGGACTCATCGCTCATGGCGGCGAAGTCCGCTTCGGCGCCGCTGCGGATGCGCTGCGCGAGGTAGCTGAAGTCGTTGATGATGTTGATGTCGCCCGGGCCGGGTCCGAAGTACCTGGCCCGCTCGCTGCGCGCCTTGACGAAGCCGTCGGCCAGGTAGCAGACGAGGTCCTGAGCCTGGGAATAACCCATGCCGAACGCCGCCGACTCGAGGTTCTCGGCGCGGATGTGCGGGATTCCGTTCGTGGTGCGGCGAATCGTCGCCGTGGGGCCTTCAGGGCCCGCGTTCACCCGGTCGACGGGGGGAGGCGGTGTGACGACCGGAGGTGACTTGTTGCTGCTGCCACCGCAGCCGGTCAGCACGAGGGCGGCGATAAGAGGCGCCGCGCCGAGCCAACGGACGCGACGACCACGCGCTTGCGCACGCGAGTTGTCTGGATTCATGGAAGCTGCCTCTTCTATTTATGTTGCAACGCAGTAGGAGTGACTCCTCACTCGTCGCATGAACATAGTCGACAGCAGCGGTGCGGTCAAAGCCGCGCGCGGTTCAGAACAGCCAGGACGCCGACAACACCAGTCGATAGCGTTCGCCACCCTCTGCACCCTGTTGTTCGGACTCCTCGTTGAGATCGGTCCAGACAGGCAGTTTCACGCCGGCCGCGATGCTGACCTGGTCGATGGACAGGCGCACGCCGGGCACGAGGTAGACGATATCGCCACCGGTCGCCGGCTCCCCGACGCCGTTGCTCTGGTCGCGACCCAGGCCGAGATATTGCAGCTCGAGCACTGCGTCGACGCGCTTCGAGCGTTCCGGGTCGGTGTGCGCGCGGTAGATCAGCGCTGAGTTGAAGCGCGTCTCGGTGCCGAACTTGCCCTCCACGCCGTCCTCGTAGCGGTAAGACTGGAACCACGTTCCCGACAGCTCGCTGTTCAGGGTCCAGCGCGGCGACAGCATCTTGGTCGCGGTGAGCCCCGCGGTGAACGAAGGGTTGCCGAAGCCGGTGGACTTGCCGGGATCGATCTCGCCGTTTGCGTCGCGCAGGTTCGGCTCGCCCGTCGGCAGCGTGAACCCGCCGAAGAGCGTGAAGTGCCAGTCCTCGAGGTCGTCGAGGCTTTCGTTCTCCGGGATCAGTTCGAACCCGTCGTAATAGCGGAAACCCACTTGCCCGAACAGCGACATATCGGCAAAGCCGCGCGTGTCGTAGCCGCCAGGCTCATCCACTTTCACGTGATAGGGAAGAAACACGTAGCCGGAGAACCACGACGAAAAGCCGTGGCCGAGACCGAGCATGAGGTAGTTGGCGTACAAGCCTTCGGGCTCGGCCGGGTCCGGGTTCTCCAGCTCGAACGACGAGTAGTCCATCTTGCCGTACAGCAGCGTGCTGCCGGCCGGCAAGACCGAGGACGTCGCCGTCTCGATGGTGGCGCCGGGTCCTGCGAGCCCGGCTGCCCCGAGTCCGGCGACGCCGTGGTGCGCCTGGGCGGGAGATGCGCCGAGCGCCAGCATCGCTGGCATGAGAACCGAAGCGGGGCGAAGGACGGACGTGCGGCGCATGGTTTACTCCAGCTCGAAATGCAGGGCGGTGGCGTGGACGGTTGCGTTGATGCCGGGTTCCCCGGCAGGGAGGCGGATCGAAGCCGTGATGAATTGCAGCCCGGGTTCACGCAGGCGCAGGTTGAGCTCGCCGTCGGGGCCGCTCACGCCGCGAATTTCGCCGCCATAGGCGACGTTGGCGCCCGGCTGCGGTTCTCCCCCGAGCGTGACCAGCAGCCGCAGCTTGCGGCCCGGCGCGAGCTCGAAGGGGTCTTGCAGCGGCACCAGTTCCAGGCCGTCGCCGAGGGGCATCGTGAGGCCGGGTTCCCAGGCCTCCAGGCGCTTGGTGGATTCGATCGAGCGCCAGGCGCGGACCACGCCGGAGAGGCCGTCGGGCGGGAGGTTACGCGTGCCTTCGACCGTCGTCGTCCACACGCCGGAAGAGAACTCGACCCACAGCGCCGCACATTTCGCATCGATGCGTGCCGGGTAGCCGGGAACGACCGTCAGCGGCTGCGTCTGCCCGGTGTCGGTGCGGCACAGGGCGCGTTGCACGAAGCCAGGATCGTAGGGCAGCGTCGCAGAGCCTTCGTGGCCGCCGTGGGCATGCCCGTACTTGAGCTCGTAGCCGGCCGGCCCGGGTTCAAGCCAGAGGTCGTGCGCGCTCGCCAGGGACGGGAGGAGGAGAAAGGCCACCAGGCCACAGAACGTCCGCATCGTCCCGCCTCACCAGTATGAAGAATTTGTAGTACCTCATACTAGCGGCCCTGCATAGGGAGAGAAACCCTTTTTCGCTAAGGATTTTCCGCAATGCGGAACACGGCGGCGGCGCTCCGCGTCCCGTCCGACAAGGCGATCTCCAGCGCGCCGCCCGGCGCCGCGACAGTCACCTCGCCGTCGCGATCGAGGGCGAGCACGGATCCCGTGGCCGGGTCACGCAGTTGCAGCAGTTCGAAGCGCTCGGCATCCCAGCTCACCGCCACCCTGGCGCCGGACAGGGACTCGATGCTCACCCCCTGCGCGCCGCTGAGGCCGTCGATCAATGCTTCCCGGGACCAGCGCGCAGGCCGACTGACGACACGCCCTTCTCCCGCGTCCAGCTCGATCGCGGCAAGCAGGTCCGCCCCACCGGGCACCGGCACCTGCAGGACGAAATAGCGCCCGGGACGGCCCGCCACCGCAGCGAGGGAGCGCTCGCCAAAACGCACATCGAACAATGTGGCGCCGCGGTCATCCAGGCCGCGCAAGCGCAGACTGCCGCCTGTATCCCCGGCCATGCCGGTCGCCGCCGCGAGCGGTGTGACCGGCTCCAGCCCGGCGCCGTCGCCGCTGATCCAGCCACGCACCAGCACCGCGTCCTGATTCAGGAGCTGGGGCACGCGGCTCGCGTCCGGCGACCCGGGCTCATCCGTCGGGACCGATCCGCACCCGGCGGCCAGGGCGACGCCAAGCAGCAGCGCGAGGGCTCTCTTGCGCGCCCACTCGGGCCGGGCACTCACCGGACTTCCAGCGGGATTTCGCGCCGCGTGCGAATGCCGTCGGACAGCACCAGCTCCGGATCAATGGCCGCAGCGGACACCGTATCGAAACTCAGCTCACCGCTGCGCCCGACCCCGACGATGGCGCCCGAGCGGCGATCGCGCACCAGTGCCACCGGGCTGCGTGCCGTGTCCCAGCTGATGCGCAGGCTGCCGTCCGGCATGCGCTGCATCGCGGAAGCGTTGTCGGCGCTGTCAGCCAGCTGCTCCGCACCGGCGACAGGCATGTCGCGCCGCGCGACTTGCTGCACTGAACCGTAGGGACTGCTCAGCTCGACCCGGTCCACCGCCGCAAGCTGCGCGGGGGACAGCGGCACGAACCAGGCGAACTGGCGTTCCGCCGGGTCGCGCGCATGCGGCACGGCCGCCCCGGCGAACGACAGGTCGAACAGTACGCTGCCGTCCCGCGCCAGGCCCAGCAGGCGGTGCGGACCGTCGCGCTCCGGCAGCATGGGCTGCGCTTCCAGCGCGAAGCCCGGGTTCAGGGTCACGCCCTCGCTGTTCACGCGTCCCCACAGCAGCAGGCCGGACTGCGTGTCCGGCAGCACGTCGGACAGGGCGTCCGCGCCGGCAGCGCCGAAGGCCTCGGCGTCGCGCAGGCGCCAGTCGAGGATCCCGGCATAGGTGTAGTCGCTGGTCCAGCGCGGGCGGCAGTAGCCCATGTAGTCGAAGAATGTCGTGGCGCTGACCAGCACCCCGTCATCGAGGTTATAGCCGGTGGCGCCGATCCTGGCGCCGTCGTAGGGATAATCCGGGTCGACCCCGTCGGGATCACCGCAGGGGCTGTGCTCGCGACCCAGGTTGTGGGCCAGCTCGTGCGCCACGGTCTCGGCCGCCCCGGGGAGGCGATCGTAGGACAGCGCGGAACGGAAAAAGCGCGACGGGAACGACGGGACGTAGGCGATGCCCGCCACCGGCAGGTCAGGAATGTCGGGCACGATGCCGTGATAGTAGCGATCCCCGGCCGACGCGGCAGCACGGACGGCCTCGAGGTCGCTCAGCAAGCCGCTCACCTCGTCGATGTCGGTGAGGTCGCGGTCGGTCACCAGCGGCGTGTCGCGCAGCTCGCTCTCCAGGCCTCCCACCGGCAGCCACAGGCGCGTGGCGGTCAGGTACTGCTCCACGGTGGAGGGAAAAATCTGGCCGGTCGCGTCGTGCCGCGTGGCGCGCACCGGTATGAAAAACATGCGCAGCGGGGGCAGTTCCTGCACGGCTATGGGCGCCTGGCCGGCTTCACGCGGGAAACGCATGTCCGCGCGCGACGACAGCGCAATCTCTTCGTCCGGATCGAGGATTGCCTCCACGGCAAGGCCCGGTTGCACCTCCTCCGGCGTCAGGACGATGTTCCAGGTCTGGCTGAGCACGCCGAGGACCGGGTCGACGGGCACGCGACTGCCGGGTGCGGGCAGCCTGCGCTCCCACAACAGGGCGCCGTCGCGGAACAGGCGCAGCAGGACGTCCGGCGTCTCCGAGTTGGTGCGCGAAGCCCGCGCGACCACGCGCAGCAGGGCCTCGCGGCCGGCCACAGCCGCGATGTCGGCGCCCGCCGACTGCGTGGCCTGGTTGAGCTGCACCGACTCGATGGACAGCTCGAGCGGCGGCAGCGCTTCCGCCAGGAAGCTGATGCTGCCCACCCCGGCAAGGGAGGCGCTGACCTCGTTCACGCCCAGTTCGCTGCCGAGGGTCCAGGTCAGCAGGCGGGCGATGCCGTCCGCATCGCTGGTCGCGGTGGTGCTGGAAATCGCGCCGCCGCCCTGCTCCACGGAGAAGTTCACGACCGCGCCCGGGACGGGGTTGTCGAAAGTGTCGGTGAGGCGCACGGCGGGGGGATTGCTGACCGGCTGGCTCGTGTCACCCGTCTGCTGCTGGATGCTGGCCGGGAGAATGGCGGTCACCGGCCCGGGCGCGGCCGTGGCCGTGAAGCGCACTTCGCCGGTCGCCCCGGCCACCGTGGCGACGAGGGAATTCAGCCCCGCCGCGGTGCCGAGGACCCAGCTTGTGGGCCGCGCCCTGCCGTCGGCGCCGGTGTTCACGGTGCCCGGCGTCACGGAGGCGCCCGGCTGCCCCACGCGGAAGGTGACGACAGCGCCGGACACGGGCGCGCCCGTGCCGTCGAGCACGCGCACGCCCGGCACCTGGTCCACCGGCTGGCCGACCACGCCGCTCGCGCTGCCGGTCCCGTCCGCCAGGAGCTGAAGCGACGTGCTGCTGCCGCCGCCCCCGCCACCACCGCCACAGGCGCTGAGCAGGAACAGGGACATGAACAGCGCTGCCAGCTGGCCCAACGGGCGCACGGCGGTTGCGAACGGGATCGAATAAGTCATTCAGCGTTTCCTCGCGGGGCGGGCCCAGACCACACGACTTTTGTCGGCGGCGCACGGAAAAACTTTCGGCCGGGCTCCCGGCGAGGATTCATCCGTGGGCGTGGCGGGTCGCATTATACCGGCTGCCGCCGGGCGGTCACGGTGTCGCGCCTGCCGGCACCGGCGCCGGCTACTGGCGCGGCTTGCCTGGTTTCACCGCCGCAGCGACTGCGGAAAATCCCTAGCGACAGCCATGGCCGCGCGGCCTATTTTCAGGTCGTACGCGGACGGATTCCAAGGCAGTGTGCAGCCCGGCCCGGCGCCGGTAGCCGACCCAGATCGGGTCCAGCGCACACGCAAGACCTGCAGCGCCCGGCGCTGGTCCGACCGCGACACCGGTGCACGGCCATGCGCCCGGACACCGCGCCGAGAACAGCCGCACAGCGGCCTCCGGCGCACCGCGGAGACACCCCGCGACACGGTGAACCGAAAGGCATGCATGGGGACCGCACACCGTGAGCGAAAGGGGTCGGCCTGCCGGCCCCTTTCTTTATGGCGCGTCCCTGCGGCTGGGTTATCCTGACGGTCGTGCCGCGGCCGGGACCCCCACATGACTGAAGACACACGCTTCGACGATCTCGAGCTCAAGCTGGCCTACCTGGAACGCGCCAACCAGGAGCTGAGCGACGTCGTCTACCGCCAGCAGCAGTCCATCGACCAGCTCGAGGCGCGCCTAGGCCGCCTCGCCGACCGGATGCAGTCGATCGAGGAACGGCCGCGGGACTACTCGACCGCGGAAGAAGCCCCGCCCCACTACTGAGCGCGCCGCGCTCAGCCGGCCCGCTCTGCGGCCAGGCGCTCCTGCATGTCCTCCAGCTCCAGCCACCGCTCCGCCAGCCGGTCGTGCTCGGCCTGCTTGGCGGCGAGGGCATCCAGCGTCGGCTGGGTCCGTTCCCATGGCTGGGCATAGAACTCCGGCGCAGCGATCTCCGTTTCCAGCGCAGCGATCTCGGCCTCGAGCGCCTCGACCCGGCCCGGCATGGCCTCGAGCTCGCGCTGCTCCCGGTAGCCCAGCTTGCGCGGCCTGGCTGCCGCCCGCACGGGGTCGTCGCCAGGCGCGCCATCGGCTGCGGTCTTCACGGTTCCCGGCGCGTCCATCTGCGCCAGCTCGTGCCCTCGCCGCAGCCAGTCGCTGTAGCCGCCGGCGTATTCCACGATCTGTCCGCCCGGCTCGAACACCAGGATCTTGTCGACCACGTTGTCGAGAAACTCCCGGTCGTGGCTGACCACGATGAGCGTGCCGGTGTATTCCGCGAGACGCTCCTCCAGCACCTCCAGCGTCTCGACGTCGAGGTCGTTGGTCGGCTCGTCCAGCACCAGCAGGTTGCTCGGCCGCGTGAACAGCTTGGCGAGCACGACCCGGTTGCGTTCACCACCGGACAGCGACGCCACCGGGGTCAGCGCACGCTTGGCGGTGAAGAGAAAACCGCGCAGGTAACCGACCACGTGCTGTGACTTGCCGTTGATGACGACGTAGTCCCGGCCTTCGCCCACGTTCTCCGCCACGCTCTTGGCGGGATCGAGCACGCCGCGCGTCTGGTGGAACCACGCCACTTCAAGGTTGGTGCCGTGCTTTACCGTGCCGGCCTGCGGCTCGAGTTCGCCGAGCAGCAAGCGCAGCAGGGTGCTCTTGCCGACGCCGTTGTTACCCACCAGCCCGATGCGATCGCCGCGCATGATCTTCAGATCGAGCCCATCGACCAGCGGCCTGGCGCCGAAGCCGAATTGCATGTTCTTTGCCTGCACGACCTTGCGACCGGACAGCTCCGCCTCACCGATGCTGATGCGCGCCGTGCCCGGGCGCCGGATGCGCTGCCCGGCCACCTCGCGCATCGCCTCGAGCGCGCGCACCCGGCCCTCGTTGCGCGTGCGGCGCGCCTTGATCCCCTGCCGGATCCAGGCCTCCTCCTCCGCCAGCTTGCGGTCGAACTCGGCATTGTGGCGCTGCTCTTCCTCGATGGCTTCGGCCTTGCGGCGCAGGTAGTCGCGATAGTCGCCGGGCCAGCTCACCAGCTTGCCGCGATCGATTTCCACGATGCGCGTCGCCAGGCGCTGCAGGAAGGCGCGGTCATGGGTGATGAACAGCACCGCGCCGGGCCAGTTGGCGATGCGCTGTTCCAGCCACTGGATGGAGGACAGGTCGAGATGGTTGGTCGGCTCGTCGAGGAGCAGCAATTCGGGCTTGCTGACCAGCGCCCGCGCCAGCGACACGCGGCGGCGCCAGCCGCCCGACAGCTCGCCGAGGCGCTGCTCGCCGGGCAACTGCATTTCGCTGAGCATGGTGTCGACCACCCGCTCCACGTGCCAGCCGTCAACGGCGTCGATGCGCCGGTGCAGTTCCTCGAGCGCCTGCAGCTCGTGCGCGCCGAGCTCCGCGCGGGACAGGCGCTCGTAATCGTCGACCAGGGCGCGCACCGGCGCCAGGCCGCCCATCACGGCCTCGCGCACCGTGAGCTCGAGCTCGCCGGGCAGGGACTGTTCCAGCCGGCTGATGCGCAGGCCCGCGCGCGACAGGATTTCCCCCTCGTCAGGCGCCAGCCCTCCGTCGACCAGCTTCAGCAACGAGGTCTTGCCGGCGCCGTTGCGGCCGATCAGGCACACGCGCTCGCCCGGCTCGATGGCAAAGTCGGCGGCAGCAAGAATCACCTGGTCGCCGAAGCGCAGCGAGACCTGGTCGAAGCGAAGCAGCATGGGGAATGTACGCAGTTTCTGGGCGGAGGAAATGTGTATTCTACCTTGACACCCATCCGGCCAGCGGGACGGCCGGTGTTCTCGTGCACCCGCGACAACGGCGCCCAGAACCAGGAGACACGTCTTGAGAACAGAGCTGACGCCACTCGAAGCCCGCGTCATCGGCTGCCTGCTCGAGAAAGAGGTCACCACGCCGGACCAGTATCCTTTGTCGCTCAACGCGCTGGTCACGGCCTGCAACCAGAAGAGCAACCGTGACCCGGTGCTGGCGCTGGACGCGAGCACCGTGCAGGGCGTCGTGGACGGCCTGATGAAGAAACACCTGCTCACCGACCGCAGCGGCGGCGTCGGCGGACGGGTGACGCGTTACCGGCACCGCTTCTGCAATTCACATTTCAGCGAACTGCAGCTCACGCCGCAGGACGTGGGCGTGGTGTGCGAACTGCTGTTGCGCGGCCCGCAGACGCCCGGCGAGCTGCGCAGCCGCGCCGCCCGCCTGGCGCCGTTCGAGGACGTCAGCGAAGTGGACGCGGTGCTGGCGCGCCTTGCGGCGCGCGAAGAGCCCCTGGTGGCCTGCCTGCCGCGCCAGCCCGGCAAGCGCGAGAACCGCTGGATGCAACTGTTCACGGGCGAGGCGCCGGACGCCGTGGTGCCGCCACCGCCCGCGCCCACTGCCGATCATGCTGCGCCCGGTGCTGACGGCGCCGACCTGGAGTTGCGCGTGGCCGAGCTCGAGGCCGAGGTCGCAAGACTGCACGCGCGCATCGACTCACTCTCGTCTGCGCCGCCCCAGCCGCAGGGACGGACCGGGGAAACATGAGCGACGCTGCCGTCACTGCACCCGACAGGATCACGGTGGCGCGCCGCTTCTGCGGCCCGCCGGACTCCGGCAACGGCGGTTACACCTGCGGCCTGGTGGCCGCAGCACTGCAGGGCGTCGTGGCCGTGACACTGAAGCGACCGCCGCCGCTCGAGCGGGCGCTGCGGCTGGTGCGCACGCCGGACGGCGTTGCCCTGCTGGATGGTGAATCGACCGTCGCCGAGGCACGCCGCGCCACGCTGGAACTACAGCCACCACCCTGCCCGGGCCTGGCGGCAGCGACCGAGGCGGCGGCACGCTACCACGGCCTGGAAGAACACGCCTTTCCCAGCTGTTTCGTCTGCGGCACCGGCCGCGCGCCGGGCGACGGCCTGCGCATTTTCGCCGGGGACGCCCACATGGACGGGCTCGTGGCCTGCCCATGGAAACCGGGGACGGAACTGGCCGATGCCAGCGGTCGCGTGCGCCCCGAGTTCGTCTGGGCGGCGCTGGACTGTCCCGGCGCGTGGGCCTGGCTCGAGGAGCTGGAGCGCCCGCTGGTGCTGGGCCGGCTCACGGCCGCATTGGACGTCCCGCTGCAGGCCGGCCGGCCCTACATCGTGGGCGGCTGGCGGCTGGACCGCGACGGGCGCAAGCACGGCGCCGGCACCGCCATCTGGAGCGCCGACGGGACGGTATGCGCCCGCGCGCAGGCCACCTGGATCGAGATCGACCCGGCCCGCTTCGCGGCCGCGAACAAGCAATAACAACTGACGCTGTCTGGGGGGACACGAAATGAGCTCTATCGCATTGTTGTTGGTCGGGCTGGGGATGCTCAGCGCCGGCTACCTGTTTTACTCGAAGTTCATCGCCGAGCGGATCTACCAGCTCGACCCTGACTTCCGCACGCCCGCACATGAATTCCAGGACGGCGTCGACTATGTGCCGACCAACAAGTTCGTGCTGTGGGGGCACCACTTCACCTCCGTGGCGGGCGCTGCGCCCATCGTCGGGCCGGCCATCGCCGTCATCTGGGGCTGGGGGCCGGCTTTCGCCTGGGTCATCCTCGGCACCATCTTTTTTGCCGGCGTGCACGATTTCGGCGCCCTGTGGGCCAGCGTGCGCAACAAGGGCAAGTCCATCGGCACGCTCACCGGCAACGTCATCGGCAACCGCGCGCGCAACCTGTTCCTGGTGGTGATCTTCCTGCTGTTGCTGATGGTCAACGCCGCCTTCGCGGTGGTGATCTCCAACCTGCTGGTGGCGCGGCCGACGGCCGTGATCCCGACCTGGGGCGCCATCCTGGTGGCGGTGATCATCGGCCAGCTCATCTATCGCTACAAGATGAGCCTGCTGTGGGTGTCCATCGTCGGCGTGGTGGCGCTGTATGCGCTGATCTTCGTCGGCTACGCCTATCCCATCGTGCTGCCCGAGAGCTTCATGGGCCTTGCGCCGCGTTCGCAGTGGATCCTGCTGCTGTTCGTCTACGCCGGCGTCGCCTCCATGCTGCCGGTCTGGGTGCTGCTGCAGCCGCGCGACTACATCAACGGCCTGCAGCTGTTCCTCGGCCTGGGGCTGCTGTACGTGGCGGTGCTGATCGGCGCGCCCGAAATCGTCGCGCCGGCATTCAACGACAACGTGCCCGCCGGCACCCCCAGCCTGGTGCCGCTGCTGTTCGTCACCATCGCCTGCGGCGCCATCAGCGGCTTCCACGGCCTGGTGTCCTCGGGCACCACCTCGAAGCAGCTCGACAAGGAAACCGATGCGCGCTTCGTCGGTTACTTCGGTTCCGTCGGCGAGGGCATGCTGGCGCTGGCGGCCATCATCTGCACCACCGCCGGGTTCGCCACGCTGGCCGACTGGGAAGCGATGTACGCGAAGTTCGGCGGCGGCAGCCTGTCGGCCTTCGTGCAGGGCGGCGGCGCCATCCTCGCCGGCGGCTTCGGCATGCCGGAAGACCTCGGCGCCACCATCCTGGCCGTGATGGCGATCCTGTTCGCCGCCACGACCATGGACACCGGCCTGCGCCTGCAGCGTTTCGTGGTCCAGGAAGCCGCCGAGATCGCCGGCTTCAAGGTCAACGTCGTGTTCAGCACGCTGATCGCGCTGGGTTTCTGCCTGGCGCTCGCCTTTGGCGCGGGCACGGACGGCGCGGGCGGCATGATCATCTGGCCGCTGTTCGGCACCACCAACCAGCTGCTGGCCGGCCTGACGCTGTCCATCATCTCGGTGATCCTGATCCGCCAGGGTCGCCCGGCCTGGTTCACCGCCGTGCCGCTGGCCTTCCTGCTCACCATGTCGGTGTATGCCCTCGTGGTGCAGCTGGGCCAGTTCTACGCGCAGAAGAACTGGCTGCTGCTGGTGATGGACATCGTCATCCTGCTGGCTGCGCTGTGGGTGGCGCTGGAAGCCGCCATCGCCATGGGCCGCGGCGCCAAGGGCGCGGCGCCGGTGACGGAGCAGCGCTGAGACCGCCATGGGGGAAGAACGCCGGTCGGGCCGCTGGCATGAGATTTCCGCAGGCTTGCGGGAGTTTTATGTCGCGCCCTACCGGCGGACTTTCGCCCGCGCGCAGCGGGAAGAGGACGACTTGTTCATGCTGCTGGTGTTCGCCGAGACGCTCGGCGTGCCCAACCCGGCGGCGTGGTACACGCTGGAGCTGATGCCGCTGCTCTACGAGCGCTTCCATGACTGGCATCGGCGCATGGGCATGGAGCATTCGCCGCTGGACCACCTGCGATGCTGCTGAGCCTGGCGCGGCAGCGCCGCGTGCTGTTCTTCGGCGGCAAGGGCGGCGTGGGCAAGACCACGGTATCTACGGCCGTCGCATTGGCCGAGGCTGATGCCGGTCGCCGCGTGCTGCTCGTCTCCACCGACCCGGCGCACAACCTCGGGCACCTGTGGAACCGGCCCGTGGGACCGGAGCCGGTGCGCCTGGCGCCGGATCTCGACGGCATGGAGCTGGACCCGGATCAGGTGGTGTCACGCCACCTGGACGAAGTCGGCGCCGCGCTGCGCAAGCTCATGCCGGAACGCCTGCAGGGCGAGGTCGACCGCCACATGGCGTTGTCGCGCGATACCCCGGGAATGCAGGAAGCGGCGCTGCTGGAGCGCATCGCCGAGACGGTCCAGTCCGGGCTCGCCACTTACGACCTGGTGGTGTTCGACACCGCGCCCTCGGGTCACACCGCGCGCCTGGTGGCCTTGCCGGAAATGATGACGGCCTGGACCGAGGGGCTGCTCACGCGGCGCGAGCAAAGCGCGCGCTTCGGCGCCGCCCTGGCGGGCCTCGGGAAGGAGGACCGGGCGCTGGCAGACCGGGTCGTCGGCACGGCGCCGGACGCCGAGACCGGCCGCGACGACCGCATCCGCCACCTCCTCTACCGGCGCCGCGAGAAGCTGGCGTTGCTGCGCGATACCCTCGCCGACGGCGACCTGACCGCCTTCGTCATCGTGCTTGCGGCAGAGCGCCTGCCGGTGCTGGAAACCGTCGAGCTGGCGCAGAAACTGGAGCGCGCCGGCGTAGCGCTGAGTGCACTGGTGGTGAACAAGCGCAGCCCGGCCGAGGCGGGCGAGTTCTTCGCCGCGCGTCGCGCGCAGGAAGAACCGCACCTGGCGACACTTGCCGAAGCGCTCGGCGATACGCCGCGCCTCGACCTGCCGCTGGTGGCGCGCGACGTGGTCGGGGCCGAAGCGCTACGCGAGTTCGCCGCCCTCCTCAGGGCGCAAGACGCTCGATGACCCAGGCGTCGTCCACCAGGCGGTAACGGAAGCGGTCGTGCAGGCGGGACGGGCGTCCCTGCCAGAACTCGATCTCCTCGGGGCGCACGCGGTAACCGCCCCAGAAGGACGGCAACGGCACGTCGCCGGACGAGAACTTGCGCTTCATCTCGTCCAGCTTCATCTCCAGGACTGAGCGGTTGGTGATCACGCTGCTCTGCTCCGACACCCAGGCGCCGAGCTGGCTGCCGCGCGGGCGGCGGGCGAAATAGCGCAGCGCCTCGGTGGTGCTGATCTTCTCCGCCGCGCCGCGGATGCAGGCCTGGCGCTCCAGCGTCTGCCAGAAGAACAGCATGGCCACGGCCGGGTTCTCGGCGATCTGCTGCGCCTTGTGGCTGTGCGTGTTGGTGAAGAACACGAAGCCGTCGGCGTCGAAATACTTCAGCAGCACGGTGCGCGCGCTCGGCCGGCCGTCGATGCCCGCGGTCGCCAGGGTGCAGGCATTGACTTCCGGCTGCGCCACCTCGCGCGCCTGTTGGAACCATTGCGCGAACTGCTGCACCGGATCGGGGTCCAGGTCGCCACGGCGAAAAGGCTGCCCGCTGTATTCGCTTCTCAGGTCTCCGATGTCCATGCGCGCTCCTTTCTGCCGGAATTTTCCCAGACCGTTATTCTAGGACGCGAATGCGCCGAAGGGAGCAAAAACTGCGTCCGGGATCGATACTGCTCCAATTGCTCGCCGCCTGCAGCCTGGCCGGGCCTGCAGCGTAAGTTGCGCTATGCTTGGGACGCCCAGTACCGCAGGAGCCAGGCCGTGAAGCTATACGATATGCGCGTCGCCCCGAACCCGCGCCGCGTGCGCATTTTCCTCGCCGAGAAGGGGATCGAGATCCCTACGGTAGAGGTCAATATCCGCGCCGGGGAGAACCTCGAGCCGGGGTTCCTCGCGGTCAACCCACGCGGCGTGTTGCCCGCACTGGAGCTCGATGACGGCACGGTCATCGACGAATCGACCGCCATCTGTCGCTATTTCGAGGCATTGCAACCCGATCCGCCGCTGCTCGGCGCGACGCCGCTCGAGATCGCCATGGTCGAATGCTGGAACCGCCGCATCGAGTTCGATGCCGGACAGCCGGTGGTAGACGCCTTCAGGAACAGCTACCCGCCGTATGCCGACCGGGCCGTGCCCGGGCGCAGCGGCACGCCCGCCATCCCTGCCCTGGTGGAGCGTGGGCGCGCACGCCTGGCCGAGTTCTTCCCGCTCATCGACCAGCACCTGCGCGAGTCGGAGTTCGTCGCCGGACCGAAGTTCTCGTTCGCCGACATCACGCTGTTGTGCATCACCGATTTCGCACGGGCGCTGAAAATGACGGTGCCGGACGACATGCCGAATTTCCTGCGCTGGCACGCGACCGTATCGGCGCGACCGAGCGCCACGGCGTAGCAGCGCGCGGCACAGGCCGGCCTCAACCCTTGTCGGCGAGGCGTCGCTCCAGCTCGGCCACCTTCTCCTTGAGCTCGTAGACGCTGCGCGCCAGCGCGTCCAGCGTCTGCGGCACGAAGCTGCCCGCAGGCGGGCCGCGGAACAGCTGCTCCATCGACTTCACGAACTCCGGGTCTTCGAGCGCGGCTTCACCCACCTTGGACAGGGAGAAGCGCGGGTGCTCGGACGGCGCCAGCACCTCGGTGGCGACCCAGCGCGCCGCGATGCGCCGGCCCTCGTCGGCCAGCGCGGGATGCTGCCACCAGGAAATCTCGGTAATGCGCTCCGGGTGCCCGGTCATCTCGCGCAGCGCCTCGCTTGGCGGCGACGCGGCAAACAGGTGCTCCTCGGCCAGCTGGCGCAGGTTCGCCGCCGAGCCGACGGCCACCGCCTGCTGGTGTTCGTAGAGCGCATACACGCCGGGTCCGTCCGGAAACTTGTTCAGGCTGAAGCGGCTCATGGTGCCCCCCTTCCTTGCTGCCACACCCAGAGTCTAGTCCGTCGGGCGCGGCTTGCACGGCGCGGGGAGCGGCCTCAGGGTGCGGTCGGGGCGTCCGGCTGGCGCTCCGGCACGGCGGCCTGGAATGCGTCCAGCTCATTGCACGCCGCCTCGATGCGCAGCAGCGTGGGACAGGCGTCGAGCGGGCAGTCGTAGCGCCGTGCGTTGTAGAGCTGCGGCACCAGGCAGCAGTCGGCGAGCCCGGGGGCATCCCCATGGCAGAAACGGCCCGTAGCGGGGTCGCGTGCCAGGCGGGTCTCGAGGGCGTCGAGTCCGACCCGGACCCAGTGGCGGTACCACGCCTCGCGCTGCGCCTCGCCGGCGCCCATCTCTGCGCCCAGGTACTGCAGCACGCGGAGGTTGTTGAGCGGATGCAGGTCGGCGGCCACCAGCTGGGCCAGGCCGCGGACCCGGGCGCGCCCGGCGGCGTCGGCCGGCAGGAGGGCCGGCTGCGGACGGGTTTCTTCCAGGTACTCGATGATGGCCAGCGACTGCACCAGGAGCTGCCCGTCGATCGCCAGCGCGGGCACCAGCCCCTGCGGGTTCAGGCGCAGGTACTCGGGGCGGCGCTGCTCGCCGCCGTCGCGCAGCAGGTGCACGGGCCGGCCGCTCCACGCGACGCCCTTCAGGTTGAGCGCAATCCTGACCCGCCAGGCGGCCGTGCTGCGCCAGTAGCCGTAGAGCGCGACGGGCTCAGCGCTGGTAGGGCTCATACGCGTGCTCGATGGCGCCGAAGATGGAATGCCCCGCACGATCGAACATCTCGACCCGCACGCGCGCGCCGAAAGACAGGAACGGCGTGGTCGGCTTGCCGTCGCGGATGATCTCCAGCATGCGCTTCTCGGCCATGCAGGAAGCGCCCAGAGACTCATCCTGGTTGGCCACCGTGCCGGAGCCGATGATGGTGCCGGCCGCCAGCGGCCGCGTCTTCGCCGCGTGGGCAATGAGCTCGAAGAAGGAGAACTGCATGTCCACGCCGGCCTCCGGCGCACCGAAGCGCGCGCCGTCGAGCGTGGTCACCAGCGGCAGGTGGACCTTGCCGTCGTGCCACGCGTCGCCCAGCTCGTCCGGCGTCACCATCACCGGCGACAGCGCCGAGCGCGGCTTGCTCTGCACGAAACCGAAGCCTTTCGCGAGCTCAGCCGGGATCAGGTTGCGCAGCGAAACGTCATTCACCAGGCAGACAAGTTGCACGTAATCGCCAGCCTCATGCGGGCTCACGCCCATGGGCACGTCGGAAGTCACCACACAGACCTCCGACTCGAAATCGATGCCGTAGTCCTCGCTGCCCACCGGTATGGTCCCGACGGGCGGGAGGAAGCCGTCCGACACCGCCTGGTACATCAGCGGGTCGTCGAGGAAGCTCGGCGGCATCTCCGCGCCGCGTGCGCGCCGCACGCGCTCCACGTGCGCGAGGTAGGCGCTGCCGTCGAGGAACTGGTAGGCGCGCGGCAAGGGCGCGGCCAGGTCGGCCATGGCGAGATCGAACGCATCCTCGGCCGTGCCGTTTCCCAGCGCCTGTGCCAGGGCGCGCAGCAGGGGCGCGCAACGATCCCAGTCGTCCAGCGCCGCCTGCAAGGTCGGCGCCACGGCCGTGGCCCGGGCCGCGCGCGACAGGTCCGCACTGACGACCACCAGCGTGCCGTCGCGCCCCCCGCTCTTCAGGCTGGCAAGTTTCATGCAGCGCCCCCCTTCCAGCTGTCGACATAACCCCGCCACTCGACGCCGGCGGCGACCGCGCCGACCTCCAGCGCATCGCGCGTGTCGAGCATGACGGCGACCTCGTTGGTGCCGGGCGCCTTCTGCTCCAGCATGTTCTTCAGCGCCTTGGGATGCGGGCCGTGCGTAAAGCCGCAGGGATGCATGGTGATCATTCCCGGGTGGATGTTGTCGCGCGAGAAGAACTCGCCGGCATGGTAGAAAATTACCTCGTCGAAGTCGTCGTTGTTGTGGAAGAACGGCACCTTGAGCGCATCGGGGTCCGACTCGAACGGCCGCGGCACGAAGGTGCACACCACGAAACGGCCGGCGAGGAAGGTCGTGTGCACCGACGGCGGCAGGTGATAGCGGTGCGACATGATCGGCCGGATGGCGCGCCAGTTGATGCGCACCGGGGCCAGGTCGCCCTTCCAGCCGACGGCGTCGAGCGGGCTGTAGGGATAGGTGATGACTGACACCTGGTCGCGCCGCTTCACCTCGACGCGCCACTCGCTGTCGTCCTGCTGCGCCAGGAACGGCGCGTCGATCACGGGCGTGTCCAGCATGGCCTCGTCGAAGATGGCGTGCGGGCCGAGCATGCCCTTGTCCGGCAGGCGGAAACTGTCGTTGGTGGCCTCGATCAGCAGGGCGGACACCGGCGCCTCCACTTCCAGCCGCCACATGGTTCCGCGCGGCAGCAGGAGGTAGTCGCCCTGCAACAGTTCGAGGCGGCCGTAGTCGCAGAACAGGACCGCGCTGCCCTCGTGCAGGAACAGCAGCTCATCGCCGTCCGAGTTGCGCGCCAGCGCCGGCATGCTGCGCTCCAGCCGCCAGTGCCGGAACTTCACCGCCGCGTTGTGCAGCAGCAGCGAAGCCTGCCACGGCGAGTCCGCCGCAACGCCCAGCCGGGTGGTGTCGAATGCGCGCGGCTGCAGCGGGCCCTCGAAACTGCTCCACCCGGTCGGCGGGCGACGGTGGTACATGTGCGTGGCGGGCCCGAAAAAGCCCTCCTTGCCCAGTTCGCGCTCATAGGTCCCCGGCGGCAGGTCCGCATGCGCCTGCCGCGAAGCCGTGCCCTCAACCCGCGGAAAGGAAATCCACTTCTTCATTTCGCGCCCCAGCTAGATCACGCCCCGGCGCATCTGGTCGCGCTCGATGGACTCGAACAGGGCCTGGAAATTGCCCTCGCCGAAGCCCTCGTTGCCCTTGCGCTGGATGATCTCGAAAAAGATCGGCCCGACGCAGGTCTGCGTGAAGATCTGCAGCAACAGCCGTTTGCCGGTTTCGCGATCCGCGTCGATCAGGATGCGGTTGCTGCCCATGCGCTCGAGATTCTCGCCGTGCTCGGGCACGCGGTCGTCCACCATCTCGTAGTAGGTATCGGGCACGTCGAGGAACTCGATGCCCTCGGCGCGCAGGGATTCGACCGAGGCGTAGATATCGTCGGTGAACAGGGCAATGTGCTGGATCCCCTCGCCGTTGTACTCGTCCAGGTACTCGGCGATCTGCGACTTGTCGTCGGTCGCTTCGTTGATCGGGATGCGGACCATGCCGTCCGGCGCCGTCATGGCACGCGAAACCAGACCGGTCTGGCTGCCCTTGATGTCGAAGTAGCGGATCTCGCGGAAGTTGAAGATGCGCTCGTAGAACCCGGCCCACTTGTCCATGTTGCCCTGGTAGACGTTGTGGGTGAGGTGATCGATGAAGGTCAGGCCGAACCCGGCCGGGTGCCGGTCCACGCCGTCGAGATACTCGAAATCGGCGTCATAGATCGAGCCGCGCTCGCCGTAGCGGTCCACCAGGTAGAGCGCGCTGCCGCCGATGCCTTCGACCACCGGCGCACGCACCGGCAGCGTGGCCGGCTTGTTGCTGAGCGCGGCGGCGCCGTTGTCGATGGCGTGGGCACGTGCGCGCGCCGCATCGGCCACGCGGATGGCGAAGCCGCAGGCGCTGGGGCCGTGCTCGCGCGCGAAGTCCGCAGCGAAGCTGTCGGGTTCCTCGTTGACGAGGAAGTTCACGTCGCCCTGGCGGTAAAGCGTCACCTTGCGCTCGCGGTGGCGGCCCACGGCAGTGAAGCCCATGTGGCGGAAGAGGCTGTGCAGCAGCGCGGCATCAGGCGCCGCGAATTCGACGAACTCGAAACCGTCGATGCCCAGGGGATTGTCCTGGGAACTTCGTTCATGTCTGTCTCGCGGAGTCTGAAAACGGCAGGCACTTGAATAGTTACAAGTGAAACTATTATAGTCTCGGGACGCATCGCCCAACAAGTTGCATTGCACCATGAGCGAAGGCCCTTTCCTGCTCGACGAATTCCTTCCCTACCGGCTGTCCGTGTTGTCGAACCGGCTCAGCGCGGCCATCGCCGAGTCCTATTCGGTCGCTATGGCCTTTCCATCCCGGAGTGGCGGGTCATCGCCGTGCTGGCGCATGCCCCCGGCGCCTCTGCCGCCGAGGTCGGCGAGCGCACCGCCATGGACAAGGTCGCCGTCAGCCGCGCCGTGCGCCGCCTGCATCAGACCGGCCGCGTATCACGCCGCATCGCCGCGGCGACCGCCGGCGCAGCATGCTCGATCTCACCGCGGAAGGACGCCGGATCTACGACAGCGTCACGCCGGTGCTGCTGCACTACGAGGACACCCTGCTGGCCGCCCTGAGCACGCGCGAGCGACGCGAGCTGGACGCGCTGCTGCGCGGCCTCGAGCGACGTGCGCGCAACTGTCGGCGCCGGTGATCGATTGAGCGCCGCGAGCAGTTAGCTCGATCTCCGTGCGCACGTCGATCAGCTCGGGAAACAGGCGGATGTCGAGGGCCTCGCGCAGGAACCTGACGCCCGAAGAGCCGCCGGTGCCGCGCTTGAAACCGATCATCCGCTCCACGGTCTTGAGGTGGCGGAAGCGCCACAGCTGGAAGTTCGTCTCCAGATCGACCAGCTTCTCGCACATGTCGTAGGCGTCCCAGTGGTTGCGCGTGTCCTCGTAGATCGTCTTCAGCACCGCGACCACGCCGGGATGGCGACTCGCAGGACTCCGACCAGTCCCGCTCCACCCGCTCGGGGGGCACCGGCATGCCGCGACGCGCGAGCAGGCGCGGAGAACTCGTCGTAGATGGACGGCGACTCGAGCGCCGCGCGCAGCCTCGCCGTGCGCCTCGGCGTCGTGCGCGAACACGGCGAGATAAGCTCGCCTCCTTGTTGCCGAGCAGGAATTCCAGCAAGTCGGAACTGCACCGACTGGAAGCCGGAGGCCTGGCCGAAGACGTGCCGGAACTCGGGCGTACTCGCCGGCGTCAGCGTCTCCAGCACACTCCACTGGTGATACAGCTGCTGCTGCACCAGCTTGACGCGCGCCAGCACCTTGAAACAGGGCTCGAGCTGATCGTTGCGGATCGACGCCATGGCGGCCTCGAGCTCGTGGATGATCAGCTTCATCCACAACTCGGTCACCTGGTGCTGCACGATGAAAAGCATTTCGTCGTGGTGGGGCGGATCGGACAGGGGCTGCTGCGCCGACAGCACGCGGTCGAGCCCGAGGTACCCCGCATAGGTCATCCGGTCGCGCAGGTCGCGGTGGATTCCGGGTTCCATTTTTCGTCTTGCCATTCGGCTCTCCCGCTGCGGCGGCGCAGCATAGAAACGCGCTTCCAGGCCCGGTCGGGCGACGCGGCGGAAGTGTATAATGTCGCGCTGTTTACGGTCCGGCCGTCCGGCCCGGGACCAGAATATCAGGAGGACTACCTGGTGAAGACCATCGCCGAATTCCGGATCCCGTACCGACAGGTGCTGGATCCCGAGGGCACGCTCGTCGCCGAGCTGCCTGAATTCGCCAAGGACCCCGAAGAGCTGCTGCGGCTCTACCGCCTCATGGTGCTGACGCGCACTTTCGATACCAAGGCGATGAACCTGCAGCGCACCGGCAAGCTGGGCACCTATGCTTCCTCGCTCGGCCACGAGGCAGCGCATGTCGGTGTCGGCGCGGCGATGCGCCCCGAGGACTGCTTTGCGCCCATGTACCGCGAATACGGCGCGCAGTTCTGGCGCGGCGTGCGCATGGAAGAAGTGCTGCTGTACTGGGGCGGCGACGAGCGCGGCAACGACTTCGTCGGTCCGCGCCACGACTTTCCCTGGTGCGTCCCGATCGCCACGCAGTACCTGCATGCCGCAGGCGCAGCGACTGGCCTTCAAGCTGCGCGGCGAGCCGCGTTGCGCGGTCAGCGTCATCGGTGACGGCGGGACCTCGCAGGGCGACTTTTACGAGGCCCTGAACCTTGCCGCGGTGCGCGACACTGCCGGTGGTGTTCGTGGTGGTCAACAACAAGTGGGCCATTCAGCGTCCCGCTGGCCCTGCAGACGGCGTCGCGCACGCTGGCGCAGAAAGCCATCGCCGCCGGCATGCCCGGCATCCAGGTGGACGGCAACGACGTCATCGCCGTGCGCCAGACCATGGGCGAGGCGCTCGAGCGCGCGCGTGCCGGCGAGGGGCCGACCCTGGTGGAAGCCGTCACCTATCGGCTCTCCGACCACACCACGGCCGACGACGCCAGCCGCTACCGCGACAAGAGCGAAGTGGAGGACGCCTGGAAGACCGAGCCGTTGATCCGCATCCGCAAGTACCTGATGGACACCGGCGCCTGGAGCGAGGCCGACGAGGACGCGCTGCAAGGCCGACTGTGCGAAGCAGGTGGATGCCGCCGTGGCCGCTTACCTCGACACCGCAGTGCAACCGGTGGAGTCGATGTTCGACTCGATGTTCGCCGAGCTGCCCGAGTCGATGGAGGAGCAACGCGACACCGCGATCCGCTTCCTCAACTCCGGGGGGCACCACTGATGGCGCGCATCACGCTCATCGAGGCCGTGACCATGGCGCTGGCCTGGGAGATGGAACACGACGAGAGCGTCATCGTCCTGGGCGAGGACGTCGGCGTGAACGGCGGCGTGTTCCGTGCCACGGCCGGGCTGCAGCAGCGCTTCGGCCCGGACCGCGTGATGGACACGCCGCTGGCGGAGTCCATGATCGCCGGCATGTCCATCGGCATGGCGGCCCAGGGCATGAGGCCGGTGCCGGAGATCCAGTTCATGGGCTTCATCTATCCGACCGTCGACCAGATGATCAACCACGCCGGCCGGCTGCGGAACCGCACCCGCGGCCGCCTGCACGTGCCCGATGGTGCTGCGCGCGCCCTTCGGCGGCGGCATTCACGCCCCCGAGCACCACTCGGAAAGCACCGAGGCGCTGTTCGCGCACATGCCCGGCGTGCGCGTCGTCATCCCCTCCTCGCCGCGCCGCGCCTACGGCCTGCTGCTGGCGGCGATCCGCGATCCCGACCCGGTGGTGTTCCTCGAGCCGAAGCGAATCTATCGCCTGCAGAAGCAGGAGGTCGAGGACAACGGCGAGGCGCTGCCGCTCGACACCTGCTACATCCTGCGCGAGGGCGACGACGTCACGATCGTCACCTGGGGCGCGATGACCTTCGAAACGCTGAAGGCGGCGGAGGAACTCGACAAGGAAGGCATCAGCGCCGAGGTCATCGACCTCGCCACCATCAGCCCCATGGATCTCGACACCATCCTGGAGTCGGTGGAAAAAACGGGGCGCCTGGTCATCGTGCACGAGGCGGCGAAGAGCTGCGGCGTGGGCGCAGAGGTGGCGGCCGGGGTGGCCGAAAAGGGCATCTGGGACCTGAAAGCGCCGATCGTGCGCGTAACCGGCTACGATACGGTCATGCCGCTGTTCCGGCTGGAATACGAGTACCTGCCCAGCGTCGCGCGCATCATCGACGGCGTGAAGAAGACCTTCGAGGACTAGCCGAATGAGCGTCAAGACCTTCAACCTCCCTGATCTCGGCGAAGGCCTGCCGGAAGCCGAGATCGTGAGCTGGCTGGTCGCCGAGGGCGATTCGGTCCAGGTGGACCAGCCCATGCTGTCGGTGGAGACGGCCAAGGCCGTGGTCGAGGTGCCGGCCCCCTACACTGGCCGTATCAAGAAGATCCACGCGCCGGACGGCACCATCCTGCCGACCCATGCACCGCTGGTGGATATCGACACGCGCGCCGATGCCGGGGCCGACGAGGAAGAAACCGCGCCGGCGCCGACTGCGCCGGAAACGCCTGCGGCCGCCGAGGACGCCGGCGGGCGCGAGGACTCGGGCACCGTGGTCGGCAAGATGATGAGCAGCGACGAAGTGCTGCAGGACGCCGACATCGCCGGCCGCACCCGCCGGCGCAAGGCGGGCCGCATCAAGGCCGCGCCCGCCGTGCGCGCGCTGGCCAAGCAACTCGGCGTGGCGCTCGAAAACTGTCGCCCGACCGGGCGGCACGAGCGCATCGTGGCCGACGACGTGCGTGCCGCGGCCGGGCGCGACGCACCCGCCTCGCGCCCGGCGCCGAAGCTGAAGCTGCCGCCGGGCAAGCCCGAGCCGCTGCGCGGTCCGCGCCGCGCCATGGCGCAGAGCATGAGCGCCGCGCGCGACCACGTGTCGCAGTGCACGCTGTTCGACGACGCCGACATCCATTACTGGGCGCCCGGCCAGGACATCACCGCCCGCCTGTTGCGGGCCATGGCCGTCGGGTGTCGCGCCGAGCCGGCCCTGAACGGCTTCTTCGACGGCGACAGCATGAGCCGCCAGCTCGAGGAACGCGTGGACATCGCGATTGCGGTCGACACGCCGGAAGGGCTGATCGTCCCCGTCATCCGCGACGTCGGCCGCAAGTCGGCCGCCGAGCTGCGCGCGGACCTCAATGCCATCAAGGAGGCCACGCGCGAGCGCAGCGTGCGGCCGGAGGACATGCGCGACTTCACCCTGACGCTGTCCAACTTCGGCATGATGGCGGGGCGCTATGCCACCCCGGTGATCGTGCCGCCGACGATCGCCATCCTGGGCGCCGGCGGCCTGCGCCACGACGTCGTGCCGGTCATGGGCGGCATCGAGACCCACCGGCGCATCCCGCTGTCGCTGACTTTCGATCATCGCTGCGCCACGGGCGGCGAGGCCTGCCGTTTCCTCGCGGCAGTGATAAAGGACCTGCAAAAACACGACTGACGGACCTGCCGCATGCATCCACGCACCGCCGACGCTCGCGACCGCTTCCTGGGCAAGGTAGCCGAGAGCGCCCTGGCGTCGGCCGGAGACGCGCTCGGGATCGAGCTCGAGCCATTCGTCCGCCAGTACTATCGCAATACCGCGCTCGACGACCTGAAAGACCGCAAGGTCGAGGACCTGGCCGGCGCCGCCCTGGCGCACCTGCAGCTGGGCCGAAGGCGCCAGCACGGCACGCCCTGCATCCGCGTCTACAATCCGGATGCCAGGCGCGACGGCTGGGATTCGCCGCACACCATCGTGCAGGTGGTGTGCGACGACATGCCCTTCCTGGTGGACTCCACCAGCATGTCGCTGAACCGCCACGGCAGCTATATCCACCTCACGGTGCACCCGGTGCTACCGGTCGTGCGCGACGACGCCGGCATGGTCATCGAGGTGCCGTCGCCCGACCATGCGGGGCCCGAGGCACGGCTCGAATCCTTCATGCACCTGGAGATCGACCGCGTCACCGCGCCCGAGGTCCTGCAGGCACTGGCCGCGGGACTGGAACGCGCGCTCGGCGACGTGCGCGCGGCCTGCGCGGACTGGGGCACCATGCGCGCGCGGGCCCGGGAAATCTGCGCCGAGCTCGAGGCCAGCCCGCCGCCGCTCGATGCCGAGGTGGTCAAGGAGAGCCGTGAGCTGCTGGAGTGGATGGCCGAAGACCATTTCACTTTCCTCGGCTACCGCGAGTACGAGCTGGTGCCCGGCGAGGATGCGGACGAGCTGCGCCCCGTGCCGGATACGGCGCTTGGCATCCTGCGGCGCCCGCCGCCGCGGGAGGCGCAGGAAAACACCCGCCTCGCGGGCCGCGCCATCCGGCGCCAGGCGCGCTCACGCGACCTGCTGGTCATCACCAAGGCGAACTCGCGCGCCACGGTCCATCGCAACAGCTATCTCGACTACGTCGCCGTGAAGCGTTTCAACGCGGAAGGTCACGTGATCGGCGAGCAGCGCTTCCTCGGCCTGTGGACTTCGGCGGCCTACAGCCGCAACCCGCGCGAGATCCCTTTGCTGCGCGACAAGCTGCGCCGGGTCATCGCCAACTCTGGGCTGCGCCCCGACAGCCATGGCGGCAAGGCCCTGGTGCACATCCTCGATACCTATCCGCGCGACGAGCTGTTCCAGAGTTCGCTCGAGGACCTGATCCGCATCAGCACCGGCATCTACTCGCTGCAGGAGCGGCAGCGCACCAAGCTGTTCGTGCGGCGCGACGCCTTCCGCCGTTTTTTCTCCTGCCTGGTGTTCGTGCCGCGCGACCGCTACAACACGCAGGTGCGCGAGCGCATCCAGCGCATCCTGCTCGAGGCCTTCGGCGGGGTCGGCATCGAGTCCTCGGTGGAGATGTCGGAATCCAGCCTGGCGCGCGTCCACTTCATCGTGCGCACGCCGCAAGGCACGGTGCCGCGGGTACAGGTCGGCGCCATCGAGCGCCGCATCGCCGAATCCGTGCGCACCTGGGCCGACCTGCTGCGCGAGGAACTGGTGGCGCGCTTCGGCGAGGAGGACGGGCTCGCCCTGCTGGATGATTATGCCGGGCGGTTCCCGGCGGCTTACGTCGAAGACGTCATGCCGCGCGACGCCACCTTCGACATCGAGCGGCTGGAGGCCATCAGGGCCGAGCCGCGTCGCTTGCGCATGAGCCTGTACCGGCCGGAAGGCTTCGACCCGGACCAGGTGCGCTTCAAGCTGTTCCGCGTCGACGCGCCCCTGCCGCTCTCCGAAGTGCTGCCGATGCTCGAGAACATGGGCCTGAAGGTGATCAGCGAGCGGCCTTACCGCGTGCGCGGCACCGCGCTGCCGCAGGGCGGGGAGCGACAGCCGGTCTGGATCCAGGACTTCGAAATGCGCACCTCGGACGGCCAGGCCATCAACCCGGGCAAGGTCAAGGACCTGTTCCAGGAGGCTTTCGAGCAGACCTGGCTGCAGCGGGTCGAGAACGACCGCTTCAACCGCCTCATCCTTAAAGCGGGCTTGAACTGGCGTCAGGCCGCGCTCTTGCGGGCCCTGTGCCGCTACCTGCTGCAGACCGGCCTGCCCTACTCGCAGGCCTACATGGAGCAGGTGCTTGCCGACCACGCGCTGATCGCGCAGATGCTGGTGGAACTGTTCGAGGGTCGCTTCAATCCGCAGCTGCCGGAAAAGCGGCGCGAGCGCATCGAGCTCACCGTGAACCAGGCCATCGCCCATGCCCTGGACGAAGTGTCGAGCCTCGACGCAGACCGCATGCTGAGCGCCTTTCGCGCGGTCATTGCGGCCACGCTGCGCACGAACTATTTCCAGCCCGACGAGCACGGGCTTACCCGGCCCTATCTGTCGTTGAAGCTCGACTCGCGCCGGATTCCCGACCTCCCCCTGCCCCGGCCGATGTTCGAGATCTTCGTGTATTCGCCGCGGGTCGAGGGCGTGCACCTGCGCGGCGGGCTGGTGGCTCGCGGCGGCCTGCGCTGGTCGGATCGCCGCGAGGATTTCCGCACCGAGGTGCTCGGGCTGATGAAGGCGCAGGCCGTCAAGAACGTGCTCATCGTGCCGGTCGGCGCCAAGGGCGGCTTCGTCTGCAAGCAGCTGCCCGCCGGCGATCGCGACACGGTCATGAAGGAAGTGGTCGTACTGCTACAAGACCTTCATCCGCGGTCTGCTCGACCTGACGGACAACCTGGTCGACGGGGTGCTGATCCCGCCGCAGGACGTGCTCCGCCACGACGGCGACGACAACTACCTCGTCGTAGCCGCCGACAAGGGCACCGCGACCTTCTCCGACATCGCCAACGGCGTCGCCGCGGAGCTACGACTTCTGGCTCGGCGACGCGTTCGCCTCCGGCGGCTCGGTGGGCTACGACCACAAGAAAATGGGCATCACGGCGCGCGGCGCCTGGGAGGCCGTCAAGCGCCATTTCCGCGAAATAGGCGTCGACATCCAGTCGGATCCCTTCACCGTCGCCGGCATTGGCGACATGAGCGGCGACGTGTTCGGCAACGGCATGTTGCTGTCGCGACGCATGCGTCTGCTTGCGGCCTTCAATCATCAGCACATCTTCCTCGACCCCGACCCGGACACCGAGGCGGCGTACCGGGAGCGCGCGCGACTGTTCGAGCTGCCGCGCTCGAGCTGGAGCGACTACGACGCACGGCTGATTTCCAGCGGCGGCGGCATCTGGTCGCGCAGCGAGAAGCTGATCCCGCTGGCGCCGGAAGCGCGGCCCTGCTCGGGCGTCGAGCAGGAGGCGTGACCCCGGACGAGCTCATCCGGGCCATCCTGCGCATGCGCGTCGACCTGTTGTGGAACGGCGGTATCGGCACCTACGTCAAGGCGGCAAGCGAATCGCACGCCGATGTCGGCGATCGGAGCAACGACGCGGTGCGCGTCAACGGCAGCTGAGCTGCGCTGCCGGGTCGTCGGCGAAGGCGGCAATCTCGGCTTCACCCAGCTCGGCCGCGTCGAATTCGCGCTGCAAGCGGCGGGCGGATCAATACCGACTTCATCGACAACTCGGCCGGCGTCGACTGCTCGGACCGGGAGGTCAACATCAAGATCCTCCTCAACCAGGTCGCCAGACCGGCACGCGCGCTGACGCCCGCCCGGCGCGACAAGCTGCTGGTCGGCATGACCGACGAGGTGGCCGAGCTGGTGCTGCGCAACAACTATCTGCAGACCCAGGCCATCAGCATCGCTGGAAGTCCAGCGCCGCCGAGCGGCTCAACGAGCACGCCTGGTTGATCCGCCAGCTCGAGAAGCGCGGCCGGCCTGAACCGCGCCCTGGAATTCCTGCCGGACGAGGAAGGCATCGAGGCGCGCCGCAAGGCCGGGCGCGGCCTGACGCGCCCCGAGCTGTCGGTGGTGATGAGCTACAGCAAGATGGCGTTGTATGCCGAGATGGTCCGGTCCAACGTCCCTGAGGACGAGTATCTGTCGAAAGAACTCGGCCGCTATTTCCCGGCGCCGCTGCAGAAGCGGTACACCAGCTACCTGCGCGAGCACCCGCTGGCGCGCGAGATCATCGCCACCATGGTCACCAACAGCCTGGTCAATCGCATGGGCTCGGTGTTCGCCTTCCGCATGCAGGATGAGACCGGCGCGGACGTGGCCGGTGTGGCCCGCGCCTTCACCATTGCGCGCGAGATATTCGAAATCCGCGCCACCTGGGAAGCCATCGAGTCGCTGGACAACCAGGTCGCAGCCGCCGCGCAGCAGGGCATGCTTCGTTCCACGCAGGCGCTGCTGAAGCAGGCCACGCGCTGGCTGCTGGACCGCCGTGAAGAGCTGCCCGACATCGCCGCCGCCGTGGCGCGACTGGCGCCCGGCATCCGCGCGCTTGCCGAATGCCTTCCCGAGGTCCTGCAGGGCAGCCGCCTGGAGCGCTACGAGGGAGCGCTGCAGCTCTATGCCGAGACCGGCCTGCCGCCGGCCCTGGCGCGCCGGGTCGCTGCGCTGGCGCCGCTGCACACGGCGCTCGACATCATCGCCCTGGCGGAGAACTGCGACGTGGATGTGCGCCATGCGGCGGAAATCTATTTCCGCGTGGGCGACGCGCTGCAGCTCGACTGGGTCGCGGACCAGGTGGAGCAAGCTGCGCGTCGACGGGTGTGTGGCAGGCCAAGGCGCGCGGCAGCCTGCGCGACAACCTGTTCAGCCTGCACCGCGCCTTGTGCGCGAAGATCATCCGCTGCGGCGATTCGAGTCGCGACGCGGCCGCCGTCGTGGCTGCCTGGACGCAGGCCGCCGGCGAGCGCGCGGCGCATTTCAGCCAGACCCTGGAAGAAATGCGTGACGCAGCGCAGGTGGATTTTGCTACCCTGTCTGTTGCACTGCAGGAAATGCGTCGCCTGGCACAGGACTGACCCTGCGCCCGCGGCCGGAGGAAAGGATCCATGGCCACTGAACCGCTGATCGCCGTATTCATCGATTTCGAGAACCTCGCGCTCGGCGTGCGCGATATGAAGGGCGACAACAAGTTCCGCATCGAGCTGGTTCTGAAGCGCCTGCTGGAGAAGGGCCGCATCGTTTTCAAGCGCGCCTACTGCGACTGGAGCGGCTACCGCGAGTACGCGCGCGAGTTCCACATGCCAACGGCATCGAGATGATCGACATCCCGCAGAGCCGGCACAGCGGCAAGAACAGCGCCGATATCCACATGGTGGTGGACGCGCATCGACCTGTGCTACGCCAAGCAGCACATCGACATCTTCGCGCTGCTGTCGGGCGACAGCGACTTCTCGCCGCTGGTCTCCAAGCTCAAGGAGAACGACAAGCGGGTGATCGGCTGCGGCGTGAAGAGTTCGACCTCGGATCTGCTGATCCACGGCTGCGACGAGTTCATCTACTACGACGACCTCGCACGCGCGGCGGCCAAGCCGAAGCGCACCGGGCCAAGACCGAGAAGCCGGACAAGAAGGCACGAGGCCATGGACCGGCTGGTGGAGATCGTCGAGTCGCTCGACACGGATTACGACCAGCTGTGGGGCTCGATGGTCAAGCAGACCATCGCCGCGTGCATCCCGGCTTCAGCGAGAGCTACTACGGCTACAAGAGCTTCTCCGACCTGCTCAAGGACGCCGAATCGCGCGGCCTGATCCGGCTGGAATACGACGAGAAACCGCGGCAACTATCTCGTCAGCGCCGCCAGCTGAGGCAGCGCCAGACCGCCACGTACCGGAGCCTGAGACATGGGACATACGCTGATCCTCCTGCGCCACGGCCAGAGCGAGTGGAACCTGAAGAACCTGTTCACCGGCTGGGTGGACGTCGACCTGACCGAACAGGGCCGGGCCGAGGCTGCCGAGGCGGCACGGCTGATCGAGGCCGAGGGCCTCGACTTCGATCTCGCCTATACCTCCACGCTGAAACGCGCCATCCGCACGCTGTGGATCGTGATGGATGCGATGGACCGCATGTGGGTGCCGGTGACGCGGGCCTGGGAGCTGAATGAGCGTCACTACGGCGCCCTGCAGGGCCTCGACAAGGCCGAGACCGTGCGCCGCCACGGCGAGGAACAGGTGCTAGATCTGGCGCCGCAGTTACGACATCCCGCCGCCGCCGCTGGAAGCGGACGATTCGCGCCATCCGCGCTTCGAAGCCCGCTATGCCGGCATCGAGGCCGCGCGCCTGCCCGCCGCCGAATCGCTGCAAGACACCCTGGCGCGCGTCAAGCCCTACTGGGAGAACGAGATCGCGCCGCAGATCCGCGCCGGGCGAAAGGTCATCATCGCCGCGCACGGCAACAGCCTGCGCGCCCTGGTGAAGATGCTGGACGGGCTGGACGAGGACGAGATCCTGAAGCTCAACATCCCGACCGGCATCCCGCTGGTGTACGAGCTGGACGACGCGCTGCGCGCCACCTCCAGCCGCTACCTGGGCGACCCCGAAGCCGCCAAGCGAGCCGCCGAGGCCGTCGCCAACCAGGCCAAGGGCTGACTCAGGCCGACTGCCGGCTGAGCGCCTCGCGCGCGCGCTCGCGCCCGAGGGCGATCATCTCCTCGGCGCGATAGAACTCGTAGAACAGGCAGGCGTCGCGCGGCACGTCGATGACCAGGTCGGGCGTGTACGACGCCAGCTTCATGCGGGCGATCGAGTTCTGCATCAGGTCCAGCGACGCGGTGACCACATCCACGATGCCGGGGACCCTGGGGCCCGCCGGCTCATCCGGGGCCGCGCCCTCCTCCGGCGGCTGGCCGCCTCCAGTCGCTGCCTCGCCGTCCTCGTGCATCAGTTCCGTGACGCGCTCGCGCGAGCGCCGCGAGTGCGCGTTGAGGTTCACCGCGATGATCATGTCGGCGTTCTGGTTCAGCGCCGGCGCAATGGGAATCGGGTTGAGCAGGCCGCCGTCCACCAGCACGCGGCCGAGGTAGGTGTGCGGCGTGAACACCGTCGGGATGGCGATGGAGGCGCGAATCGCGTCGAACAGCGGGCCCTTGTTCAACCAGATCTCGCGTTGCTCGAGCAGGTCCGTGGCCACGGCCGTGAAGCCGATCGGCAGGTCCTCGATGACGTGCTCGCCGACGAGTTCTTTCAGCACGCCCATGAGGCGGTCACCCTTGAACAGGCCCTTCCAGCCGAAGGCCAGGTCCAGCAGGCTGAACATGTCGCGCTTCTCCAGCTTGCGCGCCCATTCTGCATAAGCCTCGAGCTGGCCGGCCGCATAAATGCCGCCCACCAGCGCGCCCATGGAGCACCCGGAGATGTAGACGATCTCGTGCCCGAGTTCCTCCAGGTGCTGGATGACGCCGATGTGCGCCAGCCCCCTGGCGCCGCCGCTGCCCAGCACCAGGGCGATGCGCTGTCCCTTGCCGTCGGCCGGACGCGGCGCCGCACGCTCCGGCGGGTGTGCCTGGTCCACCGTCATACGCGCGGCGGTCCGAAGCGGGGGGTCTCGCCGGCCATCCCCGCGCGCACCGCCTCCGCCTGGTTCGGCCGTCCGATGATCTGCAGCTGCAGCTGCTCCTCGAGGCGCAGCGCGTCCTCCGCACTGCAGGCCCAGGCCTCGTTGAACAGCCGCTTCACGCCGCGCACCGCGTCGGGCGACTGCGCGGCGATCTGCTCTGCCAGCGCCAGCGCCTCGGCACGCGGGTCCTCCGCCAGGCGCGTCACCAGCCCGAGCGCCGCCGCCTCTTCGCCGGGCACCACGCGCCCGGTCCAGGCCAGCTCCAGGGCCACGTCCCGTCGCACCAGGTTGCGCAGCGTCTGGCTGCCCGCCATGTCCGGGATGAGGCCCCAGCGCACCTCCATCACCGAGAGGCGCGCGTCGGGCCGCGCGATGCGGATATCTGCGCCGAGCGCGACCTGCAGCCCGCCGCCGAACACTTCGCCGTGCAGCGCTGCAATCACCGGCACCGGGCAGCGGCGCCAGGCCCAGCCGACGCGCTGCGCCAGGTTGGCCTCTTCGCCCTCGGGCCGGTCCAGCAGCTTGCGCATTTCCGCCGCGCCGCCGGCGAAGGACATGAGATCGAGTCCGGCGCAGAAGCTCTTGCCCTCACCGGCCAGCACCACGACGCGCACCTCCGGGTCGGCCGCCAGCGTGCGCGCCGCATCGTCCAGGGCCTGGAACATGGCGATGTCGAGCGCGTTGCGCTTCTCCGGCCGTGCCAGGGTGACCACGGCCACGTGGCCGCGGCGCTCGATGTTGACGCGTGTTTCGCTCATCTCTCAATCCTCCCGGGGCGGTATCACGCCCGCCTCTGCCAGGGCCGCCAGCGCGGCCGCGTCATAACCTGCCTCTGCCCAGCACCGCGCGCGTGTCCGCGCCGGGGCGCCGTTGCGGCGACGGCAGGTCGGTCGCGCTGCGGCTGAAACGTGGTGCGGGCGCATTCTGCATCACTCCGCCCACTTCGACGAAGTTTCGCCGCGCCACATTGTGCGGATGATGCGGCGCCTCGGACAGGCCGAGCACCGGGGTCACGCAGGCGTCGCTGTCGGCGAACAGCGCGCACCATTCGTCGCGCGTGCGCGTTGCGGAACGCCGCGGCCAGCTCCCGCTTCAACGGATCCCATTGCGCGCTGTCCATGCGCCCCATGCGAAAGCCGTGCGGCAGGAAGCGCTCGCGATCCACGCCCACCCGGTCGAGAAACTCAGTGTAGAACTCCGGCTCGATGGGCGCGACGGCGAGGAAGCGCCCGTCGGCGGTTTCGTAGGTGTCGTAGAAGTGCGCTGCGCCGCCCAGCAGGCTGGACCCGGTCGCGTCTTCGAACAGCCCCATGGCGCGGAAGCCGCAGAACATGGCCATCATCGAGATCGCGCCGTCCAGCATCGCGGCGTCCACCACCTGGCCGCGTCCCGAGCGCTCGCGCTCCAGCAGCGCGCAGACCATGCCGAAGGCGAGCAGCAACCCGCCGCCGCCGAAATCCCCGACGAGGTTCAACGGCGGCACCGGCTTGCCGCCCTTCACGCCGATGCTGTGCAGCGCGCCCGACAAGGCAATGTAGTTCAGGTCATGGCCGGCGCGTGGCGCCAGCGGTCCGTCCTGCCCCCAGCCCGTCATGCGGCCGTACACCAGGCGCGGGTTGCGTTCCAGGCAGGTCTCGGGCCCGAAGCCCGAGCCGCTCGGCCACGCCCGGGCGATAGCCCTCGAACAGCGCGTCGGCGCCCTCGACCAGTCGCAGCAAGGCCGCGAGGCCCGCGGGCTGCTTCAGGTCCAGCGCCACCGAGCGACGGCTGCGCGCCAGCGGATCCGGCAGCTGCGCGGGCGGCGCGGCATGCGCTCCACGCGCAGCACCTCAGCGCCCATGTCGGCCAGCATCATGCCGCAGTAGGGCCCGGCACCGAGCCCGGCGACCTCGATGATCCGCAAGCCGGCCAGCGGGCCCGCCATCAGCCGCGCTCCGGCCAGCGCACCCCGGCGGCGCAGGCCGCGTCGGTACTCCGCTCTTCAGGCGCGCGCACAGCTCCGCGGTGGCCGGCACATCGTGCGACGCCACCGACGCCCTGGCCGGCCGACCAGATGGTCTTCCACGACCTTGGCCTCGTCGCCGAGGTCCTTGAGCTTGCCGCTGCCCAGGCCGCGCTGGAGCAGCTCGACCACGTCGAAGTCATTGGCCCGAGACTCTCGCGCAGGAAGTTGGCCGGCACGCCGGAGATCGCGTCCGTGTACACGATGTCGCTTGGCGGCGGCGCGCAGCATCATCTGCTTGTATTCCTCGGGCGCGCAGGCTCTCGCGCGTGGCGATGAAGCGGCTGCCCATCCAGGCCAGGTCGGCGCCCAGCATCAGCGCTGCCGCCACCTGGTGGCCCTGGTTGATGGCGCCGGCCAGCAGCACGGTGCCGTCGAAGAACTGGCGAATCTCGCTGGTCAGCGCGAAGGGACTGGTGGCGCCGGAGTGCCCGCCCGCGCCCGCGCACACGGCGATCAGCCCGTCGACGCCGGCCTCGGCGGCCTTGTGCGCGTGGCGGATTGATCACGTCGTGGAACACCACGCCGCCGTAGCCGTGCACCGCCTTCACCAGGTCCGGCACCGCGCCGAGCGAAGTGACGATGAACGGCACCTTGTGCTTCACGCAGGCCGCGAGGTCGGCCTCGAGGCGGGGATTGGAGCGATGCACGATCAGGTTCACGCCCCAGGGCGCATGCGTTCTCGCCCAGCTCGCGCCGCTCGGACCTCGTCGAGCCAGCTCGACGAACTCCGCCGTGCTGCGCTGGTTGAGTGCCGGAAAGGCTGCCGGCATGCCGCCCTTGCAGGTCTCGATGATCAGCTCCGGCCCGGAGACCAGGAACATCGGCGCCGCCACCGCCGGCACCGCGATGCGGAGACCGCGGGAAGGACTCGGCAGAGCCCCGGCGCGGGTCCAGGCCCATGGAGCGGGCGACGATCTCGCTCATGATCTCGCAGCTGCCGGCGTAGATGCGCGACACGCGGGCGTTGGCGTACAGGCGGGAGATCGGGTACTCGTCCATGTAGCCGGCGCCGCCGTGCAGCTGCAGGCACTCGTCGGTGACCCAGCCCTCCAGCTCGCTGGCCAGCAGCTTCGCTTCGGCGGCCACTTCGGCGCGTCAGCTTGCCCTCGTTGTGGTCCATCACGCAGCGGTCGACGAAGGCCTGCGCCGCATCGATCCTGCGTGCGCATGTCGGCCAGCTTGAAGCGCGTGTTCTGGAACTCCGCGATGCGCCTTGCCGAAGGCCGCGCGCTCCTTCACGTACTCGATGGTGATGCGCAAGCGCCGCCTCGGCCGCAGCCACGCAGCCGCACGGCCACGATCAGCCGCTCCTCGGCGAGGAACTGCATCAGGTAGTAGAAGCCCTTGCGCGGGTCGCCCAGCACGTTGGCCTTCGGCACCTTGCACGTTGTCGAAGAACAGCTCGGCGGTGTCCTGGGACTTGAGGCCGAGCTTCTTCAGGTTGCGGCCGCGCGTTGAAGCCTTCCATGCCGCGCTCGACCAGGAACAGGCCGACGCCGTGCGGATTGTCCGGCACGGTGCGCGCCGCGACGATGAACAGTCGCCGTTGATGCCGTTGGAAATGTAGATCTTCGAGCCGTTCAGCACCCAGTGATCGTCCTGGTCCACCGCCATGGTGCGGATGCCGGCCACGTCGCTGCCGGCGCCGGGCTCGGTCATGGCAATGCCGAGAATGGTCTCGCCGCTGATGCAGCCCGGCAGGAAGCGCTGCTTCTGCTCGTCGCTCCCGAGCTGGCCGAGGTACGGGCGCGCACAGGCGGCTGTGCAGCGTACAGCCCGAAGCCGGCGTCGCCGTGGATGCGCGTTCTCCTCGATCAGGATCTGCTCGAAGCGGAAGTCGTGCACGCCCATGCCGCCGTAGGCCTCGTCGGCCCACATCAGGCAGTAGCCCTGCTCGCCCGCCTTCTTGAACAGCTCGCGGTCGATGATGCCGGCCTCCAGCCAGCCGTCCAGGTGCGGCTGCACTTCGGCCTGCAGGAACCTGGTCACCGAGTCCCGAAAGATCTCGTGGTCTTCCTCGAAAATATTGCGATGCATTGTCACTTCCCCTTGAACTCCGCTTTGCGCTTGGCGAGGAAGGCCGCCACGCCCTCCTGCGCGTCCTCGCTCTCGACGCACACGTTCTGCAGCTGCGCCTCGTAGGCCACGGCCTCGGTGAAGCTCATGGTCATGGCCGCGCGCATCGCCAGCTTGGTGCGCGCCAGGGCCAGCGGCGCGCGCTCGGCCAGGCTCTCGGCCCAGGCGAGGCTCTCCGCCTCCAGTTCGCCTGCCGGCACCACGCGGTTGGCCAGGCCCAGTTCCAGGCAGCGCGCCGCCGCTACGCGCTCGCATTCCACGCACAGCTGGTAGGCGCGGTGGTAGCCGAGCGTCCGCGCCAGCAACCAGGTCGCACCGCCGTCCGGAATGAGCCCGATGGCGGCAAAAGGCGAGAGGAAATAAGCGTCCTCGGCCATCATCACCAGGTCGCAGGCGAGCGCGAACGACAGGCCGATGCCTGCCGCCGGACCCGCCACGGCGGCGATCACCGGCTTCTCCATGCCCGCAATCATGTCCAGCACGGGGCGAAAGTCAGTGTTCAGCATGTCCTCGACGCGCCGGTCGCGCGGGAAGCCCTGCTTCAGGTCTGCGCCCGCGCTGAAGCGTCCTTCCGCCCCGCGCAGCACCACCGCGCGGACCGTGCCGTCAGCCGCGGCGCGCATCAGCGCGTCGCGCAGGTCGTGCGCCAGCTGGCGGTTGAAGGCATTGAGCACTTCCGGCCGGTTGAGCGTGACGACCGCGACGCGGTCGCGCTGCTCGTACAGGACCGTCCCGCCCTGTTCGCTGCCCGCCGCCATCAGCGCATCCGCTCCTGGCCGCGCAGCCACGCCGAGGGCCGGTAGTGCTCACCGAAGGCATCCGCCATCTGGTCGCAGGCGGCGACGAAGTCCGCCATGCCCACGGTGTCGATGTAGCTGACGGTGCCGCCGGTCCACGGCGGGAAGCCCCAGCCGAAGATCGAGCCCACGTCGGCGTCGGCCGGCTCGGTGACCACGCCTTCTTCCAGGCAGCGTGCCGTCTCCAGCGACTGGATGTACAACAGGCGCCGCTTCACGGCTTCCACGTCGGGCTGTTCGTCCGCCGGCGGGTAGACTTCGGCCAGTCCCGGCCAGAGATGCTTCTTGCCGCCCTTCCGGGTACTCGTAGAAGCCTGCGCCGTAACGCTTGCCGAGCCGCTTGAGCTCATCGTGGAACTTGACGATGACCGCGTCCGCCGGGTGCGCCAGGTATGTCGTCGCCGAGGTCGCTTGCGCGTCTGCTTCATGATCTTGTACTGCAGGTCGATGCGTGACCTCGTCGGAGACGGCCAGCGGGCCCACCGGCATGCCGGCCATTTTCGCGGCGTTCTCGATCAGCGCCGGCTTCACGCCCTCGGCCAGCATGCGCCAGGCCTTCCTTGACGTAGGTGCTGAACACGCGGCTGGTGTAGAAACCGCGGCTGTCGTTGACCACGATCGGCGTCTTGCGGATCTGCTGCACGTAGTCGAGCGCACGCGCGCGAGCGCCACGTCGCCGGTCTTCTCGCCGACGATGATCTCCACCAGCGGCATCTTGTCCACCGGCGAGAAGAAGTGAATGCCGATGAACTGCTCCGGGCGCTTCGAGGCCTGCGCCAGGCCGGTGATCGGCAGCGTCGAGGTGTTGGAGGCGAAGATCGCCGCCCGCCGGGATGACCGCCTCGGTGGCCTCGGTGACGTCGCGCCTTGATTTCGCGGTCCTCGAACACGGCCTCGATGACCAGGTCGCAGCCCTCGAGATCGGCGTAGTCCGTGGTCGGCTTGATGCGGGCCAGCACTTCGCCGGCCTTGTCTTCCGCCGATCCTGCCGCGCGCCATCGCGCTTCTCCAGCAGCCTCTTGGAATAGGCCTTGCCCTTCTCCGCGCTGGCCATGCTCGGTGTCCAGCAGCACCACTTCCATGCCGGCATAGGCCGACACGTAGGCGATGCCCGCGCCCATCATGCCGGCGCCGAGGATGCCCAGCTTCTTCACCGTGAACCTTGTCGATGCCCTTGGGCCGCCGCGCCAGCTTGTCGGCCGCGCCCTTGTCGACGAACAGGGTGCGGATCATGTTGCGCGCCACCGGCCCGGTGAGCAGCTCGGTGAAATACTGCGACTCGATTTCCAGGCCCGTGTCGATCGGCACGATGCTGCCCTCGTAGACGCAGGACAGGATGGCAATCGGCGCCGGGTAGTTGTGCTGGGTCTTCTGCGCCACCAGCGCGGTGCCGACCATGAAGGTCTGCGCCGTACCCGGACGGCTGGCGCCCGCGCCGCCGGGGAACTTGAAGCCCTTCTTGTCCCAGGGCTGCACCGGGTCGCCCTGCTCCAGGATCCAGGCGCGCGCCTTGGCGATCATTTCTTCCGGCGTGTCGGCCAGCTCCTCGACGAAGCCCAGTCTCGTGCGCCTTCAGCCGGGTCGAGGTGCGTGCCCTCGACCATCAGCATGCAGCGCCTGCTCGCATGCCGATCAGGCGCGGCAGTCGCTGCGTGCCGCCGGCCCCGGGCAGCAGGCCGACCTGCACTTCCGGCAGGCCGATCTTCGCCTTCGGGTTCTTCAGCGCCACGCGGTGGTGGCAGGCCAGGCACAGCTCCAGGCCGCCGCCCAGCGCGGTGCCGTTGATGGCGGCCACCAAGCGGCTTGCCGCAGGTTTCGAGCTTGCGGAACAGCAGGCTGAAGCTGCGCGCGAAGCCGTAGATCTCGGCCGGGTCCCGCATGCGCTCGAACACGCCGACCAGGTCCTTGAGGTCGGCGCCGGCGATGAAGCTGTCCTTGCCGGAGGTAATGACGGCGCCCTTGACCTTGTCGTCGGCCACCAGGCCGCTCGACCGTCTGCTCGAGTTCCTGCATGAACTCCGGCGTCAGCACATTCATGGACCGGCCGGGGATGTCGATGATCAGCAGCGCGATGCCGTCCTGGTCCACGGAGATACTTGACTGTTCTCAGTCATGATCGACTCCCCTCACTCGCGCTCGATAATGGTGGCGGTGCCCATGCCGGCGCCGACGCACAGGTTGACCAGCGCCGGTGGACAGGTCGCGTCGCTCCAGTTCGTCCAGCACCGTGCCCAGCACCATCGCCCCGGTGGCGCCCAGCGGGTGACCCAGCGCGATGGCGCCGCCGTTGACGTTGATCTGCTCGTGCGGCACCTCGAGCTGCTGCATGAAGCGCAGCACCACGGAGGCAAAGGCCTCGTTGAGCTCGAACAGGTCGATGTCGCTGCGCTTCATGCTTCGCCCGCTCCAGCGCCTTCTGCGCCGAGGGCGCCGGCCCGGTCAGCATGATGGTCGGCTCGCTGCCGACCGAGGCGAAGGCGCGGATGCGCGCGCGCGGGCTTGAGGCCGAGGTGCTCGGCCATGCGCTTGCTGGCCACCAGCACGGCGGCCGCGCCGTCCACGATGCCGCTGGAGTTGCCGCCGGTGTGGACATGGTTGATGCGCTCCACGTCCGGGTAGCGCTGGATGGCGACGGCGTCGAAGCCGGCCTGCTGGCCGGGGATCTCGAAGGCCGGCTTCAGCCCGGCCAGCCCCTCGAGGGTCGTGTCCGGGCGCATGTGCTCGTCATGGTCCAGCACGACCTGGCCGAGGCGGTCGCGCACGGGCAGGATGGACTGGGCGAAGCGCCCCTCCTGCCAGGCTTCCGCGGCGCGGCGCTGGCTCTCGAGCGCATAGGCGTCGCAGTCTTCCCGGGTGATGCCGTAGCTCGTCGCAATGAGGTCCGCGCTGATGCCCTGGGGCACGAAATAGGTGTTCCATGCCACCTGCGGATCGGTGGCCATGGCGCCGCCGTCCGAGCCCATCGGGATGCGCGACATGCGACTCCACGCCGCCGGCGACCACCAGGTCGGCCTGGCCGGACATGACCAGGGCCGCCGCCGTGTTCACAGCCTCCAGCCCGGAGGCGCAGAAGCGGTTGATCTGCTTGCCGGGGACGCCTTCGTCGTAACCCGCATTCAGCACGGCTACGCGCGCGATGTCGGCGCCCTGCTCGCCGACGGGGGCCACGCAGCCGATGATGACGTCCTCGATCAGGGCCGTATCCAGCTCGTTGCGATCGCGCAGCGCCTGCAGCACCTGGGTGAGCAACTGCATCGGCGTGATGCCGTGGAGGGCGCCGTTCGGCTTGCCGCGGCCGCGCGGCGTGCGCACGTGGTCGAGAATATATGCGTCTGTCATGACTCGCTGTCCCGTGTGTGGTGAGCGCCGGAGCACGCGACCCGGGGATCACGTCGCTGGCGACTGGGGCGATGGGCTTAACCGCAGACTCTCGCGAGTCATACGGCCGTTTGACTCGCCCATTATAGACACGGCCGGGCCGCGGCAGCAGGCCCCCCGCGCGGTCCCGCCCGGCGGTTGCGGCGCCCCGCGCCGCAGAGTAGGTTTGTCGGGTTCAGCGGGAGACCAAATTGCGCATAGGCGTATTCGACTCGGGGCTCGGCGGCCTGTCCGTACTGCGTGAGATCCGCCACGCCCTGCCCGCGGCATCACTCCACTACGTGGCCGATTCCGCCTGGGTGCCCTACGGTCCACGCGGTCCCGAGTTCATCCAGCAGCGCGCGCGCGCGCTGGCGCGTTTCCTGGTCGAGCAGGGCGCCGACATCATCGTGGTGGCGTGCAACACCGCCACGGCCGCAGCGGTGCCGATGCTGCGCCAGACGCTTGGCGTACCGATCGTCGGCATGGAGCCGGCGGTGAAGCCGGCCACGGCGGCGACCCGCAACGGGACCATCGGCATCCTCGCCACCGTGGGCACGCTGCAGAGCGCCCGTTTCGCCGCGCTGCTGGACCAGTTCGGCAGCGACATCGAGGTGTTGACCCAGGCGTGCCCGGGCCTGGTCGAGCAGGTCGAGGCCGGCGAACTCGACGGCCCGCGCACACAGGCCCTGGTCGAGCAGTACACCGCCCCGCTGCTGCATGCCGGCGCCGACACGCTGGTGCTCGGATGCACGCATTTCGTGTTTCTGCGGCCGCTCATCGAGCAGGTGGCCGGTCCCGACGTCCAGGTGATCGACACCGGCGCCGCGGTAGCGCGGCGCGTACGCCAGGTGGCGGAGTCCCTGCGCCCGGCCGATACGCGCAGCGGTGGCGAGGCGTTCTGGACCAGCGGCGACGCTGCGGCCCTGTCCGCACCCTTCAGCAAGCTGTGGGGCGCACGCGTGGCGCCGGCCGCGCTGGCGCCAGAATACGTCGCTACGACGAACTGAGCGCCCCGTTCAGCGCCCCTTGGAAAGAGACCCGAGCAGTCCGCGTAATAGCGAGCGGCCCAGGCTGCGGCCGAGCTGGCTGCTCATGCTGCGCACCGCGCTCTTCGCTGCCGCCTCGACATAGCCCTGCCGGTTGCTGGCGCGCGGCTGGCGCGCCTTGGACGCCCGCGCCGCAGCTTCGGCGGCCTCGCGCTCCGCCGTCGCCTGCGCTTCTGCGGCGGCCGCCTGCTCGGCGCGCGCCGACAGGATCTCGTAGGCGGACTCGCGGTTCAGCGCCTGGTCGTAAATACCGCCGACCGGGCTCCTGCCGCGCACCGTGGCGCGCTCCTCGTCGCTGATCGGGCCGATGCGCGAGCAGGGCGGGCGCACCAGGCAGCGCTGCACGATGCCGGGCACGCCCTTCGCTTCCAGCGTCGAGACCAGCGCCTCGCCCACGCCCAGCTGGGTGATGACCGTTTCGGTGTCCAGCTCGGGGTTCTGGCGAAACGTGGTTGCCGCGGCGCGCACCGCCTTCTGGTCGCGCGGCGTGAAGGCCCGCAACGCGTGCTGAACCCGGTTGCCGAGCTGTCCCAGCACCGGGTCGGGCAGGTCGAGCGGGTTCTGGGTCACGAACCAGACGCTCACGCCCTTCGAGCGCACCAGCCGCACCACCTGCTCGACCTTGCTCACGAGGGCCGGGGGCGCGTTGTCGAACAGCAGGTGGGCCTCGTCGAAAAAGAACACCAGTTTCGGCACCGGCGGATCACCCACCTCGGGCAGCTCCTCGAACAGCTCGGCCAGCAGCCACAGCAGGCAGGTGGCGTAGACCCGCGGAGAATGGAACAGGGTGCGCGCATCCAGCACGTTGATGATGCCGCGCCCTGACAGGTCGGTGCGCATCAGGTCGGAGAGCTGCAGCGCCGGCTCGCCGAAAAAGTTGTCGCCGCCCTGCGAGTCGAGTGCCAGCAGGCGCCGCTGGATGGCGCCGATCGAAGCGCGCGTGATGCGCCCATAGCGGGCGGAGATCTCGCGCTCGTTGTCGGCGGCATACTGCAGCAGCGCGCGCAGGTCGGCGATGTCGAGCAGCAACAGGCCGTCCTCGTCGGCGAGGCGGAACACCACGTGCAACACGCCCTCCTGGGTCTCGTTGAGCTCCAGCAGGCGCGCCAGCAGCATGGGCCCCATCTCGGACACGGTGGTGCGCAGCTGGTGGCCGCCCTGGCCGAACACGTCCCAGAACACCACCGGCGACGGCGCCAGCACGGGCGGCGGCATGCCGATGGTGGCCACGCGCTCGTCGATCTTCGGATGCGGCTTGCCCGCCTGCGACAGGCCGGCCAGGTCGCCCTTCACGTCCGCCAGGAACACCGGCGCGCCGCGCGCCGAGAACGCCTCCGCCAGGACCTGGAGCGAGACCGTCTTGCCGGTGCCCGTGGCGCCCGCGATCAGGCCGTGCCGGTTGGCGTATTTCGGGTCGAGCATCACGTGCCCGCCCGGCCCGCCACCGAGAAGAATCATGTCGTCCGTCACCTTGCTGCCTCCATCACATCAGTCCGTCACTTCTTGCAGGCGCGTCGCGCCCAGCGCGCCCGCCAGCGAGAACAATCCCAGCACGCCGATAGTCGCGGCCGTGCCCGCAAACTCGGCGAGCAGCCCGAAGGCGCCCCCCGCCAGCAGCACGACGCCGATAGCGGTGTTGCTCACCGCGACGTAGGTCGCGCGCGTCTCGGCCGTGGCCATGTCCACCAGGTAGGTCTTGCGCCCGATGCGGACGCCGGCATGCGCGATGCCGATGAGAAAGAACGCCGCCACCAGCACCAGCTCCGCCGGCAGCCAAGGTGCACCCGCCAGCTGCCAGGCCGCAACCCCGAGACTGAGCAGCCCGGCGCCCGTGGCCGCCAGCCGCAGCACTTCGCGGCTGGACCTGTCCGACATCCGGCCCCAGAAACCCGAGCTCACCGTGGACGCCACGCCGGCCGCCACCAGCAGCGCGCCGAGGCCACCGACGCCGGCATCCGACACCTCGCGCGCCAGCAGGGCGTAGAACGGCACCAGCAGGGCCGTCGAGACCAGCAGCGCGCGGGTGACGACGAAACGCCGGAACGGCCGGTCGGTGGCCAGGATCGACAGGCTGGCGAGAGCGTCACGCCCCGCGTTGCCGCCGCCGGACGTCGCCCCCGGCTGCTCGCGCAAGCCGGCGAAAAGAGCCGCGCCGAGCAGCCACAGGCCGCCTGCGAGCAGCAACAGCCCAACCACGCCGGCGGGATCGTCCGGCGCACCACCGCGCCACTGCAACCACGCGCCCGCCGCCATCGTCGCCAGCCCCGACAAGGCCGTGGCATAACCGGTGAGCGTGCCGCGGCGGGTCTTGGAAACCGTCTTCCCCATCACGTCCTTGGCGGCCACCGAGCTCACGCCCCGCGCCAGGCTGAAGACGACCAGCAGGCCCAGCACGGCCCAGCCTGCCGCCGCCCCCTCGAGCAGCAACGCCGCCACGGCCATGAGCGTCACGCAGGCCGCCTGAACCACGCTGCCGCCCACCCAGAACCACTTACGGATCGCGCGCGCGCGAATCGCCGCAGCCACGAACAGCTGCGGCAGCAGCGAGAGGGACTCGCGCACCGGCACCAGCAGGCCGACGAAGAAGGCCGGCGCGCCGGCCGCCGCGAGGAGCCAGGGGAGCACCAGCTTGGCGCTCGCCAGTTCGTCACCGATCTTGGTGCACACGTTGGCGCCGAGTTGCAGGAAGAAGTTCGCCGGCTGGTCGTTGCAGGCGGCGTCCGGAATATCCTTGCAGACACGCGCGTCCTCGTCGCCGGTGACGAGGTCATAGAGGGAGCCGACCGCGTCGGCTCGCCTCATGCCTCCGTCTCGCGCAGGTACTGCGCGCCGGCGCGCATGAGCTCGGTGAAGCCGGCGGCGTCCCCTGCAGTCACGGCGCGCTCGACCTGTGCAGCGGCTGCGGCCAGCGCGGCCACCGGCTCGGCGCCGTGCGGGTTGAGCGACTGGATTTCGAAATACAGCTCCGGATTCTCGGCGGCGACCCGCGCGGCGACCGAGAGCTGGGCGCCGAAGGTGGTGCTGGCAAACCCGGCCAGCTCCTGGATGGGGCGGCCGCTGCGCGCGAGTGCCGTGAAGAAGGCGATGTTCGCTGCATGCGACAGGCCCAGCACCCAGGCCACCAGTCGATCGTGCTGCTCCAGCGACATCTCTGCCAGCCCGGCGGAAGTCTGCTCGAACAGCGCGCGCACCTGCGCCATGGCCTGCGGCGCACCGATATCCACCAGGATGACGTGGCGACCGGCCAGCAGGCGGACATCGGGGCCGAACATGGGATGCATGGAAGCGACGGCGATGCCCGCTGCGCGCAACGTCTCGAGCGACCGGGCGACCGGCGCCTTGATGGAACCGATTTCCACCACCAGTCCGGCCGGCTGCAGGGTCGCCAGTTCGTCCAGGATCGCTGCAGTCGCCGCCAGCGGCGCCGCCACGATCACGAGCTCGGCGCTGCGCGCCGGCGTGCGCCAGTCCGCGTGCCAGGGCAGCCCGGGCACTTCACCGGCCGGGTCCGCCACGCTCACGTCCCAGCCCTGGGTGGCGAGGAAGCTGGTAAACCAGCGGCCCATGCGCCCGGCGCCGCCGATGACCAGCGCGCTGCGGCCGGCGCCGGTGCCCAGCGCCTCGAGGCGATCGCGCTCCTGGCTGGTGAGCGAGGCCTCGATCATGGCGCCCACCAGGCGTTCGCCGAGGTCGGGGTCCAGGCCGCGGCTGGCGGCGCGGGCGCGGGCTTGCTGCCGCACCTCGTGTTCGCGGGTGAAGTCGCGCGTCGGCTGGCGGTGGTCCCGCTTGAGACGACCGATCTCGGCGACGATCTGCTGCCGGCGCGCGGCCATGTCCACCAGCTCGCCGTCGATGGCGTCGAGTTCAGCCCTCAGGCGGGCCAGCGTGGCCTGCGGTTCCTCCAATGCGCGTCTCCTCCCGGTATCGTGGTTCGCCAGCATAGCCCAGCACACCCGCATCGGGCATTATCTGGCCGTTATGCGTTTCATCGATCGCATCGGTATGGCGGCGCGCATCGTGCGCTGGCGCCTGAGCTGGGACCGACGGGACCTCGACCACCGTCCGCCCGGCGCACTCGACGCGCGCTTCATGACGGCGCGCGAGGCGGCCGCTTTGATTCCGGACGGCGCCTGCTGCCTGTCCACCGGCATGGCCGGCAATGCGCGGTGTTCCACCCTGCTGTGGGCCATACGCGAGCGCTTCGAGCGGGAAGGCCATCCGCGCGGGCTGACCTGGATGGCCGTGGGCGGCCAGGGCGGACGCGGGCGCGCGCCGGGCACGGTCGAGGAAGTCGGGCTGCCGGGCCTGGTCACGCGCTTCATCTCCGGCCATGTCGAAACGACCAAGTCGATGCTGGCGCTGGCTGACGCCGGCCAGCTCGAAATGCACGTGCTGCCACAGGGCGAGATGTGCTTCGCGCTCGAGGCCCAGGGCGAGGGCGGTGATGCGGTGCTGAGCCGCACCGGCGTCGGCACCGTGCTGGACCCGCGCTGCGGTCGCGGCTCTCCCGTCACCCCGGACGCCGCGGCGCAACTCATCGAGGCCGCCGGCGAGATGCTGCGCTATCGCTTGCCGCGGCTGGACGTTGCGGTGGTTGCTGCACCGTGGGCGGATGCGCAGGGCAACCTGTATTTCCACGACGCCGCCACCATCACGGAGATCCGCGAGGCGGCGCGCGCAGCGCGCGCGAACGGCGGTCGGGTGCTGGCGTCCGTGGCGGGCATCATCCCGGCCGCGCCGGAGCGCGTCAGCCTGCCCGCCGCGCTGGTCGACGCCGTCGCGGTGAACCCGCTGCAGGAACAGACCATCCTCGCGCCGCAACAGGACTGCTGGCGCCTGTTCACCGTCGGCGGCGACGGCGACGACGAGGCCGCGATCGAGAAGCTGCGCTTCATCAACCGCTTCCTCAAGCTCACGCCCGTGCGCGGGCCGGTGGAATGCGCCCTCGCCCGGCTCGGCGCGCACGTCTTCGCGCGTGCCGTCACGCCGCCGGCAACCGTCAATATCGGGGTCGGCTTCGGCGAAGAAGTCTGCCGCGAGCTCTACCAGAGCCCGCTGCGTCCCGACCTGACGTTCACCACCGAGACCGGCGTCTTTGGCGGCCTCCCCGCGCCGGGGATCTACTTCGGCGCCGCCGTGCATCCTGAACGCATGGAGAGTTCGGCATGGATGTTCCGCCATTACCAGGAGCATCTCGACGCCACCGTGCTGGGCTTCCTCGAGGTCGACGCCACCGGCAACGTGAACGTGTCGCGGCGCGGGCCGCGTTTCGCCGACTATGTCGGCCCGGGCGGGCTGCCCAGCATCACCAACAGTGCGCGCACCTGTATTTTCGTAGGCACCTTCATGCAGGGCGCAAAGTGGCGCATCGAGGACGGCCGCATGGTGCTGCAGGCGCCGGGCAAGGCCAAGCTGGTGGACACCGTGGCCGAGGTGACATTCAATGGCCGCGAGGCCTTGCGCGCCGGCAAGCAGGTCTGGTACGTCACCACCGTCGGCGCTTTCCGCCTCACCGAGGGCGGGCTGGTGCTGGAGATCGTCATGCCCGGCCTCGATGTGGAGCGGGATATCCGACCCCACTGCGGACTGCGTTTCGGCCTGCCGGACGGAGGGCCTGCAACCGCGCCGGCCGCCGTGCTGCGGGACACTGGCTACGTCCTCGCCTGGGGCGAGGGCGCTCGAACTTGAGGGGGTCGGCATGAACGGCGGCGCAAGAATCGCCCGGGTGCTACACGAGCGCGGCGTGACGGAGATCTTCACGCTCTGCGGCGGGCACATTTCTCCCATCCTGGTGGAAGCCAAGCGCATCGGCATCCGCGTCACCGACGTGCGCGACGAGGCCACGGCGGTGTTCGCCGCGGACGCGCATGCGCGGCTGACCGGGGTCCCCGGGGTGGCGGCCGTCACGGCCGGACCGGGGCTCACCAACACCATCACGCCGCTGAAAAACGCCCAGCTGGCGCAGTCACCGGTACTGGTGCTGGGCGGCGCCACCGCCACGGCGCTGAAGAAACGCGGCGCCCTGCAGGACATCGACCAGATGCCGCTGATGGCGCCGCACGTAAAGTACGCGCGTGCAGTGCGCCGCGTGCGCGACCTCGCGCCGGCCGTGGTCGAGGCGCTGGAGGTGGCAGCCGCGGGCGTGCCGGGCCCGACCTTCGTCGAGTGTCCGGTGGACCTGCTGTACGACGAGGAGATCATCCGCGGCTGGTACGCCGACAGTATGCCGCGCGGCAACGGCCTCGCGGACAAGGCGATCCGTGCCTACCTCGGCTGGCATACGGACCGCCTGTTCGCGGGCGGCGACAAGATGCCGCGCCCCGCCGAGCCGGCGGAGCCGGTGATGCCGCGTCCGGAGAGCATTCGCGATGTCGCCGCACGCCTGGCGCAAGCGGAGCGACCGGTCATGGTGTGCGGCAGCCAGGCGATGAACCGTCCGCAGGAGGCGGAACAGGTGCGCGCCGCCATCGAGAAACTCGGTGTCCCGGTGTATCTCTCCGGCATGTCGCGCGGCCTGCTGGGCAAGGAACATCCGCTCCTGTTCCGGCACCGGCGCCGCGACGCCATCAAGGGCGCGGACCTGGTGATCCTGGCCGGCGTGCCCTGCGACTTCAGGCTGGACTACGGCAAGCAGATCAGGCGCAGCGCCCGGCTGGTCTCTTTCAACCTCAGCCGCCGCGACCTGCGCCTCAACCGCAAGCCCGACGACGGCCTGCTGGCGGACCCGGGCATCTGCCTGCGGCAGCTGGCCGAGGCGATGCAGGAGCCGGCACCGGCGCGCGACGCCTGGCTGGCGGAACTGGCCGGGCGCGACGCCGCGCGCGAAGCGGATATCGAGCAGAAGGCCGCGGTCTCAGGCACGGGCGTGAACCCGCTGCGACTGTGCCGCGAGATCGACGCCGTGCTGCCCGACGACAGCGTGCTGGTGGCCGATGGCGGCGACTTCGTCGGCACGGCGTCCTACACCGTGCGCCCGCGCGGACCGCTGCGCTGGCTGGACCCGGGCGCCTTCGGCACCCTCGGCGTGGGCGGCGGCTTCGCCATCGGAGCCACGCGCGCCCGCCCGGGCAGCGAAATCTGGATCCTCTACGGCGACGGCTCGCTCGGCTACAGCCTGATCGAGTTCGACAGCTACGCGCGCCACGGCATGGCGCCGATCGCCATCATCGGCAATGACGCCTGCTGGGCGCAGATCGCCCGCGAGCAGGTGAAGATGCTCAAGGACGACGTCGGCGTGCGGCTCGCGCGTACCGACTACCACCGTGCCGCGGAGGGACTCGGCGGCGCAGGCCTGGTGATCACCCGCGACGAGGACGTGGCGCCGACGCTGGCCAAGGCACGCGAGCTGGCTGCCGCGGGCACACCGGTGCTGGTCAACGTGCATCTCGCCGAGACGGATTTCCGCGAAGGATCGCTGTCGATCTAGGGGACCGCAGGAGCGGCCAGTCACGGGCTCCCCTCGCTTAGAAGTCTTTATGCGCTCGGTGAGCCCATGACGGGCCGCTCCCGCTGCCACGTCGATGTGCAGCGACGCCTGCGGTGTCTCCGCAGCCTGGGGCGCAGCGGCCGGACCATGACAGGGTCACACGAGCGCATAAAGACTTCTAAGCGAGTGGGACCCTGGCATGGTCCGACCGCGGACTCGAGGCGGTATCAGGCCCCGGTCGCATCGCCGAGCATCGCCTTGAGCTCGTCACCCTGCGGCGCGATCTCGAGGAAGTGCCGCGGCCGCGCCATCAGCGCGGCGAGGGCCGGCGGCATCGGCACCTCCGCCTCGACCAGGGGCTCCACCACGTCCTCGAACTTCGCCGGGTGCGCGGTGGCGACCACCACCCAGGGCTGCGCCGCAGTCTCCTCGGGCAGCGCTTCCCACGCGCATACGGCGGTCGCCGTGTGCGGACACCAGGTGCGCCCGTAGCGGGAAGGCCCGGTGCGGATCGCGGCACGAATTTCCTCGTCACTCACGCGCACCGCGCTGGCCTCGCCCCGTGCCGCGACAGCCGACCCGGCCATGTGCAGCAAGCGCTCCATGTTGCTCGGGTTGCCGACGTCCATGGCGGTGGCCAGTGTCTGCACGGTGGGACGCGGCGTCCACTCGCCGCCGGCGAAAAAGTCCCCCACGGTCTCGTTGGCATTGGTGGCGAGAACGACTGGACCGATGGGGAGGCCGCAGCGCCGCGCCCACAGGCAGGCCAGCGCGTTGCCCAGGTTGCCGGTCGGAATGATGAAACCGGGTGCGGTCCCCGTCTCCCGCCACATGCGCAGGCCCGTCCAGGCGTAGTAAGCCGCCTGCGGCAGGAGGCGCCCGATGCTGATGCTGTTGGCGGAAGTGAGCCCGATGTTCTCGCGCAGCGCGGGATCAGCGAAAGCGCTTTTCACCATGCGCTGGCAATCGTCGAAATCCCCGTCCACGCGCAGGCTGAGCACGTTCTCGCCCCAGCAGGTGAGCTGGGCCTCCTGCCGGTCCGACACCCGCCCGCGCGGATAGAGCAGCACCACGCGGAACCCGGGGCGGCCGTCGAAGGCCGCCGCCACGGCGCCGCCGGTATCGCCGGAAGTGGCCACCAGCACGGTGCGCGGCCGCTCACCGGCGAGACGCGCCAGGCAGGCGGCGAGGAAGCGCGCACCGACGTCCTTGAATGCTGCGGTGGGGCCGTGGAACAGCTCCAGCACGCGGAAGCCGCCCGCATCCGTCAGCGGCACCGGGAAGTCGAGCGCTTCTGCGCACACGGCTTCCAGCGCACGCGGCCAGTTCGTCGCCGGCCACGAACGGCGCCAGCAGGCGGCTCGCGGTATCCGCGAGTTCGGCATCGGGCGAGAAGCGTTCCGGCCCGAGGAGCGGGAAACGCTCCGGCACATACAACCCACCGTCAGGCGCGAGCCCCGCCAGCATCGCGGCGCCGGCTCCCACGGGCGGCGCCGCGCCGCGCGTGCTGAGGTAACGCATCAGACGTCGGCGCCGAGGTAAGTCGACAGCCGCAGCAGGTCCGCGAACACGCCGGCGGCCGTGACCGCCGGACCGGCGCCGGGGCCCTGCACCACCAGCGGGTTGTCGCGGTAGCGGCGCGTGACGAACTGGATGATGTTGTCGGTCAGCCGCGCGTGTGCAAAGGCGTGGTCGGCGGGAAACTCCTCCAGCCCGACCGAGGCGCGACCGCTCGCGCCGTCGAGCCGCGCAACGTGGCGCAGCACGTGGCCGCGGCCGCGCGCGGCCTCCAGGCGCGCCCGCATCTGCTCGTCCGAGTCCGCATAGCGATCGAGGAACTCGTCGATGCTCACGCCTTCCAGTTCCGCCGGGACCAGGCTCTCGACCGCCACCTGCTGCAGCTCGATCTCCAGGCCCATCTCGCGGGCGAGGATGACCACCTTGCGCGCCACGTCCTTGCCGGAGAGGTCATCGCGCGGGTCCGGCTCGGTGAAGCCGAGCTCGCGCGCTTCGCGCACGATGGCGGAAAACGGCCGGCTGCCGTCGTAGCCGTTGAACAGGAACGCCAGCGTCCCGGAGAGAATGCCTTCGATGGCGATGATCTCGTCCCCGGTCTGGCGCAGGTCGCGCAGCGTCTGGATGATCGGCAGGCCCGCGCCCACCGTGGTCTCGCCGAGGTAACGCACGCCGGCGGCGCGACGCGTCTCCTGCAGGCGACGCCAGTCGTCCAGCGGACCGGAGGCGGCCAGCTTGCTCGGCGTGATGACGTGGATGCCCTGGGCCAGCCAGTCGGCGTAGCGCGCCGCCACTGCGGGGTGACCGCTGCAGTCGATGATGACCGCGTGCGGCAGGTGCTCGGCCTGCACGTGCCGCGTGAAGGCGTCGAGATCGGTGTCGGTCCCCGCCGCGAGCGCGTCGCGCCAGCTGTCGAGCGCCACCGCCCGCGGTGCCAGCACCATGCGCTTGGAGCCGCCGATGGCGCGCACGCGCAGGTCGAGGCGGGACTCGGTCGCGAGGCGGGGGATCTCGCCGGCGAGCTGGTCGAGCAAGTGCGCGCCCACGCCGCCGGGGCCGACGACGCCGATGGACACGGCCTGCGGCGAAAGATAGAAAGCGGCGTGCACCGCGCGCAGGGCGCGATCGGCGTCCTCGCTGGGAATCACCGCCGAGATGTTGCGCTCCGAGGCGCCCTGCGCAATGGCGCGCACGTTCACGCCGCTGCGACCCAGCGCCCCGAACAGCTTGGCCGCCACGCCGGGCAAGCCGCGCATGCCCTCGCCCACCACGGCGAGGATGCTGCATTCGTGCACCAGCTCGACGCCCTCGACCTGGCCGGCACGCATCTCGGCCGAGAACGCCTGGGCCACCGCGGCGCGCGCACGCAGTGCGTCTGCGCGCGGCACGGCGCAGCAGATCGAGTGCTCCGAGCTGCCCTGCGAAATCAACACTACGGAAATGCCGGCGCTGCGCAGCGCCTCGAACAGGCGGCTCGCGGTGCCGGGCACGCCGATCAGACCGGCGCCCTCGAGGTTGAGCAACGCCATGCCCTCGATGGTGGTCACGCCCTTGACGCCGCCGTCCTCGCCGACCTCGCCGATGCGCGTGCCCACGCCCTCGGGCCGCGCGGTGTTGCGAATCCACACCGGGATGCCACGCGCCACCAGCGGGGCCATGGTGCGCGGGTGCAGCACCTTGGCGCCGAAGTACGCCAGCTCCATGGCCTCGTGCCACGACAGCTCGGGGATCACCGCGACGTCGGGAATGCGGCGAGGGTCCCCGCTCATCACGCCGTCGACGTCGGTCCAGATGACGACCTCGTCCGCGTCCAGCAAGGCGGCGAAAATCGAGGCGGTGAAATCACTGCCGTTGCGCCCCAGCGTGGTCGGGGCGCCGCGGGGGTCGCGTGCAATGTAGCCGGTGACCACGCGCACCGCGGGCGGCTCGGACCAGCTGGCGGCAAAGCGCTCGCGCGTCGGCTCCCATGCCACAGTCGGTCCCAGCTCGCTGTCCACCACGACCAGCGCATCACGCGCATCGAACCAGTCCGCATCGACGCCGCGCTGCTGCAGCTCCGCCGCCAGCAGCCGCGCCGACCACAGCTCGCCATGGCCGGCCACCAGCGCATACACCTCGTCGGGCGCGCGGCCGATGAGCGCCGTGGCCTTGAGCACGTCGTGCAGGTCGGACTGCTGGCGCGCCAGCGTGGCCAGCCATTCTGCCTGCGCATCGCCCTGCAACAGGCCGGTGGCCAGCGCGCTGCAGTGCGCCGTCACGGCTTCCAGGCCGGCCACCCAGTCGCCGCCCTGCTCCGCTGTGCGCACCAGCGCGTGCAATGCATCCGTCACGCCGGCCGGCGCGGAGACCACCGCCGCTACCGGCCCGGGTTGCACGCCTGCGAGTATGCCGGCCACGCGGCGAAACTCGCCCACGCCCGCCAGGCTGGTGCCGCCGAACTTGTGAACCGCGCTGACCTTCTCATTCATGATGGCGTCGAGCCTACGACAGGCGGTGTTGCGCCGCAACGCAGGCAGGGCTTGCCAGCCTGCGGCCGAGCGCGGACGATGGCCGCCGTGCAGCGCGCAACCGATATCGACGCCGGAGTCCTCGCCGCCTGGGGCCTGTCCCCGGGCTCCCTGCGCCCGCTCGGCTCGGGTCTGATCAACCGCACCTTCTTCGCCCAGCGCGAGGACGGCAGCCGCTGGGTGCTGCAGCAGCTGAACCCGATGTTTCCGCCCGAGGTGCACGAGGACATCGAGGCGGTCACGGCTCACCTGGCCGCCCGCAGCCTGCCGACGCCGCGCCTGCTGCACACGCATGACGGCCGCTTGTGCATCCCGGCGCCCGGCGGCGCCTGGCGCGTGATGAACTTCATTCCGGGGCGCGTGGTCGACGCCGTGGAGTCGCCAGCGCAGGCCGGCGCCGCCGGCCGCCTGCTGGCGCGTTTTCACCGCGCGCTGGATGACCTGGAACACGACTTCCGCCACCGGCGGCCGCCAGTGCACGAGCCGGCGCGCCACTTTGCGGCGCTCGAGGCCGCACTGGCGTCGCACCCCGCGCATCGGTTGCGGTCCGCGGCCGGCGCCCTCGCCGACGAGCTCTTTGCCGCCGCCGCCGCGTTGCCCAGACTGCCCGCCACCCCGCCGCGCATCGTCCACGGCGACCCCAAGATCAGCAACCTGGTGTTCGACGCGGCCGACGGGGAAGGCATCTGCATGGTCGACCTCGACACGCTCGGGCACATGGCCCTGCCCTTCGAGCTGGGAGACGCCATGCGCTCCTGGTGCAGCGTGAGCTCCGAAGACGACCCCGGCGGGCGCTTCTGCGCCGCGCGCTTCGCCGCCGCCGTATCAGGCTATGCCGGGGCGGCCCGCGGCTGGTGGACTGTCGATGAACAGGCTTCCGTGCTGCCCGCCACCGCGACCATCCAGCTGGAGCTGGCAGCGCGCTTCTGCGCCGACGCCCTGAATGAATCCTATTTCGGCTGGAACGCGTCTCAATTCGCCACCCGCGGAGATCACAACCTGGCACGCGCGCGCGGCCAGCTGGCCCTGCACCGATCGCTGCTGGCGCAGCACAAGGCCCTCGAGCGCGCCGTCGCCGCGGCGCTTGCGCCCCGCGCCTAGCCGGCCGGCCGTGCGGCCGGGCGGCCGGACCGGACTGCGGCAACTCCCAATTGCCTCGGCGGCCCGCCCTCCCCAGAGTAGAGTTCCAAGCCAACGGGCGTCGGAGGTGCCGTCCAGTGATCAAGCAACCGCCCGAGGCCCCTGCCGCGGACGCGACAAGCGTCATCAACCGTCTTGCCGCACGACCCGCGCGCATCCCGAGCAAAGTGGTGCTCGGCGGGGATCGTGAAGTCGTTATCGTCCATGGCAAGGACGAGTACCTGCTGCGTCTCACCAGCGACGACAAGCTCACCCTGAGCCGCTGATCCTCAATCGCTGAACACCAGGCGCGAGGCCGGCTCCTGCTGCGCCAGCAGCTGGGCGAGCGAGCGCCCGCCGATGCTGCCCTCGCGCCAGAATTGCAGGCGCATCCCGGCCGCGAACTCCAGCGCCTCGTTCGAACGCGCCCGGTGGGGACTCTCGCCCGGCCGGCGCTGCTCCCCGTCAGCCGACGCATTCACGCCAAACCGCTCGGACTTGCAGCGCGCCTCCGCCTCGCTGCGCTCCAGCACCACCTCCACCAGCAGCATGCCGCCCGGGGCCAGCAACGCGCGCGCCTGCGCCATGATGGGCGGGGAGTAGAAATCGATGCAGGTGATGAGATCGAAACCCGGCTCGAGTGCCGGCAGGCCGTGGTCGAGGTCGGCTTCCAGGCCACGCACGCGGCCGGCGACGCCCGCGGCGGCTGCCTGGGCGCGCAACTTGGCCAGCCCGCTCGGCGAGATATCGACCGCCGTCACGTCCAGTCCCGCGCTGCGCCAGCCACACGGCGAGTTGTCCCTCACCGCAGGCGATGTCCAGCGCGCGGCCACTGCGCGGCAGCACCGGCTCGAGCTCGCGCAGCAGCGGCTTCACGCGCTCACCCATCACCAGCCCCTCGCGGCCGAAGCGCGCTTCCCAGCGCTCCCGGTCCTGGACGCTCATTGTGTCCCCAGGATGGCGGCGTGGTGGCGCAGGTGGTCCGCCACGAACGAGGCGATGAAGAAGTAGCCGTGGTCGTAGCCGGCATGGCGCCGCAGCTCGAGCGCCTGGCCGGCCTTCTGGCAGGCCGCTTCCAGTGCCTCGGGGTAGAGCTGCTCGGCGAGGAACTGGTCGTCCAGGCCCTGGTCGACGAGGATTGCGGGGCGATCCTGGCGCCCGCCGCCGCCGGCCAGCAGCTGCGTCGCGTCCCATTCCGCCCAGTCGGCCGGGTCCTCACCCAGGTAGGCCGTGAACGCCTTTTGGCCCCAGGGGCAGCGGCTCGGCGCGGCGATCGGCGCGAAGGCCGAAACCGAGGCGTAGGTCTCCGGGTGGCGCAGGCCGAGCACCAGCGCGCCGTGCCCGCCCATGGAGTGACCGAAAATTCCCTGGCGCTGCATGTCGGCCGGGAAATGTTGCGCGATCACCTGCGGCAGCTCGTCCGTCACGTAGGCGTGCATGCGGTAGTGACGCGACCAGGGCGCCACGGTGGCGTCGAGGTAGAACCCGGCCCCCAGCCCGAGGTCCCAGGCGCCGTCCTCCGCGTCCGGCACGCCGTCGCCGCGCGGGCTGGTGTCCGGCGCCACCAGCATCAGCCCGAGCTCGGCCGCCACGCGTTGCGCGCCGGCCTTGATCATGAAGGTCTCTTCCGTGCAGGTGAGCCCGGCCAGCCAGGTCAGCACCGGCACCGGCCCATGGGCCGCCGGCCGGCGGCGTATAGACCGAGAAGCGCATCTGGCAGCTCGTTGGCCGCGGAGGCGTGGCGGTAGAAACCCACCGTGCCGCCGAAGCAGCGGTGCTCTGACAGCAGCTCGGGCGCGTCCATGCCGGCCACCTCAGTACAGCACCACGGAGCGGATGCTCTTGCCCTCGTGCATCAGGTCGAAGGCGTTGTTGATTTCGTCCAGCGGCATGGTGTGCGTGATCAGGTCGTCGATGTTGATCTTGCCGTCCATGTACCAGTCGACGATCTTCGGCACGTCGGTGCGCCCGCGCGCGCCGCCGAAGGCGCGTGCCGCGCCAGACGCGGCCGGTGACCAGCTGGAACGGCCGCGTGGCGATCTCCTGGCCGGCGCCGGCAACGCCGATGATGACGCTTTCGCCCCAGCCCTTGTGGCAGCACTCCAGCGCCTGGCGCATCACCTTCACGTTGCCGATGCACTCGAAGCTGTAGTCCACGCCGCCGTCGGTCAGGTCGACACGATCTCGCCCACCACGTCGTCGACCTCGGCCGCGTTGACGAAGTCGGTCATGCCGAACTTGCGGCCAGCTCCGCCTTGCGCGGGATTCAGGTCCACGCCGATGATGCGATCGGCGCCGACCATGCGCGCGCCCTGGATCACGTTCAGGCCGATGCCGCCGAGGCCGAACACCGCGACCGTGGAACCCGGCTCGACTTTCGCCGTGAACATCACGGCGCCGATGCCCGGTGGTCACGCCGCAGCCGATGTAGCACACCTTGTCGAAGGGCGCGTCGTCACGGATCTTCGCCACCGCGATCTCCGGCAGCACGGTGTAGTTCGAGAAGGTCGAGCAGCCCATGTAGTGCAGCAGCGGCTTGCCGTCCAGCGAGAAGCGGCTGGTGCCGTCAGGCATCACGCCCGCGGCCCTGGGTCGCACGGATCGCCTGGCACAGGTTGGTCTTGGGGTTGAGGCAGAAGTCGCACTCGCGGCACTCGGGCGTGTACAGCGGAATGACGTGATCGCCCTTCTTGACCGACGTCACGCCCGGGCCGACGTCCACCACCACGCCCGCGCCCTCGTGCCCGAGAATGGCCGGGAAAGCGCCCTCGGGATCGTCGCCGGACAGCGTGAACGCGTCGGTGTGGCAGATGCCGGTGGCATGGATCTCGACCAGCACCTCGCCGGCGCGCGGGCCGTCCAGGTCGACCGTCTCGATGGACAGCGGTTGGCCGGCGGCAAAGGCCACGGCTGCACGCGTCTTCATGTCTTTCCTCCAGGTGGGTCCAGCTAGACCCCGATTATCGACCCCCGTGCGTGAGCCTGCCACCCGGCCGCGGATGCGTGTCTTTCCTGCTATCTTTAGGCGCCTGCCCGCCACCGGCGGGAAAGACGGGATCCCCATGAAAACGCGTGAATTCGACCTCATCCTCTGGGGCGCCAGCGGCTTCACCGGCCGGCTGGTCGCCGAGCACCTGGCGCGACGCTGCCGCGAGGGCCTGCAGCTGCGCTGGGCCGTCGGCGGCCGCAACGCGAGCAAGCTCACCGCCATGCTGGCGGAGATCGGTGTCGAGCGCACTCCGCTCGTGGTCGGCGACAGCCACGACCCGCGCGCGCTGGCGGAGCTCGCGCGGCGCACGCGCGCCGTGTGCAGCACCGTGGGGCCCTATGCGCTGTACGGCAGCGAACTCGTCGCCGCCTGCGCCGACCAGGGCACGCACTACTGTGACCTGAGCGGCGAGGTGCACTGGATGCGGCAGATGATCGATGCGCACCACGCGCGGGCGACCGAGACCGGCGCCCGTATCGTGCACGCCTGCGGCTTCGATTCCGTGCCGTCCGATCTCGGCTGCTATTTCCTGCAGCAACAGGCCGTGGCGCGCTACGGGCAACCCTGCAGCTCGGTGAAGCTCTTCGTGCGGCGCATGCAGGGCGCGTTCAGCGGCGGCACCGTGGCCAGCATCCTCAATGCGCTGGAGACGGCGCAGGCCGACCCGGCGCAACGCAAGGTCATGGGACACCCCTACGCGCTCAACCCGCCCGGGGAGCGCAAGGGCCCGGATGGGCGCGACCAGTCGCGGCCGCTGAAAGACTCGGATGCGGAGTGCTGGACCGCGCCATTTGTCATGGCCTCGGTGAACACGCGCATCGTGCGCCGCAGCCATGCCCTGCTGGGCTGGCCCTGGGGCCACCGCTTCCGCTACGCCGAGGCGGTGAGCACCGGCACCGGCCTGGCGGGACTCGCGCGCGCCACCGCCATCACCGCCGCGCTGGGCGGGTTCCTTGCCGCCGGCTCAGTGAAGCCGGCGCGCGCCGCCATGAACCGCCTGTTCCTGCCGCAGCCCGGCGAGGGCCCCGGACGAAAAGGCGCGCGAAGCAGGCGGCTTCGACCTGCGACTCATCGGCCGGCATCCGGCCGCGCCGGGGCGGCGCCTGGTGGCCCGCGTCACCGGCCGGCGCGATCCGGGCTACGGGGCCACGGCGCGCATGCTCGGCGAGGCGGCGATCTGCCTTGCCGACGCGAACTCGAAGCTGCCGGTGGCCGGGGGCTGCTGGACACCCGCGACGGCCTTCGGCGAGCTGCTGGTCGAGCGCCTGCAGGCGCACGCCGACATCGGCTTCAGCATCCGGGACTGAGGCCCGGCTTGCGCCGGGGCGGGTCCGGGCGCCGCATGCACCCTGCTATGCTTGGGACCCTATGCTTGCGGCGGACGCGACAGGATGAAGATCAGCTGGAGCCAGTATGACCCCGGGGGGGCCTGGGACGAGTTGCTGGCCGGCCCGGGCCAGCCGCGGCCGCACGCGGAGCAGCTGACGCGCTACCTCGCGTCGCTGACCCCCAAGCAACTCGGCCGGCGCCAGGAAGCCGCCGAGCGGGCCATCGTCGAGATGGGCATCACCTTCACGGTGTACAGCGAAGGCCAGAACATCGACCGCGCCTGGCCGTTCGACATCATTCCGCGCGTCATCGCCGCCAGCGAGTGGCGCGGCATCGAGGCGGGACTGAAACAGCGCCTCACGGCGCTGAACATGTTCATCGACGACATTTACAACGACCAGCGCATCCTCGCCGACGGTCGCTTCCCGCGCGAGCTCATCGAGACTTCCGGCAACTTCCTGCCGGAATGCATGGGCGTCCGGCCCGCGCACGGCGCCTGGGCGCATATCTGCGGCAGCGACCTGGTGCGCGACGCCGACGGCACGGTGTACGTCCTCGAGGACAACCTGCGCGTCCCCTCCGGCGTGTCGTACATGCTGGAGAACCGCATCGTCACCAAGCAGGTGTTCCCGGAGCTGTTCGCCCACCAGCGCATTCTCCCGGTGGACGAGTACCCCTCGCTGCTGTTCGATACGCTGGCCTCGCTCTCGCCGCGTCCGCTGGACTACCCGGAGGTCGTGGTGCTGACTCCCGGCATCTACAACTCGGCCTATTTCGAGCACGCCTACCTGGCGCAGTCCATGGGCGCCGAGCTGGTCGAGGGCGGCGACCTGGTCGTGGGCGACGACGACTGCGTCTACATGCGCACCATCAGCGGTCTCGAGCGCGTCGACGTCATCTACCGGCGCGTCAACGATACGTTCCTCGACCCCGAGGTGTTCGAGCCCGGCTCGCTGCTCGGCGTGCCCGGCCTGATGCGCGCGTGGCGCGCCGGCAACGTGGCCATCGCGAACGCCCCCGGCGCCGGCGTGGCGGACGACAAGCTGGTCTACGCCTTCGTCCCCGACATCATTCGCTACTACCTGGACGAGGAACCGATCCTGCCGAACGTGCCCACCCATGCCTGTGTGCGGCCGGAGGAATGCGCCTACGTCCTCGAGCACATGGAAGAGCTGGTGGTGAAGCCGGTCAACGAGTCCGGCGGATACGGGATGCTCATCGGCCCGGCTGCCAGCCGCGACGAGGTGGAGAAATTCCGCCACCTGGTCGCGCGACACCCGCGCAACTACGTCGCCCAGCCGGTGCTGCAACTGTCGACCGCGCCGACTTTCGTCAAGGGTCGCCTTGAGCCGCGCCACCTCGATCTCCGGCCCTTCAGCCTGCAGGGCGAGCGCAGCGCCGTGACCGCGGGCGGACTGACCCGCGTGGCCCTGGTACAGGGCTCGCTGGTCGTGAACAGCAGCCAGGGCGGCGGCAGCAAGGACACCTGGGTCATCGCGGACGGGGAGCACTGAGCATGCTGTCGCGTGTCGCAGAACGCATGTACTGGGGCGCCCGCTACCTGGAGCGCGCGGAGAACACCGCGCGGCTGGTGCGGGTCTACGACGCCGCCCTGATGGACCTGCCGCAGGAAACGGGCGTGGGCTGGCCTCTGCTGGTCGACATCTGCGGCGCGCAGGAGCTGTTCAGTGCGCGCGTGCCGCAGGGCGGCGACAAGGAAACGCTGCAGTTCCTCGTATCCGACAAGGGCAATCCGGGTTCCATCCTGGCCTCGCTGGAGATGGCGCGGGAGAACTTCCGCACCACGCGCGACCTGTGCCCCACCGAGGCCTGGCGCAGCGTCAACGAGCTCTGCCTGTTCGGCCGCAAGGAGTTGCCCAAGATGGCCTCGCCGCGCCGCCGGCACGAGGTGCTGTCCGGTATCGTGCGACAGGCGCAGCAGCTGACCGGGCTGCTCTCGGGCACCATGAGCCATGGCGATGCCTATCACTTCATCAAGCTGGGGCGGAACCTGGAACGGGCGGACATGACCACCCGCATCATCGACGTCGCCGCAGCGACCCTCATGGGCGCGCGCATCGCCGGGGCACGCCCCGACAACACGCTGTGGATGGCCGTGCTGAAGTCGCTCTCGGGCTACCAGATGTACCGCCAGTACGTGCGGCGACGCATCCGCGACCAGGACGTCGTGCGCTTCCTGCTGGAGGATCCGCTGTTCCCGCGCGCCGTGATGCATTGCCTGCTCGAACTGGAGGCCAGCACCATACTGCTGCCCAACCACGAGGGACCCCTGCGCGCCACCCTGCGGCTGCAGCGCATCGTCGGCGACCAGCTGCCCGACGAAGTCAGCGAGGCGCTGTTGCACCAGCTCATGGACGACCTGCAGCTCGAGTTCGCCGCGGTGCACACGCAGATTGCGGGGACCTGGTTCCTGCCAGGATCCTGACCGTGAAACGATTCCTCTGCAGCTGCAGCCTGACCGTCTTCTTCGACGACTACACCTGCACCGGCTGCGGTGCGGAGCTGGGTTATGCGCCGGAGGCCGCGACCTTCCTGGCGCGGCCCTCGCCCCAGCAACCCTTCTTCGCCGCGGATGGCAGCGCCTGGAAACCGTGCCGCAACCGCGTCGACCACCGCGCCTGCAACTGGCTGCTGCGGGCGGATGATCCGCTCGACTTCTGCCTGGCCTGCCGCCTCAACCGGACCATTCCCAATCTAGGCACCGAGCACAACCTTCGGCTGTGGCGCCGTACCGAACAGGCCAAGCGCCGGCTCGTCTACAGCCTGATCAACCTCGGGCTGCCGCGCGAGGCCGGCGACGGGCGACCGCCGCTGCGCTTCGAATTCCTCGAGGACCAGCGCAGCAACCCCGACGTGGCGGAATCCCTGGTGATGACCGGCCATCGCGCCGGGATCATCACCATCAACCTGCTCGAGGCCGACGACGTCGCCCGCCACGTGGTGCGCGAGCAGATGGCCGAGCGCTATCGCACGCTGCTCGGGCATTTCCGTCACGAGAGCGGGCACTATTACGAGGCCGTGCTGGTGCCGCCGGGACCGGCGCGCGAAAGTTATCGGGCACTGTTCGGCGACGAACGCCAGGACTACGGCGCCGCGCTCGCCCACTACCACGCCGAAGGCCCGGACCCGAGCTGGAACGGGCGCTGTATCAGCCCCTACGCCTCCGCGCATCCCATGGAGGACTGGGCCGAAACCTGGGCGCATTACCTGCACATCAGCGATGCACTGGAGACGGCGCGCGCCACGGGGCTGATCCGCGAGGCGCCCTCGGATGACTGGGAGGGCGAGCTGGCCCTGTGGATCCCGGGCGCCGTCAGCCTGAACGAGATGGCGCGCTCACTCGGCCTGGACGACCCCTATCCCTTCGTGATCACCCGGCCGGTGCGCGCCAAGCTGGACTTCATTCATCAACGACTCGCAGCAGCTCGGCAGGACGCGGCGGCAACGGCGGCAGCACGCTGAAGGCCTTTTCCACGTAGCCCTGCCAGGCGCGCCCGAGCTCGCGCAGGTAATCGTCTTCCGGCCCGAAAATCATGTGGCGCACCAGTTGCGGGCGCTCCGGATCGTAGATCAGCACCTCGATGGGCGGACCCACGGTCACATTGCTGCGCATGGTCGCATCCATGGAGAGCAACACCACGCGCGCCGCGTCCTCCAGCTCCAGCCCGGGCTTCACCAGCCGGTCGAGAATGGGCTTGCCGTACTTGAGCTCGCCGATCTGCAGGAACGGCGTCTGGCTCGAGGCGCGGATGTAGTTGCCCTCGGGATAGACGAGGAAAATTCCCGGCGCGCGCCCGCTGATCTGGCCGCCCAGGAGGAAGGTGGCGGTCATCGCCGCATCCGCCTCGCCGCCCTCGGTATGCTTGCGTCGCTGCTCGGCGTTGATGCCGCCGAGATACTCCGCCGCCTCCGCCATGCTCTGCACGGTGCGCAGGTTGGGATGGCGATCGAACTCGAGGTCGTGGCGGATGCGCGTCCTGACCGCTTGCGTGGTGCCCAGGTTACCCGCCGACAGCAGCACGAAGAAACGGTCCGCCGACTCCAGCAACACGTGCATCTTGCCGAATACGCTGACCTGGTCCGGGCCCGCGTTGGTACGCGAGTCCGAGGCGAACACCAGGCCGCGCTCGACAGACAGGGCAACGCAGTAGGTCATTCGCTCAGGCTCAGGGCATGCGGATCTTGCCGCCGCCGGGCGCGCCCGGCACCCCTGGCGGCACCGCGGCGCCGCCCGACTCCGGCAGGATGATCGAGCCGGCCGCTTCGCGGCGCATTTCCTGCAACCGTTGCATGGTCTCGTGCACGGCCTTTTCGGCCGCCGGTCCGAAGCCCTCGATCGCCTCCGCCAGCGACGCGGCGGGGATCTCGAACGACAACGGCAATGCGCCGGCCGGCGTCATGACCTGCGCCTGGCCGACATACAGCACCGGGCGCGCTGCATCGCGCTCGCCCTCGACCGTCACCGGCGTGAGGCGCTGGATGGTGCCCACCCGGCGGTCCGTGAACATCTCTTCACTGTAAAGGTCGGCGGCGTTCATGCCGGCGCCGTTATCCTGCTCTGCCATGTGTACGTTCCCGTTGCAGCGAATTTGGGTGCGAACCTTAGCAAGTTCGGTCCACGGGTGGAACGGACCGGGGCCGTGGAGAAAGAAAAAGGGCTCCTTGCGGAGCCCTTTTCCTGCGCGGGACCGAGGCCCCTTGCGTGGTCGATGGCTTACCAGCGACCGCCGCCGCCGCCACCACCGCTACGGGCGGGGCGCTCTTCGCGCGGCTTGGCCTGGTTGACCTTGACGTTGCGGCCGTTCAGGGGCTTGTCGTTCAGCCCGCGAATCGCGGCCTCAGCCTCGGAGTTGTCCGCCATCTCGACGAAGCCGAAGCCCTTGGACTGGCCCGAGAACTTGTCGGTGATGACAGTGGCGCGAGTGACGCTGCCGAACTCCGAAAAAGCATTCCGCAGGTCGTCTTCGGTCACGCTGTAGGCCAGATTTCCAACATAGATATTCATAACGTTTGTGCTCATTCCATACATAAGTACGTCGTAGTAATGATGCGGCCGCGAGCTCCCGACGCACGAAGCGCCCGCCGCCGAGTTGCCCTCAGGGGCAAATTCTCTGTTTCCTTGCCGGCGCGCCGCGCGAGCGACGCCCATGCCGTTCAGTGCCTGCACGCGCACGCGGCTTGCTTGCCCCGCCGCCACGCCGGCCGTGTTCGATCGGCTCCGCACGGATGCTCGGGTCGGGCTCGAAGCCCGCCACCGGGCGGCGCGCGATAGAGCGGCCCAGCAGGCGCTCGATGTCGGCGAGCAGCCTGTGCTCGTCCACGCACACCAGCGAAACCGCCTCGCCTTCGCTGCCCGCGCGACCGGTACGGCCGATGCGGTGCACATAATCTTCCGGCACGTGCGGCAACTCGAAGTTGACCACGTGCGGCAACTGGTCGATGTCGAGCCCGCGGGCCGCCACCTCGGTGGCCACCAGCGCGCGCACGGCGCCCGCCTTGAAATCGGCCAGCGCCTTGGTGCGGGCACCCTGGCTCTTGTTGCCGTGGATCGCGGCAGCACTGATGCCGTCGCGCTCCAGCTGCTGTGCGAGGCGGTTGGCGCCGTGCTTGGTGCGGGTGAACACCAGCACCTGGCGCCAGTCGCCACGGTGCATCAGGCTCGAGAGCAGCTCGCGCTTGCGGCCGCGATCGACCGGGTGCACCACCTGGGTGACCAGCTCGGCCGGCGTGTTGCGCCGCGCGACCTCGATCTGCACCGGGTCGGACAGGAGACCGGCGGCAAGGCCGCGGATCTCGTCGGAGAAGGTGGCCGAGAACAGCAGGTTCTGGCGTTGGCGCGGCAGCAGGGCGATCACCTTGCGGATGTCGCGGATGAAGCCCATGTCGAGCATGCGGTCCGCCTCGTCGAGGACGAGAATCTCGCACTGCGGACAGATCGACAGTGCGCTGCTGCGCATGGTCCAGCAGGCGACCGGGGGTGGCCACCAGGATGTCCACGCCGCGGCGCAGGGTCGCGATCTGGGGGTTGATGCTGACGCCGCCGAAAATCACCGCAGCCTTGAGGTGCGGCAGGTGGCGCCCGTAGGTCTCGATGTCGCTGGCGACCTGGGCCGCCAGTTCACGCGTCGGCACCAGCACCAGCGTGCGGATCCGGCGGCGGCCCTCTACGGGCGCGGCGGCGAGCCGCTGCAGCATGGGCAGGGTGAAGGCAGCGGTCTTGCCGGTGCCCGTCTGGGCGCCTGCCAGCACATCGCGGCCTTCCAGCACGACCGGGATCGCCTGGGACTGAATGGGAGTCGGTGTGGAATACCCTTCTTCGCCGACTGCGCGAAGAAGCTCGGCCTGGAGGCCGAGAGAATCAAATGACATGAGTACGGGTGATCTCCTGATCGTATATGTCGCCCAGCGGAAGCTTAGCTCCGGCCGGTCCAGGCTCGATGTTCAAGTTGCTCGAGGCTGACCAGTGGGCTGCCGCAAGGGCCGGATGCAGACCGGTGTGCATCAGGAGTGCGCGCACTATAGCACAGTGCTACAAAAAACAATGATTTATTTTCGCCGCGCCCTCACTCACCCAGGGCGACGATGCATTCGATCTCGACCCGCGCGCCCAACGCGAGGCCGTTCACCCCGAGCGCGCTGCGCGCCGGCCGGTTCACGGGGAAGAACTCGCGGTAGACCTCGTTCATCGCCGCCCACTCTCCCATGTCCGCCAGGAACACGGTGCATTTCACCACCCGGTCCATCGAGCCGCCGTGGCGCAGCACCGCGGCGCGGATGTTCTCCAGCGTCTGGCGGGTCTCGGGCTGGATACCGCCCGGCGCGAGCTCGCTCGTGCCCGGCTTGTTGCCGAGCATGCCGGACAGGAACAGCAGGTCGCCCGCGCGGACGGCCTCCGAGAACGGCCACTTGCCCTCGGTGTCGCCCGGCAGCGCATGGAACTCGACCTCGGACGCCAGGGCGCTGCAGGCCAGCAGCAGGATTGCCAGGAAAGTGATGGTACGTGCGTGCATGTCTGGATAACCTCAAATCTCGCCGCGACGGGCGAACTCGCCGATGTGCTGCGCAGCCCGGAAGGCCAGCGCCATGATGGTCATGGTGGGCTGTCCCCGACCCGAGGTGACCATGCTCGAGCCGTCGCAGATGAACAGGTTGGGCACCTCGTGGCTGCGGTGGTACCGGTCCACCACGGAGCGCTGCGCATCGTCGCCCATGCGGCAGGTGCCGAGCAGGTGGGCGCCGACGGTCTCGGGCGCGACCGGCTTGCGCCAGGTCTTCTCGGCCCCGGCCGCTTCCGCGATGCGCTCCGCCCAGTCCTGCAGGAATTTTGCCATGGCCAGGTCGTGCGGGTGGTCGTTGTAGGTCACCCGCATGGCCGGCCGGCCGAAACGGTCTTTCAGGTCGGGGTCCAGCGTGATGTTGTTGCGGTCCATCGCCAGCGAGGTGGTGCTCGCCGCCAGCATCATGTTGCGCGTGAAGCCGCGGGCGAGCTCGCGCTTGAAGCCCGCACCCCAGCGCGGCGCGTCGGGCGGCATGCCGGTGAGCGCGTACAGCATCGGCGAGGCGCTCAGGAACGGCCGCGCGTCGATGGCGCCGCCGCCGTAGAAGCCGCGCTTCGGATCCGACTCATAGAAATCGTGCACGATGCGGCTGCACTGCACGCTCTTGTAATCGTTGAGCGGCTGGTCGAACTGCGCGTACGTGGCGGAGTGAGCGTTGAACATGAGGTTACGGCCCACCAGGCCGCTGCCGTTCGCCAGCCCGTCCGGGAATCGCTCCGAAGCCGACATCAGCAGCAGTCGCGGCGTCTCGGCGCCGTTGGCGGCGACGATGACGGCCTTGGCGCGCTGCGCCTGCTCCCGGCCGGCCGGGTCGTAGTAAAGCACCTCGCTGGCACGGCCGCGCGCGTCGGTCTCGATCCGGTGCACGGTGCACTCCGGGCGGATCTCGCAGCGACCGGTCGCCTCCGCCTGCGGAATCATGGTCACCAGGGTCGAGGACTTGGCGCCGGTCTCGCAGCCGAAACCCATGCAGAAGCCGCAATGGATGCATGCCGCCCTGCCGTTCAGGGGCCGGGACAGGATCGCCACGGGCGCCACCTGGGGGTGCAGGCCGAGCTCGCGCGCACCCTTCTCCAGCAGCACGCCGGAGGACTTCACCGGCATCGGCGGCAGGGGATACGGTCGCGAGCGGGGCGGATCGAAGGGACCGGGCGCGCCGGACACGCCGATCTCCCAGTCGACCCGCGTGTAATAGGGCTCGAGTTCCTCGTAGTCGAGCGGCCAGTCGGCCAGGTCGGCGTCTTCCACTGCTCCGAGCAGGCTGCGTTCCTTGAAATCCACCGGGCGCAGGCGCCAGAAATTCGCCGAGAAATGCACGCTGCTGCCGCCGACCATGCGGGCGTAGTAAGCGGGCGGGAAATCCCGCAGCTCGGCCGCCTGGCCGGCATCGTGACGGAAGGTCTGCGGGTCCGCTCCCCGCTGGCCGCCGACGTACTCGTCATGGAACATGACGGACAGCTCGTCGTGGTTCAGGAATTCGTGCGTGCGGCGGTAACGTCCCTGCTCCAGCACCACCACCGAAAAGCCGGCCACGGAGAGCTCGCGCGCCAGGATGCCGCCCGCGGAACCCGAGCCGATGATGACGAAGTCCACTGCCTCGCGCAGCGGAAAACGCGGTTGCTCAGCCATGGTCATGTCCCCCGCCGTGAGCCGGCGCGGGCGCCTCCTGTCCCGTCGCCTCCGCGTCGTAGTGGCCGAAGGGCGGCGCCCACCCGTGGCGGTGCTCGAAACCGATGAGCTGCCAGCCAAGATGGTCGCGGTTGCCGCCGTAGGTCGGCAGGGCGAACGCGCCGGCAATGGTGAGGAAATGCGCCAGGCCGAAGAAAGGCGTGTCCTCGACCTGTCCCAGCAGCGCGTCCTGCGCCGCCTCAGGCAGCTGGGCAAAGGGCTTGCCGCCCGCCTCCATGGCGCGCGCGTCCAGCGACGCCATGCCTTCCCGGAGGCTTGCGGCTTCTTCCTGCATGAAGCCGCCGACTGCCTGGTCGATGAAATGAATGACGCCCATCTCGCGCGCACCCGGCGTCTCGTCGCTGGGAATGATGCGCGCCACCACCGCGTCCAGCCCGGCCGCGGTGGCGGCGTCGAGATGCAACAGGGCGGCGCCCGCGGCGTGCGCCTGTGCAGCGGCCTGGGCGGCAGCAAACACTGCCGGGGCATGCGTCGCCATGAAGCCGGCGCCGATCACGCCGCCCGCGCCGGAGAGGAAATCGCGCCGCGTGATCGCGGCCGCGCGACGGGACGGGTTGTCTCGCGTCATGAATGCTGCTCCTGCCCCCGCCGCACGCGCGGCACGGGGGAGGATAATCGGGCCGCGCGGTGAAAGCGATTCGCGCACTGCAGCACGAGGCGCCAGCGCGTTATAGTCGGCAATTAACCAGGGAGCACCGCCATGCGTGGTCGCCAGGACAACGCCCTCGCTTACCAGGACCTGCAACCGGACGACATCCTCGACTCCGTGGAGACCCTGGGCCTGCGCTGCGACGGCCGCCTGCTGGCGCTGAACAGCTACGAGAACCGGGTCTACCAGGTCGGCCTCGAGGAAGGCGGCCCGGTGATCGCGAAGTTCTACCGCCCGGGTCGCTGGAGCGATGCGGCCATCCAGGAAGAGCACGACTTCGCGGCCGAGCTGGCGGCGCACGAGGTGCCCGTCGTGGCCCCGCTGCGTCGCGACGGCCACAGCCTGCACCGCCACGGCGCCTTTCGCTTCAGCGTGTCGCCGCGCGTGGCCGGGCGCGAACCGGAGCTCGACGATTTCACGCTGCTCAGGCAGCTCGGGCGGCTGGTGGGCCGCCTGCACCTGTGCGGTGAGACGCGCGACTTCGAGCATCGTGCGCAATTGACGCCGATGCGCCTGGGCACGGAGTCGAGCGAGTACCTGTTGCGTGAAGGGTTCCTGCCCGAGGCCCTGCGGCCCGCCTACCAGAGCCTGTGCCGGGACCTGCTGGATGCGATCGACCAGGCCTGGGACCGCGTGCGACCGCGCACCCTTCGCCTGCACGGTGATTTCCATCCCGGCAATGTGCTGGTGCATGAAAGCCAGGCACGGATCGTCGACCTCGACGACTGCTGCACCGGTCCTGCCGTGCAGGACCTGTGGATGTTCCTGTCGGGGGAGCGCGCTGAGCAGGAGCCGCAGCTGGCTGAGCTGCTGGCCGGGTACATGGAATTCCGCCGCTTCGAAATAGCGGAGCTGCAACTGGTGGAGCCGCTGCGCACCCTGCGCATCATGCATTACGCCGCCTGGCTGGCGCGGCGCTGGAACGATCCGGCGTTTCGGGTCGCCTTCCCCTGGTTCGGCACCCCGCGCTACTGGGACGAGCATGTGTTGTCGCTGCGCGAGCAGCTGGCCCTGGTGCAGGAGCCGGCCCTGGAATGGCAGCCTCCCGAGGCTGCGGACAACGCCTATTGAGCCGCGCCACGGAATAGATGAGTATCGTGCGCATGAATACACCGCAGGACCACGCTGATCCCGCAGCGCTGCCCGGCCGGCTCAGGCGGGAGTTCCGCACCATGGCCTGCATGGTGGACATCTGGTGCCGCGACAAGCACGGCGCTGACACGCGCCGCGCCGGGCCGTGCGTGGAGTGCCGCGAGTTCCTGGTTTATGCCCAGCGGCGGCTGGAAAAGTGCCCCTACGGCGAGGACAAGCCGACCTGCGCCAAGTGCCCGATCCACTGCTACAAGCGCGCACAGCGGGAACTGGCGCGCGACATCATGCGCTATGCGGGTCCGCGCATGACCTTCCGCCATCCCTGGCTCTCGCTGATGCACGTGGTCGACAAGCTGCGCAAGGTCGAGCATCCGATGGTGCTCCGGCGGCGAACTGCGGAACGGGACGACTAGTCCGGGAGTCGAACCGCTGCGAACTGTTGCCCGTACCGAAACGGGTGATAGCATTTCCCGGTCTCGACTCTGCAGGTGTTGATCAATGTCAGGAGACTCAGTTTCCCGCCGTGGTTTCCTCAAGCTGTGCGCCAGCACCGGCGCGCTGGTCGCGGGCAGCCCGTCGCTGCTGGCGAGGACCCCCCCGGAGCGCAGCCACGACACGCCGGCCCGGCTGGTGCGCAGCGGCGGCGAGCCGCTTCGCCTGGCGGATCTCGAGATCGGCGAGAACTACGTCTTCCACTACCCCTACGTGACCACGCCCTGCTTCATCATCAACCTGGGCAAGCCGGCCCTGCCGCGCGACGGCCTGGAATTGGACGACGGGCGGAAGTACAGCTGGCGCGGCGGCATCGGGCCGCAGCGCTCGGTGGTCGCGTTCTCGGCCATTTGCGCGCACCGCATGAGCTACCCGACACCCACGGTGAGTTTCATCAACTACCGGCATGAACCGACGGCTTACACCACGCGCGAGCTCACGCTGGCGCGGCGCGAGCAGGTGATCTACTGCTGCTCGGAGGGAAGCGTCTACGATCCGGCCGAGGGGTGCCGCGTACTCGGCGGGCCCGCGCCCCAGCCACTTGCCGCGGTGGACCTCGCGCTGGACGAGAGCACGGGCGAAATTCGCGCCCTGGGTATGTACGGCGGCGACATGTTCGAACGCTTCTTCGAGAAGTTCGGCTTCCAGCTGGCACTGCAGAGCGCCATCTCGGACATCCGCGCGCCGGTCGGCCCCAGCACCGAAGTCGTGCGCCTCAGCGACTACAGCTCCAACAGCAACGTTTGCTGAGCTGTCGCGCCTAGCCGGCGCGTCGGCCGCGCTGCCGCAGCAGCGCCTCCGCCTCGGCATGCCCCTGCAAGCGCGCGACGTCCGCGGGCGTGCGCCCTGCCCCGTCCGCGGCGTCCGCAGCGGCGCCCGACTCCAGCAGCCGCCGCACGATCTGTGTGTAACCCCGCCCGGCCGCAATGTGCAGCGCCGTCGCGCCCGATTCCTCGCGTGCCTGCAGGTCTGCACCACCCGACGCGAGGATCGCCTCCACCGCCCGGATGTACCCGCTCGATACCGCGCGCATCAGCGGCGTCCAGCCATAGGCATCCGTGCCGGCAGGATCGGCCCCGGCATCCAGCAGCAGCGGGATCACCTCGTCGCGGCCTTTCGCCGCGGCCACGAGCATCGGTGTCCAGCCGATGCGAGCCCGCGCATTGGCGTCCGCCCCGGCCTCCAGCAGCAGGCGGATCATGACCATGTCGCCAGCTGAAACTGCGTACATCAGCGCCGTGCCGCCGTTGGCATTGCGCGCATCAACCTCGGCGCCGGCCTCGAGCAGCACCAGGGCGCGCTCGGTGTCGCCGTCGCCAGCGGCCTGCATCAACTCAGTCTTTCCCAGCGACGAGGGCGCGGCATAGTCCTGCATGGTCTCGAGGCGCCCGTCCCAGGCACGCGGATCCACGGGCTCCGCCGCCGTTGCGAATACACCTGGGCCGAGGGCGCATGACACCGCCAGCACCCGCACGATTCCCGCAACGGGCCGCAGCGACCGTTGCCGCAAACTGATTGCTTTCATGGCTATAAGATGCCCCGATTCAGGCGGCTTGACCAGTCCCGGAAATGAACGGGGGCGCCGTAGCGCCCCCGTTCGTCATCTCACCGTGAGACCCGATCAGGTCGTCACCGGCTGCCCCGATCCGGAAGCGCTGGACGCATCCTTCGGGTTGCCGTGCTTCATGATCTCTTCGTACCACAGGTTGTGGTGCGACTTGGCCCAGGCCTCGTCCACCTGGCCGCTCACCATGCCCTCGAACGAGCCCTCGTTACCAACCGTACCGAGATACATGTGGGCGAACGAGAACGCAATCAGGCCGATACCGCTCACCGCATGGGCGATGTGCGACAGCTGCATGGTGCTGCGCTCCCAGCCGAAGTTGGGGAACAGCAGGAAGAAGCCCGACACGACCAGGACGATACCGCCGAAGAACAGGAACCAGTACCAGACCTTCTCGCCTGCATTGACGAAGCCGGCAGGCGGGTGCTTGCTCTTGTCCAGGTAGCCGCCGCCCATCTTGAACCACTGCCAGTCGTAGGCCTTCGGCAGGCTCTCCTTCATCCACGGCACCATCATCAGCACCAGGCCGATGGCGAAGGGCACGGCAAGCCAGTCATGGACCGGCTTGGCCAACCCGGCAAACGCTGCGAACGCTTCCTTGCCCATCCATGGCGACAGCACGGCGCGCCCGAACAGCAGGCTCAGGCCCGTGATCGCCAGGATGATGAAGAGAATCGCGGTGTACCAGTGAATCACGCGCTCAAACAGCGTCCAACGCGTGATCATCCGCCCGGAGCGGTGCTCGAGTTTCACTGAGCCGGCGACAAAGTGGAACAGCAGAAGCGCACCGATCACGCCCAGGAGCACGATGCCGCCGTAACGCAGGATCGGCCCCTCGCGCACCGCGCGCCAGACGTCACCGCCGCTCTGGATCAGGACGCCGGTCTCCGGACCGACCACGGCGGAATACCCCGCCGCGCCGCCCCGGGCCTCGCGCCAGAAGTCGCGGCGCTGTTGCTCGGCCTTGGCGAGAGCAGCGGCGTCGTCCTGCGACTGCTGCTGCGCCACGGCCTGGCCTGTCGTGTCACCGGCCACCAACATGCCGGTGAGCGGCAGGATCATGGATAAACCGAGCACCAGGGCCACCGTCCACAGCGCGCGGCGGACCTTGCGCTGTTTCCGTCCCTCGGTACCCGATTGAGTTCTTTCGACCATCACGTGGAGTCCTCCCGTCGTGTGGGCTAGATAACTAGCGGTCGCGCTGCTTGGCTGCCCGCTCTTCGAGCTGCGTCCTCAGTTCTTCCGACCTGAGGTCCTCGACGAGCGGATCGCTGGCACCCTTGTAGACACCAGGCTCGTAGACAGTGACGTCAGAACAGCCGGCCAGCGCCAGGAAGGCGACAGCCGTGAGAGCCAGGGTGAAAATTTTCATTGTTTGTCTCCAGCTTCGGCGCGGGGCGGCCGGGGCCGCCCCGCCCGATGTTTGCAGCGTGATCAGACGTCCTTGTAGGCGGTATCCCAGCCCCAGGTCTGCGGCCGGCCGCCGCGCTTCAGGACGCGCTCGCGATAGATGTCGGCGACCATGTCGCCGTCGCCGGCCAGCAGCGCCTTGGTCGCGCACATCTCGGCGCACAGCGGCAGCTTGCCCTCGGCGATGCGGTTGCGTCCGTACTTGCTCGTACTCCGGCGTCGGAGTTGTCCTCGTCGGGGCCGCCGGCGCAGAAGGTGCACTTGTCCATCTTGCCGCGGACGCCGAAGGCCTCCTTCTGCGGGATACTGCGGCGCGCCGAACGGGCAGGCGTAGAAGCAGTAGCCGCAACCGATGCACAGGTCCTTGTCGTGCAGCACGATGCCGTCGTCGGTGGTGTAGAAGCAGTCCACCGGGCAGACCGCCGCGCACGGCGCGTCGGTGCAGTGCATGCAGGCCACCGAGATGGATTTTTCGCCCGGGCACGCCGTCGTCGAGCGTCACCACCCGGCGCCGGTTCACGCCCCAGGGCACCTCGTGCTCGTTCTTGCAGGCCGTTACACAGCCGTTGCACTCGATGCAGCGCTCGGCATCACACAGAAATTTCATTCGTTGCCATGGTTGAATGTACCTCCTAGGCCGCGGTGATCTGGCAGAGGGAGGCCTTGGTTTCCTGCATCTGGGTGACCGAGTCGTAGCCGTAGGTGAAGGCCGTGTTGCAGGCGCATCACCACGAACGTACGGCGCCGTGCCCTCCGGGTACTTGGCGAGCAGGTCCTTGCCCTCGATACCAGCCGCCGAAGTGGAACGGCGTGAACACCACGCCGCGTGCCGACGCGTCGGGTGACCATCGCCTTGACCTTGATCGCGCCGCCTTCCGGGCCCTCCAGCCAGATCCACTGGCCGTCCTTGATGCCGCGGTCGTTCGCGTCGCCCGGGTTGATCTCGACGAACATGTCCTGCTGCAGTTCTGCCAGCCACGGGTTGGAGCGCGTCTCTTCGCCGCCGCCCTCGTACTCGACCAGGCGCCCGCTGGTATGAATCAGCGGGAAGTCCTTGGAGTAGTCCTTCGCCTGGATCGACGCGTAGCGCGTCGGCAGGCGCCAGAAGCGCTTGCGATCCTCGTAGGTCGGGTACTTCTCCACCAGGTCGCGACGGTGCGTGTACAGCGGCTCGCGGTGAATCGGTACCGGGATCCGGGAAGGTCCAGACCACGCAGCGCGCCTTGGCGTTGCCGAACGGTGCGCAGCCATGCTTGATGGCGACGCGCTGGATACCGCCGGAGAGGTCGGTCTTCCAGTTCTTGCCCTCGGCCGCGGCCTTCTCGTCGTCGGTCAGGTCATCCCACCAGCCGAGCTGCTTCAGCATGTCGGCGGTGAACTCCGGATAGCCGTCCTGGATCTCGGCACCCTTGCTGTAGGAGTCCTCGGCCAGCAGGTTCACGCCCTCGTGCTCGACGCCGAAACGGGCGCGGAAGTTCAGGCCGCCTTCGGCGACGGGCTTGCTGGTGTCGTACAGGATCGGCGTGCCCGGGTGCTTCATCTCCGGGGTGCCCCAGCACGGCCACGGCAGGCCGTAGTAGTCGCCGTCGCAGGGACCGCCCTCGGCCTTCAGCGTGGTGGTGTTGAAGGTGTGCTTGTTCTCCATGTGCAGCTTCAGGCGCTCCGGGCTCTGGCCGGTGTAGCCGATCGTCCACATGCCGCGGTTGAACTCGCGCGTGATGTCCTCGATCAGCGGCTCTTCGCCGTTGACCTTGATGTTCTTGAACATCTGCTGGTCGAAACCGAGCTTCTTCGCCAGCTTGTACATGATGATGTGATCGGGCAGCGACTCGAACAGCGGATCGATGATCTTCTCGCGCCACTGCAGCGAGCGGTTCGAGGCCGTGACCGAACCGTAGGTCTCGAACTGCGTGGAGGCCGGCAGCAGGTACATGCCGTCTGTGCGGTCGGGCAGCACGGCGGTGTGGGTCGGATACGGATCGACCACCACCAGCAGGTCGAGTTTCTCCATCGCCTTCTTCTGCTCGGGGCCGCGGGTCTGGCTGTTGGGCGCGTGGCCCCACATGAACATGGCCTTCAGCGTCGTCTTTCTGCGCGATGTTCTCGTCGGTCTCAGGACGCCGTCGATCCAGCGCGACACCGGTGATGCCCTCAGGTTCATCGCCTGGCGTCATCGTTGGCCGCCGTCATCGTAGCTGGCCTGGTCGAAGCGGCCCTTGACCCATTCGTAGTCGAGGTCCCAGACGCGGGACCAGTGCTTCCACGAACCGTCGGCCAGGCCGTAGTAGCCGGGCAGCGTGTCGGCCAGCACGCCGAGATCGGTGGCGCCCTGCACGTTGTCGTGGCCGCGGAAGATGTTGGCGCCGCCGCCCGCCATGCCGATGTTGCCGAGCGCCAGCTGCAGCACGCAGTAGGCACGCGTGTTGTTGTTGCCGATGGTGTGCTGCGTGCCACCCATGCACCAGACGATGGTGCCGGGACGGTTCTCGGCCATGGTCTGGGCGGCCGCCTTGCACCTCGTCGCCAGGAATGCCGGTGACGTTCTCGACCACGTCAGGCGTCCACTTCGCCACTTCGGCGCGGATCTCGTCCATGCCGTAGACGCGCTGGCGGATGTACTCCTTGTCTTCCCAGCCGTTCTCGAAGATGTGCCACAGCATGCCCCAGATCAGCGGCACGTCGGTGCCGGGACGCAGGCGCATGAACTGGTCGGCGTGCGCCGCGGTGCGCGTGAAGCGCGGATCGACCACGATGAGCTTGGCGCCGTTCTCCTTGCCGCGCAGGATGTGCTGCATCGCGACCGGATGCGCCTCGGCGGCGTTGCTGCCGATGAAGAACATCGCACTTGGAGTTGTGCATGTCGTTGTAGGAGTTGGTCATCGCGCCGTAGCCCCAGGTGTTGGCCACGCCGGCGACGGTCGTCGAGTGACAGATGCGCGCCTGGTGGTCGACGTTGTTCGTGCCCCACATGGCGGCGAACTTGCGATACAGGTAGGCCTGCTCGTTGCTGAACTTGGCCGAGCCCAGCCAGTACACCGAATCGGGGCCGTGCTGCTCGCGGATGCCCAGAGCAGCTGGTCGCCGATCTCGTCGATCGCCTGCGTCCCAGGACACCCGCTGCCACTTGCCGCCGACCAGCTTCATCGGGTACTTCAGGCGGCGCTCGCCGTGGCCGTGCTCGCGCACCGAGGCGCCCTTGGCGCAGTGCGCGCCGAGGTTGAACGGCGAGTCGAAGTCCGGCTCCTGGCCGGTCCAGACGCCGTTCTGGACTTCGGCGATCACGCCGCAACCCACCGAGCAGTGGGTGCAGATCGAGCGCTTGACCTCGACCGGGCCCGTTGACGAACTTGCGCTCGGCGGCAGTCGCCTGCGAGCGCTTCATCATGGCCGTCGGCAGCGTGGTCGCGATCGGCGCCCGCCGCCCAGCGCCAGGCCGGTGCGACGCAGGAACGTGCGTCGGTCGATCGCGCTACCGAGCACGCCGCTCAGCGCGCCAGAGGATTCTGTAGAGGGAAGGTTCGATTTCTTGGTCAGCTTCATCGCCGATTCTCCGCGTTTTGACCGATGGGGGTACGCATCCGATCCGGGGGGATCAGATACGAGCCCTCTGGTAGTAGGTTCGGATGTGAGGCGTCTCGTGGTAGCCCTTGGCCGTCTCGGGCCTGGACACCGGGGCATCCATCTGCGGGGCCGCGACCGCCGTGCCGGTCGCCGCGGCGACTACAGTCGCCCCACTCGCCATCGCCAGATCCTTGCAGGAACCGGCGTCTGCCGTTCGTTTCCACTTTTGCTTTCAGGCTCATTGTGCTCTCCACTTGAGTCCGCTCCAATCGAACTTTCTCCAACTCAGTCACGCTCGGCTTTGCGGTCGGCGTTGCGCGAAACTCGCTGAGATACCTGTTTCTCGACCTCGATGAACTGCTCTCCGAGCTGGCCGACCGCACGGTAGAAGCGCGCCGAGGGCGCCTGCTGCAGGTCGCGGAAAAAGCGCCCATCCAGGGCCGAAATGTGACGGTCGAAGAATCCGGACTGCGACTCCAGGGTCGCGGGTTCTTCGCCCGTAATGAGCAGCGCCATCACGTCGCACAGCGCGGCGGCGTGGTCCTCGGGCTCCGTGACGTCCTCCTGGCGCTCGAAGCCGAGGAAGCCGAGCTCCTCGCGCAACCGCGCCAGCGGCTGTCTCCATCAGGAATCCGGTGAGGTACCAGGAGCCGTACGGCACCAGTTCGCCACGGCCGACGCCGATGAACAGGTCCTGGTATTCGTCCGCCAGTTCGGCGGGGGAGCTGCGGCCGGCGGACTGGGCGAGCATGCGCCAGGCGGCCCCGAGCAGGTCGTCACTGTCCGCCTGCGCGGGGTCGATCGCCGCAAGCACGCTCAGCAGGCGCTCGTCCGGCGCGCTGCCGAGAAGCTGGGCCAGGAGGCTCTAGGCGTTGGCGCGCAGCATGTCTTCCGCCGCAACGACATGCGCTGCGCTGTGCTGCGTTGACTCCATCCCGATTTCCGCGGTGGCCTCGGTCATCGTGTGCTCGTCATTTTCATTATGGTCTTTCATTTTGCAACTATCAGGCCAGCGTTTTTTGGAAGAAAAGAATGAAAAAAGACCCATATTCCATATCATTCACTCAAATTCAGGGCAGCGTGGTGCATTTTGTCCGCAAGACAGGTTCTTAATGTCGCAGTTTGCCGGTCAGGGGGCGGTCGGCCCGCCTGGTCGGCCGGACTTGAACATGTCCTTCACGCGACAGTGGTCGCACATCTGCAGGCGCCGCCGCGCGTCCTCGTCCTGGAACATCCAGTGGCCCTCCAGCTTCTTTAACATATTGTCGAGCATGGAGCGGGTGCCGAACGGCTTGCCGCAGGAAATGCAACAGAACGGCTGCTCTTCGTTCAGCACGCGCGGCTGCTGGCGCGCCTCGGCGTCGAACAGGAAGCGCGGCTTGAGGGTGATGGCATCCTCGGGGCACGCCTTCTCGCACAAGCCACACTGCACACAGTTCCATTCCGTGAATTTGAGCTGGGGCAGGTCGCCGCCGGCGTTCAGCGCCGCGGTGGGGCATACACTGACGCAGCCCATGCACAACGTGCAGGTGTCCTTGTCGACGCGGATCTCGCCGAAAGGCGCGCCCGCCGGCAGCTCGGCCACCTTGTGCGCCGACGGGGCGTGCCGGTAGAGGTGTTCGATGGCGAGCCGCAGGATGCCGCGCTTGTCGTCCGGGCAGACGAACTTCGCCGGCTTGCAAAGCGCCTTTTCCGGCAATCCGCGCCACCAGCCCGCGGGGTCCTTGGCCGCCGCGGCGCTGTCCAGCACCAGCAGGCTGTCCGCGGCGTACCCCATCGCCTCGAGCAGCGGGCGGGCGAAGCCCACCTGGGCGCGAAGCTCGTCGGTCATGCGGCGCGGCGCGCTCGCCGACACCGTGATCACCACGGCGCGGGCGCCATAGGCCAGCGCGGCCAGCCAGGTGTCGAGGCCGAGCGAACCGACCTCCTCCACTTCGAAGGGCAGGATGTTTTCCGGCATCGCCGGACCCAGCGTTTCCTCGAGGGTCTTGCGTGACCAGGCGTCGTGGATCATGAGCACCGGGTCTTGCCCGCCGGCCGCGGCGAAGTCGCCCAGCAGCGACTTCAGGTGCGCCAGCAGGTCGTTCACCGCGGGGAAGGCATAACTCATGGCGCCGCTGGGGCACGCCGCCACGCAACTGCCAGCGCCCTGGCAGAGATAGGGATCGACGCTCACCTTGTCGCCGATGGAAGTGATCGCGATGGTCGGGCAGGCGTCGATGCAGCGCGTGCAGCCGGTCAGGCCGCTGCCGCCGTGCGCGCAGATCGAGGGATCGTAGTTGAAGTACTTCGGCTTCTCGAACTCGCCGCGCATCTCCGGGATCTCGGCCAGCGCCCGCTCCAGCGCGGCCTCGCTGCGCCCGCCGGCGTAGTAGCCGACCGGCGGCACCTCGTGCGGCAGCAGGGGCGGCTCGCACAGGTCCAGCACCAGGTCGAAGTGCGGCGTGGCCGCGCCGGAGGCCTCGGCCAGGGAGAAGGTGTCCTCGCCGCTCGATATGTTGATGGCGAAACGCCCCAGCCGGCCCATGCACCTCGGGGCGGCCGCCGCGCACGACCACGAAATCCTCGACCTTGGACGGCTCGGGCGCTTCATCTCCAGGGACCAGGAGCGTGCTCGACACGCCGGCCCCAAGCCGGCGGGCCGCAGCCAGGGCCGCGGCCTCGTCGCCGATGATGGCGAGCCGGCCGCTGGATTGATAAGTCACGATCGAGGTCGGCTCGCCCTCGATCGTCGCAGTCTGGCTCAGCACCTGGGCGCGCGCGCGGCCCGCATCGGTGGTGGCGGGAAGCTCAAGCGTCACGTTGCTTATCCTCGCTGGCATCGGGGGCTGCTTCCGGTGCGTCGCCGGAAGCATCGTCTGTGTGTTCATTTTGTTCCGGAGCTGCTGCCGCCACGGCCTCGTCCGCGGACGCCTCCGCAGCATCCTCGGCGTCCGCACCGGCCGCAGCTGCAGCCGCGGCTTCCGCTTCGGCTTCCTCAGCCTCGAGCTGCTTCTTCAGCAACACTTCCGCCGCATGCTTCATATCGGCCGTGATCATGTCACCGAGCGGCGGAAAGCTCGTGTAGTCGTCGATATAGTCGTCGAGCTCACAGATGTAGTTGAACTTCTGGCTGCGGAACAGCTTGCGCAGCGCCTGCTTGCGCAGCGCCTGGCTGACCCGGGGCGACATGAAGCCGCTGTAGTCCGAGTGCTCGTCGAGCGCCTCCAGCGGCGGCAGGTCCTCGTCCGCAGGCGGCAGTTGCTCGTCGCCCACCTCGGCCGTCTCCGCCTCGGCGGCGGCCGGGGTGTTCTCTACGGGCGGGCTCGCGGGCGCCTCCGGAGCCGGCTCCGCCTCACTTGCGGCAGGGTCGGCCTTCAGGCGCGCCCAACGTCGCAGGAAGGGCTCAGGGGTGTCGTCCTGTGCCGGCTCCGGCGCAGGACGTGTCAAGGATTCTTTCTCGCTCATGGTGCTATTGCCGTTCCTCGCCGCTCCAGTCCTCGCGGCGGCGCTTCTTGCGTTCCTTGGGCTTGAAGTGGGTCATGACGAACTCTTCCAGCTGCCCGATGATCTCGGCCGGGATGGGGACCGCGAACACCTTGTAGTCGGCTTCGACGGCGCTGGTGGATTCGTCGTGGTCCGCCGTCACCGCTGTCGGCCGCAACTCGCCCTCCTCCTCGCTGCAGATGATGAACAGCGACGGCCGAGTGCCGGTCAGGTTGAACCAGTAGGTCTCGGCCGCGTCGCGATAGAGCTCCAGGCACAGTCCGTCCCAGAGATACTGGGTCGCGCCTTCGTTCTCACGCATGGGTACGCGCCGGGATTCGCCTGCGGCGAAGCGTTCACCCACCAGCACCGCGACGCCTTCCCAGTTCACCAGGCTCCAGCCGGAACGCTGCACGACCTTGCGCGCCAGCACGGCGCCGACCGGGATGCTGAGCTGTGGTTTGGGACGCATAGGCTTCCGTTGAAATGTTGCCGAACCTCGCGGCAGCGAGGCCGGCTAGAGTACCAGCTTGCCCCGCCTCCCGCTCATGCGCGCGATCGCGCCGAGAACTGCGGAAGGATACGGAATGCTTCTTGCATGACTCAAGACCTGAGAAGCCACGCGGGGCCTGTCCGCGCGGCCGCAGGGGAGGAGCCAATGGCAATGCACGGCGAGACGATCACCGCAGACGAGACGCGCGACCGGGAAGAGGAAACGCTGCCACGTTTCATGAGCGTGAAACAGGTGGCGCGCTACCTGCAGGTGAACGAGAAGAAGATCTACGCGCTCGCGGCCGACAGCGTCATCCCCGCCAGCAAGGTCACCGGCAAATGGCTGTTCCCGCGCGACCTGGTCGACCAGTGGCTGCTCGAGTCCAGCCATGGCGGGCTGCTGGCCGACCGCATGCTGCTGGCGGGCAGCGACGACCCGCTCATCTACCGCGTCATCATGCAGATCGCCAACGAGGTCCAGGCCAAGGCCCTGATCAGCTACACCGCCACGGGCACCCAGCTCGGGCTTTCGCTGCTCGCCCGGCGTCGCGCCGACATGTGCGGCATCCACTGGGGCCCGGCCGAAGAGAGCCGACAGCGGCATCCCGCCCTGCTGCGCCAGTACCCGCAGCACAACGACTGGGTGCTGGTGCGCGGCTTCCTGCGTGAACAGGGACTGATGGTCGCGCCGGGGCTCGCCGGCAGCGACCCGGAGGAACTGTTCTCGCACGACAAGCAGTGGGTGATGCGCCAGGAGGGGGCCGGCTCGCGCCGTTTCCTGCAGGAACTGGTGACCCGCCACGGCCTCGACCCGGCCTCGCGGCGCGCCTCGACGCGGGCCTACTCGGAACGGGATGCGGCCTCCGCGATCGCCATGGGCTACGCCGATGTCGGCATCGGCATTCGCGCCGCGGCGACCGAATTCGGCCTCGACTTCATGCCCATCGGCTGGGAAGCGTTCGACTTCGCCATGCACAAGCGCATGTTCTTCCGCACGCTGTTCCAGAAGATGCTCGACTACCTGCGCAGCACCGAGTGCCACCGCATGGCGCAGAAGTTCGGCGGCTACGATTTCAGCGAGACCGGCAACCTGGTCTGGCCGGTCTGAAGGTCAGGCGGGACGCCCGCAGCGGGCGCCCCGCGCCAGGTATCAGGCGAGGTCAAGCTTCTCGCTGATGACGTGCTGCACGCCCAGGGCGGGCAGCTCGAGGGTCACCTTGGCCGCCACCGAGTCGCCCGGCTTCAGGGTGCCGGCCTCGAGCCCGGCGCGCACCGCCTGCTCGATCTCGCGCTGCGAGGTGATGCCGACGACCTTGAGGAACTTGCGGATCTCGAGGTTGAACTTGTCTTCGTCCAGGACTGCCTTGCTCATGAGAACTCTCCAGTTGTGATTGAAACGATTGTGCCGGCCCGGCCGACGGCCGCGGGCTTCAGGACCGCTCGCTGTCCATGCCGCCGAACTGCATGCGCCGTTCCAGCGTCTTGCGCGACACGCCGAGCCGGCGCGCCGCCGCGGACTTGTTGCCCCCCATGGCGCGCAGCACCCGCGCCATGTGGTGCTGCTTGACCTCTTCGAGGGTCCAGTCGAGCGGATACTCGGCCACCTCGGCCGGGCCGCTCGCCACTTCTTCGGCTGCCGCCAGCTGGTCGAGCACCAGCGAGCCGAGCATCAGGCTGCGCTCGATGAAGTTCTTCAGCTCGCGCACGTTGCCCGGCCAGCGGTATTCGCGCAGCCGCGTCATGCTGCGCCCGTCCAGCGGCAACGCAGCCACGCCGAGGCTGCCGGACAGCGCTTCCATGAAGTGCCGCGACAGCAGCTCGATATCCTCGGGGCGCTCGCGCAGCGGCGACAGGTTGACCTGTGCCACGTTGAGGCGGAAGTAAAGATCCTCGCGGAAGCGACGCTCTTTCACCAGGACCGGCAGGTCATGCTGGGTCGAGGCCACCACGCGCACGTCGACCGGCACCTCCTGGTCGGCGCCGACCGGTCGCAGCGCGCCCTCCTCCAGCACGCGCAACAGCTTGACCTGCAGCCCGAACGGCATTTCGCTCACCTCGTCCAGGTACAGCGTGCCGCCGCGCGCCGCGACGAACAGGCCCTCGCGTCCCTGGTGGGCGCTGGTGAAAGCGCCCTTGGTGTGCCCGAACAGCTCACTCTCCAGCAGCTCGGGCGCAATGGCGCCGCAGTTCACCGCCACGAACTGCCCGCGGCGCATGCTCATGGCATGCAGCCAGCGCGCCACCAGTTCCTTGCCGGTCCCGGTTTCGCCCTCGATCAGCACCGTGCCCGGCAGGGGCGCAATGCGCTCGATGAGCGTGCGCACCTCGCGCATCTGCGGGCTGTCCCCGATCAGTTCGCGGCCGCTGGCGACACCGTTGCCGGCGCGCAGCCGCGGCGCGGCGGAGGACTCGCGTTCCTCGGTCGCCAGGTCGCGCAGTGCCGCCAGCAGGGCCTCCGTCTGCAGCGGCCGCGTCAGCACCGCAGCGCTGCGCCCGGCAAGTGCCGCCTCCAGGGCCCCGGCCTGCCCCGGCTCGGCCAGCAGGACGACGCGAGCGGACACGTCTTCGCGCTCCAGCTCGCCCAGCCAGTCGAGCGCAGATGCGTCGGGCAACTCGGAATTGACCACGAGAAACCCGAAATGGCAGCGCGCCATGAGCTGGCTGGCCTTGAGAACGCCTTCGGCCGAGTCCACGAGCGCGACGTGGCGGCGCAGAGACTGGCGCAGCTGGCTGCGGAAATCGGGTCCGCCGCCGACCACCAGCACTGAAGCGCCCTTGAGGTTCCCGTTGTCCGTCGCGAGTTTCAAAGCCTGTGTTCCGGTTTCGATCGGTGTAGAAAAGCGGAGCGCGAGCGTACCGCCTGCGTCATAACGACTCAATAGCGAGAGAAAAATTAGACAAATTGTCGCGCTGCGCCAAATTGCCCGCGCCTGGGCCGGACAAGGCTCGGGAATGATAACGCATGGGGGGCGCGGCAGGCACGCTGGCACCGGCCTTGCATGACTTCAGACCCGGGCACGCCCGCGAAGTTCACCGGCGCCGCGCAATCCGCGGCCAGGAAAGGATACCCCCGCAACACGATGAACGATTTCTCCGCCGCGTTCGCCATGGCGGCCCGACTGGTGATGGGCCTGGACCCCGAGCTGGTCGAGATCGTGTCCCTGTCGCTTTACGTCAGCCTGTTCTCGGTCGGGCTCGCCGCGCTGGTCGGCCTGCCGCTGGGCGCGACTCTCGGCATGCTGCGCTTCCGCGGCCGCCGCGCCGTGATCGTGATGCTGAACGCGCTGATGGGCCTGCCGCCCGTGGTGGTGGGCCTGGCGGTCTACATGCTCCTGTCGCGCGCCGGGCCGCTGGGGGAATTCGGCCTGCTGTTCACGCCGACGGCCATGATCATCGCGCAGTTCATCCTCGTGGTGCCGATCGTCGCCGCCCTGGCCCGCCAGATCATCGAGGACCTGCACGAGGAATACGACGAACACCTGCGCTCGCTCGGCGCGGGGCCGCTGGACAGCGTCGCCACGCTGCTCTGGGACGGCCGCTTCAGGCTCCTCACCGCGGTGCTGGCCGGCTTCGGCCGGGCGATCGCCGAGGTGGGCGCGGTGCTCATCGTCGGTGGCAATATCCTGCATCACACGCGGGTCATGACCACCACCATCGCCCTCGAGACCAGCAAGGGCAACCTAGCGCTGGCGCTCGGGCTCGGCATGATCCTGATCGTCATTGCCGCCGCAGTGAATGCGGCCGCGAGCGTGATCGCGGACCTGGCGGAGCGTCCGCATGGCTGAGGCCGGAGCGACAAGAGATGCCGGTGCGGCGGGCGGCGCCGGGACGGCGGGCGCGCATCGGCTGATGCCGCTGCAGGTGCGCGGCGTCGGCTTCAGCGCCGGCGGCAAGCAGATCATCGCGGACGTCTCGTTCACGCTCAGTGACACGAGCTGCACGCTCATCCTGGGACCGAACGGCGCCGGCAAGAGCGTGCTGCTGCGGCTGTTGCACGGCCTGCTCACGCCCACCTCCGGCAGCATCCGCTGGGACGACCTCGCGCCCGTCAAGGCGCGGCGCTACCAGGGCATGGTGTTCCAGCGGCCGGTCGTGTTGCGCCGCTCGGTGCTCGGCAACCTGAAACATGCGCTGGCGGTGCGCAAGACGCCACACGCCGACCGAGAGCGACTGGCGCAGGAGGCCCTCGCCATGGCCGGCATCGAGACACATGCGCGGCAGCCGGCGCGCACCCTGTCGGGGGGCGAGCAGCAACGCCTCGCCATCGCACGGGCGTGGATGCTTGCGCCGGAGGTGCTGCTGCTGGACGAGCCGACCTCGAACCTCGACCCAGCCGCCACGGCCGCCATCGAGCGCCTGATCCAGCAAGTGAAGGCGCAAGGCACGCGCATCATCATGACCACGCACGACATCGGCCAGGCGCGGCGGCTGGCGACCGAAGTGCTGTTCCTGCACCAGGGCCGCCTGCTCGAGCACAGCGCGGCCGGGAAATTCTTCGCCGGGCCCGCGACGCGGGCGGCCACCAGCTTCATCGGCGGCGACCTGCCGACCTGAACCGCAACACAACGCGCGCCGAAAGCCCTTATCATTGCGGGCCGGCCCACTATCATGCAGACCCCATGGACGCGCACGACAAACGACTGCCCATCACCGCGGTGATCCTCGCCGGCGGCCGCGCCACGCGCATGGGCGGCCAGGACAAGGGCCTGGTCCCGCTCGCCGGGCGGCCGATGATTGCCCATGTGCTGGCGGCGCTCGCGCCGCAGGTCGAGTGGCTGGTGGTCAACGCGAATCGCAACCTCGATCGCTATGCCGCTTTCGGCTGGCCGGTGGTGCGCGATGAGGACACGGGCTTCCTTGGCCCGCTGGCGGGACTGGCGGCAGGCATGCGCGCAGCCTCGACCGCGCTGGTCATGACGGCGCCCTGCGACTGCCCCCTGCTGCCGCCCGATCTCGCCTCCCGGCTGCACCACGCGCTGGAGGAATCGGGCGCGGACATCGCGGTGCCGCACGACGGCGAGCGCCTGCAACCGGTCTTCATGCTGGTGCGGCGCGCGCTCAAAGACAGCCTCGAGGCCTACCTCGGCAGCGGCGGACGCAAGATCGACCGCTGGTTCGAGCACCATAGCCTCGCGGAAGTCGACTTCTCCGACCGGCCGGACACCTTCGTCAACGTCAACGACCCCGACGAGCGCCGCGCCCTCGAGGCGCGCCTCGCGCCCCCATCCGAAAACGACTGAACGGGCGCACGCAGCGTCCCGCAGGAATCAAGCGATGAAGCACCAGAATCCCGGCTGCGGCGGCGGCCACGACGATCCCGCCCAGACCTTGCAGCAGGCGCTGGCCAATATCAGCGCCGAGATCCGCCCCGTTGAAGGCTTCGAGTGCGTCGCCACGCGCGACGCCCTGGACCGGGTGCTGTATGCCCCGGTCCACTCCACCGTGGACGTCCCGGCGCACAGCAATTCGGCGATGGACGGCTACGCCCTCGCGGGCGCCGGCCTGCCGGCCGAGGGCGAGCGCGCCTTCCGCGTCATCGGCACCGCGTTCGCCGGCCACCCCTTCGCCGGACAGGTCGGTGACGGCGAGTGCGTGCGCATCATGACCGGCGCGCCCGTGCCCGAGGGCGCCGACACGGTGGTGATGCAGGAACGCGTGCGGCGCGAGGACGACCACGCGCACATCGGCAGCGGCCACCGTCCCGGCGACAACGTGCGCATGGCGGGCGAGGACATCAAGGCCGGCGCGGTGGCGCTGGAACCCGGCGTGCTGCTGCGCCCCGCCCACCTCGGCCTGATCGCCTCGCTCGGCATCGGGGAAGTGAAGGTGCGCCGCCGCCCGCGCGTGGCGTTTTTCTCCACCGGCGACGAGCTCGCCTCCATCGGCGAGCCGCTCGGACCCGGCCAGATCTACGACAGCAACCGCTACACCCTGTTCGGCATGCTGACGCGGCTCGGGGTCGAGGTCGTCGACCTCGGTGTCGTGCGGGACACGCGCGAGGACCTGGAGCAGGCCTTCCAACTGGCCGCGGCCCAGGCGGACGCCATCGTCACTTCCGGCGGCGTGTCCGTGGGTGAAGCGGACTTCGTCACCGAGACGCTGGACAAGATCGGCGAGGTGGGCTTCTGGACCGTGGCCATCAAGCCGGGGCGGCCCATCGCCTTCGGCCGGGTCCAGGGCGCGCTGTTCTTCGGCCTGCCCGGCAATCCGGTGTCGGTCATGGTGACCTTCTACCAGCTCGTGCAGCCGGCCTTGCGTATCCTCGCCGGCATCGCCGCGCCCGAGGCGCCGGCGCTGGTCACCGCGATGCTCGAGTCACGCCTGAAGAAAAAGCCGGGCCGGCGCGAGTTCCAGCGCGGCGTGCTGCGCATGGACGCGGACGGCGCCTACAAGGTGGGGCCAGCGGGCCGGCAGGGCTCCGGGATCCTGCGCTCCATGGCGGAAGCCAACTGCTTCATCGTCCTGCCGGAGGACTATGGCAACGTCGAGGCCGGCGCCGAAGTGACGGTCCAGCCCTTCGCCGGCCTGTGCTGATCCCGGGCTAAAAAAACCTGCGGCGCCGGCACGGCGCCGCAGGCGGAGTAGTCCAGGCCCGGGTCAGAAGCTGTACTGGGCGCGCGCGATCAGGATGTTCGGCGACTCGTCTCCCACGACCACGCCACCGACCGTCGCCCCGCTGTCCGTCACGTCGACCATGATGTAGTTGAGCATGAAGCGCACGTTGGCGTCCGGATAGTAGTTGACGCCCAGGGTGATGTTGTCCTGCTGCCCGCCCTGGAAACCGGCGTCGTTCAGGTCCACCGAGCTGTAGCGCACGGCCAGTTCCCAGGCGCCGCGGTCGGGGCTGCCGGGCTTGAGGCCGCGGAACACGCCGTTGCGATAGGGACGCTGCTCACCGGTGATGTTCCACACGCCATAGACCTGGTAGCCGGTGAAGGTCGGATCCTCGCCAGCGGTCCGGTCCACGTCGACGCTGAAGTACTCGGCGACCATGTGGAAGGGACCGGCCTGGTACGCGGCCTCGAGACCCATCTTCATCGTGGTATCGACATCGCTGATGTTGCCGGTATCGATCAGGCGGTTGCCGTCGGCGCGCGCCTCGGGGCGGTCGCGGTAGCGGTCGACGTTGTAATCGCGCACGTCCTCGTAAGCTACCGAGGCCGCCAGGTGCAGCTGGTTGTCGCCCAGTTTCGGGGCGTAGATGAAGCGCCCCGCGAGGCCGATCGGGTCGTCGCCGGCCTGGTTGCTGCCCATGCCGCGGCCATAGACCATGCCCTGGAAGCCCATGGCCTCGCCGTAGTAGTCGTAGCCGATGCCGAGGCGGCGGGCATCCACCAGCGTGGTGTTCGGCGAGTTGCGCTCCAGGAAGATGATGTTGTTGGTGCTGGAGACTTCTTCCATGCCCATCGGCACCTTGAAGTGACCGAACTTGAGCGTGCCGCCCTGCCACTTGCGGCGCAGCAGCACGTCCTGGGCATTGGTGCCGTTCTCGGCGAAGTCGTACTCGATGATGCCCGACCAGTCATCGTTGATGTTGCCGGTGACGCCGATGAAGGCGCGACGCACGAGGAAGCCGTCGTCCAGGTCGATCTCGTCGTCGTCGTGGATACCGTAGTCGAGGTGGAAACGGCCGCGGATCTTGAATTCCGGGGCCGCGACAGCGGCCATCGACCAGGAGAAGATGGCTGCGCCCAGCGTCAGCGCCAGGGCACAGCGCACAGCCTTGTTGTTGAACATCATCGATACCTCAATATTTCAATGAACCCGTCAGGGTCTTACTTGGCGTTCGGGAAGAACAGCTGCTCGCCGCTCAGCTTGAAGTCGGCGATCGCGGCCTGGCCCTCGGCGGACAGCAGCCACTCATGCCAGGTCTTGGCGAGATCGTGCTTCAGGTGCGGCAGGCGCTCGGCGCTCAACAGCACGCTGCCGTACTGGTTGAACAGCACGGGGTCGCCTTCGAACAGGATCTCGAGGCCCTGGCGATTGGCGAAGCTGATCCAGGTGCCGCGGTCCGCGAGGACGTAGGCATCCATCGCCGCCGCCGTATTCAGCGTGGCGCCCATGCCGCTGCCGAGTTCGCGGTACCAGGCCGCCTTCGGCACGCCGCCGGCCGCGCCCCAGATGCGCTTCTCAGCGCGATGCGTGCCGCTGTCGTCACCACGGGAGGCGAACACGGCCTCCTTGGCGCTGATCATCTTGAAGGCCTCGGCGGCCGTCTTGGCGGCGCGGATGCCGGCGGGGTCGCTGCCCGGCCCGATGATGACGAAATCGTTGTACATCACATCGCGGCGCTCGGAGGCGTAGCCCTCGGCGACCATCTTTTCCTCGCCGGCGGTGTCATGCACGAGCAGGCTGTCTGCATCGCCGTTGCGCGCGATCTGGAACGCCTGGCCGGTGCCGACCGCCACCACGCGCACGTCGATGCCGGTGGCCTGGCGGAACAGCGGGATGATGTGGCCGAACAGCCCGGAATTGTCGGTGGACGTCGTCGAGGCCAGGACGATGAATTTCTCCTCGTCCTGGGCCGGCGCCGCAGAGGCGAGAAAGGTGAGCAGGAGCGAAAGTACGAACAGGCGCAGCTTCATGCGGCCCCCCCATGCTGGTTGTAGTGGATTCGACGGTGCATTGTGCTGCACTATCTGCTTCCCAGTGGGCAATCTGGGCCCGGCGCAGGAATTAAAGCAGTCACACGACATTAAACACCATGTCCCAGCCTCCCGACTACCTGACCACGGCGGAAGTCGCCGCGTACATTCGCCTCAAGGAGCGCAAGGTCTACGACCTGGTGCGCCAGGGCGAGATGCCCTGCGTCCGAATCACCGGGAAACTGTTGTTCCCACGCCAGGCGATCGACCTCTGGCTGATGAACCACCTCGAGGGCGACCAGCGCGACAGCACGCCGGTCCCGCCGGTGCTCGCGGGCAGCCACGATCCGCTGCTCGACTGGGCCGCGCGGGAATCCGGCGCGGCGCTCGCGTCGCTGTGCCGCGGCAGCATGGACGGGGCCCGGCGCCTGCTGGACGGCCGCGCCATGCTGGCGGGCATGCACGTGCTGGCGCCCGCAACCGGCGAATACAACCAGCCGCAGCTCCTCGGACTGGGCGGCTTGCGCGACCTGCTGATCATCCACTGGGCGCAGCGCCGGCAAGGGCTGCTGCTGGCGCCCGGCAACCCGCTCGACATCCATGGGCTGGCGGACCTCGCCCGCCCCGGCCTGCGCGTCGCGCATCGCCAGCCGGACGCGGGCGCGGATACCCTGTTTCGCTGGCTCGTGCGGCAGGCCGGCCTGGAGCATGACGCCCTCGCGTTGCTGCCACACCCGGCCCTGACGGAGGATGACCTGGCGCTGGCCGTGCGCGAGGGGCATGCCGATGCGGGCCTTGCCATCGAGGCCTCGGCAAGGCGGCACGGCCTCGATTTCATCCCGCTGCACCATGAGAAATTCCAGCTGGCGATACGGCGGCGCCATTACTTCGAGCCGCCGCTGCAGCGCCTGCTCGAGTTCGCTCGCGGCGAGCGCATGCGGCAGCGCGCCGGGGAAATGGGCGGCTACGATCTCTCGGAGCTGGGCGCCGTGGCTTACAATGCCTGACCCCTGGGCCCGCACCGGAACCATGTCATGACCGAACGCAGTTTCGTCCCGCTCAACATCGCCGTCCTGACCGTTTCCGACAGCCGCGGCGAGGCCGAGGACAAGTCCGGCAAGCTGCTGGTCGAGCGCCTCGGCAAGGCCGGCCATCGCTGCCACGAGAAGCGCATCGTGCGCGACGACATCTACCAGATCCGCGCCGTGGTCGCGGCCTGGATCGCCGACCCGGAGGTGCACGCCGTCATCACTACCGGCGGCACCGGGGTGACGGGGCGCGACGGCACGCCGGAAGCCGTGCAGCCCCTGCTCGACAAGATCCTCGAAGGCTTCGGCGAGATCTTCCGCATCGGTCTCCTGGCAGCAGATCAAGACCTCCACCATCCAGTCGCGCGCCGTGGCAGGGGTGGCCAACGGCACCTACGTGTTCTGCGTGCCCGGCTCGTCGGGGGCCTGCGCCACGGCCTGGGACGAGCTCATCGAGGCCCAGCTCGACAAGCGCACGCGGCCGTGCAACCTGGTCGACCTGATGCCGCGCCTGCTGGAGACATGAGCGGCACGCAGCGCATGGTGCTGGTGGGGACCCAGAAGGGCCTGTTCATCGCCCGGCCGGAGGGCGACGGCTGGATCCTGGACGGGCCCCATATCGCCGGCTACGAGATCATTCACTGCTGCGCGCCGCCGCAGGAACCCGGCGTGATCTACGCCGCGGCCGGCCACAAGATCTGGGGCGCGCACATCTACCGCAGCGAGGATCACGGCCGCAGCTGGGCCTCCCTGCCGACGGCGCCGCAACACGCGGTCGGGCTGCACAAGACGGCGCTGAAATCCATCTGGTACCTGGCCGCGTCGCCGGACGGCCGGCTCTACGCCGGCATCGATCCCGCCGGCCTGTTCTACAGCGACGACCGCGCCGCCACCTGGCACCCCGTGCAGCGCGCTCAACGCGCATTCCACGCGGGACACCTGGGAGCCGGCGCGCGGCGGCTTCTCGCTGCATTCCATTCGCATCGATCCGGGCGACCCGCAGCGCCTGTGGGTCGCGATCTCTGCCGGCGGCGTGTACCGCAGTGAGGACGGCGGCGCCAGCTGGACGCCCGCCAACGCCGGCGTGCGCGCCGAGAACCTGCCGCAACCCCCTGCCCGAGAGCGGCCACAACGTGCACCGCCTGGTCATGCATCCGCTGCGTCCGGACCGGCTGTACCGCCAGTGCTACCACGGCACCTGGCGCAGCGACGACGCCGGTCGCAGCTGGACGGAGATCACCACCGGCCTGCCGGGCAACTTCGGTTACGCCATCGCGGTCGACCCGCGCGACCCGGACACGGTGTACCAGGTGCCGGAAGCGGACTCCCACATGCGCACCGTGGTGGACGGCCGGCTGCGCGTGTATTGCAGCCGCGACGCCGGCGCCAGCTGGCGCTCCATGAGCGCCGGCCTGCCGCAAAGCCATGCCTGGGTGACGGTGCTGCGCGAAGCCATGGACGCCGATGCGGATGGCGGCGTGTACCTCGGCACCTCCGGCGGGCACCTGTTCGCCAGCCGCGACAGCGCGCAGAGCTGGACGCTGGTGGCGGGTTTCCTGCCGCGCATCCTGTCCGTCCAGTCCGTCGGCGGCGCGACATGAGCGCGCCGGACCTGCTGGAACTGCTCGGCGCCCGCGCGGGCATCGTCTGCGCCACCGGCGCCGGCGGCAAGAAAAGCGTCCTGTTCGCCATCGCGGCGCGGCATCCCGGGCGCGTGGCATTCACCACCACGGTGCGCACGCTGCCGCCGCCCGAGACGCTCGGCGGCCAGGTCGTCCTGGCCGGCGCAGACCAGCTCGAAGACCAGCTGCGCGCGCTCGGCCCGCAGCCTTTCCTCGCCTATGCCTGCCCGGGTGACAAGCCCGGTCGCCTGGCCGGCGTGCCAGGCGCGCAAATCACGGCGCTGCACCGGGAACTCGGTTTCGATCTCACGCTGGTGAAAGCGGACGGCGCGCGCATGCGCTGGGTCAAGGCGCCGGCGGCGGACGAGCCGGTGCTGCCGCCCGGCATGACGACGTTGCTGCCGGTCATGTCGGCTCGCGCCCTCGGCGAGCCGCTGGGCGATCGCATCGCGCATCGGGTCGAGCGCCTCGCCGAGCTGGTCGGCATCGCCCCGGGCGAACCCCTGGCGCCGGCCGCCGCCGCGCGCCTGCTGGCGAGCGACCAGGGCCTGCTGCGCGGTGCGGGGGATGCGCTGGTCGTGCCGGTGATCAACATGGTGGACGATGCCGACAGGCTCGCGCTGGCGACGGCCACTGCCGAAGCCGCACTGGAGTTGACTGACCGCTTCGACCGCGTAGTGTTGGTGCGACTGAACCGGCCGGAACCCATCGTCGCCGTCATCGGAGCCCGTTGAGTGAGCAGCGTCACCGTACACATCCCGCCGCCGCTGCGGCCCTTCGCCGACCAGGCCGCCGCGCTCGAGGTCGAAGCAGCGACCGTGGGCGAGGCGCTGGCGCGCGTCGGGGACGGGCGCGAAGCGCTGCTCGCGCGCGTGCTGACGCCGGAAGGCGAGCTCAGGCCCTATGTGAACGTGTTCGTCGGCGAGCGCAATACCCGCCACCTGGACGGGCTCGCAACGACGCTGGACGACGGCGACGTGGTCGCCATCATCCCGGCCGTCGCAGGGGGCTGAAGCGCGCCGGCGTCCCGGTGCGCCGCTAGAAATCCATCAGCATGTTGGCGTTGCGCGCCAGCTTGTGCTTCTCGCGATCCGTGCGCGCGCGCAGGTTCTCGAACAGGGCCTTCTGCTCGGGCGTGCCGCTCTTGGCCTCCAGGCGCAGGAACAGGCCTTCCAGCCAGGCCAGCACTTCCAGGCCCAGGCCGAGCAACTCGTCGGCATCCGCCTGCTCGTGCAGCGCTTCCTTGATGCGCGCCTGGATGCCCACGTCGTCGATGGTGAACGGGTCCCATTCCTTGAGCGCCGGGTCGCGCGAGCGCTGGCTGAAGCTGCGCACGCTTTCGGCCAGCTCTTTTTCGCGCTCGCTCATGTACTCCAGCATCATGCGCGAGCGGCCCTTGGCGGTGCGGCCGGCGAGCTCGGCGTAGGCCTCGGCCAGGTCCTCGTGGAAGTCCTCGATGTAGGCAATGACTTCGCCGGTCTGGTTGAATCTCATGCGGGCTCTCCCGGCTCAGCGCCGTTCCTGTTCCATTTCCTGCAGGGCGTTCAGCACGTCGCGCAGGCTGATGTTCCCGACCACGCGGCTGTTCTTCAGCACCGGCAGGCCGCGATGGTAGAACTCGCCGCCACGGTGCAGCAGCTTGGCGATGTCCATGATGCTGTCGTCGACATCGACGGTCTCGAACTCGGTGCACATGAAGTCGCGCACGCGCCCGCCGCGGGAGTCGTGGTAGCCGGCCTGCAATTCCGCCGCCAGGCAGTCGGTCTCGGCGAGCACGCCGACCAGGTTGCCGAGCCGGTCGATGACCGGGCCGCCGGAAATCCCCTTCTCGACCATGATGCCCGCCGCCTCCAGGATCTCCATATCCGGGGAGAACTGGATCAGGTTCCGGGACATGTAATCGCGCGCGGTAAAACCCATGGCCCTCACCTCATCGCCTCGCTTCAGCCGCGCGGCGGCGCGCGCAAGGACGACGGCAGGCGCCGCCGCAGTCGGAGTCCACGCCCGGCACCCGGTTGAGCCCGCCACAGCTGCCCTCGATCCGCCCGCGCCCGGCCATCACGCCGATCGCCATGCCGGCGATGGCGGTGAGGAACAGCAGGAATGCGATTACGAATACGGCCATGCGCTCAGCCCCCGAAGTCGTCGAGCAGGATGTTCTCCTGCTCGACCCCAAGGTCCTCCAGCATCTTGATCACCGCCTGGGTCATCATCGGCGGGCCGCAGAGGTAGTACTCGCAGTCCTCCGGCGCCGGGTGGTCCTTGAGGTAGTTGTCGAACAGCACCTCGTGGATAAAGCCGGTGTAGCCCTTCCACTCGTCTTCCGGCAGCGGGTCGGACAGCGCGACGTGCCAGCTGAAGTTGTCGTGGTCTGCGCGCGAGCTCGTCGAATTCCTCGTCGTAGAACATCTCGCGCTTGCTGCGCGCGCCGTACCAGAAGGTGATCTTGCGGCTGCTGTCGAGGCGCTTGAGCTGGTCGAAGATGTGCGAGCGCATCGGCGCCATGCCGGCGCCGCCGCCGATGAAACATCATCTCGGCGTCGGTCTCCTTGGCGAAGAACTCGCCGAAGGGCCCGGAGATCGTGACCTTGTCGCCCGGCTTCAGGCCGAAGATGTAGGACGACATCTGCCCGGCGGCACGTCCGGGCATGCGCGGGCGGCGGCGTGGCGATGCGCACGTTGAGCATGATGATGCCCTTCTCTTCCGGGTAGTTGGCCATGGAGTAGGCGCGCATCACCGGCTCCTCGACGCCGGGAGTGCAGCTGCCACAGGTCGAAGCGGTCCCAGTCGTCGCGGAACTCGTCCTCGAATCTCGAAATCGCGTAGTCGAGCTCGTGCGGCGGGCACTCGATCTGGATGTAGCCGCCGGCGCGGAAGTCGAGCGTCCTCGCCCTCGGGCAGCTCCAGCACCAGCTCCTTGATGAAGGTGGCCACGTTGTGGTTGGAGCGCACGCGGCACTCCCACTTCTTGACGCCGAAGACCTCGCGCGGCACCTCGATGCTGCATGTCCTGCTTGACCGCCACCTGGCAGGAAAGCCGCTCGCCCGCGCGCCTCGCGCTTGTTGATGTGCGCGGTCTCGGTCGGCAGGATCACGCCGCCGCCCTCGAGCACCTTGACCCGGCATTGGCCGCAGGTGCCGCCGCCGCCGCAGGCCGAGGGCACGAAGAGCCTGCGCATCGGCCAGGGCGCCGAGCAGCTTGGTGCCGACCGGCGCGTGAATGGTCTTCTCGTCGTTGATGACGATGTTGACCTCGCCGGTGGCCACCAGGCGGGAGCGCGCCAGCCAGGATGAGGAAGACCAGCGACAGCACGATGACGGTGAACAGGACGACGCCGAGACCGATGACTCAGCATGGCTCGCTCCTCCTAGAGCTGGATCCCGGAGAAGGCCATGAAGGCCATCGCCATCAGCCCGGCGGTGATGAAGGTGATGCCGAGGCCCTGCAGGCCCGCCGGGCACGTCGCTGTACTTCAGCTTCTCGCGAATGCCGGCCAGGGCGATGATGGCCAGCGCCCAGCCGACGCCGCTGCCGAGGCCGTAGACCACGCTCTCGGCCGAAGTCGTAGTCGCGCTCGACCATGAACAGCGAGCCGCCGAGGATGGCGCAGTTCACGGTGATCAGCGGCAGGAAGATGCCCAGCGCGTTGTAGAGCGCCGGGAAGAAGCGGTCGAGCACCATCTCGAGGATCTGCACCATGGCGGCGATCACGCCGATGTAGGTGATCAGGCCGAGGAAGGTCAGATCGACGTCCGGCAGCCCGGCCCAGGCGAGCGCGCCGGCGCGCAGCAGATAGCTGGTAGATCAGGTTGTTGACCGGCACCGTGATCGCCTGCACCACGATCACGGCGAGCGCCGAGGCCGATGGCGGTCTCGACCTTCTTCGACACCGCCAGGAAGGTGCACATGCCGAGGAAGAAGGCCAGCGCCAGGTTCTCGATGAAGACGGCGCTGGACGAACAGGTCGATGCAGGCCTTCCATCAGACGACCTCCGTCCGGTGCACGACGTGGATCCGGTACTCGGGCTTCTCGACCTGCTCCGGCTTCCAGGTGCGCATGGCCCAGATCATCAGGCCGATGATGAAGAACGCGCTGCGGCGCCAGCAGCATCAGGCCGTTGGGCACGTACCAGCCGCCCTCGCTGGCCAGCGGCAGAATCTCGATGCCGAACAGCGTGCCGGAGCCGAACAGCTCGCGCATGAAGGCGACCACCATCAGGATCAGCGCTGTAGCCGAGGCCGTTGCCGAGGCCGTCGAGCACGCTCGGCACCACCGGGTTGCTGCATGGCGAAGGCCTCGGCGCGGCCCATCACGATGCAGTTGGTGATGATCAGGCCGACGAACACCGACAGCTGCTTGCTGATGTCATAGGCGAAGGCCTTCAGGAACTGGTCGACGACGATCACCAGCGAGGCGATGATCGTCATCTGGACGATGATGCGGATGTTGCTCGGCATGTGGTTGCGAATCAAGCTGATCGCCGCGTTCGACGCCGCCAGCACGAAGGTCAGCGCCAGGCCCATGATCAGCGCCGGGATCATCTGCGTGGTCACCGCCAGCGCCGAGCAGATGCCCAGCACCTGCAGCGTGATCGGGTTCTTGTCGATGACCGGTTCAATCAGGATCTTGCCGGGGCCGCTCATACGCCCTCCTCCTTCAGGCGGGCCAGGAAGGGGCCGAAACCCTGCTCACCCAGCCAGTACTGCATCATGTTGCTGACCCCGTCGGCCGTCAGCGTGGCGCCGGACAGGCCGTCGACCTTCCAGTCGGCCCACTCGGATTCCGGGTCGACGCCGCCGCGCACCACCTGCAACCTGACTTCGCCGTTCGGGCCGTAGATCTGGCGGCCTTGCCATTTCGCCAGCCAGCGCGGGTTCTCGATCTCGCCGCCGAGACCGGGGGTCTCGCCATGCTGGTAGAAGGTCAGGCCGCGCACCTGCTGGCCGTCGCCGGAGAGCGCGAGGAATCCATACATGGTCGACCACAACCCGTAGCCATGCACCGGCACGATCACCATGTCCACCTCGCCCGAGTCGTCCTCCACCAGGTACACGGGCGCGTAGCGGGCGCGGCGCGTGATGCCGGCGATGTCCTCCCACGGCGGAATCGTCACGCCCAGTTCCGGATCGCGGGCCGCCACCACCTGGTCAAAGGTCTCCGGATCCAGCGCCGCGCTGAACTCGCCGGTCTCCAGCTCCACCAGCCGGGTCTCCACGTTCCCGAACAGTTCCTCGATGGAGCGCCCCGGCTCCATCAGGCCGGCAACCTCGAGGATGCGCGCCTTGCGCGCCAGCTCGACGTTGCGCTCCTGCAAGGGCCGCAGCAGCACCGCCGCCGAGGACACCAGCACCGAGCACACCAGCGACAGCACGATGGTCACCAGCAGCATCTTGGCGACGCTGTCGTTCGGCAGCGCCTTGAAGCGAGCCCACAGGCCCGCACGCTGTTGCTGCGGCTGCTCAGACATACTTGCGCATCCTCCGTCGCACGTTGGCCTGCACCACGAAGTAGTCGATCAGCGGCGCGAACACGTTGCCCAGCAGAATGGCCAGCATGATGCCCTCGGGGAACGCCGGGTTGATGACGCGAATCAGCACCGTCAGGATCCCGATCAGCGCGCCGTACACCAGCTTGCCCGTGGCGGTCATAGAGGCGCTCACCGGGTCGGTGGCCATGAACACCAGCCCGAAGGCGAAGCCGCCGGCGACGAGATGCCAGGTGACCGGCAGGTGCATGTAGGGGTTGCTGTCGGGCCCGGCCAGGCCGTTGAACAGCCACACCGTGCCCAGCAGGCCGAGCAGCACGCCCAGCATGATGCGCCAGGACGCCACCCGGGTATAAAGCAGGAAGGCCGCGCCGATCAGGCAGGCGAAGGCGGACTCGGCGCCGATGGTCCCGGGCAGGAAGCCCATGAACACGTCGTGCAGCGTGTAGCCGGCGTTTTCGATGGCGTCGACGCCGCCCAGCGGGGCGAGCGCCAGCGGCGTCGCGCCGCTGAACCCGTCCACCGCGACCCAGACCTCGTCGCCCGAGATCTGCGCGGGATAGGCGAAGTAGAGGAAGGCGCGGCCGGTCAGCGCCGGGTTGAGGAAGTTCTTGCCGGTGCCGCCGAACACTTCCTTGCCGATGACCACGCCGAAGCTGATGCCGATGGCGACCTGCCACAGCGGAATGGTGGGCGGCAGGATCAGGGCGTAGAGCATCGAGGTGACGAGGAAGCCCTCGTTGACCTCGTGGTTGCGCACGATGGCGAACAGGACTTCCCAGAAACCGCCGGCCGCGAGCGTGACGATGTAGATCGGCAGGAAATACAGGAAACCGTGCCAGAAGCAGGCCATGATGCTGTTGGGGTCGTAGCCGATGCCGAGCGCCGCCAGCACGCTGCCGCGCCAGCCTTCCGCCGCCGCCACGCCCATCTCGGCCATGGCCAGGTTGGCCTGGAGGCCGATGTTGTACATGCCGAACAGGGCGCAGGGCAGCACCGCGATGACCACGTAGGTCATGACCCGCTTCAGGTCGATGGCGTCGCGCACGTGCGGCGCGCTGCGCGTGACGTCCTTCGGCGTGTAGAGGAAGGTGTCGATCATCTCGTACAGCGCGCCGAGCTTGGCGAAGCGCCCACCGGGGCTGAACATCGGCTCGACGCGGTCGAGCAGTTTGCGCAGGCCGGCCATCAGCCTTCCCTCTCGATCTGTTGCAGGCGCTCGCGCAGCACCGGGCCGTAGTCGTACTTGCCCGGGCACACGAAGGTGCACAGCGCGAGGTCTTCCTCGTCCAGCTCCAGCGCGCCGAGGCGCTGCGCCTCGTCGGTATCCCCGACCACCAGCGCCCGCAGCAGTTGTGTGGGGAGGATGTCGAGCGGCATCACGCGCTCGTAAGAGCCGATCGGCACCATGGCGCGCGGGCTGCCGTTCTGGGTGGTGGTGAGTGCGAAACGCCGCGACGCCGGGCTGAGCGCCGAGAGGAAGGCCCGGGTGACCGAGAACTTCTCGCCGCCGGGCCGCAGCCAGCCGATAAACTCGCGCTGGCGGCCCTCGGCCAGCACCGTCACCTGCTGGTGGTAGCGGCCGAGGAAGGCGCCCCAGCCGGCGGCCCGGTAGCCGGACCACACCGGGCCGGAGAGGACACGACACTCCGTGTGGTCCTCCAGTTCGCCAGTGATGAGAGGCTCGACATGCGCGCCGAGGCGCGTGCGCAGCAGGCGCGGATTAATTACCGGCGGACCGCCCAGCGCGATCACGCGCGTCGGGTCGAGGCGCCCGGTGGTGAAGAGACGGCCGATGGCGATGACGTCCTGGTAGCCGAGATGCCAGACCACGCGTTCGGCATTCACCGGGTACAGGAAATGGATGTGCGTGCCCACCAGGCCGGCCGGATGCGGACCGGAAAACTCCGCGGTCTCCAGGTTGGCGACGCCCGCCGGGACCGGCATGGCGGACCCGGCTGCATGGCACAGGAACAGTTTGCCCGTGGTGAGGCGCGACAGGGCCGCCAGGCCGCTGCTGAATGCCTCGGGCGACTCGGCGATCACCACCGCCGGGTCCGCCGCGAGGGGATTGGTGTCCATGGCGTTGACGAACACCGCGTGCGGCGTGGTCTCGGGGTCGGGGATCTTGCTCCAGGGCCGAGTGCGCAGGGCGCACCAAAGACCGGAGCGCGTCAGGTTGTCGACCACCTGCTCGCGCTCGAGACCCGCCAGGGCTGCCGCGGGCCATGACTCGAACAACTCCTCCTCCGTGCCCTCCAGGCGGATCACCACCGCCTGCAACACGCGCCGCGCGCCGCGGCGCACGGTGGTCACGACGCCGGCACCGGGTGCGGTGACCGTCACTGCCGGGTGGCGCTTGTCCGAGAACAGCGCCTGGCCGAGCTTCACGCGGTCGCCTTCCTGCACCTGCATGGTCGGCTTGAGGTCGATGTAATCGCGCCCGAGCACGGCCACGGAGCCTGCAGGACGGGCCTCTTCTATGAGCTGCTGTGGCTCACCCCTGAGGGGAAGATCAATGCCGCGGCGAATCCTGATTTGCATTCCCTGGCCTGCCTGAAGTGCGCGCGGAGCCGCCGGCAGCGGGGCGTCCGCCTTGGGGTGAATGTCAGGCCGCCAAGTATACGCCAAGGCGACTGCGCTGGACCGGTGCCGGGCCGGCTGCGGTTACAATGTCGTCCTGCCGCGCCGCCCGGGGCTGCGCGGCCCACGAACGAACGCCGGAGTACTCATGCGCAAAATCCTCGCCGGGCTTGCCGCCGCCACATTGCTCGCCGCCCTTCCCGCCTGTAGCGGGGACGGACCGGACTACACCTGGTTGCGCACCATGCACGCCGTGAGCGACGCCCCCGCGCTGCGCGCGCGCTTCGACAACTATGTATTTCTCGAGACCATGCCCTTCGGCACCTCGACCCAGGAGCGGATCCAGTCCCTGCTGAAGGAGAACGGTGACAGCACCGTGCTCCGTGTTGACTACGCCAACCCGGACAACAGTTTTGGCGACACGTTGCTGACGCTGGAAATCCCGGTCCAGCAGGACTCGATATCTACGGTCGTTCTCGCCGGCACCTTCGCCGACATCCAGCCCATTGTCGTGGTCCAGCCGCGACGCCCGCGCCCGCTCGACCGCCTGTACTTCCAGTTCGTGCATGCGACCCCCGAACTGGGAGCTGTCGATGTTTACGTCACCGCGCCCGACGTGGACCTGACTGCGACCGCGCCGTTCGCCACGATCCAGCCGCTCGGCCAGTCCGAGTCGCTGGAAACCTCCATTGGCGCCACCCGCATCCGCCTGACCCAGTCCGGCACGCTGGACGTGGTGATGGACACGGGGGAAATCGAGTTCGCCGAGGTCGAAGACAATACCGGGCCCGGCGCAGAGTGGCTGTTCGCGATCACGCCCAGCTTCGCTGCGGGGCCGTCGCCGGTTTTCCTGCTCGCCAATTCCGGCCGCAGCTCGCGCAGCCTGTTCGACGCCGACACCCCGGTGGTGACACGCGCCATCCATGCCGCCGCCGGCGTGGGCCTGGTCGACCTCGAATCACTCACCGACCCGGTCGGAATCCTGGTCGATGACCTGGCCTTCGGCGCACGATCCGCGCGCGTGCCCGCGCCGGAAGGCACTGTCTCTTTCGCGTTCCGCGCCGCCGACGCCCCGGAAGAGCCGCTCGCCACCACCGTGGTCACCACCGTGCGCGGGGCGGAATACGTGACGGCGCTGCTGAATGCCGAGTCCGGCGGCGCGATCCTCGTGGAAGCGGTGAATTCGCGCAGCGTGGTCACCGAGGGTCGCTTCCGCTTCGCTCACCTGGCCGCCGCGGGCGACCTGGTCTCGGTGCACCTGACCACCAGCGAGGAAGAGGCGCCCTCCTTCGAGAACCGTGTCTTCTTCAACCAGCCGCCCGGCCTCTTCACGCCGCCCATCACCGTGGTGCCGGGCGAATATTTCCTCACGCTGACCACCCGCCCGGTGGACGACCCGGCCAACGATGAAGACCCGATCCTGGTCGGGCCGTTGCCGTTCCCGCTCGCAGGCGGCGACGTCTTTACGCTCGCCCTGTTCCCGCCCGAGGTGGAAGGCGAGCCGGAAACGCTGCAGATTTTCGACGAAACGCTTCCTTAAGTCCCAACAAGAGGGTGCTGACGACGATGTTTACCGGCAAGACACGCTTCCTGTTGCCGGCGGGCCTGCTCGCCTGCCTCATGCTGCAACCCGGCCTCGCCACAGGCGCCGGCCTCGACCTGCGCCAGCTGCACGAGCTGCGCCAGGCGGGCGAAGTAAGCAGCAGTCCCGACGGCGCGAACGTGGCTTACACGCTCGCGGTCCCGCGCAGACTTTTCGAGGAGGACGACGGCCCGGCCTGGAGCGAGTTGCATATCACCAATGCCAGGGGTGAGGCCCGGGGTTACGTGGTGGGCCAGGTCAACGTCTCCGCGCTCGCCTGGACGCCGGACGGCGCCACCGTGACCTTCCTCGCCAAGCGCGGCGACGACGACACGCGTCGCCTGTACGGCATCGACGTCCGCGGCGGAGAGGCGCGACCGCTGCTCGTGCATGCCACCGACATCAAGGGTTACAGCCTGTCGCCGGATGGGCGCCAGGTTGCTTTCATCGCCCGCGCCGCAGAAACCGAAGCGCTCAAGGAAACGCGCAAGCACGGCTTCACGCAGCGCGTGTACGAGGAAGACGTGCAGCCCTACCTGCTGTACATCGCGCCGCTCGGCGCAGCCGGCGATCCGCGCGTCATCGAGCTCGAAGGATCGGCGCAGGAAGTCCGCTGGAGCCCGGCCGGCGACCGCCTCGCGGTGAAGCTGAGTCCGCGCGAATTGATCGACGACGTGCTGATGCGCACACGGGTGTTCTTCATTGCGACGGAAACGGGTGCCACCCTCGGCGTGGCTGATACCCCCGGCAAGGTGGGGCGCATCGCCTGGGCGCCGGATGGCCGCCACCTCGGCCTGGTGATGGCGGCCGACCTCAACGACCCGCGCGAGGGCCGGCTGGCTGTCGTCGGCCGCGACGGCGGCACGCCGCGTGACCTGTTGCCCGGCCTCGAAGGTCACGTCTGGCACCTTGGCTGGCGGAGCGCCGACCGGTTGCTGTACATCAGCTACGAAGGCGTCCAGGCGCGCCTGGGCGAAATCGGCCTGGACGGCCGCGGCGACCGCACCCTGGCGAGCGGGGGCGCGATCTGGGACGGCCTGAGCGTGTCGGCCGACGGCGCCGCCGTGGCGCTGAGCGGTCACACTCCGGCGCATCCGCGCGAGGTCTTCCGCATGGACGGACGCCGCGCGCCCCAGCGCCTGACGGTTGCCAATCCCTGGCTGGAAAAGGTGTCCCTGGCGCGCCAGGAAGTGGTGCGCTACCGGGCCCGCGACGGGCTCGAAATCGAAGGACTGCTCATTCACCCGTTGGAACGGGAGGCAGGCGCCCGCGTGCCTCTCATCCTGGCCGTGCACGGCGGTCCCGAGGCCCACTACAGCAACGGCTGGCTCAGCGCCTACTCGCAGCCGGGGCAGGCGGCGGCCGCCCGCGGCTACGCCGTGTTCTACCCCAATTACCGCGCCAGCACGGGGCGCGGCGTGGCCTTCACCAAGCTCAATCATGGCCGCCCCGCTGCAGAAGAGTTCGACGACCTGGTGGACGGCGTGGATCACCTCGTCTCCATCGGCCTCGTCGACCCCGACCGCGTCGGTATCACCGGCGGCTCTTACGGCGGTTACGCCTCGGCGTGGGGCGCGACCCGCTACAGCGAGCGCTTCGCCGCCTCGGTGATGTTCGTCGGCATCAGCGACAAGATCAGCATGCTCGGCACCAGCGACATCCCCACCGAGCTCTACCACGTGCATTACCAGACCTGGCCGTGGGAAAACTGGGCGCTGTACCGCGAAGCCAGCCCGATCTTCCACGCCACCAACAGCCGTACGCCGACCCTGATCCTGCACGGCGAGGCCGACCCGCGCGTGGACCGCAGCCAGAGCATGATCCTTTACCGCTACCTCAAGCTGCTCGGCCAGGCGCCCGTGCGCCTCGTGCTGTATCCCGGCGAGGGGCACGGCAACCAGCGTGCCGCGAGCCGCTGGGACTACACGCTGCGCCTGATGCGCTGGATGGACCACTATCTCCAGGGCGACGGCGGCGCGCCGCCGGCCTACCCGGTCGATGCGCGCGCAGCCTGGGAAGCCGGGGGAGACTGAGCCACTGAAAGCGCACCGCCAGCGCATGCGCCAGCCGGGGCGCGCACGGTCGGCCGCCGTGTGCGCGGCGTTCCTGGGCGCAGCACTGTGCCTGCTCGCCGCGCCGGGCCATGGCGCCGAGCCGGACCAGGAGAGTGCACTCGACACCGCAGCAGAACGTCCGCGCATCGGCCTGGTGCTCGGCGGCGGCGGGGCGCGCGGCGGCGCGCACGTCGGCGTGCTGAAGGTGCTCGACGAGTTGCGCGTGCCGATCGACTGCGTGGCCGGGACCAGCATGGGCGCCTTGATCGGCGGGACCTTCGCCAGCGGGATGCCGCCGGAAGAAATCGAGCGCCGCCTCGGCGAAATCGACTGGGCGGCCGCTATTTCCATGACCAGCTGGCGCGATGAAAAGCCTTTGCAGCGCAAGCTCTCCGGCACCACGTACAGCAACAACATCGAGCTCAGCGTCTGGGGCGGCGAGTTGCACGGCAGCGGCGGCTTCATCCCTTCACAGCAGGTCGAGGCGCAAATACGGCAGCTGGTAGGTGACGCCCGCCGTACGAGGAATTTCGACCACCTGCCGGTGCCGTTCCGCGCCGTGGCCACGGACCTCAAGTCCAGCACCATGGTCGTGCTGGGAGAAGGCGATCTCGCCCAGGCCATGCGCGCCAGCATGGCGGTGCCCGGGCTGTTCGCGCCCGTGGCCCGCGCCGACCAGGTGCTGGCCGACGGGGGCATGATCCGCAACCTGCCGGTCGACGTGGCGCGGGATCTCTGCGCCGACGTGGTGATCGCGGTCGCGGTGCAGGTTCCGGTGCCGGACGCGGAGGAATTGCAGTCGCTGTTCACTACGGCAGGGCGCTCCATTGACGTCGTGACCGAGGCCAATGAGAAGGCTCAGCTGGCCACCCTCGGTCCGGATGACGTGCCGATCGTGGTGCCGATCGGAGAGATACGCGCCGTGGATTTCGACCGCGTCACGGAAACCATCCCACTGGGCGTGGCGTCGGCCCGCAGCGTTGCGGACAGGCTAAGCCGCTATGCGCTGCCGGAAGCCGAGTACCGCGAGTGGCGCGCGCGACTGACCCGGCCCGCGGCCAGCCCGGTCGAGATCGCATCGATCGAATTCCGCCCACTGCGCCATGCCACGGCCGAATACCTGGCCACCCGGCTGGAGACCCGGGTGGGTGACAGCGTGACACCCGTGGAACTCGAGGCCGACATGAGCAGGGTGTTCGCCAGCGGAGACTTCCAGCGCGTCGAGTACCGCCTCATCCCGCACCGGGACGGGCGCGCACGCCTGGTGATCGATGCCATCGAGAAGCGGGGGAATACCGATTTCGTCAGCTTCGACCTGGGTCTCGCCGGATCCGCGGGCGGCGACGCGCTGATCGCGCTGCGCGCGGACCATCGCCGCGAGTGGGTCAACGAACGCGGCGGCCAGTGGCGCAACGCGCTCCAGCTCGGCCAGTTGTCCGAAGCAGGGACCGCGTTCTACCAGCCGCTGGACACGGCGCAGCGCTATTACATGGAAACTTTTATCGGCGGCCGGCGATCGCTCGAGGATATTTTTATCGACGGCGATCGTATCGAGAGCTACCGCTTGCTGGAGGCCGGCCTCGGCCTCGATGTGGGCGTCAACTTTGGCAACAGCGGCCGTCTCCACGCCGGCTTGCGCATGGGGACAGCGGACTTCAACCTGGACACCGGCGCGCTGGGGCTGCTGGACGAGGAACGCACGCGTGACAACGGCTTCCTGGTCGGCGGGCTCTACGACACGCGCGACAGCGCCTACCTGCCTACCCGCGGCACCTTTGCGCAGTTCGAGTACCGGCACGCCAATCGCTGGCTGAACGGCGAGCAGTCATACCGGCAAATCGAGGGCGTGGTGGGTCATACGCTCTACTGGCGTGGCCAGGTATTGCAACTGGTGGGCGGCACCGGGCACAAACTGAGCGGCGACTTGCCGAACTACCGCGACTTCAGGATCGGCGGCGCGCGGAGCTTTCCGGCCGTGCAACGCGGCGAGCTGCGCAGCGAGGGCTACTGGGCAGGATCGGCGACCTGGCTGTTGCCGGTTGCCGAGATCCAGGCGCTGTTCGGGCAGTTCTTCTACAGCGGTCTCGGCTTGCACGCGCTGCGCATCATCGACCCGATCGACGGCGGCGGTGACCAGTCGATCCTCGGCCTGTCTTTCACCCTCGGCGCGCGCACGCCGGTCGGCCCCCTGATGCTGACGCTCGGCGCCGCCGACAACGACAGCATCGAGCTGCACCTCGCGCTCGGACGGCCGATCGCCGAAGGCTCGCTGCTCGACCGCCTCCAATAGGGTTGCGAGCGACGCACTATAATTTGCCTGCGGGCTATCGCTGCGCGGCGCCCGCGCTGGATCAAACGAGGAGAAGTTGCAATGGGCACCATGGGATGGCTCGCGCTGGTAGCGGTCGGACTCGCGCTCGGTTTCGCCATCGGCCGGCTCTGGCCGAGCCGCAAGGCGAAGCTGGCCGAACTCGAGCAGGAACGGGACCAGGCCCACACGGAGCTGGGCAACTACCGGGAAGAAGTCAGCGCGCATTTCGAACGCACTGCCGAACTGTTCGACAAGGTGACGGCCGACTATCGCAGCCTGTACGAACACCTCGCGTTGAGCGCCCGCCAGCTTGGCGCTATCCAGGGCGAAACCGCCGAGCGGTCACTTACGGAACCCGAGCAACGCCGCCTCGGCGCTGTCGCTGCGCCGCAGGCACCGGTGGACGCGCCGCCGGCCGACGCTATGCCCGAGACTGACGGTGACACTGCCGCGGACGCTGCGCCTGAGAATGATGCCGAAACCGAGGCCGGCGCTGAAACGGAGGCGAAGTCCGAGGCAGGGACCGGGCCGGAGTCACCGCGCCGCGGAGATTCTTAGCACCTGCCCGCGCGGGGAATCGGTGAGGAGCAGGAGTGCGCCATCGGGCGCCACCTTGATGTCCCGCAGCCGCGCGCCGATCTCGCCGAACAGGGCTTCCTGCGCTACCACGCGTTCGCCGTCGAGCTCGAGGCGGCGCACCTCTCGCGCCACCAGCGCCGTCACCAGCAGGTCGCCCTGCCATTCCGGGAACTGCATGCCGCGATAGAGCGTCATGCCGGAGGGCGCGATGGACGGCGTCCAGTGCAGCACCGGATCCTCCATGCCGGGCCGCGAGGTGTAGGGCGAGATGCGCGCACCCGAGTAATCGACGCCAAAGGTCGCCACCGGCCAGCCGTAGTTGCGGCCGGCCTGCACCAGGTTGACCTCGTCGCCGCCGCGGGGGCCGTGCTCGTGCGCCCAGAGACGCCCGCTCTCGTGATCGAAGACCAGTCCTTGCACGTTGCGGTGGCCGAAGCTGTAGATCTCGGGCAGCACGCCGTCCGTGTCGATGAACGGGTTATCCGCCGGCACGCTGCCATCGGGACGGATGCGCACGATCGTGCCGGTATGGCTGTCCAGCCGCTGTGCCGCTTCACGGTAGTCGAAGCCGTCGCCCAGGCCGATGACCAGCGTGCCGTCGCTCATGAACGTCATGCGGGCGCCGTAATGCACGGGCGTGTCGCGCGGCGGCTGGATATCGAATATCACCTGCTGGTCGATGAACTGGTTGCCGCTGAGGCGGCCGCGCACGACTCGCGTCCCGCTGGCCGCCGCATCACCGTGCGCCAGCGAAAGATAAATCCAGCCGTTGGCGGCGTAACCGGGGTCCAGCAACACCTCGAACAAGCCGGCCTGGCTGCGCACATAAGCCTCGGGCACGCCGCGCACCGGCTCTTCCAGCAGGCGGCCATCCTCGATGACGCGCAAGCGCCCGGCGCGCTCGGTCACCAGCATGCGGCCGTCGGGCAGCACGGCAACCGACCAGGGGTGCTCCAGGCCCTCGGCCAGGGTGTCGATGCGGTACTCCACGGCGGCGGCGGGCCGGCCGCAGGCGACGAGCAGGCAACAAAGCAACAGGCAACAGAGTGTTCTTGGCATGGCGATGCAGGTGCTTTCGGCCGACGGGGCTGCAACAATAGCAGGCCATCGGCCGCTGCAGCCAATGCAGCGCGCCCGCGCCTGACGCTCCGAGGAACAACCCACACCCATGAAATTCCTGCGCCTCCTTTCCGCCTGGCTGCTCGCCGCCGGCTGCACCGCGATCGTCGGCAGCATCATCCAGACCCAGTTCAACCTGGCCGCCATTGCTGCGCTGGGTGCGCCGGCCGGGATCGGCGTGCGCGTGCAGACCACGCTGCAGGACCTGGCCGGGTTCGCGCCCATGCTCGGCGCCGTGGCGGCCGCCGGCTTCCTGCCCGCCTTCCTGGTGGCGGCACTGCTGGCGCGCCGCTGGCCGCGGCAGCGCAACCTGCTGTTCGCCCTCGCCGGCGCCACGGCGGTGTGGGCGGCCATCGTGACTATGAACGCCATGCTGCCGATGACACCCATCGGCGCGACGCGTTCCGCCCTGGGCACCGCGGCCCTGGCCCTGGCGGGACTGCTCGGGGGCGGCGCATTTGCCGCGCTGGCCCGGGGCCGCGCTGCAGCGCCAGGCGCGTAGCAGCGCGCCCGTTGGCCTTGCTATGCTGCGGAACGAAATCCCGTCCGGCCGGTCTCAATCGGCCCAGGACCCCGCAAGATCAAGAGGTGTTGTGATGAAGCTTGCTACTGCCCCGCTCCTTGTACTCGCCCTGTGCGCGGCCTCGCCCGCGCTGGCCGAGAACGTCATCCGCCTGTCCGAGCCGGTCGAGGTCGGCGCGGGCTATGAAGTGTTCGGCGCCCCCGTGGGCGAGAGCGGAGAGCCGGTGCCGCTGGGCGAGATCATCGCGGCCAGCGACACCTATGCCGGCCAGGAGGTGCACACCACGGCCAAGGTGGCCAAGGTGTGCCAGAAGAAAGGCTGCTTCTTCGTCGCCCACGACGGTGAAGCGACGGCTCGCATCACCTTCGTCGACTACAGCTTCTTCGTCCCCACCGACTCCGGCGGCAAGGACGTGACCATCGTCGGCACCTTCAACCGCAAGATGCTCTCCGAGGCGCAGGCGCAGCATTTCGCGCAGGACGCAGGCGAGGACCCGGCCAAGGTGCAGGGCCCGCGCGAGGAGTACTCGATCGTCGCGACCTCGGTGGTCATCCCCACCAGCTGAGCTCAGGACAACCGGTCCAGCCGCAGGCGCTGACGCTCGTCGAACAGCCTGCGGCTGGCCGCCATTACTGCCGCCACGGTGCCGAACCCGGTACCGACGGCAATCATCAGGAACACCAGCACCTGGTACTTCACGGCCAGGGCGGGCGGACTGCCGGCCAGGATCTGGCCGGTCATCATGCCCGGCAGGCTGACCACGCCGGCCGCCGCCATGCCGTTGATGATGGGAATCATGCCGCTGCGCATTGCGTCGCGCCTCAGGTCGGCGATGGCCTGGCTCCAGGTCATGCCGAGCAAGAGCCGGCCCTCTATCACGGTACGCTGGCGCCAGGCGCTGTCGGTCAGGCGATCCATGCCGAGCGCAACGCCGGTCATGGTGTTGCCCAGCAGCATGCCCAGCAGCGGGATGGCGTACTGGGGCGCGTACCAGGGCTGCGGCCCGACGATCGCCAGCAGGGCGAACACGGTCACGGCGAAGGACGACACGAACATGGACCCGGTGCCGATGGCAAAGGCCCAGCCGCCCGTCATGCGGCGCTTCTGTCGCGACATCACTTCGCGGCCCGCCAACAGCAGCATCACCACGGCCATCAGCGCCACCCAGTGAAAGGCCGCCACCGAGAACAGCGTCTCGAGCACCAGCCCGATCAGCGCCAGCTGGATCATCATGCGCGTGGCCGCAACCAGCAGTTCACGACTCAACCCAAGACGCCCGTACCAGGTCACGGCGGCCAGGGCCACGACCAGCCCGGCGCCGATGCCGAGCTGCCACCAGGCGAGGTCAATCAGTTCCTGCTGCATGGCTGCTCCTCGAGCCGCCCGGCATGGATCGCCAGGTGACGGTCGGCGACGCGGTCGATCTGCGCCCGGTCGTGCGCGACCCAGACCACCGGCAGGCGTTCGCGCCTGGCGTACTCCTGCAGCCATGCCTCGACCTGGCGCGCCAGCTCCGGGTCGAGATTGGCGGTGGGCTCGTCCAGCAGCAGTGCGCGCGGCTCGTGCGACAACGCGCGCAGCACGGCGAGGCGCTGTTTCTCGCCCGATGACAGGCGGCTGATCTCCCAACCGAGCACAGCCTCGTCGAAACCGAAAGCGGCCAGGCTGCCTGGGACCGGGTCGAGGAAATGTTCCCCCACGGTATCGCCCCACCAGCTGCTCTCGGCCGGCACCAGCATCACCCAGCCGCGCCAGCAGTGCGCCGCGACAGCAGCACACTCGTCGTTGCCGAGCGAGATCTCGCCGGCATGCGGGTCGAGGTCGGCGATGGCGCGCAGCAGGCGGGTCTTGCCGGAGCCGGACTCGCCCGAGATGCAGAGGATTTCGCCCGGCGCCACGCGCAGCGAGGCGTCCTGCAGCAACCCGATCCCGACCCCGCGCAACTCGAGGGCGCCTTCACCGCTGCCGGGCCGGCTGTCGTGGCCTGTGTTCTGGGTCACCGGGACGGCACTGCTCTTGCTGCTGGCTGAAGCCGGAGTGTAGCGGGTCGCATGCCCGGCGCACACGCGCGCGGATCGGCGGCGCTAGAATGGCGTCATGCAGACGCGCGAGTGCGACGTGGTCATCATCGGCGGTGGCGTCATCGGCCTTGCCTGCGCCTGGTACCTGCGCGCCGCCGGACGCGACGTGGTGGTGCTGGAGCGCGCGGCGCCGGGCGCAGGTGCATCCCACGGTAACTGCGGGACCCTGACACCGAGCCATGCGCCGCCACTGCCCGCGCCCGGGGTGCTGCGGCGTGCCTTCGGCTGGATGCTGCGCGCGGATGCCCCGCTGTACATTCCGCCGCGTTTCGACCCGGCGCTGTGGGCCTGGCTGTTGCGCTTTGCCGCGCGCTGCAACAGCGCCGACCACGCCCACGCCACACGCGTGCGCGCGAAGTTGCTCAACCGTTCGCTTAAAGCGCTGGACGGCTTGTTGGAAGCCACCGGCATCGAATGCAGTTTCTCGCGCGGCGGCCTGCTGTACGTATTCCGCAACCCGGACTGGCACGCGCACTACGGTTCGCTGCCGGACGACCTCGCGCCGCTCGGCATCCGCGCCGAGGCCTGGGACGGCGCGCGCGTGGCGCGCGAAGAGCCCGCGCTTCAAGCGGGCGTGACCGGCGGCATCCTGTTTCCCGATGACGCGCAGCTGCGGCCGGATCGCCTGGTGGCGGGCCTGGCCCGCGCAGTGCGCGCGGCGGGCGTGGAGATCCTGGAACAGTCGGAGGCCGGCGAGTTCGAAGTGCGCGGCGGCCGCATCCAGTCCGTCCGGGCAGGCCCGCTAAGACTGCAGCCGCGCGAAGTGGTGCTCGCCGCCGGGGCGTGGTCGCCCGCACTGGGCCGCCGGCTCGGGCTGCGCCTGCCGATCCAGCCGGGCAAGGGCTATTCCATGACGTTCGCCCCGCCGGCGCCGGCGCCGCGCCGCGCGCTGGTGCTGAAAGAGCCAAGCGTCTGCGTGACCGCCTGGCAGGACGGCTTCCGCATCGGCAGCACGATGGAGTTCTCGGGTTACGACGCACGCCTGAACGCCGTGCGGCTCGGCGCCCTGCGGCGCGCTGCCGACGAGTTCCTCGCCGGGCCGGAACTCGGTGAACCCGTCGAGACATGGTACGGCTGGCGTCCCATGACCAGCGACGACATCCCGGTGATCGGCCGCGCGCCCGGCCTGCAGAACCTGGTCGTGGCGACCGGACACGGCATGCTCGGCATGAGCATGGCGGCTGCCACGGGCGAGTTGGTGCGCGACATCCTCGCCGGGACCGCCACCGAGGACTGGCTGCAGCCGCTCTCCCCCGCCCGTTTCACCTGAGCTGGTGGCGGGCAGGACGCCCGCAGTCGCTCAGCTCAGCTCAGCGCCGCGGCAGCAGGCTGGTCTCGATGCGGTTGTTGCGCGCGGCGATCCGGTTCCACTCGCCGGCGGTACTGACGTCGGGCGGATAGGGATAGAGCCGCTCCGAATCGCGGCTGCCATGCGTCAGCACGGTGAGGTCGATGCCCGTGCGGCTGAGCATGGGCGCATTGGCGAGAAACTGGGTGAAGGCCTCGGACTGGCCGTTACCCTGCCCGGCGCTCTCGGCGAGCGGGTTGCCGATCAGGTCGCATTCGCCCACGGGGACGGCGGGGTCGGCGAGGCGATAGCGGCCGGCCTCGTCGACGCTCATGCAGAACTCGCCCAGATGCGCCTCCAGGCGAATGGCGCCGTCGAAGCCGACGGCGGCGAGCCGCGCCAGCAATTCGGCCAGCTGTTCCACGCGCGCGTCATCGAAGGGCAGCTCGGCGAAGCCGAAGCGGCTGTCTTCGTTCGCCGCCCATTCCATCCCGGCCACCAGCGCACGGTAGCGCGCGTCCACTTCAGCCTGGCCCGGACCGATGCCGCGCTCCGCCTGGAACTCCAGCGAATCCAGCGTCCCGGCCTGCTCGGCCAGGTTCGCACGTAGCCGGGTGTTCTCTGCCAGCGCCTGGTCGCGCTGCCCGGCAGCCTGCGAGAACATCATGAACAACAACGCCAGCGGCACCACCGCCAGCACCAGCAGCGCGGCGCCGACCGCCCAGCCAACGGGTTTCTCCTGCGGCGCGGCCTGGAGCGCCAGCTCGGCCTCCGCTTTCTGGCGCCCCCAGATTTCCTCGGCGACGCGGCGCGCGAAGTCACGGTTGCTGGCCAGGACGTCGGTGCGCAGCTCGAGATGCTGGTCCTGCAGCGTGCGACTGATGAGTGCCTGGATGGAGGCTCCCATGGCCTGCCGTTCCAGCGCGCGCTCCGTCTCCTCTTCGCGCTCGGCCTCGGTCTTCTGCTCCGTGTCGGCCGTGCGGCGGCGCAGCGCCGTGCGCCGGTCCTGGACCAGGCCGAGCTTGAGCAGCATTTCGAACAGGACGCCCGGCTGCACGTCCTTGGGCAGCACGCCGACCGCGCCAAGCGCGCGGGCCTGGCCGACATACACCTCGCCCTCCTTGGCGGTGTACATCATCACGGGGATCAGGGCGGTGCGAGGGTCGGCCTTGATGAGCGAGACCGCTTCGAAGCCGTCCATGCCCGGCATGCTGTGGTCCATGAAGATGACGTCGACCACCTGGCCGCGCAGGAAGTCGATGGCCTGCTCACCGGACTCGGCGAACTCGACTTCGAGGTCGTAGCGCTCGAGCATGCGCTTGAGCGCCACCCGTGCAGCCTTGGAGTCGTCGACGACGAGAGCTCGCTTCTGCGCCATGGCGAGACTTTCCTTCAACTCGGCCTCTTAGTCCAGTCCCGCAGCTGCTGGTACGCTTGGCGGATGCGGCGCGAAGAGTTCGAAAGCGTGGTGGACGAGGTGCTGGAGGGCCTGCCGGAGTGGGCCCTGGAGCGCATCGATAACCTGCGCGTGGTGGTCGAGGAATGGCCTACGGAAGAGCAGGACCCCGAGGACGACGGACTGCTTGGGCTGTACGACGGCATCGCGCTGCCGGAACGCGGCCTCGACTACGTCGACGTCATGCCGGACACCATCTGGATCTTCCGCCAACCGCACCTGGCGCTGGCCCTGGAGGGCGAGGCGCTGCGCGAGGAAATCAGGCGCACCGTGCTGCACGAGCTGGCGCATTACTTCGGCCTCGACGACGACTACCTCGACGAGATCGGCTGGGGCTGACTACCAGCCGCCGCCGCCGCCCCCGCCGCCACCGCCGCCCGAGAACCCGCCGCCCCCGCTGCCGGAAGACGAACCCGGCGGCGTGGAGGCGGAAGAGATGGCCGAGGTCAGCGAGGCGCCGACCCCCGAGGTGAAGCTGCCCAGCGCGCGCGGGTTGAAATCCCCGTGGTACCAGCGCGGCCGGTAGCCTTGCGCGCCGGACGCCTCCAGGCGCGCAAACACGGCGGCGAACTTCTCGGCCCAGGCCTGCTCAACTCCGAGTGCGAGGGCGAACGGCAGGTAGCGCTCGAACAGCTCGGGTGTTTTCTCGGGCGGGTTGCGCAGGTTGAGCTCGTCCTTTTCCGCCACTTCGAGATAGCTCTTGAAGCCCTCCAGCTTGTCCATCAGCCGGCGGCCGCGCTCGGTGGGCGCGCGCAGCAGCCAGTAGAACAGGGCGTGCGCTGCCGCCATGAGCCCGAACAGCACGACGACCATCGGCCGCCAGGCGTCGAGCAGGCTGACCGCCAGGACCAGCGCCAGGGTGGCCCCGATGGATGGCAGCAGGAAAGTCGCGTTCCTGAGGAAGTAGATCTTTTCGTAGTCGCGCTTCAGGGCCCGCTTGTGCGCCCGCTTGGCCCCGGCAAGGACCTTGTGGTTCTCGTTCTCCAGCGCCACAGAGGTTCCCGCGGCGAACAGGAGTGCCAGCAGTGCTTTCTCCCCCGCGGCAAGCGGCTGCCTGGAAGCGGTGTGGCGCAGGGTGTAATCGCCGCCGTCCTCCTCGATCTCCAGATGGCCCTTCACCGCAAGATTGACGACGGCGGCCACGAACGCGCGGTTGTCGTAGCCCATGCGCATGATGAACCGCGCCGAAGCCGGCGAGTATCCGCCCGGAGGCTCGTAGTGCGGGAAGATGACGCCGCGCGGCGGATCCACGCCGACGCGCCGCCAGGCCCATGTCAGGTAACCCAGCACGAACAGCAGGCCGAGGCCCGCCAACAACAGGCCGCGGTTGTCCGCCAGCGTGTGTTCCAGGCGTTCTGCCGGGCCCGGCTCGTGGACGTGGCTCTTCGGCCAGGCGACCACGATGGTCAGCCCTTCACGCGGGCCGAGCGTGCGGGTGGTGGCGAACTGCGCCGCCGTGCCGTCGACGTCTGCCGCATAGCTCTGCTCCGTGCTGCCCTGCGGGCCGGTATATGCCTCCAGCGTGATATCGCCGGGCGGCACCGAATCCGGCAGGCGCACCGAGGCGACAGCCGAATCGATGGGCATGTCCCAGCCGTTCCCGGTGACGTTCCAGTACAGCTCGTCATGCGCGGCGAAATAGCCGAGCTGGCGGTCGGTGCGATAACGCAGCACGTACTCGTGGCGGCCGTGCTCGACGTACCGGTCGGCGCTGCCGGCGTACACGCGCACGCCGTTGCTGCGGCGCTCGGTGTGCCATGGCTCCGGTTGCCCGTTGCGCCGCACCTCGAGCACTTCGAAGCCGACACGGTAGCGATTGCCGTAACGGTCGCTATAGTCCGTGGGGAAGTCGCGGAATATGCCGCGCCGGATGATATTCCCCTCGGCCCGGACCACGATCGTCTCGGTCACCGTCATGCTGGCGTCGGCCTGCACCTCGATGTCGCTGCGGTACTCGAGAATGCGTTCATCCGCCTGCGCCAGGGCGCCGACCATGAGCAGCAGGGATGCCATGACGACATGGCGCAACATCTCAGCTCAGCTCCACGCGCGGTGCCGCGCGCACTTCCGCATCGTCCACCGCGAAAAATTCCGCCGCCCGGAAGGCGAAGATGCGCGCCGGGATCATGTCGGGGAAAGACTCGATGCGCGTGTTATAGATGCGCACCGCGCCGTTGTAATAGCGCCGCGCATACTGCAGGTAGTCCTCAGTCTCCACCAGGTCGCGCTGCAGCTGCAGGAAGTTCCCGTCTGCCTTGAGCGTGGGATAGGCCTCGGCCAGCGCGATAAGCCGGTGCAGGCCCGCCTCCATCTCGTCTTCCAGCCGCGCCTTGTCGCGCAGGCTGCCGGCCGCCTCCGCGCGCGCGCGCAGTTCCGTGACGGCGCTGAGCGTCGCGCGCTCGTAGTCGGCATAGGCCCTCACCGCCTCGACCAGGCGCGGCACCAGGTCGTGCCGGCGCGTCAGCTGTACGTCGATATCGCTCCACGCAGAGCGCACGCGGTTGCGATCGCGCACCAGTCGGTTGTAGAGCAGCACGCCCCACAGCAGCAGCGCCGCGAGCAGTACCAGCAAGAACGTCCCCATCGGCATCACACCTCGCGCAGTCGGCGCCCGCAGCCGGGCCCGTCAACCGGGGCAACAGGCGGCGCGGCCAGCCGCGTCACCTCAGGCGCTGATGGCGAGCTTCTCGCGGTGGTAGAGCCGCGCAGCCACCAGCCAGAGCAGCAACCCCAGGCCCAGGCCCGCTCCAGCGTACACCAGCCACTGCAATGCCGAGAGCGTTTCCGCCCGCAGCACCATCAGGATGGCCTGGTTCTGCGCCAGGAAAGGCACGGCGAACATCCACAGCTGGTTCTTCACCGGGCTGATGAGCAGGACCACCGTGGGGATGATGGGCAACAGCATGAGCACGCTCATGTAGCTTTGCGCTTCCTTCACCGATTTGACGCTGGCCGCAATCAGGGTCAGCAGGGTCGTGCCGATGAGCACCATCGGCGCCAGGATGGCCAGTAGCTTGGCCATGGCGAGAAAGGACACGTCGACGCCCTTGAACGGCCCCGCCCCGGCGAACTGGAAGCTCAGCTTGAAGCTGAGCAGGATGAGCAACAGGCTGAGCATGCCGAAAGCGCATGCAGCGGCGATCTTGCCGCTCATGATGGCTTCGCGGCTCGCCGGGGTGGCCAGCAGCGGCTCCAGCGACTGGCGCTCGCGCTCGCCGGCGGTGACGTCGATCACCAGGTACGCGCCGCCGAGGAAGGCGCTGAGGATCAACAGGTAAGGCAGGAACGCCAGCGCCATGCCGCGACGCGCTTCCGGCGTGGACAGGTCGCGCCGCCCCGACACCACGGCCTCGCCCAGCGCGGGATCCACGCCGCGCACCATGAGGCGCATGGTCGATACCTGGCGGCTGTAACTGCGCAAGGTCGACTCCACGCGTCCCACCGGGATGCGCGAGTCCTGGCGCGAGCTGTCGTACATGATCTCCACCAGCGCCGGCCGGCTTTCGCGCCACTGCTCCGGGAACGCCTCGGGAATACTGAGGATCACCTCGTACTCCTGCGCCCTGATCGCCGCTTCCGGATCCTCCGGCGGGTCGATCACCTCGATGTTGCGCGTCGCCAGGTGCGCAATCAGGTTCGGCGCATTGTCGGCGCCGATCACCGGCAGCTCCAGCGTGCTTTCCAGCTGGGTGCGGGCGCGCTGTTCCGCCAGCGCCCCGATGCCGAGGATCATGGCCGGGAACAGCAACGGCGCCATGAACAGGCCGAGCAACACCGTGCGCCGGTCGCGAAACAGGTCCAGCAGCTCCTTGCGCATCACCGCCCACACGACGCTCATGCCGCGAGTCCCTCTTCCGTGCCGATGAGCTTGACGAAGGCGTCCTCGAGGTTCTCCTCGCCACTGATACGCCGCAGCGCGTCCGCGCTCCCCTGCGCCGTCACCTTGCCCTTGGCGATGATGACGATGTGGTCACACAACAGGCCCACCTCCTGCATGATGTGGCTGGACAGGATCACGCAACGGCCCTGCGCCTTCAGCGTCTTGAGAAATTCGCGCAGCCCCCGGGTGGTCATCACGTCCAGCCCGTTGGTCGGCTCGTCGAGGATGACGTTCTTCGGGTCGTGCACCAGGGCGCGCGCGATGGCGGTCTTGGTGCGCTGGCCCTGCGAGAAACCTTCCGCCTGGCGGTCGATGAAATCTTCCATGCCCAGCGCCTGCACCAGCCGCTCGGTGCGCGCGGAGATGACGCCGCTCTCCAGCCCGTGCAGCCGACCGAAGTAGGCGATGTTCTCGCGCGCCGTGAGGCGCTTGTACACGCCGCGCGCATCCGGCAGCACGCCGAGGGCGCGGCGCACGCGGTCGGCCTCCTTGAGCGCGTCGGCGCCGTCCACCGTGACCCGGCCGCGCTCCGGACGCATCAGCGTGTAGAGCATGCGCAGCGTGGTGGTCTTGCCGGCGCCGTTGGGTCCCAGCAGGCCGGTTATCTGCCCGTCGCGCGCCTCGAAGCTGACGCCGTCCACGGCGCGCACCGGCCCGGTCTTGGCCTTGAACGTCTTGTGCAGGTCTTCAACCTTGATCATGTCGTCGCGCCCTCGCTCAGGGTTCCCAGCCGTACATGCCCGAAAACGGCGGCGGCGCCGCAAGCCGCTCGAGACAGGACGCATCCAGCCCCGCGGGGTCGGCCGACTCGAGGAACTGGGCCGCCAGCTTGGGCATGCAGCCGGTGGTCATCAGGCTGTGGCCCTGGCCGGGCAGCACCAGGTGGCGGGCGTTGTCGAGCGCCGCAGCCACCTCGTCCCCATAGCGCGGCGGCGTCACCGGGTCGTACTCCCCGGATACCAGCAGCACCGGGAATTCACCGGTGAGGGGCGCGCGGAAGTTCTCCGGGCGCTGGCCGCGTGGCCACAGCTCGCATTGCGCGACCATGAACTCGACCATCTGCGCACCCAGCACGGTCCCCTCGTCCTCGGGCTGCGTTTCCAGGTCGTCGGCGTCCTCGGGACATATCACCGAGTTGTGCATGCCCATGGCGATCTGTCCGCCGAGGTCCCGAAACATCATCCGCGCCATGGCGAGCAGCCCCGCGTAGTCGCCCGCGTCTGCGCGCTGTATCACCAGGGGCAGGACGGAGGCGGTGAGCGGTGAATAGGCGTACATGCGCAGGATGCCGGCAAGGTGGCCGTAGGTGGGCACTTCCTCGCGCCATTCGCCGCCGGTCGGGTCACGGTAGCGCACCGGCTCCAGCCCGCCGGCGCGCAGGCGCTCGGCGAGCTCGTCGAGACGTGCCCGCGGATCGCCCAGGGCCTCGACGCAGGCCGACGACTCGCGACAGCGTTCGAAGTGCGCGGACAGCGCGGTCTCCAGGTTGCTGGCATGCTCCGAACCGAGCGGCAGGCCGGGCGGCACGACGCCGTCGAGGACCAGGCTGCGCACGTGCTGCGGATATTCCTTGGCGTATTGCTGCGCCACCCGGGTGCCGTAGGAGACGCCGATGAGGTTGACCTGCTCGGCGCCGAGGGCCTGGCGCACGAAGTCCAGGTCGAACACCGCCTCGCGCGTGCCGTAGAAGCGCAGGTCCGCCTTCTCCTCCAGCGTGTCGATGCAGGCCTGCGTCAGTTCGCGCACCTGTTCCGGCGAGAGCTCGTCCATCTCCAGCGCCATGTCCTCCTCGTCCAGCGGACAGGCGAGCAGGTTGGAGCCGCCGGTGCCGCGCTGGTCGAGCAGCATGATGTGCCGGCTGCGGTTGATGTCGCCGAAAGCGGAGGCGACGGCTGGGTAAGTATCACGCGCCGACTGGCCCGGCCCGCCGGCAATCATGAACACCGGGTCGGGTTCGGCCTCGCCCTCGACCGGGATCCAGGCCACGGCGAGGTCGATCTTGCGTCCCTCGGGCTCGGCAGGATTCTCGGGCACTGCCAGCGTCGCGCATTGCGCCTCCGTGGGGCGCGGCATGCCGGCGCTGGTCAGCACGCAAGGCTCGAATTCCACTTGCCCCAGCGTACGTGCCCCGGCCGGCGCAGCGGCGCAGAGCACGCCCGCCAAGATCGCCGCAGCCGGCGCCAGGCGCTGCGCGCAGGATTGCCTGTGTTCTGTCACGAGTAATGGGCCTCCGCTGGGGCTCACGCGAGCGCCCGATTCTACACAATGGATGGCACGCTGCCATGACGGTCCACGGGACCGTCCCTTCGCGCCGGTGGCGCAACTCGAAATAAGGGCGCGCAAGCCCTAGACTTCCCCCTACCCCCGCACCGGCTGCAACCCGGAGATCGAAATCCCATGCCGGCAGGCCGCCCGAGCGAACAACGTTACCTGGTCATGCGCCGCGTGACCCTGGTCGGCGCCGTGACCAACCTGTTGCTGGCAGTCACCCAGCTGGTCGGCGGCGTCGTCACGCACTCGCAGGGACTGGTCGCCGACGGCGCGCACACGCTCTCCGACCTGTCCAGCGACATCCTTGTGCTGTTTGCCGCGCGCAAGGCCAACGCCGCGGCCGACGCCCTTCATCCCTACGGCCACGGACGCATAGAAACGCTCGCCACCGTGGGCGTCGGGCTGATCCTCGTTGCAGTGGCCTGCGGCATCGTGGCGGACGCTGTTCGACGCATGCTGTCGCCGGACGCCCTGCTGAGTCCGACCCCGCTGGCGCTGGCGCTGGCGGCCCTGGCGATCGTGTCCAAGGAAATCCTCTACCACTACACCATGCGCGCGGCACGCCGGATCCGCTCCAGCCTGCTGGAAGCCAACGCCTGGCACCACCGGTCCGACGTGGTGTCTTCGATCGTGGTGATCATCGGCGTCGGCGCAACCCTGGCGGGCCTGCGCTTCATGGATGCGGTGGCTGCCGTGCTGGTCGCGCTGCTCATCGGCCGCATGGGCCTGAAAATGATCTGGGACAGCGCCCACGAGCTCATCGACACCGGCGTCGAGCCGGAAGACCAGAGCGTCATGCTGGATGCTGCGCGCAACACGGAGGGCGTGCGCGATGCGCATGACCTGCGCACGCGTCGCATGGGCGGCATGTTGCTGGCGGACATCCACGTGCTCGTAGCGCCACGCATCAGCGTGTCGGAGGGCCACCGCATCAGCGAGGCCGTGTGCCGCGCACTGCGGGCGGTGCAGGACGACCTGGGCGACATCCTCGTGCACATCGATCCCGAGGACGACCAGGAGCGCGCGCCGAGCAGTCACCTGCCGGGCCGCAGCGACGTGATCGAACGCCTGCGACCCTGCTGGGATGGCGCCGGCCTGGACGGCGCGCCCGAGGTCGTTCTGCATTACCTCGCCGGGCGCATCGAGGTCGAACTGACCCTGCCCGAGTCCGCCGCCCGGGACCACGAGCAGGCCCGCGTGCTGGCCGGGCGCCTCACGGCCTGCTGCAGCGGCATCGACTCAATCGGTCGTGTCACCGTCCTGTTTCGCAGTCCGGGTCTCGGCGTCACCCCGACCGGCTAGGCGATAGCGCACGCCGCCGGCATCCGGGTTCCATCCGGCGGTGACGCGGCGCAGCCATTGCCCGCACAGCGATCCACCGAACACCCCGGCCGTCCCCGCCGCAGCGGTCCACCACAGGAACGCGTCGCGCGTCATCCCCGCCTCGACCAGTGTCTGCGGCTCCAAAATGCGTGCCAGGCCGTAGATGACGACGAAGAAGCCGGCGTAGAAGAACAGCGCGTGCTGCACGATCCTAAGGCCCTTGCGCTCTCCCCAGGCCGGACGCGAGCGAAACGCCGTCACCACGAACATGAAGGCGAAGAACATCCACCGTTGCAGTTCCGACTCCATCCTGATCCTCCCTGTCGGTTCACTTCACTGTGCGCCCGGCGTGCTGCAGGATGCCCTGCAGCACGCCGGACCATGTGGCTCGGCACGCCCGCGCGGGCCGGGCCAGTCTCAGTAAACGTCGAGCAGGCTACGCGTGCCCGACACGCCCACAAGATAGCCGAAGTTCTCGTAATCCCAATAGCCGCTGCGGTAAGACAGGTCGATGAATGCGCCTGCATTCAACATGTCCTTTACCGACAGGCTGTTGTCGGACGCAACTGCGAGCGAGAGGTTGCAGACGATGTACATGTAGCAGTCGTGGGGATCCTGCGGCAGCCGGCTCATCGAGTTCCAGCCGTTGGGGCACGCGTACGGATTCCCGTTGCAGATCTTTTCCACGAAGTCGTTGTAGTCGAAGTTGTTCTTCTCGTCCTCGAGCGACTTGTAGTAGTCCTTGCAGCGCTGGTTCACCGCGTCCGGACCGAATTTGGTCGCCAGGTGCACGCTGAGTGCCGTGCCGAAATCCCCGAAACCCTTGCCGATGAAGTAACCGGCAAGAAAGGAGATGCCCTCCGCGACCACCGCACAACCCGCTTCCACGTCCTCCGGGACGGACTCCTCCTCATTCGCAGTCGCCATCGGCGCCCAGGCCAGGGCGCCCAACATTACGACCACACACCATATTCCCTGTTTCATGCTCGACCTCCATGTCGTGTTGATGGTTACGCCGGGCCACATCCATGCGGCGATCCGGCAGGCCCTACCCTGCAACGTTTCCGCCCGTCCCGAACAGGCCGGATAAGCGGGCCAAAAGCCCGGAAACGGCGCTGCCCGGCGCCGGGACGCCGCAGCACTGCTGCGTCTCATGCGTGGCGACTTTTGTTTCGCGCCCTGCTGCGGCAGCATTAAGGGCGCGGCCCGAGGGACCGCACCGAGACAGGACGAACGGAGGCGATATGAGCTGGCATGAATGCCCCCAGGCGGAATCCCGTCCCGCCGCGCCCGACGAGAACGCGGTCGAGCTCGAGCTGGTGCCGCGCACGCGCGACATCGGCGGCTTCGAAGTCGGCCGCGTGCTGCCTTCCGGCAAGCGCCGCGCGGTCGGCCCCTTCGTCTTCTTCGACCAGATGGGACCGAATGTCCTGGCCCCCGGCCACGGCCTCGATGTGCGCCCACACCCGCACATCGGCCTGGCCACGCTGACCTATCTGTTCGAGGGCGAAATCCTGCATCGCGACAGCCTGGGCAGCATGCAGCCGATCCGACCGGGAGCGGTGAACCTGATGACTGCCGGCTCGGGCATCGTGCACTCCGAGCGCACCGCACCGGAGCAACGCGCTGCAGCGGCGCCACTGTTCGGCATCCAGGCCTGGATCGCGCTGCCGCGCTCAGCGGAGGAGACGGCACCCGCGTTTCATCATCACGCGGCCGCGGACCTGCCCGAAATCGAGGACGACGGGGTGCGCGTGCGACTCATCGCGGGAGACTTCCTCGGTCTCAGCTCGCCGGTGAAGACGTTCAGCGAAACCCTGTACGCAGACATCGAGCTGGCGGCGGGCGCCCGGCTGCCGATCGGCGACGACGCCGGGGAGCGTGCGCTTTACCTGGTATCGGGCGAAATCGAGATCGACGGGCATCGCCACGTCCCCGGCCGCATGCTGCTGCTGCGCCGCGGTGGCGGGCTCGAGTTGCGGGCGCGCGGCAAGGCACGCCTCCTGCTGGTGGGCGGCGAACCGCTCGACGCTCCGCGGCACCTGTGGTGGAACTTCGTCTCCTCGAGCAAGGATCGCATCGAGGCGGCCAAGGCCGACTGGAAGGCGGGGCGCTTCCCGGCGGTGCCCGGCGACGCGGAGTTCATCCCGCTGCCCGACACGCCGCGCGGCTGAGGGCCGGTGCTCGCGCATGCGAGCACCGGCCGAGCGCGGTCATTCCACCTTGTAGAGGATCACGCTGTAGGGCTGGTCCCTGAGCCCGGTCTCGTGCCGGTTGTAGCGGGCACGGATCTGGTAGGTCTTGCCGGCCTCGAGCTCGAGCTCGATGACGTTGTACTCAAGATCCTCAGGTATCGGGCCCAGCCGTCGCTGCGGCGGGCGCGTGTGCTCCGCGTTGATGGCCACTCGGATGCTGTAGGTGCCGGGTTCCAGCCACATGAACTCGCGCGGCACGATGTTCTTGCCGTTGATCTCGACGAAGCGCACTTCGAAGATGTCCTGGTTGCGCAGCGCGGGAGATCCGCTGATCTGCGCCGCATCCGGGCCCGGCTTTGCAGTCGGCACGTCGTCCGCCCAGGCGGCCGCCACGGGGGCTGCGACGGCCAGCACGGCGGACAAGACGAAGGCAGTGAAACGGGTAGTCATGGTCGGTCTCCTGTCGAAAGCTCGCTGGACTTCAGCGCACGCCGCCACGATCGCGCAGGGCGCGCCCCATCCGCCATGGAAGGACCCTGAAATTTTCCTGGAATTTAGCTGAAATCCTGCGCAAACAGGCACTTGACGCTTATTGCGGCAATCCGGCCCAGGCTGCTCCAAGGCTTGCGACGAGACGTTGCGCGACCGCCTGGACCGGCAACTGGGCCGCGCCTGGCGCCGCCACGGTGTCCGACCACAACACCCGCCCCGCCGGCATTTCCAGCAGCCGCGCGGTCACGCGCCAGCCATCCCCTGTGCGGATCACGCTGCCCTCGATCAGCAGCCCGACGCCCAGGTCACGCGCCACGGCGCCGGCGACGTCGTCCCGGCCTTCATAAGGCAGCAGTGTTGCGCGGCCGATGAGCACGAGGTCGGAGAGCTCGGCGCGCCACAGCTCCGCCAGCAAGGCGTCGGCGAGCAACAGCTCGAGGCGGGGTGCGGTGTCGGGTTGCTGGTATGCCTGGAAAGGCAGCACCGCCAGCGTGCGGGAGACATCCGTCGTGTTCTCCTCCCCGTTCGCGGGTACCGGCCCCGGCGCGCGCAACCACCATCCACCAACCAGGACAAGCAGCACGGCGAGCGCTGCCAGCGCCCATGGCAGCCACCGCGGCCGCTTGCCTTCACGCGCCGCGCGGCGTGCCGCGCCCTCAGGGTCGGCGGGGGGAGCGGCTGCGACGCGCAGGCGATAGCCGCGCCGCGGGATGGTCTCCAGCAGGCCGGCCTTGCCGCCCAGCTGGTCCAGCGCCTGGCGCAGTTCCCGCATGAGCGCCGCCAGGCCGGCCTCGAAGTCCACCACCGTGCCGGCGTCCCACACTGCCTGGTACAGGACCTCCCGCTCCACCACCTGGCCGGCCGCTGCCAGCAGTGCCAGCAACAGCCGCGCCGCCTGCGGGCGCAGCGTCACGGCCTGGCCGGACGGGACATGCTCCAGCCGCCCGTCGGCGGGATCGAACAGGAACTCGTCGAAGCGGGACGGTGATACTGGGTTCTTCATGATGCGAGGCCGACTATACCGGCCTTGAAGCCGCCCGACGCCCGGTTGGCGCAGCGCAGCCGCGCGCCGTGCAGTTCGGCGACGCGTTGCACCAGGGCGAGCCCGAGGCCGCTGCCTTCTTCGAGGTGGTTGCGGCCGCGGAAAAACCGTTGCCCCAGCATGGTCAGCTCGGTCTCCACCACGCCGGGACCGTTATCCAGCACCCACACATCGAAACCACTGTCGCTGCGCTCGACAACCACCCGGACGCCACCCTCCGCGCCCGCGTAACGCAGCGCATTGTCGACCAGGTTGCGCACGGCCATGCCGAGCAGCTCGGCATCGCCCTGCACCGAGCACGGGCCGTCGGGCAGGTCGATCTGCACTGCGCCTGCCGGCGCTGCGCGGCCCGTCTCCGCCACGCCCACGGTCTCGCGGATGAGCGGCGCCAGCGCGACCGCCTGCGTCTGCTCGAGCTGCTGCTGCGGATCGAGACGCGCCAGGCGCAGCAGCTGCTCCACCAGCCGGCCGGCCCGGTCGACGCCGCCGAGGATCTGGTGCAACGCTTTTTGCCGCATCGGCGCCTGGCTGCTCAGCAGGGCCACCTGCGCCTGCACCTTGAGCGCGGCCAGCGGGGTGCGCAGTTCATGCGCGGCGTCAGCCGTGAAGCGGCGCTCGAGCTCGAGCACCTGGGCGACCCGGTCGAACAGCATGTTCAACTCGGCCACCAGCGGCTGGACTTCGCCGGGCACCGTGACGTCGACCAGCGGCTCGAGGTTGTCCGGGGTGCGCGCGGATACCGCCCGGGCGAGGTTGTCCAGCGGGCGCAACCCGCGCCGGATGGACACATAGATGAACAGCAGCAAGGCGGGCAACAACAACGCCAGCGGCAACACCACCTGGCCGGCGACCTCCAGCGCGGCGCGGTCGCGCAGGCCTATCGCCTGGGACACCTGCACGCGGTAGCGGCCGTCATCCGAGCTCACGTTCAGCAGGCGCCACGCTTCGTCACCGCGCAGGATGTCGCTGTAGCCACGCACGCCGCGGATCGGCAACTGCGGCGCATTACGCGACCGCGCCACGATCGTGCCGTCGGCCAGGCCGAACTGGAACTCGAGCTCGGGTTCGTAAATGTTTTCAGAGTAGGGCACGTTGCCGAGGCGTGCCGCCAGGTCCTGGATCTGCGCATCGTTGTCCGTAACGATGGCCAGCAGCAGGTGAGCCGTCTGCGCGAGGTGCCCGTCCATCAGCTCCTCGGCCTCGTACTGCGCCCGGGTATAGCTGAGCCAGCCGGTGACGGCCCACAGCAGCAGCACGCTGATGTATACCGCCGCCATGAGTCGCCGGCGCAGCGACGGCGCGCGTGCGGCGCGCGCTTCGAGTTTCATGCTGCGGGCTCGCCGAGGCGATAGCCGCGACCGCGTTGCGTCACGATGATGCCGGCGCCGAGTTTCTTCCTCAGGTGGTGTATGTACACCTCGACCGTATTGCTGCCGGCGCCCTCGCCCCAGGCGTACAGGCTGTCCTCGAGCTGGTTGCGGCTGCGCAGGTGCTGCGGGTGCGTGAGGAAGTCGAGCAGCACGGCGTATTCGCGTCCGGACAATTGCACTTCCGCGCCGGCGCGACTGACCTTGCGGCTGACAGGGTCGAGTTCGATATCGCCGTGCCGGATCACCGGGGAGGCGATGCCGGCCGAGCGCCTGAGCAGGGCCCGCAGGCGGGCCAGGAGCTCCTCGAGATCGAAGGGCTTGGTCATGTAGTCATCGGCGCCGCTGTCGAGGCCGCCGATCTTGTCGTCGCGGCTGCCGCGCGCCGTCAGCACCAGCACCGGCACGGCGTTGCCACTGCGCCGCAACTGCTGCAGCACGGCGATTCCGTCCTTGCCCGGCAACCCGAGGTCAAGCACACAGGCGTCATAGCTGTGGTCCGCCAGTGCCGCCACGGCGAGGTCACCGCGCCGCACCCAGTCCACGGCGAACGACGCCAGCATCAGCCCCGCCCGGATGCCGTCTCCGAGCAGCTCATCATCCTCGACCAGCAGGATCTTCAATTAATTGCTTGCGGCTCCGACCTGGCTCAGCAGGACCTGGACTTCACGCCGGCGACCTTCGTCGGCGAGAGCCCGGCCATCGCGGGGCGGCGCTTGCAGCGCCGTTTCCAGATACCGGCGCGCCTCCGTCAGCTGCTTTCGGTCCAGCAGATACTCGCCGTAAAAAAAGTTTGGATCAATCCCGTCGGGGTTGATGGCCAGCGCCTTCTGGAACATTTCCTCCGCGCGCTCGCGACTGCCGAACCCGATCGGCCAGCGCGGAACTTTCGCGTAAAGCGTCCCCAGGCTGGTGTAGGCGGAACCGTGCAGCGCCGTCTCGTCCAGCTTCAGGCTCTCCTCGAGCAGGCGGCGGGCTTCCTTCGCCTTGGACAGCGCGCCCAGGCCGCCGCTGGCGCCCGCCTCGCTGGAAAGGATGATGCCCTCCCAGATCAGGGCAGCCGCATTGTTCGGGTTGGCTGTGCTGAGCTGGTGCGCGCTCTCTGCCAGCGCGTGGTACTGCTCCGCCTGCTTGTCCTCGGGCAACGTGTACTTGATCTCGGCCCAGCGCTGTTGCAGCGGCCGTACCAGCTCTTCATCGGGCGACGCCACGGCCTGGGACCACGCCAGGATCCCGAGCAGCGCCAAAAGCATCATCTTGCGCATCGTCTTCTCTCCTCAGTGTTCGTTGATCGAGTGCGCGACGGAACCCGTCGCCGGCGCCGCATGGCGCTTGATGGTCGGCAGCTTGCTGCGCAGGCCGCGATCCACCAGTCGCGGCGCCACGCCGTTGAGCCAGGCGAAAAAGCGCTCCGGCCAGCCGAGCACAGCGCTGCGCGCGTCCTTTTCCAGCAGGCGGACCACCTCGGCGGCGACGCGGTCGGCGCTGTCGCTGGCGTTGTGGAGGTGCGCGTTCAGCGCCACCACGGCAGGCGAATTCAGCGGCGTGTCGATCGCGCGCGGTGACACGTGCAGCACATGGACCCCCGTGTCGGCGAGCTCCCGGCGCAGGGCCTCGGAAAAGCTGTGCAGGCCGGCCTTCGCCGCCGAGTAGGCCGTGAACCCCGCGAAGGGAATGCTGCCGAAGGCGGAACCGATGTTCACCACCGCGCTCTCCGATTGCGCCAGCAGGCCCGGCAGCATGGCGCGGGTGAGCTGTATCGGGGCCGCCAGGTTGGTGGCGAGAATCTGTTCCACGCCGGCCTCGCCCTGGTCCTGCAGCAGGCCGAAACCGCCGATCCCCGCGTTGTTGACCAGGATATTCGCGCCGAAGTCGCGTGCCGCTTCGGCCACGGCGGCAACTCCCCCCGGCGTGCTGATGTCGGCCTGCACGCAGCGGTGCCCGGCCCCGGCCTGTGCGGCGACCGCCTCGAGGCGCGCCAGGTTGCGGCCGCTGAGCAGGAGGACCGCACCCTTGTCCGCGAGGCGCTGCACCAGCGCCTGGCCGAGGCCGCCGGTCGCGCCGGTGAGCACGATGCGTGCGCCTTTCAGTTGCATGCCGCCTCCTGGCCGGGGAGGGCACGGAAAACGTTGCCGTAAAGATGGAAGAACACGCGTGCAGCGCGCACCACGTCGGCCTGGTCCTCCGGCTGCATCTGTTCCAGCAGCGCGGCCAGGTGCTGCGTGTGTTCCTGGTCGAGGGTGCCGTGGGAACGCAGGTAGGAGAAGGCCTTGTTGGGCAGGCCGAGCGCCTGCTGGATCTGTTCGGCGGCGGCCAGCGCGAAGTCGGCGCTGGTGCCCTCCAGCACGAACACCATGCCGAAAAATGCGGCCGGATTGCCACGCTGGATCAGGTCATAGGCGTAAGCCACCATCAGCTCGGCCGGCAGGTCGGGCCGGCTGTGGCGCACCGCCTCCGCATCGCCGCCGGCAGCCGCGATGTCGTTCAGGATCCATTCGTCGTGCCCGATCTCTTCCTCGATGTATTCCGCCACAGCGGGGCGCAGCCAGCCGAGGCGCTCCGGCAGGCGGCCGCCCAGGGACATCAGCAGCGGCGTGGTATGTCGCACGTGGTGATAGGCCTGCCCGAGGAAGGCCAGGTAATCCTCGTGCGACACCTGGCCCTGCAGGCAGTCGGCAATGACCGGCGCCGACAGGAGGTAGGCACGCGCCTCCTCGGTCGAGGACTTGAGCTCCTCATAAAACGACATGTTGCGATCCCTCATTGTCATGATGCGTTGCCGCCAGGGCAGCTGAATGCCTGGCAAGAATGTGTGCCCGCCGCGGGCGGCCGTTGCCGGTGGCCAGGCCGTTGGCGGGAAGGAACGGCTCGCTCAGCACCGCGCGGCCGATGCGCGCGTAGTCCGGCAGCGCCCGGTTCACGCGTGCCAGTGCGTCCTCCACTGCCCCGGGGCCGGTCCCCGGGCGGGGCACGACAATGGCGGCCAGCGCGGCCTCGCCATCACCGCAGACCACGGCCTGGAGGATTGCCGGCTCCGCCAGCAGCGCCGACTCGATCCACTCCGGCGAGACGTTGCGACCGTAGGACGTGATGAGCAGGTTCTTGCTGCGCCCGGCGAGCTGCAGGTGACCGTGGTCATCGAACACGGCGAGGTCCCCGGTGGGGAACCAGGCGCCCTGCTGCGCGCCGGCACCGACGTAACCGAGAAACCCGCGCGTCCTCACGTGCAGCTCGCCGGCCTCGATCTTGCATTCCGCGTGCGGCAGCGGGCGGCCTACGCCCTCGCCCTCGTCGCCCGGAATGTTCAGCGCCACCACGGAGCCCGCCTCGGTCAGCCCATAGCCCTGGTAGGCGGGAACGCCGGCCGTGCGCGCGGATGCGAGCAACTCCGGCGCCACGCGCGCGCCACCCACGGCCACGAAAGCCGGCTGGTGATGTGCGGGACCTGCAGCGCCGAGGAACATGACCCATGCTTTCAGCAGCTCTGGCACGAGCGTGACGCTGTCGGCCCGCTGCGCGTCCACGGCAGCGGCCAGGCGGCCCGGGTCGAAACCCGCCATGCCCAGCCAGCCCACCTCCGCCTGCGGCGGCAGGTGCACCTGCATACCGCGCAGGATCGGCGCATAGACGCCGGCAACGTTCTCCAGCAGCAGGGCCAGCGGCAGCACGGCGAGGTGGCGCTCCAGCGGCAGGCCGCCCAGCCGGTCGCACAGCGCCCGTGCCGTATCGTGCAAGCCGTCCAGGCCCAGGCAGACACCCTTCGGCGTGCCGGTGCTGCCGGAAGTGAAAGAGATCTTGGCCGTCCCGGCGGGCAGGGTCACGGCGTCCGCGACCCGGCGCAACCATTGCAGCCCCTGCCACCGCCCCACCAGGCTGAAACCGAGGTCGAGGGCGCCGATGCGCTCGGGACGATCGGTGATGACGGTGTCCGTGCCCGACTGCTGCAGCGCGTGGCGCAGTTGTTCGTCGCTGAAAAACTCCGGCAACGGCAGGTGCACCGCATCGGCCAGCTGGCAGGCAAGGTCGGCCACAACCCAGGCCGGGCCGTTGTCGGCCAGCACGCCCACCACGCGGCCGGGCGGCAGGCGCTCGGCCAGCATGCGGGCCTCGGCAATGACTTCCGCAGCGGTCCACGACCGGTCACTCCCGATGAGGACGAGCGATTCCGGCGGCCTGGCCTGCAGGGCCTGCAGCACCGCGGTCTCAGCCAAGGTTCTTCGACCTCTGCAGCGCGAGCCGGATCGGGCCCGCGACGACCACGGGCCGGGTGTCGTAGTAAGTGCCCCAGTCACCCGCGGCATCGCCCAGCCGCGCCGGATCAGCGGGCGCCAGCGCGAGCAGCGGCAATGACAGGCGGCTGAATATGGAGATGAGCTCGGCAGTCGCCGTGAATACCACCCACTCGAAGCCGAGGCGCGCCAGGTGCCGGCTCAGGCCGGAGATCACGTCCACGCTGCCGCCGCGGCGCGCCGAAGACAGGTGCCCGACCTCGACGATCCCCTGTCGCGCCACCTCCTGGCCCGTGATATGCGCCAGCAGGTCCTCGACCGGGTCGTCCAGGTAGGTCTCGAGGAAGAGCGGCTCGTCGCCGGCACAACGCCAGCCGGCCGCGGCATAAATGGACCGGTCGCGCTCCAGCACCATCAGGTTGGGCGCGAAGCTGGAAATCGTCGCGCCATACCAGTCGCGAAAGGTCGCCGCGATGAATTCCTCGGCGGCGTCGCGGCCCGGCGTCCCGACCACGGTGTGGCGCATGGCGAGGGCAGCAGCGCGACGATGCAGTAGATTTGCTGAGGCGGCCATGTGTGCTCCGAATGAAACCAGTTGGCGCAAGGCTAGACGCGCATCCTTAAACCAGGCTTAAGAATCCGGAGCGGGGCCGGTCCGTGTGCGGAAAATGTGACGGATGCGGCATAATCCGGGCATGAAACTATTCGCGATCCTTGGCGCACTGTTCGGCGGCCTCAGCGTGGCCGCCGGCGCGTTCGGCGCCCATGCACTGCGGGCGCAGCTCGATGCGCGCATGCTGGAGGTGTTCGAGACCGGCGCGCGCTACCAGATGTACCACGCCCTCGCCCTGCTGGCGGTCGCCTGGCTCGGCACGCAGGTGGAGGCGAGCGCAGTCCACATTGCGGGCTGGGCCTTCGTCGCCGGCATCCTGCTGTTCTCCGGTTCCCTTTACGCCATGGCCTTCACCGGCATCCGCGCACTCGGCGCGATCACGCCGATCGGGGGCGTCGCCTTCATCGTCGGCTGGGCCGCCCTGGCCTGGGCCGCCATGAAGTTGGCAGAATCGGCCGCATGAAAGATTCCCTGCTCCTCGACGACTTCAGCCGTGCCGATGGCGTCTCTGCCATCGGCACGCGCTGGGAAGGGTTCACCGATCGCGTCATGGGCGGTGTGTCGGACATGCGCCTGGAGGTCGTCGAGCTGCCGGAAGGACGCGTGCTGCGCATGCGCGGCACAGTGCGGCTGGAGAATCGCGGCGGTTTCATCCAGGCCCGCCTGCCGCTGGACGCCGGTGGCGGCGCTGTCGACGCCAGTGACTGGGACGGCATCGCGGTCACTGCGCGCGGCAGCCCGGGTCCTTACTACATTCACCTGCGCACGCGACAGAACTGGATGCCCTGGTCCTACTTTCGCGCACCCGTGAACGTGCGCACCCAGTGGCAGGACCAGTTCCTCCCCTTCACCGCCTTCGAGAGCAAGGGCGCGTCCGGCCGGATCGACGTCCGCGGCCTGAAGTCGCTCGCCGTCGTGGCCTACGGCGAAGCCTTCGAGGCGGACATCGAGGTCGCGCAGATCGGGCTGTTCAAGCAGTAACGGTTTCCTCTACGCCGACAGCGCGTCGCCGATTGCCGTTATGATTGGCGCACTTGCCAGTCCACCGGTGCGCCCCATGAAGATCTCTCGCCTTCCTTTGCTCGTTGCCTTGATCGCCGTGTTGATGCTCCTGGCCGCGGGCCCGGGCACGCGCTTCGGCCTGTGGGAATACGGCACCGGCTTCCTGCTCATGCGCGGGGCCTTCTTCGCCGGCGCCGCAGCCGCGGTGCTCGCGCTGGTGTTCCTTGTCGTCCCGCGTACGCGGCGTGCCGGCGCCACGCCGCTCGCGGTGGCGCTGGTCATCGGCGCAGCCACGGCCTGGGTGCCGTGGAACGGCCTGCAGACCGTGCGCTCGCTGCCCTTCATCCACGACATCACGACCGACACCGAGGACCCGCCGGTGTTCGTCGCCGTGCTGCCGCTGCGTGCGGACGCCGCCAATCCGCCGGAGTATCCCGGCGCGGAAGTGGCGCAACAGCAGCGCGAGGCCTACCCCGAGGTGCAGCCCATCCTGACGGAGCTGGGCGCTGCCGAGGCCTTCGACCGCGCCGAGCAGGTGGCTCGCGACCTCGGCTGGGAGATCGTCGTTACGGTGCCCCAGGAAGGCCGCATCGAGGCGACCGACACCACGTTCTGGTTCGGCTTCAAGGACGACGTGGTCATGCGCGTCCGGCCGACCGCCGCGGGCAGCCGCATCGACATCCGCTCCAAGTCGCGCGTCGGACGCAGCGACGTGGGCGCCAACGCGGCGCGCATCCGGGCGTTTATCGAGGGTTTCGAGGGCCGCTGAAGCGGCAGCCGAGAAGTCGCGCCGAGCTATGGCGCCTCCGCCGGGAAGAAACGGCGGCGGAAGTAAAGGCTGACGTGCACCAGGCCAATGAGCACCGGCACTTCCACCAGCGGTCCGACCACCGTGGCAAACGCGATCGGCGACGTGATGCCAAAGAGACCGATGGCCACGGCGATCGCCAGCTCGAAATTGTTGCCCGAGGCGGTGAAGGCCAGCGTCGCCGAGCGTGCGTAGTCGGCGCCGATCTTCCACGCCATGAAGAAGCTCACCAGGAACATGATGGCGAAGTAGGCGCTCAGCGGAATGGCGATCCACAACACGTCGAGCGGCTGGTTGATGATCCGCTCGCCCTGCATGGAAAACATCACCACGATGGTGAACAGCAGCGCGGCGAGGGTGATGGGCGAGATGCGCGGGATGAAGACGGTGTCGTACCACTCGTGACCTTTCAGTGGCACCAGGATCACACGGCTCAGGATGCCGGCAGCGAACGGGATGCCGAGGTAGATCATCACGCTGCTTGAAGATCTCGCCGATGCTCACCTCGACGGCCATGCCTTCCAGCCCGAACAGCGGCGGCAACACGGTGATGAACACCCAGGCGTAAAAGCCGAAGGTGAGGATCTGGAAAATGCTGTTGAGCGCCACCAGGCCGGCGGCGTATTCGGAGCTGCCCCTGGCCAACAGGTTCCACACCAGCACCATGGCGATGCAGCGCGCGATACCCACCAGGATCAGGCCGACCATGTACAGGCCCCAGCGGTCGTCGGGGCCGAGCATAGCCGGCGCAATGAAGCCGAAGAACACGACGGCGAGCAGGAACATCAGCACCGGTCCGACGAGCCAGTTCTGCACCAGCGACAGGCCGATCACTCTCCAGTCCGAGAACACCTTCGGCAACAGCTCGTACTTCACCTTTGCCAGCGGCGGATACATCATCAGGATCAAGCCGACCGCGATGAGCAGGTTGGTCTGTTCTCCCACCGTGAGCGCCGCGTTGAAGCGCGCAACCCCCCTCGGGAACAGGTAGCCGAAGACCACGCCCAGGCCCATGGCGACAAAGATCCACACCGTCAGGTAGCGGTCGAGGAAGGAGAGCTTCTTGCTGAGTGCCTGTTCCATGAGTACCCGATGCCCCCCGCGCTGCCCTCAGGCCAGCGCCGCCGGCAGTGTCTCCACGAAAGCGCGGATTTCATCGCGCACGCGCCGGTAGTGCGCCAGCGCCTGGTCCGGATCGCTCTCGCCCCGCGCCAGCCGCGGCGGATCATCGAAGCCGACGTGGATCACGCGGGCGCCGCCCGGAAAGACCGGGCAGGTCTCGTGCGCATGCCCGCACACGGTCACCACCACGTCGAAGGACACGCCGTGGAGTTCGTCCAGCGTCTTGCTGCAGTGGCCCGAGATATCCACGCCGGCCTCGGCCATCACCTGCACCGCATTCGGGTTCAGGCCGTGCTTCTCGATCCCGGCAGACCAGGCCTCGATCTCACTTCCCTTGAGATGCCGCGCCCAACCCTCGGCCATCTGGCTGCGGCAGGAGTTCCCCGTGCACAGAAAAAGAAGTTTCAGTTTCGTGTGTAGCATGTCGTCCATTCCTCGGGAGGCGTGGCGCGCACACCGGCCAGCCGGGCGGCGTCAGCAAGCACCTGTTCGTCGTCTGCCAGCGAGCGCGCAACCCAGCGCAGCGACTCGCGCACGACCGGGGAAGCGCCGCGCCCGGCGAGGCGGTAGTAGTGCCAGCGCCCCTCCTTGCGACGATCGACCAGGCCCGCGACGCGCAACAACTCTACGTGCTTGGAAACCGTTGACGGCGCCAGGCCCAGCAGCTCAATGAGCTGGCACAGGCACAGCTCGCCTTGCTGCAGGCTCATGAGGACGCGCAAGCGACTTTCGTTGTCGAGTGCACGGGCAACGGCGGTGATATGTTGCATTGGCGGACTTTCACTTCGTTAATTCGTGACGTGACGAATTATCCTCCGGAGTGACTCGAGCCGCAAGAGGTCCTGGCTGCCGGTGTCTCACCCTTGCGCGCCCTGCCTCTCGGAGCGGGAATTTCGCCGCGGGAACCGCAGCCCCTTCCATGAATCAATTCCGGTAATGGTAGTATCGCGCAGCATATAAACCCCGCTCATACAGGGGATGCCATGAGCCTGTTCGCCGAACTGCAGCGCCGGAACGTCATCCGGGTCGCCATCACATATATGGTGGCAGCCTGGGTCCTGCTGCAGGTCATGGAACTTGCCAGCGATGCCTTCGGCGCCCCGGAGTGGGTGCTGAAGATGTTTCTCGTCGCGCTCGCACTGGGCTTCGTGCCCACGGTGATCTTCAGCTGGGTCTTCGAACTCACGCCGGAGGGGCTCAAGCGCGAATCCCAGGTGGCGCCCGAGGAGTCGGTCACGGCGCATACGGCGAAGCGGCTGAACATCGCGGTGATCGCCCTCCTGGGCGCCGTGCTCGTGCTCTTTATCGTCGACCACGCCCGCACGCCGGACAACGCAACCACGCCGGCAGCGCAGGTCTCGCCCGTCAGCGACGCAACCACTATCGACTCTATTGCCGTCCTGCCCTTCGAGGACTTCAGCCCAGACAGCGACCAGCAGCACCTCGCCGAAGGACTCGCCGATACGCTGCTGCACATGCTGGCCCAGGTGCAGGGGCTGCGCGTGAGCGCGCGCACTTCGTCTTTCTCGTTCCGTGGCACCGGCGCGGACATCGCAGAGATCGGCCGGGAGCTGGGCGTCGGCGCTGTGCTGGAAGGCTCCGTGCAAAGGTCGGGCGACACGCTGCGCATCATCGCCCAGCTCATCCGGGTCTCCGACCAGAGCCACCTTTGGTCCAAGACTTTCGACCGGCCCACGGGCGATATCTTCGCCGTGCAGGACGAGATCGCGAACGCCGTGGTGGCGGCCCTGAAGCCCGACGAAGAGGAGCTGGAGGATGCCGCCCTGGCCTCTGACCGCACCAGCGTCGAGGCCTACGAGCACTTCGTGCGCGGTGACCAACTCTGGCAGGTCCGCTCAAAGGAATCGATCGAGGCGTCCATCGACGAGTTCAAAGCCGCTATCGCAGCCGACCCGGCCTATGCACCCGCCCATGCGGGCCTGGCGACCGCCTACCTGTTTGCGAACATTTACGGCGACAAGACGCTCAAGGAGATCCGCCTGCTGGTCGAGCAGGAGATCGATCAGGCGCTGGCGCTGGACCCTGGCCTGGCCTCCGCCCATGCCGCCCGCGGATTGCTGTTCCAGAACAGTGATAACGCCGAGGGCGCGGAAGCGGCCTATCGCCGGGCGATCGAGCTCGATCCCAGCGATGCCCTCGTGTTCGTCTGGCTCAGTGACCTCATTCAACCCGACCTGTCGCGCTGGGACGAGGCGAAGGCGCTGATGGAAAAGGCCTATGCGCTGGATCCGAGGAACATCTACGTGCTGGGTCGGTATGCATCGAGGCTGGCGATCTTCGGCGACTACCAGGCCGCGCTGGAGATCTACCGGCGCGGTGTGGCCCTGGAACCTGATGCGCCCCGGCCGTATGCCAACCTCGCCGACCTGCACGTCCAGTTCGGCAGACATGACGACAGTGTCCGCGCCTCGCTGGCACAGATCGAGCGGTCGCCCGACTCGCCGCAGCCGTACGTCCGCATCGCGACCGCCTTCCTCTACCTGGACGACCAGGAAACCGCATCGGAGTGGTTCGAAAAGGCGCGCGCCCTGAACCCGAACCTCGAGTACTGGGGCCAGTGGTTCATGCACCCGCAGGACCACGCGCGGCTCGTGGCCGAGATGGAAGCCGTCTACTCGCGTTATCCCGACGAGGGCCGTTTGAGCGAACTTTGTCAGGCCTACCTCACGGTCGGCCGGCACGCAGAAGTGCTGGAGCTCTGCCAACCCATAGTCGAGCCTTTTCTTTCTGGTGCGGAAGAGCGTCTCGACCTGACCAACCTGTCACATGCCATGGCAGTAGCCTGGTCCGCGCGGCAACTCGGCGACCAGAAGACCTTCGAGCAGCTGCTCGCAGAAATGCTCCGCATGACCGAGCAAGCCGGTTCGGCCGGCGTCGTAAACTGGGGCTATGAAGAGTTCGTGGCTGCGCTGCACGCCATGCAGGGTGAGCCGGAGATGATGCTGAGCAGGCTCAGGCGCGCGATGGAAATCGGCCTCACCGACAGCGTTAATCTCAAGGTTTCTCCCTGGTACGAACCCTTCCGGGATAACCCGGAGTTCCAGGCGATCGTGACGCAACTCGAGGCGCGCCAGGCGCGGATGCGCAACTCCCTGCGGGTCGAGGGATTATAATTCATGCCATGGGCCTCTGCGCGAAACCGAGGCGACTTACCTTGATCCGACTCGGCGCGGCCGGTCTTTTGACTGCGTTGCTCCCCGCACTGTTCGGCTGCAGCAGTAACGGGGATGGACTCCCTGCGGTCGGTACTCTCGAGCGCGACCGCATCGAGGTCGTGGCCGAGGCCCGCGCGGCCGAGCCTTACAGCAGTCAAGGTAAAGCGATATCGTGAAGAATCGCACGAGCATGCTTGCGCCCATTTCCGTATAGTCGGAGATCATGAGTCGACTTGTATTCGCAGTCCTATTCGTGCTGCTGGCGCTGGCAACATTGCAAGGCTGCGGCGGTTCGTCATCGGGCGGCACACCGCCGCCGGTTCAGCAGCAGACGCGCAGCTTCGAGCTCGGGTTCACACCGTGGCCCTACGATGCGACGCCCGCAGCCGTAAACTTCGTATACTCGGAAGCGGCGTCCCGGGGCGACTTCATCGCACACCATCTCGACGCTGGCATTCCATGGAATGAGGCATTAAACGGAACCGTGTATTCGGCCGAACTCGAGGCCGAGCTCGCGACGCGGCTGAACAACACGCCGCCGGGCCAGCGCACATACCTGGGACTCAGCCCACTCAACGGCGCGCGTGACGGTCTCGCGGACTACTGGGGGACCGCCGCGAACCAGCCGTTGCCGGCACCGTGGGATACAAAGACTTTCGATGACCCGGACGTGATCGCTGCGTACACGAACTACGCGGCCGACCTCGTACAACGCTTCGACCCCGATTTCTTCAACCTCGGCATCGAGGTCAGCGAGCTCGCACTCAACGACATCGCCGCCTACGAGGGCCTGGTCGCACTGACCGCCGCCGTTTCAAGCGAACTGAAGGCACGGTTTCCGGATGTGCAGCTGATGATTAGCGTGGCGCTCAAGTCGCCAAGCTCAGCCGAGGCGGCGACGCTGCGCGCAGAACTGCCGCGGCTGATCCAGTACATCGACGTCGTCGGCATCAGCGTCTACCCCTACATCTTCTTTAGTCATGCCGGCCGCGGCGATCCGGGGAATCTGCCTTCGGACTGGCTGTCGCAGATCTCGACGGTGGCCGGCGGCAAGCCGGTCGCAATCGTCGAGACTGGCTGGCCGGCGGAGACGGTGACGATTCCCGACTTCGGCGTGGATATCGCAAGCGACGCCGCGAGCCAGGATGCCTACCTGCAGCGGCTGTTAGACGAAGCGGAATCACTGGATGCGCGGTTCATCGTCTGGTTCTTTCTCACCGATTACGACGCGCTCTGGAACGGCGCCCTGCTAGAGGACCCGGTCGCACGAATCTGGCGCGACACCGGGCTCTACGACGAGAATCTGAATCCACGGCCGGCACTGGACACGTGGATGACGGAACTGGCCCTGCCCATTCGACAGTGACGGTCACGAAGCCGGCGCGAATCACCAGGTCGGCGTGTGACACCGGCGGCGCCGATCTCCGGATCGCGAAACCAAAGGAATAGCAGGCGCCCGAGAAAGCTCGCCTGCTCGGCCGGCACGCCGGCCTCGCGATCGAACTCGCTATTGCTCGTCGGGAGTTCGACTCTCTCCCAAAACCTCGGTCAAACAAAAAAGGGCCCCGTTGGGACCCTTTTTCATTTGACTGGCGCGCCCGGAGAGATTCGAACTCCCGACCTTCTGGTTCGTAGCCAGACACTCTATCCAACTGAGCTACGGGCGCGTCTATTTGAAAACTATATCGTGGCGGAGAGGGAGGGATTACCGGCCGCCTGCGGCGGCTCGTTCCCTGCGCCGGCTCCGCCGGCTCCGGGTCGAACCCGGTCATTTCTTGTTTCGAGGGTTCGAATCCCGCGAAACCTCACCTCTAATCTGTGGCGGAGAGGGAGGGATTCGAACCCTCGAAGGGGGTTTAAGCCCCTTACTCCCTTAGCAGGGGAGCGCTTTCGACCACTCAGCCACCTCTCCAGCGGTCCGGCCGGAGCCGCGCTCCCGCCGAAAGGCGAAGCATGATACCGGTGGGGGTTGAACAGGTAAAGGGCGACGGGCCGGATCAGGGCTCGTCGGGCGTCCCGCCAGGCTCGGCACCGGACTCGCCGCCCGGTTCCTGCTCCTTGCGGATGCGGTCGTAGATCTCGAGCCGGTGCACGGACACGTCACGCGGCGCCGTGACACCCAGGCGGACCTGGTTGCCCTTGACGCCGAGCACGGTCACCTGGACATCGTCTCCGATGACCACCGTCTCGCCAACGCGTCTGGTCAAAATCAACATTTATTTTATTTCTCGGCGCGCGGAAGGTAGAGAGACAGTCGCTAATAGTAGTCAATTCGGACAAAGTCGCCAGCCGGCTTCAAGTTAACCCCTGAAAAACAGGCGATTTTTCCCAAATGAGGCAGGGCTGGCAGAAACTGCCAGGCTATTTGGCGGTTTCTGTGGTGCCGGGCGCCTGGTCCAGCCCGAAGGCCTCGTGCAGGCTGCGCACGGCCAGCTCGAGGTACTTTTCCTCGATCAGCACCGAGATCTTGATCTCGGAGGTCGAGACCATGCGCACATTGATGCCTTCCCGCGCCAGCACCTCGAACATGGTGGTGGCGACGCCGGCATGGCTGCGCATGCCCACCCCGACGACGGAAATTTTCGCCACGTTGGCGCTGCCGAGGACGTCGCCGGCACCGATTTCGACCGCGGCCGCGCGCGCCAGTTCCATGGCCTGCTCGTACTCCTCGCGCGGCACACTGAAGCTGAAATCGACGATCCCGGCCCGCGGCGCGTTCATGACGATCATATCGACCACGATGTGGGACTCGGACACGCTCCTCAGAACGGCATAGCCGTTGCCGGGCCGGTCGGGCACGCCGGTGATGGTGACCTGGGCCTCGTTGCGCGAAAACGCAATGCCGGATACGACGGGTGCTTCCACGTCTGGCTCCTCGTAACTGATCAGGGTGCCCTCGCCCTCGCCGCTGTTATGCAGCACGCGCACGGGCACGTTGTACTTGCCGGCGAACTGCACCGAGCGGATCTGCAGCACGCGCGATCCCAGGCTCGCCAGCTCGAGCATTTCCTCGAAGGTGACGCGCGCCAGGCGACGCGCCTGCGGCACCATGCGCGGGTCGGTGGTGTAGACGCCGTCCACGTCGGTGAGGATCAGGCATTCGTCGGCCTTCAGGGCAGCGGCAAGCGCCACGCCGGTGGTGTCCGAGCCGCCGCGTCCCAGGGTGGTCACTTCGCCGAGGCTGTCGATGCCCTGGAAGCCGGCCACCACGGGGATGATGCCCGCCTTGAGCTCGGCTTCGAGGCGCTCGGTCTCGACTTTCTCGATGCGCGCCTTGGCGTGCACCGAGTCGGTGAGGATGCGCACCTGGTGGCCAAGCCAGGAACGCGCCGGGAAACCGAGCTCCCTGAGCGCCATGGCCATGAGCGCCACCGACACCTGCTCGCCCGACGACAGCAACATGTCCAGTTCGCGCGGATTGGGGCGGCCGGAGATCGCCATTGCCCGGGCCAGCAACTCGTCCGTGGTGTCGCCCATGGCCGACAGCACCACCGCCACCTCGTGGCCCTCGCGACGCTTGCGCGCGATGACCGTCGCCGCGGCGCGGATGTGATCTACCGTGGCGACAGAGCTGCCGCCAAACTTCATGATGTAGCGCGCCACGGCGATACCGTTCCTGTCCGGGTCCCGAGCCGTTACTGCAGGCGCTCGCGGGCGAAGCTGCGGGCCTGCGCCAGCGCCTCGTCCAGCCGCGCCGCATCGGCGCCGCCGGCCTGCGCCAGGTCGGGCCGACCGCCGCCCTTGCCGCCCACCAGGCCGGCCGCGGCATTCACCAGGTCCACCGCACTGATGCGCTCCGCCAGGTCCTTCGTCACGCCGGCGACCAGCCGCACCTTGTCACCGTCCGCGGCGCCAAGCAGCACCACGCCGGTGCCGAGCTTCTGCTTGAAGCGATCCACGGCGTCGCGCAGCACCTTGGGATCACTGCCGTCGAGCCGCGCCACGTAGACACGCGCATTGCCGACCGTCTCGGCCTGTGCCAGCGGGTCTTCGCCGCCGCCACCGGTGGCCAGCCTGGTCTGCAGCTGCTTGACCTCTTTCTCCAGGTGCCGGGAGCGCTCCAGCAACTGGCGCACCTTCTCCCCGGCCTCATCCCAGCCGCCCTTCAGCAGGCTCGCCACGTGCTGCAGCGTTTCCTCGTGGCGCCCGATCCAGTCCAGCGCGCCGCGCCCCGTCACGGCCTCGATGCGCCGCACGCCCGAGGCGATGCCGCCTTCGGCCACGATCTTGAACAGCCCGATATCACCGGCGCGGCGCACATGCGTGCCGCCGCACAGCTCCATGGAGAAGTCGCCGAGCCGCAGCACGCGCACGCGGTCGTCGTACTTCTCGCCGAACAGCGCCAGCGCGCCCCCGGCCACGGCTTCCTCGTAGGGCAGCACATTGATCTCGGCCTTGGCGTTGGCGCGAATCTCGGCATTCACCAGCGCCTCGATCTGCGCCAGCTGCGCGCGACTCACCGGCTCGTAATGCGAGAAGTCGAAACGCAGCCGGTCCGGCGCAACCAGCGAGCCCTTCTGCTGCACGTGCTCGCCGAGCACCTTGCGCAGCGCGGCATGCAGCAGGTGCGTGGCGGAATGATTCAGCACCGTGGCCTGGCGCGTGGCCCGATCCACCTCGGCGCGCACCGATTCTCCGCCCTCCACGCGCCCGCGGCGCATGACGCCGTGATGGGCATGGGCCTTGCCCCACTTGCGCGTGTCCTTGACCTCGAACTCGCCGGCGCCGGCGCGAATGACGCCGACGTCACCGACCTGGCCGCCGGACTCGGCGTAGAACGGCGTCTCGTCGAGCACGATCACGCCCTCGTCGCCTTCGCCCAGCGCGTCCACCTGGCCGACGCCTTCCTTGAACAGAGCCAGCACCACGCCCGAGCTGATCAGGGCGTCGTAACCGACGAAACTCGATTCCAGCCCAAGGTCGGACTTCGGCCCGTAATCCGCGTCGAAGCGGCTCGAGGCGCGGGCACGTTCACGCTGCGCGTCCATGGCTTTTTCGAAGCCCGCCTGGTCGACGCTCAGGCCGCGCTCGCGCGCCACATCGGCGGTGAGATCCACCGGGAAACCGTAGGTGTCGTAAAGCCGGAACGCCGTCTCGCCGGGGATGACCTCGCCCTCGAGCCCGGCGATGGCGGAATCCAGCAGGCGCATCCCCTGGTCGAGCGTCTCGGCAAAACGCTCTTCTTCCTGGTGCAGCACCTTCTCGACGTGCTTGCGGGCTTTCACCAGCTCGGGATAGGCCTCGCCCATCTGCTCTTCCAGCGTCTCCACCAGGCGCCAGAAGAACGGCTCCTCGATGCCCAGCTTGTAGCCGTGGCGGATGGCGCGGCGGATGATGCGCCGGAGCACATAGCCCCGGCCCTCGTTGGACGGCAGCACGCCGTCGACGATGAGAAAGGCGCAGGCGCGGATATGGTCGGCGATGACGCGCAGGGAGGCGTTGTCGGTGTCCTCGACGCCGGCCAGTTCGGCAGCGCGCCGCAGCAGGGCCTGGAACAGGTCGATGTCGTAGTTCGAATGCACGCCCTGCAGCACCGCCGCCAGGCGCTCCAGCCCCATGCCGGTATCCACGGAGGGCCGCGGCAGCGGCGCCATCTCGCCGTCGGCGGAGCGGTTGAACTGCATGAAGACCAGGTTCCAGATCTCGACGTAGCGGTCACCGTCCTCGTCCGGGGAACCCGGAGGACCGCCCGCAACCTCGGGGCCGTGGTCGTAGAAGATCTCCGAGCAGGGCCCGCACGGGCCGGTGTCGCCCATGGCCCAGAAGTTCGAGTCGGCGCCGAGCCGGCTGAAGCGCTCGGGGCTGACGCCGATGGTCTTCAGCCAGATGTCCGCCGCCTCGTCGTCTTCTTCGTAGACGGTGATCCACAGCTTTTCCGCCGGGATGCCGAGTACGCCGGTGACGTAGTCCCAGGCGAAGCGGATGGCGTCTTCCTTGAAATAGTCGCCGAAGCTGAAGTTGCCCAGCATCTCGAAGAAGGTGTGGTGGCGCGCTGTGTAGCCGACGTTCTCGAGGTCGTTGTGCTTGCCGCCGGCGCGCACGCAGCGCTGCGACGAGCAGGCGCGCTTGTAGGCACGCTTGTCGTGGCCCAGGAACACATCCTTGAACTGCACCATGCCGGCATTGGTGAACAGCAGCGTCGGATCGTTGCCCGGCACGAGCGGGCTCGAGGGGACGATCTCGTGGCCGCGCTGGGCGAAGAAATCGAGGAAACTCTGGCGAATTTCGGCACTTTTCATGGCATTCGGGCCGCCAATACGGCGTCGGGGTCAATGGTTAGCGGGCCATTGTGCGTCACAGCAGGGCTGGGGCCAAGTGGGGCCAGTTCTTGTCCAGCAGCCGATCACTCGCCGAACGCCTCACGGATCTGGTCGCCCGTGAATCCCCGGTACTCGAGGAAGCGCGCCTGCCGGGCGCGCTCTTTCCACTCGGTGGGCGCCTCGTCGCCGAAACGGCGCGCGCGGGTCCCGCGCGCCAGGGCATACCAGTCCACGCCGGCGGCCTCCAGTGCGGTGTCGATTTCGGTATCGGGAATCCCCTGCTGCGCAAGGTCGCGACGGATTCTCACCGGCCCTTGCCCGCGCGAGACGCGGCTGTTCACCAGCGACTCGGCGTAGCGCGCGTCGGACTGCAGGCGACGCGCCTGCAGGCTCTGCAACACTTCTTCCACCAGGTCCGCCGGCATGCCACGCGCATGCAGCTTGCGCGCCAGCTCTTTGCGGCTGTGTTCGCGGCGCGCCAGGAGGCGCACCGCCGCCACCTCGACGGTGGCGGCCGTCCATTCCTCAGCCTCAGCCTCGGCCCCCTCCACAGTGGCGTCCTCGTCGAGGAGGCCGAGAGGATCCTCAGCCCGCGGTTTCTTCCGCATCGGCCTCCTGCGCAGCACCAGCCTTCTTCGGCAGCAGGATCTCGCGCAACTGCCGCTCGACGTCGGCGGCGATTTCCGGGTTATCCACCAGGAACTGGCGCACGTTGTCCTTGCCCTGGCCGATCCGGTCGCCCTTGTAGCTGTACCAGGACCCGGACTTCTCGATCATGTTGTGCGCCACACCGAGGTCGATGATCTCGCCCTCGCGGCTGATGCCCTCGCCGTAGAGGATCTCGAACTCGGCCTGGCGGAACGGCGGCGCCACCTTGTTCTTCACCACCTTCACGCGTGTCTGGTTGCCGATCACCTCGTCGCCCTTCTTGATCGCGCCGATGCGGCGGATGTCGAGGCGAACGGAGGAATAGAACTTCAGCGCATTGCCGCCGGTGGTCGTCTCGGGGCTGCCGAACATCACGCCGATCTTCATGCGGATCTGGTTGATGAAGATCACCATCGCGTTGGTGCGCTTGATGGTGCCGGTGAGCTTGCGCAGCGCCTGCGACATGAGGCGCGCCTGCAGGCCGACGTGGGAGTCACCCATCTCGCCCTCGATCTCGGCCTTCGGCGTCAGCGCCGCCACGGAGTCGACCACGATCACGTCCACCGCGCCCGAGCGCACCAGCATGTCGGTGATCTCCAGCGCCTGTTCGCCGGTGTCCGGCTGGGAGACCAGCAGGTCGTCCAGGTTCACGCCGAGCTTCTCGGCGTAGGTCGGGTCGAGCGCGTGCTCGGCATCGACGAACGCCGCCGTGCCGCCCACCTTCTGCGCCTCGGCGATCACCTGCAGCGTCAGCGTGGTCTTGCCCGAGGACTCCGGCCCGTAGATTTCGACCACCCGGCCGCGCGGCAGGCCGCCGATGCCGAGCGCGACATCGAGACCCAGCGAACCCGTGGACACCACGGGCACGTCGCGCACGATGGCCGAGTCGCCCATGCGCATCACGGAGCCCTTACCAAACTGCTTCTCTATCTGGCCCAGTGCGGCGGCCAGGGCCTTCTTGCGGTTGTCGTCCATCGTTATGCGTTCGCTCTCGGGAGGTGGCGTGGAGTGGAGACCGATTATTTCACATCCAGCCCCGGGCGGCAGCGCCGATATCCGGGTGTGACGGCCGGATTCGCCCCCACGGGACGGGGACACCCTGTCCCTGACCGCGCGGCCGGACCGTGCAACGCTCCCTTCGCTCGGAAATCTTTATCTCGCTCAGTGAGCGTTGCACGTCCCGGCCCCGCTGCTTGTTTCAGGGCCGGCGCCTCCGTCGCGCACCCAGGCTCCGAGCCCGGCGCCGACGCACCCGCATCCGGCTATTCGAGCTGGGGGCGGAATCGTCGGCCGCCGCCGCGGAGGCACCATGCGCCACCGACGCCTTGTACCTGCAATCCGGCAGCGAGGCCGCGACGTCATAGGCCCATCGAGCGAGATAAAGATTTCCGAGCGAGAGGGGCCTATGACGGCGCGGCCTCGCGGTCAGGCAGGGGCCAGACGACACGGTAGAGGGGCCCCGTCGGCAGAGTCTCCGAGCGCACCAGCACGAAGCCGTTGACCGGCCATTCGACAGGCTCGATTTCGCCGCTCCAGTCGCACGCCCGGCAGCCGCGCAACACCGTCAGGTGCGGCCGGAACGGCCGCGGATCGGGCTTGAACCCCAGCGGCTCCAGCGCGTGCCGCAGGTCATCGGCCAGGACCGTTGCCGCGGCGGGCGGCCGGCTGCAGCCGAGCCACGCGACCTGCGGGCCGCGCCAGTGGCCGTGCCGGTCGATACGCAGGGTGAACGGTTCGACCGTGACGCCTGCAGCCGCGGCATAGAGTTCGTCGAGGCGCTGTTCGGGGACGCCGCCGAGGAATGCCAGGGTGAGGTGGTAGTTGCGCTGTGGCACGCGCCGGCCGCGACAGGCCTCGAGCAGGGGCCGCGCGGCTTCGGCCAGCGCGGTGCGAACTTGCGGGGCCGGCCACAGCGCGTAGAACAGCCGCAGCTTCAACTCATCATGACCCCGGCCAGCGCGCGGCCGACGGTCTGGCGGCGGATGCCCTCGCGATCGCCCTGGTAATGCTCCAGGCGCGTCTTAAATTTGACCTCGTCACCGTCGCGCCGCGCCCAGGCGAACCACACGGTGCCGACCGGCTTTTCCGGCGTGCCGCCGGCCGGGCCGGCAATGCCGCTCACGGCCACCGCGCGGTCTGCGCCGGTGCGCTCCAGCGCGCCGCGGGCCATGGCCTCCACCACGGCCTGGCTGACGGCGCCTTCTTTCTTGAGCAGTTCCTCGGGCACCCCGAGCAGGGCCGTCTTGGCCGCATCGGCGTAGCTGGCGATTCCGCCGATGAACCACTCGGAGCTGCCGGGCACGTCCGTGACGGCCTTGGCGATCCACCCCGCCGTGCAGGACTCGGCGGTGGCGAGGCGCTCGTCGCGCGCGGCGAGCCAGACGCCGACTTCGCGGGCGAGCTTCAACAGGCGTGCGTCGTCAGGGATCATGCCGGGCTTCCTCCTCACCGGTAGCGCCAAGACTGCCACCATCGCGGCGCCGGAAAAAGAGGTGCTAGCATGCGCGGGCTGGCAACGGAAACCCGATGAACACGCCCGATCACTCGCAACATACCCCCATGATGCGCCAGTTCCTGCGCATCAAGTCGGAGTATCCGGACATCCTCCTGTTCTACCGCATGGGGGATTTCTACGAACTCTTTTACGATGATGCGCGCCGTGCGGCGAAGCTCATCGACATCACCCTGACCACGCGCGGCCAGAGCGCGGGCCAGCCGATTCCCATGGCCGGCGTGCCGGTGCACAGCGTCGAGGGTTACCTGGCGAAGCTGCTGCGCCAGGGCGAGTCGGTGGCGATCTGCGAGCAGATCGGCGACCCGGCCACCAGCAAGGGCCCGGTGGAGCGCCAGGTGGTGCGCGTCGTCACGCCCGGCACCGTGACCGACGAGGGCCTGCTGGACGAGCGCCACGAGGTGCTGCTGGCGTGCGTGCACGTCGGCGCCGCGGGCATCGGGCTGGCCTGGCTGGAGCTCGCTGCGGGGCGTTTCCGCGTCGCGCGCCTGGACGGGACCGAAGCGCTGGCGGCCGAACTCGAGCGCCTCCAGCCTGCGGAGCTGCTGGTGGACGAGGACGCGCGCCTGCCCGCGTCGCTGCGCGAGCGCAGCGGCGTCAAGACCCGCCCACCCTGGCACTTCGATCTCGACACGTCCACGCGCTTGCTGTGCAAGCAGTTCGGCGTCAGCGACCTGGCGGGCTTCGGCTGCGCCGAACTGCCGGAGGCCGTGCAGGCTGCGGGCTGCCTGCTGCAGTACGTGCTCGACACCCAGCGCAGCGCCCTGCCCCACCTGCGCGGCCTGGGCACGGAGACGCACGACGAAGCGCTGGTCATGGACGCGGCAACGCGCCGCAACCTGGAACTGGACCGCAGTCTCACCGGGCGGCATGAACACACCCTGCTCGGCGTCATGGACCAGACTGCGACACCCATGGGCGGGCGCCTGCTGCGGCGCTGGCTCAACCGCCCGCTGCGCGACCGGGCCGCGCTGGAGGCCCGGCACGAGGCGGTGGAAAGGCTGCTGCTGGAAGGTGACGTCGCCGGCCTGCGCGAGGAGTTGCGCGGGGTTCCCGACCTGGAGCGCATCCTGGCGCGCGTGGCGCTGCGCAGCGCACGCCCGCGCGACCTCGCCGGCCTGCGTGACGGGCTGGGGCGGCTGCCGACACTGCGCGCCATGCTGGCGGACGCGACGGCGCCGCGCCTCGCGGCGCTGGCGGACGAGTGCGGCGAGCACGACGAGACCCAGGCGATGCTCGCGCGCGCCATCATCGAGCAGCCGCCGGTGCTGGTGCGCGACGGCGGCGTGATTGCGCCGGGGTGGGACGCCGAGCTGGACGAGCTGCGCCAGCTGTCGACGCAGGCCGACGGCTTCCTCGAGGCGCTGGAAACACGCGAGCGCGAGCGCACCGGGCTGCCCTCGCTCAAGGTCGGCTACAACCGCGTGCACGGCTATTACATCGAGATCAGCCGCGTCCAGGCGAAGAACGCGCCGGCCGATTACAGCCGCCGCCAGACCCTGAAGAGCGCCGAACGCTTCATCACGCCGGAGCTGAAGGCGTTCGAGGACAAGGTCCTGTCGGCACGGGAGCGCGCCCTGGCGCGTGAGAAGGCGCTGTACGACGGCCTGGTGGAGGCGCTGGTGGCGCAGCTCGGGCCACTGCAGCTCATGGCCGCGGCCGTGGCCGAGGTCGACGTCCTTGCGAACCTCGCCGACCGGGCCGCGGCGCTGAACCTGAGCCGCCCGCGCCTGGTGACGCAGCCGCGGCTCGCCATCGGCGGCGGCCGCCACCTGGTAGTGGAGCGCGTCTCGGACCAGCCCTTCATCCCCAACGACCTGGCGCTGGACGCCGGACGGCGCATGCTGGTCATCACCGGGCCGAACATGGGCGGCAAGTCGACCTACATGCGCCAGGCGGCGCTGATCGTGATCCTCGCCCATGCCGGCAGCTTCGTCCCCGCGGAGTCGCGCTGAGCTCGGGCCGGTGGACCGCATCTTCACGCGCATCGGCGCCTCCGACGACCTGGCCGGCGGGCGCTCCACTTTCATGGTGGAGATGACCGAGGCGGCGAACATCCTCAACAACGCCACCGCGCACAGCCTGGTGCTGATGGACGAGATCGGGCGCGGTACCAGCACCTTCGACGGCCTGTCGCTGGCCTGGGCCTGCGCGCATTACATCGGCGAGCAGCTCGGCGCCTTCACGCTGTTCGCCACGCATTACTTCGAGCTCACCGCGCTGGCCAGGGAGCTCCCTGCCTGTGCCAACGTGCATCTCGACGCCACCGAGCACGAGGGCAAGCTGGTGTTCCTGCACAGCGTGCGCGAGGGCCCGGCCAACCAGAGCTACGGCCTGCAGGTCGCGGCGCTGGCGGGCGTGCCGCCGGAGGTCATCCGGCGCGCCCGCAGCTACCTGCGCGAACTGGAGCAGGGCCGTTCCAGCGCGCCGGGACCGCAGCCCGAGCTGCCGCTGTTCGAGCCGCCACCGCAGCGCAACGAGGCGCTGCAGCGGCTGCGCGCCCTCGACCCCGACCGTCTCACGCCACGCGACGCGCTGGCGTTGCTGTACGAGCTGAAGGCCATCTCCGACCCGGGAGCCGATTCCGCATGACCCTGCTGATCCTGTTTTTTCTCCTCGCCATCATGGTGTCGTTCGCCTGCTCGATCTGGGAGGCGGTGCTGCTCTCGATCACGCCCAGCTACGTGACGCGGGCCAACAGCGAGGGCCGGCGCACGGGCAAGCTGCTGAACGAGTTCAAGCAGGACATCGACCGGCCCCTGGCGGCGATTCTCACGCTCAACACCTTCGCCCACACCATCGGCGCCATCGGCGTCGGCGCCCAGGCCAGCCGGCTATGGGGCAGCGGCGGCGTCGAGTTCATCGGCATGACCATCGACTACGAGGCCATCGTCGCTGCGGTAACCACGCTCGGCATCCTGGTGCTGTCCGAGATCATCCCGAAGACCCTCGGCGCCAACTACTGGGAGCGCCTGGCGCCGCTGACGGTGCGCTCGCTCAAGGTGCTGATCCTGGTGCTCTACCCGCTGGTGTGGATGAGCCAGGCCATCACCCGCTTCCTGAAAAAGGACAAGAGCCAGCCGGTGTTCAGCCGGCACGAGTTCCTCGCCATGACGGAAATGGGCCGCAGCGAGGGCGAGCTCGACGAGCGCGAAGCCGAGGTGATCCGCAACCTGCTGAGCCTGCGCCAGCTGCGCGTGCACGACGTCATGACGCCGCGCCCGGTGGTGATCGCGGGCGACCAGGAACAGACGGTGGCGGAGTTCATGGAGGACAACCCGGCACTGGTGTTCTCGCGCATCCCGGTGTTCGAGGGCGAAATCGATACCGTCACGGGGCTGGTCTTCAAGGACGACCTGCTGGCGGCCATGGCGGCCGGCGAAGGCCAGCGCACCCTGGCGGAGCTGGAGCGCGAGGCGCTGTTCGTGCCGGAGACGCTGTCGGTCGCCTCGGTGTTGCCGCAACTGCTGGAGAAACGCCAGCAACTTGCCGTGGCGGTGGACGAGTACGGCGTGACGGCGGGCGTCATCACGGTGGAGGACGTGCTCGAGACCCTGCTGGGGCTCGAGATCATGGACGAGATGGACTCTGTCGCCGACCTGCAGCGCCACGCGCGCCAGCGCTGGAAGGAGCGTCATGCGCGCCTGGGCAGCCCGGTGGTGGCCGCCTCGGCAACGCCGTCGGCCGCGGCGGGACAGGCATCGCAACCCGGCGCGAAAGCCGACGAGCCCGGGACCGGCTAGAACGGCCCGGATCGTCCCTCAGTCGCGCGCGGCCATGCGCGCCGCAACCTTCTCCAGCGCCGCGCGGTTGCTCCAGGAGCTGGCGCGGCCGAGCGCCCCGGCCAGCGGCAGCCAGCGGTAAGCGCAGTGCTCGGCCGCATCCAGCCGGATCTCGACCGGCGCCGGCAGCGCAAGCGCAAAGGCGTGCTCCAGGTTCTCGGTCACCCCCGGGGCGAACTTGTGCTGCCAGGCCGGTGCGATGGTGAAGCGATGGCTCATCTCGAGATCCACCAGCCCTGCCGCATCCAGGCCGGTTTCCTCGGCAAGTTCGCGCACCGCGGCCTCGCGCGGGCCCTCACCCGGCTCCAGGCTGCCGGTCACGGACTGCCACCAGCCGGCAGGCTGGTGCCGCTCCAGCAGCAGGAAATCACCGGCGGTGGTGTAGACCACGACCAGCACCGACTCGGGGCGCTTGAACGGCGTCTTCGGCTCGGCCACGGGCCGCGGGCAGGCGCCGCCGCTACTCGGCGGCGGGCTTGCGCACCCGGATCGACAACTCGCGCAGCTGGGCGTCGGGCACCTCGCTCGGCGCGTCGGTGAGCGGGCAGCTCGCGGTCTGGGTCTTGGGGAAGGCGATGACTTCGCGGATGCTGGCAGCGCCGGCCATGAGCATCACCATGCGGTCGAGACCGAAGGCGATGCCGCCGTGCGGCGGGCAGCCGTACTTCAGGGCGTCGAGCAGGAAGCCGAACTTGGCGCGCGCCTCCTCTTCCTCGATGCCGAGCAGCTGGAACACGGCCTGCTGCATGGCGCGGTCGTGGATACGCATCGAGCCGCCGCCGATCTCGGAGCCGTTCAGCACCATGTCGTAGGCGCGCGACAGCGCTTGCCCGGGTCGCGCCGACAGCGCGGCGTGATCGTCGACCGCCGGCGCGGTGAAGGGGTGGTGCAGCGCGAACCAGCGCTTCTCGCCTGTCGTCCCACTCGAACATCGGGAAATCGACCACCCACAGCGGGCGCCAGCCGGTCGGCGAGCAGGCCGAGGTCGATGCCGAGCTTGTCGCGCAGCGCGCCGAGCGCATCGTTCACGACCTTCGCGCTTGTCGGCGCCGAAGAACACCAGGTCGCCGGTCTCCGCCCCGGTGCGCGGACATGATCCCGGCCACGGCCTCGTCGGGCAGGAACTTGAGGATCGGCGACTGCAGGCCGTCGCGCCCGGCCGCAGCGTCGTTGACCTTGATGTAGGCCAGGCCGCGCGCGCCGTAGCGGCCGACGAAAGCGGTGTACGTCGTCGATTTCCTTGCGCGTCAGGCTGCCGCCGCCCGGCACGCGCAGCGCCGCCACGCGGCCGTTCGGGTCGGCTGCCGGACCGGCGAACACCTTGAATTCCACGCTCGCCACGAGGTCGGCGACCTCGACCAGCTCCAGCGGGATGCGCAGGTCCGGCCGGTCGGTGCCGAAGCGCGCCATGGCCTCGGCCCAGCTCATGCGCGGGAAAGGATCCGGCAGCTCGACGTCCAGCACCTCGCGGAACAGCTCGCGCACCATCTGTTCCATCAACGCGGTGATGTCGTCCTCGTCCATGAACGAGGTCTCGACGTCGAGCTGGGTGAACTCGGGCTGGCGGTCGGCGCGCAGGTCCTCGTCGCGGAAGCAGCGTGCGATCTGGTAGTAGCGGTCGAGCCCCGACATCATCAGCAGCTGCTTGAACAGCTGCGGCGACTGCGGCAGCGCGAAGAACTTGCCGGGGAAGTTCCGCGCCGGCACCAGGTAGTCGCGCGCGCCCTCCGGCGTGGCCTTGGTCAGCATCGGCGTCTCGACGTCGACGAAGCCATTGGTGTCGAGGAAGCGGCGCAGCGCGCTGGTGACGCGGTGGCGCAGGCGCAAATTCCGCAGCATTTCCGGCCGCCGCAGGTCGAGGTAGCGGTAGCGCAGCCGCAGGTCCTCGTCCGCCGCTTCGTCGTGGTGGAAGGGCGGCGTGTCGCTGCGGTTGAGCACTTCGAGCTGGCGCGCCACGCAGCTCGACCTGGCCGGTGGCCAGGCCCGGGTTGACCGTGCCTTCGGGACGGCTGCGCACCTCGCCGGTCACGCGCAACACGAACTCCGAGCGCAGGCTCTCGGCGAGCGCGAACATGGCGGCATCGTCCGGGTCGAACACCACCTGCAGCAGGCCCTCGCGGTCGCGCAGGTCGATGAAGATGACGCCGCCGTGATCGCGCCGGCGGTGCACCCAGCCGACGACCGTGACCTGCTGGCCGATCAGGGCTTCGTTGACCTCGCCGCAGTAGTGGGTACGCATCGGATTGTGTTCCTTGGAAGCTGCGAAGCCGGCCTGCAGTGCGCGGCCGGCGAAGGGCCGGGGATGTTACTGGGGCGTCACAGGCCGTGCAAGGCTGGCCCGGGCCGCCTCAGGGCTGGTCCAGCGCGGCACTGCCACGCCGAGCGAGATAATGAAGCGCAGGCCCTCGTCGACCTTCATGTCCAGCGCCACCAGTTCGTCGCGCGGCACGAACAGCAGGAAGCCCGAGGTCGGGTTCGGCGTGGTCGGCAGGAACACGCAGATGACCTTTTCCTCGGTGCGGTGCTGCACCTCGCCCTCGAGCTCGGAGGTCTGGAAACACATGCTCCAGACGCCCCTGCGCGGATGCTCGACGAGGAACACGCGCTTGAAGGCGGTGCTGTGATCGGCGAACAGTGTCTCGGCGACCTGCTTGGCGCTGGAATAGATGCCGCGCACCAGCGGGATGCGCGCGACGATGCGGTCGCCCAGGTCGACCAGCCGGCGGCCGGCGAAGTTGGTGGCGAACAGGCCGGTGGCGACCAGGATGCCGAGCGCCAGCAGGAGGCCCAGCCCCGGGATGGAAAAACCGAGCACGTTCTCCGGGCGCACCGGCTCCGGCAGCAACAGCAGGATCCGGTCGACGAAACGGATCAGGAAGCGCACCACGAGAAACGTCACCAGCAGCGGGATCCACAGGATCAGCCCGGTGACGAGGTACTTGCGCAGGGTTTTAAGCAACGCTGTCGGCCTTGCCGCTCGCGGGCTTGCTGTCGCCGGCGGGCTTGGCGACCGGCTTGTCCTTGCTTGCCGAAGACTTGTCGTCGCCCTTGCCGCCGCTGTCGGCCGCCTTGCTGTCAGGCGCGCTGTCGGACTGGGCCAGGTTGCGCTTCTTGTCGCCCTGGCCCTTGAAGTCGGTCTCGTACCAGCCCTTGCCCTTGAGCCGGAAACGCGGCGCCGAGAGCTGCCGCTTCAGCTGCGGCTCGCCGCAGGTGGGGCAGTGCAACAGCGGTTCGTCGGACAGCTTCTGCAGCGCGTCCAGCGTGTGCCCGCAGGCGCCACACAGGTACTCGTAAATCGGCATCTTGCTACGTCCTCTCCAGGTGCGGGCCGCGCGGCCCAGGCGCGATTATGGCTGATCAGCGCCTGATTAGCTGAATTCCAGTCCGTCCGGGCCGGCGTCGACCCGCACCGTGGCGCCCGGACCGAACTCGCCGCGCAGGATGCGCTGCGCCAGCGGGTTCTCGACCTGCTGCTGGATGGCCCGCTTCAGCGGCCGTGCGCCGTACACCGGGTCGAACCCGGCCTCGGCGAGCCGGTCCAGCGCGGCATCGCTGAGCTCCAGCTGCATGTCGCGCTCGGCCAGGCGCGCGCGCAGGTGCGCCAGCTGGATCTCGACGATGACGCGGATCTGCTCGCGGCCGAGCGGGTGGAACACCACCACGTCGTCGACGCGGTTGATGAACTCCGGCCGGAAATGCTGCGCCACGACTTCCATCACGGCCGACTTCATGGCGTCGTAGTTCTCCTCCCGGCCATTTCCTGGATGCGGTTGGAGCCCAGGTTCGAGGTCATGACGATGACGGTGTTGTTGAAGTCCACCGTGCGGCCCTGGCCGTCGGTGAGGCGGCCGTCGTCGAGCACCTGCAACAGCACGTTGAAGACGTCCGGGTGCGCCTTCTCGACCTCGTCGAGCAGGATCACGGAGTAGGGCCGGCGCCGCACCGCCTCGGTGAGGTAGCCGCCCTCCTCGTAGCCGACGTAGCCCGGCGGCGCGCCGATCAGGCGCGCCACGGAGTGCTTCTCCATGAACTCCGACATGTCGATGCGCACCATCGCGTCCTCGGTGTCGAACAGGAACTCGGCCAGCGCCTTGCACAGCTCGGTCTTGCCGACGCCGGTCGGGCCGAGGAACAGGAAGGAGCCGTTGGGCCGGTTCGGATCGGACAGCCCGGCGCGCGAGCGGCGAATGGCGTTGCGACACCGCGCGCACCGCCTCCTCCTGGCCGATGACACGCTTCTCCAGCGCTTCCTCCATGCGCAGCAGCTTGTCCTTCTCGCTCTTCGAGCATCTTGCGAGACGGGGATGCCGGTCCACTTGGACACGACCTCGGCCACCTCCTCGTCGGTGACCCGGTTGCGGAGCAGCCGCGTCTCCTTCTTCTCATGCTCCGAGGCCTCGGCGAGGCGCTTCTCCAGCTCCGGGATCCGGCCGTACTGCAGCTCCGACATGCGCGTCAGGTCGCCGGCGCGGCGCGCCGTCTCCAGCTCGCCGCGGGCCCGCTCCAGCTCTTCCTTGAGGTGCGAGGCGCCCTGCACCTCGGCCTTCTCGGCCTTCCAGATTTCCTCCAGGTCGGCGTACTGCCGCTCCAGGCCCTCGAGCTCGGTCTCCAGCGCCTGCAGCCGCTTCTTCGAGGCCTCGTCCGACTCCTTCTTCAGCGCCTCGCGTTCGATCTTCAGCTGGATCAGGCGCCGCTCGAGCCGGTCCAGCTCTTCCGGCTTGGAGTCGATCTCCATGCGGATGCGCGAGGCCGCCTCGTCGATGAGGTCGATGGCCTTGTCGGGCAGCTGGCGGTCGGAGATGTAGCGGTGCGACAGCGTCGCCGCGGCGACGATGGCGGGGTCGGTGATCTCCACGCCGTGGTGCACCTCGTAGCGCTCCTTCAGGCCGCGCAGGATGGCGATGGTGTCCTCCACGCGGCGGCTCGTCCACCAGCACCTTCTGGAAGCGCCGCTCCAGCGCCGCGTCCTTCTCGATGTACTTGCGGTACTCGTCCAGCGTGGTGGCGCCGACGCAGTGCAGCTCGCCGCGCGCCAGGGCGGGCTTCAGCATGTTGCCGGCGTCCATCGCGCCCTCGGCCTTGCCGGCACCGACCATGGTGTGCAGCTCGTCGATGAACAGGATGACGTGGCCTTCCTGTTGCGCGAGATCGTTGAGCACCGCCTTCAGGCGCTCCTCGAACTCGCCGCGGAACTTGGCGCCGGCGATCAGCGCGCCCATGTCCAGCGACAGGATGCGCTTGTCTTTCAGGCCCTCCGGCACCTCGCCGTTGACGATGCGCTGGGCCAGGCCCTCGACGATGGCGGTCTTGCCGACGCCGGGCTCGCCGATCAGCACGGGATTGTTCTTGGTGCGCCGCTGCAGCACCTGGATGGTGCGGCGGATCTCGTCGTCACGGCCGATCACCGGGTCGAGCTTGCCCTGCTCGGCGCGCTCGGTCAGGTCGATGGTGTACTTCTCCAGCGCCTGGCGGGTCTCCTCGGCGGCAGGGTCGTCCACCTGCTCGCCGCCGCGCACTTCGCTCGATGGCCTTCTCCAGCGCGCCCTGCACCGCGCCGGCCTCGCGCAGGCCTCGCCCAGCGCACCCTTGTCCTCGAGCGCCGCCAGCACGAACAGCTCGCTGGAGATGTACTGGTCGTTGCGCTGCTGCGCCAGCTTGTCGGTGACGTTCAGCATGCGGTCGAGGTCGTGCGAGATATGCACGTCGCCGGCGCGTGCCTTCGACGCGCGGCAGGCGGTCGAGCGCCTCGCCCAGGCGCGAGCGCAGCCGGTTGACGTTGACGCCGGCCTTGTCGAGCAGGTGCCGCACGCTGCCGCCCTGCTGGTCGAGCAGCGCCACCATCAGGTGCACGGGCTCGATGTACTGGTGGTCGCGGCCGACGGCCAGCGACTGGGCGTCGGCCAGCGCCATCTGGAACTTGCTGGTCAGTTTGTCCATGCGCATGGGAGTTCACCCGGAAAGATCGGTTTATCCCGATATGGGGGGCGACGGGGCACTTTTCAACGGCTGGGCCGTCCTCAACCCGGGACGCCGTCCTCCAGCCAGATCAGGGTCGCCATGCGTCCGGTGGGCGCCGCGGCGCCGTCGCGCCGGTGGGAAAAGAAGCGCTCCGCGTCGGTATGCGTGCACCACGCGCCGCCGTGCACGCTCGCCACGCCGGCGGCCTCGAGGCGGCAGCGCGCCAGGCCGGCCAGGTCGAACTGCCAGTGACCGGGACGTCCGGCCGCGAAGAAGGCGTCCGCCGCCGGCCCGCAGGCCGCCAGGCATGAGGCCCTGACTTCCGCGCCGACCTCGTACGCCGCAGCCCCGATCCCGGGGCCGATCCACGCCACGACCTCGTCGGCCGCGGCGTCCATCTGCGCCAGGGCCGCCTCCAGCACGCCGGCGGCCAGGCCGCGCCAGCCCGCGTGCGCCACGCCGACGCGGCCGCCGTCGACGCGCGCCAGCAGCACCGGCAGGCAATCCGCGGTCAGCACCGCCAGCACGCGGCCCGGCACACTGCTCACGGCGCCATCCGCCACGCGCTTGTTGTCCAGGCCGGGCGCATCCAGGCGCAGCACGTCACGCCCGTGCACCTGCTCGAGCCAGGCCGGCTCGGACGGCAGCCGGAGCGCCGTGGCCAGCAGGCGCCGGTTGGCCGCCACGCGCGCCGGCGCGTCGCCCACGTGCGTGCCGAGGTTGAGGGAAGCCCATGGCGGCGGGCTGTGCCCGCCGCCGCGCAGGGTCGAGGCGGCGCGTACCGCGGACGGCGCCGGCCACTGCGGCACGATCCAGGCCGGCGTCATGCCTTGGCGTCCGCCTGCAGCACCGCCAGCAGGGCCGCCAGGTCGGCCGCCAGCGGCGCCTCGAAGTGCACGGTCTCGCCATGCCCCGGATGCACCAGCTCCAGCCGCGCCGCATGCAGCGCCTGGCGCCGGAACCCGCGCAGCGCCTCGGCCAGGGCGGGGCTGGCGCCCGGCGGCATCACCAGCCGGCCGCCATACACCGGGTCGCCCACGAGCGGGTAGCGGATGTGCGCCATGTGGACCCGGATCTGGTGCGTGCGGCCGGTTTCCAGCCGGCAGCGCACGTGCGTGTGGCCGCGGAAGCGCTCCAGCACGCGGTAGTGCGTGACCGCTTCGCGGCCGCCCTCGCGCACGGCCATGCGCACGCGATCGACCGGATGCCGCCCGATCGGCGCCTCCACGGTGCCGCCGCCGGTCATGACGCCGACGCAGACCGCCTCGTATTCCCGTTTCACGCTGCGCTCCTCGAGCTGCCGCACCAGCGCGGCATGCGCCGTCGGCGTGCCCGCCACCACCATCACGCCGCTGGTGTCCTTGTCCAGGCGGTGCACGATGCCGGCGCGCGGCAGCACGCGCAGCTCGGGCCGGTGATGCAGCAGCGCGTTGACCAGGGTGCCGGCCGGGTTGCCGGCGCCCGGATGCACCACCAGGCCGGCCGGCTTGTCCAGCACCAGGATGTCCTCGTCCTCGTGGATGATGTCGAGGGCGATCGCTTCGGGGGCGTCGCGGCTCTCGTCTTCGAGGGTGGCCGCGAGGCGAACCTGCTCACCGCCGTCCACCTTGTCGCGGGGGCGCAGCGCGCGACCGTCGACCGTGACCTGCCCGGCCTTGATCCAGCCCTGCAGGCGGCTGCGGGAATAATCCGGGAACAGCGCCGCCAGCGCCTGGTCGAGACGCTGCCCGGCCATCTCCGGGGGAATCCGGGCCTCGAGTTCGACGGTCTGCATGGGAATCCCGCAATCGCACGCCAGGCGGCAGTTTACTCGATGGAGGCCCCGGCCAACGCGTCCTGCCGACGGTCCTCCCGGGCATGGCCGCCCGCGCCCCGGACGCCGGCGCGGGTATAATGCAGAGCTTCGACCCCGCGTCCCGGACTCAGCATGACCTCACGTCTCCACGCCCTGCTCGCCCTCGTCGCCCTGGCCGCCCTTGCGGCCGGCTGCGCCTCGGGGCGTGATGATGACCTGCCCGACCCGGACACCAGCGCCGAGCGCATCTTCAACCAGGCGGAAAAAGCCATGGCGGCGGGCAACTACCCCACGGCCATCGCAGCGTATGAAAACCTCACCGCGGTGTATCCGTTCAGCGAAGAGGCGCGCCAGGCTCAGTTGAACCTGATGTTCGTGTACCTGCGCAGCGACCAGCCCGAATCCGTGGTCGCGGCAGCCGACCGCTTCATGCTCGAGAACCCGACCCATCCCCGCGTCGACTACGCCTTGTACATGAAAGGCCTGGCCCGCTTCCCGCGCGAAGCCGGTCCGATGGAGCGGTTTTTCCGCATCGACATGGACAAGCGCCCGCCGGCGGGGATGCTGGAATCGTTCAATACCTTCCAGCAGCTGCTGCAGCAGCATCCGCAAAGCATCTACGCGGAAGATGCCCGCCAGCGCATGGTCTACCTGCGCAACCGCCTCGCTGCGCACGAAGTGACGGTGGCGCAGTTCTATCTCGATCGCGACGCCTATGTCGCCGCGGTCAATCGCGCGCGCACCGTGCTCAACTCGTTCCAGGAGACGCCCGCGGTGACCCCGGCGCTGGAGATCATGGCGCAGGCCTACGACAAGCTCGGACTGCAGGAGCTGGCCGCGGATACGCGCCGCATCATCGAGGCCAACCGCATCCCTTAGCCGGTCGACGCGGCGCCGCGTGGGCGGCGCGGTGCAGCGCTAGCGCGCCGCGAAGCCTGAAGTGATCGGGTAGCGCCAGTCGCGGCCGAAGGCGCGGCGGCTGATGCGGATCCCCGGCGGCGCCTGGCGGCGCTTGTACTCGTTGCGCTTCACCATGCCGAGCATGCGCCCGACGGTGGCGCGCTCGTAGCCGCGCGCCACGATCTGGTCCACCGAGCAGTCTTCCTCGATGAACGCCTCGAGGATCGGGTCGAGCACCTCGTAGGGCGGCAGCGAATCCGTGTCTTTCTGGTCCGGCCGCAGTTCGGCGGAGGGCGCGCGCTCAAGGACCCGGGCCGGGATCACCTCGCCGCGCGCGTTGCGATACCGCGCCAGGCGGTAGACCAGCGTCTTGCTGCAATCCTTCAGCGGCGCGAAGCCGCCCGCCATGTCGCCGTACAGCGTGGCGTAGCCGACCGCCATCTCGCTCTTGTTGCCGGTGGTCAGCAGCATGCTGCCGAACTTGTTCGACATGGCCATGAGGATCATGCCGCGGCAGCGCGCCTGGATGTTCTCCTCGGTGACATCCTCCGGCATGCCGGCGAAGACGGCCTGCAGGGCCGCGCGCGGCGCCGTCGAAGATCGGCTCGATGGAAATCACGTCGTAGCTGCACGCCCGAGGCGCGCGCCTGGGCCGCGGCGTCCTCGCGGCTCATGTCGGTGGTGTAGCGCGACGGCATCATCACCGCGCTGCACGCGCTCCGGCACCCAGCGCATCGACCGCGATCGCCAGGGTCAGCGCCGAGTCGATGCCGCCGGACAGGCCGAGCACCACGCCGGGAAAACGATGCTTGTTGACGTAGTCCGCGACGCCCAGCACCAGCGCGCGGTACACGCCGCTCCACGAACCGGCGGCGCCGGCGTGACGGGCGCCGGCTCGATGCGAGCCACTGGCGCTCGACCTCGACCATGTCCAGGCACTCCTCGAAGAACGGCGCGCGATGCACCAGATCGCCCGCGCGCGTCGAGCGCCATCGAGCCGCCGTCGAATACCAGCTCGTCCTGGCCGCCGACCAGGTTCGGCGTAGATCACCGGCAGCCCGGTTTCCGCGACGCGCTCGCGCATCACCGGCTCGCGCCGCGCAGCTGCCGGTGTCGTACGGCGAGCCGTTGATGGAAATCAGCACCTCGGCTCCGGCGTCGCCGGGCGCGCGCCACGCCCGGGCTCCCAGACGTCCTCGCACATGGTGAGGCCCAGCTTCACGCCGCTGCGATCTCGACCACGAGGGCTCGGTGCCCGGGCTGAAATAGCGCTTCTCGTCGAACACACCGTAGTTGGGCAGCTGCTGCTTGCGGTAGTTCGACCAGCTCGTCCTCGGGACGCACCAGGATGGCGCTGTTGTAGATCGCTCGCCGTCGTACTCCGGATAGCCCACCAGACCGACGATGCCGTTCAGGCTCTGCTCAGCCGCTCCAGCGCCTCGGCCACGTCGCGCGCGAAGCCGCGGTGAAACAGCAGGTCCTCCGGCGGGTACCCGCACAGCGCGAGTTCCGGGAACAGCACCAGGTCCGCGCGCAGCGCGTCGCGCGCCGTGCGGCAATTCCAGCATGTGCGTGAGTTCGCCTCGACGTCGCCGACGACCGGGTTGATCTGGGCGAGGGCGATGCGCAAGTCGGGCTCAGCCCAGACGCTCGGGATCGCGCTGCCCAGCTCCGCCGGCGAGCGCACGGTGCGTCACGCCGGCCGCTTCCAGCGCCGCGAACTTCTCGTCCGCCGTGCCCTTGCCGCCGGAGATGATGGCGCCGGCGTGGCCCATGCGCTTGCCCGGGGGCGCGGTGACGCCGGCGATGTAGGCCACCACCGGCTTGGTCACATGCGCCGCGGATGTACTCGGCCGCGGCCTCCTCGTCGCTGCCGCCGATCTCGCCCACCATGATGCATGCCGTCGGTGTGCTCGGGTCCGCCTCGAACAGCTCGAGGCAGTCGATGAAGTTCATGCCGCGCACCGGGTCGCCGCCGATGCCGACGCAGGTGGACTGGCCGAGCCCATGCTGCGTGGTCTGGTACACGGCCTCGTAGGTCAGGGTGCCGGAGCGCGACACGATGCCGATCTTGCCCGGCTTGTGGATGAAGCCGGGCATGATGCCGATCTTGCCTCGCCCGGCGTGATGATGCCGGGACAGTTGGGGCCGATCAGCCGGCAGTCTGTCGTCCTTGAGCGCGGCCTTGACCTTGACCATGTCGAGCACCGGGATGCCCTCGGTGATGCAGACGATCAGCTCGATGCCGGCGTCGGCGGCCTCGAGGATGGCGTCGGCGGCAAACGGCGCCGGCACGTAGATCATGCTGACGTCGGCGCCGGTCTCGTCGACCGCGTCGTGCACGGTGTTGAACACCGGCAGGCCGAGGTGCGCTTCGCCGCCCCGGCCGGGCGTCACGCCGCCCACCATCTGCGTGCCGTACTCGATGCACTGCTCGGAATGGAAGGTGCCCTGGCGGCCGGTGAAGCCCTGGCAGATGACCTTGCTGTCCTTGTTGACGAGGATGCTCATGTCGGGGTCCCGTACTTGCGGCCGCGGCCACGGCCTTCTTGGCCGCGTCGGTCAGGTCTGTCGGCGGCGATGATGTCGAGCGCCGCTGTGCTCGAGCAGCTCGCGGCCCTGCTCCACGTTGGTGCCCTCGAGGCGCACCACCACCGGCACTTCCACACCCGACTTCCTTGACGGCCTGCGATGATGCCCTCGGCGATCAGGTCGCAGCGCACGATGCCGCCGAAGATGTTCACCAGGATCGCCTTCACGTTGGCGTTGGAGAGGATCAGCTTGAAGGCCTCGGCCACGCGCTCCGCGGTGGCGCCGCCGCCGACGTCGAGGAAGTTGGCCGGGTCGCCGCCGTGCAGCTTGATGAGGTCCATGGTGGCCATGGCGAGTCCCGCGCCGTTCACCATGCAGGCGATGTCGCCGTCCAGCGAGACGTAGTTGAGGTCGTGCGCCGAGGCCCGGTTCTCCATCTCGTCTTCCTGCGACGGGTCGCGCCATTCCAGCAGGTCGCGACTGGCGGAACAGGGCGTTGTCCTCGATGTTGATCTTGGCGTCGAGCGCGATGCAGCTCGCCCTCGCTCGTGACGATCAGCGGATTGATCTCGAGCGAGCGCGCAGTCGCGCTCGATGAACAGCTGGTAGAGGTTCTGCAGCAGCTTGGCGAACTGGCCGATCTGCTCGCCGACGAGTTCCAGAGCGAAGGCCAGCCTGGCGCGCCTGGTAGGGCTGCAGACCCGCCGCCGGGTGCACCGCCACGGTGATGATCTTCTCCGGCGTCTTGGCCGCGACTTCCTCGATGTCCATGCCGCCGGCGGCCGAGGCCATGACCACGACGCGCTCGCAGCTGCGGTCCACCAGCAGGCTCAGGTACAGCTCGCGCTCGATGGACGAGCCGGCCTCGACGAAGACGATGTTGATCGGCAGGCCCTCCGGTCCGGTCTGCTGCGTCACCAGGCGCTGCGCCCAGCATCTTCGGCCGCCGCTTCGCGCACTTCTCCGGCGTATCGACCACCTTGACGCCGCCGGCCTTGCCGCGCCCGCCGGCGTGCACCTGGGCCTTCACCACCCAGGTGCTGCCACCGATCTCCTCGGCCGCCTTGGCCGCATCGTCGGCGCTGCGCGCCGGGATTCCGCGCGAGACGGGGATGCCGTACTCGGCGAAAAGTTGCTTGGACTGGTACTCATGGAGGTTCATGCCGCAAGGACTCCCGCTGCGAAAGGGTTTCGGCACGGGCCGAAAGCTGGTTATTCTCCCCCATCGGTCCGCGTCGCGCCAAGCCCGGGACAAGACAAGAACCCTGATGAAGCCCCGCCCTGAAGTCATGGCCCCCGAGTTTGCCTGGCGCACGCTCCGGCTGCTGAACGCCTTTCGCCTGCTCTACGCGGCGTTGCTGTTCGCCATGTTCATCTATCCCACCGCCCCGCGGCTGGTGGGCGAGGCGCATCCCGACCTGTTCCTCGCCACCGCGCTCGGGGCCTTCGTCTGGGCGGCGGTGAACGACTTTGCGGTCAACCAGCACTGGCCCTCGGTGCAGGGCCAGGCGCTCGCCCAGGGCCTGTTCGACATCGGCGCCATCATCCTGCTGACCTGGGCCAGCGGCGGCCTGAGCAGCGGCGTGGCCAACCTGCTGATCATCACCGTCACCGCCCTGGCGCTGATCACCTCGCGCCTGCGCGGCCTGGCGTTCGCCGCGCTGGCGGCGCTCGCGGTGCTGGCGATGCAGGGCTACGGGCTCGCCACCGGCGTCACCGGCGCCGGCGAAAGCACCGCCTCGGCCTGTTCGGCGGCCTGCTGATGATCCTCGCCCTCGCCGCCGGTCCCTTTGCGCGGCGTTTCGCCGAGAGCGAGGCGCTGGCGCGCCAGCGCGGCGTCGACCTGGAGAACCTCAACCAGCTCAACGAGTACATCGTGCAGAACCTGCGCGAAAGCATCGTGGTGTGGACGCCGACGATCGCATCCGCCTGATGAACGAGGCAGCCGGCAAGTACCTGGGGGTCGGACGCGGCTGTCGCGGGCGCCCGGTGCGCGAGGCCTCCGAGCGCCTCTACCAGGCGGTGCGCCAGTGGCGTGAACGCGGCAGCGGCGACCCGCCGCAGCCCTTCGCCTCGGCCGACGGCGGAGCCGATGATCAAGCCCTACTTCGCGCCGATCGGGCGGCCGCGCAGCGGCGCGCTGCTGATCTTTCTCGAGGACACCTCCATCCAGGCCGAGAGCGTGCAGCAGACCAAGCTGGCGGCGCTGGGCCGGCTGTCGGCCAGCATCGCGCACGAGATCCGCAACCCGGTCGGCGCGCTGAGCCACGCCGCGCAGCTGCTCGGCGAGGCCGAGCACCTGCAGGACAGCCAGCAGCGGCTCACCGCCATCATCGAGAACAACGCCAAACGCGTCAGCAAGATCGTGGAGAACGTGCTGCAGCTCTCGCGCCGCGAACAGCTCAACCCGCAGCGCATCGATCTGGTGGCCTGGGCCAAGCAGTTCGTGGACGAATTCGCGGGCACGGCCGGGCTGCCTCCGACGCCGTGGACCTGAACATCTCCGACGCGCCGCTCGAAGTGCGCATGGACCCCGATCATCTGCACCCAGGTGGCGACCAACCTCTGTGAGAACGCCGTCGCCTACGGCACGCCGGCGGGCAGCGCGCCGCACATCGAGCTCGTCATCGGCCGGCGCGGCGGCACCGACCGACCGTACCTCGAGGTGCGCGACCGCGGGCCGGGGATCGCGCCCGAGGCCGCCGACCAGATCTTCGAGCCGTTCTTCCGCGCCGGCACCGACCCGGCGCTGCGCAACGGCAGCGGCCTGGGCCTGTTCATCTCGCGGGAGCTGAGCGAGGTCAACCGCGCCACGCTGCTGTACGAACCGCGCCCGGAAGGCGGCAGCATTTTTCGTATCATCTTTGCCGACCCGAAGCGCTGGAGGACCTGGAATCAGTGAGCCAACCCACCGTCCTCATCGTCGACGACGAGCCCGATATCCGCGAGCTGCTGTCCATGACCCTCGAACGGCATGGACACCCTGCCGGACACCACGGCCGACCTCGCCGAGGCGCGGCGAAGCTGCTGCAGGTCGGCTACGACTTGTGCCTCACGGACATGCGCCTGCCCGACGGCGACGGTCTCGAGCTGGTGCAGTGGATGCAGCGCAACACGCCGACCGTACCGGTGGCCGTGATCACCGCCCACGGCAACGTCGAGACCGCGGTGCGCGCGCTCAAGCTCGGCGCCTTCGACTTCGTCTCCAAGCCGGTCAAGGTCAAGCGACCTGCGCAAGCTGGTCAGCACCGGGCTGAAGCTGCGCAAGATGGACGAAGCCGAGCTCGTCGACACCATCGTGCACGGCGACGGGCCGCTGCTGCTCGGCAGCTCCGCGCCGATGGACAAGGTGCGCACCATGATCGCCAAGGTGTCGCGCAGCCAGGCGCCTGTGCACATCGTCGGCGAGTCCGGGCACCGGCAAGGAACTCGTGGCGCGGATGATCCACGAGTCCGGGCCACGCGCCGGCCAGCCTTTCGTGCCGGTCAACTGCGGCGCCATCCCGGCCGAACTGATGGAGTGCGAGCTGTTCGGCCATACCAAGGGCAGCTTCACCGGCGCCACCGCCGACAAGGAAGGCCTGATCCGCTCCGCCGAGGGCGGCACGCTGTTCCTGGACGAGATCGCCGACCTGCCGCTGCACGATGCAGGTGAAGTTGCTGCGCGTCATCCAGGAGCGCACCGTGCGGCCCGTGGGGGCGACACCCGCGAGATCGCCGGTGGATGTGCGGTTTCTTGTCCGCTACCCACAAGGACCTCGGCGAGCTGGTCGCCGACGGGCGACTTCCGCGAGGATCTCTATTACCGCATCAACGTCATCGAGCTGCGCGTGCCGCCACTGCGCGAGCGCAGCGACGACGTGCTGGAGCTGGCGCAGTACATGCTGACCCGGCTGGCCGGCGCAAGGACTGTCGCCAAGCCGGTGCTCGGCAATGACGCCCGCCGCAAGCTGCAGGAGCACCACTTCCCCGGCAACGTCCGGGAACTCGAGAACACGCTCGAGCGGGCGCTGACTCTGTGCGACGACGGGCGCATCGACGCGGACGACATCGAGCTGCGCGCCCCCGGCGCGGGTCCGAAATCGGACGACGCCGCGCTACCGCCCCGACGCGCCCGCCCGGCACCCACCCCCGAGTCCTATGTCAATCCCGACGACAGCAGCCTCGACCACCGCTCGAGGACATCGAGCGCGACGCCATCGTCCAGGCGCTGGAGCAGACCCGCTACAACAAGACCCAGGCGGCAAAACTGCTGGGCATCAGCTTCCGCGCGCTGCGCTACCGGATCAAGAAGCTCGGCATCGAGTGAGGCGGCGGAAACTGACGTAGCGCGTCAGTTTGTGACGCTGGGGCGCAGGTTGAGCTGGCTGTGCCGGGTTTCCGACGCCCTGACGTCTACCTGTAACTCCATAAAAATCATTGCTATAGATCGGTCCGGGCGAGGTTGGCACGCTGCTTGCTCTATCCCTGCCACGTGCGGTGTATTCCGCGATCGGTTTTTTCAACACTCCCAGGGAGTATTCATATGCATAAGCAGCTTCAGCACCTCAACGTGCACCGTCAGCAGGGTTTCACCCTCATCGAATTGATGATCGTGGTTGCGATTATCGGCATCCTGGCCGCCATCGCGCTGCCGGCTTACCAGGACTACACCGTGCGTTCGCGCGTGTCCGAGCTGGCCGTTCAGGCTTCCAGCATGAAGGCGACCGTGGGCGAGAACATCGCCAACAACGGTGGCGCCATTGCTGCGGGTTCCTGCGCCGGCATCACCAACTCGACGGTGGCCACCCAGAACCTGGCCTCGTACACCTGCACCGACGCCACTGGCGTGATCGTGGTGACGGGTACGGCCCGTGCCGGTAGCGCCGCGCTGACCTACACCCCGACGGTCAATGCCGACGGCAACGTCGACCTGGGCATGCACGTCCCCGGCGGGCGTCCACCGGTTCGTTCCGGCCGAATGCCGTAACTAACAGACGGCGGACTGAAGGAGCGTCCTGCAGGAAACACGCATAACGCAGGGTTCTCAACAGGTCACTCCAGAGTCGAATCACGGGGCACTGCTACAACGGCAGTGCCCCGTTTTTCATAGTGTTGGTCCGCCGGGCGGCATGGGTTAGACTCCGGGTGATTATGTGAACCAGTCGGCAGCCCATTGGCTCGGCCGGCCGGACACTGCGTTTCCCTACGATCCACAGGACTCGGGCCCGACCAACGATCATGGCAGCGAACGTCCAAACCCGGCTCTCCGGCCTGCCTCGACGGCTGGTCCAGGAAGGCGTGATTAACGAGTCGATCGCGGCGGAAGCCGAGACCGAGGCGCAGAAGTCCGCCGGCGCTTCCATCGTCACCTACCTGGTCGAAAAAAACCTGGCCGATGCGCGGGATATCGCCGGCGCGGCCTGCCACGAATTCGGCGTGCCGGTGCTGGATCTCGACGCCATCGAGATCGAACTCGAGACCGCGCGCCTGATCGACGAGCGCCTGATGCAGAAGCACCGGGTGCTGCCGCTGTTCCGGCGCGGACGGCGCGTGTTCGTCGGCGTCTCTGACCCCACCCGCCTGCAGGCCATCGACGAAATCAAGTTCGCCACGGGCATGAGCATCGAGGCGATCGTCGTCGAGGAGAACAAGCTCGACGCCACCATCGCGCGTCTCTCGGAGGCGCTCGACACGACCATGGACAGCCTCGGGGGCGAGGACCTCGATCTCGAGAACCTCGACGTCGCGCACGAGTCCGACGATGCAGCGGCGAACCTTACGCGCGACGAGATCGACGACGCGCCCATCGTACGCTTCGTCAACAAGGTCCTGCTCGACGCCATCCACAAGGGCGCCTCGGATATTCATTTCGAGCCCTACGAGAAGTTCTACCGCGTGCGCACCCGCCTCGACGGGGTACTGAAGGAAGTGGCGCGCCCGCCGGTGGCGCTGGCGAACAAGGTGACCGCGCGCATCAAGGTCATGTCGCGGCATGGACATCGCCGAGCGGCGCATTCCACAGGACGGGCGCATCAAGCTGAAGCTTGTCCGCCAACCGCGCCATCGATTTCCGCGTCAACACACTGCCGACGCTGTACGGCGAGAAGGTCGTGTTGCGTATCCTCGACCCGAGCCAGGCGAAGCTCGGCATCGATGCGCTGGGCTACGAGGAATTCCAGAAGCAGCTCTACCTCGACGCCCTGTCGAAACCCTACGGCATGATCCTGGTCACGGGCCCGACCGGCAGCGGCAAGACCGTCTCGCTCTACACCGGGCTCAACATCCTCAACACCGAGGATCGCAATATTTCGACCGCCGAGGACCCGGCGGAAATCAACCTCCCCGGCGTCAACCAGGTCAACGTCAACCCGAAAGTGGGCCTGACGTTCGCCTCGGCGCTGCGCGCCTTCCTGCGCCAGGACCCCGACATCATCATGGTCGGCGAGATCCGCGACCTCGAGACGGCGGAGATCGCCATCAAGGCGGCGCAGACCGGTCACCTGGTGCTGTCGACGCTGCACACCAACGACGCGCCCAAGACCCTCACCCGGATGGTGGACATGGGCGTGGCGCCCGTATGCCATCGCGTCCTCGGTCAGCCTGATCATCGCCCAGCGCCTCGCGCGCCGCTTGTGCGACAACTGCAAGGAACCGCGGGAGATCCCGAAAGAGGCGCTGCTGCGCGAAGGCTTCACCGAAGCGGAGGTCGACGAGGGCCTGACGATCTATGCGCCCGGTGGGCTGCGGCAAGTGCAACGACGGCTACAAGGGCCGAGCCGGCATTTTCCAGGTGATGCCCATCTCCGAGACCACCGGCCGCATCATCATGGAAGGCGGCAACTCGATGCAGATCGCGGCCCAGGCCGAGAAAGAGGGCCTGTGGGACCTGCGCCGCGCCGGCCTGGTGAAAGTCAAGAACGGCATCACGAGTCTCGAGGAAGTGAACCGCGTCACAATCGACTGACGCCCGTCCGGCTACATTGGGCCGGCAATTAAGTCAAACGCACGACGAGTAGGACGCCATGGCTGAAGCTGCCAAGCAATATCCCTTCTCCTGGCAGGGCAAGGACCCGAAGGGCACCGTGATCAAGGGCACGCTCGTGGCCGTCAACGAGGCGGCCGTGCGCGCGAGCCTGCGCCGCCAGGGCCTGGTGCCGACCCAGATCCGCCGCAAGAGCACGCTGTTCCAGAAGCGCCAGAAAATCACCACGGCTGACATCGCCCTCTTCAGCCGCCAGCTCGCGACCATGATGCAGGCCGGGCATTCCCGCTGGTGCAGGCCTTCGACATCGTCGCCTCCGGGCACGAGAACCCCTCGATGCAGAAGCTGCTCACCGAGATCAAGACGGATATCGAGAGGCGGCACCACCCTGGCCGACGCGCTGGCGAAGCATCCGCTGTATTTCGACGACCTGTTCGTCAACCTGGTGAACTCCGGCGAGCAGGCCGGCGCCCTCGAGACCTTGCTCGACAAGATCGCCACCTACAAGGAAAAGACCGAGGCCATCAAGAAAAAGATCAAGAAGGCCCTGACGTACCCGGCGGCCGTGCTGGTGGTCGCGGTCGTCGTGACGGCGATCCTGTTGATCTTCGTCATCCCGCAGTTCGAAGGCATTTTCACCAGCTTCGGTGCCGACCTGCCGGCCTTCACCGATGTTCGTCATCGGCATATCGGTTTTCGTCCGCAGTAACGGTGTTCTGCATCCTGCTGGCGATGGCGGGTGCGGCAACCGTGTTCACCTACTTCAAGAAGCGCTCGCGTCCGCTTCAACCATTTCCTCGACCGGATGATGCTGAAGATTCCGGTGATCGGGGAAATCCTGCGCAAGGCCTCGATCGCCCGCTTCACCCGCACCCTGTCCACCATGTTCGCCGCCGGCGTGCCGCTGGTCGAGGCGCTGGAGTCCGTGGCCGGCGCCACCGGCAACATCGTGTTCGAGAAGGCGACGCTGGAGATGCGCGACGAGGTCGCCACCGGCCAGCGCCTGCAGCGCGCCATGGAGGCCACCGAGCTGTTCCCCAACATGGTCATCCAGATGGTGGCCGTGGGCGAGGAATCCGGCTCGCTCGACGAGATGTGCGCCAAGGTCGCCGACTTCTACGAACGCGACGTGGACGATGCCGTGGACAACCTGTCCAGCCTGCTCGAGCCGCTGATCATGGCGATCCTCGGCGTGCTGGTCGGCGGCCTGGTCATCGCCATGTACCTGCCGATCTTCAAGATCGGCGCGGTCGTCTGACCCCGCCGGGACCGGGCGGCAGCCGAGGTGGATACACTCGCGGTCCTGCCGCCTGCTTTCCTGCGCAGGCATCGCCCTGCTGCTGGGGCTGCTGGTCGGCAGCTTCCTCAACGTCGTGGTGCATCGCCTGCCGCTGATGATGCGGCGCGAGTGGCGTGAACAGTGCGCGGAGGAAATGACGCGACCCGGCGCCGGCGAGCTGCCCGGCGAGGCCGCTTCGACCTCGTCGCGCCGCGCTCGCGCTGCCCGGGCTGCGGCCGCCAGATCCGCGCAGTCGAGAACATCCCCGTGCTGAGCTGGCTGGTGCTGCGCGGCAAGTGCGCGGGCTGCGGCGGCCGTATTTCGGCACGCTACCCCGCCGTCGAACTGATGACCGGGCTGATGTTCGCCGTCACGGCCTACCTGCTGCCCTGGCCGGCGCAGGCGCTGGCGGGCTATCGCCCTCACCGGCACGCTGATCGCGCTCACCTTCATAGACATCGACGACGCAGTTGCTGCCCGGACAGCATGACGCTGCCGCTGCTGTGGGCCGGGCTGGCGTTCAACCTGCTCGCCGGCGAGCACGCTTTCGTTGGCCTGCAGGACGCGGTGATCGGCGCCATCGCCGGCTACCTCAGCCTGTGGGCGTGTACTAGCTGTTCAAGCTGGTCACCGGCAAGGAGGGCATGGGCTACGGCGATTTCAAGCTGCTGGCCGCGCTCGGCGCATGGCTGGGCTGGCAGATGCTGCCGCTCGTCATCCTGCTCTCCGCCGCCGTGGGTGCGGTCATCGGCATCGCCATGATCGTGCTGCTGGGCCGCGACCGGCAGATCCCCATCCCGTTCGGACCCTACCTGGCGGCAGCCGGATGGATCGCCCTGCTGTGGGGTCCGCAGCTGGCGAACGCCTGGCTGAGCTACTCCGGGCTGCGCTGAGGTGACGGCCGCGATTGCCGCACCGCCCTTCCGCGACGACCGCCTGCACATCGGTCTCACCGGCGGCATCGCCAGCGGCAAATCGACCGTGGCACGACTGTTTGCCGAGCGCGGCGTCCCCGTCATCGACACTCGACCAGGTGGCGCGTGAGGTGGTGGCGCCGGGCCAGCCGGCACTGGCGGCGATCGTCGAGCTGTTCGGCGCCGAGGTGCTCGACGCCGCGGGTGGGCTGGACCGTGCAGCATTGCGCGCCCGGGTGTTCGCGGACGAGGCCGCGCGCCGCCAGCTGGAAGCCCTGCTTCATCCCCTAATCCTCGAGGCGGGCGTGCAGCATATCGAGGCTGCCGGCGGCCCCTACCAGGTGATCGTGGCGCCGCTGCTGGTGGAATTCGGCCTCAGCGAGTGGGTCGACCGCGTGCTGGTGGTCGATTGCCCGGCCGAGATGCAGCTCGCGCGCCTCATGGCGCGCGACGGCAGTGACGAGACCGCTGGCACGCTCGATCCTCGCCGCCCAGGCCTCTCGCGAGGCGCGCCTCGCCGTCGCCGACGACGTCATCGTCAACGACGGTCCGGCGGAACGGCTGGCCGGGGCGGTGGCCGCCCTCGATACCCTTTACCGCGAAATCGCGCGCGACGGCGACGGCGAGCGCACCGGAGTGCTGCTTCCCTAGAGCGCGCAGGGGTTTGCGGTTGCCCCCGCATCGTACAGAATCGCGCGATGAGTCAAGGTGCGGCGAATGCCCCGCTCCGCCAGGAAGCGCGGGACACGATCGTCTACGAACAGCCGCTCACCGAGCGGATGCGCACTTTCCTGCGCATCGAATTTCTCGCCCGCCAGGCGCAGCATCACGCCCGCCAGCCCTCGGCCTGGTCGAGCCGGGCGGCGATCGCACAGCCTGATCGAGATCCTCGCCATCGTCAGCCGCGGCGACGTGCGCGGCGAAGTGCTCAAGGACCTGGAGCGGCAGGCCAATCTGCTCACCGGCTTCGGCAATCGGCCCGGCGTGGACCGCACGCGCCTCGACGCCCTGCTGGCGCGCAGGTCTCCCAGCTGCGCCAGCAACTCGGCAGTTGCGGCTCCAACTACACCCAGCCGCTCAAGGACCTCCGAATTTCTCGCCGCGATCCGCCATCGCAGCGCCATCCCCGGCGGCACCTGCGAGTTCGACCTGCCCGACTTCAAGCACTGGCTGAGCCTGCCGGAAGAGCAGCCGCTACAACGATTTCCAGGCCTGGTTCCGGCACCTGAAACCATTATGCGATGCCATCGGGCAGCTGTTGTGGCTGACACGCGAGTCCTCGCCAGGCCGTCCCGAGCTCGCACCCGGCGGCATGTTCCAGTACCAGATCGACCGCTCCATCGCTGCCAGCTGGTGCGCATCAGCTTGCCGGCAGGTGCCGAGTATTACCCCGAAATCAGCGGCGGCCAGCACCGCTTCACCGTGCGCTTCCTGTCCTGGTCGGGCCCGGAGCAGCGGCCGGTGCAGGTGAGCGACGAGGTCCGCTTCGAGCTGACCTGCTGCTGAGACGCCCGATGCGCGAAGTCGAATGTCCCCATTGCGGCAAGCCCGTGCCCTGGCGCCCGGAGTCGCAGTGGCGTCCCTTCTGCAGCGAACGCTGCCGGCTCATCGACCTCGGGCAATGGTTTGGCGAGGAGCATGCGATCCCGGGCGAGCCCGCGGACCCCGACAGCCAGTTCCCGCCGGAGCGTGACGAGACCCGCGACTGAGCGCTTAGCCGGCCGGCCAGAGACTGCGGATGGCGGCGATGCCCTGCGCGCCGTGGTCGCAGGCCGTGTCGAGGTCCTGCGGGCCGAGGCCGCCGATGGCGTAGACCGGCAACGGCAGGTCGGCCACCAGCGCCGCGAAACGATCCCAGCCCATGCCGCCCTGACCGGGGTGGCTGGCCGTCGCTGCGACATGGCCGAGGAAGACGTAGTCCGCCCCCAGCGTGACGGCCCGGGCAAGCTGTGCCGCGTCGTGGCACGAGGCACCCAGCCACCAGCTGCGTGGCACCGGCCGCGACTGCAGCGTGTCGAGGCAGCGGCCCGGCATATGAATACCGGCGAGGACCGGCGCCAGCCGCGCCGCCAGGGCCTCCGGCAGCGCCTCCAGCGCCGGCAACAGCGCGCCGGGCTCCCCGTGCAGCAACATGCGCACGCCCGTCCCGTCCAGGCGACAGGCGACGCCGCCCGCCAGTTCGAGCAGCCGCGCGGGCGCCAGGTCCGGGCGCCGCAGGCACAACAGTGCCGGACCGGCGCGCGCGGCGAGGGTCTCGATGTCGTCCATGAACCGCCGTTCGCCACGTGCCGCTGCGGCCGGCGTGACGGCCACGACGGGGGGCAAGCGCAGCGCATTCACGACCGGCGCGTCGGCCGGCAGCAGCCCGGTCTCCAGCAGAGCTTCCGCAGGCCGCCAGTCCAGCGCCTGGTGCTCCAGGCGCTGCGGCTCGCCCGACCACTCCGGGACGCGGAACACGTCGAGCACGACTTCGAGCTCGGGGTAGGCATGCAGGTAGCGAATCAACGGGCGGCAGGACGCCGGCTCCACATGGATGGCGAGCTCTTCCTCGAGCTCGCGCGCCAGCCCGGCGCGGCGTTCCTCGCCGGGCTCGAGCTTGCCGCCGGGGAATTCCCAGCTCCCGGCCAGGCTCTTGCCCGCAGGACGCTGGGCCACCAGCACACGACCGGCGGCGTCCTCGAGGACGCCGGCGACGACGTGGATGCGCGGGACGGCCGCTGTCAGCTCAGCCTGCCGTGGCAATGCTTGTATTTCTTCCCCGACCCGCAGGGACACGGCTCGTTGCGGCCGACCTTCTTCTCGTCCCGGACGAACGGCTCGGGGGCCGGGCCTGCGGACCGGCCGGAACCGCCCCCGGCCGCCAGCGGATCAGCCACGGGGCCTGCCGGCGCCTCGCCGCCCGCCATCGCCGACTGCGCGGCCGCATGCTGCAGCTGCAGCTTGGCGGCGGCCTCGCGGCGCTGGCGCTCGAGGGCCTCGACTTCTTCCTCGGTGCGGATCTTCACGCGCGAGACGATGCTGATGACGTCGTGCTTCACGCGGTCCAGCATCTGGCCGAACATCTCGAAGGCTTCGCGCTTGTACTCCTGCTCCGGGTTCTTCTGCGCATAGCCGCGCAGGTGGATGCCCTGGCGCAGGTAATCCATCGCCGCCAGGTGCTCCTTCCACACGATATCGAGCTGCTGCAGCATGACGGCCTTCTCGAAATGCCGCATGACCGGCGCGCCGATCTGCTCGACCTTGTCCTCGTAAGCCTTGTCGGCAGCCTCGAGCACATGCGCGCGCATGGCCTCGGGATCCGCGTTCTGGTCGTGCGTGACCCAGTCCTCGAGCTCCACCTTGAGCGCGAACTCGGTCTCCAGCGCCTGCTCCAGCCCGCCCAGGTCCCACTGCTCCTCGACGCTGTCTGACGGGACGAACTTCGTCCACCAGCTCGTTCACCACTTCCTCGCGGATGCCGGCGATCGAGTCGCCGATCGTCCTCGGCTTCCATCAGCTCGGTGCGCTGCTGGTAGATGACCTTGCGCTGGTCGTTGGCGACGTCGTCGTACTTCAGCAGCTGCTTGCGGATGTCGAAGTTGTGCGCCTCGACCTTGCGCTGGGCGCGCTCGATCTGGCGCGACAACAGCTTGCTCTCGATGGCCTCGCCTTCGCGCATGCCGACCGCGCGACAGCAGCGCCTTGGTGCTTCTCCGGCTCGCCGAAGATGCGCATCAGGTTGTCTTCCATCGACAGGTAGAAGCGGCTGGAGCCGGGGTCGCCCTGGCGCCCGGAACGGCCGCGCAGCTGGTTGTCGATGCGCCGCGACTCGTGGCGCTCGGTGCCGATGATGTGCAGGCCGCCGGCCTCGAGCACCTGCTCGTGGCGCTGCTGCCACTCGGTGCGCACGCTTCTCCTGCGGTCGCCTCGTCGTCCCCGGCCGCAGCCAGCTCCGAGGCTCGAGGTTGCCGCCGAGCACGATGTCGGTGCCGCGGCCGGCCATGTTGGTGGCGATGGTGATGGCGCCGGGCCGCCCGGCCTGGGCGACGATCTCGGCCTCGCGCTCGTGCTGCTTGGCGTTCAGCACCTCGTGCTTCAGCTTCTCCTTCTTCAGGATGCCGGACAGCAGCTCGGAGGTCTCGATGGAGGTGGTGCCCACCAGCACCGGCTGGCCGCGCTGCTGGCAGTCGTGGATGTCCTCGATGATGGCCTCGAACTTGTCCTTCTGCGTCAGGTAGACCAGGTCGGCGTGATCGTCGCGGACCATCGGCCTGTGGGTGGGGATGACCACGACTTCGAGACCGTAGATCTGCTGGAACTCGAAGGCTTCGGTGTCGGCGGTGCCGGTCATGCCGGACAGCTTCTCGTACATGCGGAAATAGTTCTGGAAGGTGATGGAGGCCAGGGTCTGGTTTTCCTCGCGCACCTGCACGCCTTCCTTCGCCTCGATGGCCTGGTGCAGGCCGTCGGACCAGCGCCGGCCCGGCATGGTGCGGCCGGTGAACTCGTCGACGATGACGACCTCGCCGTCCTTGACGATGTATTCCACGTCGCGGCGGTAGATGAGCGTGCGCGCGCAGCGCGGCGGTCAGATGCTGCATCAGCATGATGTTGCGCGCGTCGTACAGGCTCTCGCCCTTCGCTTGAGGAGTCCCGCCTTCGACGAGCAGCGCCTCGACGCTGCTCGTGGCCGGCCTCGGTGAGATAGGCCTGCTTGGATCTTCTCGTCGACGGTGAAGTCGCCGGGGCTGTCGGTCCTCGGCCGCCGGCTTCAGCGAGGGCACCAGCTTGTTCACCGCCAGGTAGAGTCTCGGTGCTCTCCTCGGCCGGGCCCGAGATGATCAGCGGCGTGCGCGCCTCGTCGATGAGGATGGAGTCCACCTCGTCGACGATGGCGAAATTCAGTTCGCGCTGCACGCGCTCGTCCAGGCTGAAGGCGAGGTTGTCGCGCAGGTAGTCGAAGCCGAATTCGTTGTTGGTGCCGTAGGTGATGTCGGCGGCATAGGCGGCGCGCTTCTTCTCCGGCTCCTGGTCGGCGTGGATCACGCCGACCTCGAGACCGAGGAGCGGTAGACCGGCCCCATCCACTCGGCGTCGCGCCGCGCCAGGTACTCGTTCACCGTGACGATGTGCACGCCCTTGCCGGACAGCGCATTCAGGTAGGCCGGCAGCGTGGCGACCAGCGTCTTGCCCTCACCGGTGCGCATTTCGGCGATCTTGCCCTCGTGCAGCGCCATGCCGCCGATCAGCTGCACGTCGAAGTGCCGCATGCCGAGCGCGCGCTTGGCCGCCTCGCGGGCCAGCGCGAAGGCTTCCGGCAGCAGCTCGTCCAGTGTCTTGCCGCCCGCCACCTCCGCCTTCAGCTCGGCGGTGCGGGCCTTGATGCCGTCCGCGTCGAGCTGGGACACGCGCTCCTCGAGCGCGTTGATCTGCTTGACCTTCTTGCTGTAAGTCTTGAGCAGCCGCTGGTTGCGGCTGCCGAAAATTCCTGCGAACAGATTACGCACTAGTGAATACCTCGGGGCGGGCCCGCGCAGCAGGCGCCCGTGGAAATGCCGAGCGGAGCGGGCCCGGGGCCCGGCGCTCAAAAAGGGGGTATTTTACGGGCTGGAGCCGGTACGCGAAACTGCAGGCCGGCGTCGCGCCGCCCGGGCGCGACCCGCCCGCCCTCACCTGAGGTACTGGCGCGGGTTCACCGGGCGGCCATTGTCATACACCTCAAGGTGTACGTGGGGTGCCGTGGAGCGGCCCGTGGAGCCCACCAGCGCGATCACCTCGCCCTTCTGCACCGCGGCACCGACGGCAACCAGGTTCTCGCTGTTGTGCCCGTAGCGCGTCACCAGGCCGTTGCCGTGGTCGATCTCCACCATGTAGCCGTAGTTGGCCAGCTTGCCGGAGAAGGTCACGACCCCCGCCGCCACCGCCAGCACGTCGCTGCCCTTGGGACTGACGAAGTCCAGGCCGCGATGGAAGGAGCGCTTGCCGGTGAACGGGTCGGTGCGATAGCCGAAGCCGGACGACATCCAGCCGCCGCGGATCGGCCGGCCCTCGATGCTGGCCGCTTCCGACAACCGCCGGTTGAACATCAGCGCCTCGAGGATGTCGAGCTGGCGCGAGCGGTCCTGGATCTGGTGGTCGAGGTCGTCCAGCAGCACATTGATCTCGCCGGACTGCAGCGAAGCGGCGTGCTCGATCGCTTCCGGGCCGCCCAGGGCGGGCTCGGCGCCGAAATTGAACTCGCCGTCCTCCAGGCCCGCCATGCCGACCAGGCGCTGGCCGAGGGCGTCGAGGCGGATAATGTGCGCGGAGAGCTGGCCGAGGCGCGCCGCCAGGGCGTCGTGGTTGCGGCCGGAGGTGTCGCGGATGGCGGCGAGCTCGGCCTGCTGGGCTGCAAGCTCGGCGCGCAGTTCGCTGAAGATGGCTTGTTCGGGATCGGGCTGGGACATGCGCCCTGCGAGAAGACCGGCCGTAAACACGAGAGCAACGGCCGCGACTGAGGCCACGAGCACTTCGCGGAGGGTCAGCGGCACCTGGCGCGTGCGACCGTTCCGCGTCGTGTAGATGAAGAAATTCATCGGTCCCACCGCCTGCGGTCAAAGGTGTACCGCGGGGTCGAACCTGCACTCAATAGGTATTGCATTCGCTTGATCGTCATCTCGTTTGGCAGCTCCGCTGTCGTAAGTCCGGCCCCGCGTGGGGGTCGGGCACCTCGGACCGGTGGCTTTGCGAGGACGCCTCTCGACGCCTTAGCCCTTTTACAAACGGCCCAAGAATGCAGGAAAATCGACCGGCACTCAAGTACGGATATCACTATTAGTCGGCACGAACCCAGACAACTCAAGGACTTGCTGTCAGGCTCCGACCTGTCACGGCTGGTCGAGCGTGCCCGCGAGGCGGGTGAACTGGACGCCCGGGTGCGCAGCCTGCTGCCTGAGGGCCTTGGCGAGCACGTCACCGGAGCCGCTTTTCACCAGGCCGAGGGCGAGGTGGTGGTGCTCGTCGACAGTGCCGCCTGGGCCAGCCGAATCCGCTTTCATGCCCCCGAACTGGTGTCCCAGCTGGCGCCGCGGTACGACGGGGCCGTGGCCCGAGTCCGGGTCAAGGTGCGGCCCGCCTGACGGTTTTGGCGGGCTGAACCGTCACACGCCCGTCCCGCTCGGGAAATCTTTATCTCGCCGGCCGGGCGTGTGACGTTCCAGCCCTTGCGCAACCTGCCCGGTGGGCCGTAACCCTGCCGTAGCCATGGCCGATCGACTGCCGCGCCAGGCCCAACCCCAGAGCAGCGGCCCCGGGACGTCATGGGTCCGCGGAGCGGCATAGGAATTCCAAGCGCAGCGGACCCATGACGGTCCGGGTCCGCGGACAGGGACGGGGCCGCGGACAGGGACGGGGTCTCGGTCAGGAAAGAAGGGGTCGAGCGGCAGTCAGGCCGCAGCCGGCACGAAGGTCAGCGGCGCGTCGCGCTCGTCCTCGAAAGTCACCTCTTCCCAGGCCGACTCGTTGCGCACCAGCTCGCGCAGCAGCTGGTTGTTCAGGCCGTGGCCCGACTTGTAGCCGCTGAATGCGCCGATGATGCTGTGGCCGAGCAGGTAGAGGTCGCCGATGGCGTCGAGGACCTTGTGGCGCACGAACTCGTTCTCGTAGCGCAGGCCGTCCTCGTTGAGGATGCGGTAGTCGTCCAGCACGATGGCGTTGTCGAGGCTGCCGCCGCGGCCGAGGTTCATGGAACGCAGGAATTCCATGTCGCGCATGAAGCCGAAGGTGCGGGCACGACTGATCTCGCGCAGGAAGGAAGTGGTGGCGAAATCGATCACGGCGCGCTGGTGGTGGCGCTTGAAGACCGGGTGATCGAACTCGATCTCGAAATCGATCTTGAAACCGTCGTAAGGCGTGAAGCGCGCCCACTTGTCGCCGTCGCGCACCTCCACCGGGCGGCGCACGCGGATGAAGCGCTTCGCGGCCGACTGCTCGTCGATCCCGGCGGACTGCATCAGGAACACGAAAGGCCCCGCGCTGCCGTCCATGATCGGCACCTCGGTGGCGGACAGCTCGACCACGGCATTGTCGATGCCGAGGCCGGCGAAGGCCGACATCAGGTGCTCCACGGTGGCGACGCGCACGTCGTCCTGCATCAGGGTGGTGCCGAGCGTGGTCTCGCGCACCAGCATGCCGTCCGCGCGCACCTCGGGGGAGCCCTCGAGGTCGGTGCGACGGAAGACGATCCCGCTGTTCACGGGCGCCGGGCCGAGGGTCATGTAGACCTTCTCGCCGGTATGCAGGCCGACGCCGGTGGCGCGGATGGTGTTCTTCAGGGTGCGCTGTCTGAACATCTGGATGTCACGCAGGCGAAATCAATTCGGCAATTTAACATGATTTTGCACCTGCAACAAAAGGCGAGCGCTCCCGGGAGACGGAAGAGCGGGGCTCGCCCCGACAAGCGCTCGCCCACAGGCACCCGGCGCCTCAGTCGGCCTGGCGCCGCAGGAACGCCGGGATGTCGAGCATCTCGGTATCCGCGGGGTAGTCGAAGCTCTGGCCTACGGCCCGCTTCGGGGCCTCCAGGTGCTCGTCCTCGCTGACCCGGCGGCGCACGACCGGCGGCGCCTCGAGATCGTTGTAGTTCACCGGCTTCGCCGCGTCCGGCACCGGGCGCACGCGCTGCGTGCGCGTGCGGCGGTCGGACTCCTGCCGCGTCGGCTGGCGCTGCTGCACGGCGCCGCCCAGCCCGGTGGCCACCACCGTGACGCGCATCTCGCCGTCCATCGTCGGGTCGATGACGGTGCCGATGACCACGGTGGCGTCGTCGGAGGCGAAGTCCTTGACCACCATGCCGACCTCGTCGAACTCGCCGATGGACAGGTCCATGCCGGCGGTGACGTTGACCAGGATGCCGTTCGCGCCCGTCGAGGTTGATGTCCTCCAGCAGCGGGCTGGAGATCGCCGCCTCGGCCGCATCGCGCGCGCGGTCCTCGCCGGTGCCGCGCCCGGTGCCCATCATCGCCATGCCCATCTCGGACATCACCGTGCGCACGTCGGCGAAGTCGACGTTGATCAGGCCCGGCCGGGTGATCAGCTCGGCGATGCCCTGCACCGCGCCCTGCAGCACCTCGTTGGCCGCGCTTGAAGGCGTCCAGCAGCGTGGTCTGCTTGCCGAGCACGGTGAGCAGCTTCTGGTTGGGAATGGTGATCAGCGAGTCGACGTACTTGGCGAGCTCGGCGATGCCCTGCTCGGCGATGTCGGCGCGCTTGCGGCCTTCCAAGCCGAAGGGCTTGGTGACCACGGCCACCGTCAGGATGCCCAGCTCCTTGGCCACCTGCGCCACGATCGGCGCCGCGCCGGTGCCGGTGCCGCCGCCCATGCCGGCGGTGATGAACAGCATGTCGCTGCCTTCGATCACCTCGCGGATGCGGTCACGGTCCTCCATCGCCGCCTGGCGACCGACGTCCGGATTGGCGCCGGCGCCCAGGCCCTTGGTGATGTTGCAGCCGATCTGGATCGCCGTGCGCACGCGCGAGTTCTTCAGCGCCTGCGAGTCGGTGTTGGCGCAGATGAACTCCACGCCGTCGATGCCGCAATCCATCATGTGGGCGACGGCGTTGCCGCCGCCCCCGCCCACGCCGATCACCTTGATGACCGCGTTCTGAGCTGTATCCGTCCACCAGTTCGAACATTGCGCTCTCCTCGGGATTGCCCCGCCCCGTTGTGCGACTAGAAATTGCCCTGGAACCACGCCTTCATGCGCTCCCAGACGTCTTTTACTCCGCCGCCCATGGGCGACTCCCCCTGCCGCTGCTGCATCTCGTGCTGCGTACAACAGCAGGCCCACGCCCGTGGCATGAATCGGGTTGCGCACCACGTCCACCAGGCCGGTCACGTCCTGCGGCACGCCGAGCCGCACCGGCAGGTGGAAAATTTCTTCCGCCAGCTCGACGGCGCCTTCCATCTTCGAGCTGCCGCCGGTGAGCACCACGCCCGCGGCGATCATGTCCTCGAAGCCGCTGCGCGTGAGCTCGTCGCGGATCAGCGCGAACAGCTCCTCGTAGCGCGGCTCGACGATCTCGGCCAGCGTCTGGCGCGCCAGGCGCCGCGGCGGGCGGTCGCCCACGCTCGGCACCTCGATGGTCTCGTCCGGGTTCGCCAGCTGCGACAGCGCGCAGGCGTACCTGATCTTGATCTCTTCGGCGTACTGCGTCGGCGTGCGCATGGACACCGCGATGTCGTTGGTGACCTGGTCGCCGGCGATGGGAATCACCGCGGTGTGGCGGACGGCGCCGCCGGAGAACACGGCGATGTCGGTGGTGCCGCCGCCGATGTCCACCAGGCACACGCCGAGCTCCTTCTCGTCGTCGGTCAGCACGGCGTGGCTGGAGGCCAGCTGCTCGAGCACGATGTCCTCCACCTTCAGGCCGCAGCGCTGCACGCACTTGACGATGTTCTGCGCCGCGCTCTCGGCGCCGGTGACCATGTGCACCTTGGCCTCCAGGCGCACGCCGGACATGCCGATCGGCTCGCGGATGCCTTCCTGGTCGTCGATCATGAATTCCTGCGGCAGGATGTGCAGGATCTTCTGGTCGGCCGGGATGGCCACGGCGCGCGCAGCGTCGATCACCCGCTCCACGTCGCCCGGCGTCACCTCGCGTTCGCGGATGGCGACGATGCCGTGCGAGTTCAGGCTGCGCACGTGGCTGCCGGCGATGCCGGCGTAGACGTTCGAGATCTCGCAGCCCGCCATCAGCTCCGCTTCCTCGACCGCGCGCTGGATCGACTCCACCGTGGACTCGATGTTCACGACCACGCCCTTCTTCAGCCCGCGCGACGGATGAGTGCCGATGCCGATGACCTCGAGACCGCCCTCTTCGGTGAGCTCGCCGACGATGGCGACGACCTTGGACGTGCCGATGTCCAGCCCGACGATGATGTCCCTGGCGTTACGCTTGACCATTAAACCTTTCCCTCTGTGCCTGCGCGGCCCCTGTCTTGCCCGGGCTGTCCACGTCCTTGTCCTTGCGCCAGCCGACGGCGAAGCCGCGGCTGTAGCGCAGGTCCACGTACTCCACGGTGGCCGCCTGCGGCGTCAGCAAGGGCGCCGCCACGCGTGCGAACCGATCGAGGCGGCGCTCGAAGGACTCGCGCCCGAGGCGCACCTCGAAGCCGTTGCTCAGCTCCATGCGCCAGGCGCCGCGCGCATCCACTTCCAGCACGCGCACACCCATGCCCACCGTGGCGAGCGTCGCGCAGGCATCGAGATAGCGCCGCGCCACGAGCTTCTCGCTGCCTTCCGGCCCGGACAGCCGCGGCAGGTCGGCCGGCACGTGGCGCGTATCGCGCACGAACAGTTCGCCGCGCGTGTTCAAAAGGCCGTTTTCTCCCCAGCGCGCGGCAGGCACCTGCTCGAGCACCGTCACCTCGATCTCCGCCGGCCAGCGACGGCGCACCACCGCGTCGTCCACCCAGTCGATCGCCACGATGCGGGCCCGCACGCTCTCCAGCTGCACGCCGAGGAACCCCTGCTCGCGCAGGTCGCCCAGCGCCGCCTCGACCTGCAGCACGCTGACGCGCTCGAAGGGCCCGTGCACGATGACCTGGCGGATGGGCCGATCCAGCGCCTCGGCCGCGCCCCAGCCGGCCCCGCCGACCACCGTGAGCACCAGCGCCGTGGCGCCGAGGGCCTTCCACGGCAGCGCCGGCAGCTGCGGCAGCCGCCAGCGAAAGCGCGGTTCGGGGGTGCGCCGCGCGCCGCGGCGGCGGGACTCAGCCGGCCGTGCCATGGCTCACCTCCGCGTCGTCGTCGGCATCGCCCTGGCGCGCAGCGAAGCTGGTCTCCAGCACGCGCCAGGCGAGTTCCTCGAAATCGATGCCGGCCTGGCGCGCGCCCATGGGCACCAGGCTGTGGCTGGTCATCCCAGGGATGGTGTTCACCTCGAGGAAGCGCGGCACGCCGTCCTGCGGCAACAGGAAATCCACCCGCCCCCAGCCGCTCGCCGCCACGGCTGCGAAGGCCTGGCGCACCAGGCGCGCGAAGTCCGTCTCGACGGCGGGCTCCAGCCCGCATGGGCAGTGGTAGCGGGTGTCGTCGGAGAAGTACTTGGCCTCGTAGTCATAGAAGGCGCGCGGGGTCTCGATGCGCACCGCGGGCAACACTTCGCCCTGCAGCACGCCCACCGAGTACTCGCCGCCCGTGATCCACTCCTCGGCCAGCACCGGGCCGGCCCAGGGCGCCGCCGCGGCGAAGGCCGCCGGCAGCTCTTCCGCGCGCGTCACCTTGCTCATGCCGACGCTCGAGCCCTCGCCCGCCGGCTTCACGATCAGCGGCAGACCGAGCTCGGCGATCACCGCCTCCGCTTCCTCCGCCCGGTGCATCACGCGCCAGCGCGGCGTGGCGAGGCCATGCGCGACGAACAGCTGCTTGCTGCGCAGCTTGTCCATGGACAGCGCCGAACCGAGCACGCCGCTGCCGGTATAGGGAATGCCCAGCGTCTCCAGCGCCCCCTGCATGAGGCCGTCCTCGCCGCCGCGGCCGTGCAGGGCGATCCAGGCGCGGTCGAAGCCCGGTCGCGCCAGCAGCGCATCGAGCCCCTCGGCCGGGTCCACGCGGTGCGCGTCGATGCCGCGGCTGCGCAGCGCCGCCAGCACTGCCGCGCCGGTCAGCAGCGAGATCTCGCGTTCGGCGGAAGCGCCCCCCATCAGCACGGCGACGCGCCCGAACTCGGCCGGATCACTGATGCGCACGCGGCTCATGACGCTGCCTCCGGGTCCGCCGGGGCGGGATCGCCGACGATGCGGACCTCGGTCTCGAGGCGCACGCCGTGCACGCGCTCGACCTCGGCCGCGACATGCCGCAGCAGCTTCTCGATGTCGGCCGCGCTGGCGTCGCCGGTGTTGATGATGAAGTTGGCGTGCTTCGGCGAGACCTCGGCGCCGCCGATGCGGCAGCCCTTCAGTCCGGCGCTCTCTATCAGGCGCGCGGCATGGTCGCCGGGCGGGTTGCTGAACACCGAGCCGCAGCTGGGCAGGCCGATGGGCTGCGTCGCCTTGCGCCTCACCAGCAAATCGCGGATCGACGCCTGGGTGGTGGGGCGCCCGGCCGGGAAGGCCAGCTCGGCGGCCACGAACCACTCGCCCTGCGGACCCTGCACGCTGCGATAACCGACCTGGTATTCGCCCGCCTCGCGGCGACGCCGCACGCCGGCGCGATCCAGCGTCTCCACCGCCTGCACGTAATCCCAGGTCTCGCCGCCGAAGGCGCCGGCGTTCATCGCCAGTGCGCCGCCCAGCGTGCCCGGGATGCCGGCGAAGAACTCGCCGCACCCAGGCCCCAGCGGGCGCAGCTGCGCGCGATCTTGGCGCAGGGCACGCCGGCCTCGGCACGGATGCCCTGCTCATCGAGCCGTTCCATGCGCGACAGCGCGTCGTGCGTGCTGACCACGGCGCCGCGCAAGCCGCCGTCGCGCACCAGCAGGTTGCTGCCCAGCCCGACCCAGTACACCGGCAGCTGCGGCGACAGCGCGGCAAGGAACCCCGCCAGGTCGTCGCAATCGGCGGGGCGATACCAGGTGTCCACCGGGCCGCCGACACGCCATGAGGTGTGGCGCGCCATCGGCTCGTCGCGGCGCAGTTCGCCGCGCGGCGTCCATGCCGGGATGCGCTGCATGGCCGCCATCACGACGCGCCCCCGGTCTTGTCCGGGGCGCGGCGCGGGCGCGGGCAGTGCCGCGGGCAGGCCGGCGCCACCGCGCCGATGCTGCCGGCGCCGAAGGTCACCACCACGTCGTCCGGCTGCAGCACGGTGGCGAGCACGTCCGCCAGCTTCTCGACCTGCTCGACGAACACCGGCTCGACCTTGCCGCGCGAACGGATGGCGCGCGCCAGCGCGCGACCGTCGGCGCCGGGGATCGGCTCCTCGCCGGCGGCGTAGACCTCGCACAGCAGGAGCGCGTCGGCGTCCGACAGCACGCGCGCGAAGTCGTCCAGCAGGTCGCGGGTGCGGCTGTAGCGGTGCGGCTGGAAGGCCACCACCACGCGGCGTCCGGGCCAGGCCGCGCGGATGGCCTCGAGGGTCGCTGCCAGCTCGGTCGGGTGGTGGCCGTAGTCGTCCACGAGCAGGGCGCTGCCGTCGCCCGCGGCCAGCTCGCCGAGTTCCTGCATGCGGCGGTCGATGCCGGCGAAATTCGTTCAGGGCGTGCTGCAACGCTTCGTCGGGCACTTCCAGTTCCAGTGCCACCGCGACGGCGGCCAGCGCGTTCTGCACGTTGTGCCGCCCGGCAAGGTTCAGCTCCACCTGCAGCTCGGGCTGCCCGCCGGGGCGCGTCACGCTGAAGCGCGACACGCGGCCGTCCTGCACGAAGCCGGTCGCCCGCACGTCGGCGCGCGCATCGAAGCCGTAGGTCAGGACCGAGCGCGCCACGCGCTCCAGCAGCCCGGCGCGCGCCCGGGTCGTCGATGCACACGCATCGCCAGGCCGTAGAACGGCAGGTTGTGCAGGAAATCGACGAAGGCCTGCTTGCAGCCGCTCGATGTCGCCGCCGTAGGTGCCCAGGTGGTCGGCTCGATGTTGGTGACCACCGCCATCATCGGCTGCAGATGCAGGAAGGACGCGTCGCTCTCGTCCGCCTCGGCCACCAGGTACCGTCCGGCGCCGAGGCGCGCGTTGCGTGTCGGCGCTGTTCAGCCGGCCGCCGATGACGAAGGTGGGGTCCACGCCCGCCTCGGCCAGCACGCTGGCGACCAGGCTGGTGGTGGTGGTCTTGCCGTGCGTGCCGGCCACCGCGATGCCGTAGCGGAAGCGCATCAGCTCGGCCAGCATCTCGGCGCGCGGCACCACCGGGATACGGCGCGCGCTGCGCCTCGACCACCTCGGGGTTGTCCGCCGACACCGCGCTGGAAACGACCACCACGTCGGCGCCCTCGAGGTTGCCCGGCGGCGTGGCCGAGCATGACGCGCGCGCCGAGCGACTCCAGCCGCTGCACCACGGCGCCGCTGCGCAGGTCGGAGCCCTGCACGTCGTAGCCCAGGTTCAGCAGCACCTCGGCGATGCCGCCCATGCCGGCGCCGCCGATGCCGACGAAATGGATGCGATGGATGCGGCGCATGCGGTTCTTCATGCCGCCGCCTCCGCGGGCAGGCGCCCGGCTTCCAGCAGCACGCGCTCGATGGCCTCCAGCGCCTCCGGCCGCGCTGCGCCGCGCGCGCGCCGCGCCATGTCATGCAGCCGGCCGCGGTCACCCAGCAGCCCGGCGAGCACGCGCGCCAGGCGCTCGTGGCCGAGTTGCCGCTCGGGCACCAGCACCGCTGCGCCGGCCGCCACCAGGTAGCCGCCGTTGAGCGTCTGGTGGTCGTCCACCGCGGCAGGGAAACGGCACCAGCACCGCGGGCAGCCCGGCTGCGGCCAGCTCCGAGACCGTGAGCGCACCTGCGCGGCAGATGACGAGGTCGGCCCAGCCGTAGGCTTCCGCCATGTCGTCGATGAACTCCGTGACCTCAGCATCCACGCCGTGCTTGCGCGTAGGCAGCCCGCGCGATCTCCAGGGTGTTGCGCCCGGCCTGGTGCCGCACCTCCGGCCGCAGGCGCTCGGGCAGGTGCGCCAGCGCCGCCGGCACGGACTCGTTCAGCGCCAGCGCGCCCTGGCTGCCGCCCAGCACCAGCAGCCGGATCGGGCCGCTGCGCTGCGCGATAGCGCTGGTCGGGATGCGGCAGGGCGGCGATGGCCGGCCGCACCGGGTTGCCGACCACCTCGGCGTCGACGCCGTCGGGGAAGGCGCCGGGGAACGCCGCGAGCACACGGCGCGCGAGGTGCGCGAGCAGGCGGTTGGTGGTGCCGGCAACCGCGTTCTGCTCGTGGATGACCAGCGGCCGGCGCGTCAGCCAGGCGGCGACGCCGCCCGGGCCTGCAGCAAAGCCGCCCATGCCCAGCACCACGGCGGGGCGCAGCCGCAGCATGATGCGCAGCGCCTGCGTCACCGCGCAGGCAGATCTTGAACGGCGGCCACCAGGCGCGTCGCCAGGCCCTTGCCGCGCAGGCCGCCGATGCGTGATCCACTCGACCTCGATCCCGGCGGCCGGCACCACGCGCGCCTCGAGCCCCAGGCGCGTGCCCATCCACACCACTTCCAGGCCGCGCGCGCGCAGGGCCTCGGCCACCGCGAGGGCCGGGAACACGTGCCCGCCGGTGCCGCCCGCCATGACCAGCACGCGAGCGCTCATGACCGCTTCCTCGGCGCGCGGGACGCGCCAGGCCGTCGGCCGTGAGCTCGTAGTGAATGCGCAGCAGGAGCCCGATCGCGGCGCCGGTGATGAGCAGGCTGCTGCCGCCGTAGCTCATCAGCGGCAGCGTCAGGCCCTTGGTGGGCAACAGCCCCATGTTCACGCCGATGTTGATGAAGGCCTGCAGGCCGATCCAGAGGCCGAGGCCGAAGGCCAGGTAGGCCTGGAAGGGGCGACGCGCCGCCGCGGCGGCCATGCGATGGCGAAAGCGCGCCACACCAGCAGGCCGAACAGGGCGATCATCACGAACACGCCGACCAGGCCGAGCTCCTCCGCTAGCACCGCGAACACGAAGTCGGTGTGCGCCTCGGGCAGGTAGAACAGCTTCTGCACGCTCTCGCCCAGGCCCGACGCCGAACCAGCTCGCCGCGGCCGATGGCGATCAGCGACTGGGTGAGCTGGAAACCCGAGTCCCACTGGTCGGCCCAGGGATCGAGGAAAGCCGTCAGGCGACGCATGCGGTACTCCGACGTGAGCACCAGCAGCGCCAGCGAAGCGGCGCCCGCCAAGACCCATCAGCAGCAGGTAGCCGAGGCGCACGCCGCCAACGAACAGCACGCCGAGGGCGGTGGCGAGCAGCACCGCGGTGGCGCCGAAATCCGGCTGCAGCATCAGCAGCGAGCCGGCCGCAGTCACCACCAGCATGGGCAGCAACAGCCCGCGGAAACCGGCTTCCGCAGCTCGCCCGCGTCGCACCACGTAGCCGCACAGGTAAAGCAGGATCAACAGGCGCGCCGGCTCCGAGGCCTGCAGGTTGAGCGGCCCGAGGCGCATCCAGCGCGTCGCGCCGTTGACCTCGTAGCCAACGCCCGGCACCAGCACCAGCAGCAGCAAGGCGAAGGCGAAAGTGAGCAGCAGCGGACCGGTGCGCTCGCAGCGCCGACATGGGGAGCAGCATGCAGACCGCCGCAGCCAGCCCGGCCACGCCGAGGTACACCACCTGGCGCACCAGGAAGTAGAACGGCTGGTCGAAGTTGCGGTCGGCGATCGTGATCGAGGCGGAGGCCACCATCACAGCGCCGAGCAAGGCCAGCGCCAGGGCACTGGCCAGCAGCCAGCCGTCCAGCGGGTACTGCATGCGGGTGCGCGGCGCCGCGGCGCTCATGCCGGCAACCCCTGCGCGGCAGCCGCGAAGCGCTCGCCCGCGCTCACGGTAGTCGCTGTACATGTCGGTACTGGCGCAGGCCGGCGACAGCAGCACGCAGTCGCCCGGCTGCGCCAGGCGCGCGGCCTCGGCCACCGCCGCCTCGCATGTCTGCCACGCGCGCCGTGGCGCAGGCGCCGGACAAGGCCGCTTCGAGCAGCGGCGCATCCCGACCGAGCAGCACCGCAGCGCGCACCCGCTCGCGGGCGGCCGCGACCAGCGGGGCGAAGTCGGCGCCTTTGCCGTCGCCGCCGGCGATGAGCACCAGCCGGCCGGTCCAGGCCGTTGATGGCGGCCACCGCGGCGCCCACGTTGGTGCCCTTGGAGTCGTTGATGTACTGCACGCCGCCTCGCTCGGCGACCCACTCCGCGCGATGCGGCAGGCCGGAGAAGCTGGCGCAGCGCCTCCAGGCAGTGGCGCGGCTCGAGGCCCAGCGCCTCGACCATGGCCAGCGCGGCCAGCGCGTTGGCATAGTTGTGCCGGCCGCGCAGGCGCAGTCGGCTCACCGGCAACAGCGCTTGTCCGGCCGCGCGCCAGCGCCGGGCCATCGGGCGTATCGAGAAGGCCGTATTCGCCGGGACCGGGCGCGCCGAGGCCGAACAGGATGCGCGGCGTGCGTCCGTCCCACATGGCCGTCACCACGCGATCGTCGCGGTTCAATACGACGCGCTCGCGCGCCGCGCAGGATGCGCGCCTTGGCGCGCGGCGTAGGCCTCCAGCGTGCCGTGACGATCGATGTGGTCGGCGCTGATGTTCAGCACGCAGGACGCGCGGGCGTGCAGCGAGGTCGTGGTTTCGAGCTGGAAGCTGGACAGCTCCAGCACGTAGACGTCGGGCACCTCCGCCTTCCAGCAGGTCGAGCGCCGGGGTGCCGAGGTTGCCGCCGGCGCGCACGGCCAGGCCGGCTGCCGCCGCCAGCTCCGCGACCAGCGTGGTGACGGTGCTCTTGCCGTTGGAGCCGGTGATGGCAACGACCGGCGCCGGCGCCACGCGCGCGAACAGCTCGATGTCGCCGAGCACCTCGAGGCCGCGCCGGCGCGCCTCGTCCAGCAGCGGTTCGCGCAGCGACACGCCCGGCGAGACCACGACTTCCGCAACGCCGTCGAGCAGCCGCCGTCGAAAGCGCCAAGCGCTGACGTCGAGCGCCTCGCGCAGCTCGCGCGCAGGCCTGCCAGCCCGGGCGGCTCGGCGCGACTGTCGACCACGCGCACCGCCTGGCCCAGGCGCGACAGGTAACGCGCGCAGGAGGCGCCGGTCGCGCCGAGGCCGACCAGCAGACACGGGCTGGGCGGCGGCGCGCTGGGCGGCTGCGGTGTTTCGGCGGTGCTGCGATCATCACGGATCTTCAGCGTGGCGAGGCCGACCAGCACCAGGATCACGGTGATGATCCAGAAGCGGACGATCACCTTGGGTTCGGCCCAGCCCTTGAGTTCGAAGTGGTGGTGCAGCGGCGCCATGCGGAAGATGCGGCGCCCGGTGAGCTTGAAGGAGGCGACCTGCAGGATGACCGAGACCGTCTCCATGCACGAACACGCCGCCCATGATGAAAAGCACGATTTCCTGGCGCACGGCGACCGCCACCGCGCCCAGCGCGGCACCGAGCGCAAGCGCGCCGATGTCGCCCATGAAGACCTGCGCCGGGTAGGTGTTGAACCACAGGAAACCCAGGCCGGCGCCGACCAGCGCGGCGCAGAACACCAGCATCTCGCCGACGCCGGCGATGTAGGGAATGCCGAGGTAGTTGGCAAAATTGACGTTGCCCGTGACGTAGGCGAACATGCCGAGCGCGCCGCCGATCAGCACGGTCGGCATGATCGCCAGGCCGTCCAGGCCGTCGGTCAGGTTCACCGCGTTGCTGGAGCCGACGATGACGAAGTAGACCAGCACGACGAAGCCACGGTGCCCAGCGGCAGCACCACGTCCTTGAAGAACGGCACGATCAGGCCGAGCTCGACGGCCGGGTCCGTGGCGGTGAGGACGAAGGCCGCCCCGGCCAGCAGTGCGCCGACGGACTGCCAGAAGTACTTCCAGCGCGCCGCCAGGCCGCGACTGTCGCCGACCACCAGCTTCTTGTAGTCGTCGACGAAACCGATCAGGCCGAAGCCCAGCGTCACCACCAGCACGATCCACACGAAACGGTTGCCGAGATCCGCCCACAGCAGCGTGCTGACGCTGATCGCCACCAGGATCAGCGCGCCGCCCATGGTCGGCGTGCCGGCCTTGGGCAGGTGCGACTCGGGTCCGTCGCTGCGCACCTGTCTGGCCGATCTGGTGGAAGGTCAGGCGGCGGATCATCCACGGGCCCACGAGCAGCGACAGCACCAGCGCCGTGAGCGCGCCGAGGATGGCGCGCAGCGTCAGGTAGCTGGAAGACGTTGAAGCCGGATTCAAAGCGCGCCAGGTACTCGGCGAGGTACATCAGCATCTCAGGCGTCCTCCCCCGCCGCGAGGCGTTCCACCAGCTGCTCGAGGCGCATGGAGCGCGAGCCCTTCACCAGCAGGTTGACGCCCGCCGGCAGGTCGCCGGCCAGCGCATGCGCCAGCGCATCCAGGTCGTCGAAACAGCGGCCGTCGCCAAAGGCCTCGGCCGCGGCGCAGGCCTCGCTGCCGAGGGCGTACAGCCGCTGCACCCCGTGCTTACGCGCAAACTCGCCGGCGGCCGCGTGCATCGCCGTCGACTCCTCGCCCAGCTCGCGCATGTCGCCCAGCACCAGCCAGGTCTCCCCCGGCAGGGCGGTGGCGTACTCGATCGCCGCCTGCAGGGCGGAAGGGTTGGCGTTGTACGTGTCGTCGATGAGCAGCGCGCCGCCGGGCGCCTTCTTCAGGCTCATGCGCCCGCTGACGCCCTTCACCGCCGCCAGCCCGCCGATGATCTCATCCAGCGACCAGCCGCCGGCCCAGGTGGTCGCGGCCGCCGCCAGCGCGTTCATCACATTGTGTCGTCCGGGGAGGCGCACCTGGGCCTCGGCAGTGCCGTCGGGCGTCACCAGGCGGAACTCCAGCAGCGGCCCGTCCGCATCGAGCGACTGGCGCACGTCCTCGGCGCGGAATTCCGCGTCGGCACCCAGCCCGAAGCCCACGGTGCGCCGGTTCCCCGCCAGCTCCCGCCACAAGGGCGCGAAGCGGTCGTCGCAGTTGATCACCGCGGTGCCGTCTTCCGGCAGCCCCGAGAACATCTCGCCCTTGCCGCGCGCCACGCCCTCGAGGCTGCCGAATCCTTCCAGGTGCACCGGACCGGCCGCCGTCACCAGGCCGACCGAGGGGCGGCAGATCGCCACCATGCGGGCGATCTCGCCGCCGTGGTTGGCGCCGAGCTCGAGCACGGCGGCGCGGTGCGATTCATCCAGCCGGAACAGGGTCAGCGGCAGCCCGATCTCGTTGTTGTAGTTGCCGCGCGTCGCCAGGATCTCGCCGCGGCGCACGGCAATCGCGGCCATCATCTCCTTCACCGTCGTCTTGCCGAAGCTGCCGGTGACGGCCAGCACCGGGATGTCGAAGCGGCTGCGCCAATCCGCGGCGATCGCGCCGAGACCCTGCAGGGTGTCTTCCACCAGCAGCTGCGGCAGGTTCACCGGCACGGGATGATCCACCACGGCCGCCGCCGCGCCCGCTTCTGCCGCTGCGGCCACGAATTCGTGGCCATCGAAGTTCGGGCCGCGCAGCGCCACGAACAGCGCGCCGCGCGCCAGCGTGCGCGTATCGGTGGACACGCCCTGGAACCCCGGATCGGGGCCGAGCAGCGTGGCCGAGAGAGCGCGTGCGAGGCCGGTGAGGCTGCCGTGGATCATGTGCCTGCTCCCGTCAGTTCGGCGACCAGCGCCCGGTCGCTGAAGGGCCGGTATTCCGCGCCCACGATCTGGAACTCTTCGTGGCCCTTGCCGGCCACCAGCACGACGTCACCCGACTGGGCGGCACCGAGCGCCTGGCGGATCGCCGCGGCGCGGTCGCGCTCCACGCGGGCCCGTCCGGGATCCTGCAGGCCGCCGAGGATGTCGGTGACGATCGCCACCCCGTCCTCGCTGCGGGGGTTGTCGTCGGTGATGACGACCTCGTCCGCAAGCTGCTCGGCGATACGCCCCATCTCCGGGCGCTTGCCGCGGTCGCGGTCCCCGCCGCAACCGAACACGCACCACAGCCGGCCGCGGCAATGGCGGCGCAGTGCCGTGAGCGCCTTCTCCAGCGCGTCCGGTGTGTGCGCGTAGTCGACCACCGCCAGCACGTTGCGCGCGGCGTCGACGAAAGCCTCCATGCGTCCGGCCGGCGCGCGCAGGCTGCCCAGCGCATCGGCGGCCTCGTCCGGCGACAGGTCCAGCGCGAGCAGGATGCCGAAGGCCAGCGCGAGGTTTTCCGCGTTGAAGGCGCCGAGCAGGGGCGAACGCAACGCCACCTGGCCGAACTCCCCTTCCAGCGCCAGCGCGAGGCCGTCCACCAGCGGCGCCATGCCGGCCAGCCGCAGTCGCGCCTCGCCCGCTGCAGCCGGGCCCTGGTCCGCCGTGAGCACGATGCGGCGGGCATCCGCTGGCAGGCGCTCAGCCAGCCTGCGGCCGAACGCATCGAGCGCGTTGATGACGCTGATGCCCGGGGCATGCTCGAGGAACAGCCGCGCTTTGCATTCGCCGTAGGCCTCGAGGCTGGGGTGGTAATCCAGGTGGTCGCGGCTCAGGTTGGTAAAGGCGGCGACGGCATAGCGCACGCCGTCCACGCGGCCCTGGTCGAGGGCGTGAGAAGACACTTCCATGGCGACCGCGCGCAGTCCCAGTCCGGCCAGGTCGGCCAGGGCTCGGTGCACCTCCACGACGTCCGGCGTGGTCAGGCTCGACGGGCGCAATGCCCCGACGGGACCGACGCCGAGCGTGCCGACGAGACCGGCGCGCCGGCCGGAGCGCTCCAGCGCGCCGGCCACCAGGTGCGCACAGGTGGTCTTGCCGTTGGTGCCGGTGATGCCGACGACCTGGAGGCAGCGCGACGGCGCACCGAAGAAACGGTCGGCGATTGCGCCGAGATGCGTGCGCAGCGCCGGCACGGGGAACGCCACGCAACCCTCCGGCAGGCGCGGCGCGCCGAGACCGTTGGCGGGCTCCCAGGCGACGAACGCAGCGCCGGCGGCAGCGGCGGCCGCGGCATGCTGCAAGCCGTGGCTGCGCGCGCCTGGCACCGCAAGGAACAGGGCGCCCGGGGTGATGCGGCGACTGTCGAGGCTGATGTCGGTGACGCCGCTCGAGGCATGCGCGTCGGGCGCCAGCGCGCCCAGCAGCTCGCCCAGGGTCATCACCGGTGGCGTGTCGGCTTGCAGCATCATGGCGCACCCATCGCCTGTACGATCGTGCCGACCGAGCGGGCGTCGGCACCGTCGTCAGGCGGAATACCGAGAATGCGCAGGGCGTCCCCGAGCACGCGTGCGAACACGGGCGCGGCCACCTCGCCGCCGTAGTAGACGCCCCCGGAAGGCTCGTCGATCAGCACGACGGCGGCCAGCTGCGGGTCCGACACCGGCGCCACGCCGCCGAACACGGCGAGATAGCGGTCCTCGTGATAGCCCCCGGCAGTGAACTTGCGTGCCGTGCCGGTCTTGCCCGCCACGCGGTAGCCGGCGATCGCAGCGCGCGAGGCCGTGCCCTCCGCGCTCACCACGGGCTCCATCATGTGCACCACGGCGCGCGCCACGCCCGGCTCGATGACCTGGCGCAGCTGCGCGGGGCGGTTGAGCGCCAGCAGCGAGACCGGCGCCGCGCGGCCGTCGGCGCCCAGCACGGCATAGGCATGGGCGAGCTGCAACGGGGTCACGGACAGGCCGTAGCCATAGGCCAGCGTGGCCTGGCCGATGGGTCGCCATAGCTCGGGCTCCATCAGCACGCCGGCGGACTCGCCGGGAAAGCCGGTGGCGGACACTTCGCCGAGGCCGAAGCGGCGCAGCTCGCCCCACAGCTGGCGCCCGTCCAGCGCCAGCGCCACCTTGGACGCGCCGACGTTGCTGGAGCGCAGCAGGAGCGTGGGGAAATCGATGCGACCGAGGTTGTTGTGATCCTCGATGGTCTTGGTGCCGACAGTGATCCAGCCCGGCGAGGTGTCGATCTCGGAGTCGGCCTGGAAGCGGCCGCTGCTCAGCGCCGCGGCGATGATCAGCGGCTTGATGCTGCTGCCCGGCTCGAAGATGTCGTTGGTGGCGCGGTTACGGTAGCGCTCCGCGGAGAGCTGGCTGCGGTCGTTGGGGTTGAAGCTGGGCTGGTTCACCATCGCCAGCACTTCACCGGTACGCACGTCCAGCACCACCATGGAACCCGACTTGGCCTGGTGCGCCTGCACCGCGCGCTTCAGCTCGCGGTAGGCAAGGTACTGGATGCGCAGGTCGATGCTCAGGCGCAGGTCGCGGCCCGGACGCGCCTCATGAATGCTCTCCACGTCCTCGATCACGTTGCCGAGCCGGTCGCGGCGCACCCTCTTCTTGCCCGGCTCGCCGGCCAGCCAGTGGTCGTAGGCGAGCTCCAGGCCTTCCTGCCCGGCGTCGTCGATGTTGGTGAAGCCGAGGATGTGGCCGGTCACCTCGCCCGCCGGGTAGAAGCGGCGGTACTCGCGCTGCAGGTGCACGCCGGGAATGCCGAGCGCCATGACCGCGGCGGCCTGCTCCGGCGGCAGGTGGCGCCGCAGGTAGAGGAACTCGCGATCCGGTTGCGAGCTGATCGCGCGCAGCACCCAGTCCGGGTCGCGGCCGACGAGTTTCGCCAGCTGCGGAATCTCCCCCGGGGCGTTGCGCAGCTCACGCGGGTTCACCCACACGCTGTCGACCGGGCTGCTCACCGCCAGCGGCTCGCCGCGGCGGTCGGTGATAGTGCCGCGATGGGCGGCGACATCGACCACGCGCATCTGGCGCGCGTCGCCCTGGCGCTGGAAGAAGTCCTGGTCGACGAACTGCAGTTTCACCGCCCGGGCGCCCAGCGCCACGGCCATGAGCACGAAGGTCACGGCGATGAAGCCCATGCGCCGGCCGAAGCGGCGCTGGAACAGGTCGTGGTCCGTCTTGCGCTTCATGGCTTCACGATCTCGATCTCGGCCGGCGCCGGCACGCGCATCGACAGCCGGTCACGCGCCAGCTGCTCGACGCGGGCGTGCGCGGCCCAGGTGCTGCGCTCGATCTGCAACTGGCGCCACTCGATGTTCAGGTTGTCGCGGTCGCGGTGCAGGGCCTGCAGCTCGATGAAACGCTGGCGCGCGCTGTGGCGGGCATCCACCACCGCCACCGCGGAAACCACCACGGCTGCGGTCAGCAGGGCCACCAGCGTCACCGGGCGCAGCAGGGACTTCATGCCGCCACCTTCTCGGCGACGCGCAGCACCGCGCTGCGGGCGCGCGGATTGGCGGCCACTTCGGCCTCGCCGGCGCGGATCGCCTTGCCGACGCGATGCAGGCGCGGGCGGGCATGCGCCGGGATCTCGGGCAGTCCGCGCCAGGGCTCGGCGACCTCCGCGTGGTGGCGGATGAACCGCTTCACGCGCCGGTCCTCGAGGGAATGAAAGCTGATCACGCACATCCGCCCACCCGGGCGCAGCACCTCGAGGAGCTGTTCCAGCACCGCATCCAGCGCCGCCAGTTCCTGGTTCACGTAGATGCGGATGGCCTGGAAGCTGCGCGTGGCGGGATGCTTGCCCGGCTCCGGGCGACCCGGCACCGCGGCCTTGATGAGGGCCGCCAGGCGACCGGTGGTGTCGATGGGCGCCTCGCTGCGCGCGCGGACGATGGCGCGGGCGATGCGCCGGGCATGGCGCTCCTCGCCGAAATCACGCAGCACGCGGCTGATGTCGTTCTCGCTCGCGCGCGCCAGCCAGTCGGCGGCGCTCTCGCCCGAATCGGGATCCATGCGCATGTCGAGCGGGCCGTCACGCAGGAAGCTGAAGCCCCGCGCGGCATCGTCGAGCTGGGGCGAAGAGACGCCGAGGTCGACCAGCGCCCCGTCGAAGCCGGACCCGAATCCGGCTTCCCGGGCAATGCGTCCCAGCTCGGCGAAATTACCCCTGACGATCGACACTCTCCGGTCCCCGACGAATCGCCGTTCCCCCGCCCGGATGGCTTCCGGGTCGCGGTCCACGGCCAGTAGTTTTCCTTCTTCACCCAGCCGTTCGAGGATGGCCGCCGCATGCCCGCCGCGCCCCAGGGTGGCATCCAGGTAGCACCCGTCCTGGCGCACGGCGAGGGCTTCCAGCACCTCCCCGAGGAGCACCGGCGCATGTCCCGTCGCGCCCTGCTCCACTAGAAGTTGAACGATTCGAGTTCGGCCGCGAGCCCGCCCGCCTCGGCGGACTCCTCGGTAAGCCACTGGTCGCGCCGCTCGCTCCAGCGCTGCTCGTCCCAGATCTCGAACTTGTTGCCCTGCCCGATGAACATCACCTGCCGATCGATAGCGGCGAAGTCGCGCAGCTCGCGCGGCAGCAGGATGCGGCCCTGGCCGTCGAGGTCGACCTCGGTGGCGTGACCGACCATGAGGCGCTGCAGGCGGCGGGCCTGGCGGTTCAGCGTGGGCAGGCGGGAGATGCGCCGCTCGATCTCCTCCCACTCGGGCAGCGGGTAGACCAGCAGGCAGTAATCGCGATCGACCGTGACGATCAGCTGGTTGTCACAGCGCTCCTCGATGCGCGCACGATAGCGTGTCGGGATCGCCAGGCGACCCTTTGCATCGAGTGAAATTCGGTTGGCGCCACGAAACATGATGGTGTTCCCGAGGAACGGGCTCCCATTTCTTCCCACTTATCCCCACTTGGCGCCACTATATGAACCGGTGCCCCCCCAGTCAACCGCTTCATGCAAAAAAATTTCTTTAGCTACCGATACTTAGCGAGCTTTTCGCAGGTGGAAAAACTGCCATGCGTATGGCGAAAAATCAACCGGTTATGGGATGTTCTTGCGGCAGTGGATTAGATTTTCGCGGCCAGGACGGGCAGAAGAGTGCGCAGGAGCCGGCCTGTAAGCCGGGTTCTGTCGGGGACAGTCATTCATCTGGGGCGCACGTCGCCGTGCGTCTCGAGCGACCTACCCGGAAGCCCGCGCGGGCCGCGCGTCGCGGCCGGAGCCGCATGCTTCCCTATTTGGTCTTGCTCCAGGTGGGGTTTACCGTGCCGCGAACCGTTGCCGGACGCGCGGTGCGCTCTTACCGCACCTTTTCACCCTTGCCGGCGCCGAAGCGCTTAGGCGGTATGTTTTCTGTGGCACTTTCCGTCGGCTCGCGCCGCCCAGGCGTTACCTGGCACCCTGCCCTGCGGAGCCCGGACTTTCCTCCCCGGCCAAAGCCGGAGCGACTGCCCGGCCGGCTCCTGCGCCCGGCTATTGTACGCCCGGCCCGCCCAGCTTGAGCGCCAGCTCGTAAACTTCGCGCCGCGGCACACCGGACAGCTTCACTGCAAGCTTCACGGCGCGGCTCGGCGGCAGCTCCTCGAGCAGCGCCGGCAGCAGCTGCTGCAGCAGCGCCCGGTCGCCTGCACCGGCCGGCGCATCCGCCCGGCCCGCGACCAGGACCACCATCTCGCCGCGGCTGGCGTCCGGATCGTCGCGCACCCGCTCCGCCAGCCCCGCCAGGCTGTCCCGGTAGACCTGCTCGTGCAGCTTGGTCAACTCCCGCGCGAGCACCGCCTCGCGCTCCGCGCCAAGGCATGCGGCGGCATCCTGCAACAGCCCGGCGACACGGTTGCCGGACTCGAAGAACACCAGCGTCCGCGTCTCGTTCTCCAGCGCCTGCAGGCGCGCGCGCCGCGCATTCTCCCTGGCCGGCAGGAAGCCCTCGAAAGCGAAACGATCGGTCGCCAGCCCCGCCACCGACAGGCCCGCCAGCAGGGCCGACGGCCCGGGCACAGGACTGATGGTGACGCCGGACTGCGCTGCCGCGCGCACCAGCCGATAGCCGGGGTCGCTCAGCAGCGGCGTGCCGGCATCGGAGATCAGCGCCATGGATTCCCCGGCTGCGAGCCGCTCGACCAGTCCCGGCGCCACGCGCGCCTCGTTGTGCTCGTGCAGCGAGGCGAGCCGCTGCTTGATCCCGAACGCGGCCAGCAGGCGCCCGCTGTGGCGCGTATCCTCGCAGACCACGAGGTCGACTTCGGCGAGCAGGCGCTGCGCGCGCGGCGCCAGGTCCTCGAGGTTGCCGATCGGCGTGGCGACGACCCACAGCGTTCCCGGTGCTTTTGCCACTATAATCGCCCTTCCCCGCGCATCGCCCTTCCCGGACACTCGACGCATGCTGCATCCCCGCCACCGTAACGCGCAAACCCTGCTGCTGGCGACTGTCGTCGCGCTGTTGCTGGCCGCGTGCACGCCGGGACTGCAGCGCGGGACCGCGCCGGCGGCCGGCGAAGCTGCGCGCGCAGCGCTGGCAGAAGCACGCCTGGCGCTGGCCGAGGGGCGCGCCGAAGCCGCCCTGCTGCGCCTCGCCGCCCTGCCCACCGACCGCATGGACCCGGAAGCACTGCCCATTCTCGAACTGCGCGCGGAGGCGGCCTTTGCCGCGCGGCAGCCGGACGTCGGCGTCGCCGCGCTGGTCCAGCGCGAGCGCCTGCTGGAGGATCCGTTGGACCGGGCCTCCAACCAGCGCCGCATCTGGAACCGCATGCAGGAAGCGACGGCGGCCGGCGTCACGCTGGAGACCCCGGCCGGCACCGATCCCGTGACAGCAGGCTGGCTGGCGCTCGGACGCATCGCCGCGGAAAGCGGCGGCAACCTGTTCCGCTTGCGCGCAGGGCTGGAAGAGTGGCGCGCCGGTCATGCCGCGCATCCGGCCGCGTTCGGGCTGGTGCAGAGCCTGCTGGCGGACTACCGCGCCATGACGGAGTACCCGGCGCAGATTGCCCTGCTGCTGCCGCTGGGCGGACGCCAGGGGAGTGCCGCGGCCGCGATTCGTGACGGCTTCATCGCCGCCTACCTGGCCGACGAGAGTGAAGGAGAACGGCCGGCCCTCGTGGTGTACGACACGGTGGCGCTGGGCGCCGGTGCCGCCTACGAGCTGGCGGTGCGCAACGGCGCAGAGTTCGTCGTCGGCCCGCTGCTGAAAAGCGAACTGGCCGAGCTTGCCGTGGCCGAGCTGCCGTGGGTTCCGGGACTGGCGCTGAACTGGACGGACGACGGGCTGGAACTGCCGGGTTACCTGGCGCAGTTCGCCCTCGCGCCCGAGGAGGAGGCGGCAGCGGCCGCGGAACGCGCCGCGCTCGACGGGCACCGACGGGCGCTGGTGCTCGCGCAGGACACGGACCAGGGCCGCCGCATGGCGGAAAGCTTCATCGCCGCTTTCCAGGCACGGGGCGGCGAAATACTGGGCTGGCAGGTTTACGACCCGCGCGCAAACGATTTCTCCGCGGAAATCCGCAGCCTGCTGCTGCTGGACGAGAGCCGCGCGCGCCACCAGCAGGTCCAGGCCCTGCTCGGCCGCCGTCTCGAGTACGAGCCGCGCCGCCGACAGGATGCCGACCTGGTGTTCCTCGCGGCGCGTTCCTCCGAGGCGGTGCTGATTCGGCCGCAGCTGCGCTTCCATTACGCCAGCGAGCTGCCGGTCTACGCCACTTCGCTGGTGTACGACGCGATGCGCCAGCGCCAGGACGACCTCGAGGGCGTGATCTTCCCGGATATGCCCTGGCGCGTCGGCGCCGTCTCGCCGGAAGTCATGGCGCCGTTCCGCGCCTTCGGCCAGGGGTCCGTCGAACACAGCGGGCGACTGTATGCCTTCGGTGCCGACGCCTACCGGCTGCTCCCCCTGCTGTATCACGGCGCGGCGGCGCTCTCCGACGGAATCCAGGGCCTCACCGGTGAGCTGAGCCTGGACGACGCCGGGCGCGTGCGCCGCAACCTGGCCTGGGGTCGCATCATCGCCGGCGAGGTGCGCCACGACCCGCCGCCCATTGCCCTGGAAAGCCTCCCCGACCCGGCGGGACCATGAGGCAGGCCCGGGGCCGCGCCGCGGAAGACGCGGCGCTGGCGCTGCTGCAGGCGCGCGGACTGTCGCTCCTGGCGCGCAACTACCGCTGCCGGCTGGGAGAAATCGACCTGGTGATGCGCGACGGCGATGAACTGGTTTTCGTCGAGGTGCGGGCGCGCGGCAGCGAGCAGCATGGCGGAGCCGCGGGCAGTGTCGATGCCCACAAACAGAGACGGATCCACCGCGCGGCACGGCACTACCTCATGACCCACCCGCGCGCCGCAAGCTTGCCGGCGCGCTTCGACGTGGTGGCAATCTCCGGACCCGACGGCGAGAATGAAGCGCACTGGATCCGCGCCGCCTTCGACGGCGCCAACTGAGGCCTGCCGATGACGTCGCCAGCCGACCCGGCCCTCGCGGAGGCGCTTGCCGCTGCCGTCGGGGCCGATAACCTGCTTACCGACCCCGCCGACTGCTGGACCTACGGCTATGACAACAGTCGCGGACAGGCCCTGCCCGTCGCCGTCGTCGTGCCGCGGGACACCGATGCCGTGCGCAGGACGGTGCTGGCCTGTCGGCGCATGCAGCGGCCCCTGACCGTGCGCGGCCGCGGCACCGGCACCACCGGCGCAGCCGTGCCCGAGGACGGCGGCGTGGTGATGTCGATGGAAAAAATGGATCGCATCCTGCGCATCGATGCCGCCAACCGCGTGGCCGTGGTGCAGCCCGGCGTCACCAACGGCGCCCTGCAGGCCGCCGCCGGGGCAGAGGGTTTCTTCTGGCCGCCCGACCCGGGTTCGGCCGACTACTGCACCATCGGCGGCAACCTGGCCTGCAACGCGGCCGGCCCGCGCGCGCTCAAGTACGGCACGCCCCGCGACAACACCCTCGGCCTGGAGGCGGTCACCGGCGCAGGCCGGGTGATCCGCAGCGGTTGCTACACCACCAAGGGCGTGGTCGGGCTCGACCTGACGCGCCTGCTGATCGGCTCCGAGGGCACGCTCGCGGTCATCACCGAGGCCACGCTCAAGCTGACGCCCCTGGCCGAGAGCGTGGCCACGGTGCGGGCGGCCTACGCCGACATGCACGCCGCAGCCGCCGCGGTGAGCCGCATCATGGCGCAGCCCGTGGTGCCGCGCGTGCTGGAGTTCCTCGACGGCCCCGCGCTCGACTTACTGCGCGCGCGGGATCCCGGCGCCGTTCCCGCGGCCGCCGGCGCGCTGCTGATGATCGAGGCCGACGGCCTGGAGTCCCAGCTGCCGGCTGCGGTCGCGGCACTGCGTCGTGCTGCAGCGGGCACAGGCCTGGTCGAATGGCGCGCGGCAGCCGATGCCGCCGAGGCGCAGGCGTTGTGGGCCGCGCGCAAGGCGCTGTCACCGGCACTGCGGAGCCTGGCGCCGAAAAAGATCAATGAGGACGTCGTCGTGCCGGTGTCGCGCATCGGCGAACTCACCGACCGTCTCGAGCAACTCGCCGCCAGGCACCGCGTGCGCATCGTAAGCTTCGGCCACGCCGGCAACGGCAACCTGCATGTCAACGTGCTCGGCGAGGAAAGCGACCTCGAGCGCATGCATGCCTGCGTCGACGAGGTCTTCCATGCCGTGCTCGAGCTCGGCGGCACGCTCTCCGGCGAGCATGGCGTGGGGCGCAGCAAGCGCGACTTCGTGGGCCTGGAAATCGACGCCGAAACGCTGGCGCTGATGCACGAACTGAAGCGGGTGTTCGACCCGGACGGCATTCTCAACCCCGGCAAGTCGCTGCCTGACCCGGCCTGACCCGAGGCCCTGCTCCCGAACGCGCTTACGCGCTGCCATCGCCTCCCCTCGCTCGGAAATCTTTATCTCGCTCGTTGAGGCGATGGCATCCCGCAAGCGCTGCTGACGGGGCTCAAGGGACCCGGGATGGCGCGCTGCCGACGCGAATCACTTCGAGCGTCGCCGGGCTCGCGCCAGGCCACCAAGCGCCGACACCGCCGAACATCGCCGCGGGCACGGGCGCCAACCCGCACCCGCAACGTCGCCGTTCCCACAGCGCAGCGCCGCGGGATGTCGTCGCCTCACCGAGCGGCATAAGATTTCCGAGCGAGGGGAGGCGACGACAGTCCGCGAGCGCGGCCGGGCCAAGGGAACGGTCTGGACTCGAGGCTACCGGCGAGGTGAAGCGCGGCCGGGTCGCGGCCCGCGCTATTTGACGACGCTGAGCTTCGGCGGTCCCTTCGGCTTGTCGCCGTCCGATCCGCCGTCAGGCCCGTCGTTGCCGGGCGGGGGCTCGCCTTCGGAGTCGGTGAAGATCATACCCTCTCCCGACTCGCGAGCATAAATGCCCAGCACAGCGCGCACCGGCACGCTGACGGGGTAAGGGACGCCACCGAAGCGGGCGCTGAACTCGACCGCATCGTCCCCGAGGTGCAGGCCCTGCGTGGCGCTGGCGCCGATGTTGAGCACCAGCTTGCCTTCACTGACGTATTGCGGCGGCACGCGCACGCCGTCGACGTTGGCGTCGACCACGATGTGCGGCGTCTCACCGTTGTCCGAGATCCAGTCGACCATCGCCCTGAGGAGGTAGGGCCGGCGGGGCCTGCGCCCCTGGGTACCGCCGCTCAGGGGCGCATCTCCCTTTCCAGCTCGGTCAGGCTGGCGCGGAAGCACGGCCGGGCGAAGATCGTTTCGGCGTACTTGATGATGTGACGCCCGTGCGTCGGCGGCAGGTCGACCTCCCAGCGGGGCAAGCGCCACAGGATCGGCGCAATGCTGCAATCGACCAGCGAGAACTCGTCGCTCATGAAGAACGGCTTCAGCCCGAACAGCTCCGCGCTGGCCAGCAGGCTCTCGCGCAAAGCCTTGCGCGCCTTGTTCGCGGTGCGCTTGTCGCCATGCTCGAGGTCGTCTACCAGCGCATACCAGTCACGCTCGACGTGGTACAGGGCGAGACGGAAGCGCGCCCGGCTGACGGGGTCTACCGGCATCAGCGGCGGATGGGGGAAGCGCTCGTCGAGGTACTCGGCGATGATGCGCGAGTCGTAAAGGACGAGATCCCGGTCCACCAGCGTGGGTACGCTGTTGTAGGGATTCAGTTCGATCAGGTCCTCGGGGAGACTCGAGGTCTCCACGTCCACCACGTCAAGGCTGATGCCCTTCTCCGCGAGTACGATGCGGACGCGGTGGCTGTGCGGACAGGTCGGATTCGAGAAAAGAGTCATGTTGCCTCGCCTGCGACGCAAGCCGCGTGACGGAATATCACTTCACGTCCTTCCAGAGCTCCTTGTAGTACAGCCACGAGAACGCGAACAGCACCAACAGGAACAGCAGCACCTTGATGCCCAGCCGCTGGCGCTCGAGCTGCATCGGTTCTGCCGCCCAGCTCAGGAATGCCGTGATGTCGCGTGCCGCCTGGCTGTACTCGTCCGGCGTCATGCTGCCGGGCTGGACCAGTTCGAAGCCGTCGAAGACCTTGTGCTGCTCGCCGTCGGGGCCAGGCTCCTGGCGGTAGACGGCTTCCTGCAGGCCCTGCAGCTGCCACAGCACGTGCGGCATGGAGGTGCCCGGCAGGACCTTGTTGTTTACGCCCGTCACGCGCGCGGCGGGATCAACGTAAAAGGACTTCAGAAAAGTGTATATGTAGTCCTCGCCCCGCGCCCGCGCCATCAGCGAGAGATCCGGCGGGGCCTGTCCGAACCAGCCCGCCGCCGCTTCCTGTGGCATGGCGATGGTGATGCTGTCGTGCGGCGTCTCGCCGGTGAAGCGGAGATTCTCCGCCACCTGCTCGTCGGTCAGCCCGAGACCCTCGGCCAGGGTGTTGTAGCGCACGTACTGCAGGGAATGGCAGCCCAGGCAGTTGTTCATGAACAGCTGCGCGCCCCGCTGCAGCGAAGCCTGGTTGCTGACGTCCACGCCCGAACTCTCGAGCGGGAAGCCGGGACCGGCAGCGGTGGCGAGACCGGGCGCCGCCGACAGGAGCAGCACCACGAGGAGCATCGGGACAGGCCTAGCCATGGTAGGTCACCCTCGCAGGAGGCGTCTTCGTCTTGTCGATCTTCGAGTAGATCGGCATCAGCAGGAAGAACGCGAAGTACAGCACGGTGAAGAGACGCGCCAGCCAGGTGTACAGGCCGGTGGCCGGCTGCAGGCCAAGCCAGCCGAGCATGACGAAGCTGACGGTGAACAGCGTCAGGGCGACCTTGAAGATCGGGCCCTTGTAGCGGATCGAGCGCACCGGGCTGCGGTCCAGCCAGGGCAGCAGGAACAACATGAACATCGCCGCACCCATGGCCAGCACGCCGCCGAGCTTGTCCGGCACCGCGCGCAGGATGGCGTAGAAGGGCGTGAAGTACCACACCGGCGCGATGTGCTCCGGCGTCTTCAGCCGGTTGGCCGGCTCGAAGTTGGCGTGCTCGAGGAAGTAGCCGCCCATCTCCGGCGCGAAGAACACGATGACCGAGAACACCATGGCGAATATCACCCACGCCGGCACGTCCTTCGCCGTGTGGTAGGGATGGAACGGGATGCCGTCCAGCGGCCGGCCGTCCGGACCCTTGTGGTCCTTGATCTCGACGCCGTCGGGATTATTCGAGCCCACTTCATGCAGCGCCAGGATGTGCGCCACGACCAGGCCGAGCAGCACGATCGGCAATGCGATCACATGCAGGGCGAAGAAGCGGTTCAGCGTCACGTCGGAGATGAAGTAGTCGCCGCGAATGAACTGCACCAGGCCTTCGCCGATGACCGGGATGGCGCCGAACAGCGACACGATCACCTGCGCGCCCCAGTAGGACATCTGGCCCCACGGCAGCAGGTAACCGAAGAAGGCCTCGGCCGACATGGTCAGGTAGATGAGCATGCCGAAAATCCAGATCAGCTCGCGCGGCTTCTTGTAGGAGCCGTACAGCAGGGCGCGGAACATGTGCACGTAGACCACGACGAAGAACATCGAGGCGCCCGTGGAGTGCATGTAGCGCAGCAGCCAGCCCCACTCCACGTCGCGCATGATGTACTCGACCGAACCGAAGGCGTCCGCGGCCGAGGGCTTGTAGTTCATCGTCAGGAAGATGCCGGTGACGATCTGGATGATCAGTGCCAGCAGCGCCAGCGAGCCGAACACGTAGAACCAGTTGAAGTTCTTCGGCGCGTAGTAGCCGGTGACGTGCTCGTCCATCATCTGGTCCCAGGGGAAGCGCTTCCGGAACCAGCCGGAGAGTCCGCCGCCCGCGGCACCCTTCTTGTCTGTCGCGGCGCTCATCAGGCTACCCCCTCGTCCTCGCCGACCAGCACGGTCGTGTCGTCGATGTACTTGTGCGGCGGCACCACCAGGTTGAGCGGCGCCGGCACGCCCTTCCAGACGCGCCCGGCCAGGTCGAACTTCGAACCGTGGCAGGCGCAGAAGAAACCGCCGGGCCAGTCGGCGCCCAGGTCTTCCGCACCAAACTCGAAGCGCGGCGTGGGCGAGCATCCCAGGTGGGTGCAGGTGCCGATCACAACCAGGACCTCGGGCTTGATGGAGCGCAGCTGGTTGGCCGCGTATTCCGGCTGCTGGGGCTGCTCCGAGGCGGGGTCGCGCACCATGTCGTCGGCCTGGCTCAGGCGCTCGATCATTTCGGGCGTGCGTTTCAGCACCCAGACCGGCTTGCCGCGCCACTCCACACGCAACAGTGCGCCGTCGTCGAGCTTGCTGATATCGACTTCGACCGGAGCGCCGAGCGCCTGGGCGCGGGCGCTGGGCTTCCAGGAAGCCAGGAACGGTACCGCGGCGAAGGCAATGCCGACGGCCGAAGTCACCCCCGTGGCCGCGCCGAGAAAACGGCGGCGGCCAAGATCTACACCATCACTCATCCCGAGTTCACTCCTGGAACTATTCCTGGGGCAAAAAGCCGGCTGTACGGGCCCGATGGGCGCGATTTGCGGCCAGTTTGGGCAATCCCGCGATTATACACATCGCCGTTTCGCGCTGCCTACCGCAGCGGATGTGCCGGGCCGCGCCAAGCCCGGCCGACTCTGCCTATAATGTCGCCCCCCGGGGTCCTGCCCCAACAGCCGGAACCACGACCGATGGGCAGCGCCCGCCACACCCTGAGCTTCCTGCTCCAGTCCGCCGGCGCCGGGCTGGCGGTCGCCTTCGTGGCCGTGTTCCTGTTCCCCGACCTGCTGCCGGAGGGCCATCCCCTGCGCGGGGGGCGCGCGGCGCCGGATTCCTATGCCTCTGCCGTCGCCGCGACGGCGCCCGCCGTCGTCACCCTGGTCGGGCGGCCCGCCGCCCAGGCCGGGTTGTCGGAACGACAATCGCCCGGCAGCCTGGGATCGGGCGTGGTGATGAACGGCGCAGGCTTCGTCATCACCAACCACCACGTCATCGCCGGCACGGAAGATCTGCAGGTGGTGCTGGTGGACGGCCGCAGCGCGCCTGCGCGGCTCGTCGGCACGGACCCCGACACGGACGTCGCCCTGCTCAGGATCGACCTGCCCGACCTGCCCAACATCCGCGTCGGCCGCTCCGACCAGCTCGAGGTCGGCGACGTGGTGCTGGCCATTGGCAACCCCTTCAGCATCGGCCAGACGGTCACCCAGGGCATCGTCAGCGGCACCGGCCGCGGCCAGCTCGGCCTGTCCCAGTTCGAGAACTTCATCCAGACCGACGCGGCCATCAACGTGGGCAACTCCGGCGGCGCGCTGGTGAATGCGCGTGGCGAGCTGGTCGGCATCAACACCGCCTTCTTCTCGCGCCGGCTGGACTCGGAGGGCATCGGCTTCGCTATCCCCATCAACCTGGTGCGCGGGGTGATGGAGGACCTGCTGGAGCACGGCCGCGTGATCCGCGGCTGGCTGGGCGTCGGCACGCAGACCCTCACGCCCGACCAGGCGCGCGCGCTCGGCCTGCCCGAGCCCTACGGCATCATCCTCACGACGGTACAACCGGGCAGCCCGGCAGACCGTGCAGGTTTGCGCCCCAACGACGTCATCACCCACGTCAATGACGAGCCGGTGGTGGTCTGGCAGGACGCCCTGCGCAGCATCGCTGCGATGCGGCCAGGGACGCGCGTCACGCTGAGCGGCAACCGGCGCGGCCAGGCCTTCCGCGTCGAGGCCGAAGTCGCCGAGCGCCCGGCGCGCCTCTGATCCGCGGCGGCCTGCTCCGCCGCGCGACGGTCCGCGACGGGACCATGACAGGGCCCCCTCCCTCCAGAAATCTTTACGTCGGTCGGTGACCCTGTCATGTCCCCGCCGCTCGCTGAGCCGCGATCCTGACCACGGCTCGGCTCGGCTCGGCGCATCGGCTCGCCGGCTCGGGGACGACCCCCGAAGCGCTCCGCGGGCCCTGCACCCGTACCATCGCAGCGCCGCGGGATGTCATCGCCTCACCGAGGGAGATAAAGATTTCCGAGCGAGGGGAGGCGATGGCAGTCCGCGAGCGCGGTCGGGAGTGGAGACCGAGGCCGCGAGCGCGGTCGGGGCGGAAGTCAGCCGCGCGGCGAATGCACGCGCCGGATGGTGGCGCCGAGCTGCGACAGCTTCTCCTCGATGCACTCGTAACCGCGGTCGATGTGGTAGATGCGGTCGATGAGCGTCTCGCCCTCTGCGGCCAGCGCCGCCAGCACCAGGCTCGCCGAAGCGCGCAGGTCGGTGGCCATGACCGGCGCGGCGCGCAGCCGCTCCACGCCGCGCATGATCGCGGTGTTGCCCTCGAGCCGGATATCGGCGCCCATGCGCTGCATTTCCTGCACGTGCATGAAGCGGTTCTCGAACACGGTCTCGATGATGGTGCCGGTGCCGTCGGCGATGGCGTTCAGCGCCACGAACTGCGCCTGCATGTCGGTCGGGAACGCCGGGTAAGGGGCGGTGCGCAGGTTGACGGCGCGCGGGCCGGCGTCCCTGCATGTCGAGCTCGATCCAGTCCGGCCCGCTGCTGATTGTGGCGCCGGCCTCCTCCAGTTTGGCCAGCACGGCATCCAGGTGTCCGGGACGCGCCTGGCGCAAGCGTACCCGACCGCCGGTGATCGCCGCAGCGACGAGGTAGGTGCCGGTCTCGATGCGGTCCGGCAGCACGGTGTAGTCGGCGGCACCGAGGCGCTCCACGCCCTGCACGCGGATGGTGTCGGTGCCGGCGCCGCTGATGCGCGCGCCCATGGCCTGCAGGAACTCCGCCAGGTCGGCCACTTCGGGCTCACGCGCAGCGTTCTCGATGACCGTTTCGCCCGTCGGCCAGCGTGGCGGCCATCAGCAGGTTCTCGGTGCCGGTCACGGTGACGGTGTCGAGCACGATGCGCGCGCCCCGCAGGCGCTCGGCGCGGGCACGGATGTAGCCGTCCTCGATCTCGACGCTGGCGCCCATGGCGCGCAGCCCGGCGATGTGCAGGTCGACGGGCCGTGCGCCGATGGCGCAGCCGCCGGGCAGAGACACGTCCGCCTCGCCGTAGCGGGCCAGCAGCGGCCCCAGCACGAGGATCGACGCCCGCATGGTGCGCACCAGATCATAGGGCGCGACCAGTGAAGAAATGCTGCGCGGGTCGACTTCGACGCGCATGCGCTCGTCGACCGTGACGCCGACGCCCATGCGGCCGAGCAGCCCGATCGTCGTGGTGACGTCCTGCAGGTGCGGCACGTTGCCGACCCGCACCGGCGCATCCGCCAGCAGGGTGCCGGCCAGGATCGGCAGGGCGGCGTTCTTGGCGCCGGAGATGCGGATTTCGCCCTCGAGCCGGCAACCGCCCCCGACCAGCAGCTTGTCCACTACGCCGGGCTCAGTCGCCGGCCGCCAGCTCGCCCGGGGTCAGCGCCCGGATCGCCAGCGCGTGGATCTCACCGCCCATGCTTGTCGCCGAGGGTCCGGTAGACGAGCTGGTGGCGCTGCAACAGGCGCAAGCCTTCGAACTCTCCCGACACCACGAGGGCGCTGAAATGCACGTCGTCTTCCGACTGGACGTCGACCCGCGCATCCGGCAGGCCGGCCTGGATCATGGCGGCTACTTGTTCTCTGTTCATCCTGGTTCCCGGGTCGGCGCCGGGGCAGCCCGGCTGGAAAGGCCCGAAGTTTAACGGATCGGCGGCGGCAGGGGACATTGTCGGGGCCAGGCCGCTTGGGCCCCGGCTGCGTGTATTATGGCCGGCCGATATCCGCTGTCCGGGCTGCCCACGGAGACTGCGACCCGCCATGCTCACCTACAGCCTTGCCGACGCTCGCCGGCTTTGTCCTGCTGGTGTGGGGCGCCGACCGCTTCGTCGTCGGCGCCGCGGCAACGGCACGCAACCTGGGCGTGCCGCCATTGCTGATCGGCCTGACCATGGTCGGCTTCGCCACCTCGGCGCCGGAGATCCTCGTCTCCGTCATGGCCTCGCTGGCGGGTGATCCCGACCTGGCGGTCGGCAACGCCATCGGTTCGAATATCGCCAACATCGCGCCTGGTGCTCGGCACCACCGCCCTGATCACGCCCATCGCCGTGCGTTCCACCACCCTGCGCCGCGAGATGCCGGCGCTGCTGGCGGTGACCCTGGTCCTGACCATGATGCTTCCTCGACCTGCGCCTCGGTCGCATCGAGGGCCTCGCTGCTGCTCGGCACGCTGGTGCTGGTGCTGTACTGGCTGGTGGTGCTGGGCACGCGCAGCGACGCAGCCGACCCGATCAGCCTGGATTACGCAGCCGAAATCCCCGAAGGCCTGCCCATGCGCAAGGCCATCGGGTGGCTGGTGGTCGGACTGGTGGTGCTGCTGACGGGCGCCAACCTGCTGGTTTGGGGGGCCCAGCAACTCGCTATCGCCTTCGGGCGTCTCGCGACCTGATCATTGGCCTGACTGTTGTCGCCGTCGGCACCAGCCTGCCGGAACTCGCCGTGTCCGTAGTCAGTGCGCTGAAGGGCGAGCACGACCTGGCGATCGGCAACATCATCGGCTCCAACATCTTCAACAGCCTGGCGGTGGTCGGGGTCGCCGGCTGATCCATCCCTCCACCTTCGATCACTCCGTGCTGGCGGTGCACTTTGCCGGTGATGATCGGCCTGACGCTGGTGCTGTTCCTGATGACCTACAATTTCACCGGTGCCAGCCGCATCAGCCGCTTCGACGGCGCCCTGCTGCTGGCAGCCTTCTTCGGCTACCACGGCTGGCTGATACTGGCGATAGGGCATGGACGGTATAAGAGCGCACCGACGACGAGACCATTCGGCGCCTGGGACGCGAGGTCCTCGACGTCGAGGCCGCCGCCGTGCTGGATCTGCGGGAGCGCATCGACGCGGCCTTCGTCAGGGCCTGCCGTATCTGCCTCGACTGCGCCGGCCGCGTGGTCGTGACCGGGATGGGCAAGTCAGGCCATGTCGGCGGCAAGATCGCCGCCACCCTGGCCAGCACCGGCACGCCGGCCTTCTTCGTGCATCCGGGCGAGGCCAGTCACGGCGACCTGGGCATGATCACCGCCACCGACGTGGTGCTGGCCATTTCCAATTCCGGCGAGACGCCGGAGATCCTCACTATCCTGCCGCTCATCAAGCGGCTCGGCGTGCCCCTCATCGCCATGACCGGCCGGCCGGGCTCGACCCTGGCCGAGGCTGCCGACGCGCACCTGGACATCGGCGTGGCCAAGGAGGCCTGTCCGCTCAACCTGGCGCCCACGGCCAGCACCACGGCCACGCTGGCCATGGGCGACGCCCTGGCGGTGGCGCTGCTGAACAGCCGCGGCTTCACGCGCGAGGATTTCGCCTTCTCCCATCCCGGCGGCCAGCTGGGCCGGCGCCTGCTGCTGCATGTGCGTGACATCATGCGGACCGGGGAGCGCATACCCCGCGTCGCGCCCGGGCTCGCCGTCTCGCGAGGGCCTGTTCGAAATCTCGGGCAAGGGACTCGGCATGACCGCGGTCGTCGACCCCGAGGACCAGGTGCTCGGGATCTTCACCGACGGCGACCTGCGTCGCACCCTGGACGCCCACCGCGATCTGACCACCACCCCCATCGAGCAGGTCATGACCCGCGGCGTGAAGACGGTGCGCGGCGACATGCTCGCTGCGGAAGCCGTGCGACTGATGGAGACCTATGCCATCACGGCGCTGCTCGTGGTCGATGCGGACGGGCGCCTGGAAGGCGCCTTCAACGTGCACGACCTGCTGCAGGCGGGGGTGATGTGATGCCCGGCATGCAGGAAAGGGCCGCACGCATCCGCATGGCGGTGTTCGACATCGACGGCGTGTTCACCGATGGTCGTATCTGGCTCGGCAGCGACGGTGTCGAATACAAGTCCTTCAGCGTACGGGACGGTTTCGGCATCAAGGCGCTGCTCGCCGCCGGCGTGGAAGTCGCGATCATCTCGGGCCGGGATTCGCCCGCGGTGAACAAGCGCATGGACGAGCTGGGCGTGACGCGCGTGGTGCAGGGTCGCGACGACAAGGGCGTGGCGCTGGCGCAGCTGTTGCGCGACACGGGCATCGCGGCGGACGAGGTCGCCTACCTCGGCGACGACACCCCGGACGTCGCCGCCATGCGCATGGTGGGACTGCCCGGCGCCGTGGCGGATGCGCATCCGGACGCCCTGGCCGCGAGCGCCTGGGTGTCCAACCGGCCGGGCGGCCACGGCGCGGTGCGCGAATTCTGCGAACTGCTGCTCGGGGCGCGCTGAGTGACACCCGCCAACCGCCTCGCTCTCATTGCCCTCGCCGCACTGGCAGCGGGCGCCTGGTGGCTTAACAACCGCCTGCAGCCCAAGCCAGCCGTCATCGAGCGTCCCGCGCCGGACGGCTTCTACATGACCGGCGCCGAGATCACGGCACCGGATGCGGAAGGACTGCCGCAATACCGCCTCATCGCGGAGGAGATCCGGCAGGTGGCGCTCGGCGGCGAAACCCTGCTGCGCGACGTGCGCGTGGAATACAACGTGTATTCGTCCAGCCCATGGCTGCTCACGGCGCCGGAGGGGCGCGTGACCGACAACCAGGCCGAGCTCGAGCTTTGGGGCGGCGTCGAAGTCATCGGTGACTCGGGCGACCACGGCCCGGCCCGCGTCACCACCGACCACGTGACCGTGGACGTCGCGACCAGCATCGCGCGCACCGATGCGCCGGTCGCCCTGACCCTGGGCCCGCACCAGCTGCGCGGCACGGGCATGGTCGCTTACTTGCTGGAGGAGCGCCTGCAGCTACAATCCCGGGTCAATGGCCGCTTCCTCCCCTGATTCCGCGCGGGCCCTGCCCGCGAGCCCGTGGGTCCTGGCCACGGTACTGGCGCTTGCCCTGGCGGCGGGCGCGCCGGCGTTCGCCCAGCAGGAAGAGATCCTGCTCGAGGCCGCTTCCTCGGATTTCGACCGACGCGGCGAACGACTGCTGTTCAGGGACGTGCGCATCCAGCAGGGCGACATAGTCATCACCGCCGCCGAGGCCGAGACGCGCGACCTGGAGTTTTCCAGCGGCACGTGGGAATTCCGCGGCAATGCCCGCATCGAGGGCCCGATGGGCTCACTCCTGGCGGACCGCGCCACAGTCAGCTTCAGCAACCACCAGCTCCGCACGGCCGTGGCCGAGGGCACGCCCGCCGAATTCAACCGCACCATGCCCGGGCCGGAAGCGCGGCGTGTGAACGGCACCGCGAACCGCATCAGCTACGACCTGGCCGCGGGCGAGCTCGCGCTGCAGGGCCAGGCGCGCTTGACCGATGGCGTGCGCGAGGCCAGCGGCGCCCGGCTGGTCTACCGCATCACGGAAGACCGCCTCATCGCGACCGCGGACGAGTCGGGGACGGAGCGCGTGCGCATCATCATTACGCCGCCAGAGGATGAGGGCACGCCGCGCCCGGAGCAGCCAGAGCAGCCGGAACCGCGCGAGCCGGAGCCGACGCCGTGAAGACCCTGCGCGCCGAGGGTATCGCCAAGAGCTATCGGGCGCGCACCGTGGTGCGCTCGCTCACGCTGTCGATTTCCAGCGGCGAAGTCGTCGGCCTGCTCGGCCCCAACGGAGCGGGCAAGACCACCGCCTTCTACATGATCGTCGGGCTGGTGCCCTGCGACAGCGGCCGCATCCTGCTGGACGACAAGGACATCACTTCACTGCCGATGCACCGGCGCGCGCGGCTCGGGGTGGGCTACCTGCCGCAGGAAGCGTCGGTGTTCCGGGGCCTGAGCGTGGAACAGAACATCCTGGCCGTACTCGAGACGCGCAAGGACCTGGACCAGGTGGGCCGGCGCAACGTGCTCGAAGAGTTGCTCGAAGAACTCAGCATCGGCCACATCCGGGACAGCAAGGGTCTCAGCCTTTCCGGCGGCGAGCGCCGCCGTGTCGAGATCGCGCGCGCGCTGGCCGCCGAGCCGGCCTTTATCCTGCTGGACGAGCCCTTCGCCGGCGTCGACCCGATCTCGGTGCTGGATATCCAGCGCATCATCGGTCACCTGCGCGACCGGGGCATCGGCGTGCTCATCACGGACCACAACGTGCGCGAGACCCTCGGCATCTGCGGCCGGGCGTTCATCCTCAACGCGGGCGAGGTCATCGCTTCGGGCTCCGCGGATGAGATACTTGCCAACAGGCAAGTACGAGAGGTCTACCTGGGCGAGCACTTCCGCCTCTAGACGCCACCCATGATCAAGCAGTCGCTGCAACTCAAGCTCAGTCAGCAGCTCACGCTGACGCCCCAGCTACAGATGGCTATCCGCCTGCTGCAGCTGCCGGTGCTTGACCTGCAGGCCGAGCTGCGCGAGGCGCTAGAGAAGAACCTCATGCTCGAGATGGACGACGGGCTCGAGCTGGCGCCGGCCAAAGGCGAGCAGCAGCGCACCGCGGACACGACGCCGGAAGCCCCGGAAGCCGCCCCCGAGCAGCCCTCGGGCGAGGATTTTCGCGAGGACATCCCCTACGCCGACGTGCCGGATTACACCACGGGCTACAGCAGCGCCGGCCGCGACGACGGCGACGAGCAGCGCGATTACGCCGACGCCAGCGGCACTTCGCTGCGCGAGCACCTCATGTCCCAGCTGGACGTCGCCTTGCCGGAGGGCGACCGCAAGGTGATCGCCACCATGATCATCGACGCCATCGACGACGACGGGTACCTGCGGGACAGCCTGGAGGAGATCTGCGCCAACCTCGAGCCGGAGGTGCACACCGACGTCGACGAGGTGGAACGGGTGCTGGCCTGCGTGCAGCGCTTCGACCCGCTGGGCATCGGCGCCCGCGACCTGTGCGAGTGCCTCCTGCTGCAGCTGTCGCCGTTCGCACCGGACACGGAGGGGCTGGATCTCGCCCGGCGCCTCACCGCGGAATGCCTGGTCGAGCTCGGCGAACAGGACTATGCCGCGATCCGCCGCCGGCTGGGTTGTGACCCGGAGGAACTGGAAACCGCAGTCGCCCTGCTCCGCTCCCTGAACCCGCGCCCCGGCAACGCCGCCGACTCACGCCCGCCCGAATACATCGTCCCGGACGTGTTCATACGGCGCGTGGAGGACGAGTGGCAGGTGGAAATCAATCCGGCCATCGCGCCGCGCCTGCGCGTCAACGCCGCCTATGCCGGCTGCCTCGGACGCAGCGGCGAGTACTCCACCCTGCGCAGCCAGCTGCAGGAAGCGCGCTGGCTGGTGAAGAGCCTGGAGATCCGGAACGAAACCCTGCTGCGCGTGGCGCGGGCCATCACCGCGCACCAGCAGGATTTCCTCGAGCGCGGCGAAGAAGGCATGCGCCCGCTGGTGCTGCGCGAAATCGCCGAGGCGCTGGAACTGCACGAGTCCACCGTCTCCCGCGCCACGACCGGCAAATACATGCATACGCCGCGCGGCGTGTTCGAGTTCCGTTACTTCTTTTCCAGCCAGGTCTCCGGCAGCGACGGCGAAAGCATCTCCTCGACCGCGATCCGCGCGCGCATCCGCAAGCTGATCGCCGACGAGGACCCCGCCAAGCCCCTCTCGGACAGCGCGCTGGCCCGCGTGCTCGTCACGGAAGGAGTCGAGGTGGCGCGGCGCACCGTCGCCAAGTATCGGGAATCCATGGGATTCCCGTCTTCTACCGAGCGCCGGCGGGTGGCCATTCGCTGAGCGTGGCGGACGCCCTAGCCAGCGGGCAAAAGCTGCTACTAGAATAGAACTACACCGCGAGCCGGCCGGCGCGCCGGCTCCATCACTCCGAAGGGGTAATCAAATGCAGATCAACATGACCGGTCACCACGTCGACATCACCGATCCGCTGCGCGACTACGTGCACAGCAAGATGGACAAGGTCATCCGGCATTTTGACAACCTGATCGACGTGCACTGCATCCTCACCGTGGAGAAGCTGCAGCACAAGGCCGAGGCCACGCTGCGCCTCGCTGGAGACACCTTGCATGCGGCCGCGGTCGAGGAAGACATGTATGCGGCGATCGACGCCATGACCGACCGCCTGGACCGGCAAGTCCGTCGGCACAAGGACAAGCTGACCGACCACCACAACGGCGCAGGCCGACTGCGTAACGCCTGAAAACCGCGGGCCACAGCCCCGGAGACACCCAGATGACTTTCGAATCACTGCTGCAACCCGGCCGCGTGCTCGGCAATGTCGAGGCGCGCAGCAAGAAGCACGCCCTCGACGTCCTCAGCGAGATGCTCTCGTCTGCGGCGGACCTCGACCAGGGCGAAGTCTTCGAGAGCCTGATCAGCCGCGAAAAGCTGGGCTGCACCGCCATCGAGAACGGGATCGCCATCCCGCATGGCCGCCTGGCCGGGCTGGAGGCGCCGGTCGGCGCCTTCCTCAAGCTGTCGAAGCCGATCGATTTCGACATGCCGGAACGGGAGCCTGTAGACCTCATCTTCGGGCTCCTGGTGCCTGAGCCCGAGGACGACCTCGGCTGCCATCACGAGGAGGTCTCCGCCATCGCCACCGGGCTGAGTGACCACGCGCTCGCAGCCGCGCTTCGGCGGGCGAGCTCCAGCCGCGCGCTCTACGACCTGCTGGTGAATCACGACAAGACCCGCGCGGCCTCGGCGTGATCCCCACGCCGCCCGGACGATGGAACTCGTAGTCGTCAGCGGCCTGTCCGGCTCCGGCAAGAGCGTGGCGCTCGCCATGCTCGAGGACCTGCAGTGGTATACCCTCGACAACGTCCCGGCGCGCCTGCTGTCGCTCGTGGTGGGCGAACTCGTCGACAGCGAGGACGCCAAGTTCGATCACCTGGCCATCGGCCTGGATGCCCGGCCACGACCCGAGGACCTCCCGGTCGTGCGCAGCCTGATGGAGGAGCTGCGTGGTCGGGGCATGCGCTGCCAGCTGGTCTTCCTGCACGCCGCCGACAACGTGCTGGTGCAGCGCTACCTGGACACGCGCCGACGCCATCCTCACACGCCGGCGCAGGCGGGCGACCGCACGCTGGCCTCCGCGATCCATTACGAGCAGGAGCTGCTGGCGCCGCTGGCCGAGTCCGCCGACCTGGTGCTCGATACCAGCGCCACCAGCGTGCACGAGCTGCGCGACATCATTCGCGACAAGGTGGCGGACCAGCCGCGCAACCAGGTTGCCCTGCAGTTCGAGTCCTTCGGCTTCCGCGACGGTGTACCCAAGGACGCCGACTTCGTGTTTGACGCCCGTTTCCTGCCCAACCCGTACTGGGAACCGCAGTTGCGTCCCCTGACCGGCCGCGACGCACCCGTCGTAAGCTTCCTCGCCGCAAGCCCGACCGTCGAGGCCTATCTCGGCGACATCACCCGTTTCCTCGACAACTGGATCGGCAACATCGAGGCGGCGAACCGCAGCTACCTGACTGTCGCGGTCGGCTGCACCGGCGGCCGGCATCGTTCGGTGTATATCGTGGAGCGGCTGGCCGAGCATTTCCGCGCAGCCTTCCCCGGCGTGTCGGTGCGGCATGCCTCGCTGGAACGCCTCGCCGCCGAGAAGCAGCCCAATCCTGCCGCGCCGAATCCGTGACTCCGGCCCGGGCGAAATCGCGACACAGTCCCAAAGCAGGAACCGCCATGACCACCATCCTCCGTACTCTTGCCATCGCGCTGCTGGCCCCGGCCCTGCTGCTGCCAGGCGCAGCCCAGGCTTCGCCGGCAGCCGGGACGCCCGCGCCGTCCTTCGAACTGCCCGACCAGGCCGGAGAGACGCATCGTCTCGAGGACTACCGCGGCAAGTGGCTGGTGCTGTATTTCTATCCCAAGGACGACACGCCGGGCTGCACCACGCAAGCCTGCGAGTTCCGCGACAACATCTTTGCCTTCCGGCGCCTCGGCGCTGAAATCGTCGGCATCAGCCTGGACGACGTCGACAGCCACCGGGCTTTCGCCGAAAAACACGGCCTGCCCTTCACGCTGCTGGCGGACGAGGACGGGGCGGTTGCGCGCGAGTACGGCGTGCTGAAGAACTTTGGCCTCGTCAAGCTGGCCAGCCGCCAGACCTTCCTCATCTCGCCTGACGGCAGCGTGGCGCGGCACTACGAGAAAGTCGACGTCGACGCCCATTCCGCCGAAGTGCTTGCGGACATCGAGGCCCTCTCGGCAGGCAGCTAGCATCCGGTGCAGCGGGGCATCGCGCAGCCGACTTGCCGGGGCGCGGCGGCTTGACTATCTTGCAACCTCTTGTCTGACAGGCGGCGAGCCGTGCCTTCCCGAGCGCTGAAGTTCTTCCCCATCGTCCAATGGGTCCGCCTCACCACGCGGCAGGACCTGACGGGAGACCTCTCGGCCGCGGCCATCACGACGATCCTGCTCGTGCCGCAAGGCCTCGCCTATGCCATGGTGGCCGGCCTGCCGCCGGTGGTCGGCCTGTACGCCTCCATCCTGCCGGCAATCCTGTATGCCATCCTCGGCACCAGCCGGGACCTGTCGGTGGGGCCGACGTCGGTGGCCGCGATCATGGTCGCCACCGCCACTGCAGGGGCGGGCGTCGGTATCGACCCGGTCGCGGCGGCGCTGATCCTCTCTGCGCTGTCGGGGCTCATCCTGCTGACCATGGGCCTGCTGCGCATGGGCGTGTTCGCCAACCTGCTCAGCCAGCCCGTGCTGACCGGCTTTTCCAGTGGTGCGGCGGTGGTGATCATGGCCGACCAGCTGCGCCACTTCGCCGGCATCGAGCTGCCGACGGGACTCCAGCCGCACGAGATGGTCGCGTACCTCGGCGCACGCGCCGGCATCCTCAACTGGCAGACCCTTGCGGTCGGCGGCCTGGCGCTGGTGCTGCTGCTGGTGAGCAGCGGCACCACGCGGACGGGCCGCCGGGTGCACGCGGCCACCGCCCGCCTCATGCCGGTGCTGGTGCTGGCGCTGGGCGCCGGAGCCGTGGTGGGTTTCGGCCTCGAACGCGTGCCCCTGGTCGGCACCATCAGCGCACGCCCGCCCATGCTCGACATCGCCATGCCCGGCATCGGCGCCTGGATCGCACTGCTGCCTTCGGCGGCGCTGATCAGCATCATCGTATTTGTCGAGAGTGTCAGCATCTCCAAGTTCCTCGGCGCACGACGGCGCGAGACCATCGACGCCGACCAGGAGCTGGTGGCCCTGGGCGCGGCCAATATCGGCTCCGCGATATCCGGCGCCATGCCGGTGGCTGGCAGCTTCAGCCGCAGCATGGTGAACTACACCTCGGGCGCCCGCAGCCAGCTGGCGTCGGTTTTCCTCGCCCTGTTCACGGCAGCCACGCTGCTGCTGTTCGCACCGCTGTTCAGCGGCCTGCCCAAGGCCGCCCTCGCCGCCATCATCATCGTGGCCGTGGCCGGCCTGGTGGACCTGCGTTCCATCCCCGAGACCTGGCGCTACAGCAAGGCCGACGGCGCATCCAACGTCGTCACGTTCCTCGGCGTGCTTGCCTACGGCGTGGAAGCAGGCCTGGTGATGGGCGTGCTGCTGTCGGTGCTGCTGTACATCTGGCGCACCGGGCATCCCAACATCGCCGTGGTCGGTCGCCTGCCCCATTCCACGGAATTTCGCAGCATCGCTCGCCACAAGGTCGAGACCTGGCCCGACATCCTGCTGGTGCGCGTCGACGAGAACCTCTATTTCGCCAACGTCGGCCACGTGCAGGACATGATCACGCGCGAGATCGAGGCCCGCCCTGGGGTCAAGCACCTGGTGCTGGTCATGAGCGGCGTCGGATTCGTCGACTCCAGCGCATTGCGCACGCTGCAGGTCGCCGTCGAGAACCTGCGCGCCGGCGGCGTCACCATCCACCTGGCGGACGTCAAGGGTCCCGTCATGGATCGTCTCAGGCGCACCAAGATCTTCGAGCAGCTGGCGCCGGGGCAGGTGTTCCCCACGCCGCAGGTAGCGGTCAGCGCCCTGACGCGGGCAGCCGAGCGCGAGAAGGAACTGATCCCGATCTAGGGCCTGCCGCCCGCCTCAGGCGATCGTCAGGATGCGCATGCTGTTGGTGCCGCCGACGATGCCGGCTGCATGCCCCTCGGTGAGCAGCACCCGGTCTCCCGCGCGTACCAGGCCGCGCTCCAGCAGCACGCGCGAGATCTCCTCGAACTCGCGCTCGCCCTGCTCCGCCAGCACGTCGAAAGGCACCGGGTACACGCCGCGGTACAGGGCCACGCGGCGCCGCGTGCCTTCGTTGCGGCTGAACGCGTAGATGGGGATGCCGGAACGAATGCGCGACATCCACAGCGCAGTATTGCCGGATTCCGTCAGCGCCACGATGGCGCGCACGTCCATGTGGTTGGCGGTGTACATCGTGGCCATGGCAATGGCCTCGTCGGTGCGCTCGAACACCTCGTCCATGCGGTGGTGCGAGGTCGAGGTGGCGCGCTGCCGTTCCGCCGACAGGCAGGCGCTGGCCATGGCCTCGACGGCCTTCACCGGATGACGCCCCACCGCGGTCTCGCCGGAAAGCATGACCGCGTCGCTGCCGTCGAGAACGGCATTGGCGACGTCGGAGACCTCGGCGCGCGTGGGAATGGGTTCGTGGATCATCGACTCCATCATCTGGGTGGCCGTGATCACCACCCTGTTGAGGGCGCGCGCGGTGCGAATAATGTGCTTCTGCACCCCGGGGACCTCGGCAAAGCCGATTTCGACGCCTAGGTCACCCCGCGCCACCATCACGACGTCGCTGGCGCGCGCGATCTCCTCGATCTGCGTCACCGCCTCGGCGCGCTCGATCTTGGCCACCAGCAGGGCCTGGCCGCCGGCAGCACGGAGCAGGCTGCGCGCCTCCTCCATGTCGGCCGCAGAGCGCGGGAAGGACACCGCCAGGTAATCGACCTCGAGCCGCGCGGCCAGCTCAATGTCCGCGCGATCCTTGTCCGTCAGGGCGCCGGCCGACAACCCGCCACCCTGGCGGTTGATGCCCTTGCCGCCGCTCAGCACGCCGCCCACGCGCACCACGCACTCCACCCGGGTGCCGGCGACGCGCTCGACTTCCAGGGTGATCATGCCGTCGTTCAACAGCAGCACGTCGCCCGCACGCACGTCCTGCGGCAGGCGCTTGTATGTGACCCCGACCGCACCCTGGTCGCCCGCATCCACGGCCAGCGCCGCGTCGAGCACGAACGGCGCCCCGTCGACCAGCTCGACCTCGCCCTCGCTGAACTGTTCGATACGGATCTTCGGGCCCTGCAGGTCCCCGAGCAAGGCCACGTCCTTGCCCAGGGCCGCGGCGGTCTCGCGCACCATGCGGACGCGCCGCTCGCGATCCGGGGCATTGCCGTGGGAGAAGTTCAGCCGGACCACGTCGACCCCGGCGCGCAGGATTTTTTCCAGCACGCCGGGTCGGTCCGTGGCCGGGCCAAGTGTGGCGACGATCTTGGTGCGTTTCATCAGGGCGTTGCCACTCAGCCTCGTGCCCGCTCTTCGAGCATGGCCACGGCGGGCAGCGTGCGTCCCTCGAGGAACTCCAGGAAGGCCCCGCCGCCGGTGGAAACGTAGGACACCTTGTCCGTCAGCCCGAAGGCGTCCAGCGCCGCCAGCGTATCGCCGCCGCCGGCGATGGAAAACGCCGCGCTGGCCGCCACGGCTTCTGCCAGCGCGCGGGTGCCGGCAGCGAAGCGCTCGTCCTCGAACACGCCGACCGGCCCGTTCCAAACGATGGTGCCGGCCCGGGCCAGGATCTCGCCATACGCCTGCGCCGTCTCCGGCCCCACGTCGAGGATCATCTCGTCCGCAGCCACCGCATCGACCGGTCGCAGCGTGGCCGGGTGTCCCGGCTCCAGCCCGGGCGCGACAACGACGTCGCTGGGCAGCGGGATCGCGGCGCCGCGTTGCTGCGCCTTCTCCACCAGCCGGCGGGTCTCGTCCAGCAGGTCGGGCTCGCAGAGCGACTTGCCGACGCCATGCCCGGCGGCGGCAATGAAGTTGTTGGCGATGCCGCCACCGACGATCAGCTGATCGACGCGCTCCAGCAGCGTGTCCAGCACGGTGAGCTTGGTCGACACCTTGGAACCGCCGACGATGGCCACCAGCGGGCGCGCCGGCGCATGCAGCGCCTTGCCCAGCGCCTCCAGCTCGGCCACCAGCAACGGGCCCGCGCATGCCACCGGCGCGAAGCGCGCCACGCCATGGGTGCTGGCCTGGGCGCGATGCGCGGTGCCGAAAGCGTCCATCACGAACACGTCGCACAGCGCCGCCATGCGGCGTGCCAGCGCCTCGTCATCCTTCTTCTCGCCCTTGTTGAAGCGCACGTTCTCGCACAGCACGACCTCGCCCGGCTGCAGCGCGACGCCGTCGAGCCAGTCGCGTTCCAGGCGCACCGGCTGACCGAGCAGGCCCGCGAGGTGCTCCGCCACCGGCGCCAGCGAGTACTTCGGGTCGAACTCGCCTTCCGTCGGCCGGCCGAGATGCGAGAGCAGCATCAGCGCCGCGCCCTTCTCCAGGGCGAGACGAATGGTCGGCAGCGACGCCCGGATACGGGCGTCGCTGGTGACTCGGCCGTTCTCCACCGGGACGTTGAGGTCCTCGCGCACCAGGACCCGCTTGCCGGCGAGGTCCAGGTCCGCCATGCGCAACACGTCCATGGACGCCCTACTTGGCATTCATCAGGGCGATGGTGGTGTCGAGCATGCGATTGGAGAAGCCCCACTCGTTGTCGTACCACGAGCAGATCTTCACCAGGCGCTTGTCGACCACCCGGGTCAGCGAGGACTCGTACACCGAGGAACGCGGATCGTGGTTGAAGTCGATGGACACGAGCGGCTCGCGGTTGAAGCCGAGGATGCCCTTGAGGCGGCCCTGCGAGGCCTCTTCCAGCACCTTGTCGATTTCTTCCTTGCTGGTGTCGCGCGCGGCGGTGAAGGTCAGGTCGACCATCGACACGTTGATGGTCGGCACGCGGATGGCGAAGCCGTCGAGCTTGCCGGCGAGTTCCGGCAGCACCAGGCCTACCGCAGCTGCGGCGCCGGTCTTGGTGGGGATCATCGACATGGTCGCGGAGCGCGCCCGGCGCAGGTCGGAGTGGTAGACGTCCGTCAGCACCTGGTCGTTGGTATACGCGTGGATGGTGGTCATGAGGCCGTGCACCACGCCGATGGCCTGGTGCAGCGGATGGACCAGCGGCGCGAGGCAGTTGGTGGTGCACGAAGCATTCGAAATCACTTCGTCGCTCGCCTTGAGCGTGTCGTCGTTGACACCGAAGACCACGGTGGCGTCCACGTCCTTGCCGCCGGGCGCCGAGATGATGACCTTCTTGGCGCCGGCCTTCAGGTGGGCTGCGGCCTTTTCCTTGCTGGTGAACAGGCCGGTGCACTCGAGGACCACGTCGACGCCCAGATCCTTCCACGGCAGGTTGGCGGGGTTGCGCTCGGCCAGCACACGGATGCGGTCGCCGTTCACTACCAGGCTGTCGCCGTCGACGCTGACCTCGCCGCTGAACTTGCCGTGGGTCGTGTCGTAGCGTGTCAGGTGGGCATTGGTGTTCGCGTCGCCCAGGTCGTTGATTGCGACGATGCTGATCTCGTCGTTGCGCCCCGACTCGTAGAGCGCGCGCAGGATGTTGCGGCCGATGCGGCCATACCCGTTGATGCCAACCTTGATCGCCATAATCTTTCTCCTTGACTGCCGCGCCCGCAGCCTGCGGGGCACAAATTACACCAGTGAATATCCTAGAGCAGCGCCCGCAAGCGTTCCGCCACGTGCGCCGCCGTAAACCCGAAATGCTCGAACAGCTCGCCCGCAGGCGCCGACTCGCCAAAGCGCTCGATGCCGATCACCGCGCCGGCGTCGCCGACGAAGGGATACCAGCTGTCCGGGACGCCGGCTTCCACCGCCAGGCGCGCCTTGACCGTCGGCGGCAGCACCGCTTCCCGCCACGCCGCATCCTGGGCCCGGAAGGCCTCGATGCAGGGCATCGATACTACGCGCACCCCGATACCCTCCGCCGCCAGCTGCCCGGCCGCCGCCACCGCCAGAGCCACTTCCGACCCGGTGGCGATAATGATCGCGCGGGTCTCGCCCTCGGGGTCGTGCAGCACGTAGCCACCGCGGCGGATATCGGCCAGCTGGGCTGCCGTGCGCTGCTGCGGCGCCAGGTTCTGGCGCGATAGCGCCAGCACGGTCGGCGTGCTGGCGCTCTCCAGCGCATCGCGCCAGGCGACGGCCGTCTCGGCCACGTCGCAGGGCCGCCAGACGCGCAGGTTGGGAATCAGCCTCAGGCTCGCCACGTGCTCGATCGGCTGGTGGGTCGGGCCGTCCTCGCCCAGGCCGATGGAATCGTGGGTGTAGACCAGCGTCACCGGCTGGCGCATCAACGCCGCCATGCGCACCGCGTTGCGGGCATAGTCGGAGAACACCAGGAAGGTGCCGCCGTAGGGCTTGAAGCCGCCGTGCAGCGCGAGCCCGTTCATGATCGCCGTCATGCCGAACTCGCGCACGCCGTAGTGCAGGTAGTTGCCGTCGAAATCGCCGGCGGCGATGCGGCGGCTGCCCTTGAAAAAGGTGTTGTTGGAGCCGCTCAGGTCGGCCGAGCCGCCGATCAGCTCCGGCAGCGACGGGCCGAAAGCATTCAGCGCCATTTCCGATGCCTTGCGCGTCGCCACGGCCTTGTCGCCCGCGGCGAGCGCGGCAACGGCTTCGTCCGCCGCGCCGCTCCATCCGGCCGGCAACTCGCCCGCCAGCCGACGCTGCAGCTCGGCATGCTCCTGCGGGTACTCCGTGGCGTAAGCGGCCAGGCGCTCGGCCCACGCGGCTTCGGCCGCGGCGCCGCGCTCGCGCGCGTCCCACCCGGCGCGGATGTCCTGCGGGATGACGAAGGGCGCGTGCGTCCAGCCAATGTTCTGGCGGGTCGCCGCCACCTCGTCGGGTCCCAGCGCCGCGCCGTGGGTTGCCTCCGTGCCCTGCTTGTTGGGCGCGCCCCAGCCGATCACCGTGCGGCAGCAGATGAGCGTGGGGCGTCCGGTCTCTGCCTTCGCAGCCTCGATCGCCGCCTTTACCGCTTCGGGGTCGTGCCCGTCGACGCCCGGCACCACGTGCCAGCCGTAGGCCTCGAAACGCGCCGGGGTGTCGTCCGTGAACCAGCCCTCGACCTCGCCGTCGATGGAAATACCGTTGTCGTCGTAGAACACGACCAGCTTGCCCAGGCCGAGGGTGCCGGCCAGCGAGCAGGCCTCGTGCGATACGCCCTCCATGAGGCAGCCGTCTCCCGTGAACACCCAGGTGTGGTGATCCACGATTTCGAAGCCGGGCCGGTTGTAACGCGCCGCGAGCACGCGCTCCGCAAGCGCCATGCCGACGGCGTTGGCGATGCCCTGCCCGAGCGGCCCGGTGGTGGTCTCGATGCCGATGTCCGGCTCGTACTCCGGGTGGCCGGCGGTGCGCGCGCCGAACTGCCTGAAGTTGCGGAGCTCTTCCATCTGCAGCGGGTAGCCGGTGAGATGCAGCAGGGAATACAGCAGCATCGACCCGTGCCCGTTGGAAACGACGAAGCGATCGCGGTTCGGCCAGCGCGGGTTGCCGGGGTTGTGACGGAGGAAGTCGTTCCACAAGACTTCGGCGATGTCGGCCATGCCCATGGGCATGCCGGGGTGACCGGAATTGGCCTGCTGGACCGCATCCATGCTCAACGCGCGGATGGCGTTGGCAAGATCTCTACGCGACGGCATCGGGGCTCCGAAAATGCAGCTGGCGGGTAAGCCAGTCATGTTCGCCCAATAAGGCGCCAGCGGCAAGCCCGGGAAAGGGGCGCAAATGCAGCATTCGCCGCTTTTTCAGGACGTTGGGATCAGTCGCGCCACTTGATCGAGCAGCCGACCGAGGGCCGTTGCGGTGCCGCTGACTGGCCGCTCGCGGCGACCTCGCGCATCGCCTCGAACAACTCGCGCCGCGCCTCCGGCTCGACACGCCCCGGCGTGGAGGCGTCGAGGCGACCGCGGTAGCGCAGCTTCAGCTGCGCATCGTAGCCGAAGAAATCGGGCGTGCAGACGGCCCCGTAGGCCCGTGCCACCTGCTGCGTCTCGTCGAGCAGGTAGGGGAAGCTGAAGCCGGCCTCGGCCGCCAGTCGTGCCATGGCCTCCGGGCCGTCCTGCGGATACGCCGTGATGTCGTTGGGCATGATCGCCACGCTCTTCACGCCCAGCGCCTCGAGCTCCCGACAGTCGCGCACCATGCGTTCCAGTGCCGCCTGCACGAAAGGACAGTGGTTGCAGACGAACATCACCAGCGTGCCGCGCGTACCGCGACAATCCGCCAGCGTCCATTCCCGCCCGTGGGGGTCCGGCAACCGGAAGTCCGGCGCCGTGGCGCCGAGTTCCGCCGCCGGGGTCTCAGTGCGCGCCATTTGACATATCTCCTGCAGTTGAAGCCGTTCGGCGGCGGCGCCCGAAGTCCCAGGGGCCAGGAGCCACCGCTGGCGGTATACTAACGGATTATTTTTCGCTGCCTGATGGAACCCGACGCATGGCCAACGACTATCTCTTCACCTCGGAATCCGTATCCGAGGGTCACCCGGACAAGATTGCCGATCAGGTCTCCGACGCCGTCCTCGACGCCATCCTCAGGGAGGATGCCGGGGCCCGTGTCGCCGTCGAGACCATGGTCAAGACCGGCATGGCCATCATCGCGGGCGAAGTCACGACGTCCGCATGGGTGGACCTCGAGGACCTGACCCGGCAGACGATCCTGGGGATCGGCTACAACAGCTCCGAGCTCGGCTTCGACGGCGCCACCTGCGCCGTGCTCAACGCCATCGGCAAGCAGTCGCCCGACATCAACCAGGGCGTGGACCGGAGCGACCCGCGTGAGCAGGGCGCGGGCGACCAGGGCCTGATGTTCGGCTACGCCACCAGCGAGACCGACTCGCTGATGCCGGCGCCGATCTACTACGCGCACAAGCTGGTCGAGCGCCAGGCCATCGAGCGCAAGAACGGCACGCTGCCGTGGCTGCGCCCGGACGCCAAGAGCCAGATCACCTTCCGCTACGAGGACAACCGGCCGGCCGGCATCGAGGCCATCGTGCTGTCGACGCAGCACGCGCCGGATATCGGCCGCAAGGAACTGGAAGAGGCGGTGATGGAGGTCATCATCCAGCCGGTGATCCCGGAAGCCTGGCTGGCCTCGTGCAAGCGCTTCCACATCAACCCGACCGGCTCCTTCGTCATCGGCGGCCCGCTGGGCGACTGCGGCCTCACCGGGCGCAAGATCATCGTCGACACCTACGGCGGCATGGCGCGCCACGGCGGCGGCGCCTTCTCCGGCAAGGACCCGTCCAAGGTGGATCGCTCGGCGGCCTACGCCGCGCGCTGGGTGGCCAAGAACATCGTCGCCGCCGGCCTGGCCGAGCGCTGCGAGATCCAGATCTCCTACGCCATCGGCGTGGCCGAGCCGACCTCGATCACGGTGGAGACGTTCGGCACCGGCAAGGTCTCGAACCAGAAGCTGACCGAGATCGTGCGTCGCCACTTCGACCTCACGCCCTACGGCATCATCCACGAGCTCGACCTGATCCGGCCGATCTACCAGGCGACCGCCGCCTACGGCCATTTCGGGCGCGACAACCCCGAGTTCACCTGGGAAAACACCGACAAAGCGGAGCTGCTGCGAAACGAGGTGTGAGTTTCGCGCGAACAGGGTACCCACAGAGAGAGATTCAATTCACGCGCGGAAGCCTGCCCGAGGGGTCGGGTGAAGCGCGGAGCAGAGGAAGACAAGACCATGCAGACTGCCGAAAAGATCAAGCCTGACTATCACGTCGCCGACATCGGCCTGGCCGACTGGGGCCGCCGCGAGCTGGCCATTGCCGAGACCGAGATGCCGGGCCTGATGGCCCTGCGCGCCAAGTACGGCAAGGACAAGCCGCTGAAGGGCGCACGCATCGCCGGCAGCCTGCACATGACCGTCCAGACCGCGGTGCTCATCGAGACGCTGGTGGAGCTGGGGGCCGACGTGCGCTGGGCCAGCTGCAACATCTACTCCACGCAGGACCATGCCGCGGCCGCTATCGCCGCCGCCGGCGTGCCGGTGTTCGCTTTCAAGGGTGAAACCCTCGACGAGTACTGGGAGTTCACTCACCGCATCCTCGAATGGGGCGACGGCGGGCTGCCGAACATGATTCTCGACGACGGCGGCGATGCCACCCTGGCCGTCACCCTGGGCGCGCGCGCCGAGCAGGACCCCTCCCTGCTGGACAATCCCTCCAGCGAGGAGGAAGTGGCGCTGTTCAAGGCGCTGAAGCGCCGCATCGAGTCCCGTCCGGGCTGGTACACGAAGGCGCAGGCCGCCATCCGCGGCGTGACGGAAGAGACCACCACGGGCGTGCACCGCCTGTACCAGATGGAGAAGGAGGGGCGCCTGCCCTTCCCGGCCATCAACGTCAACGACTCGGTCACCAAGAGCAAGTTCGACAACCTGTATGGTTGCCGCGAGTCGCTGGTGGACGGCATCAAGCGCGCCACCGACGTCATGATCGCGGGCAAGATCGCCCTGGTCGCCGGCTACGGCGACGTCGGCAAGGGCTGCGCACAGTCGCTGCGCGGGCTGGGCGCCACGGTCTGGGTCACTGAGATCGATCCCATCTGCGCCCTGCAGGCCAGCATGGAAGGCTACCGTGTCGTGACGCTGGACGAGGTTGCCGACAAGGTCGATATTTTCGTCACCGCCACCGGCAACTACCACGTCATCACGCGCGAGCACATGGCGCGCATGAAGAACCAGGCCATCGTCTGCAACATCGGCCACTTCGACAACGAGATCGACGTCGCCGGCCTGAAGCAGTACCAGTGGGAGAACATCAAGCCGCAGGTGGACCACATCATCTTCCCCGACGGCAAGCGCATCATCCTGCTGGCCGAAGGCCGCCTGGTGAACCTGGGCTGCGCGCACGGCCACCCGAGTTTCGTCATGTCGGCGAGCTTCACCAACCAGGTCCTGGCGCAGATGGAACTGCACGGCAACGACGGCCAGTACGCAGAACAAGGTGTACGTCCTGCCCAAGCACCTCGATGAGGAAGTGGCGCGCCTGCACCTGGACCGTATCGGCGCGAAGCTGACCCGGCTGCGCGCGGACCAGGCGCAGTACATCGGTGTCGAGGCGGACGGTCCCTACAAGCCCGATCACTACCGCTACTGAGGGCCGCGGCAATGAATCTTCGCCTGGCCCTGCTGGCCGCGGTCGTCTCGCTTGGCCTGGCGCTCCTGCCGGCCCATGCGGAAGTCCCCCCGGTCGAGACACTGGGGGCCTCGCCGGGCGGCGGCCCGGTAGTGGAGACGGTCGAAATCTCCGGGACGCTGGCTGCGCTGGACACCGACACGCGGCGCGTGACGATCGATTTCGGCGACGGCGGGACGATGTCCTTCGTCGCAGGCCCGGAAGTACGCAACTTCGCGCAGCTCGAGGTGGGCGACCTGGTCAAGATCGAGTACGCCAGGGCGCTGCTGCTGGAACTGCGCAAGGGCAGCACGGAACAACCCTGGCGCATTGACGACGACAGTACCCGCAGCGCCGTGCCGGGCGAGAAACCCGCCGGCGCGATCGGCCAGGTCGTGCGCGCCCTGGTGGAAGTGGTGGCGGTGCACGCGGAACGCAGCACCATTACCGTGCAGGGACCGAGGAACTCCGTGGAACTCAGGATCCCCGATCCGGTGCAGTTCGACAAGATCGCTGTCGGCGACCGGATCGAAGTGACCTACATCGAGGCCGGGGCCATTGCCGTTTCGGCCCCGGAGCAGGCGGAGTAGCCGCCCCAGCGCGACCCCGCAGCCGGCCGGCGCTGCGCCGACCGCGACGCCTCAGCGCTTGCGCGCCAGCGTCAGGCCGTCGCCGATCGGCACCAGCGACAGGTCGACCCGCTCGTCCTCGCACAGGCTGTGGTTGAAGGCCCGGATGGCCACGGTATCGGCCGACTGGTCCTGCGGGTCCGCCACGGCGCCGTCCCACAGCGTGTTGTCCACGGCGATCAGGCCGCCTGGCCGCAGCAGGCGCAGCGACCGCTCGTAATAGGCCGCATAGCCTTCCTTGTCGGCGTCGATGAAAGCGAAGTCGTAGCTGCCGCCGGCGCCGCCCGCGAGTAACGCGTCGAGCGTTTCCACCGCCGGCGCGAGCCGCAGGTCGATGCGCTCCGCGACACCGGCCTCCGCCCAGTAGCGACGCGCTACGGCGGTGTACTCGTCGCTCACGTCGCAGGCCACGATGCGCCCCTCCGGCGGCAGCGCCAGTGCCACCGCGAGGCTGCTGTAACCGGTGAAGACCCCGATCTCGAGGCAGCGCGTGGCGCCCATCAGCCGTACGAGCAGGGCCATGAACTGCCCCTGCTCGGGCGCGATCTGCATGTTCACCTGCGGATGTGCGGCCGTCTCGGCACGCAACCGCGCCAGCACCGGGTGCTCGCGCAGCGAGGCGCCCAGCAGGTACTCGTAAAGCGCGTTGTCGAGAGAAAATGTGCGGTTAGACATGAACTGCTTCCCAATTTTGTGCGCGTGGCTTGGTTAGACTACGCTTCATCTCGATTCTATCGGGGACGGAGAATGGACGCAGAACGGCCCTTGCGCCTGCTGCAACTGACGGACAGCCACCTGCGCGCCGCGGCCGACGGCGAGCTCAAGGGCTGGCGCACGCTCGAATCGCTCGAGTCGGCGCTGGAGGCCGCGCTTGCAGGCCAGGACTTGCCCGACGCGATCCTCGCCACCGGCGACCTGTCCCAGGACGGCTCCCCCGAGTCCTACGGCCACTTGCGCCGCGTGCTCGGCGCGGTCGGCGTGCCGGTGTTCTGCATTCCCGGCAACCATGACCACCCGCCGACGATGGCTGCCGAGCTCTCCTCGCCGCCTTTCCACTACTGCGGTGACCACCGCCTCGGCCCCTGGCGCCTGGTGATGCTGTCGACCTGGGATGGCGACCGTGGCGGCGGACGCCTGGCAGCGCAGGAACTGCAACGCTTCGAGACCGTGCTGGACAGCGCCCGCGAGCCACACCTGCTGGTGGTGCTGCACCACCACCCGGTGCCCGTCGGTTCCTGGCTCGACAAGGTCGGGCTCGACAACGCGGACGACTTCATGCGCCTGGCGGACGGTGACAGCCGTATCCGGGGCATCGTCTGGGGCCACGTGCACCAGGTGTTCGAACGCCAGCGGCGCGGCATGCAGCTGCTGGCCGCGCCGTCGACCTGTTTCCAGTTCCAGCGCGGCGCGCCCACTTCCGACCTGGACGCCACACGCGGGCCTGGCTTCCGCTGGCTGGAACTGCTGCCCGACGGCCGCATCTCGACCCGGATCGGCTGGGTGCCGCTGCCGGTCGAGGCCGCGTCTTGAGCCTGGCGGAAGACGATCCGCGCGCGGCGCTGGCGCGCTATTACCACTGGCTGCGGCAATACGGCCTGAACGACTCACACAGCGGCAATGCCTCGGTCCGCGATGGGGACCATGCGTGGGTGACGCCGACCGGCTGCTCCGGCGACACCCTGCAACCCGGGCAACTGCTGCAATGCGCGCTGGATGCCGCGCCCCCCGCCGGCGCCTCGCTGGACGCCCCGCTCCACCTTGCGGTCTACGCGGCGAACCCGTCCGCGCGCGCGGTGTTGCACAGCCATGGACCGCACAGCATCGCCATGACCCTGCACGGCACTGACTTCCAGCCGCAGGACTTCGAGGGCCGCTTCTACTTCCCCCTCGTGCCGGTGCTGGACATCCCGCACGAGAAGTACGTGGCAAGCTCTCCGGCCGCCGTCGCCGCAGCATTGGCGCAGCATCGCATCTGTATCGTGCGCGGCCACGGCGTGTACGCCGCTGCGGAGAGCCTGGACCTGGCCTACAAGTGGACCTGCTCGCTCGAGTCCTCGGCGCGCATCGCGTGGCTGGCACGGACCGCCGGACTGCACGGCTGAGCGCCTTGCCGTTGCGTTTTGTCCTGCTGCTCCTGCTCGGGCTGGCCGCCGGCCCGCTTGCCGCGGTGCCGTCCTGGCGCGTCAGCGCACCGGAGGCGCCCGGGGAAGTGCTGCTGCTCGGTTCGGTGCACCTGCTGCGGCCGTCGGACCAGCCGCTGCCCGACGCCATCGAGCAGGCTTACGCGCGTGCCGACCGCATGCTGCTGGAGCTGCATCCCGCCGACCTCGCTCCGGACGCGATGCAGGCGGCGCTGGCCAGGGTCGGGGTGGCTGCGCCCGGACGCACTGCGCGTGCGCTGCTCGGAGAATCCGCCTGGGCGGAGACCGCGGCACAGGCTCGCTCGGCGGGCTTTTCCGCGCAGGCCCTGGCCGGCCTGGAGCCCTGGTTCGGCGCCATGACGCTGTACGCTGCCGCGCTCGGCGCCGCCGGCTACGACCCCGCCCTCGGCGTCGACCAGCAGCTCGGTGCGCGCGCCCTGCGCGACGGGCTTCCCGTCGCCGGGCTGGAGACGCTCGATGAACAGCTGGGCCTGTTCAAGGCTCTCGATGAGGCCACCCAGCTGGCGCTCCTGGCCAAGACGCTGGAGGAACTCGGCACGGCGGGCGCCGACACGATCCGCCTGGTGGCGGACTGGCGCGCAGGCGATGTGAAGGCGCTGGCGCGGCGGCTGGAGACGGATTTTGCCGGCTATCCGGCGCTGCGCGAGCAGATCGTGGCACAGCGGAACCACCGCTGGGTACCCCAGATCGAGGCGTTGCTCGCCGCGCAGGGCACGGGCCTGGTGGTTGTAGGCGCGCTGCACCTGGTGGGGCCCGAGGGCCTGCCGGCGCTGCTGCGCGCGCGCGGCCTCGTGGTGGAGCGTCTGCCGGAGCAGGCGACGGCCGTGCCGGACGCGCGCTGAGCGCCCGGACCCGGGCGCGGCGCTAGATCTCGATCATCTCGAAGTCTTCTTTGCCCGCGCCGCAATCCGGGCAGCGCCAGCTGAGGGGGACGTCGTCCCACTTGGTGCCGGGCGCAAGGCCGCCGTCCGGGTCGCCCTCCGCCTCTTCGTACACATAACCGCAGATCACGCACATATAAGCTTTCATCAGTGCTCCGGCACGGGGATAATTCAGGTCGGCGCGAATTCTCGCACGCGAAACTCCCCAGCCCAAGCCGGATGCCTGCCATGCCTCCCACCGTACTCGTCATTGCCGGCAACGATCCCTCGGGCGGCGCCGGCATGGCCGCCGACATCCAGGCGATCACGGCGGCCGGGGCGCACCCCGCCCCCGTGATCACGGCGCTGACCGTGCAGGACACGGTGAACGCCAGCGCCGTCGAACCGGCGTCGGCGCAATTCGTCGTGGCGCAGGCCGAGGCCGTGCTGGCCGACATGCCGGTCGCCGCGGTGAAGATCGGGCTGCTGGCGACGGCAGAGATCGCAGCGGCCGTCGCCACGCTGCTGGCGCGGCATCCCGCCGTTCCCGTGGTGCTCGATCCGGTGCTGGTGGCCGCCGGGGGCGCACGCCTGGCGGAAGAAGCCCTGGTGGACGTGGTGCTCCAGCGGCTGTGTCCCCTCACCACACTGCTGACGCCGAACGCCATGGAGATCCGCCGCCTCGCGCCCGCGGCCGCGGACACCGCGGCGCGCGCCGCCACCCTGCGCCAGGCGGGCTGCCACTGGGTACTGGCCAAGGGCGGCGACGAGGCCGACGAGGGCGGCGGCGAGGTGATCAACACGCTGTTCGGTCCCGGCGCGCCGCGCGTGTTTCGCTGGCCGCGGCTGCAAGGCAGCTTCCACGGCTCGGGCTGCACCCTCGCCTCGGCCTGCGCGGCGCGCATGGCACTGGGCGACAGCGTGGACGCGGCAGTCGCCACGGCGCAGTCCCTGGTGCACGGCTGGCTGGAGCAGGCCTTCCGCCCGGGGCGCGGCCAGCTCGTCCCGTTGCGGCGCCCGGCCTGACATGTCGCGCCTCGCGCTGCCGTCGGGCCTTTACGCCATCACCGACCCGGCGCTGTTGCCGGAAGCGGAGCTCGCTCGGGGCGTGGCCGCGGCCGTCGCCGGCGGAGCGCGCGTGGTGCAGTACCGCGACAAGGGCGCCGATGCCGACACCCGCCGGCGCCGCGCCGGCCTCGTGCTCGCCGCCTGTCGGGCTGGCGGCGCCCTCTGCATCATCAACGACGATCCGGACCTCGCGGCGGAGATCGGCGCAGATGGCGTCCATATTGGCCGAGATGACGACAATATTGAGGCGGCGCGCCGGCTGCTGGGACCCGAGCGGCTGATCGGGCTGTCCTGCTATGACGAGGCCGCCCGCGCGCACGCCGCGGTGGCGGCCGGGGCGGACTATGTGGGCATCGGCAGCGTCTGGCCCTCGGCCACCAAGCCGGGGGCGGTGCGCGCACCGCTGTCCCTGCTCAGCGAGCTCGCCGCTGACCTGCCGATACCGGTGGTCGCCATCGGCGGCATCACGCGCGACAATGCCGCCGCGACGGTCGCAGCCGGCGCCCATGCCGTGGCCGTGATCCGCGACCTGTTCGCCGGCCCGGATCCCCGCGCCGCCGCCCAAGTACTTTCCGCAGCCTGCGAGCGCGGGCGCGCGCAGATAAAATAACCGTTTTGCCGCGCGCCTCCCGCGCCGGCACAGATCCAGGAGACCCGGCATCGTGAACCTGTTCCAGGAAGCCCAGCGTTACATCCCCGGCGGCGTAAATTCACCCGTGCGCGCCTTCCGCTCCGTCGGCGGCGAGCCGGTGTTCATCCGCAAGGCCGCCGGCGCCTACATCTGGGGCGAGGACGGGCGTCGCTACACGGACTACGTCGGCTCCTGGGGCCCGATGATCCTCGGGCACGCCCATCCGGACGTCATCGAGGCCGTGCGCACGGCCGCGCTGGACGGCCTCTCCTTCGGCGCGCCCACGGCCATCGAGACCGAGCTGGCGCGGCGCGTGTGCGAAATCATGCCGTCCATCGAGCTGGTGCGCTTTGTCAGCTCGGGCACCGAGGCCACCATGAGCGCCATCCGCCTCGCGCGCGGCTACACCGGGCGCGACAAGATCGTGAAGTTCGAGGGCTGCTACCACGGCCACTCCGACTCGCTGCTGGTGAAGGCCGGCTCCGGCGCGCTGACCCTCGGCGTGCCGACCTCCCCGGGCGTGCCCGCCTCGCTGGCGCAGCACACCATCACCCTGACCTACAACGACCTCGACGAGGTGCGCCAGGTGTTCGCCGAGATCGGCGACGAGATCGCCGGCATCATCGTCGAGCCGATCGCCGGCAACATGAACATGGTGCTGCCGGCGCCGGGCTTCCTCGAGGGGCTGCGCGAAGTGTGCGACCAGCATGGCGCGGTGCTGATCTTCGACGAAGTCATGACCGGCTTCCGCGTCGCCCGCGGCGGCGTGCAGGAGATTTCCGGCGTCAAGCCCGACCTCACCACGCTGGGCAAGATCATCGGCGGCGGCATGCCGGTCGGCGCCTTCGGCGGCAAGCGCGAAGTCATGGAGCAGATCGCCCCGCTGGGCCCGGTCTACCAGGCCGGCACCCTGTCCGGGAACCCGGTCGCCATGCATGCCGGCATCGCCACGCTGGACCGCCTGCAGCCGGAACTCTACGCCGAGCTGGGCGCGCGCACCGAGCGGCTGGTCGCCGGCGTGCAGGCGGCCGCGGACGCGGCGGGCATCCCCTTCACCGGTCATTCCGTCGGCGGCATGTTCGGGCTGTTCTTCAGCGGTGATGCGCCGGTGCAGACCTTCGCCCAGGTGATGGCCTGCGACCAGGAACGCTTCAAGGCCTTCTTCCACGGCATGCTGGACGAGGGCGTGTACCTGGCGCCGTCCGCCTTCGAGGCCGGCTTCGTGTCGCTCGCGCACACGGACGAGGACATCGACGCCACGATCGCCGCGGCTGGACGTGTGATGGAGAAGCTCAAGAGCTGATCCCCGCGGCTACCCGTCCGCGGCGCGACCGCGTGATGCGCCCCTCTCGGTTAATGAGATGCCCTCGAGTGGCGCATCACGCGTTTCGCCGCTGCCTCGCCGGTTGACGAAGCGCCGCCCGCCATTCCCTCGACCCGTGGCGACGGCTTGGGCACCCCGCTCACCTCGCGCCCGTGACCTCAGCGGCGCCTCAGCTGCAGCGCCGCGGGATGTCATCGCCTCACCGAGCGAGATAAAGATTTCCGAGCGAGGGGAGGCGATGACAGCCCGCGAGCGCGGCCGGGCGGGCGGTCGGGCGGGCGGTCGGGCGGTCGGGCGAAGCTACAGCGGGGAGTCGCCGGGCTCCGGGAACACCCGCTCCACGACAGCGATGATGCGCTCGTGGAAGGGCGGGCCGAGCGGCGTGACGCGAAAGCCGAGCGCGTGCGCTTGCTCGACGAAGGCATCCCAATGCCTGGCCCTCGCAACGAACACGCGGCCCGATTCGTCCTCCGCCAGCTCGTGCGCCAGGTCATGGTCGTAGCGCGACCCCAGCGCGTGTTCCGACCAGGGCAGTATCGAGACGACCTCGACCATGGCGCCCAGGTGCAGGTGCAGGCCGTAGATCGGACGGTGATCCACGAACACCACTTCGCTCACCGGGCCCGGCGCACGCGCCTCGATGGCCTCGGCCCAACGCCCGGCATCCTTGTCCGTGGGCCAGGCCGCCCAGCCGAAGCGCAGGGCGATCAGGGCCGCGACCCACGCGCCGAGCCACAGGCGCTGGCGGCGGTCGAAGGTGCCCAGCGGCGGCCCGGCAGCGGCGGCAAGGATTGCCAGGGCCGGAAACAGGGGCATGAGGTACAGCGGCAGCCGCGACTTCGCGACGCAGAACACGAGCAGCGGCACCAGCACCCAGAGCCACAGGAACCAGCGCTGCGCCTCGGCGCGGCGCGTCTCCGGCGAACGCAGCCAGCGCGGCAGGTCGGAGCCGAGGCTGCGCACGGCGCGCCACACCCTGGCCGTCCACGGCAACGTGCCGAGCACCAGCACCGGCAAGTAAACCTTGAGCCAGCCGTACCACTCGGCATTGCGGCCGAAGCCGCTGCCGGCGATCCGGTCCACCACCTCGGCGCCGACGAAATAATCCCACAACGATGGTGTCTCGATCAGCACCGCGAGGTACCAGCCGAAACCCAGCACGGCGAAGGCAAGCATTGCGGGCAGCCAGAACACCTGTCTCATGCGCAGGGACTCGCCGGGCGCCAGCGCCAGGAACAGCAGCAGGATCGGCAGGTACATCAGCCCGGGCGGACCCTTGGTCATGAACGCCAGCGCAAAGCCCAGCCACATGACCAGCACCCAGCGCTTGCGGCCCGTGCCGGGCTCCCCCCAGCGCGCTTCGACGAAACCCCATATCGCCAGCGCCACGACGGCCGTGAGAAGGAAATCGGTCGAAACCCAGTGCACCGCAACGAGCGGCATGAACATCGTGGCGTAGATGATGGCGGCGGAAGACTCGCGACCAGGCACGATGCGACGCGCAATGCGCAAGGTGAGCCAGATGGTGGCGAGGAAGGCGAGCGCGCTGGGAATGCGGGCCGCCCAGGGGTGGTAACCGAACACGCCGACGCTGCCGGCGATCGCCCAGTAGGTCAGCGGCGGCTTGGTCCAGTGCGCCACCTCGTCGCTGCGCATGGGATGGATCCAGTCTCCGCTCTCCAGCATGTTCAGGGCGACGTTGGTATAGCGCCCCTCGTCCGGATCCCACAGGGACCGCGACCCGATCGCGGTGAAGGCCAGCAGCAAGGCCAGGGCGAGTAAAACGACCTTACGCGTCGGCATGCGCCTACGACACGCGCGCGCCGCCGCAGTTCCAGCAGCTCTCGAAGCTGGAGGCGTTGACCTCGCCGCAGCCGGCACAGGTCCATTCCTCTTCAGCCGGGCGCTCGCTGCGGTAACGCTCCAGCACGGCCTGCGCCGCATCGCGGTCGCGTGCGGCCACCAGCAACCGCACGTCGCAAACCTTGGGCACGCCGCTGTATCCGCCCACCAGGTCCGCCCCGGTCACCGTGGCCGCGATGCCCTCGCTCTCCAGCAGTCCCTGCAGCAAGGCGGCTTCGATGGGATCGGTACCGCGCTGGACGCACACCAGGGCGCGGCCGTCGATCTCGCCATGTCCCGCGAACATGCCCATCTCAGCGCCCGAGGCTCTTCAGCAGCGGCTCCAGGTACTCGAGCCGTCTCACCGGATCGAACAATTCGAGGCAGTTCTGCTTGTCCTCGAGGTCGATGGGCAGCAGCTCCGCGAGCCGGCAACCCACCCACCCGGCATCGTCGAAGCGGGTTTCCACATGCTGGTACTGCGGGCCGAGGTCTTCGAAGACGCTCTCCAGCAGGCGCGCCATATCGGCAAACTGCCGCGGCAAGGCCACAGCCGGCTCGTCTTCCAGCAGTTCCACCATGCCGACGTTCAGGCCGTCCGCCTGCCGCGACACGGAACGCACCATGAAGCGCATGCTGCCGAGCGCCACGATGCCGAGCGTGCCGTCGGGCAGCTGGTCGAAGTCCACGATACTGGCCACGGTGCCGAACTCGTGCATCGTGGTGGCACCGGTTTCCTGCCCGCTGCGGATGAGCGTGACGCCGAAGCCGACGCCGGTCTTCATGCAGCGCCCGATCATGTCCACGTAGCGTGGCTCGAAAATCCGCAGCGGCAGCGGGCCGCCCGGAAACAGCACGGTCTGCAACGGGAACAGCGGCAGTTCGAGGGGCGCGCTCATGCCGCGCCGTCCCCGCCCCAGGGCGCCATCAGCTGTTGCCGCAGGCCGAGATGGTCGAGCACGCGCGCCACGACGAAGTCCACCAGCGCCTCCACCGTCTGTGGCCGGTGGTAGTAGCCCGGGTTGGCGGGCATGATCACCGCCCCGGCGCGCGCCAGGGTGAGCATGTTCTCCAGGTGGATGGCGGAGAACGGCGTCTCGCGCACCACGAGGAGCAGCGGGCGTCGTTCCTTCAGCACCACGTCGCCGGCGCGCTCAATCGAGGCTGCGACTGGCGCCGGTGGCCAGGGCCGACACGGTGGCCGTGGTGCAGGGGCAGACCACCATGGCATCGGGCGCCGCCGAACCGCTGGCGACCGGCGCGGTCCACTCCTCCCGGCCGTAGACCTGCAGCTGCGCTTCGTCCACGCCGTGGCGCGCGCAGAAGAAGCGCCGCATCTCCGCACTGCGCGCCGGCAGCGCCAGGTCGGTCTCCATGCCGATCACCACCTGCGCCGGCTTCGAGATCATCAGGCTCACGCGGCAGCCGTCCGCGAGCAGGCACTCCAGCAGGCGCAGGCCGTATTGCGCACCCGAAGCACCGGTCATCGCCAACGCGACATGCAGACTCATTCTTTCCCGCCCTGTTCCCGTGTTTGCATCGCCTGCAGCAGGCGCCCGTGCAGTCCGCCGAAGCTCCCGTTCGACATCACCACGACACGATCGCCGGCGTGCAGCTGTGCAGCGAGTATAGCTTCCAGTTCCTCCAGCGCCGCGCACACGTGCACCCGCTCGCCGAGCGCGGCCAGCGCGCCGCCGGCATCCCAGCCCAGCTCCGTAGGCGCGTAGACGTACACCGCGTCCGCCTTGGCCAGTGACGGCGCCAGCGCCGCCGCATGCACGCCCATGCGCATGGTGTTGGAGCGCGGCTCCAGCACCGCAACCAGGCGACCCGCTTCCATCCCGCCGCGCATGGCCTGCAGGGTGCGCGCGATGGCGGTCGGATGGTGCGCGAAATCGTCGTAGATTTCGACGCCGGCGGCCGTCCCGATCCACTCCTGGCGCCGTTTCACGCCACGGAAGCGAGCCAGCGCGCGCGCCGACTCCTGCAGCGGCACGCCGGCATGGCGCGCCGCCAGCATTGCCGCCAGGGCGTTTTCCGCGTTGTGCGCGCCCGGCATGGACCACTGCACCTCGGCAGCCAGCGCGCCGTGCGGGTCGAGGACCTCGAAGCCGCCCGGCACCAGGCGTGCAGCGTGGCCTGCCTCGGGCGCCGCCTGCTCCGGGCCGCCGAACCGCTCCACCGGCGTCCAGCAGCCCTGCGCCAGCACTTCCTCGAGAGCCGCATCGCCGGCCTTGGAGACGATCAGGCCGGAGCCCGGCACAGTGCGCACGAGGTGATGGAACTGGCGCTGGATGGCCGCGAGGTCGGGGAAGATGTCGGCGTGGTCGAACTCCAGGTTGCCGAGCACCAGCGTGCGCGGGCGGTAGTGCACGAACTTGGAGCGCTTGTCGAAAAACGCGGTGTCGTACTCGTCCGCCTCGACGACGAAGAACGGCGCCGCGCCGAGCCGCGCCGACACACCGAAATCCGCCGGGATGCCGCCGACGAGGAAGCCGGGCTCCAGTCCGGCGGCGTCGAGCAGGAAAGCGAGGATGCTGGTGGTGGTGGTCTTGCCGTGCGTGCCCGCCACCGCCAGCGTCCAGCGCTCGTGCAGCAACTCGCGCGCCAGCCACTCCGGCCCCGAGCAGTACGCCAGGCCCGAGTCGAGCAGGCGCTCCACCACCGGCATGCCGCGGCGCATGACGTTGCCGACCACCACGCAGTCCGGCGCGGGGTCGAGGCGATCGTTGTCGTAGCCCTCGATGATGTCGATGCCCAGCGCCGCGAGCTGGGTGCTCATGGGCGGGTAGAGCGCCCGGTCGGAGCCGGTGACACGATGCCCCTGCGCGCGCGCCAGTGCCGCGATGCCTGCCATGAAAGTGCCGCCGATGCCGAGGATATGCACGTGCATCAGGACACCGGGAACACGCTGCGGAACACGAAGGTGCTGAAGGCGAAATACGCGGTGGCCGCCAGCACGCCACCGGGATAACTCCACTCCAGCGCGTGGCGGAGGATGTGGCCCGTCACCAGCAGCGAGGCCAGCAGCAACCCGAACAGGGCGATGCTGCTCAGCGCCGCGGCCGGCGGGATCGTCTCCGGAACGGCGGCGCCGTCACCCAGGGTAATCGCCAGCACCCACACAAAGGGCAATGCTGCAGCGCTCAACAGCGCGCCGGTGCCGAACAGGGCGGCGAGGGTCTGCCCCAGCCGCGCGGCGTGGCCGGTCAGCGCCAGCAGCGCCGCGCACACCACCACCAGCACCACCAGGTCGAGCATGAGCTGGCCGAACATCTCGCGCGCGCCCGAGGCGGAAGGCCACAACACGGCGCCGCCCGCCACCAGGTAGGCCGCCAGCGCCAACACGAACACCTGCTGCTGCGCCGGCACGTCCTGCGGGCCCTTGCGGTGCATGGCAATGTCGAAGAAGAGCCGGATCAAGGTCGGCGTCCCGCGCGTCTCATGATTCCGCCATCATACCCGCGGCCCTGCACCGGCGGCATATTCTGGGATAATCGCCGCATGACTGATTACCTGTTCATCGATGAAGAAAACGAGGCCGCGGCGCTCGCTGCTGACTGGGCCGGCGCGCCCCGACTGGCGGTGGACACCGAGTTCGTGCGCGAAAGCACCTACCGGGCGCGCCTGTGCCTGCTGCAGATCTCCGACGGGGAGCGCATCGCCTGCATCGACACGCTGGCGCTCGGCGGACCGGGCCCGTTCACGGGCTTGTTGCTCGACCCCAACGTGCGCAAGGTGTTCCACGCCGCGCGCCAGGACCTCGAGGTGCTGAACGACCATCTCGGGGAAGTCCCGGGGCCGGTGTGGGACACCCAGGTGGCTGCAGCCATGCTGGGCCATCCTGACCAGGTCGGCTACACGCAGCTCACCGGGGCGGAGCTGGGCGTGACGTTGCCCAAAGACCATGCCCGCACCGACTGGAGCCGGCGGCCGTTGTCGGCGGAACAGCTGCACTATGCCGCTGCCGATGTGGAATGGCTGCTGCCGCTTGCCGACCGCCTGGGCGAGACCCTGCAGCAGCGTGGCCGCATCGAATGGGCCGAGGCCGAAAGCGCAGCGCTGTGCGATCCGGCCCTGTACGCCTTCGACGACGCGGGGGCCTGGCGGCGCGTGAAAGGCATCAGCCGGCTCGACGCGCCGGCGCTGGGACGCCTGGCGGCGCTCGCTGCCTGGCGCGAGCGCGAGGCACGCGACCGGAACCGCCCGCGGCGCTGGATTCTCAAGGACGAAGACCTGGTGGCGCTGGCCGAGCGCAACCCGGCCGATCGCGAGTCACTGGCGCAGGAGACACGGCTGCCCGCGGCCTCGCTGCAGCGCCTGGGCTCCACGCTGCTGGATGTGCTGCGCGCAGCGGCAGCTACGGAGCCGCCCGCCATGACGAATACGGGCCGCCTCGAGCCGGCGCAGGAGCGGCAAGTGAAGCAACTCCTCGCGCGCCTGCGCGAGATCGCCGCCGCGGCACAGGTTTCGGCGCCCATGCTGGCCACGCGCAAGGACGTGGAGGGACTGGTACGCGGCCGGCGCGACCTGCCCCTGCTGCAGGGCTGGCGGCGCGCACTGGCCGGGGACGAACTGCTCGGGATGCTGGCCCCGGCCGGCGACTGATCAGAGCCCGAGCGAGCTCACCAGGCGGGCATACACCTCGTCGAAAGAAGCGTCTGCGTCCACCACCTTGAGCTTGCCCAGCTGGCGGTAGTACTCGACCAGCGGCGCGGTCTCGTTGTTGTACACCTCGAGACGCCGGCCGATGGTCTCTTCCTTGTCGTCAGCGCGGTGCACGAACTCTTCGCCGCCGCAGCTCTCGCAGCGGCCGTCGGCCGGCAAGGGCAGGAAGTGAATGTTGTAGATGCGGCCGCAATTCTTGCAGCTGCGCCGCCCCGTCAGGCGCTTGAACAGGACGTCGAAATCGAGGTCCATCAGGACCGCGGCATCCAGCGGCTGGCCGAGCTCCGCGAGGACTTCCTCGAGCATGCGGGCCTGCGCGAGGTTGCGCGGGAAGCCGTCCAGGATGAAGCCCCCAGCCGCGTCGGGCTGGGCGACCCGGTCCTTCAGGATGCCGAGCACGATGTCGTCCGAGACCAGTTGGCCGGCGTCCATCGCAGCCTTGGCCTTGCGGCCGTATTCCGTGCCGCGCGCCACGGCGTCCCGCAACAGGTCGCCGGTCGACACCTGGGGATAGCCGTAGTCCGCGACGAGCTTCTTCGCCTGGGTGCCCTTGCCGGAGCCCGGCGCGCCGAGCAGAACGATGCGCATACAGTTATCTCCTGGTTCCATGACCGGTCCCCATGCCGGACGCCAAAGCTTGCCGTCCGCGGGCGGCCGGGTCAAACGCTGCGTGCCCCTGTGAACATGACGCGGCGAATCCGCTATCCTTGCTGCGCCCCCAGAGACAGCCCCCCAGAGGAGCCCGGATGAAGAAGCGGAACCTGTTTTACGCCCAGTCCGGCGGCGTCACCGCCGTCATCAACGCCACGGCCTGCGGCGTCATCGAAACCGCCCGCAAGCAGCGCGACCGCGTCGGCAAAGTCTATGCGGGCCGCATGGGCATCGTCGGCGCCCTGCGGGAGGAACTGGTGGACACCGGCAAGGAGTCGGCCCGCGACATCGCGGCGCTGCGTCACACGCCGGGCGGGGCCTTCGGCTCAGTGCGCTATAAGCTGCGGAGCATCGAGGAGAGCGCCGCCGAGTACCAGCGCCTCATCGAAGTCTTCCGCGCGCACGACATCGGCTACTTCATCTACAACGGCGGCGGGGACTCGATGGACACCGCCAACAAGGTGGCCCAGGTCGCCAGGTCGATGGACTACGACCTCACCTGCGTCGGCGTGCCCAAGACCGTGGACAACGACCTGCCCATCACCGACACCTGTCCCGGCTTCGGCTCGGTGGCGAAGTACGTCGCGGTCTCCACCCTCGAGGCCGGCATCGACATCGCTTCCATGCCCGCCACCAAGGTGTTCATCCTCGAGGTCATGGGCCGCCATGCCGGCTGGATCGCCGCCGCCGGCGGGCTCGCGGGCAAGGACCGCAGCGAACCGCCGCACATCATCCTGTTCCCCGAGGTTCCCTTCGACGAGGACCGCTTCATCGACAAGGTGCGCGAAAGCGTGGAACGCCACGACAGCTGCGTGATCGTGGCTTCAGAGGGCATCCGCCGCCCCGACGGCCGCTTCGTGGCCGAATCGGGCACCAAGGATGCCTTCGGCCATGCCCAGCTCGGCGGCGTGGCCCCGCAGCTGGCGGAGCTGGTGCGCGGGAAGCTCGGCTACAAGTTCCACTGGGGCGTGGCCGACTACCTGCAGCGCTCGGCGCGCCACATCGCGTCGAAGGTCGATGTCGAGCAGGCCTACGCCATGGGCAAGGCGGCGGTGGACATGGCGCTGGCCGGCGTGCACGGCAAGCTGCCGGTGATCGTGCGCACCTCGGACGAGCCCTACCGCTGGAAGGTCGGCCAGGCCGATCTCGCCAAGGTGGCCAACGTGGAGAAGAAAGTGCCGAAGAAGTACATCACGGCCGACGGTTTCCACATCACGGCCGCCTGCCGCCGCTACCTCGCGCCCCTGATCAACGGCGAGGACTACCCGCCCTACAAGAACGGCCTGCCGCAGTACGTGAAGCTGAAGAACCAGCTGGCGCCGAAGAAGCTGCCGGCCTGGAAGGGCTGACGGGAAACCCGCTCGCGGGGCGTCAGCGCGCGCCGCGTAAAAATAAGGGCCGGGAGGCTTGCGCCTCCCGGCCCTGTTTATTGCGCTTCCCGCCAGCCTGCAGGAAAGCCGGCAGCCGGCCTCCTCAGAGGATCGGCACCAGCAGCAGCGCGACGATGTTGATGATCTTGATGAGCGGGTTGATGGCGGGACCGGCGGTGTCCTTGTAGGGATCGCCGACGGTGTCGCCCGTCACTGCAGCCTTGTGAGCTTCGGAGCCCTTGCCGCCGTGGTTCCCGTCCTCGATGTACTTCTTGGCATTGTCCCAGGCGCCGCCGCCGGTGGTCATGGAGACCGCGACGAAGATGCCGGTGACGATGGTGCCGATCAGCAGGCCGCCGAGAGCCTCCTTGCCGAGGGCGAAGCCGACCACGATCGGCGCCGCCACGGGCAGCAGGGACGGCAGCACCATCTCCTTGATGGCCGCCTTGGTCAGCAGGTCCACAGCGCGCGAGTAGTCGGGCTTGGCCGTGCCTTCCATGATGCCCGGGATCTCGCGGAACTGGCGCCGCACCTCGTTGACCACCGAACCGGCGGCGCGGCCGACGGCCTCCATCGCCATGGCGGCGAACAGGAAGGGGATCAGGCCGCCGATGAACAGGCCGATGATGACCATGTGGTTGTCGAGCAGGAACTCCCCACCCTTGCCATAGGCCTCGAGCTTGTGGGTGTAGTCGGCGAACAGCACCAGCGCCGCCAGGCCGGCGGAGCCGATGGCGTAACCCTTGGTCACGGCCTTGGTGGTGTTGCCCACGGCATCCAGCGGGTCGGTGATGTCGCGGATCTCGCTGGGCAGCTCAGCCATCTCGGCGATACCGCCGGCGTTGTCGGTGATCGGGCCGTAGGCGTCCAGGGCCACGATCATGCCCGCCATCGACAGCATGGCGGTCGCGGCGATGGCGATGCCGTAGAGCCCGCCCAGCGAGTAGCTGGCCCAGATCGACAGGCAGACCGCCAGCACCGGCAGGGCCGTCGACTTCATGGAGACCGCAAGACCGGCAATGATGTTGGTGGCATGACCGGTTTCGGAGGCCGCCGCCACCGTGCGCACGGGGCCGTACTCCGTCGCCGTGTAGTACTCGGTGATCACAACCATCGCGGCCGTGAGCGCCAGGCCCACCAGGGCGCACAGGAACAGGTTGGTTGCGCCCAGCGGCGAGTCCGCCATGAGCGACTGCGTGATCGGATAAAAGGCCGCCGCGGCGATGACGCCGGAAACAATCACGCCCTTGTAGAGGGCGTTCATGATCTTGCCGCCTTCGCTGGTCTTGACGAAGAAGGTGCCGACCACGGAGGCGACGATCGAGGCGCCGCCCAGCACCAGCGGATAGAGCACGCCGTTGGCGCCGACGGAAGCGGCCATCACCACGCCGAGGAACATGGTGGCGATGATGGTCACGGCGTAGGTCTCGAACAGGTCGGCGGCCATGCCGGCGCAGTCGCCCACGTTGTCGCCGACGTTGTCGGCGATCACGGCCGGGTTGCGCGGATCGTCCTCAGGAATGCCGGCCTCGACCTTGCCCACCAGGTCGGCGCCGACGTCGGCGCCCTTGGTGAAGATGCCGCCGCCGAGACGGGCGAAGATGGAGATCAGCGAGGAGCCGAAGGCCAGCCCGAGGAGCGCCTGCACGGCGTACTCGACGTCGCCGAACTGCAGCAGCACCATGTAGTAGCCCGCAACGCCCAGCAGGCCCAGGCCAACCACCAGCAGGCCGGTGATGGCGCCGCCGCGGAAGGCCACCTGCAGGGCCGCCGCCAGGCCGCCCCGCGCAGCCTCGGCCGTGCGCACGTTGGCGCGCACCGAGATGAACATACCGATGTAGCCGGCCGCCGCGGACAGCAGCGCGCCGATGGCGAAACCGATGGCGGTGCCCCAGCTCAGCACGAAGCCGACGATAACGAAGAGCACGATGCCAACCACACCGATGGTGCTGTACTGGCGGTTCAGGTAGGCCTGCGCGCCCTCCTGGATGGCGCCCGCGATCTCCTGCATGCGCGCGTTACCGGCGGGCTGCTTGAGCACCCAGCCCACTGACCACGCGCCGTAAACCAGCGCCAGCACGGCGCAAGCAAGCGCCGCAATCAAACCGTATTCAGTCAACATGAGATTGTTCTCCAGTGTCTCCCCAAGTGCGCAAAATGCGCCCACCCCCGGCCGGGGGCCGACAAAACCTGAGCATTATAAACATAGGAAGCGGGGTTGTGAGAGGGGCCCCGGCCTCAGGCGGCGCGTTCCCCGATCGGCACGGGGCGGCCGATGGCGTAGCCCTGCACGAAGTCGACCTTCATGGCCCGCACCAACTCGAAGGCCTGCTCGGTCTCCACCTGCTCGGCGATCACCTTCACGCCGAGTGAGCGCGCCAGCTCGATCATGGCCGTGACCATGGCCGTGCTGACGTCGTCCTTGCCCAGCGCACGGATGAAGGAGCCGTCGATCTTCAGGTAATCCATCGGCAACTGCTTGAGGTTGGCGAAGGAGCCCATGCCGCTGCCGAAATCATCCAGCGCGAAAGTGCAGCCGAGCCCGTGCATGACGGCGATGAAACGCGACGCATGGGCATGGTGCGCGGCGACAGCGGCCTCTGCCAGCTCGAAGCAGACCTGCTCCGGGGGCACCGCGCCGCGGTCGAGGCATTCCACCACGAACTCCAGGAACTGCGGGTCGGCCAGCGTCTGGCCGGAGATGTTGATGGCGACGCTGCGCCCCGGCGGGATCTTCAAGGTCCCGGCGCCCACGGCATTGAAGGTCGCCTGCACCACCCAGCGGTCGAGGTTCGGCATCAGGTGGTAACGCTCGGCCGCCTGCATGAAGTCCATCGGCAGGCTCTCCACTCCGGCGGCATCCTTGAGTCGCAGCAGGACCTCGAAGGCAGGCCCGGTATCGGGGCGCCCGGCCACGGCGACGATGGGCTGGACCCGCAGCTCAAAGTGGTTCTCCTTGAGTGCCGCCTGCAAGCGTTGCAGCCACAGGATTTCGCCGCGCTGCCGCGCTGCGGCCTCGTCACGCGAAGAATAGACGTGGATGCGGCCACGCCCCTGCTGCTTGGCGATGTAGCAGGCGGAATCGGCGGCGCTCATGACGTCCTCGATGGCACCGCTCTCGGCGGCCATCTGCACCAGGCCGACGCTGACGCCCACGCTGTAGATCTTGTCGCGCCAGACGAAATTGAAATCCCGCACCGCCGCGCAGACGTCGTCCGCGATCTGGCGCGCCTTCTCCAGCGGACAGCCGATCAGCAGCATTCCGAACTCGTCGCCGCCGATGCGCGCCACCACGTCGGAGTCGCGCACCTTTTCCTTCAGGATGCCGGCCAGCTCGCGCAGCATGTTGTCGCCGGCGGTGTGGCCGCTGGTGTCGTTGACGGCCTTGAAACGGTCCAGGTCGAGATAGCACAACACGTGGCTGGCGCCGCGGGTGCGCGCATCCTGCAGCGCCTCTTCGAGGCGGCGCTCGAACTCGCGCCGGTTGGCCAGCCCCGTGAGCGGATCGTGCGTGGCCTGGTAGGACATCTGGCGGGTGATGCCGCGCAGCTCGGACACGTCATGCAGCACGATCACGCAACCGGTCGGGTCGCTGCTGCCGCTGCGGATCGGCGAGGCCCGCATTTCCACCGAGATCTCGTCCCCGGTCGACTTGGCCACCAGCAGCGCGCGGCGCCCCAGGTCGATGCGACGGCGCTCGTCGAGGCAACGGCGGACCGGGTCCGCCAGGACGCGACGGTCGCCCTCCTCCACCAGCGCGGCGAGGTCCGCGAGAACGCGTCCGCGCGCCTGGTCGACCTTGCAGCCCAGCAGGTCTTCGGCCGCCGAGTTGAGATATTCGATGTGCCCGTGGATGTCGGTGATGACCACGCCCTCGCTGATCGACTCCAGCGTGGACTCCGCCAGCTCGGCGCTCTCGCGCCGGGCCGAGCGCAGCAGCTCCTCGCGCGACATGCGCACGACGGTGCCAAGCGCTCCGTCCGCGCCCGGCACGGGAAACCCCGACAACTCGCAATTCAGGACGGCGCCGTTGTCGTCGCGCAGCCGCAGGCTGACCACCGACTGGCGCCCGGCATGGCGCGCCTTGAGCCACGCAGAGAACGAGGCTTCCTGCCCGTCATCGACCAGGTCGGCGAAGCGGCGCCCGACCAGCGGCCGGCCCGCGCCGAGCAGGGCTTCTGCCGCGGCGTTGGAGTACTGGATTTCTTCCTCGTGCAGCAGCACGGCGTCGCTGACGCGTTCCGCCAGGCTCAGGAACAACGGCTGCTCGCCCAAGTTGGCCGGGGCGCGCGGGCCCTCCGGCGACGCAGCGCCACCGCTCCGTTGCGGCAGGGAAACCAGCCGGCCATGGGTCGCGGACATGGTCATGGCGGCAGCACCCGTTTCCTCGCGCGCCTCGATACGGCGGCGCCATAGCGAGACGCCGAGCCAGGCGAGGGCCCCGGCGGCAACGGCGATGGTCGCGGTTTCGAGCACTGGCATTCCTGTCGTTCCCCCTGTGCCGTCCTCAGCCCGGCCGGTAAACCTTGCCGGCGTCGCGGCGGAACTCCACCGCCTTCTCCGCCATGCCGCGCTGGCGCGCCTCGTCCACGCTGGCGTGGCCGCGGCTGGCAGCGTACTCGCGCACTTCCTGCGTGATCTTCATCGAGCAGAACTGCGGCCCGCACATGGAACAGAAATGCGCCAGCTTGTGCGCCTCCTTGGGCAGCGTCTGGTCGTGGTACTCGCGCGCGCGCTCCGGGTCGAGCCCGAGGTTGAACTGGTCTTCCCAGCGGAACTCGAAGCGCGCCTGCGACAAGGCATTGTCGCGCAACTGCGCCCCCGGGTGGCCCTTGGCGAGGTCCGCGGCATGCGCCGCAATCCGGTAGGCGATCATGCCCTCGCGCACGTCCTCGCGATCCGGCAGGCCGAGGTGCTCTTTCGGCGTGACATAGCAGAGCATCGCGGTGCCGTACCAGCCGATCTGGGCGGCGCCGATGGCCGAGGTGATGTGGTCGTAGCCGGGGGCGATGTCGGTGGTGAGCGGGCCGAGCGTGTAGAACGGCGCCTCGTGGCAGGCCGCGAGCTCCTTGTCCATGTTCTCGCGGATCATCTGCATGGGCACGTGGCCCGGGCCTTCGATCATGACCTGGACGTCATGCTCCCAGGCCCGCGCGGTGAGCTCGCCGAGCGTCTCCAGCTCGGCGAACTGGGCCTCGTCGTTGGCGTCCGCGATCGAGCCCGGACGCAGGCCGTCGCCGAGGGAGAAGGCGACGTCGTAGGCCGCCATGATCTCGCAGATCTCGTCGAAGCGGGTGTAGAGGAAGTTCTCCTCGTGATGCGCCAGGCACCACTTCGCCATGATGGAGCCGCCGCGCGAGACGATGCCGGTGACACGTTGCGCGGTGAGGGGAATGAAGGGCAGGCGCACGCCGGCATGGATGGTGAAGTAGTCCACCCCCTGCTCCGCCTGCTCGATGAGCGTGTCGCGGAACAGTTCCCAGGTGAGGTCTTCGGCGCGCCCGTCCACTTTCTCCAGCGCCTGGTAGATCGGCACGGTGCCGATCGGCACCGGCGAGTTGCGGATGATCCACTCGCGCGTCTCGTGGATGTGCTTGCCCGTGGACAGGTCCATCACCGTGTCGGCGCCCCAGCGGATGGCCCAGACCAGCTTCTCGACCTCTTCCGCGATGGACGAGGTGACCGCCGAGTTGCCGATGTTGGCGTTCACCTTCACGCGGAAGTTGCGCCCGATGATCATCGGCTCGAGCTCGGGGTGGTTCAGGTTGCAGGGGATGATGGCGCGCCCGGCCGCGACCTCCGTCGCGCACGAATTCGGGCGTGACCTGGGCGGGCAGGCGGGCACCGAAAGACTGGCCGGGGTGGCGTGCCAGCAGGCCGGCCTCCGCGTAGGCCGCGCGGCGCGCTTCCAGCTCGGCGTTCTCGCGCAGCGCCACGTACTCCATCTCCGGCGTGACGATGCCGCGCCGCGCATAATGCATCTGGGACACGTTACCGCCCGCCAGCGCGCGCCGGGCGCCGCGGGCACCGGGAAACGCCAGGGCGGCCGCCTCGTGGTCGCGCGCGCGCTGGCGTGCGAAGGTCGAGCTCTGGCCGTCCAGGGGTGCCGAGTCACCGCGCTCAGCGATCCATGGCGCGCGCAGCGCGGGCAAGCCCCGCAGCAGGTCGACGCCATACGCCGGGTCGGTGTAAGGCCCCGAAGTGTCGTAAACCACGATGGCGGGATTCAGGCGCGGACCGGCGGCGGCGGGCGTGGGGGTCTGGCTGATCTCGCGCATTGCCACGCGCAGGTCGTCACGGCTGCCGGTGACGTGGATCTTGCGCGAACCCGGATACGGGCGCGTCACGGCCTCGCCCAGTCGTGCCGGATCACGGAGTTCGTCGCGAGGACTTGCGCTCATCTCTATCCTTGGCCGCCCGGGGCGACGGGAGTCATTGATTCGACAGAGCTTAACCCATCCGCGGCCGCGCCCTGCACTGGCGCCACGATAATCCAAGCCGCCGCCGCTTGTCACACCTGGCGTCAGCCACTAACCTCAGCACGCTCTGCCGCGCCGCGGCCCCTGGCAAGCATGCCCGATATGGACCTCGCTACTGCAAGACAACAAATGGTGAGCCAACAGCTCCGCGCCTGGGACGTGCTGGACGAACGCATCCTCCAGGTCATGGAGGCCCTGCCGCGCGAGTGCTTCGTGCCCCCGGCATGGCAGGGGCTGGCGTATGCCGACGCCGAGATCCCGCTCGGCGAGGGCAAGCTGCTGGCGCCGCCCAAGCTGCAGGGTCGCGCGCTGCAGGCGCTGCTGCCGCAGGCTGACGACAACGTGCTCGAGATCGGCACCGGCACCGGCTACATGACGGCCTGCCTGGCCCTGCTGGCCCGGCGCGTGACCTCGGTCGAGCTCCACCCCGCCCTGGCGGAAGCGGCACGCCACAACCTGGCGGCCCTCGACATCCGGAACGCGGAAGTGGTCGAAGGGGATGGCCTGGCAATGGAATTCCCCCCGGAGTTCGATGTCATATGCGTGAACGGCTCGTTGCCGGTCGCGGAGCCGCGGCTCCAGCGCCTGCTCAGGCCGGGGGGCCGCCTGTTCGTGGTGACCGGCAAGCCGCCGGTGATGGAAGCAATGCGGGTCACGCGCCAGGATGACGACGCGTGGACGTCTGAAAAGCTGTTCGAAACCTGCCTGCCGCGCCTGGAGAACGCGCGGCAGCCGGCGGAGTTCGTATTCTGATGATCAAGGAAATGAGTCCGCGCGAGTTCGTGGCGCGCCGGGAAGCCGGAGATGCGCCGGTGCTGCTCGACGTGCGCGAGGACTGGGAACTGGGCATCGCCCGCGTGGACGGAGCCGTGCACATCCCGATGGGGGACGTTCCGCGCGCGCCTGGCGGAGCTGGACCCGGCGCGCGAGCTGGTGGTGCTGTGCCGCAGCGGCGGGCGCAGCGGGCAGGTCGCACGCTACCTGCAGCAACAGGGCTTCTCCAGCGTGTGGAACCTCGCCGGCGGCATCCTGGCATGGGGCCAGCAGGTGGACCCCAGCCTCACGCCCTACTGATAATCCACCTGCCGGCGCTTGCTCCCGGCGCGGCGATATGGTGATATATCTCACTATATCACCGGCGCCACAAATTGCAGATTCAAGGAATCGCCCATGAAGCTCAACAGCCTGTTTTCGTTGCTCGCAGCCCTGGCGCTGCTCGCCTCCCCCCAGGCGGGCGCCACGAGCCTGCTCGACGCCTACCGCGATGCGCTGCGCAGCGATCCGACCCTGCGCGAGGCCGCCGCGAACCGCCTCGCCACGCTGGAGGCCAAGCCGCAGGCGCGCGCCGCGCTGCTGCCGCAGATCGAGGCCACCGGCAGCTACCAGAACCAGTCTGCATCCGGCACCCAGACCTTCACCCAGCGGCTGGACTCCGGCCAGGTCGTGACGTTGTCCTCCGGCTTCCGCCAGGAAGTGGAGCCGCTGCGCAACTGGCAGTTGCGCGTCACCCAGACCCTGTTCCGCTGGGACCAGTGGGTGGCCCTGCGGCAGGCCGACAAGGAGCTGGCGCGGGCCGAGGCTGAGTTCCGCGCCGCTGAGCAGGACCTCATGGCGCGCGTCGCGAACCGCTATTTCGAGATCCTCGGCGCGCGCGCCACCCTGGAAGCGGCGGAAGCCGCACGCGAGGCCATCGGCCGCCAGCTGGAGCAGGCCGAGAAGCGCTTCGAGGTCGGCCTGTCGGCCATCACGGACGTGCAGGAAGCCCAGGCCAGCTACGACGCCGCCACGGCCACCGTGATCGGGGCCAAGCGCACCTACGCCGTCGCGCGCGAGTTCCTGCGCGAGATCACCGGCGTTTACTACGACGATCTCGCTGACGCAGGCCCCGACACGCCGCTGGTCTCGCCCGAGCCCGACGATGTCGACGAGTGGGTGCGGACGGCCCTGTCGCGCAACCTGAGTCTCGAAGCCGCCCGCATTGCCAGCGACATCAGCCGCGACAATATCGCGGTGCGCCGCAGTGGCCACTATCCCTCGCTGGAGCTGTTCGCATCGCGCGGCAATTCGCGCGTCACGGCCGAGCGCCAGGACAGTCCCGTGGTCCTCCCGGGCGACCCGGACCCGGGCCCGCAGCCCTTTCTCCCGGCCGACAGCGACTCCTGGCAGGATGCCTACGGCGTCCAGCTGCGCGTGCCGCTGTTCTCCGGCGGCGCCGTCTCCTCCCAGGTGCGCGAAGCGACCTACCTGCACGAGGCCAGCCAGCAGCAGCTGGAGCGCGTCGCCCGCCAGACCGAGCGCGCTGCGCGTGACGCCTACCTCTCCGTCACTTCCGAGATCAGCCGCGTCGAGGCACTGAGCCAGGCCGTGGAGTCGGCCCAGACCGCGCTGCGCGCCACCGAGGCCGGCTTCGAAGTCGGCACGCGCACCACGGTGGACGTGCTGCAGTCGCGGCGCCAGCTGTTCGAGGCGCAGCGCGACCTGGCCAACAGCCGCTACACCTACCTGGTCAACGCGCTGCTGCTGAAGCAGGCGGCGGGCACGCTGCAGGAAGCGGACATCCAGCAGATCGACGGCTGGCTGAAGCCCGCCGACCAGGTGGCGACGCCCACGCAACCGGCGCCCTGAGCGGCGACGTCAGCGCTGGGCGAGGAGCGGCGCCAGCAGCCGGCGCAGCTTGTCCAGCGCGCCGCTGCTCTGCTCGAACATGCGCCGCGCGCGGGCGCCGCGCTCCGCCCGCAGCGCGGCGTCCTGCAGCAGCGCGGCCACGGCCTCGCCGAGCGCCGTGGCGTCCGGAACGATCTCCAGGCCGCCAGACTCCACCAGGAGCGAGGCGATGTCCTCAGCATTGAAATTATGCGGGCCGGCGAGCACCGGCAGGCTCAGCGCGGCAGGCTCGAGCAGGTTGTGCCCGCCCACCTGCACCAGGCTGCCGCCGACGAAAGCCACATCCGCCGCGGCGTAAAACATCGGCAACTCGCCCAGCGTGTCGACCAGGTACACCGGCTCCTCGGCACGGGGGCCCTCTCCAAGGGTCCGGCGCCCGAACGCTGCATGCTGCCCGGCGATCTCCTCCGCAACCGCGCTGAACCTGTCGGGGTGGCGCGGCACCAGCAGCAGCAGCGCATCCGGCAGCCGCGCCGTCACGATCGCATGCGCCTCCAGCACCGCGGCTTCCTCGCCCTCGTGGGTGCTGGCGGCGATCCACACCGGGCGCGACGCCGCATGCTCGGCCCGGAAGGCCCGGCCGGCCTCGACCTGCGCGCGCGGCAGCACCAGGTCCGCCTTGAGATTCCCGGTCACCACCACGTTCGCCGGGTTGGCGCCGATGAGCCGGAAGCGCCCGGCATCCTGCTCGCTCTGCGTGGCCACCACGATGCCGTGCGCCAGCGCGGCGCGGAACAGGCCGCTGAAGCGCTTGTAGCGCCCGACCGAACGCGGCGAAATGCGCGCGTTGGCCAGCACCAGCGGCACGCCCTGTGCACCGCATTCCGCGTACATGTTGGGCCAGAGCTCGGTCTCCATCACGATCACCAGGCGCGGTCGCATGCGCCGGAAGAAGCGCCGCACCGAGCCCGGCGAGTCGTAGGGCGCGTAGCTGTGCAGCACGCGATCGCCGAACAGTTCCGTGACGCGCGCCGCGCCGGTGGGCGTGGCCGTGGTGATCACCATGGGCATGTCGGGATAGTCGCGCAGCAATGCCTCCACCAGGGACGAGGCCGCGACGACCTCGCCGACGGAGACGGCGTGGACCCAGATGGAGGGACGATCGACCCGGGTGCGACCGAAGCCGAATCGCTCCGGGAAGCGTTGCCAGTAGGCGCGGTTCCCCAGGCCCTTCCAGAACAGGATCAGGGCCACGACAGGGACGGCCAGGTACGATATGAGAACGTAGAAGCGGAACAACGGCGCCGTACCCGATGGGTGTCGGCGATGGTATCACAGCGCCCGCGGTGCGCCGCCGGGCTGGCTATAATGCCGGCCAATGCCGCGCCCCCGCCGCACCGGACAATCGCTTGAGCAGCACCCCGACACCCCTGTACCGCTTCCTCGCACCGCGCTACTGGCCGGTCTGGCTCGCGCTCGGCGTAGTGCGGCTGCTGGTTGCACTGCCGTTCGGTGCCCAGCTCGTCGCCGGCCGCACGATCGGCCGGGTGGCGCTGCGGTTCGCACGCGAGCGGCGCGCCATCGCCGCGCGCAATTTCGAGCTCGCATTCCCCGAGCTCGACGCTGCCGCGCGCGACCGGCTGTTGCGGCGCCACTTCGAATCCCTCGGCATGTCCATCATCGAGACCGGCATGTGCTGGTGGGCCAGCGACAAGCGCATCGCGGGCCTGGTCGAGGTTGTCGGCCTCGAGCATCTCGAGGCGGCGCTGGCCGCCGGCCATGGCGCCATCATGCTGACCGGCCACTTCACTACGCTGGACCTGGGCGGGCGATTCCTCACGCGCATCGCGCCGGTGAGCGCCATGTACCGCCCGCACCGCAATCCACTGTTCGAAGAGATCATGCGCCGCGGCCGCGAACGCTCGGCGCGCCAGGCCTTCGTCAAGACCGACGTGCGCGCCATGATCCGCGCGCTGCGCACCAACCACCTGGTCTGGTATGCGCCCGACCAGGCGCACGCGCGCGGCAAGTACAGCGCCGTGGTGCCGTTCTTCGGCGTGCCGGCGCCCACCAACACGGCCACCTCGGCCTTCGCCCGGCTGGGCGGGGCGCCAGTCATTCCGTTTTTTCCGGTGCGATTGCCCGGGGATGCCGGCTACCGGCTGGAAATCCTGCCGCCGCTGGAGGACTTCCCCGGCTCCGACCCGGCGGAGGATGCGCTACGCATCAACCGCCTGCTGGAAGAGCGCATCCGCGTCTGCCCCGAGCAGTACCTGTGGGTGCACCGGCGTTTCAAGTCCACCGGCGCCGAGGGCGACGACCACTACGGCCCGCTCGCGCGCAAGCGCAAGCGTCGCGCCTCGGCGTAGCCGGCCAGCAGCATGCCCCAGCCGGCCGAGCTGAAAGGCGGCGCGGCCGGGTCACGCGCGATCTTGCGCAGCGAGCGCTCGAGCCGGGCAAGATTCTCCTCGCGCCAGGAACCCGCCCCCCGGAAGCGACCGCGATCGAAGTCCAGCAGCCAGGGCGCACCGGCTGCATCGAGCATGATGTTGTGCGCGTTGAGGTCGGCATGGCAGGCGCCGGCGGCGTGGAAGCGCCACAGCATCGCGCCGATGCCGCGCCAGTCGACATCCTCTCGCTGCCCCAGCCGGCTGGAGAGCGGGGTGGCCGACGGGATCCGCTGCGTGACGAGGTCGGCGCGGTACCAGGGCCCGTCACGGCGCCAGGCGGCCGCCACCGGCCGCGGCACCGGCAGGCCGAGCTCCCGCAGCCGGGCCAGCATGCGCCACTCGCGGTAGCAGCGCGTGCGCTCGGCGCCCAGCCAGAGGTAGCGGTCCCGCGCCACGCGGCCAAAGAGCCCGCCGCGCCGATAGTGCCGCACGGCCCATTCCCCTTCCGGGCTCGCCACGAACACGACCTGGCCGCGCCCGCGCTCGGCGGCGCCCACCGGCGCGCGCCGCCACAACGACTGCATGAAATCCGGTCCGGGTTCTGCCACCAGGGCCGCGTCGTACAGCAGTCCCCAGCCGGCGCCTCCCGCGCGCGCGGCGTTCACGGCCGCGCCGGCCTCAAGAGGCCTCGTCCGGACCGTCGGCGAGCGTGAACACGGCGCCGCAATAGGGGCACTTGGCGCTGCCGGTCGCCTCGATAGGCAGGTAGACGCGCGGATGCGAGTTCCACAGCTTCATCTCCGGCGTGGGGCACGACAGCGGCAGGTCGCCGCGGCTCACCCGGTAGAGGCGCTCGGTGTTGGCGTCGACACGTTCTTGTTCAGCCATGCTCGCTCCTGCAATGTGCCGCGCATTATACCGGGCCGGGCGCTTCCATGATGCGCCGCCAGAGCGCCTGCACCCTGTCGCGCAGCGCCGCCACCTCCGCCACCGGCGCCAGGCCGGGAGCGCCGGCCAGCGCCTGCCGATGCAGCCGCTGGCGGAACTCGAGATACGCCTCGTGCAGCAGGGCGCTGTCCTCGGGATCGAGCAGGCCGGCGTCACGCAGGTCCTCGAGCTGGCGCACGTTGTCGCTCCAGCGCAGCAGCGCCGGGCGATCCGCGGCATGCTGCAGGACCAGGTACTGCACCATGAACTCGATATCAGCTATGCCACCCGCATCCTGCTTGATGTCGAACAGCGCCTGCGTGCCGGAAGACAGTTCGGCGCGCATGCGCTCGCGCATCGTCGCCACTTCCTCGCGCAGGGTGTCGCGCCGCACCGCCTCGACCAGCACGCGCTCGCGCAAGGCCTCGAACGCGGCGCGCACGCCGGGATCGCCGGCCACGGCTCGGGCGCGCAACAGGGCCTGGTGCTCCCAGGTCCAGGCGCGTTCGCGCTGGTAGGACTCGAAGGCGTTGAGCCCGGTCACCAGCAGCCCGCCCTTGCCGCTCGGCCGCAAGCGCGTGTCCACCTCGTACAGCACACCCGCCCCGGTGGGCGTCGCCAGCAGGTGCACGATGCGCCGGGTCATGCGGGCGAACAGCATGCCCACGTCGATGGGCTCCGGCCCTGCCGTGCGCTGCACCTCGCCGCCCGCATCGTGCACGAAGACGAGGTCGAGGTCGGAGCCGTAACCCAGCTCGATACCGCCCAGCTTGCCGTAGCCGATGACGGCCATGTGGCACGGCGACAACGCGTTCTCCGTGTCGCCGCACAAGGGGCGGCCGTGGCGGCGCTCGGCGTCGTCCCGCGCGATGCGCACGCAGGCCTCGAGCAGCACTTCCGCGATCCAGGTGAGCTGGTCACTGACTTTCATCACCGGCAGGCGGCCCGTCAGGTCGGCGACCGCCACGCGAAACACGGCGGCGCGCTGGAAATTCCGCAGCGCGTCCATCAGGCCCTCGAGGTCCTCCGGTTCGACCCCGGCGAGCCGCTCCTCCAGCTCCACGCCGAGCTGGTCGCGTCCCGGCGGCGACTCCATCACGCGCGGATCGATGAGGTCGTCCAGCAACAGCGGGTGCACCGCCACCTGGCCGGCGAGGAACTCGCTGCCGCCGCACAAGGTGATGAAGCGGCGCAGCGCGGCGGGATTCTCGTTCAGCAGTGCGTAATAGGCGCTGCGTCCGCCGATCGAGCTGACCACGCGCAACAGCCGCTCGAGCGCCTCTTCCGGCGTCTCCAGCCCGGCCGCGCCACGCGCGAGCGCCGGCACCAGGGTGGCGAGGCGCTGCCGCGCCGTCTCGTCCAGGCGCCGGTACCAGCCGGCCTGCGCCAATTTGCGCATCGCTTCCAGGGCCCGCTCCGGGGCCGCATAGCCCGCGTGCTCCAGGCCTTCCAGCGCGGCTGGCTCACCCGCGTCGCCGCGCCACGCCGCCGCGAGCCCGTCGGGCTTGTCGTCTGCGCTCACGCCGGCGGTCTGGTGGCGGAACCAGCCGTCGACCCGGCCGAGGTGCGCGTCCAGCTGGGCGCGGAACGCGTCCCAGTCGGCAAAGCCCATGGCGAAGGCGAGTCGTTCCCGCCCGGCCTCGTCGGTCGGCAGGTCGTGCGTCTGGCGGTCCTGCCAGGCCTGCAGCCGGTTCTCCGTCAGGCGCAGGAAGCGCCACGCGGCGCGCAGTTCCTGCACGGCCTCCGGCGGCAACTGCTCAGTCTCATCGAGCCGCGCCAGCGCCGCCGGCAGGCCCTGCTGCCGCAGCCGCGGGTCGGCGCCGCCGCGCAGCAGCTGCAGGCACTGCACGATGAACTCGATCTCGCGGATGCCGCCGCGCCCGAGCTTGATGTTGCCGCGCAGCTCGCGCCGCTCCACTTCCGCGGCGATCTTCTGCTTCATGTCGCGCAGCGCTTCGAACAGGCCGAAGTCCAGGTAGCGCCGGAACACGAACGGCCGCAGCACGTCGCGGTACAGGCCCATGCCGGCACGGTGCCCCGTGACCGCGCGCGCCTTCACATAGGCATAACGCTCCCAGGCGCGACCATGCTGCTGCAGGTAGTTGGCGAATGCCGTCAGGCTCATGGCCAGCGGACCGCTCTCGCCGAAAGGCCGCAGGCGCATGTCGACCCGGAACACGAAACCGTCGGCCGTCGCTTCGTCCAGCAGGCGGATCAACTGGCGCCCGGCCCGGATGAAGAACTGCTCGTTGCTGAGCGGACGCGCGCCGTCCGTCTCGCCCGCCTCCGGATACAGGAACACCAGGTCGATGTCCGAGGAGAAGTTGAGCTCGCCGCCGCCGAGCTTGCCCATGGCGATCACCAGCAGTCGCTGCGCCGTCCCGTCTGATGCGCGCGGTTCGCCATGGCGCGCGCTCAGGCCGGCATGCACCCATTCATCCGCGGCGCGAATGCACACCTCCGCCAGCTCGCTGAGGTGGCCGAGGGTCTCCTCCAGCGCAGCCCAGCCCGCCAGGTCGCGCCACGCGATGCGCAGCATCTCGCTGCGCCGGAAGCTGCGCAGCCGCGCCATCGCCTCGGCCTCGTCCGCAACCTGCGCCAGCAACTCCCCTGCCGCGGCCAGCAGCGTGCCCGGGGTCCAGGGTTGCTGCACCGCCTGTGCCAGCAGGCCCGGCTGCGCTTCGCCGCGCAGCGTCTGCTCGGTCACGAACTCGCTGGCCGCCCACACTCTCGGTGCCGCCTCGGCCAGGTCCGCCTGGCCGGAGAAGGCACGCGCGGCATCCGGCCACTCCGCCGCAAAGCGGCTCCAGCGCTCTGCCAGGTCGCGCCGCAGGGACGCGGGCAGCGCCGCCAGCCCGGCAGCGACGGGGTCGGTTGACGGAAGCGATGTCATCGCCGCAGAGGATAGCAGTCGCCGGCGCCGGGTGGCGGCGCAAAAAGAAAGGGCCGGGCGGCCAAAGCCGTCCGGCCCTCAGGGTCTCCGCGTTGCCGCGGATAATTACATCATGCCGTCCATGTCGGGCATGGCGGGCGCCCGCTCATCGTCCTTGGGCAGCTCCGCGATCATCACCTCGGTGGTGAGCAGCAGGCCGGCCACGGAGGCCGCATTCTGCAACGCCAGGCGGGTGACCTTGGTCGGGTCCAGGATGCCCATGTCGATCAGGTCGCCATACTCGCCGGTCGCGGCGTTGTAGCCGTAGTTGCCCTTGCCGTCGCGCACCTTGTTGAGCACCACCGAGCCGTCTTCGCCGGCATTGGCGACGATCTGGCGCAGCGGCTCCTCGGCGGCCCGCAGCAGGATCTTCACGCCCATGTCCTGGTCGTGGTTTTCGCCCTTGAGCTTGCCCAGCTCGGCCACGGCACGCACCAGCGCCACGCCGCCGCCCGGGACCACGCCCTCCTCGACAGCCGCGCGCGTCGCATGCAGCGCGTCCTCGACACGGGCCTTCTTCTCCTTCATCTCGACCTCGGTGGCCGCGCCGACCTTGATCACGGCGACGCCGCCGGCGAGCTTGGCAACCCGCTCCTGCAGCTTCTCCTTGTCGTAGTCGGAGGTGGCATCTTCGATCTGGGCGCGAATCTGCTCGATGCGGCTCTTGATGTCGTCAGCCTTGCCATGGCCGTCGATGATGGTGGTGTTCTCCTTGGTGACCTGCACCTTCTTCGCCTCGCCGAGATCGGCCAGGGAGGCCTTCTCGAGCTGCAGGCCGACTTCCTCGGAAATCACCGTGCCGCCGGTCAGGATCGCGATGTCCTGCAGCATGGCCTTGCGGCGGTCGCCGAAGCCCGGCGCCTTCACGGCGGCCACCTTGACGATGCCGCGGATGGTGTTCACCACCAGGGTCGCCAGGGCCTCGCCCTCGACGTCCTCGGAGACGATCAGCAGCGGGCGGCTCGACTTGGCGACGGCCTCCAGCAGCGGCAGCATCTCGCGGATGTTCGAGATCTTCTTGTCGTGCAGCAGGATGTAGGGGTTGTCCAGCACCACCGACTGCGTCTGCTGGTCGTTGATGAAGTACGGCGACAGGTAGCCGCGGTCGAACTGCATGCCCTCGACCACGTCCAGCTCGCTCTCGAGGCCCGAGCCGTCCTCGACGGTGATGACGCCTTCCTTGCCGACCTTGTCCATCGCCTCGGCGATGCGGTTGCCGATCTCGCTGTCGCCGTTGGCGGAGATGGTGCCGACCTGCGCGATGGCCTTGCGGTCCTCACACGGCTTGGACAGCTTCTTCAGCTCGCCGATGATGCTGCCGGTGGCCTTGTCGATGCCGCGCTTCAGGTCCATCGGGTTCATGCCCGCAGCGACCGACTTCAGGCCCTCGCGCAGGATGGCCTGCGCCAGCACGGTGGCGGTGGTGGTGCCGTCGCCGGCCTCGTCGGAGGTCTGCGAGGCGACTTCCTTCACCATCTGCGCGCCCATGTTCTCGAACTTGTCCTGCAGTTCGATTTCCTTGGCGACCGAGACGCCGTCCTTGGTGACGGTCGGCGAGCCGAAGCTCTTCTCGAGGACGGCATTGCGGCCCTTCGGGCCGAGGGTCACCTTGACGGCGTTGGCGAGGACGTTGACGCCGCGGACCATGCGGCCGCGCGCTTCATCACTGAACTTGACTTCTTTTGCAGCCATGGATGTCTGCTCCTTGGATAACTGTGTTCGTTGGGAAGGAGGGGCGGGGCGTTCAGCCCTCGAGGACGGCCATGACGTCGTCTTCGCGCATTACGAGCACGTCGTCGCCGTCGACCTTCACCTCGGTCCCGCTGTACTTGCCGAAGAGGACGCGATCGCCCACCTTCAGGTCGAGCGGGCGGGTTTCGCCGTTCTCGAGGATCTTGCCGTTGCCCACGGCGATCACTTCACCGCGGATCGGCTTCTCGGTGGCGGTGTCGGGAATGACGATGCCGCCCGGCGAAGTGCGCTCTTCCTCGAGGCGCTTGATAACGACCCGGTCATGAAGCGGACGAATCTTCATATTCGCTTTCTCCTTGAAAATCATTGGGTTGTAGAAGGCAACCCGGACCAGTTTGAGGGCCGAGGCTGTTAGCACTCGTCCCGAGTGAGTGCTAATAATAGGGGCGGTTTGGCGGGAGTCAAGGGTGGACCCCCTACGCATGGCGTGAACCGGGCCGGGCCGCTATCCTTGTCGGCCACGAAATTCCGCGGAATTGCGCAAGTGTCTGACCCGCAATGCATTGTCGTGCTGTGCACCTGCCCTGAGGGTGACGCGGCCGGGGACATCGCCCGCGCCCTGGTCGAGGACGGGCTGGCGGCCTGCGTGAATCGCCTGCCGGGCGTGGTGTCGAATTTCCGCTGGGAGGGGCGCGTGGAAGAGGAACGCGAGACGCTGCTGCTCATCAAGTCCACTGCGGAGCGGCTCGAGGCCCTGAGCGCGCGTATCCGGGCGCTGCATCCCTACGAACTTCCCGAGGTCGTGGCTGTCCCTGTAAGCGGTGGCCTTGCGGCTTACCTCGACTGGGTGCGCAGCAGCGTAGCCGGCGCTTCCGGCTCATGAACGGCGAAAAAACATGTTGAGACTGATCCTGCTCGCGCTGGGGACGCTGCTGTCCCTGTCCGCTGTGGCCGAGCCGCAACTGCTGCGCGCGGAACAAGCCTTCCGCTACACTGCCGAGCGCGCAGGCGACGAAGTCGTGGTGCGCTGGCAGGCCGCCGACGGCTATTACATGTACCAGGACCGCTTCGGCTTCCGCAGCCTCGACGCGGACGTCAGCCTGGGCGAACCGGTGATGCCGGCCGGACTGCCCTACGAAGACGAGTTCTTCGGCGCCACCACCATCCATCGCGGCAACTTCGAAATCCGCGTGCCAGTGACCGGCGCGCCCGGCGAGGCGCCCTTCACCATCGAGATCCGCTCCCAGGGCTGCGCCGATATCGGCGTGTGCCTGCCGCCGCAGACCTGGCAAGCCGAGGTCACCCTCGCAGCCGCCGAGGTTCCCGCCCCGGAGCCTGCCAAGGAACAGCCGCGGCGCTCGCTGCTGTCCTTCCTCACCGGCAACGGCGCCCCGGGCCAGCAGGCCTTCCTGCCGCCGCACGAGGCTTTCAAGACGCGCGCCTGGCGCGACGGCGAGCGCGTGGTGCTGCAGTGGGACATCGCGCCGGGCTATTACCTCTATCGCGACAAGTTCGGCGTCAGCGCCGACGGCGCCGTGCTGCCCGCCAGCTTCCCGGCCGGCGAGATCATCCACGACGAAGCCTTCGGCGACGTGGAGGTGCTGTTCAACGCCGCCTCGACCACGGTCGTGCCGCCGCCCGGCGCGACAACGCTCGCAGCCCGCTACCAGGGCTGCGCCAAGGACGGCATCTGCTACCCGCCCGAGACCTGGACCATCACGCTGGCCGGCCTGGGCGCGGCGCCGGCGGGCGCGGGCGCGCCGGGCGCCGTGGCCGACGGCCGGGCGCCGGTATCCGAGACCGATCGTCTCGCGGCGCTGATCAGCGATGGCTCGCTGCCAGCGGTGCTCGGCGTGTTCTTCGGCCTCGGACTGTTGCTCGCCTTCACGCCCTGCGTGTTGCCGATGGTGCCGATCCTGTCCGGGCTGATCGTGGGCCAGGGGCCGGACGTCACTGCGCGGCGCGCGTTTTCGCTTTCCGCCGTGTTCGTCCTGGCGATGGCGTTGACCTACACCATCGCCGGCGTGGTGGTGGCGCTGCTCGGCCACAACCTGCAGGCCACCTTCCAGCATCCCGCGGTGCTGATCGGCTTCGCCGCGATTTTCGTGCTGCTGGCGCTGGCGATGTTCGGCTTCTACGAGCTGCAGATCCCCGCCGCCCTGCAGACGAAAATGACCCGCATGTCCAACCGCCAGCAGTCGGGCACCTGGGTGGGCGCCGGCGCCATGGGCATGTTCTCTGCGCTCATCGTCGGGCCGTGCGTGGCCGCACCGCTCGCCGCAGCCCTCATCGTCATCGGCGCCTCCGGCGACCCGGTGCGCGGCGGCGCTGCCCTGTTCGCCCTGTCGCTGGGCATGGGCGCGCCCCTGCTGGCCTTCGGCGCCTCGGCCGGCAAGCTCCTGCCGCGCGCCGGCGCCTGGATGGAGCACGTGAAGAACCTCTTCGGACTGCTTCTGCTCGGCGTCGCGGTGTGGATGCTGGAGCGCATCGTGCCGCCGGCGGCAACGCTGGCGCTGTGGGCCGGCCTGTTCTTCCTCGCTGCAGTGTTCCTCGGCTCGCTGGAACCGTTGAAGCCGGATGCCGGCCCCGGGCGACGCATCGCCAAGGGGCTGGGCCTGATGAGCCTGCTCTACGGCGCTGTGCTGCTGGTCGGCGCTGCCGCCGGCGGGCAGTCCCTGTGGCAGCCGCTGGCGGGCGTGCGTGCGCCGGCGCAGGGTGCGGTCGCGGCCGCCACCGTGCGCGAGTTTCGCATCGTCAAGACGGTTGCCGAACTGGAGCGCGAGCTGCAGGCAGCGGGCGCGGCCGGACGCAACACGCTGCTCGACTTCTATGCCGACTGGTGCGTGGACTGTAAGCGCATGGAGCGTTACACCTTCCCCGAGCCGGCGGTGCAGGCGGCCCTGGCAGACACCGTGCTGCTCAAGGCCGACGTGACGGCCAACGACGCGGCGGACCGGGAGCTGATGAACCGTTTCAACATCTTCGGCCCACCGGCCACACTGTTCTTCGGCCCGGACGGCGCCGAGCGGCGGCCGTTTCGGTTGCTCGGCTTCGTCCCCGCGGAGCGCTTCGCCGCGCATATCCGCGCAGCCCAGGACGGCACGGGAGGCGCGCCGTGAGAAAGATGGTAGCGCTGGCGCTGTTGCTGCTCGGCTCAGGCGTGGCCGGCTTCCTGCTCTACCAGGGACTGGCGGGCGGCGGCTTCGGCACGCAGGCCCGGCCGGCGCCTGCTTTCACGCTGCCGGACCTGGAGGGCGTGGCCCGTTCCAGCGACGAGTGGGATGGCGACATCCGCGTCGTCAATTTCTGGGCGACCTGGTGCCCTCCCTGCATCCGCGAAATCCCGCTGCTGGTGGAGATCCAGGACGAGTACCGTGACCGCGGCGTCACCGTCATCGGCATTGCCGTCGACGAGACCGCGGCCGTGGCGGAGTTCGCCGCCGGCTTCGAATTCAACTACCCCGTGGTGGTCGGCCAGGAAGAAGCCATGAACCTGGCCCAGGCCTACGCCGAGAATTTCATCGGCCTGCCCTTCACTGCCTTCACCGATCGCGCCGGGCGCATCCGCCACATCCACACCGGCGAGATCCACCGCGAGGAAATCGAGGAAATCCTCTCCAGCCTGCTCTGAGGCTGATGCACCGCAACACGGAACTCGTGCAAATTTGCCGCGAAAAGTTATAGACTCGCGGCGATCTCACCTGAAACTGCACGAGTTGGACGAGTAGCGCCACGATGAGCCGCCTCCTGCTGCTGAACGGACCCAACCTGAACCTGCTCGGCGACCGCGAGCCGGATCTGTACGGCACGGTCACCCTGGAATCCATCGAGCAGCGTTGCCAGGCGCTCGCCCACGAGCTCGGCCACGAGCTGGATTGCATGCAGTCCAACGCCGAGCACGAGCTCATCCAGCGCGTGCAGTCCGCGGGCCGCGCGGGCGTCGGCGCCATCGTCATCAACCCGGCGGCCTTCACCCACACCAGCGTGGCGTTGCGCGATGCGCTCACCGCGGTGGCGATCCCCTTCATCGAGGTTCACCTGTCCAACGTGCACGGCCGCGAACCTTTCCGGCGGCGCTCCTACTTCTCCGCCGTCGCGGCCGGAGTCATCTCCGGCCTCGGCCCCCTTGGCTACGAACTCGCCATCCGCGCGGCAGACGCCCTGCTGCGCGGCGACGCCTAGGAACTCACCATGGATATACGCAAGGTCAAGAAGCTGATCGAGCTGCTCGAGGAATCGGGCATCTCGGAGATCGAGATCCACGAAGGCGAGGAGTCCGTGCGCATCAGCCGGCACGCTTCGTCGCCCGCCTGGGCGCCGCCGCCCGCGACCTACACCGCCGGGCCGCCGGCCGCTGCAGCGAGCAGCGAGCCCGGCGCGGCAGCTCCGCCGCCGCCGCCGCCCGCGGGCCACACCGTGACGGCGCCGATGGTCGGCACTTTCTACGGCGCCGCGACACCCGGCGCCAAGCCTTTCGTGCAGATCGGCAGCAAGGTGGAAATCGGCGACACGCTCTGCATCATCGAGGCGATGAAGATGATGAACCAGATCGAGAGCGACGTCGCGGGCACGGTGGTGGCCATCCTGGCCGAGAACGGCGAGCCGGTCGAGTTCGACCAGCCGCTGTTCATCATCGAGTAGGACACGATGCTCGAGAAAGTCGTCATCGCCAACCGCGGTGAGATCGCGCTCCGCATCCTGCGCGCCTGCCGCGAAATGGGCATCAAGACGGTTGCGGTCCACTCCACCGCCGACCGCACGCAGAAGCACGTGCTGCTGGCGGACGAGTCGGTGTGCATTGGCCCCCCGCCCTCGGCACAGAGCTATCTCAACATGCCGGCCATCATCAGCGCCGCCGAGGTGACCGATGCGGTCGCCATCCATCCGGGCTACGGCTTCCTGTCGGAGAACGCCGACTTTGCCGAGCGCGTGGAAAACAGCGGCTTCGTCTTCATCGGGCCCCGCGCCGAGACCATCCGCCTCATGGGCGACAAGGTCTCGGCCATCCGCGCCATGAAAGCGGCCGGCGTTCCCTGCGTGCCCGGCTCCGACGGTCCGCTCGGCGACGACCCGGAAGAGAACCTGAAGATCGCCCGGCGCATCGGCTATCCGGTGCTGATCAAGGCGTCCGGCGGCGGCGGCGGGCGCGGCATGCGCGTGGTGCACTCCGACGCGACGCTGCTCAACGCCATCACGGTGACGCGCAGCGAGGCGCTCGCCGCGTTCGGCAACGAAACGGTCTACATGGAGAAGTTCCTCGAGCGCCCGCGCCACGTCGAGTTCCAGGTGCTCGCCGACGGCCAGGGCCATGCCGTCCACCTCGGCGAGCGCGACTGCTCGATGCAGCGGCGGCACCAGAAAGTCATCGAAGAGGCGCCGGCCCCCGGCATCAGCGCCGAGCAGCGCGCCGCCATCGGCAAGCGCTGTGTCGACGCCTGCCTGGAGATCGGCTACCGCGGCGCCGGCACGTTCGAGTTCCTCTACCAGGACGGCGAGTTCTATTTCATCGAAATGAACACGCGCGTGCAGGTCGAGCACCCGGTCACCGAAATGATCACCGGCATCGACATCGTGCAGGAACAGCTGCGTATCGCCGCCGGCCAGCCCCTGCGGATGTCCCAGGACGACATCGTGCTGCGCGGCCACGCCATCGAGTGCCGCATCAATGCCGAGGACCCCAAGACCTTCATGCCGAGCCCCGGCCCGATCAGCCAGTGGCACGCGCCGGGCGGGCCGGGCATCCGCGTCGAGAGCCACGTCTACTCGGGCTACCAGGTGCCGCCGTACTACGACAGCATGATCGGCAAGCTCATCGCGCACGGCCCGACGCGTGAATCCGCGCTGGCACGCATGCAGACGGCGCTGAGCGAGATCGTGGTGGAGGGGATTCGCACCAACATCCCGCTGCACCAGGAGATCTTCAGCCACAGCGCCTTCAAGACCGGCGGCACCGACATCCACTACCTCGAAAAACGTCTCGGCCTGTAGGCGCACGGCGCAGTCATGTCGCCTGCCCCGGCCAATCCCGACTGGCTCGAGGTCTCGGCCACGCTTCCGCGCGAGCGCTCGGAAGCCGCGGAGTCGGACCTGCTGGCGGCCGGCGCCATGGCCGTGACACTGCTCGACGCCGAGGACCAGCCGGTGCTGGAACCCGCGCCGGGAGAAACCCCCCTGTGGCCCATGGTGCGCATCACCGGGCTGTTCCCGGGCGATGCCGATCCGCTGCGCGTGCTGGCGGAATTGTCGCGCCTGGCGCCCGGCATCGACTGGCGGCCATCCCGCCTGACGGGTCGCGCCTGGGAAAGGGAATGGCTGCGGGACTTCGGCCCGCTGCGCTTCGGCCGCCGCCTGGCAGTCGTGCCGGGCGGACAGGACGCACCGCAGGGGAGCGTGGTGGTGCGCCTCGACCCCGGCCTGGCGTTCGGCACCGGCACGCATCCCACCACGGCGCTGTGCCTCGAATGGCTCGACACACTGGCGCCTTCGCCGGCCGGTGCAGCCTCGCCGCTCGCCGGGGCCCTGGTGGTCGACTATGGCTGCGGCTCCGGGATCCTCGCCATCGCCGCGTTGCGACTCGGCGCCCGCGCAGCCATCGGCGTTGACCTCGACCCGCAGGCGCTGCTGGCGACGCGCGACAACGCGACCGCCAACGAAGTGGCAGACCGGCTGACCGCCTGTGCCCCGGAAGACCTGGATGTCGTGCTACACGGCCGCAAAGCGGATATCCTGCTGGCGAATATCCTGGCGGGACCGCTGCACGAGCTGCTGCCCGAGTTCGCGGCACGGCTGCGGCCCGGCGGGCAGCTCGCTCTCTCGGGTATTCTTGCCGACCAGGCCGAGGCGCTGTCACGGCGGGCCGCAACCTGGTTTGAAATCGAGCCGCCTGAAATCCGGGAGGAATGGGCCCGGTTGTCGGGCAGGAGAAAGGTCGAGGACTGATGTTTACGCGTTGCCCCGAGTGCTTGACGGTATTCCACATTTCGGCGGCGGAGCTGCGTGCCGCGGACGGCACCGTGGTGTGCGGGGAATGCAACGCGACCTTCGATGCCCTCGGCTACCTCAGCGAAACGCCGCCCGCAGACCTGCCGGCGCCACGACCCGAGCCCGCGCCGGAACCTGCGCCGCTTCCCCCCCTGGACAGCACCGACGAGGACGACCTCGCGGAGTTGTCCCAGGCGCGTGATGAAGAGGACTTTCTCCAGGAACTCGAGTCGCTCATCGGTGCAGAAGAAGAAATCCCGGAGTACGAACTGGCGCATGGACTGGAGCCGGAACCGGAACCGGAACCCGAGCCGGAACCCGAGCCGGAACCCGAGCCGGAACCCGAGCCGGAACCCGAGCCGGAACCCGAGCCGGAACCCGAGCCGGAACCCGAGCCGGAACCCGAGCCCGGAACCCGAGCCGGAACCCGAGCCCGAGCATGCACCCTTGTACGGCCATGAATTCGAACCCGAGCCCGAACCCGCAGCGGAAGATGCGCCGGTAGACGAGCCGGAGCCGTTCCACGTGGTCGAGCAGGACGCCGCGGCCTCCGACCTGCCGGAGGAGCCTGTATCCGCTCAGCCGATCGAGGAAGACTGGGAAGATCACGTCGGCGGTGAAACCATCACGCGCTGGGATGCCGACCCGACGGAACCGGGTTACGACTCCGATGCGACCTTCGAGCTCGATCCCGATTCGCCGTTCCGTCTCGATGCCGACGACATGCAGTTCGGCGAGACCTTCGGCGAGCCGTTCGTCGGCGCGAACACCGCGGACCAGGACAGCGCGACAGCAGCCGGCAATGCGCCGGGGGAAGAGCCGCCGGCGGCTGCGGGCCACGCCACCGCCGCAGAACACGCGACGCAACCCGACGCGACGCCCGCCGCAGCGACGCCGGGCACCGACGACGATGCCGAGCTGCCCGAATTCGCCGCCCCGCCGCGGCGCCGCCGCGGACTGGCGCTGGGCGTCGTCGCAGTGACGCTGCTGGTCGTCGCCGGCGCCTGGGCACACACCCAGCGCGGCACGCTCCTGCGGCACCCCGCCGGAGAGGCCGTCATGGGCCCGGTTTACGGACTCCTCGGCATCGAGGCCACGCCGACCTGGAGCCCGGAGAAGTTCCGGGCGCTGAAGTGGGAGGCGGAGGCCGACCCGGCCCAGCCGGATCGCCTGATCGTGGCGGTCGAATTCCTCAACTCGGCGGATTTCGCGCAACCTTATCCCGTGCTGCGGGTGGTGCTGGAGGATCGCTTCGGGCGTCGCGTCGGCAACCAGGATGTCACGCCGGCGCAGTACCTCGAGGGCTACTCGCGCGGACGGCGCCTCCCGGCCGGCGGGCGCGTGCGCACCACCATCGAGGTGCCGGACCCGGGTGCCCGCGCAGAGGGCTTCAGGGTCGACTTCTGCCTCGAGTCCGCCTCCGGCGAGCGGGCCTGCGGCGCCGAGACGTTCCGCTAGGCCGGGCGCGCCCCGCCGCCTGTCGTAATGCAGATCGGGCCCTACCTGTTCGACGCTCCCGTGGTCGCCCTGGCGCCCATGGCCGGCGTCACTGACCGCCCGTTCCGGGCGCTGTGCCGCCAGCTCGGCGCGAGCTACGCGGCCACCGAGATGGTCAGCGCGGACCAGCGCCTGTGGGACACGCCCAAGAGCCGTCACCGCATGGATCACGCCGGGGAAGGCCATCCCGTCATCGTCCAGATCGCCGGCGGGGAACCGGAAATGATGGCTGCGGCGGCGCGCGCCAATGTCGCGCTCGGCGCGCAGGTGATCGACATCAACATGGGTTGCCCGGCGAAAAAAGTGTGCAATCGCGCCGCCGGCTCGGCCCTGCTGCGGGATGAAGACATGGTGGCGCGCATACTCGAAGCGGTCGTGGCCGCAGTCGCGCCGCTCGGTATTCCGGTGACGCTCAAGACCCGCACCGGCTGGAGCCCGGAGCAGCGCAACCTGCTCCGTATCGGCAGCATCGCCGCCGATGCCGGCATCGCCGCCATCGCAGTGCACGGCCGCACGCGCGCCTGCGCCTACGGCGGCGAGGCTGAATACGAAAGCATCCGGGAACTGAAGGCCGTGTCCGGGCTGCCGGTGACCGCCAACGGTGACGTGCGGACACCAGAGGACGCGCGCGCCGTGCTCGCCCTCACGGGGGCCGACGGCATCATGATCGGGCGCGCGGCACAGGGCCGGCCATGGATCTTCCGCGAGGTGCGTCACCTGCTGCGCACCGGCGAGCCCATGCCGCCCCCCGACGCCGCCGAGGTCCGTGATATCATCCTCGGCCACCTCGACGCCCTGCACCGCTTTTACGGCAGCGCACGCGGCGTGAGGACTGCTCGCAAGCACCTGGGCTGGTACCTGGCGGGGCGGCCGGGGGGCGAAGCGCTTCGCCGCCGCTTCGTCCAACTCGAGGATGCGCGCGCGCAATTGGAGCTGGTTAAAGAATATTTCGAAGAAGCCCTCCATGAAGGGCTCGCAGCGTGACGGGGAACAGCGCAGTGTCCAGCGAGAAGAAACAGGCAGCGCTCAACGGCAGCGGGCACGTGGGCGCCCGCGACGGCGCTCTCGGCAACATGGCCCGGGAAGCTCTCGAGAGCTATTTTCACACCCTCAACGGGCACAAGCCGGAAGAGCTTTACGACCTCGTGATCGGCGAGGTGGAGAAGCCCCTGTTCCGCGCCGTGCTCGACTACACCGGCGGCAACCAGAGCCAGGCGGCCGACATCCTCGGCATCAACCGCGGCACCCTGCGCAAGAAATTGCGGCGCCACGGCCTGCTCGACTGAGCGGCGGCGGATAATTCCCATGGCCCAAATCAAGCGCGCGCTGATCAGCGTTTCCGACAAGCATGGCGTGGTCGATTTCGCCCGCGACCTGGTCGATCTCGGGGTGGAAATCCTGTCCACCGGCGGCACCGCCGCGGTGCTGCGCCAGGGCCGGGTCCCGGTGCGGGACGTCTCCGACCTGACCGGCTTCCCGGAGATCATGGACGGGCGCATCAAGACGCTGCACCCGCGCGTGCACGGCGGCTTGCTCGGGCGCCGCGGCGTCGACGAGGAGGTGATGGCGGCCCACGGCATCGAGCCGATCGACCTGGTGGCCGTGAACCTCTACCCCTTCCGCGAGACGGCCTCCGACCCGGACCGCACCCCCGACGAGATCGTCGAGCAGATCGACATCGGCGGCCCGGCGATGCTGCGCGCGGCGGCAAAGAACCATGACGCCGTGACCGTGGTCGTGGAGCCGAATGACTACGACACGGTGCTGACCGCCCTGCGCGCAGCACGCGAAGTGCCGTATGAAATGCGGATCCAGCTCGCCGGCAAGGCTTTCGCGCACGTCGCGAGCTACGACGCGGCCATCGCCCACTGGCTCGGCTGGCAGTCGGAGATGGACGGCGCGCAGATGCCGAACGACCTGGTGCTGCCGACGCACAAGATCATGCAGCTGCGCTACGGCGAGAATCCTCACCAGCGTGCCGCGGTGTACTCGCTGGGCATGCGGCGCACGGGCACGATCGGCGCGGCCCGGCAGGTGCAGGGCAAGGCCCTGTCCTACAACAACCTGCTGGATGCCGATGCCGCGCTGGAATGCGTGAAGCAGTTCGCGGAGCCGGCCTGCGTCATCGTCAAGCATGCCAACCCCTGCGGCGTGGCCACGGCGGATGACATCCTGGACGCCTACCGCCGTGCCTACACCACCGACCCGGTGTCGGCCTTCGGCGGCATCATCGCCTTCAATCGCCCGCTCGACCCCGGCACTGCCGAGAACATCCTCAAGCGGCAGTTTGTCGAGGTGCTGGTGGCGCCCTCGCTTGCCCCGGGCGCCGAGGAGGTGCTCGCCACCAAGCCCAACATCCGCACGCTGGTCACCGGCCGCTGGGGCCAGGCGCCGATCGGCACCATCCAGCTGCGCAGCATCGGCGGTGCTTTGCTGGTGCAGGACGTGGACGAAGGCGAGCTGGATCCGGCCGATGCCAGGGTGGTGAGCGAGCGCGCGCCGAACGAGCGCGAGATGAAGGACCTGCTGTTCGCCTGGAAAGTCGTGCGCTTCGTGAAGTCGAACGCCATCGTGTTCTGCAAGGACGCCACCACCATCGGCATCGGCGCCGGCCAGATGAGCCGGATTTACAGCACGCGCATCGCCACCATCAAGGCGGCGGACGCCGGCTTGACCGTGAAGGGCACGGTCATGGCGTCGGATGCCTTTTTCCCCTTCCGCGACAACGTCGACGCAGCGGCCGAGCACGGCGCGACCGCCATCATCCAGCCCGGCGGCTCGGTGCGTGACCCGGAAGTGATCGCGGCGGCGAACGAGCACGGCCTGGCCATGGTATTCACCGGCGTGCGCCATTTCCGGCACTGAGGCCGGAGCTGCGCATGCCGCGACTAGCCGGAGGTACGCAGTCGTGAAAATCCTCGTGGTGGGCAGCGGCGGGCGCGAGCACGCAATGGCCTGGAAGGCCGCGCAGTCGTCGCATGCCGAGCGCGTCTTCGTGGCGCCGGGCAACGCCGGCACGGCGCTGGAACCCGGCTGCGAAAACGTGCCCATCCCCGCCGACGACATCCACGCGCTGGCCGACTTCGCGACCCGCCAGGGCATCGGCCTCACCATTGTCGGACCGGAAGTGCCGCTGGTCGCGGGCGTTGTCGACGAGTTCCGGCACCGCGGTCTGAAGTGCTTCGGCCCCTCGGCCGCCTGCGCCCGACTGGAAGGCTCCAAGGCCTTCTCCAAGGCGTTTTTCGATCGCTACGGCATACCCACCGCCGCCTGGGCAGAGTTCAGCGACGCCGATGCGGCCTGTGATTACATTCGCCGGCAGGGCGCCCCCATCGTGGTGAAAGCCGACGGCCTGGCTGCGGGCAAGGGCGTGATCGTGGCGCAGACCACTGCGGAGGCCGAAGCCGCCGCGCGCGACATGCTGTCCGGCAACCGCTTCGGCGACGCCGGCGCCCGGGTCGTGGTGGAAGAGTTCCTCACCGGCGAGGAAGCCAGCTTCATCGTGATGGTGGACGGGGAGCACATCCTGCCCCTCGCCTCTTCCCAGGACCACAAGGCGCGCGACGACGGCGACCGCGGTCCGAACACCGGCGGCATGGGCGCCTACTCGCCCGCGCCGGTGGTCGACGCCGCCCTGCACGACCGCATCATGCGCGAGGTCATCGAGCCGACCGTGGCCGGCATGAGGGCCGAGGGCACGCCGTACACGGGCTTTCTATATGCCGGCGTGATGGTCGCGCCCGACGGCGCGCCGCGGGTGCTGGAGTTCAACTGCCGCTTCGGCGACCCGGAAACCCAGCCGATCCTGTTCCGGCTGCGCTCCGACCTCGTCGAGCTGTGCCTCGCCGCGCTCGACGGCGCGCTCGACCGCGTCAACTGTCACTGGGACCCGCGCGCGGCGCTGGGCGTGGTGCTGGCGGCGGGCGGCTACCCAGACGACTATCGCAAGGGCGACCCGATTTCCGGCCTGGAGGCCGATGCCGGCCACGACGACCTGAAGATTTTCCACGCCGGCACGCGCGCCGAAGACGACCGCGTCCTCACCAGCGGTGGCCGCGTGCTGTGCGCCGTGGCCCTCGGCGCCGACGTGGCCGAGGCGCAACACAAGGCCTATGCGCTGGCCGACGCCATCCGCTGGGACGGCGTCTACTGCCGTCGTGATATCGGCTGGCGCGCCATCGACCGCTGACCCCGGCGGGGATGGAAGCCCGTAGAATGTGAGCTCAACGCTCATCGCGCGGCGGTAACACATTGCCTCAAGCTCAGCGGCTTCCGCAGTCGAGATGCAGCCCCGGCCGGCTGCGCTGGCTGGTCGTGTTCGCCGCCTTCGCCTGCCTGTTGCACGCCATGCCCGCCGCCGCCGCGGTCGAGGTCCGCATCACCGGCGTAGAACCGGAGATCGAGGCGAACATCCTGGCGTCGCTGGACCTGGTGCCACACGGCAAGCGCGAGGATCTTTCCGAGGCCGGCGTGCGCCGGCTGTATGCGAGGGCGCGCGGCCAGGTGCGGGAAGCCATGCATCCCTACGGCTATTACCGCCCGTTGATCCGCCCGCAGCTGGAACCTCATGCCGGGAACTGGCGCGTCACCATCGACATCGACCCCCGCCAGCCGGTCGTGGTCACCGCTATCGACGTACGTATCGACGGCGAGGGAAAAAACCAGCCGGAATTGCTCGAGGTCGTGCGCCAGAGCCCGCTGGTGGAAGGCCGCCGACTGCGCCACGTCGAGCACGACCGCCTGCGCAGCCGGCTGCAGGCAACGGCGAAGAACCTGGGCTATTTCGACGCCGCCTTCACCACGCGGCGACTGGAAGTGGATCCCGGGGCACTGAGCGCTCGCGTGGTGTTACACCTCGATACCGGAGTGCGCTACCACATCAGCAAAGTGGACGTAGCGCAGGACGTCATCAACGACGAATTGCTGGCGCGCATCGTCACCGTGCGGGCCGGAGATCCTTACGATGCCAGCGAGGTGCTGCGCATGCAGTTCCGCCTCACCGACACGCTGTATTTCTCCAGCGCGCTGGTGGAGACCGGACAACCGGACCCGGCAACGCGCACCGTCCCGGTGAGCATCGTCACCGTGCCGACGCGCGGCCAGCGCATACGGCTCGGTGTCGGCTATGCCACCGACACGCGCCTGCGCGGCACCGCGGACGTCAACTGGCGGCACCTCAACCGCGCCGGACATTCGGCGCAGACCTCGATCAACCTGTCGCGCGACCTGACCGAGTACAGCGCGCGCTACCGGATTCCCGTGGGCGATCCGCTGCACGAGAGCCTGCTGCTGCGCGGGGCCATACGGCAGGAGGAATTCGCCGACGTGGACAGCACGCGCAGTGAGATCGGCGCCAGCCTCCTGACCATGGCCGGCGAGCACTGGCAGCGCACGCTGTTCGTCGACCTCGTCGACGAGCGCACCCAGATCCCGGACCAGCCCGAGTTCCAGGACATCTCGGTGGTGCCCGGCGTGGCCTTCGAGCGACTGTCGGCGGACGACATCCTATTCCCGCGCGACGGCTACCGGCTGCGCGGCGAGATGCGGGGCTCATGGGAAACGCTTGGCGCCGGCAGCAAGTTCCTGCGCTTCGAGTTCGACGCCAATCGCGTGCTCTCACGCGGCGAAGACTGGCGGTTCTTCCTGCGCAGCAAGCTCGGCATCGGCGTAACGGAGGAGTTCGACACGCTGCCGGCGTCCCAGCGCTTCTACGCCGGCGGCGACCAGAGTGTGCGCGGCTACAGCTACAACAGCCTCGGGCCGAGGGACGAGAACGGCAACGTGATCGGCGGCCGGCACCTGGTGTTCGCCAGCATCGAGGCCGAGCGACGCGTGTGGGGTCGCGTGGCTCTCGCCGCATTCGTCGACACCGGCAACGCGCTGGAGCAGCTGGACGACCGGCTGGAGACTTCGCTCGGGGTCGGCGCCAACGTGCGCACACCCATCGGCACCCTGCGCCTCTCGGTCGCCCGCTCAATCACCGAGAGCCGCGGCATGCGCGTCCACATCAGCATCAGGCCGGACCTGTGAAGATCGTGCGCATCATGCTCGTCTCGGGCGCCCTGGCCCTCGCCCCGTTGCTGGTGGCAACCACGTGGTTGGCCGGCACTGAGGCCGGGCTACGATTCCTGCTCGCGCGCGCCGGCGCCATGGTGCCGGGCACGCTGGAAGTGGGCACGGTGCAGGGCAGCCTGGTCGGTCCCATGGTGCTGAGCGACGTGCGCTGGACACAGGGCGACATGGCAGGAGCGGCGGCGGCGATCGAGCTCGACTGGCAACCGCTGGGGCTGCTAAGGCGCGAAATCCGGCTGGACCACCTCTACCTGCGGGACATCGTGGTGGACCTCCCCGCTCCGGAAGCGGACAGCCCGGAAGCCGCCGCGCCTGCCGTCGAGTGGCAGGCGTTGGGCCTGCCCTGGGGTATCACTTTGCAGGCGCTCGATATCGACAGCGCCCGCCTGCACCGTGGCGGCGAGTTGCTCGGCGAAGTCCACGCGCTGCGCGGCACGTTGCTCGCACATGGACGAACCCTCACGCTGGAAACGCTGGAGTTCTCCAGCCCGCAGGGCGCCGCGACGGGGCGCCTGGCCGCTTCGCTGGATCCGCGCGAACCGTGGGACGTGGCGCTGGACTGGAACGCGCGCCTGCCGGAGCTGACCCTGGCGGGCGAGACCCGGATTACCGGCGTCCTGCGCGACCTGGCAGTGCAGCAGCATTTTTCACAGCCCGCCGTAGCGGACATCTCTGGACGGCTACGCGGGCTGCCGGACAGGCCCGACTGGGACCTGCGGCTGGAATTGCAGGCCCTTCCGGCGGGCGACAACCCCTGGCCCGAAACGCTGGATGGCATGTCCGCGGGCCTCGACATCACCGGCTCCCTCGAAGCCTCACGCATCATCGGGGACATTGCATGGCCGGCCGTGCTCGACACCTCGGCCGCAGTGGAGGCGACGCTCGGCTGGCGCGATGCCGTACTCGTGCTCGACGCGGTCGGGATCGTCTTCGCGCCGGCATCGAGGGCGGACTTCCACGGGCGGGTCGTCCCCGGAGCGGCGCCGCAGGTGGAGCTGCAGGGACGCGCTGCGGGCATCACCTGGCCGCTTCAGGGTGGCGAGACGCTGGCGACGTTGCCAGTGCTCGAGTTCGAGGGCGCCAGCACGGGTCCCTCGTGGCGTCTCGCGGCACGGGGCGAGGTGAAGGCGACGAGCGCCCCGCTGGCCACGTTCGATCTCGACGCGCGCGGCGATACGACGTCCCTGCGCGTCTATGCGCTGGAGGTCAGGACCCTCGGCGGCACCGTGGCCGGCGCCGGCACCGCCGACTGGCGGGATCAGCCCAGCGCGGACTTCCTGCTCCAGGCCGCCGACCTGGATCCGGCGTCCCTGCTCCCGGGATGGCCCGGGCGTATCGGCGGGGTCGTGCACCTGCACGGCGCGCTCGGGCCGGGACAGCGCTTCCATGTGGACGGTCGGGACATCGCCGGCGAGTTGCGTGCACAACCCCTGTCAGGCGCATTTCAATTGGCCCTGGCGCAGGGTGCTCTCGATATCACCGAGGCCGTCGTCGCGCTCGGCAGCGCATCCCTGGAAGGATCGGGCACGGTCGACCGCGAGCAGTTGGCGTTGCAAGTCCGGCTCGATGCGCCGCGGCTGGAAGAACTCGGGCCCGAGTTCACCGGGCGCATTGCCGCGCTTGTGCAAGTGGTCGGCCCGCGTAGCGCGCCCGTGATTAGACTTGAAGCCGATGGCGGGCGCCTCTCCTGGCGCAACCTGCGCGCACGCGTGCTCAAGGCCGACGCCAGCCTGGACCTGGCCGGCGCCGCCGCCTCGCGCGTGCAGGCCGAGCTTGCCGGCGTCTCGGCGCGTCCCGGGCGCAGCGCCACGCTGCGCCTGGACGCCTCTGGCCGCCCCGGGGAACACGCGGTGCAGCTCGAGTTCACGCGGCGCCGCCCGGGGCAACGCCTGGCGCTGGCGCTCACGGGCAAACTCGAGGATTCGCAATGGAGCGGCCAGCTTGGCGAGTTCGTGTTGTCGGACGCGCAGCAGGAGCTGTGGCGGCTGCAAGCGCCGGCAGAGCTGTCGGCCTCGTCCGACGACCTCGAGCTCGGGAAGACGTGCATGGATGGCATCCTGGGCCTGCTCTGCCTCGAGGCGGAGCGACTCGGGACCGGACGGTGGCGGGGCGAAGCGGAACTGGGCCGGCTTGACCTCGGCCCGCTCACCGAATGGCTCGCACTGGGGCTCGCCGCCAGCGGTGAAGTGACCGGCACGGTGCAGCTGGCGACGGCCGCAGATCGCTTCACCAATCTGGCTGGCCGGTTCTCGCTCACGGCGGGAGAAATCGGGCGGCCGGGGCGCGAAGACGGGCTGCTGCTGTCATGGCTCGGTGGAGAATTCGGCCTCACCGGCGACCCCGAGTCAGCCGAGGCCGAGCTCCAGCTCACGCTGGCGGGCGACGACCTGGTGCGAGGCCGACTGGCGGTGGGCTGGAATGAGCCTGACCCCTGGTTGCGGGGCACACTCGAGGCTGATCTCGAACAGCTCATGCTGGTTCCGGAACTGCTACCCGAGCTGGCATCCCTCGACGGAACACTGGGTATTCGGTTCAGCCTGGGCGGTACGCTTTCCGCGCCGGAGCCGAGCGGCCGGTTCGAGTGGCGTAACGGCAAGGCCGCCCTGGTGGGGCTGGGCCTCACGATCGAGGATATCCAGCTCCAGGCCGATATCGCGCAAGGCGCCCTCGGGTTCCGCGCCACGGGGCAGTCCGGACAAGGTCGCTTCGAAACAGAGGGAGAGTTCGACCTGCGCGCCGCGGGCGTGGACGGCCGGGCATCGCTGCGCGGCAAAGACCTTACCGTGGCAAACCTCCCGGATGCGGTGGTAGTGGCCGATCCGGACCTGCGCATGGGTTTCCACGGCAATCACCTGAACCTCGGTGGCAGCGTGCACATCCCATCGGCGCTGATCAGCGGCGTGGGCAGCAGCACCGCCGTGGGCACCAGCCCGGATGAAGTCATCGTCGGTGAAGATGCGCGCGGCGCTGAGGAAGAAGGGATCGCAGTCACCAGCCGCATCGAGGTTTCCGCCGGCCCGGCGGTACAACTGCAGATCAGCGGATTCAGCGGTCGCGTGGAGGGCAACCTGCTTACGGTGGTCGAGCCGGAGACGGACCCCTGGGGGCGCGGCGAACTGCGCGTGGTTGACGGTGAGATGAGCGTGCTGGGACAGACCCTCGAGATCCGGACCGGCCGCCTCATCTACGATGGCGGACCGCTGGAGAATCCCGGCATCGAGATCCGTGCGGTGCGCCGGGTGAGAGATGTAACCGCCGGCGCGCTGGTTCGCGGCACCCTGGAGCAGCCGCAGGTTTCGGTGTTCTCCGAACCGCCCATGTCCAATGCTGAAGCTCTGTCCTATCTCACGCTGGGCAAGAGCCTGGAGCAGATCCAGTCCAGCGAACAGCAGAGCATGAACCAGGCCGCCAACGCGCTGGCCCTCTCCGGCGGCGGCCTCGTCATTGAGGATTTCGCGCGGCGGCTCGGCTTCCAGGACCTCGAGGTGAGCGCCGAGACCGGCGATGACGGCAGCGCCCTGGTGGTGAGCAAGTACCTGGGGGGCGGGCTCTACGTCAGCTACGGGGTCGGCCTGTTCGACACGGTGAACACGGTACGCCTGCGCTACCAGGTCAACCGCCGGCTGTCGCTGGAGGCGGAATCCGGCGAAGAAGCATCTGCCGACCTGTTCTATTCCTTCGAGCGCAATTGAGGCGCGGGCCACCCTAGAAGCTGCGCTTTCCCTCCACCAGGAACTGGAAGCTGTCGATGGAGCTGTCGCCGTCCAGCGGGAAGGCGAAATCGATGTGGATCATCTTGCCGATGCTCGAGCGCGTGCTCGACAGGCGCAGCCCGAAGCCGACGTCACGCAGCAGGCCCAGGTTCTCGCTGCCGAATGGATCCTCCCCCCACACGCGCCCGGCATCGAAGAACACCGCCCCGCCGACCCGGAACAGGCGCCACAGGTAGTAGTCGGTGAAGTAACGCTGCTCGATGGTGAACTGGGCGCGCCGTTCGCCGCGCTGGTAGCGCAAGGGATAACCACGCAACCCGTCATCACCGCCGATTTCCAGCGGGTTGTCCCGGTCCAGGGCTTCGCCCACGTCGGCCCGCAAAGCGGCGAACAACAGGTGACGCTCGGACTGGCGCAGGTACCAGCGCACCGTGCCGCCAAACATCGCGTTACGCAGCTCGCTACCCTCGACACGCCCGCTGGCGTACACGTTGTGGCGCCAGAACCGGCGCGACGGGTCGCCGTGCGCCCAGCGAGCCCCGCTCCAGAAGATCAGCGCATTACGGTCGGCGCCCAGCGCCTTGGCCGAATACCCGAGACGAATCCCGATCTCCGCGCCAAGGCGAACGTCCTCCTGGCGATAGATCTGGTCAAGGTTGGATGCGACCTGGTAGTCGTCTTCCAGCAGCTGGTACTGGAGATAGGGATATACGAGGCGGCGGTACTCCGGCACCAGCGCCGGGTCCAGGCGCTCATCGATCGACTCGAAGTCATGGCTGTCGTAGACCACGCCGGCCAGCCAGCGCTCCACCCAGCCGTCCGACCAGCCGTCCGAGCGTCCGACGAAGAAGCTGTAGGTCTCGATGTCATGGCGGTACTTACCGACCTCGTCACCCAGGGCATAGACGAGGTCGTTGCGTTTCTCGTCCAGCACGCTGCCGCCCCCCGCGCGACGCACGTCCAGCGCGTAGAACGGCCGGGACAGGCTGAGCGCAAGCGCGTGGCCGTCGCTGTTGTCAGCGATACTCGCGTCCAGGGCGATCCGGCGGCCGCGCAGGTTCAGGTCCCGGTAGCCGATTTCCGTGGAAGTGCGCTCCTCGTCGATACGGCGGACATAGCGCACGCTGCCACCACGCCCGAGCAGGTTTTCCTCCTCCAGGTCGAGCCCCGAACGACTCTCGCCGCCGCTGCGCGAGATGGAAATGCCCAGCTTCAGCGTCCACACATCGCGGGTGCGCACCAGGATATCGACCGTGTCCCCGTCACAAGCGGCGACGGTGACGTTCGCCTCATACAGGTAAGGCGTCGCGCGCAGCAGGCGACCGGACTCTTCCAGCAGCCGCTGCTCGAAAGGATCTCCCTCCGCAAACAGGAGCTGGCGGCGGATGACCCCGGGGCGCGTGCGGATGTGCAGGTCATTCAACAGGCGGAAAAGCGCCTTGTCGTCCTCGGGCTCGCTGAGGTCGAAAATATTGAGGTTCTCGATCTCGACGCTACCGATGCGCGCGCCTTGCGCCTCCAGCTGCGCCGGCGGGATGTCGCACGCCGCACCTGCAGCAGCGAAAGCGTCTCCGCTCGCACAGAAGCATGCGAGGGTCAGCATGCCCATCGCTGCGGCCACAGGCCGGCGAGAGGCAGGGTTGCGAACGCGGGACCTTGCTCTGAGCATCGCACCTAGACTACCCCGAAATCGTTCGGCGCAAGCGTGCACGGTTCCACCTCCAAAGCCGTGGCGCCGCGCTCGCCCCCGGGACCGCTCGATAGGAATCCTCTATACGGATGAGAGAAATAATTCATTTCACTAATCGCTGCGAAGGCCCTAGCCTGTGACGCACGATCAACCGGGGAAATCAGCGCCATGACCAAGACTTTCAGCTTCGCCGTAGTGCATTTTATCGTCGCGTTCAGCGTGGGCTTCGCCCTCACGGGCAGCGTCGCGATCGGCGGCGCGATGGCCCTGGTCGAACCCGCGCTGAACACGGTCGCCTACTTCTTTCACGAGAAGGCATGGGAACGCCTGCGTCCGACGGGCGCGCAGGCGGCTTGAGCAGCGCGGCGCGATTCGGCGGATAATCGGGGGCCATGAGCCCCGCAGAAGCCAGCCAGGGCACGCCGGCACCGGAGGTCATCCTCAGCGTCGGAGGGATGCATTGCGCCTCCTGTGTCGGGCGCGTCGAGAAAGCCCTGCGCGCCACGCCGGGCGTGCAGGAGGCGGCGGTAAACCTGGCCTCCGCGCGCGCCTTCGTGCGCATCAGCGGCGGCGACGCCGAGGTGGCCGCCCGCGCGGTGCGCGCGGCAGGCTTCGAGGCCGAACCCTTGCTGGACACGCCGGAACAGTCCGAGCGCGAGGCGCAGGCGCGGGCGGAAGAATCCCGCAGCCTGCGGCGCGCCTTCCTGCTCGCCGCCGCGCTCACCCTGCCCATTTTCCTGCTGGAGATGGGCGCGCACCTGGTGCCGGGGCTCGCGGAACGCCTGGCGGCCTGGCCTGGCACGCGCCCCCTGCACCTGCTGTATTTCGTGCTCGCCACCGTGGTGCAGTTCGGGCCCGGCCTGCGCTTCTATCGCACCGGCTGGCCCGCACTGCGGCGCGGCGCGCCGGACATGAACTCGCTGGTGATGCTCGGCAGCTCCGCCGCCTGGGGTTACTCGGTGGTGGCGGTGTTTTTCGCCGGCCTGCTGCCCCCGGGACCGCCAACGTCTACTTCGAAGCATCGGCCGTGATCATCACGCTGATCATCGGCGGACGCTACCTGGAAGCGCGCGCCCGCGGCCGCGCCGGCGACGCCATCAGGCACCTCGTGTCGCTGCAGCCACGCCTCGCCCGCGTGCGGCGCAACGACCAGGAGCTCGAGATCCCGGTGGACCGCGTGCGCGCCGGAGACACGCTGCTGCTGCGGCCCGGGGAGCAGGTGCCGGTGGACGGCGAAGTGCTCGAGGGCAGCTCGTGGGTGGACGAATCCATGGTCAGCGGCGAGCCGGTCCCGGTGGAGAAACGGCCGGGCGCCGAGGTCATCGGCGGCACCATCAACTCGACCGGGGCGCTGGTGTTTCGCGCCACACGGGTCGGCGCCGACACGGTGCTGGCGCGGATCGTGCGCATGGTGGAGCAGGCCCAGGCCGGCAAGCTGCCGATCCAGGCGCTGGCCGACAAGGTGACCCGGGTGTTCGTGCCGGTGATCATCGCCGTCGCCCTGGCGACCTTCGTCGCCTGGCTGTGGCTGGGTCCGCAGCCGGCGCTCACCTTCGCCCTGGTGAACGCGGTCGCGGTGCTGATCATCGCCTGTCCCTGCGCCATGGGCCTCGCGACGCCGATGTCCATCATGGTGGGCACCGGCAAGGCCGCCGAACTCGGACTCCTGTTCCGCAAGGGCGAGGCGCTGCAGTCGCTCAGCGAAATCGACACCGTGGCGCTGGACAAGACCGGGACGCTGACACGCGGCACCCCTGTGCTCGACCACGTGGCCACGGCAGCCGGCTGCGACGAGAACGAAGTGCTGCGCAAGGCCGCCGCGGTCGAACAACGCTCCGAGCATCCCATCGCCACGGCGATCGTCGCGGGGGCGCGTGAACGCGGCGTGCCGATCCCGCCGGCCAGCGAATTCAAGAGCAGCACCGGACTGGGTGCGGCCGCCATGGTGGAAGGCGCGCGCGTCGCCATCGGTGCCGCGCGTTTCATGCAGCAGCTCGGCGTGGACACGAGTGCCCTGGCCGCGGCGGCCGAGGACAGGGCGGCAGCCGGCGGCACGCCGCTGTATGTCGCCATCGACGGCCGCCTGGCGGCACTGCTGGTGGTGGCGGACCCGCTCAAACCCGGCGCGCGGGAAGCCGTTGCCGGCCTGCGCCAGATGGGCCTGCGCGTGGCGATGCTCACCGGCGACGACGCACGCACGGCGCAGGCGGTGGCTGCGGCAGCAGGCATCGAGGAGGTCTACGCGGAGCTCATGCCGGGCGACAAGTCGGAGCTGGTGCAGCGCCTGCAGGCCGCTGGACGACGCATCGCCTTCGTCGGCGACGGCATCAACGACGCCCCGGCCCTGGCGCAGGCCGAGGTCGGTGTCGCCATCGGCACCGGCACGGATATCGCCATCGACAGCGCCGAGCTCGTGCTGATGTCGGGCGACCTCGGCCACCTGCCCACCGCCGTGGCGCTGTCCTCGGCGACCCTGCGCAACATCCGCCAGAACCTGTTCTGGGCCTTCGCCTACAACGCCAGCCTGGTGCCGGTTGCGGCGGGCCTGCTCTATCCGGTCGCGGGGGTGCTGCTGTCGCCGATGCTGGCGGCGCTGGCCATGGCTTTGTCCAGCCTCTGCGTGGTGGGCAACGCGCTGCGCCTGCGGCGCTTCCGGGCGCCGCTGCTTACCAGTTCTTCGCGCCCGACTTGACGTCGACTTCGCCGGTTTCCCCGTCCATCACGTGGCAGTGACGGCAGTCGCCGTCGAACTCCTGCACGAACCCGTTGTCCGCCGGCTCCCGGAAGTGCGCCATGTGGGCCACTTCGCTCAGCAACCACAAGCCGCCTTCCTCGCTATGGCAATCGCTGCAGTCTTCGGGCACGACTTCCGTGTCCGGGCCGACATCGGGATGTCCCAGCGCTTCCAGCACGGCGCCGACCGTGGGTACGGCCGTGCCGTCGTGACAATCCGTGCAGCCTTCTGCATACGCGACTTCCCCCTCGGTGCTGATCTCGACGGCCACCATGGCAGGCTCGGCCTGCGTCGGTTCCAGCCCCGCCAGTGTCAGCGCAAGTCCCGCGACCAGCCCGGCGGCGCCCATGCAGGAAATAATGATCGGCCGTTGCATAGTCTTCTCCTTCGCACGCGTGCGAGGTTCAAGGTGCTCTCCCAGCTTAGCAGCGCATCGCGCGCCCTGCCGTGACTCGGGCCCTCAGCTGAGCAGGCGCACCAGGACACGCCGCCACCACCAGCACCAGCAGGCCGGTCAGAGACCAGGCAGTGAGGCGCGCTTCCACGCGCCCGAGCGGACCCGCACCCGCAAGAACGCGCCTGACCACGACGCCCCCGAACGCCCGCAACTGTGCGAGGCGCTGCGGCAGGTCGGCGCGCAACGCGCGGCCGAGGCCGTGCCCGACCGCCAGCAGCGCCCGTTCGAGCGGGATACCGACATCCCCGGGAGGCACGAGCGGGATCCGTTCGCGTCCCGCGCGCCGTGACACGGACCAGGCCGCAAGCGCCATGGCGAGGGCGATTGCCGGAGGCCATGCGGCATGCAGCGCATCCGCCACAGACAGGAGCGTGGCGCGGACGTCCGCCGCGGCCAGCCACCACGGCGCCGCCAGGGCCGTGATAGCCAGCAACAGCCAGGTTGCCGTGACGCGCAACGGCAGCCGCGCGGCCGCGTGGTCTGCGCGCGGCCATGCCAGCCACAGGAAACGCAGCAGCAGCAGCGCCGTCAGCACGGAACTGAACGTGAGCAACGGCGGCACGATGTCGTGCCAGGCCCCGGCCGCGGGCAAGGCAGCCTTTACGCCGAGCTTGGCTGCCAGGCCGCCGCTGAACGGGCCGCCGGCCATGGACCAGGCGGCAAGGCAAAACACCAGCGCGACGATCCGCGCCAACCACGGCGCCAGCGCGTCGTGCACCATGCCGGCGCCAAGGAACAGGCTGCCCTTCACCAGGCCGTGGTGGACGATGTAGACCAGCAGCGCCGCCCGCGCGAGCGGCCAGCGCTCGGGGTAGGCCAGCCCGATTCCAATCGCGAGCGTCATGATGCCCATCTGGCTGACGCTGGAGTAGGCCAGCACGGTCTTCGCCTCGCGCTGCGGCAGCCCGACGACGACGGCGTAACAGGCCGTGAACAGGCCGAGCACGGCGAGGCCGGCGCCCCATGCCGGCAACGCCAGTTCGCCGAGCGGCAGGAAACGCATCCAGGCCACCAGGCCGGCCTTGATCATTGCCCCGGACAGCACCGCACTGGCCGGCGCCGGGGCCACTGGATGGGCCAGGGGCAGCCAGAAATGCAGCCCGGCGAGGCCGGCCTTGACGCCGAAGCCGAGCACCAGCAGCGCGATGATGAGATGGTCGCGCGTGTCGGCTGCGGCCGTGAAGCTGGCGCGCATTTCAGTGAAGTCCGTCGATGACTGGCTGGCCAGCATCATCAGGCCCATGATGACGCAGACCTCCCCCAGCACGACCATGGCGATGTAATAGCGCCCGGCGTGGCGCGCCCGCGCCGTGCCCGTGTGCACGACCAGGCCGTATGAGGCGAAACTCATCAGGGCGAAGCCGAAGTAGAACGTCACGGCGTCGAGCGCCGCCAGCAGCACGAAATTGCCGCTCATGGCGGCGAGGAACCAGCCATAGAAGCGCGCCCGGCGCGGGCCGGGCTCGATGTAGTGGCTGGCCATGAGCCCGGCAGCCAGCCACAGCGCTGCAGTCGGCGGCAGCAGCGCGGCGCCAACGCCATCCAGCCCAAGGCGCGCGTCCAACAGCAACCAGGGCGCATGGAGATCCTGCGCCCCGAGCGGGACTGCGAGCAGGGCCGGCAAGGCGGCCCAGGGCGCGAGCACGCGCGCCGCCCCGGACGACCAGCGCGGCACCAGCGCGGCGGCGATGAGGAGCGGTGCAGCAACGGCCGCGAGCAGGGCCGGGGAGTTCATCGCGCCAGCAGGAAGGCCGTCGCCAGGGCCAGGGCAAGCACCATCAGGCTGGTGGCGGGCCAGGAGCGCAGCCGGATGTCCAGCGCCTGCACGCGACGCGACCAGGCGGCCCCGTCCCACAGGCCGAGCAGGAACTCGAGGCCGGCGTCACGCGCCCGGGCGAGCGGGCCGACGCACAGGCCGTTACCCGCACGCACCACGGCGGCGCTCGCGCGCTGCACGCGCAGCATGAGATCTCCGGGCGGCACCGCTGCACTCGCGCGCGCCGGCGCGAAACGGCGCCACAGCAGGCCCAGGGTGATACCGACCGGCGCCGTCCACACCGCTGCAAACCCGGGCGGCGATGCCATCCAAGCCAGGCCCAGCCCAATGGCCGCCGTGGCCAGCGGCACCAGCGCGAGCCGGGTCGGCTCGCCCGCGGAAGCCTCCCACGGGGCCGTGCGGCGCACTGCGACGGTGAGCATAACGCTCGCCATCAGCGCGGCCAGCGAAGGCAGCAGCGCCGCAGCGGCGGGCAACACGGTGCCCGCATGCACCGCGGCTTGCCCGGCGGCGAGGCCGTGGATTAACAACAGTGAAACCACGATGAGGTCACGCAGCCACCCGGCAGCCTGCAGCGCCAGCAAGGGAACAGCAGCGCACGTCGCCAACAGGGCGAGGACCAGCCAAGGCAACTGGGCGCCTGCGCCCTCGCCTGCCGGCCAGGCTATCAGCAGCAGGGCCGAGGTCCCGGCCACGGCATAGCCCAGGGTGGCCCGGTCGCGCGCCTGCAACAGCCCCCCCACCATGGCCCAGGCGCCGCCCACCAGGCCGAGCACCAGGCACAGCACGGCAGCGTCGGCCGCCCCCGCGGGAAGCAGCTTGATGCCGCCCTGCCAGGCCGCGCCGGCAGGAACGGCCGCCAGCAGCACCGCGCCCGGCCGCGTGGCACTGCACAAGGCGGGGGGCAGCCAGCCGTGCGCAGGCGGCGCCCCGGCGCGCAACAGCAACGCGACGGCCGCCAGGACCGCCAGGTGCCCCGCGACACCGGCAGCCGGATGCGCCATGTCGCTCAACAGCAACTCGAAAACCAGCAGATCGCTGATCACCAGCAGCACGATCAGGGCGCCGCGCGGATGACGATCCAGGCTGGTCTGCTCGCCCGCCATCACCGCGTAGATGCCGTAGCCCACCGCCAGCATGCCCGCGTAAACAAGCGGGCCGCCGCGCGCCAGCGCCAGGGTCAAGGCGCCGGCCAGCGCGATCAGCAGTGCGACCACGGGCGGACCATCCTCGCCGGCACGGGTCATCAAGAGCCCGGCGACGAACCAGCTGCCGCCGAACAGGAGCAACGAGGCGCGTGCGCCGCCATCCAGCACCAGCAGCGCGGAGCCTTGCACCAGCAGGTCCGGCAGCGCCATTTCCTGGGCGCTCACCAGCGCGGCCACGGCGATGGGGAATGCCGCGACCAAGACGACCAACCAGCCCGTGGACAGCTCGGCGCGGCGCGACGAGAACGCCAGCCAGACGATCGCGGCCATGGGTAATAGCGGTAGCGCCAGGAGCAGTTTCATGGCCCGTACTTCCGCGCTGCGATGAACTCCACCCAGTCGAGCGGCGTGCCTGGCATGGAGGCGAACAGGCCCCATGCAAGAACGGTCGCCGCGGTCGCCAGCGGCGGCAGCAGCAGCATCCATGCGGTCTCTTTGCGGCCGAAGCTACGCTCATGCGGCCACTCCTCGGGTGGCGGCTCGAACCACGCGACACGCAGGATCGGCAGAAAGTATGCTGCGTTGAGCACGCTGCTGCCGGCCAGCACGAACACCGCCCAGTCCTGGCCAGCCTCGAGCGCACCCAGGCCGAGATACCACTTGCTCACGAAGCCGACCACGGGCGGGACGCCGATCATGCCGAAAGCGGCAATGGTGAAGGCCGTCGTGGTCCAGGGCATGCGCCGGCCGATTCCGCGCATCTCGCTCACCTTGTGCACGCCGAGCGTTTCGGCGTAATTGCCGGCGCAGAAGAACAGCGTGATCTTCATGAAGCCCTGGTGCACCAGGTGCACCAGCCCGCCGATGGTAGCGATGGGCCCGGCGATGGCCACGCCGAGCGTGATGTACGACACCTGGCTGACGGTGGAGAAGGCGAGGCGGCGTTTCAGGTCGTCCTGGAACAGCGCCCGCAGCGAACCGTAGATGATGGTGATGGCGGCCAGCACCGCCAGCGGCAGGGTCAGACCCAGGCTGGCCGCATACTCCACGCCGAAGACGTCATACACGATGCGCACGATGCCGAAGGCGCCGGCCTTCACCACGGCCACCGCGTGCAGCAGCGCGCTCACCGGCGCCGGTGCGACCATGGCGGTCGGCAGCCAGGCATGCATGGGCACCAGCGCCGCCTTCACGCCGACGCCGAGGATCAGCAGGGCAAAGATGGTGCGCAGCACCGCGCGGGTCGAGCCCGAGCTCGCTGACGAAGCCGCGGTCGACGAACTCCAGCGTGCCGGTCAGCGAGTAGAGCCAGATGGTCCCGGCCAGCACCAGCACACCGCCGAACAGGGTATAGGCAAGGTAGGTGCGGCCCGCCTTGCGCGCTTCCTCGGTGCCGCGGTGGACCACCAGCGGATAGGTGGTCAGGGTCAGGGCCTCGTAGAACACCAGGAAGGTGAGCAGGTTTCCGGCCATGGCCAGGCCCACCGTGGTGGTCACGCACAGGCTGAAGTAACCGAAGAAACGGCTGCGGTTGGGCGAGTCTTCGAGGTAGCCGATGGCGTACACCGTGGTCGCCAGCCACAGCACGGCGGAGAGGTTGACGAACATCAGCGACAACGCGTCGGCATGCAGCCTGAAGTCGATCCCCGGCACGAGCGGGATGCTGACCTCGTAGTCCACGCCGTGGAACACACCGATCATCATCAGCACCAGCAGGATGATCTTCAGCAACGCGCCGCCGAGGTTCAGCGTGATGCGCAGCGCAACGGCCTTCTCCGGCAGCGTGAAAATGATCAGGCCGGGCACCAGCGAGCTGGCCAGGACGAGCAGCGGCAGCCAGGCGTTGCTGGTCATGGCAGCACGCCCTCCAGCAGGGGCAGCGCCCACGGCGCCACGAAGCCCATCAGCACGGCGCCGAACGCGAGCAGCAGTGCCGTCCATTCCATGGTCGCCGGCACGTCATGCCGCTCGTGGTGATGCTCGGAACTGGTGAAGGCAAAGCCCAGCACGCGGAACACGTAGGTCGCGGTGAGCAGGCCGCCGACGATGATGATCGCCGCCCACAGGAACTTGTCCCTGCGCCATCGCCGCCTGCAGCAGCAGCCACTTGCCGACGAAGCCGCCGCTGGGGGGCAGGCCCGCCAGGCTGATTCCCGACAAGGCGAATGCCGCGAGCGTCAACGGCATGCGCTCCACCACTTTGTCGAGCTCGTCGATCTCGTCGTGTCCGCTCTGCGTCATGATGCTGCCGGCGGCGAGGAACATCGCGCCCTTGGCGAAGGCATGCGACAAGGCAAGATAGATGGAGCCGCTCCACGCCAGCTGCGGTTCCAGGCCGGCGAGCGGGAAAGCGATGAACAGGTAGCCGAGCTGGGCGACGGTCGAGTACGCCACCAGCAGCTTGAGCCGTCTCTGGCGCAGGGCCTGGATCGAGCCCCAGAAAATGGCGGCCGCGCCGAGGGAACCGAGCAGCAGGGGCACGCCCTCGCCTTCCGGCGTGAAGGTGAACCACAGGCGCAGGATGAGATAGAAGGACGCCTTGACCACCAGCCCCGAGAGCAGCGCGCTGACCGGGGCGCGCGCACTGCCATGTGCCGGCGGCAGCCAGACGTGGAAGGGGAACAGGCCGGTCTTCAGCAGCAGGCCGGCAATCATCGCGCCCAGCGGCACGGCCAGTTGCAGGCCGCCCTGGGCGCGCTCGCCCAGCAGCGCCAGGTCGACGGTGCCATAGGCGTGGTACAGCAGCGCCACGCCCACCAGGTAAGAAAGCGAGCCGAGCAGGCTGACGAGCAGGTAACGCATCGCGCCCCACAACGCCGGCCCCGACCCGGTCAATGCCACCAGCGCCACGGCGGACAGGCCAAGCAGCTCCAGCGTGACGTAGATGTTGAACACGTCGCCGGCCTGGAACAGCGCGTTCAGCGCCGCCCACAGGAACAGCCACAGCGGCCAGAAACGCCGCACCTTGTCCGGATGGGCGGCCAGGTAGACGCGCGCATAGACGCTGACCGCGGTGCCGACCACAGCCGTCATGCCGAGCATCAGTACGCTCAGGCCGTCCGCTACCAGGTCGATCCCGAGCGGCGCGCCCCAGCCGCCCGCCTGGTGGTGCTGGGTGCCCCAGGCGATGAAGTCCAGCAGCACGCACAGTGCCGCGCCCGCCGTGAGGAACGCGAAGCTCAGGCCGATGGGCGCCGCGTGGCGCGGGCGCAGGAAAGCCGCGAGCGCACCGAGCAGGGGCAAGGTGATCGCGAACACCATCCACGGCAACGCTGCGAGCCAGGCGCCCATGAGTTGTTACTGTTCCTCCTCGTCCATGAGGTCGCGCTCCCGGTCTTCCGGTAACGCCGGCGTGCCGGTGGCGTAAGCGATACGCAGCACCAGCGCCAGCGCCAGCGCCGTAGCCGAGATCGCGACCACGATCCCGGTGATCACCATGGCCTGCGGCACCGGGTCGACCGGGCCTTCGCCCATGGCGCCGGCGCCCACCAGCAACAGGAAAGCGCCGCTGCCCATGATGTTGATCGCCAGCACCTTGCGGATGAGATGGGCGCGCAGCACCAGCGCCCAGCTGCCGATAATCAACAGGCCGAGGCCGGCGCAGGCATACAGCAGCGGGCCGCTCATGGCTCGTCTCCCGGCCGGCCGCCGATGAAAAGCCCGGCGAGGATCAGCGCGATACTCACCGTGGCCGCGGTCTCGATCAGCAGCATCAGCGTGCCGGCCAGGTCGCGCGGGTATTCGAGCAGTTGCGCGCCGCCGGGCATCACGCCCAGCGCCACGAAGATGAAAAAGCCCAGACCGATGACCACGCCCCAGCGCACGGGCGCCGCCGGCAGGTGCAGCGCGGGCCGACGGCCGGAAAGCACGAACAGGACCCCGGCCGCCGCCATTACCGCGCCCGCCTGGAATGCGCCGCCCGGCCGCGTGGCGCCGGCCCATAGCAGGTACGCGCAGATCAATGGCGCCAGCGGAATGAGCACGCTGTTCATGCCCAGCAGCACCGGGCTGGGCTCGGTCTCGCGGATGCGCGGCGCCGGCCCGAGCGCCCACACGCCCATCAGGGCGGAAGTCAGCACCGCCATTTCCAGCAGCGTGTCATAACCGCGGAAGTTCAGCAGCACGGCGGTGATGGGATTCTCGGTACCGCTCTGCGCCAGCGCATCTTCCACGGCGGCCGCCAGTCCCGGCGAGGCTGGCCCGGCCAGCAATGCCGCCACCAGTCCGCCGGCCACCACGAGCAGCAGCAGGACCAGTGCGGCGCGCAGCAGCAGGCCGGGTTCGCCGCGACCTGGCTTCAGGCTATTCATCGCTGTGCTCCTGGCCCTCGAGGTCGTCGCCCGGGCGCTGGTCGGTCTTGCCCGGCAGGCGCCCCCAGGTGGCGAGCAGCAGGGCGCCCGCCAGGCCGGCGCCGATGGCCGCTTCCGCAAGGGCGACGTCCGGGGCGCCGAGCCGCACCCAGCCCATGGACAGCAACAGGCCGAAGGCGATGAACAGCACGATGCCGCGGAACAGGTTGCGACTCGAAAGCGCAGCCCAGGCGACCCACAGCAGCGTCACCACCAGCACGCCGTCGAGAGCGAGGCCGGCGTTCACGGGCGAGTCCAGGGCGCGATACCGCGCCGCAGGCTGGAGCGCGCGATGAGGTGCGACGCGGTGGCGCCGGCGAGCAGCACCAGTATCCAGATGAGCAGCAGCTTGCCGATGACCGCGGGGGACTCCGAGCGCAGCGCCAGCCCGAGCACCGTCAAACCCAGGCCGACGTTGTCGCCCTTGGTGACGGCATGCAGCCGGCTGAAGACGTCCGGAAAACGCAGCACGCCAATGGTGCCGGCGAAGAAAAAGCCCGCGCCGGCAAGGATCAGGATCGAGCTCAAGAGGTCAATCACCGCCATGCCCGCCTCCCCGGCTCCACACGCGCTGGACGAAGGCCACGGCCGCCACCGCCGCCAGCAACGCAAACACCAGCGCCACGTCGCGCAGCGCCGGCTCCGCCATCGCCTCGGCGAGAAGCAGCAGCACCGCCACGGCCGTGGTGCCGAACAGCTGCGCGGCGATCATGCGGTCGGCGGCCGTCGGCCCGCGCATCACGCGCCACAGGCCTGCCGCCAGGTTGAGCAACAGGAAAGCGCCGACCCCGAGCAGCAGTTCGTTCACGGCGCGCCCCCCGTCGTCGGCGGCGAGTCCAGGACGATGCCGAACAAGGCCGCGATGCGCGGCTCCAGGTCGAGCACCATGGCGTGCATGTCGTGCCCCGTATCCAGCGCATGCACCACGAGCTCGTCGCCTACCAGGTCCGCACTGAGCGTGCCCGGCAACATGGTGACCACGTTTGCCAGGGACACACGGCAGACGCCGGCGGGCAGCCGCAACCGGTGCCGCACCAGGCCCGGATGCAGCGGCATACTCGGCAGCAGGGCGCGGCGCGCGACGTCGCTGGCGCCTGCCAGCGACTGCATGGCGAACCAGGGCAGGAACCGGGCAATGCCGATGAGCGAAAGACGGTATTCCGTCCACAGGTGCATGCTCAGCCAGGTGCCCAGCAGGATGAAAGGTGCGCCGAGATACCAGCCGCCGCCGCCGCTGAGCACCCACCACAGGGCGGAAAACAGCAGCACGCGCCGCAACCATGCCGACCATCCCGGCATGCCGGGTATGCGCTTGGCAAGGTCGGTAGTGGCGTTCATCTTGTCTCCGTTCGCACCCAGCCTCGTTCAGGCAGCGCGTGGCCGGCGCGCCAGGAACCCATGCAACCCTTGTGGCAGCGCATGCTCGCCATAGCTTTCCAGCTGCTCGGCCTGCAGGCCGGCGAGCGCAAGGTCCGCCAGCACGTCCTGCGGCGGCAGCAGGTCGAGCTCGTGACACTCGTCGTCGCGCCGGAACAGCTCGCCGGCACGGCGGAAACTCGTAATGCAGCGGGTCACGTGGCGGTGCCCGGGATCTTCCTCGGCGTGCATCAGCAGTGCCCAGTCGCCGCCGTCGACATAGGTCTTGCGCTGTCCCTCGCCCGGCACGCGCCCGGGGCCGGCCGCGTCGAACAGCAGGATCCCGCCGGGCTCCAGCGCTGCGTGGATACGACCGAACAGGGCGCGCAGCACGTCACGGGAGTTGCTTGCGTCGAAGAGGTAATTGAAGCATTCGCCTACGGCGACCACGGCAATGCTGGCGGGCAGCTCGGCGGTGAGCAGGGACTCGCAGCGGAATTCGGCCTCAGGTACGCGACGGCGGGCCATGTCGAGCATGGCGGGCGAGATGTCGATGCCGAGAACATCGTAGCCGCTGTTGCACAACATCTCGGCGAGGATGCCGCTGCCACAACCCAGGTCGACCACCAACCCCCGGCCGATGCCGTCCGCTGCCAGCTGTCGCAGCAGGACCTCGGCCGCGTTGCGCGCCAGGTCTCCGAACCCAAGGTCGTGGATCCAGGACAGGTCTTCCCGGTAGGCGTGGCTCATGGCGATGCCTCCTCCCTGGCATAAGCCGGCCCCGCAGGACCCGCGTCCTGCAGGCGTTTGGATATCCATGATGAACTCCTCAACGGCTGCTCGCGTTGGGATTTTCCGAAGTACGCTCACGGGCGCCCGCCGAGGAATACGAGCGCGACCAGCAATCCCAACAGCAGCATCGTCAGCGCAACGTTGAGACCGACATCGCGCGCATAGTTCTGCAGGCGGCGGCGCGCGGCACGCACCGCCGGATCAACGTCGAATGAGTCGGCGCGCGGCCAGGCTGCCTGGGCCTGGCGCAGTTCAGCCGCAACCAGGCGCGCCGCATCCTGCAGCCAGGCGCCAACACCATAGCGGACGGCCGGGGCGGCGCCCGTCGTCGCATCGGGCAGCCCCCCTGCCTGGCCGACCTGGTCCGGGCCGGCCATGGCATTTGCCTCCCGCACCATGATCGGATCCAGCACCGCATGCAGCGGCCGCAGCACCCGGGCGCCGGTGCGCCGCAATTCCGCCAGTGCATCCGCAGCGTCGCAGACCGCGGCACGCGCCGCGGGCAGTTCGCGGTGCAGGCGCGCGAACGCAGCGCGCATGGCATCTGCGCCGCCACGCGCGCCCGCGGCAGCGAGGGCTTCCAGGCGGGCTTCGAACAGCGCGCCGGCAAGCGCATCCGCCACGACGCGGGCCGCCTCCAGCTGGGCTTCACGCTGTGCCGCGCCCGAGCGCTCGCCGCGCGCCCGGGCCTCAGTGTTGGCCCGCACGGCTGCAACCGCGGCCCTCGCGGTCGCGAGCCGATCCTGCTCCAGCTCGATCCATGCAGCTTCCATGAAAGCCTGGGCGGGCGATCCGGGCATGCCGGCCACGCGCGCCTCGACCCACTGGCGACGCGCCCGGTCCGCATCCCGCAGGGCCAGCGATCCGCGCCGGCGCAGCACACGCAACCACCATGCCGCGCGTTGAGTGCCCCGGCCATAGGCGACCGCCACCCGGTCGCAGCCGAGGAGCGCGCCGCGCCCGGCGCATGCCATCCATGCGCTGAGCGATATCCACTCGGGCATGTGGAGATGGAACCAGCCGAACCTCATCCCGAGCAGGAAGATCGCAGCCCCGAGCGCCACCATCGCCAGCGCCGAGCCGACGTCGGCCGCGGCGAGAGCCCCGTGCGCAAGGTAGTGCTCCAGTCCGGTCGTAACCAGGCCGGCGCCGGCCAGTGCAGGCTGCAGCAGCCCCTGCAGCACGGTGCCTGGCGCCAGGCCAATGCCGATGATCGGCACACACAGCAGCCCCATCGGCAGCAGCATCAGCGCGGGCGCCTCGCGCACCTGCGCCGCCGCCTGGCGTGGAGAGCCGAGGAACACGAGGCTGATGAGCTTGATGAAAGATGCGGCCGTGCCGGCGCACACCAGCATGTACACCTGTTCGGCGACACGCAGGGAGATATCGCCGCTCACGGCGTAGGCCTCGACCAGCGCATGGTGCACCAGGCACTTGCTGACGAAGCCGTTCAACAGCGGCACGCCGGCGATGCCGGCAGCGGCCACCAGCATGCAGGCGAAGGTGACCGGCATGCGCCGCCACAGCCCGCCGAGGGCATACATGTCGGCGGTGCCGGCGCGATAGGCCACGGCCCCGATGCCGAGGAACAGGCAGGCCTTGAACAGGGCGTGGTTGGCGGCATGCATCAGCCCGCCCGCCAGCCCCAGCGAACCGTCCGTGTCCTGCAGCAGGGCGCCGGCGCCGAGACCGGCGAGGATGAAGCCCACCTGGCTGATGCTGTGGTAGGCCAGCATCCGCTTGGCGTCGCGCTGCCCCAGCGCGAGCACCACGCCGATGGCCATGGTCGCCATGCCGAACCACAGCACCATCAGGCCCAGCCCGGCAGCGAAGCCGGCGTCGTACCCGGCGGCGGGCGCGAACACGGAGTACAGGGTGCGGAAGATGCCGTACGCGCCTGCCTTGATCATCACGCCGGAGAGCAATGCGCTCGCCGGCGCCGGCGCCACCGGATGCGCGTTCGGCAGCCACACGTGCAGCGGCACCATGCCGGCCTTGACGCCGAAACCGAGCACCATGAGGACGGCCGCCAGCGGCGGCGCCTGCGTGCCGAGGGCCGCGCGCGGCGCTTGCAGTGTCCCACCGCCCGCCGCCTGCACCATCATGATGCCGGCGAGCAACAGCATCCCGCCCAGCACGGTGAGCCAGAAGTACTGGATGGCGGCGCTTCGCGCTGCCGGCGTGCCGCTGTGCACCACCAGCAACAGGGCCACCAGGCCGAGCGCCTCGAAAAACAGGTAAAGGGTCAGCAGGTCTCCGGCCAGCACGACGCCGAGCTGGGCGCCGAGGGTGGCCAGGCTGGCCGCATGGTAGCGGCCGGCGCCGGGCTTGCGGCGGAAGTAGGCCACAGCAAACAGGGTGGCGCACAGCCAGACGAAGGTGCTGAAGATGGCAAACAGCGCGCTGAAGCGATCGACCATGAAGCGCAGCGCGCCCAGCATGAGGGGCACCTCGGCCTGCAATTGCAGCTGCCCGTCGAGCGCCTGCAACAGCGTCACCGACCCGGCCAGCGCCCCGCCCGCCACCACGACCGCAAGCAGGTCTCGCGCCACGGCAGAGCGCCGGCCGAGCAGCGGCGCCCAGCACGCGGCCAGCAGCGGTGCCGCCACCGAGCCACGGGATCCAGGCTGCATGCGCTGCGGGCAACATGGCCTAGCCGCCCCCGAAAAAGCCGGACACGGCGCGCCGCGCCAGCGACAGGGGCATGCCCGGCAAAGCCGCGGCGAGCCCGAGGGCAATGCTGATGGCGGTCGCCGCCGCCAGCGCCAGGAGCATGCTGCGCGGCGCTTCCGGATGCGCGCGCGGCGCCGGCGGGGCGGCGTCTTCGCCGGGCGCAAACCAGGCCAGCCAGACAGGCTGGAGCAGGTACCAGGCAGCCAGCAACGCGCCGCCGAGCAGCACCACCAGCAACCAGGGATGCCCCGCCTCCACCATGCCGACGCCCATCACCCACTTGCCGATGAAGCCGGACAACGGCGGCACGCCGACAATGCCGAGCGCGGCCACGGTGAAGGCCGTCATGGTCAGCGGCATGCGGCGCGCAATGCCGCGCATCTCGGAAACACGCCGCACGCCGGCCCCGGTCGCGAGCACGCCGGCGCAGAAGAACAGCGCGCCCTTGAGGAAGGCGTGATGCGTGATGTGCGCCAGGGCGCCGCTGGTCACCTCCGGCGCCAGCAGGGCCACTGCAAGCAGCACGTAGGCCATCTGGCTGATGGTCGACCAGGCCAGGCGCCGCTTCAGCTCGTCTTCCGCCGCGGCCATCATGGCGCCGAGCAACACCGAGACCGCAGCAAGTCCTGCCAGCCACGGCATCACGCCGAGCGCCGCGGCGAGTTCCACGCCGAACACCTCGAACACGACCCTGAGGATGCCGAAGGTGCCCGCCGCGACCATGACGCCGGAGAGGAGCGCCGAGAACGGCGCCGGCGCCGCGGGATGCACGTCCGGCACCCAGCCGTGCAGCGGCATGATCGCCGCCTTCACGCCAAAGCCCGCCAGCAGGCACCAGAAAGCCGTGCGCAGCATCGCGCCGTCGCTGCCGGCGGTGAAGATGCCGCCCGGCGTGAAGGGCCGATCGCCGGCGAGGAAGAAGCACAGGATCACGCCCAGCAGCACCAGGCTGCCGCCCAGCAGGATGTAGACGATGTACTTGGTGCCGGCACGCATCGCCGCCGGCGTCTCGTCGTGCACCACGAGGGGGTAGACCAGGATCGAGAACAGCTCGTAGAACACCAGCAGGGTGATCAGGTTGCCGGCCCACGCCACCCCGAGCATCCAGCCGTGCGCCAGCATGAAGAACGCCAGGTAACGCGTCTCGCGCCCGTCCCGGCGCAGGTAGCCGTGCGAATAGACCAGCGCCAGCAGAAACATCAGCGACACCGTGGCGCCGAACAGGGCGCCCAGCGGATCGACGCGCAGCTGCAACCAGACCTGGGGCGTGAAATGCACCAGCACGGCCGTGGGCGCGGGACCGGCCAGCGCGGCCGGGATGAGTGCGACGGCCATGGCGGCGCTGGCTGCGGACACGCCCAGTAACACCGCCATGCGCCCGCGCTCACCGGCGCGACGCAACGGCAGGGCCGCAATGCCGCCGAGCAGCGGCAGGGCGAGGGCGGCGAGAAGCAGGATGGAGTGCTTGTTCATCGCTTGCCTCCCTTACATGCCTGCCACGAAGCGCACCGCGGCCTCGGCGAGGGAAAAGGGCATGCCGGGCGTGCGCGCGCTGATACCCAGCAGGAGTACGTACGCTGCGCTCACCAGCGTCGGCACGAGCAGCAGCAAGCTCGCCTCGTGCACCTCGGCCGGCAGTCCGCGCGGGGGCCGGAACCACGCCTGGTAAACGAGCGGCAGCCAGTAGGCGGCGTTGAGCAATGCGCTGGCCAGCATCAGCACGACGAACCACCAGGCGCCCGCCTGCAGCGCACCGAGCGACAGGTACCACTTGGTGACGAAACCGGCGAACAGCGGCACGCCGATGAAGCTCAGCGCCGCGATGGTGAAAGCCGCCATGGTCCAGGGCATGACGCGACCGAGACCGGCGAGCTCGCGCAGCTCGGTCCGCCCCGTGGTGCGCTCGATGGCGCCGGCGACGAAGAACATCGTGATCTTGGCAAAGGCCTGGTTGGCGATGTGCACGATGGCCGCCAGCGCCGCGAGCGGCGTCAGCAGGGCGGCGCCGAGCACGATGTAGGAGAGCTGGCTGATGGTGGACCAGGCGAGGCGGCGCTTCAGGTTCACCTGCGGCAGGGCGACGATCGACGCCGCCAGGATGGTGAACGAGGCGATTGCCGCCAGCCAGGGCGCATAGCCCAGCTCGCCCAGCAGGTCCACGCCGAAAATGTTGTACACCACCCGCAACAGCCCGAACACGCCGGCCTTGACCACCGCCACCGCGTGCAGCAGCGCGCTGACCGGTGTCGGCGCGACCATGGCGGCGGGCAGCCAGCCGTGCAGCGGCATGATCGCCGCCTTGACCCCGAAGCCCGCCACCAGTGCGACGAAGGTCAGCAGCAACATGTCGTCACCCGACTGCCGCGACAGCACGCCGGGGAAGGCGAAGCTCAGCGTCCCGGCAAGGTGCTGCACCAGTACCGTGCCGAGCAGGATCAACGCGCCGCCGAACAGCGTGTAGGCCAGGTACTTGCGCCCGGCGCGCATCGCCGCGGGGGTTTCGTCGTGCACCAGCAGCGGGTAGGTGCAGATCGTGAGCAGCTCGTAGAACAGGAACAGCGTCAGCAGGTTGTCGGCGAAGGCGATGCCTACCGTGGTGGACACGCACAGCGCGAAGAAGCCGAAGAAGCGGGCGCGCTGGTGACGGTCGCGCATGTAGCCGATGGCGTACACCGTGGTGAGCACCCACAACGTGGAGGAGACCAGCGCAAAGAACATGCCGAGCGCATCGGCGCGGAAGGCGATGCCGATGCCGGGCGGGAAGTCGATCACCTCGTAGCTGTAGACCGTCCCCGCAAGGCTGCCCGGCAGCAGCGACAGGATGACCAGCAGCTTGACCACGGCCGCAGCCAGCGTGAACAGGGCGCGCCAGGCGTCGTGGCGGCCCAGCAGGAACACCAGCACCGCGCACAGCAGCGACAGTGCGGGCGCGAGGACGACCCTGAAGTCCGTGACTTCCACGGCTCAGCCTCCGCCCGCCAGCTGCCGCACCAGCGGCGCCAGCAAAGCAAGGGGCCAGCGGCCGAACAGCCCGCCGAGGACGCACAGGGCCGCCAGCAGCAGCACCGGCAGCAGCATCGAGGGCGGCGCCTCGCGCACCGACAGCATCTGTTCCTGCGCCGGTGCGCGGAAGTAGAAAGCATTCAGGATGCGCACGTAGTAGAAGAAGATCAGCAGGGCGCCGGCGAGCAACGCCACGGCAAAGCCGGGCCGGCCGGCCTCGAGGGCGCCAAGTGCGATGTACCACTTGCCAAGGAACCCCGCCGTCGGCGGCAGGCCCACGATCGCCAGCACGCCGATCGACAGCGCCAGTCCCGTCCACGGCATCACGCGGCCCACGCCGCGCAGGTCGTGCAGCGTGCGGAAACCGGTCTGGTGGATCAGCGCCCCCGCCGCGAGGAACAGCGTCGCCTTGATCAGCGCGTGGTTCAGCACGTGGACGGTCGCGCCGCTCATCGCGACGGGATTCGCCAGGCCCAGCCCCAGCACGATGTACCCGATGTTGGACACCGTGGAATACGCCAGCATGAGCTTGATGTCCTGCTGGAACAGCGCGGCCAGGGCGCCCGCGATGATCGCCACGGCGCCGAGCCAGGCGAGCGCCTCGCAGGCCATTCCCAGCGCCACGCCATCCAGGCCCGAGAACAGCGGCAGGATGCGCAGCCACCCGATGATGCCGATGTTGACCACCAGGCCGGAGAGGACGGCGCTGACCGGACTCGGCGCGCTGGCATGCGCATCCGGCAGCCACAGGTGCAACGGGAACAGCGCCGCCTTGACCATGAAGCCGGCGGTCAGCCCGCCCAGCGCGAGCGCCACCGCCGCCGGCGCGGCGGTGCCCTCGCCCGCCAGGCGCGCGGCGATGTCCGCCATGTTCAGGGTGCCGGTCAGGGCATGCAGCACGCCGATCGAGAACAGCACGAGCACGGAGGACACCGCCCCCGCCAGCAGGTACTTGAGCGCCGCGAGCGCAGCGATGCGCCCTCCTCCCGCCGCAACCAGCGCATAGCTCGAGACCGAAGCCAGCTCCATGAACACGAACAGGTTGAAGAGGTCGCCCGCACACACGAAACCGACCAGGCCGCCGAGGTTGATGAGCAGCAGGCTGTAGTACCAGGGCTGCCGATGCGCCGGGATCGCTGCCGCGGCACAGTGGCGGCTGTAGACCATGACCAGCAGGTAGACCAGCGCGATGAACACGCTGGCGGCGCTCAGGGCGTCAAAGCGCAGCTCGATCCCGACCGGCGGCAGCCAGCCGCCGACGGCGTAAGAGAACGGCCCCTCCAGCACGAGGCGTCGCGTGAGCAGCACGGCCGCAAGCAGGGACCATGCTGCGGCGGCAACGCCCAGGCCCCAGGCGAGGGCCGGCCGGCCGCGGCCGAGCGCAGGCGCCAGCGCGCCGGCGGCCAGCGGCACCACGGCCGCCAGGGGCAGCCAGTGGTTCATCACTCCGCCCCTTTGAGTTCATCCGCCTCGATGGTGCCGCACTGGCGATGGATCTCGACGATCAACGCCAGCGCCAGCGCCGTGATGCTCACCGCGACGACGATGCCGGTCAGGATCATGGCATGCGGCAACGGGCTGGCGAAGGGCCCGGTCACGTCGCCACCGAGGATCGGCGCGCTCCCGTCGTCGACCATGCCCGAGGTGACGATGAAGGCGAAGACGGCGGTCTCCATGATGTTCAGCCCGAGCAGCTTCTTCACCAGGTTCGACCTGGCCAGCACGACGTAGAGGCCGATGCAGAACAGCACCACGAAGGCGGCGTAGTCGAGGTTGTGCCAGGCGGCCGACATCTCACCGACCCCCTCATCTGCAGGAACAGAGCCGAGAATGATGGTCGCGGTGCCGATGCCGATACCCGTCTCCAGGCCCAGCATCACCGCGCCGCGCGCCCAAGCCGGATCAGCCGGCACGCCCAGCACGGCGCCGGCCGCAGCCAGGCCGAGCAGCGCGGCGAGCGTGAAGGACAGCGGTCCGGCAGCCTGCAGCCAGCACGCCACGCGCGGCGCCAGCAGCGGACGCTCATGCCCGCGACCGGTCACCACGCTCAACAGCACCAGCAGGGCGCCGAGCATGACGCCGCCCTGAAATCCGCCGCCGGGCGCGACGTCACCGCGCAGCACGACCAGCACCGCGAACGCTGCTATGAACGGCGCCAGCAGGCGGATGACGAAAGCCACCACGGGACTGATCGCCACCGCGCCCGGATCCGCCGGTGGGCCCTCGCCGGGACGCGGCGCCAGCACCGTCATCACCGCGGCCAGGGCCGCGAACATGACCATCACCTCGCCGAAGGTGTCGTAGCCGCGATAGCCCAGCAGCACGGCGGTGACCAGGTTGTCGGCACCGGTTTCCTCCGCGCCGTGCGCCACCACGTAGGCGGCCACGCGGTCGTGCACCGGCGCGGCCGGATCGCCGGGTCGCGGCAGGGCCAGGACGCCGGCAAGCATCGGCACCGCCGCGGCCATGACGGCCAGGGCTATGAGCGGCCGCCTCATCGCTCCCGCCTGCCGGTACGGCCGATGGCGAGCAGGAACAGGATGGTGGTCACGCCGGCGCCGACCGCAGCCTCGGTCATCGCCACGTCCGGCGCGCCGCGGTGCTGCCACAGCAGGCACATCACCAGGCTGTAGCCGGAAAAGAGGATCACCGCGGCCAGCAGGTCGCGGGTACGCGCCACCGCCAGCGCCATGCCGATGAGCAGCGCCAGCATCACCAGGTCGAAGAACTCGCTCATTGCCGACCTCCGGGCGTTGTCTCCTGCGGCGCCAGGCCGGTGTGATGGGCCGCATGCGCCAGCGCGTGGCAGGAGGTGGGGCTGGACAGCAGTACCAGCGAGAGCAGGAGCAGGATCTTCAGCGCCTCCGGATGTGGCGCGACGTACAGCGCCAGCGCCAGCAGGATGGAGCCGGCGCCGACGGTGTCGCACTTGGAGACGGCGTGGGCCCGCGTGTAGAAATCGGGCAGGCGCAACAGGCCGAGCGTGCCGATGCAGAAGAACGCGGCGCCGCTGCAGGCCAGCGCCAGCACCAGGCCGAGCCAGAGCGCGTTCATGGCTGCCAGCTCCCGCGAATGCGGCCGGTCTCGAGAAACCGGCTCGCCGCGATGGTGATGCCGAAATTGAGCAGGCCGTAGACCAGGGCCACGTCCAGCAGCATGCTGCGCTCGAACGCCAGCCCGAGCAGCACCAGCACCACCAACGCCTTGGTGTTGACGACGTTCGTGGCGAGGATGCGATCGACCACCGTCGGGCCGCGAAACGCGCGCCACAGGCAGGCAAAGGCGTTCACCAGCAGGAAGGCGGCGAGGCCCCAGAAGAATGTGCTCATCACGCCACGTCCTCCCCGAACATGTGCGCCACGCGCCGCTCCAGGGCGCCGTCCAGCAGGCGTCGCGCCGAGTCCTCGTCGAGGCAGTGCACCAGGAAGCAGCCGTCCTCGGCATCGACCGCCAGCGTGCCGGGCGTAAGGGTCAGGGAAAGGGCGAAGGTGGTGCGCGCCGCCGGGCTGCGCAGGCCGGTCCGGCACTGCACCAGGCGCGGCCGGATGGGCAGGCGGGGATCGAGCACCAGGCGCGCGACATGCACGGCCGCCGCCGCCACTTCCCCGGCCAGCAACAACAGGTGTCCGGGCAGGGCGAAAAACAGGCGGACCGACACGGCCGGCGCCACGCCGGACCAGAGGAAGCGCACCGACCAGGCGCCGAGCAACAGCGCGACCACGATGCCGACGGCGAGGTCGGGCACGCGCAGCGAGGCCGAGGCGATCACCCAGAAGACGAACACGCAGGCCGCCACGAACAGCGCCGCACGGCGCGCGGCAGGCCTCGCCTGCCGCCCGTCTCCCGGAGGGTGTATCGCTGGCCGCACTTCGGAATCCCCCGCAGCGCCCGAGGTGCCTTCCCGCGCCGTGCCGGCCCGGGAATACTCAGGCCTTGGGATTCCTATAGTTGACGGACAGGCCGTCCGCCATGACCCGCGTCAATCGCGGGCCGGGCTCAGGGGGTGTAGTAGATCGAGGTCGCCGGGCCGACGGGCCAGCCGAGGCCGAACACCCAGAGGAAGAAGAACGCCGTCCAGCACACGATCAGCGCCACCGAGTAGGGCAGCATCATGGAGATGAGCGTGCCGATGCCGGCCTTGGGCACGTAGCGCGCGGCGAAGGCCATGATCAGGCCGAAGTAGCTCATCATCGGCGTGATGATGTTGGTGGTGGAATCGCCGATGCGATAGGCGGCCTGCACGATCTCGGGGCTGTAGCCGAGCAGCATCAGCATGGGCACGAAGATCGGCGCGGTCACCGCCCACTGTGCCGAGGCCGAGCCGAGCATCAGGTTGACGAAACCGCACATCAGCACGAAGAACACGAACACCAGCGGCCCGGTCAGGCCGATGGACTTGAGCAGCTCTGCGCCGGTCACCGCGGTCACGGCGCCCAGGTTGGTCCAGGAGAAGAAGGCCACGAACTGGGCGGCGAAGAACACCAGCACCATGTACAGGCCGAGCGTGCTCATGGCGCCGGCCATGGCGTCGATGACGTCGCGGTCGCTGCGCATGGTGCCCACCACGGCGCCGTAGGTGATGCCGGGCACGAGGAAGAAGACGAAGATCAGGGCGACGAAGCCGCGCAGGAAGGGCGAGCCCTTGATGGCGCCGGTCTCGGGGTTGCGCAGCACCGCGCCCTCCGGCACCACCAGCAGCGCGATGAGGCCGATCATCAGCAGCGCGGCGATGCCGGCATAACGCAGGCCGCGACGCTCCTGGTCGGACAGCCCGTCCATGCGGTGCTCGTCGTCCGCCACCAGCTTCGCCTGGCTGCGGTCGTAAGGACCGAGCGCCGGCTCGACGATCTTCAGGCTGATGAAGCTGACCACCGTGACCACCAGGAAGGTGCTGCCCATCATGAAGAACCAGTTGGCCGTGGCGTCGACCAGGTAGTCCGGCGCGATGAGCCGGGCCGCCTCCTGGGTGATGCCGGCGAGCAGCGGATCGACGGTCCCGACCAGCAGGTTGGCGCTGTAGCCACCGGAGACGCCGGCGAATGCGGCGGCCAGCCCGGCGAGCGGATGGCGGCCGAGGGAGTAGTACACCATCGCCGCCAGCGGCACGAGCACCACGTAGCCCATCTCGGAGGCGGTGTTCGAGAGGACGGCGGCGAACACGATGGTGATGGTGACCATGCGCGGGCTGGCCCTGAGCACCATGGCGCGCACCACCGCGGTGAGCAGGCCCGAGCGCTCCGCCACGCCGACGCCGAGCATCGCCACCAGCACCGTGCCCAGCGGCACGAAGCTGGTGAAGTTGGTGACCAGGTTCTGCACGATGCGCCGCAGGCCTTCGGCGTTCATCAGGCTGACCACGCGGATCATGCCGTCGGCGGCGCGGCCCGCAGCGCCCTCCGGGCGCGGATCCGGCACCGCCACGCCGAGCCACCCCATCAGGCCGCTGAACAGCACCACGCTGAGCGCGAACAGGGCGAACAGCGTGACCGGGTGCGGCAGCGCGTTGCCCAGCCATTCGACCACGCGCAGGAAGCGCGTAATGCGGCTCGGATTCTCGTCCTGATCGGCGTCGGGACCGGGCGTGCTCGTCACGATTCACGGCTCATTGGCGCAAAAGAGCCCGTATTCTACGGGAAGGAAGCGCCCTGCGCGCCCGGACCGCGCTTGGAAGCCGGGCATCCATCGGGCAGAGTATGGCGAAGTCTTCTGCATTGCCGCACAAGGAGTTCACTCACCGTGCCAGTCATTCTCGCCATCCTGCTCGCCATGGTCGTCGCCGCGTTCTTCGTCTCGAGAAAGGCCGGCATCAGGATGCTCACCGGCGTCTCGGTGGTGGTGGCCCTGATGCTGGCCTGGGCATGGGAAACCGAACGCGGTCCGGAAACGCAACGCAACGCCGTCGCCGTGGAAGAAGTGGAAATCCTCGATACGCGCATGCGCGACAATACCGAGGACTTCCTGGTGCGCAATAACAATACGGACTGGACGCTCATCGCCATCTACTCGGAGAGAGTGGCGCGCGTGGACGACGGCACCATCATCGATCGCAAGGAATTCACCCACCGCGTGAACGTGCCGCCGGGCGAGGCGCGCTGGGAGACGCTGCGTTTCTTCGGCCTGCAGATCGGCGTCGACTACGACTGGCGCATCATCGGCACCGAGGGGTCGCGCGCCGTGGGCGACCCGACCGAGTAGAATCCGCGCCATGTCCAGGATCATGGTGCTCAAGCACGTCGCCGCGGAGCCGCTCGGGTTGCTCGACCCGATGATCCGCGCCCGCGGCCACCGTATCCGCTACGTCAACTTCCACCGCCACCCCGACGCCGAGCCCTCGCTCGACCGCTACCAGGCGCTGGTGGTGCTGGGCGGACCGATGAACGTGGGCGAGAACGACAAGCACCCCCACCTGAAGGTCGAGTGCGCGCTGATCGAACAGGCGCTGGAGCGCGGCATCCCGATCCTCGGCATCTGTCTCGGCGCCCAGCTGCTGGCGCATGTGCTCGGCGCGCGCGTCGCCCCGGCCCGCAGTCCCGAGATCGGCTGGTACCCGGTGCGGCCGCGGCTGCCGGACGCGCAGGCCGACCCGGTACTGCACCCGCTGGACGACGAGCACCCGGTGTTCCAGTGGCACGGCTACGGTTTCGACATTCCCGCCGGCGCGAAGCACCTGGCCGAAAGCGACGCCTGCCCCGGCCAGGCCATGAGCTACCAGGACACGGCCTGGGGATTCCAGTTCCATCTCGAGCTGGACGAGGGCCTGATCCGGCGCTGGATGAACTCGCCGAGCTACCTGGCCGAACTGCGCGACTCCGGGCTCGGCCACACGCCGGAAAAGATTCTCGCGGACACGCAGGAATTCCTCCCGCCCACGCGCCGCCTCGCCGAGCGCGTGTTCGGCAACTGGCTCGATCGCCTGCCGCTCAACGGCGGCGCCCGCACCCTGCCCTCGCGCTAGACCTTGAAGGCCGGATCTCACCATAGCGCGCACCGCGCCGATGCAGCGGTGCCAGGCAACCCGCGCGAATTCCTCGCCGTGTTCCGCTACAGCCGGCGCGCCCTGGAACTGGTGTGGAGCACCAGCCGCGCGCTGACGGTGGTGCTGGCCGTGCTCACGCTGGTGGCCGGCGTGCTGCCCGCCGCGATCGCCTGGGTCGGCGCGCTGATCGTCGACGCGGTGGTCGCCGCCGCCGGCGTGTACCGTGAGACCGGCGTGCTGGAGGCGCAGCCGGTGTATCGGTGCTGGTGGCGGTGGAAGGCGTGCTGGTCGGCGCGCTGGCCGGCGCGCAGCGCGGCATTGTCCGCCTGCCAGTCGCTGCTGCGCGCCCAGCTCGGCCAGCGCGTCAACGTGATGATCCTCGAGAAGGCGCTGACGCTCGACCTGGCGCAGTTCGAGGACTCCGAGTTCTACGACAAGCTGACGCGCGCGCGCCGCGAGGCCTCGAGCCGGCCGCTGTCGCTGGTGACGCGCACCTTCGGCCTGGTGCAGAACGCGATCTCGCTGGTCAGCTACGGCGTGCTGCTGGCGCAGTTCTCGCCGCTGGGCGGTGCTGGTGCTGGTGCTCGCCGGCCTGCCCTCCTTCCTCGCCGAGGCCAAGTTCTCCGGCGACGCCTTCCGCCTGTTCCGCTGGCGCTCGCCGGAAACGCGCATGCAGATCTACCTCGAGACCGTGCTGGCGCGCGAGGACCACGCCAAGGAAGTGCAAGCTGTTCGGTCTCGGCCCGCTGCTGCTGGAGCGCTACCGCGAGATCTTCCGCAAGCTGTATCGCGAGGACCGCAACGCTGACGCTGCGCCGCGACGGCTGGGGCTTCGTGCTCGGGCTGATCGGCACGGTGACGCTCTACGGCGCCTACGCCTGGATCGCGCTCGACCACCGTCGCCGGGCGCATCACGCTGGGCCAGATGACCATGTACCTGATGCTGTTCCGCCAGGGCCAGTCGGCGGTGTCCGCGATCCTGTCCGCCATCGGCGGCATGTACGAGGACAACCTCTACCTGTCGACGCTGTACGAGTACCTCGAGACGCCGGTGCCGCAGCGCATCGGGCGAGCGGCGCGCGGCCCCGATCCCGGCCGACGGCATCCGCTTCGAGCACGTCTCCTTCACCTATCCCGGCGCGCGAGACGCCGGCGCTGCAGGACATCGACCTGCACATCGCGCCCGGGCGAATCGCTGGCGCTGGTCGGCGAGAACGGCTCCGGCAAGACCACGCTGATCAAGCTGCTGACCGCGGCTCTATACGCCCGACCGCGGGCCGCATCCTGCTCGACGGCCTGGACCTGCGACGAGTGGGACGCCGGCCGCGCTGCGGCAGCGCATCGGCGTGATCTTCCAGGACTTCGCCCGCTACCAGCTCACGGTGGGCGAGAACATCGGCGCCGGCGACGTCGCTGCACTTCGAGGACGCGGCGCGCTGGCAGCGAGGCCGCCGACCAGGGCATGGCCGCGCCCTTCATCGAGACCCTGCCGGGCGGCTACGAGACGCAGCTCGGCAAGTGGTTCAAGGACGGCCGCGAGCTGTCCGGCGGCCAGTGGCAGAAGATCGCGCTGTCGCGCGCCTTCATGCGCTCGGACGCCGACATCCTGGTGCTCGACGAGCCGACCGCGGCGATGGACGCCGCCGCCGAAGCCACGGTCTTCGAGCACTTCCGCCAGCTGACGCACGGACCGCATCGCGATCCTGATCTCGCACCGCTTCTCGACCGTGCGCATGGCCGACCAGATCGTGGTGATCGAGGACGGCCGCATCATCGAGCGCGGCAGCCATGACGAGCTGATCGCGCTCGACGGGCATCTACGCGCGGCTGTTCTCGCTGCAGGCGCGCGGTTACCGCTAGGTTGCGAGGTCCTTGCGGTGTTGCCGCTGTCGCCGCTACGACCCGATTCCTCCCGGTCGCCTTGGCGTCGTGCAGGGCATGGTCGGCCTCGCTGAGCAAGCCGCGCCGGCCCAGGCCGGGGCGCATCATCGCCACGCCGGCACTCAGGGTGACACGCAGGTCTGCCGGCATGCCTGGCCAGGTCATGGCGGCCACCTCGAGGCGGATCTTCTCGCAGGCCTCCGCCGCATCCGCGAGTTCGGTGGCGGGGAAGCCGAGCAGGAATTCCTCGCCGCCAAAACGGGCCACCAGGTCCGTGCCGCGCGCGGACGCCGCCATGCGCCCGGCAACCGCTTCGAGGACGCGATCCCCGTCGACGTGGGAAAAGTCGTCGTTGATGCGCTTGAAATGGTCGAGGTCGACGATGGCCACTGAGAACTCGCCGCCGTAGCGCTCGAACTCGGCGATGCGCTCGACGAGGTATTCGTCCGCGGAGCGGCGATTGCGCAGCCCGGTCAGCGGATCGTGCGTGGCGAGCCGCTCCAGCTCCAGGCTCTTCTCGCGCAGGCTGCGCGTCCGCTCCGCCACGATCGTCTCGAGGCCGGAACGCAGCCGCGCCAGCTGGGTGAGCGTCAGCATGCCCAGGCTCAGCACGGCAAGCAGCAGGGCCACCACGGCGAGCTCCATGCGGTTGAAAATGATCGCCACCAGGATGCCGCCCAGGCCGGCGCCGGACTCGACGATGAAGGCGAACACGTCGAAGTCGCGCGGCCAGCGGCCGTCGCGCAGGGCGATGAAGACACGCATGCCGAGTTCATTCACGGTCTGCATCGCCGACCAGCATCATCAACAGCAGCGCCAGCTCGGGCACGCCCAGGGATGACAGCGGCACCGGCCCGCCGAGCTGCGCATAGGCGAGCCCGGTGCCCAGCACCATGAGGCTCATCAACCCGCTGTTGTGCAGCGACGCCGTGAGCACCTCCTGCACGGGACGCCCGCGGCGCAGCCGATGCCACGGATAGAGCAGCGAGGCGAGGCCATTCAGCCAGGCCGCGGCGACCGGGCCGAGGATGAGGATCGACGCCACCTGCGCGATGCGGTCGAAAGAGACATAGCCGGCGCGCGGATGATTGAACCCCATGGAAATGGTGAACAGCGCGAAGACGACGAAGAACATCGCAGTGCCCGGCCCGTGTCCTGCAGGTAGCCAGCCGTGCATGGAGACCGCGACGGACAACACGACGAACGCGCCGGCAAAAAGCAGCATGGAGTAAATCCGCTCCGGATGTTTCCGCCTCTGCGTCGTGCCCGACATGATTCCTACACCCCCAGCAGCGCCACGATAAGCGGCAGCGCAAAAGCCGTCAGCAACCCGGCGAGGCCGAGCCCGAGCCCGGCGAAGGCCCCGGCCCGCAGGCCGATGGTCAGCGCATGCGCGGTGCCGAAGCCGTGCGCCGCGATCCCGAGCGCGAAGCCCTGGGCGCGCTGGTCGTGGATGCCCGCGAGGCGGAACAGCGGACCCGCGGCCACCGCGCCGACGGCGCCGGTCACCAGCACGATGCCGGCGGCCAGCGAGGGCAATCCGCCAATCTGCTCGGCGATGCCCATGGCGATCGGCGTCGTCACCGACTTCGGCGCCAGCGACAGCAGGGTCTCGCCGCGCGCCCCGAGCAGCCAGGCCACGCCGACGGCGCTGCCCACCGCCACGGTCACGCCGGTCACGCAGGCCAGGAGCAGCGGCCAGAGCAGTTCGCGCACCTGGCGCAGGTTGTCGTACAGCGGAATCGCGAGGGCCACGGTCGCCGGGCCGAGCAGGAAGTGGATGAACTGCGCGCCCTCGAAGTAGGTGTCGTAGGAGGTGCCGGTCAGCAGCAGCAGGCTGATCAGCACCAGCATCGCCACCAGCACCGGGTGCACCAGCGGGTTGCCCTTGAGCTTGCGATTCAGCCACACCCCGCCGAGGTACGCGACCAGCGTCAGCGTCAGCCACAGCAGCGGCGCCGCCGCGAGATAGACCCAGATGTCGCCGAACTCAGGCATCGCCACCTGCCTCGGCGTCCGGCTCGGCCGGCGCGCGGCGTTCCACCAGCCAGCCGACCAGCAGCATGGTGGCCAGCGTGCTGACCACGATCGCGACCAGGATCGGCAGCCAGTCGGCCGCAAGCCGCGGCCCGTGCGTCACCAGCCCGACGCCGGCCGGGACGAAGAACAGCGTGAGGTAGCCGAGCAGCCCCGTGCCGGCGCGGCGCAGCGACTCGCCGGGCCCGCCGGCGAGCACCAGCCCGGCCAGCAGGATCACCATCCCCGCCACCGGCCCGGGCACCGGCACGCCCAGCAGGCGGACCAGGGTCTCGCCCGCGAGCTGGCAGAGGAAGATCAGCGCGAGGCCTTGCAGCATAGCGCCGAAGCATAACCGCGCGGCGCGGGGGCTGGCGACCCGGGATGCCTGCCGGTTAGGTATTCGCCAGGTACCCCGCGAGGCGCTGTGGGCTTAAACTGCACCCGTCGCCCCGCACAGGGCCTGGCGAGATTTCCGCATGACCATCGATTTCAGCATTTCGCCGCCGGCCGTCTGGGCCTTGCTCGGGGTAGTCCTGATCCTCACCGAGTTTGCCTTCCCGGGCGTCATCCTGGTGTTCTTCGGCATTGCCGCCCTGCTCATCGCCATCGCCCTGTGGCTGGGTATCGGCCTGTCGCTCAACATGCAGATCCTGTTGTTCGGCGTCCTCGCGGTGGGCCTCCTGCTGGTCGCGCGCAAGCGCGTGAAGACCTGGTTCCGCGGCAAGTCCGAGCATGCGAGCGACGGGATCGAGGTACTGGTACCGGGGACCAGCGTGGTCGCGCAGGAGGACTTCGTCGATGGCGTCGGCGTCGTCACCTATCGCGGTGCCCGCTGGAACGCCGAATGCAAGGAGCCGGTCACCGCCGGGCAGAGACTCTGGATCACCGGACGACACGGGCTCGTCCTGAACGTCAGCAGCGAGCGCCCGGCCGCTTAGCCGAGGCCAATTTTTCAGGGAGCATTGACATGGACAGCCTCAACCTCATGACCGTGGTCTCGATCGTCGTCCTCGCGATCATCGTCGTCGCGTTGTTCAAGACGGCACAGATCGTGCCGCAGCGCTCGGCCTATATCGTCGAGCGCCTCGGGCGCTACGCGCGCACGCTGGATGCCGGCTTTCACATCCTGATCCCGTTCATTGATCGTGTGGCTTACAAGCAGACGCTCAAGGAAGAGGCGATCGACGTGCCGCAACAGCAGTGCATAACGCGCGACAACATCAGCGTGTCGGTGGATGGCGTGCTTTACCTGCAGGTCGTGGACCCGCACGCCGCCAGTTACGGCATCGCCAATTACCAGTTCGCCACCGCCAGCCTGGCGCAAACCACGCTGCGCTCGGTGGTCGGCCAGATCGAACTCGACAAGACTTTCGAGGAACGGGCCAAGATCAACGAGGAGGTCGTCAAGGCGCTGGACGAGGCGGCCAACCCCTGGGGCGTCAAGGTGCTGCGCTACGAGATCGCCGATATCGTCGTGCCGAGCACGATCACCGACGCCCTCGAACAGCAGATGCGCGCAGAGCGCGAGCGCCGCGCGGTCGTGGCCCGCTCCGAGGGCCTGCGCCAGGAGCAGATCAACGTCTCGGAAGGCGAGAAAATCCAGATCATCAACCTCTCTGAAGCGCAGAAACAGAAGCAGATCAACGAGGCCGAGGGCAAGGCGCGCGAGATCCAGATGCTCGCCGAAGCCACGGCACTCGGCATCGAGCGTATTGCCACGGCGATCAACATCCCCGGCGGCCGGGAGGCGGTCAGCCTGCGGATCGCCGAGCAGTACGTGCGCGAATTCGGCAATCTCGCCAAGACCAACAACACGCTGATCCTGCCGGCTGAGCTGAGCAACATCGGCGGCGCCGTGGCGGGACTGGCCGAGGTATTGAATTCGGCCCGCGTCGCGCAGGAAAAGGCCGGCGGGACTCCGGTCTCCGGCTAAGGCAGGGCTGCTTTAACGCTGGCGTCCTGTATTAAAGAATGCTTTAATTCACGAGCGATCAATTAAAGCATCTCTTTACCATGAAGCGAATTACGGGCACTTACGCCGTCTCGACCACGCTGGGCGAAGCGGTCCAGGCCTTCGTTCCACATCCGCTGCCGCCCGACGAGCCGCCGCTTGCACCTGAGGTGTATGCCGACCTGAATCATCAGGCCGAGCTGGCGCTCGCCCGCCTTTCCGGGGTGTCGGGGCTGGTGCCGTCGGTGGACTGGCTGCTGTACAGCGCCATCCGCAAGGAGGCGCTGCTGACCTCGCAAATCGAAGGCACCCAGGCCACCTTGACCGACCTGCTCGACGAGGAAGCCGGATTCGCCGTCAGCAACACGGACGATGTCGAGGAAGTCACCAACTATCTGCGCGCGTTCCGGCTGGTACAGGACAACCTGCGCGACCCCAATGGGTTGCCCATCAGCGTGCGCCTGCTGTGTGAGGCTCATCGTGCCTGCTGGACGGGGTGCGCGGTGCCGGCACGCAGCCCGGGGAACTGCGCCGTTCCCAGAACTGGATCGGCGGCACCCGTCCGGGCAACGCGGCTTTCGTGCCGCCGCCGGCCGACCGGGTGGCGGATCTGCTGGGCGACCTGGAGCAATTCATTCACGATGAGGCAGGCGCGCTCCCGCCGCTGGTCAGGATTGCGCTGGCACACGCCCAGTTCGAAACCATCCACCCCTTCCTCGACGGCAATGGCCGCATTGGGCGCCTGCTGATCGCAGCGCTGCTCGAACACTGGCGCCTGTTGCCCGAGCCGCTGATGTACCTGAGCGGTTACCTCAAGCAGCATCAGGGCGAGTATTACCGGCGCCTGTCGATCATCCGCACCGAAGGCGACTGGGAATCCTGGGTCGCGTTCTTCCTTGAAGGCGTGGCGACGGCCGCCAGCGATGCGGAACGCAGTATCATCGCGATTGCCAGCCTGATCGCGGCGGATCGGCGCCGCCTGCTCGAAGCACCCAGGGCTGGCCCCGCCAGCTACCGGCTGTTCGAGTTTCTGCCCATGATGCCGCGCTTCACGATCGAGCGGGTGCGGCAAAAACTGGCAACCACCTTTCCGACCGCCACTGCCGCCGTGAAGGTACTGGAAGATCTGGGCATCGTGACGGAAATGACCGGGCAGAAGAAGAACCGCAGCTACAGCTACCAGCCCTACATCGAGCTGCTGTCGCGGTGATTTACGCCGGAATTCGCACCGGTTTGCACCGGTCAGAAATGGCTGATCGAGGGCTCAATTCTGCCGTCCGCCAAAGTTCCGGTGGCCTCTAACGCTCAATTTTCTCCCTTAGCAGCAAGAGAAGAAAAATGGCGATGTATAGCAGGAGCCAGAATGGCCATCTGGCTACGTAGAACGCTGCCGCTTGCGCCCAGGTTGCTGGAGACAAGAGGACCGCGACCAAGGCCCCGGCGAACAGTGAGCTGACCAACGCGGCGGCGAGTGCTACGGCCAGGCGCAGTGGGCTAATCGAGGTCACTTGAACTTTTCGCTCCGGGGCCGCGCCGCACAACGAGCGACGTTAACAAGATGGCGTAGAGAATCCCTCCCGCCATCAAAGCCCGATTCAGGTCGTGGTTCACAAGAACCAGCCCAGCCAGCAGCACCGTTGCAAGAAGCATCGCTTTACCGGCTCCACTAGTAGCCGCATCGGCGAATCTTCCAGGCAGCGCCTGCAAAGCCCACTGCGCCTTTTGCTTCACCATCGCCACGTAGATCGGAACACCCGCTTCATTACGATGCCCCCGGCTGCCTGGCGCCGCATCGGGGGCATGTCTCCGGGCGCGGATGGAACGGCCGATCGAGCGCGAGGCCGCCACATTCGTCGCAGAACCAGACCATCTTCCAGTTGTAGATCGCAATCACAGCACAAGAGATAAGGGCCAAGACGACCGCAAGAGCGGGAAAACCCATGGCCCACGTGAACCCGACGAAGACCAGGCTTGATGCGAGATTGAATAACGCCCAGACACGTCGCTTTTGGCGAGCTCTTGCAGGCCGATGCAGTATGATCCTTCCGAGCAGGGCGAGCCCGGCCCATACACCGAAGAACAACACGAGAATCTGTTCCGTCGAAAAAGTCCCTAGGTTCTGGTTCAACGTCGGAAACCTCGAGTTACCTTGAGCGGTACGTTGGCATGTGCTGATCCACTCGGTGCCGACAACGGGTTGCCTTGGCGGCCCCCTTCAGAAAATTGATCCGGGCCTGAAGAAGAGGATTTCAATCACGATTCCAACGGCTCCTCCAACCGCGCCAATTCCGGCCAGCACAGTAGCGATGCGGATGCGTCGAACACGTCGAATCAGCTCATGGTCGATTTCATCATGCGGTGGCGTAGACAGGACGCGACCAAACAGCTCAACGGGGGGCACCGAACGAAGATGAGCGTACCCGAGCCAAGTCGCTAGAACGTGGTCATCCGCTTTCGCTCGTTCCCATACATAGGTCCAGTCGGACGAGAGCGGAATGCACCCTGCTGCAAGAAAAGCACCAGAAATCAGCCCAAGGGCCTCATGTGCGCTAATGGTCATGCTGGGTCACTTCCTTTAGTCCATTCCCAGATGATGGCATCCCGAGCGCATCCTGTGCCGCGGGGCGAAGGGCGAGATAGCCGAAGGCAAGCCTGCATCCAGCATCAGGACTTGCTCATCGCAGGCTGCCGGTCGCCAGATAATAGGCAAACAACCATCCGGCAACG
>CAVPVZ010000007.1:0-13618 GCA_963709275.1 uncultured Gammaproteobacteria bacterium
TCTGCGGCGCGCGCGCATTGTCGCAGGAACCGCCGGGACCACCAAAGGCGGCGGCTCCCGCCGTGGCAGTATGCCGGCAGCACGCTGGCACCCGGAGGCATGGCCCTGCTGCTGAACGCAGATGTATCTTCCAGAAACGCAGTCGCCCTTCAGCAACCGTTCACCGGAGGTTCAAGCGGCGTTCAGGCGCCTGCCCACATAGTCGGGCCGTGTCTGATCCACAAGGGGAGACGCGACCATGAAGATGATCCTGGCTATCGGGCTGATTCTCGCCTCGCTGCCTGCCATGGCCGCGCACCCCATCGCCTACGCCCCGGCCTGGGGCGGTCGCGACGTTGCGGTGCAGGCACGCCACCTGGACGACGCGGCGCAGCGGCTTTACCACGACCTGCGCTTCAATTCCTACCGTTCCGACCTGCGGTCCCGCGCACGCGACCTAGCGCGTGCCACGCACGACTTCCGGTACCTGGCGGAGCGGCGCGCCGCGTACTCAAAGCTGGCGGCCGCGTTCAGGCGCGTCGAGCAGCGCGAGGACGCCCTGGCCCGGCGCCTGTACGACTCGCGTGGCTACGACGGCTACGGTCGCCAGCCGGCCGGCCTGCGTCAGCTGCGCCATGCCATGCAGCGCGTCGATCAGGCGCTGCAGCGCTACGCCTATGACGGGCGCGACCATCGCTACCGGGGCAGCTTCGTCTACGTGCCCAGCTACAGCTTCTGGTACGGCTACGGCGCGCGCCACGACCATCGCTACGACCCGCGCGGCCCGCAGCGGGACGACCGCCGGCATGACCGCCGCGACGACCCGCGGCACGACCGCCGTGACAATGACCGCGACGACCGCCGCGACGACCGCCGTGAGGAGCGGCGCGATGGGCAGCGGCAGGACCAGCAGCAGGACCAGCCCGCCGAGCGGCGTGAGGAACGGCGCGACGATCGCCGGCCGACCGGCAGGACGAGCGGCGCGACGAGCGGCGCCAGGCACGTTCCGTTGACCGGGCCGACGACCCGGGCCGGGGCGATGTTCGCCGGCAGCGTGACCCGGACGTGCAGGTGCAGGAGCCCTGAGGACTGGACTCGACGGCCCCGCCAGGCGTTGGCTATGCTGCGCCCCGCGCCCGGGCCACCTGCCCGGGCAAGGGGGAATTCCGTGAACCGAGCCCACCGGGCTGCTGCCATGCTGCTCTTCTGTCTTGCCGCCGCCGCCCAGGGCGGCGTTTCGACGCCGGACCTCGACGCACAGGCGCGTGCCATCGAGCCCAGGCTGATCGAATGGCGCCGCGACTTCCACAGACACCCGGAACTCGGCAACCGCGAATTCCGTACCTCGAAGATCATTGCCGCGCACCTCGAATCCCTCGGGCTCGAGGTGCACACGGGCATCGCCCACACGGGCGTCGCGGCCGTGCTGCGTGGCGGTCGCCCCGGGCCGGTCATCGCGCTGCGGGCCGACATGGACGCGCTGCCGGTGACCGAACAGGTGGACCTGCCATTCCGCTCCACGGTCACGACGGAATACCGGGGCCAGCAGACCGGCGTCATGCATGCCTGCGGGCACGACGGCCATACAGCGATCCTGATGGCGGCGGCCGAGGTCCTGGCGACCAACCGTGACGAGCTGCCAGGCACAGTGCTGTTCATCTTCCAGCCCGCGGAGGAAGGCGCGCCCGAGGGCGAGCAAGGCGGCGCCTCGCTGATGCTGGCCGAGGGTCTGTTCGACATCGTGCAACCCGAAGCCGCCTTTGGCCTGCATCTGCATTCCGGCCTGCAGACCGGCATGGTCGGCTACCGGCCCGGGCCGTTCATGGCCAGTTCCGACTTCTTCAGGATCGTCGTCAAGGGCAAGCAGTCCCATGGCGCGCAGCCGTGGGACGGCGTGGATCCGATCGTCATCGCGGCGCAGATCATCAACGGCCTGCAGACCATCGTCAGCCGCCAGCTCGATATCACCGAGATTCCGGCGATCGTCACGATCGGCTCCATCCAGGGCGGCATCCGCCACAACATCATCCCGGACGAGGTGGAAATGCTAGGCACCTTCCGTACCTTCCGGCCGGAGGTTCGCGCGCAAGTGATGGCGCGCATTGCCGCAACGGCCGAGCACATTGCCAGGGCCGGCGGCGCGAGCGCCGAGATCGCCTGGGGCGACACCCCGACACCCGCGGTGATCAACGACGTGGCGCTGACCCGGCGGATGGTCCCGGCTTTGGAACGGGCTGCCCCGGGCAAGGTACGGGCGATCGGACTCAAGACCGTCGCCGAGGATTTTTCAGTCTACGCACAGCGCGTGCCGAGCCTGTTCTTCTGGGTCGGCGTGACGCCGCCTGGCACCAGCGTCGTCACCGCCCCGTCCAACCATTCTCCGCTGTTCTACATGGACGAGGATGCGCTGGTGGTCGGCCTCAAGGCGATGCTGAGCGTCGCGGTGGACTACCTCGAACGCGGTCCTGCGCCCGGCGAGGTGCAGGACACGCAATGACCGGCCGCAGGGCGGCACTCGTCCCGGGCCGCCCTCCTGAATTCAATCCGGGTGCTTGACGACGTCGTCGTCGCGCCGCTTATTCGGCTCACGATGATCCTTGTCATCGAGGACTGAACGGTCCGGATGGCGGTCGTCGCCGGCCTTCGGCACCGTCTTTCCCGGCGCCGCCCGGTTCATGCAGCCATCCACGTACTGGCGGCGCTGCTCCCGCGTTCCGCCCGCCCGTCCGGCGGCGCTCACGCACTCGCGCAACCTGCCACCGAATCCCGCTTCATCCCGCGCATCGTCGCGGTAGCCGCGGCAGCGGTGAATGAACTCTTCCCTGGCCTCGCCTTTCATGCCCTGTCGCTCGGCGCGCTCGCGGCAGTTGCGGTTCAGGTCCTCGGCGCGCCACTTGTCCCCGCCGCGCGCGATGCAGCGCTCGACGAAGTCCTTGCGCTCCTTGCCCTTGACGCCGACGTCGTTGGCCTGGTGGTTACAGCCCGAGACCGTCTGACCGCGCGGCTCACCCTGTGACTTCCCGCCCTTCTGGTTGTCGCTGGCTTCCGCGAAAGGCACCACCGCCAGGCACGCCGTCAATAGCGCTATCGTCATGATTCTCATCACTCTGCTCCCTAGCTCACGGGCCGGCATTGGCCCACCTTGCACCATTTTGACCGGAGCGGGTGCGTACGTTCCGTGCGGGGCACCACTTAGCGTCTGGTTGCTTCAGTCACGAATGACTCGCGGTCGGCCGCCAACGCGTCGAGTTGGGCGGCGACCGCTCCCGCGGCGGCCTTGCCAATTTCCATCGCTTCATCGGCACGGTGAAAGTCCATCAGCTGGAAGTGCCCAAGATCGGGGCTGATGCTCAGGTTCGGCGGGTCGCCCGCCATGCGGCTGCGCGCGATGTGATCCTGCATGATGTGGGTCGAACTGGCCATCACCTCGAACAGCCCCGGACCCTCGTTGTCGCCCTTGAAGGTGTCCACGAGCCCGCTCATCAACTCGTTCCACTTCTCGAGGATGGCCCAGTTGCCGCCAGCGGATTCCTCGGCCTGCCCTGACTCCTTGCGCGCCTGATCCGCTGCCGCACGCCGCCGGGCTTGCCAGCGCCGGTTCACCGGCACGTTCAGGTTGACCGCAATGACGTAGTCGGCGCCGAGCGCCCGGCACAGGCTGATCGGCACCGGGTTGACGACACCGCCGTCTATCATCCAGCGGTCCTGGTGCCACATGGGCGTGAACAGCCCCGGCATGCCGCTCGAGGCGCGCACGGCCGCCAGCATCGAGCCGCTCTTGAGCCAGATCTCCTCGCCGGTATCGAGGTCGGCCGCCACCGCCCCGAACTTGACGGGCAGGTCCTCAATGTTGCGGTCCTCGATGCGCTCGCCGATGGCATGCATGAGCCGGTTGCCGCGCATCATGCCGCCGCCGCGGAAGGTCGCATCCAGCAGCCGCCAGACGTCGACGCGCGTCAGCGTGCGCACCCAGTCCTCGAGTTTCTGCACCTGGTTGCTGGCATGGGCGGCCGCGACCAGCGCACCCACCGACGCGCCGGTCACGATCTCCGGCCGGATGCCGCGTTCCTCGAGCGCGTGCAGCACGCCGAGGTGCGCCCAGCCCCGCGCCGAGCCGCTGCCCAGTGCCACCCCTATCTTTCCGCCGCGCATCGAGTCAGGCATTTCGTGGGTCCCGGATTCACCGCCCATGATGCAACGATCGGGAGGCAGACACGAGGACGAGCCGAACGGTAACATCGGGCGCGATGTCAGGAACGACCCCGAGAGTCCACCCGTGGCGGTGCGTCGCGCAATCCGCGCTTGCCGTCGTGGTGCTGCTGGCGGCGACCGCGTGCGGCGAACGCGGCCCGGCCCGGGACGGGGCCTCGGCGGCCGGGCCGCCGCCCGCCAGGGTCTACCGGCACGGACTGGACGAGTCCCCCTCGAGCCTGGACCCGGTACAGGCGGCGAACATCTACGCCAACCACATCATGATCAACGCGTACGACACGCTGTACGCCTACAAGTACCTGGCCCGCCCCTACGAACTGAAGCCCAACCTCGCCGCCGGCTGGCCCGAGATCTCGGCCGACGGCCTCACTTACACGATCCGCCTCAAGCAGGACGTGCGGTTCATCGACGACCCGGCCTTCCCGGGCGGCCGGGGCCGCGAGCTGGTGGCGGCTGACGTCGTCTATTCGATCAAGCGGCACTTCGACCCGGCCACCCGCGCCCAGGGCGCCTGGCTGTGGCAGGGCCGCATCGCCGGCCTGGAGGAGTGGAAGGCCGCCGGCTCCGACTATGCCGCAGAGGCGGCGGGACTGCGCGCCCTCGATGACCATACCCTGCAAATCGTCCTGGCCCGACCCTATCCGCAGTTGCTCGACACGCTGGCGCAGGGATACGCGGCGGTGGTGCCCCGCGAGGCGGTCGAGCACTACGGGCGCGAGTTCGCCATCCGCCCGGTCGGCTCCGGCCCGTTCCGGGTCGTCTCGTACGACACCGCGCGCATCGTCATGGACCGCAACCCCGGCTACCGGCAGGAGCCGGTGGACCTGGCCGCCGAGGGCTATGACCCCGCCACGCAGTCGCAGTACGGCCTCGAGCGCATCGCGGGCCGTTCGCCGCCCTTCGTGGACCGCATCGAGATCCACTTCATCGGCGAGTCGTCGTCGCGCTGGAGTTCCTTCACCAAGGGCGACGAAATCCAGTACATCACGGTGCCGAACGAGCAGGTGGACCTCATCCTGGAAGCGAAGGACCCGATCCGCCTGCAGCGCGACCTTGCCCAGCGCTACCAGATGCATGCGGGCCTGGAGGCCGGGTTCGTCTTCCAGGCGTTCAACTTCGACATGCCGGGCTTCGGTTACGGCGCCGACCCAGAGCAGGACCGGCGCAACCATGCGCTGCGCTGCGCCATCGTCAAGGCCTTCGACTGGAAGGCGCGCAACGAGAGTTTCTACGCCGGCATCGGCGAGGTGTTCCCCGGCATCATCCTGCCCGTGGTGCCCGAGTTCGACGCGGGACTGTCGCGCGACAGCGTCACGCGTGACGTGCCGGGCGCGCGGCGCCTGCTGGCGGACAACGGCTGGACGCCGCACAACCTCCCTGTGCTCACCTACGGCACGACTGCGGGCGTCATCAACCGGCTGAACTTCGAGCAGTTCCGGGCCTGGCTCGAGGAAATCGGCTACCCGGCCGACAAGGTGGTTCTCAGGCAGTTCGCCACCTTCGGCGACCTCAGCAAGGCCTGGAAGCAGGGCGAGCTGCCGTGGGTCGTCAAGGGCTGGGGCCTGGACTACCCGGACGCGGAGAACACGCTGCAGCTCTTCTACGGCCCGAACCGCGCACCTGGCTCGAACGACGCCAACTACTCGAACCCGGAGTACGACCGCCTGTTCGAGCAGGCCGCCGTCATGCTGCCCTCGCCCGGGCGCACGGCGCTGTACCGGCGCATGAACCAGATGGTCATCGACGACTGCGCCGCGGCTTCCGGCCTGGCGCGCATGCGCATCCACCTGTGGCACAAGGGCGTCATCGCCCTGCCCGACCGCGAGATCGTCGGCGGGTTCTTCCTCAAGTACGTGGACCTCGAGCGGCCCGGCGCGCACGAGGCGCGGCCCTGAGCATGGACATCCTCAGGTACTCGCTGCGCAAGCTGGCCTCGGGCGTGCCCCTCATCCTCGGCGTCACGCTGGTGAGTTTCCTGCTGATGGTCTACTTCGGGCCCGACCAGACCTACCAGCTGCTCGGCAAGAACCCAACGGTGGACCAGATCGCCGAAATCCGCCACCAGCTCGGCTACGACCGGCCTTTCCTGGTGCGCTACGGCGAGTACCTGCGGCAGCTCGCGACGCTCGACTTCGGCCATTCCAACTCCACCGGCGAGAGCGTCGGTGCGCTGCTGGGGCGCACGATCCCGGTGTCGCTGGCGCTGATCATGCCGGGCTTCGTGCTGGGCAACCTGCTGGGCATCCTGCTGGCGCTCGTCGCCGCGCACCATCGCAGCCGCTGGCCCGACAAGGCGATCATGGGCCTGGCCGTCGTCGGCATGAGCATCAGCTACCTGATCGTGATCATCGCCTTCCAGGTGGCGCTGTCGTCGAACCTGGGGCTGGACCTGTTCCCGGTGCGCGGCTGGAACGTGCACTCGTTCACCGACTACCTGAGCTACGTGACGGTGCCCACGCTGGCCACCGTGTTCGTGGCGGTGGGTTACAACACGCGCTTCTACCGCTCGGTCATCGTCGAGGAGCTGACGCGCGACCACGTGCGCACGGCGCGCGCCTTCGGCATGCCGCCGGCGAGGCTGCTGTACCGCACCGTGCTGCGGAACTGCCTGATCCCGATCATCACCCGCATCGTGTTCTCGATACCGCTGATCGTCATCAGCGGCGCGCTGCTGCTGGAGACCTACTTCGGCATCCCCGGCATCGGCAAGGTGACCTTCGACGCCATCACCACCGGCGACCAGCCCGTGCTCAAGATCGTCGTCGGCCTGACCGCCGTCCTGTTCGTGATCGCCCAGCTGCTCACCGACATCCTGTACCGGGTCGTGGACCCGCGGGTGTCCATCGAATGAGCGCCGCCGCAAACCCGCCGGTGACTGCGACGCCCGCGGCCGGCCGCCGGCAGACGCTGTGGTCGAAGGCGGCCTGGAAGCTCGGGCGCGACCGCGCCGGCATGGTCGCGCTGGCGGTCGTGCTCGGCTATTTCGCGGCCGCGGCCGGCGTGTGGCTGGGCCTGTGGGGCGGCGGCTGGGGCGAGGTGGGTGGCGGCAAGTGGGAACCGGCATCGGCCGCGCACTGGTTCGGCACCAACCTGATCGGCCAGGACATCTTCCAGCGCTCCCTGTTCAGCGTCAGCACAGCCTTCGAGATCGGCCTGGTCGTCGCCGTGCTGGCCACGCTGCTGGGCGCTTTGCTGGGCGCGCTGGCCGGGTACTTCAGCGGCCGCTTCACCGACGAGGTCGTCGTCTGGGCGATGGGCGTGCTGGATTCCATCCCCTTCTACCTGCTGGTCGCGGCGATCGCCTTCGCGCTGGCGGGCAACCCGTACGCCATGCACGTCGCGATGATCTCGACGTTCTGGGTCACGACCGCGCGCCTGGTGCGCGGCGAGGTCATCAAGATCAGGAACCTGGAGTTCATCGAGGCCGCGCGCGCCGTCGGCCTGGGCGACCTGACCATCATCTTCAGGCACGTCCTGCCCAACACGCTGCACATCCTGCTGGTGCAGTTCACGATCACCTTCGTGGCCGCCATCAAGGCCGAGGTCATCCTCAGCTTCCTGGGACTCGGCATGAAGGAAGGCATGAGCTGGGGCCTGATGATCGCCGAGAGCACCTTCGAGGTGCTGGCCGGGTTCTTCAACAACTTCCTGGCGGCGTCGCTGTTGATGTTCGGCCTGGTCATGGCCTTCAACATGTTCGCGGATGCGTTGCAGGACGCGCTCGACCCGAGGCAGGCCTCGTGAGCGGGCCGCTGCTCAGCGTGCGCGACCTGGTCGTGGAATTCTCCACGGAGCACGGCATCGTGCGCGCCGTGGACCGGGTCAGCTTCGACGTGCTGCCCGACGAGACGCTCGGCATCGTGGGCGAGTCGGGTTGCGGCAAGACCGTGACGGCGCTGGCGATCCTGGGCCTGGTCCCCAGCCCGCCGGGGCGCATTGCCGGCGGCAGCATCCGGCTGGCAGGGCGCGAGCTGGTCGGCCTGCCCGAGGCGGAGTTGCGCGCGCTGCGCGGCCGCGACGTCGCGATGATCTTCCAGGAGCCGATGACCGCGCTCAATCCCGTGCTGACGGTCGGCGGCCAGATGACCGACGTGCTGCGTCGGCACCGCGGCCTGAGCCGCCGCCAGGCGCGCGCCGCGGCCATCGAGCTGCTGGCCACGGTGGGCATCCCGGCGCCGGCGGCGCGGGTAGATGAGCACCCGCACCAGCTCTCCGGCGGCATGCGCCAGCGGGTGATGATCGCGATGGCGCTGTCCTGCGGACCGAAGCTGATCGTGGCCGACGAGCCGACCACCGCGCTGGACGTGACGACGCAGGCGCAGGTGCTGGAGCAGATCGTGAAGCTGCAGCGCGAGTTCCGGATGGCGATGATCCTGGTCACGCACGACCTGGGGGTGGTGGCCGAGACCTGCCGCCGCGCGCTCGTCATGTACTGCGGCCGCATCGTCGAGAAGGCGGAGATCGATGCGCTGTTCGCAGGCCCGCGGCATCCGTACACCGCCGGCCTGCTGGAATCGATTCCGCGCGTCGGCCACCACGAGAAGGAGGACCTCGCCGTCATTCCGGGCATGGTGCCCGACCTCCTGCACCTGCCGGATGGCTGCCGCTACTCGGACCGCTGCCCGCGCAGCCAGGACCGCTGCCGGCAGGTGAACCCCGAACTCGACGGCGGCGACGCCAGCCGCTCGCGCGTCGCCTGCCATTACCCGCACGGTGCAGGAACGTGACCGCGCTGCTCGAAGTCAGCGACCTGAGGAAGTACTTCCCCGTGCGCGGCGGGCTGCTGCGGCGCGTGGTAGCCGAGGTCAAGGCGGTGGACGGCGTCAGCTTCACGCTGGGCGCGGGCCGCACGCTGGGCCTGGTGGGCGAGTCCGGCTGCGGCAAGACCACGCTGGGCCGCACCATCCTGCAGCTGCAGAAGCCGACCGGCGGCAGCGTGGTCCTGGCCGGCCAGGAGCTGACCGCGCTCGGCCCGCGGCAACTGCTCGACGCGCGCCGCAACATGCAGGTCATCTTCCAGGACCCGTTCGCCTCGCTGAGCCCGCGCCGCACGGTCGCCCAGACCATCCGCGAGCCGCTCGATGCGCACCGCATCGGCACGCGCGCCGAGCGGGACCACAGGGTCGAGGAACTGCTGCGGGTCGTCGGCATGCGGCCGGCCGCCAGGGACCGCTATCCGCACGAGTTCTCCGGCGGGCAGCGCCAGCGCATCGGCATCGCGCGCGCGCTGGCGCTCAACCCGAAGCTGATCGTCGCCGACGAGCCGGTCTCCGCGCTGGATGTGTCCGTGCGCGCGCAGGTGCTGAACCTGATCGCCGCGCTGCAGCGCGAGCACGGCATCGCGTTCCTGTTCATCAGCCACGACCTGTCGGTGGTCGAGCACGTCAGCGACGAGGTCGGCGTCATGTACCTGGGCAAGCTGGTCGAGGTGGCGCGGGCCCGCGACCTCTACGCGGCGCCGCGGCACCCGTACACCGAGGCCCTGTTGTCGGCGATCCCCGTGCCGGATCCGCGGCGCAAGTCGAAGCGAATCGTGCTGGCGGGCGACGTGCCCTCGCCCATGAACCCGCCGCCGGGCTGCCCGTTCCACCCGCGCTGCCCGAAGGTCATGGCGGTGTGCTCGCAGGTGGCGCCGCCAGTCGTGGACGTCGGCAACGCCGGGCAGCCGCACCGCGTGGCGTGCCACTTGTACACCTGAGTCGCGGACGGCGGCTGTCGTCGTTTGAGCCGTGGCCGGGCGGGCGCGCAGTCGGGCGAGACTCCCTGCTCCTGTGGGCCCCCTCTTCGTTCGGGAAAACCGACACTCACTCCGAGGGGGCCCGCAGTCTCCCTCGTCTCGCCCGGCGCGGCGCAGCCTGGTCACGGCAGAAACCGTCAGGGGCGGGCGAAGACGACCGTGCTCTCCCGGCGAGTGACTGTCGGTTTTCGGAACGAGCGGGAGAGCGCGGGAGTAGCGAGCCCGCCCGTTCCCGCGCGCCCGGCTTGGCGCGGGAAACAACAGGTCGGAACATCGGGTAGCCTTGCGCATCGAATACCCGGGGACATCGTTCCACGGCGGGGGGCTCGTCACCGACAAGCCCGACAGCCCGCACCGGCTGGTCGCGACGATCAAGGCGCAGTACCTGATCGCCATCGCCGAGAACGACGACGAGGCGCAGGCCGAACGCGCCTGGAGTCGGCTGCTGGCGTTGTTTTCGACGGCGCTGGGGCAGGAAGATCCCGCGTGAGCGAGCCCCGGTGCCGCTAACCCTTGAAGCCCCTGGCGACCACGTATACCTCCCTGGAGCGGGATCGCGACGCCGCCGGTTTGCGAATAACTGCCTTGTCGAACGCGCTGCGCAGTCCCTTCAGGTAGGCATCCGAACCCACGCCCTGGAACAACTTGGTGACGAAGGCTCCACCGGGCTTGAGCACCCGCCTGGCCATGTCCAGCGCGAGCTCCAGCAGGTAGATTGACGAGGCCTGGTCGGCGGAGCTGATGCCGCTGATGTTAGGTGACATGTCCGAGAGGACCAGGTCCGGTCGCTCGCCATGCAGCTGCTCCAGAAGCTGGTTCAGCACCGCCTCCTCGCGGAAATCCCCCTGGATGAAGTCCACGTTCCGCAGCGGGTCCATGGGCAGGATGTCCGTCGCCAGCACGCGGCCCTTGTCGCCGACCAGCTTGCTGGCCACCTGCGACCAGCCGCCGGGCGCGGCGCCGAGGTCCATGACCAGCATGCCCGGGCGGATCAGCCGGTCCTTCTCGTTCAACTCGATCAGCTTGTAGCTCGAGCGCGAGCGATAACCGTCCTTTTGCGCCTGCTTGACGTAAGGATCGGTGACATGTTCCTGCAGCCAGCGGCTGCTGCTTTTCGATCGTGCCACGGCTGACCAACCATCGAGAACGGGTGGGGACGGGTCGGGTGTAGGGGGAATGCACCGAACGTCGCTACAATCCCGGGGCCATTGTATGCCTCTGCCGGGGACACCGGCCAGGAACCAGGCTTGATCCGCATCACCGAGCTGCCGCTGCCCCTCGATCACACGGACGAAGCGCTGCGGACCGCTATCGTGCAGCGACTGGGCATCGCCGGCGCTGACCTGCTGGATTTCGAGGTCTTCCGCCGCGGCTACGACGCGCGCCGGAAGAAGCGCGCGATCGTCTTCGTCTACACCATCGACCTGCGCGCCCGCAACGAGCCGGCGATCCTCAGGCGGCTGGCGCACGATCACCAGGTTGGGCTCGCCCCGGACACGAGTTATCACTCCGTCGGCCGGGCGCCGGCCGGCCTGCAGGAGCGGCCCGTGATCGCCGGATTCGGGCCCTGCGGCCTGTTTGCCGCACTGATCCTGGCGCAGGCGGGGTTCAGGCCGATCGTGCTGGAGCGCGGACGCGAAGTGCGGCGCCGCACCCAGGATACCTGGGCCTTGTGGCGGCAGAACACGCTGGATCCCGAGTCGAACGTGCAGTTCGGCGAGGGCGGTGCCGGCCTGTTTTCCGACGGCAAGCTCTACAGCCAGATCAAGGACCCGAAGTTCTACGGCCGCAAGGTGATGCAGGAATTCGTCCGTGCCGGCGCGTCGGCGGAAATCCTCTACGTCAGCAAGCCGCATATCGGCACCTTTCGCCTGACAGGCATCGTCACCGCGATGCGCGAGGAGATCCTGGCACTCGGCGGCGAGGTTCGCTTCGAAAGCCGGGTCGCCGACCTGTTGCTTGAGGACGGCCAGGTCGAAGGCGTGGTCCTGGACAGCGGCGAGGTCGTGCGCGGCCGGCATGTCGTGCTCGCGCTGGGCCACAGCGCCCGTGACACCGTCCGGATGCTCCACCGCCGCGGTGTCCTCATCGAGGCAAAGCCCTTTGCCGTGGGCTTGCGCATCGAGCATCCGCAGTCCCTGATCGACAAGGCGCGCCTCGGCCCTCATGCCGGGCACCCGGCGCTTGGCGCCGCCGATTACAAGCTCGTGCATCACGCCAGCAACGGCCGCGCAGTCTATAGCTTCTGCATGTGTCCCGGCGGCACGGTGGTCGCCGCCACCTCCGAGGTGGGGCGCGTCGTAACGAACGGCATGAGCCAGTACTCCCGCAAGGAGCGCAATGCCAATGCCGGCATCGTCGTCGGCGTCACGCCGGACAGCGACTTCCCCGGCGGTCCGCTGGCGGGAATCGAGTTGCAGGAGCGGCTGGAGTCACTGGCCTTCGAACTCGGCGGTGGCGATTACTCCGCACCTTGCCAGAGGGTCGGCGACTTCATCCGTGGCGTCCCCTCGACCGAGCTGGGCTCGGTCGTGCCCTCCTACAAGCCTGGCGTGAAGCTCGGTGACCTGGCGCCATTGCTGCCCCGGTACGCGATCGAAGCCATTCGCGAGGCATTGCAGGCATTCGGCAAGCAGATCCGCGGATTCGACGGCGAGGACGCCTTGCTCACCGGCGTGGAGACGCGCACGTCCTCGCCGGTGCGCGTCACGCGCGACAAGGTGACGATGCAGAGCCTCAACGTGCGCGGCCTGTACCCGGCCGGAGAAGGGGCCGGCTACGCGGGTGGCATACTGTCGGCGGGCGTGGACGGCATCAAGGCCGCGGAAGCCATCATCCGCTCCATTCTCGGCGACACCGCGCCGGCCGCATCGGTTACTGACTCCGTTCAACCATGAATCTCGACGACGTCAGGAAACTGCAGCACAAGAAGTTCCGGGACCAGCTCGGTCACTTCATCGTCGAAGGCGAACATCTCCTCCTGGAGCTGCACAAAGCGGCGCGCCGCGATGACCGGCTGCTGCAATCCGAGTTGTTCGTGACCCAGGATCGCGCCGGCGGGGACAGCCCGTTCAAGACCCACATCGTCACGGATCAGCAGATGAAGCGGATCTCGGACACGAAGGCGCCACAGGGCATGGTTGCGGTAGTGCCCGTGCTGCCGGCAGCCGGCCCCGCGGCAGGCGAGCGGACGATCTACTTGCACGAAGTCCAGGATCCGGGAAACCTCGGCACGATCCTGCGCAGCCTCGCCTGGTTCGGCGGCTTTCGTTGCCTGCTCAGCCCGGACAGCGTCGACCCGCACAACCCCAAGGTCGTGCGCGCCAGCATGGGTGCGATATTTCACGTGCCGGTCGAAACCGGCGTCCCCCTGGAATCGTTGCCCGCCCGCTTCGACCGGATCGGCTGCCTTGGCATGCAGGGCGAGCGACTGACGTCCGAATCGTTCAGGAGTTGCGGCTGTTTCGTCTTCGGCAACGAAGCACGTGGCCTGCCCCATGTATCGCTGACGGCACTCCGCGCGAGGCCTTATACGATCCCGGGTGGGGGCGCGATCGAATCGCTCAACCTGGCCGCAGTGGTCGCGATGTGCGCTTTCGAGCTGCACCGGTAACCGCGGATCCCCGCCTGCTGGCCCTGTTCGGCACCGCCCTTTCGTAACCCGAAGATATTCAGCGACTTTCCGGGCTT
>CAVPVZ010000008.1:0-17453 GCA_963709275.1 uncultured Gammaproteobacteria bacterium
CGGCCTGCATGGCCAGCGCCAGGCAGGGGAAGCGCGCCGGCTCCGCCGGCCGGAAACTCAGCTGGCCGCGCGCGGCCAGGTCCAGCGGCGCCACGCCCGAGTGGATGCGTTCCGGCCAGGCCAGGGCATGCGCGATCGGCGTGCGCATGTCGGGATTGCCCAGTTGCGCGAGCATCGAGCCATCGCGGTACTCGACCAGCGAGTGAATGATGCTCTCGGGGTGCACGACCACTTCGACCCGATCCACGCTGACGCCGAACAGCCGGCAGGCCTCGATGATCTCCAGGCCCTTGTTCATCATGGTCGCCGAGTCGACCGAGATCTTGCGGCCCATGTCCCAGTTGGGATGCGCGCAGGCCTGCTCGGGCGTGACCGCCGCCAGCGCCTCCAGCGGGGTATCGAGGAACGGCCCGCCGGAAGCGGTCAGCAGCAGCCGCGTGACGCCGGCGGCCGCAGGGTCCGCGTCGCCGCCCGGCGGCAGGCACTGGAACAGCGCGTTGTGCTCGCTGTCGATGGGCACCAGCGCGCCGCCGGAGGCGGCCAGGGCCGCGCGCAGCAGGCCGCCCGCCATCACCACCGCCTCCTTGTTGGCCAGCAGCACGCGCTTGCCTGCCCGGGCCGCGGCCAGCGTCGGCAGCAACCCGGCCGCGCCCACGATGGCCGCCATGACAAAATCGACGTCGGGCCGCACAGCGACCTCGGCCAGCGCCGAGGCTCCGGCACGGACCTCGACCGACAAGCCCTCTTCCTTCACGGCGGAGGCAAGGTGCGCGGCCGCCTCCGCGTCCGCCAGCACGGCCACGTCAGGCTGGAAGCGCCGGCACTGTTCGAGCAGCAGCGACCAGTTGCGGCAGCCGGTCAATGCGCGCACCGCGAAACGCTCGGGGTTGCGCGCCACCACGTCGAGCGTGCTCACGCCGATGCTGCCGGTGGCGCCGAGGATCGCCAGGCCTCTCACGCCCGCGCCCTCACGCCGGGACCAGCCAGCGTACGCCCAGCGCGAATACGGGAATGGCTGCGAGCAGGCTGTCGATGCGGTCGAGCGCGCCGCCATGGCCGGGCAGGATCTGCCCGGTATCCTTCAGGCCCGCAGTCCGCTTAAGCATGCTGACGCCAAGGTCGCCGACCACCGACACCCCCGCGGTCGCCAGCGACAGGCTCACCAGGCCGAGCGGCGCCAGGCCGAACCACTGCGCCGCGCCGAAAGCCACCAGCGTCACCAGCGCCAGCCCGCCGATCAGGCCCTCCCAGGTCTTCTTCGGGCTGATCTGGGGCGCCAGCTTGACGCGCCCGAGGAAGCGGCCGGCAAAGTAGGCGCCGACATCAGCCGCCGCCACCACGATGAACAGGTACAACACCCACTGCGGACCGAAGCCGCGCGTCTTGAGCAGCCAGGCGAAGGCCAGCCAGGCCAGCGGCAGCAGCAGCAGGCCGCCTGCCAGCACCACGGCCTGCGGCAGGCGCAGCGGGAAGCGCGTGAGCAGGAGCGCCACCACGCCCCATAGCGCGGCGTGCGCCCACAGCAGTCCCTGCGGCATGTGGCCCGTGGGCATCCACCACGCGAGCCAGCCGATGACCAGCGCCATGACGAAGGTGTAGGCCGCGCGCGGCACGCCGCCGCGCACTTCCGCCAGGCCGGACCACTCCCAGGCCGCCACCAGCATCAGCAGGCCGAACAGCACCACGCCGACGTCCTTGGAGGCGAAAAACAGCACCGTGAGCAATGCTGAGATGAGCAGCAGCGCGGTGATGATGCGTTCCTTCAGCATGCGCCGGCGCCCTCGTCCTGCGTGACCTGCTCGGAGGTGAGGCCGAAGCGGCGCTCCACCGCGGCGAAGCGCGCGAACGCGGCATCCAGTTCCGCCTCGCCGAAGTCGGGCCACAGGCAATCCGTGAACCAGCATTCGGAATAGGCCAGGTTCCATAACAGGAAATTGCTGATGCGATGCTCCCCGCCGGTGCGGATCAACAGGTCGGGGTCGGGCATGCCGGCCAGCGCCATGCGCTGTGCCAGGCGTGTTTCGTCGAGGTCCTGCGGAGCCAGCTTGCCCGCCGCCACTTCACCCGCCAGGGCGCTCGCGGCCTGCGCGATGTCCCAGCGCCCGCCGTAGGCCAGCGCCACCACCAGCACCAGGCGCGAATTCTCACGCGTGCGGTCTTCGGCGGACGCCATGCGCTGCTGCAGATCTTCGGACAGGCTGGAGCGGTCGCCGATAAAGCGCAGGCGCACGCCGTTGCCGTGCAGTTCGTCGACCTCGCGCTCGAGCGCCTCGACGAACAGCCGCATCAGGGCGCCCACCTCGCGCTTGGGACGGCGCCAGTTCTCGCTGGAGAATGCGAACAGGGTCAGGTGGGACACGCCGCGCCGGGCGCAGGCCTCGACCACGGCGCGGGCCGCACGGACGCCGGCGCGGTGGCCGGCCTGGCGCGGCATCATGCGTTGTCGCGCCCAGCGGCCGTTGCCATCCATGATGATGGCGACGTGGACGGGCGTGGCTGAAGGATTCACTTGTGGAGACGCGAAGCCGCCCGGGCCTCAGACCTCGAGCAGCTCCTGCTCCTTCTCCGCCACCACCTTGTCGACGAGACCGATGTGCTTGTCGGTCAGCGCCTGCACCTCGTCCTGGGCGCGGCGGTCGTCGTCCTCGGTGATCTCCTTCTCCTTCAGCAACTCCTTGATGTGATGCAGGGCGTCACGACGGATGTTGCGCACGGCCACCTTGGCGTTCTCGCCCTCATGCCGCACGACCTTGGTCATGTCGCGGCGGCGCTCTTCGGTGAGCGGGGGAAGCGGCACGCGGATGACGGTGCCGGCGGTGTTCGGGTTGAGACCCAGGTCAGACGTCATGATGGCCTTCTCGACCACGGCCACCATCTGGCGTTCCCAGGGGGTAATGGTCAGGGTGCGGGAATCCTCGATGCCGACATTGGCCACCTGGCTCAGCGGCACGTCGCTGCCGTAGTACTCGACGGTGATATGGTCGAGCAGGCTGGTGTGCGCACGCCCGGTGCGCAGCTTCTTCAGCTCCCCGCGCAACGCCTCCACGCTCTTGTCCATGCGCTCGTCGGCGTCCTTCATGATTTCCTGCAGCATGCTCATGCTCTGGGTCCTCTCAGGCTTCGGCGCCGGGCTCGGTCACCCGCGTCACCAGGGTGCCGACGTCCTCGCCATTCACGATTCGCAGCAAGTCGCCCTTGTTGTGGACGTTGAACACGCGCAGGGGCAGGTCGTTGTCGCGGCACATGACCACTGCCGTTGCGTCCATCACGCCGAGCCGCTTGTCCAGCACCTGGTCATAGGTGAGGCTGGGGTAGTGCTCCGCATCGGCGACTTTCTTCGGGTCCGCCGAGTACACGCCGTTGACCTTGGTCGCCTTCAGCAACAGGTCGGCATTCATCTCGATCGCGCGCAGGCTGGCGGCGGTGTCGGTGGTGAAGAAGGGGTTGCCGGTACCGGCTGCGAGGATCACCACGCGGCTCTTCTCGAGGTGCCGGATGGCGCGACGGCGGATGTAGTCCTCGCACACGTCGTTGATGCGGATCGCCGACATCACGCGCGCATGCACGCCGAGCTTCTCCAGGGCGTCCTGCAGCGCCAGCGAGTTGATCACCGTGGCGAGCATGCCCATGTTGTCGCCGGTGACCCGGTCCATGCCGGCCTCGGCCAGCCCCGCGCCGCGGAAGATATTACCGCCGCCGATGACGACCGCCACCTGCACGCCGAGTTCCCGCACGTCGCGCAGCTCGCCCGCGATGCGGTTGATGACCTCGGGGTCGATGCCGTAATCGACGCCGCCGAGAAGCGCCTCGCCGCTGAGCTTGAGGAGTATTCTTTTCGGAACTTTCCGGCTCATTTCGCCCCCTGCGATCAAAACCCCGGCACTGCCGCCGTAAAAAAGAACCCCGCTGTGTGCGGGGTCCTCGAGTTTACCTCATCTCGGGACCGAGCGGCGGTTGCGCGCGGGGTCCCATGCTGCGTTGCGCCAGGCCTCAGCCACCGCGCACCTGGGCCATCACTTCCTCGACGAAGTTGTCGGCCTTCTTCTCGATGCCCTCGCCCACCTCGAAGCGCACGAAGGACTGCACGGATGCGCCGTGTTCCTTCAGCAGCTTGCCGACGGTGGTGTCGGGGTCCTTGACGAAGGGCTGGCCCACCAGCGTGATCTCGGCCAGCTGCTTGCGCAGGCGGCCCTCGACCATCTTGGCCACGATCTCGGCCGGCTTGCCCTCGCCCTTGGCCTGCTCGACCAGGATCTCGCGCTCCTTGTCGAGGTAGTCGGCCGGCACCTGGGTCTCGTCCGCATACTGCGGGCGCGAAGCCGCGATGTGCATGGCCAGGTCGCGCGCCAGGGCGTCGTCGCCGCCGTCCAGCGCCACCAGCACGCCGATGCGGGTGCCGTGCAGGTAGCTGCCGATGAGGCCGGTCGACTCCATCAGCGCGAAACGGCGCACACCGATGTTCTCGCCGATCTTGGCCACCAGGCCGCGACGCGTCTCCTCCACCGTGGCCCCGTCCATGTCGGTCGCCAGCAGGGCGTCCAGGTCGGCCGGGCGCTTCTCCAGCACCAGTTCGCCAACGCGCTTGGCGAAGTTCTGGAAGTCGTCGCCGCCGGCGACGAAGTCGGTCTCGCAGTTGACCTCGAGCACGGCCGCCGCCTTGTGGTCCGGCGCCGTCGCGATCACCACCAGGCCCTCGGCCGCGATCCGGCCGGCCTTCTTGTCGGCCTTGGCCAGGCCCTGCTTGCGCATGTGCTCGACCGCCGCCTCGATGTCGCCACCGGTCTCCACCAGCGCCTTCTTGCACTCCATCATGCCGGCGCCGGTGCGCTCGCGGAGCTCCTTCACCAGGGATGCAGAAATCGTCATGCCTCAGTCCTCCTTGGCGGCAGGCGCTTCGGGCTCGGCAGCCGCCGGCTGCACTTCGGCCGCGGGGGCCTCAGGTGCCGGCTCGGCCTTGGCGGCCGGCTCCGCGGCCTTCTTGGCGGCGGCGCGCGGCTTGCGGGCCGGCTGCTTGCGCGCTGCGGAGTCGCCCTCGTCGACCTCGACGAAGTCGTCTTCGCCGGCCGGCACTTCCGGCACCTGCGACCGGCCCTCGAGCACGGCGTCGGCGACGCCGGCGCTGTACAGCTGGATGGCGCGCATGGCGTCGTCGTTACCCGGGATCACGTAGTCGATGCCCTCGGGCGAGCAGTTGGTGTCGACGATCGCCACGATGGGGATGCCGAGCTTGTTGGCCTCGGTCACGGCAATGCGCTCGTGCTCGATGTCGATGATGAACAGCGCGTCCGGCAGGGAACCCATGTTCTTGATGCCGCCCAGGCTGCGCTCGAGCTTTTCCATCTCGCGCTTCAGCCCCAGCACTTCCTTCTTCGACAGGCTCTCGAAGGTGCCGTCCTCGGCCATCGCCTCGAGGTCGAACAGGCGCTTGATCGACTGCTTCACCGTCTTGTAGTTGGTGAGCATGCCGCCCAGCCAGCGATAGCTGACGAAAGGCATGCCGCAACGCTCGGCTTCGCGCTGGATCGACTCGCGCGCGGAACGCTTGGTGCCGACGAACAGCACATGGCCACCGTCGGTGGCGAGCTTGCGGATGAAGTCCTGCGCCTTGATGTACAGCGGCAGGGTCTTCTCGAGATTGATGATGTGGATCTTGTTACGTTCGCCAAAGATGTAGGGTGACATCTTCGGGTTCCAGAAGCGGGTCTGGTGGCCGAAATGAACGCCGGCCTCCAGCATCTGGCGCATGGAGATAGAAGCCATGTTGTACTCCTTCGGGTTAGGCCTCCACGCACCCCACCCGGCAACCTCTTTCCACTCGGGAAAGAAGGCACCCAGCCGGGCGTGACGGTGCGTGTGTGGGATTAATTGCGATTAAGGCGCGCGCTTTATACCATAGGCGCCGCCTGTGGACAATCACCCCATGACCCCGGAAACAGGGCCTAAGTGGTTGAACCGCTGAGAAGTTACCCCTGTTTCACTGACCCCGAGGACGCGGCTGGGGAGGCCGCCAACGCCATGGCCGTGACCATCAAGACGACCGAGGCCGAGCGCGAGGGCATGCGTCGCGCCGGCCGCCTGGCCGCCGAGGTGCTCGACATGATCGGCGCGCACGTCCAGCCGGGCGTGTCCACCGAGGCGCTGGACGCCATCTGCCACGAGTACATCACCGGCAAGCAGGACGCCGTGCCGGCGCCGCTCAACTACCGCGGCTTCCCCAAGTCCATCTGCACCTCCGTGAACCATGTCGTGTGCCACGGCATTCCCGGCGAGCGCGTCCTGAAGAAGGGCGACATCGTCAACATCGACATCACCGTGATCAAGGACGGCTGGCACGGCGACACCAGCCGCATGTTCTTCGTCGGCGAACCGACCGTGAGCGGAAGGCGCGTCAGCGAGGTGTCGCACGAGGCCATGCGCCGCGGTATCGCGATGGTGAAACCCGGCGTGCGCCTGGGCGACATCGGCCACACGATCCAGCAGTTCGTCGAGGCGCAGCACTGCTCCGTGGTGCGCGAATACTGCGGCCACGGCATCGGGCGCGAGTTCCACGAGGACCCGCAGGTGCTGCACTACGGCAAGCCGGGCACCGGCATGGAACTGGTCCCGGGCATGACCTTCACCATCGAACCCATGGTCAACGCCGGCAAGCGCCAGGTGCGCCTGCTGCCGGACGGCTGGACCGTGGTGACCAAGGACCATTCGCTGTCCGCGCAGTGGGAGCACACCATCCTGGTCACCGAGGACGGTCACGAGGTGCTCACGCTGGGCGCCTCGGGCCAGGTCTGAGCCATGGAAACCGCTGCCCGGACCGCCTCCTCCGAAGAACCGCAACTGCCCGCGATCGACGCCGCGCCCGGCCCTGACACCATCAAGCGCTTCCGCGAAGTGCTGGAGAGCGGCGACCGCGCGCTGCAGGCGCGCTTCAGCGCCGAGGAACCGGTCGAGGTGCTGGTGCGCGACCGCGCCCGGCTCATCGACATCGCCCTGGTGCGCGCCTGGCGCATGCACCTGGGCGAGGCGCACGACGAGCTCGCACTGGTTGCCGTCGGCGGTTACGGCCGCGGCGAGCTGCACCCCTGCTCCGACATCGACGTCATGGTGCTGATGCCCGACGGCGATGACGGCCCGTGGCGCGAGCGCGTGTCGGCCTTCCTGACCTTCCTGTGGGATATCGGCATGGAAGTCGGGCACAGCGTACGCTCCGTGGCCGACTGCGAGCGCGAGGCCGCCGCCGACGTCACGGTGGTGACGACGCTGATGGAATCGCGCCTGCTGGACGGCGCGCAATCGCTGTTCGAGGGCATGCAGGCCGCCACCGCGCCGGAGCGCGTATGGCCGCCGGCCGAGTTCTTCACCGCCAAGCGTGACGAGCAGACCGCCCGCCACCACCGTTACCACGACACGGCGCACAACCTCGAGCCCAACATCAAGGGCAGCCCCGGCGGGCTGCGCGACATCCAGGTGGTGTGCTGGATGGCCAAGCGCCATCTCGGTATCGGCAGCCTGCACCAGCTGGCGCAGCACGGCTTCCTGACCGACTACGAGTACCGCCGCCTGCTGGCCGGGCAGAACTTCCTGTGGAAGATCCGCTGGGCGCTGCACACCGTCACCGGGCGGCGCGAAGACCGCCTGCTGTTCGACCACCAGGTGAAACTGGCCAAGCTGTTCGGCTACGAGGACGCGACCTACACGCTTGCCGTCGAGCAGTTCATGCAGAGGTACTACCGCACGGTGCAGGAGCTGGCGCGCCTCAACGAGATGCTGCTGCAGCTGTTCGAGGAGGCGATCCTGCTCGACCCGGCAGCGCCGCCGCGCACCCTCAACGCGCGCTTCCAGGTGCGCAACGAGTTCCTCGAGGTGACCGACGAGGAGGTGTTCGAGCGCACGCCCTCCGCGCTGCTGGAGATTTTCCTGCTGCTGCAGCAGGAGCCCGGCCTGAAAGGCGTCAGCGCGCGCACCATCCGCCTGGTGCGGCGCGCGCTGCCGCTGATCGACGAGGAGTTCCGCCAGAACCCGCGCCACCACCGCCTGTTCATGGACATCATCAAGGCGCCGGAAGGCGTCACGCACGAGCTGCGGCGCATGAACCGTTACGGCGTGCTGGGCCGCTACATCCCGGCCTTCGGCCGCGTCACCGGGCGCATGCAGTTCGACCTGTTCCACGCCTACACGGTGGACGCGCACACGCTGTTCGTGGTCTCCAACCTGCGGCGCTTCGCGCTCACGCGCTTCGACCACGAGATGCCCATGTGCAGCCGCATCATGCAGGCGCTGCCGAAGCCGGAGCTGGCCTATCTCGCCGGCCTGTTCCACGACATCGCCAAGGGCCGCGGCGGCGACCACTCCGAGCTGGGCGCCGTGGATGCCGAGGCCTTCTGCCTGGAGCACGGCCTGTCGCCCTACGATGCCCGGCTGGTGGCGTGGCTGGTGCGGCATCACCTCACGTTCTCCATCACCGCGCAGAAGAAGGACATCCACGACCCCGCCGTGGTGGCGGAGTTCGCGCGCACGGTGGGCGACGAGAACCGCCTCGACTTCCTCTACGTGCTGACCGTGGCCGATGTGCGCGGCACCAGCCCGAAGCTGTGGAACGCCTGGAAGGCCTCGCTGTTCGAGGAGTTTTACGACAGCGTGAAGCGCGCCCTGCGCGCCGGGCTGGAATCGCCCATCGACTCCGAGCAGCTGGTGAGCGAGACCCAGGAAGGCGCGCTCACCCTGCTCGCTTCGCGCGGCATCAAGGCGGACCGCGCACGCGAGGTGTGGAGCGGCTTCGCCCCCGAGTACTTCCTGCGGCACACGCCCGAGGAAATCGCCTGGCACATCCGCGTCCTGGCCGGCCTGGAAGACCGCGGCGAGCAGTCGGCGGTGTCGGTCGAGCAGCAGACCGGGCGCGGCGGCACGGCGATCATGGTGTGCACGCTCAGCGGCCAGCACAGCTTCGCCCGCGCCACCGGGGCGCTGGACGAGCTCGGGCTGAACATCCTCGACGCGCGCGTGGTGCCGGTGGGCGACGGGCGCAACGTGCACACTTACGTCGTGCTGGAGAGCGACGGCTCCCCCATCGACGAACATGAACGCCTGGTGCAGATCGAAAACGCCGTGCGCAAGGCCACGCTGGAGCACGGCGGGCGCATGCCCACGGTGATGCGCCAGCCCCCGCGCCAGGTGCGCCTGTTCTCCACGCCGACTCGCCTCGCCTTCTCGCGCGACGCGGCCAACGGCCGCACGGTGATGGAGCTGGTCGCCGCCGACCGGCCCGGCCTGTTGTGCGAGGTCGGCAAGGCTTTCCTGGAGTGCGGCGTCTCGCTGCGCGCGGCGAAGATCATGACCGTCGGCGAGCGCGCCGAGGACGTCTTCTACATCACCGAGATCGAGGGCGACGCCCTCGACGAAGCGGGCTGCGCGGCGCTCGAGAAGCAGCTCAAGGAGCGGCTCGACCAGCCGGTCAACACGCCATGAACCCCCTGCTGCAGCGCCTCCACCCCTACCCCTTCGAGCGCCTGGCCAGCCTGCTGGCGGACGCGACGCCGCCGGCCGACCGGCCGCACATCGCCCTGTCGATCGGCGAACCGCGCCATGCCCCGCCAGCGTTCGTCGGCGCCGCATTGTGCGGACACCTGGACCGGCTCGGCACCTATCCGAAGGCCGCGGGCCTGCCCTCGCTGCGGGCGGCGTGCGCGCGCTGGCTGGAGCGGCGCTTCGACCTCGGCCTCGATGCGGTCGACCCTGAGACCATGGTGCTGCCGGTCAACGGCACGCGCGAGGGCCTGTTCTCTTTCGTGCAGGCCGCGCTCGATCCCGCCGCGGGCGGGCTGGTGATGATGCCCAACCCCTTCTACCAGATCTACGAAGGGGCGGCCCTGCTGGCGGGCGCCGAGCCGTACTACATGGATACCACCGCCGCGACCGGGTTCCTGCCGGACCTGGACGCGGTGCCCGCGCAGGACTGGGCGCGCTGCCGCGTGCTGTTCATCTGCAGCCCCGGCAATCCGACCGGCGCGGTGATGGACGAGGCGTACCTGGCGCGCGTGCTGGCGCTGGCTGAACAATATGATTTCCTCGTCGCCTCCGACGAGTGCTACGCCGATATCTACCTCGACGAGAGTCGGCCGCCGCCAGGCCTGCTCGGCGCCGCGCTGCGCGCGGGGAATCACGCCTTCCGGCGTTGCGTGGTGTTCCACAGCCTGTCCAAGCGCTCCAGCGTCCCCGGCCTGCGCTCCGGCTTCGTCGCCGGGGATCCGGACGTGATGGCGGCCTTCCGCCTGTACCGCACCTACCATGGCTGCGCCGTGCCGGAGATGGTGCAGCTGGCAAGCGTTCCCGCCTGGGACGACGATGCCCACGCCGCCGCCAACCGGCGCCTGTACCAGCAGAAATTCGACGCCGTGATACCGATACTGTCCGAGGTGATGACGGTGGACAGGCCGGACGCGGCCTTCTACCTCTGGCTGGCGGTGCCCGGCGACGACGTGGCCTTCACGCGGGGCCTGTACGCGGCCGAGAACGTCACCGCGCTGCCTGGGCGCTACCTGTCGCGCGACCATGCCGGCGGCAATCCCGGCGCCGGCCGCGTGCGCGTCTCGCTGGTCGCCGAACCGGCCGAGTGTATCGAGGCGGCGCAGCGTATTGCCCGCTTTTGCGCCGCCACGCGGTAATATCCCCCCGTACGGAGCAACCGGCACTCGCCCTGGACATCGCCATGAGCACGTTGCAAGAGACGATTGAGGCCGCCTTCGAGGCCCGCGCGAGCTTCTCCCCGGACGACACGCCGGACGACATCCGCCAGGCCGTGGCCGAGGCCATCGACGCGCTCGACGACGGGCGCGAGCGCGTGGCCGAAAAAATCGACGGCACGTGGCGCGTAAACGAGTGGCTGAAGAAGGCGGTGCTGCTGTCCTTCCGCATCGAGCGCAACCGCCTGGTGGAGATGGGCGCGCTGCGCGGCTGGGACAAGGTGCAGCTCAAGTACTCCGGCTACGACGAGACCGCTTTCACCCACGCCGGCGCACGCATCGTGCCGCCCGCCACGGTGCGCCGCGGCGCCTTCGTCTCCCCCGACGCCGTGCTCATGCCCAGCTACGTCAACATCGGCGCCTGGATCGGCCCGGGCACCATGGTCGATACCTGGGCCACGGTGGGCTCCTGCGCGCAGATCGGCGCCAACGTCCACCTGTCCGGCGGCGCCGGCATCGGCGGCGTGCTCGAGCCGCTGCAGGCCAGCCCTACCATCATCGAGGACAACTGCTTCATCGGCGCGCGCTCGGAGGTCGTCGAAGGCGTGATCGTCGAGGAAGGCGCGGTGGTGTCGATGGGCGTATTCATCGGCCAGAGCACGCGCATCTACGATCGCGAGCGCGACGAGGTCACCTACGGCCGGGTGCCGGCCGGCGCCGTGGTCGTGCCGGGCTCCCTGCCCTCCAGCGAGGGCAAGTGCAACCTGGCCTGCGCGGTGATCGTGAAGCGCGTGGACGCGGCGACGCGCGCCAAGGTCGGCATCAACGAGTTGCTGCGCGCGGCGCGCTGAAGGCGCTTCAGGCGTCCTTGCCCGGCGGCGGCGGCGTCTCCGCTCCCATCTCTTTCGCCAGCTGCTTGGTCTTGATGTGCCGCACGTCGCGGCCCTGCACCACGTAGATCACGTATTTGGCGATGTTCTTGGCATGGTCGCCGATGCGCTCCAGCGCCTTGATGACGATGACGATCTCGGCGGCATGCTCGATATGCGAGGCGTCCCGTGACAGCGACTCATGCACCAGCCGCAGGCACTGCTTGTACTCCCAGTTGAGGTGCCGGTCCTCTGCCGCCACCTGGATCGCCTTGTCCGCGTCGAACGCGTCCAGGGCCTCGAGCACGTTGCGCAGCAGCTTGCCGGCGAGTTCCGCCATGCGATCGATGGCGCGACTGAACTCGGGCACGGGCTCGACCTCATCCACCGTCAGGCGGCGCGCCGTCTTGGCGATCTTCTTCGCCTCGTCCCCGGCGCGCTCCAGGTCGGTGATGGTGCGGATCATGGCCAGCACGATGCGCAGGTCGGTGGCGATGGGCTGGCGCCGCGCGATGATGCGGAAGGCGAGTTCCTCGCCCTCGGTGTCGAGCCGGTTGACCTCGGGCTCGCGCGCCACGACCTTGCGCGCCAGCTCGTCGTCGCGGTCCCTGAGCGCCTGCCGCGCCAGGGCGATCTGGTCGACCACGAGGCCGCCGAGCTTGAGGACCAGCAGGCGCAGCTGGTCCATCTCTTTGTCGTAGGCCCTGACGGTATGCGTCTCGGAGAGCTCTGTCATGGAGGTTTCCTTTGCTCCCTCAGCCGAAGCGACCGGTGATGTAGTCCTCGGTCAGCTTGTGCGAGGGGTTGGTGAAGATCTGATCCGTCGGGCCCACCTCGACCAGGATGCCGAGGTGGAAATAGGCGGTGCGCTGCGAAACGCGGGCCGCCTGCTGCATCGAGTGCGTCACGATGGCAATGGTGTAGTTCTGCTTCAGCTCGTCGATGAGGTCTTCGATGCGCGCCGTGGCGATGGGATCGAGCGCCGAGCACGGCTCGTCCATCAGGATCACCTCCGGATTCACGGCGATGGCGCGCGCGATGCACAGGCGCTGCTGCTGGCCGCCGGACAGGCCGGTGCCCGGCTGGTCGAGGCGGTCCTTCACCTCCTTCCACAAGCCCGCCCGCTCGAGCGAGTTGTGCACGATTTCCTCGAGTTCGGTCTTGTCGCGCGCCATGCCGTGGATACGCGGGCCGTAAGCGACATTCTCGAAGATCGACTTGGGAAAGGGATTGGGCTTCTGGAACACCATGCCCACCCGCGCGCGCAACTGCACGACGTCGAGCTTCCGGTCGTAGATGCCTTCGCCGTCCAGCAGGATCTCGCCCGACACGCGCGCAATGTCGATGGTGTCGTTCATGCGATTGAGACAGCGCAGGAAGGTCGACTTGCCGCAGCCAGAAGGCCCGATCATGGCGATCACTTCATTGCGGCCCATGTCCAGCGACACGTCCATGACGGCGTGCTTGTCCGCGTAGAAGACATCGACGTTGCGGCAACTCATCACCGGGTCGGCATGCGTGTAGTCGCCGATCGTCTGGCCCGGAAAAGCCTCGGCCGCATCCGCGGGTCGCGGCTGCGGGGAGACCGGGCGCTTCACTTCATCTGGCATTACAACCCCTTTCTCTTGCGGAGTTTCCGTCAGTACTTCGTTCATGGCTGCGTTCCGTTCGTCTGCTACCAGCGGCGCTCAAACTTGCGCCGCAGGAATACCGCCAGCAGGTTCATCACCAGCAGGAAACCCAGCAGCACGATGATCGCGGCGGAGGTGTTCTCCACAAAGGCGCGCTCGGGGCTGTCGGCCCAGAGAAAGATCTGCACCGGCAAGACGGTGGCCGGATCGGTGAAGCCCTGCGGCACATCGACGATGAAGGCCACCATGCCGATCATGAGCAGCGGCGCGGTCTCGCCCAGGGCCTGGGCCATGCCGATGATGGTGCCGGTGAGCATGCCCGGCATGGCCAGCGGCACCACGTGGTGGAACGTGGTCTGCATCTTCGACGCGCCCATCCCGAGCGCCGCCTCGCGGATCGAGGGCGGCACGGCCTTCAGCGCCGCGCGGCTGGCGATGATGATGGTCGGCAGGGTCATCAGCGACAGCACCAGGCCGCCGACCAGCGGCGCCGAGCGCGGCATGCCGAAATAGTTGAGGAACACCGCCAGGCCGAGCAGTCCGAAGACGATCGACGGCACCGCCGCCAGGTTGTTGATGTTCACCTCGATGAGGTCGGTCCAGCGGTTCTTCGGCGCGAACTCCTCGAGATAGACGGCCGCCGCGACGCCGATGGGAAAGCACAGCACCAGCGTCACCAGCAGCGTGTAAAAGGAACCCTTGAGGGCGCCGAGGATGCCGGCCAGCTCCGGGTCACGCGAATCGCCGTTGGTGAAAAGCGCGGTATTGAACCTCAGCTCGAGGTGGTCCTGCGCCTCCAGGGCGTCGATCCAGCCCAGCTGCTTGTCGCTCAGGCGCCGCTCGCCCTCGGGCACTTCCGCGGAGATCTGCCCCTTGCGGTACATGTCGACGTCGTCGTCCGCCGGCACCCACATCTCGATGGACTGGCCGACCAGGGAGGGATCGGCCAGCACCACGTCCTGCAACTGGTACACGGCGCCGGTGCTCACCAGGCTGCTGAGGGCGCGCCGGTCGCTGCGGCTGGTCACCTCGGGGAACAGGTCGTAAAGGCTGTTGCGCACGACGCCAGGTAATTGCCCGCCCGCAGCGAGGCTTCCGGCCATCCCCCTCCGGATCGACCACGGCCGGGTCGAGGTTGATCTCGAGCTTCATGTAGCTCTGCTGGAAGGCGGTGTACCCGTTGCTGATGATGCTGGTCAGCAGCAGGCCGAGAAAGCAGAGCGCAAGGACCAGGGCAATGATGCCGTAGGCCCGGAAACGCGCTCGGCACGGTAGCGGCGGGGCAGGCTCGCCCGCACCACCTCGAGAACCGGGCGGACGCCCGTTCCCGTCGGCGTTATTCATACTGCTCACGGTACTTCCTCACCACGTGCAGGGCGATGACGTTGAGGATCAAGCGTCACGACGAACAGGACCAGGCCGAGCGCGAAGGCCGCCAGCGTCTTGGCGCTGTCGAACTCCTGGTCGCCGACCAGCAGGGTGACGATCTGCACCGTCACGGTGGTGACGGCCTCGAGCGGATTGGCGGTCAGGTTGGCCGCGAGCCCGGCCGCCATCACCACGATCATGGTCTCGCCGATCGCGCGCGAGACCGCCAGCAGGAAGCCGCCGACGATGCCCGGCAGCGCCGCGGGGATGATGACCTGCCTGATGGTCTCCGACTTGGTCGCGCCGAGCGCGTAGGCGCCGTCGCGCATGCGACTGCGGCACGGCGTTGATCACGTCGTCGGACAAGCGACGAGACGAAGGGGATGATCATGATGCCCATGACCAGGCCGGCTGCGAGCGCGCTCTCGGACGCCACGTCGAGCCCCAGCGTGACGCCCGACGGCGCGCACCTGCGGCGCCACCGTCAGCGCGGCGAAGAAGCCGTACACGACGGTCGGCACGCCGGCCAGGATCTCGAGCAGCGGCTTGGCGACGGCGCGCACTTGCGCGGTGGCGTACTCCGCCAGGTAGATCGCCGACATCAGGCCGATCGGCACGGCGACCATCATGGCGATGACGGTGATCAGCAGCGTGCCGGCGAACAGCGGCACCGCACCGAAGGCGCCCGACGCGCCGACCTGGTCGGCGCGCATCGCCGTCTGCGGACTCCATTGCAGCCCGAACAGGAACTCGGTGATGGGCACGCGCTGGAAGAAACGTATGGACTCGAACAGCACCGAGAGCACGATGCCGAGGGTGGTGAAGATCGCCAGCGTCGAGGAGGCGATCAGGAATACCAGGGCCAGGTTCTCGACCCGGTTGCGGGCGCGCAACGTGGTGGAAATACTGCGGAAGCCGAAGGCCAGGCCGCCCACCGCCAGGGCCAGCACCAGCACGGTGCGCAAGCGGGCACTCTGCGCCTCGAGTTCCTGGTAATGGCGCGCTGCCGCCTGCACCGCCTCAGGTTGCTGACCGGTGACGATATTGCCGACCACCGTGTTGCGCACGTCGTTCATGAACAGGCCCAGGCGACCTTCGTCCAGCGCCTGGATCTCCGCCGGCAGGTCGGCGATGACCAGCTGGTCGAACACCACCGGCTCGGCTACCCGCCAGGCGAAGAGGAACAGGATCGCCGGCACGCCGACCAGGACGGCCGCCCACATGCCGTAGTGCGCCGGCAGGGAATGCAGCGAGCGAATGTCGCCGGCTGCGCCGGCCAGCGCCAGTGACCGGCGCTTCCCCAGCACGAACGCGGCTGCGCTCATGACGAGCAATACGAGGATGACCGTGGAAAATGGCATGCGAGACTCGTATCCGGCTCAGGCCGGCCCTAGTCTATTGACTGTCGAGGGCGACGGCCAGTCCGGCCGCCGCCCCCGCTTGTAGAGGCTGAGGTGGTTACGCCGCGATTACAAGGCCTCGAGGTTCTTGACGCGCGCGGCCATCGCCTTGCGATCGGCGTCCGGCAGCGGGATCAGGCCGCGGTCCGACGAGGTAGCCCTCGGGGCCGCAGGCCTTCTCGCTGGTGAACTCGGCCAGGAACTCGCGCATGCCCGGGATCACGCCCACGTGCGCCTTCTTGACGTAGAAGAACAGCGGGCGGGAGATCGGGTAGCTGCCGTCGGCAATGGCCTCGAAGGTGGGCGCGACGCCGTCGATCGACTTGCCCTTCATCGCGTCGCTGTTCTGGTCGAGGAAGCTGAAGCCGAAGATGCCGATGGCCTTCGGGTTGGCCTGCAGCTTCTGCACGATCAGGTTGTCGTTCTCGCCGGCCTCGACGTAGCCGCCGTCCTCGCGAATGGTGTGGCAGACCGTCTTGAACTTGTCCCCGTCGGTCTTCTTCAGATCCTTGATCCAGGGGAAGGCCTGGCAGCCGCCCTCCATGGCCAGCTCGACGAAGGCGTCGCGCGTGCCGGAGGTCGGCGGCGGGCCCAGCACCTCGATCTTGATGGCCGGCAGCGCGGCGTTGACCTGCTTCCAGGTCGTGTAGGGGTTCGCAACCAGCGTGCCGCTGTCCGGGTTCGCCGGATCCGGCACCTCGGCCGCCAGCGCCAGCCAGACGTCGCGCAGCGAGAGATCGAAACTCGGGCCGGCCTTGGAGTTCGACATGACGATGCCGTCGAAGCCGACCTTGACCTCGATGATCTCCTTGACGCCGTTGGACTTGCACAGCTCGACTTCGCTGTCCTTGATGGCGCGGGAGGAGTTCGTGATGTCCGGATGCTGGACGCCGACGCCGGCGCAGAACAGCTTCAGCCCGCCGCCGGAGCCGGTAGACTCGATCTTGGGGGTCTTGAAGGTGGTCGAGCGGCCGAAGTTCTCCGCCACCACCGTGGTGAACGGGTAGACGGTCGACGTCCGCGTCCCGCACGGCCGCATCGTCGATCACGGTGCGGAAGTGCCCGTCCGCGAAGTCCCGGACCGGCGATACTGCCGAGCGGTGCCGCAGCAGGCTCTTCGGGCTCATGATCACCAGCGGCTTGCGGAAGCGCGCGGTGCATCTGGCGGCGCATCGCGTGGAACAGCTGCGCCGGGGTGGTCAGGTTCGCGACCTGGAGGTTGTCCTCGTGCGCAAAGCTCGAGGAACCGCTCGAGCCGCGCGCTCGAGTGCTCCGGGCCCTGGCCCTCCGTGCCGTGGGGCAGCAGCAGCATCAGGCCGGTCATCCGGCCGCCACTTGCGACCCCGCCCGTCGACAGGTACTGGTCCAGGTCGACCTGGGCGCCGTTCACGAAGTCGCCGAATTGCGCCTCCCAGATCACCAGCGTCTACGGGTCGGTGATTGCTGTAGCCGTACTCGAAGCCGACGCGGCGCCGCCTCGGCCAGCGGCGTGTCGAAGATCTCGAAACGGCC
>CAVPVZ010000009.1:0-115697 GCA_963709275.1 uncultured Gammaproteobacteria bacterium
GCCACCGCCGGCGACCGCTTGGACGTCGACATAGCTGATGTTCAGTGGCCCGTCCACGACTGGCGTGGCCGCACCTTCGTCGCCCTCGTCGGACTCAGCCGAGGCGACAGGGTCGGCGACCGGCGCGACCGAGAAAGCCTCGTAGTTTCCCACCACCGCTGTCGCCAGGCTCATGCTGGTCGCCACCGGACTGTAGAAGGTGATGCGGTAGAACCCCGCACTGGCCGGCTTCCAACCGCCCTGTGAGCCGCCGAAGATCAGCTTGCCGCCGACGTTCAACTCTACTGCGAAGGTGATCGGTACGTCGCTGCAGCTCCCCGTCGGTGACAGCCACATGCTCGTCGTGGCGTCCCAGTAGAGGTCGGCGGGCACTTCTGACCCGCAGAACTGGACCCGCAGCTGCCACAGATCCGACACCACCGTGGCGAAGTTGCCTTCATAGGTTGCCCTGTTGGTGCCCTGCAGCTCGTTCGCGCTGCTCGGATACTCCAGCTCGCCCATGACGTAACCCGTCATGCCGTTGACTTCGGGGTCGAAGCCTTCCCATGCGTTGAGCTGCTTGTACAGCTGAATCTCAAGACGGAACGGGCGGCGGATCTTGGGATTGACCGCCTCGATGTTGTCACCCCAGTCGACGTAGGAAACCTCGACCGGCACACCCACCTGGTAGTCAGCCTGCCAGGTGTTGCCCTCCGTCTTCTGGGCATACCAGGGGCCGCTTGCCTCGCGCGCGGCGATATCCTCGGCCGTCAGACCAGGGTACTCCCCCGAATACATCACGCCGAACTGTGTCGCCTCGATCGGGGCGATGGTGTAGCCGTCCACCGCCAGCCCGGGGAACGAAAGGTTATTGCCCTGCGCCTCCTCGCCAGTGGGCGGACGGTTCCCGCCACCACCGCCACCACCTCCGCCGACGCCGTCCGGTCGGGCGCCGAACACAGCGGTGCTGAACAGGATGGCGCAGCACAGCAGCGTCACTCTGCCTGTTGTCTTCATGAACGTGCTCATGGTTTGCCCCCTTGAGGCTCCTCGATCACTTCGACCGCCTCAAAGGAGCTTCGAACGGCCCTCGCGAGCCAAGGGAGGCGCCACCGGGGCGGTGCCGCGGGTGTTTCTCTACACCCTTGTCCAGAGCCTAGCCTCGACCGAGCCATATTGAATGGGGTTGATACCCCATGGTCGCGACATCGGACCCGAGCCCGCCGCGTACAGCGCGAATCAGGTAATAATGCGCAGCGCAGGCGCCGCAAGCACCTGCCATCTGCAGTTGGCCTAACGCTGGGAATGCCATGAACCTATTCGCTCGCAAAGAACTGAAACACGCCCCTGCCCCGCGTCCGGACGGCTCGCCGCTTGCGGACACGCCATGGCGTCGCGACAGCCGGGAGCCGCGTTTCGCCAATCCCTTCTTTTCGATCTACGAGGACGCGGTATGGAATGGCCGCGCCGGCCGCCATTTCGACTACGGGATCGTAGGCTTCCGTAACCTGGCCGTAGGCATCCTGCCGCTCGAGCCGGACGGCCGGGTGTGGCTGGTCGGCCAACACCGTTATGCCACCGACGAGTTCTCCTGGGAGCTGCCGATGGGCGGCGTGCCGCTGGAAGCCAACCTGCTGGAAGGGGCACAGCGAGAATTGCGCGAGGAGACCGGACTGGAAGCCGAGCTGTGGGAGCCGCTGTTGCAGCGCGTGCACTTGTCCAACTCGGTCACCGACGAGACCGGCGTGGTGTTCCTTGCGCGCGGGCTCACCGCGGGCCCCATGGCGCCGGAAGCGAGCGAGGAGCTGTGGGTCATCACGACCCCGCTGGAAGACGCCGTGACGGCCGCGCTGGACGGCCGGATCACGGACTCATTGACTATCGCCGGGCTGCTGGCGCTGGCGGCGCGCGCCCGGAATTTTGACATCGACCTGGGCTGAGGCCGGCGGCCGCTGGCGCGGCACCGGCCAGCCCCGCAGGCCGCTTAGCGGCGCCAGCAGTCGTTGCCGAGCGTCCCGGTGGCCGTCTGCACACCGGCCTGGGTGAGCGAGAAGGCCACGCAGCGTGTTTCCCCCGCCTGCACCCCGCCGGCCACCGGCGTCGCAGTCAGCGTGTACTGGGTCGCATTGCGCACCGGCGCCGTGATCTCGTAATGCCCGTCCGGTGAGTTCTGGGGCAAAGCCACGCCACAGTTCGCGCTGTTGTATGCCGCGAACTGGGTGAAGCAGCGCTCCAGCTGCTGGGACACGTTGAGCAGTGCGCTCGTCGCATCGGCCCGACGCGCCTGGCGCACCTGTTCCGTGTAAGCCGGATAGGCGATCGCGGCCAGGATGCCGATGACCACCACGACGATCATCATTTCTATCAGGGTGAAGCCCCGCATGGCATCGGCTATTGACGCCTGACCAGTCCTCATTGTCTTGCACCGTCGCGCAACAGAATTACTGTTTCCACGACGCGACCCGCGCTCCAGAAGCGCACGTTGGCGCCGGCATCCAGCGCCTCCAGGGGCATCGGTTGCCCGTTTTCAGTCAACAGCACAAAGTCGTAGCTGAACTCGTAGCGGACGCCACCAACCACCATGTAACGGCTTTCCACATTCCAGTCCTGCAACACCCCCGTGATCTCGGGGGCCTCTGGCACATCGGCGACGCTGGCGGTGAGCCCGCTCAGTCCGAGCATGGCCACGACAGCGGCGAAAAATCCGACTATTCGGCTTGCTTTCATTTGCTTACTCCCGTTCTTTCGCCGCGTCAACGCAACTGTTGCCAGGACTGGCGTCCGCCCAGACCTTCTTCGCCAAGCCCGCGCACAAACGCGCCTTCACCGGTGTAGATGAATTCCGGCGGTTCGCCGGAATTCTCCGACGGCGTCAGCACCAGGGCACGTTCGCCCTGCCCCCAATCAAGGCCGGAAATCACTTCACCACTGAGATCGTCGAGATCGTCGTATTCGCCGTCACGATTGAGGTCGAAGACCGTAAAGGCCGTGCGACTGCCAGCGACGATGTCGAGGTCCATGATGAAGCCGCGCCGCCCGGTGCCGCAGGGGTTGTTGTCCGGAATGAGCGTGCTGAAGCGCACGCGCCGCTGCAACGGACCCGTGGGGAAAGTCGCCTCGCTGATCACCCGTTCACCATCCTCGAAGGTCAGGTCCAGGTACCAGCCCTGGCGCAACAACGGGTCGAACACGTTGTCTGACACCACGCGCACCACGACGCTCTCGGTACCGAAAGTCTCCAGTGTCTGCGAAGTGATCTCCTGCTGCAGGAGGTTGGCACGGGTCACAGTCGAAACGCCCGCAGTCGTATCGAGAATGCCGTACAGGCTTTGCACCGGCGCCCCAGGCATGTCCTGGTCATCGAGACGGAAATAGCTGCCGGTACCGAACGCGACCACGATTTCTTCGTTGTTGGCGGGATTCAGTGCAATGATGGGCTGCGCGGTAATGGGCTGCGGATTGCCGCCCGGCCCGATCGCCGTGAATATCGCGGTGACATTGCCGGCGTCGTTCCAGGTCGCTGCCGCACCGCCGACGTTGAAGCGCCACAGGTTCCCCTGCAGGTCACCGGCATAGACGCGGTTAGCACGAAGATTGCTGACCGGCCAGTCAGTGACGACCGGCGCAGCAAGACCGTTCGGGCTGCCCGCCGAGCCGACTCCGGTGTCGATGACCTGGATCAGCCCCCCGGTGTCGACGTTCACGACGAACAACATGGCCCGATCACTGTTGCTGTTGTAACCGTTGCCGAATACTGCCGCCGTGGTGCCGTCGCTCATCTTCACGATGGCCGGCGGTCCGACGTTGTAGCCGAGCTCGGGATGCTCGAACTCCCACAGCACGTCCGCCGTGTCGAAGCTGCCCGGGTTCGTGACGTCAAGGGCGAACAGCGTGCGGCCACCTGCACCCATGCTGCCCACGAGCACCCGTCGCGGCGTGCCCACGACCGACAGGTCGACCACGGAAACGGTGCCGTCGACGAAATAGCGATGGCTGTAATCCGGATCCGTGAGCCGGCTCACGGGCGCGAACGTGTCCGTGCCATCCGGCATCAGCAATGTGCTGGGGATGTATGCGAACAGCTCTTCACCCGACGATGCGTCGAAAGCATGCAGCATGCCGTCGTTGGCTCCGACATAGAGCACGCCATCGGCAAACTGTGGGTTCGAATTGATAATGTCTCCCAGCAGGCGGCGGTCGCCCGGCGCCACGCCGCCCGAGGGCAGGCGGGTACGGAACGAAGCATGTGCCGCATCGTCGCCACGCAGCCAGGCCACGCGCTCGGCGCCGAGACCATCAGCCATGCCGCTGGAGTTCCGGTCCAGCGCTGCTTGCTGCGTGACACTCAGGTTGGCGTAGTCGAATGCAACTGCCGAACCGGAGTCACTCCTGCGCGTGAAGATGTTGCGCGTCCCGGGCGACCTCAGCGCCAGCTGCGCCTCAGCATCCCAAACCAGTCCGCCAAGGCTGCCGTCCTCGTTCACGGCGCGCGCGTCGAGACGGCCCGACCAGTCACCGCTACGAAAACCCGCCGTATAAAGCAGTGTGTCGGTCTGCAGCACAGCGGAACTCGTGGCAGCAGAAGTCGCCGAGCTCTCCACCCGGGCCACGATCTCTTCCAGCACTTTGGCCAGTTCACGGGCGAACACGTCCGGATTCTGGGCACTGAAGAAACCGCCGCGCGAGTTCACCGCTGCATGCAGCACGTCATCGGAGCGCGCGAGACACTGGTCTCCCACGCAGTTGGTGCTGCCATACCCGGGGTTCGGCCAGGCGATGGGCGCCGCTGTGTCGATCGCTGCAAAGGCTGTGGCGGGATCGATCGAGCCACTGACACCCAGGCCAACGCCGAAGGTCACCATGTGCTGCCAGAAGGCGGGGTTGATGTCGGTGGTGGGAACGAGGTTGGGCAGGTCGGTGCGCAAGTCCCGCTTCCAGTAATACATGGCCACGTCGGCAATGGTGTCGTTCCTGCCGTCCTCAAACGGGGCCCGTGGCACGTAGGTAAAGTTGCTGCCGCCCGGCGCCGGGTTGACGATCGTCATGTTGTTGAACGTCGAGCCATCGTTGTTGTCGCGGCGGTCACCGGAGGCATCCGCACTGGTGCCGCCAGACGCCGAACCGTCGGTCATCATGATAGCGTAGCTCTGACGACACTCGATGTCCGTGCCACCCGTTTGCCCTGGAGTCGAACTCCACGGCCCGGCGCTGTCCGTACGCGAGAAATACTGGCCCGCACCCTCCAGTGCCCGACGCAGCGGCGTCCCCTGCGGCGGGATGTTCTGCAGATACAGATTCTGGAAGAAGCTGGTGCGATCAACGCCGGCGAAAGGCCGTACGCCGTCGATCACCGTACCCCCGGTATTGATCGCACCGTAGCCTACGCGCATGTTCTCCGGCTGGGCCGCAAAGGCGGCGCCGATGCCGGCGCGCGAGGCGAAGATTCGGTTGCGGTGATAAGAATACCAGTTGGCGAAATTCTGTATCTCCTGCGCATAAGTGCAGGATCCCGCGACGCAGTCGGTCCGGTTCTCGCGGCCTTCACCCGTGAAGGGCGCATTGCCCGGGCGGATCTCGGTACGCACGTAGTTCCCGACATCCCACAACGCACTGCCGGCATCCTCGATGGCCGCGTTGACGTCCGCAAGCGGTGGCCCGACATAGTTGGAGTAGACCGCCGGGTAGAAGGTCCGCGCCTCGCTTACCTGGTTGTTCGTGCGATTATCGACCCAGCGCGCCCACTGTGTGTTATCCGCGGTCAGGTTGCGGGTGCCAAAAACCGGGAACAAGGGCCGGTTTGGCGCCGCATTCGGCGGTGCGTCGGGCATCAGGCTGCCGTCCGGGTTAGACCACGGGCGGTAGGTAACGCTCGGGTCGTAATACATCGTATTCACGAGGGAGGAGCGGTAGGCGTTACCGATGTTGCTGCCCGCCGCAAACGAGGGCACTCGGAACGCATCATAGTCGCCCGCGCCGTGCAACCCGTTCACTCGCGGGAACATCCACTGCATGTAATTCGTACAGCAGCCTTGTTCGAATATGTTCGTGATCAGGTCCGGCATGGTCTCCCACTGCATGGAACCCGAATCGTCGATGATGAACATGATGTTCGGGTCCACGCTGGAGGTGACGAACAGCGGCGTGTTCGCAATGTTGACGTCGGCCTGGGCCGAGCCGCAGGCGAGCAGCGACAAAGTGAGCGCGGCCATGCTGGACGCGGTACGACGCTTGAGACCACTTGAGACGATATTTCCGTTCATTCCACTATCCTCGACACCGCACAAGGCATCAGGCTCCAAACCATCCAGGACCCGCCGATCATTGCGGCGGCTCGAAAGTTGACTGCAACACGACGACTGACAAGTCCGAACCGCCCTCGCCGCGCGCCGTGACCGGGTAAATACGCCGGAAATCAGGCGGTAGCTGGATACCCACGCGCCGCAGGCTCGGCGGACCGACGTAGAACTCCGGATCGTTGGCGAGTTGGGCATCCAGGGCCGGGACCGTACCGGTGGGCACGGGCGCCGCACCGTCCCAGGCTACCGGGTTCACGACATCCGTGATGGGGTTGCTGAGGTCGGCGGCCTGCTGGTTGGCCAGCGCCAGCAGCCAGGTCTCGCCCGCGCGCAGCGCTGCTTCGGCTGACTGGAAGGCCATGTTGCGGTCGCGCTGGTTACCTGCCATCCGCTCCTGCAGGTTGCTGCCCCGCATCGCCGAAACCCCCAGAAGGGTCATCAGCAACAGGAAGATCAATGCGATTGCGAGGGCAGATCCGCGCTCGCGCGGCCTTGCTCCGAGATTCAGACCTTTTAGCATCATATCCTCGAGTCTCATGGAAGCCTGTTGCGCAGCCCGACCGTGGAGGTCAGGACCTGCCGGTAGCGACTGTCTGCCGGGACCAGGGCCGCGCCGCGGAAATCGACCGTCTGCGGGCCGCCGGTCACGTTGTCCTCGGCACTCGCCAGCAGCAGGCTGAAGCGCACGCTGCGCACCCTGCTCCAGTCCAACACTGCCCCTGCGCCCACGTATGCGTCCGGTGCCCCGTCGTTGTCGAGGTCCTCGCCGTAGCGCATCCAGAGGTCTTCGACCCCGTCGATAAGCTCTGCATCCACACCGTCGTCGCGACGCCACAACGCCAGCGCACCGCTCGCACCAGGCGCAATGTAATAAGTCACCTCGCGGTAGCGGGTCAGCTCCGCGCCCGTCACATAAGCGACCCGGAGCACATCGTTCGGCGTAATCGTGACCGGCCCCGCGCCCGCTACGGCGTTGACCGTAAAAAGATCGACGTTATTGCAGTCCGCAACACCGACGACGTCGCCTGGAGCAAGGCCCTGCAGGTTGGCCGGCACCGTCAGCGCGTCGCCAGGGTTCAGCATGTCGACGCTGAGCCGCATGGTGCCCGGCTCGAGCATGCGCAAGGTGACGACATCGGTGCCCGGAGCCTCCCCGAGTCCTATGGGCGCCACGTCGGTAATATAGGTGTCGCGCGAATAATTGACGGCCAGCGACGGCACCGCATTCGGGGTCACACTGATAAGCGTGGTGCAGCCGACGAAGCCGGCCAGCCGCAGGTCGCGGCTGATGGTCTCGACCGCAAACCGCCCGTTCTCCTGCACACGGGCCAGCGCGTCCTGGAAACGGTAGGTCTGGCGCGTGCCGACAAAAATCTGGATGACGCCCGCGATGAGAATCAGGCTGATCAGCAACGCGACCAGGATCTCGACAATGGTCAGGCCGCGCTGTCGTCGACCCAGTCCGAGATGAAAATTCCGCGCCACCATCACAGCACCGTCTCGAAGCGAAAGCCCATCGTGCCGCCGCATGCCGCAGGCGCGCCGGCGACACCCTCACCCCGGGTATCGTCCCAGCAGACAACGATGGTCAGGTTGTTGTTCACGGCATCGACAAGGACGCCACCGGTGCCGCCCGGAAGATTGTTCTGCAGGGCAGTGCGCCACTCGTTCAGGTCGGTGTCTGCCAGGGCCCCAGCCGCGGGCGTGGCGTCGGCAACGGCGAGGTTGTAGGCACCGAGGTTAAGCGCTGCGCCGCGGTTCGCGCGCACGCGGTCCGCCATGTCGTAGGCCAGGTTGGTCGCCTGCGAGCGAAGAAAAGCGCTGTTGTTGAACTGCAGCGCAACGCCCTGCAGGCTCGCCAGCCCGATCAGGCCGATGGAAAGAACCAGCACGGCGATCAGCACCTCGACCAGGGTGAATCCGCCCTGCCCTGCGCGCGCCGAAGCTGTGACACCGGTCTTCATGTAGGTTGCATCCATGTGGGAACTCATCAGCAATCCACCCGGGTGACGAGGGCACGCCCGGCGGGGTTCACGGTGATGTCCCGGCCGTCGCCCGCGCCGCAGCCCGGGATGCGATGCTCGAACGGGTTCGCCGGAAGCACGGGGTTGATCACGTCGCCCAGGCCGCGAAAACGCACGTTGGCAGGCCCGTCGAGCGCGGCATTGCCAGCCAGCGGGCCCCAGACCCGAATCGGCGGCGCTTCCACGACCGGGGGCGCGCCGTCGTTGGCGGCGATGTCGCGGAACACGATCCAGCCGTTGGCCCAGTTGGTGCCGCCGGTGCAAGTCGCCTGGTCCGTGGAGGGACAAAGCGAGACCCGGGCCCCGCGCTTCACGGCTTCGCTCCGCGCCAGACTGAGCGCGGAAATCAGCTCGTTCGACTGGGTCGCCGCACGGTTGTTCCGCACGATGTCCTGGAAGCCAGGGACACCCAGCGCCAGGATGATCGCCGCCAGCAGCAGCGTGATCATCAGCTCGATGAGGGTAAAGCCGCGAGATCGTTTCATGACGGTGATCCTAGTGAGGGGCAGGGGCAAATACACCGTTCTTCCGACGAACGGCGGATTTCCGGCGATAACCGGTCGATTTCGGGCCTTGACCCGACGGATTTCGCGCTCAGGCTGCGGGAATTCGCTCGGTTCCACCCATCCACGGGCGCAGCGCGGCGGGCACGATGACCGACCCGTCGGCCTGCTGGTAGTTCTCCAGCACGGCCACCAGCGCGCGCCCGGCCGCGACGCCGGAGCCGTTGAGGGTGTGCACCAGTTCCGGCTTGCCGGTCTCGGGATTCCGCCACCGCGCCAGCATGCGGCGCGCCTGGTAGTCGCCACAGTTGGAGCAGGAGGAAATCTCGCGATAACGCTGCTGGCCCGGCAGCCAGACCTCGAGGTCGTAGGTCTTCATGGCCGCCTGGCCGGTGTCGCCGCTGCACAGCAGCATGACGCGATACGGCAGCTCGAGCAGCTGCAGCACGCGCTCGGCGTGCCCGGTGAGTTCCTCCAGCGCCGCCATCGAGTCCTGGTGCCTGACCACCTGCACCAGCTCGACCTTCTCGAACTGGTGCTGGCGGATCATGCCGCGCGTGTCCTTGCCGTAGCTGCCGGCCTCGGAGCGAAAACACGGCGTGTGGCCGGTCATGCGCAACGGCAGCTGCTCGGCCGGGAGAATTTCGTCGCGCACCAGGTTGGTGACCGGCACCTCGGCGGTGGGAATCAGATAGAAGTCCTGCTCCCCCTCCAGCGCAAACAGGTCGGCGCGAAACTTCGGCAGCTGCCCGGTGCCGACCAGGCTCTGCCCGTTCACGATGTACGGGGCGTAGATCTCGGTGTAGCCATGCTCGCGGGTGTGCAGGTCGAGCATGAACTGGATCAGGGCCCGGTGCAGGCGCGCCACCGCGCCGCGCATCACGGCGAAACGGGCCCCGGAGATTTTCGCCGCGGCCTCGAAGTCCAGCAGGTCGAGATCGACATGGTCCTTCGGCGTGAACTCGAAACTGCGCGGCTCGCCCCAGCGGCGCACCTCGAGGTTGGCATTCTCGTCAGCCCCGTCCGGCACACTCGCGTCGAGCAGGTTCGGCAGGTCGTACAGCGCCGCTTCCAGCTCCTCCTGCACCGTCGCCAGCTCGGCCTCGGCTGCCTTCAGCCGGTCTCCGAGGTCGGCCACTTCCGCCAGCAGCGGGGCCACGTCTTCGCCTGCCGCCTTGGCACGGCCGATGGCCTTGGAACGGGTGTTGCGCTCGTTGCGTAGCTCATCCGCCTGCACCTGCAGGCGCTTGCGACGTTCCTCGAGCGTCGCGAAGCGCGCCGTGTCCAGCGCATAGCCGCGCCGCGCCAGGGCGCGCGCCGTGCCTTCAAGGTCATTCCGCAACAGCTTCGGATCCAGCATGTCAGTCCTTTTTCTCTTTCCTGGCGCTGCCCCGACGGCGGACGGCAGCAGATTCCTCGCGCAGCTTGGCGAGCTTCTCGCCGATCTTCAACTCCAGGCCGCGCGGCGGCGGTTCGTAATAACGGCGCGGCTGCATCTCGTCCGGGAAATAGTGCTCGCCCGCCGCGAAGCCGCGGGCCTCGTCGTGGGCGTAGCGATAGTCGCGGCCGTAACCGAGCTCCTTCATCAGGCGCGTCGGCGCGTTGCGCAAGTGCAGCGGCACGGGCAACGATCCCAGCCTGGCAGCGTCCGCCTGCGCCTGGCCCCAGGCACGATAGACCGCGTTGCTCTTCGGCGCACACGCCAGGTAGGCCACGGCCTGCGCCAGCGCCAGCTCGCCCTCGGGATTACCGAGACGCTCGTAGGCATCCCAGGCGTCCAGCGCCAGCGCCAGCCCGCGCGGGTCGGCGTTGCCGATGTCCTCGCTGGCCATGCGCACCACGCGCCGGGCGATGTACACCGGGTCGCAGCCGCCGTCGATCATGCGCGCCAGCCAGTACAGCGCCGCGTCCGGGTCGGTGCCACGCACCGACTTGTGCAGCGCCGAGATCTGGTCGTAGAACGCCTCGCCGCGCTTGTCGAATCGCCGGTGCCCGCCGGACAGCAAGCCGGCGAACGTGGCCTCGTCCAGGACGCGGGTTCCTGGCACGCCCTCGCCTTCCGGCGCAGCTGCGTCGGCCAGGTCGGCGGCCAGCTCGAGCAGGTTGAGCGCGCGCCGCGCGTCGCCATCGGCAGCCTCGGCGATGGCCGCGAGCTGCTCATCGCTCAACGCCGGGGCTCGGGGCCCGAGGCCGCGCTCATCGTCCGCCAGCGCCTGCCGCAGGATGTCCAGCAACGCGTCATGCGACAGCGCCTTCAGCACATAGACGCGCGCGCGCGACAGCAACGCGCTGTTGAGCTCGAAACTGGGGTTTTCCGTGGTCGCGCCGATGAAGGTCAGCGTGCCGTCCTCGACCCAGGGCAGGAAGGCGTCCTGCTGGGCCTTGTTGAAACGGTGCACCTCGTCGAGGAAAAGCACCGTGCGCCGGCCCTCGGCCTGCAGGGCCTGCGCGCGTTCCACCGCGGCGCGCACGTCCTTGACGCCGGCCAGCACCGCCGACAGGGCAATGAACTCGGCCTCGTACTGTCCCGCCACCAGGCGCGCCAGCGTGGTCTTGCCGCTGCCGGGCGGACCCCACAGCACCATGGAATGCAAGCCGCGCCCGGCAACCACGTGCGCCAGCGGTCGCCCGCTGCCGACCAGGTGCGCCTGCCCGGCGTACTCGGCCAGCGCGCGCGGTCGCATACGGTCGGCCAGCGGCCGGCTGTCCGGATTCTTGTCGCCGCGCAAACTCACACCACGCCTTCCGGACGGCCCAGCACCCGGTCCAGCTTCTGCCGCCAGCGATGCGGCACAGCGAGCGCGACCGCCAGGCCGGTCGCAATACCGCCCAGGTTGGCCGCCATGTCCATCCATTCGCCCGCGCGGTTGCCAGGCATCCAGTGTTGCAGCAACTCGATGGCACCGCCGAACACGACGAGGCCGAGCGCAATGGCCAGCCAGTGGCGGCGACTGAAGGCGGCGGTGAACACCAGCGCCAGCGCCACGTAGGCGAGGTAATGCTGCAGCTTGTCAGAGATCCCGCCCGGCGCCGGTGGCATGTTCGGCCACAGGCTGCCGACAAGAATCGCCAGCGCCGCGCCCCAGGCGAGCAGGCGCCAGGCCAGGACCAGGCGCGCAACCATCAGAACCCCGTGTCGCGAATAACGTCAGCGCCCGGCGGCGGCACGAACTGGAACAGGGCGGCATCGAGCGGCGGGTTCACCACCACGTCCGCGAAGCGGATGACGGTGGTCTGGCCGAGGGCGTCGAGCAGCTCCATGGACGCCAGCCGGTCGTCGACAAAACCCACCCGCACGCCGGCGAAATCGGCGTCCTCGGACAGCGGCGCCAGCTCCACCCAGTCGAAACCATCCTCACGATAGGCCGCGCCGATGCGGAACGACTCGTCCAGCGAGCCGGCGCCGGAGAGCAGCATGGCCGGCGTGCCGGAAAGACCCTCATCAAGACGGCGTACCGAGGCCTGCTCCAGGTCCGGGTCATAGAGCCACAGGTTCTCCCCGTCCGCCACCACGAGCTGGCGCACCGGCAACTGGTAGTCCCAGCGGAACCGCTGCGGCCGGTGCAGGTAGAAGCGCCCTTCGCTGACCTGAGCGTGCTCGCTGTCCGCCTCGAGCAGCACCTGGCTGAAAGCGGCCTCCAGCGTCACGGTCTCGGCGAGAAAGGCCCTGAGCAGCTCGGGCGCGCGCGACGGCGCGTCGGACGCGTCGGATATCTCGGGCGACTGGGCACGCAGATCGCTGGGCGCCGCCATCACAACCACCGCCAGCAGCGCCAGGGCGGCGAGCATGCTCCAGGGAGAACGACCCATGATGATGATCCTGTCCATTGTCGCTTCGACCACGAGAAGCAGGGAAAGCTCCCGCTTCAATCCTCGGGGGGCGGCGGCGCCAGCACTTCGCGGCTGCCGTTCGACTGCAGCGGGCCGACCAGGCCGGCCTCCTCCATGGTCTCCACCAGGCGCGCGGCGCGGTTGTAGCCGATCTTCAGCCGCCGCTGCACCCCTGAGATCGAGGCCTTGCGCGTCTCGGTGACGATGCGCACGGCCTCGTCGTACAGCGCGTCCTGCTCGCCGTCATCCATGCTGCCCCCGCCGGCCTGCGGCGACAGGCCGGGCACGGGCTGCGACGGCCCCTCCAGCACTTCGTCCAGGTAGACCGGCGGCCCGGCGGCCTTGAGGTGCTTCACCACGCGGATCACCTCGGCATCGGACACGAAGGCGCCGTGCACGCGCTGCGGCACGCCGGTGCCGGGCGGCAGGAACAGCATGTCGCCGTGGCCCAGCAGGCTCTCCGCGCCCATCTGGTCGAGAATCGTGCGCGAGTCCACGCGGGCCGACACCTGGAAAGCGATACGCGAGGGGATGTTGGCCTTGATCAGCCCGGTGATCACGTCCACGGACGGCCGCTGCGTGGCGACGATGAGGTGGATGCCGGAGGCACGGGCCTTCTGCGCCAGGCGCGCGATCAGCTCCTCCACCTTCTTGCCCACCACCATCATCAGGTCGGCGAGCTCATCGATCACCACCACGATGAACGGCAACGGCGTCAGCAGCGGCGCCTCGATGCCCTCAACATGGTCTTCGGCCTTGAACAGCGGGTCTCGCAGGGGCTCACCGCGCTGCTCGGCGTCCTTCAGCTTGCGGTTGAAGCCGCCGATGTTGCGCACCGCGAGCGCGGCCATGAGGCGGTAGCGCCGCTCCATCTCCGCCACGCACCAGCGCAGCGCATTGGCCGCCTCGTTCATGTCGGTGACGACGGGCGCCAGCAAGTGCGGGATGCCCTCGTAGACGGAGAGCTCCAGCATCTTCGGGTCGACCATGATGAGCCGCACCTGCTCGGGCGTCGCCTTGTACAGCAGCGAGAGCACCATGGCGTTGATGGCCACGGACTTGCCGGAGCCCGTGGTGCCCGCGATCAGCAGGTGGGGCATGCGCGCCAGGTCGGCCACGGTGGGCAGGCCGCCGATGTCCTTGCCCAGCGCCAGCGCCAGCGGAGACTTCATCTCGTCGTAGGCGCGCGAAGTCAGGATCTCGCCCAGCGTCACCAGTTCCCGCGTCTCGTTGGGAATTTCCAGTCCCACGGTCGGTTTCCCCGGGATCACTTCGACCACGCGCACCGCGATGGCCGCCAGTGCCCGCGCCAGGTCCTTGGCGAGGTTGCTGATCTGGCTCACCTTCACGCCGGGTGCGGGCGCCAGTTCGAAACGCGTCACCACCGGGCCGGGATGCACGGCCACGACCTCGACCTCGACGCCGAAGTCGCGCAGTTTCAGTTCGACCAGGCGCGACATCGCCTCCAACGCATCATCCGAATACCCGCCGACCTTGGGTGGCGCCTCGTCGAGCAGGCCCAGCGGCGGAATCTCGCCCGGCGCCGGCGTCTCGAACAGCGGCACCTGCCGCTCTTTCTCCACGCGATCGCTTTTTTCGACCGGCGCCAGCACCGGCTCGATGCGCGGCGGCGCCTTGCGCACCACGCTGCGCATCTTGCGTTCCACGGCCTCCTGGCGCGCCTGGGCCGCCTTGCGCCCGGCAATGCGGTCGCGGATGCCCTCGATCCACTGTTGGGATGCCGCCGCGGCCGCCAGCGTGAGCCGGCCGACCCGGTCCATGACCGCCAGCCACGACACGCCCGTAAACATCGACACCCCGGCGAGCCACAGCGCGAGCAGCAGCAGGGTGGCGCCGAGGAAGCTGAGCACCGCGGCAAGACCCAGCCCGGCGAGCTGGCCCAGGATGCCGCCCGCCGTCTCCGGCAGGCCGTTGCCGGCGAAATGCAGCGTGGCGAGGCCGCAGCTGGCCGCCAGCGTCACCAGGAAGCCGCCGCCGCGCAGGGCAAGCACCCGCCCCTCGGGCAGGTCTGCCGTGGAGTCCCCGCGGGATATGAACCAGCCGGCCCCGGCCAGCAGGACCGGAAACAGGTAGGCCGGGTGGCCGAACAGCACATAGAGGAAACTCGAGACCCACGCCCCGACGGGACCGGCCGCGTTGCTGACGTCGGCGTCCGCACCTGTGGAGGCGAAGCCCGGGTCCGCCGGGTTGTAGCTGGCCAGGGCCCAAAGCAGGATCAGGGCCAGGGCCCAGCCGATCCACAAGGCACCCTCGCGGGCCGCCCGTCCCACGGACAGACCCATCAGGCGGGGCTTGCTCTCAGTCGCCTTGGCCAATCGTAGATTCCAGTTGAATTAGATTACGCAACTATATGTTTTTATTTTGGCAAACTACTTGAAAAGCGCCGGATGGACAACCTTGCCGGCCTCCACGTTGATGCCCTTGACCAGCGAGGGCACATCGCGCCAGTTGCCGGCCGCGAGCCGCATGGCATAGGGCGCGATCGCTGCGGACAGCGCCTGCGACGAGGTTCGCGGCACCGCGCCCGGCATGTTGGTGACGGTGAAATGCACCACGCCGTGCTCGATATAGGTCGGGTCTTCCCAGGTGGTGGGGCGCGTGGTCTCGATGCAACCGCCCTGGTCTACCGAGATGTCGGCAATGACGCTGCCCGGCTGCATGGCGCGCACCATCTCCGCGCTCACCACGTGCGGCGCGCGCTCGCCGGTGACCAGCACCGAGCCGACCACGATGTCCGCCTGCGCCACGGCATCGGCGACGTCGTGCGTGTGCGGGTAGAGACCGGTCACGTTCGGCCCGATGGCGCGCGCAGCGACCAGCTTGTCGCGATCCATGTCGAAGATCGTGACTTCGGCGCCGAGCCCGGCAGCAATAATCGCGGAGTTGCTGCCGGCGACACCGCCGCCCAGCACCACCACCTTGCCGCGCTTGGCGGCGGGCACGCCACCCAGCAGGATGCCCTTGCCGCCCTGCGGCTGGTGCAGCAGGTGGGTGGCAACCTGCATCGAGAGCCGGCCCGCGATATCGCTCATCGGCGCCAGCAAGGGCAGCCGGCCGCGCTCGTCCTCGACTGTCTCGAAAGCCACCGCCGTGCAGCCGATCTGGCACAAGCGCTCGGTCAACTGCGGCAGCGCCGCCAGGTGCAGGTAGCAGAACAGCAAGTGGTCCTTGCGGATGTGCGCCAGGTCGCCCTCGATCGGCTCCTTGACCTTGACGATCATCTCGGCATGGCCGTAAACCGCGGCCGCGTCCGGCAGCACCCGGACCCCCACGGCCTCGAAGGCCTCATCGGCATAGCCGCTCTTGATCCCCGCCGAGGTCTCGATGACCACGTCGTGACCCGCTCGCACCAACTCGGCACACGCAGCCGGAATGAGCCCGACGCGGCCCTCCAGCGGCTTGATCTCCCGCGGCACACCGATACGCATGATTGACTCCTGGATACTCGGGCCCGGACCGCCCGGCATGCTTTGCCGGAGCCAGTCGCTTCTCATACCATAGGGAAAACTCGCAAGGGCGGAATTATACATGAGCGATCCCAAGCACTGCCGGGTCCTGATCCTGGGTTCCGGCCCTGCCGGCTACAGCGCCGCGGTCTATGCCGCGCGCGCAAATCTGCACCCGGTGCTGGTCACCGGCGTCGAGCAGGGCGGGCAGCTGATGACGACCACGGACGTCGACAACTGGCCCGGCGACGACGCCGGCGTGCAGGGACCGGAGCTCATGGAGCGCATGCGCCGCCATGCCGAGCGCTTCGAGACCGAGATCGTCTTCGACCACATCCACAAGGTGAACCTGACGCAGCGGCCGTTCCTGCTCGAGGGCGACAGCGGCAGCTATACCTGCGACGCGCTGATCATCGCCACGGGCGCCACGGCGCGCTACCTCGGCCTGCCCTCGGAAGAGAAGTTCAAGGGGCGCGGCGTTTCTGCCTGCGCCACCTGCGACGGCTTCTTCTATCGCAACCAGGCGGTGGCGGTGATCGGCGGCGGCAACACCGCTGTGGAGGAGGCCCTGTACCTCTCCAACCTGGCCTCGCACGTGACCCTGGTGCACCGGCGCGACACGCTGCGCGCCGAGAAGATCATGCAGCAGAAGCTGTTCGAGAAGGCCGGCCCCGGCGGCAACGTCACGCTGCTGTGGGACCACGTGGTCGACGAGGTGCTGGGCGACGACAGCGGCGTGACCGGCGTGCGGGTGCGCAACACGAAGAACCCGCAACTCGCGCAGGACCTCGAAGTCACCGGCATGTTCGTGGCCATCGGCCATACGCCGAATACCGGCATCTTCGAGGGCCAGCTCGAAATGGAGCACGGCTACATCCAGGTCGCCAGCGGCAGCCGCGGCAATGCGACCGCCACCAGCGTGCCGGGCGTATTTGCCGCCGGTGACGTGTCCGACCCGATCTATCGCCAGGCCGTGACCTCCGCGGGTTCCGGCTGCATGGCCGCACTCGATGCCGAACGCTGGCTGGAGACCGCCGGGCTCACGACGCCGCTGGAGGTCCCCGAGGCAGGCTGAGCCGCCGGCATGCAGCTGCGCATCCTGAACGCCCTGGCCGAGGTCCAGCGCGCCGACTGGGACCGTCTCGCCGGCCAGGATCCGTTTCTGCGCTGGGACTATCTCGAGGCCCTGGAGCGCAGCGGCGCCGTCAGCGCTGACACGGGCTGGCACCCGCGCCATCTCGTTCTCGAGCACGAGGGCGCACTCGCGGCGGCCCTGCCCCTCTACCTCAAGAACCACTCCTGGGGCGAGTTCGTGTTCGACTTTGCCTGGGCGGACGCCTATCGCCAGGCCGGCCTCGACTACTACCCCAAGCTGGTGGCCGCGGTGCCCTTCACGCCGGTGCCGGGTGCGCGCCTGCTGCTGGCGGAGACGACGGATGCAGCCGAAGCCGCGGCGCACTTGCTGGCAGCAGCGCGCAGCCTGGCCAGCGAGCTCGACGCGTCTTCCCTGCACCTGCTGTTGCCCGGCGAGAACCAGCTCGACGTGCTGCGCGCAGCCGGGCTGAGCGTGCGCCAGGATTGCCAGTTCCACTGGTTCGACGCCGGCTACGGCGACTTCGAGGGTTTCCTCGGCGCGCTCAAGGCGGACAAGCGCAAGAAGTTCCGCCGCGAGCGGCGCCGCGTGCAAGAGGCCGGCATCCGCTTCGAATGGTTGCGCGGCGAGGCGATCGACGCCGGCTTGCTGGAAGAGATCTACGACTTCTACGCCTCGAGCTTCCTGCGCCGCGGCATGGACCCCTACTTTCCGCCCGCGTTCTGGGCGCTGCTGCTGCAGCGCATGCCAGAAAGCATCCGCGTGGTGCTCGCGCGCAAGGACGGCAGGGCCGTGGCGGCAGCAATCTTCTTCCTCGGTGGCGACGTGCTGTACGGGCGCTACTGGGGCTGTCTCGAGGACTACCACAGCCTGCACTTCGAGACCTGCTTCTACCAGGGCATCGAGCTCGCGCTGGCCGAGGGCTGCCATCGCTTCGAGCCCGGCGCGCAGGGCGAACACAAGCTGCGCCGGGGATTCCACCCGGTGCCGACGTGGTCGGCCCACTGGCTGGCGCACCCGGCCTTCGCCCGCGCCATCGACGCCTGGCTGGCGCGCGAGCGCCAGCACGTGGATGCGTACATCGAGGCGGCCCGGCAACACCTGCCGTTCCGCCGCGACGACGACGCGGCATGACCCGCGCCCTGCACTGGCTCGGCCCGCCCGGCAGCCCGGTGCGCTTCCCGCCGCCGCAAGCTGCGCTCCAGGAGCCCGACGGCCTGCTGGCCGCAGGCGGGGATCTCTCTGCGGGTCGCCTGCTGGCAGCTTATCGTGCCGGGATTTTTCCCTGGTACGAAGCCGGCCAGCCGATCCTGTGGTGGTCGCCCGATCCGCGCACGGTGATCTTTCCGGCTGAGCTGCATGCGCCGCGCCGTTTTCGCCGCGTGCTGGCCAGCGGCGTCTTCACCGCCTCGTTCGACAACGATTTCGGCGCCGTGATCCGCGGCTGTGCGCGCCTCGACGAGGCGCAAACGGGCACCTGGATCACGCCGGAAATGATCGCGGCCTACGAAAACCTGCATGCGCTGGGATACGCACATTGCGTGGAAACCTGGTGCGACAACACCCTCGTCGGCGGGCTGTACGGCGTCGCGCTGGGACGCGCGTTTTTCGCTGAATCGATGTTCAGCCGGGTCAGCGATGCCTCCCACGTGGCGCTCACCCATCTCGCCGCCATCCTGCAGGCGCACGGCTTCAGGCTGATCGACTGCCAGCTGCCCTCCGCCCATCTCGCCCGCCTGGGCGCCCGCGATTTGCCGCGACGCGACTTTCTTGCCCTGCTCGAGTCGTGCGTATCTTTGCCCGCACCGGATGCGGATTGCTGGTCGCGCGAACGGGTCCTGGTGGAGCCGCCCAGCCCCGCGCATTGAAAAGGCCGCGGCCTTTCTGCACAATGCGCGCGGTTAAAGCACCGGAGTATCCAACCCCCGCATGGCGAAGGAAGACGCAATCCAGATGGAAGGCAAGGTCGTCGAGACCCTGCCCAACACTACGTTCCGGGTAGAACTGGACAACGGTCACATCGTGACCGCACATATCTCCGGGAAGATGCGCAAGCACTACATCCGGATTCTCACCGGCGACAAGGTCACCGTGGAGCTGACGCCCTACGACCTGTCCAAGGGCCGCATCGTCTACCGCGGCCGCTGATCCCGCCCGGGCGCGGCCCCGCGCCTAGACCGTCTCCTCGGCCTCCAGCGCCTCGGTCTCCAGCACCAGCCGATCCCCCGCCGCGTCCAGGCGCACGCGGATGTGTCCGCCTGCCACCAGCTTGCCGAACAGCAGTTCCTCGGCCAGCGGCCGCTTGATGTGCTCCTGGATCACCCGCGCCATCGGCCGCGCGCCCATCTTCGGGTCGTAGCCCTTGGCGGCGATCCACTCGCGCGCATCGTCGTCCAGTTCCAGCGTGACGCTTCTTGTCCTCCAGCTGGGCTTCGAGCTCGACTACCAGCTTGTCCACGACGCGGCTGATGGTGTTCGCATCCAGCGACTGGAACTGGATGATGCGCGTCGAGCCGATTGCGGAACTCCGGCGAGAACAGCCGCTTGATCGCCTCCATGCCGTCCGTGGTGTGGTCCTGCTCGGTGAAGCCGATGCGACGCGCGGCTCATCTCCTGGGCGCCCGCGTTGGTCGTCATGACGATGATGACGTTGCGGAAGTCCGCCTTGCGGCCGTTGTTGTCGGTCAGCGTGCCGTGGTCCATGACCTGCAGCAGCAGGTTGAACACTTCCGGGTGCGCCTTCTCGATCTCGTCCAGCAGCAGCACCGAGTGCGGGTACTTGGTGACCGCCTCGGTCAGCAGGCCGCCCTGGTCGAAGCCCACGTAGCCCGGCGGCGCGCCGATGAGGCGCGACACGGTGTGCCGCTCCATGTACTCGGACATGTCGAAGCGCACCAGCTCGATGCCCAGCGCCATGCGCGAGCTGGCGGGTGACCTCGGTCTTGCCGACGCCGGTGGGCCCGGCGAACAGGAACGAGCCGACCGGCTTGTTGCTCGTCGCGCAGGCCGGAGCGCGCCATCTTGATGGCGGCGGCCAGCGCTTCAATGGCCCGATCCTGACCGAAGATCACCAGCTTGAGGTCGCGCTCGAGGTTGCTTGAGCACGTCGCGGTCGGACGACGGACACGCTCTTCGGCGGGATGCGCGCCATCTTGGCGACGATCTTCTCGATCGGCTCCACGTCGACGCCGCGTCGGCGCGCTGGTCTGGCGACTGCAGGCGCAGGCTGGCGCCGGCCTCGTCGATGACGTCGATGGCCTTGTCCGGCAGGTGGCGGTCATTGATGTGGCGCGCCGACAGCTCGGCGGCCGCCTCGACGCGCGTCCTCGCTGTACTTGATGCCGTGGTGCTCCTCGAAACGGCTCTGCAGGCCCTGCAGGATCTCGACCGTCTCGTCCACGCTGGGCTCCGGCACGTCGATCTTCTGGAAGCGCCGCGCCAGCGCATGGTCCTTCTCGAAGATACCGCGGTATTCCTGGTAGGTGGTCGAGCCGATGCAGCGCAGCTCGCCGTTGGCCAGCACCGGCTTGATCAGGTTGGAGGCGTCCATCACGCCGCCGGAGGCCGCGCCGGCGCCGATGACGGTGTGGATCTCGTCGATGAACAGGATGGCGCCGGGATTCTTGCGCAGCGCGGCGAGCACGCGCCTTGAGGCGCTTCTCGAAATCGCCGCGGTACTTGGTGCCCGCCATCAGCGTGCCCATGTCGAGGGCGTAGATGGTCGCGTCGTTCAGCACGTCCGGCACCTCGCCCTTCGACGATCATCCGCGCCAGGCCCTCGGCCAGCGCAGTCTTGCCCACCCCGGCCTCGCCGACGTACAGCGGGTTGTTCTTGCGCCGGCGGCACAGGATCTCGACGGTGCGCTCGATCTCGAGCTCGCGCCCGATCAACGGGTCGATCTTGCCCTCCGCCGCCAGCTTGTTGAGGTTGGTGGCGTACTGTCTCCAGCGGGTCTGGCGGTCCGCCTCCTTCTCGCCCTCCACCGGCTCGACGCCCTCGCGCTGTCGCCGTCGCGCCTCCTCGGCACCGCGATCTTGGACAGGCCGTGCGAGATGAAGTTCACGACGTCGAGGCGCGCACACATCCTGCAGGCTCAGCAGGTAGACCGCATGCGACTGCTTCTCGCCGAAAATGGCCACCAGCACGTTGGCCGCCGTGACTTCCTTCTCGACCGCTGGACTGGACGTGGAACACGGCGCGCTGCAGCACCCGCTGGAAACCCAGCGTCGGCTGCACGTCCTGCTCGTCGTCGTCGCCGCAGCCGCGGGTGTGGTCTCATCGATGAACTCGCGCAGTTCGCGCCGCAGCCGCGCCAGGTCGGCGCCGCAGGCCTTGAGGATTTCGACCACCTGCCGGCACATCGAGCAGCGCCAGCAGCAGGTGCTCCACGGTCATGAACTCGTGGCGCTTGCTCACGGGCGCGTCTGGAACGCCTCGTTGAGACAGATATTCCAGTTCGCTGCTCAGCATATTTTCAGGCCTCTTCCATCGTGCACATCAGCGGATGCTGGTGCTGCCGCGCGTAATCGGTGACCTGGACCACGCTTGCGTCTCCGCGATCTCGTAGGTGAACACACCGCAGACGCCGTTGCCCCGGGTGTGCACCTCCAGCATGATGCGCGTGGCGCGTGTGCGATCGAGGCCGAAGAACTTCTCCAGCACCTCGACCACGAACTCCATGGGCGTGTAGTCGTCGTTCAGCATGACCACGCGGAACAGCGGGGGCCGCTTGACCTGCGGCCGCGCCTCCTCCAGGGCCGTGCCCCGATCCTGCTTTTCACCCGGGTCGGACATCACGGTCATTTATAGGGACGGCCGCAGGCGCTGGCAACCCCTTGACTTTCGGCTATCCACGATGGCGCAGCGCCGGTTCCGCATCAGGACGGGCAATTGCTTGAGACTGGCTCCGTGCACCGCGTATTATCAAGCGATGCCTGCGCTTCGGAGCCTGGGCTCGACCGCGTCCGCAAGACAACGAGGTTTCGTGGCTGCTTTAACTGACCGGGTGAACCAGTGGACACGCATGCCTCCGGCACAGATCTGGGCCGAGGCGTCACGCGTGTTGCCGCGCTGGGTGTCCCTGGTGCTCGTCGTCCTGATCGGCTGGCAGCTGGCCCGCGCGGCATGGTTGCTGGTGCCGGGCCCGGCGACGCCGGAGCTGCCGCCGGTGCAACCAGCTGCGCGCACGACGGCCGCCGCTCCCGCCTCTGCGACCAACGTCGACACCATCGTCAACGCCCACCTGTTCGGCGTGCCGGGCGCAGAGGAACCTCAGCTGGCCCTGGTCGAGCAAGAGGACGCCCCTGACACCCAGCTCAGCCTGGAGCTGCGCGGCACCGTGGCGGCGACGGACGAGGACCGGGCGCTGGCCATCATTGCCGAGCGCGGCGGCCAGGAAAAAGTCTATTTCATCGGCGACGCTGTGCCCGGCGGCGCCACCCTGCATGCGGTGTACCTCGATCGCGTGTTGCTGCGCCGTGCCGGCAGGCTGGAAGCGTTGCGCCTGCCGCGCAGCGACGAAACGCCCGCCGCGCAGCGCGCCGCCGCACCGGCCCGGAGCCGAACGCCGGTGACGGCGCCGACGCGCGCCACCACCATCCAGGAGGTCGTGAGCCAGAACCCGGCCAGCCTGACCGAGATCATCCGGCCGCAGCCGGTGTTCAAGGACGGTCGCCAGCAGGGCTACCGTGTCTACCCCGGCCGGCAGCGCCAGCAGTTCGCACAACTCGGCCTGCGCCCCGGCGACCTGGTGACCCAGATCAACGGCATGTCGCTGGATGACCCGGCACGCGGCATGGAGATTTTTCGCAGCCTCGCCGATGCGACCTCGGTTACCCTGACCGTCGATCGCAACGGCCAGGTAGAAATGCTGACGCTCGACACCTCGGTGCTGCAGCAGAGCCTGCAGGACAACCAGGGGAACCCCTCAGAATGAGCCCACGGCGGATTGCCATGATGAACACTCTCAACTTCGCGGGCGGGACCAAGCGCCGCCTCCTGGCCGTGGTCGGCGCGCTGGTGCTGGCCCTGGGTGCCGCCGCGGCCCCCGCACAGGAGCCGACCATCACGCCGAACTACAAGGAAGCCGACCTGAGGCAGATCATCGAGGCGGTGAGCGCGATTACCGGACGCAATTTCATCGTCGATCCGCGCGTGCGCGCCCAGGTCACCCTGCTCTCCTCGCAGCCGATGAGCCCGGACGCCTTCTACGCAGCCTTCCTGTCCATCCTCGAAGTGCACGGTTACGTCGCCGTGCCCACCGGCGACCTCATCAAGATCCTGCCCGACGCCAACGCCCGGCAGGTGCCGGGGCTGGAGTCAGCCGCCGGGGCGCCCGGCGGCGCCGACGAGATCGTCACCCAGGTCATCACCGTGCGAAACGTGGGCGCCGCCCAGCTGGTGCCGATCCTGCGTCCCCTGATACCCCAGTATGGCCACCTGGCGGCCCACCAGGCCTCCAACATGCTGATCATCTCCGATCGGGCCGCGAACGTGAGCCGCCTGCTGCGCATCATCAACCGCATCGACCATGGTGCAGATGCCGATATCGAAGTCATTCCGCTCGAACACGCCTCCGCCAGCGACGTGGTGCGAGTGGTCACTGCCCTGCAGCAGGCCACCACCGGTGGCGAAACCGGCAAGCCGCTCGGCCTGGTGGCCGACGATCGCACCAACAGCGTGCTGATCAGCGGCGACGAAACCGCCCGGCTCCGCATGCGCGTGCTCATCTCGCACCTCGACACACCACTGGAAGACGGCGGCAACACGCAGGTCGTCTACCTTCGCTATGCCGACGCAGAGGATCTGGCCACCCGGTTGCGCGAACAGATCTCGGCCATCACCACAGCCAGCGGGGCCGACGGCGGCGGCCAGCCCCAGGCCGCGAACGCCCGGCGTGACGACGCCGTCATCTGGGCCGACCCGGGCACCAACGCCCTCATCATCACGGCGCCCGCCGAAGTCATGCGCAGCCTGCGCATGGTCATCGACAAGCTGGACATCCGCCGCGCCCAGGTGCTGGTGGAAGCTATCATCGCGGAAGTGGCCTACAGCCGCGCCGCCGAGCTCGGGGTGACGTGGGCGGTCGACGGCAGCAACGACAACAGCATCATCGGGCTCACCAAGCTCGGCACCACCGGCATCACCGACCTGATCGGCGCCGCAGTCGGCGGCGAAGCAGCAGTCGGCCAGGCGCTCGGCGGCCTGCCCCAGGGCGTCCTGCTCGGCGGAGGGCGCGTGAACAGCAACTCCGGCACCAACTGGGGCGTCGTGCTGCAAGCGCTGCTGAGCGATTCCGACACCAACGTGCTGTCGACGCCGTCCATCGTCACGATGGATAACGAGGAAGCGGAGATCAAGGTCGGCCAGGAGGTTCCCTTCCTCACCGGCCAGTTCACCAACACGGGCGCAGCCCAGGGCGTCGTCAACCCCTTCCAGACGGTCGAACGCAAGGACGTGGGCCTGACGCTCAAGGTCACGCCGAAGATCAACGAGGGCGACGCGGTCGTGATGACGGTCTCCATCGAGACTTCGAACATCAGCCGCGCCGGCACCGGCGGCGCCGTCGACCTGATCACCAACCAGCGCACCATCAACCAGCGCGTGTTGATCGAGGACGGCGAGATCCTGATACTCGGCGGACTGGTTTCCGACGACCTGATCCAGTCGGAACAGAAAGTGCCGCTGCTGGGCGACATCCCGTTCCTGGGCCAGTTGTTCCGGTCGCAGAGCGCCACCACGGAGAAGCGCACGCTGATGGTGTTCCTGCGCCCGGTCATCCTGCGCGACGGCGTGCAGTCGTCGATGGAAACCAACGCCAAGTACCGGCTGATGCAGGACGCACAAAACGATGCCGCCACGCGCGGCAGCCAGTTCCTGAACCGCAATGTCCCGCGCCCGATGGTGCCCGATATCGAGTCGCTGAAGCCCGCCTCTGCAGGCTACGAGCCACCCGCGGCCGAGCCGGAGCCGGAAGCGGACGATGCAGTGGAGAGGAGCCCGGAGCCGCGTGACTGAACATGGCTACTGACAGCGACGCAATGACGGCTGCGGCCGGGCCGGCGCCCGAACCGATCGCGCCGCGCACCCGTGGCGGTCGCGGCCGCCTGCTGCCCTTCGCCTTCGCCAAGCGGCACGGCATTCTCATCACCGAGCTGGGCGACGAGCGCGGCCAGGCGGTTTGCCGCCCCGGCGTGAAGGCGCTGAGCCTGGCCGAGGCGCGCCGCTTCGCGCGCGTCCCGCTGGAGCTGCAGGAGGTCGAAGAGGAGGAGTTCGACCAGTTGCTCAACCGCGCCTACGAGAGCGGATCGAGCGCCGCCATGCAGATGGTCGAAGGCCTGGACGAGCGAGACCGACCTGTCGCAGGTGGCGCAGGACCTGCCGGAGCCGTCTGATCTGCTGGAAAGCGACGATGATGCGCCGATCATCCGCCTGATCAACGCCATGCTCACCGCAGGCGGTGAAGGAAAACGCCTCCGACATCCACATCGAGCCGTTCGAAAACCGCCTGGTGGTGCGTTTCCGGATCGACGGCGTGCTGCGCGAAGTGCTGCAGTCGCGCCGCGCGGTGGCGCCGCTGGTGGTCTCGCGCATCAAGGTCATGTCGCGCCTCGACATCGCCGAGAAGCGCGTGCCGCAGGACGGACGCATCTCGCTGCGAGTCGCCGGGCGCGCGGTCGACGTGCGCGTCTCGACCCTGCCCTCCGGGCATGGCGAGCGGGTGGTGATGCGTCTCCTCGACAAGCAGGCCGGGCGCCTCGACCTGTCGAGCCTGGGCATGGATCCCGAGACCGAGAAGCTGATGGACCACCTGATCCATAGGCCGCACGGCATCATCCTGGTCACCGGCCCGACCGGCTCGGGCAAGACCACCACGCTGTATGCCGGCCTCGAGCGCATCAACGACGCCAGCCGCAACATCATGACGGTCGAGGATCCGATCGAGTACTACATCGACGGCATCGGCCAGACCCAGGTCAACACCAAGGTCGGCATGACCTTCGCCCGCGGGCTGCGCGCCATCCTGCGCCAGGACCCCGACGTGGTCATGGTCGGCGAGATCCGCGACCTGGAGACCGCCGAGATCGCCGTGCAGGCCTCGCTCACCGGTCATCTGGTGCTCTCCACGCTGCACACCAACACCGCCGTCGGCGCCGTGACGCGCCTGCGCGACATGGGCGTCGAGCCCTTCCTGCTCGCCTCCAGCCTGCTCGGCGTCATGGCACAGCGGCTGGTGCGCGTGCTGTGTAGCGACTGCCGCCGCCCATCCGCGCCGAACGAAAGCGAGTGCCGCGTGCTGGGCATCGAGCCCGGCACCAGCGTGCGCATCTACCACGCCGTCGGTTGCCCGGCATGCAACGCCAGCGGCTATCGCGGCCGCACCGGCATCTACGAGCTCATCCCGGTGGACGACCACATGCAGGCCATGATCCACCAGGGCGAGAGCGAGCAGGCCCTCGAGCGCTATGCGCGCACCCTCAGCCCGGGCATCCGCGACGACGGCGTGCGCAAGGTGCTCGAAGGAGTCACCACCCTGGAAGAGGTCGTGCGCGTGACGCGCGACGACTGAGGCCCGCCTCCGACTCATGGGCGCATTCGAATACACCGCAGTCGATCGCGGCGGACGCCAGCACAAGGGCGTGCTGGAGGGCGATACCGCGCGCCAGGTACGCCAGCTGCTGCGCGACCGTGGCCTGCTCCCGACACATGTCAACGAGGTCATGGAGCGGCAACGGCGCGCCGGCTCGACCCCCACCGCCCGCCTCGGCCTGCGCCGCGGCATCAGCGCCGGCGAGCTGGCCCTGGTGACGCGCCAGCTCGCCACCCTGCTGCGCTCCGGCATGCCCCTGGAGGAAACGCTGCTCGCGGTCGGCCAGCAGACCGAGAAGCCGCGCCTGAAGAGCATCCTGCTCGGGGTGCGCTCGCGCGTCATGGAGGGCCACACGCTTGCCTCCGGCCTGGGCGAGTTCCCGCAGGCGTTTCCCGAGATCTATCGCGCCACCGTCGCGGCCGGCGAGCAGTCGGGCCATCTCGATCCCGTGCTCGAGCGCCTCGCCGACTACACCGAGGGCCGCCAGCAGCTGCGCCAGCGGGTTTCCCATGCCCTCATCTACCCGGTGATCCTGGTGACGCTGGCAATTTTTATCGTCAGCGCCCTGCTGATCTACGTGGTGCCGAAGGTCGTGGGCGTGTTCGAGAACACCGGCCAGGAACTGCCCGGCCTGACCCAGGCCCTGATCGCCAGCAGCGACTTCCTGCGCGACTACGGCTTCGTTCTGCTCGGACTCATCGGGCTCGGCCTGTTCGTGTTCTCGCGCATGCTGCGGCGCCTGGACTTCCGCCGTCGCTGGGACCGCTTCCTGCTGCGGCTGCCGCTGATCGGCAAGCTGACGCGGGGCGTGAACACGGCCCGCTTCACGCGCACCCTGAGCATCCTGGCCGGCAGCGGCGTGCCCGTGCTCGATGCGCTACGCATTTCGGGCGACGTGGTCGGCAACGTGCCCATGCGCGAAGCCATCGAGGAGACCGCCGTGCGCGTGCGCGAGGGCGCGCCGCTGGGCCGCTCCCTTGGCAGCAGCCGGCTGTTCCCGCCCATGACCATGCACCTGATCTCCAGCGGCGAGGCCAGCGGCGAGCTCGAAAACATGCTCGAACGCGCCGCTGACAACCAGGAACGCGAAGTCGACAGCCTGGTCGGCGCCATGCTGTCCATCCTCGAACCGGCGCTGATCCTGTTCATGGGCGTGATCGTGCTGGCCATCGTGCTGGCGATCCTGCTGCCCATCTTCCAGCTCAACCAGCTCGTCGCCTGACCCGACCGAACGAGGCACAGGACGCGTTCGCGTCGGGCCCGTGCCGGATCAGCGCATGCCTCCCTCTTGGCTCAGATGCCTGCGCGTGAGACATGCGCTGTCCCGCCACTGCTTTCTGGGCTGCTCGGTCGCCCCACCCGTCGCGCTCACCGGGCTGTAATCCGCGCCACACGCCTCGAGGTGTCCGTTTCCACCGCCGCAGCGCGCGGGGACTCGCGACGGCCACTCGAGGGCATCTCATTAACCGAGAGGGGCCGTCGCGAGGTCCCGCGCGCGGCCGGGCAGCGCTGGGCAGCACGAGGCGAGCGGCGCGGATTTGGAAATTGGCTATTGCCCCGGCGCCCATGTCGATGTATATGTCGCGCCCTAGGACCCCCCCGCGGGGCACATTCGTACCGTCCCTGGCCGGAAGTTATGAAAACGGACACTGACGACACCAACGACGACATCGAAGATTCCTTCGATGGTGAAGAGGATGAAATGGAAGAAGAGGAGTTTCCCGGTCTCCTGGAGGACCTCCCGTCCGGAGCATCCTCGCGCCACGCCGGCGAGAACGCGCGCCGCCGCGTAGAGGAATACATGGAGATGAAGCGCGCCGCCAAGGAACTGGCCGACCTGGACAGTTTCGACTTCGAGTAACGACCGCGGCCGCGCGCCGCGGATTGTCCTCAGCAAGCCGGGCCGCAAGGCCCGGTTTGCGTTTCCGCCCCCGGCTCCAGGCCCCCGACCGTGACGCGTTCAGGGTCCGGGCTGCGACCTCGTCATGTTCCCTCTTGGCTCAGATGCCTGCGAGCGAACATGACGAGTCCGCAGCCCTGCACCGAGGGCAGGTTGGCCCTCCTGCCGTAATCAACTTGCCGGCCGTCCAGCGCGGCCCTGGACCGACACAGCTCGGCGCGGCCTGCCAGCGCGGCCACGACAGTGGCCATGCACCCCGGGCGGCTTCATCACCCCGATGCAGCGGCAGCGGACGTGCACGCCTCACGCGCAGGCATCTGAGCCAAGCGGGAGGCGTGCGCGGTCGCTGTCGCGGCCAGGGACGGCAGCCGCCAGGGGGCACGGTTAGTGGAAGTCGCGCGAGCGCACATCGAGCTGCCCGAGCAGCGCGCTGCGATCCCGCATGCGCTCGGCCACGAGGTGCACCACCTGCCCTTCGCGCTGCACCCGCCCGACCACTTCCAGCAGCCGTGCGCCGAGCAACGGCTTGCGCCAGGCCTCCGAGACCTGCTGCCACACCACCACGTTGGCCTGGCCGGTCTCATCCTCCAGGGTCACGAACATCACGCCCTTGGCGCTGCCGGGCCGCTGGCGGTTGATGACGATGCCCGCGCAGGCGGCATGCGCGCCGTTGGGCGCGGCATTGAGCTCGCCGGCGCTGACCAGTCCATCCTCGGCCAGTCGGTCCCTGAGCAGCGCCAGCGGGTGGCGTCCCAGCGTCAGCCCGGTACTGCGATAGTCCGCTACGATGTCGCGACCTTCGGTCGGCGCCCGCAGCAGCGGCAATCCCTCGCGGATGGGCGCGTCCTCGAGCAGCGGCAGCGGCGCCTCGATGCCGGCCACGGCCCAGGCAGCGCGATGGCGGTGTCCTGCCAGGCCCCGTAGCGCACCCGCACGCGCCAGCGCGCCCAGGTCGCCGCGGTCCAGGCGGGCGCGCCGCGCCAGGTCGTCGACGTTGGCGAAAGGCTGCTCGTGCCGGGCCGCCACCAGCCGCTCCGCCCCGCTCGCCGACAGCTCCGCCACCAGCCGCAGCCCCAGCCGCACCGCCGGTTCGCCTTCCCGGTCACCCTCTCCCGGCTCCAGCGTGCAGTCCCAGTCGCTGGCGGCACGTCCACCGCTCGCACCTCGACGCCGTGGCGGCGGGCGTCCTGCACCAGCTGCGAGGGCGCGTAGAAGCCCATCGGCTGGCTGTTGATGAGCGCGCACAGGAACGCCGCCGGCTCGTGGCGCTTGAGCCAGGCCGAGACGTAGACCAGCAGCGCGAAGCTGGCGGCGTGCGACTCGGGGAAGCCGTACTCGCCGAAGCCGTTGATCTGGTGGAAGATGCGCTGGGCGAACTCTGCCGCGTAGCCGCGCGCGCGCATGCCCTCGATCAGCCGCGCCTCGAACGGCCCCAGCCCGCCCTTGCGCCGCCACGCCGCCATGGCGCGGCGCAGCTGGTCGGCCTCGCCGGCGTGAAACCCGCCGCCACGATCGCCAGCTGCATCACCTGCTCCTGGAAAATCGGCACGCCGAGGGTGCGCTCCAGCACCTGGCGCACCTCCTCGCTGGGATAACTCACCGCCTCCTCGCCGTTCCGTCGCCGCAGGTAGGGATGCACCATGTCGCCCTGGATCGGCCCCGGACGGATGATGGCGACCTCGATCACCAGGTCGTAGAAACAGCGCGGCCGCAGGCGCGGCAGCATGGCCATCTGCGCGCGCGACTCGATCTGGAACACACCCATGGTGTCGGCGCCGAGATCATGTCGTACACCGCCGGGTCCTCGGCCGGCACGGTGGCCAGCGTCCAGCGCCGGCCGCGGGAACTCTCGATCAGCTCGAAGCTGCGGCGGATGGCGGTGAGCATGCCGAGGCCGAGCACGTCGACCTTGAGCAGGCCGAGCGCGTCGAGGTCGTCCTTGTCCCACTGGATCACGGTGCGCTCGGGCATGGCGGCGTTCTCGACCGGCACCAGTTCGTCCAGGCAGCCGTCGGCGATGACGAAGCCGCCGACGTGCTGGGACAGGTGGCGCGGGAAGCCGAGCAGCTCCGCGCCAGCGCCAGCACACGCGCGATCACCGGGTTGTCGGGATCGAGGCCGGCTTCGCGCACCCGCTCCGGCGCGATCTCCGCTGCCGTCCCACCAGTGCATGGCCCGCGCCAGTGCGTCGCATTGCAGCGGCGCCAGGCCGAGCGCCTTGCCGACATCGCGCATCGCGCTGCGCGGCCGGTAGCTGATGACCGTGGCGGCCAGCGCGGCGCGGTCGCGGCCGTACTTGGCGTAGATGTACTGGATGACTTCCTCGCGCCGTTCGTGCTCGAAGTCCACGTCGATGTCCGGCGGCTCGTTGCGCTCCTTGGAGATGAAGCGCTCGAACAACATCGACATGCGCGCCGGGTCGACCTCGGTGATGCCCAGGCAGAAGCACACCGCGGAGTTGGCCGCCGAGCCGCGGCCCTGGCACAGGATGCCCCGGCTGCGGGCGAAGCCGCACGATGTCGTGCACGGTAAGGAAGTAGGCCTCGTAACCGAGCTCGTCGATCAGCCCCAGCTCGCGTTCGATGGTCTGGCGCACCGTCTCCGGCACGCCGTCCGACCAGCGCCGCGCCATGCCTTCCTGCGTCAGGTGACGCAGCCAGGAGGACGGCGTGTGGCCGTCGGGCACGAGCTCGGCCGGGTAATGGTAGTCCAGCTCGTCCAGGGAGAAATTGCAGCGCGCCGCAATGGCCACGCTCTCCACCAGCAGTGTCGGCGGGTACAGCCGGGCCAGCCGTGGGCGCGCACGCAGGTGACGCTCGCCGTTGGGAAACAGCCGCCGACCCAGCGCCTGCAACGGTGTGTTGAGGCGGATGGCGGTGACCAGGTCCTGCAGGGGACGGCGCTGCGGATGGTGCATGTGCACGTCGCCCGCCGCCACCAGCGGCAGGCCAAGCCGCGCGCCGAGGGCCTCCAGCTCGGCCAGCCGCCCGGCGTCGTCGCCGCCGGCGAACAGCTCCACCGCCAGCCAGGCCCGCCCGGGAAAATGCGCCGCCACCCAGCGGCCCTCGTCTTCCTCCGGCTCATCGCCGGGCAGCCACAGGGCCAGGCAGCCCGGCAACCCCTCGGCCGGCTCATCGATCAGGTCAGCCCGGGTTAGCCGGTACTCACCCTTGGGCGCAGCGCGCCGGCCGCGCGTGATAAGCCGGCACAGGCGGCCGTAGCCCGCGCGATCGGCGGCCAGCAGCACCAGCCGCAAGCCGTCCTCCAGGCGGAACTCGCTGCCGATGACGAGTTTCAGCCCGCATTCACGCGCCGCCTCCCAGGCCCGCACCACGCCGGCCACCGAGCACTCGTCGGTCAGAGCCAGGGCCGCGTAGCCGAGCGCAGTCGCCTGCTCCACCAGTTCCGCCGGGTGCGAGGCGCCGCGCAGGAAACTGAAGTTGGAAAGGCAATGCAGCTCGGCGTAGGCCGGCGCGCTCATCCGAACACCCCGTGCAGGAACCACTGCGGCGCGGCGTCCGCGGTCTCCGGCCGCTCGCGGAACACCCACAGCCGCGCCCCGGCCGGTGTCCGTGCCACCCAGTAGTCACGCGCGATCCCCTGTCCGTCCCACCAGCCGGTCTCGATGCGCTCCGGCCCGCGCTCCAGCACCAGTTCGCCCTCGTGCCACGGCCGGCCGCCGCGGCTGCGCAAGCGGCGCGGCGGTTCGAGCAGCCAGCTCGGCCTGGCGGCCGTCATCACATCCACTTGCAGCGTCTTTGCCGGCCAGGATCCCGTTCCCGGTTCACGCACCGCCCACGCCGCCTCGGGTCGATGGTCGTCGCGCAACACCAGCCCCTGCACCGCCTCGCGTCCCAGCCGCGCCCGCAGGCGCTCGACCAGCTGCAGCCCGGCCCCGGTCTCGGGCTCGTCACCGAACAATCCCGCACAGGCCGGCGCCAGCGCCTCGCCCGGCTCCGCCTCCACGGACAGAGCGATGACCGGCGCCGGCAGCGCCAGCCGCTCCAGGCGTGCAATGAACAGTGTTGTGAACCTTGCCGCCTCCAGGCCGGGCGCCGCCAGGCCGATGCCCAGCGCGCTCGGCGGGCGATCGAGATGCCGGAATCGCACCACCACGCGGGTGACGGCACGCTGGCAGGCGCGCAGGAATCCTTCCAGCTCGGCAAACAATCCCTGCGCGACCCGCGCCAGCAACGCCGTGTCTGCCGTCTCCGCCCCCAGTTCGACCGCGGCGTGGTAATGCGGCGGCAAGCGGAACGCCGGACGCGGATCGGCCAGGCGGCCCAGCGCCCGGTCGAGATCCGCCAGCGGACCGCGCCCGACGCGGCGCGCAAAACCATCACGCGGCAGGCGCAGGCAATCCGCCAGGGTCTCGACACCCAGACTGCGCAGTTTCTCCAGCGTGGCCTGTGGCCAGCCGGTGACCGCGGGACGCAAGCACCCGAGCCGGCCGGCCAGGGCGGACAGCTCGGTAACGGCCTCCGTCTCTCCGGCACGCGCCAGCCACAAGGCTGCCAGCGGCGTCGGTGCCACCGCGTCGCGCCCGGCATGGCGGGTCCGCGCCAGGGCCCGGCGCAGCCGATGCCGCAGCGGCTCCAGGCCGCCGAAGAGGCGCAGGCTGCCGCGCACCTCGAGCAACAACGCCGCCGGCGGCGCCAGGCTCACCATGGACGTGAAAGCGCCGGCCCAGGCCGCGAGGCGCGCCAGCACCGCCGCTTCCGCCGCCTCGTCGCGTGGCAGCGCAACCAGGCCCGGGCACAGTGCCAGCGCCGCATTCAAAGGCAAGCCGGGCACGATCCCGGTCGTGGCCGCGGCATCGCTGGCCTGGACCACCCGGCCGTCGCTGCCGATCACCGCGCACAACGCCCCTTCCTCGAGCCAGCCGCCACCGGCTTCCAGCGCCAGGCGCGGCAGGCCGAGACAAAGCCAGAGGGGCGCTGTAACCCCGTCTTTCCGGGCCCGTTCGAGCGGCGCGACGGACGGGGCAACCGGCGGCCCGGACAGTGCCGGGCGCGCCTGTGCGTTCGCCCCGTTCACTGTGGCTGCAGCGAGGCCAGCGACAAGGCGTTTGCCGCATCACCCTGGTGCTTGTGCAGGTGCAGGCTCGCGCCCCGGGCACCGGCAGCCACGCGCAGGCGCAACGCGGCCGGGGACGGATTGGCGAGCACTGCCGGCGGGCGGAACAGCAGCAGCGGTGTGCGCCCGGCTTCGGTCGCCAGCTGCAACCGGCGCAGGTTCGGCCCGGTCGCACGATCCGCCCAGGCCAGGACGATGGCGCAGCTGCCAGAGCGCAGCGCCTGCTCGGTCGCCCACAGCGTCTCCGTCTCGTTACCAGGCCGCACCAGCAGCACGCATGCCGGATCGACCCCGGCGGCAGCCAGCGCGGGCGCATAAGGCAGGAACGGGGGCGCGACCCAGGTGATCCAGCGTCCCGCATGCCCGGCACCGCCCGCCGACAGCCGCGCCAGCAAGGGCATGAGAAGCGCCAGCTCGCCGCTGCCCCAGCGCTCCACGACGATCTCCGTCAGGCGGCAGGCCGGCCAGCCGCCTCCGGGCAGCCAGGCATCGAGCTGCGAGCAGCCGCTGGAGAGCACGGGCCAGCGCAGGTCGCGGCGCCCGGCGCGCCAGAGACGCGGATCCTCCAGGAGTTCTTGCGCCGCTGCCTTTTCCATGACAAGAGTTTTCGCCCTCTCAGCTGCGCCGCACGACGCCTACGACCACACCCTCGATGACGATGGGTTGGCGGTCGATATCGACGCGAATGGGCTCGAAGTCCGCGTTCTCCGGCAGCAGCCAGACGATCTTCCCTTCCTGCCGGTAACGCTTGACGGTCACCTCGTCATCGAGCCGGGCGACCACGATCTGGCGGCTGCGCACGTCCGGTGTGCGATGCACCGCCACCAGGTCCCCGTCGAAGATGCCGGCGTCCTTCATGCTCATGCCCTGCACCTGCAGGAGGTAGTGAGGCCGCGGCCGGAACAGCGCGGGGTCGACCCGGTACCGCCCCTGGATATGCTCTTCGGCCAGGATCGGCCGGCCGGCAGCCACTCGTCCCACCAGCGGCAGGCCGTCGTCTTCCTCCCGGCCGCCCTCTTTCAGGCGGATGCCGCGCGAGGCGCCGGGCACGAGCTCGATCACCCCTTTGCGGGCCAGCGCCCGCAAGTGCTCTTCCGCCGCATTGGCAGAACGAAAGCCGAGCGCCGTGGCGATCTCCGCCCGGGTCGGCGGCATGCCGGATGCCTCGATGTGTTCACGCACCAGTTCGAGCACCTGGCGCTGCCGCGCAGTGAGACCTTCAACCATCGGGCAATACCTGTATTAATGGACAGTATTGGGATTATATACAGTCCGCTCTTGCTGGCAAGCTCCCCCTCCGGCAGCACACGTCCGTCTTGTATTAGCCCGCGGCGTTATGTAACTTAGTTGAGCGCATATGCGCGGCAGAATGACTCTGCCGCAGACCAAGCATGCTAAGAACCAACCAGTTACCAGGGGATTGCAATCCATGAAGAAGAATTTTCTGTATGCCGGCGCCGCCATTCTTGCGCTCGGCGTGACCAGCGGCTGTGCCACCGTGACCCAGGAAGAGCTCGACGCCGTGCGCGCCACTGCTGAGCAGGCCCTGAGCGAGGCGCGTGCCGCCACCGCCGGTGCCGAGGAAGCCAAGCGCATCGCCACCAACGCGCAGAACACCGCCAACCGCGCCGCACAGGCCGCCAGCGAGGCGCAGGCCGCCTCTGCAGCCAACACGGACCGCATCGAGCGCATGTTCCAGCGCTCCATGTCGAAGTAAGACGGGTTCGCACCCAAAAGAAAGGCCGCAGCTTGCTGCGGCCTTTTCTTTTGCCCGGAACGCGTGCGCCCCGCTAGGGCGTTGCCGCCCTCAGCTCCCGCAGCGGCACTTCCGTCGGCATCCCCGTCGCATCTGCAAAGATGACATCGGCGCGCGCCCAGTCGATCTCGACCCCGCGCTCATAGGCCGCCGCGCGCAGCAGGCTGGTAAAGCGTATGCGCAGCTGCGACTCGCTCTCTTCCTCCAACGGCGGATGCACCTCTGCATACAGCGTGTCAGCGGCCCAGCCCACCTTGATCGGCTCACTCATGATGCGCACCGGCGTGCCGACCGGCACCAGCGGAAACAGTCGCTCGATATGCTCCGGGAACATGCGGATGCACCCCGAGGTCACGCGCATCCCGACGCCGTCCGGATTGTTCGTGCCGTGAATCAGGTACGAGGTCAGGTTGAGCCGCATGGCGTAGTTGCCGAGCGGATTGTTCGGGCCCGGCGGCACCACGCGGGGCAGGACTTCGCCGCGCTCGGCGCGCGCCTGGCGAATCGACTCCGGCGGATACCACGACGGATTCTCCTGCTTGCCGATGATCCGGTGCGTGCCGAGCGGCGTGTTCCAGTCCATCTTGCCGATACTGATCGGATAAGTCTGGACTTCGGCGCGCTCGCCCTTGGCAGGCTTGGGGAAGTAATACAGCCGGTACTCGGGCAGGTTGATGATGATCCCTTCACGCGGCGCCGCCGGCAGCACGTAGCGCGTCGGCAGCAGGACGCGGGTGCCGTCGCCGGGGATCCAGGTGTCCACGCCGGGGTTGGCCCGCTGCAACTCGTGGTAGCCCACGCTGTAGTCGCGGGCCACGTCGAGCAAGGTGTCGTCATGCCGGGTGTGCATCCAGCTCGGCACGCCGACCAGGTCCACGCCCTCCGGGGGCAGGATGAAACTGGCGGCCGCAGCCGGCCCGGCACCGAGCAGCAGACCGGCCACAGCGAGCACGCACGGCGTCTTGGTCAGGTTCTTCATGCGGCGTCCATCAATGGTACTGGCGACATTTTAACCGGCGCGGCCCCGTTGCGGCAGATATCAGCGTACATATGCAGTTGACGCTCCGACGAGCGAACCTTAGGCTTCCTGCACCCACAGGGAGACGCGTCATGAGCCTCAGGATCTCGATCGAACTCAGCCCGAAGGACATCAAGCACATGCGCGACGCCATGCGCAAGGCTCGGCATACCGTGCGGGATGCTGACGACGAAGACATCCTCGAGGCCGCGCGCACCATGCTGCATGACCTGAAGAGCCGCAAAGTGCCGAATTACGTGCGTGAGCGCACAGACCGCCTCGCGGCGATGATCGGCATGATGGAAGACGAGGACTGGCCCCTCACGCGCGGGGAACGCGAGCGCATGCTGGCCGTACTGGTGTATTTCTCCGATCCCGAGGACATCATCCCGGACGATATCCCGGGGATCGGGCTGCTCGACGACGCCATCATGATCGAACTGGCCTTCCGCGACCTGAAGCACGAGGTCGAGGCCTACGAGGATTTCTGCGAGTTCCGCCGCAAGTACGACTCCGGCTTCCGCCTGCGGCGCGACCCGGCCACCCGGGCCAGGAAGCTCGGCGACCGGCGTGACCAGCTGCGCGAGCGCATCGCGCGCCGGCGCGACAAGGACCCCGCGCCGGTCCTTTAAAGGCTGCGCGCTGCGCAGGGAGAGAGCATGCGAAGGGTTGTCTTCAACCAGAAGGGCGGCGTCGGCAAGTCGAGCATCACGGCCAACCTGGCGGCAATCAGCGCAGCCCGCGGTCGCGACACGCTGGTGGTGGACCTGGATGCACAGGGCAATGCCAGCCAGTACCTGCTCGGCGACGCCTGGGAGACCGCGGAGAGCGACGTGGCCGCGTTCTTCAACGAGGCCCTGTCCATCCGGCTGCTGCCGCGGGACCCGCTGCGCTATCTCACGCCGACCGAGTTCGAAGGGCTGCACGTGCTCGCCTCTTCGCCCGAGCTGGCCGAACTGCAGGCCAAGCTCGAGTCGAAGCACAAGATCTTCAAGCTGAAGGAACTGCTGCTGCGGCTGTCGGAGCAGTTCGACGCCATCTACATCGACACGCCGCCCGCGTTCAACTTCTACACGCTCTCTGCGCTCATCGCTGCGGACAGCTGCCTCATCCCCTTCGACTGTGATGATTTCTCGCGCCGCGCGCTGTACACGCTGATGGACAACCTCGAGGAAACCCGGGCGGACCACAATCCCGACCTGAAGCTCGAGGGCATTGTGATCAACCAGTTCCTGTCCCGGGCGAACCTGCCGCAGCGCCTGGTGGACGAACTGCGCGAAGAGGGACTGCCCGTGCTCGACACGCTGCTGTCCTCCAGCGTGAAGATGCGCGAATCGCACGAGCAGTGCCTGCCGCTGATTCATCTCGCGCCGCGGCACAAGCTCACGGCTGAGTTCGAGGCGCTGTACGACGAACTGAACGGCTGAACCGCAGCCGCGTCGCCGGCGGGCTTCAGCCTTCGCCCTGCTCCTGCGCCTTCTCCTGCAGCATGCGCTCCTCGAGCTGCTCCCAGGCGCGCTGGCTCGGGCCGAACGCTTCCTCGTAATCCCGGATCGCGGCGGTCACGACCTTGGCGGCGTGGTCACGGCCGTAGGTGGCGGTGATTTCGACGCCCGAGGTCATGTTCGCGCCCATCTTGTAGGTGCTGAAGTAGTGCTGCAGCCGCTGGATGAGGATGTCGGGCAGGTCCTTGATGTCGTGCGCATCGCTCCAGATGTAGTCGTTGCGCAGCACGGCGATGATCTTGTCGTCGGCCTCGCCGCCGTCGATCATCTGGATGCCGCCGATGACACGCGAATTCAGCAGGATGTCGCCGCGCTCGATCTGGCGCTCGCTGATGACGCAGATGTCGAGCGGGTCCCCGTCCGCGCGCTTGGCGCCCGGCGTGAGCTTGCGCACCCGCTCGTCGCAGTAGGTCTGCGGGATGAAGCCGTACAGCACCGGCGGCGCCGCCGAGGTGCGCTGCGGCCGGTCGACAATGGTGTAGCCGGACTCCTTGTCCACCTCGTACTTCACCAGGTCGGAGGGCGTGATCTCGATGTAGGCCCGGACCTCGAGGGGCGGGTTCGGGCCGGGGGCCAGGCCGTGCCACGGGTGGGGCCGCCAGCTGTGGAACTGGGCGGAGCGGTCTTTATCGTTCATGCTGTCGGAAACCTCTGGGCAACGCGTCGCGAATCCGCGCCGGGACGCTAACCGAAATAGCTTACATGAACACGCCACGCCTCACCGCCTCGTCATGGTTCCCGACCGTTTTCAACGCGGTCGCGTTCAACATCGTTTGGGCTGCCACGGTATTCGGGGCCGCTGCCGGACTGGCCTGGTCCGGCCCGCTGGCGTTCGCGGCGTTCGCCGTCCTGCAGCTGCGCATATCCGCCCAGCGGCGCTACGACGTCATGGCCATGACCGTGTTTGCTCTCGCCGGCATCCTGATCGACAGCGCGTGGTCCCTTTCCGGCGCGCTCAGCTACGCGGCCGGCTGGCCGTCCCCGCACTTTGCCCCGATCTGGCTGGTGACCCTGTGGGCGGCGTTTGCGCTGACCGTCGGCCATTCCCTGGCGTGGCTGCGGCCGCGGCCTGCCCTGGCGTCCGTGTTCGGGCTCCTCGGCGGGGGGTTCTCGTACTGGGTCGGTGCGCGCATTGGCGCCGTGGAACTGGCCGTGTCGGGCCCGGTTTACGGCATTTTGGTCGGGCTGTGCTGGGCCATCGCCCTGCCCGCGCTGATCCGGCTTACGGCCGTGATGGCGCGCCCGCGGCTACCAGCGTACCAGGGCTGAGCCCCAGGTAAATCCGCCGCCGAACGCCTCCAGCAGCAGCAGGTCGCCGCTCTTGATGCGGCCGTCCCGCACCGCGACGTCCAGCGCCATCGGCACCGAGGCCGCTGAGGTGTTGCCGGTCTCCTGCACCGTGACCACCACCCGCTCCATGGGCAGCTCCAGCTTCTTGGCCGTCGCCTGGATGATGCGGATGTTCGCCTGGTGCGGGATGAGCCAGTCGATGTCGCTTTTCTGCAGGCCGTTGGCCTCGAGGGTTTCGTCGACGATCCGCCCGAGCGTGTTCACGGCTACCTTGAACACCTCGTTGCCCTTCATCTGGATGGCGTTGGCGCCGCCGACCGGCTTCATGCCGTTACCCACGCCCGAAGGGAAGTACAGCAGGTCCCGGTACTGGCCGTCGGCGTGCAGGTGCGTGGAGACCACTCCGGGCGCCGTGTCAGCGCGCAGGACCACCGCCCCGGCGCCGTCACCGAAAAGCACCGCGGTGGCGCGATCCGTCCAGTCGACGATGCGGCTGATCGTCTCGGCACCGACCACGAGCGCGGTCTTGGCTGCGCCGGTCTGGATGAACTTATCGGCCACGGCCAGCGCGTAGACAAAGCCGGTGCAGGCCGCCTCCAGGCTGAATGCGGGGCAACCGTGAATGCCGAGCCGTGCCTGCAGCAGCACGCCCGCGTTGGGGAACACCTGGTCGGGCGTGGTGGTGCCCACCACGATCAGGTCGAGCTCGCCGGGGGCAATGCCAGCGGCCTCGAGCGCCGCGCGCGCCGCATGCTCGCACAGGTCCGTCGTGCCCTCGCCTTCGACCGCAATGTGGCGCCGCTCGATGCCGCTGCGCGAGCGGATCCACTCGTCGCTGGTGTCGACCATCTTCTCCAGGTCGGCATTGGTGAGCACTTTTTCCGGCAGGTAGCGCCCGGTGCCGATGATGCGGGAATAGATCACGGTGACTCCTCGCCGAAGGACTGCGCGGCCATCACCTGGCCGATGCGCGTCGGGACGCCCTGCTCCACTTCAAGCACCGCGGTCTCTATCGCGGTGGCGAAAGCAGTCTCGTCAGCGCCGCCATGGCTCTTGATGACGATGCCCTGCAGGCCGACGAAACTCGCACCATTGTAGCGGCGCGGGTCGACGCGTGCTGCGAGGGAGCGGAACAGGGGCGCTGCACCCAGCGCCATGGCGCGGCTCAAAATGCTGCGGCGGATCTCTTCTCGCGTCACCTGGGCCAACATGCGCGCCGTGCCTTCGATGGTCTTCAATGCGACGTTGCCCGTGAAGCCGTCCGTGACCACCACGTCGACACGGCCCGACATGATGTCCGTGCCCTCGACGAAGCCCTGGTAATTGAGTTCGCTGGCGCGCAGCCACTGGTGAGCCTGGCGCAGGGTTGGATTGCCCTTCATGTCCTCTGTGCCGATGTTGAGCAGTCCGATGCGGGGTTGCGCCACGCCGTGCATGTCGCACGCCACGATATCGCCCATGACCGCGAACTCGCACAGTTGCCGCGCGGTGCAAATGGCGTTGGCGCCGAGGTCCAGCATCACCGTCTGGCCGCCGAGCGCGGGAATGGCGGAGATGATGGCGGGCCGATCCACCCCGGGCAGGGTCTTGAGCACGAACTTGGCCGTCGCCATCAGCGCGCCGGTGTTGCCGGCGCTGACGCAGGCCTGCGCGCTGCCCTCTTTCACGAGGTTGATGGCCACGCGCATGGAAGAATCTTTCTTGCGGCGCAATGCGTCGGCCGGCGGCTCGTCCATGGCCACGACCTCGCTCGCCGGCGCCACGCTCACGCGATCGCGCAGCGAGGCGGAGCGATGTTCCAGCAAGGGTTCGATTTGGTCCGGCAATCCGACCAGGATGGCGCGGAGATCGGGCTGGCGCCGCAGCAGCGACAACGTCGCGCTGACCGGCACGGACGGCGCGCTGTCGCCGCCCATGGCGTCGATCGCAATGGTCAGCGCCTTGGGCATAGGGAAGTGCAAGCGCGTCCGGCACGGCGGTCAGCCGCGCCGGCGCGGCCGCGCTATTCCTCGTCCGGGACCGCGGCGGTCTGGATCACTTTCTTGCCGCGATAGAAACCGTCCGCCGTCACATGGTGACGCCGGTGGCTCTCGCCGCTCGTCGAGTCCACCGATACCGTCGGCTTGCCGAGGGCGTCGTGCGAACGCCGCATGTCGCGCTTGGAAGAGCTCTTCCGATTCTGTTGTACAGCCATGGTGGCGATGCTCCGTCTGTCAGTTCTTGCGCTTCAGTTCCGCGAGCACCGCAAAGGGGCTCGACCCGCTATGCCCGCCGTTGTCGGGCTCAAGTTGCGCCAGCGTTTTCGCCAGCGCGCCGCATTCCTCAACCTGCTCGTGCGCCGGGAACGCCGGCAACGCGAGCAACAATTCGTCTTCCAGCAGCTGCCTCAGCGTCGTGCCGGGCTCCAGCTCGCAGGGCTCGAATCCGGCGCCCGCGATGCTGGCATCCAGCTGCGCCTCGGACCCGAAGAACAGCCGCGGGTTGGCGCGCAGGACCAGCTCCATCTTTTCCAGGCAGCGCTGGCAGGTCGCGCCCGTGCGACAGGACAGCTCAGCCTCGAGCAGCGGTACCCCGTGCTCATCTTCCTGCCACGAGAACCCGACCGTGACATCGTGGCCCGCCTCGCTCCCGGAGGCTTCAAGCTCTGCCAGCCGCGGCCACTGCGCCAGCGGGGTCTCCCCCGCCCAGTGCAAGCCCCTGGCAGCCATCACGGCAGGCTCAAGCACCCGGTCCAGCTCTGCAGACATAAGCCGGCTAGAATATCCGGGACCCACTTTCGTGTCAAAGCCCTGAAAGCTGGGCGGTTTTGCGGCACGCGCCGCGGCGATATAGTGTGGCCGGTATGAGCGCCACATCTTCCTCCCCGCAACCGGGACTGGTTCTTGCGTCCGCCTCACCGTACCGGCGCGCCCTGCTTGAGCGGCTCGGACTGCGGTTCCGCCAGTGCGCCGCGGACATCGACGAGACGCCGCGGCGCGGCGAGTCGCCGGCCGACCTGGTGATGCGCCTGGCGCGCGAGAAGGCGCGGACCGTGGCCGCAGCGGAAACCGGCGCCATCGTCATCGGCTCGGACCAGGTCGCAGTGCGCGGCGACGATATCCTCGGCAAGCCCGCCGACGCCGAGGACGCCATGGCCCAGCTGGCGCATTCAGCCGGGCGCCAGGTCGAATTTCTAACTGGCGTATGCGTCCTCGCCCCAGGCCGCATGGACGATCCAGAGGAACACATGGACATCACCCGGGTCGTGTTCCGCCCCCTCGACGCCGCGGAAATCCGGCGCTACGTGGAGCGCGAGCGCCCGCTGGATTGCGCCGGCAGCTTCCGCGCCGAAGGGCTGGGCATCGCCTTGTTCGAACGTATCGACAGCCAGGATCCCACCGGGCTGATCGGCCTGCCGCTGATCTGGCTGGCGCAAGCGCTGCGCCGCCTCGGCCTGGCGGTGCTCTGAGGGTTCAGGCCAACAGGTCCGGCAGCTGGTCAATGCGCTCAATGCAGGCCAGCGGGGCATAGCGCTGCAGCCGCTCCGGCGCATGCGCGCCGTAAGCCGCCCCAATCGCAGGCACGCCCGCGCGCCGCGCCATTTCCAGGTCCCACTCCGTGTCGCCCACCATGAGCGTGGACTCCGGCGCGAACGCCAGCCCCTGCATGAGCTCCAGCAGCATGGCGGGATCCGGCTTCGAGCGGGTCTCATCCGCGGTGCGGGATGCCGCCATGAAGCGGCCCAGGCCGGTGGCATCCAGGTCCCGGTCGAGCCCGCGCCGGCTCTTGCCGGTGGCAACGGCCAGCACCAGGCCGCGCCCCGCCAGCTCCTCCACCACCTCCGCGGCACGCTCGAACAGGCGGGCAGTCTGGAATGCCGGCGACAGGAAACGCTCGCGATACGCGTCGACGAAGGCAGCGAAGCCGTCCGCGTCCAGCTCCGGGAACAGCCGGTGCCAGCCCTCGCGCAAGCCGAGGCCGATGATGTCGCGCACCGCATCGGGCTCGCGCCCCGGCAGGCCGAGGTCGCTGATGGTCGCCATCGCCGCGGCCACGATCTGGCCCGTGGAGTCCATCAGCGTGCCGTCCCAGTCGAAGACGACCAGCCGGCGCGACTCAGCCACGGCGACTCTCCAGGCGAGACAGCACGGCGCGCAGGTCCTCAGGCAGGGGCGCCGAGTACAGCCGCCAGTCGCCGCCCGCCGGGTCTTCCCAGCCGATCGAGGCCGCATGCAGGAACAGGCGGTCCAGGCCGAGCGTTTTCATGTGACGGTTGAAATCGCGGTCGCCGTAACGCTCGTCGCCGGCCAGCGGGTGCCCGGCCTCGGCCGCCTGCACCCGGATCTGGTGCGTGCGCCCGGTCATGATGCGCACCTCCAGCAAGGAGGCCATGCTGCCGATCTCCACCGGGCGGAAGATGCTCGCCGCCGCCTTGCCGCTCTCGTCCACCGTGACCACGCGTTCGCCGCCGCGCATCGTCTTGCGTAGCCGGTCTTCCAGCTTGACCTCGCCGAGGTCCCAGTGACCCTTGACCAGCGCCAGGTAACGCTTCTCCACGCGGCCGGTGCGCAGCAGCTCATGCAGGGCGCGCAGCGCACTGCGTCGCTTGGCCACGAGCAAACAGCCGCTGGTGTCGCGGTCGAGCCGGTGCACGAGCTCGAGGTACGGCGCATCGGGGCGAGCCGCCCGCAGGGCCTCGATGACCCCGTGGGAGAGACCGCTGCCGCCGTGCACCGCGATCCCGGAAGGCTTGTCGAGCACGATGAGGCGCTCGTCCTCGTGCAGGATGCAGGTCTCGAGCCGCAGCCCGGCCGCCCGCCCGCGCGGGGTCGCCTGGTCCGGTTCGGGCCGGCGCACCGGCGGCAGGCGCACGACGTCGCCGGACTCGAGGCGATAGTCCGGTTTCGCGCGCCCCTTGTTGACCCGCACCTCGCCTTTGCGCAGCAGGCGGTACACATGGGACTTCGGCACGCCCTTGAGGCGCGTGACGAGGAAATTGTCCAGCCGTTGACCGGCTGTCTCCTCCCCGATCTCCACGTATTCCACCGCGGGGCGCGCGGGACTCGATGATGAAGCCAAATTCTCCTCCCGGATTCAGGGGCTTAGCGATTGCTGGGGGCTCGAGCGGTTGCTATAGTACGCCATGGACTGCGTGCACTGCTCGATGCCTGAGCGTCGTGAAGTTGCCCGCGGGCCCTGGATACGGGCCGGTCGCGAAACGTTCGATGACCGGCATGCAACAGGTTTCTTCCCATCGCTCGGCCGCAGCGCCCACCCTGGCCCCGACTCACCGGGTTCCCAGGCGCGAGGAGCGCACAGCAGGCCGCGGGCGGTGACCGGCACGGACGACATGACCGGCATTCTGACTTGGGTCCTGATCGCTTGGCTACGCATCCCGGTTTCCACCGGGAACGTGGCGCTGTGCCTGCACCTGCCCCGCGCTCCGACGCGCTCCTCCCGCCAGAGGGGATGCGCGGCCGACCTGGATCAGCGAGTCAAGATTAATGAAAAGAATGCTGGTGAACGCAACTCAGCGAGAAGAGTTGCGCGTGGCCGTCGTCGATGGCCAGAAGCTGTACGACCTCGACATCGAGATCCCCTCGCGCGAGCAGCGTAAGGCCAACATCTACAAGGGACGCATCACGCGTCTCGAGCCCAGCCTGGAGGCCGCCTTCGTCGATTTCGGCGCCGAGCGGCATGGCTTCCTCCCGCTGAAGGAAATATCGCCGGAATACTACGTCGGCGACAGCGATCGCGATGGCGGCCGCGTCAACATCCGCGACGTGCTGCGCGAGGGCCAGGAAATCGTGGTCCAGGTGGAAAAGGACGAGCGCGGCAACAAGGGCGCCGCCCTCACCACCTACCTCAGCCTCGCCGGCCGGTTCCTCGTGCTGATGCCGAACAACCCCAAGGCCGGTGGCGTGTCGCGCCGCATCCAGGGCGACGACCGCGATGCGGTGCGGGAAGCGATGGAAGGCCTGGAAGTCCAGGACGGCATGGGCGCCATCGTGCGCACGGCCGGCGTCGGCCGCAGCCTGGAGGAACTGCAGTGGGACCTCGACACGCTGCTCCAGGTCTGGGAGGCGATCAAGCGCACTGCCGTGGAGCGCCCGGCCCCGTTCCTCATTTACCAGGAAAGCAACGCCATCCTGCGCGCGCTGCGCGACCATTTCTCGGCCGAGATCGGCGAAGTCCTGGTCGATGACGAGGAAGTATTCGAGGAAGCGCGCCTGTTCATGGAACGGGTGATGCCACACAACCTGCGCAAGCTGAAGCGCTACGACGACCCGGTCCCTCTGTTCACCCGCTTCCAGATCGAGAGCCAGATCGAAAGCGCGTACTCGCACATGGTGGAACTGCCGTCCGGCGGCAGCATCGTGATCGACCATACCGAGGCGCTGCTGTCGATCGACATCAACTCGGCGCGCGCCACCAAGGGCGAAGACATCGAGACCACGGCGCTCAACACCAACCTCGAGGCGGCCGACGAGATTGCGCGCCAGCTGCGCATCCGCGATCTCGGCGGGCTGATCGTGATCGACTTCATCGACATGGGGCCGCAACGCAACCAGCGCGAAGTCGAGAACCGGCTGCGCGACGCCGTCAAGATGGACCGCGCGCGCATCCAGATCGGTCGCATCTCGCGCTTCGGCCTGCTGGAAATGTCGCGCCAGCGCCTGCGGCCTTCGCTCGGCGAATCGAGCCACATCACCTGCCCGCGCTGCCAGGGCTGGGGCGCCATCCGCAGCGTCGAATCGCTCTCGCTGTCCCTCCTGCGCCTGATCGGCGAGGAGGCGCGCAAGGAACGCAGCTCCCGCATCATCGCGGAAGTGCCGGTCGACGTCGGCACCTACCTGCTGAACGAGAAACGCGAGTGGCTCGGCGAGATCGAGCAGCGCGACGAAGTGCAGATCATCGTCGTGCCGCGCCAGCAGCTCGAGTCACCGAAATTCTTCATCCGGCGCGTGCGCGACGATGCCGTGTCGCTGCCCGAGAATTCCGGCATCAGTTACCAGCTGCCACCGAGCGAACCCGAGGCCGTCGATGACACGACGCCGGGCCTGCAGGCGCGCCGCACGCCGGAACAGCCGGCGGTTTCCAGCATCGTGCCGGCCACCCCTGCTCCCACGCCACAGCGCAGCGACGAGCCTGTCGAGGCCGCCCGGCCCGGCTTGTGGGCCCGCCTCGCGGCCTGGTTCGGTGGTCTCACGGCAAGCAAGCCGGGCGCCGATGCCGCCGAAGGCAAGCCGAAGCCGGAGCGCAAGCCTGATTCCGGGCGCAAGCCGCGCCAGCGCGACGACACGCGGCGCCGCCGTGGCGAGCGCCAGAAGCCGGATGGCAACAAGCGCAGCCGGGGCGGTCGCGACCGCAACGAGCAGGGAGGCGACGGCCGGCGGGATGATCGCCAGCGCCAGGGAGCGCAGCGCGACAAGGGCCGTGACAAGGAGCGCCGTGCCGAGAAGCCCGAAGCGATCGAGCAGCCTGCGCAGCCCGCGGCAGAACGGCAGCAGGAACAGCAAGGACAAGCAGGCCAGGACGGCGGCAGCGCAGGCGCATCGCCGAGCAAGCGCCGGCGCCGGCGCCGCGGTGGCCGCGGCAAGTCCCGGCAGGACGGGGCCCAGCAACAGTCACAAGCCGGTGCTGGCGATAACGGTGGCGAAAATGCTCCGGGGCCGGAAGAAAAGCCCGTCCCCAGGGACAAGCCGGCCGCCGACAAGCCATCCCAGCCCCGCGCGGCACCGGAGACCGCAGAGACGCCCCGGCAGCAGGCGCTGCCCATGAAGGCACCGGTGCCGGGCACGCCGGTGGCGGTGGCCTCCGAGCCGAAGCCCGAGCCGAGGCCCGAGCCGAAGCCTGAGCCGAGGCCTGAGCCGAAGCCTGAGCCGAAGCCTGAGCCGAAGCCTGAGCCGAGGCCTGAGCCGAAGCCTGAGCCGAGGCCCGAGCCGAAGCCTGAGCCGAAGCCCGAGCCGAAGCCTGAGCCGAGGCCTGAGCCGAAGCCCGAGCCGAAGCCCGAGCCGAAGCCGAGCCGAAGCCCGAGCCGAAGCCCGAGCCGAAGCCCGAGCCTCCGCGAGAGGCCTGACGCCCTAGCGCAGCTTGCGCCGGAGCTCCTCGAGGAGCCCGGCGCAGGCCTCGTCCACCAGGTCCAGCACCTGCTCGAAGCCGTTGCGACCGCCGTAGTAGGGATCGGGCACCTGCGCGCTCGGCCCGGCCCGGCGCGTAGTCCAGCAGCAGGCCGAGGGTCGCGCGGCTGGTCTCCGGCGCAATCCCGCGCAGGTAGACCAGGTTGTCCTCGTCCATGGCGAGGATCAGGTCGAATTGCTCGAAATCCTCCGCTGCGATCTTGCGGGCGCGGATGGCCGCCAGGTCGTAACCGCGGGTCTGCGCAGCGGCGACAGCACGCGCGTCGGGCGGCGCACCGACGTGGTAGCCGCCGGTGCCGGCCGAGTCGATGCGCAGACGCTCTTCCAGCCCGGCCTCACGCGCCAGGTGGCGGAACACGCCCTCCGCGGTCGGTGAACGGCAAATATTGCCGAGGCAGACGAACAGCACCGAGTGTCCCGGACTTCCCTTTTCCAGTGTCATGTTGCGTATCCCCGTCTTGGGACGGTCCTTGCCGTAGCTGGACCATTATCCTAGTCAAGCCTGCCGCGGTGATACCGTGATCCAGGTCAGGCTATGATGCCCGGGTGAACACGAGCAGCGACATCCTGGCGCGCCTGGCGCCTTTCGTGGGCCGCGAAGTGCAATACCAGGGGCTGCGCTGTACGGTGCTGGACCTGCTGTCCGACCCGCCCGTGCTGGTGCTTCGGCCGGTCGGCGCCGAGACGGTCATCCAGGCGGACAACTTCGGCAAGCCGATGCGCCATGCCCCCCAACTCTACGAGCTGCCCGTATTCGGGCCCGACGGCCGCTCCCTGTCGGCGGAGATGCGTCTCGTCAGGTTGCCGGAGAGTCCGCCGCCAGCAGGCGATTGATCCGCGCCAGGTCCTCCGGCGTATCGATGCCGGCCGGCGGCACCTGCAGCGCCGTGTCGACCTGGATCCTCATGCCCAGCCACAGCGCCCGCAGTTGCTCGAGGCGCTCGACCTGCTCGAGATGACACGGCGGCGTGGCCGCCAGGCGCTGCAGCGAACCCACGCGGTAGCCGTACAACCCGAGATGTCGCAGTGCGCCCGCCCAGCGCTGCTGCGAGGCGAACCCGGATGGCGCACCGTCTCGATGCCAGGGGATCGGCGCGCGGCTGAAATACAGCGCGCGCCCGTCGCCCGCGGCCACGAGCTTCACCACGTTCGGGTCGAGGTACTCGTCCAGCCCGTGTATCGGCGTCCCCAGCGTGGCCATGTCGGCCTGCGGCTGCAGGCGCAGCAGCTCCGCCACCTGCACCACCAGCGCCGGTGGCAGCAAGGGTTCGTCGCCCTGCACGTTGACCACCACCACCGACTCGTCCCAGCCGCGCCGCGCCGCCACTTCGGCAATGCGATCCGTGCCGCTGGCATGCGCCGGGTCAGTGACGCATACCTCGGCGCCGAAGTCCGCGCACGCTGCGGCAATCGCTTCGTGGTCGGTGGCGACCGTGACCGAATCCGCCCCGGCATCGCGGGCCCGTTCCCACACCCACTGGATCATGGGCCGCCCGCCGATCAGGGCCAGCGGCTTGCCAGGCAGGCGCACCGAGGCATAGCGCGCCGGGATGACGACATGGAACCCGCTCACCGGCGCTCCATCGCCAGCAGCTCCGGCTGAGCGATCTCGCGCGCATCCGCCACACGCAGGCGCGGCACGCCGTCCCGCACCGGCCAGGCAAGCCGGTCGCCGCGGCAGACCAGCTCCTCCTGTTCGCGGCGATAAAGCAACGGTCCCTTGCAGATGGGACAGGCAAGTATGTCGAGCAATCCGTGGTCCATGAACTCAAGCTTCGCTCATGCCGAGACGCGTTGCCAGTCGCGCCAGCAGGGCCTCTCCGCCGTCGTCCAGCATGACACTGACGGGGACTTCCCAGGCGTCTCCCGCGCCCGCCTCGCCCCGGCACCGCATGGCGTCTTTTGACGTCATCAACACCGGGCGCCCGTCGGGCGGCGCCAGCAGACCGGGCGGGACCTTGCCATGGTCCGGCAGCGCGTGCCGCTGGACCTCGAGGCCGTGGCCCTCGAGCAAGGCGAAGAAACGCTCCGGGTTGCCGATGCCGGCGATCGCATGCACCGGCGCGCCGGCGAAGGACGACAAGGCGCGCCGTTCCGCGCCGTCGCGCCGCATCGCTTCACCCCCGGAGAGGGTCATGTGCGCGGCGCCGGGCGGGCAATGCGGCCCGGTGCCGTTGCACACGATCGCAGCGACGTCGTCGAGGCGCCGGACTGTCTCGCGCAGCGGACCCGCGGGCAGCAGGCGGCCGTTGCCGAAGCCGCGCTCGGCATCCACCACCACGATCTCGAAATCGCGCCGCAGCCGGTAATGCTGCAGACCGTCGTCCGCAACGATCACGTCAGCCCCGGCGGCCACCGCCGCGCGGGCGGCAGCGAGGCGGTCGCGGCAGATCCAGACCGGGACGCCGGTCTCGCGCAATACCAGCAGTGGCTCGTCCCCCGCCAGCGCCGGCGCATCGGTTGCCGCCACACGATGCGGCGTGGCCGGCTCGGCCCCGCCGTAACCGCGGCTCACCAGCGCCGGACATCGGCCCTTACGCACCAGCGCCTCTAGCAGCCAGATCGCGAGCGGCGTCTTGCCCGCGCCTCCCGCAGTCAGGTTGCCGATCACGATGACGGGCCGGCCGGGATGGCCGGAGCGCTTCCAGCCGCGGCGATAAGCGACCCGGCGCACGGCGATGATGGCGCGGTACAGGCGTTCGAGCGGGAATGCCCACCACGGCACCGGCGCCCCCTGGTACCAGGCCTGCATCAAGCGCTGCTCCAGCCCACTCACGCGCTGCCCCGGACGCCCGCGACTCAGGCGGGCGGGTCCGCCGCCTCGCCGGCGAATTGCATGCGGTGCAGGGCTGCATAGGCGCCGTCCTGCGCCATCAGCTCGGCATGGCTGCCCGTCTCGATGATGCGCCCGTGGTCCATGACCACGATCCGGTCGGCGCTCTCGATGGTGGAGAGCCGATGCGCGATCACCAGCGTGGTGCGGTTCTGCATCAGCACTTCCAGCGCCTGCTGGATGTGACGCTCGGACTCCGTGTCCAGCGCCGAGGTCGCCTCGTCGAGGATCAGCACCGGCGCGTTCTTGAGCAACGCGCGTGCGATGGCCACGCGCTGCCGCTGCCCGCCCGACAGCGTGACACCGCGGTCTCCCACCTGGGTCTCCAGCCCGTCCGGGAAGCGCTCGGTGAATTCCAGCACATGCGCCGCCCGCGCCGCCTGCTCGAGCTCCTCGGCACTCGCGTCGCGCATGGCGCCGTAGGCAATGTTGGCGCGAATGGTGTCGTCGAACAGCTTCACGTCCTGGCTCACCAGGCTCACCTGCCGCCGCAGGTCGTCGCGACGGTATTCGCGCACGTCGTGGCCGTCGAGCAGCAGCACGCCGTCGGTGGGGTCATAGAAGCGCGGGATCAGGCTGACGAGAGTGCTCTTGCCGCTGCCGGACCGACCGACGATGGCGAGTCGCTCGCCCGGCGCCACGTGCAGCTGGATGTCTCTCAGCACCGCCCCCTTCTCCCGCTGGTAGAGGAAGCTCACGGCGCGAAACTCCAGCTCCCCGCGCGCGCGTTCCACGCGCCGTGCCCCGCCCTCGTCCTCGGCCGGCGCGTCCAGCAGCTCGAAGATGCTCTGGCCCGCGGCGATGCCCTGTTGCAAGGGGCCGTTGATATTGGTGAGGCGCTTGAGCGGCGCCATGATCAGCAGCATCGCGCCGACGAAGGACACGAACTCGCCGACGTTCATGCCGCCGGAGAGGTCATCGCGGGTGGCCACGAAGACCACCGAGGACAGGCCGATCGCCGCCACCAGCTGGATGATCGGGCCGCTGGCCGCCCTGGCCGCCGCCAGCTTCATGTTCAGGCGCCGGTTGTTCTCGTTGACCCGCTCGAAACCGGCGATTTCCTGCGCCTCGCCGTTGAACACCTTGACGACCTTGTGCGCTTCCAGCACCTGCTCGGCGGCCTGCGTCACGTCGCCCATGGAGTTCTGGATGCGCGTGCTGTAGCGGCGGAAGCGCTTCGACAGGCTGCGGATGATCATCCCCATCAACGGCCCGACCACCAGTACGAACAACGACAGTCGCGGGCTGACCCAGAACATGTAGATCACCAGGCCGATGATGGTCAGCGTGTCCTTGAACAGCGTCGTCAGCACCTGGCTGGCCGCCTGCGCCACCTGCTCGATGTTGAACGTGAGGCGCGACAGCAAGGCGCCGGAGGAACTCTGGTCGTAGAAGCGCGTCGGCAGCACCAGGAACTTGCCGAAGACTTCTTCGCGCATGCGCTTGATGACCTGGCGCCCGACCCAGCTCATCGAATAGGTCGCCACGTAGTCGGCCACGCCGCGGATGGCGAAAATGCCGAAAATCAGCAACGGCATCCAGCGGACGAACTCGAGGTCGCGCTCGACGAAGCTCTGGTTGGTGACCAGCTTGGTGATGTAGACGAAGGCCGTCTGGCTGCCGGCGTAGACGACCATCGCCAGGATGGCCGCCGCCCACATGGCATGGTAGGCCGCGGAGTAGCCCCACAAGCGGCGATACACCTTGCCGGCCTGGTCGAGCGGGGGCTGCTCGGGTTGCGCGCTCACTCTGGCTCGCTGACCGTAGCGATGAGGATTTCGCGGAAGCCGAGCCGGCCGACGATATCCATGGCCGTGACCACGGACTGGTGGCTGGCGCGCGCGTCCGCGCGGATGGTCACCGGCAGCTCGCGGCCCTCACCCGCCACGCTTTGCAGGGCGCGCTGCAGGGTCTCGGGGCGGCGGTTGACCAGCTCCTGGCCGTCGACGAAGTAATCGCCCGAGGCGGTGACAATGATCTCGATCTCGCGCACCGGCTCCGCGCGCGGCAGCGCCTCGGCCTGCGGCAGCTGCAGGCGCACTTCGGTGGCCTTGAGGAAGCTGGTAGATACCATGAAGAACACCAGCAGCAGCAGGACCACGTCGATCAGCGAGGTGAGGTTGATCTCCGGCTCCTCGCGCGGGCGCGGGCGCAGGTCCATCAGGCGGCGGGCTCCGCGCGGCCAGCGCCATGCAGCGCATCGATCAGCTTCATCGCCTCCTTCTCCATCTCCACCACCAGCGCATCGACGCGGCCGCGCAGGTAGCGGTAGGCGATCAGCGTGGGAATGGCCACCGACAGCCCCGCGGCCGTGGTGATCAGCGCCTCGGAGATGCCCCCGGCCAGCACGCCGGGGTTGCCGACACCGGCCGTGGTGATGGCGGTGAATACCTTCACCATGCCGATAACCGTGCCCAGCAAGCCAAGCAGCGGCGTGATCGCGGCGATGGTGCCGAGGGTGTTGAGGTATCGCTCCAGTTCGTAGACGACGTGGCGCCCGGTGTCCTGGACCTTCTCCTTCAGCACCTCGCGATCCTGGTGGCGGCTGGCCAGCCCGGCCGCCAGCACCTGGCCCATGGGCGAGTTGGCCGCGAGGATATCGAGATGTTTCTGGTCGAGCTGCCGGTCGCGCGCCCACTCCCACACCCGCGTCGCCAGTCCCTTCGGCAGCACGCGCCGCGCCTGCAGCGTCCAGAAGCGCTCGATGGTGATGGCCACCGCGACGATGGAACACAGGATGATGGGCAGCATGAGCCACCCGCCGGCGCGGATGATTTCGATCATGGTGTCTCGCGACCTCAGGACTGGCGCGGATGATACCGCATCAGGCTCCTCAGGGCTGTGGCGAGCGGGGTGCACGGGGCTCGGCAGCGGCGCGGACGACAGCATCGCGCGGACAGTCGAGCCATGGGCGGCAGGCCGTGCGTCGCCGCAGCTCTGCCGGCGCCGGGCCGGCGCGCGCGAAGCGCAGCACGATCTCGCCGTGCCGCTCGGTCGAGAGCAGCGCGGCGCCGGCTGCACGCCAGCGCACCATGACGGCCTCGGCAGGGAATCCCCAGCGGTTCTTCCAGTTGGTCGAAAACACCACCCAGGCGGGCCGGGTGGCGGCAACGAACGCGGGCCCCGAGGAGGTATTGCTGCCGTGATGCGGCGCCACCACGACGTCGGCCTGCAAGCGGGCGCGCTGCCCCAGCACAGCCCGCTCGCCCCGCTTCTCGATATCACCCGTGAGCAGCGCCCTGCCCCCGGCCCCCTCGACCAGCAGCACGCACGATCCTTCGTTGCTGCCGCCGCGCAAACCCGGCGGCGGATGCAGCAGCGTGAACCTGACGCCGTCCCAGGCCCACGAGGCGCCGGCCCGGCACGAGCGCTCGGCCATGTCTTCCGTGCCGTGGCCGCCGATCACCCGCACGCCCGGGAAAGATGCGCGCACGCTGGGCGCGCCGCCGGCATGATCCGCATGCCCGTGGCTCAGGATCAGCAGGTCGAGTCGCCGCACGCCAATGGCGCGCAGCGCCGGCAGCACGCTCCACGCGGCCGCATCGCCTCCCGGCCAGGCCGGGCCCGCGTCGTAGAGCACGGCATGGCCCTGCGTGCGCACCAGGACGGACAGGCCGTGGCCGATGTCGAAGACGCGCAGCTCGAATGCCCCCGGCGCCGGCCCGGCCGCAGCGGGCAGGAACAGGGGCGCGAACAGTAACGGGGCGCACCATCGCCCGGGCACCGGCCGCGGCGCCAGGCACCAGGCGGCGCCGCCGGCCGCCAGCAGCAAAGCCGCGGCCCCGGGGGCCGCCGGCGCATGCGCTGCCCAGGGCCAGGCCGCCATGGCCTCGATCACTCCCAGGGCCTGCGTGGTGGCCTGCGCGGCGAACAGCAGCGCGGCCGCGCCGAGCGGCGGCACGAGCGAGTGCAGCGCCACGCCGGCCAGCGCGGGCGGCACCACCAGCAGGCTGAACCAGGGCACGGCGAGCAGGTTGGCGAACGGCGCCACCAGCGAGACGCGGCCAAACCAGGCCACGGTGCATACCACCATGCCCACGGCCAGGGCGGCCTGGATGCGCAGCGCCGCCGGCACCAGCCCCGGACTGGAGCGACGCGCCGCCACGGCCGCGATGATGGTGGCGACGGCGCCGAAAGACAGCCACAGGCCGGGATCGAGCAACGCCAGCGGATCCGCCAGCAGCACCAGCACCAGCGCGAGTCCGAAGGCAGCGGGCACGGACCCGCCGCGGCGGCACAGCAACGCGCCGAGCCCGACCGCGGTCATCACCATGGCGCGCTGTGCCGACACCGGCATGCCGGCCAGCACGCAGTAGATCCCCGCAGCGACAAGCGCGCCCAGGGCAGCCCAGTCCCGCACCGGCCTGCGCCCGCGCGCCAGGCGGCGCGCCATGCCACCGGTCGCGAAGCCGCCGGCGCCCGCCACCAGGCCGACGTGCAGGCCGGAGATTGCCAGCAGGTGCCCCGTGCCGGTGGCGGCGAGCGCTTCCCGCGCCGCCGGGTCCAGCCCACCGCGAAACCCGAGCGTGATGGCCGTCAGCACGGCGGCAGCCACGGGGTCGGCGACGGTGTCGCGGATGCGCTGCGCGGCCCGGCCGCGCCAATGCAGCAGGCGGTCGGCGCCGGCCTCGATGCGATGTCCCGCTGCTGCGCCGCTGGCGTAGCCGGTGGCACTGATTCCCTGGCGCAACAGCCAAGCTTCACGGCTGCTGCTGCCGGTGTTGAGCAGGCCGCGCGGCCGCTGCACCTTGGCCTCGAAACGCCAGCGCTCCCCCGGGGCCGGCAGCCCGTCCCCCTCGTACCAGGACAACCTCAGCCGGCCGCGCAGACCCTCGGGCGCCTCCAGGCGCAGCGTGAGCACGACCCGCCGCTGCTCCCGCCGCGGCAGGTCGTCCACCACGCCGACTACCACTGTGCGCTGGCCGTCCAGCTCGGGCTCGAGGCGTTGAGCGAGCCCCTGCGCCAGGGCGACGACCGCCCACGCCATGCCGAATGCGATGCCGGCCGGCAGCCAGAGTCCGCGCCAGGCCGTGCCGAGCCCCACCAGCAACAGGGCCGCCACGAGCCAGCCATGCAGCACGCCGACGACGTGCAACGCGAGCCAGGCGCCCGCGAGCATGCCCAGGCCGAGCGCGGGCATGGCCGTAGCGGGCACTGCTGCGTGATAATGCCGTGATACATCCCTGACAAGTGGCAATGCCCCGAAATCTCCTCAACCGGGTCCTTCCGGCGCGCGCGAAGCTCCGCGAGCAGTGGTTCCTGCGCCCGTTCAATGCCTTGCTGCATGATCCGGCACTGTGGGCCACTCATCGTAAGAACGTGCTCAAGGCCTTTGCAGTGGGTCTTTTTGCCAGTTTTCTGCCGATACCCGGCCAGACGGGGCTGTCGGCCATGGTGGCGCTGTGGCTGCGGGTCAACATACCGGTGGTGGTGCTGGCGTCGTGGGTCGCCAATCCGCTCACCATCGGCCCGATGTACTACGCGTGCTATCGCGTCGGCTCCTGGCTGCTCGATCGCCAGCCGGGCGGTTTTCCCGACGCGCTGACTTTCGAATGGCTGTGGAGCGAGATCGGTCGCGTGTGGCAGCCGCTGCTGCTCGGCTGCGTGGTGCTCGGCACGCTGGTGACGGCGCTCTCGGTGCTGTTGCTGAACCAGGTATGGATCCGCATGTCGCGGCGGCGCTTTCGCGAGCGCCGGCATTTCCAGCCCTGGCGCCGTCAGCCGCCCGCCTGAGGGTCGCGCGGCGGCTGCAGGCGGCCGTCGTACAACTCCACTACCCGGCCCATGCGGTGCGCCAGCACCAGGTCGTGGGTCACCACCACGAGCGCCGTGCCGAGCTCGCGGTTGAGTTCCAGCATCAGCTCGAACACCGTGGCGCCCGTGCGCGCATCGAGATTCCCAGTCGGCTCGTCGGCCAGCACCACCGCCGGTCGCGTGATCAGCGCGCGCGCCACCGCCGCCCGCTGGCGCTCGCCGCCCGACAGCTTGGCGGGGCGATGATCGAGGCGCTCGCCGAGGCCCACCCGCGCGAGCAGCTCCGCGGCGCGCCGCCTTCGCCGCCGCGACGTCCATGCCGCGGATGAGCAGCGGCATGGCCACGTTCTCCAGCGCCGAGAACTCGGGCAACAGGTGATGGAACTGGTACACGAACCCAAGTGCCTCGTTGCGCAGACGGCCGCGCTGCGCGTCGTTCAGCGTGGCAAGGTCCTGCCCGCGCACCCGCACCGCGCCGCTGGTGGGCAGGTCAAGGCCGCCGAGAAGCTGCAGCAGCGTGGTCTTGCCTGAGCCGCTGGCGCCGACGATGGCGAGGCGGTCGCCGGCGCGCACGTCGAGCTCCACCCCGTTCAGCACCTCGACGACGTTGGCGCCTTCGACAAAGCGCTTGCACAGCGCATGGCAGGACAGGACGGTTGCAGGCTCACTCATGTCGCAGGGCCTCCGCCGGCTGGCTGCGCGCTGCGCGCCAGGCCGGGTAAATGGTCGACAGCACCGTGAGCACGAAGGCCGTGCCGCAGATGCGCCAAAGGTCGCCGGCTCGCAGTTCCGCCGGCAAGTCGCTCATGAAATACACGTCGGGCGCCAGGAACGTCGTGCCCACCACCGCCTCCAGCACATGCACCAGCTGCTCGACATTCAGCGCCAGCAGGGCGCCCAGGCCGAGCCCGGCCAGGGTGCCGACGATGCCGATCAGCGTCCCCTGGATGACGAACACCGTCATGATGCCGCCGGGCGAGGCGCCAAGGGTGCGCAGGATGGCGATGTCGCCCTGCTTGTCCTTCACCACCATGACCAGGGTGGACACGATGTTGAAGGCGGCGACGGCGACCACCAGCAGCAGGATGGTGAACATCATCTGCTTGGACAGCTGGATGGAGCGGAAGAAGTTGACGTGCTGGCGCGTCCAGTCGTTGACGTAGTACCCGCCGCCGAGCCCGACGGCGATCTCGCGCGACAGTTGCGGCGCGCGGAACATGTCTTCCAGCGTCAACCTCAGCCCGGTGACGCGCGTGCCGCTGCGCCACAGGCGTGCGGCGTCGTCGAGGTGCACGAAGGCCAGGTTGCGGTCGAACTCGTACATGCCGGCTTCGAAGATTCCACCCACCGTGAAGCGTCGCAGGCGCGGCACCACGCCTGCCGGCGTCACCATGCCCTGCGGGATGGCGAGCACGACCTGGTCGCCGATCCCCACCCCCAGTTCGCGCGCCAGCGCGCTGCCCAGCAGGATGCTCCAGTCGCCCGCCGCCAGCGCATCCAGCGAGCCGGCCACCAGCAGCGACTCCAGTCCCGACACGCGCCGTTCCTGCGCCGGCAGGATGCCGCGCACCAGCGCCCCGCTGACCGCCTCGCCCTGCAGCAACATACCCTCGCCCTGCACGTAGGGCGCGGCTGCCGTGACCTCGGGCATCGCTTCCACTTCCTCAGCCACGGCCTGCCAGTCCGCAATGCCGTCGCCGAAACCCTCCAGCGAGGCATGCGCCGCCAGGGACAGGATGCGCGTGCGCAGCTCGCTCTCGAAGCCGTTCATCACCGACAGCACGACGATCAGCACCGCCACGCCGACCGCCACGCCGAGAATGGAAATCGCCGAGATGAACGAGACGAAGCGGTTGTGGGTGCGCGCGCGGAGATAGCGCATGCCGACCATCCAGCGCCAGCGGCTACTCATAGCGCAACGCCTCCGCCGGCTCGGTGCGCGCCGCCCGCAGCGAGGGATAGAGCGTGGACAGCAGGCACAACACCAGCGCGATCCCGGTCACGATCGCCACCTGTCCCCAGCGCAACTCAGAGGGCAGGCGCGAGATGTAGTACACGTCCGCCGGCAGCAGGCTGAAACCGAACACCGACTCCAGCGCCGGCATGATGCTGCCGGCGTGGATGGCCAGCGGCACGCCGGCAGCGGCGCCGAGCAACGTGCCGACGACACCGATGAGGGCGCCCTGCACGACGAAGATCCGCAGCACGCTGCCCGGCGGCATCCCCATGGTGCGCAGGATGGCGATCTCGGCCCGCTTGTCACCGACCACCATCACCAGCGTCGCGACGATGTTGAACGCCGCCACGGCAATGACCAGCGACAGGATGAGGGTCATCATGGTCTTTTCGATGCGCACGGCGCGAAAGTAGCTGGCGTTCTCGGCCGTCCAGTCGCGCGCCTGGTAGCCGGGCCCCAGGGTCGCCGCCAGCTCGCGCGTCACGGCCGGCGCGGCGAACAGGTCGGCGTAGCGCAGGCGCAGGCCCGAGACCTGGCCGGGACGGCCGCGCGCCGCGGCGGCGTCCTCCAGGTGCGTGAGCGCCAACGTGCCGTCCTGTTCTTCCATGCCGACCTCGAACAGCCCGACCACGGTGAACCGGCGCATACGCGGCACCAGGCGGGTACCGCCCTCGCCGCTGGTGGGCACCAGCAGGCTCACGGTGTCGCCCAGCCCGACCTGCAGCCGTGCTGCCAGCAGGCGCCCGAGCAGCAGCGCATCGGTGCCGGGCTGCAGCGCGTCCAGGCTCCCTGCCAGAAGGTGCTGGCGAATCTCCGAGACGGCGCCCTCCAGTCCGGGGTCGATCCCGCGCAGCAAGGTGCCCTTCAGCCGCCCGTCGCTGGCCAGCATCGCCTGTACTTCAACGAAGGGCGCGACCCCGGTGACGCCGGGGGTGGCGCGAATACGCTCCAGCGGCTGGCGCCAGTCCTCCAGCCCGCCGTCCGGCGCCGTGACCACGCCGTGTGCGCTGAGGTTGAGCAGCCGGCCGCGCAATTCCTGCTCGAAGCCGTTCATCACCGACAACACGACGATCAGCGCGGCGACCCCAACGGCGACGCCGAGCAGCGACACCAGGGAAATGAACGAGACGAAGCGGCTCGCCCGCCGGGCGCGCAGGTAGCGCAGGCCGATACAGATTTCCAGCGGACGGAACATGGCGCGCCATTAAATCACAGCCCGGGACGCAAAATGAGACATTGGTGCCGACTGGAGCCCACCTGCGGTGTTATATTCTGCCGGTCAAACGACCGGAGCCGCGCCATGTCCAAGACGCTTTTCGCACTGGCCATCATCGCCCTGCTGGGGACCGTCCCCACGGCTGGGGCCGACGTGCTCATCATCGAGAAGCTCGAGACCGCCAAGATCCAGATGCCCGCCCGCGGCGCCACCATGTCGCGCGTGCAGGAACTCTTCGGCGCGCCGCAGAGCGTGTCCGGGCCGGTTGGGGAACCCCCCATCACGCGCTGGGACTACGGCAACTTCGTCGTGGTCTTCGAGCACAACCGGGTGATCCACAGCGTCGAGAAGCACGACCAGCCGCCGCGCCCCGCGAACTGAGCCCCAGTTCCCCCACATGACCCAGCACACCCTGAAAGCCGGGCTGGTCCAGCATGCCGTCGGTGAAGACCTCGCCGCGACGCGCGCCCTGACCGAGGCCGGCGTGCGCGCAGCGGCCGCGCGTGGCGCCCGCCTGGTGCTGCTGCAGGAACTGCACCAGAGCAGCTACTTCTGCAAAGTCGAGGACCCCGACCTGTTCGACCTGGCGGAGCCGATCCCCGGGCCGGGCACGGAATGGCTCGGGCGGCTCGCGGCAGAGCTGTCGGTGGTGATCGTCGGCTCCCTGTTCGAGCGCCGGGCCGCCGGGATCTACCACAACACGGCCGTGGTACTGGAAGCAGACGGGCGCCTGGCGGGACGCTATCGCAAGGCCCACATCCCCGACGATCCGGCCTACTACGAGAAATTCTTTTTCACGCCCGGCGACGACGACCTGCGCCCGATCGAGACCTCGGTGGGGCGGCTGGGGGTGCTGGTGTGCTGGGACCAGTGGTATCCGGAAGCCGCCCGCCTGATGGCGCTCGCCGGCGCGGATATGCTGCTCTACCCCACCGCCATCGGCCGTTCGGCAGAGGATCCGCCCGAGGAACAGCGCCGCCAGCAGGACGCCTGGGAGACCGTGCAGCGCGGTCACGCGGTCGCCAACGGGCTGCCGGTCCTGGCCTGCAACCGCGTCGGCTTCGAGCCGGACCCCTCCGGCGCCACCTCAGGGATTACTTTCTGGGGCAACAGCTTCGCCTGCGGACCGCAGGGCGAAATACTGGTGCGGGCCGGCGACACGCCGGAAACCCTGGTGGCCGACATCGATCTCGCGCGCTCGGAGCGCGTGCGCCGCATGTGGCCCTTCCTGCGCGACCGGCGCATCGATGCCTACGGGGACTTGCTGCTGCGCTACCGGGACTGAGCCGGGCCTTGTGAGATAATTCGCTCCTCGCAAACCCGCGCGGCCGCGCGCCTGACCGCCTCCTTGCCCATGAAGACCGCCTGGAAAGACCTGCCGTTACCCGAGGCAGCGGGCCCGCCGTTGCCGTGGGGCCAGCTGTATGGCGCCGCGCCCGCGCTGGCCGTGGCCGAGGCCGCGCGCCGGCATGCCGGGCCGGTGCTCGTCCTGGCCCGCTCGCCGCGCCAGGCCGACCAGATCGCGGCTGAGATCGCCTTCTTCGCCGGCGAAGACTTCGACGTGCTGCTGCTGCCGGACGCCGAGACCCTGCCGTGGGACGCATTCTCGCCCCACCCGGACATCACCTCACGGCGCCTCGCCACGCTGGCCCGACTGCCGGGGCTGGAGCGCGGCGTGGTGGTGGCGGCCGCCCAGGGGCTGCTGCAGCGCCTGCCGCCGCCCGCCTGGACCGCAACCCAGGGGCTCGAGGTGCGCGTCGGCGATGCGCTGGATCCCACCCGTTTGCGCCAGCAGCTGCAGGAAGCCGGCTACCTGGCCGTGCCGCAGGTCAGCGAACACGGCGAGTTCGCCTTGCGCGGCTCGCTGCTCGACCTGTACCCGATGGGCAGCGAACTGCCCTATCGCATCGACCTGTTCGACGACACCGTGGATTCCATCCGGCGCTTCGATCCGGCAACCCAGCGCTCGCTGGACCGCCTGGAGCGCATCCGCCTGCTGCCCGGGCGCGAGTATCCCTTCTCCGGCGACGCCATCCGCGCGTTCCGTGAGCGCTTTCGCGAGCGCTTCCCGGGCGATCCGTCGCGCGTCGGGCTGTATCGCGACATCGGCGAAGGCATCGCTGCGGGCGGCCTGGAGTACTACCTGCCGCTGTTCTTCGACGGACTCTCCGGTCTCCCGGACTACCTGCCGCCGGGCGCCCTGGTGGTCGAGACCGAACCCGTTGCGGGCACTCTCGAGCAGGCCTGGACCGGCGTGCTCGAGCGCCACGGGCAGCTGGCCCACGACATCGAGCGCCCGATCCTAACGCCCGAGGAAGTCTTCCTGCCGCCGGAGGTGCTGCTCGCACGCCTGCGCGAGTTCCCGACGGTCGCCCTGGCGCCGTTCAAGCAGGCCGGCGGCGGCCACGACCTGGGCACGGCGGCGCCGCCGTCGTTGAAGCTCGATGCGCGCGCCGCGGAACCGGCACGGGCGCTGCTCGACTTCCTGCTCGGCTTCGACGGGCGCGTGTTGTTCACCGCCGAATCGCCCGGGCGGCGCGAAATGCTGCGCGCCATGCTCGCCGGGCACGGCATCACGACCGCCAGCTGCGCCGGCTGGGCGCCCTTCATGTCCGGCAGCGAGTCGCATGCCCTGGCCATCGCGCCGCTCGAAGAGGGCCTGCTGCTGCCGGGCGCCGGAATCGCGGTCATCGCAGAATCGCAGCTGTTCGGCGAGCGCGTGCGCCAGCGCGCGCGGCGCAAGCGCGGCGCGCGCGACCCGGAAGCAGTCATCCGGGAGCTGTCCGACCTGCGCGCAGGGGCGCCCGTGGTGCACGTCGACTACGGCGTCGGGCGCTATCTCGGCCTGGTCACGCTCGACATCCAGGACCGCCCGGCCGAGTTTCTCGCGCTGGAATATGCCGGCGGCGACAAGCTCTACGTGCCGGTGCATTCGCTCGATCTCATCAGTCGCTACACCGGCGCCTCGCCGGACTCGGCGCCGCTGCACCGCCTCGGCGGCGACCAGTGGCAGAAGGCGCGGCGGCGCGCCGCCGAGAAAGTGCGCGACGTGGCTGCCGAACTGCTCGACCTGCATGCGCGGCGCGCGGCTCGGCAGGGGCACGGCTTCGCGCTGGCCGAACAGGACTACGCGGCATTCCGCGACGCCTTCCCCTTCGACGAGACACCGGACCAGCGTGACGCCATCGACGCGGTAATCGGCGACATGACCACTGCGCAGCCGATGGACCGGGTAGTTTGCGGCGACGTCGGCTTCGGCAAGACCGAGGTGGCCCTGCGGGCGGCGTTCGTGGCCGTGCAGGACGGGCGCCAGGTCGCGATGCTGGTGCCGACCACCCTGCTCGCGCAGCAGCATTTCCAGACCTTTGCCGACCGCTTCGCCGACTGGCCGGTGCGCGTCGAGGCGCTGTCGCGTTTCCGCTCGCCGAAAGAGGTGCGAGCGCGTCATGGAAGGGCTCGCCTCGGGCAACGTCGATGTCGTCATCGGCACGCACAAGCTGCTGCAGCACACGGTGCGCTTCAAGAACCTCGGCCTGGTCATCATCGACGAAGAACACCGCTTCGGCGTGCGCCACAAGGAACGGCTCAAGGCCTTGCGCGCGGAGGTGGACGTGCTGACCCTGACCGCCACCCCGATCCCGCGCACCATGAACATGGCGCTCGGCGGGCTGCGCGACCTGTCGATGATCACCACGCCGCCGACCGAGCGGCTCGCAGTGCAAGACCTTCGTCACCGAGTGGAAGGACGACCTGGTGCGCGAGGCCTGCCTGCGCGAGATCCGTCGCGGCGGCCAGGTCTATTTCCTGCACAACGAGGTGCAGACCATCGAGGAAGCGGCGCGCAAACTGGGCGAACTGGTGCCCGAGGCGCGCATCCGGGTCGCCCACGGGCAGATGCGCGAGCGCGACCTGGAGCAGGTGATGCTCGATTTCTACCACCGCCGCTTCAACATCCTGGTGTGCACCACGATCGTCGAAAGCGGCATCGACGTGCCCACCGCCAACACCATCATCGTGCAGCGCGCGGACAAGCTCGGCCTGGCGCAGCTGCACCAGCTCCGCGGCCGCGTCGGGCGCTCCCATCACCGCGCTTACGCCTACCTGGTGACGCCGCCGCGCAACGCCATCACGGCGGACGCGGCCAAGCGCCTGGAGGCCATCGAGTCGCTGGAGGATCTCGGCGCGGGCTTCACGCTGGCGACGCACGACCTCGAGATCCGCGGCGCCGGGGAATTGCTGGGCGACGAGCAGAGCGGCCAGATCCACGAGGTCGGCTTCAGCATGTACCTGGAGATGCTGCAGCGTGCGGTCGAGGCACTGCGCAGCGGCAAGGAACCCGATCTCGACCGCCCGCTGGACGCAGGCGTGGAAATCGAGCTCGGCGTGCCGGCCCTGCTGCCGGACGATTACGTGCCCGACGTGCACCAGCGGCTGGTGCTATACAAGCGCATTGCCGGGGCGCCGGACGCAGAGGCGCTGGAGGATCTCCAGGTGGAACTCATCGACCGCTTCGGCCTGCTGCCGCCGCAGGCGCAGACGCTGTTCCGCGTGGCGGCCGTGCGCCAGCATGCGGCCCGGCTGGGCATCCGCCGCATCGAGGCCAATTCTGCCGGCGGCAGTTTCCTCTTCCGCCAGGACACCTGCGTGGAGCCCTTGTCCCTGATCCGCCTCATCCAGTCGGACACCCGCCGCTACCGGCTGGACGGACAGGACAAACTGCGTTTCAATCTCGACCTGTCCGATCCACAGGCACGCTTCGATGCCGTCCATGCATTGCTGGACCGCCTGGCCCCGGGGCCCGGGTCCGGCGAAGCACCGGCGCCGGCACGCCAGGGAGCGCAAAAGAATGTCCACTAGAAACTCCGCGCCGCAGCGCGCGTCTGCCGGCGCGGCGGTCGCCGCCCTGGCTTGCGCGCTGCTGCTGCCCGCGCTCGCGGCGGCACAGGACAGGCCGCCGCAGCTGTACCAGGTCGAGGTGGTTGTGTTCCTGCAGCCGGCCGGAATCAGTGCCGAGCGGCCACCGCTGCCGCAGGTGCCGGAAACGCCTGATGCGAGCGCCGGTGGCAGCGCATTCCTGCCCGCGCCCACCGCGCAGGAGACGGCCGAGGCTGCCGCAGAGCGCGCCGAGCAAGATACCCTGCCGCCCGACTTCACTCGCCCCCGCCTGGACAGGACCCTGGATGCCGCAGCCCGTGCGCTGTCGCAGCGTGGTTACAGGGTCGTCTGGCACCAGGCCTGGGTGCAGCCGCCTGCGCAACGCCGCGGCACCGACCTGGCGCTGCTCGCCGCCCTCGGCCAGGGCCCGGCCACAGCATCATTGTCGGGCTCCGTCAGCCTGAGCGCCGGGCGGTTCCTGCATCTCGGCTTGGCGCTGGAGTGGGAAACCGACGGCACGCTCGCGGCGCAGATGGACCAGCGGCGCCGCATTCGCGCCGAAGTCGAACAGTATTTCGACCATCCGCGCCTCGGCGTGCTCGCCGTGGTCCGACCGGTGAACTAAGCGGAACCCTCGTCGCCTTGCGGCGGCGTCGCGCCGGCATCCTCCGGTTCATAATCCAGCAGCACCACCTGCTCCACGCCGCTGTCCTGGGCCTCAACCAGGAGGGCGCGGCCGCGCTCCAGGCAGGCGCGCCAGTCGGGCGATTGCGCCGGATGTGCATGCAGCACCGCCGCGCTCAGGGTCAGGTCGCTCACCCGCGGCGCGCGCGGATTGCGGATCGCCAGGGCCCGGACGCGCCCGCACACCTGTGACGCGTGCCGCTCGATGATGTCGCGGGGCATATCGACGCCAATTGCGCCGAAGCCCGCGTCGCCGATGCGGGCCGAGACATCCGTCGTGCGCCGGAATGCGCCCGCGACGGCGCGGGCCACCATGCGCAGGCAGGAGTCACCGGTGATCCTGCCGAAGGTCTGGCGGTAAATGTCGAAGTAGTCAGGAGCAAACAGGAATAGCGTGAGGGGCCGGCGATCGCGCCCGCAGGAGAACCACGCCAGTTCCAGGGCCAGCTCGAACGCGGACGGCGTCTGCAACCCCGTCAGCCGGTCGAGCGCGTCGCTCTCCTGCAGGCGACGCTCGGCCTGCTCCTGGTGCTGACCCAGGCGCATTTCCATTTCGCGCTCGGCCGAGACATCGCGGGCAAAGACCAGCCACCAGTCGCGCCCTGCGGCATCCTGGAAAGGCTCCAGCCGTATGCTGCACCAGTAGAGGATTCCGTCCGGGCGATAGCAGCGCAGCAAGGCGCTGCCGCTCTCGCCCGCGGCCATCGCCGCCTGCAGCTCGGACAAGCCGGGCTGGTCGCGGTCGGTGCCGCAGATCACCCAAAGTGCGTTCCCGAGCAGGTCCGTGCGCGCGCAACCTGTCATGCGCTCGAAAGCCGGATTGAGCCACTCCACCGGCGCGCGCGCCTCGTTCCCCGCAAGCACGGCCATGGCCTCGCCCGCCCGCTCGAGCACAGGCAGTGCCAGCCCCTCGGGCAGGACTGCGGCCGAAGGACGCGTGCTCAAGGCGCCGCCTCCGCCGCGAGGGCCGCCTGGAGCAGGCGCCGTGCTGCCGCCATGCCGGTCTCGACCCACTCGTCGAGCTCGGCGTGAATGTCGCCGCCGCGACCGGCCGCCCAGTTCACCACCACCGCGCAGCAGGCGTAGTCCAGGCCCAGTTCCCGCGCCAGGGCCGCCTCGGGCATGCCGGTCATGCCGACGATGTCGCAGCCGTCGCGCTGCAGCCGGTCGATCTCCGCGGCGGTCTCCAGCCGCGGTCCCTGGGTGGCGGCGTAGGTGCCGCCATCGCGCGGCTCCACGCCGGCCGCTGCGCCGGCCCAGAGCAGCCACTCGCGCACGGCGGCGGCGTACGGCTCGGTGAAGTCGACGTGTTGGAGCGGCATCGCGATACCGTCGCAATAGCTGTGTGCGCGCCCCCAGCTGTAGTCGATAAGCTGGTCCGGGATGACCAGGCTGCCAGGCGCACAGTCGCTGCTGATGCCACCGACCGCGTTGACAGCGATCACCCGGCTCACGCCGGCCTCGCGCAGCGCCCAGACGTTGGCGCGATAGTTGATGGCATGCGGCGCAATGTCGTGCGCGCTGCCGTGACGGGCGAGAAACACCACCGGCCTGTCCGCGAAGCGCCCATGCAGCAAAGCCGCCGAAGGCTCGCCCCAGGGCGTGTCGAGGCGAGCTTCGCGTTCGATCGTCAGCCCCGCCAGCTGCGCCAGGCCGGTGCCGCCGATGATGCCCGTGGGTGTCATCCGCGGTCATCTCCCGGCGCCAGGGCGTACACGCCTCGATGCTGCCGATGGTGCTCGTGGAAGTCCATGCCGCAGCCGAACAGGTAGCGGTCCTCCAGCTTCAGGCCGACGTAGTCCGCCTGCATGTTCTTGTAGCGCCGCGGGTGCTGCTTGTCGATGAGCACTGCGCTGCGCACCGTGTCCGCGCCACGCTCGCGGCAGTCCTCGAGGATGGCGTCCAGCGTGTACCCCTCATCGAGAATGTCGTCCACCACCAGCACGCTGCGCCCGCGCAGGGATGTTCGCGGGCGCGCGATCCACTCCAGCTCGGCGCTGCCGCGCGTGCCACCGCGATATCGTGTCGCGTGCACGTAATCGATCTGCAAGGGGAAAGCGAGGCGTTCGACCAGCCACGCCGCAGGCAGCAGGCCGCCGATCATCACCGCCAGCACCACCGGATCATGCTCGCCGAGGTCGCGCCGGATTGCGGCAGCCATGGCATCCAGCGCCTGGCTCACACTGGCCGGGTCGGCGAGCAGTTCCGCTCGCTGCAGGATCGCATCGTAGTTTTCACGCATCCACAGTTCCTCAGTCTGCCGCGGCCCCGGCGTGCGGTGGCCCTCAGTCCCCTTCCAGCACCAGGCGCGGGCGCTCGTCCTCGAACTCCCTCACCAGGGCCTCGGTACGGCGCCACTCCGGTAGCGCCTGCAACTCGCCCGTGAAGGTGTTGCGTCCGCGCAGGCGCGCCAGTCGCAAGTGCCCCGCGGGCTCGTACCAGTCGCCCAGGGCCTCCACCACGGCCGCCGCCGCAGGGCGATCGTTGCACACCAGGACCACGTCGCACCCGGCCTCGAGCGCCAGCTTAGCGCGTTCGGCGGGCGTTCCGGCGACCGCAGCACCGGCCATGGAAAGATCGTCGGAGAACACGGCGCCCTGGAAACGCAGCCGGATGCGCAGCTCGTTGTTCAGCCACCAGCGAGAGAAGCCGGCCGGCAGCCGGTCGAGCCGCGAATACACCACATGCGCGATCATCACGCCGCCCAGCCCTTCCTCGATGAGCCGCTCGTACGGCCGCATGTCGTCGAGCAAGTCGGCGTACGGCCGGCGGTCCTCCGGCAGGGCATGATGCGAGTCTGCGGCTACGCCGCCATGACCGGGAAAGTGCTTGCCCACCGCAGCCATGCCCGCGTGCCGCATGCCGGCCGCGAAGCGCCCGGCGAGGCGGGCCACGACCTCCGGGTCGCGATGAAAGGCGCGGTCACCTATGACTTCGCTCAGGCCGTAATCGAGATCGAGCACCGGGGCAAAGCTCAGGTCGACGCCGTTTGCGCGCAGCTCGGCCGCCATCAGCCAGCCACAGCGCTCGGCAAGCTCCAGCGCCTGCTCCTGCTCGAGGTCGTACTTGTGCCCCAGCGCATGCATCGCCGGCAGCGGCGTGAAGCCGGTGCGGAAACGCTGCACCCGTCCGCCTTCCTGGTCGACGGCGATGACCAGCTCGGGCTGGCGCAAGGCGTGAATCTCGCTGGTCAGCGCCCGCAACTGCTGCGGCGATTCGTAGTTGCGGCTGAACAGGATGACGCCGCCGACGTTTGGATGCGCCAGCAGCTCACGGTCCTCGGCGCTGAGCGCCGTGCCCTCGATATCCAGCATCACCGGGCCGAGTGTCATGCCGCGCTTCCCTCCTGGATCAGGACCTCGGTGCCGACAGGCGCCAGCTCGAAAAGCTCGATGACGTCCTCGTTGCGCATGCGGATGCAGCCGTGCGACGCCGGCACGCCCAGCGGTTGGTCGTCGGGCGTGCCGTGGATGTAGATGTAGCGCCGCATGGTGTCCACCCTGCCGAGGCGGTTGCGCCCGGGCTCGAGACCACTGAGCCAGAGTATGCGTGACAAAATCCAGTCGCGCCCGGGGTGCGACCGCGCCAGTGCCGGAGACCAGATTTCCCCGGTGGGGCGTCGCCCCACCAGCACCGCCCCGCGCGGCAGCCCCGCGCCGATCCGCGCCCGCACCACGTGCCGGCCCCGCGGCGTACAGCCGCTGTCGCGCAACTCGCCGGCCCCGCTCAGCGCCGTGGATACGGGCCAGCTGCGGCTGCGGCCGCCGGCACGCGTGAGCGTGAGCGACTGCGCGGCAAGATCGACGACGATGCGCGCGGACTCGCTCATGAGACGCTCAGCCCCGACTCTTGCGCTCGAACAGCGCGATCGATTCGACATGCGCCGTATGCGGAAACATATCCATCACCCCCGCGCCGCTCAGGCGGTAACCATGCTCATGCACGAGGATACCGGCATCCCGCGCCAGCGTCCCGGGGTGGCACGACACGTACACGATGCGCTGCGGCTGCAAGGCCGGGATGAGCCCCAGGGCCGCCTCGGCACCGGCGCGCGGCGGATCCAGGAGCAGCCCGGCGTAGGCGCGGCGCGCCCAGGGCAGCGCGCGGCAATCCTCGAACAGGTTGGCGACGTGAAATTCAGCCTGCAATTCGTTGCGCGCTGCGTTCGATCGCGCGCGCTGCACCAGCGCCTCGTCGCCCTCCACGCCGGTGACGCGCGCACCGGCGCGGGCCAGGGCCAGGCTGAAGTTGCCGAGGCCGCAGAACAGGTCGAGCACCGGGGCGTCGGGCGCGGGGGAAAGCAACGCCACCGCACGCGCCACGGCACGCTCGTTCACCGGCCCGTTGACCTGGATGAAATCGGTCGGCAGGAATTCGAACTCGAGGTCGAACTCATCAAGGCGGTAATGCGGCGGTGGCGACCCGTCCAGCAAGGGCCGCGCGGTATCGTTCCCGCCGGGCTGCAGCCACACGTCGACACCATGGTCGCGGCCGAATTTCTCCAGCCGCAGCAGGTCGTCGGCGCTCGGCGGGTCCAGCACGCGGAACACGAAGACGCGCCGGTCGTCACCGACGGCCACTTCCACCTGCGGCACACGACGCGCGATGCTCAGCCCCATGATCAGCTCGCCGATCGCCGGCAGCATGTCGCCGACCCCGCCCGCCAGCACCACGCAGCTGTCCATGTCCGCCAGCAGCGGTGCGCGCCGTTCGCGAAAACCGACCAGCACGCGCCCTTTCTTGTCGACCTTGCGCACGCCCAGCCGGGCCTTGCGCCGATAGCCCCAGGACGGTCCCGGAATGGGATCCCAGCATGCCTCCGGCGTCACGCGTCCTATGCGTCGCAGGTTTTCGTGCAGCACGTCCTGCTTGGCCGCCAGCTGTGCGGCCGGCGCCAGGTGCTGCAGGCTGCACCCGCCACAGGTGCCGAAGTGCGGGCAACCCGGAGTCACCCGGTCGGGCGAGCCCTGCAGGACCTCGACCAGCTCGGCCTCGTCATGGCTGCGCCGCCGGCTCACCCGGCTGGCCGTCACGCGTTCGCCGGGCAGCGCATCGGCCACAAAGACCGTCTTGCCTTCGACCCGGGCGACGCCACGACCATCATGCGCGAGGTCCACGATCTCGACCTCGAATGGCGCCGGGTCGGGACGCCGGCTCATGGTCGCCCCCAGGCCTCGAGGAACTCCAGGAGATGCGGCCGGCCGTCCTCGCGCAGGGTACTCGCAACGAGGTCGAACTCCTGCTCCAGCTCGGCCGGCGTGCGTCGGCCGCGCATCAGCTCGAAACGCAGGAAGATCAGCCAGGTGTTGAGCACGTCGGTTTCGCAGTAGTCGCGGATCGCCCCGATGCGCCCGGCGCGCCACTCGTCCCACACACGGTCGCCGCTGAGGCCGATCTTGCCGGGGAATCCGAGCAGCACCGCGGCCTCGTCCAGGCGCGCGGCGCCGCGGAACTGGAAGCCCGACAGCACGTCCATCAGGTCGAGGTGGCGCCAGTGGAAGCGGCTCAGGTAGTTGTTGTAGCGGAAGTCCCGGTCCACGTCGCCGGTTTCCCAGTAGCGCGTGCGCCACGACGCCGTGGCGCAGCGCGCGGTAATGCAGCACCGGCAGGTCGAAACCCGCAGCCGTTCCACGACACCAGCTCCGGGCTGAAGCGCTCGATGCCGTCGAAGAAACGCTCCACGAGCTCGCCTTCATCGCTGTCCGGCTCCCCCAGGCGTCCAGAGCTTCAGGCCGTCACGCGAACGCATGACGCACGGAGATGGCGACGACGCGGTGCTGGTGCAGCGGCAGGAACTCGTTGCCGGACTGTTCGCGCCGGCGCTGGAACATCGCCTGCGCCACGGCCTCGTCGTCGAGACCGTCGAGGCCCAGGTAGCGGCGGCCGAACTCCGACGTCCGGCACGGTCTCGATATCGAACGACCAGCGTATTCATTGCTGCGCCCTGCGCATGAGGACGGCGACGGCCACCACCAGGCCGGCCTCGTCGGTCAGGCGTGACGTGCCCGTCACCGATCCCCATCTGCGCACACAGCGCGCGCCCGCGCGGACGAGATACACGATCTCGGGCTTGCCCCAGCGCATTCGCCACGATGCCGACGTCGCGGATCCACATGCCGTGCGCAAAGCCCGTGCCCATGGCCTTGACGACGGCCTCCTTGGCCGCGAAGCGCATCGCCAGGAAGCGCGCCTTGCGCGCGTGGCGCCGGAACTGGGCCTCCTCCTCCGGGCAGCAACAGGCGGCGCACGAAATGCTCGCCGAAGCGGGCCAGGGTCGCCTCCACGCGCTCGAGCTGCACCACGTCGGTGCCAATGCCGAAAATCATCGCGCCTGGCCTCCGTCATGAGGCGCTTCATCTCGATCACCGCGCGTCGACAGGCCATCGAAGATCGCCCGCGCGACGATGGCGTGCCCGATGTTCAGCTCGACGATTTCCGTGATGCGCGGCGATCGGCTGGCACGTTGTGGTAGTTCAGCCCGTGGCCGGCGTGCACGGCCAGGCCGAGCTGCAGCGCCGTGGCGCGCCGCAGTCAGCACGCGCTCGAGCTCACGCGCCTGCGCCGTCTCGTCCGACGCATCGGCGTAAGCGCCGGTGTGCAGCTCCACCACCGGCGCGCCCGCGCGCGACCGCGGCCTCGAGCTGCCGCGGCTCGGGATCGATGAACAGCGACACGCGCATGCCGGCGTCCGCCAGGCGGGCGCAGCCGCCGCGCGCACGCGCTCGAGCTGCGCCGGCGACGTCGAGCCCGCCCTCGGTGGTCAGCTCCTCGCGCCGCTCCGGCACCAGGCAGCAGTCGCGCGGCCGCACCTCGCAGCGCGATGCTCGATCATCTCGTCGGTCACGGCCATCTCGAGGTTCATGCGGGTCTGCAGCACGTCCCGCAGCGCGCTCACGTCGCGGTCCTGGATGTGGCGGCGGTCCTCGCGCAGGTGCAGCGTGATGCTGTCCGCGCCCGCCTGCTCGGCCATCAGGGCCGCGTAGACCGGATCCGGGTAGCGCGTCCGCCGCGCCTGGCGCATGGTCGCAACGTGATCGATGTTCACGCCCAGGGCAATGGTGTCTTTCATGCTGGTTCCCGCACTATGCGACTGTCTGTGCACATGATACGGGTTGCGCGGGGCGGTGGCAGGCCCCCGGCTAACGCCGCAGCTGCGCCAGCAGCTCGCGCGTCTTCAGCGGACGGCCTTCCAGGTGCACATCGAGCGCCGCCCGCAGCAAGCGGCGCGCGTCGGCCAGCGCCCGCGCATCGGGCAACTCGTCTTGCGCCAGCGCCAGCAGGGAAGCGCCGAGCAGCGCCCCACCGGCATCCTCGCGGCACGGCGCCAGCCCCGACGACGGCAGGTAACTGTAGGTCTGCCCGGATTGCAGCGGCTGCCCGGCGGCATCGAAACGGAGCTCCGGCCCGTAGCCCAGCACGTCCAGCAGGCGCTTCTCGAACCGCCGCAGGGCGGGCGCGAGCGCGCCCCGGCCTGTTACCGTGGCCACCGCTGCGGCGTATTCCTCGTACAGCCCGGCATGCGGGTCCAGCCGCGCGGTCAGCCGGAGCAACAGCTCGTTCAGGTAGTACAGGCCGAGCAGGTGCTCCCCGCCGGCCGGGGCCGGAGCTGCTGCGGCCGCGCTCTCGGCGCCGGTCAGCGTCCCCAGTTCGCCACGCAGCTGCCAGGACAGCAGCAGCGGCCGGAATGGCTGCAGCACGCCCTTCAGGCGGCTGCGCGGCCCCCGCGCGCCGCGCGCCACCAGGCCGACCCGGCCATGCTCCCGGGACAACACCTCGAGCAGCAGGCTGGTGTCCCGGAACGGCCGATGGTGCAGAACAAAACCCGGCTCCAGTTCGACCCGCAGCACCGGCTTCAGTCGCCCTCGTAGCCGAGACGCTTCAGGTCGGTTTCGCGCTCGGTCCAGCGCTCACGCACCTTGACCCAGATCTCCAGGTGCACGGGGCGGTCGAAGCGCGCCTTGAGTTCGAGCCGGGCCGCCTGGCCGACGGCCTTGAGCATTTCTCCGCCCTTGCCGATGACGATGGCCTTGTGCGCTTCACGCTCGACCCAGACGATGGCGCGCACCTCGAGGCGGCGTCCTTCCTCGCTCTCGGCAAGCCGCTCGATCTCCACGGCGATGCCGTAGGGCAACTCCTCGTGCAGCCGCCGCATGAGCTTCTCGCGCACGATCTCGGCAATATGGAACCGCTCGTCGCGATCACTCCACTGCTCGGCCGGAAACAGGGCCGGCCCCTCCGGCACGGCCGCCTCGAGCAGCTCGCGCAGCCGCTCCAGGTTCTCGCCGCGTTCCGCCGACAGCGGCACCACGGCCGCGAACTCCGCTCGCCCCGCGGCCTGCTCCAGCATCGGCAGCAGCGCGGCGCGCGGCTTGATGCGGTCCACCTTGTTGAGCACCAGGAACAGCGGCCGGCCGGAGGCGCGTGCCCGCGCCAGGGCATCCTCGTCCGCCTCGGTCCAGCGCCCCGCTTCCGTGACCAGCACCACCAGGTCGGCATCGGCCACGGCCGATTGCGCGCTGCGGTTCATGAAGCGGTTGAGCGCCTTGCCTTCGCGCCGGTGCATGCCGGGCGTATCGACAAACAGCAGCTGCGCCTGCGCCCCCGTGGCCACGCCGACCACGCGCTGGCGGGTGGTCTGCGGCCGGCTGGTGACAATGCTCACCTTGTGGCCTACGAGCGCATTTACCAGCGTCGACTTGCCCACGTTGGGACGGCCCACGACCGCCACGAAGCCGCAGCGATAATTACTTTCAGTCATCGAGCTGCGCCAGCATGGTGGCTGCCGCGGCCTGCTCGGCCGCGCGCCGGCTGCGGCCGCGCCCCGCAGTCTGGGCTTCCAGCGCCTCGACCCGGCAGGTCACGCTGAACTGCTGCGCATGGTCCTCGCCCTCGACCGCTTCCACGCGGTAATCCGGCACGGCGAGACCGCGCGCCTGCAGTCGTTCCTGCAGCCGCGTCTTGGGATCTTTCAGCGCTTCGTGCGGCGGCAGCTCTTCCAGCCGCGCGCCGTACAGGCGGACCACCACCGGGCGCAGCGCCTCCAGCCCGCCGTCGAGATAGACGGCACCGAGCAGCGCCTCGAGGGCATCGGCAAGAATGGAATCGCGCCGGTAGCCGCCGCTCTTGAGCTCGCCGGGGCCGAGCCGCAACCGCGCGGACAGGCCGAGTTCGCGCGCCATGGGCGCCAGCGCAGTGCGCCGCACCAGGCTGGCGCGCAGCCGGCTGAGATGTCCTTCGGGCGCCTCGGGCAGGCGCTGGTAGAGGGCTTCCGCGACCACCAGGCTGAGCGCCGCGTCGCCAAGGTACTCCAGCCGCTCATTGTGGCGGCCGCCGGCGCTGCGGTGGGTCAGCGCCTGGGTCAGCAATCCTTCATCCGCAAAACGGTGGCCGAGCGCCTGCTCGAACCACCGGAGGTCATCGGTCAACGCACGACCTCGACCGACTTGTCGAAATCGACCACGAAATACACGTTGGCGATGAACGGCGTACGACCCTCGTAGTCCGCCTGGACCTTGTAGCCGGTGGCGGTGCGCTCGATCTTGATCTCGCTCACCTTCAGGTTGTTGACGCTGTCGATATCGAAGCGCCGCTGCAGAGAGGTGCGGATCTGTCCGGGCCCGGCATTGCTGCCGTCGAGGTCGCGCTTCATCGCGTCCAGCGCAGAATCGATCTTCATGTACTCGAGATAGACCGGGACCAGCCGCAGCGCGGCCAGCACGAAGATGCCGGCGATCATCGCCACGATCACCATCCCGATCAGGGTCATGCCCTGTTGTCTCTTGCGCATTTCCATTCCCCTTCGCATGGCACTGCGGCCCCAGGTACGCCCAATAGTCTCGCGTTTCATTCTATGCGGTCGCCGATACGATGCCACAACGGGCCGCCCGCTTCCGCGTCCCAGTTCATCCAGATGCGCACTGCGCGCCCCACCAGGTTGTCCGCCGGAATGTAGCCGATGATACGCCCGTCGCGGCTGCAGTCGCGATTGTCGCCCATCACCAGGTACTGCCCCTGCGGCACCGGCCGGTCCAGGTAGGGACTGGCGCGATCGCCCTGCTCGCTGAGGAACACCATGTGGCGTTCCCCGCCAATGGTCTCGTAAGCCAGCCGCGCATCGAACCAGAATCCGCCGCATTCGACTTCGACCACTTCCCCGGTGAACTCCAGCGGAACGAGCTCGCCATTGATGCGTAACTGCTTGTTGCGCAGGGAAACGACATCGCCCGGCGTGCCCACCACGCGCTTGATGTAATTGGTTCCCGGATCGGAAGGCAGCCGGAACACGGCCACGTCGCCGGGCTCGGGGCGCCCCAGGGCCAGGATCTCGGTATTCAGCACCGGCAGCCGGAGGCCGTAGCTGAACTTGCTGACGAAGATGAAATCACCCACCCGCAGCGTCGGCATCATGGAGCTCGAGGGAATGCGGAAAGGCTCGAACAGGAAGGAACGGATCAGCAGGACGGCCAGCACCACGGGGAAGAAGGAGCGGCTGAACTCCACCAGCGCCGGTTCCCGGGGCGGCTCCGCGCCCTCGCCAGCAGCAGCTGCGGCCGCGGCGCGCTGGCGCCTGAGCAGGGCGACATCGAGCGCCCAGATGAAGCCCATGGCGAAAGTTATCAGCACTAAAATAAGAGAGAAATCCAATGCTTGTCCCCTATACTTCGCGTGAAGTATTCGCTATTTGCGCTCCACCTGCAAGACCGAAAGGAAGGCCTCCTGCGGAATCTCCACGTTGCCGACCTGCTTCATGCGCCGCTTGCCCTCTTTCTGCTTCTCCAGCAGCTTGCGCTTGCGGGTCACGTCGCCACCATAGCACTTGGCCGTGACGTTCTTGCGCAGCGCCTTCACACTGCTGCGCGCGATGATCTGGCCGCCGATGGCCGCCTGGATCGCGACCTCGAACATCTGGCGGGGAATCAGCTCGCGCATCTTCTCCACCAGCTCGCGGCCGCGCCGCTGGGCCGCCTCCCGATGCACGATGATGGACAGCGCGTCCACCCGGTCGCCGTTGATCAGAATGTCGAGCTTGACCAGCGGCGCCGCCTGGTAGCGATCCAGCCGATAGTCGAAGGAGGCATAAGCCGCGACTACAGGATTTCAGCCGATCGAAGAAGTCCAGCACGACCTCGGCCAGCGGCAGATCGTACTCCATCTGCACCTGGCTGCCGGTGTAATGCAGACGCTTCTGCACGCCGCGCTTCTCGATGCACAGCTTGATGACGGCGCCGACGTGCTCATGCGGCACCAGAATGCTGGCATTGATGATCGGCTCGCGGATCTCGGCGACCAGGTTGACCGGCGGCAGCTTCGAGGGATTGTCGACCATACACGATTTCGCCGTCAGTCTGCAGCACCTGGTAGACCACCGTCGGCGCGGTGGTGATCAGGTCGAGCTGGTACTCTCGCTCCAGCCGTTCCTGCACGATCTCCATGTGCAGCATGCCGAGGAAGCCGCAGCGGAAACCGAAACCCAGCGCGGTCGACGTCTCCGGCTCGAAGTGCAGCGCCGAGTCGTTCAGCCGCAGCTTCTGCAGCGCCTCGCGGAAATCCTCGTAGTCGTCGGAATTGATCGGGAACATGCCGGCGAATACGCGCGGCTGCACCTGCTTGAATCCCGGCAGGGGTTTCGGGCACGGCGCATTGTCCAGGGTCAGCGTGTCGCCCACGGGCGCCCCGTCGATCTCCTTGATGCCGGCGATGAGGAATCCGACCTGCCCGGCCTCGAGGCACCCACGGTCGGTACGCTTGGGCGTAAATATGCCGACCCGGTCCGCAGTGTGGGCGCGCCCGGTCGACATCACGCGGATGCGCGCGCCTTTGTCGCAGCCTGCCGTTGACCACGCGCACCAGCGACACGACGCCGACGTAGTTGTCGAACCACGAGTCGATGATCAGCGCCTGCAGCGGCCCGGCCGGGTCGCCGGCTGGCGGCGGGATGCGCTGGACGCAGGGCTTCGAGCACGTCCACCACGCCCTGCCCGGTCTTGGCGCTGGTGAGGACGGCCTCGTGGGCCTCGATACCGATGATCTCCTCGATCTCCGCCTTCACGCGTTCCGGCTCGGCGGAGGGCAGGTCGATCTTGTTGATCACCGGCATCACCTCCAGCCCGGCCTCCACCGCGGTGTAGCAGTTGGCCACGCTCTGGGCCTCGACACCCTGGGCCGCATCCACGACCAGGAGCGCGCCCTCGCAGGCCGCCAGGGACCGCGACACCTCGTAGGAGAAGTCGACGTGGCCCGGCGTATCGATGAAGTTGAGCTGGTACTCGCGCCCGTCACGCGCCGTGTAGTGGAGCGTGACGCTCTGCGCCTTGATGGTGATGCCGCGCTCGCGCTCCAGGTCCATGGAATCGAGCACCTGGGCCGCCATCTCGCGGTCTGCAAGCCCGCCGCAGAGCTGGATGAAGCGGTCGGCCAGGGTGGACTTGCCGTGATCGATATGGGCGATGATGGAGAAGTTTCGGATAAGGTCCATGTGAGCACGCAGCATGCCGGCTACGTGCCGGCCCGGCATTATACCGGTCCGCGCACCGCGCGGCGCTAGCCGGCTGTCAGCGCGGACTTCAGGCGTTCGGCATCGAGGAAGTGCTTGCACACCACCTCGCCGTCGAGGCACAGCACCGGGACGTCGCGCCCGAAACGCTCCACCAGGGCCGGCACGTCGTCGATCTCGACCAGGTTGATGCGAGCACCGGGGCCTGCCACCTCGCGCACGGCTGCCTCCATCTGCTCGCACAACGAGCAGTCGCGCCGCGTATAGATGACCAGGCCGTCGCGCGTCACGCCTGGCCGCCCGCGCAGCGATCACCGTCGCTGAGGCCCAGCACCACGGGCTGGAGCGTCGCATCGGCACCGTGGCGCTCGCCGTAACTCCGCGCCCAGCGCAATCCGAGCAGGAGCCCGAGCGCCGCACCGGCCACTGCGCCGAGCTCGCCGCCCGGCAGCATCAGCCCCAGGCCCACGGCCCCGGCCAGCGCCGCCAGCAGCGGCACCAGGTACACCGCGGCCGCGGCCCGCAGCACGGCGTCCTCGCTCAGCCCGATCAGCACGCGGTCGCCCGCCGTCACAGGCACGGCGCCGGTTGCCGCCCGCACCTGGTGCAGCCGGTCGCCAAGCAGTTTGCCCAGCACCCCGCCGCCGCAACCGCGGCCCTCGGCGCAGCGCGCGCACTCGGCCTGGCGCCGGCAGGCCACGAGGGCCCATTCACCCTCTACCTGCAGGACACGGCCGGTCTCGGTGATCAATGCGGCGCCGCCTGCGCCGCGCGCAGCGAGCGCGCCATGCGCTCCACCGTCTTCGGCGGCACTTCACCCACCGCCGTCACTTGGCGGCCGTCGATGACCAGGGTGAAGGCGTGCGCCGCGCCCATGCGCGACAGCCCGGCCAGTTCCGCGTCGCTGGCATCGGCCGGCTCGACGAACACCGAGATCGACGCCAGGCCGTCCGTGTAGACGAGATGCTCGACCGGGTGATCGCCGCCCGGCAGGGCGCGTACGCGCGACTCGCTCAGCTCGAAGCCCGGCGGCGGGTCGGTCACCCGCCATGCTGCGTCGGGCGCCGCGCGATCCCGCATCGGGCGCTCCTGCTCGAACCAGGTGAAGCCGTCAAGCTGGACGTCGGGCTGCAGCCGCGCATCCGGGATTTCGGCCGGCACGACGATACTGACGAACTGGATCTGCTCCACGGTCCGCCCGGCAGGGTCCAGCAACTGGACCTTGAGGGGGATCGCGGTGAGCTGGTCGATCCACAGGCGATGGCCGTAACGGAAGTCGTCCTGCGGCCGAATCTCGATGATGCGGGCATTGCGCCCGATCTTGCTCTCCTCGCCCGCCAGCTCGAAGGTATACCACTGCTCGATGCCGCTGGAGCTCTCCAGCAAAGCGCCCAGCAGCGGGGCGCCGTGGCGGCTTCCACGCCGCTCGACGAGGACGGTCTGCTGGTCGGCGAAGATGCACGTCACCTTGCCGTTCTGGCGCAGGATTTCACGCCCGGGCTGGTCGCGCGAGTAGAGGCGCTCCTCGACCTGGCCGCCCACGGCACGGTGGATCACGTGCATCGTCTCGATGTGGTTGCCCACCATGTGCACGAAGGTGCCCTCGTAGCTGAGGGATTCGACCGCGTTCTCCATGCGCGACAACCACTCGCGAGCCTCGTCCGCGAGAACCTTCGCGGGCAGGACAACCAGCAAGCAGGCGAGCAGGGTCGGCCGGAGTTGCGCCCGGGTCATTGCGGCTTGCCAACCTCCTCCGCTGGGGTGGCTTCGCTGTCCGGTTCCTGTTCCTGGCCCGTGGCGGATTCCGGCTGGATGACGATGATCCGCGTGAGCGTGCCGCGCCCGCTCATCGCCGGCGCATATTCGCTGTGGTTCACGTAGTAGCGGGTGAGCCGATCCGGCCCGCCCCCGGCCGCGCGCGTGAAGACCGGCTGGATCATCATGCGCTGTTCCGGCGGCGGCGACGCCACCTCGGTGGCGGACAGGTTGGGCGGCGGCAACTCCTGCTGCCCGCCGGGCAAGGCGACCAGCGCGACCAGCGCCACCGAAGCCGCAACGGCGAACCCGGCCGCCAGCCGGCGCGCGCCACCCGTGCGCCGCGCCGGTGCAGGCACCGCCTCGGCGCCGAGTTCAGCGCTCACGCGCTCCACCAGCCCGGCCGGACGCCCGGCCGGCAGCTCGTCCCGCAGTGCATCGCCGATCAGGCTGTAACGCAGGGTGGCGCTGCGCAACCCGGGGTCGCGGGCCATCCGACGCAGCGCCATGGGCACCTCGGCCTCGGGGAGCTCACCGTCCAGCAATGCAGAGAGCTGCTCTTGCGCGTTCATATCATTTTCCTTATCGCCCCGGCTCGAGCAGGGGTTTGAGTCGTTTGTCTATCGCCTCGCGGGCCCGGAAGATGCGCGAACGCACCGTCCCGACCGGGCAATCCATGGCGCCCGCAATTTCCTCGTAGCTCATGCCTTCGATCTCCCGCAGCACGATGGCGGTCCTGAGGTCCTCCGGCAGCGCTTCGATCGCATCGTTCACGGTCGCGCGAATCTCCTCCGAAAGCGCCAGTCCCTCGGGGGTGTCTTCCTCGCGCAGGCGGCCGTGCATCTCGTACTGGTCCGGATCCTGCAGGTCCAGGCCGATATCGTCGGCCCGCCGCTTGTTGGCGGCGAGCTGGTTCTTCGCAGTGTTGATGGCGATGCGGTACAGCCAGGTGTAGAAGGCGCTGTCGCCGCGGAAAGAAGCGAGCGCGCGGTAGGCCTTGATGAAGGCCTCCTGCGCGACGTCGAGGGCCTCGTCGGGGTCGCGCACATAGCGGGCGACCAGCTTGACGATCTTGTGCTGGTACTTGCCGACGAGAATGTCGAACGCCGCTTTGTCACCCTGCTGGACCCTTTCGACCAGCAGCTGGTCGCTGCTCTTGGTGCCCATTCGGGCGCGCACCTCGGAATGCCGGCGTAAATGCTGCCGGCATTCTATCGCGTCCGTCGTGCAAAACTGTAATCACTCTCATCCGCCGCCATTCATCTGCTGTCAGCGCGTCTCTCGGCAGCAGCACGCGCCACGCGGCGCCCCCGAGATCGAAATGTAGAAACATTGCGGATTTTGTGACCACGGAACTGCCGCGTAGTTCCATGTTGTCTCGGATATTCCCTATGCCGAGACGCACCCACCCGGTGTCGGCATGCCAGGCCAGCCCCTCCACCCCGCGGCCGCAGGGGCGCAGCGCCCGCCGCAGCGCGCAGCAAAGGGATGCCGGCAGCAGCCACAGGCATGGCGCCGGCAGTGCAGAAACCAGGATTGCGAGGCCGGCCAGCAGGTGTCCGGCGGCCAGCCAGGAAGCGAGGGCGCGCGAGGCGCCGGGGCGAAACTCAATCAGCTCGTCGTAGACACTCAACAACACTCGCCAGGGCCTCTGTCTCCGGCGCCAGGCGACCGACCAGCAGCGCATTGATCTCCGGGTCCTGCCACTCCAGCAGGTCGGCGAACGCGGCGCGCTGGGACGGCTCGGCCTGCGGCCAGTCACGCTCCAGGTAACGCATCAGCAACACGTCGAGCTCGCGCATGCCGCGCCGGCAACGCCAGCGCAGCCGCCCGAGCTCGGCCGGAGAGATGTTGCCTGCCGGAGGCAGTGAGGTCATGCGGGTTTTCCGGGGGGAATCGCGGTTAATGCTGCCGCTCGGCAAGCTTGAGCTTGATCTCGGCGATGGCGCGCGCCGGGTTCAGCCCCTTCGGGCAGGTCCGCGTGCAGTTCATGATGGTGTGGCAGCGGTACAGCTGGAACGGGTCCTCGCAGGTCGTCGAGCCGCTCGCCGGTGGCCTCGTCGCGGCTGTCCACGATCCAGCGATAGGCCGCCAGCAGCGCGGCCGGGCCGAGATAACGATCGCTGTTCCACCAGTAGCTCGGGCAGGTGGTCGAGCAGCAGGCGCACAGGATGCAGGCCGAGGGCTCGTCGATCTTTTCCCGGTCTTCCTTCGACTGCAGCCGCTCGCTATCCGGCGGCGCCGGCGTGCGCGTCTGCAGCCACGGCTTGATCGATGCGTACTGGGCGTAGAAGTTGGTCAGGTCCGGCACCAGGTCCTTGACCACCGGCATGTGCGGCAGCGGGTAGATCTTGACGTCGCCGTCCACCTCGTCGATGGCCTTGGTGCAGGCCAGCGTGTTGGTGCCGTCGATGTTCATCGCGCAGGAGCCGCAGATGCCCTCGCGGCACGAGCGCCGGAAGGTCAGCGTCGGATCGATCTCGTTCTTGATCTTGATCAGCGCGTCCAGGACCATCGGCCCGCAGCGGTCCAGGTCGACCTCGTAGGTGTCGACGCGCGGGTTTTCACCGCTGTCCGGGTCGTAGCGATAGACCATGAAGCGCTTCACCTGCTTCGCACCGGCGGGCGCCTGGAACTGCTTGCCCGGGCGAATCTTCGAGTTGGCCGGCAGCCTGAATTCAGCCATGTCAGCTCTTCTCCCTCAGTAGACCCGCGCCTTGGGCGGGATCGGTTCCGCATCGCTGGTCAGCGTGTGCAGGTGCACCGGGCGGTAGTCGATGCTTCACCTCGGCCGTCGCCGTCGCGCCAGGCCAGGGTGTGCTTCATCCAGTTCGCGTCGTCGCGATCGGGGAAGTCCTCGCGCGCATGGGCGCCGCGGCTCTCCTTGCGGTTCTCGGCGCGAGACGATGGTCACCAGCGCCTGGCCGAGCAGGTTGTCCAGCTCCAGCGTCTCGACCAGGTCGGTGTTCCAGATCAGGGAGCGGTCCGCGACCTTCACGTCGGCGAACGAAGCGGCAATCTTCGTCAGCTTGTCCACGCCCTCCTCCAGCACTTCGCCGGTGCGGAACACGGCGGCATGCTCCTGCATGGCGCGCTGCATCTCCAGGCGGATCTCGGCCGTCGGGCGCTCGCCGTCCGCATTGCGCAGCTTGTCGAGGCGCGCGATGCGTGGCCTCGCCGGCATCCGCCGGCAGCGGCGCGTGCCGCATGCCCGCCTCGAGCAGTCGCGCCGCAGCGCTTGCGCGGCCGCGCGGCCGAACACCACCAGGTCGAGCAGCGAGTTGGAGCCGAGCCGGTTGGCGCCATGCACCGAGACGCAGGCCGCCTCGCCCACCGCCATCAGGCCGGGCACGACGTGCTCCGGGTTGCCGTCCTTCAGCGTCACCACCTCGCCGTGGTAGTTCGTCGGGATGCCGCCCATGTTGTAGTGCACGGTCGGCAGCACCGGGATCGGCTGCCTGGTCACGTCGACGCCGGCGAAGATGCTGCGCCGTCTCGGCGATGCCGGGCAGGCGCTCGTGGATGACCTCCGGGCCGAGGTGCTCCAGGTGCAGGTGGATGTGGTCCTTGTGCTCGGCCGACGCCGCGGCCCTCGCGGATCTCGATGGTCATGGAGCGGCTGACCACGTCGCGCGAGGCCAGGTCCTTGGCGTTCGGCGCATAGCGCTCCATGAAGCGCTCGCCCTCGGAATTGGTCAGGTAGCCGCCCTCGCCGCGCACGCCCTCGGTGATCAGGCAGCCGGCGCCGTAGATGCCGGTCGGGATGGAACTGCACGAACTCCATGTCCTGCAGCGGCAGGCCGGCGCGCAGCACCATGGCGTTGCCGTCGCCGGTGCAGGTGTGCGCCGAGGTGCAGGAGAAATAGGCGCGGCCGTAGCCGCCGGTGGCCAGGATCACCATGTGGGCGCGGAAGCGATGCAGCGTGCCGTCGTCCAGGTTCCAGGCCATGACGCCGCGGCAGGCGCCCTCCTCGTCCATGATCAGGTCGAGGGCGAAATACTCGATGAAGAACTCGCGCCTCGTGCTTCAGCGACTGCTGGTAGAGCGTGTGCAGCATGGCGTGGCCGGTGCGGTCGGCCGCGGCGCAGGTGCGCTGCGCGGCGGGCCCTCGCCGAAGTCGCGTGGTCATGCCGCCGAAGGGGCGCTGGTAGATCTTGCCTTCCTCGGTGCGCGAGAACGGCACGCCGTAGTGCTCCAGCTCGATGACCGCGGCCGGCGCTTCCGGCACATGTACTCGATGGCGTCCTGGTCGCCGAGCCAGTCCGAGCCCTTGACGGTGTCGTACATGTGCCAGCGCCAGTCGTCCTCGCCCATGTTGCCGAGCGCCGCGCTGATGCCGCCCTGCGCCGCCACGGTGTGGCTGCGGGTCGGGAACACCTTGGTGACGCAGGCCGTGCTCAGGCCCTGCTCGGCCAGCCCGAAGGTGGCGCGCAGGCCGGCGCCGCCGGCGCCGACGACGACGACGTCGTAGGTGTGATCGACGATCTTGTATGCGCCGGTCATCTCAGCGTCCTCCAATGGCGATCTGCAGCACCGCCACGACGCCCACCGCCGCCGCAATGGCATGAATGAACTGGAGCGCGATCAGCAGCGGCACCTTCAAGGCGCCGTGCACGTAGTCCTCTGCGATCACGCGCGTGCCGAGCAGCGAGTGCCAGGCGGCGGTGAGCAGCAGCAAGACCAGCAGCGCCGCATTCAGCGGGCGCGCGATCCAGCCCAGCAATGCGGCCCGGTCGCCGAGATCCGCGCCGATGAGCGAGAAGGCAAACCACAGGCCGAGCAGCGCCAGGGCCACGGCCGTGACGCGCTGCTGCCACCAGTGTGCCGTGCCGTCGCCGGCCGGGCCGAGGCCCAGGGCGCGGCCCAGGGGCGTGCGCAGGCTCATGCGCCACCTCCCGACAGCAGCAGGATCCAGGCGAGCAGCGTGAGGGCCGCCGCCACCGCCAGCACCACCCAACCCGAGCGGTTCACCTGCGCGATCTCGAAACCGCGCCCGGTGTCCCACCAAAGGTGCCGAATGCCGTTGCACAGGTGGTAGAAGAATGCGAACACGCCAAGGAACAGCACGATCTTCACCGGCCAGGCGCCGAGCACCTCGAGCGCCGCGGCATAGGCCTGGTCGCCGGCCGCCAGAGCCGCCAGCCAGTAGACCAGCAGCAGCAGCCCGGCACCGAGCGCGGCGCCGGTGAAGCGATGTGAAATGGACAGCACCGAGGTGATCTGCGGACGGTAGATCTGCAGGTGCGGCGAAAGGGGCCTCTTGCCGGCAGTCATGGGCCAGGTCCTCCTTGGCAGGACGAGCGCTTGATCATGCGAACCACGGGGCGGCGGACCGTCGGTGGCCGAACGCGCCGCGTAAGTGTCAGAAATCTATGCAACGGCCATTCTTTTCCCAGTCGCCGTAACGTACCGGCTCCGGGCCGTCGCGCCCTCCGATTTCTTTCGGCAACGGCTGCGCGGCGGTTTCGGCCTCAGGGACCTGGGCCGCGTCGGCCGGTGCGGTGTCGGGAGTGCGGGGTGTGTCTTTGGCGTGCTTGGACATGACCCGGGATTTTGCCATGCACTGCAACAACAGGCCAGCGCCGTGCTCGCGCGCGGTAGAATTCATGCTCCCAAAGAAACACCGGAGCCTGACCGCCGATGACCTCGCCCGCTTTCGTCCTGCCCGCCCTCGGGAGCCTCCTCGTGCGCGGCGACGATGCCCGCAGCTTCCTGCAGAACCAGCTTTCCTCCGATATCGCGCTGGTAGCGCCGGACAACGGCCAGTTCTCGGGCTGGCATGACCCGAAGGGGCGCGTGCTCGCATTCCTGCGCGTGCTGCCCGCCGCGGACGGCTTCCTGCTGGTCATGCATGCGGGGCTCGTGGCGACGGTGGAGAAGCGCATGCGCATGTTCGTGCTGCGCGCGCGCGTGACCATCGAGGCCGGGCCGGCCGTTTACGGCGTCTCCGCGGAGACGCTGGCAACACTGTCACCCCCCGGCGCATCCCTGCCCGACTCCGGTGGTTCCACATCTGGCCAGGCCGAGTCGGCCGGCGAGCTCCCCGCCATAGTCACCGGCAGCTTCAGCGCCCTGCGCATGCCCGGCGAGGCCGGCTGGCTGCTCGCAGGCGAATTGCCGCCGCAACAGGTCGCCGACGACCCCGACGCCATGGCCGCGTGGGAACGCGCCGAGCTCGAGGCGGGCATTCCCGAGGTCTATCCCGAGACCAGCGGCGAGTTCGTGGCGCAGATGCTCAACCTCGACAAGATCGGCGCGGTGAGCTTCACCAAGGGCTGCTACCCGGGCCAGGAAATCGTCGCCCGCGCGCATCACCTCGGCCGCGTGAAGCGCCGTGCGCAGGTGTTCCGCCTGCCCGGGACACCGCCCGCGCCCGGCGCCGCGCTGGAGGAGCCCGCCGGCACCGTGGTGCGCGCGGTGGAATGCGACGGCGAGTCGCTCGTCATGGCGGTGGTCGCGCAGCCCGACGGCTGACCCGCCGTCGTTCGACTGGCTGCCGGATTCGCCCGGGGCGCTCGGGGCGCTGCATTACCTGGCCGCTGGGGCCGGACCGTCATGGCCCTGTTGCGCTCGGGAAATCTCTATCTCGCGCAACAGGGCCATAACGTCCCGACCCCGCTACCCCGCCACAGCGCCCGACGAATCCGGTGCAATAACGGCAGCCCGGCCCACCGGGCTCGCCGGCAGGCATCACCGACGGGGACTGTCCCCACGGCGACTTCGTACTTCCGTCCCGAGCGGGCACGCGGACACCGACTCGCGCCGACGGCACCGCGCAAGCAGAGGTCGGGCAACCTGGCGGGCGCCGGTCGTGCCGGCCAGACAATCGCGGCGGCGGTGCGCCCGGGATGCCACCGATCCTCGGAGGCAGCGCGGTCGGGACGCACGATGCCCATCGAGCGAAATAAAGATTTCTGAGCGAGAGGGGCATCGTGCGGTCCGGCCGCGCGGCCAGGGCCGGGCACGAAGTGGGCGCGCGGTCAGTCCGGATCGGCCTCCGGCCGCAGGTGCGGGAAGAGCAGCACGTCCCGAATGGACGGCTGGTCCGCGAACAGCATGACCAGGCGGTCCACTCCGACCCCGAGCCCGCCCGCGGGCGGCATGCCGTACTCCAGCGCGCGCACGTAGTCGGCGTCGTAGAACATCGCTTCTTCGTCACCGGCGGTCTTCTGCTCGACCTGGGCGCGGAAGCGCCGCGCCTGCTCTTCGGGATCGTTCAGCTCGGAGAAGCCGTTGGCGAACTCGCGCCCGCCGACGAACAACTCGAAACGGTCGGTGAGGAAGGGATCGGCATCGTTGGTGCGCGCCAGCGGCGAGACTTCGAGCGGATAGCCGGTGACGAAGGTCGGCTGCTGCAGGTCGCGCCTCGACTGTGTGCTCGAACAGCTCCAGCAGCAGCTTGCCCGCACCCCAGCCGGGCTCGACGTGCGCATCGAAGCGGCCGAGGTACTCGCGCAGGTAGTCCGCATCGCGGGCGCGCGCGGGATCGAGCTCGGGGTTGGCCTCGGCCACCAGCGCCTCCAGACCGACGCGACGAAACGGCGGTGCCGAGATCGACCGCGACATCCTGCCAGCTGAGCTGCACGGTGCCGAGTACGGCATCGGCCATGGTGCGCAACAGGTCCTCGGCAATATCCATCATCGCCACCTGGTCGACCCAGGCCTGGTAGAGCTCGAGCATGGTGAACTCGGGGTTGTGCCGGGTCGACAGCCCTTCGTTGCGGAAGTTGCGGTTGATCTCGTACACGCGCTCGAAGCCGCCCACCACGCAGCCGCTTCAGGTACAGCTCGGGCGCGATGCGCAGGTACAGTGTCGATGTCGAGCGCGTTGTGATGCGTGACGAAGGGACGCGCGTTGGCGCCACCGGGGATCGGCTGCATCATCGGCGTCTCGACCTCGAGGAAGCCGCGCGCGTCGAGATAGCTGCGCATGTAGCTCACCATCTGCGAGCGCAGCCGGAACACGCGCCGGCTGTCGGCGTTCATGACGAGATCAAGGTAGCGCTGGCGGTAGCGGGTCTCGGTGTCGGCCAGGCCGTGGTACTTCTCCGGCAGCGGCCGCAGGCACTTCGCCATCATGCGTGCATGTCGCACGCGCACCGTCAGCTCTCCGGTCTTGGTCTTGAACAGCGTGCCCTCGGCCGCAACCAGGTCGCCGAGATCCCAGGTCTTGAACTCCGGGTACATGCCCTCGGGCAGCGCATCGCGTTCGAAGAACAGCTGGATGGCGCCGCTCATGTCCTCGAGCCGCGCGAAGCTGGCCTTGCCCATGACGCGCTTGGCCATCATCCGCCCGGCGACCGCCACCGCGATGCCCTCGGCTTCGAGCTTCTCGTGGTCGAGCTCTGCGAAAGCGGCCTGCAGGTCGCCGGCGCAGCTGTTGCGACGGTAGTCGTTGGCATACGCCTCGCCTGCGTTGCGCTGTGCTTCCAGCTTGCGGCGACGCTCGGCGATCAAGGCGTGCTCTGGCTGTTCGGACATCTCGATTCCCCGTGCGGTCAGAGGCCCTGCTTCAGGCTCGCCTCGATAAACTGGTCCAGGTCGCCGTTGAGGACAGCCTGGGTGTTGCCGACCTCGACGCCGGTGCGCAGGTCCTTGATGCGGGACTGGTCGAGCACGTAGCTGCGGATCTGGTTGCCCCAGCCGATGTCGGCCTTGGTCTCTTCCAGCGCCTGCGCCTCGACGCGCCGCTGCTGCATCTCCATCTCGTAGAGCTTGGCCTTGAGCTGCTTCATGGCCGTGGCCTTGTTCTTGTGCTGGCTGCGGTCGTTCTGGCACTGCACGACGATGCCGCTGGGGCCGTGCGTGATGCGCACGGCGGACTCGGTGCGGTTGACGTGCTGGCCGCCGGCGCCGCTGGCGCGGTAGACGTCGATGCGCAGGTCGGCCGGATTGATCTCGATGTCGACCTCGTCGTCCACCTCGGGCGAAACGAACACGCCGGCGAAGACTGGTGTGGCGGCGATTGCCGGAGTCGAACGGCGACTTGCGCACCAGGCGATGCACGCCGGTCTCGGTGCGCAGCCAGCCGTAGGCGTAGGGGCCGGTGACCTGGACCGTGGCGCTCTTGATGCCCGCCACCTCGCCCTCGGACGCCTCGATGATCTCGGCCTGGAAGCCGTGCGCCTCCATCCAGCGCAGGTACATCCGCAGCAGCATCTCCGCCCAGTCCTGGGCCTCGGTGCCGCCCTGCCCGGCGTTGATGTCGACGAAGGCGTTGTGCTCGTCCATGGCGCCGGAGAACATGCGCCGGAACTCCAGTTCGCCGACTTTCTTCTCCAGCGCGTCAGCATCCTCGGCGATGCCGGCGACGGTGTCTTCGTCGCCCTCCTCGACGGCCATCTCGAGCAGGTCGCGCCCGTCGTTCACGCCGCGCGTCGATCTGGTCGAGCACCTCGACTACGCCCTCGAGCTGGGCACGCTCGCGACCGAGCGCCTGGGCCTGCTCCGGCTTGCTCCAGACGTCGGGGTTCTCCAGCTCGCGCATGACTTCCTCGAGCCGCTCTTTCTTGCCCGGGTAGTCAAAGGTACCCCCTCAGGGCATCAGCCCTTGCAGCGAGGTCGTTGAGTTGCTGGCGAAGTTGCGCGGTTTCCATGGCGGCGAGTGTTTCTTCGGGGCTCTGGGCAAACGCGAATTCTACCATGCAGCCTGCGCCGGCCGACCGCCACGCAGGCCCGGTCGCTCAGGCCGGCTCGAGGTATTCGACCACCAGCTGCGCCGACCTGAGGCCGTTGTACTCGTTGACGTCGAGGCGATAAGCCAGGTGCAGGCGCGCCGGGCGCGCGTTGCCGAGCCGGTCGGCCTGGCGGAAGGCGATGGCGTCCATGATGCGGCGCCCGCCCGCCGGCCTTACCCGCATCTTCAAGTGGTCGAGGCCCACCGTGCGCGCGTCGATCAATTCGAAGCAGCCGTCGAACATCGGCTCGGGGAATCCCTGGCCCCATGGCGCCGCGTCACGCAGCAGCTCCGCCGTAGCCAGCCCCAGCGCCTCCTCCGGCAACTCGCCGTCGGAGCACGATCTCCCCGTCCAGCAACCCGGGCTCCAGTCGCGCCTCGACGGCAGTGGCCAGGGCGGCACGAAACTCGCCCAGCCGGTCGGCGTCCAGCGTCAGGCCCGCCGCCATGGCGTGGCCGCCGAAGCGCTCGATCAGCCCCGGGTGCAGGGCATCGACGTCCGCCAGCGCATCGCGGATATGCAGCCCGGGCACCGAGCGCGCCGAGCCCTTGAGCTGGCCGCCGTCGTCCGCGGCGAACGCCACCACGGGCCGGTGATAGCGCTCCTTGAGCCGCGCCGCGACCAGGCCGACCACGCCGCTGTGCCAGCCGGGACGATGCACGCAAAGCACCGGCGGCAGCCGTCCCGCCTCGGGCTCGAGCCCGGCCACGGCGCGCAAGGCCTCCTGCTGCATCTGCGCCTCGATCTGCTTGCGCTCCTCGTTCAGGCTCGATAGCAGCATGGCGAGCTCCTCGGCGCCGGCCCGGATCGTCGCTGAGCAGGCACTCGATCCCCACAGACATGTCGTCCAGGCGCCCCGCGGCGTTCAGGCGCGGCCCGGCCGCGAAGGCCAGGTCGGTCGTCACCACCGTGCGCGGGTCCCGCTTGCCCGCGCGCAGCAGCGCGGTCACGCCGGGACTGCAGGCGCCGGCGCGGATGCGGCGCAGGCCGTGCTCGACCAGGATGCGGTTGTTGCGATCCAGCGGCACCAGGTCGGCCACCGTGCCGAGCGCCACGAGGTCCAGCAGGCCCGGCACCAGGCCCTTGTCCGCACCGAGCCGGCGCGCCAGCGCCGCGGCGAGGTAGAACGCCACGCCGACCCCGGCCAGGCAGCGACTCGGGAAGGCCTGGCCCGGCAGCGCGGGGTTCACGATCGCAGTGGCCGGCGGCAGGGTCTCGCCCGGCAGGTGATGATCGGTGACCAACACCTCAATGCCGAGCTCGCGCGCCAGCGTCACGCCCGGATGGCAGTTGATGCCGCTGTCCACAGTCACCAGCAGCGCCGGCGAACGTTGCGCCGCATCGCGCACCAGGGCCGGGCTCAGGCCGTAGCCGTGCACGAAGCGATCGGGCACCAGGTAGGAGGCGTCGGCGCCGAGCGCGCGCAGCACGCGCATCAGCAACGCGGTGCTGGTGGCGCCGTCGGCGTCGAAGTCGCCGATCACCAGGATGCGGGAACCGCGCTCGAGATGTTGCGCCAGCAACGCGGCCGCGGCCTCCACGCCTTCCAGGCTGCCGACCGGGGCCAGCCCGCCGAGGCCGAGATCGAGTTCCTCCGGTGCGCGCACGCCGCGCGCGGCATACAGCCGCGCCAGCACGGGCGCGGTGCCCACCAATGCGGCCAGTGCGGCCGCGTCTACTTCACGCCGGCGGATGGGACGCGTCAGCATGCTTCTGCCCAGTGGCGCGGACGCTGCCATAACCGGAGCAGGTCCATGCCGCGCAACTCATGCACAGCGCGGCCGGTGGCCAGGCGCAGGCGCACGCCGGGGCTGCGCCGCAGCCGCGCGAGCAGCGGCGCGATCACTGCACGGTCGATCGCTGCCATGCCTTCCGTTGCAAGCGTCTCGGGCGCAGCAGGCCATGACACTTGCTCGCTGCCCGTCATCGCCTGCGACGGCAGGGCGCCGAGACGGCGCAATCCCTGCAGGTAAGGCTCGCCGTCTCCTTCTGCGGACATGGCCGCTGTTCCGCTCGCAGCCTGCGCGGGCAGGTCCAGCCGGCCGCCGCCCCACGGATGCAGCCCCACCACCAGCGGCAAACCGCTGTCACGGCGGGCGGCATTCACGGGGTGCGCGAAAAACAGCATCTCCGCTTCCGACAACAGGCGTCTCAGCGCGGGCTCAGCGGGCGCCGGCCGGCCCGCAGGATCGAGCAGAACCGGCGGCACGTCGAACCCGCGCCAGGGGGTGCCCGCGCCTTCCTGCCACAGGTACCAGCGCGCTGGTGTGGCCACCTCCAGGCGCACCCCGTCAGCGCCGAAAGCCGCATCGAAGGCTGCCGCCAGCGCCTGTGCCTCGGCCAGGTCGAGCTCGAGCGCCGGCGCCCGCAGCCGGAATGCGCCGCGTTGCTCTGCGTCCATGCCCAGCGGTTCGACCCGCAGGCAGGCGCCCGGTACGCGCCCGAAATCGGCCAGCGCGCTCACCGGACCCACCGGCCAGCGTCCGAGGTCCCCGCCTGCCAGTGCCGCCAGCATGGCCCAGCAGCTCTCTCCCGCACGCACCCGGGCGCGCGCCAGCAACAGCTCGAGCGCCGGCAGGTGCGGCGCCTCGGCATGCGCGAGCGTCTCCAGGCCGGGGAGGAACAGGGTAGGCACGGTGGTGGCACGTCTTGAGATGCGGGACAGATCCTTTATCGTAACCGCATGCGACTGACACTCGATAACCGCCCGGGCGCCAACCTGGTCACGCGCGTGGGTCCTGAAGGCATCCAGGTGGGCGAAGATCTCCTCGACGCCAGCTTTATCGTCAGCGCCGGCGAGTTGTTGCGCGGCTGGCCGGTGACAGAGCCGGCGGCCCTCGACCTGGCGGCGCTGGAGCCTGCGCTGGCGCTCGAGCCCGAGATCCTGGTGCTCGGCACCGGGCCGCGCATCCAGTTCCCTGCCGGCGAGCTGTTCGCGCAACTGGCCGGAAGAGGCATCGGCCTCGAGGTCATGGACACGGCAGCCGCCTGCCGCACCTACAACGTGCTGGTCGGGGAAGACCGTTCAGTGGTGGCGGCGATCATCCTGGGCTGAAGTCACTGGGCGCACCGCATCGCGCTCAGTCCAGCAGCGTGTCCAGCGACAGGCCGTGGCTTTCCATGATGCTGCGCAGCCGCGCCAGGGCGTCAAGCTGGATCTGGCGCACACGCTCGCGGGTCACGCCGATCTCTTCTCCCACCTGCTCGAGAGTGAGCCGCTCGCAGCCGTGCAGGCCGAAGCGCCGCTCCACCACGGCGCGCTGCTTGTCGCTGAGCCGTTCCAGCCAGTGCTCCAGCACCATGTGCACGTCATCGAGCTGCGCCCGTTTGGCCGGCTCCATGTCCTCCGAGCCAGGCAAAAGGTCGAGCAGGTTCCGCTCGCCGTCACGTCCCTGCACGCTGGCGCTGGTGACCTGGCGCTCGTTCAGGCCGAGCGCGCGCGACACGGCTTCCGGCTCACACTCCAGCGCCATCGCGATCTCCTCGGCCGTGGGTTCGCGATCCAGCGCCTGCGTCAGGCGCCGCGCCGTGCGCAGGTAGACGTTGATCTCCTTGAGCACGTGGATGGGCAGGCGAATCGTGCGCGTCTGGTTCATCAGCGCGCGCTCGATGGATTGCCGGATCCACCACGTGGCATAGGTCGAGAAACGGAAGCCCTTCTCGGGGTCGAACTTCTTCACTGCGTGGATCAGGCCGAGGTTGCCCTCCTCGACCAGGTCGAGCAGCGGCAGGCCGCGGTTCATGTAGCGCCGGCTGATCTTGACTACCAGCCGCAGGTTGCTCTCGATCATGCGCTTGCGCGCCGACTCGTCGCCGTCGCGCGCGCGGCGCGCGAAGTAGACCTCTTCCTCGGCGGTCAGCAAGGGGCGGAAGCCGATCTCCGAGAGATACAGCCGGGTGGCGTCGGGCGCTTCACCGTCGGAGTGGCGCGCACGTGGCGCCACGGTCGCAACGGCGTCCGGATCGGGCTCGTCGACCACGGTCTCGGCCCCGAAAGCTTCGTCCTCGACTTCAGCGATGTCCGGATCGTCCACATCCATGTCCGGCGTCTCGTCGACGTCGGACGTGCGACCCTCTTCGTTGTCGCGCTCTTCCTTGTCGCGCTTCTTGCCCATATCCCCCCGGTGGGTGGAACGCTCCGATTCAGGGAGCCTGGCGGGCCGGCAAGTAGCCCATCGGATCGATCGGCTTGCCGTCACGCCTGATCTCGAAATGCAGCAGGGGACGGTCGCCCGGTCCGCGCCCCATCAGGGCGATAACCTGTCCGGATCTCACCTTGTCCCCCTCGGTGACCCGCAGCGACTGGTTGTAGCCGTACGCGCTGAGGTACGAATCGTTGTGCTTCAGGATAATAAGCTGGCCGTAACCGATGAGTCCACTTCCGCTGTACACCACCTCCCCGTCCGCTGCAGCAAGAATTTCCAGGCGGTCGCGCCCCGCGATGCCGATGCCGGTCGGGTTGCGGCGACTCTCGCCGAAGCGCCAGACGATGGCGCCCTGGGTCGGCCAGCGCCATTGCGGCGCAGGCAGGTTGGTGCTGCGCGGAGGCGGTGCGGCGGGCGTCGGCGACGGTGCGGGACGACCCTCGCGCACCGGGGGCGGCGTCCGCGCCACGGCGCCGGTGCTGCCGCGTGCCGGCTTGAGGCGAATCTGCTGGCCGGGATAGATGCGGTTGGGGTCCGTGATGCCGTTCCAGCGCGCCACCTCGCGCCAGTCGAGCCGATAGCGGAAAGCGATCTGGAACAGCGAGTCGCCGCCCTGCACGACGTAGGTGTCCGGGCGATTTCCGACCTGCGGTTGCGGCGGATAGGGATCCCAGCGCGTCAACTCGGCGCATCCGGCCGAGAAGAGCAGCACAGCCACGAGGAGGGCGCGCCAGGTCACGCCTGCACTATGAACCACGCCAGCAACAGCAGTGCGACCAGCAGCCAGCCCAGGAGTTCGACGTGTTGGCGCAGCTTCTGCTCCATCGGCGCGCCGCCCCAGCGAATGAGCCCGGCCACGAGGAAGAAACGCCCGCCACGCCCGACGATCGACGCCAGCGCGAAGGTCGGCAGGAACATTGCCAGTGCACCCGCCGCCACGGTGAACAGCTTGTACGGAATAGGCGAGAAACCTGCCGCCAGCACGGCCCAGAAACCCCAGGTCTCGAACCAGTTGCGCGCCTGCAGGTAACCCTCCCAATAGCCGGCGGAGACCAGCCACGGCTCGATGGCTTCCAGCGCGAAGTAGCCGATCAGGTAACCGAGCAGTCCCCCGGCCACGGAAGTCAGCGTGGTCAGCAGGGCCAGGCGCCAGGCGCGGTCGGGACGCGCCAGGACCATCGGCGCCAGCATCACGTCCGGCGGGATGGGAAAAAAGCTGGACTCGGCGAAGCTCAGCCCGCCCAGGTACCACGGCGCCTTCGGGTGGGCCGCCCAGCGCAGCACGCGGTCGTACAACGGTCCAAACAAACGCATCAGGCGGTGCCCCCGAGCAACGGCACGAAGCTGACCAGGCCGAGGTTGCGCCGCTCGAACTGGTCGCCGTGGCGGGTGATCTCGAGCAGGTCCTGGCGTCCGCGCGGTCCCACCGGAATGATGAGGCGTCCGCCCTGCTCGTCCAACTGCTCCAGCAGCGCCTGCGGCACCTCGTCCGGCGCCGCGGTCACCAGGATCCCGCCGTAGGGCGCATAGCGCTTCCAGCCCTCGAAGCCGTCGCCGTGGCGCAGGTGCACGTTGTACAGGTCCAGCGAGCGCAGCAGGGGGCGCGCGCGCCTCAGTAGCGGCGCAAGGCGCTCGACGCTGTAGACCTGCTCCACGATGCCGGCCAGCACGGCCGTCTGGTAGCCGCAGCCGGTGCCGATCTCCAGCACCTTCTGCGGCGTCGGCTCGGCCACCACGGCCTCGGTCATGCGCGCCACCACCCATGGCTGCGAAATGGTCTGGCCGAGCCCGATCGGCAATGCCGTGTCCTCGTAGGCGCGACTGGCGAGGGCCTCGTCGACGAACAGGTGGCGCGGCACGTTGCGGATCTGTTCCAGCACGCGGTGGTCGGAGATGCCCTGTTCCCTGAGCCGCTGCACCAGCCGGTCGCGCGTGCGCGCCGAGGTCATGCCGATGCCGTGGTGGTCGAGGCGGTCGTTCACTCGCCCTCTCTCCCGAGCCAGTCAGCGATTTTTCCGACGTGCTCGTGATGTGTCAGGTCGACCTTGAGCGGCGTCACCGCCACGCGGCCCGACTCAATGGCGTGAAAGTCCGTGCCCGGCCCCGCGTCCTGGCCCGGGCCGGCGAAACCGACCCAGTACAGCGGTCGCCCGCGCGGGTCGGTGCTGCGGATCACCGGCTCCGCCTTGTGGCGGTAACCGAGGCGCGTTGCCTCGAAGCCGTCCAGCTCTTCCCAGGCCACATCCGGCACGTTCACGTTGAGAATGGTCTGCGACGGCAGTTCGCGCTCCAGCGCCTGTTGCACCAGGCGGCGCGCGACGCGACCGGCGGTGTCGAAATGGCGGTGCTTGCCCCAGACCAGGGAGATGGCGATGGTCGGCAGGCCGAGGAAGCGGCCCTCCATGGCAGCGGCCACGGTGCCGGAATAAATCACGTCGTCGCCCAGGTTGGCGCCGTCGTTGATGCCCGAGATCACCATGTCCGGTTCCTCGTCGAGCAACCCGGTCAGCGCCAGGTGGACGCAATCCGTCGGCGTGCCGTTGACGAAGTAGAAGTCAGGACCGACCTCGGTGAGGCGCAAGGGCTGCTCCAGCGTCAGCGAATTGCTGGCGCCGCTGCAGTTGCGCTCGGGCGCGACGATCACGATGTCGGCGAGGTCGCGCAGGTGTTCGGCGAGACAGCGCAGACCCTCGGCGCGATATCCGTCATCATTGGCAAGCAGGATTTTCAAGGGTGGACAACCGGCCCCATAAGATGGCAGTTACTATACCGGCGAGCCACGGGTGGAACCAGCGGAGGAAGCAGCGATGAGTCCCTCGGATGACGACCGCGAGCTGTTTCGCAAGGCCGTCGAGGACGTCCGGCCCATCGACCGCCGCGACGAGCCGCCGGCGCGCCCCGGACCGCCGCCGCGCGCGCGCTTCCGGCGCCGCGACGAGGCCGAGGTGCTGGCCGAGAGCCTGGCCGCCAACCCTGAAGCCGAGGGCGAAACCGGCGAGCATCTCAACTTTCGTCGCCCGCAGGTCGGGCTGCCGCTGTTCCGCAAGCTGCGCCGCGGCGAGATCAGCGTGCGCGACGAGATCGACCTGCACGGCCTGACGGCCGCCGAAGCGCGCGCCGCGCTGTACGAGTTCCTCGCCGAGGCCGACCGACTGAATTTCCGTTGCGTGCGGGTGATCCACGGCAAGGGGAATCGCTCCGGCCACGGCGGGCCGGTGATCAAGCGCAAGATCGGGCGCTGGCTGCAGATGCGCGACGACGTGCTGGCCTATTGCTCGGCGCGGCCGGTGGACGGCGGCACCGGGGCGGTATACGTGCTGCTGGGATGACGGCAGGCATGCGCCACGAATGACCACGCCCCGCACGATCGTCTGCATGAAATGGGGGACCAAGTACGGTCCCGGCTACGCCAACATCCTGTTGTCGATGCTGGCGCGGTTCCTCGAGCCGCCGTTCCGCCTCCTGTGTTTCACCGACGATGCGACCGGGCTCGACCCACGCATCCAGGCGCGCCCGTTGCCGCACGTGCCCATTGGCCAGGGCTGGCCCGAGCGGGGCTGGAACAAGCTGGGGCTGTTTCACCCCGACCTGGACCTGCCGGCGGAGCCGACGCTGTACCTCGACCTCGACGTGGTGATCACCGGCGACATGTCGGTGTTCTTCGACCTGCCCGGCCATTTCCTGATCTCTAACGACTGGGACTGGCGCAAGCCCGGCGTCGGCAACTCGTCCGTATTTCGCTGGGTGCCGGGCAGCCAGGACCACATCTGGCAGCGTTTCAACGCTGCACCCGAGCAGGTTCGCCAGGCGCATCGCAACGAGCAGGAATACGTCTCGGCCGAGGCGCGCGAGCTCGAGTTCTGGCCCGAGCCGCTGTGCCGCAGTTTCAAGCGGCACTGCCTGCCGCGGGGGATCCTGAAACCATTCCTGGCACCGCGCCTCCCGCCCGGCGCGCGCGTGCTGATCTTCCACGGCGACCCCAAACCGGAGGATGCAATCGTCGGGCGGTCCGGCAAATGGTACCGGTGGTTCAGGCCGGCGCCGTGGCTGGCGGATTCTTACCGGGCTTAAATGGCTGCGGGCAGGTCTACCGGATTAGAGATCACGCGAAACGGGACCAGAAATAAATCGACGTGAGCCATCCGAATCCGATCAGGATGGCAGCGGCGATCCACATCCTCCGCCGGTACTCCTCGAAATCGCCGGCGTGTTGGTCTGAAATGCCCCACTTTCTGACCGCAACGAACGGGATCATAGTGACCGTACCCCTTGAACCAAGCCGGCCTTGATGTGGGAAATTGAGCATATCAGGCGGCTTCGCGAGCAAACACTGCCGGAGGCTTTTTGCCCAGAGAGCGATGCGGCCTGACGTGGTTGTAGTGGGTACGCCAGTCATCGATTGTTGATCCGGCATCCGCCAGCGTGGCGAACCAGTGCAGGTCCAGGCAGTACTCACGGAACTTGGCGTTGAAGCTCTCGACGAAGGCGTTTTGGGTCGGCTTGCCAGGCTGGATGAAGTGCAGCTTGACCCCACGCTCTTTGGCCCAGAAGAACATCGCTTTGCTGGTCAGCTCAGGACCGTTGTCCATGACGATCTGCCTGGCCAGGGGGCGGGATCGGGCTAACTGATCCAGTTCTCGAGCCAGACGCTCGCCGCTGATTGAGAAGTCGACGATCTGCAGCACGCACTCACGGCTGAAGTCATCGACGACGTTAAACACACGGAACCGTCGGCCATTCGCCAGTTGGTCTGAGACGAAGTCCACGGACCAGCGCTCGTTGATGCGACTGGGGAGCGCTAACGGAACCCGAGGACGGGTCAGCTTCTTGCGGCGCTTCGTGCGGACCTGCAGGCCCTCTTCTCGATATACCCGATAGGTCCGCTTCGGGTTCACCACCAGGCCCTCTGTCTTGAGCATGTCATGCAGTGTCGGATAGCCATAACGGGGATAGCGTTCGGCCAGCGTCTTCAAACGCGTCCGTAGCGCGGCATCATCCCGGCCCTTGAGCGGGCTCCAGGCGGCCGAGCGGCTAAAGCCCACCAGCCGGCAGGCACGACGTTCACTAAAGCGGCGACTCTTCAGGTGATCCACGGCCCGGCGCCGCTGCGCAGCCGTCACCATTTTCCCTGGACAAGCTCCTTCAACGCCGCCTTGTCGAGCTCTGCCTCCGCCAGCAGGCGCTTCAGCTTGGTGTTCTCGGCTTGCAGGTCTCGCAGCCGTCTCGCCTCGGATACTTCCATGCCGCCATACCTGGCCTTCCAGCGGTAGATCGTGTTCTCGGCAACGCCATGTCGCCGCGACAGATCCTTGGCCGACGCGCCAGCCTCGTGCTCCTTCAGGATGGCAATGATCTTCTCTTCGCTGTAGCGCTTGCGCTTCATCTCGGGACCTCCCTACGGTCAAAATACCGGGAAATCCCACATCACGCATGGCTCGGATTACGGGGGTACGGTCACTGCCGAGGCGCCCGAGCACGTCGTAGCCGAGCTTGGTCACCCCGCCGGCCGGGTCGGTGATCTTCTTCAGTCGGCCGTGGGTGCCTCATGGCTGGAAACGGACGTGAGCTTCGAGGCGCTCGAGATCAAGGCAGACAAAGCCAAGATTGCCGCAAGTCCTAGGTAGCCAAACCACGAATTAAGACCAAACACCAGGTAAAACATTGGTATTGTCGCGAAATATAAAATCAGCTGGGTGATCAAAGTTACCCGACGGAAAGTGACGGCGTTGGAGCATGACGGGCAATAGCCTGCCCTAAAGATCGAAATGTTCCAACGAGTAAAGAACGGAACCGCTCCGCCACAGATAGGGCAATTGGGCTTTGAAAAAGTCTCTTCGGACATAGATCTAGCCACCACACTTCGTATCGCAATCGTTGAATTGAGTCAGGATCGCTTCAACGCCTTTCGCGACCAAACCTCCGATGAATCCACCGGCCACACCCGCGGGAATGCTCCCGAGACCTCCGATCACTCCTCCTATGGCCCCACCTGTCGGACCACCGCCAAACGACCCGGCCACCGCTCCGCCTGCCATGCCCGGTACGCCGCCGGGCATTCCAGATACCATTCCTGCTCCAACAGTTCCAACCGACGTCGTTGCTAGGCCACCTGCGGCCCCAGCTGCGCCTCCCCTGACCACACCAAGGACACCTCCGGCAATGGCCCCTTTCGGGCCCAAGGCGCTGCCCGAGATTGCGCCGGAGACTCCACCTCCAACCGATCCCCCTAATCCCGCCGCCATCGCCTGAATTGCTTCAGGGGTCAAGCAGTAAAGTCCGGCAGGGTCAACGTACATGATCGGGTTGCCAAGGGCGTACGCATACGTATTCAACCCCCCAGCCAACCCGATCGGATCGGACTGCGTATACCTTCCCACCGACCCGTCATACGTCCGGAACCAGTTCTGCCAGCTCGCCCCCTCGGCATCGTAATACTGCCCCGGGAACCCGAGGTTGTACTCGCCGATGCTACTGGTGACGACCCTGCGATCGAATGCCAGGTTCTCCGCCCGCCACACGATCGCCTTGCTGGTGTTGGTGAGCATCTCCGGCCGCCCCAGGTGATCGGCATGCACGTGATACACCTGCCCGCCGCGCACCAGCCCGATCGGCTGGCCGTTCAGCCACAGGTAAATGCTCGTCAGGGTCGTGCCGCCGGGGCTGGTTTCAGCAAGGAGACCGCCCTCGGCGCCGTGCAGGTAACGGCTCAGCACATTGCCCGGCGCCCGCTTGAACGTCCTTCTGCCGAGTCCGTCATGACCATAGCTCCACGTGCCTGCCGGCAGCGACACCGTCGCCCCGTGGCTCTGCTGCACGGACATCGCCGGCTGGCTGCGGCTCGCCGGACGACCAAACCCGTCATATACGTAGCTGATCGTGTTGCCGGCGATGGTCTCGGCGGTCCGATGCCCGGCCGTATCGTGCGCGTAGCTCCGCGCTCGGGTGCCGGTCGCGGCTACCGAGTTCAGCCGGTTGTTACTGGTCGCGACGCTGTAGCTGTCCGTCGCCCCGCCCCAGGTGTGCGTGGTGCGGTTGCCGTTGGCATCGTAACTGATGACGTGGTTACCGGAACTCGACGTCACCCCCGTCAGCCGCGACAGGGCGTCGTAGGTGAACCCCTGCGTCAGCGACGCGTAAGCCGTGTTGGTGATCCCGGTGATCATGTCGCCGGCGTTCCACGCATAGCCCAGGCTCTGCGGTGAAAGCGATCCGGCAATGGCCGTCACCCGGCCGTCCCAGTCGTAGCTCACGCTGCGGCCGATGCCGTTGCCGTGGGTCAGGGCCGTCATGCGGCCCGCGGCGTCGTAGGCCACACCCGTCGCCACATTGCGCCAGGTGCCGCCGACTTTCGCCTGCAGGGTGTTCACTCGGCTCGCCGTGTCATAGCCGTAGCTCACCTCCACGCCGCCCGGATACGTCGTCAGCGTGCGCCGCCCGTGCACGTCATAGCCATGCTGCACCGTATACCCCTGGCCCTCGATCACCGTGCCCTCGCTCGCCAGCTCGCCAGTCAACGTGTAGGCGTAGCTGATCGCCGCCCCGGGGTTGTTGACGCTGCACAAACGGCCCTGGCCGTAGGTGCAGGTGTCATACCCGTAGTACGCATACTGCCACGCGCCCTGGCTCGGATACCACGCCCGCACCTGGGTCGGGCGATCCAGCAGGTCGAAGGTCACCCCGCTGGTGCGCCCGTCCGCCGGGATCGTCTTCCAGCGCCGGCCAGCCGCGTCGTACTGGTAGGTCGTGGTGCCGGTGTCGGGGCTCTGCAGCGTCAACAGGTCGCCGAAGCCGTTGTAACCGTACTTGGCGGGGTCTGAAGAACGCTAGTCTCTCTTGATCTTGTCAAAAATAAAGACCGGCTCGTAATCATGGCCAAAAACCACGGCGGCTTGCTCTCCAGGGACATGTCTATCTAGCCACCCTGTCCAACCACGGATAACCGCGGCTGATCCCTTCGACGTCATCTCGGAGCGCTCGTACCCTCGCGATTCAAGTAGGCGCAACGCCCTTTCCGCGCTTGATAAAACGAATGCCATTCGGTATCCAGATCTTGCTTGCTTGGCCAAACTGTATAGTTCGAGGTTAGAAACGCCTTGTTTGAAATCGATTCGTTGTGAGACCAGGGGACATGCCCCATCCGACGTGATCTCACTCTCCAAAAGCACTACGAAATCCGCAGCCGCTAATGTCTCTTTGAAAATCTCACGGTACGCATCGGCAGTTATACTCACAGAAGCAGATGGCCCGAGATCAAGCTCAGCAATGCACTCGAAAGCAACGCCCATCATTGGCAGCCGCATCTTGGAGCCGAGCCGGCCTGGGCGGCTGCTGCGCCAGTTAGACCACCGATGACTTTAGCCGCGTTTGCGGCATCCGAACCACCAACCCCACGACGAAGATTGGCCGCGAAATTCTTTGCCCAGTCCGCAGCCTGATAGGGGAGGTGGTGTTTCGTCATACCCGGCCCTGTCCCTGCATGTCCGTGTAGCATCTTGTTTCCGGGGCCACCAGCAATCCACTCACCACCTTGCTTCCACGCGCCCATCTCAACGCGCACGCCTGCACCCACAACTCCTGCGGAGCCATAACCTAGGGACAAGACGGTAAGCGTTTTGTCGCTATTCCCTGGCGTCCAAAGTGCGGCTAGCGCACCGGGAATGTGGTAAAGGGGGTTTCCAGTCTCTTGTGCCTTGTCAGCCCAGTATTGTGCGGCCCGGTCGGCAGCGCATTCTCCCGTATCAAAGCCGAAGACCAAACCCGTAGGATCGGCGAAAAGCACCGGATTCCCGCCCACATACGCATAGGTATTCAACCCACCCGCCAACCCGATCGGATCCGACTGCGTGTAGCGACCAACCGACCCGTCATACGTCCGGAACCAATTCTGCCAGCTCGCCCCCTCGGCATCGTAGTACTGCCCCGGAAACCCCAGGTTGTACTCGCCGATGCTGGTCGTCGCGATCTTGCGATCAAACGCCAGGTTCTCCGCCCGCCAGACGATTGCCTTGCTGGTGTTGGTGAGCATTTCCGGCCGGCCCAGGTGATCGGCATGAACATGGTAGACCTGTCCGCCCCGCACCAGCCCGATCGGCTGGCCGTTCAGCCACAGGTAAATGCTCGTCAGGGTCGTGCCGCCGGGGCTGGTTTCAGCAAGGAGGCCGCCCTCGGCCCCGTGCAGGTAACGGCTCAGCACGTTCCCCGGCGCCCGCTTGAACGTCCTTCTTCCGAGCCCGTCATGGCCATAACTCCACGTACCCGCAGGCAGCGCCACCGTCGCGCCGTGGCTCTGCTGGATGCTCATCGCCGGCTGGTGCGGCTCGCCGGACGGGCGAACCCGTCATAGACGTGCGTTATCGTGTTCCCGGCGATGGTCTCGGCCGTCCGATGCCCGGCGGTATCGTGCGCGTAGCTCCGCGCTCGTGTGCCAGTCGCGGCTACCGAGTTCAGCCGGTTGTTACTGGTCGCGACGCTGTAGCTGTCCGTCGCCCCGCCCCAGGTGTGCGTCGTCCGATTGCCGTTAGCATCGTAACTGAGGACGTGGTTGCCGGAACTCGACGTCACCCCCGTCAGGCGGGACAGGGCGTCGTAGGTGAACCCCTGCGTCAGCGACGCGTACGCTGTGTTGGTGATCCCGGTGATCATGTCGCCGCCGTTCCACGCATAGCTAAGGCTCTGCGGTGAGAGCGATCCGGCAATGGCCGTCACGCGGCCGTCCCAGTCGTAGCTCACGCTGCGGCCGATGCCGTTGCCGTGGTTGAGCGCCGTCATGCGGCCCGCGGCGTCGTAGGCCACACCCGTCGCCACATTGCGCCAGGTGCCGCCGACTTTCGCCTGCAGGGTGTTCACTCGGCTCGCCGTGTCATAGCCATAGCTCACCTCCACGCCGCCCGGATACGTCGTCAGCGTGCGCCGCCCGTGCACGTCATAGCCATGCTGCACCGTATACCCCTGGCCCTCGATCACCGTGCCCTCGCTCGCCAGCTCGCCCGTCAAGGTGTAGGCGTAGCTGATCGCCGCCCCGGGGTTGTTGACGCTGCACAACCGGCCCTGGCCGTAGGTGCAGGTGTCATACCCGTAGTACGCATACTGCCATGCGCCCTGGCCCGGATACCACGCCCGCACCTGGGTCGGGCGATCCAGCAGGTCGAAGGTCACCTCGCTGGTGCGCCCGTCCGCCGGGATCGTCTTCCAGCGGCGGCCGGCCTCGTCGTACTGGTAGGTCGTGGTGCCGGTGTCGGGGCTCTGCAGCGTCAACAGGTCGCCGAAGCCGTTGTAGGTGTAGCTGGTGACCTTGTTGCGGGGATCCTCAACCCGATCCAGCCGCCCGAGCACGTCGTACTCGAACTCCGTCACCCCGCTCAACGCGTCGGTGATCGACTTCAGCCGGCCGTGGGTGTCGTAGGCGTAGCTCGTCGTGCGCGCGAGCGCATCCACCGTCTGCTCGACCTGGCCGTTCGCATCGTAGGTGTAAACCAGCTCCTGGCCATTGTTACCGTAGCTGCGGCGCAGGAAGCCGGCGGTGTCGTACTCGAAGTGCTCACGGTGCACAACGGTCGACGACCGCCCGAGATCCAGTGGCTCACGGTCCGCGTGGTGACGTTCGATAGCAGGTCGTAGGCCAGCGTGGTGCGGTCGAACCCGGTCCCGGTCGCGCTCGGGGCGTCGATCCGCTCCAGCCGCCCCACACTGTCGTAGAACAGGCTGGTGGTCCGCCCCGTGGGGTCGGTGGCGCTGGCGAACTGGTCATCCGCCCGCCAGGCCTGGCCCCAGATGCGGTCGCCGCCGGTGGCCGCCACCCGGGTCTGGGTCAGCCGGCCCTTGCCGTCGTAGGTCATCCAGGTGCTCAGGCCGTTGGGGTCCACCATCCGTCCCGGCTGGCCGAGCCCGTTGTGCTGGCTGAAGCTGGTGACCTGGCTCAAGGCATTGGTCACCGACAACAGGTTGCCCTGGCTGCTGAACTGCTGCGTCGTGGTATCGGCCGTTCCCGTGAGCGGCCCGTCCACCGTCAACTGGTTGATCAACTTGTTGCTGTGGAACGTGTAGCTCCAGGTGGTGGTGCGCTTCTGGCCGCTGGCGCAGGTCGGGGCGCACTGTTCCACCGTGTGCAGCAGCCGCTTGCGGTTCCAGTCGCTGTCCGGATACCAGGTGTAGACGGTCTCGGCCTGGATGCTGCCGCTGGAGCCGTAGCGGCTGACCCGGGTCATCAGGTTGCGCGGCTCGTCCCACTGGTAGACCGTGCGCTGCTGGTGGGTGGTGCTCCCGCCGGGTGCCACGCCGGTGCGCTCCTCCAGCAGCTGCCCCCGGTCGTTGTAGGTGTAGAAGCTCTGGTTACCGGCGAAGTCCACCCGCCGCTCGACGTAGCCGCGGCTGTCGTAGTCGATGGTCACGGCCGCCGCCGGGCAGGCCGTGCTTTGGGCCCGGTCCACGCCGGTCAGCCGCTTGAGGCCGTTGATGGTCGTGAAGTTGTAGCGGGTGGTGTGCCCTCGAGCGTTGGTGACGTCGGTGTAGTTCGTCCCGTAGACGAAGGTGTCGCGCTCGATCCCGCCGGCCAGGCCCGAGTACTGGACCTTGCCGTTCGTGTAGTAGGCGTACTCGGTGCGCCGCACCCCGGCGATGGAATATCCCGTCAGCGCGTCCGGCTGGGCCGTGTTCTCGTAGTGGTAGGTGGTCACGCCGAGGCTGTCGGGCGCGGTCACGCTGGTCAGCCGGCCGCTGGTGTAGCCGTAGTTCCACACCTTGCCGTTGGGCGCCGTGATCGAACTGATCCGCCCGCCGCTCCAGCTCAGGGCAATGCTCCGCCCGGAGGTATGGCTGATGCTGTTCAGGGTGTTGCCGAGGTTGATGTAGCTGAAGGTGTAGCCGACGTTGCGCACGTCGCGCAGCGTCTTGATGCGGCCGTTCTCGGTATAGGTCTCTTTGCCGCCGTCCTCGCGCTGCAGGGTCCGCTGGCTGAACGCCGGATCGCTCCACAGTGACTCGGTGATCCAGCTCGTCGATTGCGGCCGCGAGTCCTCGTAGCGCTGGGTGCTCGCGTTCCAGGTGTACTCGTACTTGCGCCCGTCCGGACGCACCGCGGTAATGCTCAGGTACTTGCCGGGATACAGCGGGCATGGGACCGACGGTCCTTCGTAGGTCCCCGGCAGGCACACCGGCGACCAGCTGGGGTTCGTCACGAACGAGCCGAGATAGTAGTTAAAGCTCCAGGTCCAGTTGTTGCCGAAGCCGTTGAAAAACCCGCCCGCCTTCGAGTACGTCCGCGACAGCACAAAATCCCCCGTCGCCGTGGCGAAGTCCACCTCGTCCAGCACCTTGTTGCCGGAGGCCAGGACTACGGGGTTGTCAGACTCCTCGCCACAGCGGTTCTCCGGATCCGTGGCACGGTCGTTGTCAGCCGGCTGCGCCGCCTGCGAGCGCGATCCTCCCCCTCGGGCATCTGGAATTTGGACCGCCCTGCGCAGATGCATCCGAAATTGCGCCGGCGTCAGACTCTTTATCCGGTCTCCCCACTTCGTAACGTTTGGAAGATCTGCTGGCTCCTCCTCTGCGCCGAGCGATGCCGTGGAACCAAAGACCAACCCGACCATCAACACCAATAGCCCAAGCAAAGTGGCGAAGCGCGGCCGATGGGGCGTAGTCAACAAAGGAGCCTTCGAGATTCGGGGCATGGGCGCATCCTCGCTCACAGATCCATATATGGGCTATCGCGCGCATATATACCCCCCCCCCCGAGAGAATTTGGCAAGCGGTTTCGGCAATGGTGGCGTCGGCCGGGTCGGTGGCGGCCGAATTTCCGCGTTGCAGCGACAGCGGACGCGCACGCCTCACGCGCAGGCATCTGAGCCAAGCGGGAGGGGTGCGCGGTCGGTGCCGCGGCCAGGCACGGCGGCGATCAGTCGACCTCGACGACCTCCCGCAACACCGCCGTCGCGAACGCGCCGGCCGGCAATGTGAACGACAACTCGAGCACAACGGCTTCGACGCGCCAGGCGAGATCAGCGACGCGCAGGCGCAGCGAGCGTCGTTCCTGGTCCAGTCCCTGCGCGGCGAGCCCTTCCGCTAACAACGGGAACCGTGCGGCAACGGCACGCTCGAGCTCGGCGCCGGGGCCGTTCGCCGGGCGGCTCGCCCCGCCCCCACAGCGGGCCGGTAGGATGCACGTCCAGCGCCGCCAGCCGGCCGGGCAAGGCCTCGTCGCCGGCCTCGGCGATGAACCAGCTGCCGCTGCCGTCGAGCTGCACCGGGTCACCGGGCGCCGCGGTCTCCCAGCTGGCGTTCGCGATCCGCTCCGCAAGGACGGCGTTGAAGATCAGCGAGCGCGCCGCCGACAGCGCGAAGCCGCGCTCGTCGCGCCGCGGCCGCAGCTCACCGGTGAACCAGCGCTCGGCCAGGCGGAGGTTGCCCTGCTCGCGGCCGAAGCGCTGCGGCCCGAAGGCGTTCGGCACGCCGCGCGCCGCGACGGCCTGCAGGCGTTGCTCGAGCATGGCCGGGTCGGCTTCGAGCCCGGTCACGCGCAGGCGGAAGGTGTTGCCGCGCAGGGCGCCGCGCTTGAGCTTGCGGTCGTGCGGCTGCCACTCCATGAGCTCTACGCCCTCGATGGCGAGCGTGTCCGGATCGGGGTGACGGCCGCCGGGACACAGCACGCTGAACCACTGCTCGGTGACGGCGTGGCGATCTTTCAGGCCGGCATAGCCGACGTCATGGCGCGGCCGCCCGGCCCAGCGGGCGAGCTGGCCGGCGACCCAGGCGGTGTTGCAGCCGGTCTCGCGCAGGCGCAGGAACAGGTGCTCACCCTCGCCCTTGAGGGCAAAGCTCAGCTCTTCGACGACGATGAAATCGGTGGGCGCCGCACGTATGCGGCCGGCCCCGGCCGGGCCACCGAAGGCAAACGGCAGGTCGCGCCAGGGATCGAAGGCGGGCTGGCTCAGGAGTTTTCCTCGAGCAGCACCACCGCGTAAGCGGCGAGGCCCTCGCCACGGCCGATGTAGCCCATCTTCTCGGTGGTGGTGGCCTTGACGTTGACGCGGCCGGGCTCGACGCCGAGGTCGGCAGCGATGCGCTCGCGCATGAGCGGAATGTGCGCAGCCATGCGCGGCGCCTGGGCGACGATGGTGAGATCGGCATTGGCCACCTGCAGGCGCTCACCCGAGACGCGCGCGACGACCGCGCGTAGCAGCTCGCGGCTGTCGGCGCCTTTCCATTGCGCATCGGTGTCCGGGAACATGCCGCCGATATCGCCCAGCCCGGCGGCGCCGAGCAGCGCGTCGCACAGCGCATGCAGCGCGACGTCGCCATCGGAATGCGCCACCACGCCGCGCTCGTGCGGGATCGCCACCCCGCCGACGTGCACCGCGTCGCCCGCGCCGAAGGCATGTACATCGAATCCGTGGCCTATGCGCATCATTTCTCCTCACGCGATCGCAGCACCGCTTCCGCCAGCGCCAGGTCTTCCGGCGTGGTCACCTTGAGGTTGGCGCCGGAACCCGCCACCAGCGCCGGGCGGTGCCCGGCCCGCTCCATCGCCGCCGCCTCGTCGGTCACGGCCTCACCCGCCGCAACGGCCGCCGCCAGCGCGTCGCGCAACAGGCCGTAACGGAACATCTGCGGCGTCAGCGCGCGCCACAGTCCTGCGCGCGGCACGGTCGCCGCCACGCGGTGCTCATCATCCGCCTGCTTCAGGGTATCCGCCAGCGGCAACGCCAGCAGACCGCCCACCGGGTCGTCGCCGATCTCCGCGAACAGGGCCTCGAGGTCGGCCTGCGCCAGGCAGGGTCGCGCCGCATCGTGCACCAGCACCCAGTCGTCCGCGGCCGCGCGGCCGGCCAGCGCATCGAGCCCGCTCAGCACCGAGTGGCAGCGCTCGGCGCCGCCCGGCGCAGTGAGGATGCGCGGACCGGGCGCGACCGCTTCCTGCCAGCGTGTGTCGCCCGCAGCAATCACCAGCACCAGCGCCTCGATGCGTGGGCAACGCAGCAGCGGCGCGAGGGAATGGGCCAGCAGCGGCCGCCCGCGCAGGGGCAGGTATTGCTTGGCCGTGGATGCGCCCATCCTGCGTCCGCTGCCGGCCGCCGGCACGACGGCCCAGGCGCGCGCCATCAGCGCCCCCCGGACACGGCGTCGAGCGATCCTTCCTCCAGCTCGACCACCTGGAACAGGGTTTCACCCTCGCGGATCATGCCGAGCTCGCTGCGCGCGATTTCCTGCACCGCGTCCAGCCCGGTCTTGAGGTCCGAGACCTCGGCGGCCAGCGCGCGGTTACGCTCGCGCAGGCCCTCGTTCTCGGTCTCCTGCGCTGCCACCTGCTCGTCCAGCCGCCAGGCCGCGCGATAACCGCTGTCGGACACCCACAGGCGAAACTGGAGCAGCACCAGCAGCACCGCCAGGATGATGAACACTGCCCGCACTCGCGGCCCTGGCCCGCCTCAGCCTGCGCTGAGCGGCAGCGCCGCGCGCCCGGGATAGCGGGCCGAGGCGCCCAGCTCTTCCTCGATGCGCAGCAGCTGGTTGTACTTGGCGATGCGGTCGGAGCGCGACAGCGAACCGGTCTTGATCTGGCCGCCGCGGTCGCCACCGCGATGTCGGCGATGGTCGCGTCCTCGGTCTCGCCGGAGCGGTGCGAGATCACGGCGGTGTAGCCCGCCGCGTCCGCCATGCTCGATCGCCTCCAGCGTCTCGGTCAGCGTGCCGATCTGGTTCACCTTGATGAGGATCGAGTTGGCGATGCCCTCGTCGATGCCGCGCTTCAGGATCTTCGGTGTTGGTGACGAACAGGTCGTCGCCGACCAGCTGCACGCTGTCTTGCCCAGCCGCTCGGTGAGCAGCTTCCAGCCGTCCCAGTCGTTCTCGTCCATGCCGTCCTCGATGGAGACGATCGGGTACCTGGCCACCAGCCCGCGCAGGTAGTCGCAGAAGCCCGCAGCATCGAACTCGCGGCTTCTCCGGAAGCGAGGCGATACACGCCGTCGGCGTAGAACTCGGAGCTCGCCACGTCCAGCGCGAGCACGATGTCCTCGCCCGGCTTGTAGCCCGGCCTTCTCGATCGCCTCGCAGGATGGTCTCCAGCGCCTCCTCGTTGGACGGCAGGTCCGGCGCGAAGCCGCCCTCGTCGCCCACCGCCGTGGCCAGCTCGCGCGTCTGCAGCACCTTCTTCAGCGCGTGGAAGATCTCCGCGCCATGCGCAGCGCCTCGGAGAAGGTCGGCGCGCCCACCGGCATGATCATGAACTCCTGGATGTCGACGCTGTTGTCGGCGTGCGCGCCGCCGTTGATGATGTTCATCATCGGCACCGGCATGGCGACCTCGCCGCCGCCGCTGCAGGTAGCGGAACAGCGACTGGCCGGTCGCCGCCGCCGCGGCCTTGGCCGCGGCCAGCGACACCGCCAGCATGGCGTTGGCGCCGAGGCGTCGCCTTGTTCTCGGTGCCGTCGAGCTCGATCAGCTCGCTGGTCGAGCGCCGGCCTGGTCGGCCGCATCCATGCCCGTCACCGCGTGCGCGCGATCTCGCCGTTGACGTTCGCCGACGGCCTTCAGCACGCCCTTGCCGAGGTAGCGCGGCTTGTCGCCGTCGCGCAGCTCGAGGGCCTCGCGCGCGCCGGTGGACGCGCCGGACGGCACGGCGGCGCGGCCCATGAAGCCGCCCTGCCAGCATCACGTCCGCTTCGACGGTGGGATTGCCGCGCGAATCCAGGATTTCGCGCGCGCGGACTTCTACGATCTTTGCCATTTCTGTTTCTCCACTGCGGGCGCCGACACGAAAACTCGCGGCGCCTCGGGCTGGTCCATCAAGCCAATTGCATCTCGTCGAAGGGCCGTGCCTTGACGGTCTCGTCGAGCACTTTGAGTGTCTCCAGCAGCCCCTCGAGCTGGTCGAGCGGCCAGGCGTTCGGACCGTCGGACAGTGCGCTTCGCCGGGATCCGGATGGGTCTCCATGAAGAGGCCCGGCAACGCCGGCCGCCACCGCCGCGCGCGCCAGCACCGGCACGAACTCGCGCTGCCCGCCCGAGGCGCTGCCCTGGCCGCCGGGCAGCTGCACCGAGTGCGTGGCGTCGAACACGACCGGGCAGCGCCGGTCTCGCGCATGACCGCCAGCGCGCGCATGTCCGAGACCAGGTTGTTGTAGCCGAAAGCTGACGCCGCGCTCGCAGACCATGATCTGCTCGTTGCCGGTGGCGCGCGCCTTGTCGACGACGTTGCTTCATGTCCCAGGGCGCCAGGAACTGGCCTTTCTTGATGTTCACCGGCTTGCCCTGCGCGCAGCACGGCTACGATGAAGTTGGTCTGCCGGCACAGGAAGGCCGGCGTCTGCAGCACGTCGACCACCGCCGCGACCTCGGCCAGCGGCGTGTCCTCGTGGACGTCGGTCAGCACCGGCACGCCGATCTCGCGTTGCACCGCCTCGAGGATCGCAGCCCCTCGTCGATGCCCGGGCCGCGGAAGCTGCCGATGCGAGGAACGGTTGGCCTTGTCGAAGGACGACTTGTAGATGAACGGCATGCCGAGCTCGCGCGGCGATCTCCTTCAGCCGCCCGGCAGTCTCCAGCGCCAGCTCGCCGCGCTCTCGATGACGCAGGGCCCGGCGATCAGGAACAGCGGGTGGTCGAGACCGACCTCGAAGCCGCACAGCTTCATGCCGGGCTCCGACCTCGAGCCGTCTTCGCAGCTGGCGCGCTGCTGGTACGCGCGGCCGCCTCGATGAAGCCCGTGAACAGCGGATGGCCGTCGCGCGGCGTCGACGTGAACTCGGGATGGAACTGGCAGGCGACGAACCACGGATGATCCGGGCAGCTCGATCATCTCGCACGAGCCCGTCCTGCGACCAGCCCGACATCACCAGCCCCGCCTGCTCCAGCGGCTCGCGAGTAGTTGTTGTTGAACTCGTAGCGATGCCGGTGACGCTCGACGATCGCGGTCCTCGCCGTAGAGCGGCGACGCGGCGTGCCGGCCTCGAGCAGGCACTCCTGGCCGCCGAGGCGCATGGTGCCGCCGAGGTCCGAGCCGGCGTCGCGCTCTCCAGCGCGCCGGTGCGGTCCATCCACTCGGTGATCAGCGCGATCACCGGATGCGGCGTGTCGCGGATTGAACTCCGTGCTGTGCGCGCCCTCGAGCCCGCGACGTTGCGCGCGAACTCGATGACCGCCATCTGCAGCCCGAGGCAGATGCCGAGGTACGGCACGCCTCTGCTCGCGCGCGTACTGCGCGGCCATGATCTTGCCCTCGATGCCGCGGTCGCCGAAGCCGCCGGGCACCAGGATCGCGTCGATGCCGTGCAGCCGGTCGGCGTGCCGTCGCGTCTCGATCTCCTCGGAGTCGACGAAGTGGATCTTCACCTTGGTGCGGTCGTGGATGCCGGCGTGCATCAGGGCCTCGTTCAGCGACTTGTAGGAGTCGGGGAGGTCCACGTACTTGCCGACCATGGCGATCGTGACGCGGTCGCTCGGGATGCGCCTTCGCATCGACCACCGCCTGCCACTGCGCGACAGGTCGGCCGGCGGCGCCTCGAGGCGCAGCTTGCTGCAGACGATGTCGTCGAGCTCCTGGTCGTGCGAGCATCAGCGGGATCTTGTAGATGTCGTCCACGTCGACGGCGGAGATGACCGCCCGCTCCTCGACGTTGGTGAACAGCGCGATCTTGCGCCGCTGGTCGGCCGGCAGGGCGCGATCGGAGCGGCACAGCAGGACGTCGGGCTGGATGCCGATGCCGCGCAGCTCCTTCACCGAGTGCTGGGTCGGCTTGGTCTTGATCTCGCCCGCCGCGGCGATGTAGGGCACCAGCGTGAGGTGAATGTAGGGGACGTGGTCGCGGCCGAGCTCGACGCGCATCTGGCGGATCGCCTCGAGGAACGGCAGCGATTCGATGTCGCCGACGGTGCCGCCGATCTCGACCATGCAGACGTCGGCATCGCCGGCGCCCGCGATGACGCTGCGCTTGATCTCGTCGGTGATGTGCGGGATCACCTGCACCGTCGCGCCGAGATAGTCGCCGCGGCGCTCCTTGCGCGATCACTTCTGCGTAGATGCTGGCCGGTGGTGAAGTTGCTGCTCGGCGCGAGGTCGCGGTGCGCACGAAGCGCTCGTAGTGACCGAGGTCGAGGTCGGTCTCGGCGCCGTCGTCGGTGACGATACACCTCGCCGTGCTGGAACGGGCTCATGGTGCCCGGATCGACGTTGATGTAGGGATCCAGCTTGAGCATGCTGAACCTTGAGGCCGCGCGCCTCGAGGATCGGCGCCGAGCGACGCCGAGGCGATGCCCTTGCCGAGCGAGGACACGACGCCGCCGGTGACGAAGATGAATCGGGTCATGCCAAAACCGGGAGGGCCGGCCGCCCTTCCGAAGGAAAGCTGTCACCGGCCGTCGAAGGCGAGTGCTTGGACATCGAGACGGTATTGCAAAGTACCAGAAGAGCCTCTGCCCCACCAGCCCCAGCTCGCGTGCGGACGGGGACGCGCGCGGACGGGGACGCGCGCGGACGGGGACGCGCGCGACGGGGACGGATTTCAGATCCGCCAGGCCGGCTCACGCCCGGCGCGCGCAGCGCCGGAAGGCCGCGTCCATTGCACGCTCCAACGCGGCTCGCTCGCGAGCGCCCGCCGGCATCGGCGCCGATCCAGAGGTCGCCGATCGCGGCAGCCGTCGCCGCGATAGAGGAGCGGCACGCGCCGCGCATCCACGGCACGACAGCTTCTTCCTGGAGCAAATGTTTCAGCGAATGGTGGTGCTCGCGGCCGGGCGGCCGGAATCGCTCGCCGCCGGCGCGAAAGCGCAGCGTCAGGCCCCGCCGCGAGTGCCAGACTGCGCCAACCCGCGGCTCATCGGGCGCCGGCAGCGAGCTCGACGCGGCCTCCGGCGCCCATCGACGGCGCGGGTCCGGCCACGCCGATGCGGCGCCGCGGTGTCGCGGCGGCGACGGCGGCGGCAGCGGCCTCAAGCAGGTACAACGCCTCGCGGAATACGCGACCTTCGCCGCCGGCCAGCGCACGCGGTGCGCGTCTCGGAATGCCGACTCGAGCAACGCCTCGCGCAGCTGCTCGATCTTGCGCGCGCTCGGCACCGCCGAGCCCGCTGACGCGCAGCAGATAGCGCAGGAGGTTACGCTGCCGCGCCGGACTCGAGCGCCGCGAGCCGACTCGCGGCACGTGCCAGGCTCGGCGAGCGCGCGAGCGTCGTCGCCGGCCACGGCCTCCAGCAGCCGCTGCGTCGCCTCGGCCTGCTCGCGCGCATGCGCCCGACGTGCGTGCGCCGCGGCCGGCCAGCGCGCTCGCAGCGCCGGCAGCACGTCGCAGCCGCAGGTAATTGCGGTCGTGGCGAGGCTCGTCGTTGACGGGATCTCGAGCCAAGCGAGCATCGCGCGCGGCCCGCGCAGCGCAGCTCCTCGCGGGTGACGCCGAGCAACGGCCGGCCGAGCCAGCCGGCGCCGAACGGGCCGAACGCGATGATGCCGCGCAGCCCGCGGACGCCCGCGCCGCGCAGCAGGCGCAGCAGCAACGTCTCGAGCTGGTCGTCGGCGTGGTGCGCCGTCAAGCAACCATTCGCCCGGCGCCAGCAGCTCGCCGAGCGCGGCGTAGCGCACGTCGCGCGCAGCCGCCTCGAGGCCTTCGCCCGATGCCGATCGACGGCGACGCGGACGCCGGCGAACTCGGCGCCGAGGCGCGCGCAGCAGCGCCTGCGCAATGCTCGCTCCACTCGCCGGAGTCGCGGGTGCAGGCCGTGATCGACGTGACGCGCGCGGCCACTCGCGAGCCGGCAGCTCGAGGCGGCACAGCGCCGCGAGCAACACCGTGGAATCGAGCCCGCCGCTGAAGGCGACGGTCACGCCGGAGGGCGGGTGCAGCGACGCCCAGCCGGTGAGCACGGCACGCAGCTTGGCCGCGAAAACGCTCGGGTCGCCTGGCCTCAAGTCACCGGAAGTGGGCATGGTGCGCCGCGGTCTCCGGCGACGCCGGAGCTCAGCCCTCTTTGAAGACTCCGTAGCCCGCCATCCGCTTGCGCCGTTGCACGAGCAGCGCGTCGAGCGGGATTCCTTGCGAGCGTCGCGAGTGTCTGCGTCAGCGCGCGCTTCAGCGAATCGGCCATCGCTTGCGTGTCGCGATGCGCGCCGCCGAGCGGCTCCGGAATCACGTCGTCGACGAGCTTGAGCCCGTGCAGCGCTCGGCCGTGATGCCCATGGCCTCGGCGGCGATCTCGGCCTTGTCGGCGCTCTTCCACAAGATGCTCGCGCACCCCTCGGGCGAGATGACCGAATAGATCGCTGTACTCGAGCATCAGCACGCGGTCCCCCACGCCGATCGCGAGCGCGCCGCCGGAACCGCCTTCGCCGATGACGACACTGATGATCGGCACCTTCAGAGTCGACATCACGAACAGGTTGCGGGCGATCGCCTCGCTCTGGCCGCGCTCCTCGGCGCCAATGCCCGGGATACGCGCCCGGCGTGTCGATGAAGGTAGATCAGGCAAGCCGAATTTTTCGGCGAGCTTCATCAGGCGCAAGCGCCTTGCGGTAGCCCTCGGGCTGCGGCATACCGAAGTTGCGCTGCACGCGCTCCTTGGTATCACGACCCTTCTGCTGGCCGATCACGACCACCGGCTTGCCGTCCAGCCGCGCCGAGCCGCCGACGATCGCGGGATCGTCGGCGTACATGCGGTCGCCGTGCAGCTCCTCGAAGTCCGGTGAACAGACGCGATGTAGTCGAGTGTGTAGGGCCGAGCGGGTGGCGGGCAATCTGGGAAATCTGCCAGGCAGTCAGGTTGGAGAAGATGCTGCGCGTCAGCGAGTCGCTCTTTGCCTTGAGCCTCGCAATCTCGTCGCTGATGTTGATCTCGGAGTCATCACCGACGAGCGAAGCTCGTCGATCTTCGCTTCGAGCTCGGCGATAGGCTGTTCGAAATCGAGGAATTTCAGGTTCATGCCGCCTGCCGGGTAGCGATCAGTGGGGCGAAATTAACACACTCGGGCCGAGACGGAACCCTCAGGAGCCGGCTGTGGGGTCGCCGTACATCATGCGCACGTTTTCGGCGCCGACCAGCGCCCCGATACGGTGCAGCAGGGCCAGCGAGGGCCGCACTGTCGCCGGGACCGAGCTCGACGCGAGCCTTTGCGTTCGTGCCCTGGTAGACCAGCGTGACCTGGCAGCCGCCGCCGCGGAAGGGCTCCAGGGCATTCTGCAGCTCGCCGACGAAACCCGGGCCGGGCTGCGCACAGCGCAGCATCAGGCGACGCCCGCGCTCTTTCATTGCCGTGTCCAGGTCCACGACCCGCTTTGCGGTGAGGCGCCAGTCGTCGATGAAGTCGTCGAAGCGCAGGTTGCCCTCGGCGATCACGATGGCATCCTTCGCCACCATGTGCCGGCACTGCTGGAAGGTTTCCTCGAACATCGTCACTTCCAGGCGCCCGCTGCGATCGTCCAGCACCAGGGTGATGCGGTTGCCGCGGCGGCGCATGTCGACGATCAGTCCGCCGACGACCAGGTCGCGCCGACCGGCCGCGTAACTACGCTCGCCCTCGGCCGGACGTTCGGCCGCCAGCTCGCCGATGCGCGTGCCGGCGAGCGCGGCGAGATCGTGCGCCACCTCTTCCACCGGATGCCCGGTGAGGAACAGCCCGAGGGTCTCCCTCTCTGCTGCCAGGCGCTCGGCCGAGCTCCACTCCGCGAGCGGCTCACCCTCGTCCGGCAGTTCCTCGGTCGCGTCCGGCCCCGGTGCAGCCGCCATCCCGAACAAGTCCTCCTGGCCGGCCGCCGCCGCACGGGCGCTCTGCTCGGCATGGCCGATGGCGCCCGGCAGCCGGTGCACCAGCGTAGCCCGGTTCGGGCCGATACTGTCGAGGGCGCCGGCGCGAACCAGCGCCTCGATGGTGCGCCGGTTCA
>CAVPVZ010000010.1:0-44871 GCA_963709275.1 uncultured Gammaproteobacteria bacterium
ACCAGCGACGAGGAAGGCCCGGCCCAGGACGGCACCAAGGCCGTGATCGAGACGCTGGAGGCCCGTGGCGAGAAGATTGACTGGTGCCTGGTGGGAGAACCCTCCAGCAAGACGCAGTTGGGCGACATGCTGCGCATCGGTCGGCGCGGCTCGCTCTCCGGCGACCTGCACGTGAACGGGGTGCAGGGGCACGTCGCCTATCCCGAGACCGCGCTGAACCCCCTGCACAAGCTCGCCCCGGTGCTGGCCGAACTGGTGGCGCTGAAGTGGGATGCCGGCAACGAGGCCTTCCCGCCCACCAGTTTCCAGCTCACCAACCTGCAGTCCGGCACCGGCTTTCGCAACGTCATCCCGGGGTCAGCCGAGCTCAAGTTCAATATCCGCTACTCCACCGAGCAGACCTTCGAAGGCCTGCAGGCGCGCATCCACGAGGTGCTGGACCGCCACGGGCTCGACTACAGCATCCACTGGCGCGACGCCGGCCGGCCCTTCCTGACGCCGCCTGGCGCCTTTCTCGAGGCCGTGCGCGACACCGTGCGCGCAGTCGCGGGGGTCGACCCGGAGCTCTCCACCGGCGGCGGCACCTCCGACGGACGCTTCATTGCCCCGACAGGCGCGGCCGTGGTCGAGCTCGGGCCGGTCAACGCCAGCATCCACAAGATCGACGAGCACGTGCGCGTGGACGACCTGGAGCCGCTCAAGGATCTCTACCTCGGGGTCATGCAGCGGCTGCTCGGCTGATCAGGCCGGATCCGGAGTGCCTGTCCGCGGGGCCGGACCGTGCAAGGCGCCCTTCGCTCGGAAATCTTTATCTCGCTCAGTGCGCCTTGCACGTCCCAACCCCGCTGCCCCGCCAGCGGTATCGCCCGATCGGTGCAGGAACGGCATGACCAGCCACCGGGTTCGCCGGGGACCGAGCTTGCCGGCCGATCGTGCCGGCCGAGCCCAGCCGCCCCGGCGCCGGTGCGCCCGGTGCGAGGACCGGCCACAAGCGCAGCGCGCCCGGAACGCACGATGCCCATCGAGCGATATAAGGATTTCTGAGCGAGAGGGGTATCGTGCGGTGCGGGCGCGCGGCCGGGGCGGCGCTGCGGTATGGGGCGCGGCCCGGGCGCGCGGCCAGGCCGAGGCTGGGGTCAGGTGCGGCGGAAGTTGTTCCAGGCCGCCACGAGGGCGAAGCCGACCATCCAGATGAGCACCCACCCGGCCATGCTCAGACCGAGGAAGGTCCAGCCCATTTCCGCGCAGTCGCCGGAGCCCTCGAAGATCATGGACAGCGCTTCGTGCAGCGGGAACACGTCCATGATGTAGTCGTAGCCCGGGCCGCAGGCGGGCACCTGGTCGGCAGGCAGGCCCTGCAACCAGACCTGGCGCCAGGCCATGGCGAGGCCGCCGCCGGCCGCGACGATGGCCAGCACGCCATATGTGCGGGCGCCGGTGCGTCCCGGGTTGTGCGCGTAGGCCGCGAGGAAGACGAAGCCGAGGGCGAGCACGGCGATACGCTGCAGGACACACAGCGGGCACGGCTCGTAGCCCATGGCGTGCTCCGCGAACAGGGCGAAACCCAGGAGCCCGCCGCACAGCAGCGCACAGTAGCCATTCACCATGCGGCGGCTGAGCCAGTCGCGGGAAGCAGTTTCAACCATTCTCTTTTCTCACCTGTCTCTCGGCGTCGTCCAGGTCCACGTGGCGGATGTCCTTGCCGTGCACCATGTAGACGACATATTCACAAATGTTCTTGGCGTGATCGCCGATGCGCTCCAGCGCGCGTGCGACCCAGAGCATGTCCAGCACCCGGCGGATGCTGCGCGGGTCTTCCATCATCAGCGTGATGGCCTGGCGTGACAGCGCATCGTATTCCTGGTCCACGGCCTTGTCTTCACGCACCACGCGCATCGCCAGGTCGGTATCGAGGCGGGCGAAAGCATCGAGCGACTCGTGCAGCATTCCGCCGACCAGGTCGCCGATGTGGCGCAAGGCCCGGTAGCGATCCACCGGGCGCTCCTGCGACGCCAGCCGGGACGCCAGGTAGCCGATCTTTTCCGCCTCGTCGCCGATGCGCTCCAGGTCAGTGATGGTCTTGATGATGGCCATGATGAGGCGCAGGTCGCCCGCAGTCGGCTGGCGCCGCGCGATGATGCGGCTGCATTCTTCGTCGATCGCCACTTCGAGGCGGTTGACCTTATGGTCGTCGCGCACGACTTCTTCGCCCAGCGCGCTGTCACCGCGCTCCAGCGCCTCGACGGCGCGCTGCAACTGGTCTTCCACGACGCCGCCCATCGCCATCACGTTGGCGCGCACAGCCTCCAGCTCCGCGTTGAAGCGGCGCGACCAGTGGTGAGTGATGTCCTTGTTTTCCATTGCGTAGCTCGGACCTGCGCCTGCGCGCAAGGTTCAATGTTCGCATCGCGGCATACACGCAAACAAGCGGCCATGACCCGAAGGCCATGGCCGCTTTAATCAGCGGGGCGGCCGGCTAGGGCGCCGGCGCACCCGGTTCAGGTCCTAGAAGAAGTACTGGCCACGCATGCCGTAGACCCAGCCGTCTCCCGTGATGTCGTCACGCTCGCCTTCCAGGTAGATGGCGTTGAACTTGAACATGACTTCCGGAGTCAGGTACCAATTCAGGCCGAGGACGTAGCGATCCTGCTTCTGGCCGCGACCCACGCGCGTATGCTCCAGGGAATCCGCCAAGGAGTAGCCGAAGGCCAGCTCGAAAGCGCCGTAGGTGCCCGCGCTCGGGTTGAAGTTGGCGTTCGGGCGCAGGTTGCCGAAGTCACCGCCGAAGGCGCGGTAGGGCTTGTGCTCGCCCGTCAGGTAGTAGCCGGCGTAGATGTAGTAGCCGTCCTGCGAGATCGAGTCGGCATCTACGTTGAAGGTCTCATCGGGGTTCACGCGCGTCGGATCCAGGTTCAGGTCGACATTCATGTACTCGGCCTGGAACCACATCGAACCGAAGCCCGCGGCGAACTCGAGCCCGTAGCGCGTGAAGTCTTTCACGCCCTCCAGGTCGTCGCGGCCCACCAGGCGCGCATCGATGGCCCGGGTGCCTTCACGGGTGCGCAGGCGAACCGCCTCGTAGTAGTCTTCCGCCGTGTTCAGCGCATTCTTGCGGTAGTTGACGGCCGCACCGAGGTGCACGAAGTCCGTCCCGCTCAGGTACGGCGCAAAGGTGGCGCGACCGGCGATGGAGTAGCCTTCCTCGACGTCACGGTTGAACTCGATGCCGTTGCCGAAAATGCCGACCGCGATGTGGTACGTCGGCTGCAAGGCCTGGTACATGACGCCCGGCTGCTTGCCGACGCCATAGGCGTCAACCGTGGCGGAACGCTCCATGAAAGTGATGTAACGCGAGCTGGTGTCGTACTCGAGCCCGAACGGTTCCTTCATGTTGCCGAATTTCAGGATACCGCCGTGGTCGAACAGGTAGCCCATGTAGGTATTCTCGAGTTCGACGGCGTTCTCGGCAAAATCGACTTCGACCTGCCACTCGAACTTCTCACGCATCACGCCCAGGGCGCCGAAGCGGATCCGGCGGAAGATCAGGCCGTAGTCGGGCAGAGGATCTTCGCGCGCCACGTCGACCAGCTCGTCACTGAAGTCCTGCATCGCGAAATCGAGCTGCACACGACCGCGCAGGCGGAAGCGCTCGGACCCGTCGGCCGTCTGCACGCCGAAGCGGCGTACGAAGATGGTCGCGCCCTCGTCCACCTGCATCGGGGCCGTGGGCTCGTAGGCAGCCGGCGCGCCGCCCAGGTCGGCCTCTTCAACCGCTTCCTCTTGCGCCGCCTCAGCGCGGATCGCTTCCGCTTCCGCGGGGGTCAGGACCTGCTTCTGGATCAGGGTCTCGAGGAGACGATCCGTCTCGGACGCCGCCGCACCCGTCGTAGCCAGCAAGGCTGCCGCGGCGAAAGCTAAGAACAAATAGCGAACTGACATGCTAATGACTCCCTAAAAACGAATCAGACTTGGAGCACCAGTGCGGACTCAGCCCAACCCGCAAAACGCCCGTGAATCAACAGGTCCTTGCGGCCCCGAATGGCATCAGTCGCGGGCACTCGATGACATCGCACAAAGTGTCCTCCGCGTTGCCGGAAGGGGAATTGATCTCAGTCAACCCGGCTGCGGAAATGTGTCATTTTTGTGACAAATGCTTATGCCGTTTCGGCCTTTTATTACATGGTTGACGCGCATGGAGCGCCATGGTCAGCTGTGCTCGTGAAAACAGAGATCGAGCGCAAGTTCCTGGTCACCGGGACCGCCTGGAAGACGGGGACCCGGGGACGCCGGCTGCGCCAGGGTTACCTCGCCATCGACCCGCAGCGGCAGGTGCGGGTCCGCACCGCCGGTGACGAGGCCTGGCTGACCATCAAGGGCCGCGCCGAGGGGATGCGGCGCCTGGAGTTCGAATACCCTATTCCGCTGGCTCAGGCGGAACGGCTGCTGGATGAGCTCTGCCAGCTGCCGATCATCGACAAGACGCGCTACGAGGTGTTGCTCGGGCGCCACACCTGGGAGATCGATGAGTACCACGGCGCCAATGCCGGGCTGTTGGTGGCGGAGATCGAACTCGAGGCCGAGGACGAGCACTTCACATTGCCGGAGTGGACCGGCAAGGAAGTCACGCACGACCCCCGCTACGCCAACGCCAGTCTCGTCAGTCGTCCTTATCGCGACTGGGCGGACGGGTCTTGACGCTCGCGGGGGGCTCGACGCGGTCGAACTTCGCAGCCTTGAGCGAGAAATAGGGCTGCTGCTGTTCGCGTGCGATCAGGCGACAGTGGCGCACCAGCGCATCCAGCGCCAGGGTCATGTTGCCGAAGTAGATCCCGACGATCGCCGTCACCTCGTGCTGTGCCACGCGGTCGTTGACGGCCTGCCGGATGAGCTGGCTGCGCTCTGAGAAGATGTCCCGCGCAGCTTCGATTTCATGGGCCGAGCCCGGGAAGGTGGCCTGGTCCGGATCGAGCGAACGTCGCGTAGCCTCCAGCACGGCCTCGGCGTGGTCGCACAGCTGGACCAGCGCAAGGCGCATGGGCTCGTCGAAGCGCGCGTTCGGGATGCGGCGTCGCTGCTCGGTGAGCGTGGCAAGGTGCACCACGTAATCCCCGATGCGTTCGATATCGCTGGCGATCCGCGACAGGTACTGCGCTAGCAGGCGCTGGCGACGGGACAGGTAGCGATCGGTCATGCGCGCCAGGTAGTCTTGCGTGGCGTCCCGGATCTCGTTCACCGCCTGTTCGTTCGCCGCAATGCTGGAAGGCGCCTTGAGGGCCGCCGCCTCGTGCGCGAAATCGCGCGCCTGCTGCAGGCTGCCGGCGATGATGTCGAGGCTGCGGCGTGATTCGCGGATCACCGCAGCAAGGGCATTCTCCGGGCGCGTGAGCAGCTCCGGGTCGAGGAAGCTGCGCACCGGCAGCGGCTGGCGCCGACCCAGCAGGAGCCGCAACAAGGCGGCGATGCGCGGAGTAAACGGCAGCAGCAGCAGGCTCGCCACGACCATGATCGCCGTGTGCAGGTTGGCCGTCTGCCGCACCAGGTCGTCCGATGTCAGCTGCATGGCGGCAATGAAAAGCGGCGCCGCGAGCAGCGCCATGGCGACGTTGAAGAGGTTGAACAGCAGGTTGCCCACCGCACCTCGCCGCCCCTCGATGCCGCATCCCAGGGAGGCGATGAGTGCCGTGGTGGTGGTGCCGAGGTGAGCGCCGAGCACGATTGGGTACACCTGCGGCAAGGAGGTGAATACCCCAGCCGTAATCAGCACGAAGGTCATGCCGATGGTGGCGCCGCTGCTCTGGATCACCGCGGTGAAAGCCCAGGCCACCAGCGTGCCGAGCAGCAGGCCCTGCCAGGTCGATCCGTCCAGGTGCGCCAGCCAGGGCAGCAGCGCTTCCCGGTGCGGCTCGATGGCCCCGCTCATCAAGTCCATGCCGTTGAACAGCAGGCCGAAGCCGAGCAGGCTGCGGCCGATGTTGCGCAACAACGCGGAGGGACTGACGACGAGCAGCAGGAAACCGATCGCGACGGCAAACAGCGCGAAATCGGTCAGCTTGAAAGAGATCAGCTGCATCGACAGCGTGGTGCCGACGTTGGCCCCCATCATCACCGGCAGGGCGTTGACCAGGCTGAGCAGGCCGGCATTGATGAAGCCGACCGCCATCACCGTGGTGGCGCTGCTGTGCATCAGGAAACCGAGGCCCGTGCCGAGGCCCAGGCCGGTGAGGCGATTACCGGTGCCGCGATAAATGATCAACCGCAACTTGTCCCCCGCCGCCTGGCGCAGCCCCTCGGTCATGAGTTGCATGCCGAACAGGAACAGCGCCAGGCCACCCAGGATGGTGAAGGCGAGGAAAAAAGTTGCTTCAAACGTCATGCGCTCTACTCCCGGCCCGGCGGCCGTTGAGTTCGCCCCGGCCTAGCCGGCGAAAAAAACCTGCAGCAGCGGCTGCAGTTTCTTGCGCGAGTAGGCTGCGTTGCCCTGCACGTAGGCGGCGTAATGCGCGCACTGGGCGTCGGGGGCATCGAGCGGTTCCAGCGCAAGGTCGCTGCCGAGCAGGAAGGTGTTGACCCGCGTGAACAATGCCTCATCCCCCGCCCAGACGACCAGGTCGCGCTTGAAGTCCGGGTCGGTGTAGGCGTTCATTGCGAGCAACAGGTGGAGATTGCGGCCGCGGGCGAAGGCCGCCAGCGACTCGCCCAGCTGCGGATCCTTTTCCAGCCATCGGGCCGCCGGCAACAGTACCGAAGCGATGCCGCAGCGCACCTCGCCCATCTGGTATTCCTTGTAGTCCTTGCGCAGCAGGTCGGGTGTGTCCAGCGCATCGACGTTGAATTTCTCGAACTGCAGGCGATCAAACAGCGCCTGCCGGTCGGCGCCACAGATCTCGCTCAGGCGCGCGGCAACCTGCACATCCTTTTCCGTGGCGCGCCTGGCCTCCGCATCGAGATTGACGGTGTCCAGCAGTATCGTGCCGAGAAGCAGCCGGGCCAGCTCCGGCTCGACGGCCTCGGGCCGGGTGTCGAGCAACTGCTCCGCCACCAGGGTCGAAGCGGAGCCGACCGGCTCCACCACCCGCGGCCGGGCATCCTGGAATCCGCCCTCGTCACGGTGATGGTCGATGACGCCGGTCACGGCCGGGCCCAGCTGTGCCTGCCCCGCGGCGAGGCCATTGTGGTCCACGAGCACCAGCCGCAGCGCAGCGGAGGCCTGCAGCGCCGCCAGGTCGACCTCGTCGATGAAAGTGAGCAGATCGGGGCCGAGGCCGACCGCCGACAACAGGTACACCGCCTCGGTGCGCAGCTTGTAGTCGGCTCGCGGGATGTTTACCAGCGGAACGAAAAGGTCCCCCGAGGCGCCGGACGCCGCCGTGAGCCAGTAGCCCGCCGCCACGGCGGCCACCATGGAATCGAGATCCGCAGCCTCGTTGCCCAGCACGAAGTGTGTCGCACGTCCCTCCTGCACCGCGCTGCAGGCCCTGCGGAGATACGCACTAAGTTCATGATTCGAATGGACTGCTTCCACGGCTGGAGACTCCTTGTTAACCTTGCTCGATTCGGGGCCTGTTTAGGGAAAAGCGCATGTCAGACGTCTACGCCAAGAACACCGCGACTTCCGCCGAGGAAGCCGAGAAAATCGTGCCGCGAGCGGAGTTCCGCGTGTTCGGCCCCGGCGTGATCCAGACCGTGAAGGACCACATGTGGAACGGCAAGACCGTGCTGTTCAAGGCGCGCCGGATGCCGGCGGAGACCTACTTCCTTTCCGTCAACACCAACGACGCCAACGTCAAGGTCCGCGACGGCCTGCTCGACATCAAGACCAAGGTCGGGGAGACGCCCGAGGGCTACGAGATCTTCCAGCCGCGCGGCAAGTTCCAGTTCCCCGTCAGTCGGGATGACCTCGCCACCATCCTCTCGCACCTCAAGGTGGAGATGGCGCTGGATGCCGACAGCTACGACATCGAGACCTTCATCACCCTGGCCCGGCGCCACCCCGAGTTGACGCCGGTCGCGGTGGAGAAGATGCGCTACGGGTTCACTATCGACGGCATCATCTGCGAGTACGCCGAAGTCTGGTTCAACGGCGCCCTGGTCGAGACGGCCTGCGCCGAGAGCGAGAACTACGCCGGCATGCGCGAAGTCATCGAGGGACTCGGCATCGGCGACCTGCCCAACACGAACTACCTCCGCGCCGCCAAGCAAGTGGTCGGCATGGAGTGAGCGCGGCGGGCTGAGGCACATCTCTCCCGTCGCCTCAGAACAGGCCGAACACGCCGTTGGGCGTGATGCCGAGGAAGCGGAACCAGGTCTCGCCCATGATGATGTTGGTGATCCAGCCCAGCGTCATCATGATCAGGCCGAACTTCATGGCGTCATTCAGGCTGTAGTGATCGGTCTCGTACAGCAGCGCCGCGGGCTTGCTGTTGAAGGGCAGGACGTAGACGTGTTCGATCAGGAACGCCACCGGCAGCGCCAGGCTGATCACGCTGAAGCCGAAGAGATCGGCGGTACCGATGGCGATGGGGACGAAGATCATCGTCCGCATGGTCTTGGACTGTGACAGCAGGGCTGAGTAACACATCACCCCGGTAAGAATCAGGTAGATCGCCCAGAACGGCGCGCCCTCCTCCAGGCCCACGCCGTTGAAGAAGGCCTGCACCCCGATGTTCGGCAGCCCCGTCTGGCTGAATCCTGCGCCCAGCGTGTAAGCGCCGGCGGAGAACAGCATCAGGTGCCACGGGATGTCGATGTCGTTCCACTCGACCACGCCAACGCGCGGCAGCAACGCCACGATCGCACCGACGAAGGCCACCGCCGTCGGGCTGATGCCGTGCAGTCGGTCGGTGGCCCAGAACGCGAGGATGGTGACGAAAATGACCGCGGCGCGGATCTCGCCCCAGCCAAGCTTGCCGAGCTTCGCCTGCTCCTCCCGCAGCCGCTCCATGCCGCCCTCGATCTGCGGCAGTTTCTGGCGCTCCTCGAGCGGAAAGATGATGCGCATGCCGATGACGTAGCCGAGCAGCATCAGCCCGACCATGCTGGGCAGCATGGCGATCATCCAGTCGGCGAAATACACCGCCCCGCCGGTCGCGCCGGCGATCAGGGCGGCCGCCAGCAGGTTGGCGCCAGAGCCGGTGACGAAGCAGCCGGCACCCAGATTGATGTTCAGCAGCTGCTGCAGGACGATGTTGCGGCCGAAATTCGTCTTGCCCGGTCCGGGCCGCGCGCCGTAGATTGCCGCGATCACCATGAACACCGGCAGCAGGATGGCGGCCTTGGCGGTGGTGGCCGATATGAAGGCCGACATCACCACGTTGATGACGATGAAACTCAGGAACACCTGCGAAGCGTTATGGCCGAAACGCAGGATGAACCACAGGGTGAAACGCTTCGCCAGCCCGGTCTTCACCAGCATGCTGGCGAGGATGAAGGACATGATGTTGAGCCACATCACGGGATGGCCCAGGTTGGCGTAAGCGTCGCGCTCGCTCAGCACGCCGGTCAGCACCAGCGCAATGATGACGATGAGCGAGGTCTGGTAGCTCGGCAGCGACTGCGTGGTCCACAGGACCATGGCGAACAGGAAAATGCCAAGCATGAAGCTGTTGCGCCGGACGAACTCCTCGGCGCCGACGTTGGCCAGCACTTTGGCGGCCGCATTCGGCAGCACCTCGACGCCGAACCCGCTCAGCCACTGTGGCGTCCACAGGAAGCCGAACAGCACGAACAGCGCGATACCTAGCGGGATGCCCGCCCGCGCCAGCACGATCTCGGTCGGGGTCCGACGGCGCTTGGGCAGTCGGTCGATCCGGTAATTGTGCATGTCCAGCGGATCGAATTTCTCCGCAGCCGGCGGGGGAATGGCGCTCACGATTTATTGTTCTCCGTTAATGTGGGGCCGGGCGACGACCCGAGCTTCCATCCCTGCAGGCTGCGCACTTCGGCCAGGTAACTGATGTTCGGCAGGCCCGCCAGTCCCAGCCGCTGCGCCAGGTCGAGCACGCGCTCCGCGTCCACGCCCTCGACACAGATGCTGTGGGTGGTGTGCCCGGCGACCGTCACCTGCACCAGCTCGGCGATGCAGCCGTCCAGCTGGAATCCTTCCCGGCGCTTGAACACGTCGACGGCAACCGCCCCGGGCACGCGCCGGAACGCGGCCACCAGCGCGTCCACTGACTGCCCCGCGCCCGGCGGCAGGCCCGCGGGGAGCTCCAGCGAGGCCACCAGCCCCTTGGCGAGGATTGCGTCGTCGATGGGGAATTCCAGCGCCGGCTGCGGCACCCAGCGCTCGAGCGGACCGTGGTGGCCCTCGAGCAGCTTGAGCTCGAGCCGGCCGTCGCGAATCTTGTAGTTGTAACGCTCGTCGGGGCGGCTGAGGAGGTAAATCTCGGCGCTGCTGCGGGTCTCAGGCGGCCCGGCGAGGCTGCGCAGGCGCTGCTCCACGCTGCCCAGCACCGGCGCGAACGACCGGTACTCGTAGCGCGCCTCCTCGTGGCTCATGGACTGACCCCGTCAAAAGTTACAGAAATATTACACGCCGCCGCCGGAGGCGCATACGTAATGGCCCGCAGGCGGGTATGGTCAGAGCCGGGTGCGGTCGACGGGGAAACGGCAGGTGAAGTTGCTGCCGCGGCCGATTTCGCTCTCGACATCGAGCCGCGCGCCATGGCGCTGCAGGACATGCTTGACGATTGCGAGGCCGAGACCGGTGCCGCCCGAGGCGCGATCGCGTCCCTTGTCGACGCGGTAGAAGCGCTCCGTCAGGCGCGGAATGGCCTGCGCCGGGATGCCCATGCCGGTGTCGCTGACAGCGAGGCACGCCGCCCCGTGCTCGAGGTACCAGCGGATGTGGACGCTGCCCTGCGGCGGCGTGTACTTGAGGGCGTTGCCGATGATGTTGGCACACGCGGAGTAGACCTCGGACTCCGCGCCCCAGAGCCCGGCGGTGGACTCCAGCTGCAGTTCCACCACGGCAGGGCGCTGCGGCCGCGCCAGGGCTTCCTTGCGCAGCGCCGCCAGCATGCCGCATACGTCGACCCGCTCGCGCGCCGCCTCGGGGCCAGCCGCCTCCAGGCGCGACAACGTGAGCATGTCGTCGATGATGGCGCCCATCCGCTCCGACTGGCGCACCATCTCCTGCACCGGCTCGCGCCAGGGCGCCGGCAGCTCCGGCTCATCGACCAGCGCATCCAGATAGCCGCTGATCACGGTCAGCGGCGAGCGCAGCTCATGCGAGGCATTGGCCACGAAGGTGCGGCGAATGCTGTCCAGGCGCGCGGCGTGCGTGATGTCGCGCGCCAGCAGGAGGCGCTGGTTGTCGCCGTACGGGACCAGCTGCATCGCGAGGCGGAAATCCTTGTCCTGCGGCGCAGCGATCTTGAGGATCTGTTCCGGATCGTGGCTGTCGAGGAACTCGACGAACTCCGGCGCGCGCCACAGGTTGTCGATCCGCTGGCCGCGGTCTTCCCGGCGCAGTCCCAGCAGGCTCTCCGCAGCGCGGTTCAGCCAGACGATTTCGCGCTCCGGGCCGATCACGACGCCGGCGTCGGGCAGCGCCTTGGTGGACTTGCGAAACTCCTTCAGCACACGCGCCAGGCGCTTCTTGCGCGCCCGGCTCTGCAAGCGGATGCGGTGCAGCTGCGCGTAGACGTCGCCCCACAATCCCGGCGCATCGCGCGGCGGCTCCCCCAGTTTCTTGCGCAGCCACGACTCGAGCTGCCACAGGTGCCACAGGTGCCAGCCGAGATAGGCGAGCAGGAACGCCGAAAGCCAGATGAAGGGTCGTCCGAACAGCAGGCCGAACAGGACCGCAGAGGCAATGAGCGCGGCGAAACGCAGCAACACATAGCCCCACGGCCCCGGACTCATTCTGCGACCTGCCCGGAGAAGCGGTAGCCGGCGCCGCGCACGGTCTGCACCAGGCGGTCGCAGCCGGACGGCTCGAGCGCCTTGCGCAGGCGGCGGATGTGCACGTCCACGGTACGCTCCTCGACGTAGACGTTGCCGCCCCAGACGCGGTCCAGCAGCTGGGCACGGCTGTACACGCGCTCGGGATGGGTGATGAAGAACTTCAGCAGGCGGAACTCGGTGGGGCCGAGCGACACCTCGGCCTCGCCCGCCATGACGCGATGGCTGGCGGCATTCAGCGTAAGGCCGCCCAGCGTGTACACCTCGTCCTCGTCGTCGGCGCCGTGACGCCGCAGCACGGCCTTGATGCGCGCCAGCAGCTCGCGCGGCGAGAACGGCTTGGTGATGTAGTCGTCCGCGCCGCCCTCGAGGCCGCGGATCTTGTCCTCTTCCTCGGCGCGCGCGGTGAGCATGATGATCGGAAGGTCCTTGGTCGCCGGGTCCTTCTTCAACAAGCGCGTCAGCTCCAGCCCGCTCATGTCCGGCAACATCCAGTCCGCCAGCACCAGGTCGGGCGCCTGGTCTGCGACCTGTACGCGCGCCGCCCGGCCATCCTCGGCCTCGCGCACCTCGTAGCCGGCGCGCTTGAGCCCGAAGGCGATCATGTCCCGGATCGGCTTCTCGTCCTCGACGATCAAAATCTGCTTGGCAGTCATGGTTCAGCCCAGTTCTATGACCGCAACATTACAGCAATGGCATGTGACAGATTCGTTAAACACGCGCGGCAGCCGGGGATCGCCCCCGCCCGGCGCTACCCCCGGGGCTGGCCGCCGCCCTGCCACGCCACCTGCTCGCGCAGGTAGACCGGCAGCGCCTCGGCCGCGCTCACGGCCCGTCCCGCCGCCAGCAGCGCCGCCGCCGGACCCAGCAGGTCGCGCGCCACGGGCTCGATGAGCGGGTCGCAGCCGGCCAGGCACAACCGCGCCGCCAGGTCCTCCCATGTCGCGAAGCCGGAACCGGCGCCGAACCATGCGCCGGCCGGGGGCACCAGCGCCGCCGGGACCAGCAGTCGTTCCTCGCCGCACAGCTCGGGCAGGCCCGCGCTATCCAAGCGGTAGGTTGCCGCGTACAGCTCGTCCATGCGCGCGTCGAAGGCCGCCAGCACCTGGCCCCAGCCATGCTTGCGCCATGCCGCCACGGCGGCCGCAGCCAGGTTCGAGACCGGCGCCACCGGCAACCCGGCGCCGAAGGCGATGCCCTGCGCCACGCTGGCGGCGATGCGAAGGCCGGTGAAACTCCCCGGGCCGCGCCCGAAGGCGACGGCATCGAGGTCCTTGAGGGCAATGCCGGCCTCCGCCAGGCAGTCCTCCGCCATCGGCAGCAGCATGGCGGCATGGCGCCGCGGCTGGGTCTCGATGCGCTCGACAATGTCCTCGCCCGCCTGCAGCGCCACCGAGCAGGCGTTGGCCGCCGTGTCCAGCGCCAGGATGTTCATCCCGCCGCCTCGAGCGCCGTGAGGCCCAGGCCGACCAGGAAATCGACCGCTTCGTCCTCGCGCCGCACGATGGGCATCTGCGGCAGGCTGCCGAGGAACACCCGGCCGTAGCCCTTGCCGAGCAGGCGCGGGTCGCACACCACGGCGAGCCCGGCGTCGTCGACGTCGCGAATGAGCCGCCCGATACCCTGCTTCAGGCTCAGCACGGCCTGCGGCAGCTGCACGTCGCGAAACGGGTCGCGGCCGTCCTCGCGCGCGGCCTCGAGGCGCGCCTTCAACAACGGATCGTCCGGCGCGGCGAACGGCAGCTTATCGATCAGCACCACCGACAGCGCCGGGCCTTTCACGTCCACGCCTTCCCAGAAGCTTTGCGTGCCCAGCAGCACGGCGTTGCCGAGACGGCGGAATTCGGCCAGCAGCCGCGCGCGCGGTTCGTCGCCCTGCACCAGCACGGGAAAGCCGAGCTCGTCGGCGCGGGCGCGCAGCTCGCGCGCCGCCAGCTGCAATGCGCGGTGGCTGGTAAAAAGCAGGAACGCGCGCCCGCCGCTGGCCTCCAGCAACGGCAGGGCCGTCGCCACCACGCGGCGCGTGTAATCCGGCGCCGATGGCTGCGGCATGCCCTCGGGCACGAACAAGCGCGTGCGCGCGGCGAAGTCGAACGGGCTGTCGAGCTTCAGCGTCTCCGCCTCCTCCAGCCCGAGCCGGTCCATGAACGCGCCGAAGTCTTCGCCCACCGCCAGGGTGGCGGAGGTGAACACCCAGCCGCATTCCCGTCCCGCGAGTTTTTCCGCCAGTGCCCGCCCCGCGTCCAGCGGCGCGCCGTGGAAACTCGCGCTGCGCCGGTGCGTCTCGGCCCAGCGCAGCTCGCAGCCCTCGCCGCCGGCGCCGAGCTGCTGCAGCCGTGCCGCCATGGCGCGCGCCCGCCGCGTCACTGCATCCAGTCCCGGCGTCGCGCCTTCGAGCCCTTCGCAGGCCTCCGCCAGTGCCCCCGCCGCGTGCTCCCAGTCGACCAGGCGGTCTTCCGTGCCGGACGGCAGCTCGGGCCAGGCCACGCGCGGCCCTGCATGCGCCAGCGCCGCGGCGGCCTCCCGCGCCGCGCGCTCCAGGGCGTCCACGGCCTGTTCCACCGCCGGCTGCCACGCGCCCGCCTGCAGCGCCTCGCTGCGCGCATCGCTCACCAGCCCCAGCGCCTGGCGCGTGCCCACGCCGATGGCGAAGAAACGCGCCGCGATCTCGGGCAGCTGGTGCGCCTCGTCCACCACCACCGCATCCGCCCCGGGTAGCAATTCGCCGAAGCCTTCATCCTTCAGCGCCAGGTCGGCCAGCAGCAGGTGATGGTTCACCACCACGACCTCGGCCTTGAGCGCCTCGCGCCGCGCTTTCACCACGAAGCAGCGCTGGAACTCCGCGCAGTCCTGGCCGAGGCAATTGTCCGCATTGGAAGTGACGCGACCCCACAGGGGCGCATCCTCGGGGATGCCGGGCACCTCGGCGATCTCGCCGCGCGTGGTGGTCGGCAGCCAGGACTGCATCCGGCCCAGCCAGCGCCCGTCGCGCCGGCTGGCCGTGCCTTCTTCGATTGCCAGGTTGAAGCGATGCCGGCACAGGTAGTTGCCGCGGCCCTTCAGCAAGGCGACGTGCACGGGCCGGCCCAGCGCGCCTGACAGCGCCGGCAGGTCGCGCCGGAAGAGCTGGTCCTGCAGGGTCTTGGTGCCGGTGGAGACCACCACCTTGAGCCCGGCCTCGAGCACGGGTGCGAGATAGGCGTAGGTCTTGCCGGTGCCGGTGCCCGCTTCCACCAGCAGCACTTCGCGCGCTTCCAGTGCCGCGGCCACCGCCTCGGCCATGCGGCGCTGGCCCTCGCGCGGCCGGAACCCCGGCAGGGAGCGCGCCAGCGCGCCGTCGGCTTCGAAGGCCGCGCCGATGCGCTCCGCCAGGCTCACCGCGGGGCGCCCGACTGCTGCAGCAGCCGCGTCGCCGCCTCGCGTGCCTTGCGATCGACATTGGCCAGACTGAGCGCCTTGCGCGCCATGCTCTCCGCCGCGGCCTGCTGGCCGGCCTCGAGACGCAGGTAGCCGAGCTCGATCCAGATCCAGGGGTTGGCGCTGTCGATGCGCAGCGCGCGCTCCAGCGTCGAGCCGGCCGCCGCGGCGTTGCCGAGCATCGCCTCGCGTCGCGCCTGCTCCACCAGCGCCTCGCCGGCGGGGTGATAACTGGGCGCGGCTTCCGGCTCGGGCTGCGGCAGCGGCTGCGGCGCCGCACGCGGCTCGGGCGTCGCCTCGGGCAGCGGCAACACCTGCGGCTGGCGCAAGGCCGGCTCGATCTCCGGAGCCGGCTCACGCACGTCGGGCGGCGGCAGTTCCTGCACCGGGAACGGCGCGCAGCCGCTCACGGCCAGCGTCGCCAGCGCCAGCAGTGCCGCCGGCCTGGTGCATGCGGGCAGCCCGGTGCGAACCCCGTCGCCGCGGCCCCGCCTCATCGTTCGCCCCGGAAAAACCTGCGCAACCATTCCACTCCTCTCTCGCCCAGCGTTTCCGCCTCCGGTTCGCATCCACGCATGGCATACAGCGTCGCGTCCTGCGGCACCGGCACGAACACGGTGTCGGCGCAGGTGCCCCGCGCCAGCAGGCCCGAGGCGTAGTCGATCTCGACTTCCACCAGGCCTTCAGCTGTGCCCGGCAGGAAGCTCGCCGCAGCCAGGCCCGCCATGATATCCGCCCAGATGGGCAGCGCCCCACTGGCGCCGGTCAGGCCGGTCGGTGCGTTGTCGTCCCGTCCCACCCAGGCCACGGCCAGAGTATCGCTCCCGAAGCCGGCGAACCAACTGTCACGAAAGTCGCCGGAAGTCCCGGTTTTCCCTGCGTACTCGCGCGCGCCCAGGCGCCGCAGCGCGCCGCGCGCCGTGCCGCGGTCGAAGACGTGGCGCATTGCGTGCTGCAACTGGACTACCGCGGCGGGGTCGGCCACGGCCTCGATGTCCAGCGGGTAACGCGACAGCGGCTGGCCGTCCGGGTCGAGCACGGCACGCACCGAGCGCAGCGGCGCACGGAAGCCGCCCGCGGCAATCGCGCCGTAGATCTCCGCCACCTCGAGCGGCGGGTACTCCACCGAGCCAAGCAGCAGCGAGGGATACGCCGGCGGCGCCTCACCCCCGGAGAGGGCCGCGAGGCGGGCGGCGACCGCGTCGACCCCAAGCTCGAGACCGAGGTTGACGGTGGCGAGATTCAGCGACTCGGCCAGCGCGCGCAGCAGCGAGACCGGCCCCCGCGCCTGGTGGTCGAAGTTGTCGGGCTGCCAGGTGTCGCCGTTCTCCAGCGTCACCTCCACCGGCCAGTCCTCCAGCGTCGAGGCGAGCGAATACTCGCCGGACTCGAAGGCGGTGAGATACACGGCCGGCTTCACCAGCGAACCGATCGGACGACGCGCATCCAGCGCGCGATTGAAGCCGTCGAAGCTGCCGTCGGCCCCGCCCACCAGCGCCAGCACCTCGCCCGTCGCCGGACGCGTCACCACCGCAGCGCCCTGCACCGACGCCGTGGCCTCGCCGCGCCGCCGCAGCTCCACCACGCCTTCGCTCACCGCAGCCTGGGCGACGCGCTGCGCCAGCGGGTCGAGCGTGGTGAGCACCGTGAGGCCGGCCGAGTCGAGGTCGGAGTCGCGGTAGTCGCGCTGCAGCTGGCGGCGCACCAGGCCGAGGAACGCGGGCTGGTAACCGGGCCCCGCAGTGCTGCTGGCGCGCAGCCCGAGGTCGCGGCGCGCCGCCGCCTCGGCCTGGGCGGCATGGATCACGCCCTGCTCGGCGAGCAGTTCCAGCACCAGGTCGCGGCGCTCGCGCGCGCGCTCGGGATGGCGCCAGGGGTTGTAATAGGACGGGCCGCGCACGATGGCGACCAGGGTGGCGACCTCGGCGGTGTCGAGCTCGGCCAGCGGCTTGCCGAAGTAAAAGGCGGCGGCGAGACCGAAACCATGGATCGCGCGCGTGCCGTCCTGGCCCATGAACACCTCGTTCACGTAGGCCGTGAGGATGTCGTCCTTGTCGTAATGGCGTTCCAGCAGGATCGCCATGCAGGCCTCGGTGATCTTGCGCCCCAGGGTGCGGCGGCTGTCGAGGAAGTAGCTCTTCACCAGCTGCTGCGTGAGCGTGCTGCCGCCCTGCCGCACCGCCCCGGCGCGCAGGTTCACCATCAGCGCGCGCCCGATGCCCTCGAGATCGACGCCGAAATGCGTGCGGAAGCGGCGGTCCTCGACCGCGATCAGCGCCTGCTCCAGCAGGGCCGGCACTTCGCCCGGCGCCAGCACGATGCGGTCCTCGCCGTGCACCGGGAAGATGCTGCCGATGCGCATCGGGTCCATGCGCAGCAGCGGTAGCGCCCGGCCCTGCGCATCGCGAATGCGTCCGACGCCGGCGGCAGTGAAATCCACCTGCGCCACCACGGGCGCCTGCTCGCCGTCGGCGAAGCGGAACGGGCGCGTCATCAGGCGCACGCTGGCGCCCTGGCGCCACCAGAAGCCCGGCCGCGGCGCACCGCCGTCCGCCTCGCGATAGCCCTGCGCACGCAGCAGCTCGATGAAGCTGTGGATGCCCAGCGGCAACCCGGCATAGAGCTCCACCGGCTCGGCGAAGACCTGCGCCGGCTGGTCCCAGCGCCGCCCCTCGAACTGGCTGGTGATGCGCGCATCGAGCCACATGAGCCAGGCCGCCAGCGCCACCGCGCCGGCCAGCCCCAGCCACAGCAGCGCGCGCAGCCACCTGCGGCCGCCGCGCGTCCGGCGACGCGGGCTGCGTTGCGCGGTCGACTTCCGCTTAAGCGTGGACTTGCTCACGGCGGCCCTGCGTCTCCGCTGCCGGCCTCGTCCCGCGGCCGCGCGCGGAAAGACACGAGGCCGCGGGTCCCGGGGACGAGCGGTCCGTCGATGGTCCAGCTGAGCTGCCGCGCCTCCGCGTCGTACTCGACCGCGGCGCCCGGACCGGTGGCGCTGCCTTCGATGTACTCCAGGTCATCGGGAACGATGCTCTGGATGCGCAGGGCGTCCGCCGGCGACTCACCGTCGTACTGGAAGCGGATGGTGCCCAGGCGCTCGACTGCGTCGCCCTGCGGCGGCTCGGTGACCAGGCGGATCCCCGGGTCGTCCGCATCCGCCTCTTCCGCGGCCGGAAGCACCCAGGCCCATTCCACCGCTTCCGCCGGCACCGCCAGCTCGACCGGGGGCGGCTCCACCGGCAGCTCGGCCTCGCCGGCGGGCGCCTCCTGGGCCGCCGCGCTCAGCACCGGGCCAAGAGAAAGCAGCCACAGCGCAGGAATCCACGCGGAAATTGATCTCACCCGCTTGACTGGGGGCCTATGAGGGTATATTGTGCATTGCATCAATTGTTGCACCGCACCATGGAACCGAGGTTAACGAGATGATGAACCGAATCGAACAATTTACCGATAACCTGAAGTCGGAGTCGCGCCTGATGGCCGACCGCGCGGTGGCCGGGCTGCGGACCGCCGGTCTCGAGACCGCCGGCTTCATCAGCCGCACCAAGCGCCCCGTCCACGCCGTGGCCGACACTACCCTGAAGCTGAACGCCCTGTCGCACAAGAGCATCGAGAAGCTGCTCAAGCAGCAGGTGAAGATGCTCGACGACCTGATCGACGGCAGCGCAGAGCGCATCGAGATGGCCGCCAAGTCGAAGAATGTGAAGGCGCTGTTCGAGAAGCAGGTCTCCTCGCTGCCCAAGAGCCGGGACCACGCCGTGAAGAACGCGCGCAAGACCATGACGCTGGTGCGTGACACCGGCGACGCCTTCGGCGACCTGTTCAAGGACGTCGTGGTCGACATTTCGAGCGCCGGCAGCAAGAAGGCCCCGGCCCGCAAGAAGACGACCGCCAAGAAGCGCACGGCCAAGAAGGCCGCCGCGAAGAAGACCACGGCGCGCAAGACCACCGCCAAGAAGCGGGCCACGCGCAAGGTCACGGCGCGCAAGACCAGCGCCAAGAAGGCCGCGGCCAGCAAGCCGGCGACTACGGCCCAGGCCGCCTGAGCCCCAGTCGTAAGTGACGATTAAGCGAGGCCCTCCCCGGAGGGCCTCGTTGCTTTCGGGCTGCATGGAAACGCGGTCGGCTGAGACCTTCAATCTTCCTGGATGAAGGTGATGGCCTGGGCTGAGCCGGGCTGCACCACGCGGCCAAGGCCGATCACGCCCTCGCCGCTGATCTGCACGCTGTCGCGTCGCACGAACAGCTCCTCGCCCTTGCGCGTGACGATGAAAGAGCCGTTGGTGGACTGGTCGACCAGCAGGAAACGGTCGCGGTTCATCTCGATGCGGGCATGCAGGCGGGAAATCAGGTTGCCCTTGACCACCAGGTCATTGTCCTCGCTGCGCCCCAGCGTTACGTGCGGGCGGGAGGGGTCCACCACCACTTCCTTGCCGAGGAAACGGATGCGCATGCGGCCGCGCGCCTTCTTCTTGTGCTCGTCGCCCCACTTGATGGTGGGAAGCATGCTGGTGATGTCCTCGGACTCCCACAGCGCCTCGTACATCGCCACCTCGCCGCTCTTGCCCTTGAGCGGTGCGAGATCGATCTGGCGCACGACCGCCGCCACTCGGCACCGAGGTGAGCCACGATGTTGGAGGTCGTCAGGATCTGCGAGGCCTTTGCCTGGCTGGTCATGCGATTGGCGGTATGCACGGTGGAGCCGAACACGTCCCGCTCTTCGGCGACCACCGGCCCGAAGTCACAGCCGATTCGAATGGCCAGCGGCGCGCCGCCGACGGATACCGCTTCGCCCTGGCTGATCGCGACCTGCATTTCCCGTGCCGCGTTAAGCGCATCGTCGGCTCGCGGAAACGTCGCCATGATCTCGTCGCCGATGGTCTTGATGACCCGGCCACTATGCTCTTCGGTTGCCTGGCGCATCACCTCGATACAGTCCGCCACGGTATCCCGGGCCTTCAGGTCGCCGAGGGCCTCGTACAGTTCGGTGCTGCCGACGACGTCGGCGAAAAGGACGGCGACTGAATTGTCCCTGGACATGTTCCCTGGCCTCATGATGACCGCCATGCCCGAACTCGGGCACATCCGTCGCGAGCATACTCGCTGCGCGCCTGACGATTCAACTTGTTATGTTAATTGAACAATCCGCTCAGGCGGGATTCCCGGCGCCGCGTTTCACCGCGGCCACGTAGGCGATCCACGCCGGATCGTTCTCGCCCTCCGCCACCGGCGCAAAATCGCCGCTCGGCTCGCCGTCCTCGTCCGCCCCCTGCCAGTACACCACCGTGCGCTCGAAACCGGCCTCGAGCAGCAGTTCCTGCAGCTCCGGGAGGGTCCACAAGCGCCAGTCGTAGGCGAAGGCCTCGGGCAGCTCGGAGCCGTCCGGGAAGCGGAAATGGATGAAGCAGCGGTAGCGCGCGGTCATCGGGTCGAAGCTGTGCTGGTCCCAGACGTAGGTGAAAAGCCCGTACTCGGTCTCCTCCTCCTGCTCGACGTAGGCGTCTGAGCCGCCGTAGATATCCAGCATGAACACGCCGTCGTCCGCCAGCGCCGCATGCACGGCGCGGAAGTAGCCGACCAGCTCCGCGCGCGTCTTGAAGGTCCACCAGCTGAAATTGAAGGCCACGGCGATATCCGCCTTCCCGGCAGTCTCGCCGGCGCCTTCCAGCCCGCTCAGTGCCGCGCCGGTGTCAGCCGTGCGCACGTCGCCCTCGATCAGCGCCAGGCGCGCCCGCGTCTTCGCCTTCAGCTTCGCGGCATGATGGGTGCGGCCCCACTCCAGCACCCCCGGATCGATGTCCACCGCGACCGCGGTGCGCGCGCGGCCGCCGCGCACCCAGGCGCAGGCCGCCGCCGCCGTGCCGCAGAAGTCCTCGCGCAGCGCCAGCGCCTTGCGCCCGGTGAGCGCCTTGAAGGTGGTGGCAAGAAACTCGACCTCGTGGTCCACGCTCTGCACCGAGGCCTCGTAGAGCTCGTGCCGGTCGGCCAGGTCGGCCATGGTCACGTGCGGCTTCGCCCCGCCCTTGCCGCGGGACTTCCCCTTCGCCTTGTGCTTTTTCTTTGCCATGTCCGCCGCGCCTGTCGCCGAGCAAGCGCGACATTCTACACACGCTCGGCGCGGCTCGTGGGCGGCCGTGGTGATGGTGTACCCTTAGCCGCCCAGTCCCCACCCGGAGCCCTGCCGATGGCCCGCTGCCTGCCCGCGGCATCCGCCGCGCTGCTGCTGAGCTGCTGCTCTTTCCTGCTCGTTTGCGCGACCCCGGCCGTCGCCGCTGCGCCCGATTCGCGGCTGCTGCGGGAGGCGGGCGAGTTGCGCGACCGCGCCCTGGCCGAGAGCGATGCCTGGCAGCACGCCTGGTCGCTGACCACCGAGGTCGGACCCCGCCCCGCCGGTTCCGCCGGCGACCGTGCCGCCGTGGCCTGGGCCCTGACCCGGCTGGCCGACATCGGGTTCGACGAGATCCGGCCGCAGCCGGTTGAAGTCGCGGCCTGGGAGCGCGGCCGCGCCGAGGCACACATCACGCAGCCCTTCCCCCAGCCGCTGGTCGTCACCGCCCTGGGGCGCAGCGTGGGCACGCCGGAGACCGGCATCGAGGCGGCCGTGGTGCGCTTCGAGAGCCTGGCCGCGCTGGAGGCCGCCGGGCTGGACGAAGTGCGCGGGCGCATCGTGTTCATCGACGAGCGCATGGAGCGCCGGCGCGACGGCAGCGGCTACGGCCCTGCAGTGCAGAAGCGCAGCCTGGGCCCGTCCGTGGCGGCCCGGCGCGGCGCCGCGGCCCTGGTGATCCGCTCGGTCGGCACCTCCAACAACCGCCTGGCCCACACCGGGGCCTTGCGTTATGCCGAAGACGTCCCTCAGATTCCGGCCTTCGCCCTGTCCAACCCGGACGCCGACCTGGTGACCGCGCAGTTTGCCGCGGGCGAGGAAGTGCGCCTGCGCCTCTACTCCAGCGCGCGCAACCTGCCCCCGACGCGCTCCGCCAACGTGATCGCGGACATCCGCGGCGCGGACAAGCCGGACGAGATCGTCATCATGGCGGCGCACCTGGATTCCTGGGACCTCGGCACCGGGGCGCAGGACAACGCCACCGGCGTGGCCATCCTGATGGAGACCGCGCGCTTCATCGCCATGATGCCGCGCCGCCCGGCCCGCACCGTGCGCATCGTGCTGTATGCCAACGAAGAGCGCGGCCTGGACGGGTCGCGCACTTATACCGGCGCCGCCATGCAGGCCGAGCAGCGCCACGTCATCGGCATCGAGGCCGACGGCGGCGCCGGGCTGATCTACCGTTTCGACAGCGGCGTGGACGAGAAGGCCTTCCCGGTGATCGACGCCATGCGCGAAATCCTCGCCCCGCTCGGCATCGAGGGCGGCGACAACACCGCCAGCGGCGGGGCCGACCTGTCCACGCTGCGGGCCGAGGGCCTGCCGGTGCTGTCGCTGCGCCACGACATGAGTGACTATTTCGACCTGCACCACACCGCCAACGACACGCTCGACAAGGTGGACCCGGATGCGCTCAAGCAGGCCGTGGCGGCCTACGCGCCGGTGGTGTGGATCGCGGCGAACGTCGCGGGTGATTTCGGCGCCACGGTGCCCGGCGCCTCCGACTGACCGTCGCTAGCCGTCCCCGCCCGGCGCGGCGACGGCATCCATCGCGGCCCGCACTACCTCGAGCCCGGCGCCCGGCCGACAGGCGCCTTCGGCGAGTTGCCGGCGCCAGCGCCGCGCGCCCGGTTGCCCGAGGTACAGCCCGAGGACATGCCGCGTCATCGCCGACAGGCGCACGCCGCGCTCCAGCTGCCCGGCCAGGTAATCCATGAATCGCGCCATGATCTCTTCGCGGCGCGGCAGCGCCGTCCCGTTGAGCGCCTGCTCCAGCTGCGCGAGGAAATACGGGTTGTGATACGCCTCGCGCCCGATCATCACGCCGTCGACCTGCGCCAGGTGCGCGCGCACCGCATCGAGGTCGCGCACGCCGCCGTTCAGCACCACGGTCAGCTGCGGAAACTCCTGCTTCAGCCGGTATACGAACTCGTAACGCAGCGGCGGAATCTCCCGGTTCTCCTTCGGCGACAGCCCGTCGAGGATCGCCTTGCGCGCGTGCACCACGAACACCTCGCAGCCGGAGTCCGCCACGGTGGCGACGAAGTCGCGCAGGAAGCCGTAGTCCTCGTGATCGTCGATGCCGATGCGGCTCTTCACCGTCACCGGGATGTCGACCGCCGCGCGCATCGCGGCCACGCAGTCGCGCACCAGCGCCGGCTCCGCCATCAGGCAGGCGCCGAAGCGGCCCGACTGCACGCGGTCGCTGGGGCAGCCGACGTTGAGGTTGATCTCGTCGTAGCCGTAGTCGGCGCCGGCCCGCGCCGCTTCGGCCAGCAGTTCCGGCTCCGAGCCGCCGAGCTGCAGCGCCACCGGCTGTTCGAAAGGATCGAAACCAAGCAGCCGCTCGCGGTCGCCGTGGCGGACCGCCTGCGCCGTCACCATCTCGGTGTAGAGCAAGGCGCGTGGGCGACAGCAGCCGCAGGAAGTAGCGGCAGTGCCGGTCCGTCCAGTCCATCATCGGGGCGATGGAAATTTTCGGGCGCGCCTTACCCAGGCTCATGAGTGGACCCTCAGAAATTACTGCGCGCGGCGTTGCTTGCGACCTGGATTCCCGATGACTCTGCCTAAACCTGCGACCAGCTGTCCAGTCGGTGCAGCGCGCCGACGCTCGGCCGGTCCCGCTGGCGTCACGCGGAGACTGCGGATTCCCGCCAAACGCGGTAATCTGCGGATACCTGAGCCGTCGCTCACGAGGACCCTGTGATGAAAACGATCAAGCTGATTGCCGCAACCCTGCTTGTCGCCGTGGCGGCGGGCTGTGCGGTGACCCCCGAATATCGCGTCAACTTCGACCCCGCGGTGGATTTCAACGCCTACAAGACGTACGGCTTCTTCGACCAGCTCGGGACCGACCAGGCCGGCTACTCGACGCTGGTCACCCAGCACTTCAAGGCCGCCACCGGGCGCGAGATGGAGAAGCTCGGCTACACCTACACCGAGCAGGACCCGGACCTGCTGGTGAACTTCAACGCCAGCTCGGAAGACAAGACCGAGGTGCGTTCGCGACAGGTCCCGGCGATGGGTTACGGCATGTCCGGCTATTACGGCTATCGCGGCATGATGTACACGCCCTTCCCCATGTACGAGACCCAGGTCGACACCGTGAACTACAGGGTCGGCACGGTGAACCTCGACGTGGTGGATGCAGCGCGCAAGATGCTGGTCTGGGAGGCCGTTGCCGAGGGCCGGCTGACGAAGAAGGCCATGCAGAACCCGCGTGCCACCATCGATGCCGTGGTGGCGGAAATGTTCGCGCGCTACCCGACCGCCCCGGACGCCGGCGGGAAATAGGCGTTCGCGATTTGCTGCGGGGCCGCCGCATGCGCGCGGCGGGCGCATTTAACGTAACGTCGGCGGATTTCCCCGCGGCCCGGCTTTGGGTATGCTCGGCGCATGCAATACGAACGGCGGCACGCTGAACGCAGTCCGGTCGCGACCCACGTCTACATCGACGTTGGCGGGACGCGCCGGCGCGTACGCGCGGTGAACCTCTCGCCGCGCGGCGTGTTCATCGCCGGCATGCACCCTGAGCTCGAGACCGGCACGCTGGTCAACCTGGTGTTCCGCGTGCCCGTGGACGGGCTCATCCGCCTGCATCGCAAGCGCGCCGTCGTCACGCACGCCTCCGTGCGCGGCGTGGGCCTGCGCATGGCCGCTGCTATACCCGCGTCTCCTCGATAAGCAGGTCGACCACCGCCTTGAGCGCCTCCTGCTGCGAGGCGCCGTCCGCCAGGGCGCGCTCGTAGGCCGCCACCTGGCGATGCGCGCTGGTGCCGCGCTCGAGGATCGTCCAGGCATGCTCCACCTCCGCGGTGCAACCCAGCGCCTCCGCATCTTCCCGGATCAGCTCGATCATCTCGCCGAGGTTGTCCGCGTGCGGCACGATCTCGCCGCGGCCCAGATCGACCAGCCCCTCGTCGAAGCCGTAGCGCATGGCGCGCCAGCGGTTCTCCATCAGCAGCATGCGCGCATAGGTGCGCCAGCGCTGGTTGCGAGCGCCGCAGGCGGTACAGCATGCGCAGCAGGCAGACGTTGATGGCGGCAATGCACACCGCGTCGTCGATGCGCGTGCACACGTCCATGACGCGCGTTTCCAGGGTCGGGATAGCGCGCGCTCGGACGCACGTCCCACCAGATCTTGGTGCCGTCCTCGATCAGGCCGGCGCCGACCAGCATCTCGATGTGGCGCTCGTACTCCGCCGTAGCTGGCGAAGCGTCTCGGGCATGCCGGTGCGCGGCAGCGCATCGAACACCGTCAGGCGGAAGGACTTCAGGCCGGTGTTCTCCCCTTCCCAGAAGGGCGATGAGCAGGACAGCGCCAGCAGGTGCGGCAGGAAGTACGCTGAACTGGTTCATCAGGTCGATGCGCAGTTCGTCGTCGTCGATGCCGACGTGCACGTGCATGCCGCAGATGAGCAGGCGGCGCGCAGTGGCCTGCAGTTCGCGCGCGAGCGTCGTCGTAGCGTTCCTTGTCGGTGTGATCTGCTGGTCGAGCCAGTGCGCGAACGGATGGGTGGAGGCGGCGATCGGCGCGCAGACCGTGCCGGTCGGCGACCCGGACGACGCACTGCGCGCAGGCGCGCCGAGCTCCTGCGCGCGCCTCGGCCGATGCCGCTGCACACCTTGGTGCCCACCTCGATCTGGGCGCGCAGGAACTCCGGGCTGACCTGGCCGCGGGCCTCCATCTCGTGCTCGCAATCCTCGATCATCGACTGCAGGCATGTCGGTGACGAGATCGCGCGTCTCCCGGTCGACCAGGAGGTATTCCTCCTCGACGCCGATCGAGGAACTGGCGGCTCATTGTGGCTCATCTCAGGCCTCCCCGAATCTCCGGTACAAGGTGTCGTCCGCGAGGATCTGCTCCAGCGCGTCGCCGAGGATGCGCGCCCAGCGCGCCACTCCGTCGGCATGATCGATGAGGTCCTGGCGGATCTCGATCGACACGTGGGGCAGCCCCCCGCCCTCGGCATGGTGGTCCACCGTGTGATCGGCGGGCGCCTTGCCCGAGTACGGCTCGTTGTCGCCCACGGCGATTCCCTGCGCGCGCAGTGCCTGCATGAGCGGCACGGGAATGCGCGGATCGGTATCCCAGAGAATACCGATCTGCCACGGGCGACGGACGTTCTTGAAGATCGGGGTAAAGCTGTGGATGGCCACGAAGGCCGGCACGATGCCGCGCCGCGCGCAGCTGTCGAGCCGGCGGGCGATGGCGTCGTGGTAGGGATGGAAGAACTGGCGCGCGCGCTCGGCCTTCTGTTCTTCGTCCAGGCCCTGGTTGCCCGGAATGAACTCGCCGTCGCTCACCGCGAGGATCGAGGTCGGGTCGCTGAGGCCGCGGTTGCAGTCGACCACCAGGCGGGAATAGCTCGCCAGCACCGCGGGCGCATCGAGGCGGCTGGAAAGCCGCTCGGTGACCTCGCCGGCGCCGATATCGCAGGCGATGTGGCGGCCCAGGGCCAGATCGTCCAGGCCGAGGTTGTTGAGCGGGGCCGGGATCCGGTTGCTGGCGTGGTCGCAGACCAGCAGGAGCCGCGCGCGCCCATGGGGATTGATGACGCGGAACGGGCCCGGCTCCCCGGGACCGATCAACGGCGTGTGATGGCCGGCCGCCGGGCCGGTCTGCGCTGCAGCCGGTCCCTGGGCGCCGGGCATGCTGCCCGCAATCCTGCTCATGGACCGAGTTTAACCAAAAGACGGGGCGGCTGGGGACAGGCCCCGGCAGAGAAGGCGCTTCAGGCCAGCTTGAGGCGGGGGCGGCCGTGGCGTGCGGCGAGGCGCGGGAAGCGCTCCACCGAGGCCGGCGCGGCGATGTGGTAGCCCTGCACGAACTCGACGCCGATCTTCTCCAGCACTTCGAGGGACTGCCGCGACTCGACATGCTCTGCGATCATGCGGATGCCCATGGCCTTGCCCACCCGGTGCATGGCGTCGACCATGCACTGGTGCACATGGTTGGAGACGATGTTGCGCACGAAATTGCCGTCGATCTTGATGTAGTCCACCGGCAGGTTCTGCAGGTAGCTGAAGGACGACAGCCCGTTGCCGAAATCGTCCAGCGAGAACTCGCAGCCGCGCGCCTTGAGCTCGTTCATGAAATGCGCGGCGCGCTCCAGGCGCTGGATGGCGGCCGTCTCGGTGATCTCGAAGCAGATGGTGCGCGGCGCCGGCTGGTACTCCTCGAAGGCCTCGAGCAGGAACTCGAGGAACTTGTCGTCGTTGAGCGAGGTGCCGGACAGGTTGATCGCCAGCAGGTAACCCTCTTCGTCGCTGTCCGGGTCGGCGCGGAAGGCCAGTGTCTCGAGCGCCTGGCGCACCACCCAGCGGTCCACCATGGGCATCATGTTGTAGCGCTCGGCGGCCGGGATGAAGGCGTTCGGCGGCACCATGCGCCCGTTCTCGTCGCGCATGCGCACCAGCAGCTCGTAGTGGCCGCGGCGGTCCGGGTTGTCCCCGATCGGCACGATGGGCTGGAAATACAGCTCGAGCCGGTCGTCGTCGATGGCGCGCGTGACGCGGGACACCCACTGCATTTCCGCGTGGCGTTCCGGCGCCGCGCCCTGCTGGTAGACGTGCACCCGGTTGCGGCCGAGGTCCTTGGCCGAGTAGCACGCCACGTCCGCAGCCGAGAGCAGGCTCTCGATGCTGTCGGTCTCGGCGTCGATGACCACCAGGCCGATGGACGCGCCGATCTCGAACGAGGCTTCCTTGGCGACGAAACGGTAGCTGCGGATGGCCGCGCGCATGTCGTCGGCGATCTCGATGGCGCGGTCCAGCGAGCACTGCTCCAGCAGCACGCCGAACTCGTCGCCGCCGAGGCGCGCCACGGTATCGGTGGTGCGCACGAAGCCGCGCACCAGCGAGGTGATCTGCTTCAGCAGGTGATCGCCCGCGGTGTGGCCGCAGGTGTCGTTGACCACCTTGAACTGGTCGAGATCGATGTACAGCAGCACGTGCTCCACGCCCGTCTTGGCCGCCGCGACCGCGTTCTCCAGCCGCAGCTCGAACTCGCGCCGGTTGATCAGCCCGGTGAGCGAATCGTGCGCGGCGTGGTGCGCCAGCTGGCGGCGCAGCTGCCGCTCCTTGCTGACGTCGTGGATGACCAGCACCGCGCCGGTAATCTGGCCCGCAGCGTCGCGGATCGGCGCGGCCGAGTCCTGGATCGGGATCTCGCGGCCGTTGCGGGAAATCAGCACCGAATGCTGGCCGACCTCGGTCACCTTGCCGTCGCGCAGGGCGACCTCGGCCGGGTTGTCGAGCGAATGCCCCTGGGTCTCGTGGCGCAGCAGGATGATGTTGCACACCGGCTGGCCGCGCGCGTCCGCGAGCTTCCAGCCCGTGAGGGCCTCGGCCACCGGGTTCAGGTAATCGATCACGCCGGCGTTGTCGGTGGTGATGACGCCGTCGGCGATGGAGTTGAGCGTGACCTGGGCCCGCTCCTTCTCCGCCTGGACTTCCAGCTCGGCGCGCTTGCGCTCGGTGATGTCGGACAGCGTGCCCTCGTGGCCGATCGCCTTGCCGTGCTCGTCGTAGATGGTGCGGGCGTTTTCCAGCACCACGATCTCGCGCCCGTCCTTGCGGCACAGCCGCAGCTCGGCATTGCGCAGGTTGCCCTCGCGGCTGAGCGCTTCCTGGAACACGGCGCGTTCCTCGGGATCGGCATAAAGCGCGGCGGTGCTGGACATCGCCATCAGCTCGGCCTCCGACTCGTAGCCGAGCATCTGCACGAGGCTGGGGTTGCAGGCGATGAAACGCCCGTCCATGGACACCTGGTAGACGCCGTCGAGCACTTTCTCGAACAGGCCGCGATAGCGGCGCTCGCTGGCGCGCAGGGCGCGCTCGTCGTGCTTGCGGGCGATGGCGATGCCGGCCAGCTGGATGATGCGATCGAGCAGGTCGAGGAAATGCAGCACCGAGGTGCGGCTGCTCTTCAGGTACAGCGCGAAAGCGCCCAGCACGCGGCCGTCGGCGTCGCGGATGGGGGCGGACCAGCAGCCGTGGTAACCGTGGCGCGCGGCCACGGAGCGGTGATCGGCCCACACGGTCGCGGTGCCGATGTCAGCCATGCACAAGGTCTCATCGATCGCATGCGAGGAACTCGACTCGGGCTCGAGGTCGGCAAAACGGATGGAGCCGACCGCCTTCTTGAACGGCTCCGGCAGCCCGGGACCGGTCTTCAGCTCCAGCACCTCCGCGCCCTCGTCGAGCACGTAAAAAGCCGGGTTCACGTCGGGCACGATGGCCATGATGATTTCGGCGCCGGTGGTGAGGATCTCCTCCAGCGGCGCGTTGCCGGCGATGCGCTCGAGCAGGGTGCGCTCGCCCGAGGCCTGCATCTCGTTGCGCTTGCGCTCGCGGATATCCATGATCGAGCCGCGCACCATCACCTTGCCGTCGAACTTGACCGGCACCAGGCGCACCTCGCAGGGAATCACAGAGCCCTCCGCGTCGCGGTGCAGCCACTCGAAACAGTCGCCGCGACCGTTCAGCGCATCGTCCACCAGTGCCTTGGCCGCCTCTTCGGACAGACGGTCGTCGGCCTGCTTGGGCGGGCTGAAATGCGCCGGCGACTTGCCCAGCAGCCCGGTGCGGCTGGTCTTGAACAGCTCCAGCGCCTGGTCGTTGGCGTCCACGAACTGGCCGCTGGCGGGGTCCAGCACCACGATGGCTTCCGGCGCCGTCTCCACCAGGGAGCGGTACCGGGCCTCGCTCTCGCGCAGGGCGCGCTCGGCCTCGAGCCGCTCGCTGTTGTCGCGGATGGCGAGGACGTAAATCTTGCGGCCCTCGACCTCGGTGGCGCTGGCCACGACGTCGAGCGGGAAGGTGCGCCCGTCGGCGCGGCGCCCGTGCCCGGCGGTGGGCGACAGGTCGAGCTGGGTGTTCTCGCGCACCCGCGACAGTTCCTTGAGGTAATCGCCCTCGCGGCGCGCGCCGGGGATCTCGACGATCAGGCCGAGGCTCTGGCCGACCAGCTCGTGCGCCTGGCGGCCGAACATGCGCTCGGCGGTGACGTTCATGGAGCGGATCTGGCCGAGCGCGTCGACCGAGATGATGCCGTCCTTGATGTTGTCCAGCAGGATCTGCAGGCTGCCGTCGCCGTCCACGTCCAGCTTCGCGCTGGCCCGCTTCTCGGCCTCGGCCACGCGGGTCTCCAGCGCCATGAGCTCCTGCTCGTAACGCCGGTATTGCTGGTGCACGGACTGCACCAGCGCCTCCAGGCGCGACTTTTCAGCCCCCCCCTGGGCGAGGGCTGCGCGGAGCTGCTGTTGCAGTGTCGGGTGCATGCGGTCCCTGTTCTGCGCGGCTGAACATAATGCCGCTCGTGGACCGAACTATAGGTATATCAGGCGCATGCAAAGCGTGATTAAGCTCACGCTTTAAGGGTGGCACCCGACCGGTCGGCGCGCTTGCGCTCGTGTTCCTTGAGGAAACGCTTGCGCACGCGGATCGCCGCAGGGGTGATTTCGACCAGCTCGTCGTCGTCGATGAACTCCATCGCCTGCTCCAGGGTGAGGCGGATGGCCGGGCTCAGGTTGAGGTTCTCGTCCTTGCCCGCGGCGCGGATGTTGGTCAGCTGCTTGGCCTTCAGCGGGTTCACCGTGAGGTCGTTGTCGCGGCTGTGGATGCCCACCACCTGGCCCTCGTACACCTCGTCGCCGGGTCCCGTGAACAGGCGGCCGCGCTCCTGCAGGTTGAACAGGGCGTAGGCCAGCGCCTTGCCGGTGCCGTTGGAGATCAGCACGCCGTTGGGGCGCTGCGCCAGCGGGCCCGACTTCACCGGTGCGTAACGGTCGAAGACGTGGTGCAGCAGGCCGGTGCCGGAGGTCATGCTGCGGAATTCGGACTGGAAGCCGATCAGGCCGCGGCTGGGGACGCGGTAGTCGAGGCGCACGCGCCCCGCCCCGTCCGGGCGCATGTCCAGCAATTCACCGCCGCGCTCGCCGAGCTGCTCCATGGTGGCGCCCTGGTGGCGCGTCTCCACGTCGATGGCGACGTGCTCCCATGGTTCCTCGACCACGCCGTCCTCGTTCTCGCGCGTGATCACGTGCGGGCGGGAGACCGCCAGCTCGTAACCCTCGCGGCGGATGGTCTCGAGCAGCACGGACAGGTGCAGCTCGCCGCGCCCGGAGACCAGGAAGCGCTCTGCGTCCTCGGTGTCCTCGATCCTGAGGGCGACGTTGTGCACCGCCTCGCGCATGAGGCGCTCGCGCAGCTGGCGGCTGGTGACGTACTTGCCCTCGCGGCCGGCGAAGGGCGAGTCGTTGGTCTCGAAACTCATCTGGATGGTGGGCTCGTCGACCGTCAGCGGCGGCAGCGCCTCGGGCCTGGCCGGGTCGCACAGGGTGTCGGAGATGAGCGGGTGCTCCATGCCGGCGAAGGCGACGATGTCGCCCGCCTCGGCTTCGGGCACCTCGACACGCTTCAGGCCGAGGAAGGAATACACCTGCATGACCTTTTCGCTGCGCTTCGTGCCGTCGGCGGCAACCACGGTGACCGGCATGTTGCGCTTGAGGCGGCCGCGCTTGATGCGGCCGATGCCGATGGCGCCGACGTAGCTGGAGTAGTCCAGCGCGCTGAGCTGCAGCTGCAGCGGGCCTTCCGGATCCACGTCCGGCGGCGGGCAGCGCGACACGATGGTCTCGAACAGCGGCTGCATGTCCTCGGCCAGGTGCTCCGGATCGAAGCCGGCGCGACCCAGCAGTGCCGAGGCGTAAACTATAGGAAAATCAAGTTGTTCGTCGCTGGCGCCGAGACTGTCCATGAGGTCGAAAGTCAGCTCGACGGCGCGATGCGGCTGGGCCCCTTCGCGGTCCACCTTGTTGATCACCACGATCGGCTTCAGGCCGTGGTCGAAGGCCTTGCGCGTGACGAAGCGCGTCTGCGGCATGGGCCCGTCGACCGCGTCCACCAGCAGCAGCACCGAGTCGACCATCGAGAGCACGCGCTCCACCTCGCCGCCGAAGTCGGCGTGGCCGGGCGTGTCGACGATGTTGATGCGGTAGTCGTTCCAGCGGATGGCCGTGTTCTTGGCCAGGATCGTGATGCCGCGCTCCCGCTCCTGCGGGTTCGAATCCATCGCCCGCTCCTGCAGCTCCTCACGATCCGCCAGGGTCTGGGACTGCTTCAGCAGCTTGTCGACGAGGGTCGTCTTGCCGTGGTCGACGTGGGCAATGATCGCGATGTTGCGCAGCTTCATAAAAGTATCGGGTCGGACCGTCGTAGGTGATTGAATTTATTTGGTTTAGGGTCGAAAAAGCCCCTCGAAAGGGGCCTTGCGTGACACGAAACCGGGGGTTTTGTGCAATGTAAGCGACTCGAAGGCAGCCGCGCATTGTACTCGGAAACGGGGGACTTCTCAGCCTGAATCGAACATCTCATGGCAGCGTGTGGGTGTTTGACGGCGAATCTTGAGCGTCAGCGCACGCCGGGGCCCTGGCGGCGGGAGGCAGATCGGCCTTTACCCCATCAAGAATTGTCGAAAGCCTTTACATTCCGGATCCGACCGCACCCGGCATCGTCACTCTATCTCCATAGGAATCAATATCTTGTAATTATTGGCGCGATTCATGCAACGTCCTTATCACCTCTTTAAGAATCGTCGAGTGAAATCTGATGCGCTTAGCTCCCCGAGCAATCATCGCCCTCCTGACCGTTGCGGTTTTTGGTGCAGCGGCTCATGCGGCGCCGATCATCAACTACACCGTCAGCGCTCCGGGCACATCGGGGAACACCTCGGCGCCCGACGCCGCAGAGGCGCTCTTCCTGGGCTCGCTCGGCGCAGGCGCCGTGACCGAGAACTTCGACAACTTCACTGCCGGCACCCAGCAAGGCACCTTCTCGACATCGGTTGGGGATTTCACGATGGCCGTCGCGGGCAGCAACGGCCTTTGCACGGGGAACTACGGCACCTTTGGCGGCTGCGATAACGGCCTTGTGATCCTTGATTCGGGCACGACACCGTTCAATGGCCGCTTTGCCACCAGCCCTGATAACTGGCTGGACAGCTTCGATGCGCGCGAATTGCACTTCGCCCCGATCGCCGGCGTCAACGCCATCGGCATGTTCATTTCGGACCCCAATGATGCAGGCGGACGCTTCCAGTTCACGCTCTCGAGCGGCGACCTGATCGACGGCGACCTCGGCAGGCTGCTCGGGAACTCCGCGATCTCCAACGGCCGCCTGTACTACGTGACCTTTACCTCTTCGCATGACATCACGCGGCTCAGTATCATCACTCACAATCGCGACGACGGGTTTGGCATCGACGACGTGACTGTCGCACGCGTCCCGGAGCCCGGCACCCTCGCGTTGCTTGGACTGGGCCTGCTCGGCGCCGGTGCGATGCGTCGCCGCCGGACCTGAAGTCACAGGGGGGCAAGTCGAGCTGCTTAACAGCGCTCGACTCACCAGGGGGCAGCGGCGACGCTGCCCCTTTCTTTTGCGAGGCCAGTAGCTCCATTCCCAATCACCGGCCAGCAGTCGCCGAAGTGATAACCAGCTAACACCGCGCCTTATTCGACCTTGCTATCATCCCGCCCGATTCAAGGCAGGGAGAAAGTGATGTCCAGGGCCATTCTCGTCACCGGCGGCGCCGGCTATATCGGCAGCCACGTCGTGCGCCAGCTCGGCGAGGCCGGTGAGCGCGTCGTCACGCTGGACAATCTCTCCACGGGCTTCGCCGACGCCGTGACACACGGCGAGCTGATCGTCGGCGACACCGGCGACCAGGAGCTCGTCAGCCGGATCCTTGCCGAGCACGACGTCGACACGCTCATGCACTTCGCCGCGCACACCGTCGTGCCGGAATCGGTCGCCGACCCGCTGAAGTACTACCGCAACAACACCTGCGCCACGCGCAACCTGTTGCAATGCGCCGCCGAGGCCGGCGTCCAGCACATCGTGTTCTCCTCGACCGCCGCGGTTTACGGCATCCCGCCCGGCGGCATCGCGCGCGAAGATTCGCCGAATGCGCCGATCAACCCCTACGGCACGTCGAAGCTCATGAGCGAGTGGATGCTGCGCGACCTCGCGGCCGCCGGTGGGCCGCGCTACGTCGCGCTGCGCTACTTCAACGTCGCCGGCTCTGACCCGGAAGGCCGCATCGGTCAGTCGACACCGAAGGCCACTTTGCTGGTCAAGGTGGGCGCCGAGGTGGCCACGGGCAAGCGCGAGGCACTGACGATTTTCGGCACCGACTACGACACGCCCGACGGCACCGGCGTGCGCGACTACATCCATGTCGAGGACCTGGCCGCGGCGCACCTCGACGCCCTCGCCTGGCTGCGCGACGGCGGCGAGTCCCAGGTGCTCAACTGCGGTTACGGCCATGGCTTCAGCGTGCGCGAGGTCGTGCAGGCCTTCGAGCGCGTCACGGGCGAGCCACTGCCCGTGCGTGAGGCCGAGCGTCGCGCCGGCGATCCGCCCTCCCTGGTGGCCGACGCGAGCCGCATCCGCGAGCTGTTCGGCTGGACGCCGAAGCACGATGACCTCGACGGGATCGTCGCTTCGTCGCTGGCGTGGGAGCGGGCGCCGCGGTACGGGGGCTAGGGATCAAGCCGGAATCCGCGCTTACGTTGCACAAAACCCGCCCTTTTGTGTCACGTAAGGGCCTCAAACAGGGTTCCATGAAAGGAATTGATCAATTGGTTCAATCACTTACGACGGTCCGACCCGAATAAATTCCCAAAGCGTGACAGGAGTCACGAAACTTCATTGCTTTTCCCCGCCCCGCGCTGCTACCTTCACTCTCACTGACAAGGGCAAACCCGCCGAAAGGCGGGGACGCAAAACCACCGGTCTAAGGGACAAGTCCTACGACAGCGGGGTTGCCAGACAAGCTAGAGGTCCGCGCTACGACTCCCCCCTCCTCCTGGGCGCCCTCTCTCCCCCCCGGCAACCCCCTGCAGCGACTCCTGAAGGCCACGCCTCTAGGCGGTTTGCCCTGTGTCGGTGGGACCCGGAAACGGGAACGAAGACTGATCACTGAACAGGGCCACTGAAAAAGGCAAACTCACCGAAAGGTGGGGACGCAAAGCTTCCGGTCTAAGGGACTCAAAATCCTACGATAGCGGGGCCGCCAGGAAACATGGACAGAATCGGCATCCAACTCAGGCTCACTCACCGGCAACGGTTCAGTAGCCGATTTCCACGCCCGGCGCGTTCTCCACGGCGCAGCACGACGCTGCGTCATGCCACCTGCACTGCCTCTCGTGAGTTGAACTTTTACGTGGCCATGTTGCGAAGCGAGGTTTCGCCATGGCCGTCCGGAAGGACCGTCTAAGCACGGCGCTCAAAGCGCTGTCACTCTCCCTCCTGCTGGTGCTGACCGGCTGTCTTCCCGAGGACGAACTCGTCCCCGGCGAGTCCGCCACGACGCCGCCCGCCGACTCGACGACTCCGCCCTCCGGCTCCGCGCCGGAGACCGACATCGTCGAAAACCGCGTGACAGGCAGCGTGGGCGACGGTCCCATCGTCGGCGCGCGCCTCAGGGTACGCACCAGGAACGGCGACCTCCTGATGGAGTCCGAGAGCAGCCAGAGCGCCGACTACGACCTCGTCATCAAGACTCGAGGCAACAACTACGCCGTGACCATCGAGGCCGACCAAGGCATCGACCTGGTCACCAACATGGCCCCTGACTTCCGCCTCGTCAGCGCCATCGGGCGGCCCAACAGCCGCAGCATCAGCAACATCAACCCGTTCACCACGCTGATTTTCGAAGCGGCCCGCCGCAATGGCGGCATCGACGACTCGACCGTCACCGCGGCCCGCTATGCCGTCACCACGCGCTACGGCTTCGGTCTCGACACCGCAGTCCTGCCCGACCCCACCGACACGCCCATCGACGAGAGCAACGTCCACATCATCGTCAAGACCAGCGAGACGCTGGGCGAGATGATCCGCCGCACGCGCGACGCCCTGATCGTCACCGGCGCCAACATCGACGGCGACGCCGTGATGGCGCGCCTCGCGGCCGACCTCACGGACGGCTGGATCGACGGCCGCGGCGCCGCCGAAGCCGATTCCCGCACCGCAGCCGTCGCCAACGTGGCCAGCGCCGCGGTGCTGTTGCAGGCCATGACCAACCGCCTGCACGTCTACGGCTTCGACGCCACCAGCGCCATGGATAACGCCATCCGCCAGGTGCGCCCGGACACCCCCGCCGACAACAACACCGCCAATATTGCCGTCCCGGCCGCGACCCTGGAGCAGGCGATCCGCGCCCTGCAGGCCAGCAAGACCCTGAGCGACGACCCGAGCATCGACGCCGCCATCGAGGTGCTGCAGGCGACCGCACCCGGCACGCTGCCGGCCGATCTCGCCGCGGCCCTGCCGGCCGACATCGACCTGGTGCTGGAGCAGGCGACCCTGGATACGGCGTTCGCCCCCGAGAGCCAGATCGACACCATCAACGCCGTCGGCCGCAACGAAGCGGCGCCCGAGCCCGACCCGGAACCTGCGCCGGAACCGGACCCGGAGCCGGCCCCGACGCCGGATCCTGAGCCCGCGCCGACCCCGGAACCGGACCCTCGAGCCTGCGCCGACGCCCGAGCCCGATCCTGAGCCGACCCCGACGCCGGATCCCGAGCCGACGCCCGCACCGCCGCCGCCCAACAATGCGCCGACGATTTCCGGCACGCCGGGCGCCAGCGTCGAGGCCGGCAATGCCTGGAGCTTCCAGCCGCAGGCCTCGGATCCCGACGGCGATGCGTTGCAGTTCTCGGTGAGCAACAGGCCGGCCTGGCTGAGCTTCGACAGCGCCACCGGCCGCCTGTGGGGCACGCCGGGCACAGCCGACGTCGGCACGCACATGTACATCGTGATCAGCGTCAGCGACGGCGAACTGAGCGCCAGCCTGCCCGCTTTCAACGTGACGGTGACTGCGCCCCCGCCGCCCGTGCTGGGGGATGCGACCCTGAGCTGGACGCCGCCCACGGAACGGGTCGACGGCACGCCCATCGGCACGATCAGCAGCTACCGCATCTATTACGGGCGCGACCCCGCCAACCTCGACCAGTCGGTCAACGTCAGCGGCGGAGTGACCACCTACTTCATCGATAACCTCACACAGGGCACGTGGTACTTCGCCGTGACGGCGACATGCTCCGACGGCCTCGAGAGCGCGCGGTCGGCAATGGTGAGCAAGACGATCTAGGCAACGATTCCGGGAGCAGTGCAACGGCCGCAAGGCCGCTTCCCTTCGGCGCGGATCGCGATGCGGTCCGCGTTTTTTTTTGGCAATGTGACCCGCGTCACGTCGAGCGGCTTTACAGCACGCGCCGTCCACGGCTCACAGGCACGAGCTTAACTTACTGTTTTAGTTGCAATTTCCCCAGTTGGCACGGCATGTGCATCTCCTTCGGCACAAGATTTTTCTTTTGGCTGCAAGGAATTACTCATGCCCCGCAAACTCCCACTGCTCGCCCTGGCTGCCACGTCGGCGTTGCTCGTATCCGGCGTCGCCCAGGCCGGGCTGATCCTGGACGCGGAAGACTATTCCCGTGCCGACTTCACGCTGGGCTCGAACCACTACGGCAGCGAATTCCGTGGGGAACAGATCTCCTTTGGCCAGCTCACGGCGACCGCGGGCGGCCAGGTGCAGTTCGAATACCTTTACAAGGAAGCCGGTTACACCAACGACCTGGTGCTGACCTTTGGCGGGCAGGAAACCATCTTCAGCTCGGCGACAGCATCCGGCGGCGACGTTTCTGCATGGTTCGACGTCGCTGCGGGCGCGCTGGGGTTCGGCATCTGCACCTCCGGCGGCACATCCTTCGCAGTGTCCGGCCGCTGCGCTTACAACGACGATGCCGCCTCGCTGGTCGAGCAGGATGCAGGCATTGGCTATCGCGGCATCGGGTTCCTGCGCGAATCGGAGACCTCCTGGGTGCTGTTCTGGGACGATTCCGGCGCCAACAACGACGATGACTTCGATGACCTGGTGGCGCGCGTTCACTTCGTCGCCGCCGTGCCTGAGCCCGGCACCCTTGCGCTGCTCGGTCTCGGCCTGTTCGGCGTCGCGCTGATGCGTCGCCGGGGCTGACTCCCGATGACTGGGCCACGGTGACGGTGGCCAGTCTCTGATCAAGTAAACTCTCTAGCAAGAAATTGAAGGGCCCCGGTCGGGGCCCTTTTTTTCGGAGTACAGCCTACGCCGCTCGCTCCCGCGCATACGACTCGACCAGACGTCGCATGCCCGTCTCGATCTCCACGCGAGGCTCCCAGCCCAGCAGTTCACGGGCGCGCGTTCCGCAGCCGACGAACCGCCCAACGTGAAGGCCCGAAGCCGGCCCTTGGACAATCTCACATGGTACCCGCGCCAGAGATACGGCCAGCGCCGCCAGCTCATCGAGCCGTGTTGCGCGTCCCGTGACAAAGTGCAACGTGGGCAGGTCGCGGCGGCGCTCGCCGAAGACCTCGACCAGCTCCACCAGGCCACGCACCACGTCGTCGATATGCGTGAAGTCCAATTGCTGGTCTGGGCCGCGCACCTCCAGCCTTCCGCCACGGGCAGCGGCCAGCGCGAACGCCGGCACGACGCGGTCGGGGTAGTCCAGGGCGGTGCCGTAGACATTCGACAGGCGCACCGTCATCGCCCGGAGCCCGGTCGGCTGCGGCTTCGGCCACCAGGCGCTCTCCCGCGACTTTTGATTCGGCATAGCGGTTGATCGGGTCCAGCGGACTGTCCTCGTCTGCCGGCAGGATTAACGGGTTGCCGTAAACCTCCCGACTGCTGGCAAAGATCACCCAGGGGGCGGAAGCCTGCGCCGACGCCGCACCGAGCAGATTCGACACGCCGCCCTCGTTCGTCGCCCTGCACGCTGCCGGGTCGTGCTCTGCTGCGGCCACGCGCGACACGGCGGCCAGGTGCACTACACCGGAGCAGCCCGAGAGCGCCCGACCAAGGGCGCTCCGGTCACGCACGTCGCCCTTTGCCGCCCCCGGTGCGCGCAGGTCGAATGCCGCGACTTCGTGTCCGGCCATTTGAAGAGCACGGCAAAGCGAAGTCCCCACCAGGCCGCTGGAGCCCGTCACCAGGATGCGCGCCACTAGCGCCGCCTCGCTCGACGCATCTCGGCACGCTGCTGTGCCGGGCTTGGCCCAGTATCCGTCCCCTCGCTTCCCCCAAGGTGCTGAGCAAGCGCGCGCAGCGTCGGGAACCGGTAGACATCAACCAGCGCCAGCGCGACGGACAGCCGCGTGCGCAACGCCTCGCAGAACGCAATCGCCTTGAGCGAGTTGCCCCCGAGGTCGAAGAAATTGGCGTCGGCCGCTACCTTCTCGACGCCGAGCACCTCCTGCATTACGCGCCGGATCTCCGCTTCCAGCTCCGGACTCGATGCGACTGCCCGGCCCGGCGCCGGGGTTGCCGGACCCGAAACGGGCGGCGTGTCTGTTGACATGATGCTGGCCGGCACACCGAGCGCAGTAGCGCCCGCGGGGACGTCGCTGAACACGACACTGTTGGCAGCAATGGTGGCGCCGTCGCCAACCTTCAGATCGGGAAGAATGGTGGCATTGGAACCGACATAGACCTGCTTGCCGAGAGTCACCCGCGCATTGATGACGGCCAGCGGCGCGATAATCGAGCCCGCGCCGATATACGCCCCGTGGCCCACGAGCGCGCCGATGAGGACGACCGCACCCGGCTCCAGCCGAGCTTCCGCGCCCAGGGACGACATCTGGTAGGCCGTCACCTCCTCGCCCAGCGTCACGCCCAGCAAGTCGATGCCGGGGTAAACCAGGGAGGCAAAGGGAATGCCGAAACTTGCGATACGCTCCCGCGCTCGCCCACGCCCTGCGCAGGTGCGCGTCACCAGGTTGACCACCTCGTCGCTTGTCGGATCGGCCTTGGCGAGCTCGTCGAAGGCGCCGACAACGTCCAGGCCGAGGCGCACTTGGCCGTGCTTGGCCGGGTCATCATCCAGCAAGAGGATGCGGTCCCAGCGTTGCGTGGCTTCCTGCACCCGGATCGCCAGCCGGATGCCTTCGGCATTGCCGACACCGCACAGGTACAGCGTTTTCATCTTGGCGTTACGTATTCAGTCGCTGCCAGGTCGGCTCCACGGGCACCTCGGTCTCCGGCCGTATGCGCTCCGCGCTGCCCGTCATCCAGTCGGTGCACGTGTGGCACCGTTCCGGCAAGGCATCCCAGTCACGCGCCAGGTGAATGTCGCGGTACTTGCCAAGCTGCGCCCAGAGGTTGCTGAGCGAATCGTGCCAGGCGTTGCCGGAAAAGTCCTCGCCCTCCGTGTCACCGGGGCAGCGCGGCACGCGCCCGTCCCAAAACACGTGCATCATGGTGATGGACCATGGGCATGGAATGCGGTGGTCCTGGGAAATATCGAGGCCCGGATCGAACGTGCCGCCCCAGCTGAGCTGGCGGCGCACCTTGACCACGGCGTTTCTCGCCAGCCAGTGCGCCTTGAACGGCTCCACCTCGTCCTCGTTGTCGTCCATGACGATGTACTGCACCTGGATCGCCATCTTGGATCCGCGCTCGTCGCGCCGCGCCAGGAGCCGCTCCGCGTTGTCGTAGACCACATCGCGGTCGGCATTGACGCGGTATTTCTCGAGCGTCTCTTTCTTGAAGCCGTCAATACCGAAGACGATCAGGTGCGCACCGGAGTCCAGTATCGCGTCGTGCAGGTCGGGCGTGACCAGCATTCCGTTGGTGTTGATATTGAGCGACTGCAGGCCGACCGAGCGCCCATACTCCAGGCACTTGATCAACAGTTCGGGTTCGAGGAACGGTTCGCCGCAGAAAGAGAACCAACACTCGGTCTTGGGGGACTCGACGGCAATCTCGTCCGCGCACTTCTTCCACAACTCGAAGGGCATGACGCCCTTGGGCCGCTTCATGAAAGGATGGTGGCACATCGCAGCATGCGAGGTTGCAATCAGCGCAGAGCTCAACGGCGAACTTCTTCGGAAACGCGAACTTGTCGAGCGTTGCGGCAATTCGTTCGAGTTCTTCCCTGGCACTTACTTTTGCAGACATTGCGGCCCCCTTTCGACCAACCCCCGCCACCAGCATCCGAGACCCCGAGCGACGCGCAATTGCGCGAAGACATCACCGGAAGGCGCGGACGCTTAATTGCTTGGACGCTAGCACCCGAATTTGGGCCATTCTGTGACGTAGTGCACATCACGCGGGGCAGTAAGTAGATATGCGGACGGGCTTTCACCGGTCGATGCAACGGCGAAGTCGTTGTTATGTAAAACAATGGGCCCAACTTGCCGCCGATGCGAATAGCAATCATACTTTTTCTAAATGAAACGATGGCACGCAATACTGATCCTTGGCATGGTGGGGGCGATGAACGCTGCGCATGCTGAAACGCCCGAAGCCTCTCCCGCGGCACCGGGGTTTAATGTTTTCTGGTCCGGTCATAGCTTGACCGATCCGCCGATCCCGGAGTTTCTGGCCAAAATCTCCGCAGGCTTCGGCAAGCCGAGCGCATGGAACCGGCACAGCATGGCGGGCGCGTCGCTCGAAATGCGCACGCGAGGCAACCCGCCGGCGCCGACCGGTTGGCTGGCTATCAGCAGGGCTTCAATCGCGACACCGAGGACATGGACGTGATGAGGAGCTACGCACGCCACTCGCAGTGTCGGGGCGACCCTACGATGCGCTGGTTGTAACTGAGAGTGCACACGATGCTGTCCGCTGGATGCTCTTGCGCGCCGACACGGTACGTCTACTGCGTCACTACCACGAGCGATTCATAGACGGTAATCCACGCGGGCCAAACCTTCTTCTACGAGGCTTGGCTCGGCGTGAACGACAAGAGCGAGCCCGGGACCTGGATCGACTATGAGCGTGCTGCATCGCCTGTATGGCAGTGTGCCGCGACCCGGGTCAACGTTCGCTTGGCAGGAAGGCCGTAGCGATCGCATCGCCTCGTTGCCCGCTGGACTCGCGCTCGCGGAACTCGTTGAGCAGGCAACCTCGGCGCAAGGCCTCGCCGGGGATCAGCGGACCAGACTCGCAGGACGACCATGGACCGGATTTTCAGCGACGACGTCCACCTGACCCGGCTCGGCGCGTACTACATAGCGCTGGTGAGCTACGCTTTGATCGACGGCGCCCCCCGATGGCGCCTGGCATCCGGCTGACATATCCGCGACCAGGCGACGACTCTTGCAAGGAGTCGCCGGCCGATTTCGTCTCGCGGGTACCGCGGCAGAACAACACGCCGCTCGACCTGCACGATTGCAGCGCTTACATCCGCGAACATTTCGCCGGTCACTACTGGCGTTACGTTTTCAATCGCCCGCGGCAACACGGATTTGTCATGGTGGCAGTGCCATCGTGGAGAGCGCCAAGCACACGGTTCGGCGGTTGCGGAATACATACAATTGGCGGCGCAGCTTTGCCGACGATGCGCCGGAAAACCCGCTGCGCTTTGACCCGTCGGACGGACGAGTCGTACTGGCACCATGCGCCCTGAGCAATCGCATGGCGCGACGACGTGCGATTCTCGCATCCGTCAAACGCTATTTACTTGGAGAATCACTGCCCACCGTCTCACCCGCCCGATTGACCTTTCCGCTCGGTCTTCGGATCCAGCGGCAGCCCTGCCGCTGACCGGAAGCGGTCCTTGAATTCGAGTATCGGGCGCTCAAAATAGCGAAAACTGAAGCCAGCCATTGCGATCGAGAGCCCCCAGGCGAGCAGGAAAGTCGCTTCGTGAGCGTGATTTGCGCTGAACGGGCTTAACCGGTTCACCAAGTCGATCGCTACCATGTGTAGAAGATAGATGCCGTAGCTGATGGTTCCGACATACGCGACTGCGCGCAGCTCCAGGAATCGCACTACGACGGCCTTGCTGCACCACCAAGGCCATGATCAACAACATGATCGACACGTGAAAGCTACACGCGCGGCCATCCATCGGACATCCCGCCGGGTATTGGCCGCGGCCGTACGGCAAGACTAAGAAGTACCCAGATCGCCGTCGGTCGACCGAGCAGCGACTGACAGCCTTGGTCCGCAAAGCAGGCGTTTTGTAGTGCGTATGCGGCCAAGGACGCCCGAGCATGATCGGCGTGAACGTCGCCTGTAGGATCTCATGTCGCGCGTAAGGAAGGTCCGGTCTGCGCCAGTTGCGCGTCGAGGAATCCGAAGTTGATTGCCTGGTTTAGCATCAGGAAAGCCACCAAGGGACTAACACCTGACGCCGAACAACATGAACAACGGCGGCCATATGAGATAGAACTGCTCCTCGGTGGCCAGCGACCATGTGATCGCCATGAAGCTCTCCGAGTCTCGAACCAATTGCTCGTGTATGTCAGGTGGTATGGCAGCTCCGAGAAAAACGGGCCCGGCTTGACCGAATCCGGACCCGGCCAGCACCAGGAAGTAGACCGCCAAGCACCACGAATAGTGCGTAGTAGAGCGGGAAAATCCTCAGACGATCGACGAATGTAGAAAGCGTTTCAATGAGATCGTTCCGGTTCGGTCACGCTCGATCAGCATCAGCGTGGTGATCAGGAATCCGCTCAGCACGAAGAAAATGTCCACGCCAAGGAAGCCGTGTCGGCTCATGGGTAACCACGAATAGCCGGGGTGGCGTGGTGCCAGACGACCGCCAGTACGGAGAACGCTCGCAGCCCATCCAGGCCACGGATATGCCGGGCGCTGCTCAAGCGGAGCCACCCAACCGTGGCACGATCACCTGATCAACCCGCCGTCGGGGTCCCGCGCGGACGCGTTCGCCCTCCCCGCCGGTTCGCCATGGCCTGGCGGCGCGCCGCCGCACGGTCCTGGCTCGCCTGCAACGACGCGCCGGAACTGTCGCCGGAAAGATGGTCGGCCAGCGACTTCACGGTGGGGAAGCGGAACAGGTCGGTAATCGCGAGGTTGCGCTCCAGCGTCTCGTTCAGGCGCCGATGCACCTTCACCGCCAGCAGGGAATGGCCGCCGAGATCGAAGAAGTTGTCTTCGACATCGATCTCGGGTAACTGCAGCACCTCCTGCCAAACCGCCAGCACCTTCGCTTCCAGCTCGCTCGCCGGCGGCCCACCTGCTGCCGCTGCGGCTTTGCGCGGGCCGGCCTCCATCGGCGCCGGCAACGCCTTGCGATCGATTTTCTTGTTCGGCGTCAGCGGGAACTTCTCCAGCGTGACGAAATGCGACGGCACCATCGCCTCGGGCAAGTGCTCACGCAGGTATTCCTTGAGCTCCCGCGCCGACGGCTCCGCCGCCGGGTCGGCAGCAATCAGGTACGCCACCAGGCGCACGTCACCGGGCGAATCCTCGCGCGGGATCACGACCGCCTCGCGCACGCCCGCCTGGTCGCCGAGCGCCGCCTCGATCTCGCCAAGCTCGACACGATGTCCGCGGATCTTGACCTGGTGGTCGATGCGGCCGATGAACTCCAGCACACCGTCGTCGCGCCAGCGCACCAGGTCGCCGGTGCGGTACAGCCGTCCGCCGC